>CAWKLE010000001.1:0-236372 GCA_963850415.1 uncultured Actinomycetes bacterium
TTGCATGTTACTTGAGCATTACGAGTACGTATTGCTAAAGGAGAATAGTTATGCGGCAAATAAATGAGTAGCTGCATATCCTCCTCAAGCTCTTTACTGTAGATTGTAATATCTTCAATTTTTCCGTATTTCATACGAGAGACCTCCTAAAAGAGTATGTGTACTGAAAGTGTAACATATCGTTAAGTATAGGTATAATGGTTGCACGGTGTTTATAAAAAAAATGTAAAAGGGGCTGAGCAGAGATGTTTAATGACAAAAAGAGCGTTCATTCAAAAGTGGTCACAGAAGCAACAAAGGCAGCATTGGTACGACGTGGGGTGACGCTTGAGGCAGTCGCGGAGATTGTCTATGAATTGCAGCAGCCGTACAATAAAGGACTTGAAATGGCGCATTGTCTTGAATCGGTTGAAGGGGTGCTACGAAAACGGGAACTTCAACACGCGATTCTTGTTGGCATTGAGTTAGATGAGCTTGCGGAGCAAGGAAAACTATCAGCCCCACTGCAACAAATTGTTGAATCTGATGAAGGGTTATTTGGTGTGGATGAAACGATTGCACTCGGCGCTGTATTTACATATGGTTCCATCGCTGTGACGACATTCGGCCATTTGGATAAAAATAAAACAGGTATCATTAACGAACTGGATACGAAGGTAGGAAGAGGAATCCATACGTTCCTCGATGATCTTGTTGCAAGTATTGCGGCCTGTGCAGCTTCCCGAATTGCACACAGAACACGCGATTTGGCAGAAGCGGGCGAAACGTTTGAAGACATAGCACCTGACGAAACCATGCCTGAAACGAAAATGAAAGGTGCGCAGTAAAGGCTGAATGGGCAAGGTGTTTCCTTGCTACTTGCTTTGGCGTAAGGCTAAATACAAAACGTAGAAATTCCCAACTCGATTATTTCATCCTGTTGGGGATTTTTTATTTAATTTGAATCGGCAGGGTTTCAAACCCCTGCCGATTCAAATTACGCAGAGGTGTTAGTGATTAATTTAAATTTTAGTGGACGCACAGTCTATTAAAATGGTATAATTAAGTTTATTCTGAAAAGTCTGCACGAGGATAGAAGCGCAGAGCACTATAGATGCAGCCGGAAAGGGGAACAACATGATTTCTTTTGAACAGGTGAACAAACATTATGGGGATTTTCATGTATTGAAAAATATTAACCTCACAATTCAAAACAGGAGAAGTGGTAGTAATCATTGGACCATCTGGCTCTGGAAAGAGTACTTTACTCAGATGTATTAACAGACTTGAAACAATTACGGATGGTACACTTATGATTAACGATATTCAACTCAATGACAAAAAAACAGATATTAACAAAGTAAGACGTAATATAGGAATGGTATTTCCAACATTTTAATTTATATCCTCATAAAACGGTTCTTGAAAATATTACACTTGCACCAATCAATGTCCTTGGAAAATCAAAAGAAGAGGCGAAAAAGACAGCGGAATTCTACTTGGAAAAGGTCGGAATACCTGATAAAGCATCCTCATTCCCATCTCAGCTATCAGGGGGACAGCAGCAACGTGTTGCGATTGCTAGGGGACTTGCTATGAAACCTGAAATCATGCTTTTTGATGAACCTACCTCTGCACTTGATCCAGAAATGGTCGGTGAAGTATTGGATGTAATGAAAGCGCTTGCAAAAGAAGGGATGACGATGGTTGTCGTCACACATGAAATGGGATTTGCGAAAGAAGTGGGCGATCGAATTGTATTTATGGATCAAGGACAAATTTTAGAAGAGGCAATTCCGGCAGAGTTTTTCGATAACCCGAAAGAAGAACGGGCGAAATTATTTCTCAGCCGTATTTTAAATCATTAAAAACAAAAGGGGGAGATGTTTTGATGTTTAAGACGAAAAAGATTTCTATTATTGACAGTAGTAGCTTTACTATCGGTCATGGTATTGGCGGCGTGTAATTCAGATGGCGACAAACGTCGGGTGATGAGAACAGAGTGGAGAAAATGTACTTGAAACAATTAAAAAGCGTGACAAAATTATTTTTGGCGTGAAATATGATACGAAGTTATTTGGCTTGAAAAATCCGTCTACAGGGGAAGTTGAAGGTTTTGATATCGATATTGCCAAGCAATTAGCAAAGAAATTCTTGGGGATGAAAATAAAGTTGAATTTGTAGAAGTAACGTCAAAAACAAGAATTCCATTATTGAACAAAGGCGATATCGATGCAATTATTGCGACAATGACGATTTCAGAAGAACGTAAAAAAGAAGTTGATTTCACAGAAGTATATTTTTGAAGCAGGTCAATCTCTTCTTGTGAAAAAAGGAAGCTCCTGTTCAAAGCATTGATGATCTTGACGAAAGATACAACTGTGATTGCTGTAAAAGGGTCTACATCTACTGATAATATTCGTGAAGCAGCTCCAGATGCGCCTGTATTGGAGTTTGAAAACTATGCAGAAGCATTTACAGCACTTAAAGCTGGAAAAGGTGAAGCATTAACAACAGATGACTCAATCCTTGCAGGAATGGCTTCTGAAGATGATTCTTTTGAAATAGTCGGTGAAAAGTTTACAGAAGAGCCTTATGGAATTGCTGTGAAAAAAGGTGAACAAGAATTTGTAGATGCACTAAACGCTGGGCTTGAATCACTAAATTCGAGCGGGGAATTTGATACTATTTATAACAGTTGGTTTGAAGGTATATTGAAATAAAATGGTGTTTCTATATTGACAATGTATAGTTATGCTAAATAGTTTTATCGATCAGGGTGGGCATTCATGCCCATCCTGATTAAGTTAAGTGAGGTGGGGATAAAATTGCTTAGATTTCTCTATTTTAATAAAATATTTTGATATGTATTGGGATGGGTTTATCGTCACATTAACAATAAGCTTTATTGCGTTAATTGCAAGCTTTATTATTGGTGCTATTATTGCTGTTATGAGAATTACACCAATTGCACCGCTTCGATGGATTGGAACTGCATATGTTGAATTTTTCCGAAATATCCCATTGCTTGTGATTGCTTTTTTCTTTTATTATTGGAACACCTGCCTTAGGATTAGAGTTTTCAGGATTTACTGCAGGAACGATTGCACTATCTATTTATACGTCTGCATTTATTGGCGAAGCAATTCGTTCAGGGATATTAGCAGTCCCAAAAGGACAAATGGAAGCCGCAAGATCTTCAGGTTTAAATTATATTCAAACGATGAGAATGATTATTTTACCTCAAGCTATAAAAATTGTCATCCCTCCTATTGGCAACCAATTTATTAATTTAGTGAAAAACTCATCTATTTTGGCACTCATTGCTGGTGCTGAACTGATGTATCAAGCTGATCTCATTTCAGCCAAGACGTATGTTGTCTTTGATGTATACATATTTGCCGCAATGTTTTATTTAGTCATTACAATTCCATTAAGTTTTGGCGTAGGCATACCTTGAAAAACGCCTTGCTAATAGCCACTAAGGAGGTGTCATAATGGATTTTTTAGGTGCATTTTCTCCAGATAATCTTACATTTTTAATGGAAGGTTTTTATGTCACACTGAAAGTGGCCGTTATTTCAATTATTTTAAGCTTTATTATTGGTGGGGCAATAGGAACATTACGATTTGCAAAAATACCTGTTCTATCAAAACTATTAGCGGTATGTTGTTGAAACCATACGGAACTTACCGCTTCTTCTTATTATATTATTTACGTATTTTGCATTCCGGAGTTGGGCATTAATCTAAGCATTACTGTTTCTGCCATTGTGGCACTGACCGTTTTTGAATCGGCTATGCTTGCCGAAATTGTCCGAGGTGGATTAAATTCGATTGAAAAAGGACAAATGGAAGCTGCGCGATCGTCAGGACTTACATACATTCAAGCGATGAGAACGGTTATTTTACCTCAAGCCCTTCGTAGAATGGTACCCAATCTTGTTAGTCAGTTTATATCACTGTTAAAAGACACATCGCTAGCAGTTGTGATATGCACTTCCAGAATTGCTTCATAATGCAAAAATCATTCAAGCGCATCAGCAAATGAGCTACGTCATTCCAGTTTTCATTTTAATCGCACTCATGTACTTTGTTGTGAACTATGCTCTTTCCTTAGTTGCAAAAAGACTTGAGTTGAAGCGTGCATGAATAGACGATTGTAAGTAGAAATCCCTTTGCGATTTTGTGGCGGAGGGGTTTTAATTTTATTGTGTACTGATTGGAAGATAATCCCAGGAGTACTTGACTAGCCGGGATTCAGATGTATATTATAAGACTGTTAGGAATGTTAGGATCATTATGTGATTCGTGTTAGATGGATGCACAAGTGATTCACGCCGAAAGTAACAATAATTATAATGGCAACAATAAAGTTTCGTTTTAGTCATCAGATGACCAGATGATTGAGTTTGCAGTTTGGAGGAGACAGCAATCACTAGTAGACGTATTCAAACAAAGAAAATTTATGAAGAAGTGGCAGATTCACTTATGAACATGATTTTCCAGAAGCACAAACCTGTTGCGGTCAGCCTGCTTACAATAGTGGGTATTTAACGACTACAAAAGAAACGATGAAGCATATGATGACTGTTTTTCGAGATTCCTCAATTTCTGGTGGATGTATTAGGCGTGGTAGATGTGGGGTCGACGT
Source organism: uncultured Actinomycetes bacterium (assembly GCA_963850415.1). GTDB lineage: Bacteria > Actinomycetota > Thermoleophilia > Gaiellales > Gaiellaceae > VAXT01. The sequence continues at coordinate 4,634 of CAWKLE010000001.1, forward strand.
TTAAAGGGAAAGTGACCTATCATCCTTCTTGTCATTTGACGCGCCTATTAGGCGTGAAGGAAGCACCTTTACAATTGTTAGAACAGGTAAAGGGTGTAGAACTTGTGAATTTGCCACACTGGGAGACCCCTCCGGTAAAGCTGTCGTGATTATTTCGCCAAAAGCGGACCGGAAATGATCAAGTGAAAATGGGAGTTTTCGAGCTATTCAAGATGTCTCTACTTATCAGTAGACGATGCAGCTACTACCACAATACGAAATGCACTCCCAGCGCCATAGCGGATGCAGTGGAGTTTTGTATATCTACATATATAATCTACGAATCTCAAACACTTTGAAAAAAGTGCGGGATTCGTTTTTGTTTTTCAATAAACTTTGGTATGCTTTTAGATAAGTTGAGTGAATGAGAGTTGTGGGAGGATGTTTATGAAATGAAGAAAAAAGAGTTAGGTAGATGGATCATGTCAGTAGTATTGACATTTGTTGTATTGACGACCATCTTTCCGATGCCAACTAAAGGAGCAAGCGTGACGCCCCCTAAGAATGAGATGCGTGCAGCTTGGATTGCAACCGTTCAAAATGTGGATATGAAACCTGGCATGAATGTAGCTCAATATACCGCTTGGGTACAGAAAACATTGGATCAATTGAAAGCCAATAAATTCAATGCAGTTATTTATCAAGTAAAACCAACAAATGATGCTTTATATCCTTCAAAATTGGCGCCATGGTCATCTTATATAACGGGGGGGAAACAAGGAAAAAACCCTGGTTATGATCCTTTATTAATTATGATTAATGAAGCGCATAAGCGTGGCATGGAGCTACATGCATGGGTCAACCCTTACCGAGTAACAATGCCTGGGCAAACATTAGCAAGTCTTGCGCCTAGTAATGTAGCCCGTACAAATCCTGGCTGGGTAGTTAAATATGGTAAGCAATATTATTTGAATCCTGGTCTTCCTGAAGTACAAAATTATTTACTTGCTACAGTCAAAGAATTAGTAGCTAAATATGATATTGATGCCGTTCATATGGATGATTATTTTTATCCTTATAAAATTAAAAATGAAGCTTTTCCCGATCAAGCTGCATTCAAGAAATATGGAACTTCTTTCAAAAAAGTGGACGATTGGCGTCGAGATAATGTCAACCAACTTGTCAAAAAGATCTATTCAACTATTAAAACAACTAAACCACATGTGCAATTTGGGATTTCACCATTTGGGGTGTGGCGCAATCAATCCATAGATCCTACTGGCAGCAACACACGAGCTGGCGTAACAAATTATGATGACTTATATGCAGACACAAGACAATGGATTAAAGACGGCAGTATCGATTATATTACGCCACAAATCTACTGGTCTAAAACATTGTCAGTAGCTAAGTATTCAACTCTATTAGATTGGTGGAGTGATGAAGTAGAAACGTATGCCAACGTGCATCCTGTTAATCTATATATTGGTCTAGCTGATTATAAAGTCGGCAATGACGCCGATAAAGCATGGAAAAATAAAATGGAGTTACCAAACCAAGTAATCGCGAACAGAGCAAACCAAATAGCAACGGGTCAAATGCACTTTTCCTTAAAAAGCATACAAAAAAATCCGCTTGGTTATGCAACAATCCTGAAGCAGCAACTTTATAATTATACTGCTTTAACGCCAGCAACTTCTTGGAACAACGCGGCTGCAACCAGCAGAGCCAACATGCGGTACAAGCTAACCAAGGATGCAGCTGGAACGAAGCTAGTCATCAAGGATCAAACGAGTAAACAACCAAGAAAATATGTGATTTATCGTTTTGAAGGAAATGAAGTAGGATCCTATGAAAATCCACGAAACATAGTAGATGTTGTCTATAATACAAAAGGAAATACGGTATTTTTAGATAAGACAGCAAACCCGAACAAACAATATACGTATGGAATTACTGCTGTGTCAGCCACTGGTGTTGAGAGTAAGGATGCGTATGTTGTCACAGAAAACAGTAATGTAGAAGAAGACGAAAAAGAACCTGAAATCGAAATTAAACCAGAAGCGCCAATCTTATTTAAAGATATTAGCGCCCAACACCGTGCGTTTAAGGAAATTACGTACTTGGCCCAAGAAGGGATTACAGCCGGCGATCTAAAAGGATATTTTAATCCCAATCAACACGTCACGCGTGGCGAAGCGGCTGCTATGATTGGACGGGCCCTACACCTGGATGGAACAAAACGAACCACCTCATTTAAAGATGTCAGTGCGAACATGTTTGCATCGGGTTATATTCAATCTGCAGTAGATAACAAGATCCTATCGGGCTATAAAAATGGAACATTTAAGCCTAATGAAAAAATAACACGTGGCGAAATGGCGCTGATGATTAGTAGGGCGTTCAACTTGAGTGATGGGAATACAACTGCTAGTGCCGAAAAAGCGCTGATTTCCAAAGGAATTGCCCAAGGCATGGTGGATGGTACATTCGGTACGAAGTTAAGCATTATTCGAGCAGATTTCGCCATATTTTTAGCCAGAGCTAATGATGAAAGTCTGCGAATTAATAATCCAACAAAGAACTAATATAGGTGATTTAAGATAGCCGGGTCAAAATATCGTTTACTAACGATATTTTGACCCGGCTTTTTTTCACTTATCCTGTAGTTTTGTGGCATTGTCATAGGGGTTGTCTATGTTGCGCCATATACTAAAAAACAAGGTCTTATTGTCTAGTATGACAACGAGACTTTAGTCGGAAAGTAGGTGAATCGTATGGCATATAGCATCATCAACAAGTATATTTCAACATCCCTCTATCCCCTCAAAGCAACCTACCCGATGACGCCAGAATACGTTACTATCCACAATACAGCCAATGATGCTACGGCCCTTAACGAGATTGCATATATGACAAGCAACAAAGAGGCAACATCGTATCATGTGGCCATAGACGACCAATACGCTGTACAAGCTATTCCTTTCAACCGTAATGGCTGGCATGCGGGGGACGGTAATGGCGATGGAAACCGCAAATCGATCGGCATAGAAATTTGCTACTCGAAGACTGGCGGGCCGAAGTATCAGGAGGCAGAAGCAAATGCTGTTGACTATATTGCCCAATTACTCAAACAACAAGGCTGGGGAATTGACCGGGTAAAGTGGCATCGTGATTGGAGTGGGAAAAATTGTCCGCACCGGATCTTTGACGAAGGTCGTATACAGTCAGTTAAAGAGCAAATTGAGAAACGGCTGAACGAACTAAATATACCCCCAAAGGAGGAGTCCAACGTGGAGGACAAAGAAAAAAATGCGCGTGCTGATAAGTCATTCCAATCGGCACAAGATTTTGTGAAGGCAAGCGGCATTTCGGATGGAACTTATCCCCGCCGACAAATTACCCGGCAAGAAATCTGGTCCATGCTCGAACGGTTGAATCGATATCTGGACAGTAAAAAATAAAATAAAAAAGGTTGAAAAATCTAACGAATACAGCCAAGCGCTATAGGAGACTCATCCAAAGAGGGAAGTCTCTTATAGTGCTTTATTACTGAATGGCGCCTAGGTGATGTGGGTATTAAAAGCAGATGCTATTTACCTATAGGTGATTATTGAAGTGGAACTTATCTATCAATTTGAACGATTTGGAATAATATTGCGAGAACAGAAGACTATTTACTGGTGTTTTATGTTATATTACATCTGTTGTTTAGAATAGATACTCCTATATATTCGTTGCTATATCACTTATTTCACTAGTTACCTAGACTTGCATGATAACGTCTGAATGGTTCCGCTAAATTTTATATGTTAGGAGTGTGCTGAGTGCAAAAAAATAAATCAGAAAAGATGAAAAGTATTAGGAAACATGTGCTGATGGTTAAGATTTTTGCCATCTGTTATTTTAGTTACGTTGCAGTTATTTATTTAACTTCATATACTGAAGCTCAATTTACAAATGCCCGTGTGGACAAGCAAGTAATCCAGGCCGGTGAGTGGTGGGATGGAAGCTCTTTACTGTTCAACAGTACAGAAAATCAACTTATCAATCAATGCGAACCAGTGGAACTGGCAGTAGAAATTAAAAACGATTCCCTATTTGCCATGTACGGTCCATCCGAATATGAAGTATATCAAGCATTTTTAGAAGAAAACGGTTCACTTGAAATCGGTCATCGTGTTTCCGATGACGAAATGGAAATCGGTATTATTGGGGCAGGGGAAACGTCTACACTTTTATATACTGTTTCTACTCCAGGAGATTATGTTTTTGTAGCCTACCAACGACCAGCATATGATAACGATGAAATTGAGCAAACAAGCGTAACAAGTGGGGCGATAACAGTCACTTGTGTAGAAGAAGAGGAAGAAAAAAGTGATGACAGCGTTTCACCAACTGAGCCGGAAGCGGGTAAAGGTGAGGAGCCCGGGAAATTAATTTGTCTTACGGAACAAAATAAGGATGGAGAGTATGGCATTCTAGGGCAGAATAAAGATAAGCGCCCCGATGAATCTAACTGTGTCCCAGACCAGGATAAAGACGGGAATTACAAGGAATCTGATAAAGCTCCAGAACAAAACAAAAATGAAGAGGTCAAGGACCCTACAAGTACTGAAGTGCAAGAGGCTAGACCCGCTATAGACCAATCACAAAGTCCAGACAAAAAGGACAAGGAAGAACAACCAACTGAAGGGGGTCACACAAAATGAAAGACAAGCGTGAAGGCAAAACTATGAAACGACTGAACAATATTACATCATTTATACTGTTTGCTTTATTAATAGGCGCACTGGTTCTGGTGTTTGCATCAAAAGCGTCAAATGGTGAACCCAGTTTACTAGGTTATCAGCTAAAAGTTGTGTTATCAGGATCGATGGAACCTGATATTCACACAGGGTCAATCATCGCGGTTAAGCAAGGCGGCGATATGAGTAGATTTAACAAGGGTGACGTTATTACGTTTCGTGACGAGGAAAAAAGGTTGATCACACACAGAATTTCTGAAGTGATACAGAGTGGGGATAGCCTATCCTATCAGACAAAAGGTGATAACAACGATGGTCCGGATTTGAGTCCGGTTCTACCAAAAAACATTACTGCTGAATATACAGGATTCACAATTCCTTATGTCGGTTATGCTTTGAGCTTTATGCAATCTAAAAATGGCGCGCTTGTCATCATCGGCGCAGGGTTTTTACTTCTCCTTTACTCCCTATTTACGATGTGGAAGGCACTATCAGGAATTGAAATTACTCGTAAGGGAGATGAAGGAAGCAAGACAACTTCCTCTTGATAGGATGCTGAGTTGTTAGAAGTATAGGAGTGATATTTTGGAAGGGGGAATGTGGATAGGTGTTAATCATTTAGTCGAGGGAAGTTCTACCAAGGTTTGAAGGGAAGTACCGTTCTAAGGGGAAAAATAGACACTTATATGGGAAGACCATACAAAACAGGGGGAATGACTAATGAATATTAAAAAACAAGTTGGACTTGGCTTTATGTCTGCAGTACTCGGGGTAGCTCTAATTGGCGGGGGAACATATGCTTATTTTAGTGACTCGGAGGTAAGCAACAATACATTTGCAGCAGGTACGCTTGATTTGGCACTAAATCCTTCAGAAATTATTAAAGTAGATAATATTAAACCTGGGTGATACAATCACTCGCACTTTCGAACTTGAAAACAATGGAACTTTGGACATCGATCAGGTACTTCTAACGACAGCAGTTAAAGTGACTGACGCGGCTGGCGATAATACTGAAGACTTTGCTGAGCATATCAAAGTAGAGATGATCTATAACGCGGATAAGCTTAATGAAGTCGTTTATGAAACGACATTAGCAGAGCTACAGGCAATGACACCTGATTTGGTAGCTGAAAACAGTGATATCCCTATTTTTGGTAGCGGCCTTAAGGCGGGGGATAATGATGACCTAATGGTGATCTTTGAATTCGTTGATAACGGTAAAGATCAAAACCAATTCCAAGGGGATTCACTACAACTGGAATGGACATTTACAGCAACACAAGGTGATGGCGAAGAACGATAAGGTTCTTCGTCTCCTCATAAGTTAATTATCTTAATTAACTTATCAGAATGAATTTATACAATAATTGAGCCGAGTGATTTTGCAAAAAATTACTCGGCTCATTCTGAATATAGGATACTAAAAAAACTACGAATGTGTGAAGGGGAATACGATGGTTAAAAAAATCAGTGTGTTGGCATTAGCGTTCATGTTAGCGGTGAGTAATTTTTTAGGTGTGACAAACTTTACTGTTGAAAAAGTCAGTGCACAATCTGTAGATTCCGGGGAAAATAAGCATTATGAAATCTATCCTTTGCCGCAAAATGAGACGTATTTGGGGGCGGACTTTTCACTAACAGATGAAGTGAACATCGTGAGTGAAGGAACGATTGACGAATCAACGATGAATTTTCTTGCTAAAATCCTTGAATCAAAATCGATCCAAATCACGCAGTCCGAGTCGGTTGTAGCCGATAAGACAAATATTATCATTCGTACAAGGAATTCAAACGAGTATGTGGATAGCTATTTCAATGAGACATATCGAGTATGATGAAGCTATTTTCAACGAGATTGATCCATATGTTCTGCGAATTGATAGTGCACTGAAGCAAAAGGGAACGATTGCTATTCTCGGTGGAGACACAGATTCGGCTTATTATGCATTGGCCAGCTTGAAGATGATTTTCGACCAAGCTGCTGGTAAAGAGTTGAAATCCGTGGTGTATGAGGATTATGCGGATACAAAGTGGCGCGGATTCATTGAAGGATTCTACGGATTTCCATGGTCACATGAAAATCGCAAAAGTTTCATGCAGTTCGGTGGAGAATTCAAAATGAATTCTTATATATTTGGTCCTAAGGATGACAAGTATCATAACTCCGCGTGGAGAACATTATATCCTGAAGATGAGTTGGCAAAGCTCAAAGAACTAGTCGATGTGGGTCATGAATCAAAAACACAATTTGTGTGGGCCATTCATCCAGGATTTAATATGATCAACTGGAACGACTATGATGCTGAATTAAATACGTTGTTAGCGAAGCTAAATCAGTTGTACGGTATAGGCGTTCGTCAGTTTGGATCTATTCATGGACGATATCGGAGTACGTCTCAATCATTAACAGATAAAGACAAGCATGTTCGCTTAATAACGGATATTGCGAATTGGATTGCAGCTCAGGGGGATGTGAAGTCATTGGTGTACACGCCTCCGTTTTACAATCAAGGATGGACTGGAGCGACCGGCAGACCATACTTGGAAGCGCTCGCTAATGTACCTGAAAATGTAGAAATCATGTGGACAACGTAGAGCGTTATTGGGACACTATTACGTAGTAGAAGATGGGATGTGGCAGAAAGGATGCTAATAGCAAGGGATCCTTACGTTCGTAACTCACCTGTGAATGATTACAAGGATTCACGATTATTGCTAGGAAAAGGTGAAGTATTACAACCTGGAACAAAAGAATATCTCAGGGATTGTTTCCAATCCAATGGTACAAGCGCAGTTATCCAAAATTGCTTTATTCGCAGTCGCCGATTTCACATGGAATGTCGATGACTTTAATGACGACCAGAGTCGTTAGATTCATTTAAGTACGTTGCACCTGAAGTGGCTGAAGAGCTAAACGCGGTCGCATACCACCTAAGCGATCCATCGCCAAGTGGACATGGACTTGTTGTAGGCGAGTCTGAAAATATCAAAGAAGAGCTAAAACTGTTTTTGGACCGATTTGCGGCGGGAGAATCAGTTGAAGAAATCGGCAATACATTGATCGTTGAATTCGATGGTGTATTAAACGCTATAAACGTTATTAGGGAAAAAAGTCAAAATGAAGAGTTAGTAAAGGAAATTGACCCGTGGTTAAGAAGTTTGAAGAACGTTGCTGAGGCAGGTAAACACGCAGTGCTATCAGCAAAATCATTTCAAAATGGTAACGTCGATTCGGCATGGGAGAATCTTGCCATTGCAACTGGCTGAAGTCTCGGCGGTGGTGGTCGTCCCGCGGATGGCCTTCACCAGCCGGCGTTCGTGGAGGCGCGTTGTCACAACCGGCGGCAGCAAGTGAAGAAGCTCCTCTGAGCGGTTCAGCAACCGGGCGATCCAGTACAGAATCCGTCGTCTGGTGATGATGCCGAGCATACTCTCGTAGGGCGTTTCTCCAATCGAAACCCCGTCTCGCTCATGCCATCCCTGTATCCAGATCCCGATAGGCGTCGCCTCGCCAGCGATCGTGTTGCCGCAGGAGGAGCGTGCGCGCGAGTACGTCGTCGTCCGACTGTGGGACCGGCTGAACAGGGCAGCGAGCTCGCCGTGACGACAGCCGTGCAGAAGGTTGCGTTCGACAACGGCGGGGCGTTCATTCGCGAGACTCGTCGTGAGGTGGAGCAGTACCTCGCTCGCGGCAGCACGCGTCTGAATGGCTTGCTGCTCCTCTACGCGAAGGCGCCGGTCGCGATCGGACTCATCGCCGCTTCGTGGACGGTGCTCGTGTTCGCGCGGCCCGGTCTCATCGCCGGATTCCTCAGCCTCGCCGGGCTTGTGCTGGGCGTGATGCTGAACGCCTTCTGCGTACAGCACGACGCGAACCACGGCGCGTACTTCCGGCGGCGCCGCTACAACAACCTCGTCGGCTGGACGGCGGACGCCCTGCTCGGCTTCTCGAGCTACGCCTGGCGCGTGAAGCACAACGTCGCCCACCACACCTACACGAACGTCGACGGCTACGACGCCGACGTCACCCAGGTGCCGCTCGCCCGGTTTACGCCGTCGCAGGCGCCTAAGCCGTGGTACCGATTCCAGCACTACTACATCTGGCCGATGTACGCGCTGATGGGGCTGCGCTGGCAGACGGTCGGCGACATCGCGGCGTTCGCGCGCGGCAGCGTTGGCGAGAGCGCGTTGCGGGCGCCCCGCGGCTGGGACCTCGCAGGCGTGATCGTCGGCAAGGCGATCTTCGTCACGTGGGCGATCGCGATTCCGCTGCTCGTCTATCCCTGGTGGGCGGTACTAGGGGCGTATACCGGTTTCACCATGGTCACGAGCCTGATCATGGCGACGACGTTCCAGCTCGCCCACTGCGTCGAGGAGGCATCGTTCGCATCCGCCGAGGAAGTGCGTGCCGCGCGGCCGGCGTGGGCCGTACACGAGGTCGAGACGACCGTCGACTTTTGCCCTCGCAACCCGGTGCTGACCTGGATGCTCGGCGGCCTCAACTTCCAGATCGAGCATCACCTGTTCCCGCGGGTACCGCATACGCACTACCCGCAGATCGCACGGATCGTGCGGAGCAACTGCGCGAAGCACGGCGTCCGCTACTCGTCGCAGCCGTCGCTCCGCGCCGCACTGCGCTCGCACTTCCTCCATCTCCGCGCGATGGGCCAGCTCGGCCTTCCGGCCGAGATCGAGATGGGATAGCGACCCGGGACGGCCCCGGCGGAGGCTGAAACTCCGCTCGCCGCCCGCTCGACTCGCGGCTACGCCCTCGAGCGCAACCTTGAGAGCGAAAACGACGTGCGATTAGGCCCTTTCGCCGAGCCGACTTGAAGCGTCTGCACGACCCCCGTGGAAGGACGGCGCGTCATCGTCTCGGCGCTTGAGCTATCCCGCTGGCTCGAGGGAGCTCGGCCAGGGCGCTCGAATGATCGCTCGCCCAAGCGCGCCGGCGGCGCCCACCGCGGTTTACGCCCCAACCACGGCTGATCCCGGCAAGTAGATAGAGCACTTCGACGACGATTAACACCTCGCTGCGGGCAATCAGGGCTGGCGAGCCAGGGCATCTCGTTCCACGTCCCCTTCACGCAACTCGTGATCTTCACCGCGGTCGCCGTGATCGCCGGGATCCTCGCGCGGTTCTGCCGGCACGTCGTGCTTCGCGGCTCAAAGTCCTCGAAGCACTCCAGTACCAGTAATCCCGCGAGCTGGCTCCCCCCGGGGACGCGGGGGGAGCCAGCAACGCCCGAATTCGCGTTCTCAACGCAATAGCCCCTGCGTCCTCAGTTTGGAGCGGACTCCGATCCGGTCCGACCTGCTGCATCTTGCTTGGCCAGCTATTCGAAAGTACTCCTGATACGCGTCACTCGTACGCGATCGCTCGTCTGCGGAACCGGCGCGCACGAGAGTTCGAATCTCTCCCCCTCCGTTTGCAATCCGCTGAGCAGGGCCAGGGCGTATCACCAGATATGCCGACTGGTCCCACGGAGTTCATCCGTGCCGTCCGTGACGGGTTTCCGGACGGGGCCGACGGCGGCCCTCAGTACCGTCGCCTGGCCGATCTCGTCCGAGAGCTGATCGAGAACGGCGAGCTCGCCCGCGGCAGCCGCCTCCCCTCCGAGCGCGAGCTGGCCGACGCGGCTTCGGTCAGCAGGACGACCGTCATCGCCGCCTACAACCTGCTTCGCGCCGATTCGCTCGTCACGAGCCAGGGCCGTTCCGGCACCTGGGTCGCGGCGCCGTCTCCGTAGTTCTCCGCAAGTGGATCGGCAGGCGCCCGCATGTGCGATCCGGGAGCGCCCCGGACACTCGGTGGACACGTGAAGTGGAGGTGGTTGAAAGTGGCACGGCTTACGATTTTTCTCGCTCTCGGGCTGGCTCTCGCCTCGATCGGCGCAGCGCAGACGGGCGCGGTGCAGGCCACGGGAGCACGACCGCAGCTCAGTCCCCTGTCGACGAGCTCGCTCACGCGCAGCGGGCGACTGGTCGTGCACGGGAGCGGCTTCGGCGCAGCTCAGGGCACGAGCAACTGTTGATCGGCGGCCGCTCGGCGCCGGTCACGCGCTGGTCCGACACGCTGATCGTCGGGTACGTCCCGGAAGCGACTCCCCTGGGGCAGAACGCGGTCCAGGTGGCGATTGCCGGCGCCCTCAGCAATCCGGCCTCACTCGAGGTCACGGCCCGCCAGTCGAGTGGACGCGTCAAGTGGCGCTTCCAGGTCGACGCGCAGGTCGGCTATCTCCTCCAGCGGCCGGCGGTCGGCCCCGACGGGACGGTCGTCGCCCACGATCCCGCCGGGAACGTCTACGCCCTGGACGCCAACGGTGGGCTGAAGTGGATCTTCAACACAGGCGGCTTCGCAGCCGGCCCGCCCTCGATCGGCGCTGACGGAACGGTCTACGCGGCCGCGAGCAGCACGATCTTCGCGATCTCGTCGAACGGCGCGCTCAAGTGGACCTTCACCGAGCCCGCGGGCGGACAGGGCGTGATCGTCGGCCCGACCGTCGGGCCCGACGGCAACATCTACGCCGTCACGGACATCGGCGGCATCGGAGCCCTGGCTCTGTCCCCCAAGGGACGGCTTCTCTGGAGCAACACGGGCAATCCGATCTTCAGCGAGAACGGGCAGATCGGCGCCGAGCTCGCGTTCGGTTCCTCGCGGACCGGTGGGCCGGTGGATCAGGTCTACGCCGGCGTCGACCGCGGCCTGTCCACGGGCGGCGTGCTCCACGCGCTCGCGCTCGGCGGAACCGAGTCCTGGGCGGTTCGAGCGGGCGGAGCCGACAACGGCGGCATGCAGGGTCAGAGGCAGCCGGTCGTCGCCGCGGACGGCACGGTCTACATGACCGCCTGGGGCACCTACCTCGACCCGTGCGAAGGCTCGTGCCTCTACGCCTACGATCCGGCGACGGGCGGAGCCAAGTGGTTCTACTCCCCCTGGCCCGCCAACGGGATGTCAGAGCCGACGGTGGGAAGCGACGGGACGATCTACGTCGGCAGGAGCCTGAGCTACCTCGATGCGGTCACGCCGGCCGGCACGACGAAGTGGTCGATCTTCGACGGAGGGATCCTCGCGCACCCCACGGTCGATCCCCGGAACACGCAGGTTCTCTCCGGTGAGGCACCGAACTACGGCGAGCCCGGCTCTGTCCGGGACTTCAGCGCCCGCGACGGCCATCTCGTCTGGCAGTTCGGCCTACCGTCCGAGAACGGCGGCTTCCAGGTGCTGTACTCGAGGCCGCGCTTCGCCCCGAACGGGCACACGGCCTACTTCGGGACGTTCATCTCGGCCCCCAACAGCCCCGACCAGTACGCGAACCTGTACGCGGTGGACACGAGCGGCCTCGCGCCGACACCGCGACGGCACACGACACTGGCACGGTGAGCTCGGAGCTCAGCCTCCGGCCCGCCGATTCGTCGACGGGCCGGAGGGCTGAGCGTTCCTCAGCCTGACGGGGCCGGTGCTAGGGTGGCCGCCGCCCGGAGAGGTGTCCGAGTGGCCGAAGGAACGCGACTGGAAATCGCGTACCTGCCGAAAGGTGGGTCGAGGGTTCGAATCCCTCCCTCTCCGCTTCCCTGACCGCCGTGCGGCTTCGCCGCCGGCTCGCGCCGCTGACCGCCTTCCTGCGAGCGGGCCATGCGGCTCAGCATTGTCCCGCCCGCATACAGGCGCTCAGCGACGCGTCAGGAAACCGGAGTCTCCTCCTCAGCCGCTTTGGGTTAGGAACGCCACCAGGTCGTTGACCTGCGTCGGCGTCAGGGTCTGGCCGAAGTTCTGGGGCATGATGCTCGGCTGGTAGCCCGACGCGATCACCTTGTTCGGGTCGACGATCGACTGGTGCACGAACGCCGCGTCCTTGCCCTGGAGCGCCGTGTCGAGATCCGGGCCGACCGTGCCCGTCGCGTTCGCGGCCTTGAACGTGTGGCAGCTCCCGCAGCCCTGAGCCGAGAAGACGACCTTGCCGTTCGGTGCGCTCCCCTCCTGCTGCGCGGGCGGCTTCGGAACCGTCATTCCCGGACGGTTCGCGCCGGTCGCGGCCGCCGTCTCCTCTGCAGGCTCTGCCGCGAAGAGCTCGACCGCGCTCAGCATCGCGACGAAGAAGACGAGCGTGCCGACGATGAACCAGCCGAGGTGCCTCCCCGGATACTGCGGCCAGCGCTTCGGGATCACGAGCGCCGAGAGCAGCGCGAAAGCGATGAACGCGCCCGCCACGAGCGCGAGAGCGACCGCGTGTCCCGTCGAGAGGGCGAGCAGCACGGGGGGAACCTACCAGGGCGCCAAACCGGTGACGGGCGAAGCGAAAACATCGCTCCGAGCGCCGAATTCATCTGCTCACCAGTTCGCAACATTCGCACCGGGGTGCAATAGTCACGAGGAACTTGCCGTCGCAGCCGCCCCCGCACGACGACGAGGCCTTCGTCGCCCATGGTGCTTCCGCCCCGATGCGCACTGCCGCTTGGCGCGTCGTCCTCGAGGACGAGGACCTGTCCGGGCAGGACAGGGTTGCGGCGTATGTCAGGTCGGACGCCGTGTCCGACGAGCTGGAGCCCGTGATCGCGGCTCTCGCCGCTGTCTGCTCGCGCCGCGACTAAGCCGCCGACGAAGCGCCGACCAACACCGCCTCTTCGGGAGACTCTGTTCGCTCGTCCCGATCCGTCGGCCGCACGAGCCCGTGAGCGTGCGCCCAGCGGCTCGCCTGCGTCCGGTTCGTCACGTCGAGCTTCCTGAAGATGTTGGCCAGGTGGAACTTCACCGTCTGCTCCGTCACCCAGAGCACCTTCGCCACCTGCCCGTTCGTGTTGCCCTCGGAGACCAGTTGCAGGATCTCGCGCTCGCGACGCGTCAGGCCGACCGCGTCGATGTCCTCCACGCTCGGCATGCGCGTGAACCCACCGGCGCCGGCGAGGTAGAGCGAGCGGGAGAACACCTGCCGGATCGCGGATGCGAGGTCCTCCGGCTCCGCGCGCTTCAGGACGTATGCCACAGCTCCTCCCGTGAGCGCCGCTTCGATCAGCTCCGGGTCGTCGGCCGCCGAGACGACCACCGCCTTCAGGGACGGCTGTCGGGCGAGCGCGTTACGCAGGCACGTCAGTCCGTCCGGCATGCATCCGTTCATGTCGACATCGAGCACGAACAGGTCGGGCCGATGTTCGTCGAGGGCCGCCAGCGCGGACGTCGTCGTCGTCGACTTCGCGACGGGACTGACACCGGCATGGGCCAGGATCCGCTCCAGCGCGTTCAGCCAGAGTGGGTGTTGGTCGAGTAGAACCGCAGTTCGGTTTTCGCCATTTGTCACTGTAGGGCCGCCTTTCGCGACCGAGAGGACCGCCTCCCGGTCGACTTGTCTGGATGATGTACCACACCCGTTCGGCCTTTGCCTATAGGCCAGGCGGCCCTAATTTCCCTATACCCCCGCCTAGGTATGAGGCTCAGTGCGAAGGGTTAGGTCGCGCTCTGCCGCGCCGTTGACGCAAGTGCACGCGCCGGGTTCCCGACCACGACTTCTCCGGGGGCCACGTCCTTCACGACGACCGCCCCGGCCCCGACGAGCGCACCGGCGCCGACCCTCACACCACCCATGATGATCGCCCCGGAGCCGACCGAGGCGCCGCGCTCGATCACGGTCTCGACGAGCTCCCAGTCCTCCTCGGTCTGCAGCGCACCGGCCTCGGTCGTCGCCCGCGGCCGCTTGTCGTTGATGAACATCACGCCGTGGCCGACGAAGACCTCGTCCTCGATCGTGACGCCGGTGCAGATGAACGAGTGGCTCTGGATCTTGCAGCTCGCGCCGATCTCGACGCCTGACTGGACCTCGACGAACGGGCCGACGCGCGTGAGGTCTCCGATCCGGCACCCGTAGAGGTTCGTGAACGCCTGGACGAGGACGCCTTCGCCGAAGTCCACGTCGCGCAGGAGACGGTACGGCGCCTCGTTCGCTGGAGCGCCGGCCATGCCGCTAGGGCCCGTCGAAGAAGTCCGAGATCGCCTCGACGACGGTCGACAGCTGCTGCTCGGAGATGCCCGGGTAGATCGGCAGCGAGAGGCCTTCGCGGGAGATCGCCTCTGCGACCGGGAACGCGCCGGGCGCATGGCCCAGGTCCGCGTAGGCGGCCGAGAGGTGTGGCGGCTCCGGATAGTGCCGGCCCGTCGAGATCCCGCGCGCGGTCAGGAACTCCGCCAGCTGCTCGGGCTCGCCCGTCCGGATCACGTACAGGTGCCAGACCGGGTTGCTGCCCTCCGGGACCGGCGGGAGCGTCAGGTCGCCGATGCCGGCGAGCGCGGCCGTGTAGAAGCGCGCTGCGCTGCGCCGAGAGTCGTTCCACGAGTCGAGGTGCGGCAGCTTGTGGCGGAGAACGATCGCCTGCAGGGTGTCCATGCGGGCGGTGAAGCCGGCGGTCACGTGCCGGTACTTCTCGGTCTGACCGTGCTCGCGAAGCGCGCGCACGCGGTCGGCGAGCTCCAGGTCGTCGGTGACGAGCGCGCCCGCGTCGCCCATCGCGCCGAGATTCTTCGCCGGGTAGAAGCTGAACGCCGCGGCGTAGCCCCCGGCGCCGGCGCGCAGGTCGTCACGGTCGGCGCCGTGGGCCTGGCACGCGTCCTCGAGCACCCGCAGCCCGTGGCGCAGCGAGATCAGCCCGAGCGCGCGCATGTCCGCCATCTGCCCGTAGAGGTGCACCGGCATCAGGAACCGCGTGTTCGGCGTCACGGCGGCAGCGGCCGCCTCGGGATCGAGGTTGTAGTCCTCGTCGGTTACGTCCACGACGACCGGAGTGCCGCCCGCCTGCGTGACCGCCTCGAAGGTGGCGATGAAGGTCTGAGCAGGGACGATCACCTCGTCGCCCGGCTCGAGGCCGGCGGCGATCAGCGCGAGCCTGAGCGCATCGAGGCCGCTCGCGGCGCCGACGCAGGCCGCCGTCTCGCAGTACGAGGCGAACGAGGCTTCGAACTCGGCCACATCTGGGCCGTTGATGAAGCGGCCGCTGTCGATCAGGCCGGAAAGGTCGTCGAGGATCTCGGCCTTGAGGCCGTCCATCATCGGGGCGCCGTCGAAGAACGGCACCGTGCGTGCGCTGTCTGTTTGAGTGATCGTCGTCATCGTCCCTCTAGGCTAGGGGTGATCCCGCGCAGCGTCTACGCGCCTGACGGATAGACGGACCTAGCCGATCGGCTAGGCCGGCCGCCGGCGGGGACGACAAGCCGTCGCCGTTCCGGCCGTGGCCGTTCGTCGTCAGCGCCCACGCGACCGCAGCTTCGGTTCGATTGGCGGCGCCCAGCTTGCGATATATCGACGCGAGATGGAACTTGATCGCATGGACCGAGAGCTCGAGACGGTTCGCGATCTGCGGATTCGTCATTCCCTGCGACGCGAGCTCGAGGACTTCGATCTCCCGGGTCGAGAATCGCTTGCGAGAGCTTGAAAGTGACTGGTCTTGCGGCATGGGGCTCATGCTATGAAGCGCCGAAGCCCATGCCTACTGATCGATGGGCTAGACGCGCACGAAGAAGCCGCCGCCGTGAAACGCGAATATCGCTTCGTTCCAAGCCTCCAGCGGGCCGGCGGGAAACACTAGCCCATCGGTTAGTGATATTCGGCGCGACCGCGAGCCACAATGGAGCGCAGCCCGAGGGGGTCCCCGAGCCTCGAATCCCCACCGATCATGAATCCTTCTTACCGCCAGACGTTCTCCCGCCACACGGTGCTGTTCAGCCTGCCGGTCGTGATCACGACCCTGCTCGCGATCTGGTTCGTGGCCGGCACGCCCAAGCAGTACAGGGCAGGAGCGACGCTCCTGACCGACAACGCATCCGGGCCGTCGTACCTGAACGAATCAAACCCGTCGGTTACCTCGCCGGCGATGCGAGCGCAGCAACTTCTGACAGGGCTCCTCGCGTCGAAGGAGTTCCAGGGAGAGGTCGGGCGACGCGGCCCGCTCGACGCGTACCTCGCCAAGCATCCCTCGGAAGGCTGGGCACCCACCGGCCTCCTGAGGAGGCTGCGCGGGGGCGGCTCCGTCGCGGACCGGAGGCAGAAGGCGCTCGACGCCAAGCACGTCTTCATGAGTCAGCCCAGTGGGACACTGCTCGGTATCGAGCTGAACGGCCCCGCCCCGGAAGTCGCCGTCGGAACGCTCAAGGCCCTTATATCGTCCTTCAACCAGCAGCGGCACGCGCTCGATGTCAGCTACCAACAGCAACTCATGGCCGACTTCAGCAGCCGTATCAGTTCGGCGAAAAGCGAGGTCGCGAACCTGAACGCGCAGATCGCGAGCGGCAGTCACTCGGCTCCCGAGATCCAGGGCCTCGTGCAAGTGCGGAACACGGCTCAGAGCCAACTCAAAGCCGCAACCCGGAATTACGGTCGCGCCGCACTGAGCCTCGACGTGGCCAAGAGAAAAGGCGATACCTACACGGTGAAGGATGCGCCGAACCTGCCGGCGCCTCCCGTGAGCGGAATGAAGAAGTCGGTAATGATGGTCTTCGCCGGCATGTTCGTCGGCTTCCTCATCAGCCTGCTCGCGGTCGTGCTGCTCACCAGCGGCGAGACCAAGGCGGAAGAGGACGAACTCCGCGACGTCGTCGCCCAGGCGCACAACGATCCCGTGCCGCTGGACCGTGACGCCGCGAAGAGCTCGAACGGGAACGGCGCCGGTGCACAGGAGAGTGCGCCCAAGAAGGCGGAACGTGCAGGCTGAGCCGTGCCGGGCGCTCCGTCACAGCTGAGCGCGCCCGTCTCGCCCGGATCGCACAGGAGAGATAGCGCGTGACCCGCTGGGGTCTCTTCCTCCTCGTGCTCTTCTTCGTCCTCGGGCTGGGCAAGACGAACACGAACAAGGCGATCGCGATCACCGTCTGCGTCACCGCGCTCGTTCTGACCCTCACGATGGCCACGTACGTCCGATGAGCGCCGCCGCCACCACCGCCGCGACGCTCTCGAGGCGAACCGGGTCACTGCCGACCTGGGTCGTCGCCGCGCTGCTCGCAGGGGGCGCGGTGCTGCTCGGCATCCTCTCTGGAGCGCTCGGGATGGCAGGGCTAGCGGGAAGCGTCTTCGCAGTGGTCGCGGTGGCGCTGGTCGTCGCGCTCTGGCGTCGCCCCGAGCTTTCCCCCGTCGTCATCCTCGTCGCGGCGCTGACGATCGAGCAGTTTCCGTTCACGACGGGCCAGCCCGGCGCAATGGGCCCCGGCGTGACGCCCAGCGACTTCACCGACCGGCTCCCGCTCTTCCACGGGCTCGGAGGCGTTCACGTCAGCCCGGCCGACCTCCTCGTGCTCACGCTCCTGCTCATCTGGCTGCTCAAGCGAGGGACGAGCCAGACGGTCGCGGTCACCCGATCTCCGCTCACGTACGCGATCGGGGCGCTGCTGGTCGCCGTGGGAGTCGGAGTGGTCGTCGGCCAGGCCCACCACGGGGCGCTCCGCACTTCGTTCACCGAGGTGCGGCCGTACTTCTACCTGGCGGTCGCGTATCTGGTGGCGACGGTCTTCGCGACCCGCCTCGAGATCCTTCGCCTCGCCATGTGGGCACTCGTGCTGGGGAGCGGCTTCAAGGCCGCCCAGGCGCTCTACTCGTTCCTTCACGTCCGGAACCAGATCCCGCGGCCCGACTTCATCGTCGGGCACGAGGAAGCGCTCTTCTTCGCGCTGTTCGTCATCCTCACGCTCTCGCTGTGGCTCTTCCAGATCCCGGGCCGGCTCCGGACGACCGCGACGATGCTGCTCCCGCTCGTCTTCATGGCCGACCTCGTCAACACCAGGCGGGCGGCGTGGCTGATCCTCGGCGGTGCCCTGATCGCGCTGACCGTGGTCACGATGGTCGCAGTCCCGGCCCGGCGGCACTTCATGGTCCGCACGCTCGCGGTGGTCACGGTGATCTCGGCGTTCTACTTCCCGGCGTACTGGAACCACACGGGGGCACTGGCCGGGCCCGCCCGCGCGGTGAAGTCGGCGGTGTCGCCGAACACGCGCGACGAATCGTCGGACGTCTATCGCGTCAAGGAGAACGAGAACCTCAAGTTCAACATCAGGGAAGGAGGCGTGCTGGGGCGAGGGTTCGGCCTCCCGATCGAAGACGTGTCCGGTATCCAGAACATCAGCAAGATCGACCCGCTGATCCTGTACATCCCGCACAACGGGGTCTTCTACATCTTCATGCGCATGGGGCTCCTGGGAGCAATCGCGTTCTGGTCGCTGCTCGGGATCGCGATCATCACCGGCTGCCGGCTCGTGCGGTCGCGCAACCGAGAGGTTGCGCTGTTCGGCGCGCTGCTGGCCTGCGCGCTCGTCGGCTACGCGCTCGAGGGCTACAACGACCAGGGCTTCTTCATGTACCGGATCGCCTTCGTGATCGGAACGCTCCTCGGCCTCGGCGAGGCGGCGCGCCGGCTGGATGGTGCTGGTGGCGAGCCCGCTCCCGCGGTCGCTGCGACGGCCCGTGCCCGCCACTCCCCCACGCCGGTTCTCGCTCGTTCCGTCCTTGCCCGGTCCAGGCTGCACTCGAGCGCCGCCCTGCCCGGGCCGAGGTCGCAGCGCCGCCACGTCGGAGGACGGGATCGGATCGCACGGCTCGTGTCCCTCGTCCTGCTGCCGATCGCGATCGCCTTCCTCATCTGGCTCTTCCTCGCGGGCACCCGGAGCAGCGCGACGATGCCTTCGGAACGCCCCTCGGTCCCGACCCACCTGAAAGGCGCCGTCCATGAGTGACCCCGCAACGAGCCTGCCGACGATCGAGCGGCGCGAGCCGCACTGGGAGGAAGCTGCGAGCAGCGAGGACGCCTCCAGCCGGGGACTGCGCGTCTTCGCGATCCGCGTCATCAACTACGTGACGAACCACATCGTCTGCCACATCCCGAGCTTCGCGTTCCGCCGGCTCTGGTACACGCGTGTCCTCGGCGTGCGCTTCGGCGAGCGGGCCGGCGTGCATCTCGGCTGCTACCTCTGGTTCTACGGCCCCGGACAGGTGCGCCGCGACGGCGTCAGCATCGGTGCGAACTCGCGCATCAACCGGGACTGCTCGATCGACGTCCGTGGCGGGGTGAGGATCGGCGACAACGTCAGCATCTCGCCGGAGGTCGTCATCTCGACCGCGGCGCACAGCGCCTTCGACCCGGGGTTCAGGGTGGAACTCCGTCCGGTCGTGATCGAGGACCAGGTCTGGATCGGGATGCGGGCGATGATCCTCGGTGGCGTCACGCTCGGCCGCGGCTCGGTGGTGGCGGCCGGAGCCGTGGTCACGAAGGACGTGCCGCCGCTGACGATCGTTGCCGGCATCCCCGCGCGCCCCGTCGGGACACGGCCCGAGGAGGCGACGCACTACGTGATCGACGAGGGGTTCCGGCTCTTCGAGTGAGTCAGCGCCGCGGCCCGTGCGTGCTCGCGGCCTTCCGCCCGTAGTACGCCTTCACCCACTTGCCGTAGGCCGTGCGCGGCGTTCCTCTGAAGTCCTTGATCAGGGAGTTGCAGGTGTTCCAGGTGTCCCACGTCCAGGTCTCGTAGCCCACGTTGTGAGCGTCCGCCCATTTCAACAGCCTCGAGATCGTGCCCGAGCCGCAGTCCGAGTCGTCGTAGGACGGACCGGTCTCGCCGAAGATGAGCGGAACCCTGCCGGCCACGGGCCCCATCTTCTCGTTCAGGCACGAGTTCGACGCGCACGTGTTGCCGCCGTAAACGTGCGCCTCGGCGACGAGCTGGTTCAGCGGGTCGCTCGGCTTGTGCGAGAGCCACTGGGTGAGGTCGTTCGCGTAGCTGATGCCCGGGATGGCGATGGGCCCCTTGTAGCCGGCCTGCCGCATCACGGTCACGGCCTGCTGCATGCCCGCCGCCTTGTAGCTCACCGTGCTGTTGAAGGGCACCTTGCAGCCGCCCTTGAGGAAGCAGTTCGCATCGACGACCGGCTCGCCCCACGGCGCCAGGACGACATTCGGATCGTTCTTGAACGTCGCCGCGAGGCTCGACCAGAAGGCCGGCGAGTGGTCGGCGTCCGGAGCCGCCGGTTGGTACGTCGCCTTCGTCGTGCCCGGCGCCGCCCACATCAGCGACAGCTCGGCGTACATGTTGTGACGATGGAGGAGGTTGACGTAGCGCACGATCGCCTTCCGGTAGCTGGCGCCGCCGTAGGCCGCCTTGACGCCGTTGATACCCAGCCAGCACTGCTCGTTCAACGGGATCCGGACCGCGTTCACGTGCCAGGCCGCGATCGCCCGGATCGACTTCGCGCCGTTCGGCCCGTCGAAGATCCCCCAGCCCTGGATGCAGGCGTACTCGGTGCCCGAGCGGTTGATGCCGCGAAAGTGGACCTTGCGCCCCTTCGCGTCGAGGAGCTTGTTCCCGACGACGTGGAGCCCTTTCTGCGCCGAAGATGCGCCCACGGCGCTGCCCGCCGCAAGCGTCGCGACGCAGATGGCCGCGAGCGCGATCGCCGCGGCGCGCTGGAAGACCCCTCTCCGCACGTACCTCACAATACTCGCGAATGACGGCCGTCGACATCCTGTTCGTAGTCGTGGGCGCGCTCCTGGCGCTCGCGGTGCTCTATCTGCTCGTCCCCGCGGTTGCGGCGCTCTTCTACCGAAGACGGGAGTCGGAGGTGACCGGCGACACGCAGGTGGTCGTCCTGATCCCGGCGCACGACGAAGAGGGATCGATCGCGCAGTCCGTCCGGGCGTTCGAGGCGCAGACCTATCCGGCGGAGCGGTTCGAGGTCGTCGTCGTCGCGGACAACTGCACGGACGACACCGCGCGCCTCGCGAGAGCTGCCGGGGCCGAGGTGCTCGTCCGGGACGAGCCGGACGTGCGCGGGAAGGGTCAGGCGCTGCGCTGGGCGATCGAGCGCCTGCTCGCCCGCGAAGCGCCTCCGGACGCAGTGGTCGTCGTCGACGCCGACTCGACCGCCGATCCGCACCTCCTCGCAGGCCTCGTCGGCCGCCTCGAGGATGGCGCCGAGGTGGTGCAGGGCGAGTCGCTCCTCGTCGGCGACGGCTCTCCCGAGCAGGCGCTCCGGGCAGCTGCGTTCCTGCTCGTCAACCGCACGAAACCCTCGGGCCGCTCCCTCCTCGGGCTCGCAACCGGGCTCCAGGGCAACGGAATGCTCTTCAGCCGCCGGGTGCTGACGGCTCACCCGTGGAGCGGGTTCTCGAGCACGGAGGACGTCGAGTACGGCCTGGCGCTGCGTGGCGCGGGCTTGAGCCCGGTCTTCGCGCGGGGGGCGATCGTGTGGTCGCCGGTCGCGCCGCGCGGCCGGGCCGCCGACACGCAGCAGCTCCGTTGGGAGGGCGGCAAGCTCCACCTCGCCCGGACGCTGAGCCCCAGGCTCCTCGAGCAGGGGTTTCGGGAGCGCCGGCCCGCGCTGGTCGACGCCGCGGTCGAGCTCGCGGTCCCGCCCCTCGGCTATCTCGCGGCCGCCGCCGGTTCGGTCACCGCCGTCGGTGTTTCGCTCTCGTGGCTGGACGGGCTTGCAGCGTGGGCTGTGACGCCGGCGGCGCTCGCTCTCGCCGCGATACCGGCCTACGTCCTCGTCGGTTTGATCGCCGCCGACGCACCCTCGTCGGCGTATCGAGCGCTCGCGCACGCTCCGTGGTTCGTCGTCAGGAAGGCCCTGCGGGCGCACCGGCTACTCCGCTTCCGCGCGGACAGCTGGGTACGGACCGAGCGGCGCTGACCTACCGCGGAGGGAGTGCCTGGTAGTGGTTGCGGATCCAGGTTCCGTAGGCGCCGTTGGGGGTGCCGTTGAAGTCGGAGATCAGGGACAGGCAGTTGCCCCAGGTGTCCCACGTCCAGGCCTCGTAGTTGACGCCGTGCGCGTCGGCCCAGTTGACCATCGCAGCCGTGTTCGTCGTCGCGCAGCTGGAGGCGTCATAGCTCTCGCCGAACTCGCCGAACACGACCGGCACCTGCGCAGCCACCGGAGCCGTGTACTGGGTCAGGCAGGTCGGTGTGTAGCAGGTGTTGCCGCCGTACACGTGCTGCTCGGCCATCAACTGGTTCAACGGATCCGCCGGCCTGTTCACCAGCCACTGCTGCAAGTTGTTCGCCCAGTCGATCCCCGACGCGGTGACCACGTTCGCGGCGCCGGTGGCCCGGATCGCGTTCAGCGCGCCCTGCATCCCCAGCGCCGCATAGCCGACGCTGCACGACGAGCCGCCGTTCTTCCAACACGCCCAACTGATGTCATGCGGCTCCGACTGCAACCCGAAGAACGTGTTCGGATCATCCTTGAACGCATTCGCGATCGCCGTCCACGCCGCCGGCGCATGATCCTGATCCAGGATCGGCGGATGATCCAACGCCTGCTGCGACCCCGGCGCCGCCCACATCAAACTGACCTCCGCATACAACCCCTGCGCATGCAACCGACCCACAAAACCCTTGATCGCATTCAGGTAATTCGCGCCCCCGTACTGCGCCGCAACACCATTGATCCCCAACACACAATCCTCGTTCAACCCCACATGCACCACATTCACATGCCACCCCGCCAACGCCGACACCATCGCGTTGTCACTCGGCCCGTCGAAGATGCCCCACCCCTGAATACACGCGAACTCCGTCCCCGAATAATTCACCCCATGCAACTGCACCACCTGGCTCGACCCGTTTAGCAGCTGATTCCCGGACACGTGCAGGCCTCCGCTCGGCGGCGGCCCAGGAGGTGGAGGCGGTGCCGGAGGGGGTGGCGGAGCGGGAGCGCCCACACCGGCCACTGCCCGAGTCGCCTTCGAGCGGGCGGAGCCGCGGCCGTGCCTGTTCACCGCGGTGACCAATACGCGCATCCGACGCCCGACGTCGCGCGCCCGCAGGAGGTACCTGGCGCGCTTCGCGCCCGGCAGGAGCCGGCACCCCTTCCCCGCCCGGTTGCACGACTGCCACGCGTAGTGGAACGTCCTCGGCTGATTCGACCATCGGCCGCGCCCGGCGGCGAGCGTCTTTCCGCTGACCGCGGCGCCCGCGATCTTCGGCGCAGCCCGATTGTGCGGCGCTCGCGACGGCCCGGCCGCGGAGCTCCCGGCGAAGAGAACGGCCGCGAAGAGGCTCGCACCGAGTGCCGCCCCGGACAGTGTTCTCGGCTTCATCGACCCGGTTGCGGCGGCGGGAACGTCAGGTAGTGGTCGTGCACCCAGTTGCCGTAGGCGTGGTAGGGAGTCCCGTCGTAGTCCGAGATCAACGAGGCGCAGTTGCCCCACGTGTTCCAGACCCACGCCTCGTAGTTGACCCCGTGCGCGTCGGCCCAGTCGATCATCGCGGCGGTGTTCGTCGAGCCGCAGCTCGCGTCGTTGTAGGTCTCGCCGAACTCACCGAAGACGACCGGCACCTGCGCAGCCACCGGAGCCGTGTACTGGGTCAGGCAGGTGGGCGTGTAGCAGGTGTTACCGCCGTAGACGTGCTGCTCGGCCATCAGCTGGTTCAGCGGATCCGCCGGCTTGTTCGCGAGCCACTGCTGCAGGTTGTTCGCCCAATCGATCCCGGAGGCGGTGACGACGTTGGTCGCATTGGTGGCCCGGATCGCATCCAGGGCACCCTGCATGCCGAGCGCGTCGTAGCCGACCGAGCACGACGCGCCGCCGTTCTTCCAGCACGCCCAGCTGATGTTGTGCGGTTCGGACTGAAGGCCGAAGAAGGTGTTTGGGTCGTCCTTGAAGGTGTTCGCGATCGCTGTCCAGGCAGCCGGTGAGTGGTCCTGGTCGAGGATCGGCGGATGGTCGAGCGCCTGCTGCGAGCCCGGCGCGGCCCACATCAGGCTGACCTCGGCGTACAGGTTGTGGGCGTGTAGGCGGTTGACGAAGGCGACGAGCGCGTTCATGTAGTTCGCGCCCGCGTACTCGGGCAGAACGCCGTTGATCCCGAGCACGCAGTCCTCGTTCAGGCCGATGTGGACGACGTTCGCGTGCCAGGACGCGATCGCCGCGATCGAAGCGTCGTCGCTCGGCCCGTCGAAGATCCCCCAGCCCTGGATGCACGCGTACTCGGTGCCCGAGCGGTTGACGCCGTGTAGGTGGACGGGCTGGTTGGCGCCGTCGAGGAGCTGGTTGCCGGAGACGTGCAGGCCATTGGGTGGAGGTGGAGGTGGAGGTGGAGGTGGAGGAGGTGGTGGTGGAGGCGGCGGAGGCGGAGGCGGCGGCGGCGGAGGAGGTGGCGGAGGCGGCGGAGGCGGCGGAGGCGGCGGAGGCGGAGGCGGCGGCGGCGGAGGCGGAGGCGGAGGCGGCGGAGGCGGCGGAGGCGGATGGAGGCGGCGGAGGCGGCGGCGGCGGAGGCGGAGGCGGCGGCGGAGGCGGAGGCGGCGGCGGCGGTGGTGGCGGAGGAGGCGGCGGATCAGTCCCGAGAGCCGATGTCACCATCGGCGTCGGCCGCGAGTGCGCCGAAGCGCGCCCGAACCTGTTCGCGGCCGTGACGACGACACGGATTCGGTGACCGACGTCACGAGCGCCGAGGTGGTACTTCGCGCCGTGCCTGCCCGGAACGCGGCGGCATGCGCTACCACCCGCGGCGCACGATTGCCAGACGTAACGGAACGACGACGGCCGGTTCGACCAGCGACCGTGCGCCGCCGAGAGCATCGCTCCCTGAACGGCCTGCCCACTGACCTTCGGCATCGCGCGGATGTGCGGCGCACGCTGCGGGCTCGCAAGCGAGCTGCCCGCGAGAATCGCGCAACAGAGGAGGCCGAGAATGAAGGTCGTGCCGCGGAGGTGTCGGGGTCGCCTCACGGAGTCGGCGGGGAGTCTGCCAGTTACGGCGGAGGGAGTGCCTGGTAGTGGTTGCGGATCCAGGTTCCGTAGGCGCCGTTGGGGGTGCCGTTGAAGTCGGAGATCAGGGACAGGCAGTTGCCCCAGGTGTCCCACGTCCAGGCCTCGTAGTTGACGCCGTGCGCGTCGGCCCAGTTGACCATCGCAGCCGTGTTCGTCGTCGCGCAGCTGGAGGCGTCATAGCTCTCGCCGAACTCGCCGAACACGACCGGCACCTGCGCAGCCACCGGAGCCGTGTACTGGGTCAGGCAGGTCGGTGTGTAGCAGGTGTTGCCGCCGTACACGTGCTGCTCGGCCATCAACTGGTTCAACGGATCCGCCGGCCTGTTCACCAGCCACTGCTGCAAGTTGTTCGCCCAGTCGATCCCCGACGCCGTGACCACGTTCGCGGCGCCGGTGGCCCGGATCGCGTTCAGCGCGCCCTGCATCCCCAGCGCCGCATAGCCGACGCTGCACGACGAGCCGCCGTTCTTCCAACACGCCCAACTGATGTCATGCGGCTCCGACTGCAACCCGAAGAACGTGTTCGGATCATCCTTGAACGCATTCGCGATCGCCGTCCACGCAGCCGGCGCATGATCCTGATCCAGGATCGGCGGATGATCCAACGCCTGCTGCGACCCCGGCGCCGCCCACATCAAACTGACCTCCGCATACAACCCCTGCGCATGCAACCGACCCACAAAACCCTTGATCGCATTCAGGTAATTCGCGCCCCCGTACTGCGCCGCAACACCATTGATCCCCAACACACAATCCTCGTTCAACCCCACATGCACCACATTCACATGCCACCCCGCCAACGCCGACACCATCGCGTTGTCACTCGGCCCGTCGAAGATGCCCCACCCCTGAATACACGCGAACTCCGTCCCCGAATAATTCACCCCATGCAACTGCACCACCTGGCTCGACCCGTTTAGCAGCTGATTCCCGGACACGTGCAGGCCCCGCTCGGCGGAGGAGGCGGAGGCGGAGGTGGTGGCGGGGGCGGCGGAGGCGGTGGCGGCGGAGGCGGAGGCGGTGGTGGCGGAGGCGGTGGCGGCGGCGGCGGTGGAGGCGGAGGCGGCGGTGGTGGCGGAGGAGGCGGTGGCGGAGGCGGTGGCGGAGGCGGAGGCGGCGGTGGCGGAGGCGGCGGCGGAGGCGACCCCGCAATCTGGTTCGCGCAGATGTTCCCGCGCTGGTAGTCGGCGTGGGCCTCCCAGACGAACGCCCCCATCAGACCGGCCTGCGCCGCGTAGTCCGAGAACTGAGCGCAGCCACCGGGCGGCTGTGGGTGTTCGCTGACGTCGACCCCGACGACGAACTTGGGCGCCGGGAGCCCCTGCTGGATCGTGGCCTGCACGTCCTGCTGCATGGTCGCCAGGTTGTCTCCGAAGGTCATCAGGTTGAACTGGTCGATGTTCGCGGCGCTCGGCGCCCACCAGCCGCCGCCCCAGTTCGTGATCACATCAGCGGACACGTACAGGCCGGCCGCATGTCCGGCGTTCGCGATCGCGTTGACGCAGGTGGTCATCGCCTGATTCGGGGGTCCGTGGCTGAAGAAGTACGTGTCCTCGATGTCGAGGTCGATCCCGTCGAAATGGTTCGAGGTCGCGAAGCTGACGAGGTTCTGGACGAACTGCGCGCGGTTCGTGTCGTTGCACGCGGTCGGCCAGTTGTTATTGCCGGCGCCGCCGATGGCGATGATCGCCCTGATCCCGGTGTGCGCGTGCACGTTCGCAACCCAGGTCGGGACGTTGACGTTCCAGAGGTTCCCCGTGTCGAGGCCCGGCCCGTTCTCGGTCGCCAGGTTGAACAGGATCAGTTGGTTGATGTCGGTCCACGGCAGGCTCACGCTGGGGACGGGAGCCCAGCCGAGGTCCTCGGTCATGACGACACGACCAGGTGGCGGAGGTGGCGGAGGTGGCGGCGGCGGCGGAGGTGGCGGCGGCGGTGGCGGCGGCGGAGGCGGTGGCGGAGGTGGCGGCGGCGGCGGAGGCGGTGGAGGCGGAGGTGGAGGCGGAGGAGGCGGAGGAGGCGGAGGCGGCGGTGGCGGCGGCGGCGGCGGTGGCGGCGGTGGCGGAGGCGGTGGCGGCGGCGGTGGCGGCGGCGGTGGCGGAGGCGGTGGCGGCGGCGGTGGCGGAGGCGGTGGCGGTGGCGGCGGCGGCGGCGGCGGCGGCGGCGGCGGCGGTGGCGGTGGCGGTGGCGGTGGCGGCGGTGGCGGTGGCGGCGGCGGCGGCGGCGGCGGCGGTGGCGGTGGTGGCGCCGGTGGTGGCGGAGCCGGTGGCGCCGGCGGAGGCGGTCCGCCTCGGCCGCGCCCGTGTCCGGGCTTCACAGGCTTCGTCGCCCTCGTGTAAGCCGCGCCAACGCCCTGCCTGCTTCTCGCCAGGACGACGCCTCGGAGGCGAGACCCCGTGTCTGCAGTCGCGACGCGATACGCCGTGGCGCGCTGGTGAGGAAGCGTCACGCACGAGCGGCCGTGTCTGTCGCAGCGCTGCCATTCGTACCGGTAGCTCCCGGGTGATCCCGACCAACGGCCGCGCGTCAGGGCGATCGTCTTCCCCACGACCGCATGCCCGAGCACTTTCGGTGCGACGACGTTCCGCGGCGGCTTCTTCTTGTCGAGGCGCGCGGCTGAGCTACCTGCGGCCAGCAAAGCGGCGGCGAGCAGGAGCAGGACAGCGGGGGCGGCGGGGTGGCGGCGTTTGGGCACGAAAGTCCCTCGTACTTCGAACTGAGGGATCGGCGGTGGGGTGCGGTTGGTTGATCCCTGCAACGGGCTACCCCGCCCGAGCCACGTTTTGTGGTCGGACCGCGTCTCACGATCGCCAGGTCGCCCCCTGGCATTGGTGCCGACCTACCCGATCGGGTAGGTCGCTGAGCCGCATGGCTCCGAGCCTCTGGTGCGCCAGACCCGCCCGAAGGACCAGCCACCCCACCTGCTGTCGGGTATTGGACTCTGGTCTTAAAAAACAGGCCCGGCCGCCATACCCTCAATGGAGACGTCGAGGTGAGGGAGCCTCGGCGAGAGCAACTGCGGAGGGAATGGGAGAAGCATGGCGGAGATGAGCTTGGAAAGCTCGTACGCGCTGCCGTCCGTCGGCACCGCGCCGAGGACCGTGTTCGCGAACCAGCGGACGCTCGAGATCCTCGAGCAGCGGCGTGCCTCCTCGCGCTCGCGCCGCAGGGGCTGGCTCATGCGCCGGATGCTCCTGCTCGCGGACATCGTCGCGCTCGCCGCCACCTTCGCGATCGTCGAGCTCGCATTCGGCGCCGGCTCGGCGGCGAACCATCACTTCGGCGCCGGCATCGAGTACGCCCTCCTGCTCGCCACGATCCCCGGCTGGATCCTGATCGCCCGGATCTACGGGCTCTACGACCGCGACGAGGAGCGGACCCACCATCCGACCTCGGACGACTTCACGCGCGTCTTCCACCTGGTCACGGTCGGCACCTGGCTCCTCTTCGTCACCGACTGGCTCCTCGGCGTCGCGCACCCCAACCTGTCGAAGACGATGGCGCTGTGGGCGCTCGCGATCGTTCTCATCACCACGAGCCGCTCGGTCGCCCGCCACATGTGCCGGCGCAGCCTCGCGTACGTCCAGAACACCGTCATCGTCGGCGCGGGCGACGTGGGCCAGGGCATCGCGCGGAAGCTTCTGCGCCACCCGGAGTACGGCATGAACCTCGTCGGGTTCATCGACAACCAGCCGCGGGCGAGGCAGGACGGCCTCGACCACGTCGCGCTGCTCGGCGGCACCGACCACCTCGTGGAGATGGTGCGCCTCTTCGACGTGGAGCGCGTCCTGATCGCGTTCACGACCGACTCCTCGGAGCAGACGCTCGAGATCCTCAGGTCACTGAACGAGCTCGACGTCCAGGTCGACATCGTCCCGCGCCTCTACGAGCTCGTCAGCAAGAGCGTGAAGGTCGACACCCTCGAAGGCGTTCCGGTCATCGCCCTCCCTCCGCCGCGGATGACGCGGTCGTCGGCGATGGTCAAACGAGCGGTCGACGTGATCGGGGCCCTGGTCGGCCTCGCCCTCACGGCACCGCTGTTCGTGTTCATCGCCTGGCGGGTCAAGCGCGACTCGCCAGGCCCCATCTTCTTCCGCCAGACGCGGCTCGGGAAGAATCAGAGCGATTTCACCGCGCTGAAGTTCCGGACGATGAAGGTCGACGTCGACACCTCGGTGCACAAGAAGTACATCGAGGAGACGATGGATCCGCGCGTGGCGCAGTCCGTGAACGGGATCTACAAGCTCGACCGGGGCGACGCGATTACGCGCAGCGGCCACTGGCTGCGCAAGACGAGCCTCGACGAGCTCCCACAGCTGATCAACGTGCTCCGCGGCGACATGTCCCTCGTCGGCCCGCGCCCGTGCATCGAGTACGAGACCGAACACTTCCTCCCCCACCACTTCGATCGATTCCTGGTGCCGGCGGGCATCACCGGCCTCTGGCAGGTCACCGCCCGCGCGCACTCGACGTTCCGAGAGGCACTCGACATGGACGTCGCGTACGCGCGCGGCTGGTCGCTCGGCCTCGATCTGCGGCTCCTCGTCCGCACTCCACTGCAAATCCTCAGTCGAAAGGCAACCGCGTGAGCTCGAACGGCAACGGTCACAACACGAACGGTCACAACGGCAAGCAACGGCAACGGCAACGG
The DNA here is from genome assembly GCA_963850415.1 of uncultured Actinomycetes bacterium. Classification (GTDB taxonomy): domain Bacteria; phylum Actinomycetota; class Thermoleophilia; order Gaiellales; family Gaiellaceae; genus VAXT01. The sequence goes on from CAWKLE010000001.1 coordinate 34,748, forward strand.
CACCGGCAACGGGCACGGCCTCGGCCACCTGACGCTCACGGACGACCTCCGGATCCGCCGCCCAGACATCCCGCGGATCGCGGTCGTCGGGCTCGGCTACTGGGGCCCGAACCTCGTGCGCAACCTGCACGAGCTCCCCGAGGCCGAGCTCGCATGCGTCTGCGACGCCAACGAGAAGGCGCTCGACACGGTCGCCCTCCGCTACCCGGCCGTCCCGGGCACGACGAACTTCGACGACGTCCTCAGCGACCCGTCGATCGACGCCGTGCTCCTGGCGACGCCGGTCTCGACGCACTTCAAGCTCGGCCTGCAAGCGCTCGAGGCCGGCAAGCACCTGTTCGTCGAGAAGCCACTCGCCGCATCGTCGGAGGAGGCCCAGGATCTGATCACGGCCGCCGACGAGCGCGGGCTCGTGCTCATGCCCGGTCACACGTTCCTCTACAGCCCGCCCGTCGATGCGGTGCGCAACCTGATCACGAGCGGCGAGCTGGGCGAGATCTACTTCGTCTCGACGAGCCGGGTCAACCTCGGCCTCCACCAGACGGACGTCAGCGTCGCGTGGGACCTCGGCCCGCACGACTTCTCGATCCTTCGTTACTGGCTCGAGGAGGCTCCGACGAACGTGACCGCGATGGCGCGCGGCTGCGTCATGCCCGACAGCCCGGACGTGGCGTTCATCAACCTGCAGTTCCCATCGGGGACGATCGCCAACGTCGAGATCTCGTGGCTGGCGCCGAGCAAGCTGCGCCGGACGACTGTCGTCGGCTCGCAGAAGATGGTCGTCTACGACGACACGAGCAACGAGCCTGTGCGCGTCTTCGACAGCGGAGTCAACCTCCGGAACCCGGAGTCGTTCGGCGAGTACCGCCTGACGTACCGGACGGGCGACATCGTGTCCCCGCACATCGCGCCCCTCGAGCCCCTGTTCCTGGAGCTCCAGGACTTCGCCACCTCGATCCGCGACGGCGGCACACCGCGCTCGAGCGCCCAGCTCGGGCTCGACGTCGTCCGGACGATCGAGGCGGTCGACGCGTCGCTGGAACACGACGGCGCCCGCGTCGACATTCGCGTGTAGGCTGCCTGACGGTCAGCTGGGGTGGCGCGGAGCGCTTTCCACACGCCATCCCAGGCTTCTCCACAGCGTCGTCCACAGGTCTCGAGCAGCGTCATCCCTGACGGTTGGGGTGTTTACAGCACCTAGCCATTGTGCTAGAAGCAGTACACAGGCAAATCTCCTGTTTTCAACAGAAAGCTCTACTTTGCTGGACTGGTCAAACACCCTTCGTTGAGCGATATGGCTACTGACCCGGCTGCGATGCGGCGGCTGCCGGTGGCTGTGTTGTTCAACAGGTACCCGCTGATCCTCGAGGTGCTCGAGCCGATTCTGCGCGAGCGCTTGACGATTGCCGCCTGGGCGACCGACACGGCCGAGGCGGCCACCCTCGTCGACACGCACGAGCCCGACCTGCTGATCGCAGGCGTCGAGACCGAGGGCGAGCAGGAGAACATCTTCGAGCTCGTGCGAAGCGCGGTCACGAAGCACCCGCGCCTGAAGGTGATCGCGTTCTCGTCCAGCGCCGACCGCACGCTCCTCGCGGATGCCTTCGACGCCGGCGTCAGCGCCTTCATCGCACCGAACGCGTCCCCGGACGACATCGCGGTCGCGATCAGGCAGGCGACGAACCCATCGATCCACTTCGCCCCCGCCCGGCTCCCACAGCCGACGCAGAAGGATTCTCTGGAGCCCGGAAGCGAGTTGACCGAGCGCGAGACCGAGATCGTGCGCCTGGTCGCGAAGGGGCTGTCGAACGCCGAGGTCGGGCGGACGCTCCTCGTCACGGAGCAGACGGTCAAGTTCCACCTCTCGAACGTCTTCCGGAAGCTCAAGGTCTCGAACCGCACGCAGGCCAGCCGGCGCGCCGAGATGATGAACCTGCTGCACGAGGACTCGACCGCCGACGCCCAGGCGTCGGCGATCGCCCGCTAGACATCGCGCGAGACGGGTCGCAGGTCGTAGGCAAGATGCCCGCGATGCTCGAGCTCTTCCCCGAGACGGCCGCGATCGTGGACGGCGAGCTGACGGTCGGCGGTCTCCGGCTCTCCGCGCTCGCTGCCGAGCACGGGACGCCGCTCCTCGTCTACGAGGAGAGCACGATCGTAGGCGCCGCCCGCGCGTACCGAGCCGCTGCCCCGAACGCGCTCGTCGTCTACGGGGTGAAGGCGTTCCCGAACGCGGCCGTTCTCAGGCTGCTCGCCGCCGAGGGGCTGGGCGCAGACGTCTCGACCCTGGGCGAGCTCGAGCTGGCGCTCTTTGCCGGTCTGCCCGGGGAGCGGCTCGTCGTGCACGGGAACAACAAGAGCGACGAAGAGCTGGAGGCCGCCGCGCGTGCCGGCGCGGGCCTCGTGGTCGTCGACGCGCTCGACGAAGTGGAGCGGGCGGCAGAAGCGGGCGTGCCGCGGATCCTGGTACGGGTCACGCCGGGCGTCGAGGCAAACACGCACCCGTCGATCCGGACCGCACACGAGGGGTCGAAGTTCGGCCTGCCGCCCGAGCAGGCGCTGCAGGCGCTCGCGCGCGCCCGAGAGGCCGGTCTCGAGGTTGCGGGCGTTCACGTGCACATCGGCTCGCAGCTCCTGGACACGGGCGCGGCCGTGACGACGGTCGAATGGGTCGGCGGCTTCGCGGCGCGCTGCCGCAACGAGCTCGGGTGGACGCCGGGCGTCGTCGACCTCGGAGGCGGGCTCGGGATCCAGTACGTCGAGGGCCGGCGGCCGCCGTCGATCGGGGACTTCGTGGGCTCGTTGCTCGAGTGCCTCGAGGCCGCCTGGGCCGAGCGGGAGCTGCCCCTCCCCCAGCTCGTCCTCGAGCCGGGCAGGTCGCTCGTCGGCCCCGCGGGGCTGACGCTCTACAGGGTCGGCGTCGTCAAGCAGGCGGGCGACGGGACGACGTTCGTGGCCGTGGACGGCGGCATGTCGGACAATCCGCGCCCCCAGCTCTACGGCGCGTCCTATACCGGGCTGCTGGCCAACAGAGCCGACGAGCCGGCCGACGGGACGTACGTTGTGTGCGGCAAGCACTGCGAGTCCGGAGACGTGATGATCCACGACCTGCCGCTCCCGGCCCCGCGGCGCGGCGACCTGCTCGCGGTGCCCGCGACGGGCGCGTACGCGCTCTCGATGGCGTCGAACTACAACGTCGTCCCGAGGCCGGCGGCGGTGCTGGTCACCGACGGCGAGGCACGGCTGATCAGGCGCCGCGAGACCATCGGCGACCTGTTCGAGCTCGAGGTTCCGTAGCCGGGGGCTCCCTCCAGGCGGGTCCGCTACTGAGCCTGGGCCACGACTCAGAGCGGGCTCGCCCAGGGGCCCTTTCGGCCGTGGGCTTTGCCCAATTCGAGCCTGGCGGAACGAGAACCGTCGCGCTGCTCGGCCGCCCCCACCTACAGAGCCCGACACCGCTCGGAGCGGGCTCGCCCAGGGCCTTTCCGGCCGTGGGCTTCGCCATTTTTCGCCCACAGGGCGAAAAATGGGCGCGGCTGGGATCGAACCAGCGACCTCCCGCGTGTGAAGCGGGCGCTCTCCCGCTGAGCTACGCGCCCGGGGTGAGCAAGAGTAGCGCGCTACGGCGCCGGAGACCGGAGCCCTACGGGCCGATGAACCGGTTGATGATGTTCGACGTGATCCGCTGCGTCGCCGTGTTCTGGTACGTCCCCGGCGAGCATCCGCAGTAGCCGTCGTTGTAGCCGGTGTCGACACCCCATGACCACTGAATCGTTCCTGCCGCGAAGACGGTTCCGCCACCGGGCCGGGTGTAGAGCGTCGCGTCGCTCCACGTGTTGGACGCGTTTCCGTCGCTCGCCGGCACGAAGGAATGGCCCACGGTCGCGAGCCCGGCCGGCTCGAATGCGACGTAGGCCGAGAGCCCCGGCGTCGTCGACGCCCGCGCATCGAACTCGTAGCCGACGATGCCCGGAAGCGCGTTCTGGTTGGCCCCGCTCGTGATCACGTTGTTCTGACCGTTTCCGGAATACGTGTGCAGACCGGTGCCGGCGTAGATCCAGTTGGTCGCATCGGAGACGAGGAACGGCCGGTCGTTGGCGACGCCCTGGAGCATCACGCCGCCGACCTCGTTCTCGGGACGCTGGGGCGACAGAAGTTTCCATTCGAACGTGCTCGAGCCGGCCAGGGCGTTCTTGTCGCAGTGGATTCGGCGGTACGCGGTTCCTGCTCCGTTCGCGGCCCAGGTGATCCGGTAGTAGAAGTTGTTCGCGCTGAAGAACGCCATGTCCACGCCGTTGGTGATCGCGTTCTGGACGTTCGCGCGCATGTTGTCCGAGTAGTACTCGTCGTGGCCGACGTTCACGAACACGCGATGGTTCGAGAGCAGGCTCGGGTTGGACTCGAGGTCGACCGACGTGGTGTACGACATGTCGTACCCCTGGGACTCCATGTACCGGATCATCGGAAAGTCCCAGTCGAGCAGCTTCCCGGCGCCGTCGTCCACGCTGCCGTCGGCGTAGGGCCGGTCGAACGACACCGTGAAGGCGCGCGAGCCAGTGCTGTCGCCCGTGATGTCGTTGAAACGGCCGTAGAGGCTGTAGCCCTGGTGTGTGGTGTTCCCGCCCCAGTAGTTGTAGGCCTGCCACGTGGTGACGTCGAGCGAGTAGAGGACCGCCGAGGTGCTGGAGTCATCGCGCACGGCGAAGGTCATGTAGTTCTCGAGCTGCTGTCCGTCCGCCCGCTTCAGCTTCACGATGTAGGCGCCGGTCGTCCAAGAGGTGGGAACCGTGAGCGTGTAGCTGGTCGTCCAGTTGCACTCGGTCAGGCCGAAGTCCGGATCGTTCTGAGTCGCGTTCTGCGGACACGTCGCCTGGTGCGAGCCGCTCAGCGGGCCCACGTGGAGCATCAGTCGGCCGCCGCACGACGGCGCGCACGATGACCCGTCCGGGTTCGTCCCGGTCGGATACCAACCGAGCCGGTAGATGTCCATCGTGTACTGCGCGTTGCTCGACAAGGACACCTTGAAGTCGATCGTGCTGCCCTTGTTGACGCTCGTCTTGGACGCGTAGCCCTCGATCTCCTGGTTGAGGGCCTTGTGATCGACCGTCAGCTGCCAGCTCGTCGTCCCCGGATTCTGGTTCTCGAGCACGATCGGGTTCGCGGGCGGGACCGCCGGTGTCACTGCAGCCGAAGGCGCGGATGCAGGGCCTGTGCCGACGCCGTTGGTCGCGGCCACGGTGAACGTGTACGCCGTGCCGTTCGTCAGACCCGTCACGGTGAATCCGGTCGCCGGCGAGCCGGTGTTGACCGGCGTCTGCGCATTCGCGCCGATGAACGGGGTGATCCGGTAGCTCGTGATCGTGCTCCCACCGTCAGAGGACGGAGCAGTCCAGGTGAGTGCGACGGCCCGGTCGCGTGGAGCGCCGGTGACGCCCGTGGGAGCACCGGGCACCGTCGGGGGCGCCGGGGTCACAGGATTGGACGGCGCCGATTCGGGCCCCGCACCGGAGCCGTTGATGGCGAGCACCGTGAAGGTGTAAGTCGTGCCGTTGATCAATCCGGGCACCGTGTAGGTCGTCGCGGTCGATCCTGTGTTGATCGGCGTCTGCGCGTTCGCGCCGATGTACGGCGTGATCCGGTAACCGATGAGCGCGCTTCCGCCGTCGGATGTCGGCGGAGACCAGGTCAATGTCGCCGACGCGTTGCCGGCCGTCGCGACGACGTTCGTCGGCGGTCCCGGTGGCGGGGCAGGCTGCGGCGTGATCACCGGCGACGGGGTGGAATCGGTCCCCGTTCCGGCTGCGTTGATGGCGGCGACCCGGAACGTGTAGCCGACACCGTTCGTGAGCCCTCCGACCGTGAAGGTCGTCGCGGGGGAGCCGGTCAGAATGGGCAGCTGCGCGTTCGAGCCGGCGTACGGCGTGATCTGGTACCCGGTGATCGGGCTTCCTCCGTCAGAGGTCGGCGCAGTCCACGTGAGCGACACCGCGCGGTCCAGCGGGCTCCCGGTCACGCCTGTCGGAGCACCCGGCGGGCTGACCCCGGGTGGCGGGACCGTCTGCACGGTGACATCGTCGTAGTCGTTGTTCGTCAGGCCTTCGTTCCAGAGTTGGATTCGCTGGAGGTTCGCGGTCCGGCTGTAGTTGCCGCTGACGCCCCAGCGATTCTGCGTCGTACCGTTGACGTAGAGCTGCGCGCCGCCGCCGACCTGGTCCGCCTTGTACTCGATCTGGACCTTGATCCAGACGCCCTGAGCGGCGGAGTTGTTGCCGGTGAAGATCTCCGTGCTGCCCGAGTTCTTGTACGGATAGAAGAGGAACCCGTGGCGCGTGCCGTCGTAGTCGAGTGACCACATGACGAGGCCGGACGAGTTGTCGCGCGCCTGGGCGACGGTCGCGACCCGCGAGCCGCTGCCGACCCTGATCCAGAAGGTGGTCAAGCTGTCGGTGAGTGGCGAGACGAGCGCAGTCGAGAAGTAGGCGTACTGCGTCTCGAGCGTCGCGATGCGAGCTCCGTACGTGCCCACGTGCGCGGCCACGGTCTGCACCGACGACGTGCCGGTTCCGCCGCTCCCACCCGCCCACTTCGAGAGGTTGCCCGACTCGAAGCCGTCGGAGAAGACCATGCTCGTGTACTGGGCCAGAGCCGGCTTCGGGGTCACCGCAGCCGAGGCAGACGAGTTTGCGCCGGTACCGACCGAGTTGGTCGCGGCGACCCGGAACGTGTACGCGGTGCCGTTCGTCAGGCCGGTCACGTCGTAGCTCGTAGTCCCCCCGCCGGTGACCGTGATCGGAGTCTGCCCCGTCGACCCGATGAATGGGGTGATGCGGTAGCTGGTGATCGGAGCGCCGCCATCGGAGGCGGGAGGCGTCCAGCCTACGCTCGCCATGCTGTCCCCAGCGACGGCGGTCACGCCGGTCGGTGCGCCCGGAACAACCGCTGCGGCCGGTGTGATCGCCGCTGAGGCCGAGGAGTCCGATCCCGTCCCGACGCCGTTGATCGCCGCGACTCTGAACGTGTACGCGGTCCCGTTGTTCAGGCCCATGACCGTGTAGCTGGTCACCGGGTAGTCGGTGATCGTCGGGGTTTGCGCGTTCGAGCCGATGTACGGCGTGATCCGGTATGCGCTGATCGCGCTCCCGCCGTTGGAGGTTGGAGCGGTCCAGCTCAGTGCCGCGCCATGGTCGCGGGGCGAGCCCGTGACACCGGTCGGCGCGCCCGGGAGCGTCGCCGAGGGCGAGGGCTTGGTGGAGATCCGCGCGTCATCGAAGTCGGTCGTCCCGACCGCGTCGTTCCAGAGCTGGAGCACTGCAAGGTTCGCCGTCCGCGTGTAGTTCCCGGTCGCGCCCCACGTCGGCTGCGTCAGCCCGTTCAGGTAGAGCCGGGAGCCACCGTTCGTCGATGCGTTGTACTGCACCTCGATCTTCATCCACGATCCGACCGCGCCGGTTCCGACGCCCGTGAAGATCTCGGTGCTGCCCGTGTTCGTGAACGGGTAGAAGACGAATCCGCCGCGGCCCCAGTCGTAGTACAGCTGCCACATATTCGCGCTCGACGAGCTGTCACGCGCCTGAGCGAGCATCTGCAGTCCGGAGCCGGAGCCGAGCTTCACCCAGAAGATCGAGGAGCTGTCGGCGACCGCGGACGGCAGCGCCTTGACTGCGAACGAGTACTGGCCGGACGCATTCACCATGCGCAGTCCGTAGTTGCCCACGCGGGCTGCGGCGCCCAGAACGGAAGTCGTTCCGTTCCCGGGCGTGCCGTTCCACGAAAGGAGATCGCCGGACTCGAATCCGTCTGCGAAGAGCAGTTCCGTGTAGCCGATCGCCGGCGTCAGGGGCGGCGTCGCCGCCGAAGGCGAACCGGTCCCGACGGCGTTCGTCGCCGCGACGGTGAAGGTGTACGCAGTCCCGTTCGTGAGGCCGTTGACCGTGAAGCTCGTCGCAGCAGTTCCGGTGTTGATCGGCGTCTGCGCGTTCGCGCCGACGAACGGCGTGATCCGGTAGCTCGTGATCGGACTGCCGCCGTCCGACGCCGGCGCGGTCCAGCTCAACGCGACGGAGCGGTCGCCAGGGATGCCGGACAGCCCCGTGGGAACGCCCGGGACGGTCACGGTGGCGACAGGCGTGATCGGCGGCGACGGAGCCGAGTCGGGGCCTGTCCCGTTGACGTTGATCGCGGCCACCCGGAACGTGTACGCGGTCCCGTTCGTGAGGCCGGTGACGGTGAAGGTCGTCCCCGCCGAGCCCGTCAGCACAGGCGTTTGCGCGTTCGCTCCGATGTACGGCGTGATCCGGTAGCCGGTGATCGGGCTGCCGCCGTTCGAGCCGGGAGCCGTCCAGCTGAGATTGACGGAGGCGTTGCCGGCGGTGCCGGTGACGTTCGTCGGCGCGCCCGGCACACCGGGGGTGCCCGCGCGACCGGCGACGACGACCTGGTCGAAGTCGGTCGTCAGCGGCCCGTCGTTCCAGAGCTGGAGGCGCTGAAGGTTGGTTGTGCGCGTGTAGTCCCCGCTCACCGTCCAGCTCGGCTGCGTCTGCCCGTTGATGTAGAGCCGCACGCCGCCCGTTGCGGTGGCCGTGTACTGGACCTCCACCTGCACCCAGGTGTTCGCGGGCACGCTGTTCACGGTTGTCGAGAGCTGGTTGCTGCCGGTCGCCGTGTACGCGTAGAGGGTGAGCGCGTGCTGCGTCCCGTCGTACATCAGGTCCCACATGTGGGCGGCGCTCGCGTCGTCGCGGGCCTGAGCGATGGTCTGCGAGCCCGTGCCGGCCGCGATCTTCACCCAGAAGCTGGTCGAGCTGTCGGTGACGGGAACGACGAGCCCCTTCGCCAGCGCCTGGAACTGCTGCGCCGCATTGGAGAGCTCCAGGCCGAACGACCCAGCGTGTGCGGCGGATGCGAGCACCGTCGCCGACCCGTTGCCGAGGAGGCCACTCCACGCGCTCGTGTCACCGGACTCGAAGCCGTCGGAGAAGACGACACTCGTGTAGCCCGGTACAGGCGTGACCGCAGCCGACGGGGCCGAGTCGGCGCCCGTGCCCACGGCATTGATCGCCGCAACCCTGAACGTGTATGTCGTCCCGTTCGTGAGCCCGGTGACCGTGTACATCGTCGAGGTGCTGCCGGTCAGGATCGGCGTCTGGGCGTTCGCACCGATGTACGGGGTGACGCGGTAGCCGGTGATCGGGCTGCCGCCGTTCGAGCTCGGAGCCGTCCAGCTGAGCGCGGCGGAGCTGTCACCCGCGATCCCGGCCACTCCGGTCGGCGCACCAGGCACGCTCGCGGCCTGGGCGGGGGTGCCCACGTAGACGTCGTCGAAGTCGGTCGTGTTGGGGCCGTCGTTCCAGAGCTGGATCCGGGCGAGGTTGGAGGAGCGGGTGTAGTCGCCGGCGACCGCCCAGCCCGCCTGCGTCTGGTCGTTGAGATAGATCTGGGCGCCGCCGGTGGCGGTGGCCGTGTACTGGATCTCGACATGGATCCAGGTGTTGGCGGGCGCGGTCCCGGCGCCGGTCGCAATCTCGGTGCTTCCGGTCGCGCGGTACGGATAGAAGAAGAACGTGTGCTGGCCGCCGTCGTACGCCAGGTCCCACATGTGCGCCGAACTCGCTGAGTCGCGTGCCTGGGCAACCATCTGGAAGCCGGTGCCGGCGGCGAACCGGACCCAGAAGCTCGTCGAGCTGTCGGCTAGTGGCGCGGGCAGCGCCTTGACGGCGACCTGGAACTGCTGCGGGCCGTTGGAGAGCTCGAGCCCGAAGCCACCGGTGTGAGCGGCGGTCGGAAGGACCGTCGCCGAGCCGTTCCCGAGCAGGCCGTCCCAGGCGAGGAGCGAGCCGGATTCGAAGCCGTCCGCGAAGACCTGCGTCGTGTACGAGCCGGGCGGCCCAGTCGCCGCGGCGCCGGGCGCCAGAGCGAGGGCCACGACGACGGGGAGAGCGAGGAGAAGGAGGACCCGTCTCACGCGGCGAAGCCGGCGCCCGCCGAACGTGGACCTGCGCGAGCGCATGCGAAAGCCCCCCGCGACGCGCCCGGAGGGCTCGGTACTCAGCCGATTACGCCAGTAGTTGATCGTTTCGCTCCTGAACAGAGGATTTCAGGTTCGTTGCGCGGGGCCTACTGGCCGAACGGTCAGAGAAAGGGCACCTCTTTCCCCACTTGCAAAGAGGGTTTTGGGCTTTCTCGGCCTAGCCAGGTGGCCAATTGCGGGCTGCAAGCGGCGCTGGTGGCCGGAGCGCCGTTTTCGACCGGGCTAGACGTTCGGAGGGTTCTGGAAACCGGTGTGTCGCATTCGCCGAAGCCCCTATACCGTTTGAGTGATGTTCCCCGTATTCGTCACCAGGAAATGCCCACACGCCTCGGTCTGATGATGTTGCTCCCGCTCGTTCTGATCCTGCTCGTGCCCGGCGCGCTGCTGTGGCTGGGATGGGACGCCTCGGGTCGGGCAATCCATCCTGCGCAGAGCGAATACCTGTGGAAACAGACCGACTTCCCTGAGCTCGTGGCCGATGAGGTGCTCGTGGAAGCCTCGACCGGGGCGAAGCTCTCCGGCCGGCTGTTCCGTGGGCGCTCGCGGGCGACGGTCGTCCTCCTCCACGGCTACGGGGGGAACCAGGACGAGATGCTTCCCGTCGCCGACCGCCTCCACGACGCCGGATACACCGTGTTCACCTACGACCAGCGCGGCTCCGGCCGCAGCTCAGGCGAGGTCACCTTCGGCGCGCGCGAGCAGGACGATCTGATCTCCGTCGTCGACTACCTCGCTTCTCACCCCGATGTCGACGCTGAGAAGCTCGGAGCCTTCGGCTTCTCGATGGGTGGAGCAACGACGCTTCTGGCCGCCGCGCGCGAGCCTCGCATCAGGGCCGTCGTCGCCGACTCGGCCTGGTCGGACGCGCGCCGGTGGCTGAAACCGAGCATCGCCGCGACCCTGACGCGCCCGCGCGACCGCTTCAATGCCCTGTCGTTGAAGATCGCAGAGCTGCGGACTGGGATCGATCTGGATGCCCTTCGGCCCGTCGAGGTGATCGACGGCATCAGCCCGCGGCCGGTCATGCTCATCCACGGAACTGCCGACGATGTTGTCATGCCCACCGAGAGTGAGCTCAACTACGAGGCGGCGAAGGAGCCGAAGGAGCTCGTCCTCGTGCCCGGTGCGAACCACGGCGACACGATCGCCCCCGGCGAACCGTCGACAGACGCGCAGGTGCGCGAGTTCTTCGATCGCGCCCTGCGAGCCAAGACGGTGGCCGCATGAGCGCGTCGCCCTGGACGCGGCCCGAGTCGGCGCCCCCGATGCCAGAGGTCGTCGCGGCCGGGCAAGGAGGCAAGGGCCTCAGTCGGCTTCGGCGCTACGCGAACCTCGTCAAGCGCAGCATCCATTTCAAGTACAACGTTGCGCGCTTCGTGAGCAGGCTGCTCCCGAACGTCGCCAGCGGGATCATTCGCGGCCGGATCTACCGCTGGGCCGGCTTCGACATCGGCAAGGGGGCGTTCATCATGGGCAACCTGCACCTGACGAGCGCCGCGCCGGATTTCTACAGCAAACTCTCGATCGGTGAAGGCGCGACCCTCGCCGATGACATCACGATCAATCTCGACGGGAAGGTCACGATCGGCGAGAACGTGGCAATCGCGCCGCGCGTCGTGATCTACACGGGCAGCCACCAGATCGGCCCGGGCTCGAAGCGGATCGGCGACTTCACGTCGCTCCCGGTGACGATCGAGCAAGGAGCATGGGTGCGCGTCGGAGCGATCCTCGTCCCCGGCGTGACCGTCGGGCGCGGAGCCATCGTCGCCGCCGGCGCAGTCGTGCTCAAGGACGTCCCCCCGAACACCTACGTCGAGGGCAACCCGGCGCAGGTCATCCGGCAGCTCCCCTGGGGCTACCGCTAGCCGCGCCCCATGACGGCGTCGAACACCCCGAGGTACTTCTCGCGCTGGACCGACCACCCGAGCTCCTTCTCCGCTTGGCGGCCGTTTCGTGCGAGCTCCTCGCGTCGCGCCGGGTCGTCGTGGAGGTGACGGATCGCACGCGCGAGGTCCTCGGGGTCACCGGGCTCGTAGAACTCGAGCGTGCTCTCGTCGCAGAGCTCGGAGACAGCGCGCAGGCGGCTCGCGATGACCGGTAACCCGAAGATCCAGTAATCGACCATCTTGTTCGTGGAGACGAGATGCGAATACGGCGTCGCCTTCTGCGCGACGATCCCGACGTCCGCGGAGTGCAGGACCTCGCGAAGCCGCTCGTCGCTCACCCAGCCCTCGAACGAGACCACGTCTCCCGTCTCGGTCTCCGCGATCTGCGCCACGAGGGCGTCGGTCGCCTTCCCCCGCCCCACGATGACCACACGCAGGTCGGGCAGCTCGGGCTTCAGGATGCGGGCAGCCTCGACGATCGTGTCCTGGCCGTAGCGATCTTCGATCGAGCCGTGACAGACGACCGTGAACGTGCCCTTGTCGCCTTCGGAGGACGGCGGCGTCCAGTTCCCGAGCAGAGAGTCCGGGTCCGCCCCGTTGAGGACGACGGTGATGCCCTCGGGACGCGCTCCGCGCTCGACGTAGCGCTCCTTCAGCTGGTCCGTGACGGCGATCGAATGGTCGGCAAAACGGAGAACCAGCTGCTCGACGCTCGCGAGAGCACGGCTCACGCGGCCGGACCCGAAGAGGCTCTCTGCGAGCTCCGGGCTCGGCTCGTGCATGTAGGCGACGACGCGGCTCCCGAACAACTTCGGGACGGCCGTTGCAAAGACGAGGAAGTCCGGCATCGTGTTCACCTGGATCACGGCGTAGGGGCGACGAAGATGACGAGCCGTGAGTGTCCCTGCGACGAGGACGAAGAAGCGCGCGTAGTCGAACATGTAGCGCAGCTTGCTCGAGCGCCCCATCGAGCCGGGCAGCGTGCTGACGACGACGCCGTTCACCACCTCGCGGTGCGGCGATCCGTCCTGACGCATGTGGATCAGCTCGACCTCGAAACCGGCGTCGCGCAGCGCCTCGGCCTCGCGTTGGAGCTGGAGCTCGTAGTAGCGCGTCTGTCGCACGATCGCCGCGCGCGGAGGTCGAGCTCCTTTGTTTCGAAGGAACGGGCTCACGCTCGGATAGTAGGCGGGGACGGTGCGCCTCGTGCCTGCGAGTCTTCGTGCCATGAGTGAGGATCGGTTGAGAGTCCTCGTCGTGGGCGCGTGGTTCCCGTATCCGCCGCGCTGGGGGTGGGCCATGCGCGTGTATCACCTCGCGCGGCAGCTGGCCGAACGGCACGACGTGACGGTGCTCACGTACGGGACGAGCGCCGACCGGGAGAACGTGGCGGAGCTCGAACAGCAGAGCCTCACGGTCGAGATCGTGGCGAGAGAGGCCCCGACGCGCCTGGCTCGCCGCAAGGATCAACTTGCCTCGCTTCGTCTCCCGGACGCCGTTCGAGCCGTACACGACCCATTCGCGCGAGATGCAGGACGCGATCGACCGGTTGTTCGCGAGCGACCCCTTCGACGTCGTCCAGCTGGAGTCGACGCTCGTGTGGCCGTTCCGCTTCCCCGACGGGACGCCACTCGTCCTCGACGAGCACAACGTCGACTACGAGACCTATGCCCGCATGCGCGAGGGAACGAGCTCACCGCTGCGGAAGGCGTTCTACAAGGTCGAGGAAGCGCGGGTTCGCCGGTACGAGCAGCAAGCCTGGCGCCACGCAGCCGGGTGCGTCCTGACCTCGGCTCGCGAGGAGGAGATGGTCAACGAGGCGGCTCGCGGGACGCCGACCGCGGTCGTCCCGAACGGCGTCGACACCGAGTACTTCCGCCCCGGGACGAACGATGTCCAACCGCGAACGCTCGTCTTCAACGGCGTCCTCGATTACCGCCCGAACCTCGACGCCGCGCTCTTCCTCGTCGACGAAGTGCTGCCGATCGTGCGGGCGAGCCATCCCGAGACGCGTGTCGTGATCGTGGGGCGCGGCGGCCTCGACGAGCTCGGCCTGTTCCGCCGGCCGAACGTCGAGGCAACCGGCGAGGTGCCGGACGTGCGGCCCTACCTGGAGCAGGCTGAGCTCGTCGTCGTCCCGATCCTGGCCGGGAGCGGTACGCGGTTCAAGGTCGTCGAGGGGCTGGCGATGGAGAAGCCGATGGTCTCGACCGCCGTCGGCTCCGAGGGAATCGGCGTGGAGGACGGACAGCATCTCCTGATCGCCGACACGGCCACGGACTTCGCTGCGGGCGTCGTCCGGCTCTTCGAAGACGCGACTCTGGCCCGTTCGCTCGGACAGGCGGGCCGACGCTTCGTCGAGCGGGAGTACTCGTGGCATCGCGCGGGCCAGCGGCTCCAGGCTCTCTACGACGAGGTGCTGGCCGGCCGATGATCAACTTCTGCTTCCACGGCATCGGGACGCCCGGCCGCGACCTGGAGCCGGACGAGGACCAGTTCTGGATCGGGCGCGAACACTTCGACGAGCTGCTCTCGGTCGCGCAGGAACTGCCTTCTGTCGAGCTCTCGTTCGACGATGGCAACGCGTCCGACTTCTCGATCGCGCTCCCGGCTCTCGTCGAACGTGGACTGACCGCGTCCTTCTTCGTCATCTCAGGGAGGCTCGGACATCCGGGATCGCTTCGCGTGGAAGACGTACGGGCACTCGCCGAGGCAGGGATGACGATCGGGTCACACGGCATGCGGCACCGACCCTGGCGGTCGCTGGACGAGCAGGCCGTGCGCGAGGAGCTCGTGGAGGCCCGGGAGGCAATCGAGGGAGCGACCGGACGTCCCGTCGGGCAGGCCGCGTGCCCGTTCGGCGCGTACGATCGGAGCACGCTGCGAGCCCTGAAGAACCACGCCTATTCGCGTGTCTACACCGTTGACCGGCGCCCGTCCCGAACGGATGCGTGGCTCCAGGGGCGGTACGTGATCCGCGCGAGCGACACGCCCGACACCGTTCGCGGATTCGGCCACGACGGCCTTCCCCGTTCGCTCGTGCTCGCCGCAAAGACCACTGCCAAGCGATGGCGCTGAACCGCGACCGCAAGCTCGTCCTCATGGGCTTCGGGGAGGCGTATGCGGCGATCGAGTCGGCATGGTCGCTCCGCGACGCCGGGTTCCGCGTCGCTGCCTTCACACGTGAAGGCGAACGTCCGGCGCTCCGGCGTGTGCGCGGTATCGAGCTGCACACGGTCTCTCCGCCGGAGCGTGGCGTGGCCAAGACGATCCAGGACCTCCGTTCACTCGTCCGGTCGCTCGAACCGGCCGCGTTCCTCCCGCTCGATGACGGCGCGGTCTGGCTCGCGCGCGCGCTCGAGGAGGACGGGATCACGATCGCGGGTGCCAAGGGCAGGCAGGCGGAGCTCGCGCTCGACAAAGCGCTCCAGGTCGACGCCGCGCGGGAAGCCGGGCTCCTCGTACCGCAGACGACGGTCGTCGAAGACCCCGAGGCGGTACGTGTCGAGGAGTACCCGGCTGTCGTGAAGCCCGCCAGGGCGCTCTACGAGGTGGACGGGCGCCTGGCTCGACCGACAGGCAAGGTCTTCGCAGACCCCGAGGAGCTCGAGCAGGTCGCCCCGGACGAGTGGTGTCCACCCCTGCTCGTCCAGCCGCTCGTCGAGGGAACGGGCGAAGGCCTGTTCGGGATCGTGATCCAGGGCGAACTGACCGCTCTCAGCGCGCACAGGCGCGTTCGCATGCTCAACCCGCAGGGCTCCGCATCGTCGGCCTGCGAGTCGATCGAGGTCGACACCGAGCTGGTCGCCCCCGCCGAGCGCTTTCTGAAAGCAGCCGGCTGGTCAGGCCTCTTCATGATCGAGCTCCTGCGGGATGCGGAGGGCCGCCCCTGGTTCATGGAGCTGAACGGCCGCGCTTGGGGAAGCATGGCTCTCGCGCGGCGGCGTGGGTTCGAATATCCGGCCTGGACGGTGCAGGCAGCGCTCGATCCCGACTTCGTCCCCGTCGCACCCGTGGATCCGCCGGACATCCTCGCGCGCCACCTGGGCATGGAGCTCGCCCACGTCGCGTTCGTCCTGCGCGGGCCGCAGTCGAAGGCACTGACGAAGTGGCCGAAGCTGTGGCCGACGCTTCGCGCCATGGCTCGGCCGTCGCGCCGCAATCGGCTGTACAACTGGCGCGCCTCGGAGCCTGACGTCCTGGCCGCCGACACGTGGAGCTTCGTCCGCTTCTTTGCACGGCGCGCCGCAAGGACTCGGCCATGAGGACGATTCGCGTCGCTTCGCACGTCCACTCCGAGTGGTCCTACGACGCAGAGTGGCCCCTGGCCGAGCTCGCCGACGCATTCAGGCAGCGCAAGTACGACGTCGTCCTGACAGCCGAGCACGATCGCGGTTTCGACGGCGCGCGCTGGGACGCATACCGGCAGGCATGTGCGGACGCGAGCGTCCAGGGCCTCCTGTTCGTTCCCGGGATGGAGTACGAGGACGCCGAGAGCCTCGTGCATGTCCCGGTCTGGGGCAACGAGGTGCCGTTCCTCGGTGCGGCGCGCCCGACCACGGATCTGCTCCGAGACGCCAAGGCGAACGACGCATTCACCGTCTTCGCGCACCCGACACGGCGAAACGCAGTGTCGCGCTTTCGTCCGGAATGGGCGCCCCTCCTCGACGCGGTCGAGGTCTGGAACCGCCACTACGACGGGATCGCTCCCTACCCTGAGGGCCGACGTTTCGCCGAGGAGCACGGCCTGCGCGTGTTCGCGTCGCTGGATTTCCACACGCAGCGGCAGTTCTTTCCACTCGCACTGGTCATGGAGGTTGCAGAGCCCGTCTCGACCGAGAGCGTGATCGACGCGCTACGCGCCGGCCGCTTTCGGGCAGAGGCGTTCGGTGTCTCGGTGCTTCGCTTTACGGGCGGTGTCGCCGGCCCCGCGCTCCGCGGCTCAGAGCGCCTCCGGCGCCGAGTTCGCGGGCCCGTCCGCCGCGTCCAGCGGATGTTCGGCCGCGCCTAGGGTGTCCGGCCCGCGTCCGCGGCGGCGTCGAAAACGCTTGAGACGCGGGAGCCGACGCGTCACCTTCCGTATCCCCTGGCGCATGAGCTCGATCTCCCCGGGCGTGAAGACCCGGAGCAGGGCCGAAACGCCCGCGAACACGAGGAGGCCGACGATGAGTGCCGGGAGCCAGCCGATCACTCCTCCCAGCGCGTAGGCCGCCCCACCCGCTGCAGCGGCTGCGACCGACCCGAGCGCTGCGCGGCGCGCCGAGCCGCCGTCGAAGACCCGCCGCCCGATCAGCCAGAACCCTGCGGTCACGACCACGATCTCGGTGAGTAGGAGGCTGATCGCCGCCCCGATCGCGCCGTTGCCGTACCGGTGCTGCGTCATGGGGATCAGGGCGAGGTTGAGCAACGGATTGACGACCGTCGTCGTCGCCATCACCCAGGTCCAGACGATCTGGCGTTTCATCGCAATCAGAACCTGGCCGAGCATGATGTTCATGTACATCGCCGGGATGCAGAGCCCGAGGATCGCCAGCACCGGCACGGAATGCGCATAGTCCGGTCCGTACAGGAGGTGGATGACCGGACCGGCCGAAACGGCGGTCAGAGCCGCTATCGGCAGGCTGAGCAGCAGAACCAGCTCGACCGGTTGTCGAGCTGCGTCTCGCAACTGCTCGTCCCCCTCTTCGAACCCGCGAACGAAGTGCGGCAACCACGCAGTTGCGACCGCGACCGGTAGAAACATCAGGGTCTGGAAGAGCCTGGTGGGGGCGGCGTACCAGCCGACGACCTCGCGGGTCGTGAGCAGCGAGAGCATCACGAAGTCGATCCAGAGATAGACCATGAAGAACAGGCCGAAAGCCCAGTACGGGATGCTGGCCCGCGCGACCGCGGCCATCCGCCTGACGCTCGTCCTCGCGTCGATCCGGAGGCGCCCGTGAAGCCAGTAGAGATTGAGCAGCACGACCAGCCCGGTCATCGCGGCCCAGCAGGCTGTGATGCCGATCGTCCGGAAGCCCAACAGCACGACGACGATGCCCACGAGGCCCTGCCCGGACTTGCTGATGATGTCCGAGTACGCCAGGTACTCCATCCGCTCGATCGCCTGGAAGCCGGCCTGGAGAGGCTCCGCGATCTGGACGAAGATCGTCGCTGCGGCAGCCAGGTAGAGCACGGTCTTCGCGTCGCTGTCCCAATGGACGATCTGGCCGTAGGCGAACGCGGCCCCGAGGATGAGCGGCGACAGGGCCACACGCAGGACGAGAGCCGTGCCGATGAGCCCTGATGCGGAGTCGGGACGGACGACCGCCTCGCGCACGAGGTAGTTCCGCGTGCCGAGCCCGAGCAAGACCCCGAGGATGCCGGTGACCGCCCACGCAGCCATCAGCGTCCCCATGTTCGTCGGGCCGAGAGTGCGCGGCACGACGAGCGTCCAGAGCAGCGTCATCGTCCACGTGATCAGCTGAGCCCCCGCCAGCACCGAGACGTTGCGCCTCATCTTCGGTGCGTCCTCCTGCGCCACTTCGGGCGAAGGGCCCAAGGTCAGGTCAGCGGTTCCCTCGGACATGATCGCTCCACTCGAGCGCGACAGTCGTCGGCGCAACGTCATCGGAGACTCAGCTTCGAAGCGTGCGATGGCGCAAGCGGTTCTCTCGAAAGGCTCTTCTTCCGCACCTTCCCGGACTCGGTGTGCGGGAGCTCGGTCACGAACACGACGTCACGCGGAACCATGAAGTTCTCGAGCTTCGTCCTGCACTCGCGGATCACTTCGAGCTCGCTCAAAGCAGCTCCGTCGTCGAGGAGGACGAACGCGCGAACCGCCTCTCCCAGTAGCTCGTCGGGAACCCCGATCACAGCCGCCTGTCGGACCCCCGGCATGTCGTGGAGTGCGTTCTCCACCTCGACGGAGCTCACCTTCTCGCCGCGCGTCTTGATGATGTCGTCGCTGCGGTCGACGAAGTAGAGGTCGCCGTCCTCGTCGATCGTGAAGTGGTCGAAGGTCGACATCGTGCGCGCAGCCGGATCGGAGGCTTCCTGCACCTTCTCCGCGGTCAGCTCGGGAGAGCGCCAGTAGCCCATCATGATGTGCGGGCCGCGCACGTACAGCACGCCCGTCTCGCCCGGCTCGACGGGACGGCCGCCCTCGTCGAGCACGAAGGCCTCCGTCCCGGGGATGGCTTTGCCGATCGAGGTCGGCTTGGCTTCGATCAGTTCCGGCTCCAGGTAGCAGACGCGGATGCACTCCGTCTGGCCGTACATGCGGAAGAGCGACGCGTTCGGGAAGACGCGAGCGAGCCCCTCGTGCAGGGCCGGGGGCAGCCCGGCGGCCGCGTTGGTCAGGCAGCGCATGGAGGGATAGGTGGTGTTTTCTGACATGGCGAGAATCGTGGCGAAGACCGTCGGGACGGCCGGGAAGACTGTGGCTTCCTCCTCGCGCAGGCGCGCGAGCGTCTTCGCCGGGAAGGTGAACGAGCGTTCGAGCAGGAGGGTAGCGCCTACCCGGACGGAGAGCAGCAGCTGGCTCAGGCCGTAGGTGAACGCGATCGGCAGGACGCTGAGAATCCGGTCGTCGGCCTGAAGATTCAGGTAGTCGCGGATGCTCTCGACCGAAAACACGAGCCCGGCATGGCTGTGCATGACTCCCTTCGGCTCCCCGGTCGTCCCGGACGTGTAGACGAGGGCGGCCAGGTCAGAAGGGTCCGTGCCCGCAGCGGCCGGCTCGGGAGCCACGCCGCCGATCGCCTCGCGGAGGTCCCGGAAGTGCTCCGGCGAGCCCTCGCGGTGCGTCGTGAACGTCTGCTCGACGCTCGGCGCCTCTGCGACCGCTGCCGCGGCGATGCCCGCCGAGTGGGCCTCGGTGACGAGGAACCTGGCCTCGCTGTCGTTGAGGATGAACGCGAGCTTGGCCGCCTTCGTCTGCGGGTTGATGAACGTGAACGCGCCACCCGCGATCAGCACGCCGAAGATGGCGGCAGCGCACTCCACCGTGTTGTCGAGGTAGAGGCCGACGCGGTCGCCGCGCTCGAGGCCGGCGTCCTGCAAGACGCGCGCGAACCGCAGCGCGTCATCGCTGAGCTCGGCGTACGTGCGCTGCTGGTACTCGTCGGCGATCGCGATCTTCTCGGGAACGGCGGAGGCGGAGGCGAACAGGCTGTCCTGAACGAGGCGCTGCGTCACACGGCCTCCGCGACCGGGTCGACCGGGGACACGACCTTGTCGCCCACGACGACCCGGGACGGTTCGAGCGCGGGCGCGAGCCGCGGATTGGCGACGAGCCGCTCGTGGAGGATCATCAGCGACATCGAGCCGGCGAGCGCCATCTCGTCCGTCTCGCTGACCGGGCGCCCGTCGGCGAACTTCGCGACGAGCCGGGCGATGCCGTCCTCGTTGAGGAGCCCCGCCCCGTGCACGGGCCCGGGCTCGAGCAGTGACCGGTCGCTGCCAGGCCCGAAGAACACGTCTCGGATGGGCGCGCGATACGGGATCTTCGGCCGCGACCGGATCGACTCCGGAAGCACGCGCGCGACGGCCTTCCGCAGCGCGTACTTCTCCTGCAGGCCGCGAAGTCGCAGCGAGTCGGGCAGCCGGGCCGCGAGCTCGGCCAGCCGGTAGTCGACGTACGGGAACCGGCCCTCGATCGAGTGGGCCATCAGCATCCGGTCGCCCTGCGTGTGCAGCAGGTAGCCCTGGAAGAAGGTCGCGATCTCGACGTACTGCGCCTTCGCGAGCGGCGAGAAGCCCGCGAAACGGGGTGGAAGCGCGGCGCGCAGGCGATCTGTGAGCTGCCCTTCGGACTCGGCCCGCTGCAGGAGCTCCGGGCTCAGCATCCGCAGGCAGCGCGCGGTGTTCTCGAACCGGAGCCGGTGGCTGTAGAGCGGGTCGTCGACGGCTTCGAGGTCCTTCGCGTAGAAGCGCGTCAGGAACGCGCCCGCCTGCGCGGGATCGGTCGCGAGCCAGCGGTTCAGCCGCCGGAAGAGGAGCGGACGCAGTTTCGACGAGGGGTCGCGCGCCCAGAAGCGGCGCACCTTGTCCTCGCGGAAGATGTCGTAGCCGGCGAAGAGCTCGTCTGCGGCCTCGCCCGTGAGCACGACCTTGAGACCCGCCTCCCGTACGGCTCCTGCGAGCCTGAGCAGCGGCGCGGGAGCGGTCCGCAGCATCGGCTTCTCGGCCAGCTCGACCGCCTTCGGAAACGCCGCCGCGATCGCCGCCGAGTCGACGACGGTCCGGTGGAAGACGACTCCGAGCTCGCCGGCGATCGCATCCTGCGCCGAGCTCTCGTCGTAGCGCTCGTCGCTGAAGCCGAGCCCGAAGGCGGACAGCCGTCCCCGCCCGACCTGGCGGGCTGCGATCGCCGCGATCGCCGACGAGTCGAGACCACCGCTCAGATAGGCGCCGACCTCGACGTCCGCGCGCAGCCGGATACGGATCGCATCGGTGAGCAGCTCCTCGACCTCGTCGACCAGCTCGTCCTCGTCGGCTTCGACCGGCGAGAAGTCGATGTCCCACCAACGCGTCTCCGGCCCGGCGCCGTCCGGCCCGAGCACGACGTAGTGCGCCGGCGGCAGCTCGCGGATCCCCATGAACGCCGAACGGTCCGGCAGAGTCGTCCACGCGACGAAGGTGTCCGCGATCCCGACCGGATCGAGCTCGCGACGCGCCGCGGGGTGGCGCAGCAGCGCCTTGGCCTCGGACGCGAAGCAGACGTCGCCGTCGTACTCCGCGAGGAAGAGCGGGCGCACGCCGAAGCGGTCGCGCGCCAGCAGCGCCTCGCCGGTCTGCCGGTCCCAGATCGCGATCGCGAAGTCTCCGTTGAGGCGCTCGAGGCACCCGACGCCCCAGTGCGCGTAGGCCTGCGCGATCACCTCGGTGTCGGACGTCGTCGCGAACCGGCGTCCGAGCCCTTCCAGCTCCGCGCGCAGCTCGACGTAGTTGTAGATCTCGCCGTTCTGCATCACCCAGTAGCGCCCGCGCTCGTCGCTCAGCGGCTGGTCGCCTCCCTCGAGGTCGACGATCGCGAGACGAGTGTTCGCCATGCCGAAACGCCCGTCGAGGTAGACGCCCACGCCGTCCGGCCCCCGGTGCCACAACTCCCCTGCCATGGTCAACAGAAGGCGGCGGTCAGCGGGGCGGTCGCGACGCCCGTAGATCCCGGTGATCCCGCACATGCCCAGATTCAGTATGCGGAAGACTGCGGGTGTTCGACACCCCTCCAAAGGAACAGGGCAGCGCTGTGCGAAACTCACTGTCATGACCGGCGATTCCACGAGTAACGAGGCAGTAGAGCGCGATCTGCGCGAATTCCTCGCCGCCAACTACTTCCTGGGGGACGACCCGTCCCAGCTCGCCGGCGCGAGCTCGCTGATCGAGGCCGGCCTCATCGACTCGACCGGGGTGCTCGAGCTCGTGGGCTTCCTCGAGGAGAAGTTCGACGTCCGGATCACGAACGAGGAGCTCCTGCCGGAGAACCTCGACTCGATCGACAACATCGTCGCCTTCGTCGAGAGGAAGCACGGCCAGGCCGCTTGACGATGGACAAGGTCACTGCTGACGCCCTGTCGATCGACCCTGACCGCGTCGCGGACGAGATCGGAGAGGCGCTGCGCAGGATCGTGTCCCGCGAGCTCCACCGGCGAGGTGCCGTGGTCGGCGTCTCGGGCGGTGTGGACAGCTCGGTGACGGCGGGCCTGTGCGCGCACGCCCTGGGCTCGGAGCGCACGCTCGCGCTGCTGATGCCTGAGGCGGACTCGGATCCGGACACGCTCGACATCAGTACCCAGGTCGCCGACGCGTTCGGCCTGGAGACGGTCGTCGAGGACATCACACCGATCCTCGAGGCGACCGGCTGCTACGAGCGGCGGGAAGAGGCGGTCCGCAACGTCGTCCCGCAGTACGGCGCCGGCTGGCGGTTCAAGATCGTCCTCCCGAGCGTCGTCGCCAGCGAGGGCTACCGGCTCTTCTCGCTCGTGGCGCAGTCTCCGGACGGCGAGACGATCGAGGCCCGGCTTCCGCCCGAGCAGTACCGGACGATCGTGGCGGCGACGAACTTCAAGCAGCGCACGCGGAAGATGCTCGAGTACTTCCACGCCGACCGGCTGAACTACGCGGTGATCGGGACGCCGAACCGGCTCGAGTACGACCAGGGCTTCTTCGTCAAGCTCGGCGACGGAGCTGCTGACGCGAAGCCGATCGCGCACCTCTACAAGAGCCAGGTCTACCAGCTCGGCCGCTTTCTCGGAGTGCCGGACGCGGTGCTCGACCGTCCTCCGACCACGGACACGTACTCGCTCCCGCAGAGCCAGGAGGAGTTCTACTTCTCGCTGCCCTACCAGGGCATGGACCTCTGCCTGTACGCCCACGACCAGGGCCTGCCTCCCGAGGCCGTCGCCGACGCGGTCTCGCTCACGCCGGAGCAGGTGCAGCGTGTGTACGACGACATCGACCAGAAGCGGCGCACGACGCGCTACCTCCACCTGGCCCCACAGCTGGTCGAGCCGGTCTTCGGCGACTGAGTCGCGCTAGTCTTGTCGTGCCCGGTCGCGCTAGGCGGGGAGCTAGCGGTTCCCTGAACCCGCAATCCGCTTCAGCGGGGCCGAATTCCCTCTCGAGGGGGCATCGTTCGAGACACGGGCCTGCGTCGTGAGCGTCGACGGCCAGGTTCCGCGCACTGGGAGCTTGCGAACCGCGTCAGATCCGGGAGGAAGCAGCGCTAAGCAATCCCTTCCAGGTGCCGCGGGTCAGCCTGGCCCGAGCAAGCGAAGCAACGCACCGGCTCGGCCGAGCCCACAACGGAGGGTGTGCGACCGGGCTCTACCGATCGAAGTCCGGCTCGGCTTCGCCGTCGCCATGACGACTTCGATCGGTATCGGCTTCGAGGCCCAGCGGGCGCGAGCCGACACCGGCCAAGCCGGTATCGGCGGCGAAGTTCGATCAATACAATCGACCCCGGCCCTCCGTGACTGCGCTCTATCGCAAATACCGACCCCAGGGATTCGATGATGTGGTCGGACAAGAACCCGTTGTCCGCACGCTGAGGAACGCGGTCTCGGCCGGGAACGTGCGGCAGGCGTACCTGTTCGCAGGGCCGCGCGGAACCGGCAAGACCTCGCTCGCGCGCATCCTCGCGAAGGCGCTCAACTGCGCCCACGGGCCGACGCCGGACCCGGACGGGACGTGCCACGCATGCGTCGCGATCGCGGCCGGAACATCACTCGACGTCGTCGAGATGGACGCGGCCTCCCAGCGCGGCATCGACGACATCCGCGAGATCCGCGAGCGCGTCGTCATGCAGCCGGTCGAAGGCCGCTACAAGGTCTACATCCTCGACGAGGCGCACCAGCTCACGGACGCCGCCTTCAACGCGCTGCTGAAGCTGATCGAGGAGCCTCCACCCCACCTCGTGTTCGTGTTCTGCACGACCGAGCTGCAGAAGATGCTGGCGACCGTCAGGTCGCGCTGCCAGACGTTCGTCCTCGCGCGGCCGCGGCTGCCGGAGATCGTTCGCTACCTGAAGATCGTTGCCGAAGGCGAAGGAATCGAGGCGCCCGAGGCGGCGCTCGCGCTGATCGCCCGCTCGGCGCGCGGCAGCTTCCGCGACGCGGTGTCGACGCTCGACCAGCTGTCCGCGGCGACCGAGGGCAAGGTCACGGTGCAGGCGGTGCTCCAGCTCCTCGGAGCGGTCGAGGAGGAGGCGCTCTTCCGGATCTGCGACTTCGTCGTCGACCGCGACACGGCCGGTGCGCTGACGTTTCTCGAGGAGCTCGCCGAGCAGGGCCAGGATCTCGGACGCCTCGTCACGGATCTGCTCGAGCATCTCCGCCAACTGCTCCTCGTCCAGCACATGGGCGAGGTGCCCGACTCGCTGCCCCTGACCGACGAGATGCGCGAGCGCCTGCGGGCTCAGGCGAACCAACTGGGCGAGGCGACCGTCGTCCGGCTCTGCGATCTCCTCGCCGTGGCCGTCGACGACATGCGCCAGGGCGGAGACCCGCGCCTGCCGCTGGAGCTCGCGCTCGTCAAGGTCACGCGGCCGGCGGCCGACCTCGAGCGCGAGTCGACCGCGTACCGCCTCGAGCAGCTGGAGCAACGCGCCCACACAAGCGCCGCCCCCACCGCTCCAAGTAACAGTCTGTTACAAGGTCAGGAAGTGGAGGCGTCTGCGCCCGCGGGCGAGCCGCCCTCGGTTGAGCTCTCACAGCTCCAGGAAGCCTGGCAGCGGACGATCCTGCCGGCCGTCGAGCAGAAGTCGATCCCGACCGCGTCCATGCTGCGCGAGGCGCATCCGTCCCAGCTCGACGAGGACCGGCTGACGGTCGAGTTCCCGGCCGCGGCGTCGTTCCATCGCCAGCTCGCCGAGGAGCCGAAGAACGCGACGCTGCTCGCGGACGCGCTCTACGAGGTGACCGGCCGCAAGCTCGCGCTCGACTTCGCGGTCGGCGAGAACGGCGACGACGAGCCGGCCGAGGAAGAGGAGCCGGCGGGAGAGGACACGATCATCCAGCTGATGAAAGACCAGCTGGACGCCCGGGAAGTCGAGGGGGACGAACCGGTCTAGAGTCAGACCGTGAGCTCGCGCCTGCGGACGGTGCTTCTGACGGTTTTGCCGACGGCAGCGGTCCTGACGGCCGTCGCCGCGCAGGCGGGAGGGAGCGGGCCGCCGACCGTTCGAGGCCGGCTCACGCTGAGCCAGCAGCGTTGCGCCCAGATCGCCGGCGGACGTTCGGTCTGCACCTACGACTACGTGCTCGACCCGTCGACGACCAACGACCCCGGCGACGAGTGGCATGCGTTCTGGACGGCTACGGAAGCGGCGGCGCCCGCTCGTCGCGGCTATTGCACGACGGAGGTCGCCGATGAGCTCGACTGGGGCACCTCGGCCCGCGCCGCCCAGATGGCTCCGCCGGGGGCGGCCACGGTCGGGCCCGGTGTAAGCGCACAGCTTCCAGTCGACGCCGCCGGCAACGCCCGAGTCCCCGCGAGCCTCGAGCAGAGCCCGGCTTGGCCGCGAGGGCTCGTCACGACGACGGCCGCCCCCGGCAAGCTCTCGATCCGCTGGGAAGGCGCGACGACACGCGCGGTCTCGCTCGCCTACGGAGCGGAGGTCGTGAATCCGCACGCCGACTCCCTGCTCGACTTCGGCGGCACCCAGTACGACGTCGGGCTGCCCTGTGCGCACATCGGGCCTCCCGGCCCCGGCTTCCTCGCCCGGATCAGGCCCAGGGTGAGCCGTCCCGGGAAGGCGGCGTACCTCCAGGTGCGCATTCCGGGCACCCATTTGACGCCGGGCGGCTACCGGTCCGGCACGGCAAAGGTCGTGATCGGCGCGGGCCGCCCGACCGTGTTGTCGGTCGTCGGACGATCCGGCCTTGCGCTCCCGGCGCGCAGGGACGGCCTCTACCCAGGGCGCTACGTGATCCGGGTCACCTTGCACGGCCCCTCTGGAACACGGCGCTACCGTCTTCCGCTTCGGGTGCGCTGAGCGCCAGTAACCTAGGCCCTGACGAAGCCGAACCGGAAGGGGCCAGAATTGTCGATGGACATGAACAAGATGATGCAGCAGGTGCAACAGCTCCAGGGGCAGATGGCCCAGGCGCAGGAGGAGCTGAAGAACGAGACCGTCGAGGCCTCGGCCGGCGGCGGGATGGTCACGGTCAAGGCGACCGGAGATCTGCAGATCACCGAGATCAAGATCGCCGCCGAGGCGATCGACCCGGAGGATCCGGAGCTGCTCTCGGACATGGTCCTGGCCGCGGTCAACGAGGCGCTGCGCTCGGCCCAGGCGCTCGCCCAGTCGAAGCTCGGCGGCATGTCCGGGCTCGGCGACCTCGGCGGGATGGGCCTGCCCGGGCTCTAGGGGCCCTGCAACCGCTCGCGCCACTCCCGGCGTAGCGCCTCGCGCTCGCCTCGAGTCGCCCGCTCGAGCACGTCCCGGATGCGGTCGATCAAGCCCTCGGGGTCGAACGGCTTCGTGATGTAGCCCAGCGCGCCGGCCTCGTGGCCGCGCTCCTCGTCCGCTCGATCCGAGCGGGCGCTCAGGAACAGGATCGGGATCTCACGCGTCTCCGGCGAGGCCGCGAGCTTCTCGGCGACGTGCCAGCCGTCGATCCCCGGGAGCATGACGTCGAGCAGGATCAGGTCGGGCTGCTCCGAGCGGGCCAGCTCGAGCGCGGTCTCTCCGTCCGCCGCCTCGAGCGTCTGGAAGCCCGCAGAGTCGAGGTTGAGCTGGCAGACGAGCCTGATCGCGCTCTCGTCGTCGACGACCAGGATCCTGCCATCCGCCGCCGAGCCCGACTCCGCCTCGTCGGCCGCCCGAAAACGCGTCCCGTGCTCGCGGGGGCCGGTGGAACGGCTCACGCGCGCACGAGGACCACATCTCTGCATGAGGACGACCCCGCTCACGGCGAGGACACTACAGCCCGAATCCTCGCCGGCGGCGCGGGCAATCCGACTCCCGAAGGCACAATTCGGACATGCTCTCCCCGGCCGTCGAGAACCTCGTGGCGCAGCTCACGCGCCTGCCCGGAGTCGGCACGCGCACCGCGCACCGGCTCGCGTTCCACCTGCTCCGCGTCCCGCGCGACGAGGCGCAGGCTCTCGCGGCGGCGATCGACGAGGTCAAGGAGCGCGTCCGCTTCTGTAGCGAGTGCGGCAACCTGACCGAGGAGGAGCGCTGCGAGATCTGCCGCGACGAGCGGCGCGACCGGACGCTCGTCTGCGTCGTGGAGCAGCCGGCCGACCTCGTCTCTCTGGAACGCACACACGAATATCGCGGCCTGTACCACGTCCTCGGCGGCTCGCTGTCGCCGATCGACGGCGTCGAGCCCGAGCACCTGCGGATCGACGAGCTGATGGGCCGGGTCGACCGGAACGGCATCCAGGAGGTCGTCCTCGCGACGAACCCGAACATGACCGGCGAGGCGACGGCCGCGTACCTCGCCGACCGGCTGCGCGGACGGGTGCGCGTCACGCGGCTCGCCAGCGGCCTTCCCGTCGGAGGAGACCTGGAGTACGCCGACGAAGTCACCCTTGGCCGTGCTCTCAGTGGCCGGCGAGAAATGTGATGTGACCTAGGATCCCGGCGTGACGGCGACGGACTACGAGGCTCTCCCGGCCCTCGCAGAGGAGGCGCCGGCTCCGAGCGCCGGCACCGTCGTGATGAAGTTCGGCGGGACGTCGGTCGCGGACGTCGACCGCCTGCGCGCGGTCGCCCAGCGGCTCGTCGCCGCCCGCGAGACGGGAAACCGGGTCGTCGCGGTGCTCTCCGCGATGGGCGACACGACCGACGAGCTCGTCCGGCTCGCGCACGAAATGTCTCCGCGTCCGAAGGCCCGCGAGCTGGACATGCTGATCTCGGTCGGCGAGCGGATCTCGTGCTCGCTCTGCGCGATGGCGATCCACGACCTCGGCCACGAGGCGATCTCGCTCACCGGCTCGCAGGCCGGGATCGTCACCGACACCGCACACGGCAAGGCGAAGATCGTCGACATCCGCGCGAACCGCATCCACGAGGCGCTCGACAAGGAGCGGATCGTGCTGGTCGCCGGCTTCCAGGGCGTCTCGACGGACCTCGACATCACGACGCTCGGCCGCGGAGGCTCGGACACGACGGCGGTGGCGCTCGCCGCAGCGCTCGGCGCAGACGCCTGCGAGATCTACACGGACGTCGAAGGCGTCCACACCGCCGACCCGCGGATCGTCACGCAGGCACGCAAGCTGCACGCGGTCAGCTACGGCGAGATGCTGGAGATGGCCGCCTCGGGCGCACGCGTGCTCCAGCTGCGGTCGGTCGAGTTCGCGCGCAACCACGATGTCAAGCTGCACGTCCGGTCCAGCTTCTCCGAGGCCGACGGCACCTGGATTCGCGAGGAGGACGAACGGATGCTCGAGAAGGCGCTCATCTCAGGCGTCACGCACAAGGCGGCGGAGACCGTGTACCGGGTCGAGGGCGTGTCCGCCGCGCGTCTCTTCGACGCGCTCGCCGAGGCGGGCGTCAACGTCGACACGGTGATCCAGACGGGGTCGGAGATCGTCTTCTCCGCCGACGAGGGGCCGGAGGCCGTGGACGCGCTCGGGAGTCTCGGCGTCGAATGGTCGGCGCGCGAGGATCTGGGCCAGGTGAGCGTGATCGGCGCCGGGATGAAGAGCCACCCCGGAGTAGCCGCGAAGATGTTCTCCGCGCTCGAGGAGCTCGGGATCCAGCCGGTGATCGTCAGCACCTCGCCGATCAAAATCGGTTGCTTCGTCGCGCGCGACCAGGTCGAGCCGGCCGTTCAGGCGCTGCATGCCGCGTTCGAGCTCGAGCGCCCGGAAGCGGAGCGCCCGCATGGCTGAGCCGCGGATCGGCGTCGTCGGGGCAACCGGAGCCGTCGGGCAGGTCACGCTCGCGCTGCTGGCGGAGCGCGGGCTCGGGCAGGTGCGCGCGTTTGCCTCGAGCCGCTCGGCGGGGACACCGGTGCCCTTCGGCGGCTCCGAGCTCGAGGTCGAGGAGGCGACGAAGGAGGCGCTGGGCTCCGGCGAGCTCGACCTGTGCTTCTTCTCCGTCGGGACGGAGCCGAGCAGCGAGCTCGTTCCGGCGGCCGTCGCGGGCGGGGCCGTCTGCGTGGACAAGTCGTCCGCGTTCAGGCTCACGGACGGCGTGCCGCTCGTCGTGCCGGAGGTGAACGGCGACCGCGCAGCGGCACACGAGGGCATCGTCGCCAACCCGAACTGTTCGACGATCCAGCTCGTCTGCGCGCTCGCGCCGCTCCACGAGGCGGCCGGGCTGAGGAGCGTGCGCGTCGCCACCTACCAGTCCGCATCGGGCGCGGGAGCCGAGCGCATGGAGGCCCTCCGCTCGCAGCCATCCACCGACGGCGACATCGTCATGGACTGGGACTTCGAGGGCGACGAGTCTGAGGAGGAATCGAAGCTGCGAGCCGAGACGAGGAAGATCCTCGAGCTGCCCGACCTCCCGCTCAGCGCCACGTGCGCCCGCGTGCCCGTCCTGGTCGGCCACTCGCAGGCGGTCTGGGTCGAGACCGAGGAGCCGCTGTCGCCGGACGAGGCCCGCGACGTTCTGAGCGGAGCGCCCGGAGTGACAGTGAGCGACAGGCCGACCCCGCGCCAGGCGGCCGGAGGAGACCAGGTGCTCGTGGGCCGCATCCGGGAGGACCGCGCCGGCCAGGGGCTCGCTCTCTGGGTCGTGTGCGACAACCTGCGCAAGGGCGCGGCCCTGAACGCGATCCAGATCGCGGAGCTCCTCCTAGAGCGTCAAGCGCTCGCCGCGTAGCGACCATTCGAGCCGTGTCCAGGGACCTGGTCCCAGGGCATGGCCGTTGGAGTCACGTCCTGGGACCAGGTCCCGGGACTGGTCCGTTTGGCCTAGGGGCCCGGCCCGATGGGCGCTGGCGCGGGCGAGAACGCTCCCTTCACGAGCCTGAGGACTTTCTCCCTCGCGCCCTCGGCGACCGGCTGCAGGCCCCCGAGCTCGAGCCGCGCCAGCTCGACCCGCCCCTGGGCGCGAACGGTCTGGAAGCCGAAGTCGGACAGAAAGTCGCGCGGGAAGACCGTCCGGTGGACGAAGAAGCGCTCGTGCGGAGACTCGCCCTCGGGGTACCGGTAGGCGAACGTCTCGAGCGCGCCCGCCCTCTTGTCGCGGGCATCCCCGATCGCGGCCAGGAAAAGCGACTGCATGACCCAGGGACTCGCGCGATCCAGCATGTAGGCGCACGTGACGAGCACCGCGTCGTCCGACGGCGGCCCGGCGGGCAGATCCCTGGCCCGCGGGAAGAGCTCGGCCGGCCCGTATTGCATGGATCCGATCACGGTCCCGTCGTCGTCGCGGTACACCGCGCCCCACGCGCCCCAGTCCAGCTCGGCCCGCTCAATCCAGCGTGACTTGTCCACGCTCCGGCCCGTGCTCGATTGCCACCAGACGCACTCGTGACAGACCTGCGGCGCGTCCTGGAGCGTCACCCCGGTCAAACCCGCGACCCTCGTGCTCATGGCATGGATCCTAGAACGAGCTCTGTCGCCTCCGGCCGCGCGAAGAAGCGGAACGGGACGAACGTCGTCCCCAGGCCGGGCGAGACGTGGAGCACGCCGCCCGGCCGCCGATAGAGACCCTCGGCGTACGTCCACCGCAGGTGCGCGAACCGGACCTTCCCGCGGCCGTACGGCACGACGATCTGGCCCGCGTGAAGGTGCCCGGCGAGGACGAGATCGAACACTCCGGGCCGAATCCGGTCAATCACGCTCGGAAAGTGGCAGAGCAGGATGCGCAAATCCGCGTCCGGGTCCGCGAGCGCAGACGGACGCGAGGATCCAAGCCGGTAGGTCCGTGGGTCGACGCCGACGATCTGGACGCTGCGGCCCCGAAGCTCGATCGTTCTCGCCTCGTCGAAGAGGACCGTCGTCGAGGGCAGATCGGAGACAGCACTCGGTTTCGAGAACGGGTCGCGCGAGACCGCGAAGTCGTGGTTGCCGAGAACCGCGAACGACCCGGGCACCCGGGCGAGCAGCTCCCGCAGCCTGCCCTCGGCGCCGGGACGCGTGAGGAGATCGCCCGTGACCACGACGAGATCGGGAACGCGCGCGGCCGCCCAGTCGATCGCCCGCTCGACGGCCCGCACCCCGCGGGACGGGAACCCGAGATGGAAGTCCGACAGGTGGACGACGCGCAACCCGTCCAGCTCCTCGGGCAGACCGGGAATCGGCACCGGAATCGAGCGCAGCCGAACCCAGCCGGCCTCGAAGTGGCCCCAGAGCGCGGCGCCCAGCCCGAGCGCTCCAAGTGTGGCGAGCGGTTTCTTCATTCAGACTGCATTGTGGTGCCCGCGCTCACGACGACGGACGGTCGCACCCTCGCCTACCTCGAGCTCGGCGACGGCCCGGCCCTGGTGTGCCATCCCGGAGGCCCCGGAATCCCGGCCGAGATCTTCGTCGACCTCGCGGGCCTCGACGAGGAGCTCAGGCTGATCCTGCTCAACCCCCGCGGGGTCGGCGGCTCGGATCCCGCGGAGACGTACGAGCCCGAGGACTACGCCGCCGACCTCGAGGAGCTCCGCGTTCACCTCAGGCTCGACGCGATCGACCTGTTCGGCCACTCCGCCGGCGGGATCATGTCGATGGTCTACGCCGCGACCTATCCGGCGCGCGTGCGGCGGCTCGTGCTCTGCGGGACGTTCGCTCGGTTCTCGGACGAGTGGCGGGAGGGCTTCGACCGTTTCCTGGCCGAGCGCGAGAACGATCCGCGGTTCGCCGACGCCGTCGCGGCACGCCGCTTGCGGGAAGAGAGCCCGCCGGACGACCCAGAGGAGCTCGGCCTGCTCGTGCTCCGGGGGCTGCCGCTCCTGTTCGGCCGCTACGGCGAGAAGGAGCGGGCGTTCCTCGAGCGGGCAGCTGCGGCGGGCGCCGGCTACCACGTTCCCGCATTGACGTACTTCAACGAACGGGTCGCGCCGACGCTCGACCTCCGCCCGCTGCTCCCGCGGATCGAGGCGCGGACGCTCGTCCTGACCGGAGAGCTCGACCCGTGGGGAGCGGGGGCCGCAGCGGAGCTCGAGTCGCTGATCCCGGACGCGCGCGTCGTCGTCATGCCCGAGGTCGGCCACATGCCCTGGGTCGAGGAGCCCGAAGGGTTCCGCAACGCAATCCTCGAGTTCGTCGGACCGTAGGAGGGCCGGCGCTGGACCGCTGCGGCCCTCGGCCCGCACCGGCCCTCGGTGAAGAACTACCCGGGCTCGTCGGCGGTCAGACTTCGAGCTTCTCGAGCGCCGGCTGCACCGGGACGACGTGCCGCTTGAACTTCAGCTCGGACTCCTCGAGCCCCGCGGCCACTCCGATCAGCTGCGAGAGGTGGAGGATCGGCATCTGGAAGTCCTTCCCGGTCCGCTCGCGAAGCTTCGACTGCCACGCGTCGAGCGACAGGTGGCAGAGTGGGCACGGCGTCACCATCACGTCGGCTCCCGCCTCGGTCGCCTGCTCGATCGGCTGCAGCAGCTCACCGAGCGCGGTCTCCTCCCGGGCCTGGATGATCGGGAAGCCGCAGCACTTGATCTTGGCCGGATAGTCGATCGCCTCTCCTCCGCACGCGTCGATGATCGCCTCGAGCGAGTGCGGCTTGTCCGGGTCCTCGAAGCCGAGGATCTTCGACGGGCGCAGGATCTGGCAGCCGTAGAACGGGGCGACCTTGAGGCCCTTGAGCCCCTTGTGCGCGACCTCTTTCAGCTTGTCGTAGCCGTCGCCCTCGGCGATCAGCCAGAGGAAGTGCTTGACCTCGACGTTGCCGCTGTACGGCGGTGCGCCGACGGTCTCCAGGTTGTCGTTCACGCGGGCCCGCAGCTCGTCGTCGTTCTTCAGCTGCCAGTTCGCCTGGCGCAGGTTCAGCGTGCACACGTTGCAGATCGTCATCAGCGTGTCCGCGCCGGTCTGCTCGCCGTAGGCCAGGATGCGCGCGTTCAGGTGCAGGTAGTAGTCGGGCTCAGCCTCGTGGATGTCGCCCGCGCCGCAGCACGTGACCGACTCGAGCTCGTCCAGCTCGATCCCGAGCTTCGGCGCCAGCGCCTGCGTCGACGTGTCGAGCTCCTTCGCCGACAGCGACGCGAGACAACCCTTGTAGTAGGCGACCTTCACTCGGACTCCTCTTCGTCGTGGGCCCGTTCTGCCTCGATGTGCTCGATCTTCGCCAGCGCCGCCTCGCCCTGGACGATGCCAAGCGCGCCGTCGCGGCCCTGCTCCTTGACGAGGTTGTACAGGTTGCGCGCCTCGTCCACGTCGGCGGCGACGTGGATCGGCCCGGGCGGCGGAACCTTCCCGCGCCGCGCGAGAGCGAGCGCGAACTTCGTCTCCTTGAGCGCGCTCAGGATGCCCTGCGTCTTCGGGACGAGCTCGGTCTCACGGAGCCACCCGGTGGTCTTCGTGGAGGTGATGAACCACTTCGCGTGCTTCACGCCCATGTCCCAGTCGATGCCCTCCTTCACCGACTCGGCGCCGAGCTTGGCGATCGCGTCGCGCGGGTCGACGCCCTTCGGGCACCGCTCGTTGCAGAAGTAGCACCGCGTGCAGTCCCAGATCCCGTGCTCGTCGTTCAGATCGTTGAGCCGCTCGACCGCGGTCTCGTCGCGCGGGTCGCCGACGAAGCGCATGCCCTTGGCCAGCGCAGCCGGCCCGCGGAAGTCGGGGTCGGACTCCATCGCGTTGCACTCGGAGACGCA
Source organism: uncultured Actinomycetes bacterium (assembly GCA_963850415.1). Lineage (GTDB taxonomy): Bacteria > Actinomycetota > Thermoleophilia > Gaiellales > Gaiellaceae > VAXT01. Next base: position 68,848 of record CAWKLE010000001.1, read on the forward strand.
GCAGCCGCACATGATGCAGAGCGCCTCCTTCTGGATCACGCTCATCTGCTGCTGGGAGACGACCCGCTCGCGCTCCGACGCCTCGTCGTACCCGGCGTCGAGCCACGGCTTGACGTCGCGGATCTTCTGCCAGAACGGGCCCATGTCGACGACGAGGTCCTTGATGATCGGCAGGTTCCCCATCGGCGAGATCACCGGGATGTGGCCGCTCTCGACGATCGGCTTCATCCGCTCCTTGCAGGCGAGGACCGCGCGGCCGTCCATGCGCATCCCGCAGGAGCCGCAGATCATCATCCGGCAGCTCTTGCGGTACGCGAGCGTTCCGTCGTGGCGGTCCTTGATCAGGTCGAGCACGTCGAGCAGGCAGGCCCACTCGGGCGCCTCGAGCTCGTAGGACACGAGGTCGCGGTCGCCGTCCTCGTCGACGCGCCAGATCTTGATGGCGACGTCCATCGTCGGCCCGTCCCAGTTGTGGATGTCGGCTGCTTCGCTCATTTCCCCTCTGTCGTCGGGACCGTTTCAGTTGGCGAGATCTGGATGCTGTCGGATCCCGAGGCTGCCAAGGTGGCACCGAAGATCAGGCACAACGGATTCGCATCCTCGAGGTCCTTGGCAGCCTTGACCTTGGCGCATGCCCGCTCCATCACCTTGTCGAACTTTTCCTCGGAGACGATCTCGTTCGCGGGCGGGGCTTCGACGTCGACTGGGACACCAAAATCGAAGAGATCGATAACAGCCGCCGATTCGTTCTCGCCGCCGTCCGGAACTCGAATGCGTCGTGGGAGTCCCTGCTCGTCGATCCATGCGTCGACGATGCCCGGCTCGTCTTTGAGGATGTTGAGCCCGGGATTGGTTTTGTCGAGGTGCGCCCGGTAGTGAGTCGTGGTGACTCCGCGGATCTCTTCGCTCCCGAGCTTCTCGACCTTCTTGCTCGACTTGATCAGGTCCTTCAGTAGGCGGTCCGGGCTCGTGCCGTCCGGGCCGGGCATGAAGTGATCGGCGCCAGTGCCGTTGTCAGCCGACGACTTCATCCAGTACGTCGTGCCTCCGACCGCGACGCCGAGGTACGAGTTGTGGCCGATGAAGAGAGCGCGTGCCTCTGGAGCCGAATCGCTCTTGCCCTTGATGACCATCTCTCCCCGGCCGTTCGCGTAGTCGATCGATCCCGTAGACTTCATCAAGGCCCACTCGGGCACACCTTTGCCCTCCAGCTTCCATTCGATGCGCGAGGTCGAAGCGTCTTTCAGCGCGTCGCCCGAGCCCTGGAGCGAACTGGGCTCCGAGCCGCAGCCGGCCGCGAGCGGGACGAGCAGGAGAAGCAACAGGCTCAGGCGCCTCATCAGTACTTCCTTTCCTGCGGCTGCCACTTGGTCATCGTCACCGGCTTCCAGTCGAGAACCGGATGGTCGCCGACCCAGCGGACGATCGTGTGCTTCATGTACTTCTCGTCGTCTCGGTCGGGATAGTCGTACGGCCGCGCGTGCGCGCCCCGGCTCTCCTTGCGCTCGAGGCCCGCGACGACCATGCAGGCCGCGAGCTCGAGCAGGTAGCCGAGCTCGAGGGCCTGGGTCAGGTCGTTGTTGAAGACCTCGCCCTTGTCGTCGACGATGACGTTCTCGTACCGCTCGCGCAGGTAGCCGACGATCCGCTCCTGCTCCTTCATCTGGTTCTCGCGGCGGAAGACGCCGAAGTTCTCGTGCATCGTCTTCGCGAGCTCGTCCCGGATCTGCCAGGGCCGCTCGCCCTTGTCGCGGTCGAGCAGCGTCTTCAGCTCGCGCTCCGCGTCTGCCTCGACGCCGGGCGGGACGGCCACGGTCGTGTGCGTCAGCGCCCAGTCGGCCGCGGCAGCCCCGGCGCGCCGGCCGTAGGTGATCGTCTCCATGAGCGCGTTCCCGCCCAGGCGGTTCGCGCCGTGCACGGAGACGCATGCGCACTCGCCCGCCGCGTACAGGCCCTCGAGCTCGGTGATGCCCAGCTCGTGGTCGGTGTCGACGCCGCCCATGTGGTAGTGAGCGCCGGGCCGGACGGGGATCGGCACGTAGATCGGGTCGACGCCCGCGAAGGTCATCGACAGCTCGCGCGTCCCGTGTAACCGCTCGAGGATCTTCTCCGCGCCCAGGTGGCGCAGGTCGAGCAGCACGTTGCCGTCCACGCCGCGGCCTTCATCGATCTCGACCTGTTCCGCACGCGAGATCACGTCGCGGCTGGCGAGCTCCATCGCGTTCGGCGCGTAGTTCTTCAGGAAGCGGTCACCGTCCGAGTTGAGGAGGTATGCGCCCTCGCCGCGGCAGCCCTCGGTGATCAGGACGCCGGTCGGGGCGAGCGTCGTCGGATGGAACTGCATCATCTCCATGTCCTTGAGCGGCACCCCGGCCCGCAAGGCCATGGCCATTCCGTCCCCGGTGCAGGCATACGCGTTCGTCGTGCCCGTGTAGAGCCGCCCCGCGCCGCCCGTCGCGAGGACGACGGTCTTCGCGCCGATCGTCTTCAGGCCGCCGTTCAGGAGATCCCAGGCGATCACGCCCTGGCAGCGGTCGTCGTCGACCACGAGCTTCCAGGCGAAGAACTCCTCGTAGACCTGGAGCTCGCGCTTCATGACCTGCTCGTAGAGGACGTGGATCAGGACGTGGCCCGTGATGTCCGCCGCGAACGCGGTGCGCGGCTCGCCGGCCGCGCCGAAGGGCCGCTGGGCGATGCGCCCGTCCTCCGTGCGCGAGAAGACCGCGCCCCAGTGCTCGAGCTGGTACACGTCGCCGGGCGCCTCGTCGCAGAGGATCTGGATCGCGTCCTGGTCGCCGAGGTAGTCGGAGCCCTTGACCGTGTCGTACGCGTGCTCCTCGGGGCTGTCCTCGGAGGCGTTCCCGAGCGCCGCGTTGATCCCGCCCTCGGCCGCGCCGGAGTGGCTGCGGACCGGATGGATCTTCGAGAGAAGCGCGACGTCGGCGCCGAGATCGTGTGCCTCGATCGCGGCGCGCATCCCGGCGCACCCAGCGCCGACAACCAAGACGTCGTGTGTGGCTTCCACCAGCAATGGAAGCTATCGAACGGACGAGGCTCCGTGCCTTGTGACAGCCGAGTCGAGCCTGCGAACACGACGAACCGCGGCCCCGGCCTGATTGCGCCGGGGCCGCGGACACTCGTCGTCAGCGACTCTGTACCGCTAGCTGCGCAAGGCTGTCAGCGCTGCCCCTTGCTGACGACGAGATTCACCTTTGTGCCCTCTGGCCTGCGGAGGCCGGGCCGCGGGCTCTGCGCGATCACGCGACCGAGGGGCCGCGCCGAACGCGTGTGCCGCATTCGCCCGAGTGAGCAGTGCGCCGCGCGGATCGACCGCCGGGCCGCGGCGAGCCGCTGCCCGGTGACACGCGGAACCACGCAGAACACTCGCCGAGACGCCCGGCGGCTGGGCGACGACGCAGCCGTCGCCGAGCCGGCGCCGTTGGTGGCGGTGACGACAACCATGAGGCTGCTGCCGAGGTCCTCGCGGGTCACCGTGTGGGTCGTTTCCCCGTCGACGTAGTCGCAGCTTCCCTGGCGGCAGCGCTGCCACTGGTACGCGTAGGTGAGGGGCTCCGTCCCGGTCCACTGCCCTTCGTCGACGCTGAGGTCGACTCCCAGATAGGGCTTGCCCATGATCTTCGGAGGCATGACGTTCGCAGGCGCGGCGGGTGAGACGATCCCGGTCGAGTCCGACTCCGCGGTCGCGGAGCCCGCGCTGTTGGTCGCGGTCACGAGCACGCCGAGCCGATACGGGACGTCGGAGCTCGAGACGAGATACGTCGCTCCGGTCGCGCCGTTGATCGGATCGCAGCTGTTGATCGTGCACCGCTCCCACTGATAGCCGAACGTGATGGGAGGCGTTCCGCCCCACACGCCTACGGCGGCCGTCAGCAGGGCCCCGTCGATGGGGCGTCCGAGAATGGACGGCGGTTCGTGGTTCACAGGAGCGAGGATCGTGCGGCTCCAGCGAAGCGTGATGTCGCCATGCTCCCCGTAGGCGCCGTCCACGGCGATGCGGTACTCCTGTCCGCCCGAAGCCTGGAACGAGACACGCGAGGCGTAGCCGCCGGGGCAGTCGTTGACGTCCTGCGCAACACGCGTCAGACCGTCGACGGTCACGCCCGTGTAGACGGCGAGCAACGTGTCGAGGTCGCTGTCGCAAAGCTCGAACGTCGCCGGCCCGGTCGAAGGAGCGGTCCACCGGTACCAGATCGAGGCCGAACCGCCCGGGCCGTGCTCGGGCTCTCCGGGCTCCAACGTCGCCGAGTAGTTGTCTCCGCTCACGGTGCCCGTGTCGCCGCTGAGCACCGAGGCTGCGGCGAAATCGTCGTTCGTGGGCGCGAGGCCCCAGTCGAGCTCGAAGTAGCCCGCCTCACCGTTCGCGCCGTCGACGGCGATCCGGTACGTGGCGCCTGCGGTCGTCATGAAGCTGACACGACTCTGATTGCCGCATCCGTTGTCGTCGGCGACGACCTGCTGCAGATTGTCGACCTGATCGCCCGTGTAGACCGCCAGCAGCGTGTCGAATTCGCTGTAGCACGTGCTGAAGCTCGCGCGGCCGGCGTACGGGGCCGTCCAGCTGTACCAGACGGAGTGACCGCCCGGGTTCCCGGCGTGATTCGGTTCGCCGGGCTCCTTCGTGGCCTCCGTGTTGTCGCCGTCGGTCCAGCCGAAGCGATCGGTGAGCGACTGGGAGCTGCCGAAGTTGTCGTTCGAGGGTGGCGACGCCGAAGCGGCCGCGGGTGCGACCAGGACGAACAGCAGAGCCACCGCCAAAAGCAGTGCCTTATTCATGTTCCCCTCCTTGAGCCGGGACGGGATGGGCTCCGACGAGCGTCTGCTCGGTCCTGCGCCGCCGCAGACGCGCGGACTCGAGCTGCCACCGCGGCTCGCAGCCCTCCGCCCGGAAGACTGCGACGGCCGCGAGATACCGCTCCACTTCGCCGATGAGGCCCGTTCCCTGTGATTCGTGCATGCAGCGAGGGTGCGACGCGCCGCTCATACGCGGCTCACGGGCCGCTCACACCACGGGTAGAAGCCGCCGCCTGCCGGTGGTAAAACGGCACAAATGCAACAAATCGAGTTCCGCGTCCTGGGCCCGCTCGAGGTCTGGGCGGAGGGACGAGCGCTCCAGCTGAGGAGGCCGAAGCAGCGCGCCCTCCTGGCCGTGCTCCTGCTCCGTGCAGGCGAGGTCGTCTCGACTGACCGCCTGATCGAGGAGCTGTGGGCGGGGAAGCCTCCCAGGGCGGCGGTCGGGTCGATTCAGAACCTGATCTCGGACCTGCGGAAGGCTCTCGGCCGCGATCTCGTGCGCACTCGGCAGCCGGGCTACGTCCTGGACATCGAGCCCGAGCAGGTCGATCTGCACCGCTTCGAGCGGCTCGTGGCGCAGGCGTCCGAGGGTGGAGACGCGGAGCGGCGCTCGGAGCTCCTGCGCGCGGCGCTCAGCCTCTGGCGCGGGCCGCCTCTCGCCGACCTCGAGCTCGAGGCTTTCGCGCGCGTCGAAGTGGCGCGAATCGAGGAACTGCACACAACGGCGCGCGAAGCGCTGATCGACGCCGAGCTCGAGCTGGGCCGGCATGCCCAGCTGATCGGCGAGCTCGAGACCCTCGTCACCGAGAACCCGCTGCGCGAGCGGTTGCGCGGGCAGCTCATGCTCGCCCTCTACCGTTCGGGGAGGCAGGCCGAGGCGCTCGAGGCGTACAGGCGGGCGCGGGAGACGCTCGTCGACGAGCTCGGCATCGACCCGTCGCCGGAGCTCCAGCAGCTCGAACAGTCAGTCCTGCGTCACGACGCCGAGCTCGACCTCCCGGTGGCTCCGATCTCCACCGAGGAGCCGACCGGCGAGCGACGCAAGACGGCCACCGTCCTGTTCGCCGACATCGTGGACTCGACGAGCCTGGCGGCGGCCCTCGATCCGGAGGTTCTGCGAGCGGTCCTACGACGGTACTTCGACACGGTCCGGACGATCGTCGAACGCCACGGCGGCACGATCGAGAGGTTCATGGGCGACTCCGCGATGGCCGTCTTCGGAGTGCCGCGGACGCACGAGGAGGACGCGCTTCGTGCGGTGCGCGCGGCGCACGACCTGCGCGAAGCGCTGATCGCGCTCAACTCGGAGCTCGGCCCGGAGCACGGGCTGGAGCTCCGGGTGAGGATCGGGATCAACACAGGCGAGGTCCTCACCGGCGACGCCGCAGCCGGCCAGCCGTTCGCCACCGGCGTTGCGGTCAACGTCGCGCTGCGCCTCGAGCAGGCGGCGCTTCCGGGCGAGACGCTGCTCGGCGCAACGACTCGGGCTCTCGTCGGAGAGGGAGCGGAGGTCGAGCCGATCGAGCCGATCGATGCCGGGGGCACGCACGACCCCATCCAGGCCTTCCGCCTGCTGGCGTTGGACGAAGGCACGTCACTCAGGAGGTTGAGCAGCGCGGCCTTCATCGGCAGACAGGGCGAGCTCGAAGCCCTCGAGACGGCATTCCGAGCCGCGCGCGACGAGCGGCGGAGCCGGATTCTGATCGTGCTCGGCGAAGCGGGCATCGGGAAGACGCGCCTCGCATCGGAGCTCGTCACCTCGCTCGGCGAACAGGCGTCCGCGCTCATCGGGCGCTGCGTCTCCTACGGCGAGGGAGCGACGTACCTCCCACTCGCCGAGATCGTGCGGCAGATCGCGCCAGAGCGGCCGCAGGCGACGATCGAACGGTTGCTCGAAGGCGACGAGCAGGCAGCCGTCGTCGCGGAGCGAATCGCCGAGCTGACCGGCCAGACCGAGGGCACGGCCGCCACCGGAGAGCTCTTCTGGGCCCTGCGCCGGCTCTTCGAAGGGCTCGCTCGCCGCAGCCCGCTCGTCATCGTCCTGGAGGATCTGCACTGGGCCGAGCCGACGCTGCTCGACTTCGTGGACTACTTCGCCGCGTGGCCGGTCGAGTCGCCCCTCCTGCTCGTGTGCCTCGCGCGGCCCGGGCTGCGCGATGAACGGCCCGGCCTCGGTGCCGAGGCGGAGGTGCTGCGGCTCGAGCCGCTCGAGGACGCTGCGATCGACCTGCTCGTGGGCGAGCTCGGTGGCCCGGAGGTCGGCGCCGAGACACGAGGGCGGATCGCCTCCCTGGCCGAAGGAAACCCCCTCTTCGTCGAGCAGCTCCTCGCCTTTCTCGGGGAGGCTGGGCCGGAGGCGCTCGAGTCGGTCCCGCCCACGGTCGAGGCGCTGCTCGCGAGCCGGATCGACCGACTGGAGTCCGACGAGCGCGCCCTGCTCGAGCGCTGCGCCGTCGCCGGTCGGGAGTTTGCCCGAGGAGCCGCGGTGCACCTGACGCCGCCGGACGAGCTCACCGGCCTCGATCGCCGGCTGCGATCCCTGGCGAACCGGAGCCTGATTCGAGCCGTTCGCGCGGACCACGAGCACGACGATTCCTTCCGCTTCCATCACGTCCTCGTCCGGGACGTGGCCTATGCGGGGATCACGAAGGAACGACGCGCCGACCTGCACGAGCGCCACGGAGCCTGGCTCGACACCAGGCACGAGCCCGACGAGCTCGTCGGCTACCACGCCGAGCAGGCGCACCGGTATCTCCGCGAGCTCCAGCCGAGCGACCCGGAGGTCAAACGGCTCGCGTCCTGGGCGGGAGAGCGGCTTGCGGCGGCCGGCATCCGCGCCTGGAAGCGGGCCGATCCGCCGGCAACTGTCAACCTCCTCGGCCGCGCAACCGCACTTCTCTCGCCCGCTGGCGCCAGGCGTGTCGAGCTGCTGTGCGAGCTCGGCGTCGCGCAGAGAGTGTCGGGCGATTTCGAGGGCGGCGAAGCGACACTTGTCGAGGCGAGCGAAGCTGCTTCGGCGGCCCGTGACCAGAGCATGTGGCTGCGAGCGCAGATCGAGCTCGCCCACTTTCGCCTCTTCAGTGATCCCGAGGGCGCGTCGGCCGAGCTGCTCGAGCTCGCGAGCAAGGCGGTCCCGATCTTCGAGGAGCTGAATGACGATCGGGCGCTCGGGCGCACATGGCGTCATGTCGGATCCGTGCGCGCGGTCGAGGGGAGGCTCGGCGAATGGGAGCGGGTCGTCGAACGGGCTCTCGTTCACTACCGTCGCTCGGGCTGGTCGGCATCGGGCTGTCTGGCCGAGATGGCTTCCGCCCTCCTCTACGGGCCGACTCCAGTCGCCGAGGCGCTCGTGCGCTGCGAAGAGCTGCTCGACGAGGCAACAGACCGGTCCGGACAGGCGAATGTGCTCGCGTTCATGGGCGGGCTCGAAGCGATCGACGGTCGGTTCGACGACGCCCGCCTCCACGTGGCCGAGGCCGCGACGACCTACGAGGAAATCGGCGAGATCCACGCTCGTGCCAACAACAGCGGCCGTGTCCTCGGCCGGATCGAGATGCTCGCTCGCGACCCAGTGGCCGCCGGGCATGTCTTGGAGGAATGCTGCGAAATGTTCGAACGGATGCACGACGCCGCAGGTCTGTCGACCGTCGCGGCGGAGCTTGCCGAAGCTCTGCTTGCGCAGGATCGAAACGACGAGGCGGAGAGCTGGCTCGAGCTCGCGCAGAATCGCGCCGCCTCGGAGGACGTCAGCGCTCAGTGGTCGTGGCGCCGCACGCGCGCCAAGCTGCTCGCCCGCACGGGTGCTCTCGCGGAGGCTGAGGCGATCGCGGGCGAGGCCGTCCGGATCGCGGAGCGAACGGACGCGCTCAGCGACCACGGCGTCGTCCTGCTCGACCTCGCAGAGGTCCTGCACCAGGCAGGTCGCCCTGCGGAGGCCGCCGAACGCATCGAGCTGGCCCTGAGCCTGTTCGAACGCAAAGGCAACCGGGTCTCCGCGGAGGCTGCCCGGCTGCTGCTGAGCGAGCTGACCATCGCCTAGTCGCCACAGCACGAAGAGCCCCGCTTCGGAGCTCTTCGTGCATCGGCAGAGCCATTCGTTCCGGTCCGACCTTCCGATCAGGGGCCGCCGCCGCTTCCCGGGAAGTTCGCCATGAGCGCTGCGGTGACGACGCTGGCGACGAGGATGAAGAGCCTGATGAGCATGGGGGTCACCTCCTTTCGCCCCCACGCTCGAAGGGCGCGCAAACGGCGACGTCACCGCCTGCTCACCGGCCGCTAACGAAGCAACTGCCGATCAACGAGGAGGGATTCCGCGGCGCCCGGGTAACATCCCGACTCGTGGCGAAGATGCTCTTCCGGCTGCCCGAGGCGGGCAACGTCATCGAGAATCCGAGCGCCGACGAGGTCAAGGCCCTCGCGGCCGAGATGCCCAACGCAACGCCGACCCGGCACGGGAACCTGAACGTCCAGACCGAGGTCGTCTCGCGCTCCAAGCGCTCGACCTTCATCGTCACCGACGAGCCCGACGGGCAGAACCAGGCGATCACGCGCGAGGAAGGCGCCAAGTGGGCCGAGGCGCAGGACGCCTACATCGCGGAGCAGGAGATGGTCGTGATCGACGGCTTCATCGGGAACGACCTGGACTTCCGCACGCCCGCGAGGCTCTACATCGAGGCGGCGAACGCGAACATCGCCGCCATGCAGCAGCAGCTCTACTTCACGCCCGCCGACGGAGAGCACGAGCCGGAGCTGACCGTCGTCTACACGCCGAACCTGAAGGCCGAGGGCTACCCGGACGACCGGCTGATCGCGGTCGACCTCGAGCAGGGCGTGACGCGGGTCTTCAACTCCGACTATTTCGGCGAGTCGAAGAAGGGCGGGCTGCGCATGTGGAACAAGCTCGTCTACGACCGCGGGGGTCTACCGCTGCACGCGGGCTGCAAGATCATCCCGACGCCCGCCGGCCGCAGGGTCGGGCTGATCGTCGGCCTGTCCGGCACGGGCAAGACGACGACCACCTTCACGCGCCAGAACGGCTCGCTGCCGGTCCAGGACGATTTCGTCGGCTGGATGCCCGACGGGCGGATCATGGCGACCGAGAACGGCTGCTTCGCGAAGACGTTCGGGCTCAACCCGGACGACGAGCCGACCATCTACGGCGCGGTCACGCAGCCGGACTCGTACCTGGAAAACGTCTCGCAACACGCTGACGAGGTCGACTTCTACGACACGAGCTACACGCAGAACGGGCGCGCGACGTTCCCCTTCGGCGTCATCGAGTCGGGCGTCGACGAGGAGGTCGACGAGGCGCACTTCCTGCTGATCCTGAACCGGAACGAGAACATCATCCCGGCGGTCGCGAAGCTCGAGGGGCCACAGGCGGCGGCGTTCTTCATGCTCGGCGAGACGCAGGGCACGAGCGCTGGTGGCGCCGACGAGGCGGGCGTGTTCCTGCGCGTGCCCGGGACAAATCCGTTCTTCCCGATGCCGCACGACCTCCAGGGCAACCGCTTCCTCGAGCTGCTCGAGGAGCACCCGCTCGAGGTCTACCTGATGAATACGGGACGGGTCGGCGGCCCGGAGGAGGACGAGCGCTCGAAGAAGGTCAAGATCAAGCACTCCTCCGCGATCGTGAAGGGCATCGCCGAGGGCACGATCGAGTGGGTCGAGGATCCCGACTTCGGCTACCTGGTCGCCGCATCGGTGCCGGGCATCGACTCCGAGGACGTCGACATCCTCCAGCCGCAGCGGCTGTACGAGGCGACCGGCCGCAAGAACGAGTGCGACGAGGGCATCGCGCGCCTCAAGGACGCGCGCGCCGAGTTCCTCACGAAGTTCCCGAGCCTCTCGGCCGAGATCGTCGACTCGGTCCACTAGCAGGCGTCAGGCCTCGAAGCGCGAATCCGTCCAGGTGACGGACCGCGCCCTCATCGAGCGATTCCTGGACTCGCCCGAGCTGGCCGAGGCGACCCGTCGCGCATACCGGGTCGACGTCGAGGAGTTCGCGTCCTGGCTGCGGAAGCGCGGACAGTCGCTCGAAGACGTCGACGTCGCGACGCTCAGCGCGTACACGGCCGAGCTCGGCGGGGCACGTCCAGGACGGGATCCGAGCAAGCTCGCGCCGGCGACGATCGCGCGCAAGCTGGCCGCGGTGCGCGCCCTGCTCCGGTTCGCGCTCGGCCCGGGACGCGTCCCGGACGCGCAGCTCGGGCCCAGGCGTGCGCGCCGCCTGCCGGATGCGCCGAAGTCCGACGAGGTGGACGCGGTGCTCGACCTGTTCGCGGGCGTCGAGCCGCTCGCGCTCCGCAACCGCGCGCTGCTCGAGCTCGTCTACTCGGCCGGGCTGCGCAGCCGCGAGGCGGTCGACCTCGATCTCGGCGACGTCGACTTCGAGCAGGAGGCGGTCCACGTCCGGGGCAAGGGCGGGAAGGAGCGAGTCGTCCCGCTCGGCGAGGAGGCCGCATACAGGCTGCGGCTCTACCTGGACGCACGTCCGCAGCTCGTCAACGGCGCCGTGGACGCGCTGTTCGTCTCCGCGCGCGGACGGCGACTCGACACGAGCACGCTCAGGCGGCTGTTCCCGCACCCGCACCGACTGCGTCACGCCTTTGCGACGCACCTGCTCGAGGGCGGCGCCGACCTGCGGGTGATCCAGGAGCTGCTCGGCCACAGCTCGCTCTCGACGACGCAGACGTACAGCCACGTGGACGGCAAGCGGCTGCGCAAGGTCTATGACCGGGCCCATCCCAGATCCTGAAATCGACGCGTTCCTCGCGGTCTCGGCGGCTCGGCTCGCGCCGCGAACCGTCGACGCGTATCGCCGCGACCTGGCCGCGCTGACGGGCTTCCTCGGTCACAAGCCCTCGTCGGCGACCCGCGAGGAGCTCGAGCGCTACGTGGCCGAGCTACGCGCGCGCGGGCTGGCCGCGACGACGATCGCGCGCCGCCTGGCCGCCGTCAGGTCCTTCTTCCGCCACCAGATGCTGATCGGAGCCCAGGACGCGAATCCCGCCGCGGACATCGGCCTCCCGCGCCGCGCTCGCAGGCTGCCGCGCACGCTTTCGCCCGGCGAAGCCGAACGGCTCGTCGAGTCGGCGAACGGGACCGCCCCTCGCGATCTCCGCGACCGGGCTCTCGTCGAGCTGCTCTACGGAGCTGGGCTGCGGGTCAGCGAGGCGGTCGGGCTGGAGCGAAACGGGGTCGACCTGGAGGAACGACTCGTTCGCTCGATCGGCAAGGGCGGCAAGGAGCGGATCGTGCCGCTCGGGCGCAGCGCCGCCGACGCCCTGCGCCGCTACCTGAGCCGCGGCCGGCCCTTCCTGGACAAGCGCCACCGGCCCGAGCTGTTCCTGAACGCCAAGGGCGGCCCGCTGACGCGCGCCGGCGCGTTCCTGATCCTGCGCCGCCTGGCCGGGAAAGCGGGCCTCGAACCGACGCGGATCCACCCGCACCTGCTCCGCCACTCGTTCGCCACGCACCTGCTCGAGGGAGGCGCCGATCTACGGAGCGTCCAGGAGATGCTCGGCCACGCCGACCTCGCCACGACGGAGCTCTACACGCACGTGACCGACCGCAGGCGCCGCGAGACCTATTTCTCGGCCCACCCGCACGCGAAGAGAAGACTCAAGGTTTCCGGCCAAGCGCCGATGGCAACACCGAAGAAAGATGGCGCAGCTTGATCCTCAGATGGCACTCATGTTCGTCGTCACGAGCGGCGTCGGCTACCTGATGGTCATGAGCGGCGTCAGCAAGAGCATGCTCGACTGGAAACGCCGCCGCACCTGCCCGTCCTGCGGCCGTACGCCTTGCAGCTGCGGCTAGCGCCGGGCCGCGCCCTTCTTTCTCAGCCGCTCGCCGATCTTGCCCGCCGCCGCGCGTAACTCTTTGTCCTGCTCGTCGTCGTCTGCGATCGAGCCCAGGAGCAGGATCGTCTCGCGCTGCGGAGAGCCGTGGTCGAGGCAGATCACCGCGAGCCGGCGCACGGCCTGGTTGTCGTCGTGCGAGGCGAGCTCGTGCAGGAGCGGGCGCACGTCGTTGACAAGCCCGGGATGCTCGCGCGAGAGGAGCTCGAGCGAGATCAGCGCCGAGCCGCGGCACGCGGGGCTCTCGTCCTCGAGGCCGCGTCGCAGGAGCTCCGTCTTCTGCCGGTAGCGGAACTGCCCGACCGCCCTGTACGCGACCGCGCGCTCACGGTAGTCCGGCGACCGGATCGAGGCCTCGAGCTCGTCCTGCCAGCGCGTGCGGAGATCCGCGAGCTCACGCTCTGCGCCCTGCCCTGCGAGCGAATCCGCCTGCGCGCCGGCTGTCGCGAGCTCAGACAGCGGACAACGACCGCGGGCCGGGCCCGACGTAGCGATCCGCGGGCCTGAACAGCCGCCCGGTCTGCTTCTGCTCGAGGATGTGCGCCGACCAGCCGGCAACGCGCGAGCAGGCGAACATCGCGGGCGTCAGCTCCGGCGGAACATCGGCCGCGTCGAGGAGCACCGCTGAGTAGAACTCGACGTTCGTCGCGATCACGTAGTCCGGCTTCCGCTTGTGGAGCTCGGCGAGCGCCGCTTCCTCCAGCGCCTCCGCCACCTCGATCCGCGGCGAGCCCACCTCCTGCGCCACACGCTTGAGGATCCGCGACCGTGGATCCTCGGCCCGGTACACGCGGTGGCCGAACCCCATGATCCGGCCGTGCTGCTCGAGGATGTTCTTGACGTAGCCCTCCGGATCGCCCGTCTTCGCAACCTCGTCGAGCATCGGCAGCACGCGCGCGGGCGCGCCGCCGTGGAGCGGCCCGCTCAGCGCGCCGACGGCCGCTGACATCGCCGCACCGCAGTCGGCGCCGGTCGAGGCGACCACCCGCGCCGTGAACGTGGAGGCGTTGAGCCCGTGCTCCGCAGTGCAGATCCAGTACGTGTCGATCGCCTTGACGTGATCCGGGTTGGCCTCCCCCCGCCAGCGCAGAAGGAACTTCTCGGCCGCGGTCTCGCCTCGCGCCACGACGTCGTCCGTCGCAGCCTCGCGTCCTTCCGCGAAGGCGGCCGAGCGCGCCACGATCCCCATCATCTGCGCGGAGATCCGCCCGAGGTCGGTGCGGGTCTGCTCGTCGTCGATGTCGACGAGCTTCTGAAGCTTCCACTCGCCCGCGAGATGCGCAACCTCGGACTGGAGATCTGCGGGCGCGTTCCCGGTCAGGTCCTTCGGCACGTACGGCTCGGGGTCGGGCATCTTCGAGTCGATGTCGTCGTCGACGAGAAGCCCCCAGATGTTCTCGTAGGGGTACCGCCCGACGAGGTCCTCGATGTCGTAGCCGCGGTAACGGAGCGCGCCGCCTTCCCGATCGGGGGCCGCGATCGCCGTTTCGACCGCTACGACACCTTCGAGTCCTGGCTTGAAGTCGTTCATCGGCTCGAAATCTATCGGTAGAGTCGCCGCCGATGGCTCACCGAGTCACCCTGATCCCGGGCGACGGCACCGGCCCGGAGCTGAGCGAGGCGACCCGCCGCGTCCTCGAGGCGACCGGCGTCGAGTTTGACTGGGACGTCCAGTACGCGGGCAGCGACGTCATGGAGCGCTACGGCGGGAACCCCCTGCCGGACACCGTCCTGGACGCGATCCGCGCGAGCGGCGTCGCGCTCAAGGGGCCGATCACGACCCCGATCGGCGGCGGCTTCCGCTCGGTCAACGTCGCGCTCCGCAAGGGTCTCGACCTGTACGGCCAGGTCAGGCCGTGCAAGAGCTATCCCGGAGTCCGGTCGCGCTACGAGGACGTCGACCTCGTGATCGTCCGCGAGGCGACGGAGGATCTCTACGCGGGCATCGAGTACGAGGTCGGCTCGCCCGAGGCGACGGAGCTGACCGCCTGGATCCGCGCGCACGGCGGCCAGCTTTCCGACGACTCGGGGATCTCGATCAAGCCGATCTCCGTCGAAGGCACGCGCCGGATCGTCCAGTTCGCGTTCGACTACGCGCGCCGGCTCGGCCGCCGCAAGGTGACGACCGTGCACAAGGCGAACATCATGAAGTTCTCGGACGGGCTCTGGCTCGCGGTCTCCCGCGAGGTCGCGGAGGAGAACACGGACATCGAGTTCGAGGACCGCATCGTCGACAACCTCTCGATGCAGCTCGTCCAGCGCCCGGAGGAGTACGACGTGCTCGTGCTCCCGAATCTGTACGGGGACATCGTCTCCGACCTGGCCGCCGGCCTGATCGGCGGGCTCGGCCTCGCCCCGGGCGGAAACTTCGGCACCGAGGCGGCGGTCTTCGAGCCCACACACGGCTCCGCGCCCAAGTACGCGGGCCAGAACAAGGTGAACCCGATGGCGATGATGCTCTCGGGCGTGCTCATGCTCCGGCATCTCGACGAGGCCGACGCCGCCGACCGCCTCGAAGGCGCCATCGCGGGCGTGATCGCCGAGGGCAAGAGTGTGACCTACGACATGAAGCCGTCCCGCGACGACCCGACCGCTGTCGGGACGAGTGACGTGGCGGACGCGATCATCGAGCAGATGGGGGTGCGGGTTTGAGCCAGCGGCGCAAGGTGACGGTCGTCGGAGCCGGGAACGTCGGCGCGACGTGCGCGCAGGAGCTCGCGCGGCGCGACTACTGCGACGTCGTGCTCGTCGACATCAAGGAGGGGCTGCCCGAGGGCAAGGCGCTCGACATCAACCAGGCCGGCGCCGTGCTGGGCTACGAGCCGAACGTGACCGGCTCGACGAGTTACGACGCCACCGCCGGCTCGGACGTCGTCGTCATCACCGCGGGAGTCCCTCGCACCGGCGACATGAGCAGAGACGACCTCGTGTCGACGAACGAGAAGATCGTCGGCGCCGTCACCGAGGCCGCGGTCGCCGAGTCGCCCGACGCGACCCTGATCATCGTCTCGAACCCGTTGGACGCGATGTGCCACGTGGCCAAGAACGTCTCCGGGTTTCCCAAGGAGCGCGTCTTCGGCCAGGCCGGGATCCTCGACACGGCGCGTCTCCAGACGTTCATCGCCTGGGAGACCGGCTCGTCCGTGAAGGACGTGCAGGCGACCGTCCTCGGCGGCCACGGCGACCAGATGGTGTCGGTCATCTCCGCCACGACGGTCGGCGGCGTGCCGCTGACCAAGCTCGTCTCCATGGATCGAATCGGTGAGCTCGTCCAGCGAACTGCCGTCGGCGGAGGCGAGGTCGTCAAGCTGCTCGGCACCTCGGCCTGGTACGCGCCGGGCGCCGCGTCGGCGCAGATGGTCGACTCGGTCATGCTCGACGAGAAGCGCGTCCTGCCCTGCACCGCGTACCTCGAGGGCGAGTACGGAATCGACGGCCTGTACATGGGCGTCCCGGTCAAGCTCGGTGCGGGCGGGATCGAGGAGATCGTGGAGCTCGACCTGACCGGCGAGGAGCAGACCGCGCTCCAGGCCTCGGCAGACGCGGTCCGCGACGTCGTCGCCGTCCTCGGCTCCTAGCCATGGACCTCGGTCTCAGCGGCCGGACGGCGATCGTCTGCGGCTCGTCCGCGGGGATGGGCCTCGCCACCGCGGAGGCGCTCAGCGCCGAGGGCGCGAACGTCGCCATGTTCGCGCGCCGGCGCGATGAGCTGGCGCGCCATGCGGAGCGCCTCGGGGCGCTCGCCGTCCGCGGCGACGTCACGAACCCGAAGGATCTGAAGCGCCTCGTCGACAAGACGATCGAGGCATTCGGCGGCATCGACATCCTCGTCAACAACAGCGGCGGCCCGCCGCGCACGACCGCGCTCGAAATGACCGACGAACACGTGGAAACAGCCGTCGAGCTGCTTCTCCTCTCGGCGATCCGCCTGACGAACCTCTGCCTCCCCCACCTCCGCCGCAACGGAAACGGCCGGATCATCAACATCGAGTCCAGTTCTGTCCGGGAGCCGCTCGACAACCTGGCGCTGTCCAACTCGGTGCGTCCGGGAGTGATCGGCTGGGCGAAGACGCTCGCCCGTGAGGTCGGCCCCGACGGAATCACGGTCAACTCGATCGCACCGGGCCGGATCGAGACCGAGCGCCTCGCGGAGGCGTTTGTCAACCGCTCGCGCGCCGACGAGATGGCGACGATCCCGCTGCGGCGCTTCGGCCGCCCGAAGGAGGTCGCCGAGGTGATCTGCTTTCTGGCCTCCGACCGGGCCTCGTACGTGACGGGCACCGTGATCCCGGTCGACGGCGGCGTCACGCGCTCGCTGCTCTGAGCCACACTCCCACGCCGCCCGTATCCTGGGGAAATGGCCCGGTTCTTCAAGCTGTTGATCGCCGGCGGCCTCGTCCTAGCGGCCGTGGCGGGCCTGCTGTACATCATCCCCTCGAACGAGTACATCTTCCTCCCCGACAAGGCTCGGCCGCTCGCGCCGTACGTCACGGTGCAGGGCGAGCATCCCGACCGGAACGGCGGCGGCATCTACTACGTCGCGATCGAGGTCAAGAAGGCGAGCCTGCTCGAGAAGCTGTTCCCGGGCCTCCGCGAGGGCTCGACGCTCGTCCCCGCCGCGGCCGTCGTTGCGCCCGGTCAGAACGATCAGCAGCACCAGCGCCAGGAGCTCCAGGCGATGGTCCAGTCCCAGGAGATCGGCGCGGCGGTGGCTCTCAAGCAGTTCGGCTACAAGGTGCCGATCAAGTCGCCGGGAACCGTGATCGCGGACGTGAACCCGAAAGGGCCCTCGGCGGGCAAGCTGCGCGCGAACGACGCGATCGCGGCCGTGGACGGCCAGCCGACCCCGTCCCTCCCGGCCCTGCGCCGCCAGATCACGAAGCACCGGCCAGGCCAGAGCGTCGCCCTCACGGTGCGCAGGGACGGCGCCGTTCGCACGGTCGACGTCAAGACGGCGCCGGATCCTCAGGACAAGAAGCGCTCCATCATCGGCGTGCTGACGAGCTGCGCCCTGCAGACCCCCACCAAGATCTCGCTTCCCGTGCCGGTGCACATCGACCTCGGCCAGGTCGGCGGGCCGTCCGCTGGGCTCGCCTTCGCCCTCGACGTCGCCGAGAAGCTCGGGCACGACGTCGACCACGGCCACCGGGTGGTGGCGACCGGGGAGATGTGCCTCGACGGCTCGGTGCTCCCCGTCGGAGGACTCAAGCAGAAGACGATCGGCGCCAGGCGCGCGGGAGCGGACGTCTTTCTCGTTCCCGCTGGGGAAAACGCACAGGAAGCGCGCCGCTATGCAGGAAGCATGCGCGTCATCCCTGTGCAGACTTATCGACAGGCGTTGCGCGTGCTGGCAACGCTGAAGTGAAAGCCTCGGAAATGAGCAAATTTCGGCAATTTGATCCTGCCGGAATTTGCTCGGTTTTCGTCCGCGCCTGCTCTTGAAACTCGAGGCACTAGCCCTCATGATCGCTCGATCGCCGGGTAGGCGAGGGTAGGAGCAAAACAGACTGTGGCCAAAAAGAATAAAGTAAGCTGTAATCTTTGCTATTTCAGGCAAGCGGGCCTGTGCGCCCTCCCCGAGTCCCCCTGCCCGACCTTTCGCCCAGTGGGTGGAGGCACTCTCTCTCCCCCGCAACAGGCCCGCCTGATTCCACGGGTCGCCCAGCACGCCGCCTAGCGGCGCGCTCGCCGGCCAATCACGGGGGAGCCCCTGGCTCCCCCGTGAGCCCCTCCCCCGGATCCGTCGGCGCCCGGCTCGGGCTCTCGAGCGGTCTTTAGACTCGGCTCATGGGTCTGTTTCGCCGTCCCAGCGGGTCGGTCGAGGACTGGCAGCCTCGCCTCTACGCGGTCGTGATCGGCCTCGTCCTGATCGTCCTCTGGTTGATCGCGTTCATCGTCAAGAACAACGACCCCGTCAAGATCGATTTCGTCCTCTTCTCCGCGCACGTACGGCTGATCTGGCTGTTCATCCTCTTGATTGCCGTCGGCTTTCTCGGCGGGGTGCTGGGCTCGCAGCTCTACCGGCGTCGACGCCGGTCCGGACGTTCGCAGCTACCGGAGAACTGAATCGACCGGTCATTTCGACGGACGCGCGGGCAAAGCCCGTCCGTCCTGTTGACGGCTCCGAAAGCGTGCCTAAGCCGCGCGGCTGAGCACGATCGCGGCGCGGACGGCTGAGGCCAGGCGGCGGACGCCTTCCTCGATCGCGGCCGGCGACTCGGAGCTGAACGCGAGCCGGAGCGCGCTCTCCCCGCCCGGCCCGCAGAAGAAGTCGGAGCCGGGAACGAACGTGACGTCCTCGGCGCGCAGGTCCGTGGCCTTGATCCCGTCCGGGAGCTCCACCCAGAGGAAGTAGCCGCCCTCGGGGACGTCCCAGGTCGCCTCGGGCAGATGGCGTACGAGCGCGCCCACCATGGCGTCGCGACGCTCGCGGAGCAACCCGTTGATGCGCTCGAGGTTCGGCTCGAAGCTCCCTCGGCGCAGGAACTCGTACACGGTCGCTTGCGAGAGCAGCGCAGGGGTGATGTACGACGCGGTCGCGGCCGCAACGACCTGCTCGGCGAGCGCGCCCGGCAGGACGAGGTAGCCGACGCGGAGCCCCGGAGCGATCGTCTTCGAGAATGACGAGCTGTAGACGACGTTCTCTCCCCGGGCCAGCTCGAACACCGTTGGCGGCGGCTTGCCCTCGAAGCGGACGAGGCCGTACGGGTCGTCCTCGAGCACGAGCAGCCCGTCCCGGGCGCGCTCCGCGAGCCGCTTGCGACGATCCTTGGGCAGCGTGCGGCCCGTCGGGTTCTGGAACGTCGGGATCGTGTACAGGAACGCGACGCCCCCGTTCACGGCCGGCTCCTCGTCGAGCGGGACGCAGATGACCTCGGCCCCGAGCTCGGCGAGGATCTTCAGCGGCCGGTCGTAGGTCGGCGCCTCGACGATCACCGTCCCGATCGGCGAGAGCAGCTCGGCGAGGAAGCGGAAGCCCTGGAGCGAGCCGTTCGTGAGGACGACTCGCTCCGGCTCCACTCGATGGCGGTCGGCGATCCATTCGCGGAGAGGCGCGTAGCCGCCGGCCGGGCCGTAGTTCAGCGCGGTGGCGCCGTCCCGCACGATCGCGGCGTGCGCGCAGTCGGCGAGCTCTTCGAGCGCGAGGCACTCGGGCGCCGGAACGCCGCGTGCGAAGGAGATCGGCTCCACAGAGCCACCCTAGAAGCCCGCCCGGACATGAAGCCGGTCGCGAGCTAGACGCGGGCGGCGGTGTCGGCGGCCAGCTCGGCGACCTCGGTCGGCGTCGTCCCGACCCTGACGCCCGCAGCCTCGAGCGCTTGCTTCTTCGCCTCGGCGGTGCCCGACGAGCCGGAGATGATCGCGCCCGCATGTCCCATCGTCTTGCCGGGCGGAGCAGTGAAGCCGGCGATATAGGCCACGACCGGCTTGGACATGTGCTCCTCGATGTACCGAGCCGCCTTCTCCTCCTCGTCGCCGCCGATCTCGCCGACCATGACGACGACGTCGGTCTCCTCGTCCGTCTCGAAGCGCCCCAGCACGTCGATAAAAGACGAGCCGACCACCGGATCGCCTCCGATCCCGACGATCGTCGAGTTCCCGAGCCCCCGCTGGGCGAGCTCGTAGCCGATCTGGTACGTGAGCGTCCCCGAGCGGCTGACGAGGCCGATCCGGCCCTCGCTGAGCACTTCGGCGGGGATGATCCCGACGTTCGCCTTTCCGGGCGACAGCGCGCCCGGGCAGTTCGGGCCGAGCATCGTGATCTCCTTGGGCCGGATGTAGTTGTAGATCCGCAGCATCTCGTGGGCCGGCACGTATTCGGCGATGCAGATGACCGTCCCGATCCCGGCGTCGACGGCCTCGTAGATCGCGTCCGTGGCGAAGCGCCCCGGCACGAAGACCAGGGTCGTGTTCGCGCCGGTCTCGGCGACCGCTTCACGCACCGTGTTGAAGACCGGGATGCCCGACACGTCCTGGCCGCCTTTCCCGGGAGTCACGCCGGCGACGACGTCCGTTCCGTAGTCGCGGTTGCGCACCGCGTGGAACGAGCCCTCCGAGCCGGTGATGCCCTGGACGACGAGCCGCGTCTCGTTGCCGACGATGATCGCCATCAGCGCTTCCTGGCCTTGTAGATGGCTCGCTCGAGCCGGAGCTTGCCGTCCTCGACGCGGTCCGCCAGCAGCTCGCGAACCCGGTCCCGGTCCTCGTCCGGAGTGCCGGAACGGTCGAGCCACGCCTCGAAGTCGATCCGCTTGTCCTCGAGCTCGAAGTCCTCCACCTCGAGGCCTGCGTCGTCGAACATGGCACGCCACTCCGCGTCGGAGTAGTTCCGCACGTGCGTCGGGTCGCGCAGCCGGTCGGCTTCCTCGCCGGCCGCGCCCATGAAGAGGTTGTCCGCGACGAGCACGAGCCCGCGACTGACCCGGGCCATCTCCTTCAGGGCGCCGGCCGGGTCCTGGAAGTGGTGCGCTGCCACACGGCAGGTGACGACGTCGAACGTCGAGTCGGCGAACGGGATGTCTTCGGCGCGGCTGACGACCGTCGGCTGCATTCCCGGAGCGGAGTCGATGGTCACGACCTCGAGCCCGGCCTCGCGCAGGACGCGGGCGGCGTTGCCTCCTCCGGTGGCGACGTCCAGAGCGGTCTGTCCCTCGGCCCAACCGGCGAAGAGCTCCAGGTCGCGGCCCGCACGATGCGCATCGCTGTCCCGGTAGGCCTCGGCCCGCTCAGACCAGACGTCAGTCACGGGACAGCTCCACGGCCCGCTTCGCCGCATCGAGCATCGTCGCCTCGACGTGGATGTTGTCGCGCCCCGCGTCCTCGAGGATCTGCCGCCCCTCCTCGGCGTTGGTGCCGTCGAAGCGGACGACGATCGGATGCTCGATCTTCGTCTGGTCGATCGCCGTCAGCATCCCCTGCGCGACGACGTCGCACCGCGTGATCCCGGCGAAGATGTTGAAGAAGATCGCTTTCACCTGCGGGTCGGCGCTGATGATCTCGAGCGCGTCGACGACGCCCTGCGCGTCACCGCCGCCGCCGAGGTCGCAGAAGTTCGCCGGCTTCCCGCCCGCGAGTGCGATCACGTCCAGCGAGGACATGACCAGACCGGCCCCGTTGCCGAGGATCCCGACCTCGCCGTCGAGCTTCACGTAGGTCACGCCCTTCTCGCGGGCGGCGCGCTCCTCGGGCGGATACGCCTCCAGGTCGCGCATCTCCGCGATGTCCGGATGCTTGTAGAGCGCGTTGTCGTCGACCGTGAACTTCGAGTCGAGCGCCTTCACCTCGCCCTCGGGGGTCACGATCAACGGGTTGATCTCGCAGAGCATCGCGTCCGCGCCGACGAACGCGTCGTAGAGCTTCTGGACGATCGAGAGGATCTGCTTCTGCTCGCCGGGATCGTCGATCCCGGCCGCATAGATGAGCCTGCGCGCCTGGTAGGGCTGGAAGCCCTCGAGCGGGTCGACGTGCAGCCGCGCCAATGCCTCCGGGTGTTCGGACGCGACCTCCTCGATGTCGATCCCGCCCTCCTTCGTGAGCATGAACAGGGCCTTCTTCTCGCCGCGGTCGAAAGTGACCGAGAGGTAGTACTCGCGCTCGATGTCCGACGCCTGCTCGATCCAGAGCCTGCGGACGACGTGGCCGTTGATGTCCATGCCGAGGATCGCCTCCGCGTGCTGCGCGGCCTCGTCGGGCGAGTCGGCGAGCTTGATCCCGCCGGCCTTGCCGCGGCCGCCTGTCAGCACCTGAGCCTTGACCACGACCTGCGTCCCGAGCTCCTCGGCCGCGGTGCGAGCCTCGTCGGGCGTCGACGCCAGGCGCCCCTCGGACACGGGGATTCCGAAGTGTTTGAAGAGCTGCTTTCCCTGGTACTCGTAGAGGTCCACCGGCGGCGCGACTCTAGCTTAGGAGCGGCTGCGGCATCCAGAAGGGCGGCACCGCAAGCAGTGCCTTAGAGTGGCGGCGTCACCAACCAAGGAGATGCGAATGACCGAGCACGAGACGACCCTCACCGACGACGAAATCCGCGGCGAGTCGACCGAGATGGGCGGCGAAGAGGCGGAAGAGGGCGACAGCGACGGCACGGACAGCGGCGGCGGCGACAGCGACGGGACGGACAGCGACAACGGCTCCGACGCGGACGGCTCGGACAGCGATTCCGACGGCAGCGACTCGTAGCAGCGCGTTCCAGCGCTGCGTTGCACCCGTCGAAGCAGAGCGCTTCTTCGGTGAATTCTGGGAGCGCCAGCCCCTCCTCGTCCCGCGCGACGAGGAGGGCCGCTTCCTCGACCTGCTCTCGATCACCGAGGTCGAGCGGCGGGTCACGGCCGGCGGGCTGAGGCACCCGGCGTTCAGGGTCGTCAAGGAGGACGCGAAGATCGTTCTCGGCGACTACGCGGAGGACATCCCGTGGACGCCGGCGTCGTTCTCCGGGAGCGCCCGGGTCGAGCGGGTCGCGGAGCAGTTCGAGAGCGGGGCGACGGTCGTCCTTCAGGCCCTGCAGCTCCAGCACCCGCCGCTCGCCGACTTCTGCCGCGAGCTCGAGCGCGAGCTCGGCCATCCGGTGCAGGCGAACGCGTACTACACGCCGTCGAGCGCGCAGGGCTTCAAGGTGCACCACGACACCCATGACGTTCTGTGCCTGCAGATCGAAGGCGAGAAGCGCTGGCTCGTCTACCCGCCCGTCTTCGAGCTGCCGCTGAAGAGCCAGAAGTACTCGCCCGACCTGGGCGAGCCGGGCGATCCGGTGCTGGACGTGACGATGCGGGCCGGCGACACGCTGTACCTCCCGCGCGGCTGGCTGCACCAGGCGATGACGTCGGACGCGGCTTCCCTCCACCTGACCGTGGGCATCAACGTCGCGACCTGGCGCGACGCGGTTCGGGACGCGGTCGACGAGGCCGCGGAAGAGGACGCGCTGTTCAGGCGAGGCGTGGATGCGGACGGGACGGCTCCCGGCGGGCTCTTCGAGGCGCTCGCCGCGCGGCTCACACCCGAAGCGGTCGCACGGCGTCAGCGCCGATCGTTCGTCGAGGGTCGCCGGCCGATCCGCGACGACGCCTTCGACCAGCTGCGCGCACTCGGGCACCTCGATTCGGAGACGGAGCTCGAGCGCAGGGAGAGCGTGATCGCCGAACTCGACGTCGACGACCGCGACGCGCAGATCTCATTCGAGGGCCGAACGCTGAGCTTCCCGGCCCGCGTGGCAGCCGAGCTCGACTACCTGCTCCGGGTCGATGAGCCGTTCACGGCCGTCGACCTTCCCGGGCCGCTCGACGCTGAGAGCCGGCTCGTGCTC
Source organism: uncultured Actinomycetes bacterium (assembly GCA_963850415.1). Lineage (GTDB taxonomy): Bacteria > Actinomycetota > Thermoleophilia > Gaiellales > Gaiellaceae > VAXT01. The sequence continues at coordinate 92,818 of CAWKLE010000001.1, forward strand.
GTCCGGCGCCTCGTCCGCGAGGGTCTCCTCCGGATCAGGCTGGATTGACGACGAAGCGCGGCGGGCGCTCGACCGACTCGGAGCTGCAGGTGAGCCGCGTCAGGTCGCCGGCCTCGCGGTCGACGCGCACCTCGTGTGTTCGGCCGCCGGCGGCGAAGACGACGCGGATCGACCCGTTCCCCGGCCCCACTCGTTCCAGGACGAGGTCGTCGATCCCGACGAGACCCGTCAGCTCGCGGACCGCGCGCTCGGCTGCCTGGACCGCGAACGCATAGATCGACCTCCCGCGGTAGCTCGCCATGTGGATGCGCCGAGCGAGGTGCTCGTCGAGCACCGACCCGGCCGTCTCGCGGTCGACCCGGCCGTAATAGAGGCCTTCGGGAAGGCAGACGAGGTTGCCGGCGAACCGGTCGCCTCCGATGTGCGACACCTGCCAGACCCGGTCGGGCTCGAGCTCGTCCCTGAGTGCCTCGTAGAGCGGCCGCCCGTAGCGCGCGCAGCACGGGTCGTGCTTGCCGTGCGTGCAGACGAGGAAGAGCGGGTGGCCCGCGGGCTTTCCGCCCAGGAGGTCGAGTTTGCGCAGGTCGTCGTACGCCTCGAGCACGGTCTTCGTGACCGTCGTCGCCCCCGGTCTCGAAGTTGCCGTGAGAGCGAGGAGCTCCGGCCGGCCTCTCCGATCCGGGCGCCTGACGAACAGGAGCCGGCCGTGCGAAACCGAGCGCACCTGTTCACGCAGGTGCTCCTTGACCTGATCGGTCAGCCCGCTTCCTGCGAGCGCGTCCCGGGCCCAGAGCCCCCGGTACTCGATCAGGAACCAGTTGTCGATTCGGCTCGCGGTCGCGGCGAGCGGCTCGCCGTTCTCGCGGGAGAGGTCCGCGCAGAAGGGTGCGCGTCCCGGAGCGGTCAATCGGTGTCCTGCGTGACCAGGCAGACGACCTGGCCCGTGGTGACCGGTTGGCCCGGTTCCACCGAGAGCTCGGAGACGGTGCCGGCGCGCGGCGACGTGATCTCGTTCTCCATCTTCATCGCCTCCACGACGCAGATGACTTCGCCCGGCTCGACCTCGTCGCCGTCGGCGACCTCCACGGCGAGCACGGTGCCCTGGATCGGCGTGACGATCGCGTCGCGGGCGGCGCCGCGGTGGCCGTGCTGTGCGTGCCGGTCGCGCCGACGGCGCGCGAGCTCGGAGTAGGGCGGCTCGGGCTCGAGCAGCGTGACATCGAAGCGGCGGCCCTCGATCTCGGCCTGGATGCTCCGCCCTCGCAGGCGTCCGTCCGACGTCGCAGATACGCTCGTTGTCACATGAGACAACTGATCAGCCTGTTGTGCAAGTTCTTCCGACTCGACGATTCCGTGGCACGTCTCGCCCGCGGCGAAGCAGGCATGTCCGAGCAGCGCACGATGGAAGCCGACGAGCGTGGTCACTCCTTCGATCTCGTACTCGCCGAGCGCTCGGAGCATCCGCCGTCTCGCGTGCTCGCGGTCGACGTCGTGAACGCACAGCTTCGCGACGAGTGGGTCGTACAGGCCGACGACCTCGCTGCCCTCCCTCACTCCCGAATCCACCCTCACGCCGGGGCCGGCAGGTTCCCGGTAGCCCGTGATCCGCCCGGGCGCGGGCAGGAAGCCGGTGGACGGATCCTCGGCGTTGATGCGGCACTCGATCGCGTGCCCGTTCAGCCGAACGTCCTCCTGGCTCAGCGATAGCGGCTCACCGGCCGCGATCAGCACCTGCTCGCGGACGAGGTCGAGACCCGTCACGAGCTCGGTGACCGTGTGCTCGACCTGGAGACGCGTGTTCATCTCGAGGAAGAAGTACTCGCCCTCGCTCGAGAGGAGGCCCTCGATCGTCCCCGCCGACCGGTATCCGACGGATCGCGCGGCGTCGATCGCGATCCGGCCGATCTCGGCCCGGAGCTCCTCGTCGACGGCCGGGGACGGCGTCTCCTCGACGAGCTTCTGGTGACGGCGCTGGATCGTGCAGTCGCGCTCGCCGAGATGGATCACGGATCCGTGCGCGTCGGCGAGCACCTGCACCTCGACGTGACGCGGGTTGTCGAGATAGCGCTCGACGTAGACGGCCGAGTCGGAGAAGTACGCCTGGCCTTCGCGGCGGGCGGCCTCGAACGCGCGCTCGACCTCGTCCGCCGAGGCCACGACCTTGAGGCCCTTCCCTCCGCCGCCGGCCGAGGCCTTGATGGCGATCGGCCAGCCGATCTCGTCTCCGAGCCGGCGAACGTCGGCGGCGGTCTCGACGGGCTCGGTCGTGCCGGGGATGATCGGGACGCCCGCTGCGCTCATCGTCTGGCGAGCGGCCACCTTGGAGCCCATCAGCTCCATCGCTTCCGGCGGAGGGCCGATCCAGACGAGTCCTGCCGCTTCGACGGCGCGCGCGAAGTCGGCGTTCTCGGCCAGGAACCCGTACCCGGGATGAACGGCTTCGGCGCCGGACCGCTGCGCGGCGTCGATGATCCGCTCCTGGTTCAGGTAGCTCTCGGCAGGCGTCCCGGGGCCGACGAGATACGCCTCGTCCGCGAACGCCGCGTGGAGCGATCCGCGGTCGGCTTCCGAGTAGATCGCGACCGACGCGATCTCCAGCTCGCGGAGCGTGCGGCAGATGCGAACGGTGATCTCGCCTCGGTTGGCGATCAGAATCTTGGTGAACGGCTTCATCTCCCGCGTATTCTCCAATCCGTGAGCTTCGCCGACCAGCTGACCCTGGCGCGGGCCGCGGCCGTGCCGTTCGTCGTGCTGCTCTACGTCTGGGACTTTCCCAATCACGACTACTGGGCCACGGGACTGTTCGCGCTCGCAATGGCAACCGACTGGTTCGACGGCCGCCTCGCCCGGCGGAGCGGCCGGACATCGGCGCTCGGGTCGCTGCTCGATCCGGTGGCGGACAAGCTGCTCGTGCTCACGGTGATGATCGTCCTCGTCGGCGAAGGCGTCTTCACAGCTTGGATCGTGGCCGCGATCGTCGCGCGTGAGCTGCTCGTCTCGGGCCTGCGCCTCGCCGCGCTCGAGCGCGGCGTCGTGCTCGAAGCGCGCGACCTGGGACGGCTGAAGACCTGGACACAGGCGGTCGCCGCCGGCCTCGGCGGGCTCGCCGCGGCGGGCGCGTTCGACGACAGGATCGCCGAATGGGCACTCGTCGTCGCGCTCATCCTGACCTGGGTCTCGGGGCTCGACTACGCGCGGCTCGCCCCGCGGCTCCTACGAGGCGATCCCAGTGCAGGCTCGGCGCGAGAGGCGAAATCGGCCGAGTCGACGTTCTCGAGCAGCCCGGCGAGCCGCCAGACGCTTCCATAGCTCTGAGCGTGGCCGTCGTCCCGCTCGGCGAGCGCCGCCAGCAGGGCAGCGCGCTCCTCCGGCGAGGGGTCGGGCGTGACCTCGATCTCCATCGCGGCGAAGACTAAAGCTCGTAGGCAGATCCGACGATGTCCGGGGCGTGAGACGTCTGCGCCTGCTCACCGTGCTCGCCTGCCTGGTCGCCGGTCTCGCGACTGCCGCGGCAGCCTCACCGGCGAGAACGAGCCGCTCCTGGGCTCAGCCCCAGATCAGGCTCGTCGTCGCGCACGGCCTGCTGGCCCGGAGCGTGGGCTCATTCCGCCCGAACGACCCGCTCACCCAGGGCGAGCTCGCCGACCTCGTCGCCGCGCTCACGCAGGAGCCGCCCCGGGCGGCGGCCGACCCCACGGCTCCCGTGACGATGGCCCAGCTCGACGCGCGTCTCGTCCGTGTGCTCGGCCTCAGCGACGACGCGGCCCTGTTCTACGCCGCCGCGTCTGAGGCTGGACTGCGTCCTCCCGCGCGATTCGGGACCGAGGTCGTCGCGCGCCTCCTCGCGCTGCGCACGAACCATCCGACCGGCCAGGACACCCTCGAGCGGCTCCCCAACGACCCGGCGCCGCGCGCGGAAGCCGCCTATTCGGTGGCCCGTCTCCTGAGCGTGTCCGAGCCGGAGAAGGCCCAGGTCGAGGAGCAAGCGGCCACCTTCGAGCTTCCCGTGCTCACCACGTGGCAGCAGCGCGTGCTCACGACCGCCGTCAGGTTCATCGGCTACCCGTACGTCTGGGGCGGCGAGTTCGAGCGGCCGCAATCGCCGTACGGCGCTCAGCCGCAAGGCGGGTTCGACTGCTCGGGCTTCGCCTGGCGCGTCTACAAAGTGCAGTCGTATCCGGGCGCGCCTCAGCTGGCGGAAGTCCTGCGCGGCCGGACCGCCGCGGCGATGGCCGGAGAGGTGCCGCGCCGCCTGAGGATCAAACCGGCGCGGCTCGCACCGGCTGACCTGATGTTCTTCGGGCCCGGCGGCCCGCATGCGCAGCCGGCGCGGATCGACCACGTCGGCATCTCGCTCGGCAACGGCTGGCTGATCCAGTCTTCGAGGTACGGCGTGGCTCTCGAGCAGGCGACCGGCTGGTACCAGCGCCGCCTCGCCTGGGGCCGCCGCCCACTCGCCGAAGCCGGCCTGTAGCGGCGCTGAAGCCGTCCTTTCAGGAGCACGCGTTTTCCCCCTAATGGGTGATTACCCGGGGCTTTGCGCCCTGGAAAATCGTGTGACTGCACTTCTGACCTGGGAGGAAACGACAGTGCTCGAATGGAAGCCCCGTTTCACAGCGATCCTGGTCGTTCTGACGCTTGTGCTGACCGCTGCGCTCGCGAGTGGTTACGCCGAGTGGCTCTTCGACAACTGGGAGTGGTAGGCGGCTAAGGTAGGAGAGGGGGAGCCATGAACCGGCGCCTCGCGCCAATCGTCGTGCCCGTGTGCCTGCTCGGCCTGGGCTCGGTGCTCCTCGCGACCTGGTCGTTCGCGACCACGAGTCACAGTGCGTCGATGCTGCTCGGCGTCGCCGCCCTGCTCGCGGCGTCGACGCTGGCCAGCCGCTATCCGGTTCCGATCGAGGGCCCGAACAGCGGCGGCGTCTCGCTGTCGTTCGTCTTCGCCGCCAGCGCGATCGTGCTCTTCGGCTGGGCAGCCGGTGTGATCGTCGCCTTCGCGGCGCCGGTCCTGATCCAGCTGACCGAGCACCGCCCGCTGATCCGGATCGGCTACAACGGCTCGGTGTTCGCAGGCGCGGCCGCGGTCGGCGGCGCCCTGGTCACCTTCATCCACGGTGACGGAACCGGCGTGCTGATCTCCAAGGTCGGCGTGTCGGCCTCGACCCAGTACGGGATCAACCTCGTGCTCATCTCGCTCGTCGTGGCCGTCACGTCCCGACGGCCGTTCTTCGAGCTCATCCGCTCCAGCCTCCGCTGGACGATCATCGTCTTTGCGCTCATGGCGTCGGCCGCGCTCATGCTGGTCGTCCTCTGGCAGCGCTCGCCGCTTCTGTCCGCGGCGCTCGTCGGGCCCCTGCTCGCGATCGCGCTCTATCAGCGCTCGACCTACCGCGCACTCCGCGCGATGAAGCTCGCGCTGACCGATCCGCTGACCGGGCTCGGCAACCACAGGCATTTTCACGACCGGCTCGAGCGCGAGCTGATCGAGGCCGAGCGAAACGAGTGCAGCTTCAGCCTCTGCCTCGTCGACGTCGACGACTTCAAGCGCGTGAACGACCTCTTCGGCCACCCTGCCGGCGACCGCGTCCTGTCCCGGCTCGCGACGACGCTGCGCCAGAACGGCGAGGCGTTCAGGCTCGGCGGCGACGAGTTCGCGCTCATGCTCCCCAACTACGACGAGAGCGAGGCCGTGAAGACCGCAGGCGCGATCGTCGAGCGGATCTCGCAGCTCGGCCTGGAGCACATCGGCTCGGTGACCGTCTCGGCCGGCGTCGCGACCTTCCCGCGCCAGGCGCCGGACCGGGGCGAGCTGATCCGCCTCGCGGACAGCGCGCTCTACTGGGCCAAGGAGAACGGAAAGAATCGGGTGCACGTCTATCGGCCCGACGTGGTTGAGCTCGCAGAGCTCAGGAAGCTCGCGACGGGCCCTGACCGGGCGGCACGGTTCAGGGCCGCCGCGAGCCTGGCCAAGGCGGTCGACCTTCGCGACACGTACACGGGCAGCCATTCCGCGCGCGTGGCCGACCTCGCGGCCCGCGTGGCGGCGCGCCTCGGCCTCGACCAGGAGCAGATCGAGCTCGCGCGGCTCGCCGGCAGCCTGCACGACCTCGGCAAGCTCGCGATCCCCGAAGAGATCCTGCGCAAGCCCGGACCGCTGACCGGGCCCGAGCGGCTCGTGCTCGAGCGTCACCCGCAGATCGCTTTCCGGATGCTCGACAGCCTCGGGATCGAGCCGGTCGCGGAGTGGATCCTGCATCACCACGAGCGCTGGGACGGGCGTGGGTATCCGGACCGCCTGCCCGGCCCGGAGATTCCGCTCGGCGCGCGAATCATCTTCGTGGTCGACGCCTACGACGCGATGACGTCGGACCGCGTCTACCGCGGTCGCCTGACGCAGGCGGATGCGCTCGCCGAGCTGGAGCGCTGCGCAGGGACGCAGTTCGATCCGGCGGTGGTCGCCGCGTTCGCCGAAGAACTCGAGCTCGAAGCCGAGGGCGAGCTCGCCGTCGCCGTCGCTTCGTAAGCCGCCCGCAAACGGCACACACTCGGCACGCTCGCGTTACCCACGCGTGCGCCTTTCCTCGCTACGATCGCATCGGGGAGGAGGTCGTGGGTACCGGCCCCCGCGAGGCGGGCCATGGCTGAAGGGGACGGAGGCGCCGACGCTTGGCTAGAGCGGGATGTTCCCGTGCTTCCGCCGCGGTCTCGGCTCGCGCTTCGTGAGCGCCGTGCCGAGCGCGTCGATCAGGACCGGACGCGTGCGCCTCGGCTCGATCACCTCGTCCACGTATCCGCGCTCGGCGGCGACGTACGGGTTCGCGAACTGCTCGCGATAGTCGTGCACCAGCTCCGCGCGCCGCGCTTCGGAGTCGTCCGCCTCCTCCAGTTCCTTCCGGAAAACGATGTTCACCGCGCCCTCCGGCCCCATCACGGCGACCTCCGCCGTGGGCCACGCGAAGTTGAAGTCGGCGCGGATGTGCTTCGAGCTCATGACGTCGTATGCGCCTCCGTACGCCTTCCGCGTGATCACCGCCAGCTTCGGCACCGTCGCCTCGCAGTACGCGTACAGGAGCTTCGCCCCGTGGCGAATGATCCCGCCCCATTCCTGGGCCGTACCGGGCAGGAACCCGGGCACGTCGACGAACGTGACGAGCGGGATGTTGAACGCGTCGCACGTCCGCACGAAGCGCGCCGCCTTCACGGACGAGTCGATGTCGAGCACGCCCGCGAGCGCCCGCGGCTGGTTCCCGACGATCCCCACCGAATGGCCGCCGAGCCGCGCGAACCCGCACACGATGTTCTCGGCGTACCGCTCGTGCACCTCGAGAAACTCGCCCTCGTCGACGACCCGCCGCACGACGTCCTTCATGTCGTAGGGCCTGTTCGGGTTGTCCGGGATCAGGGTGTCCAGCTCGGCGTCCTCGCGCTCGACGGGGTCCGACGGCTCGAAGAAGGCCGGCGCGTCGAGGTTGTTCTGCGGCAGGAACGAGAGCAGGTAGCGCGCGTCCTCGAGGCACGCCTCCTCGCTCGGCGAGACGAACTGCGCGACACCCGACTTGGCCGCGTGTGTCGCCGCGCCGCCCAGCTCCTCGAAGCTGACCTCCTCGCCCGTGACCGTCTTCACCACGTCGGGCCCGGTGATGAACATGTAGGACGTCCCCTCGACCATGAGCACGAAGTCGGTCATCGCCGGCGAGTAGACGGCACCGCCCGCGGTCGGCCCCATGACGAGCGAGATCTGCGGGACGACGCCCGACGCCTGGACGTTGCGCCAGAAGATCTCCGCGTAGCCCGCAAGCGAGACGACGCCTTCCTGGATCCTGGCACCGCCGGAGTCGTTGATCCCGATCAGCGGACAGCCGTACTTCGCGGCCATGTCCATGACCTTGCAGATCTTCTCGGCGAAGGCCTCGGACAGAGAGCCGCCGAAGATCGTGAAGTCCTGCGAGAAGACGAAGACCTTGCGGCCGAAGATCGTCCCGTAGCCGGTCACGACCGCGTCTCCGTACGGCCGGCGATCCATCATCCCGAAGTTCCGGTGGCGTACGTAGCGATCGAGCTCGACGAACGAGCCCGCATCGAGCAGCTTCTCGACCCGCTCCCGCGCGAGCAGCTTGCCCTGCTCACGTTGCCGGCCGACCGCTTTCTCGCTCCCTGCGTGCAGCGCTTCGTCGCGCAGCTTCTCGAGCTGCTCGAGCTTGGCTTGCGTCGATTCGTCCGTCGCGGCCACGGCGTCGCACACTAGTACAGTCGCGGACGTGGGACTTCCGCCGGTCGACCGGGCGACGCTGTGGCCGTACGAGGACGGCGAGCCGGGCGAGTTCTACTACCAGCGCTATGCGCATCCGACGGGCGTCGCCGCCGAGCAGGCGCTCGGTGAGCTCGACGGCGGCGAGGCGCTCCTCTTCTCGTCGGGCGCCGGAGCGGCGACCTCAGTCGTCCTCGGGCTCCTCGGGCCGGGCGACATGATCGCCGTCGCCGAGGGCTGCTACTTCGGGACTCCAACGATGTTCCGCGCGCTCGAGCGATGGGGGCTGAAGCACGTCGAGTTCGACCAGACCGGGCCGCCGCCGGAGGGCGTGCAGCTCGTCTGGCTCGAGGCGCCGTCGAACCCGTTCCTGACCATGCCGGACCTCGAAGCCGCAGCCTCCCACCCAGCTCCCGTGCTCGTCGACTCGACCGCGGCGACCCCGATCAACCTGCGCCCGCTCGAGCACGGCGCCGACCTCGTCCTGCACAGCGCGACGAAGTACCTCGGCGGGCACTCGGACGTGCTGCTCGGCGCCGTCGTCTGCAAGGACCCGTCGACGGCCGAGCGCCTCCGCGAGTTTCGCAGCCGCACCGGGATCGTCGCCGCGCCCGACCCCGCCTATCTCCTGCTCCGCGGCCTGAAGACGCTCGAGATCCGTGTTCGCCGCCAAACCAAGACGGCAAGTGAGATCGTGCGCCGCCTCGACGGCCATCCGCGGGTCGAACGCGTCCGCTATCCCGGCTTCGGCGGCCTGCTCTCCTTCGACGTCGACGGCGACGCGCGCAAGGTCGAGACGTCGACCCGCCTGATCAGGAACGCGACGAGCCTGGGCGGAGTCGAGTCGACGATGGAGTCGCGCTACCGCTGGGAGGGCGACCGCGTGCCAGAGAACCTGCTCCGGCTCAGCGTCGGGCTCGAGGACGTCGAGGAGCTGTGGGCCGACCTCGACCAGGCGCTGCCGGGCTGAGCTCGTAGACACGGGTCACGCCCACGCGCTCGAGGAAGCGCCGGTCGTGCGTGACGAGGATCAGCGTTCCGTCGAACACGCTCAGCGCGCGCTCGAGCTCCTCGACCGCGGGCAGGTCGAGATGGTTCGTCGGCTCGTCGAGCACGAGGCAGCCGGCACCGTGCGCCGCCTGCAGCGCGAGCTCGGCGCGCGTCCGCTCGCCGGGCGACAGGCTCCCCGCTCGCCGCAGCACGTGGTCCGCGTAGAGGTCGAACTTGGCGAGCAGCGTTCGCGCTTCATCCTCGCGCAGCGACGATTCGGCGCAGAAGGTGCGGATCAGCGGCTCGTCCGTCGCGAAGAGCGAGCGCTCCTGTCCGATCTCGCCGAAGACGACCGACGGTCCGACTCGCCGCGTCCCGCTTTCGAGCTGGACCCGGCCGAGCAGCGCGTCGATCAGCGTCGTCTTTCCGCTCCCGTTCGGGCCCGCGATCGAGAGCCGCTCGCCCCACTGGACGCCGAAGTCGAGCGGCCCCAGCCGGAACGGCCCGCGCTCGACGACCGCATGCTCCAGCGCGACGACGAGATCGCCGGAGCGCCCGGACGGAGCGAGGTCGAGCCTCAGCTCCCACGGCTGCCAGGGCTTCTCGACGCGGTCGCGCTCGAGCCACTCGACCCGCCGCGCCGCCGCGCGGGTCTTCGACATCAGCGCATGCGTGCCGCGCCGGTCCGCCTGCTTCCCACCTACACGGGCCTGCTCGCGGCGGTCGCGGTGCAGCTCGCCGAAGCGTGCTCGCTCGTCGCTCCACTGCGCGAACGCACGCTCGTGCTCGGACCGAGCCCGTTCCCGGGCCGCCTCGTACTCGGTCCAGCCGCCCGTGTACTGGTGCACGCGGTCGGTGCCGGACTCGAGCTCCAAGATGCGGTTCACGGTGCGATCGAGGAACTCGCGGTCGTGCGAGACGACGACGAAGCCGCTGTCGAGCCTCAGCAAGAAGCGCTCGAGCAGCTCGAGGCCGTCGAAGTCGAGGTCGTTCGTCGGCTCGTCCAGGAGGTAGACGTCGAAGCGCGCGAGCACGATCGAGGCTAGTGCGGCGCGACTCTGCTCGCCGCCGGAAAGTTCGCCGACGCTCCGGTCGAGCCCGGCCTCGAGCCCAACGCGGCGCAGAGCGGCAGGCGCGCGTGCCTCGAACTCGGCGGTCGCCTCCTCCGCGGTGCGCCGCTCCAGGTACCCGAGCAAGGTCTCGTGCTCTCGAAGGTCCCGCTCCTGCGGGAGGTAGCCGACCCGCAAGCCGGGCGGATTCCTGGTCACCGAGCCGCGATCGAGCTCCTCCAGGCCCGCAAGCGCGCGCAGGAGCGTCGTCTTGCCGCGGCCGTTCGGGCCGACGACGCCGATCCCGCTGCCGGGCGTGATCGCGAGCGTGACGCGCTCGAGGATCGCGTCCGCGCCGCGGTGAACCGAGATGTCGTGTGCGGCGAGCGTGCCGCCCTGCTGGTACATCGTGGAACCTCCTGACCGATCTGCAGAGCACGTAGCTCTGCGCGGGATTTCCTCTATCAGTCAGCGATTCGTCATGGGACGGCGCCCGCAGGCGCCGTCGGCATCGTAGCTACTCGGCGAGCCACAGAGCCGGAGGAGGGGCTCGAACCCCCGACCTGTGGTTTACAAAACCACTGCTCTACCAACTGAGCTACTCCGGCGCTCACAACATTCTACGCCACGTCGTGTTGTCCGGATTGCAGATGTGTTGCCGGATTGGAAACGGAGCGGAGACCGAGCGCTACTGCAAGACCTGGCGCGAGCGCTGGTGCGTGTAGATCTTCCGCTTGACCCGCTGGAGCGCGTTGTCGATCGTCTTCGTGTCGCAGCCGAGACCCTCGGCCATCTCCTCGTACGACGAGCCTTCGAGGTACAGGCGCAGCGCGTCGGCTTCGAGCTGCGAAAGACCCGTGCCGAGACAGAAGACGAGGCTCTGCAGCTCCTCGGTGGAGATCACGGAGACGACCGGGTCGTTCACGTGCGAGCTCGGGAGCGCATCGCCGAGGGTGCACTCGCCGTCAGGATCCTGGCCCGCAGGCGTGTGGCTGAACGAGATGTAGCTGTTCAGCGGCGAGTGCTTGAAGCGGGTCGCGGTCTTGATCGCCGTGATGATCTGGCGGGTCACGCAGAGCTCGGCGAAGGAGCGGAACGACGTCTCCTTGTCGTGGCGAAAGTCGCGGACGGCCTTGTAGAGCCCGATCAGCCCTTCCTGGACGAGGTCCTCCCCGTCACCGCCGGCGAGGAAGTACGAGCTCGCCTTCAGCCGGACGAAGCCGGTGTACCGCCGGATGAGGTGATCCATCGCGACGGAATCGCCGTTGCGTGCCTTGACGACGAGCTGAAGATCCTCGAGCTCGCGCTCCGCCTTCTGTTGTCGGCGGGGGCCAGGGGCTGGACGGGCGGCGGCGGCCATGGGCACACGGGTTTGAGACGGTTTGCAGTCGTGCCTTTTGCTAGCGCCAAAGTAGCACCTATGTCAAGAAAATACAAGAATTCTGCAAAGGTCCCATTCGTTATGGACCCTTGCCCCTTCTCAGCTCTTCTAGCTTCGCCCTCGTCTCCGGGTCGAGCTTGTCCTCGACGCGCATCGGCTTGTGCTCGCGGTGGCTCTCCAGCTCGAAGTCGCGCGAGAAGGTCGCCGAGGAGAGCTTCATCACCTCCTGGCCCGAGGTGCCGCGCACGGCGGAGTCGGACGAGACGAGGCAGACCTGCTCCGTTCCTCTGTGCTCGGCAGCGAGCCGCTCGAGCAGCGAGTCCGCGTCCGCGGCGAAACGCACCTCGAGCGGGCCGTAGCTGAGATCCTCCCCGCTCCCGTCGAAGACGAGAACCCCGCGCGCGCCCTTCTCGGCGACGAAGCTCGCGAGCTTGTCTGTCATTTCCCGAGAATCGGCGAAGCCCCCCGCGTGCAGCAGGTTGAAGCCGTCGAAGAGGTAGAAGGTCGCTTCAGCCATTTCGCTGCCTGCGCGCCTCGTAGAGCAGAACGGCGGCGGCAACGCTCACGTTCAGCGACTCGACGGTGCCGGCGAGCGGGATCGAGACGAGCTCGTCGCAGGTCCGGCGGACGAGCGGCCGCAGACCGCGCCCCTCGGCGCCGAAGACGAACGCCGCGCCGCCCGTCAGGTCGGTCTCCCACATCGGCTTGCCGGACTCGCCCGCGGCGCCGTAGACCCACAGGTCGGGCCCTTTCACCTCTCCCAGATAGCGCGCGAGGTTCTGGACGACCGCGATCGGCACGTGCTCGACCGCTCCGGCGGAGGAGCGGCAGACGGCGGGCGTCACCATTGCCGAGCCGTGAGCGGGGACGACGATCCCGGTCGCGCCCGCTCCCTCTGCGCTGCGCGCGACGGCGCCGAGGTTCCGGGGGTCGGTCACGCGGTCGAGGCAGACGAGCAACGGACTCGGCTGCTCGCGCGAGCTCGTAGGCGTCCGCGTACCGGTACGGCGCGACCTTGGCGACGACGCCCTGGTGATCGCGGCTCCCGACCCTTTCGGTCAGCTCCCTCTCGGCCATGACCCGGGACTTGGTCCCGGGACTTGGCTCGCGGAGCCATGTCTCGGCGGCCAGTGCGCGCTCCGTGGCCATCACCTCGAACACCTCGCGCGGGCCGCGGAGCGCCTCCCGCACCGCGCGCCGCCCGTACACCTGGTCTGCCGTCATCGCTTCGGGACGAGCCGGTAGCCGGAGTCGCCCGCCACGTCGCGGACCTCCCAGCCCTGTGTCTCGATCTCGTGCCTTAGCCGATCGGCCTCGTCGAAGTCGCCGCCCGCGCGGGCCTCGGCACGCCGTTGCGCCAGCTCGTCGAGCTCGGCCGGCGCTTCCTCCTGCTCCGCGAGCGCGCCCAGCCCGAAGATCTCGAGGCCGCGGCGCAGAAGGTCGTGGTCGCGCCACTCGTGCATGACCGCCAGCGCCTCGGGCGTGTTGAAGTCCTCCTCGAGTGCCGCGACGAGATCGGACCACGAGCCCTGGGGCGAGGACGGGTTGCGGAACACCTCGCGAAAGCCGTCCGCCCGCGCCTTCGCCGCCGCGAGCGTCTCGTCCGTGTAGTCCAGCGGCTTGTGCCAGTGCGCGCCCAGGAAGAGCATCAGCAGCGTCTCGGCCCCCCACTCGTCGAGCGCGTCCCGCAGCGTGACCACGTTGCCGAGCGACTTCGACATCTTCTCGCCGCCGAACTGGAGCATCCCGTTGTGCATCCAGAGCCTGGCGAACTCGTGTCCGGCGCCTCGCGACTGCGCGATCTCGTTCTCGTTGTGCGGGAAGACGAGGTCGAGGCCCGCGCCGTGGATCTCGAAGACGGGCCCGAGGTGCTTCTCGGCCATCGCCGAGCACTCGATGTGCCAGCCTGGCCGCCCAACTCCCCACGGGGATTCCCAGGACGTGTCCTCGCCCTCCTTGTGCGCCTTCCACAGCGCGAAGTCGCGCGGGTTCTCCTTGAGCGCGGTCTGCTCTTCCTCCTCGGACGGGTTGTGCACGGACTCCTCGCCGAGCCGGCCCGAGAGCAGGCCGTAGTCGGAGAAACGGTCGACGCGGAAGTAGACGTCTCCGCCGGCCGGATACGCGAGGTCGCGCCCGATCAGCTCCTCGATCAACGCGACGATCTCGGGGATCGTCTCGGTCGCCCTTGGCTCGTGGTCGGGCCGGCCGAGGCCGAGGTCGCTCGTGTCCTGGACATACCAACCGGCGGCGTCCGCGGCGAGCTGCGCGCTGTTCCCGGGAGCGGCGTCGTAGATCTTGTCGTTGATGTCCGTGATGTTCACGACCAGCGTCACGTCGTACGCCTGCTGCTCGAGCCAGCGCTTGAGCCACATCGCGATCACGAACGGCCTCGCGTTCCCGACGTGGATCCGCTGGTAGACGGTCGGGCCGCAGGAGTACATGCGGATCGGGCCGGGCGGAGCCGGCAGCTCGTCGAGCTTGCGGGTGGCGGTGTTATAGAGCCGCATCGACCCGCCTCATGGTCTCGTCGCGGGGCAGGGCCGCGAGGATCGCCGACAGCTCCGGGCCGCGCTCGCGTCCGGTCAGCGCGAGGCGGAGCGCGCGGAGGTCTCCGCCGACCGCCTTCAGCTCGCGGACGACCTCCTTCGCGCCCGCCCCGTTCGCGTTCAGCTCCTTGAACCGCTCGAGCGTCGGGCGGGCGTCCTCGCCGAGCGAGACGGGCTCGGGCTCGAGCACCTGGCGCGCGTAGTCATGCGCCTCGACGAGGTCGCGCGCGCCTCGCAGCGCCGGGACGACCTCGATCGGCGAATCGGCTGCAGCGGCCAGCTCCTCGTCGCTCATCGCCGCGATCGCCTCGATCGCGAGCCGGCGGATGCGCGGCACGTCGTAGTGCACGTCGTGCTTCGGAAGGCCGAGCTCGTCCAGGTAGCTCCGAACCGCCCGGGCCGGGATCCCCGCGTCGCGAAGCGAGGCGACGGTGGAGCCGAACTCGCGCTTCGAGAGCTTGCGCCCGTCCTCGCCCAGGATCAGCCCGTGGTGGACGTACTCCGGCGGCTCGGCGCCCAGTGCGCGCGTCAGGTCGCGATGGAGCTGCTCGTTCGGACGATGGTCGTTGCCGCGGATCACGTGCGTGATGCCGAAGTCGATGTCGTCGACGACGCTCGCCAGCTGGTACGTGGCGGATCCGTCCTCGCGCAGGAGCGTGATCTTCCCGAAGCGGTCTCCGCCGATCCGCGCCGAGGCTTCGCGGTACACGTCCTGCCGCTCGCTCTGGCGCACCGGCCCCTCGTCCCACTCGACGCCGAGCCACTCGAGGTCGGCCCGGATCGCGTCCTCCCCGCCCGGGACGTTGCGCGCCGCGTCCGTGTCGTCGATCCGCAGCAGGAACCAGTCGCCGAAGTCGCGATTCGCGACCGCGCTCAGGGCGTTGCCGACGTGAAGCGACCCGGTCGGGCTCGGTGCGAAGCGCACTCTGGTCATGGAGCCAGTCTAGAAGTCGAGCGTGTACCCAATGTCGAGCGGATTCGGCGGGAACTCGACGACGCGCGTCTGTCCGTTCTCGCGCCAACCGCGGCGCTCGTAGAAGCGTCGCGCACGGATGTTGTCCTCGAGCACCCAGAGCCGGCACGACGCAGAGCCGAGCGAGCGCACGACCTCGAGCGCACGGCCGTGGAGCTCGTCCGCGAGCCCGGTGCCCCACCGCTCGGGGACGACGTAGAGGCCCTCGAGCCAGCTGTCGGTCACGCAGGCCGCGCCGACGGGCACCTCGTCGCTCACGGCGATCAGCGTCCGCGTCCCCGGCTGCGCGACCGCGGCGACCCAGCGCGCGTGCACCGCCTCGCGCGGATACGGGTACAGCTCGGGCGGGAAGACATGCGCGAGCGCGGCGACCGAGGCTCGCTCCTGCACCGCGGCCAGGATCGGCCCTTCGTCGGCTCGAGCCTCCCGGATCTCGGCCATGGCTCCGATCGTAGACTTCCAGCCGTGAGAATCGGTGTTCTCGGAACCGGAGTCGTCGGCAGAACGATCGCCGGGAAGCTTCGCGACCTCGGCCACGAGGTCCTGATCGGCTCGCGGACGGCCGGCGACGACGCGGTGCCGTTCGCCGACGCCGCCGCTCACGGCGAGCTCGTCTTCAACTGCACGAACGGCGTCGCAGCGCTCGACGCCTTGAACGCGGCGGGCGCGGAGAACCTCGCGGGGAAGGTCCTCGTCGACGTCACCAACGCGCTCGATTTCTCGCAGGACGGGCCACCGCTCGTCGGCGTCTCGGTCGACGACAGTCTCGGCGAGCAGATCCAGCGCGCCTTTCCCGAGGCGAGCGTGGTCAAGGCGCTCAACACGATGAACGCGAACGTGATGGTCGACCCGAGCCTCGTCCCCGGCGAGCACGACGTCTTCGTCAGCGGGAACGACGCCGCCGCCAAGGCTCAGGTCGCCGAGCTGCTCCAGAGCTTCGGCTGGCCGTCTGAGCGAATCGTCGATCTCGGCGACATCACGGGCGCTCGCGGCCAGGAGCTGTACGTCGCGCTCTGGGTGCGGCTGATGGGCGTGGCAGGCGGCCCGGAGTTCAACATCCGCCTCGTGGCCGGCTAGCGCCTCTCATCCTTCGCTCATCTCCCGGCCCTACGGTCGGCCGGCACATGCCCGCAGCACTCGCGTTCGCTCATCTGACTCTCATAATGTGAGTGGTCGCGATGAGGGTGCTGGTCGTCGAAGACGAGCTGAAGATGGCGAGTCTCGTCCGGCGCGGCCTGGCCGAAGAGGGACACGTCGCCGACGTCGCCGCTTCCGGTGAGGACGCGCTGTGGATGGCGGAGGCGCACCCGTACGACGCGATCGTGCTCGACGTCATCCTCCCCGGGCGCGACGGCTTCGAGACGTGCCGCGAGCTGCGCAAGGCCGGTGTCTGGTCGCCCGTCCTCATGCTGACCGCGCGGGACTCCGTCGGCGACCGGGTCGACGGGCTCGACGCCGGGGCCGACGACTACCTGACGAAGCCGTTCTCGTTCGCGGAGCTCTTCGCGCGGCTGCGAGCGCTCACGCGGCGGGGCGGCTTCGAGCGGCCGACGGAGCTCGTCGTCGGCGACCTGCGGCTCGATCCCGCGTCGCGGCGCGTCTGGCGCGGCGGAACCGAGGTCCCGCTCTCGCCGAAGGAGTTCGCACTGCTCGAGACCTTCATGCGCCGGCCGGGTCAGACGCTGAGCCGGCTGCAGCTGATCGAGCACGCCTGGGACTTCGCGTACGAAAACCGCTCGAACGTGATCGACGTCTACGTGCGCTACCTGCGCGAGAAGGTCGACCGGCCGTTCGGCGAGGAGTCGCTCGAGACGGTGCGCGGGGTCGGCTACCGGCTGAGGGACGCATGAGCCGGATCCCGATCCGCATCCGGTTGACGCTGTTCTTCGCCGTCGCGATGGCCATCGTCCTCGCCGCCGCGGGCCTCTTCGTGTACGAGCGGGTGGCCACGGATCTCGATCGCGCGTTCGACAGGGACCTTCGCTCGCGGGCTGCGGATCTCTCCGCGCTCGTCCTGCGGAACGGCTCCCTGCAGACAACGGGGAGCAGCACCACGTTCGCCGAGGTCCTGACCGCCGAGGGCCGAGTTCTGGACGCGACTTCGACGCTCCGATCGCAGGTGCTTCTGACCGCTCCGCAACTCGCCCGAGCGCGTGCAGGGACGACGTTCGTCAAGCTGCGCGCGTTCCCGGTCTCGGACGAGTCGTCGCGCATGCTCGCGCTGCCCCTCCGGCGGGACGGGAGCCAACTCGTGCTGGTCGTGGGCGAGAGCCGCGAAAGCCGCGACGAGACGCTGGTCAGCCTGAAGGCTGCCTTCCTCCTCGGCGGCCCGATCGCCTTGCTCCTGACCTCATTCGGTGCGTACCTGTTGGCTGGCGCGGCGCTGCGGCCGATCGAAGCCATGCGCCGTCGGGCCGCTGAGATCTCGACCTCGTCGCTCGACGAGCGCCTACCGGTTCCACCTGCGGACGACGAGGTGTCGCGACTCGGCCGCACGCTCAACGAGATGCTCGCGCGGCTCGAGGACGGGCTCGAGCGGGAGCGCCGCTTCGTCGCCGACGCGAGCCACGAGCTCCGAACTCCGCTCACCACGCTTCGCGCCGAGCTCGAGCTGGCGCTGCGCCGGTCGCGCACGACCCAGGAGTTCGAGAACTCGATCCGCTCCGCGGCCGAGGAGACGGACCGCCTGTCCCGGATCGCGGACGACCTGCTCGTCCTCGCGCGCGCCGAGCAGGGGACGCTGGCGCTGCGCCCGGAGCCGACCGACCTCGTGGACGTCGTGGAGAAGGTTCGCGACCGCTTCGGTGCGCGGGCCGAGCTCGAAGGGCGCTCGCTGGCGGTCGACGCGGACGAGGCGCCCGTGGCGCGAGTCGACCGGCCGCGGGTCGAGCAGGCGCTCGGGAACCTCGTCGACAACGCGTTCGAGCACGGCCGCGGGACGATCACGATCACCGCGGGCCGGCACAACTCGAGCGTCGAACTGCATGTGCTCGACGAGGGGCCCGGTCTCGCGCCGGACTTCCGCGACCACGCCTTCAAGGCGTTCACGCGGGCGACACCGTCGGGCAACGGCAGCGGGCTCGGGCTCGCGATCGTGGAGACGATCGCCCGGGCGCACGACGGCACCGCCGGCGCGAGGATCCGCCCGGACGGGGGCGCGGACGTGTGGATCAGGCTGCCCTTGTAGGGTCGGCGCCGTGGAGGAGGCGCTTCTCGCCTGGTTCGACGAGCACGGACGCGACCTGCCCTGGCGGAAGACGCGCGACCCGTACGCGATCCTCGTCTCGGAGGTCATGCTCCAGCAGACCCAGGTCGCGCGCGTCGTGCCGAGGTACCTCTCGTGGCTCGAGCGCTGGCCTTCGGTCGAGGCGCTCGCCGCCGCGGCGCCTGCGGATGCGATCCGCGAGTGGCAGGGGCTCGGGTACAACCGCCGCGCCGTCAACCTGCACCGAGCGGCCCGCCGAATCGCCGCCGAGGGCTGGCCGCACGACCTGACCGAGCTTCCAGGAGTGGGTCGGTACACCGCCGACGCCGTCGCACGGTTCGCCTTCGATCGCCCGGTGCTTCCCGTCGATGTGAACGTGCGGCGTGTTCTCGACCGGAGCGGAGGCTCGTTCGGGCCGGCTTCGGCGCACGCGCTGATGGACCTCGGCGCCATGGTCTGTCTCGCCCGCATCCCGCGTTGCGACAGCTGCCCGCTCGCCGAACGCTGCCCAGCACGGGGAAGGCGCTACGAGCCCCTCCGCAAGCAGGGCCGGTTCGAAGGCTCGTTCCGCCAGCGGCGTGCGGAAGCGCTACGCCTCGTCGCCGACGAGCCACGCGAACGCGAGCTCCTGGACGAGGAAGCCATCGCCGCGCTTGCCGCCGACGGGCTCGTCCAGATTCAGGACGGGCTCGTCAGACTTCCGCGCTAGGCGGATGGACCATCCAGACATTCGGCTCGACATAGAGCCCTTCGTCGCGCTCGCGGTCGATCTCGACTGGGACGAGCGCGCCGGGCACGACGTACGCACCGCTCTCCGGGAATGCGAGCTCCGTCCACTCCTCCCACTGGGCGACCGTGCCCGGGATGCGCATCGACTCGGGTGCGACCTTCGCGATCCTGGCTCCGAGACGCTCGTGCGTCCGCAGCCAGGGGTCGAGCAGCAGGCCGTCGGGTCGCCTCCACTCGATGTAGCGCTCGATCGGGGTCAGCGGGTAGCTGTGCTTGAGATTGGGCCGGACGGGAGCGATCAGCGTGTCGAGCCCGTGCGAGCGGCCGATCTCGGCCATCCGCTGGATCATTCGGCTGCTCAGGCCCTGCGCACGGAGTTCGGGCGCGATCAGGATCTGAAGCGCGCAGAGGACGTTCGGCGCCGGTGAGTCTTTCGCGAACCTCGCCTCGACGACGGCGTCGACTCCGCCGTCGGGCAGCGTTGCGGGATCCCCGTCCCATGCAGCGGGGATCGCGTTCCCCCCGCCGACCACCTCTTCGCGCTCCTCGTCCCAGACGTAGAACTGGAACTCGGCGTACTCGTCGATCACACGGCCGAAGAGCCGCTCGAGAACCGGGTCGTGGTACATGAACTCGGGCCAGATTCCGCTCTGGAGGCTGGCTATGTGCGGCTGCTTGCCGGTCCGTTCGGCGCGGGTCGGGAACTGGAGGGCCATGTCAGGCGGAGCGTCGCAGAAGGGCGACCGCCTGGGCCGCGAGGCCCTCGCCGCGGCCTGTGAAGCCGAGCTCGTCCGTCGTGGTCGCGCGCACGGTCACCCGGTCGATGTCGACCCCCATCGCGCCTGCGAGGCGGGCACCCATCGCGACGCGCACGTCGGCGATCCGCGGCCGCTCGCCGATCAGCACGCAGTCCGCGTTCACCAGGTCGAAGCCGCCCATGCGGACGACCTCGTAGCTCCGCTGGAGAAGCCGGATCGAGGAGACGTCCAGCCACTGCGG
This sequence comes from uncultured Actinomycetes bacterium, assembly GCA_963850415.1. GTDB lineage: Bacteria > Actinomycetota > Thermoleophilia > Gaiellales > Gaiellaceae > VAXT01. Next base: position 112,938 of record CAWKLE010000001.1, read on the forward strand.
ATCGGCGGACGGGAACAGCTCGCCGATGTCGCCCTTGCCGGCCGCGCCGAGGATGGCGTCGATCAGCGCGTGGGCGATCACGTCGCCGTCCGAGTGACCTGCGAGCCCCGGCTCACCGGGGAAGTCGACGCCCGCGAGCACGAGCGGGATCCCGTCCTCGAACCGGTGCGCGTCCACGCCGAGCCCGATGCGCAGGTCGCTCACGAAGGCGCCAACCAGGACTCGATGAGCTCGAGATCGGCCGGGGTCGTCACCTTGAACAGGCGCGGATCGCCCTCAACGGCGCGTACCCGACCGCCGTTCAGTTCGACGAGCGAGGCGCAATCGGTCGACTTGGTAACAGTCTGTTGCAAAGTCGAGAAGGCGCCGCGCAGGGCTGGCGCAACGAAGGCTTGCGGGGTTTGCGCCGTGACGAGCCCGCCGCGGTCGAGTGTCTCCGCAACCGTCTCTCCGTCGACGCGCTTGACCGTGTCCGCGATCGGCAGGACCGGGACCGCCCCGTCCCAGCCGTCGCCGAGCGCCGTGATCACGCGCTCGATCATCTCGTCGGCGACGAGAGGACGCGCCGCATCGTGGACGAGAACGACGGTCGCCTCCTCGGGCACCTCGGCGAGAGCGGCGCGCACCGACTCGCTGCGCGTGTCCCCTCCGGTCACGGCTTTGGCCACCTTGCCGGCCGCGACCTCCTCGGCGACGAGGATGCACGGCTCCTCCCACTCGGGCGGCGCCGCGACCACGATCCCGTCGATCCACTCGGAGGCGTCGAGGCGCTCCAGCGGCTCCGCGAGGAGCGGCCGGTCATTCAGCGGTGCGAAGGCCTTCGGGCGGTCCAGCCCGAGGCGCTCTCCGCTCCCGGCCGCCGCGAGAATCGCCCAGACGCTCACCGGGCCGAGGTTACTAGGGTGTCGCTCCGTGTACCCCGAAGTCGAGCCGCACGACAACGGCTTCCTCGAGGTCGGCGACGGCTACCGCGTCTACTGGGAGACCTGCGGCAACCCTCGCGGCAAGCCTGCGGTCGTGTTCCACGGCGGTCCGGGCTCCGGCGCCTCCCCGTGGTTTCGGACGTTCTTCGATCCCGACGCGTACCGGCTCGTGCTCTTCGACCAGCGCAACTGCGGCCGCAGCACGCCTCACGCGGGCGACCCGGCCACCGACCTCCGCGCCAACACGACCTGGCACCTGGTCGCCGACGCCGAGCTCCTGCGCGAGCAGCTCGGGATCGAGCGCTGGCTCGTGTTCGGCGGCTCGTGGGGGAGCACGCTCGGGCTCGCCTACTCCGAGACGCATCCGGATCGAGTGAGCGAGATCGTGCTCTCGAGCGTGACGACCGGGCGGCACGAGGAGTTCGACTGGCTGTTCCGCGGCGGCCTCGCGCGCTTCTTCCCGAAGCAGTGGGAGCGCCTGCGCGCGTTCGTGCCGGAGGCCGAGAGCGACGCGGACGTCGTCGACGCCTACAGCGCACGGTTCGTCGATCCAGACCCTTCAGTCCGCGGGAACGCCGCGTTCGAGTGGTGCATGTGGGAGTCGGCCACGCCCGCGTGGCCGCCGACGACGGAGCTCGCGGACAGGTTCCGGGATCCCGATTACGCGCTCGCGTTCGCCCGCATCGTGACGCACTACGTGCTCTCCAACGCCTGGCTCGAGGACGGCGCCCTGCTCCGGGATGCCGCCCTCCTTGCCGACATCCCGGGAGTCCTGGTCAGCGGCCGCTACGACTTCCAGGCGCCGATCGCCAGCGCGTACGCGCTCAGGCGTGCATGGCCCCGAGCGGAGCTCGTGATCGTCGACGAGGCCGGACACATTCCGGCCGGCGAGCTCGGGCGGCAGGTCGCCCGCGCGACTGACGGCTTCCGCTAAGCCTTCGCCGCGACCTTCGCGCGACTCGTCTTCTTCGTGCCGACGCCCGCGAGGATGTCGTCGAGCCACTCGGCGGCTTCTTCCTCGTCCATGCCCTTCGCGTACATGAGCTCGGAGACGAGGATCTTCTTCGCCTTGACGAACATCTGCTTCTCGCCCGTCGAGAGGCCCTTCTCGTGGTCGCGCAGCGATAGGTTGCGGACGACCTCGGCCAGCTCGAAGATGTCGCCGGTCTTCATCTTGTCGCGGTTGTGCTTGAACCGGCGGTTCCAGTTCTTCGGCATCGTAGTGCCGCTGCCGCGCAGGGCCTTCAGCACCTGCTCGACGGTCGTCTCGTCGATCACTTTCCGGAGGCCGACGCGGTCGGCGTTCTCGCTCGGGACCTGCACGGTCATGTCGTTGTGCAGGATCTGGATCTGTAGGTATTCGCGCTCTTCTCCGAGCACAGTCCGCTTTTCCTTCTTGACCACGGTGCCCGCGCCGTGGTGCGGATACACGACCTTGTCGCCGACTTTGTACAAGCCCGACCTCCCCATTCCGTGTGGTTTCAACAAGCCGCCGGCGGGTGGACGACCGCCGGCGATCGACATCCAGGATAGCAAAAGTTGCTGGAAAAGGCCACTTTTTCAGCTCTCAGGACGAAAAAGTCCTGCTCAGAGCGGGCTACGCGGCTGCCGGTTCCGCCTGCGCGAGGGCCGCTGACACGGCCTGGCGGAGCGTCTCGGACTCGATGAGAGAGATGTTCGCACGGGCCTCCGTGCCTTTCGGCACGATCACGGCGCCGAGACCGAGCTTCGCGCACTCCTGAGCGCGCCGTTCCGCCTGCGTCGCGGGCCGGAGCCGGCCGGTCAGCCCCACTTCGCCGAAGGAGGCCGTGGACGTCCTCAGCGGCACGTTCTTCGCGGCAGAGGCGATCGCGAGCGCAACGGTCAGGTCGGCTCCCGGCTCGTCGATGCGCACCCCGCCCGCGACGTTGACGAACACGTCCGCCTGCCCGAGCGCGAGCCCCGCGTGCCGCGAGAGGACGGCGACGATCATTGCCAGCCGCTTCGGGTCGACCCCCGTCCCCACGCGCCGCGGCATCGCGAGGTCGGTCTGGGAGACGAGCGCCTGGATCTCGAGTAGCAGCGGCCTCGTGCCCTCGAGCGCACACGCGACGGCCGCGCCGACCTCGCCGTCGCTCTGCCCGAAGACCGCGGACGGGTCCGGCACTCCCTGGAGCCCGGTGCCCGTCATCTCGAACACGCCGAGCTCGTTCGTCGAGCCGAAGCGGTTCTTCGCCGCGCGCAGGATCCGGTGCGCGTGGTACCGGTCGCCTTCGAACTGGAGCACGCAGTCGACGAGGTGCTCGAGCACGCGCGGGCCGGCGACCGAGCCGTCCTTCGTCACGTGCCCGACGAGGAAGAGCGCGACGCCGGCCTCCTTCCCAACGCGGAGGAGCCTCGCGGCCGCCTCCCGCACCTGCGCGACCGAGCCCGGAGCCGAGCCGATCTCCGCCGAGTAGAGCGTCTGGATCGAATCGATCACGCATACGTCCGGACGCTCGCGCTCGAGCGTCGCGCAGACCGCGTCCAGGTTCGTCTCGGCGAGGATCTCGACCTTCTCCGCGCCGCCGAGCCTCGCGGCGCGCAGCTTCACCTGAGCGGTCGACTCCTCGCCGGTCACGAGCAGCGCGCGCCGGTCGCGGGAGATCGCGGCAAGCGCGCTCAGCAGGAGCGTCGACTTCCCGACACCCGGCTCGCCCCCGACGAGCACGAGCGACGCGGGAACGAGCCCGCCTCCGAGCACGCGGTCGAGCTCCGGGACTCCGGTCGGGATCCGTGCCGCTTCGGCGACCTCGACCTCGGCCAGGCGCAGGATCGGCTTCGCCTCGGCGGCCCCGTTCGCGGCCGGCGGAACCTCCTCGGCGAGCGTGCCGAAACTGCCGCAGGACGGACAGCGCCCGAGCCAGCGGCCTGTGGAGTAGCCGCATTCGGCGCAGGAGAAATGGGCTGCCGGAGCCTTCGCTTTCGCCATCGCGTCGAGTCTAGGAGCGCGGTCCGACGCCGCCTGTGCCGAGTTCGAAACGAATCAGCGCCTTCTGCAGCGAGGCTCGGACGCCGTAGGATTGATGTTGGTGCCAGCCTGGTTGCTGTGGGCCATTGCGGCCGTCTTGCTCGCCGTGGGAGAGATCCTCACGCCGGGGCTGTTTTTCCTCGGGCCCGTGGCGGTGGCCGCCGTGATCGCGTGCGTGCTCGCGTTGCTCGGCCTCGGCGCGGTCGCGCAGATCGTCGGCTTCGTCGTCGCGTCGATCGCGTCAGTCGCCGTGCTCCGCCCGATCGCCCGCAGCCATCTCCACGTGCCGCCGCTCCTGCGCACGGGGACAGCGGCGCTCGTGGGCTCGAAGGCGCTCGTCCTCGAACGTGTCGACGTCAACGGGGGCCGCGTGCGGATTGGCGGCGAGGAGTGGTCGGCTCGCTCGTTCGTCGACGATCAGGTGATGGAGCCGGGAGACCGGGTGGAAGTCGTGAAGATCGAGGGCGCGACCGCTCTCGTCTACCAATAGGAGGTCGTTCGTGCTCGTCGAACTGATCGTGCTCCTCGTCGTACTGGGCCTCGTGCTGCTCACCCTTGCCCGGACGATTCGCGTCGTGCCGCAGGCGCGGGCGGGTGTCGTCGAACGGTTCGGCCGCTACTCGCGAACGCTGAACGCGGGGCTGACGATCGTCGTCCCCTTCGTCGACCGGATCCGCGAGGTGATCGACCTGCGGGAACAGGTCGTCTCGTTCGCGCCGCAGCCGGTGATCACGGAGGACAACGTCGTCGTCTCGATCGACACGGTGATCTATTTCCAGGTGACCGAGCCCAAGGCGGCGACGTACGAAATCAACAACTTCATCCGGGCGATCGAGCAGCTCACGGTCACCACGCTGCGAAACGTGATCGGGGGACTCGACCTCGAGGCGACGCTCACTTCGCGTGACCAGATCAACCAGCAGCTGCGAGGCGTCCTCGACGAGGCGACGGGCAAGTGGGGCATTCGCGTGAACCGGGTCGAGCTGAAGGCGATCGACCCTCCGGCCTCGATCCAGGAGTCGATGGAGAAGCAGATGCGGGCCGAGCGCGACAAGCGTGCGGCGATCCTGAACGCGGAGGGCGTGAAGCAGTCGCAGATCCTCGAGGCCGAAGGCGAGAAGCAGAGCGCGATCCTGCGCGCCGAGGGTCAGCGCCAGGCGACGATCCTCGCCTCCGAAGGCCAGGCGCAGGCGATCGGGACCGTCTTCCAGGCAATCCATGCCGGCGACGCCGACCCGAAGCTGCTCGCCTACCAGTACCTGCAGGTGCTCCCGCAGATCGCCCAGGGTGAGTCGAACAAGATCTGGATCATCCCGAGCGAGTTCACGAAGGCGCTCGGCCAGCTCGGCGAGGCGCTGCCCGGCGGGGAGAGCTCGAAGACCGAGAAGTGAAGCCGGTCAGTGCTCGGGCACGGTCTCGAGCGGGGCTCGTTCGCGCCGGCCGCCGGAGGCGATCAGGAGGCCGGCGAGAATGGCTGCGGCGCCGACCAGTTGCAGCGGCGAGGGCCGCTCGTCGACGATCAGCGCGGCGAAGAGGACCGCGAGCAGCGGCTGGAGCGTCAGGAGCACCGAGGTGCGCGCCGTGGGCAGTCGCCCGAGGGAGACCGTGATCAGGAGCCAGCCCACGACCTGGGAGCTGAGCGCGAGCAGGATCAGCCAGCCGGTGGCTTCGAGCGAGGGCGTGAAATCGAGGTTCCCGATCACGAGGCCGATCGGCACGATGCAGATCGCGCTCGCGAGAGTCGCGTCGTAGAGCGGCCCGGCGACGCGGCCGCGTTCCTCGGCGCCGCGGCGCATCGCGAGCAGAAAGCCCGAGTAGGCGATCCCCGTGAGCAGGCCGTAGATCGCCCCGAGCCTCGGATTGCTCCCGTAGGCGCTGCTCTCGAGCACGCCCGAGATGAGCAGGATCCCGAGCATCGCGACCGGAATCGCAAGCAGCGCGTTCCGCGCCGGCCGTTCGCCGAAGAACGCCCAGGCGAGTAGGCCGACGAGCACGACCTGCGTGTTGCCGAGAACGGTGGCGAGACCGGCGCCGACGTAGTCGATCGAGTAGTGCCAGAGGATCAGGTCGGCGGCGAAGAACGCCCCAGCGAGCCAGGCGGCCCTGCGCACCGTCCGCGGGCGCCGGCCGAGCCGCCCGTCCTCCCAGATCGCAAGCGCGAACAGGAACGGCAGCGCCCAGAAGCAGCGGAAGAACGCGCCGGTCGCGGGCGAGACGTGCGACTTGCGAAACAGGATTCCGGAGAAGGCGATCAGGAACGCGCCGCTGAGCACGCCGAGAGAGGGCTTCTCCGTCAACACTCGCCGCACACCCTGAGCCTACGTAGACTCGGGACATGGCCGAGACGGTCGGCGGCAGCTGCCTCTGCGGGGGCGTGCGGTTCGAGGTGGAGCTCCCCTTCACGCGCGCGATCCACTGCCACTGCTCCCGCTGCCGCAAGCAGTCCGGCGCGTTCGGGCTGACCGTGGGGCACGTCCCGATGAAGCAGGTGCACGTCCTGCAGGGCGAGGAGCTGATCCGGGTCTTCGCGCCAGCGGACGGCGGCCGGGTCAAGGCGTTCTGCTCGCAGTGCGGCTCGAGCCTGTTCGGCGGTGAGTGGCCCGCGGGCGAGATGGCGTCCGTCAGGCTCGGAGCGCTCGACGGCGATCCGCAGGTCCGACCCTCACGGCACTCGTACGTCGACTCGCGCGCCCCGTGGGACGAGCTTCCGGACGACGGGCTTCCACGCTACCCGGACGCGCCGCCGCCGAACGCCTAGCAGGCGCCGTCTAGATTAGGCCGAACGCGAGCCCGATCAGCACCCAGGCCAGCAGCAGTCCGAGCAGGACCCAGAGCAGGAACGCGCCCTCGCTCACCGGGAGCCACTTGACCTCCACTTCCTCGATCAAGAACCAGGTGCGTCTCGTGCGACGCCCGCCCGCGTCCCGCTCGTGGATCTCGCCGCGCACGGCCTGAGCAGGATCCTCGGTGCGGTTGCCCTCCGCATCGAAGTAGGCCGTCCTGGACGTCGACGGCTGCTGCTCGGGGTTTCCGTTCCCAGCCATTGACCGCAGGGTCGGAGCTTACTGCGGACTGCGGCCGGCTCAGCGTCCTGGATGGAAGAGCAAGGCGGAAAACGTCTTCGCGCAGATCGCCAGGTCGACCGTGAGATTGCGGTGGCGCAGGTACCAGAGGTCGTACGCGAGCCGGTCGGCCGCGCTCTCGGAGTCCGACGCGTAGTCGCACCGCAGCTGCGCCCAGCCCGTGATGCCCGGCTTGATCAACACGCGGCGGGCCTGGAACGGAACCGTCGTCTCCAGCATGCGGACGAACTCCGGCCGCTCGGGGCGCGGGCCGACGATCGACATCTCGCCCTTGAGCACGTTCCACAGCTGCGGCAGCTCGTCGAGATGCGTCCGCCTGAGGAACCGGCCGAACGGAGTCACCCGCGGGTCGTTCTCCTCCGCGTAGACGGGTACGCCGGGCGCCTCGGCCGCCTCTTCCATCGTCCGGAACTTGTACATCGTGAAGAGCTCGCCGCCCTCTCCGACACGCACCTGGCGATAGATAACGGGGCCGGGAGTTCGACGCACCAGGAGGACGATGAACGGCACGAGCAACGCCGCCAGCAGCATCCCGACGCAGGCGCCGACGATGTCCAGCGCGCGTTTCGCGAAGCGGCTGTACGTCCGCTGGTGCAGGTGGAGGATGCTCATGAACCAGGCGGAGGTCAGGTGCCGGATCGGGACCCAGCCGAACACGTGCTCGAAGAAGTGCGTGACCCCGACGACCTTGAAGCCGCTGGACGCAACGTCGAGCAGGGACTCCAGCGCGCGGCCGGAGCCGTTGCCCTCGGTGAGGACGATCAGGTCCGGGCGCTGCGCCTCGACGATCTCCGAGAGGTCGGCGACCTTGCCGAGGACCGGCACGCCGGTGTCGGACCCCCTGGCCGTGTCGTCGACGATGCCGACGACCCTGAACGGGACGTCCGTCGCGTGCGCGGCGCTGTCCGCGAGGTCCTGCGCCCAGGCGCTCGTCCCGACCACGAGCACGCGCCGTTTGGCGGCGAACTGCCTGCGCCAGGCTGCTTCCCAGAGCGCGGACAGGCTGAAGACCGAGACGGCCATCAGGGCCAGCGTCGAGAACGTGAGCTCGGGCCCCGGCAGCGGCAGCCAGAAATTGAGGGCGGAGACCACGACCAGGCCCGTCGAGGCGCCGACGGCAGCAGGGACGGCCGCGCCGAGCGTGAACGGGACCGCGCCGAACGCGTTCCGCACCATCAGGAACCACACGGCCGCGACCAGCGTCGAGACGACGACGCTCGCCGTGGCCGAGGACAGCTGTCCCAGGGTCAGGAGGAAGACGGGCAGCCAGATCGTGACTGCGCGGCCGATCTCCGCCACGCGCCTGGCGTCGATCGGCCCGATCAATGTCTGGAAGGGCAGGGTCAGCTGACCCGCATGCGAGCGGACCGCGAATTCCCCCGAATCGTGCATGTGTGCCGCCAATGTCCCTCTCTCCATGGACTCATATACCCAGGCGACCTGGCGATGAGCCCTTGCCTCGAGAGGCAACGAGTTCCATTCTTGTGTGGTGAAGCGCGTCGCGATCCTCGGTTCGGCAGGCGCGGGCAAGTCGTGGCTCGCGCGGCAGCTCGCAGAGATCCTCGGGGTGCCGGTCGTCCATCTCGACCGGCTCTACTGGAAGCCGGGGTGGGTGCCGACGCCCGATCCGGAGTGGCAGGCGATCCAGCTCCGCGAGCTCGAGCGCGACGCATGGATCGCCGACGGGATCCAGGAGGGGCGGGCCTTTCCGAGGCCCTGGCTCGACGCCGCGGACACGATCGTGTTCATCGACGCCTCGCCGCTCGCCTGCGTCTGGCGGGTGACCAGGCGGAGGCTGGACTCGAGCGACGGCCCGGAGATGCCCGCCGACTGCAAGCCGGCCCCGCTCTACCGGGCTTTTCCCAGATTTCTCCGCTTTCTCTGGGTGTACCGGAGGCTCGTGCGCCCGGAAGTGCTCGCCGATCTCGCCGGCCGTGGGCCCGAGCAGCAGGTTTCCGTCCTCCGCAGTGCTGAGGACGTGCAGAGATTTCTCGCCGGCGCGAAGGCTCAACGAGCCCCGCTCGGGGAATCTCTATTGACGTGACCGCTAGCCCTGGCGTGAGGTTCGAGACGGTCTCCACGGCGGAAGGATTCGCGGCCCTCGCCGACTCGTGGGACGACCTCGTCCGCGCGCTGCCGCGGCCGAGCGCCCAGCTTCTGCACGCGTGGCTGCTCACCTGGTGGCGGCACTTCGACGAGGACAGCGAGCTCGCCGTTCAGGTTGCGTACCGCGGCGACGAGCTGATCGGCGCGCTCCCGCTCTGCGTTCGGCACCGGAGGGGCCTCGACGTCCTCACGTTCCTCGGTGCTGAGCACGTCACCCTCGCCGACCTGCTCCTCGCCGAAGGCGAGCAAGACGCGATCGGCGCCGAGCTCGCCGCGCGGGCGATGGCGACGAAGCACGACTACGCGGACTTCCACGGGCTGCCCGGGCCGAGCCGCCTCACGAAGGCTCTCGGGTCCTCGCCGCTCGAGCTGATCGTCCGCGCGGAGGCGCCCGTGCTCGAGCTCGACGGCGTCGACTGGGAGACCTATTACAAGACGCGGCTCTCGTCGAACCAGCGGGCCCTGCATCGCCGCCGGATGCGGCAGCTGGGCCGCCTCGGGACCTTGGAGACAACCGTCGCGCGGACGCGCGAGGAGCTCGCTTCGGCCCTCGAGGACGCGTTCGAGCTGCATGCGCTGCGCTGGCGCGGCCGGCCGGACCGTTCCGATTTCGGAACCGAGGCGGGCAAGCAGTTCCACCGGGAGGCCACGGAGCAGCTGGCCGGGCTCGGCGTGCCGCGGATCGTCACGCTCAAGCTCGACGGGCGGTCGATCGCCTTCGCCTACTACTTCGCGCTCGGGACGACGATGTGCTGCCACCGGCTCGCCTTCGACCCCGACCTCCAGCGCCTGTCTCCCGGGCTCGTGAACCGGTACGACACCCTGGCCAACGCCTTCGGCGAAGGCGCGACGCGGGTCGAGTTCTTCGGCGGCATGGAGCGCTACAAGATGGAGCTCACCGACCGGACGGAGCCGCTGCACGAAGGGCTCGGGCTCGCGCACAGCCTCGCGGGCAAGGCCGTCGTCTCCGCACGGCTGAACTCGGTGCGCCTCCGACGGTTCGTCAAGCGCTCGCCGACGATTCGCCGCTTCTACTACGAGGGGCTCGCACCGGCGCGGCGGCTCCTCCATCCGGGGCGGAGCTCGTGAGCGCCGCGTTCTACCTCGCCAAGGCCGGCGGGACGCGGGCGCGCTCGGCGGCCTGGCTGATGCGGACGCGCGGGCGCCTCGACACGAGCGGACTGCGCATCCTCTTCTACCACCGCGTTGCCGAAGATCGCGACGAGCTCGCCGTCACGCCCGCCGCCTTCACCGAGCAGATGGACTACCTCGCCTCCGAGGCGTACCGCGTCGTCGACGTCCTGTCCGCGATCGAGCTGCTCGACTCGGGCAAGCCGCTCGCGAGAACCGTCGCCATGACCTTCGACGACGGCTTCCTCGACCTCGCCGAGCATGCGCTGCCGATCCTGTCGGAGCGCGGTTTCCGGGCGACCGTGTTCGTGGCGCCGGGCGTCACCGACGGCAGGACGTCCTTCTCGTGGTACCGCGACCGGGAGCAGCCGCCCTTGCTGGCGTGGGAGGACATCCTCGAGCTCGACCGCGACGGGACGCTTCGCTTCGAGGCGCACTCGCTGACCCATCCGAACCTGCCCCTGCTCGACGCCGCCGCGGCCAGGAACGAGATCGCAGGCTCCAAGCTGGAGCTCGAGAACCATCTCGGCCGTGTCGTGCGCGCGTTCTCCTACCCGACCGGGCTCTTCGGGAAGCGTGAGCAGCGGATCGCCGCCCAGGCCGGGTACGAGCTCGCCGTCTCGTGCGAGCCCGGCGTCAACGACCGCTCGACCGATCGTTTCGCCCTCAAGCGGCGCCAGGTCGACGCCCGGGACAGCCTGCTCGACTTCAGGGCGAAGCTCGGCGGCGGGCACGATTCCTCACCGGCGCTCCGCGGGCTCTACCGGCGGCTCCGCTACAGCCCCGGCTAGTAGAAGCTGCCGATGGTAGAGCTCCACGTGAGCCCGGCGGAACTCGGCGAGGTCGAAGGAGTCCTCGGCGCGGGCGCGCCCTGCGGCACCGAGCCTCTGCCGAAGCTCGCGATCGTCGAGGAGACGGCCGAGGGCGTCGGCGAGCGCAGCCGGGTCTCCGGGCGGGACGAGCATCCCGGTCTCGCCGTCGACGACGAGCTCGGCGAGCCCGCCGACGTGGGATGCAACGACCGGCAGCTCGGCGGCCATCGCCTCGAGCACCGAGACCGGCAGTCCCTCGGAGCGGCTCGAGAGCACGAAGACGTCGGAGCCGGCGAGGAGGTCCGGCACGTCGCTCCGCTCGCCCGCCAGCTGTACGCGCTCCTCGAGACCGAGCCGCCGGATCTCGGCCGTCACCTCCTCGCGATCTGGCCCGTCCCCGACGAGCAGAGTCTCGAACGCTCGATCAGGCAATGCGGCCAGGGCGCGCACGAGCGTCAGGAAGTCCTTTGGCGCCTTCAAGCGCCCGACCGCGATCAGCCTCGGCACGGGCCGGTCGTGGCGCGATCGCGGGGCCGCGGCGACGTCGACCGCGTTGTGGATCACGACGCTCCGCTCAGGCCTGCACGTCCGCGCGTCGAGCCCGGCCGCGAGCTCCTGCTCGGAGACGCAGATCGTGACGGTCGTCAGCGGGGACATCAGCCGGTCGGAGACGCGGTAGAGGAGCGACGACAGGCCGGAGTAGGCGGAGAACGCCCACCCGTGAACCGTGAAGAACCGGACCGGGACCCGGGTCGCGGTCGCGGCCACGCGGCCGAGGATTCCCGCCTTCGAGCTGCTGGCGTGCACGACCTGGGGCCGCTCGCGGCGGAAGAGCCGGATCAGCTCGACGAGCCCGGCCAGGTCGCGCAGCGGACGGATCGGCCGCCGCACGTGCTCGAGCGAGACGAAGCGCGCACCCGCACGAGCCGCCGCCTCGCGGAGCGGGCCCTCCCCGTGTGCTGCGAGCACCACGTCGTACCGCTCGGCCAGCGCCGGCAGCAGCGCGGCCACGTAGGACTGGGCGCCGCCGACCTCGGCCAGTGTGATCACCAGCAGCACTCGTGGACGCGGAGTCGCGTCCGGCATGGCGCGGAAGGGTACATGTGAGCACGGCGCACCCAGCCCTAGCCCACGGGCCCGGCGACCTCGGCACGCGCAGCGTGGGCCGGCTCGCAGCCGCCGCCGGCCTGCTCCTGTTCGCGGTCGCGACGGGAGTCGCCCTCTCCAAGCATCCGCTGCCGATGACGCTGGTCCTCGCCTTCGGGGTCGGGCTCCTCGGCACGCTCGCCCTCGTCCTCGCCCGCTACGACGCCGCCGTCGCGCTCGGCGTCTTCTTGCTCGCCGCGGTCCGCATCGAGCCGGCCCCGGCCGACCTGATCCTGTGCGTCGTGATCGCCGTCGCGCTCGTGACCGGGAGGTTCTACATCCGCCGGGTGCCGCTGATCGTGGTCGTCCTGCTCGGCATCTTCCTCGCGCTCAACATGCTCGCTTCCGTCGAGCTGATCGACCTCGGTCGCGGAGTGACGTTCTTCGCGATCACGCTCTACCTGGTCGTCTTCGCGTTCTGGCTGACGGGCTACGTCCGTTCCACACGCACGGCCCGGGTCGTGCTGCGCGCCTACATCGCGGCCGCAGTCTTTTCGGCGGCGATCGCGGTGCTCGCGCTCTACGTGGCGTTCCCCGGCCACCAGTACCTCGTCTTCGGCCCGCGCGCCATGGGCCTGTTCAAGGACCCGAACGTGCTCGGGCCGTTCCTCGTGCCCGCCGCCCTGATGCTGCTCGAGGAGACGATCGCCCCGCGCCTGCTCCGCGCGCGCCTGGCCACGAAGCTCGTGATGCTCTCGATCCTGACGGTCGGGATCCTGTTCGCCTTCTCGCGAGCGGCCTGGCTGAATTTCGTGCTCGGCGCGTTCGTCATGTTCTGCGTGCTCTCCCTGCGCCGGGGTGGAGGACGCAGAGCGGTGACCTTCGTCGTCGTCGGCATCTCGGCCGCATCCGTGCTCTTCGCGGCGCTCGCGCTGACGTCGTCCTTCACGTTCCTGAGCGAGCGGGCGCGCCTGCAGGCGTACGACACGCAGCGGTTTGGAGCCCAGCACTCAGGCATCGAGCTGGCCGTGAAGTACCCGCTCGGGATCGGGCCTGGCCAGTTCGAGAGGGTCTCGCCGATCTCGGCGCACAGCACCTACGTGCGCGCGCTCTCCGAGGAGGGCGTGCTCGGACTGCTCGTCCTGCTCGCGCTTCTCCTGCTCACCCTGATGTTCGCGAGCCGCAACGCCATCCTCGGCCGGGACACGTACGGCATCGGCTCGGCCGCGTTACTTGCGTCCTGGTGCGGTCTGCTCGCGAACAGCGTGTTCATCGACACGCTGCACTGGCGGCACTTCTGGCTGCTCGCGGCGCTGATCTGGGCCGGCGCCGCCCGTCCGGTCGACGACTCGACCGGCCAGACGTGGTCGCCCGTTAGCTCTCGAAGTAGGAGACCGGCGAGCTTCGGCCGCCGATTATGACCAGGCCGAGCGCCGGAGCCCGGAGCCGATGAAGCAGCTCACGCATGTCGATCGCGTTCTCGGACGTCAGCCGGTCCGGGCGACAGACGACGATCACGCCGTCGACCCGTTGCGCAAGCACCTGGCTGTCGACGAGACCGAGCAGCGGCGGCCCGTCGAGGAGGACGTAGTCGTAGTCGGATTCCTTGATGTCGTCGAAGAAGCCGTCCAGCGCGCCTCCGGCCAGGAGCTGCGCAGGATCCGGAGGCCTCTGGCCGCTTGCGAGCACGTGCAGGCGGCCGCCGTTCTGCGGCGAGCCCTGGCGGGCGCCGACCGAGACGGCGTTCTCGCCCTTCCGGCCCCCGGTGAGCACCTCGGCCAGCCCAGGCGTCTGGGCGACGTCGAAGAGCTCGTGGAGCCGCGGCCAGCGCATGTCCGCCGACACGAGCCAGGTCCGCTGCCCCGCCTGAGCGAGCACGAGGCCGAGCGCCGCGGTCACCTCGGTCTTGCCCTCGCCGTGCAGCGCGCTGGTCACGAGCACGGTTCGCTGGCTGTCCGGCGGCAGCTGCATGCGGAGCGACGCCTGCAGCGTCTGGTAGGCCTCGTACTCGATCGCGCTCAGCGTGTTCGGCGAATGGCCGAATCGACGTCGCACGAACGGGACCTCGACCATGACGGGAAGATCGAGGAGCCGGCCGAGCTCGCGGGCGCCGCTGATGCGAGGTCTGAGCTGGGCGCGCGCCAGGACGACGAGCGCCGCGATGAAGAGGCTCGCGAAGAGCCCGAAGAGGGCGTTGCGGACCGGCTTCGGGGAGCTTGGGGAGCTCGGCGCCTGCGCGCGCTCGGCGAGCTGCAGCGCCGCCCCCGAGTTCGCGTTCAGGGTGAGCTGGGTCAGCTGCTGGCGGACCGTTGCGATCTGGGACTGGACCGCGGCCTGGTTCGTCAGCGTGAGCGACGCCTGGAGGTCTGCGAGCTCCTTCTCGAGCACCGCCCGGGCGCTCTGGAGCTGCTGCTGCTCGGTGCGCCGCTCTCGCGCCAGGAACGTGGCCGCGATTCCGTTGGCGATCGCGGCGGCGCCGCGTGCCGTGTCATCGGTGGCGGTGATGTTGATCACGTTCGCGTCCTGGTCGACGCTCGCCTGCACCTTGCCGCGCAGCGAGTCGACGGTCTCGCCGCTCAACCCGTTCTTGACCGCCGCCCCGAGCAGCTCCCGCGTGGTGAGCAGGACCTTCACCGTCGCGAGGTCGCGTTGAGTCGACTGGGCGTCCGAGGACACCACCGTCGTGGGCGTCGGATTGAGGACGAGCTTCGACGTCGCCTGGTACGTCTTGGGCAGCAGCAGAGAGATCACGAACACGGCGACCGTGACCAGGACGACGATTCCCGCGATCAGCCAGCGGCTGCGCTTGAAGGCATCGAGATAGCGGCCGACCTCGACCGGATCGTCCGGCGGAAGGTCGGGCGCTGTGTATCGTCCGACGCCGTCGTCTACCACTCTTCGGTCCGCCATGGCCTCTGACGATAGCGCTCGATCGACGGCGCGGCACAGCTTCTCGGCACCCCGGTTGCGCTGGTCGCGGGGAGCAAAGGCGGCGGCGCTGGCCCTCGTATGGCTCGTTGCTGCGGCAGTCGTGACCCTCGCGATCGTTCGCCAGAATGGCCGCGGAGAACCGTCACATTCGCGCGCGACGGGCTCGCTCCTCTCCGCGCCTGCCGCCGGGCCACCCTCGGTGAAGCTGCTCGGGCCGCACGGGACGGTCGATCGCCCCACGACGATGAGGGCCGCCGCCCACGCCCGCTCCGGGCGCGTCGTGGCCGTGACGTTCCTGCTCGACGGTGTTCCGCTCGGCTCGGACACGATCGCTCCGTACGCGCTCGAGCTGAGCCCGGGGCTCGTCCGTCCGGGCCGGCACCGCCTCAGCGTCTCGGCGGTCGACAACCGCGGCCGGCGGACGACGACCGCAGGGGTCACGCTCACCACCGAAAGCTTCAGCACGGAGTCGGTGACCGTGTCACCCGGAGACGGCCTCGACCGGGCGCTGGCCGCGTTGCGCCGAGGTCACGTCACCGTTCGGCTCGCACCCGGCGTGTACCGGCTCCACGACGTGCGAATCGGAGACGGCGCCCGGCTGATCGGCGCGGGACCGCGGACCGTCATCACGCCTCCCGCGGGCACGTCGTACTTCGCCGTGCTCGTCGCGAGGGGGCGCAACATCGGGATCTCGAACCTGACCGTGGACGGCGGCGGCCCCGGCCCGGGCAAGGGAATCGCCGTGGCGGTCTTCGACGGCTCCCGGAACGTGAGGCTGAGCCGGCTCCGGCTGATCCACGTCCGCACCGACGGCGTCAACGTCTGGGGCGCCTTCTCCAACGTCTCCGTCGAGGACTCGCTGATCGAGGGCGATGGGAGCGCGCAGACCGGGTTCTTCGCCCTCGGGTCGGACCGTTCTCGCAACACGAGCGTCATCCGCACACGGGTCCGCGGCTTTCGCTCTCACGGGATCCTCCTCGCGCAGACGGCGTACGGCCGGCCCGCGGCGGCGCTGCACGGCCTCGCGCTCGACAACGTCGTCAGCGACATCCGTAACCCGGCCCGCGACCGCTGCTACTACGCCCCGAACACGACGCCGAAGTGCGGGACGGACGAGGGAGGCATCTGGACCGGCGGCGTCGAAGCCGCGATCATCGGCAACACGGTTCTGCACGCACGCTGGGACGGCATCGAGACGGTCGGCTCGTCGACGCGGACCACGGTCGTCGGGAACAGGATCCGCGACACCCGCACCGGGATCTACCTCGAGCACTCGACGAACGAGTCGCTCTTCGCGAGGAATCTCGTCACCGGCGCCAGGACCGGGATCAACGTCGAGTGGTGGCACGACGGTCAGGGCTCGACGCGCAACACGTTCAGGGCGAACCGCATCGTGGCCGCGCCCGGGGGCGGCCTGTTCGTCGACGTCGGTGACGACGGCAACGAGATCGTCGGCAACGTCTTCGTCGGGGGTGCACGTCCGGCGATCGTCCTGCAGGGCACGTCCGACAACGTCGTCCGCCGGAACCTCGGCTGCCGGGCGGGGAACGAGGAGCTCGTCCACGAACAGTCCGCCTACTTCGACAGCGGCGCGCGCGCAGTGCCGCGCCGAAACCGGCTGAGCGGCAACACGACCAGCAACTCCTGCCGGCTGCCCTGACATGGCCTCGACCAAGCCAGAGACGGCCGTACGTAGCTGGGATCCGCTCGCGTCGGGGTCGGCGAATCTCTTCTGGGCGAAGATCGGCGGCAACGGCGGCTACTTCGTCGCGGTGCTGATCGTGGCGCGCGCCCTGGGGCCTGCCGGACGGGGCACCGTCGCGTTCATCACGGTCGCCGCGCTGGTCGTCGCCCACGTGTCCGGGCTCGGGGTCGGCGAGGCGACCATGGTGCTGTCCGCCAGACAGCCGGAACGGAGACCGGTTCTGCTCGCGAACGCGATGGCGTTCTTCCTGGGCAGCGGCTTCGTCGCGGCCACGCTCGCCTTCCTCGGCCTCGCCCTGAGCGGGATCGAGCCCGCCGGAGTCGGGACGCCCGAGCTCGTCATCCTCTCGCTCGGGATCATCTCCTGCGCGGCCGGTGAGGCCGGCTACTCCTTCCTCGTCGGCGCGGAGCGGCTGCGCCGGCTGGCGTACATCACCGGGTGTGCGTCCTGGGTCTACGCGGGGCTCGTGCTCGTGCTCTGGGCCGGCCCTGGCCTCACGGTCGGCCGCGCCGCTCTGGCCTGGACGGTCACCGAGGCGCTGCGTGCCATCGTCCTGCTCTCGCTCTCGAGCCGGCTGACGATCCTCGGGCTTCCCGACCGGCGGCTCCTCGTCGAGGAGATCGGCTTCGGCCTTCGCCTCTGGATCGGGAGCCTGGCGAGGTTCCTGAACTTCCGGACCGACCAGATCCTGATGGGCTTCCTCGCGACCGAGGCGGCGCTCGGCTTCTACGCGGTCGCGGTCAACGTCTCGGAGGTGCTGCTGTACCTGCCGTCGTCCGCAGGGACGGCCCTGCTCCCGCTGATCGCCCGCACGGAGCCTGCGCGGCGGGGCGAAGAGACGCTGCGCGCGTTCCGGTCGGTCGTCTTCGTGAGCGCGGCCGGAGCCGCCGTGGCCGCCGTGATCGGGCCGGTGCTGCTCCCACTCGTGTTCGGCGACCCGTTCGACGAATCGGTCGTCCCCTTCCTCTGGCTCCTTCCGGGCACGCTCGGGTACGCAGCGAGCGCCGTCTTCTCGAACGCGCTCGTCGGATCGTCGTCGCCCGGGTTGTCGTCGCTCGGCCCGATCGTCTCGCTCACGGTCGGGTTCGCGCTCGACCTCGCGCTGATTCCGACGCACGGCGCGACCGGAGCCGCCGCAGCGGCCAGCGCCGCCTTCCTGGTCGGGGGCGCCACCGCGCTCTTCACCTACCGGCGCGTGAGCCCGTTCACGTGGCGGACGCTGCTCGTGCCGCATCGCGGCGACCTGGACGTGCTGGCCGCGCTCGCGGGACCGCTGCTCAGGGCGCGTCCGCGCCGCGAAGCCGCCTGAGCGGCTCTACTGCCGGGCGGCGATCAGGACGAGGATCGCGATCGTGCCTGCGATCGCGACGAGCAGGAAGTTCGCGGTCAGCGCGGCCGTGAGCAGTCGCGGCCGCACCTGCAACGAGCGGCGAGGCGCACGGCGTGGCGAGCCCGAGAGAGGCGTTGCGGTCAACCCGGCGGCGCCCGGTTCCTGGTTGATCGGCGCGGGTGCGCTGTCTGTCTCCCCGGCCGTCGGACCGCGCCGCCAACCGACGACGCTGGCGAGCGAGTCGGTGATGAACTGGTTCAGGCTCACGTTCTCGCGCTCCGCGGCCTTCGTCAGCGCGGCGTGCAGCGTCCGCGGCATGCGCAGGAGCAGACGCCCGCTGTGCGTCGCCTCCGACCTCGGCTCCGGAATGTCGCGGCCCTCCTTGAGCGCCGCCGAGACCCAGACGGCCATCGCGTCCTTGAGCCCGCCGATCGCCTCCTCGGCGGTGTCGGCCCGGCTCGTGCAGTCCGGAAGCTCCTCGGCGGAGGCGATCCACTTGCCGCCGCTCTCCTCGCCGTCCTGGACGAGGGTGATGTGGTAGGGCAGGTCGAGATACCGATCGACCGCGCTCGAGTATCGCTTCACGACTTCCTCCTGCTCACGAGTCCAAATTCTACGCCCTGGCGCAACAAAGAGCACATACGGGACCTGCCGCCGAACGGATTTCAGTCCGGGCCGATCTCGGTCCGGAGCTTCTCGAGCGCACGGCGGGTCAGCCGTGAGACGTGGATTTGCGAGATGCCGACCTCTCGGGCGATCCGAGCCTGGCTCATGCCGGCGAAGAACGCGAGATGCAGGAGCCGCCGTTCGCGCTGGTCGAGGGCACGAAACCCTCTCGCCAAAACCGCGCGGTCCTCGCCCTCCTCGTAGCCGCCCTCGGTCGACACCTTGGCCTCGAGCCCGGGGCCGTCGCCGTTCCCGTTCGCGTCCTGTGAGAGCGAGACCGGCTCGTACGCGCGCTGCGCCACGAGCGCCTCGAGAGCCGCATCGCGCTCGACGCCCGCCGCGCGGGCCACCTCGGCGATCGTCGCCGGCCGCTCGAGCGTCGCCGCCAGCCCGGCCGCGCTCGCCCGGAGCGAGGCGTTCACCTCCTGCAGCCGGCGCGGGATCCGGATCGGCCCCACCCGATCGCGGAGGTGCCTCTTGATCTCGCCGACAATGCTCGGGATCGCGTACGCCGCCAGGTCGACGCCGCGGTCGACCTCGAAGCGGTCGATGGCGTTGATCAGGCCGATCGAGCCGACCTGGACGAGATCCTCCAGCTGCTCCCCGCGACCGGCGTGCTGGCGCGCCAGCCTCCTCACGAGCGGCAGGTACTGCTGGATGAGCCTCTGACGGGCCTCGAGATCTCCCTGCCGGTGGTAGGCGTGCAACAGGGCGCGTGAGGCCATGACGCTCGCCGCGCTGGACTGGTCCGCAAGAGGCTGCGACCCGCCCCTCCTCGAAATTTCCCGTCTTGCCGCCGCCCTGTCGGCGACTTCCATCACTGCCATCGTGAAGCCTCGTCCCCCTTTCGCGTTCGATAATAGCTCGCTGTTCGCGATTAGTCGAACGCAATGTTGTATTCCCCTATGACTCACGAGTTTCCGACCTGGGTAGTTTTCGGATTATCGAACACAAGATCTTCACCTTCGCTCGTATCCGGAATCACATCGCGTTGCTCCGACTCGCGTCGCGACACCTTCCTCGCCGGGCGACGGCGACGCTCCTCGTTTGGGTCGTGTTCCTTGCTCTCGCTTCGACCGCGACTGCCTCACGCTCGCCGACGGGACGCGGAACAGCCCTCAGGACCGCCCAGAGGGGCGAAAATCCGCAGTATCACACCTCAAACCGGGGGCAGTATCACGAGCTCGCGGCCAGCTCAGGGCCGGTTTCGGCTTGGCTACGCGCACGAGGCCCGACCGCCGGCGAATTGGGCAACTCTATTTCTACACTCTTGATATCACCGAATTACGCGTTTCCGTTGCTGAAAGCACAAGACGCAAGCAATGCATGGCGCAGTTCGCGGCCCGACGGTCGGATCGGTACGCAGAACAGCCGCTCGATCGGCTCGCAGATCTCGGCGGGGAACAGGGCCGGAAGCCGCGACCCTCGTCTCATGCTCCAGATCGGAGCCGTTCTCGGGCTGATCTATGTCGGCTTCCTGGCCGTCTGGTTCTGGGCGACGCGGTTTCGCCTGCGGCCACCGCGCAGCGCCGCTTCCTGACAAAACCCCTGCACAGAGGCGTTGACAAGCGTCCCCTGATTGGGTAGTACCACTACGACAAGGCAAGAGGGGGACTGTTTGTGACACCCGAGGCTCAGCGACTGCGGATCGCACGGGCTCTGCTCGTGACCCTGCTGGGGCTCTCGGCGCTCGTCGTCGCGCCGGGAGCGGCACTCGGAGCAGGGCCGGAGGCGCCGCCCGTCAAGGCCGCCCCGAGGCTCGGCCCGGAGCCCGCGCCTGCCGCGCGTGCGACGACTCCCGCCACGCCGACGAGCACCTCCACGAGCTCGTCGACCTCGCAGATCACGACCACGACGACGTCACGGTCCGTCGCGTCGACGACGTCGGCGCCGCCCCAGCAGCGACCCGCCACGAGCGCGAGGCCGAAGCCGCAGGCACCTCCTCCCGCCCCGCCGAAGGCGAACCACGCGGTGAAGGCCGCCGTCCGGACGATCGCGCACACGATGCAGCGTCCGGCAACCGCCGTGGCGTTCGGTGCAATCCCCGCCGGCACGAACGGCTCCAATCGCCTGCTGTTCATCGGCGGGCTCGCCCTGCTCGTCCTCGTGCTGGGCGACGCGACCTTCCTCGCGATCTCGGCGCGCGTGATCCGAGAGCAGCGCTAGCGCGTCACGACGAACGAGCTCGCGCCCAGCAGCTTGCCGTAGCGGCCCGCGGAGAGCTTGCCCTTGCCGGGCCAGACGTACCAGCGGTACGTGCCAGGGCGCAGCTTGTAGCGCCGGCCGTGGTACTTCCAGGATCGCGGGAGCTGCAGACGCGACCGCACGGGCCACGCGCTGTACACGCGCCGGCCGCGGACGAGGACGACGTTGTAGTAGCGGGCGCCTTTGACCGCCGACCAGACGAGCAGCGGCGGCTTCGCAACCTGCTCCCCCGGGCCCGGGACGAGGAGCGCCCCACGGGCCACGTAGTCGAGCGTGCGAGCGCCCACGTTCGCGGCCTCGTCGACGGCGCTCAGGCGGTAGTGGTACGTCCGTCCGGGACGGAGCCCCGTGTCGAGGTAGCTCGTCGCCGAGCCCGCGCCGCTGAAGACGACGCTCTCGGCCTCGCCGTTCGGCCCCGGCGAGCGCATCAGCTGCACGGACTGCGCATCGGGGGTAGTTCGCCAGATCACCTCGGCGGTGCGATTGCCGGGCTTGGGCACGAGCAGCGTCACCGCCGGTGCGGTCCCGTCGTACTTGAACGCGACGCTCGCGACGCCGTCGTTCCCGGCGCGGTCACGGCAGGAGCCGCCGACGAACGCGGCCGGGCTGTCCGGCCCCGAGTAGGTGGCGCTCGTGCAGCTGTCGACTCCGGACGTCGCGTCCACGCCGCTGAAGGCGACGGTCAGCGAGTGGTTGTACCAGCCGTTCGCGTCCGGAGCCCGGCCGGGCGTCGCGGTCACCTGCGGAGCGGTCGCGTCGTAGCCGAGCGTGAACGTCTCGACGGGGCTCGCGTTGCCGGCCCGGTCGATGCAGCTGCCGGTCAAGGATGCATTGGCGTCGTCCGGGCCTGAATAGACCTCGGGCGCGCTGCAGGAGTCGATCCCCGACGTGGCGTCGGTGCCGTCCCACGTCACGCGCAGCGCCTGGTTGTACCAGCCGTTGGAGTCCGGCCCGCGTGCCGGAACGGCGACTGCGTGCGGCGCGGTCCCGTCGTAGCTGAGGCCGAAGGAGCGGACGCTCGTGTTCCCGGCGTGGTCGACGCAGGAGCCGGAGACCGAGGCGTTCGCCGAGTCGGGGCCGGAGTAGTCCTGCGGCGGAACGCAGGAGTCCAGGCCCGAGGTCGCGTCCGTGCCCGCGAAGCTGACCGAGAGCGCATGGTTGTACCAGCCGTTCGAGTCCGGGCTGCGCGAGGGAGTCGCGGTCACGACGGGGCCGGTCTCGTCGTACTGGAAGCCGTAGCTCGAGGCCGCGCTCGTGTTCCCCGCCCGGTCACGGCACGTCCCGGCCACCGAGGCGTTGGCCGAGTCGGGCCCGGAGTAGCTCGCCTCCGTGCACGAGTCGATCCCCGAGGTGGCGTCCGCCCCCGAGAAGGCGATCGAGAGCGCGTGGTTGTACCAGCCGGCATGATCGGGCCCGCGCGAAGGGCTCGCACCCGTCACCGTCGGCGCCGTCGCGTCGTAGCTGAGCGAGAAGACCTCGACCGTCGAGTTCCCCGCCCGGTCACGGCACGAACCCGACACCGAAGCGTTCGCCGAGTCGGGCCCCGCGTAGTCCTGCGGCGGCACGCACGAGTCCAGGCCCGAGGTCGCATCCGTGCCGGAGAAGCTGACCGACAGCGCATGGTTGTACCAGCCGTTCGAATCGGGAGCACGCGCCGGAGTCGCCGTCACGACCGGGCCGGTCGCGTCGTAGCTGAGCCCGAACGCCTGAGCCGTCGTGTTCCCCGCTCGATCCGTGCACGAGCCGCTGACCGAGGCGTTCTCGTCGTCGGGCCCGGAATATGTCTGCGGCGGCACGCACGTGTCGACCCCCGACGTCGCATCAGTTCCCGAGAAGGTGACAAGGAGCGCGTGGTTGTACCAGCCGTTCGAGTCGGGCGTGCGGCCAGGGGTCGCGCTCACCACCGGCCCCGTGGCGTCGTAGCTCAGCGCGAAGGCGTCGACCGTCGTGTTCCCGGCCACGTCGCGGCAGGACCCGCTGACGGATGCGTCCTGCGAGTCGGGCCCGGCATAGGTCTGCGGCCCGACGCAGGAGTCCATCCCCGAGGTCGCGTCCGCGCCGGTGAAGCTGACCGTCAGCGAATGGTTGTACCAGCCGTTCGAGTCCGGGTTGCGTGAGGGAGTCCCGGTCACCACCGGGCCGGTCCCGTCGTAGCTGAAGGCGAGCGAGCGGACGCTCGAGTTCCCGGCGTGGTCGACGCAGGAGCCGGAGACCGAGGCGTTGGCCGAGTCTGGGCCGGAGTAGCCCTGCGGCGGGACGCAGGAGTCGATCCCGGAGGTCGCGTCCGTGCCCGCGAAGCTGACAGAGAGCGCATGGTTGTACCAGCCGTTCGAGTCCGGGCCGCGCGAAGGAGTCGCCGTCACCACAGGGGCGGTCTCGTCGTACTGGAAGCTGAACGGGGTGCTTGCGCTCGTATTCCCCGCCCGGTCACGGCACGTGCCGGAGACCGAGGCGTTGGCCGAGTCGGGGCCGGAGTAGCTCGCCTGCGTACAGGAATCGATGCCCGAGGTGGCGTCCGCTCCCGAGAAGGCGATCGAGAGCGCGCGGTTGTACCAGCCCGCGTGATCGGGCCCGCGCGAGGGGGTCTCACCCGTCACCGTCGGCGCGGTTGCGTCGTAGCTGAGCGAGAAGACCTTGACCGTCGAGTTCCCCGCCCGGTCGCGGCACGAACCGGAAACCGAGGCGTTCTGCGAGTCGGGTCCCGAGTAGTTCTGCGGCGGCACGCACGAGTCCATCCCCGAGGTCGCATCCGTGCCCGCGAAGCTGACCGACAGCGCATGGTTGTACCAGCCGTTCGAATCGGGAGCTCGAACCGGAGTCGCAGTCACGACGGGGCCGGTGGCGTCGAACTGGAAGTTGAAGGCGCTGCTCGCGCTCGTGTTCCCGGCGCGGTCGCGGCAGGTGCCGTTGATGGTGCCCGTCGCGTCGTCGGGCCCCGAGTACGTCGTCTGCGTGCACGTGTCGATGCCGGACATGGCGTCGGCGCCGGCGAACGTGACCATGAACGCGTGGTTGTACCAGCCGTTCGAGTCCGGGCTCCGCGACGGGCTCGACCCCGTCACCTGCGGCGCCGTCGAGTCGTAGCTCAGCCCGAAGGCGCGCTGCGTGCTGTTCCCGGCGCGATCGGTGCAGGAACCGTTCACCGAGGCGTTCGCGTTGTCCGGGCCCGAGTAGTTCTGCGGCGCGGAGCAGGTGTCGACCCCGGAGGTCGCGTCGGTGCCGCTGAAGCCGACCGTCAGGGGATGGTTGTACCAGCCGTTCGCGTCCGGGCTGCGCGAGGGCGTGGCGGTGACCGCCGGCCCGGTCTCGTCGTACTGGAAGCCGAAGTTGCTGCTCGAGCTCGTGTTGCCGGCGACATCGCGGCAGACCCCGCTCACGGACGCGTTCGCCGAGTCCGGGCCGGAGTAGCTCGTCTGGGTACAGGAATCGATCCCGGAGGTCGCATCGGTGCCCGCGAACGTGACCGACAGCGTGTGGTTGTACCAGCCGTTCCGGTCCGGGGATCGGGACGCGTTGGCCCCGGTCACCTGCGGCGCGGTCGCGTCGTAGCTGAGCGAGAAGTTCTTGGCCGTCACGTTCCCCGCCCGGTCGCGGCAGGAGCCCGAGACGGATGCGTTGACGTTGTCGGGGCCCGAGTAGCTCTGCGGCGAGACGCACGAGTCCATCCCCGAGGTCGCGTCGGTCCCGCTGAAGCCGACCGTGAGGGCGTGGTTGTACCAGCCGTTGGAGTCGGGCGAGCGCGACGGCGTGGCCGTGACGACGGGCCCGGTCTTGTCGAGTCGGATCGTGACCGTGACCTGGGTCTCGCCGCCGTCGCTCCTCGCGTAGCACGTGAACGACGTGCCCGCGGTGTCCTGCGTGAGCGTGACCGCGTCGCAGCCGCGCGTCTCGAGGATGGGAGACTCCGGATCCTCGATCGTCCAGTTCAGCGTGACGTTCGTCACCCACCAGCCGTTCAGCCCCTGCGTCCCGAAGAAGTGCGGGGTGACGACCGGCGGCGTCGGGTCGCCCGGGACCATCGGGCCTCCGCCTGCGCTCGGCGTCAGTAGCAGCGCGCAGACACCGAGGACGAGGAGCAGGCGGTGTCGGCGCATTCGCGTCTCCTAGCCCGGGCCTCCGAACGTGAAGGTGCTGCCGCCTAGCATCTTCCCGTATTGCCCGGCTGAGAGAGAGCCGAATCCGGGCCACACGAACCAGCGATACGAGCCCGACCGCAGTTTGTAGCGATGGCCGTGGTACGTCCAGGCGCGCGGAAGCTTCAGCCGCGGTTGCATGGGCCACGCGCTGAACACGCGACGCCCCCGGACGAGCACGACGTTGTAGTAGCTGGCGCCGCGGACGGCCGACCAGACGAGGAGCGGCGGCTTCGTGATCCGCTCGCCGGGAGCCGGGGAGAGCAGCGCTCCGCGGGCGACGAAGTCCCGCGTCTGCGTCGTCTTGTTGGCCGCGTCGTCGGCGACGGTGAGCTGGTAGCGATACTCGCGCCCGGGCTTGAGGCCGCGATCGACCCAGCCGTTCGACAGGCCGGCGCCGCGGTAGACGACGCTCTGCGCGGCACCCTTCAGGCCGGGTGCGCGCTGGAGCTCGACCGACTTCACGTCGGCCGAGTCCGTCCAGTGCAGCCGCGCGCCGCCCTGGCGAGCCTTGAGGTCGAACTTCTTGATCTTGGGTGGAGTCGCGTCGTACTTGAGCGCCTTCACGAGCGACGTGACGTTCCCCGCGTTGTCACTGCACGTGCCGGTGACGGTTGCGTTCGCCGTATCCGGGCCGGAGTACGCGATGCGGCTACAGGCCGCGATCCCCGAGGTCGGATCGGCGCCGCTGAAGGTGAACGCGACCGGTTGGTTGTACCAGCCGTTCGCGTCGGGAGCGCGGTCCGGGACGACGGTCACGGTCGGCGGCGTCGCGTCGCGTAAATGGACTTGCGACCGTCGAGGATGCGGTCGCCGTCGCTCCACGAGGCGTGCAGGTCAGGTCTGTGCTGCCGTGTCGGTCGCGAACGTCTTGCCATCGCAGCCCTCGGTCCCAGGTACCGGCAGCGGTTGGATCGACCCAGTTGACGGTGACGTTCGTGATGTACCAGCCGTTGGCGCCCTGGTCCCGTAGATGATCGGCGTGACCGTCCCAGACCGTCGGGGCGGCGCGGCGTCTGCTCGCTCCCGCGGGCAGCGAGAAAACGACGACGCCAAGGGCTACGAGCAGGAGCCCGCGCAGGCGGTGACCGAGAGCCCAGAGGGCTCTGGCGTCGCCGCAGGTCTGAGACTCGCTGCCCCAGAACCCTTCTCCTTCTCTCTCCCCGTGTACCCCGCAGGGACTTTGAAGCTACACCCTTGTTTCAGACGTGTCAATTTCCGGGCGTTGCCCGAAAGCGAAACGCCGCCTAGGCCGGCTGGGGCAGCCCTTCGATCGCCTTCAGAGCGCGCTCGATCTCGCCCTCGTCGAGCGCGACGTCCTCCAGCTTCCCGGCGAAGAAGTTGTCGTAGGCGGCCATGTCGAAATGGCCGTGGCCGGAGAGGTTGAAGAGGATCGTCTTCTCCTCGCCCGCCTCGTCGGCCTGGCGCGCGACCCTGATCGCTCCGTGGATGGCGTGCGCCGACTCCGGAGCGGGCACGATGCCCTCCGCGCCGGCGAATTCGACGGCGGACGTGAAGATCTCCTGCTGCAGGTAGGCCTCGGCGCGGATCATCCCGTCGAGCACCAGTTGCGAGATGAGCGGCGCCACGCCGTGGTAGCGCAGGCCGCCGGAGTGGATCGGCGCCGGCACGAAGTCGTGGCCGAGCGTGTGCATGGGCACGAGCGGGGTCAGGCCGACGGTGTCGCCGAAGTCGTAGGCGAAGGGCCCGCGCGTCAGGGTCGGGCAGGCGGCCGGCTCGCAGGCGAGGACGTCGATCTCCCTGCCGGCGAACTTCTCGCGCAGGAACGGGAACGCAAGGCCCGCGAAGTTCGAGCCGCCGCCGACGCAGCCGATCACGACGTCCGGGAACGCGCCTGCGAGCTCCATCTGCGCGAGCGCCTCCTGGCCGATCACCGTCTGGTGCAGCAGGACGTGGTTGAGGACGCTGCCCAGCGAGTACGCGGTGTCGTCCCGGCCGGCCGCATCCTCGACCGCTTCCGAGATCGCGATGCCGAGGCTGCCCGGAGAATCGGGGTGCTCCGAGAGCACCTTGCGGCCCGCCTCCGTCTCGTCGGACGGGCTCGCCACGACCTCCGAGCCCCAGACGTGCATCAGCGAGCGCCGGAACGGCTTCTGCTCGTACGAGACCTTGACCATGTAGACCTTGCACTCGAGCCCGATGAGCTTGCAGGCGAACGCGAGCGCGCTGCCCCACTGGCCGGCGCCGGTCTCCGTCGCGAGGCGCGCGCGGCCCTCGGCCTTGTTGTAGTAGGCCTGGGCGACCGCGGTGTTCGGCTTGTGGCTCCCGGCCGGGCTGACGCCCTCGTACTTGTAGAAGATCCGCGACTTCGTCCCGAGCGCGCGCTCCAGCCGCTCGGCCCTGTAGAGGGGCGTCGGGCGCCACAGCCTGTAGATGTCCAGCACCTCGTCCGGAATCGCGACCTCGGACTCCGTGCTCACCTCCTGGAGGATCAGCTCCATCGGGAACAGCGGCGCCAGGTCGTCGGGGCCGACCGGCTCGCCCGTCCCCGGATGGAGGACCGGCTGCGGCCGGTTCGGCATGTCGGACGCGATGTTGTACCAGCCGGTCGGGATCTCCGACTCTGGCAGGACGAACTTGGTCGCGCTCACCGCCCCAGCATAGAGGCGAGCGAACCGGCGCGCCGTCCGCAGCGCGCCGGTCCCGTCTCGGGCTCTAGCCGGTGAACGGAGGTCGCTTGAAGACGATCCCCTTCGCTCGCTTCACGCGCTTGCACTTGCCCAGCTTGCCGTGCTTGAGGTGCACGCGCCTCATGCCCTTCGGACACCGCTTCTTCGCCTTCCGCATAGGCGCCGGCGCTGGAGGCGGTGGCGGAGGCGGAGGCGGCGGAGGAG
The DNA here is from genome assembly GCA_963850415.1 of uncultured Actinomycetes bacterium. Taxonomy (GTDB): domain Bacteria; phylum Actinomycetota; class Thermoleophilia; order Gaiellales; family Gaiellaceae; genus VAXT01. The sequence continues at coordinate 140,893 of CAWKLE010000001.1, forward strand.
GCGGAGGCGGCGGAGGAGGCGGAGGCGGAGGCGGTGGTGGTGGAGGCGGAGGCGGTGGTGGTGGAGGCGGAGGAGGAGGAGGAGGAGGTGGAGGCGGTGGAGGAGGCGGTGGAGGCGGTGGTGGAGGCGGAGGAGGAGGCGGTGGCGGCGGCGGTGGTGGTGGTGGTGGTGGTGGTGGTGGTGGTGGTGGTGGTGGTGGCGGCGGCGGAGGCGGAGGCGGAGGCGGTGGTGGCGGGCCACCACAGTCGACGACGTTGCCGCTCCCGTCCACGGCCGCGAAGCCTGCGATCGCCTGGTGCCCCGGCGGATCGAAGAGCATCCGGATGATGTCGTTGTTCGAGTTGTTCCCGGTCGGATTGGAGCCCACCGGCCCGTACGCGACGACCATCGTCGCGCAGGCATTGGCCGGAACGGTCCAGGAGAACGTGATCGTCGTTCCGGATTTCGTGCCGCGCACCGTGACGTTGCCGCGCTCGGAGCTCTTGATCACGACATCTGCCTCGGTCGCGCCGTCCAGGTTCGGATCGACGACCCCGACGATCGTGTCGGTGATCGAATCCCCGACCTGCACCTTCCACTTCGTCCGATTCAGCGCATCGCCGGTGTTGGGCAGTCCGCCCGCCGGCCGGTCGAGGCTCCCCGACCCGATGCTGTCCGTCCCTGATGTTGCCGCCGGCGCGAGCAGCAGCGCCGAGAACACGATGCCCGCAGCGACCAGCCACGCCATCCGCCCTCGGCCTGCACGTCTCGCGCGCGCAAGCCCGCTCGTCCATCCCATGGCCGCAGTCCCCCACTCCCTCGATTGCAAGTCCCAACGGCCCTAACGCCATTCCGGGCCGCCAACTCACCATAAAAGGTGATTGCGCATTTGCCATCCCTCGTTCCAGGGGATCCGAGGAAGGCGCCTGGCGACCTAGCGCGAGCTGGGAACGAACGCTATTCGGCCGGCTCTTCGGAGCTCTCGTCGCCTTCGGCGACGGGCTCCTCGGGCGGAACGGTGACCTTGTCCATGTCCTCGGGCGGAGCGCCCGGGATGATGGTGATCTCGACCTCGTCGTCCGAGTCGTGCTTCTTGTCGACGAGGATCGTCGAGCCTGCGGTGATCTCTTGCCCGAGCACGAAGTCGGCCAGCGGATCCTCGATGTAGCGCTGGATCGCGCGGCGCAGCGGCCTCGCGCCCATGGTCGGGTCGTACCCCTTCTCGACGAGGAGCTCCTTCGCCTCGTCGGTCAACGAGACATCCGCGGCGTGCACGCCCATCTGGTCGCGCAGCCGCTTCATGAGCAGGTCGACGATGACCTTGATCTCTTCCTTCGTCAGCTTGTGGAAGACGATCACCTCGTCGATGCGGTTCAGGAGCTCGGGCCGGAAGACCTTCTTCAGCTCGCTCATGACGCGCTCCTTCATGTCGTCGTACGACAGGCCGGAGTCATCGCCGATCGAGAAGCCGAGCGACTGGTTCTTGGAGATGGAGGCGGCGCCGATGTTCGACGTCATGATCACGATCGTGTTCCGGAAGTCGACCTTGCGTCCCTGGGCGTCGGTCAGCTTCCCCTCCTCGAGGATCTGGAGGAGGATGTTGAACACGTCCGGGTGCGCCTTCTCGATCTCGTCCAGGAGGAGCACCGAGTACGGCTTGCGACGGACGGCCTCGGTCAGCTGCCCGCCTTCGTCATAGCCGATGTAGCCCGGAGGCGAGCCGACGAGCCGGGACACGGAGTGCTTCTCCATGAACTCCGACATGTCGACCTGGATCATCGCGTCCTCGTCGCCGAACAGGAACTCGGCGAGCGTGCGCGCCAGCTCCGTCTTCCCCACGCCCGAGGGGCCGAGGAAGATGAACGAGCCGGTCGGGCGCTTCGGGTCCTTGATTCCCGCGCGCGCGCGGCGGATCGACTTGGAGACGGCGACGATCGCCTCGTCCTGGCCGACGACGCGCTTGTGCAGCTCGTCCTCCATGCGGATCAGCTTCTGCGACTCGGCCTCGGTCAGCTTGAAGACCGGGATGCCCGTCCACATCGAGACGATGTCGGCGATCTCGTCCTCGCCGATCTGCGGCTGGTCGACCGACTCCTCGGCGTGCCAGCTCTCCTCGAGCTCGCGCTTCTTCTGCGTCAGCTTGCGCTCCTTGTCGCGCAGCGACGCGGCCTTCTCGAACTCCTGGGACTCGATCGCCTCTTCCTTCTCGCCGCGGACCTTCGTGATCTCCTCCTCGAGCTCGCGGTAGCGCGGCGGCGCGGTCATGTTCTTGATGCGCATGCGCGACGCGGCCTCGTCGATGAGGTCGATCGCCTTGTCGGGCAGGTGGCGGTCCTGGATGTAGCGGTCGGCGAGGATCGCCGCGGCGTGCAGCGCCTCGTCGGAGATCTTGCAGCGATGGTGCGCCTCGTAGCGGTCGCGCAGGCCGCGCAGGATCTCGACCGTGTCGTCGACGGACGGCTCCTCGACGCGGATCTGCTGGAAGCGGCGCTCGAGAGCGGCGTCGCGCTCGAGGTACTTGCGGTACTCGTCGAGCGTCGTCGCGCCGATCGTCTGCATCTCGCCGCGGGCGAGGGCCGGCTTCAGGATCGAGGCCGCGTCGATCGCGCCCTCGGCCGCGCCGGCGCCGACGAGGTTATGGAGCTCGTCGATGAAAAGAATGATGTCGCCCCGCTGCATGATTTCCTTCATGACCTTCTTCAGGCGCTCCTCGAACTCGCCGCGGTACTTGGAGCCGGCGACGAGGGCGGCCAGGTCGAGCGTGTAGATCTGCTTGCCCTTGAGGAGCTCAGGCACCTGGCCCGAGGCGATCCGCTGGGCGAGGCCTTCGACGACGGCGGTCTTGCCGACGCCCGGCTCGCCGATCAGCACGGGGTTGTTCTTCTGGCGGCGCGAGAGGATCTGCATCACGCGCTCGATCTCGGTCTGGCGGCCGACGACCGGGTCGGACTTGCCCTCGGCGGCCTGCCGCGTCAGGTTGCGGCCGAACTGGTCGAGGAGCTTCGAGCTCTTCGCCTTCTCGCCGGTTCCCTGGCCCCCGCCCTGCTGGCGCCGGCCGGGGCCGGAGAGCATGCGGATGATCTCGTTGCGAATCTTTTCGGCGTCTGCGTCGAAGTCGAGCAGGATCCTCGCGGCGACGCCCTCGTTCTCGCGGACGAGGCCGAGGAGGATGTGCTCGGTCCCAATGTAATTGTGTCCGAGCGAGAGAGCCTCTCTCAATGCGAGCTCGAGCACCTTCTTCGCCGCGGGCGTGAACGGGATCTGACCGGTCGTGACCTCGTCGCCCTGGCCGACGATGCGTGCGATCTGGGCCCGCACCTCTTCGACCGTGATGTCCAGAGACTCCAGCACCCTCGCGGCGAGCCCCTCCTCTTCCCGGAGCAGGCCGAGCAGGATGTGCTCGGTGCCGATGTAGTTGTGCTTGAGCGCCCTGGCCTCGTCCTGTGCGAGGACGACTACCTGGCGCGCTCTCTCAGTGAAACGTTCGAACAAGAGGTCAACCGCTCCCTACGGTAGAACGACGGACTGAGGGTCATGTTAGCTCACGCCTCTGTCGCTGCCGGTGACCCACATGAGTCAATCGGCATGGTTTCACAAAGGCTTTACGAGCCTGAGCGGCTACTCGGCCTGGCGCGTGCGGACTACGGCGAGAACAGTCAGCATCAGCACCTTCAGGTCGAGCCAGAGGGACCAGTTTTCGATGTAGTAGTTATCCCACTCGACGCGGTCCGTGAGCGACGTCTTGCCGCGGAGGCCGTGCACCTGCGCCCAGCCGGTGATGCCCGCCTTCACGCGCTGGCGGTCGCCGTAGCGGTAGATGCTCTCCTCGAAGCGCCCGACGAACTCGGGGCGCTCGGGTCGCGGGCCGATCAGGCTCATCTCGCCCCTGAGGACGTTGATCAGCTGCGGGAGCTCGTCGATCGATGTCTTGCGCAGGAACGAGCCGACCTTGGTGCGGCGGTCGCCGCCCTCGACGCCGCCCGGGGCGGTGTCCGGCGGGAGGTCGATGGGCTGCGCGGCCTGCACGGCCTCGGGTCGCATCGTCCGGAACTTGAGCATCGCGAACGTCCGGCCGTCGCGGCCCACGCGGACCTGGCGGAAGAAGAGCGGCCGGCCCGTGCTCAGGAGGACGGCGATCGCGGCCGGGATCATCACAGGCAGAGCGAGCAGGAGCAGCCCGAGCGCCGCGACGCGGTCGGCCGCGTACTTGACGGCGAACTGGAGGCCTTTCGGATTCGGAGAGCGCGCGGAGATGAGCGGCAGGCCGCCGAAGTGCTCGACGGTCAGCCGGTTGGTCATCCTCTCGAACAGCCGGGGCACGAAGGCCACGTGGATGCCGAGCTCCTCGCAGCGCTTCACGAGCCGGAGGAGCACCTCGTGCGGCGCGCGGGAGAACGTCACGATCACCTGCTGGACGCCGTGCTGCGCCACGACCCGGTCGAGGTCCCAGCTGGCGCCGAGGACCGGGAGAGGCAGAGATTCGTCGGCGACGACCAGCGGGTCCTTGTCCAGGAAGCCGATCGGCTTGAGGCCGAGCTGGGGCTGCGACAGGAGCCGGTCGGCGGTGAGCTTGCCGACCTTGCCGGCGCCGATGATCAGCGTCGGACGGAACGATTCGCCGTGGCGGTACGCCTGCGTGCGTGACCAGTGGAGCGCGACGCGGCCGGCGGCGAGATAGGCGGCTGCGAAGGCCCAGGCGCGGATCCCCTGCGGCCACAGGTCGCTGGGGTCAGACGCGAGCCCGCGTAGGAGGAGGAGGGGAACTGTTGCGAGGGAGGTTGCGACCAGGACCGCGCGCAGCTCCTCGAGGAGCTCGTAGCGAAGGCGCGTGCCGTAGAGGCCACGGAGGCTGGCGAAGCCGAGGACGAAGACCGAGTAGGCCGCGAGCCAGATCGGAGGTGGAGCGGGCAGCCCGGCCGCGCTCGAGCCGAGCGTCGTCGCGGCTGCGGCGATGAAGAGCATCGAGGCGTCGAGCGAGACGCGGGCGACGGTCCACGCGCGACCGGGGCGAACCCCGACCCCGGTGGCCGTCTGGGCACGCTGGCCGAGCGCACGGAGCGCGCCCGGTTCGGACGGTGCGCCGGCGAGTGCCGGCGGAGCCTGACGTTCGGCGAGGTCGGTCATTCCGTGCTCATTCGCACGCGGGCCAAGCGCCCGACGCCGCCGCCGAGCAGGAGCAGCGGCCCGCCGACCGCCGCGAAGAGCGCGAAGTCCAGGCCGCTGAAGGGCAGAGGCCCGTCAGCGGACGAGCTCGTCGTCGACGAACTGGGCACCGACGTGAGCTTGCGAACCGGCTGAGGCCGGTCGTACCCGCGCAGAGACGGCGAATGCAGCGCGCGGTTGATCTGCGCGCGCGTGTAGTGGCCGTCGAGCCGCCCATTGTCGGCGAGGTCGCTGAAGATTCTTTGTGATGTGTCCGGTTTCGCCGCCGCCGCCGCAGGTCCGGCGAGGCCCAAGATGGCGCCAGCGGATAGCCCCGCGCAGGCGACAAGTGCCGCAGATTTCCAACTCATTGTTCCTCTCCGCTCTACCCCTCGTTGACCGCAGTTCCTCGTACGCCGCCGCTACGCCGCCAAGCGGACGATTTTCGCCTCATCCGCCAGCTGAACTCACCGTACCCGTAGCCGCCTTCCTCCGTATGCCTCGTTCGGGTTATTTCTATGCGTCGTTCGGCTTATTTCGTGTAAGGAGGACGTTAATCTTGCGGACGATGCGGGCTTTGGTCACCGGCGGCGCCGGCTTCATCGGCTCGCACCTCTCCGAGCTCCTCCTCGACGAGGGTTGCGAGGTCTTCGCCCTCGACGACCTCTCGACGGGCGAGGAGGCGAACATCTTCCATCTCCGCGAGCGCGACGGGTTCCACCTCGTCGTCGACTCGGTCCTCTCGCAGTCCGTGGTCAGCGAGCTCGTGCACCGCTGCGACGTCGTCTACCACCTGGCCGCTGCCGTCGGCGTCCGCCTGATCGTCGAGCAGCCGGGCCACACGCTGCTGACGAACGTGCAGGGCGCCGAGAACGTGCTCGAGTACTGCGCGCGCTTCGAGAAGCCGGTCCTGATCGCGTCGAGCTCCGAGGTCTACGGCAACCATCCCGAGGACGTCCTGCTCGAGGAGAACGCGCAGCGGATCTACGGGCCGACGACGGCGAAGCGCTGGGCGTACGCCGACACGAAAGCGCTCGACGAGTTCCTCGCGCTGGCGCTGCGCCACGAGCGCGGCCTGCGCTGCGTCATCGCCCGTCTCTTCAACACCGTCGGGCCGCGGCAGAACAGCCGCTACGGGAACGTCATCCCGCGCTTCGTGCAGAGCGCTCTGGCCGGGGAGCCGCTCGAGATCCACGGTGACGGCAGCCAGACACGGTGCTTCTGCCACGTCTCCGACGTCGTGCGCGCGCTCAGAGGCCTGCTCGAGCTCGCCGACGGCGAGATCTACAACGTCGGGTCGACCCACCGGATCACGATCCGCGCTCTGGCGGAGCGGGTGCTCGAGGTCACGGGCTCCGGCTCCGAGCTCGCCTTCGTGCCCTACGACGAGGTCTTCGAGGGCGGCGTCACGGAGGAGATGTTCCACCGTGCGCCGGCGATCGGGAAGATCGAGCGGGCGATCGGGTGGGAGCCCACGCTCGGGCTCGACCAGATCCTGGCGGACGTGATCGAGAGCGTCCGGATGGCTCCCGCCGGTTAGCGGAAGAGGTGCTCGGCCACGCGGCTCGTGAGTTGGTTCACCTCGTCCGCCGTCCTCCGGTAGACCGCGGACGGGCCGCCGATCGGGTCTCCGATCTCGCGGGCGGCGCCGGGCGCCGTCTTGCGTGCTTCGTCGGCCTCGTGGACCGCTGCGCGGGCGCGTTCCACGACGTCGCCCTCGGGTTGCGGCGGGCTCTCCTCGAGGCCCGCGGCTAGCTCCGTGATGAGGAACGTCCGCTCGCGCCGGGCGCGCGCTCCGACGACGGCGGTCGAGATGTGGATCGGCTCGAACCCGATCACGAGGTCGGCTTCGCTCAGATCCTGGCCCGCGAGCGGGTGGGAGCGGTGCGAGGCAAGGTCGAGGCCGAGCCCCGGGGCGAGCTCGAGCGCCTCGGGAAGCACCCCCGACTCCGGCAGGTCCATCGTCCCGAACGAGCGGACGCGGACCGGGAGGCCCGCGGTTTCTCGGCGGAGGATGGCTTCCGCGATCGGGCTGCGGAAGCGGTTGCCGCTGCAGATGACCACGACGTCGAGCTCGTCGCTCACAGGCGGCGAACGTTAACCGCGCGCAGCCAGGCGCTCGTAGAGGTCGAGATAGGCCGCGATCATCGCCTCCTCGCTGTGCTGCGCGGCGAGCTCGCGGCCGGCACGGGTGAGGCGCTCCGCGAGACCCTCGTCACGCGAGCACACGGCGGAGCTCGACGGCGAGAGCGCCCGGGTCGTCCGGGGGAGCGAGCAGGGCGGTTCGGTCGTCGACGAGCTCGCGCACGCCACGGACCGCGGTCGCGACGAGCGGCGTGCCCGCGGCCAGCGCTTCGAGCGCGACGAGCGGGAGGCCCTCCGCCCGGGACGGAAGGACGACCGCGTCGGCGGCGCCGATCAGCTCGCGGGCATCGGGCCGCAGGCCGGCGAAGACGACGCGCTCCTCGACGCCCGCGTCCCGGGCGGCCCGCCGCAGCTCGTCGAGCAGCGGGCCCTCGCCGACGATCGCGAGCGAGGCGCCGTCGACCTCGGCGAGAGCCCGTATCGCCAGCTCGTGGTTCTTCACCGGCACGAGCCGGCCGACGCTGAGCACGAGCGGACGGTCCGGCGCGAGCCCCCACTCCCGCGTGAGCGCAGCGCGATCGGCCGGCGTCGGGGCGGGCGACACGCCGTTGAGGATCGTCGTCAGCGGCTCGAGGCCCGCCTCCTCGAGCCCGAGCGCCACGCCGGGGCCGCAGGCGACGACCGGCAGGCCGGCAAACCGCAGCACCTTCGCCGCGCGGCGGTAGTCCTCGTCCGGAACGCCGTGGACGCTGACGAGGCCGCGCGGGCGCCGTCCGCGCAGCGTCGCCGGACCTGCGGCTGCGGCGATGCCGGGGTTGTGACCGTGCACGAGGTCGGGTCGGAAGCGATGAACAGCCCGGCGAACGGCGAAGATCGCCCCGGGCAGCCTCGAGAGCCGGCGCTCGACGAGCGGGAGCGGGTAGTGCGGCCCGTCGAGCTGGCCGACGAGACCGCCCTGAGCAGAGGCGACCGCGACCTCGTGCCCGGCCGCCTGCGCGCCGCGCGCGAGCGCGACGACGACCCGCTCGGCGCCGCCCGTGCCCAGCTCCTGGATCGCGTGCAGGATCCGCATCAGACGAGCTTCCGGTACAGCTCGACCATTTGCCGCGCCGTCGACCGCGCATCGAAGTGCTCGACGATCCGCGTCGCGCCGGCTTGCCCGAGGCGCCGCCTGAACGCGTCATCGGAGGCGACGCGGTCGAGCGCAGCCGCGAGGCCGCCGGCGTCCTCCGGCTCGACGAGCAGCCCGGTCTCGCCCTCGACGACCACCTCCGGCACACCGCCGACGCGCGTCGCGACCACGGGCACCGCCGCGGCCATCGCCTCGAGGATCGCGATCGGAAGGTTCTCGCCCCGGCTCGGGAGCACGAACACGTCCAGCTCCGCGATCCTGTCCTCGGCGTCCGAGACGAAGCCCGGGAACTCGGCGGGCGCCGCCAGGTCGCGCGCTGCCGCCTCCAGCTCCGCGCGCAGCGGGCCGTCCCCGTAGATCACGAGGCGGTGCGGCGTCGCCAGGCGGGCGCTCGCCTCGAGCAGGACGTCGATCCCCTTGCGCCGCTCGAGCAGCGCCGCGGTGCCGATCACGACCGGCTCGTGAGCCGGAGCAGGCTCGCGCCTGCGGACCGTGATTCCGTTCGGAATCACGTGCAGCCTCTTCCGCGGAAAGCCGTGCGCGGCCACGTACTCCGCGAGCGCCTGCGAGGGGACGACGACGGCTCCGAAGTAGCTGAGCAGCGCCTCCATCCGCAGGAGCCCGTGCTCGAGCCACAGGAGGCGCGCGCTCGACGCGGTCGTGTCCTCGACCGGCACATCACGGCCGACGCGGCCGAAGAGCTCGTCCGGGACGCCGTGGAACGTGTGCACCGACCTCGCGCGGCGCCCGCGAGCGAGCGGCCTGACGAGCAGGCCCGTCCGGCGGTCGTGTGTGTGCACGACGTCCGCGTCGGCGAGCTCGGGCCACGTCCGCACGGCGCCGGGCGCATCGAGCTTGTTCCGTAGCGGGCGCGCCACGGCCTCGATGCCGAGGGCGCGAAACGACTCGGCGATCTCCTCGTCCGCACAGATCACCCGGACGTCGATCCCCTCAGCCGCCACGTTCGGCGCGAGGTCGCGAAGGTGGGTGAGCGGCCCTCCAGCGGTCAAGCTGCAGGCGTAGACGACCCTCACGCGGGCGCGGGCTGCTCGCTCAGGCTCTGCTCCTGCCACAGGGCCGCCGCCAGCCCTCCGATCAGCCAGAACGGCGCAAAGTACTGCTCGGACAGCGTCAGCGCGGAGAACGTCCCCACGATCAGCGAGATGCGCAGCGCCGCCGCCAGGCCCGGCGGTCCCAGCCCGAGCCGCCGCGCCCCGCTGAGCTGCGCGAAGACGACGCCCAGGTAGCCGAGGAAGAGCACCATCGCCAGCGGCCCGAGCTCGGCCGCGATGTCGAGGTACGCGTCGTGGACGACGACGAGCCGCTGGGCGCCCGGCGGGCTGTCGGTCGCCTCGAGGAAGTGGAACTGGAAGTTGCCCGGGCCGACCCCGAGCAGCGGGTGCTCGATCGAGAGCCGAGCGGCCGCGCTGAACGCCTCGAGCCGGCTCGACACGTTCGCGCTCGCCACCTTCTGCTTTGCGCGCAGCCCGGTCTCGATCCGGTTGTGCTTCACGTGGTAGACCGTTCCGAGGACGAGCGCCGCGACCAGGGCTCCCGCGAGCAGCGGCTTCACGAACCGGCGCTCGGTGAATGCAACCCAGAGCACGGCCACGCCGAGCCCGACGAGCGCGCCACGGGACAGCGTGAGCAGGGTCGAGACCGAGATCACGCCGATCATCGCGACCACCAGCGCGCGCCGCCGTCCCGGCTCCCGGAGCAGCCAGAACGTGAGCGGCAGGGTCGTGGCGAGGATGAACGCGACGTCGTTCGGGTCGCCGTACGTGAGGCGGGCCGAGAGCGTCTTTCCGGACAGGAAGTTCCAGGACGCGACCGCTCCGGCCACGGTCGCCGCCGCCGACAGCACCCACGCGATCCGCGTATGCAGCACGTGGTCGCCGACGAACTGGCTGATCACGAAGAAGAGGGCGACGAAGCTCGCGTAGCGCGTCGTCGTGGCGAGCGCGTCCGGGGTCGACTCGGCGCCCAGCGTCGACAGCATCGCGATCCCGAGCAGGCCGAACACGAGTGCGTGGGGCACGCCGAACCAGAGCCGGCGGCCGGTGGCGACCGCGCTGAGCCCGAAGCTGAGGAAGCAGAGCGCGCCGACTGCCTTCGTCACGCTCAGGCCTCCGCTCGCGCCGCCCTGGAACAGCCCTTCGAGCGGCGCAGCCGCGATCAGGAGCAGGAGCGCGAGGTCGACCCGGGCCAGGCAGACCCCGATCACGACGAGCGCGAGCAGCCCGCCGAGCAGGAGGGTCGGCCGCACCGCCGCGCCGATCGCGAGCGGAATTGCGATCGCCGCCAGCAGCACGAAGGCGAGCGCGTCGCTGAGCCGCGAGCTCCGGATCGAACCCGTCGCCGAAGCGCCGAAGGCCATCGCCCCGGGGGCTAGACCCGTTCGCGGACGGGCTGCTCGTCGTCCGCGCGATCCGCGCCGTCGTGGGCGTAGTAGCCGCGCGCCTGACGGCTCCGAGACTTGTTCAGCACCGCCCCGGCCGGAGTGACCGCGATCAGCGAGAGTCGGCTCACGGCCTCCTCGACCGAGCGCCTGGTCGCTCCACCCGAGCTCGCCACGAGCACCGTCGCCTTCGCGAGGCTCGCGACGACGCGGCCGTCGTTGACGGGGACGACCGGTGTCGTGTCGATCACGATCGCCTCATACCGCGGCCGGAGCTCGTTGAGCACCTCGGCGAAGTGCGTCGCGAGCAGCTCGCCCGGGTCGCTGACGAGGCGGCCGCCGGTGATCAGGTCGAGGTTCGGGAGCGCCGTGTGGCGGATGACTCCCGGGCCGAGCGGCGAGCCATTCATCGCCTCGTAGAGACCCGGGATGCGCGGCACGTCGAGCATCTCCGCGAGCCGGCCGCGCCGCAGGTCGGCGTCGATCAGCAGCGTCTTCGCGCCCGAGCGAGCGATCGCGACCGCGAGCCCGAATGCAATCGTCGTCTTCCCGTGACTCCCTTCCGGGCTCGTCACGGCGACCGTCTCGATCTCGCCGTTGCCCGCGAACGCGAGGTTCGTGCGCAGGTCGCGCAACGCCTCATTGATCGAGCGCAGAGACGGGCTGTTCGTGAGCAGCTCGGGCGTCACCCGGGCGAGTGACACCTGGCGGGGCAGCTCGGCGAAGATCGGGAGCCCGCTGGCCTCGGCGAGATCGGCTCTCGTGCGGATCCGGCTCGTGAAGCGCTCCATGAGCAGCGCGGCCGCGACGCCGAGAGCGAGCCCGAGCAGGACGGCGACCGCGATCGTCAGCTTCTTGTTCGGGAAGACCGGGCTCGTCGGGACGGTCGGCTTGTCGATCTGGGTCAGCTTGAGCGAGGCGATCCCCACCTCTCCGGAGTCGACCCGGCTACTGAGGACGTCGGTGACCGACTGGGCCGAGCTCTGCGCGAGGCTCGCGTCGGTCGACTGCGCGTCGATCTTGAAGATCGGAGACTGCGCGAACGTGCGAACCGAGATGGTCGCGAGCTGCCCGCCGTTTTGGGCCTTCGCCGCGGCGAGCGTCGTCTCCGACTCGGCGGCTGCCGCGTAGATGGGCGTGATCGAGTCGATCGTCTGGAAGAAGAGCAGGTCGTTGCCGAGCCTCTGCGGTTCGAGCGCGAGCGTCGACGTCGACCGGTACTGCGGCGTGATCAGCGCCAGGGCGCCGACCGCGCACGCGATCACGAGCGCCGTCACTCCGAGCACCACGAGCTTGCGGTGCCACAGTACGGAGAGAATCTCTGTGAGGTTCATGAATCCGAGGACGGCATGCCGACAGGCAATCGAAGGATAGCCCCCTCTTCTTCGTCGGGCCCTCGGCGCCTGCTCTTGAGCCTGTATCCGCCAGACGGGGGCGTGACGCGGCACGTGATCGACCTCGTCCAGGGGCTCGATCCCGAGCGCTGGACGGTCGACCTCGCCTGCCCGCCGGGGTCCGAGCCGTGGCTCGAGCTCTCCAAGCGGCCTGGTGTGACGATGTATCCCCTCAGGCCCGGGAAGGAGCCGGGGCCGTCGGATGCCGTGGACTTCAGGCGCCTGCTCGGACTCGTCGGGCGCGCGGACGTCGTTCATGCGCACGCGTCCAAGGCCGGCTTCATGACCCGGCTCGCAGCTACGCTGCGCGGACGTCGGAGCGTGACCGTGTTCACGCCGCACGCCTGGTCGTTCTGGGCTCGGGAGCGGCGCTCTCGAGCATGGCTCGCCCTCGAGCGTCGTGCCGCGCACTGGTGTCACGTGATCGTCGGCGTCTCGGATGCCGAACGCCTCGCCGGCCTCGAGGCCGGTGTCGGCACCGCTTCGCAGTACCGGGTCATCCACAACGGAATCGACGCGGACGTGTACGACCGGCCTCGCCGGGTGGTGCCCGGGCGCATCGTCGTCGTCGGTCGGCTCGCGCCGCAGAAGCGTCCCGACGTTGCAGTTCAGGCACTCGCGCGCGTGCGCGAGCGGTTTCCCGAGGCGGAGCTCGACCTGGCCGCGCACGGGCCGCTCGAGGCGGAGACGGCGGCGCTCGTCGGCGAGCTCGGGCTGAGCGGCCACGTGCGGCTGCTGACCGACGCCGGGGACGTGGCGGGTCTGCTCTCCGAAGCAGCGTGCTTCCTGCTCACGAGCGACTACGAGGGGCTTCCGTACACCGTGCTCGAGGCGATGGCCGCGGGCGTGCCCGTCGTCGCGACGCGCGTCGGCGGCGTTCCCGAGCAGGTGGTCGACGGCGAGACCGGGTATCTCTTCGAGCCGGGCGATCCCGCAGCAGCGGCGGCCGCGGTCGAGCGGATCCTCGCCGACCCGGAAGGCGCCGTCCGACTCGGCGAGGCCGGCCGAGAGCGGGTCCGGCGCGAGTTCGGGCAGGAGCGGATGGTCAGCGAGACCGTGGCGCTCTACGACGCGCTGACCTGATCTCTGCTTCACTACATCGAGTGTCACGCCCGCGCGGCGGGGCGTCGATGCGAAGACAGAAGCTGCGGCACGTCTTCAAGGGATGCCCAGCTTGTCCAGCCGCCCACGCCGCACCCTCCTCGCCGCCCTCGCACTTGCGCTGCCACTGCTCGGCGGAGCGCAGAGCGCGCACGGCATCCCGAACCAGCAAGGCCCGCCGACGACGGCCGCGCTGCGCATCTGCAGCGGCTGCGCCGACTACGGCCTCTCCGTCCCGGGCCGCTACTCGTACGTCGTGCTGCACTCGTGGCAGGCGGGGCTGATCCCGCAGCTGAAGAGCGCGAGCCCGGGCCTCAAGGTGCTCGTCTACAAGGACGCGGCGGCCACCGCCTCGTACGCGTGCCACGGCGGAGTCGACGACGCGAGGCTCCCGGCCGGGGTCGGCTACTGCTGGGCCGACGCGAACCGGCCCGATTGGTTCCTGGCGGACACGACCGGCGCGAGAATCGAGTTCTGCGACTTCCACGGTGCGTGGCAGATGGACGTCGGCGACCCCTCGTACCAGCAGGCCTGGCTCGCCAACGTCCTGGTCGACCTGCGCTCCGCGCCCTGGGACGGCGTGATGCTCGACGACGTGAACCAGTCCGAGACCTGGCACCTGTGCGGCCGCACGATCGCGCGCTACCCGACGGCCGACGCGTACACCGCCGCGACCGAGAGCTTCCTAGCGCACGTCGGCCCCGCTCTGCGCGCCGCGGGCTTCATGGCCATGCCGAACATCGCGCTCGACGACTGGTGGACGCAGAACGGCCTGGCCCGGTGGGATCGCTGGGTCTCCTACTCGTCGGGCGCTGTCCAGGAGTACTTCTCGAAGTGGGGGCGCGACGACAGCCGCTGGCTCACGGACGACGGCACGCACGACGACTGGAGCGGGCGCCAGGCGCTGTTCGCGCGCACCGAGGCGGCGGGCAAGACGTTCGTCGGCGTCACCTATGCGCCCTCCGGCGATGTGCGCTCGATGCGCTACGCCCGGGCGAGCTTCCTCCTCGACTGGAACGGCGGCCCCAGCGCTCTCGCCTTCGAGCCGACGACGCCCGAGGCGCAGGATCCCTACTTCGCGGACTGGACGACCGACGTCGGCGCACCGGCCGGAGCGCGGGTCAGGGCCGGCGTGGCGTGGAAGCGCGTCTTCGCGAACGGGATCGTCGTGCTCGACCCGTCCCCCTCGACCACCCAGACCGTCAGGCTCGGCGGCAACTACGTGCTCCCGAACGGCACGGTCGGGTCGACGGTGACGGTCGGTCCTGCGCAGGCGGTAATCCTGCGGGCGGCGTGCGGACGACGGCGCTGCCTCCGGCCCGCGGTGCGCCGCCTGGCCGGAGCAGCGGCCCGCGGAGCCCGCAAGGCCGGACGGTCCCTCTCAGCCCGCAGGTAGGCGGACGCCGCCGGTCGTCTCGCTGTCGCCCTCGGCGAGCCGGCGTCCGGCCCAGCCCGGCGCGACGGCCGCGGCCAGGCTCTTGACGCGCGTCTGCAAGCCGTGCCCGCGGCCGAAGGCGACCCGCAGCGAGCGCCTGCGCGGATCCGGAAGCTCGCCCGCGAGAGCCGCGCGCGCCTCGGCCAGCGCCAGGCGGCGCCGCTCGAGGGCGAGCGAATCGGCGACGGTTCGCGCTTCCGCCGCAGACAGGGACGGATGCCGGGCCGCCTGCTCGAGCACGCGCACGCGGCCGGCGATCAGATTGGCGCGGCTGCCGCTGAGGCTTCCGGGGCGGAGCCGGTAGCGCGCGAGCGGCTCCATCACGGCCCCCACGCGCGAGCCGTCGAGGATCAGCCGCGCCCAGAGGTCCCAGTCGGTCGCGTACCGCAGGGACTCGTCGAACCCGCCGGCCTCGAGGAAGCGCTCGCGACGCACCGCGGCGAGGCCGAAGACGAAGTTGCGGCGCAGGATCGCGGACCGCTGGTCGTCGACCTCGAACGGGAGCTCGGGCGTGTAGCAGCGGCGGACCGCCTCGCCGTCCACCTCGAGGACGGCGTCGCTCGTCAGCACGTCGAGGTCGGGACGCGCCCATGCGAGCTCGGCGAGCGCCGCCAGTCGGCCGGGGAGATACACGTCGTCCGCGTCGAGGATGACCACGAAGTCGCCCGACGCTGCGCGGGCGGCCGCGTTCTTGGCCGTCGCCTCGCCCCCGTTCTCCTTCCGGATCAGCGTGATCCGCTCGATGAAAGGCGCCAGCGCGCGGTCGAGATCGTCCGTCGACCCGTCGTCGCAGACGATCACCTCGAGCGGCGCTCTCGTCTGCCCGAGCGCCGAGCCGAGCGCGTCACCGATGAGCCCGGCGACGTTGTAGGCGGCGATCAGGACGCTGAACGACACCTCCGGCCCGGGCTCGAGCCCTGCAGGCGCGGGTGGCGCGAGGATCGAGGTCATGCCGCACCCGGGCGCGCGCAGAACCGGATCAGGCGTCCGAGGCGGCCTCCGAACAGGCGCCCGATCAGGTCGTCCAGCCAGACGGCGTCGGACACGGTGAGGATCCGGAGAGCAACGGCAAGGGCCGCGAACACGACCGTGGCCGCCGCGAGCCCGACGAGGATGCCCGCCACGCCGCCGAGCCAGTGCTGCGCGAGCCAGCCGGCGACCCCGGCCCCGACCGACGCGAGCAGCGTGCGCGCCAGCGGCCACGGCTCCCAGCGCTCGACGCCGATCCGCCGAATCGCGTACACGAGCACCGGCAGCCCCGAGACAAGCTGCCCGCCGGCGTTCGCGAGGGCGGCGCCCAGGGCGTCGTAGTGCGGGATCAGGGCGAAGTCGAGGCCAATGTTCGCCGCCGCTCCGACCGCTCCGCTCGCGAGCTGGAAGCGCTGCCTGCCCATCCCGGCGAGCACAACCTTGCTCAGGTTCATGAGCGTGACGATCGGAAGCGGAAGCAGCAGGAGCACGACGACCGGGCCGGCGCCGCTGAAGTCCTCGCCGTAGACGACGCGCAGCGTCAGCGGACCGAGCGCGATCGCGAACGCCGTCATCGGGAGCGTGAGCACGAGAAGCAGCCTGATCGCCCGCTCGAAGCCCTGGCGGATGCGCTCCGTCGCCCCCGCGCCGAGCAGTGTGGCCACGGCCGGCAGCAGGACGCCGACGATCGCCTGCGGGATCAGGAGCAGCGCCGCGACCGACGAGAAGGCGACCGAGTAGATCGCGATCTCGGAGTCGGTCGAATAGTGGTTCAGGAACAGGAACTCGGAGCGGCGCCAGACGACGAAGGTCAGGATCACGCCCAGCGAGGCGATGAAGGCATAGCGCAGGAAGTCGCGGCGGAGGGCCGGGTCGACCGGCTCGGGCGGGCCGAGCGTCTTCTCTGCGCGGCGCGACAGCGACCAGAGCCAGACGAGGCTCGCGAGCGTCACGGCGGCCTCGACGGCGAACATGCCGACGATCCCGCCCCCGGCCCAGAGCACGAGGACCGTCGCGACAGCGGCGACAACGGCCATGACGACGCCGACGACGGATGCTGCTCGCCACCTCTGCAGCCCGTTGAGCACGGCCGAGGGAACGCGCTGGACGAGCGAGGCCGCGACGACGACCGCCGCGATGAACCACGCAGCCCGCGGCGTCGCGCCTGCGAGCCCGAAACCGACCATGATCGTCGCGCCGACCACGGCGGCTGCGATCGAGATCCAGCCGACCCAACGAGCGAGGCCGATCACGACACCGGGCCGCCCGCGGCCGAGCGCATCACCGGCGTAGCGCGCGAGCGCCATCGGGAGCCCGCCGGCGAGCAGCATCACGACGGAGACCTCGACGAAGGCGATGAAGCTCTGGCGGCCGAACTGGTCGGGCCCGAGGAAGCGCGCCGCGGCGACGGAGAGCACGAGCAGCGCGAGCTGCGGGACGAAGAGCCCGAAGAGGTTCCAGCTCCCGCCGCGCAGCACCGACGCGCCCGTCGTCGCGGCTGCGGCGTCCTCGCCCTCTGCCTGGGGGTTGGTCGGCGGCTCGAGGCTCAGTCGGAGCTCCCAACCTCACGGCGGGCCAGGCGCGCAGGGAAGCCGAGGCGGTCGACGAGTCGCGGACGAATCGCGGACGGCGCCGCCGCGAGCACGGCCGCCTTCAGCCTCGTCTTGCGCCCGTGCGCCTCGTCACGGGCGACGGCGAGCGCCAGCTCCCGCGCGTCGCCGTCGCCGCGGTGGGCTGCATCGAGGGCTCTGGCCAGCGCGAGCGTCTGCCTGTGCCGCGCGAGCGCCGCGTCGAGCGCGGCGCGATCGTCCTCCTTCCGCAATGCGGGGTGCGTCCGCAGCCGCTCGAGAATCTCGACGCGATCTGGAACGCCTTCAGCCGGCTGGAGCTGACGCTGCCTTCTCGCAGGCGGTAGCGCAGCAGAGGCTCGTCGACGGACCCCGCCTTCGACCCGCCCAGGATCATCCGCATCCAGCAGTCCCAGTCGGAGGAGAGCTCCAGCGTCGGGTTCTGTCCGCCGACCCGAGCACCTCGATCTCCGCACGGCGGGCGCGACGATGAAGCAGCGGTCGAGAATGACCGTGCGCTGGTCCTCGACCTCGAACGGGTTCGCGTCGCTGTTGAAGCGGCCGACAACCCGCCCTTCCGATTCCCAGGCCGCGTCGGTGGTCACGATGTCGAGGTCGGGCCGCGCCGGCGGCGAGCTCCGAGAGCGCCTCGATCCGCTCCGGCTCGAACACGTCGTCCGCATCGAGCACGACGACGAAGTCGCCGCTCGCGGCCTCTGGCCGCCTCGTTGAACGCCTCCGCCGAGCCGGCGTTCTCCCGCCAGAGGTAGACGATGCGGTCTCCCGTAGCGGCGCAGCACCTCGGCGGTTCCGTCCGTGGAGCCGTCGTCGTAGACGACCACCTCGAACGGCGGGAGCGTCTGCCCGAGCGCCGACTCGACGGCCTCCCCGACGGTGTCCGCGCTCTGGTAGGTGCGGATCAGCACCGAGAAGCTCGGCGGAGCGCCCGGCTCGACCGGCCCGTCCGCCTCCGGGACGAGGAACCGCCTCACGCCGGCTTCCGCGCCTCCGCGTAGAGCGCGCGGGCCGGCCCCCACGTGACGCCGAGCCGCTCCAGCCAGAGCGCGGCGGTCAGCGGGCCGTACGCCGCGGCGCGCACCGCGAGCCGTGAGGTCTTGATCCGGTCCCGCACCTCCTGCGCCAGCCGCACGGTGCCGCGGGTCGTCGGAGTCACGCGGAGGACGTGCAGCCCGTGCCGCTCGAGCAGCGCCACGAGCTCGTCGCGCGTGTAGCCGTGGCGGACCTCGTCTCTCCACGTCTCCTCGCTGCCGCCCAGCACCGGCTGCCAGTCTCGCTCCGGGACGTGAACGAGCAGCAGTCCGTCCGGTCGCAGCGCAGCGGCGAAGGCCTCGGTGGCCGCCTCGTCGTCGGGAATCTCCTCCAGGCACTCGAGCGCGAGCACGACGTCGTACCCGCCCTCCGGGATCGGGCGCGTGAGGTCGAGCCGCTCGAAGCGCACGTTGCCGATGCCGTCCCGGTCGGCGTCCACGCGCCCCCGCTCGAGGGCGTCCTCGCGGACGTCCGCGGCCACGACGGTCCACGACGGGTGCCGCTCCGCGATCGCGAGGGACAGGAGCCCGTCGCCCGCGCCTGCGTCGAGGACGCGGACCGGCGTGCCGTCACCGAGACTCGCCAGCGACCGGAGCGCGAGCATGAAGCGAAGGCGCCTGGCGGGCGGCAGGTGGCGGAGCCGACGCTCGATGCGTTCACGGAACGTGGACATCGGCCTCGAATGATCGTAGCTCGGTCGGGTGGCCGCATCCTCGGCGGGCAGTAACGTCCGTGCCATGGGCCCGACCCGCCTGACGATCGTCGTGGACAGCGACGTCTACGGGGGCGCCGAGGCGTACGCCGCGCATCTCCTACGTCGGCTCCCCGAGCGCTTCGAGCGGACGTTGCTCGCGACTCCCGGGGTTCCCGAGCAGCTTCGCCGGGCTGCGGGCGACGCTCTGGTCACGTTCGAGCGGCCGCGCGGGAAGACGGACGTCGCGCGTTTGGCGGGGGCGGCGCGCGCTCTGCGCGGGACCCGGCCCGACCTCGTGCACGTGAACATGGCGACCGCGGCCAACAACCGCCACGTGATCGGGCTCTGCGGCCTGCTCCGGCTGCGCGCGGTCGCGACGCTGCACGTCGTGGCGCCCCTCGAGAGCACGGCCCAGATCGCGATCCTGCGCCGCGCCTATCGACGACTGGCCGGGCTCATCGCCGTCTCCGAGGAGACGAGGCGCCAGCTCGGCGAGGAGCTCGGCCTGGCCCAGGTGCGGGTGATCGCGAACGGCGTCGAGGAGCGGCCGGCGGTCGTGACCGTCGATCGCCCCTTTCGCGTCGGTGCGATCGGCCGCCTGACCGACCAGAAGGGCTTCGACGTGCTGATCGAGGCGGTGCGGCGGCTCGAGTCCGAGGGCGTTTCGATCGCGACCGTGATCGCCGGCGAGGGCCCGGATCGCTCGTCTCTCGCGGCGCAGGCAAAGGGGCTCGACGTCGAGCTCCGCGGCTTCGTCGAGGACGTCCCCGCGTTCCACGCGGAGCTGGCGGCCTTCTGCCTGCCGTCCCGCTGGGAGGGGCTGCCGTTCGCCCTCCTCGAGGCGATGATGAGCGGCGTGCCCTGCGTCGCAAGCGATGTCGGCGACGTCCGGGTCGCGCTGGACGGCGCCGGCCTCGTCGTTCCGCCCGAGGACCCGGCCGCGCTGGCGTCTGCTCTCGGGAAGCTCGCCGGGTCGCCCGAGAAGCGGCGTGAGCTCGGCGCCGCGGCACACGAGCGGGCGCGCGAGCGGTACGGCGTCGAGAAGATGATCGCCGAGACGGTCGAGGTCTACGACACGGCGTCGAGCCGGTGAGCAGCGCCGCACTCCATTCCGTCGCCGGACCGGGGCACGTGACCGAAGCGGCGACGCTCGTCGCGACGCATCGCGCGCTCGTCGGGCCGTTCGCTCGGATCGTGCACCGCGTCTCGGGGCCGCCCGAGGTAATCGAAGAGGCCGCCGCGGGCCTGCCGGTCGGGCCTGCGCAGGCCGAAGCGATCGCGGTGCGCCTTCGCCGCGCGGGCGCGAAGCTCGACTGGGGCACGCCGGACGAACTCTCACGGCCGCGCGAGCTGGTGGAGCTCTGCCGCGCGCGCGGCCGCTCCTCGGTCGAGGTCTGGCGGGCCGACGAGACGCTCCTGACCGAGCTCGAGCTCGGGGCCTGGTGCCAGGCCGGGCTCCGTCATCGCCTCACCAGGCGGCTCCCGACGCCGGGGCGGGGAACGGCCCCGCTCGTGCGCGCGGCAGCCGACCGCGCGTTCTGGGCCGGTGCGAGAAAAGAGGCGACGAGCGAGGAGTGGCGCCGCCTCACGGCCTCGTACTGCGCCCTCCTCTATCACCGGCTCGCCGGCGACGGCAAGGCGGGCCAGGAGCGAGTCGACCTCGATCCGGGTCGCTTCGCCGCCCAGCTCCGCTTCCTGCGCCGGCTCGGGTTCCGCCCACTGACCCCCGAGGAGGTGTTCGCCTTCCACGACGGCAACGGGACGCTTCCTAGCCGCGCGTTCGTCGTCACCGTCGACGACGGCACAGCGGACTGCGAGCGCCCGCTCTCCGGGCACGTCGAGACCGCGCCCCAGCTCTTCGTCCCCACGCGCGAGGTCGGCGGCTCCGCAGCCTGGCTGGACGGAGAGCCGCTTCTCTCCTGGGCCGACCTCGAGAAGCTGAGCCGCCGCGGGGTGCGCATCGGCGCGCACGCGCGTACGCACAGACCTCTGGCCGGCCTCGAAGGCGACGAGCTCGCGGACGAGGTCGGCGGGTCGCTCGCCGATCTCCGGGAGCGGCTTCCAGACGGTCTCGCTCTCTTCGCCTACCCGAACGGGAGCCATGACGAAAACGTGCGGTCGGCGGCGGTCTCGGCAGGCTTTCGCGCGGCGTGGACGACGGAGAAGGGACGGAACGGGATCGGGACGGATGCGTGGTGCCTGCGCCGGATCGCGGTCCATGCTGGCGACGGGCCGGTCGCGGTGCTCTGGAAGGTCGTGACGGGCGAACCGCCGCCCTGGCGTCGATGAGCCTTCGGCGGATCGATCTCCGGTTCGCGCTCCCCCATGAGGTCCGCCGTGCGGCGGCGATCGGGCTCGACGACTGGCGCCAGGGTTTGGACGAGGCGGGCGTGGAGCTCGCGGACACGGACCTCGACCTTGCGGTCGCACCGGTCGAGCGAGCGGCCGAGGCGCTCGGGCTCGGCGCACGCGCGGTCGTTCTCGAGGGCCGCGGCGGCGCGCGGAAGCTGTGGCGCGCCGGTTACGCGACGACGCGCTTCCTCCCGCTTCCGAGCATCGAGACGCCCGACCTCCTGCTGCCGCTCGAGCGCTGACGCCCCGGTCGGCTACGCGCTGGCCACCTGGCGGCCCGCGGAGACGCGGGCGAAGCAGGCGCGGAATCGAGCGCTCGCGGCACTGGCGCGCTTCGTCCCCGACCCGCGCCCGTTGCAAGCCTCGGCCTGCGCGAGCCCGGCCCGCCGGCGACGCTCGCGGCCGCGTCGCGCTTCGGAGTGCCCGCCGAGGCCGGATGGTTCCTGACGCTCGGCCAGGGCGACGACCTGACGCGCGCGGTCTTCCACGTGTTCGCCCCGGGCGCTCGTAACCCGGGATGGGTGGTCAAGACGGCTCGCGTGCGCGGTTACGACGAGCCGTTCGCGAAGGACAAAGCCGGCCTCGCGCTCGTCGAGACAGCCGGTGGCGTCGCGCTCCGGCACGCTCCGCGCCTCCTCGGGCGGTTCGAGGTCGAGGGGCGCCACGCGTCCGTCGAGAGCGCAGCCGTGGGTGAACGGCTCTCGACACTCCTCGCGCGAGACCGAGCTCACGGACTGCAGGCGTTCGACGACGTCGCGGCCTGGGTCTCGGACGTCGGAGCGCAGACGGCTGGTCCGCGGGCGCGCTCGGCGACGAGCTCGCCCGGCTGGAGCGGGAAGTCCTGCCGAGCTGGAACGCGCCCGCGAGCCTCCTCTCGGGGCTCGCCGAACTGCCCGCGGTCCTCCAGCACAACGACCTCGGCACCTGGAACACGGTCTGGGCCGCGCCCGGCGAGTTCACGGTCCTCGACTGGGAGTCCGCCCGCGCCGACGGCCTGCCGCTGTGGGACCTCCTCTACTTCGCCGTCGACGCGCTCGGGCTGCTCGACGGGGCGCGAACCGCCGAGCAGCGCGCCGAGCACGCGATCCGGCTTCTCCGCGGCGAATTGCCGGCCTCGGACACGCTGTTCGACACGATCCGGCGCTACGTGGCCCGGCTCGCGATCCCGGCCGAGGCGGTCGGCCCGATCGCAACTCTCTGCTGGCTCCATCACGGGCTCTCGCACGTCAGGCGGGGCGAGCGGCTGGGCGCCGAAGCGCAGATCCCGCCGGCGGAGAGAATCGCGCCCATCTGGCTCGACGATCCGCTGCTCGGCCCCGCCTGGGACCGCTGGCGCGCCTAGGCCATCCGCTCGTACAGCTCGACGATCGGCGCCGTTGCCGGGCCCGGTGTGTAGAGACGCTCGAAGACGCGCCGGGCCGCGGCACCGCGCTCCCTGCGCTCGGCCTCATCGCGGAGGATGGGCACGGCTGCGGCGGCCATCCGCTCGGGATCCGGCTCGACGACCACGGCGCTCGGGTCGATACCCTCGGCGCCGCTCGCGGTCGTCACCACCGGGAGACCCGACGCGATCGCCTCCAGCACCTTGACCTTCATCCCGCTCCCGCGTTCGAGCGGAAAGAGCAGGACCGAGAGGCCGCGCAGGAACTCGCCCGCGGAGGGGACCTCACCGAGCGCTTCGACTCCCTCCGTCCCCGCGACGAGCGCGTCGGTGCCGCGCCCGGCGATACGCAGCCGCGCGTCGGGAGCGAGCTTGCGCACGCGTGGCCAAACGTCGCCGACGAGCCGGCGGATCGCGGAGGCGGTCGGCGGCCAGGCAGCACTTCCGATCAACCCGGCCACTGGTGGACCGTCGAGCGGCGCGGCCGGATAGCGCTCCGGCTCGAGCGAGAGCGGCGCGAGGACGACCCGCGTCAGCGGCCGCGCGCGGTACCGGAGCTCGTCCGCGACGACCGGAGAGCTCGCGATCAGGAAGCGGTAGCCGCGGATCGCGCGCTCCTCGGCCCGCGCCAGCTCGAGCACGTGGCGGAACTCGCGCCGCCAAGGAGCGCCGAACGGCCGGTCGCGGCGCACGAGGTAGTGCAGGTGCGCGACCACGGGCTGCGACAGGTCGCGTCCGAAAGCCGCCGTCGGGATCTCTTCGAGCTGAACGACGTCCGCCTCAGCGGCAGCGGCTCGCACCCGGTCCGTGAGCTCGCTCCGCGCAAGCCCTCCGAGTGGCCGCGTGAGACTGAGCAGACGCGGCCGCAGCCCCGCCCGCTCGGGCTCGACGTCGACGACCTCGATCCCTTCCGGAGGATCGCCGGGAACGGCCCACTCCTGGCGTGCGGCGAGCACGCGGAGGTCGACGCCGTGCTCGCGGAGCCCTTGGATCAGCGCCAGGGCACAGCGGCCCGAGGCGCCTCCTTCCGGGAGCGGGGGCTCCGGCAGGACGAGCAGCGACCTCATGCAGCGAGCGCGAGCCGATAGGCGTCCACGACCTCGGCGGCCATCCGCTCCCAGCTGAACTCCGCCGCGCGCCTGCGGGCGGCCTCGCCGAGCTCCCGGCGGCGCGACTCGTCGTCGAGCAACTCACGGAGCGCGGCGGCCAGCGCATCGGCGTCGCCAACCGGAACGAGCTCGACGGCCCCGGCGGACAGCTCGCGGACGGACGGCAGGTCAGTGGCGACGACCGCGGCGCCGAACGCCATCGCCTCGAGGCACGTCATCCCGAAGCCCTCGCCGCGGCTCGCGTGGCAGACGATTGTGGCAGCGCGGTAGAGCGAGGCGAGCGTCGCGTCGTCGACAGGGCCGAGCAGCCGAACGCGCCGGTGCACGTCGACCTCCGCGATCCGGCTGCGGATGTCCTCGGAGCGCCACCAGTCGGGACCGGCGAGGACGACCGGCGGACAGCGCTCGCCGAGCAGCGCCGCAGCCTCCGCGATCACGTCGAAGCCCTTCCTCGGCGTCACCTGGCCGACCGCGAGGATGAACGGCGGCTCGACGCGGATCGGCGCCTCGCCCTGGGGCGGCAGGACGCCGGGCCGAGCGATCACGATCCGCTCACGGGGGAGCCCTGCGACGCGGACGATTTCGTCGGCCGTCGCCTCGCACGTGGTCACGATCACCCGCGCCCGCCTCGCCTCCGCGAGCTCTGCGCGCTGCCCCTCGTCCGCTCCCGGCGGATAGAGCTCCGCGTGCGTGATCGGGAGCATGTCGTGGATCGTCACGACCTGCGGCTTGCGCGTCGGGATCGGCGTCAGCGCGATCGTGTGCACGACGTCGACGTCGCCGGCGAACGTCTCCGCCCGCGGCCAGTGCACGATCCGCCAGACCGGCCGCAGCGCATTGAGCGGTAGATGCCTCCGGGTAAGCGGGAGCCCGAAGTCGCCGTCCGGCCCGCGTCCGAGCGCGAACGCGTGGACGTCAACGTCGTCGCGGCGCACAAGCTCGCGCCAGAGCTGCTCCGTGTAACGCGCGAGCCCCGCCTTCGCCGTCACCGCGGGGGTCACGTCGAGGCCGACCCGCACGGGCTAGTCCCGCTCGCGCAGCGCCGGGAAGAGAATCGTGTCGCGGATGTTCTCCTTGCCGGTGAGCACCATCGCCAGGCGGTCGATCCCGAAGCCGAGCCCGCCCGTCGGCGGCATCCCGTAGGCGAGCGCCTCGACGTAGTCCGGGTCGCCCTGCTGTCCCTGCGCGTCCGCGGCCTGCTCCGCGAAGCGGTCGGCCTGCTCCTCGGGGTCGTTGATCTCAGTGAACGCGTTCCCGAGCTCCATCCCGCCGACGAAGAACTCGAAGCGCTCGACGATCGACGGGTCGTCGTCCGTCGGCCGCGCGAACGGCGAGACCTCGACCGGGTAGTCATGGAGGATCGTCGGCTGGATCAGGTCGGGCTCGACGAAGTGGCTGAGCGCATGGTCGACGAGCTTGCTCCAGGTGTCGTTCGCGCCGGTGTCCACGCCGCGCTCGTCGAGGAGCCTGCGGAGCTCGGGCTCGTCGCGCGTCCAGAGCCCCCGCTCCTCGAGCTGCTCGACGAGCTTGACGCGCTTCCACGGCGCGGCGAGGTCGACCTCGTGCCCGCGGAAGGTGACCTTCGTCGTCCCGATCGTCTCGCGCGCCACGGTCTCGACGAGCTCCTCGATGCGCCGCATCGTGTCCTCGTAGTCCGCGTAGGCCTCGTACCACTCGACCATGGTGAATTCGGGCGCGTGCTTGTAGGACACGCTCTCGTTTCGGAAGTCGCGGCCCAACTCGTACACGCGCTCGAGGCCGCCGACGATGAGCCGCTTGAGGTAGAGCTCGGTCGCGATGCGGAGGTAGAGGTCCTGGTCGAGCTCGTTCGAGTGGGTGACGAACGGGTCGGCGAGCGCACCGCCGTACCGTGGCTGGAGGATCGGCGTCTCGACCTCGACGAAGCCGTGGCCGTCGAGGTAGCGGCGGATCGAGGCGACCATGCGCGCGCGAACCTCGAAGTCGCGGCGCGACTCCTCGCTCATGAGGAGATCGAGGTAGCGCTGGCGGTAGCGGGTCTCGGTCTCCGTCACCCCGTGGAACGTGTCGGGCAGGGGCCTACGGATCTTGGCGAGCAGCTCGAGCTCGGTCACCGCGAGCGACGGCTCGCCGCGCTTCGTCTTGGCGGGAATCCCGGTGACGCCGACAATGTCCCCGAGGTCGAGGTCGACAGGCCCGGCGCGGTCCTCGGCCACGAGCAGCTGGATCTTCCCGGAGCGGTCGACGAGATCGAGGAAGACGAGCTTGCCCATGTCCCGGCGAGCCATGACGCGTCCCGCCACCCGCCGCGCCTCGCCTCCTTCCTCCCCGGGCTCAACCCGATCCGCGTCGACGCGAACCGCAGCAATCTCCTCGCGATCGGGAAACCTCTTCGGCAAGGCCATAGCGCGCGAGTCTAAGCGCCAACCTCTTCAGAGGGTCAGACCCTGTTAAAGAACCGTTGCGAACGCAGCCGCCGCGGAAGCGGGCTTTGCTCGCCTCCGCTCACAGACGCCCGGATCGAAGCCAGTCGAAGAAAGTCGTCATGGTCGCGCTTTAGCGCGGCCGGACTTTCTTCGAAAACTAGGCCGCTTTTATGTCAAGGATCTTGTACTTCAGGGCTTTGCCGCGGGGCGTCTGAACTTCGACGGTCTCGCCCTTCTTCTTGCCGATGATCGCCTTGCCGACCGGCGACTCGTTCGAGAGCTTGTACTCGGACGGGTTCGCCTCGGCGGAGCCGACGATGTGGTAGTCGACAGTCTCCTTCGCGGCCACGTCCCGCAGCTTCACGTGCGAGCCGACGGAGACGACGTCCTTGGCCACGTCCTTCTTGGAGATGACCCGCGCGTTGGCGAATTTCTCCTCCAGCACTGCGATGCGGTGCTCGAGCAGCGCCTGGTCGTTCTTCGCGTCGTCGTACTCGGAGTTCTCGGCGATGTCACCGAACTGCCGCGCCACGCGGATCCGCTCCGCGACCTCGCGGCGCTTGTCGTTCGACAGGTACTCGATCTCCTCTTTGAGCTTCTTGTAGCCCTCAGAAGTGAGGATTACTTCCTTCACGGTTCCTCCTCAGAAAAAAAGATGCGAGGCGCACAAGGCGCCGTCGCGGCCGAGCATGGTACCTAGCCCATCGGCGGACGTCAAACGCGGGATCCGCGGCTAGGATTGGCCTGTTATGCAGGTAGATCTGCACGAATCCTGGCGAATCGGTGACGTGGAGATCGCGTCCCGCCTCGTCCTCGCGCCGATGGCCGGCGTGAGCGTGCAGGCCTTCCGCCGGCAGGGACGCCGCTTCGGCGCCGGGCTCGTCTGCTCGGAGATGGTCAGCTGCGCCGGGCTCTCGTACAAGAACGAGCGCACGCTCGGCTATCTGCGGATCGCGGCCGACGAGCATCCGCTGGCGGTTCAGATCTTCGGCGCCGAGCCCGGCGTGATGGCCGAGGCCGCCCGCATGGTCGAGGATGCCGGCGCGGATATCGTCGACATCAACTTCGGGTGCCCCGTCCGCAAGGTGACGAAGACCGGTGCGGGCGCGCACTGCCTCGAGGAGCCGGCGCGCGCGTGCGCGATCGTCGAGGCGGTCGCGAACGCGATCTCGCTGCCGCTCTCGGTCAAGATGCGCCGCGGCCTCGCGAACGGCTCGCGAACCTGCCTCGAGATCGGGCCACAGCTCGTCGATGCCGGCGCCGCGTCGCTCACCCTCCACCCGCGCTCCGCGAAGCAGATGTACACGGGCGAGGCCGACCACTCGCTCACCGCGGAGCTCGTCGAGCTCGTCGACGTGCCCGTGATCGCGTCCGGCGACATCACGAGCCGCGCGAGAGCGCAGACGGTGCTCGCGACAACCGGAGCCGCGGCGGTCATGGTCGGCCGCGCCGCCCAGGGCAACCCGTGGGCGCTGAGCGAGATCATGGGCGAGGACGCCGAGCCGTCGCGCGAGGAGGTCGTCGCCGAGCTCGTGCTCTTCATCCGCGAGACCGTCCGGGAGCTCGGGGAGCACCGCGCCACCGGCTTCCTGAAGAAGTTCTACGGCTGGTACCTCGGCCGCGGCCGGTTCCCGAAGCCGTTCAAGCAGGAGCTCGTCCAGCTGCAGACGCTCGACGAGGTCGAGCAGCGCCTGCTCGCAGCCGCCCCGGGCGCGTGGTGCGTGCTCGAGCGGCTCGAGGACGAGCTGCCGCAGGGCGACGAGGTGCTCCTCGATCTGCCAATCTCGATCTATGGCGGGGGATAGCGGATGAAGTTCGTTCTCCTGAGCGCTTGCTGCCTCGCCCTGGTGGCGGCCGCCGGCTGCGGAAGCTCCAGCTCTCGAGATGCGGCAAGCGACGGCTCCGCGCCGACGACGAGCGTCAAGACCCCGACGAACACGCTGGACCCCGAGCGCGCCGAGGCGAGTTCGAGCTGGATGATGCTGGTCGGCGACCGGGGGAACAAGAGTGCTCCGCCTCCGAGCCTGTACGCCGTCTTCGGGAGAAAGCAGACCGACGACGAAGCGAAGCTCGCGCTCAGGCTCGCCGCAGATTCCCCCTGCACGGGAGGGCTCCCGGAGAACAGCACCCGAAGGACTTACGGGAAGCCGATTCCGCAGAAGGCACGCTTCCTCTTGCGCGATTTCGGACCCGGACACGACAACCTCGCAGCCCTGCCAACGACGACCGGCATGGTCTACGTCGCCGTGAACGGAGGCGCGACGTGCACTCGCCCCGCGGACAACGGGTTGATCGTCGCGGCCGGGGCTTGGGAGGACACGGCGACCGTCTTCGGGATGGTCGACGACATGGTTCGATCGGTGGACGTCATCGCCGACGGCCAGACGCACCGGGCTAAGCTGGGCGAGAACGGATTCGCAGCCGCACTTCCAAGTGGTGCGGAAGAGCATCTGGACAAGCTCGTCCTGCACAGCGCGGACGGTTCGAAGACCGAGTTCCCGTTGGGCTAGCTGTGCCGAAGCCGGTCTACTGGAAGCCGAAGTACCCGACGCGCGTGATGCGCGAGCGCGCGTTCGCGAAAAGACAGGCGGCGCGGGACGAGCGCCTCCGAGCCGAGCGGCCTCCGTCGCTCACCGAGCGGCTACGCGCCTGGTTGCGCCGCTAGGCGTTCAGAGCCCAGAGCAGCCTCAGGCCCTCGAGCGTCAGGTCCGGATCGACGCGCTCGATCGTCCGCGCGTGCGGAACGATCAGCTCGGCGAGCCCACCGGTCGCGACGGTCGTCGCGTCGGACCCCAGCTCGCCGCGGATCTCCTCGACGATCCTGTCGACCTGGCCGGCGAACCCGTAGACGAGCCCCGACTGGAGGCTGTGCACGGTCGTCTTGCCGATCACCGTCGGCGGTTCGCTGAAGTCGATCCGCATCAGTCGAGCCGCGCGCGCGAAGAGGGCGTCCATCGAGATCTCGATCCCCGGGGCGAGCACACCACCCACGTATTCGCCCTCCGCGGACACGACGTCGAAGTTGGTCGAGGTCCCGAAGTCGACGGCGATGCACGGCGAGCCGTACCGGTCCCGTGCCGCCACCGCATTGACGACACGGTCGGGGCCGACCTCGCGCGGGTCGTCGTAGCGGACGGGAATCCCCGTCTTCGTGCCGGGCCCGACGACGAGGATCGGCGCCTGTGCCCAGCGCTCGGCGAAGAGCTCGAACTCGCGGACGAGCGCGGGCACGGTCGAGGACAGGCAGATCCCGTCGACCGACTCGAGGTCGAGCAGCTCCCCGAGGAGCGCGCCGAGCTCGTCACCGGTCCGGCTCGCCTCGGTGGCGAGCCGCCGCTGCTCGGTCAGCCGGTCGCCGTCGTAGAGCCCGAGGACCGTCTGCGTGTTGCCGACGTCGACGGCCAGGAGCATGGGCCGAGCCTACTTCAGCGCGAGCGCCGGGATGCTCCAGTCCTGGTAGATCCCCTGGTAGACGAGGGCCTTCGGGTCGACGCGGTCGGAGAAGAGGTAGCGGTTGTTGTAGGTGCGCTCGACCGCCATCGGCGCGACCTGTCGCATGATGTCCAGGTCGAGCTGCCCGTAGACCTTGAAGCGCTTTCGCCCGACGAGTTTCGCCGCAGCATCCATCTTCGCATTCCACTTCGGAAGGTCCATCCGCGAGAAGTTCGCTGTGGACTCGTCGTGCGCCGTCTTGCCCGACAGAAGCGTGTTGATCCAGTCGTACGGGTCCGGAAAGTCCGAGCACCAGCCCATCGAGACGCCGAGATCGGAGACAGCCATCTGGTCGTACCAGCCACCGCCCGAGAACGGCAGCATCGTGATGTCCGCGGGGTCGAAGCCGAGGTTGATCAGATCCTGGCGCACGATCGCCGCCTGGGCGGGGTTGGTCGTGCCGGACGACCGGTACGAGACCGTGATCTTGCCGTCTCGGAAGTGTCCCGCCGCCAGCGCCCGAGCTTTCGGCAGATCGGGATCGAGCGGATACGGGTTGACGTTCGACCATCCCGGCACGGCGGGGTTGAAAAGCCGCGTCCAGGGCTGGCCGGCATACGGACCTGCCTCGGCGACGTACTCCCGCCGGTTGACCGCATAGCTGATCGCGCGCCGCAACCTCGGGTTACCCTCGAACAAGGGCCGCGACATGTTCATGGGTAGGAAGCCTGTGCAGTTGACGGGCTTCGTCCAGAAACGTGTCCGGTTCACGCCGAAGCGGCCGGCGACTTCCTGCACGTGCGCCGCCGGGAGCGGGCCCTCGTCGAGCTCCCCCGCGAGCGTCTGGTTGTAGCCGGTCTCCTCGTTCAGGTTCCACCGCAGGTCGAGGCCGGTCAGGTTCCGTGGGCGCTGCCGACCAGCGCCCCGTGTCCAGTATGGGTTCCGCCTGAGCGACGTCAGGACGTCGGGATCGTTTCGGGCCAACGCGTACGGGCCGGCGGAGGGAATGTCGGTGATGCTGTCGACGGTCACGATCTCGCGGCCGAGCGGGAGCTTGGTCGAGGTCGCCTGGAAGAACGGCATCGTGATCTTCGACAGGAACGTGCCGTCCGACTTCGTCAGGTTGATGATCAGCCGATTGCCCTTCACCCGGACGCCACTCACGTGGGTTCCGTCCCCGTCGTTGACGGCCTTCGCGCCGACGATGTTCGAGCCCTTGGGGTCGGTGATGAACTGCGCGCCAGGTGAGGCGAGATCGTGGTTGGCGACCCGGTCGATCGCGTACTCGAAGTTCTTCGCGGTGACCGGTGTGCCATCGCTGAAGCGGAACCCCTTGCGGATGAAGAACGTGTAGCGCTTCCCGCCGTTCGAGACGGTGAACCTCGAGGCCACCTCCGGCACGAGGATGTTGCCCGCGCCGCCCTTCTTGTCCGGGTAGTTGTAGAGCTTGGCCGCGGTCGCGTACTCGAGCCACCAGGCGGTCGTGATGTACGAAAGCTGCGGGTCGATCTGAACCGAGGCGCCGGTCGTCCCGACGACGAAGACGCCTCCCTTGCGCTCCGACGAAGCGCCGGCGAGCTGCGCAGCAACCATCAGCGCGCCGCCGACGCCGAGCATCGCGAGCGAGAGCAAGAGACGCCGCATCTATTTCAACGCGAGCGCCGGGATGCTCCAGTCCTGATAGACGCGGTGGTACTCGAGGCTGCGCGGGTCGACCCGGTTCGAGAAGAAGTAGCGGTTGTTGTAGATGTTCGTGACCGCGACGGGAGCGACGTTCCTCATGATGTCGAGGTCGAGCTTGCCGAGCGCCGCGGCTCGCGCGTTCCCCTCGAGGCGGAGCGCGGCGGCGATCTTGCCGCGGTACTGAGGAAGGTCCGGGAAGAACGGCGGCACGCCGCCGAAGGGCAGAAACGGAGAACCCTGGACATTGCACCATCCGAGCGAGACTGCCAGGTCGAAGTCGCTTCCGGCCCTCCCCATTGCGTCATAGATCTCCCCGCCCGGAAAGCCCTTCATGGTGATGTTCGCGTAGTCGAACCCGATGGAGAGCAAGGCCCGCCGGACGATCTCGGCCTGAGCCTGGTTCAGAGAGCCCGAGGAGCGGAAGTAGACCGTGATCCTCCCATCCCTGAGGTGGCCCGCCGCGAGCGCGAATGCCTTGTCGATGTTCGCCGTCGGCGCATAGGGCTGGAGCCCGGGCTTGGTGATCGAGCCCGGAGATCCCGGAGGAAGGAGGTGCGTCCACGGAGAGCGGCTGAACGATGACCCGGAGTACGCGGTGCGGTCGAGCGCCCAGTTCACCGCCTTGCGCAAGGGAGCGTTTCCCTGGAAGAGACCTCGACTGTTGTTGAACGCGATCAGCCCGATGCACGCGCTCGTCGGCTTCACCCAGAACTGGCTCCGGTTCACGCCGTACTGATTTGCGACGTTCTGGACTTCGGCGTCCGGAATCGGTCCCTCGTCGAGCTGGTTTGCTTTCACCTGTTCGAACGCGGTCTGCTCGTCCAGGTTCCAGTTGAGGTCGACACCCGTGAGGTTTCGCGGGGCCGTTCGGCCCGGCCCCGGCTTCCAGTACGGGTTGCGACGTAGCGACGTCGACCTGTTCACATCGTTGACCGTGAACGCGTACGGCCCCGCGGTCGGAAGGTCGCTCATGCTCTTCACGTCCGAGACCTCGCGGTCGAGCGGCAGCTTTGTCGACGTCGCCTGGAAGAACGGCATCGCCAGAACCGAAAGGAGATCGCCGTCGGTCGAGCGCAGGTCGATGACGAGCTTCACTCCGTGCGCTTGGACGCTTTTGACGTTCGTGACGAATTGCGCCGCAGGCGACGCGAGCGCCGGATTGCGCACGCGCTCGAACGCGTACCTGAAGCTCGCGGCCGTGACCGGCGTGCCGTCGCTGAACCGGAAGCCCTTGCGGAGGAAGAACGTGTACCGCTTCCCGCGGTTCGAAACGGTGAAGCGCGAGGCGACCTCAGGCACGAGCCTGCCTCCCGGCCGGTAGTTGTAGAGCTTCGCCGCGGTCGCGTACTCGAGCCACCAGCCGGTGGTGATGTACGAGAGCTGCGGGTCGATCTGCACCGATGCCCCGGTCGTACCGACCCTGAAGATCCCGCCCTTCCGCTCAGGCGCCGCACCGGCGAGCTGGGCGGCAACCATCAGCGCTGCCCCGGTCGCCAGCAGTCCGAGTGAGAGCCACACTCGTCGCGGCATGTCGTCCACTTAGACGACGAATGTCAACGGGGAGTTAGAGGTCGTCTTCGCCGGCGAGCGGCTCGCCCAGGCGTTCCGCGAGAGCCTCGGCGGTCAGCTTCGGGCCGCCGCCCTCCCCGCGCAGCTCCTCGACCGTGACGTCGCTGGACGTGTAGATCTCGGCCCGCGGGATCAGCCTCGTCGGGCGGTTCTTGTCCCAGACCCAGACGTCCTCCATCTTCAGGTGGTAGAACGGATAGCTGGGCTGCGGCGAGTAGGTCAGGTCGAGCTTGTTGCAGAGGTAGGTCGCGTCCTGGGTCAGCACGCAGAACCGGAACAGCTCGAAGACGTCGGAATATTCGCGCTTCAGCCGGAGCTCGAGCTCCGCTTCGAACTCGTCGAGCTCGTCGATGTGCGACATGCGGTCATTCTAGCTCCGAGAGCAAAGACGAAATGGGGCCCTTCCCCGGTATTTCGAGGCTGGGAGCCAGATCGGAGAGCGGCTCGAGGGCGAAACGGCGCTCGTGGAGCCGCGGATGCGGGACGGTCAGGCCCGGTTCGTCGACGCGCTCGTCCCCGTAGAGGAGAAGGTCGAGGTCGATCGCCCGCGGCCCCCAGCGCTCCTCGCGCACGCGCCCGAGGCGCTGCTCGACCGCGAGCAGGCGCTCGAGCAGCTCCCGCGGCCCGAGATCGGTCTCGATCCGCACCGCTCCGTTCAGGAACGGCCCCTGCTCGACCGGCCCCACGGGCTCCGTCTCCCGGATCTCCGAGACGCCCGTGACGTTGATTCCCTCCTCCGCCGAGAGCAGCTCGACGGCGCGCCGGAGGTTGTCCTCACGGTCACCCAGATTGGAGCCGATACCGACGAAAGCAGTTTTGGAGACTGGTGCTATGTTCGCCGCCTTGAAGCGTCTCGGGGTCCTGATCGTATTCGCAGCTCTCGCGTTCGCCGTGCCGTCGACGGCGCTCGCAGGGAGCGCCCTTGCGCGCGAGCTCGCTCCGTATCGCGCAGGGCTCGTGCTCGCGAAGCCGGGCGCCGGGCCTGCGCTCCGGGAGGCGGGCGGCGTGAAGATCGCGTCGGCGCTTCCGATCTGGCGCGTGCCGACCCGCTCTGCGCTGCAGGCGCTTCCCGGGCTGCTGAGCTCCGGCCTCGTCTCCGAGGTCACGCCCGATCAGCCGCTCTCGACGCTGCAAGCCCCGCCGGCCGAGGGAACCGATTGGTGGATCCCGTTCGTCCACGCGGACAGCGCGGTGCCGCCCGGTCCGGGCAAGCCGCTGACGATTATCGACACCGGCGTCGACCTCACGCACGAGGAGTTCGCGGGCCGCCCTTTCACGACCGCGCTCAACCGGCAGAGCACGACCGGCCAGAACGAGGAGCACGGCACGGCGGTCGCGTCGGTCGCAGCGGCGCCGAGGAACAGCCTGGGCGTCGTGGGCGTCTATCCGCAGGCGAACCTCTACCTCTGGGACGCGAGCCCGGCCGGGATTGGAATCACCGCGGGCGACGTCATCCGCGGCCTCGACGCGGCGATCCACCTCGGGCCGGGCGTCGTCAACCTCAGCCTCGGCTCCGAGATCCGCAACCCGCTCATCGACCGGATGGTCGCCGTGACGCAGGGCGCCGGCGTCCTCATCGTGGCCGCCGCGGGGAACAGCCGCCAGAACGGCAACCCGGCCGAGTATCCGGCCAGCCTCCCCCATGTCCTGACCGTCGGCTCCCTCGACTCGAACGCCATGCCGTCGTTCTTCACGACCGGCTCTCCGCACGTCGACCTGTCGGCGCCGGGCGAGCGCATCTGGGTCGCGGTTCCGACGACGCTCCACCCGCCCGACAACTACGACCAGTTCGACGGGACGAGCTTCGCCTCGCCGATGGTCGCGGCCGCCGCCGCCTGGGTCTGGACCGTGGAGCCGGGGCTCGACGCCTCACAGGTGTTCGACATCATGCGCGTCTCGGCACAGGACACCTGGACGCCGGGCTTCGACCCATACTCCGGCTTCGGGCGGCTCGACATCCTTGCAGCGCTCGGCACAGGCCCGCCGATGCCCCGAGACCCGCAGGAGCCGAACGAGGACGTCTCGTACATCAAGCCGGGCGGCATTCTGCACCGGGCAGCCGCGCCCCTGACCTTCGCGGGCCAGAAGAACGGGAAAATCTTCGCACGCCTCGACCGGGGCGACGATCCGCGCGACGTGTACCGCTTTTGGGTGCCGCGCGGGAAAGAAGCCTCGGTCGCACTGCAGCCGTTCGACGGCGACGCCGACCTGGCGCTCTGGGGGCCGAAGACCGTGAGCGTGCTCGAGACCGGACGCGCCCGGAAGCGGGACTCGCGCGGGGTCTCGGAGCGGTCCGGGACGAAGCGCGACCGCCTCCGCGTGCGGAACACGAACGGCAGGAGCGCCTACTTCTACGCCGAGGCGACGTACGCAGCGGGAAACGCCAACTCGTCGCGGCACCCGGCCGGGAACAGGTACGTGCTCTCGGTCTCGATCGTCAACGCGAAGCAGCCCGCTCGACGCTGACGATCGCGCGGCGGACGCCCACTCCTGCCGGATTTGTCTTCGTGACGCGAACGCGCACCGAGCGCACAGGGAACCGCTCGACGAGCGCATCGGCGACGGCCTGGCCGAGCGCCTCGATCAGGTTGAAGTCCCTGCTGTCCGAAATCTCGCGCACGCAGTCGGCGACCTCTCGGTAGTCGACGGCGCCCTCGATCCGATCCGAGGCCCCCGCGCCGCCGACGTCCAAGCGGATGTCGTAGAGGAACTCCTGGCCGTCGCGCCGCTCCTCCTCGAGCACGCCGTGCCGGCCGAAGATCGCGAGCCCCTCGAGCTCGAGGATCATCGGGGGACCGCCGCGGCCACGGTCAGCGCCTCGACGTGCTCACGGACGTCGTGCACCCGGAAGATCGCGGCGCCGCGCTCGTAGGCCTCGACGGCGGCCGCGAGGCTCGCGGACAGCGGGCCCGTTGTCGCGTGCGGGTCGCCGAGGATCCGCCCGAGGGACCGCTTCCGCGATAGCCCGACCAGCACCGGCCGGCCGAGCGCCGACGATCTCGCCGAGCCGGCCAAGGAGCTCGAAGTTCTGTTCCACGGTCTTGCCGAAGCCGAAGCCCGGATCGAGGCAGATCCGCTCCTCGGGGATGCCCGCGTCGACCGCGAACCCGAGGCGCTCTTCGAGGAACGATGCGACGTCGGCAGCCACGTCCTCGTAGGTCGGGCTGTCCTGCATCGTCCTCGGCTCGCCTTGCATGTGCATCAGGCACAGGTACGCGCCGGACGAGGCGACGACCTCGGCGAGCTCGGGATCGCCGCGCAGAGCCGTGACGTCGTTCACGAGCTCGGCGCCGAGCTCGATTGCGTGCCGCGCCACCTCGGCCTTCGCCGTGTCGATCGACACGGGGATGGTGCCGCCGAGCTCCTCGAGCACCGGAACGACGCGGCGCAGCTCCTCGTCCGCCGCGACCGCGTCGGAGCCCGGGCGCGTCGACTCGCCGCCGATGTCGACAATCGCGGCGCCCTCCTCGACCATGCGGCGCGCGGAAGCGATCGCATCGCCGGGCCGGAAGTTGACGCCCCCGTCCGAGAACGAGTCCGGCGTGACGTTGACGACGCCCATGACGGAGGGGCGTGGAAAGCGTTCCTCCAACGGTCGGCTCACGCCGCCAGCGTAATCGGCCAGGGCCCGGGCGGAGGGGATGCCGCCCGGGCCCTGCGGAGGGCGCCGCTTAGTGACCCACGCTGACCGTGAGAGGCTTCGTGCCGGCTCCACGGTGATCGGCATCACCGAGGACCTGGGCCACGAAGACCGCTTTCGAGCGGATCGGCCAGCGGGTGACGAACGTCCCGTTCGACGCCGCGGTCGCCAGCTTGTGGATCCAACGGCCCCCCTGGAAGGTCGAGACCACGATCTCCTCGCCGCCATCGGCCGGTGAGAGCCGTCCGGAGACGAGGACGCGGCCCGGCCGCTTCAGTGCTCGCGGGCGGGCAGCTGATCGACAGCGTCGAGGCCGAGCCGATGTCGCCGCCGACGGTCGTCGCGTAAAGCGAGCTGCCGTCCGCGAGCGCGTAGTCGACCCGCCCGCCGGAGGCAAGCGTGGTGATCTGGTCCCGGCTCACGAGCTGTGGATGCCAGCTTCGGCCGCCGTCACTCGTCTTCATCACGAGCCCGCCCCCTGTGGTCCCGAACGATCCCACGGCGACGTAGCCGTCGAGGAGGTTCGAGAACGCCACGCCGAAGCCGAGCTGGCCGACGGGGAGCTGGTTCCAGAGTGAGCCGCCGTTCGTCGTCTTCCAGAGCACGCCCCGGGTGTCGAGGAGGTAGCCGATGTTGCGGCCGACGAAGTCGAGGTCGGCCACTGCGCGCCGCTTCGGCGTCTTGACCGCTTTCCAGTGCACGCCTTGATCCGTGGACTTGAAGATGACCCGCGGGCCGTACGCGAACACGGCGCCCGGAGCGATGTCGGCCGCGTTCAGGCGCGCCCGGGCGATCTTGCCCGAAGCGCGGTCGAAGGTCTCGCCGCCGTCTCTCGACAGCGCGGCGCCATCGCCGACCAGGAGCAGCCGGTTCTGGTCGAGCGCAGAGAGGCCGGACGCGTTCATCGTGCCGGGGTTCAGCAGGCTGTAGCTCGTCCCGCCGTTGTCGGAGCGCTGGAGCGTTCCGTCGGCGGCCAGGACGTACAGCCGCGAGGGGCCCCAGCCGGCCAGGCCCATGATGTCCGAGTCGGTGGGAGGGCTGACGTTCGCCCAGGTCTGGCCGCCGTCCTTCGTCCGGATCAGCGCGCCCTGGGCGCCTCCCGAGTACGCGACGTCGGCGGCCGTGGCGGTGAGGATCCCGAAGGAGCCCGCGGTTCTCGAGCCGACGGAGCTCCACGTCGCGCCTGCGTCGTTCGAGACTTCGGCGCTGCCGACGCCTCCTGCGGCGATGACGCGGGTCGAGCCCGCGAAGGCGACCGCGAACGTCGGGTCCGTCGACGGTGTGACGGCCGTTGCGGTGACTCCGCCGTCGACGGTGCGGTACAGCGGTCCGAACACCGCCGGGTTGTCCTGGGTCGTGATCAGACAGTGGAGCTCGTCACCGCAGGAGATGCCGGTCAGCTCACGCTGCGGCACACCGCCCAGGAACGACGTGTGCCATGTGTTGCCGGCGTCGATGCTCTTCGCGACGGTGTTGAACTGCCCGACGGCATAGAGCGTGAGCGGGCCTGCGGCGACGAGTCGCACCAGGGTGTTGGAGGAGGTCGCGACCGGCGTCCACGAGACGCCGCCGTCGTCCGTCCGCTGGATGCTCCCCGCCCCGGCGGTGAAGCACGTCAAACGCCCGGTGCAGAGGAGATCGTTGGCGTTGCCGGGCAGGGTCGTGCGCCGGGAGAAGCTTCGTCCTCCGTCCGCCGTCGCGAGAAAGCGTCCACCCGACAGGAGCACGTAACCGGTGCTCTCGGTCGGGAACGAGAACGCGACCAGGGGCGTCGAGCAGCCCTGGTCGCGGGCGGTGAACGGCAGGCGCGAGAACGTCTGGCCGCCGTCGTCCGAGCGCCTGAGCGCGCAGCCGCCGCCGACGACGACGTGGTCGGGAGATCCGCCGGCCAGCTCGACGCGGGGAAGGTCGAGCGTGAGGCCGGTGACGATCCCCCTCCAGGTCGCACCGCTGTCGGCGCTCTTCAGGAGTGTTCCGAAATCGCCTGACGCGTAGCACGTCGACCCGGAGCAGGCGAGCTCGCGCAGCGCGTTCGGGCCGAGGAGAGGGTTACCGGAGTACCAGCCCGACTGCGGGTTGTTGACTCCGGCCGAGGCAGTGGAGAGAACCGCGAGCGCCGCGAGCGCGACACACGCGAAGCGGGTGAGAGAGCCCATCGTCTGCCTTTCGTTCGGGGGGAGGGGACGACGACGATGGTGTATCGCTGGCTAATTCAAGACAAGGCTTTTCCGTGAAAATTGACGGGATTCATACGCGTTCCTCATTTCGCGTGCATTTCTTGATCGGCTTGTAAAGATCGGGCCCGAAATCGGCTTGGAATGAGCGGTTTCGAGGCCGGCTGCTGCACGAGCCAGAGCCCGGCGAGGATCGCGACGCCGCCGACGATCGTGCCGGCGCCGATGCTCTCGCCCAGGATCAGCACCGAGCCCAGGACGCCGAAGATCGGGACCAGCAGCGCGAAGGCGGTCGCCCGCGAGGCGCCGATCCGGCTCACGCCTTCGTAGAAGAGGACGAAGGCGAGGACGGTCCCGAAGACGGCGAGGTACAGGATCGAGGCCCAGGCCGCGCCGTCTCCGTCTGCGAGCTTCGACCAGCCGGACTCGGCGATGCTGAACGGGATGAGCATCAGAGCGCCCGTCGCCGTCGCGTAGAGCGTGGCGGTGACGGCGCCGAAACGCGCGGTCGCACTCTTCCCGAGCACGGAGTAGATGCCCCAGCAGGCAGCGCCCGCGACGAACAGGAGGGCGCCCAGTGCGCGGTCGCGGTCGAGGCCGCCGCTCGGCTGGATCACAGCCGTGACGCCTGCGAACGCCAGCAGGAGGCCTGCCACCCCGCGTCCGCCGATCCGCTCGCCGAGAACCGGCCACGCGATGAGCATCGAAAAGAACGGCGCCAGCCCCGGGACGATGATCGCGCCGTCCGAGGCCGGCGCGAGCTCGAGGCCGTACAGGAATAGCGCGTTGTACCCCGCGACCGCAGTCGCGCCGAGCGCGAGCACGAGCGGCAGGTCGCGGCGGGTCAGCCGAACGAAGCCGCCCCGCCGGGCTGCCCAGACGGCGAGCAGGAGTGTCGCCAGCGTGAACCGCGTCGCTGCAACGGTGAACGGAGTGACAGCCTCGACCGCGAGCTTGCCGGCGGGCCACGTGCCGCCGAAGCAGACGGCCATCGCGAACAGCAGCAAGTACGCCGTCCGTCGCTCGCTCATGTTCGAACCAACGAGCCCACGCGACCGCGTATGCCCTAACCAGCCGTGTCCCGGGACCAGGTCCCTGGACATGGCCAACACCAACATGCCCCGGGACCTGGTCCCAGGACATGTCCTCTTTGGTCTTCACGAGTTCGTGCCATTCGTGGATCGAGCGTGTGACCTTCCCGGCTCCGTGAGCGAAGGGTTCGTATCGTCAGGAGATGGGACGTCACCCGAGGCCCCAAGTGGCCGGCGCCCTCTATCACGTGACCACGAGGGGAAACTCTGGCGCCCCGATCTTCGCCGACGACCTCGATCGCAGCGCTTTCTTGCGCCGCCTTGGCCATTCGGTCTCGCGATTCGAGTGGAAGTGCTTCGCCTTCTGCCTGATGGGAAATCACTTCCACCTGGCAATCAGGACGCCCGAGGCGAACATCGCGCGAGGAATGCGAGCTCTCAACGGCTGGTACGCGCAGCGCTTCAACTGGAGGCACGACCGTAGGGGCCACCTCTTCGAAGCGCCGTACCACGCTCAGCTCATCGAGCGTGAGGCGCACCTTCTCGAGGTGACGCGCTATGTCGTGCGCAACCCGATCCGTGCGAAGGTGTGCCGGCTGCCCGAGGAGTGGCCATGGTCGAGCTATCGCGCAGCAATTGGGCTCGCGCCCGCCCTACCCTGGTTTGCGACAGGTGAGCTGCTTGCTGCCTTTGGCGACACGATCGAGCGCGCCCGGCGCAGGTACCGGTCATTCGTCGAGGAGGACATGGAGATGTCCCGTCAAGCCATGCCCTGGGACCAGGTCCCGGGGCATGGCTCGTTTGGGCATGGCCCGGGACCAGGTCCCGGGACACGGCTGAATTAGCCCTTTGCGCCTTCGGGGTCCGGCGGCTGCATGGCCTGGCCCGGGAGCGGGAACGGCTTCGGCTTCGGCTTCGGCAGGCGCTTGCGCCGGTCGTCGGCCTTCGGCTGTGCCGTCTCTTCCTCGGCGGGCTCCTCGGGGAACACCTCTTCCTGCGGAGCGCCGTCGAGCAGCTTCAGGAACTGATCCTTGTCGATCGTCTCGCGCTCGACGAGGATCGACGAGAGGCGGTGCAGCTCTTCCATGTGCTGCTCGAGCACCTCGCGAGCCCTCGTGTGAGCCTCCTCGATCACGCGTCGAATCTCATCGTCGATCTCGCGCGCGATCTCCTCGGAGTAGTCCGGCTCCGCGGCCATCTCACGACCTAGGAACGGCAGATCCTGGTTGCGCCCGAGCACCCGGGGGCCGAGCTTGTCGCTCATCCCGTAGCGCATGATCATCTGCTTGGCGGTGTGAGTGACCTTCTCGATGTCGTTCGCCGCGCCCGTCGTGACCTCGTTGAAGACGAGCTCCTCGGCCGCGCGTCCGCCGAGCATCGCAGCCAGCTCGTCCATGAGCGATGTCTTCGTCGTCAGGTACCGATCCTCACGCGGGAGCGAGATCGTGTAGCCGAGCGCCTGACCGCGGCTGATGATCGAGATCTTGTGCACCTCGGCGTCCTGATCGGTGTAGTGGCCCACCATTGCGTGGCCCATCTCGTGGTACGCCGTGATCTTTCGCTCCTGCTCAGAAAGCAGCCGCGTCTTCTTCTCGGGACCGGCGATCACGCGCATGATCCCTTCCTCGAGCTCCTCCTGGCCGATCGTCTTCTTCCCGCGGCGCGCGGAGAGCAGCGCTGCCTCGTTGACGAGGTTGGCGAGGTCTGCGCCCGTGAAGCCGGGGGTGCCGGCTGCGAGCGTGTCGAGCTCGATCTCCTCGGCGAGCGGCTTGCCCTTCGCGTGCACCTCGAGGATCTTCCGGCGGCCGATGCGATCGGGCCGGTCGACGACGATCTGGCGGTCGAAGCGGCCTGGTCTGAGCAGCGCCGGGTCGAGGATGTCGGGCCTGTTCGTGGCCGCGATCAAGATGATGTTGTCCTTCAGCTCGAACCCGTCCATCTCGACGAGGAGCTGGTTCAGGGTCTGCTCGCGCTCGTCGTGCCCGCCGCCCAAACCGGCGCCGCGATGGCGACCGACCGCGTCGATCTCGTCCATGAACACGATGCACGGGGATGCCTGCTTCGCCTGCTCGAACAGGTCGCGCACACGCGAGGCGCCGACGCCGACGAACATCTCGACGAAGTCCGAGCCCGAAATCGAG
Organism: uncultured Actinomycetes bacterium; assembly: GCA_963850415.1. Lineage (GTDB taxonomy): Bacteria > Actinomycetota > Thermoleophilia > Gaiellales > Gaiellaceae > VAXT01. Next base: position 182,757 of record CAWKLE010000001.1, read on the forward strand.
AAGAACGGCACGCCCGCCTCGCCCGCGACCGCGCGCGCGAGGAGCGTCTTACCGGTGCCCGGCGGCCCGTAGAGGAGGACGCCCTTCGGAATCCGCGCTCCGAGCGCCTGGAACTTCTTCGGGTTCTCGAGGAACTCCTTGATCTCCTGCAGCTCCTCGACCGCCTCGTCCACTCCGGCCACGTCCTTGAAGCCGATCTTCGGCGAGTCGGGCGTCATCCGCTTGGCGCGGCTCTTTCCAAAGCTCATCACCTTCGAGCCGCCGCCCTGCACCTGGTTCATGAGGAAGATCCAGAAGCCCAGGAGCAGCACGAACGGGAGGATGCCGGTCAGGATCGACCACCAGGCCGACGAGCCGACTCCCTTCGAGTCGTACTGGACGCCGTGCTCCTTGAGCTGTCTCGTGAGCCCCGGCACCGACTGGTCGCTCGGGTAGTGCACGGAGAACTTGTCGCCGTTCGTGAGGTCGCCGCCGATGGACTGCTTGTTCGGGTTGAAGACAGCGTCCTTGACCTGACCCCCGTCCACGTACGTCTGGTACTGCGAGAGGGTGATCTTCTTCTCGCTCTTGTTCCCGTGCATGAACTGCGTGCTGGCGAGGTACACGACCAGCACGATCAGGATCAGCGGGAGCAGTCCGGAGCGGAAAAATCGGTTCATAGCAGGGCGTCCTGTAGCACAGTAGCAGCGTTAATTATTCGTACCGACGCCCGCGAGCGGTTTCCTGGAGCGGCGGTTGTAAGGATTCGGTTGGGATCGACCGGTCATCTCCGACGAACGCACGACCGAAGGCCGTGCGCCCTGAATCGGCATCGACGAGCGATGCCCTAGGGGCTCGTTACACCTGCGCCCGCGTCTTCCTGCAGGACGCCCACGTACGGGAGGTTTCTGTACCGCTCGGCAAAATCGAGCCCGTACCCGACCACGAACCGGTTCGGGATCTCGAACCCGACGTAGCGGACGGGCACGTCGATCTCGCGCCGCTCGGGTTTCGTCAGGAGCGCGCACACCTCGAGCGTCTCAGGCCGGCGGGAGGTGAGGTTCCGCATCAGGTAGGAGAGCGTCAACCCGGAGTCGATGATGTCCTCGACGACGAGGACGTGCCGGCCCTCGATCGGGATGTCGAGGTCCTTGAGGATGCGGACGACGCCCGAGGAGTCGCTCGCGGCGCCGTAGCTCGAGATCGCCATGAAATCGACCTCGCAGGGAACGGTCAGCTGGCGCATCAGGTCGGCCATGAAGAAGACCGCGCCCTTGAGCACGCCCACGAGCAGCAGGTCGCGGCCCGCGTAGTCGGTCGAGATCTCCTCGCCGAGCTCTGCGACGCGCGTGCGGAGCGACTCCTCGTCGACGAGGATCTCCGCCACGGCCTGCTCGAGCTCAGTCTGGCTCACGGACCGCCTCCACTCCGTCCACCTCGACGATTCCGGGCACGGCCACCACCTCGTCGCCGCGCACGACGAGCGGCCACGACTCGCGCTCCGACCGGGGCACCTTCGCGTCGACGAACACGTCCTGGATCTTCTTCCTACGCCCTGCCAGGTGATCGCCCGGTCGCCACCCGCGTACCTTAAGCCCCTTTTCCTCGGCGGTGATCCGCCACGGGCCCCAGCGCACCTCCTGGTCGAGGGCGACCGGGGAGCGCTCGAGCCACGCGCGGTCGTACTCGCGGACGATCTGACGCCCGCCGCCGAGGTCGAGGCGCGTCGAGCCGTCGATCGAATCGAGCAGCTCGACGAGCTCCGGCGGCGCCGTCTTGCGATCCGCGAGCCGCAGCAGGTTGCCCTCCGCAGCTGGGTGCAGCCGGCGCAGGAGCGGCAGGATCTCGTCGCGGATCAGACCGCGCTTCGAGCCCGGGTTCGAGCTGTCGCGGCGGAAGTCGAGGCCCTCGGCGAGGCAGTACGCCTCGGTCTCCTCGCGCCACCGGTTGAGGAGCGGCCTGACGACGCCGTCGGCGCGGCGCCAGTCGATCTTGCCCGGGGCTCCGCTCGCGACGATCCGGTAGAGGACGGTCTCGACCTGATCCGATGCGGTGTGGCCCGTCGCGCGGAGCCGGTCGGCCGCGAACGAATAGCGAATGTCGCGCCACTCGTCCTCGGTGCGCCCTGCGCTGCCGTTCACGACCTCGGCGCCGAGCACGTCCCGGCAGAACTCGGCGTCCTCGTCGGACTCGCGCCCGCGCAGGCCGTGGTTCACGTGCAATGGCGAGACGTCGTACCCGAGCTCACGCAGGGTGTGCCAGAGACAGGTCGAGTCGGCGCCGCCCGAGACGAGACACGTGACCGCGCCTCGGGGCGCGATCAGCTCGTGCTCGCGAATGTCGGCCTCGACGGCCTTCCGGAAAGCACGCGGCTCCATGCGCGAAAGGTACCTCCCAAGTAACAGTCTGTTACTAAGTTAGAAGAGGACGCTGCGGTAGGTGCCCTCCTGGCGCATGCCGATCTTCTCGTAGAGAGCGAGCGCTGCCCCGTTCTCCGGACGCACGAAGAGGCAGACCCTCGGCGTGCGGGCAAGGAGCAGCCGGCAGAGGTCGCTGAGCCCACGGGTGGCGTTGCCCGCCCGCCGCGCCTGCGGGTCGACCCAGACCTGCTGCAGCTGGACGGCACTCGGCGTCCACGCCGACGCCTCGGCCTTGAACAGGATCGCGCCGTCCTCGACCCAGAGCCACGAGCGGCCCTCCTCGATCTGGGCTGCGGTCCTGCGCCGGAAGCCGGCCGGATCGCGGCGCAGCGGGTCGACGCCGAGCTCCTCCTCGTGTGTCAGCGCGCAGGCGGGCACGAGTAGGTCGAGGTCGCGAAGCGTGGCCGCGCGGAGGCCGCTCGAGCCCGGTTCCGGCGCCTCGTCGAGCACGTAGACCGGCTGCCCCGGCCGATCCTCGCGCGGGCTCGGCATCACGAGCTGCGCGGCGCTCCAGAGCTCGCTGACCGCGTCCTCCTGGCCGATGATCATGCGCGTCGCGCGGTGCGCCGCCTCACCGGCGAACTCCCAGCAGCCCCGGCCCGACGGAACGACGTTCGCGCCGAAGTAGCACAGCCCGTCGATGCCGTCTTCGCCGAGCACCGCACGGAAGCGCGAGTGGCCCCGGCGGGCCGCGTCCTCGAGAAAAACGCGCTCGATCGGGTCTCCGGCGCAGTACGCGAGCATCTGGTCGAGGGTTGGGTCGATCAGCACGGCGACGAATCTTCGCAATAAGCTGGCGCCGTGCCGATTCACGTCAGAGCCGAGCCCGGCGACTACGCGGAGGCGTGCCTGCTTCCGGGGGACCCGCTCCGCGCGAAGTACATCGCCGAGACGTATCTCGACGACCCCGTGCAGCGGAACGCCGAGCGCGGGCTGCTCGGCTACACGGGGAAGTACCAGGGGCGTCCGGTCTCGGTCCAGGCGACTGGGATGGGCTGCCCGACCGCGGCGATCGTCATGGAGGAGCTCGTCCAGCTCGGCGTCAAGCGCTTCCTGCGAGTCGGGACATGCGGCGGCCTCCAGTCCGACCTCGAGCTCGGAGACCTGATCGTCGCGCTGACCGCGGTCCCGGCGGACGGCACGGCGCAGCACTACGTCGGTCACGAGCCGCACTGCCCGACCGCCGACTGGGAGCTCGTGCACGGCGCCGTCCACGCGGCCAAGGAGCTCGAGCAGCCGATGCGCGTGGGCGCGATCGCGTCCTCGGACACGTTCTACGATCCGGACGAGGGCCGCCACGAGCGCTGGTCGTCACGCGGCGTGCTCGCCGTCGAGATGGAAGCGGCGGTGATCTTCACGCTCGGCGCGCTGCGCAAGGTGCAGGCCGGGTGCCTGCTGACGGTCAGCGACATCGTCGTCGGCGGCGAGTTCACGCGCATCTCCGACGAGGACCTGCAGGCAGCCGTCGACCGCATGACGCGGGTCGCGCTGACGACGGTCACGTCCGATTAGTCGAACCGCCTTCCTGGTCAATCCAGCCTCCGACGGAGGCGCGACCGGAAAGCGCTGGCCCGAGATCGCACGCCGCGCGGCCGACCGCGGCCTGACCGGCGACACGTTCCTCTCCGAGCGCCCGGAGCACCTGGCCGAGCTCGCGCACGACGCGGCAGCCGGCGGCGCGCGCCTGATCGTGGCCGTCGGCGGAGACGGGACCGTGAACGAGGTCGTGAACGGCATCGCGGGCATCGAGGGCGTCGAACTCGCCATCGTCCATCGCGGCACCGGCGGCGACTTCGTCCGCACCTTCGGCATCCCGCATGGGCTCGACGACGCGCTCGACGTCGCGAGGGGCGCGACCACGCGCCAGATCGACCTCGGCCGAGCGACCTACAACATGTGGGCCGGGCCAGAGGCGACGCAGTGGTTCGCGAACATCGCCAGCGCGGGCATGAGCGGCGCGGTCGCCAAGCGCGTGAACGAGACGGGCAAGGCGCTCGGCGGGAAGGCGTCGTACGCGTGGAGCACGATCGCCGTCTTCGCCCGCTGGCGGAACGTGCAGCTCACCGTCACGGTCGACGGCGAGCAGCGGAGCGGGCCGATGTACGACGTGATCGTCGCCAACGGGCGGTTTCTTGCCGGCGGCATGAAGATCACGCCCGAGGCGGAACCGGACGACGGCCTCTTCGACGTCCTCCTGATCGGCGACGTCACGAAGCGCGACCTCATCGTCACTCTCCCCAAGATCTACCGCGGCACGCACCTGCCGCACCCGAAGGCCGAGCTCCTGCGCGGCTCGAAGGTCTCGATCGAAGCGCCGATCCCGCTTCCCGTCGAGCTGGACGGCGAGCAGCCGGGCACGACGCCGGCGACCTTCGAGGTCGTTCCCCGGGCTCTGCTTCTGCGCGTGCCCTAGGCCGGCGTGGACCCGGGCGGGCGCATCGGCTTGTTGCGTGCGGGCTTCTCGGGCTGAGCCTTGGGCTTGGGGGTCGTGGAGCGGGCGGACGTCGTCCGCTTCTTCGCCGGCGGCTTCGCGGTCGGGCCCTTGCCGTCGAGCATGTCGACGCGCTTCTCGAGCGCCGTGAGCCGCTTCTCGAGCGGATCGATGCTGCGGAGGCGCTTCTGCACCTCGTCGAGCCGCTTCCCGAGCGACGCCGTCGTGTCCATGACCGTCTTCGCGCCCGGGAGGTCCGTGATCCGCCCAACGACCTGCTCGCCTCGATCGGCCAGCCTGGTCAGGAGATCCTTGTTCGCCTCAGAGGCCATCCGTTTCACCTTACCCCTTTCACCAACTCCTAACGATTGCGGGCTAACAAGCCGATGCACGTTTCGTCTCGAACGTGAGAGGCAGGAACCACCCGACGCCCTCTCTAGCCTGAAAGCAGTGTCACGAATGAGACCAACGAAAGCACATCGCCACAAGACGGTCACGACCCACGTCCTGGGTCAGCGCGGCGGGGTCCCGTACGAGGTCGAGCGCAAGATGTGCTCGTCCTGCCGGCAGGTCCTCGACGAGCGGCCGTTACGTCGCGCCGCGGCCTAGCGGCCGCAGCCGCGAAAAGCAGAGGGGCGCCCCGGAGGACGCCCCTCGATCAGTCGTTCTCTTCGCTCAGGCGGGACAGGGGTTGCTGTCCAGGATCCGCCTGAAGTTGTTGTACCGGAACAGAGGCACGAACCCGTTGCCCGGGTAGACGCTCTGCAGGAGCGGCCCGAACTCGGTCGTCGAGTTGCCCCCGAACGTGTTCTGCGTGCCGGGGAGATTCGTACCGCCCAACTGCCAGATGCAGTCGTGGCCGTGCTTTCCGGTCGTGTAGATCGGATAGAACTGCGCGCCCGGCGGCGGGTTGGTGCAGTTCTCCCCCGTCGACCGGTTGCAGTTCCCGCCGAAGTCGGCCGCCTCGATTCGCGGCATGTCGGCTTCGAACGCCACGCGTGAGTAGTTCTGGCTCCCGTTGAAGACCGGGCTCGTGAACATGATCGGATCCGCGTGGTACTTCGTGTCCTGTCCGTGGTTCCGGCCGGTGCCGGGCCAGTCGGGCAGGTAGCTCGTTCCGTCGAAGCCGGTGTTGCTCGCTATGCAGCCTCCGACCTGCACGAGGAGCGAGAACGCCGGGCTGAAGCACGTCGAGTCGTCACCGTCAGCGGTCGGGTCGGCACAATCGCCGCCCTCGACGGGAATCGTCGAGCAGTACTGGAAGTGCCCGATCTCGTCCGAAGCGGCCACGTTGTACGAGTGCGCCGCCCACGGAACACGTGTGTGCTCACTCGACGTCGAGTACATCGGATGGAACCCGTACGGGCTCTGCGTGCACGTGCCGGCGCCCGGATCGAAGTTGATCTGCGCGAAGCCGTTCGCTTCGCTGGCCGTCATCGATCCCATCTGGCCGGTCGTCCGGTCGTTGATGACCGTGACGAGACCGGCGGTGCTGTCGTGGATGTCGATGACCAGCTTGTCGCCCGCGTTCATGAACAGATCGGACGACGAGTGCGGCGTGAACGTGTCGTTGGTCGCCTCGAGCGGGCTCGGCGGCGCGTGCGGCGTCCCCGAGAGCGTGACGAACGCGAAGTTCGCAGGCTCGATCCCGACCGTGTTCAGGCAATCCGCGTTGTTCGGGATTGCGTGGTTGTAGTCGTTGTTCAGGCTGAAGATCGCCATCGCGGCGCACCACTTGGTCGCGTCGCAACTGACCCCGGGAGGCCAGGGCGCCCAGCCGGGCGGGTAGAACTGGAGCTCGAGGAACGCCGTCCCAGTGTGCTTGCCGATGTAGTCGGCCGCGTTGGGGTCGCTCCCGTCTGCGATGTTCGTGTCGCTGTCGGCGACGCACGGCGCGTGCGTGTACTCCGGCGCCGACTGGTTGTCGCAGAGCGCCATCCCGAACCAGAACGCGGGATGCAGCTGGAAGTTCCAGGTGCCGCCCGTGCCTGCCTGATTCGGCATGACACGTGATTCCTGGGGAACCGTCATCTGGTACATGCTCGAGTTCCCGGAGCCTGCCTGCGACGAGTAGAAGAGCAGCGACGGCTCGTCGTGGCCGGTGTAGGCGCCGTTGTAGCCGATCGAGCTCTCCGGCTCGGCACAGAGCGACCACGCCTCGCTGCAGTCGAAGTTCCCTCCTTCGGTCGCACGTGCGGCTCCTGCAAACGTGCCGATGAGAAGGACCGCGATCACCGCGAGTCCTCCCGCAAGGGCCTTCTTCATGCCTTCCTCCCTTCTCTCCCCCACTTGAGGGCTTTCTCCCGACGACGGGTGTATACCCCCGCGCTCCCCACGTCAACCGAGAAGCGTCGCCACCTCGCGGTCACTGCGATGCTACGGCCGGTGGACTTCAGGTTCGCGAACGAGGTGACCGTCCGCTTCGCGGAGACCGACGCCCAGGGCGTGGCGCACCACGCCGCCTACCTCGTCTGGTTCGAGGTAACGAGGATCGAGTACCTGCGGCGGTTCCGGGACGGCTACGCGGGCCTTCGCGAGGAAGGCGTGGACGCCCTTACGCTCGAGGCCTACGCCCGCTACACGGACGCGGCGCGCTTCGACGACCGGCTCACGATCCGCGCCCGTTGCGGCGACGTGCGCGGTGCGAGGTTCCGCTTCGACTACTCGGTCGAGCTGGACGGCGCCCAGGTCGCGGACGGCTGGACGACCCACGCGTGCGTCTCCGTCGGGGACCACCGGCCGACTCGGGTGCCCGCCTGGCTCGCCGAGGCGATCGCCGCGGCCGAGGCCCAGGCCTAGCCGATCGGGGCCGCGGGCGGCGGAGATTGCGGCGGGGGAGGCGGCGGGGGCGGCGTCCCCTTCTTCTTCTCGGGCGGCGGCGGAGGCGGCGGCTCGGGCAGCGGCTTCGTCCCGTAACGGATCACGCGCGGCTCGGCCGAGTAGGTCGAGTACCACGTGTGGTCGTACAGAAGCTTCCCGCTGGAGCTGAAGACCTTCCGCCGGACGCTCGTCGAGCGCGACGGCGACCCCGACTGGTCGAGCACGGTCGTGCCGACGGTCAGGTTCGGGTCGGGCACCCGCTTCACCGGCGGCTGCCCGGTGACGACGAGGGGCATGACCTCGCTCTGCACCTGGCGGTGCTGCGGCGTCCCGTAGAGCGCGACCGTCAGCGACGACGAGCTGACGAACGTCCGCAGCCAGAGCCAGTGCCCCGTGTCGTTGACGAACTTGAGGTCGGTGTCCGGGTAGTTGACGGTCGCGTCGCGGCCCTGCGGGTAGTGGCTGATGTAGAGCGCGTGATTCGTCCTGTCGGTGATCGGCAGCCCCGCTTCGTACGCCGCGTTGAACGTCGTCGTCGAGACCTGGCAGACGCCTCCGCCGAGACCGGTCTTCAGCTCGCCGTTGATGATCACCGGCGCCTCGAGGAAGCCCTTCGCCTCCGAGCGGTCGCCCGTGGTCCCGTTGAACGAGAACTCCTCGTTCGGCGCGATGAAGTGGTTGTCGATCAGGTGCGCGACCAACTGGACGTTGTGGATCCGGTTCGGGATGCCGCCGTAGAACGTCTCGTAAGCGCCGACGAGGCCGGTGATGCCCATCGCGCGCGCGTCAGAGGTCGTCCGCTCGGGAGCCGCCGTGATCACCGCGAGGTCGGCCTTGCGGCTCGTCGGGGACAGGAGCGCGGCCATCAGGTTGCGGGTCGTCGCCTCCATGTCCAAGGTGCGCCCCGGCTGCGCGGGGACGAGACGGACCACGTTGCGCGCGCCGATCGCGAACGTCGCGTCCTTCGGCGCGTGCCCGATCCGCTTCTTGAGGTTGGCGAAGAAGCGGTCGGACCGCGGCCCGGCGAGTCTCAGCTCCGTGTCCCCGTTGCTCGGCAGCTCGAGAATGCGGGAGATCTTCCTGACGCTGAGATGCCAGCCGCCCGGCCCGTACGCGACGTCCACGGGAGCCGACAGCGCCGCCTCGGCCTTCACCTTCGCCCCAACAAGATCGCGCGTCGACAGCTGCGCGCGGTCGATCTTGAGGGGAACCGGAACCGGTTGGCGGGAGAGAGCCGTGAGCGACTGGACGAAGACCTTCTCGGCGGCGGCCCGATCGAGCAGGCGCCCGTTCCGCCCGGGAACGATCTCCGGCACCGAGCCGCGCAGCACGAGCGACGGCTCGATACTCGCCTCGTCGACCCCGCGCGCGAACCTGCCCATGTAGGCGTCGACGACCGACTGGTAGACGCGGCTCGTCGGGGCGACCTCGCCCCCGAAGACGCGAACGCCGAGGCGCTTGAGTCCGCGGAGCGGCCCGAACCCCTCGCCCTGACGCTGAGCCGCCTCGACCGCGGCGCGCCAGTCGACGTCGAGCACGACCTTGCTCGGCTTCACGCGCCAGCGCTTGCCGGCGGCGGTGAAGACGACCGGGACGTTCGCGAGCGCGCGTGACCGCTGTTCGAGCTGCGACCGCGCCTGTCCCGCGGTCAGGCCCGAGACGTTCACGCCCGCGATCTGCGTGCCGGCGGGCAGCCGCTCAGGCGAGCCGGCGAACGCGAGCCCGAGCACGATCGCGCCGAGCACGACGAGGAACGCCAGGAGGAGGCTCCACTGCCATAGGAGCCGCACCCGAGCACGCCGACGCCGGCGGTCCCGGGGAAGGTGTGCTACCCGAACCGACAAGTCGACAAGTGTATAGCCCTTGGCAGTCGGATCGAGAGCGAGTTCCGACGCGCTTCAAGGGTCTCCGTGAAGGGGTCTTTCCCACCGACAACGCACGCGCCGCGGATGCGGGCTTTGCCCGCGTCCGCTCACTCCGGCCTGGTCCTAGTGCCAACCCGAAGAAAGTCGTCATGGCGCGCGCAGCGCGCCGGACTTTCTTCGGCTTAGTCCTTCGGGAAAAAGATTTCGCGGGCGATCACGAGGCGCTGGATCTGCGACGTCCCCTCGTAGATCTGGAAGAGCTTCGCGTCGCGCATCAGCTTCTCCACCGGGTACTCCTTCATGTACCCGTAGCCGCCGAAGATCTGCACCGCGTCGGTCGTGACCTTCATGGCCGTGTCCGAGGCGAACCGCTTCGCGAACGATGACTGGAGCGTGGCGCGCTTGCCCTGGTCGAGCAGCCAGGCCGCCTGCCAGGTGAGCAGCCGCGCGGCCTCGATCTCGGCGGCCATGTCCGCGATCAGGAAGTTCACGCCCTGGTTCATCGCGATCGGCTGTCCGAACTGGACGCGTTCGCGCGAGTACTCGACGGACAGCTCGTAGGCCGCCCGCGCGACTCCGACCGCCCCGATCGCGGTGCCCGGCCGCGTGTGGTCGAGCGTCTGCATCGCGATCTTGAAGCCGTCGCCCTCCTCGCCGAGCCGGTTCGCCGCCGGCACCTTCACGTCCTGGAGCGCGAGCGCGGACGTGTCGGTCGCGCGCTGGCCCATCTTGTCGAGGTGCTTCTCGACGATCACGCCCTCGGTCTCGGCCGGGACGACGAACGCAGAGAGCCCGCGCTGCGCCTTGCTCCTGTCGGTCGAGGCGAAGACGACGATCCAGGCCGCGTGCCCCGCGTTCGAGATGAACATCTTGGAGCCGTTGAGCACGTACTCGTCGCCGTGCCGCTCGGCGGTCGTCTGGATGCCGGACACGTCGGAGCCGGCGTTGGGCTCGGTGAGCGCGAACGAGCACAGGAGCGGCTCTTCGAGCAGCGGAGGCAGCCACGTCTGCTTCTGCTCGTCGGTGCCTGCGAGCAGGACCGGCGCCGATCCGAGCGTGTTGGCGACGAGCGAGACCGCGATCCCGGAGCAGCCCCAGGAGAGCTCCTCGCCGATCAGGATCCCGTCGAAGACCGACAGGCCCGGCCCGCCGAGCTCCTGCGGGATGTGGACGTTCATCAGGCCGAGCTCGTGCGCCTTCGCGATCACGTCGGCCGGGTGCGTCTGGTGCTCGTCGTACCCGGCGGCGACCGGGCGGATCTCCTTGGCGGCGAACTCGTGCGCCAGCGCGCGCAGGTCGCTCTGCTCGTCGGTCAGGGCGAACGAGATCCCGCTTGCAGTGGACTCTTCGGCGATCGCCATCGTTGTTCGGCCTGCGTGTCGATGGTATCCGCTCGATGCATAAACTCACGCGAATGGACTTCGAGCTCACAGACGAGCAGCGCCTGATCCAGCAGACCGTTCGCGACTTCGTGGACGAGCGCGTGCTGCCGAACGCGATCGAGAACGACATCAACCACCACCTCGACCTCGAGGTGATCGAGGGCATGGCCGAGTTGGGCCTGCTCGGGATCGTGATCCCCGAGGAGTACGGCGGCGCCGGGCTCGACTTCGTGGCGGAGGCGCTGTCGTGCGAGGAGATCGAGCGCGGCGAGGCCGCGTTCCGCACGCTGATCTCGGTCCACGTGGGACTGAACTCGCTCGCGCTCCTGCGCTACGGAAGCGAGGAGCAGAAGCAGCGCTGGCTCGCGCCACAGGCCCGCGGCGAGAAGCTGGCGTGCTTCGGGCTGACCGAGCCCGCCGCGGGCTCGGACGTCGCCGCGATGAAGTCGACGGCGCGCCGCGAAGGCGACGCCTACGTCCTCAACGGCTCGAAGAACTGGATCTCGTACGCGACCGTCGCCGACCACGCGCTCGTCTTCGCCAAGACGGACCCGTCCGCGAAGCACAAGGGGATCTCGGCCTTCCTGCTCGAGAAGAGCATGCCCGGGTTCACGTCGACGGACACCGAGCACAAGCTCGGCGTCTGGGCCGGCTCGACGGGCGAGCTGTTCTTCGAGAACGTCGAGGTGCCCGCCGAGAACCTCGTCGGCGAGGAGGGCCAGGGCTTCGAGATCGCGATGTACGGGCTCGACCAGGGCCGCTTCACGGTCGCTGCGGGCGCATGCGGCGTGATCCGCGCCTGCCTCGAGCGATCGGTCGAGTACGCGCGCGAGCGGCAGACCTTCGGCAAGCCGATCGGCGAGTACCAGTTCGTGCAGGACATGATCGCCGAGATGGTGCTCGGCTACGAGACGTCGAAGCTGCTCGTCATGCAGGCGGCGTGGCTCAAGAACGAGGGCAGGCGGAACACGCGGGAGACCTCACTCGCGAAGTGGCACGCAACGGAGTCGGCCTTCCGCGCGGCGCATCTCGCGATCCAGGTGCACGGCGCCTACGGCTACTCGGCGGAGTACGGGATCGAGCGCTACTTCCGCAACGCGCGGGCCCCGATCATCTACGAGGGCACGACGCAGGTGCACAAGATGATGCAGGCCGAGCACGCGCTGGGCTATAGGTCGCTGAACGGCCGGGACGGGGAGGTGTCGCCGATCACGTCCTGGGCGCCGGTCCTCGCCGCGCGGACGTCCTGACCCTCAGAGCCTGCGGCTAGTCCCGCGGCAGGCGGGTGAGCAGGTAGACCGACGCGGCGCTCTGGTCCCAGGCCAGGCGCTCGATGGTCGCGAGGAAGACCATGACCGTCGCCTGCTGTTTCTTGCCGTGCCGAATGAGGGTCAGCGCCGCCTCGATGTGCAAGCCGAAGTCGTGTGCCACGGCGAACGACTTCAGCGCGCGGCTCTTGACCTTCTTGCCGCGCGCCGTCACCGGGTGGAGCGCGGTCAGCGCCTTCTTCGCCCGCGTCGCGTCCTTGCGGCAGGCCATCGCGCTCGCCTTCACGCCGGCGAAGGTCGATCCATAGATACCGGCCGACTCGCCGAGGATCTGGGTGTCCCAGCGCGTGAACTCGGCGACGACCCGGGCATCGTCGGTCGGCGCCGTGGGCGGCGTGACGACGGGCCTCGCTGGGTACGGTCCGCCGGCAGGAGCCGGCTGCCAGCTCGGTGCGAGCTCCCCGGTGAGGCCGCCCGTGAGCCGCGCCCGGCCTCCGGGCACTCGCAGGAAGACGTCCCAGTTGCCGCTCGAGTCGGACGCGAATGCGAGTCGCGTGCCGTCCGGGGACCACGCCGGATCGACCTCCTGCGACGACGTCTTCGTGAGCCGACGGAGCCCGGTTCCGTCAGGTCGTACGACGCCCAGGTCGGTCTGGCCGTTCTGGTGAAGCTCGAAGACGATTTGCGTCCCGTCCGGCGACCAGTCCGGATTGCCGTCCCTCTCCTTCCTCTTGGTCAGCCGCCGCACGTTGCTGCCGTCGGCGTTCATGACGTAGAGATCGCCGTCCCCGGTCGCCTGGCTGGTGAAGGCGATCTGGCCGCCGTCCGGCGACCACGAGGGCTGGCTGTCGTCGGCCGCGGTGCCGCCGAGCCTGGCCACCGAGCTTCCGTCTGCGCTCGCCACGAAGATGTCGTAGCGGGTCAGGCCGCTGTTGCTCGCGAACGCAATCCGTGCGCCGTCGGGCGACCACGCGGGGTCGACCTCGAAGTTGAACGCCGCCGGCCACGACGTCGTCGCCGGAGTGAGCTTCGCCTGCCCCGACCCGTCGGCGTTCATGACGCAGAGCTCGAAGTTCCCGCACACGTACGCGAGCCGCGTCCCGTCCGGCGACCAGTCGGCGTCGCCCTCGAACGCCGCGCCCGGTGTGTTGGTCAAGCGCTGGTCCCCGAGGCCGTCGACTCCGATCGTGTGGGCCGCCCAGCCGCCTTTTGTGCTCGTGAACGCGATCCTGGAGCCGTTCGGCGTCGCCTGAGCGCCCTGGCACAGGAGGAGAGCCGCGACAGCGGTTGGAACGGCGAATCGGATCGACCGCGACACGGGTAGCGTCTTTGTACACCGCCGGCTCGCCCTTTGGAAGAGGCCGAGCATGCCTGCACGGCTTCGCCTACTCGCCCGCGGGCAGCGAGTCTGCCGCCAGGCCGAGCGCCGCCGGCAACGCGAAGAGATCCGGCAACCGGCCCACCGCCTCCGGAAAACGGCCCTCACGATCGACGAGGAACGCTCGCATCCCGAGCGCGCGGGCGCCCGCGATGTCGTCCTCCGGCGAGTCACCGACCATCGCGGCGTCCTCGGCGCGAACGCCCAGCTCGCCGAGCGCGGACAGGAAGATCGCCGGGTGCGGCTTCGTCTTCCCGTGCGCTCCCGACCCGACCGCCGCATCCACGTCCAGCGCATGGTGAGCGACGAACGCGGCCAGATCACGCCCCGTGTTCGAGACGAGCGCGATCCTGAGCCCGTGATCCCGAAGCGCCACCAGCACGGGCAGCGTGTCCTCGTAGAGCTCGAAGTTCTCGGCGTGCTCCCAGGCGCGGGTCATCTCCACTGCGCACTCGTACGCGCGCTCCGAGTCGCCGCCCATCCCGCGGATGATCCGCTCCGTGAAGAGCACCCAGACCTCCTCGTCGTGATCGAGCTCCGGATGCCGTTCGACAGCCTCCACGGCAGCCGCACGCGCCTCCGCGTACCGACTCGGATCGAGCTCGAGCCCGAAGCGGCGGCCAAGTACCTGGTAGCCCTCAGGCCCGAGATCCGGCCCGGGCTTGACGAGCGTGAAGTCGACGTCGAAGAGGACGGCCCGCAGTGTCATGCCGCGGCTTCTAGCAGCCAGCGGGCGATCTCGGCGTGCCTCGCGTGGAAGTCGCCGTCGAAGCTCCAGGCGATCGTCTGACCCAGCGTCCAGCCCAGCGCGCGCTCGCGATCGAGCCCCAGCTCCCCGGTCAGCCGGTTGAGCCGCCCGACGACGGCCTCCTTGCTGTGGCCGAGCTCGCGCGCCCGGACGATCGGCGCGACCGCGAACTCGCGCTCGCCCACGAGCGGCTTCGGATCGATCACGAGCCACGGCTCCCGCTCCGCGGCGAGCACGTTTTCCGGATGAAGGTCCTGATGCAGCAGCACCTGCTCACCCTGGGTCGCGGCCAGCTCCTCCAGCGTCGAGATCGCGGCGTCGACGAGCCTCTCCTCGAACGGCCTCCCGGCTTCCTCCCACTCACCGCGGATCGTGCTCGCCCACCAGGCGGCCTCGTCCGCCAGCGAGGTGAACGGCGCACCGGCCGGCCTCCAGAGGCGCGGCAGGAGATCGATGAGAACGTCGAGGGCGCGCTCTCCGACCGGCGTTCCCGGGCGGCAGCGCTCGAGCAGGAGGGCGTGGCGCTCGTCGTCGCGGGCCAGCAGCCGAACCGCGCCGTCGCCCTGCCAGAGCTCGAGCGCGTCCGCCTCGTGCTCGCTCTCGCGATGCGGCCACTGGATCTTGAGGACGACGTCGCCGGTCGGCACGACGTGGGAGACGAACCCGCCCGCGAACGGCTCCTCGAGCTCCAGCTCCCACTGCGCCGCGCATTCGGCGACGAGCGCTGGGAGGCGCTCCTGCCAGGACGCGTCTAGGCCGGGGCCGGCCAGCGGTACGCCTCCGGGCGCCGCTGGGACAGGGACGGCAGCCGCCGCCGCACCTCTTCGAGCCAGGCGCGGTCGAGCTCGGCAGAGATCACCGTCTCCTCGTCCGGAGCCTGCGCGAGCACCGTCCCCCACGGATCGACGATCAGCGAGCGCCCGTAGCTGGGGCGCCCGATGCCCGTCTCGCCCACCTGGGCGGGGGCGGCGACGTAGAAGCCGTTCTCCACGGCCCGCGCGCGCAGGAGCATGTGCCAGTGGTCCTTGCCGGTGAAGAGCGTGAAGTGCGCCGGCACGGTCGCGAGCAGCGCCCCTTCCAGCGCGAGCACGCGATACAGCTCCGGAAAGCGGAGGTCGTAGCAGATCGTCAGCCCGACCGGCCAGCCCTCGACCTCGGTCACGACGGGCTCGTCGCCGTGCTCCTCGGCCTCGGACTCCCGATACGTCAGCCCGCCGACCTCGACGTCGAAGAGGTGGATCTTCCGGTAGACGGACGCGAGCTCGCCCTCGGCGTCGAAGACGAGGCAGGTGTTGGAAAGCTTCTCGCGCCCCTCGCGCCGCTCTGTGATCGAGCCGCCGATCAGCGTCATGCCGTGCGTCCGGGCCCAGTTCCGCATCGCGGCGACCGACTCGCCGTCCTCGATCGTCTCGGCCGTGCCGTGGAGCACGTCGGGCGGGCCGATGACGTTCCACTTCTCCGGAAGCGCCACGACGTCGGCTCCCGTGGAGGCCGCTCGCGCCACGAGCTGCTCCGTCTTCTCGAGGTTCGCGGCCTTGTCGCGGCCACTCGTCAACTGCACGCAGGCGATCCTGATTCGGTCGGCCACGGCCGTGAGGATACCTCGCGCATCTGAGCTAACCTGTGACCTCTCGGGGTGTGGCGCAGCCTGGTAGCGCGCTCCGTTCGGGTCGGAGAGAAGAACGGGTGAACCCATGGTTCCCCCGTTTGCCCCCTCCTTTCAGTACCCAGCGTCGAACGGCTCCTGGGCTCCCGCCGGGCGAAGCCCGGCTCCGCCCGCCCACCACAGCCGAGGGCAGTCGTCGCTAACCTGTGACCTCTCGGGGTGTGGCGCAGCCTGGTAGCGCGCTCCGTTCGGGTCGGAGAGGTCCCCAGTTCAAATCTGGGCACCCCGATTTAAAGGCGGCACGTGTTCGGCACAGTGCCGCCACATTTTTCCCGCTAGCGTTGCCTTCTCAGTCAACAGAGGAGGTGCAGGCGTGAACGTCGTCACGCTGATCGGGAATCTCGCAACAGACGTCGAGCTCCGCGACGTCGGCCAGGACCTGCAGGTCGCGACCTTCCTGCTCGCGGTCGACCGACCCGGAAAGGACGAGGCCGACTTCGTACGCATATCGACCTGGAACAAGCAGGCGGAGCTCTGCGCGCAGTACCTGGCGAAGGGACGCAAGGTCGGCGTCGACGGGCGCCTGCGCAGCAGCTCGTGGGAAGACTCCGACGGCAACAAGCGGAACGCGGTCGAGGTGGTCGCGAACCGGGTCGAGTTCCTATCGTCGCGCGGAAAGGAGGAGGCCGCGGACATCCCGTTCGAAGCGCCCACACCAGCCTAGGGAGAGCTTGACGCAACATGGCTGAGCCGCCGGGCCGCGCTGCTCGCCCCGAGCCCTGGTCATCAGTCGCCCGGTAATGGCGATTATCGGAGCTCCCTGCGTCAGCGGCCTCGGAACGACCATCGCACCCCGGCGACGGGCAATGTCGCGTCAAGCCCTCCTAGAATCCGCTCCTGGTGGCCGATCGGGACGCGATCCTCGCCTTCGCGAGCGAGTTGCTCGACCTCGACGCCTACCCGGACTACGGGCCGATGGGCATGCAGGTCGCCGGCGCCGGTGACGTCGACCGGATCGCGTGCGGGGTCTCTTCCTCGCTCGAGCTCTTCGAGTGCACGGCGTCCGCGGGCGCACAGATGCTCCTGGTCCACCACGGGATCCTCTGGGACCGCGATCCGCGCGTGATCGACGACGCCATGCGTCGCCGGCTGAAGACGCTGCTCGACGCCGAGATCACGCTGGCGGCGTACCACCTCGCGCTCGACGCTCACCCCGAGGTCGGAAACAACGCCCTGCTCGCGCGTGAGCTGGGCATCGAGCCCTCGGAGCGGTTCGCCGGGATCGGCTTCGGCGGCCCATTGACGGAGCCCGTCTCCGTCGGCGAGTTCACGGCGCGCGTCCGCGAGCGGCTTGGAAGCGACCCGGTCGTCTTCGCGCACGGTCCGGAGCGGATCGAGCGCGCCGCCGTGATCACGGGCGGAGCGGCGCGCTACCTGGCCGACGCCGCCCGCGAGGGCTACGAACTGTTCCTGACCGGCGAACCTGCGGAGCCGACCCTGCACACCGCGCGCGAGCTCGGGATCCACTTCGTCGCGGGCGGGCACTACGCGACGGAGCGCATCGGCATCCAGGCTCTCGCCGAGCGTCTGGCGGAGCAGTTCGAGCTCGAGTGGGAGTTCATCGACCTGCCCAACCCGGTCTAGTTGTCCATTGCCACCGTCGGGGGGCCGGGGTACAGTTTGAGACGTGATTGTTTCCGACGCGCGGGGTGTCTGAGCTCCGCGTGACATATCCAGAGGACACCAGAGCCCGACCCGCGCCCGAAAGCGGTCGGGTTTTTTAGTGCCCGGACTTGACGCCCACGCTAAAGGAGGAGTGGCATGGCGAACCACCTGACGCCCGAGGAGCTCTCGAAGGAGATTGGGATCGAACGCCAGGAGGTGATCCGCGTCTGCATGCAGGAAGGCGTGCCGATCTACCACGGCAAGATCGACAAGACCCTCTTCCAGGCACAGCTCGCGGCGATGGGCTCGCAGGCGCCGCCGCAGGCCCTCGCCTCGTAGTTCAGTCGCCTAGGCGCTCTTTCGAGCAGCCACGCGCTTCCGGGAGCCGCTCTTCGAAGCGGCTCTCTTGCGAGCCGGCTTCGTCTCGCGAACCTCCTCGACGCTCTTCTTGAGCGCCTCCATGAGGTCGACGACGGGCGTCTCTTCCTCCACCGGCTCGGGCTTCTTGAGCTCCTGTCCGTCGAGCTTGGCCTCGAGCATGTGGCGCAGGTTCTGGCGGTACTCGCTCGTCAGCTCCGCCGGGTCGAACTCGCCGACGAGGCTGTCGATCACCTGGCGCGCGAGATCGAGCTCCGGTTCCTTGACGGTGCTTTCGCTCACCGCCTCCTCGATCTCGGCCTGCGAGTTCACGTCCTCGGCGAGGAACATCGTCTCCAGCGCGAGCGCGTCGCCCTTCGGGCGGATCAGGCACAGGTGCTCCGAGCCCTGGCGCACGAAGCGGCCGAGGGCGGCCTTGCCCGTCTCCTGCATCGCGCGCAGCAGCAGGACGTACGGGCGCTGAGCAGCTGTCTCGCGAGGAGGAGCCAGGTAGTAGGTCCGGTCGAAGTAGACCGGGTCGACCTCGGACGCGTCCACGAAGCGCGTGATCGCGATCGCCTTCGAGTCGTCGATCTCCATGATCGCCTCGAGATCCGCGTCCTCGACGACGACGAACTCGCCTTTCGATACCTCCCAGCCCTTGACCAGCTCGTCGCGCTCGACCTCGCGCTCGTGCGTCGGGCACCAGCGCTTCTGTTTGATCGGCGTCAGGCATTCGCGGTGCAGCGTGCGGAAGGACACGTCGGACTGGCGCGCGGCCGGCTTCGTGGCCAGCGCGAGCCCGACCGGGATGTTGACCAGGCCGAAGCTGATGGATCCGTTCCAGATCGTCCGCATGGAGAGATCGAATTGTACTTGGAACGTCCTTTTCCTCCCCCGTAAGATCAAGCGAGATGCGCACGATCTGGTCGCTCTGGCACGAGGCAATCGCCGAGAAGCGCCAGAACCCCGCCTACCTCGTCGAGGATGAGGACGGCTGGCGGGAGGTCTCGTGGGACGAAGCCGACCGAACCGTGCAGGAGCTCGCACACGGGCTGCTCGCGATCGGCATCCAGAAGGGAGACGCGTTCGGCATCCTCGCGCGCAACCGCCTGGAATGGTTGCTCTTCGACTTTGCGCTCGCTCACATCGGCGCGGTCGCGGCTCCGATCTACCCGTCGAACACGCCGGCCGAGTGCGCATACGTCCTCGAGCACGCGAATGCGGTCGGCTGCCTCGTCGACGCCGAGCTGCGCGAGAAGATCGACGGCGTCGAGCTCGAGCACGTCCTCGAGCGCGAACGCCTCGACGACCTGCGCGCGCAGGGTCGCGAGCACGCCGAGAGGAGCCCGGGCGCGGTCGAGCGGGCCCGCGAGCAGATCGGCGACGACGACCTCTTCACGCTCATCTACACGTCGGGGACGACCGGGCCGCCGAAGGGCTGCATGATCCTCAACCGCAACTACTACGACATGGTCAGGACGATCGACGACATCGAGGACTTCTTCCTCCCGACCGACGTGATGCTCCTCTACCTGCCGCTCGCCCACAACTTTGGGCGGCTGATGCACCTGCTCGGAGCGCACATGGGATTCACGATCGCGCTCCTGTCCGACCCGCGCCGGATCGGCGACGCCATGCCGCAGGTTCGGCCAACCATCCTCCCGACGGTGCCGCGCGTCCTGGAGAAGGTGCACACCGCGGTGGCCGCCAACTTCGTGTCCGCCACGGGCGTCAAGCGCCGTCTGGTCGACTGGGCGCTCGGAGTCGGACAGGAGGTGAGCGACCTTCGTCAGCGGCGCGAGCCGATCCCGGGCGGCGTCGCGTTCAAGCACCGCCTGGCCGACCGGCTCGTCTACTCGAAGGTGAAGGAGCGGCTCGGGGGACGCCTGCGGGCAGCGATCTCGGGCGGGGCGCCGCTCGCGAAGGAGATCGCGGAGTTCTTCCACGTGCTCGACGTCCTCGTCCTCGAGGGCTACGGCCAGACCGAGGAGACGAGCGCCGCGACCGTCAACCTGCCCACGCACTTCAAGTTCGGCACCGTCGGGCCTGCGATCCCCGGCATCGAGCTCAAGATCGCCGACGACGGCGAGATCCTGATCGCGGGGCCGACCGTGTTCGCTGGCTACTTCAACGACGAGGAGGCGACGCGCACCGCGCTCCCGGGAGACGGTTGGCTCCACACCGGAGACGTCGGCACGCTCGACGAGGACGGCTTCCTCACCGTCACGGATCGCAAGAAGGACCTGATCGTGACCGCCGGCGGGAAGAACGTCGCGCCCCAGAACCTCGAGAACCTGCTGAAGACCGTCCCGTGGGTCTCGCAGGCGCTCGTCGTCGGCGACCGGCGGCCGTACCTCGTGGCGCTGATCACGCTCGACGACGACGAGGTGAAGAAGCTCGGCGGCGGGAACGATGCAAGCGCGCTCATCGAGCAGGCCGTGGAGAGCATGAACGGCGACCTCGCGCACCACGAGCAGATCCGGCGCTACACGATCCTCCCGCGCGACTTCTCACCCGAGCAGAACGAGGTCACGCCAACGCTCAAGTTGAAGCGTCGCATCTGCGAAGAGCACTTCGCCACGGAACTGAACGAGCTCTACGACTAGAGGCGGCGGGCGCCCACGTACGTGGACGAGTACCAGCCGCTCAGGCTCGAGATCTTGACGACGTCTCCGGTGTGCGGCGCGTGGATGAACTGGCCGCCGCCGATGTAGATCCCCACGTGGCCGAGCCCATTGAAGAAGACGAGGTCACCGGCTTGCAGCTGGTCGCGCGAGACCGGCATTCCATAGCCGTACTGCGCGGCCGCGTTGTGCGGGAGCGACACGCCGATCTGGTTGAAGACGTACATCACCAGGCCGGAGCAGTCGAAGCCGCCGGGGCTCGCTCCGCCGTAGACGTACGGCGTTCCGAGGTACTGCATCGCGATCCCGACGACGCCGCCGTACTTGGAAGGAGGCGGCGCGTAAACCGGCGCGGGCTGCGGTGAGGTGACGGCTCCCGCGCTCGCGTTCAGAACCGTCGCCCCCGTCGAAGCCAGCCGGGCGCGGGCCTGCGCCGCTAGCTGGGCCTGCCGGGCCTGCTCCGCGGCCTGCATCTGCGTGATCTCGCTCTTGATCGAGGACAGGAGCTGCTGCCGCGAGGCGAGCTGGCCCTGGATCGAGGCCTTCTCCGCCGAGCGCTCGGCCACGAGCTTGGCCTGCTGCACATGCGCGTTCTGGAGCCGCGCGCGCTCCTGCTTCACCTTCGCGCGGAAGACCTTCACCTGCTTGAGGACGTCGGCGCTCTGATTCGAGACGCGGTCGACCGTGTCGATCCTCGAGATCAGGTCGTCCATCGAGGTAGCGCCGAGCAGTACCTCGAGCCCTGCGTCCTGGTTACCGGACGTGTACATCGCAACGAGATGCGCGTCCAGCTGCCGCTGCGCGTGCTTGAGATTCGCCTTCGCGAGCTTGAGCTCGGTCTTGTTCGTACGGAGGTCGCTCTCGATCCCGGCGAGCTTGTCGTTGGCGAGGTTGTACGACTCGATGGCCAGCTCGAGGTTCGAGTCGAGACCCTGGATCTGAGCCAGGACGCTGCGGGCCTCGGCCTGTTTCGCAGAGACCGGCCCAGGCGCAGCAAACGACGGCGAGGCAGCCACGAGGGCTGCCGCGAGGCCGATGAAGAGCATCAGCGCCTGCCGCACAAAAAGGCCGAAGGACGCGTGTGTCCCGGCCACGACGGGCGCACCGGAAGGGGGCCGGTACGTCACGAGCACGGCACCTTAACAACCCTTTCGGATGACCGCAAACCGCGAACAACGTGCCGTCTGCGACGAGGTCGGCCCCGACGGGCGAGGGCCGAGAGGTGTTACGTTCCCCGCCGTGGGAGAGCCAGGTAGGGGGTTGCGGGCTGCGCTCGTAGCCGCGTCTGTGGTCGCTCTGGCCGCGTTGCAACTGCCCGCTGCGATCGGCGCCGGGTCGCCGTCGCGGCTCCAGGAGCGGGCTCAGGAGCTGCGTAGCGAGAACTCCGCGCTAGCGGGCAAGTCGCGTGCGACTTGGCTCAGCTCGGTGACGCTTTCGACGCGCCTCGACCAGACCAGGGCCGCGCTCGTGCGGTTGAGGGCCAGGCGAGAAGCGATCTCGGCGCAACACGCTGAGGCGGAGCAGAGCCTGCGCCTCGCGCGGCACACGCTCGAGGTCTCGCAGCGACGGCTGGCCGACCGCCTGCGGCTGCTCTACGAACAGGGCCCCGCCGACCCGATGTCGGTGCTCGTGGGCGCGACCTCCGTCGACGACGCGATCAGCAGGATCGACAACCTGCACCGGATCGCGGGCCTCGACCGCGACGTGATCGACGCCGCGAAGGCGGCGCGCGCCCACCTGACCGTCGTCACTCAGCGCCTTGCCGCCGACGAAGCCCGAGCGCAGGAGACCGAGGCTGCAACGGCCGCAACCGTCGTTGCGCTCGCGGCGACTCAGCGGGAGCAGGCCGCCACCCTGGCCTCGCTGCACGCCGAGCGAAGCGCGAACTCGTCGCGGATCTCCACGCTCGAGTCGCAGGCCCGCGAGCTCGCGGCCTCGCCCAGCGCCGGGCAGAGCGGCCGCACACTGACGGTGCTCGCGACGGGGTACTCGCTGACCGGCCACACGGCGACGGGAGTTCCGGTCGGGTACGGCGTGGTCGCGGTCGACCCGGGCGTCATCGCCCTCGGCACGAAGATGGCGATTCCCGGCTACGGCGAGGGCGTCGCGGCCGATACGGGCGGCGCGGTCTCGGGCGCGCACATCGACCTCTGGTTCCCGACGGAGGCCGAGGCGCTCGCCTGGGGCAGCAGAACAGTTACCGTGACGCTGCACTGACTCGAGCGGAGACGACCAGGGGGCATTGGCGTATGACTCAAGCGGCCAAGCCGAAGGCCAAGAAAGACGGTGACGGCCTGCGCGTGCTGCTCGTCGACGACCACGACCTGTTCCGGACCGGGCTCCGGAACCTGCTCGAGGAACAGGGCGTCCAGGTGGTCGGCGAGGCGGCCAACGGCCAGGATGCCGTGCGCTCCGTGCGCGAGGCCGCTCCCGACGTGGTCGTGATGGACCTGAACATGCCCGGGATGACAGGTGTCGAGGCAACGCGCGAGATCACGTCGTTCGCGCCGCTGACGCGCGTCGTCGTCCTGACCATCTCGGACCAGGACGAGGACGTGATGGACGCGATCGTCGCCGGCGCCTGCGGCTACCTCGTCAAGGACTCGTCGATCCAGGAGCTGATCCGCGGCATCACGTCGGCGGCCGTGGGCGAGTCGCTGATCTCACCCCCGATCGCCGCGAAGGTGCTTCAGCGGATGCGCGCCGTCACGCTCGACCAGGGCGCCGAGACGATCCGTGCCGAGCTGTCCGACCGCGAGCTCGAAGTCCTCCGCCTGATCGCGAACGGCAAGGACAACTCCCAGATCGCGGCCGCGCTGCACATCAGCCCGAAGACGGTCAAGAACCACATCTCGAACATCCTGATGAAGCTCCAGATCGAAAACCGCATCCAGGCGGCGGTCTACGCCGTCCGCTCCGGCATCGTCTGAGCGAGAATCCTGCGACGACCATAGGCCGCCGCGGAGGCGGGCTTCGCCCGACTCCGCACACCCACGCCGGGTCTGAGATCAATCTCGAAGAAAGTCGTCATGGCGCGCGCGCAGCGCGAGCCGGACTTTCTTCGATTCAGGCGGCCTTGCCGACGACCTTGCGCAGCGGGCCGAGCAGCTCCCGGAGCTCGGTGCTCTGACGCGTCGCCTCTTGCAAGCGCTCGAGCAGGGCTCCGAGCTCCCCCCGCGGCATCTCGTAGCCGACCACGACCGTGTCATGGGTCAATTCGTCGATGCGGCGCTCGATGCGAAGACATTCCGCATCGAGCTCGAGCGCCCGGGCATAGCCGTCGGTCACAGTTGGTTCCACCTCGTCGCGAGGAAGTACCTGACCTTCGGCCACCGCCGCGGTGAGCGCCCGGATCCGTTCCAGGAGTTCCCGGTCGTCGGCCACCAGGAGCCGATTATTTGCAGGCGCATGGGCCGAGGGCTATGGGCCTAGCGACCCATCTTGGCCGTCCCCTGGTCCTAGACACTTGACGTTGTCCGGGACGCCTCTCGACAATGTCGTGATGCCCAGAATCGCCGTCGTCGCCCTCGCGGTGGTCTTGCTCGCGCCGTCGCCGGCCGCCGCCGCGGGCCAGACCCCGCTCGCCCGCAAGCTCTCCCACGCCCTCGCGGTCCCTCACGTGTCCAGGGCCCGCACATCGGCTCTGGCGATCGATCTGGCGACCGGGAGACAGCTGTACGCGCGGAACCTGACCCTGCCGCTGATCCCGGCATCGAACGAGAAGCTCGCGGTCACGTACGCGTCGCTGCTCGCGCTCGGCCCGAGCTTCCGCTTCTCGACGGACGTCCTCGGCGAAGGCGAGCTCGACGGGACGCTCTGGCGCGGTGACCTCGTGCTCAAGGGCTACGGAGACCCGACGCTGTCCACGCTCGACCTGCTCTCGCTCGCGTCGCAGCTCCGTTCGCAGGGCATCAGGCGGGTGAGCGGACAGGTGATCGGCGACGAGTCGTTCTTCGACGCGAAGCGCATGGGGCCCGGTTGGAAGTCCTACTTCTTCCTCAACGAGTCGCCCGCGCTCTCGGCACTGACGGTCGACCGCGGTCGCTACAAGGGGCATGCGACCCGCGAGCCCGCGCTCGCCGCCGCGCTCTCGTTCCGCGCCGCGCTCCTGCGCGCGGGGATCTCGGTCGCGGGTCGCGCGCTGACTGGGACCGCCGACTCCACGGCCGTTCCGCTCGCGACGATCGACTCGGTGCCGCTGGCGGCCGTCCTGCGCTTCATGGATCACGAGAGCGACAACTTCACCGCCGAGATGCTGCTAAAGCAGCTCGGTGCGGGCATCGACCTTCAGGGCACGACGGCGGCCGGCGCGCAAGCGGTGCTCCAGCTCCTCGAGGAACAGCAGATCCCCCTCGCCGGCGTGCGAATCGCCGACGGCTCGGGCCTCTCTCGCCTCGACCGGTTGACGACCGGGGCAGTGGTCGCGATGCTCCGCTCGAGCTGGCTCGACGAGGACCTCCGCGAACTGCTGATCGCCGCGCTGCCGGTCGCCGGGCGGAGCGGGACGCTCGACTCCCGCATGCGCGGGACCGTCGCAGCGGGACGTGTTCGCGCGAAGACGGGAACGCTGAACGAGGCGTCGGCGCTGTCCGGCTACGTGCGCCGCCGCATCGCGTTCTCGGTCATCCAGAACGGGCCGGGAATCTCGATCTACTGGGCTCGCGTGGCCCAGGATCAGTTCGCCACAGTTCTAGCCAGACAGTAAGGCGTCGCTTGCGATGCCGCGTCAGGATCGCGGGCTCTGCCCGTGATCCGTCGGAACTGACCGGTCGACACGATCGAACTTCACGACCCCACAAGTAGGCGTTGCAGGGCTTTTTCGTCGAGGACCGGCACCCCCGCGTCCTGCGCCTTCTTCAACTTGGAGCCCGGTTCCTCGCCGACGATCAGCCCGGCCGTCTTCTTCGAAACCGAGTTCGAGATCTTCGCGCCCTGCGCCTCGAGCGCCTTTGCCGCCTCGTCGCGCGTGAACGACTCGAGCGTGCCGGTGATCACGTAGGTCTGACCCGAGAGCGGGCCCTCGACCGGCTTCACCTCGTCGCCGGCCTCGAAGCGCAGGCCGAGATCGCGTAACTCCTGGATGAGCTTCCGGTTCTCCTCGTCGGAGAACCACTCGGCGATCCCCTCCGCTCGTCCCGGCCCGATCCCTTCGGCCTCCTGGATCTCCTCCTGGCTCGCGTTCATGAGCTCGTCGATCGAGCCGAAGTGCGCCGCGAGGTTCCGTGCGGTCACCCAGCCGGTGTCCGGGATGTTGAGCCCCGCGAGGACTCGCCCGAACGTCATCGCCTGTTTCGACTGCTCGATCGCCGCGACCGCGTTGCCGGCCGAGATCTCCGCGTAGCCGTCGAGCTCCATCAGCTGCTCCTTCGTCAGCCGGTAGAGATCGGGCAGCGACGTGACGATCCCCTCGCGCCAGAGCCTCCGGATGGCCTGCTCGCCGACGCCGTCGATGTCCCAGACCCAGTTGATGAGCGTCTCCAGGCCGCGCGACTCGCATTTCGGATTCGGGCAGCGGTGCATGGCCTCGCCCTCGGGCTTGACGATCTCCGCCCCGCAGAGCGGGCACTTCTTGGGCATCCGGAAGCGGCGCGAGCCCTTCGCGTGCGGGAGCACCGGCCCGACGACCTGCGGGATCACGTCGCCTGCGCGCTGGACGATGACCGTGTCGCCGACGCGGATGTCCTTGCGGTTGATGTCCTGCTCGTTGTGCAGGGTCGCGGTCGAGACGGTGACGCCTCCGACCTCGACCGGCTCGAGCTGAGCCCAGGGATTGAGCGCGCCTGTTCGCCCTACTCTGATGTGGATTTGCAGGAGTTTTGTCTGTGCGGTCATCGGCGCCCACTTGTAGGCGCGCGCCCAGCGCGGGCGGCCGTGGAGCTCGCTCAGGCGCCGCTGCTGGTCGAACGAGTCGACCTTGATCACGATCCCGTCGATCTCGTAGTCGAGCTCGATCCGCTTCGTCTCCCAGACGCGGCAGACCTCGGCGACCGACTCGATCGACTCGTGCCGCTCCGCGAACGGGTTCGTGCGGAAGCCGTGCTCGCGGAGCCATTCGAGCGCGTCCCAGTGGGTCGTCGAGGTCGATCCCGTCCGCGGCGCCGAGGCCGTACATCCAGACCGCGAGCGGGCGCGAGGCCGTGATCGACGAGTCCTTCTGGCGGAGCGAGCCGGCGGCGGCGTTCCTCGGGTTCGGCGCGAGCTTCTGGCCCAGCTCGGCGACGCGCTCGTTCAGCTCGCGGAAGCCGGAGATCGGCATGTACACCTCGCCGCGGACCTCGGCCACCGGCGGCGGGCCCTTGCCGCGCATGCGCAGGGGCACCGAGGAGATCGTGCGCAGGTTGACCGTTACGTCCTCGCCCTGGCGCCCGTCGCCGCGCGTCGCGCCGCGCGTGAGGAGGCCGCCTTCGTACGTGAGGTTGATCGCGAGCCCGTCGATCTTCGGCTCGGTCACGAACGCGACCGGCTCGTCGGAATCGAGCCGCTTGCGCACGTCGTCGGCCCATTTTTGGAGCGCCTCGTCGGTCGTGACCTTCTCGAGCGAGCCCATCGGCGTCAGGTGCTGAACCTTCTGGAAGCGGCCGCTGAGGGGCGCGCCGACCCGCTGCGTCGGCGAGTCGGGCGCGATCAGCTCCGGATGCTCCTCCTCGAGCGCCTGCAGCTCGTCGAAGAGCCGGTCGTAGTCGGCGTCGGAGATCTCGGGGTCGTCGAGGACGTGGTACCGGTAGAGGTGGTGATCGAGCTGCTCGCGCAGCTCCTCGGCGCGCTTGTCGAGGGTCTTGGTCGGCATCGAGCGTGATGCTAGCGTCGCCCCGTTGCTCCGACTCGCGATCGTCCTTGCGCTCCTCTTGCCGGCGTCGGCGTCGACGAAGCTCGTCTTCGTCCAGACCCCGTCGCACAACATCGGCTGCCTCTACCAGAGCTCGCCGGCGGCCCTGCGCTGCGACATCCGCTCGGGCCTGAAGCCGCCGCCGTCGAAGCCGAAGGGCTGCACGGTCGACTGGACGGGCGGCTACCAGGTCGGCCCGACCGGCCGCGCCCACAAGGTCTGCGCCGGCGACACGGTCCTCTCCGCAAGCGCCCGGATCATTCGCTATGGCACCACGTGGCGCGGCGGTCCTTTTACCTGCAAATCGAGCACTTCAGGGTTGCGCTGCAAGAACCGGAGCGGCCACGGCTTCTTCCTCAGCCGGCAGCACTCGTACCGCTTCTAGGGTCAGACCCTGTTAGGAGAGCGTCAGTATTCGACGCGCTCGAGGTAGAGGCCATGCGACGGCGCGGTCGTGCCCGCTGCGTCTCGCGCGGCTCCTTCGAGGAGGACGGCGAGCTCCTCCGGCGGCTTCTCGAGCATCGTTCCGACGAGCGCTCGCACCATGTGACGCAGGAAGCTGTTCGCGGTGATCTCGAGCTCGAGCGCATCGCCGCGGTCGAACCACGCCGCCGACCGAACCTCGCGCGTGAACACGTCGTGGTACGTCTCCGTCGGCGTGAACGCACGAAAATCGTGCTCCCCGATCAGGAGATCCGCGCAGTCCGCGAGCGCCTCGTAGTCGAGCCCGTGCGGGTACCAGTAGCTGCGCGTCTGCTCGAACGGCGACGGAGTCGGCCGGCGCCAGATCCGGTAGCGATAGCTCCGCGCGACGGCCGAGTGGCGCGCGTGGAAGTCGGGCGCCGCCTCCTCGGCGGCGACCACCGAGACGTCGTCCGGCAACGCGGTATTCAATGCCCGCGCCGCCCGCTCCACAGGCGGCCCGCCTTCGACGTCGACGCTCGCCACCTGGCCGAGCGCGTGCACGCCGGTGTCCGTCCGCCCCGCCACCGCGAGCCGCTCCCAGGACTCGTAGACCCAGCCCAAAGCGTCCCGCACGACCCCCTCGACCGTGCGCAGGCTCGGCTGCGTGGCCCAGCCGCGGAACCGCGACCCGTCGTACTCGAGCGTCAGCTTGAGGCGCATGGGCGCATATCATCCAATCCCATGCAGGAAGACGAATGGCGCGTGGAGATCGACCTCGCCGACGAGGCGCACGGCTTCGGCCTCGGCGAGCGCTTTCGCGCGCATGACCTCGACGATCAGGCGCGCAAACGGCTAGGGCAACGCGTCGTCGTCACCCGCGACGGCCCGCACGTCTTCCTCTATGCCGGCGACGAGGCCGGGGCACACGAGGCGGAGCTCGTCGCGCGCGAGCTCGTCGCCACCGACGACCTCAGCGCCGAGATCGCCGTCACGCGCTGGCACCCCCTCGAGGAAGAGTGGAAGGACGCGTCGATCCCGCTCCCCCGAAGCGACGAGGAACAGCGCGAAGAGCTCGAGCGGCGCGAAGAGACGGAGCAGCGCGAGGGCATCTACGACTGGCTCGTCAAGATCGACATGCCCTCGAGGAGCGAGGCCGAGAAGCTGGAGGACCTCCTGGCAGGCGAGGGCCTCAGCGTCCACCGCCGCTGGCGCTACCTGACCGTGGACATCGCCACGGAAGAGCATGCGCACGAGCTCGCGAGCCGTCTCCGGGACATGGCCCCGGCCGAGGCCGAGGTCACGATCGACGCGAACCCGGACGACATCCCGACGCCCGTGTTCGTGCTGCTCGAGTCGCGCTTCTAGCCGGTGACGCCCGGAACCGCGGCGGGCGCTTCTTCGAGCTCCTCCTGCTCCGGCTGCCGCACGCGCTTCGGCTTCGGCGCGGGCGGGACGAAGTCGACGAGCTCGAGATACGCCATCTCGGCCGAGTCGCCGAAGCGCGGGCCGAGCTTGACGATCCGCGTGTAGCCGCCCGGCCGGTCGACGAAGCGCGGGGCGACGTCCGAGAAGAGCATCGTCACGACGTCGTTCGAGCGCAGGAACGCGAGCGCCTGCCGCCGCGCAGCGAGGTCGCCGCGCCGCCCGAGCGTGATCATCTCCTCGGTGATCGGGCGCACAGCCTTCGCCTTCGCGACGGTCGTCTTGATCCGGCCGTGCTCGATCACGGCGCCGGCGAGGTTCGAGTAGAGCGCTTTGCGGTGCGCGGAGTCGCGGCCGAGCTTCTTGCCCTTGCGGTGGTGGCGCATGCTGCTATTCGTCTCCGCGGAGGGTGAGGCCGTGCGTGGCCAGCGTCTCCTTGACCTCTTCGATCGACTTCTTGCCGAAGTTCGGGATCGCGGCCAGCTCGTTCTCGCTCTTGACGACGAGGTCGCCGATCGTCTCGATCCCGACCCGCTTCAGGCAGTTGTACGAGCGCACGCCCAGCTCGAGCTCCTCGATCGGGAAGTTCTCCATCCCGTGGGCGAGCGGCGCCTCCGTCGGCACTGCTTCGCTCGGCGTCTCGCCGAAGCCCTCGATCCGATCGATGTCGGTGAAGATCATCAGCTGGCGGATGAGGATGTCGGCGGCCTCGCCGATGGCCTCCTTCGGGTCGATCGAGCCGTCGGTCGTGACGTCGAGGTTCAGCTTGTCGTAGTCGGTGCGCTGGCCGACGCGAGCGGCCTCGACGTCGTACGAGACGCGCCGCACCGGCGAGAAGATCGAGTCGATCGGGATCACGCCGATCGTGTGCTCGGGGCCGCGGTTGAGCTCGGCCGGGACGTATCCGCGCCCGCGGCCGATCGTCATCGTCAGCTCGAGCCTGCCCTTGTCGGACAGGGTCGCGATCTGGAGGTCCGGGTTCAGGATCTCCAGGTCGGCGGGAGCCTCGATGTCGCCGGCGGTGACCTTGCCAGGGCCCTTCTTGTTTAGCCGAACCTCGATCTCGGGCGACTCGCCCTCGAGGCGGACGATCATGTTCTTGAGCTGCAGAATGATGTCGGTCACGTCCTCCTTCACGCCCGGCAGCGTCGTGAACTCGTGCGCGGTTCCCTCGAGCTTGACCGAGGTGACGGCGGCGCCCTCCAGCGAGGAGAGCAGCACGCGGCGCAGCGAGTTGCCGAACGTGTAGCCGAAGCCGCGGTCGAGCGGCTCGATCGTGAACCGGCCGCGCTGCTCGTCGACTTCCTCGTGGACGATTCGCGGCACCTGGAAATCCATCAGAGACGTACGTGTTGCCATGTGATCCTTTCTTTCTACTTCGAGTAGAGCTCGACGATGAGCGATTCCTGCACGGGCGTGTCGATCTCCGAGCGCTCAGGGAGCTTCAGGATCTTGCCCGTCAGCGCCTCGTGGTCGGCCTGGAGCCAGGGCGCCACCGAGGCGGTGAGGTCGGTTGCGTCGCGGATGACCTGCTCCGCGGAGCTGTTCGGCGCCATCGTGATGATGTCGTCGGGCCGAACCTGGTAGCTGGGGATGTTCACACGGCGGCCGTTGACGTGAAAGTGGCCGTGCCGGACGAACTGGCGGGCCTGCGCCCGTGAGGTCGCAAAGCCGAGCCGGTAGACGACGTTGTCGAGCCGCCGTTCGAGCATGCGCAGGAGCTCCTCGCCCGTGATGCCCGAGCCTTTCGCGGCCTTCGTGTAGTAGGTGCGGAACTGCTTCTCGAGCAGTCCGTAGTAGCGGCGCGCCTTCTGCTTCTCGCGCAGCTGGAGCAGGTACTCGGACTGCTTGATGCGCCCGCGTCCGTGCTCGCCCGGCGGATAGCTGCGGCGCTCGATCGCGCACTTCTCGGTCAGGCAGCGCTCGCCCTTGAGGAAGAGCTTCATGCCCTCGCGCCGGCACTGCTTGCACTTCGGGGAACGGTCGCGGGCCACTAGACGCGCCTCCGCTTCTTGGGGCGGACGCCGTTGTGCGCCTGCGGGGACACGTCCTTGACGCCGAGGATCTCGAGGCCGGCGGCCTGGAGCGACCGGATCGCCGTCTCGCGCCCGGAGCCCGGGCCCTTGACGAAGACCTCGACCTTCTGCAGGCCGTGCTCCATGCCCTTGCGGGCGCACGAGTCGGCGGTCACCTGAGCGGCGAACGGGGTCGACTTGCGCGAGCCCTTGAAGCCGGCCGAGCCGGCCGACTCCCAGACGATCACGTTGCCCTCGGTGTCGGTGAGCGTGACGATCGTGTTGTTGAACGACGTCTTGATGTGCGCCTGGCCGATGGCGATGTTCTTACGGACGCGGCGCCTGGTGCGGCCGCGTCCCGCTTGTCTGCGCGGGGGTGCCATCAGGTCTTGCTCGGTGCCTTCTTGCCGCGGCCCACGGTCTTCTTCGGGCCCTTCCGGGTGCGGGCGTTCGTCTTCGTGCGCTGGCCGTTCACGGGCAGGCCGCGCCGATGGCGGACCCCCCGATACGCACCGATCTCGCCGAGGCGCTTGATCGCCTGCTGGCGCTCGCGCCGAAGGTCGCCCTCGACCTGGAGGTTGGCGTCGATGTAGTCGCGGAGCTGGGTGACCTCGCCGTCGGTGAGGTCGTTGACCTTGGTGTCACGGGAGATGCCGACGTCGTCGGCCACCTTGGACGCAGTGGAGCGGCCGATCCCGAAGATGTACGTGAGCGCGACCTCGAGCCGCTTCTCGCGGGGCAGGTTGACGCCTGCGATTCGCGCCATCTAGCCCTGCCTCTGCTTGTGGCGGGGGTTGGAGCAGATGACCATGGTCCGCCCGTTCCGGCGGATCACTCGACATCGCTCACACATCGGCTTGACTGACGCTCGAACCTTCACACTGCTCCTCGTAAGAACCGCGCCTCGCGAGCGCGGTTGTCAGGACACCAAGACACGCGCAGCAGCGCTGCGCGCAGCGGGGTCTATGGTAGCAAAACGGTTTCTGCCCGATTCGGCGTAACGGTGAGGATTTTCGGGCCGTCGTCGGTGACCGCGACGGTGTGCTCGAAATGGGCCGAGAGCGAGCCGTCCAGGGTCGAGATCGACCACTCGTCGTCGTGCAGGTACACCTCCGGGCCGCCGGCCGTGATCATCGGCTCGATCGCGAACGTCATCCCCGGCTGGAGCTCCGGGCCGCGGCCGGGAGGGCCGTAGTTCGGGATCTGCGGGTCCTCGTGCATCGCGCGGCCGATCCCGTGGCCGACGAGGCTGCGGACGACGGAGAAGCCCGCCTCCTCGGTGGCGACCTGGATCGCGTGCGAGACGTCCGACAGCCGGTTCCCTGCGCGGCACTGCGCGATCCCCGCGGCGAGCGCAGCCTGGCAGCCCTCGAGCAGCCGCTCCGCGTCCGTGGAGATCTCGCCGAGCGCGAACGTGAAGGCCGAGTCGGCGACGAAGCCGTCGAGCACGACGCCGACGTCGACGGACAGGATGTCCCCCTCGGAGACGGTGCGGCCGTTCGGGATCCCGTGCACGACCATGTCGTTCGGGGACGTGCAGATCGACGCCGGATAGCCGCGGTAGCCCTTGAACGACGAGGTGCCGCCCTGCGACTGGATGTAGCCGTCGGCGAGCTCGTCGAGCTCTCCGGTCGAGACTCCCGGCCTGAGGTGCTCCTGGAGCAGGGCGATCGTGTCCGCCACGATCCGGCCGGCGTTCGCCATCCTCTCGATCTCGGCGGTGGACTTGCGGATGATCACGGCGTCGCGACCCTTGCCTGCTCGACGGTTTCCTGGATCTCGGCGAACACCTCGTTCTCCGGGCGATCGCCGTGGATGCCGACGAGATTTCCCGCCTGCCGATAGTGAAAGACGAGCGGCTTCGTCTGCTCGTGGTAGAGCTCGATCCGCTTGGCGATCGCCTCGGGTGTGTCGTCGGAGCGACCCTCCTCGGCGGCGCGCTTGCGCAGGCGCTCGATCGCAACCTCGTCCGGGATCTGGAGCTCGAGCACGACCGCGAGCGGCCGGTCGACGTCCGCGAGCATCGCGTCGAGGGCGTCCGCCTGCGCCATCGTCCGCGGGAAGCCGTCGAGGATCACGCCGTCTGCCGTTTCGGGCGACTGGACGCGCTCGCGGATCAACTCGATCATCAGATCGTCGGGCACGAGCTCCCCTGCGTCGTAAATGGGCTTCACACGTTGTCCGAGCGGCGTCCCGTCCGCCATCGCGGCGCGGAGCATGTCGCCCGTCGACAGATGCCTGAGCCCGTACTCCGAGGCGAGCCGCTTCGCCTGCGTTCCCTTCCCGGACCCTTGGACGCCCAGGAGCAGCACGTCGAGCGGCACTACTTCAAGAAGCCTTCGTAGGAGCGCATCATCATCTGCGACTCCATCTGGCGCATCGTGTCCAGCGCGACGCCGACCGCGATCAGCACGGACGTGCCACCCAGCGCGCGCGAGTTCGCCTGCGAGAAGCCGAAGTAGCGGATGAAGATGCTCGGCAGGATGGCCACGGTCGCGAGGTAGAGCGCGCCGGGCAGCGTGAGGCGCGTCAGGACGCGATCGAGGTACTGGGCGGTCGGCGGGCCCGGCCGGATCCCCGGGATGTAGCCGCCGTGCTTACGGAGCTGGTCGGCCTGGTCGACCGGGTTGAACTGGACCGCGGTGTAGAAGTACGTGAAGATGATGATCAGGAAGCCCTCGAACAGCAGGTACGTCAGGTTGCTCGGGGTGAAGTGCGCGTTGACGAAGTCCTGCGTCTGCGGGAAGTACTGCGCGATCGTCGGCGGGAAGGCCATGATCGCGGCGGCGAAGATGATCGGGATCACACCGGCCATGTTCACGCGCAGCGGCATGTACGTCGATCCGCCCGCGGTCATGCGGCGGCCCACCATCCGTTTCGCATACTGGATGGGAATCTTCCGCTGGCCCTCCTGGATGAAGACGACCGCGACGATGATCGAGATCGCGATCAGCGGGAAGAACAGCTTCTCCATGACGCCGCCGTAGTACCAGGCGCTGATCCCCGCCGGCATGCTGGTCAGGATCGACGCGAAGATCAGGAGCGAGATCCCGTTGCCGACTCCGCGCTTCGTGATCAGCTCGCCCATCCACATCAGCAGCGTCGTGCCCGCGGTCAGCGTCAGGACGATCATGAACGTGCGGCCGAACCCCGCCTGCAGGACGCCCTGGCGCTTGAACAGGTACGCGTAGCCGAGCGACTGCGCCGCGGCGAGGACGACCGTCAGGTAGCGCGTGTACTGGTTGATCTTGGCGTAGCCGGCCTCGCCTTCCTTCTGGAGCTGCTCGAGGCGCGGGACGACGACCGTCAAGAGCTGCAGGATGATCGACGCCGTGACGTACGGCATGATCCCGAGCGCGAAGATCGCGAACTGCGACAGCGCGCCGCCGGAGAAGAGGTTCAGGAGGCCGAGGACCGTGCCGCCCGTCCGGTTGAAGTAGTCCTTGATCGCCTGAGAGTCGACCCCGGGCGCAGGGACCCACGAGCCGAAGCGGTAGATGGCCAGGATCAGGGCGGTGAACAGGACTCGGCGCCGTAGCTCCGGGACGCGCCAGGCGTTTGACAGCCAGGAGAACACGGCCTAGCTCTCGTCCTCGCCGTCCGGCTGAGACTCCTCGGCCGGGGCCTCTTCGGGAGCCTCTTCCGCCTCGCCGGTCGGCTCGTCCGCCGGCTCTTCGGGCGGAGGAGCAGCCTTGCGCTCGCGGCGCTTCGGAGGCCGTGGCTTGGGCTCGCCGCGCAGCCAGGTGATCGTCCCGCCCGCGGTCTCGATCTTCTCGCGCGCGCTCGCCGAGAACAGGTGCGCGGACACGGTCAGCTTCTTCGTCAGCTCCCCGTGGCCGAGGATCTTGACGTCGAGCTTCGTGTTTCGGATGAGGCCGGCTTCCTTCAGCATTTCGGGCGTGACCTCGCCGTCGAAGCGCTCGAGGTCGCGCACGTTGACCGCGTGGACACGGGTTCGGTGCGGGCCGACGGGCATCGCGTCCTTCGAGTACTGGCCGCGCTGCTTGCCCAGGCGCATGTAGATCGGCATCTGGCCGCCCTCGAACCCGGGCCGCATCTTGTTCGAGCCCGAACGGGACTTCTGGCCCTTGATCCCGCGACCCGAGTAGCGCCCCTTGCCCGAGCCCAGGCCGCGGCCGACGCGCTTGCGGCTCTTGCGCGGCGCGGCAGGCTGGAGCGAGGAGAGACTGAGCTTCTTGTCCGCCATGGGCTAGTCCTCGACGACCTCGACGAGGTGCCGAACCTTCCTCAGCATACCGTCGAGCTGTGGGCTCTCCGCGTGCTCAGCGGTGCGGCCGATCTTGCCCAGGCCGAGCGCCCGCAGGGTGCCCCGGTGGCGCTGGCTCTGGCCGATCGCGCTACGCGTCTGCTTGATCTTGACTTTCGCCACTCTCGGTCTCCTGCGGTTCCGCGGGCGCCTCGGCAACCGGCTCCTCAGCCGCTGCGGGCACCTCCTCTTCGGACTTCGTAACAGACTGTTGCAAAGTCGCTTCGGGCTCGGGCTCCTGCTTCGCGCTCACTGGGAGCACCTGGCTGATGGTCAGACCGCGTGCGGCCGCGACCTCTTCGGGCCGGCGCAGGCGCTTGAGGCCGTCGACGGTCGCCTTCAGCATGTTGATCGGGTTCGTCGTGCCGAGGCTCTTGGCGAGGATGTCGCGGACGCCGCCGAGCTCGAGCACGGCGCGGACGCCGCCGCCGGCGATGACGCCGGTTCCCTCGCTCGCCGGGCGCAGCATGACCCGCGCCGCGCCGAACTTGCCGATGATCTCGTGCGTGATCGTCGTCCCGTGCTGCGGGATCGTGAACAGGTTCTTCTTCGCGTCGTCGACGGCCTTCGAGATCGCGAGCGGCACCTCGCGCGCCTTGCCGTAGCCGAGGCCGACGCGGTCGACCTCGTCGCCGATCACGACGAGGGCGGTGAACGAGAACCGCCGGCCGCCCTTGACGACCTTGGCGACACGGTTGATTTCGACCACGCGCTCCTTGAGCTCGCGCGTCTCCTCGCGCCGCATCACTTCTCTCTCAACGGGAGTCGTGCTCAAAACTTCAGTCCTCCTTCGCGGGCTGCGTCGGCGAGCGCCTGCACGCGCCCGTGGTACAGGTAGCCGCCCCGGTCGAAGACCGCGGACTCGATGCCGGCCGACTTCGCGGCCGCGGCGAGGGTCTTGCCGACCTCGGCGGCCTGGTCGACCTTGTTGCCCTTGAACGACTTCAAGCCGAGCGAGCTCGAGGCGGCGAGCGTCTTGCCGGACACGTCGTCCACGAGCTGCGCCTCGATGCCTCGGTTCGAGCGGAACACGACGAGCCGCGGCCGCTCGGCCGTGCCCGAGACGTTCTTGCGAACGCGCCTGTGGCGGCGGACGCGCGCCTGTCTGACGGAGAGCGTCGCCATCAGGCCCGCTTTCCGACCTTCCGGCGCACGTACTCGCCCCGGTAGCGGATGCCCTTGCCCTTGTACGGCTCGGGCGGGCGCACGTCGCGGATCTCGGCCGCGATCTCGCCCACCGCCTGCTTGTCGATGCCCTTGACGAGAATCTCTGTCTGCACGGGCACCTCGAACGTGATCCCCGCGGGCGCGTCGATCACCACGGGATGCGAGTAGCCGACGTTCAGCTCGAGCGCGGTGCCGCGCAGAGCCGCGCGGTAGCCGACGCCCTGGATCTCGAGCCGCTTCTCGAAGCCGTTCGTGACGCCCTCGACCATGTTCGCGACGAGCGAGCGCGTGAGGCCGTGCAGCGCGCGATCGTCTCCGCGCTCCGTGGGGCGCTTGACGAGGAGCTGCCCGTCTTCCTTCTCGATCAGCATCCGCGCCGGGACGTTCTGGGTCAGCTCGCCGAGCGGGCCGTTGACCGTCACGCGGCCAGGGTCGACCGCGACGTTGACGCCGTCAGGGATCGCGATTGGTTGCTTGCCGATTCGACTCATTGGTTCACCAGACGAAGCAGACGACCTCGCCGCCGACGCCCTGCTCCTGCGCGGTCTTGCTCGTGATCAGCCCGCCCGAGGTGGAGAGGATCGCCGTGCCCATTCCCCCGAGGACCCGCGGCAGGCGGTCCTTTCGAGCGTACACGCGCCGGCCCGGCTTCGAGATGCGCTTCAGGTCGGTGATGATGCGCTCGCGGTTGCGGCCGAACTTGAGCTCGACGACGAGCGTGTCGTAGGCGCGGTGCTTCTTCTTGTCCTCCTGACGCGCGTTGTGGTCGTCGGCGCTGACGACGCGGAAGTCGCTGATGTAGCCCTCGTCCTTGAGGATGCGGGCGATCTCCTCCTTCAGCTTGGAGGTGGGCATCTCGGTCGTGTCGTGCATCGCCTTGTTGGCGTTGCGGATGCGCGTGAGCATGTCTGCGATCGGATCGGTGTGCATCTCGTTACCAGCTCGATTTGGTCATGCCGGGGATCTGGCCCTCGTGCGCGAGGTCGCGCAGGCAGATCCGGCAGAGGCCGAACTTCTTGTAGACGGCACGCGGCCGGCCGCAGCGGTTGCAGCGCGAGTACTTCCGCACCTTGAAGCGCGGCTCGCGCTTGGCCTTCGCGATCAGGGACTTCTTAGCCACTCGTGTTCTCGCTCCCTTCTCTCTCGCGGAACGGGAGGCCGAGCCCCCGCAAGAGCGCGTAGCCCTCGTCGTCGTTCTGCGCCGTGGTCGTGATCGCCACGTCGAGGCCGCGCACGGCCTGGATGTCGTCGTAGTTGATCTCCGGGAAGATGATCTGCTCGCGGATGCCGATCGAGTAGTTGCCGCGCCCGTCGAACGACTCGGGGGCGAGGCCGCGGAAGTCGCGGATGCGCGGGATGGCGATCGAGACCAGGCGGTCGAGGAACTCCCACATCCGGTCGCCGCGCAGCGTGACGCGCGCCCCGATGGGCATCCCCTCGCGGAGCTTGAAGCTGGCGATCGACTTGCGGGCCTTTCGCACCTGCGCACGCTGGCCCGCGATCGTCGTCAGCTCCTCGATCGCGCTGTCGAGCGCCTTCGCCTCGACCTTCGCGTCGCCGACGCCCATGTTGAGCGTGATCTTCGTCAGCCGCGGGACGCGCATGACCGAGCTCAGGCCGAGCTCCTCCTTGAGGCTGGCGCGGAGCTCATCGTCGTAGCGCTCCTTCAGGCGCGGGCGCTGGGCTGTCTGCGTCGCGGTCGCCATTACTTGTCGATCTCCTGGCCGCAGTCGGCGCGCTTGCAGACGCGCACCTTGATCGGATCCTCGTCCTTGCGCTCCCGCAGCACGTAGCCGATCCGCGTCGGCCGGTTGCACGTCGGGCAGACGAGCATCACGTTCGAGATCGGGATCGGCGCCGCGAGGTCGATCACGCCGCCCGGAGTGAACTGGGCGCCGCCCATCCGGCTCGGGTTCTTGATCGGCTTCGGCTTCGAGTGCCGCTTGACCATGTTCAGGTTCTCGACGAGCACGCGCTTCTCGTCGGGGCGCGCCTCGAGGACGCGGCCCTGCTTGCCGCGGTCCTTGCCGGCGAGGACGTGAACGGTGTCGCCTTTGCGGATTCTCATCGACTTCATCTAGAGGACCTCCGGGGCGAGCGAGACGATCTTCATGAAGTTCTTCTCTCTCAGCTCGCGTGCGACCGGCCCGAAGATGCGCGTGCCGCGCGGGTTCCGAGCCTGGTCGATGATCACGGCCGCGTTCTCGTCGAACGCGATCTGCGTGCCGTCGTCGCGGCCGTAGGGCTTCTTCGTGCGGACGACGACCGCCTGGACGACCTCGCCCTTCTTGATCGTGCCCTGCGGCGTCGCGGTCTTGACGGTGCCGACGATGACGTCGCCCACGCGCGCGTAGCGGCGGTGCGAGCCGCCGAGCACGCGGATGCAGAGGAGCTCTCTCGCTCCCGTGTTGTCGGCCACGCGCAGTCTCGATTCCTGCTGGATCACTTGGCCACCTCGAGCACTTCGGCCAGGCGCCAGTTCTTCGTCTTCGAGAGCGGGCGCGTCTCGACGATCCGGACGACGTCACCGACCTTCGCCGTGTTCTCAGCGTCGTGCGCATGGAACTTCGTCGAGCGGCGGACGACCTTCTTGTAGCGCGGATGCGCCTTCACGGTGTCGACGCGGACGACGATCGTCTTGTCCATCGCGCTCGAGACGACGACGCCGCGGCGCTCCTGGCGCCGGCCCCGGTCGTGTACCGGCTTGGGGACGCGTGTGATCGGCGTGCGGCCTTCGGGCTTGTCCCGCTTCGGCTTCGAGCGCGTGCGGCGCTCGCTGCGCGGCTTGCGCTTCGGCTTCGCTCGCGGGCCGGCGGCCTCGGCGGCAGGGGCTTCCGCGCCCTCCTCGGCGGGGGCTGCTTGGCCTCGGCGGCAGGCGCTTCCTCGGCGGGAGCCTCCTCAGCCGGAGCTTCCTCCGCAGGAGCCTCCTCAGCCGGAGCTTCCTCCGCAGGAGCCTCCTCGGCCGGAGCTTCCTCCCGGAGCCTCCTCGGCAGGCGCCTCTTCGGCTACCGGCTCTTCGGCCGGAGCTTCCGCCTCGGCCGGAGCCTCCTCGGCGGCAGGGGCCTCCTCGGCTGGAGTCTCCTCCGCCTGAGCCTCTTCGGCCTGCGCCTCTACGTCCTGTTTCTCTTCGTCAGCCACCTATCTCCTTCGCGAGCTCGCGCTCGTTTCGAACGGTCAGAATCCTTGCGATCTCCCGCTTCGCCAGCTTCAGGCGCGCGGGGTTCTCCAGCGCTCCGGTCGCGGACTGGAACCGCAGGTTGAACAGCTCCTGGCGGCGCTCGGCGAGCGCATCGGCGAGCTGGTCGTCGCTCATGTCCCGGAGGTCTCTAGCGCGCAAAGAGATCGGCCTCCCGCTTCACGAACTTCGTCTTGACCGGGAGCTTCGTCCCGGCCAGCCGCAGTGCTTCCTTGGCCAGGTCCTCGGGCACGCCGGCCAGCTCGAACATGACCCGGCCGGGCTTGACGACGGCGACCCAGTGCTCCGGGGCGCCCTTGCCCGAGCCCATGCGCGTCTCGGCCGGCTTCTGGCTGACGGGCTTGTCCGGGAAGACGTTGATCCAGACCTTCCCTCCGCGCTTGATCTTTCGGGTCATGGCGATACGAGCCGCCTCGATCTGGCGGTTCGTGACCCAGGCGGCTTCCATCGACTTGAGGCCGAAGTCGCCGAACTGGACACGGGTCTGGCCCTTCGACACGCCCGCGCGCCGGCCGCGCTGCTGCTTGCGGTACTTCGTCTTCTTCGGAAGCAGCACCTAGCTCTCGCCCCCGGTCTCTTCGGGCTTCGACTGCTCAGGAGCCGGCGTCTCCGGTGCCTGCGCCTCGGGAGCCGGTGCCTCGGGTGCCTGCGCTTCGGGAGTGCGCCTCGGCCGGCGGAGCGTCGGATCGCTGCCCACGCCGGGCGCCGCCGCCTCGCCGCGGCCGCCGCGTGCGCACGGGGCCGAGACCCTCGCGGTCCTGCGACCGGTTGCGTCCGCTCTCGCGTGAAGCGGAGAGGCCCTCGGTGCGCCCGCCGAGGCGGCGCGCCGTGTCCTGGTCTCCGAGCCGCGTCTCCTTCTGCTGCGCGACGCTGTCGAAGCCCTCGGGCATGATCTCGCCCTTGTTGATCCAGACCTTCACGCCGATGCGGCCGGAGGTCGTCTTCGCCTCGACGAAGCCGTAGTCGATGTCCGCGCGGATCGTGTGCAGCGGGACGCGACCCTCGGAGTAGCTCTCGGAGCGGCTCATCTCGGTGCCGCCGAGCCGGCCGCCGCACTGGACCTTCACGCCGTGGGCGCCGGAGCGCATCGCCGAGGCGAGCGAGCGCTTCATCGCGCGCCGGAAGCTGACGCGGTTCTGGAGCTGCTCCGCGATCGATTGCGCGACGAGCTTCGCGTCCAGCTCGGGGCGCTTGATCTCGTTGATGTTGATGTGCACGTTCTTGTGCGTCATCGCGTGGATCTCTTTGCGCAGGGCGTCGACCTCGGCGCCGGACTTGCCGATCACGATCCCGGGGCGGGCCGTGTAGATGTCGATCGTGATCCGCTGCTTGTCCTTGCGGATGAGCACGTCGGACAGCCCCGCGTGGGAGAGCTTGTTGTAGATGTGCTCGCGGATCTTGATGTCCTCGAGCAGCGCCTCCGGGAACTCCTTCGTCCCGGCGAACCAGTTCGACTTCCAGTCGTGGATGACGCCGACGCGCATGCCGCCGGGATGAACTTTTTGACCCATTAGGAGTCGCTCTCCTTCTTCTTCGCGGGTGCCCGCTTCCGCGTCGTTGATGCCTTCGGCTTGGCCTCCGCCTTCGGCTTGGCCTCCGCCTTCGGCTTCGCTTCCGCCTCGGGCTTGGCCTCGGTCTTCGCCTTGGACGCGGCCTTGCGGCGAGGAGCGCGCTTCGGCTTCTCCTCCGCCGGCGCCTCGGGCTCAGGCGCTCGCGTCACTGTAGCGGCGGTCGACGGGCCCAGCGTGATCGTGATGTGGCACATGTGCTTGCGAATCCGAGCCGCCCGGCCGCGCGCGCGTGGACGCCAGCGCTTGATCGTCGGGCCCTCGTCCACGTATGCCGTCTTCACGACGAGGTCGTCGCCGATCAGGTTGTGATTGGCCTCGGCGTTCGCGACGGCCGAGCGCAGCAGCTTGTCGATCTCACGCGCGGCGGCGCGCTCGCTGAAGGCGAGCATCGTCCGCGCCTCGGGAACGCTCCGGCCGCGGATGTGCTCGACGACGAGCCTCGCCTTGCGGGGCGTGATCCGCACCCACTTCGCGGCTGCGCGCACCTCCTTCACCTCCGATGCGCTCACGTGCGCTTGACCTCCACCTTGCGGTCGCCGGAGTGCGCGCGGAACGTCCGCGTCGGAGCGAACTCGCCGAGCTTGTGCCCGACCATCTGCTCCGTGACGAAGACGGGCACGTGCTTGCGGCCGTCGTGGACCGCGATCGTGTGCCCGACCATCTCGGGGAAGATCGTCGACGTGCGCGACCAGGTGCGGATCATGTTCTTCGAGCCCGAGGCGTTCATCGCCTCGATCCGGTTGAAC
Source organism: uncultured Actinomycetes bacterium (assembly GCA_963850415.1). GTDB lineage: Bacteria > Actinomycetota > Thermoleophilia > Gaiellales > Gaiellaceae > VAXT01. Next base: position 224,918 of record CAWKLE010000001.1, read on the forward strand.
AGGCGCTCTTCGACGTACGGGCCCTTCTTGGAGCTTCGGCTCATCTCTTCTCCTTGCCGCGGCGGCGGCCACGGACGATCAGGCGGTCGGATTCCTTGTGCTTCGAGCGGGTGCGCTTGCCGAGCGTCGGCACGCCCCACGGGGTCACGGGGTGACGGCCGCCCTTCGACTTGCCCTCGCCGCCGCCGTGCGGGTGGTCGACGGGGTTCATCGCGGAGCCGCGCACGGTCGGGCGCTTGCCACGCCACCGGCTGCGGCCGGCCTTCCCGCCGGAGATGTTCTCGTGATCGGAGTTGCCGACCTGGCCGACGGTCGCCCGGCACGTGAGCAGCACGCGGCGCAGCTCTCCCGAGGGAAGGCGGAGGACGCCGTGGCCCTCGTCCTTGGCGACGAGCTGGATGCCCGAGCCGGCGCTGCGCGCCATCTGGCCGCCGCGGCCCGGCTTGAGCTCGACGTTGTGGACGAGCGTCCCGGTCGGGATGTTCTCGAGCGGGAGCGCGTTGCCCGGCTTGATGTCGGCGTTCGGCCCGGACTCGACGCTCGCGCCGACGCGCAGGCGGGCCGGGGCGAGGATGTACGCCTTCGCGCCGTCCGCGTAGTGCAGGAGCGCGATGTTGGCCGAGCGGTTCGGGTCGTACTCGATCGCCGCAACCTTGGCCGGCACGCCGTCCTTCCTCCGCTTGAAGTCGATCTCCCGGAAGCGGCGCTTGTGCCCGCCGCCCTTGTGGCGCGTCGTGATGCGGCCCTTGTTGTTGCGCCCGCCGGTCTTCTTGACGGAGCTCGTGAGGCTCTTCTCGGGCTTGGAGCGCGTGATCTCCTCGAAGCCGGACACGGTCATCCACCGGCGGCCGGGGCTGGTCGGCTTGAACTTCTTCAACGCCATCAGACCTGAGCTCCCTCGAAGATCTCGATCGTGTCGCCTTCCTTGAGCTGGACGATCGCCTTCTTCCAGCCGGGGCGCGACCCCTTGCGGTAGTTGCGCATCTTCGGCTTCGCCGGGACCTTGACCATGTTGACCGCGGTGACCTTGACGCCGAACAGCTCCTCGACCGCCTGCCGGACCTGCGTCTTGTGCGCGTCCTTGTGCACGCGGAACGAGTACTTGCGGTCCTCGATCAGGCTGTAGCTCTTCTCGGAGACCACGGGCGCGAGCAGGACTTCGTTCGGATGCAGGCTCACGAGGCCCTCCCCTGCACGGCCTCGAGCGCGGCCTCGCTGACGAGCAGCGCGCGCGCCCAGACGACCGCGGCCACCTCGACCTGGGACGGGGGGACGACGACGACACGTTCGAGGTTCCGGAACGATTTGACGAGAGCCGCCTCGTCGTCGTTGGCGACGAGGAGCACCGGGAGCTCCTGGCCCCAGGCTTCGATGAACGCCGCGGCCTTCTTCGTCGACGGCTCGTCGAACGCCGACTTGTCGACGACGGCCAGCGTCCCCTCCGACGCATGGGAGCTGAGAGCACCCCGCAGAGCGGAGCGATAGGCCTTCCGATTCACCTTGACCGAATAGCCGCGAGGCTGCGGAGCGAAGGCCACGCCGCCGCCCGTGAACTGCGGCGCGCGGATCGTGCCGGCGCGCGCGCGGCCGGTTCCCTTCTGGCGCCACGGCTTGGCGCGGCCGCCGGCAACGAGGCCGCGGCTCTTCGCCGACTGCGTCCCGGCGCGGCGTGCGTTCAGCTCGGCGCGAACCGCCTCGTGGACGAGGTGCGGCTTCACGTCCGAGGCGAAGACGCCCTCGTCGAGGGTCGCCTCACGCGAGGACTGGCCGCTGATTCCGAGGAGAGGGGCCTTAGGCGCTGCCACGCTTCTCCTCTCGGATCTCCACGACGCCGTTCTTCGGGCCCGGAACGGCGCCCTTGACCAGCAACAGGTTGTGCTCGGGGTCGACCGCGTGCACCGTCAAGCCGACCTGGGTCGCCCGCTTGGCGCCCATCTGGCCGGCCATCTTCATGCCCTTGAACACGCGCGAGGGCGTCGCGGACGAGCCGATGGAGCCTCGCTTGCGGACGTTGTGCGAGCCGTGCGTCACGGGCCCGCGGCTGAAGTTGTGGCGCTTGATCGTCCCCGCGAAGCCCTTGCCGATCGAGATGCCCGTGACCTTGATCGCGTCTCCGGGCTCGAACACCTCGACCGTGACCGGCTCGCCGACCACGGCCTCGCTCTGTCCGCGGAACTCGACGAGGTGCCTGTGCGGCTTCGTGTCGGTCTTCTTCAGGTGCCCGAGCCGCGGCTTCGTGACCTTCCGCTCCGGGACTTCCTCGAACGCGAGCTGGACGGCCTCGTAGCCGTCCGTCTCCTCGGTCTTGAGCTGGACGACGGGGCAGGGGCCGGCCTCGATCACGGTCACGGCCGTCACCTCCCCGCTCTCCTCATCGAAAAGCTGGGTCATGCCCAGCTTGCGTCCGACGATTCCCTTCATCAGAGCTTGATCTCGATGTCGACACCCGCCGGGAGATCGAGCCGCATCAGCTGGTCGATCGTCTTCGGCGTGGGGCTGTGGATGTCGATCAGCCGCTTGTGCGTCCGCACCTCGAAGTGCTCCCGCGAGTCCTTGTCCTTGAACGGGCTGCGGATCACGCAGTAGACGTTCTTCTCCGTCGGCAGGGGCACGGGACCAGTGATCGTCGCGCCGCTGCGCTGAGCGGTGTCGACGATCGACTGGGCCGACCGGTCGAGCTGCTGGTGGTCGTACCCCTTGAGGCGGATGCGGATTTTCTGCTGCGGCAAGCGGCTGATCTCCTTGCTTACGTTTCGATCGCGGTGACGACGCCGGCGCCCACGGTGCGCCCGCCCTCACGGACGGCGAACCGGAGCCCCTGGTCCATCGCGATCGGCTGGATGAGCTCGATGTCCATGTTCGTGTTGTCGCCCGGCATGACCATCTCCTGGCCCTCCGGGAGCTTGATCGAGCCGGTCACGTCGGTCGTGCGGAAGTAGAACTGGGGCCGGTAGCCGTTGAAGAACGGCGTGTGGCGCCCGCCCTCGTCCTTCGACAGGACGTAGACCTCGGCCTTGAACACGGTGTGCGGCGTGATCGAGCCCGGCTTGGCCAGAACCTGGCCGCGCTCGATCTCCTCACGCTTGGTACCGCGCAGGAGAGCGCCCGCGTTGTCGCCGGCCTGGGCGTAGTCGAGCGTCTTGTTGAACATCTCGAGGCCGGTGACGACGGTCTTCTCGATCGCGGGGTGGATTCCGACGATCTCGACCTCGTTGCCCGACTCGATCTTGCCCTGCTCGATGCGGCCCGTGACGACCGTGCCGCGGCCCGTGATCGTGAAGACGTCCTCGATCGGCATCAGGAACGGCTTGTCGATGTCGCGCTCGGGCTCGGGGATGTAGCTGTCCACGGCCTCCATGAGCTCGAGGATCTTCGCCTTCTGCTCCTCGTCGCCCTCGAGCGCCTTCAGCGCCGAGCCGGTGACGATCGGAATGTCGTCGCCCGGGAACTCGTAGCGGGACAGCAGCTCGCGCACCTCCATCTCGACGAGCTCGAGCAGCTCGGGGTCGTCGACCATGTCGGCCTTGTTCAGGAACACGACGATGTACGGCACCTCGACCTGGCGGGCGAGCAGGATGTGCTCACGCGTCTGAGGCATCGGGCCGTCGGCGGCCGAGACGACGAGGATCGCGCCGTCCATCTGGGCCGCGCCCGTGATCATGTTCTTGATGTAGTCGGCGTGACCCGGGCAGTCGACGTGCGCGTAGTGACGGTTCTCCGTCTCGTACTCGACGTGCGACGTGTTGATCGTGATGCCGCGGGCCTTCTCCTCGGGGGCGTTGTCGATCGACTCGAAGCTCCGGGCGGTGCCGCCGGTCTTCTCGGCGAGAACGCTCGTGATCGCCGCGGTCAACGTCGTCTTCCCGTGGTCGATGTGACCGATCGTGCCGACGTTCAGATGCGGCTTGGTGCGCTCGAACTTCTCCTTGCTCATTCTCCTCCTCCGGTTCTACGACGTTTCGGCGTCGACGATCTCGCCGGCAATCGACTGAGGCACTTCCTCGTAGCGATCGAATTGCATGGTGAACGTGGCCCGGCCCTGCGTCGTCGAGCGCAGGTCGGTTGCGTAGCCAAACATGGTTGCGAGCGGGACGCGCGCGCGAATCGCCTGCGCGTTGCCCCGGGGCTCGAGGTGCTCGATGTGACCGCGGCGCGAGTTGAGGTCGCCCATGACGTCGCCGAGGTACTCCTCGGGCGTCACGACCTCGACGGCCATGACCGGCTCGAGCAGCTTCGGCTTCGCGCGCTGCATGGCCGTCTTGAAGGCCATCGAGCCCGCGACCTTGAACGCCATCTCGCTCGAGTCGACGTCGTGGTACGAGCCGTCGACGAGCTCGACCCGCAGGTCGACGACCGGGTAGCCGGCGAGGATGCCGGACTCCATCGCCTCCTGGATCCCGAGGTCGACCGACGAGATGTACTCGCGCGGGACCTTGCCGCCGACGACCTTGTCGATGAACTCGTAGCCGTCGCCGGGGTCGGCGGGCTCCATGTTGATCACGACGTGGCCGTACTGGCCGCGACCGCCCGTCTGGCGGACGAACTTGCCCTCGATCTTGTCGACGGTCTTCGAGATCGTCTCGCGATAGGCGACCTGTGGGCGGCCGACGTTCGCGTCGACGTTGAACTCGCGCATCAGGCGGTCGACGATGATCTCCAGGTGGAGCTCGCCCATCCCCGAGATCAGCGTCTGCCCTGTCTCGTCGTCCGTGCGGACGCGGAAGGTCGGATCCTCGTCGGTCAGCCGCTGAAGGCCGGCGCCGAGCTTGTCCTGGTCGCCCTTCGTCTTCGGCTCGATCGCGACCGAGATCACCGGATCCGGGAAGTCCATCGACTCGAGCCGGATCGGAGCCGTCTCGATGGCGAGCGTGTCGCCGGTCGAGGTGTTCTTGAGCCCGACCATGGCGGCGATCTCACCCGCGCCGATGGCCTCGCGCTCCTCGCGTGAGTTGGCGTGCATCTGCAGGATGCGGCCGATGCGCTCGGTCTTGCCGGTCGTGACGTTGAGGACCCTGTCGCCGGCCTTCACCTGGCCGGAGTAGACGCGGGCGTAGGTGAGCCGGCCGACGAACGGGTCGGACATGACCTTGAAGGCGAGCGCGCTGAACGGCTCGTCGAGCGACGGACGACGCGAGAGGTCGTGGTCGGTGCGCGGGTCGATCCCGTGGATCGGCGGCACGTCGAGCGGGCTCGGGAGATAGTCGATGACCGCGTCGAGGAGCGGCTGGACGCCCTTGTTCTTGAAGGCGGAGCCTGCGAGCACCGGGGTGACGGTGATGTCGAGCGTCGCGGCGCGGAGCGCGCGCTTCAGCATCTCCGGAGTGACCGCGCCCTCGTCCTCGAGGTAGGTCTCCATGAGCTCGTCGTCGTGGTCCGCAACCGCGTCGATCAGCTGGTGGTGGTACTCCTGGGCCTGCTCGACGAGCTCGGCCGGGATCTCGCCGATGTCGACCTTCTCGCCCAGCTCGTCCTCCCAGGTCAGCGAACGCATCTCGATCAGGTCGACGACGCCACGGAAGTGCTCTTCGGCACCGATCGGGAGGTGGACTGGGACCGGCCGCGCGCCCAGGCGGTCGACCATCGACTGCACCGACGCGAAGAAGTCGGCGCCCATTCGGTCCATCTTGTTCATGAACGCGATGCGGGGAACCTTGTAGTGGTCGGCCTGGCGCCAGACCGTCTCGGACTGCGGCTCGACGCCCGCGACCGAGTCGAAGACGGCGATCGCGCCGTCGAGGACGCGCAGGCTCCGCTCGACTTCCATCGTAAAGTCCACGTGCCCGGGCGTATCGATAATGTTGATGCGAAAGTCGCGCCAGAACGCCGTCGTCGCAGCCGACGTGATCGTGATCCCGCGCTCCTGCTCCTGCTCCATCCAGTCCATGACTGCGGCGCCCTCGTGGACCTCGCCCATCTTGTGGGTGCGCCCGGTGTAGTAGAGGATCCGCTCGGTCGTCGTCGTCTTGCCCGCGTCGATGTGGGCCATGATCCCGATGTTGCGGACGCGCTCGAGCGCCGGCGGTGCCTTGGTGGTCGTCTCGGCCATCGTCGTTACCAGCGGTAGTGCGCGAAGGCCTTGTTGGCCTGCGCCATTCGGTAGAGGTCGTCCTTGCGCTTGAAGGCTCCGCCCTGCTGCTCGAGGGCGTCGAGGATCTCGCCGGCGAGCTTCTCGTCCATGTGCTTCTCGCGGCGCTGCCGCGCGAACGACGACGAGCCAGCGGACGGCGAGCGTCCGGGCCCGGCGCTGCGGGACCTCGACGGGAACCTGGTACTGCGCGCCCCCGACTCGCCGCGGGCGAACCTCGAGCACCGGTGTCACCGTCTTCACGGCCTGCTCGAGCACCTCGACCGGCGGCTTGCCGGTCTTCGAGCCGACGCGGTCGAGCGCGCCGTAGACGATCCGCTCGGCGGAAGACTTCTTCCCGCGCGCCATCACCTTGTTGATCACCTGGGTGACGAGCTGCGAGTTGTAGACGGGGTCCGGCGTGACGTCGCGGACCTGGATCTCTGCGCGGCGAGGCATGACTAGGTCTTCTTGGCCCCGTACTTCGAGCGGCCCTGCTTGCGGTCGCTTACGCCCGCGGTGTCGAGGGCGGCGCGGATGACCTTGTAGCGGACACCCGGCAGGTCGCGGACACGGCCGCCGCGGATGAGCACCACCGAGTGCTCCTGGAGGTTGTGCCCCTCGCCGGGGATGTAGGTCGTGACCTCGAACCCGTTCGTCAGCCGGACGCGCGCGACCTTGCGAAGAGCGGAGTTCGGCTTCTTCGGGGTGTGCGTGAACACGCGCGTGCAGACGCCGCGCTTCTGCGGGGCGCCGGTGAGGGCCGGGCGCTTGGTCTTGCTCTTGGGCGCGCGGCGACCTTTACGAACGAGTTGATTGACGGTGGGCATGAGCTCCCGGAGATAGGTTCTGACACAACAAAGGTCGGCAGGGCGGCGCCTGCCAACCGAGCGAGGAATGGTAGCGAAAACGCGGCGTCAGCCGCAAACCGCGCAACGAAGGGGCTTCGAGGGGCCGTTCGGCCTATAGGCAGCCGCGAAAATGCCGATTACAGTGGAGATGGAAACCGCCCCGGCCGCCCGATTTCGCGGGGAAACGGTCGAAACGATGAGAGGAGCGAGCTTTGTGAGGAAGCGGCGATGACGACCGCCCTCGCCGCCGTCGGTGCAGCGCTCGCCACGCTGCTCGTCACGCTGCTCGTCCTCTGGGCCCGGCAGCGAGGCCGCAAGCCCGAGGCCGAGTTGACCGACGCGCTCCGCGAGCTCGAGGCGCGCATGGACGCGATGGTCCGCGAGCTGACCGACACGATCGAGCGCACGCAGCACGAGGGGCAACGCACGCGCATGCTCGGGGAGCTCGCCGGCTCGATCGACCTCGACGAGGTGCTGAACCGGGTGCTCGAGGCGGCCGGCGCGGTCGACGGCGTCGACGCGGCGCTGATCACGGTCGCTGCGCCGCCGGGAGGCGAGCCGATCATCTCGACGCTCGGCCTCTCTGCAACGGAGGCCGAACGCCAGGCAGTGCTCGGTCCGCCCGACGGACGCGAGGCCCGAGCGATCTCGATGTCGTACGAATACGGGCCGGCTGGCGAGGATGCCGACGGCGAGGCCATCCGCTCCGGCGTCGCCGTCCCACTGCCCGGAGAGACGGCACAGCTCGGGCTGCTCACGGTTTTCACGCGAGCGCTCGACACGAGATTCGGCGAGGCGCAGGTCTCCGAGCTCGAGGAGCTCGCTCTGCGCGCAGGCCCCGCGATCGAGAACGCGCGGCGCTTCCGCGAGGCGCGCCAGCTGGCCGACCTCGACGCACTGACCGGCCTGCACAACCGCCGCTACTTCCACGAGACGCTCGTCCGCGAGGTCGCGCGTGCGCACCGCTACACCCGGAACCTCGCCCTCATCATCTTCGACCTCGACGACTTCAAGGCGATCAACGATCGCATCGGACACCTCTCCGGCGACGGAGTGCTCGCCGAGGCGGCGGAGCGCATCCTCGAGGTCGTCCGCTCGGCGGACATCGCGTGCCGCGTCGGCGGCGACGAGTTCGCGGTCATCCTTCCGGAATCGCGGCTCCGGGACGCGGACCAGCTCTACGCGAGGCTGCGGAACGCGCTCTCGTCGAAGCCGGTCGGCCAGGCGGGCCCTTTGACCATGTCTGCCGGCGTCGCCGAGCTTCAGGCGGACGACGACGCGATCGCCTTCTTCCAGCGGGCCGACCACGCGCTGTACGGCGCGAAGGAAGCCGGCAAGGGCCAGGTCGTGGCGGCGAGCCTCCTCCAACCGGCGCCGCCGGCGAACATGCCCCCGACAATCGCCTCGGTCCCGCCTCCCGAAGAGCCACCCACCTCGCAGGCCGGGTGACCCGGGGTCAGACCCCGCTCCAAAAGCGCGACGCCTTCGAGCCGGAATGGCGCAGATCTTTCCCCATGACCTGGAACGAAGGCGAGTCCGCGCCGGCGCGACACCGCCTTTTGTAAAGGGGTCTGACCCCGTCGATGAGGCATCATGCCGCGCTGTGCGCGTAACGCTGGATCGAGAGCGCAACATTGCCTATAACGAGCTCGAAGACCCACGGAGGCCACATCCGGATGGTGGAAGCAACATGCTCGGGCCGCCGCAGTTTCCGTTTCGCGTCGATCTGGTGCACGACGGTGAAGAGCGTCTCGTCGTGATCTGCGTCGAGGAGGCGAGTAGGCGATTGCATCCCGACGCGCTCCGCCTCGCCGAGCCGTTCGAGCCTTTTCAGTAAGCGCTCTGTCCAGCGCTCGTGGGTCTGGCGAACAGCCGCGGCCGGAGCCGGGCTTTGCCCGGCGGGAGGCTTACCCTCGAGAGGGGAACAAAGGTATGCGCGCCAACCCGCGGCGGCTCCTGAAACGTCGTAAGCGAGCCTTCGCCCGAAACGAGGGGTCTCGTGGGGGAACCAGGGGTTCCCCCACGCTCTTACTCGTTGTCGAGCGGAGAGTCGACCTCGGGGACTTCCTCGGCCTCGATCGCGTCCCGCGGCTCGCCGTTGCCGGCTCCGTCGCCGCCGTTCGTCGGCGGCTCGCCGCCGAAGTCGATCCCGAGATCCTGGAGCGAGAGCCCCTCGCCGTCGCCGGTGCCGATCTCCTCGAGCGCGCGCAGCAGCGTGGCCCGCTCGTAGGTCTCCTTCGGCACCTTCTCGGACGGCCCGATCTCGACGTTCCGGTACTGCTTGAGACCGGTCGCTGCCGGGATCAGCTTCCCGATGATCACGTTCTCCTTGAGGCCGAGCAGGTTGTCGACCTTGCCCTCGATCGAGGCGTCGGTCAGCACCTTGGTCGTCTCCTGGAAGGACGCGGCCGAGAGGAAGGACTCGGTTGCCAGCGAGGCCTTCGTGATCCCGAGGATCAGCGGCTCGTGGGTCGCCTGCTCGCCCTTCTCCTTCTTGACGCGCGCGTTCTCCTTCTCGAGGACGACCTTGTCCACGAGCTGGCCGGGCAGGAGCTCGGTGTCGCCCGCGTTCTCGACGCGGACCTTCTTCAGCATCTGCCGGACGATCAGCTCGATGTGCTTGTCGTGGATCTCGACGCCCTGTGAGCGGTACACGCGCAGCACCTCGGCGACGAGGTACAGCTCGGTCGGAGTCGAGCCCTTGCCGGCCAGAGCGTGGAGCGCCAGCAGCTCGGCGGGCGCGATCGACCCCTCGTGGAGCGGGTCGCCCAGCTCGACGCGATCGCCCTTCTTGACGAGCAGGCGGCTTCGGCGGGGCAGCGCGTAGCTGACCTCGTCGAGCTCCTCGCCGTCCTTGCCCTTCTCGTCGGGCACGATCGTGACCTTCACGCCGCGGTCGGTCTGCTCGAGGTCGACCAGACCGGCCACCTCGGCCAGCTTCGCCGCGCCCTTCGGGTTCCGCGCCTCGAAGATCTCGACGACGCGCGGGAGGCCGTGCGTGATGTCGGCGCCGGCGACGCCGCCCGTATGGAACGTGCGCATCGTGAGCTGCGTCCCCGGCTCGCCGATCGACTGCGCGGCGATGATCCCGACCGCGTCGCCGATGTCGGCCAGCTCGCCGGTGGCGAGGAAGATCCCGTAGCAGTCGCGGCACACGCCGTAGTCGCTGCGGCACTTGAGCACCGAGCGCACCGGAAGCGTCATTTCCGCGGCCTGTTCGCCGAGCTCGTCGGCGATCTCCTGGAGCAGCGGCGCGGTGAGGATGTCGCCCTTCGAGGCGAGCTTCGTCTTGCCGGGCTTGCCGCTCGAGAGCGGCTTCATGACGTCCTCGCCGAGCACACGGCCGAGGGCGCTCTTGTTCAGGCCGTCCGGGGAGAGAACCGGAAGCTCGATGAAGTCCTTCGTCTTGCAGTTCTCGTCACGGATGATCACGTCCTGGGCGACGTCGACGAGGCGCCGCGTCAGGTAGCCGGAGTCGGCCGTGCGGAGCGCCGTGTCGGCGAGGCCCTTGCGAGCGCCGTGGGTGGAGATGAAGTACTCGAGCACCGACAGGCCCTCCATGAAGTTGGCCTGGATCGGGCGCTCGATGATCTCGCCCTTCGGATTCGCCATCAGTCCGCGCATGCCGGCGAGCTGGCGGATCTGCTTGAACGATCCGCGCGCTCCCGAGTTGGCCATCATGTAGATCGGGTTGAGCGTGTAGAGCGTCTTCTCCATCGCGTCGGCCACCTCGTCGGTCGCCTCCGTCCAGATGTTCACGATCTGCTCGTGGCGCTCTTCCTCGGTGATGAGGCCGCGCTCGTACTGATCCTCGACCTTCTCGACCCGCTCCTCGTAGCGCGCGAGGATCTCCTGCTTGTTCTGCGGTACGACGATGTCGTTCTTCGAGATCGTGATCCCGCCCTGGGTCGCGTACTTGAAGCCGAGCGACTTGATGGTGTCGAGGACGCCGGCGATCACGAACGCGCCGTATTGGTTCGCGAGGTCGGAGATGAGGTCGTCGGTCTCGCGCTTGGCGAGCGTCTGGTTGATGAACGCGGGCGGGTCGAACTCCTCGCCCTCCTCGAACGCCTCCAGCAGGGCGCGCTCGACCTCGGCGTTGAAGATCACGCGCCCGGGCGTGGTCAGGACCAGCTCGTCGCGCCAGCGGTACTCGATCGGCTGCTGGAGCCCGACCTGCTTCGCCTCGACCGCCATCTCGACCTGCTCCTCGGACTGGAACCGCTGAGGACGCGGCTTGAGCTTCTCGACCGTCGTCTTCGTCAGGTCCTGCTCGCAGTACGTGAGGTAGTAGCCCCCGAGCACCATGTCCTGGCCGGGCGTGGCCAGCGGGCGCCCGTTCGCGGGCGAGAGGATGTTGTTCGAGCTCAGCATGAGCAGCCGCGCCTCCGCCTGGGCCTCGGCCGAGAGCGGAAGGTGGACGGCCATCTGGTCGCCGTCGAAGTCCGCGTTGAACGCGTGACAGACGAGCGGGTGCACCTGGATCGCCTTGCCCTCGACGAGCACTGGCTCGAAGGCCTGAATGCCCAGTCGATGGAGC
>CAWKLE010000002.1:0-804385 GCA_963850415.1 uncultured Actinomycetes bacterium
AGGCGCGCAGGATAAATTCGCGATCGGAAAAGGCGCTTACCAGCATGAGCAAAGTCGAACGCGGCAAATGAAAATTTGTCAGCAAAACATCAACCACCCGAAACTGGAACGGCGGATAGATAAAAATATTCGTCTCGCCTTCGCCGGCTTGAATTTTTCCGAAACTGCGCTGAACCGATTCCAGGACTCGACCGTTGTTGTTCCGACCGCAACGACGCGCTTTGCATTCGTGATTGCCTCGGCCGCATCCGGCGAAATAGAAAATCGCTCGGGATGCATTTGATGTTGAGTGATGTCTTCCACTTTAACCGGACGAAAAGTTGCCGTCCCGACGTGAAGCGTAATGAAAACGTGCGGAAGAATGCCCAGAATTTGCGGCGTGAAATGCAGCCCGGCCGTCGGCGCCGCAAGGGAGCCCTCGTATTTCGCGAACACCGTTTGATAGCGCGCTTCATCTTCTGCCCTGTAGCGGCGGTCTATGACCACTGGCCGCTTGATATACGGTGGTAGAGGCATCGCGCCGCCGCGCTGAAGATCTATGTCGTCAGACAACGCGATTTCCCGTGAACCATCTTCAAAAATTTCGCCCGCTTCCGCGCGCACTCCTTGGATAACAGTGGCTGCGGCTTTACCAAATTTCCGGCTCGGCTTTACCAACGCTTTCCACCGGCAGGGCGCAGTTTTTTCCAAAAACAAGAACTCGAAGTTCCCGTCGTCGGAAAAATGCCGCGCCGGCAAAACGCGCGAGTTATTCAAGACGAGCAGATCGTCATCGCGCAGAAATTTTTTGAGATCAACAAAATGGGCATGTGCGATTTTCTTCCGGTCGCGATGCACCACCATCATTCGGGAATCTTCTCGCTGCGGCAGCGGATGTTGCGCAATCAATTCCCGGGGCAGCTCGTAATTGTAATCATTTAGCCGCGTAATCACGCCTTCATCATCAAAGGATTTGATCGCGCGCGCAAAGATGACATCATCAGCCCGTGCTTCAGCCCGCGCTTTCTCTCGTTCTCGAAGCGCTGAAGGAAATTCGTGAGTCCCAGGAGAAAACGTTCCGCGTTTCGCGTGCGACGCTTAACCGATTGCTGGAGCCTCGGCGCCACCAAAACGTTCCCGATATTGCGGCCAAAGCCGCTTCGCTCGGGCAGGTGCGCGATCGCGTCTGCGTATGCACGAAGTGTCCGCACCTCGCGCGCAGCCGCACCCAAACCGTTTTCGGAGTCGGTAACCCGGATGCGGAATTGATGTTCGTCGGTGAAGCACCGGGCGCGGATGAGGATGCACGCGGTGAACCGTTCGTGGGCCGAGCCGGTCAATTGCTCACTCGCATCATCGAAACGATGGGCCTGAGCCGGGACGAGGTTTATATCGCGAATATTTTAAAATGCCGTCCCGACATGCCGAAGGGCGCGCCGGGAAATCGTCCGCCGACGCCCCAGGAAATGCAGACCTGCATCGGCTATCTCATTGAGCAAATCGAAATCATTCAGCCGCGCGTGATGGTCGCGCTTGGCGCGACCGCGGTGGAAGGATTGCTCGGAGCGCGCGGCATAATGCGTGAGTTACGTGGCAAATGGCATTCCTATCACGACACCCCGCTCATGATCACCTATCACCCGTCGTATTTACTGCGGAACCAATCGCCCGGTGAGAAACGCAAAGTTTGGGAAGACATGATGGCGGTGCTGGAAGAACTCGACCGCCCGATCAGCGAGAGACAGCGAAACTATTTTCTCTAGCGACGGTTGTGACCACCGTCGTAACGATGTCATCCCGAAACCCGAATTCTTTCGGGGTGAGGGACCTCACACTCGGAGATTAGCGCTCAAATCGGCTTGTGTAACTTGCGCATGTTGGCGAGGTCCCTCGCTTGCGCTCGGGATGACGGAAAGTCTGAAATAGCGCACTAGACAGTACCCTACAGCTGCGCTCGCGCCCGTCGCAGCCGGCTTTGGCTCGCCAGAGTAATCGTGGTTGACGCAATCATGCCACGCACTTCGCTGCGCGGGACTTTGACACGCATCTGCAGAGCGTCCAATCCGCTTTCCTCGAGCAGCGAGAGCGTGCGCACTCCGATCATTGCCGGCAACACCGTGGCGACGCGCACTCGCGCTGGATTGATCGCGATAGCATACTCCAGCCCCGCGTCCAACCCAGCGCGCGCTTCTGCTATCCAGCGTGAATAAATTGGAAGAAAAGCAGCTGGAGCGCCCAGCAAATCGGACGCCGAAAGGTCCGCCGCGCGCAACTCATCTTCCGGAAAATAACAACGACCGGCGCGCAAATCGCTTCCCGCGTCGCGCAAAATATTCACCAACTGCAACCCCCGGCCATAATTCGTTCCCAGCTCGAGCATGTCCGCTTCGAGCCGTGCGGTGAAACTCTGCACTTTGCGAAAACAAACACGCGTCCAAAATTCGCCCACACAACCGGCCACCAAATAGGTGTAGTCGAGCAATTCCTGCGCATTGGCCAGCGCCGCGAGTCCTCCGCTCCATCGCGTCAAATCCTGTCGCTGACCACGCGTGATGATTGCGAGCAATTCGCGAACATCGCGTTGATCTTCAGGCGAAAGATTTCTCAAAGCTCGCAAAATTGCCTCCGCCGATTCCAGCAACGCCTTTTCTCCTTCGGTTATCGCGGACGACAGGTCCGGCAGGGTCTTAGTTCCGCGACTGCGGGACGAAGACTGGGAGCCGTCCTGTTTCGAAAGGAAAAGGTCTTTCAATGTTTTCCCAATCGATTGATCTTTTCCCGCAATCGCGCGCGCAAATCGGTCGAGCAGCTCGATTCGTTTTTCAGCAGGCATGGCATTGCTATCGGCAATGGTGTCGCTCGTTCGCGCCAGCAGATAGGCCAGGGCGACTGGTTCCCGCAACGCGCGTGGCAATAAGCGAATCGAAAGATAAAACGAACGCGATACCGGTTTCAGCAATTCGAGCTCGTCCACAGCCAAAGGTTGCTCAGCTCGATCCGATCCGCGAGATGTAACTGCGGGAGAACCGGAAGATTCACGATCGTATGAACGAAAACGAGATGCACGCCTCAAACGTGATCCGGCACCTTTACGTTCATTTTCCATTTTGCGCTCGCATTTGCCCCTACTGTGCTTTCTACAAAACGCGCGGGAACGCGACGGAGGTCGCACGCTTTTGTGAGGCGCTCGTCTCGGAAGCGAGGCGAGTTGCGAAAAAATTCCCCCTCACGCTGGAAACAATATTCTTTGGCGGCGGAACACCGACCGCTCTTAGCACGGTCCAACTGAAGAGCTTGCTCGAGCGATTCCGTGAAATTTTCGATCTGAGCGCGTTACGCGAATGGAGCATTGAGGCAAACCCTGGCAGCGTCTCGGTAAAGAAAGCAGTGACGTTACGCGAATCGGGTATCAACCGTATCAGCCTCGGCGTGCAAACTTGGGACAACCAGCTATTGAAATTGCTGGGCCGCGAGCATGACGCAGCACAGGCAGAAGAGTCGTTTTATATTTTCCGCAGCGCTGGATTTTCCAATATCAGCGTCGACTTGATGTTTGCCTTGCCCGGGCAAACGGAAAGGCAATGGCGCGATTCCTTGGAGAAAACAATCGCGCTCCAGCCCGAACATATTTCTACCTACTGTCTCACCTACGAGGAGGACACCGAGTTTCTCGCACGATTCCAGCGCGGCGAATTCGCTGTTAGCGATGAGGCGGAAGCACGCTTGCTTGAGTTGGCGATGACGACGCTTGAGCAGACTGGCTACGAGCACTACGAGATTTCAAATTACGCACGTCCGCGATTTCGCTCCGAGCACAATCGCGCTTACTGGCGTGGCGCGGACTATATCGGCATCGGCCCGAGCGCGTTTTCCACGCGCGGACTCGAGCGGTGGCAAAACGTTGCCGATCACAATGAATATGCCCGGCGTCTGTTCGCTAACGAATCCCCGGTCGCGTCGATTGAAAAATTAACTCCCGCGATGAAGCGGATGGAACATATCGCCCTCGGTCTGCGCACCCGGGATGGGATCGCCGCCGATATAATTGATCAAAATCAGGCAGAGAGATTGATCAGCGATGGATTCCTTTCCCGCCAAGCAAATCGCTTCGCGCTCACTCGTGCCGGAAAATTGCTGATTGATTCCGTCGCGGAAGAGTTGCTGTAAATTCGTCGTCAGTTCCTCGGGGTAGCGCACGCGTCTCGCGTGTCCGCGAACGCGTCCCGCTTTCGCGGACTTCCGAAAAGATTGTTTCGGCGAAACGCCGAAACCAGCACGCGAGACGCGTGCGCTACCCAGAATCCTTGCGCGCCGACTTCTGCGGAGGGACGAGCTTCTTCTCGTCCTGGACGAGCGGAAGCACGTCCCTCCAACACATCACACCCCGCCGTAACGACGTTGTCTTTTCGCGAAATCGTCCACCGCCGCAAATAAATCTTTCCTCGTGAAATCCGGCCACAGCTTTGGCGTGACATACATCTCGGTATAAGAAAGCTGCCAGAGCAAAAAATTGGAAATCCGCATTTCACCGGAAGTGCGAATCAGCAGGTCCGGGTCTGGATAATACCGGGTGTAAAGATGTTTGCTGAACATCTCCGGATTAATCATCGCCCGATCGATGTGACCGGCCTCGACTTCACGCAATAAACTGCGAATCCCATCAATGATCTCATCGCGTCCGCCATAACTGAGCGCGAGAATCAGCGTAAGCCCGTTGTTTGACGCGGTGCGTTTGATCGATTCGTGCAAACGCTTCTGACAGTTGTCCGGTAAATCGGTCAGCCGTCCTATTGCCTGTAGTCGAACATTTTTCTCGATCAGTTCCGGCGTCTTGTCCCTCAAAAACTTTTCGAGCAGCCGCATCAAGGCGAAGACTTCGCTCTTCGGTCGCTGCCAGTTTTCGGCCGAGAAAGCGTAGAGCGTCAGGTATTCCACTTTTAATTCGCCGCAGCCTTCCACACATTCCCGCACTGCATCCGCCCCCTTCTCGTGGCCTTTGATCCGCGGCAAGCCACGCTGCCTGGCCCAGCGACCGTTGCCATCCATGATGATGGCAATGTGTCGCGGAATGATTTTTGGCGCCGCCATCCTCAAAGCATGATCGTTTCCGCGCGCGTCGGCCCGACACTAACGATTGTTAGTTTCGCGCCGGTCAATGCTGAGATTCGTTTGAGGTAATCCCGTCCCCGCTTCGGCAGGTCGGAAAATTTCCGGGCCGAGCGTGTCGGTTCCGACCAGCCCGGCATGGTCTCGTAAATCGGCTCGCAATTGTTCCATTGCGCAGAATCGCACGGTGGAACATCGAGACGCTTTCCGTTCAAACGATAGCCAACACAAATCGAAATCGGATTCACTCCATCGAGACCGTCGAGGTTGGTGATCGCGAGCTCGTCAATCCCATTGATCATCGTGGCGTAATGCGTCGCCACGGCATCGAACCAACCACAGCGGCGGGCCCGCCCGGTGGTCGCGCCGAATTCGCGCCCCATTTCGTGCAATCTTTTGGCGAAACTCGCGTCTTCGGTCGGGAGCGGTCCTTCGCCTACCCGCGTCGTGTACGCTTTCATCACCCCAACCACGCGATCCATTCGGTGCGGCGGAACGCCCGAACCAGTGCACGCGCCACCGGCCGTCGTATTCGACGATGTCACGTACGGATAGGTCCCATGATCGATATCGAGAAACGTTCCCTGTGCACCTTCAAACAAAATCTCGCGCCCGCCCTGCAAGGCGCGATGCAAATAAACCACCGTGTTCGCCACGAACGGCGCACAGCACTGCGCCGGCCGCCAAATATTGCTGGTTCACTTCGCGAAAATCATTCGGCTTTGCCCCCAGCGCTCGCAGGATGGCGTTGTTCTCCCGCATTTTCGCTTCGAGCTTCTTTGAAAACAGCCTGGGCTGCATCAAATCGGAAACCCGTAAGCCGGTTCGCGCCGCCTTGTCGCCGTAGGCAGGACCAATCCCGCGTTTGGTCGTCCCGATTTTCGCCACCCCTTTCCGCAGCTCACGCTGTTCATCCAGGGCGCGATGGTACGGCAGAACCAGATGCGCAGCGTCGCTCATCAGAAGATTGCGATCAATGCGGACGCCTAATTTCTTCAAGCCGTTAATTTCTTTCACCAGCGCGACCGGATCGACCACAACGCCGTTGCCGATCACGCAAACTTTGCCCCGCCGCAAAATTCCCGACGGAATCAAATGCAAAACATATTTCTTGCCGCGATGAATGACGGTATGGCCGGCATTATTCCCACCCTGACTGCGCACCACGATATCGGCGTCGGCGGTAAGAACGTCGATGATTTTGCCTTTGCCCTTCGTCGCCCCATTGCGCGCCGATCAGGATCGTGTTGGCCATGACTTTTTTCGGGCAAAAATTTTGTCCCGATGCGCTCGGTCGAGGCATTCGGGACTTGCGTCACAGGATAAGAGCAGCGGCTCCGCGCGCAAGACCATTCTGGACACGCGGCACGATAATGAGGTATCTGAACAAAATATGCGTACCATCCTATTGATCATTTTAGTGCTGTTGTTACTCGGCGCGTTGCCGACCTGGCCCTATAGCTCGGGCTGGGGTTATTACCCGGGTGGCGGATTATTGATTCTGATAATCTTAATCCTGGTCCTTTGGCGGGCGTAGCGCCCTTCTGTCTCTGCGTACTCGGGAAGTCGCAGGCGGCCAGCCTGTTACATTCGGCATTCCTGCCGAATGATGATTTCCTGTCACTTCGCCACCACTCGCACCACTGGCAACGGAAAACGCAACCGCAGTTCGTCCTGCAGATAAATCTCCACGTGATGCAGCCCGAATTGCTGAAACTGCACGCCGCCAAAGTAATGGACGTTGGTCGCATGCCCTTCCATCTCCTTTAACTCAAAATCCACCTCCGCCTGCGCGAGCACCTGTTGCTCATCTACCCCGACGATGCGTGAGCGCTGCCTGAATCTTCCCCGCGCCGCTGCACCAGCGCGACCAGATGCAGAGTCGCATGCAAGTGATCGGTAATTGCGGGGCCGGAACGACGTTGATGACGCCTACCAGTGTCTGCATGCCATTGAATTCGTGCCGGACATCCTCACACAGCACGCAGCTTTGCAGATCGGGCAGGATAACATCGGTCGCAGCCATTTCTTAAATCAAACCGCGCATGAGCAGCGCGAATAACACTACCGCCAAAACGATCCGATAAATTGCGAAAGGCGCAAAGCCGCGCGCCCGCACCCAGTTCATAAACCAGGCGACAACGCCCAACGCCACCACAAATGAAACGATTGCGCCAATCATTAGCACCACCCAATTGTGCCCGCTCATGACCAGAGGCGCGAGGCTTGTTTCATCGCTGCCGTGATGCGCAAGGTCTTGAGCAAATCGTAACCGGTCGCGACCACCATCGTCGGCATGGAAAGGAAAAACGAAAATTCCAACGCCGCGCTTCGGGAGAGGCCGGCTAACTGTCCGGCCGCAATGGTTGACATCGAACGCGATGTTCCTGGAAAAACCGCCGATGTAATCTGAGCAAGACCGATCCAAGCTCGCCTGAGGCAAAGACATTTCTTCCATTCGCAGCGTGCGCGGATTGCGGCAAAGTGCGTCCACCAGCCACATGATGATGCCACCAATAAACAGCGCCCACGCCATCACCCAAAGATTCTCCAGGTTCTGCCCGATTTGTTTTTTCAAAAGCGAACGCTGGCACCGCGGTGATGACAAAGGCGATGATGGTGAGACCAAGCGGATGGGTAAAGATGTTGCGGTCTCCGCTTTCGCCGCGTGGGAAAGGTTGAAAGAAATTTCAGGATCCGGTTCCAAAAATAAACCGGCAGCGCCAGGATTGCTCCCAGCTGAATCACAATCGTGTACATCTTCCAATAAGCGTCATGTAGATCGAGACGCAGTAGCGCTTCAACGATCCGGAGATGAGCGGTCGAGCTGACCGGTAAAAATTCCGTTAGTCCTTCGACAACCCCGAGTAAAATGGACAAAAGAAAATCGTTCACTGTGAGAGCTCTACCCTTTCGTTCGTGCTTTCGCTACAATGGCAGGAGCGTCATCTTCAGCATGTCCACGGTCAAAATTAATTTTGCCTGATTCTCAACCGAACCTCATTGTCGGCTCTCGCGATGAAGCTCTTCATTACCGGAATCTGCGGCTTTGTTGGTAGTTCACTCGCCAGCTGGTTTCATGAACACCGGCCTTCTTTCAAGATTAGCGGGATCGAAGCAGTTCGCGGCAACTGATCGAACATAACCTTTTCGGAACCGCACGATGCGATGCCCTCAACCGTCGATTTCGAAGAAACCTTCGGACAAACTTGCCCTTTGTCTTTACCCCGTTGGAAGTATTTTACGGACAGGCAATCATGCCGAGATGCTGGTGCAGTTCTTGGCGTTCGCCTTCGGCGAACCCTTTGTCATCTCATCATAGATCCAGCGATAGGTGGGTTCCAACCCATTGCGTAGCTTTGTCGCCGGCTCCCAATTAAAAATTTTCTGGATTAGCGTGTTATCGCTATTACGACCGTTTACTCCTTTGGGCGCTCTCAGATTGTAGTTCCGTTTTAGTTTTACGCCGCCGATTTCCTCCACCATGTCGACTAGCTGATTGATACTAACGAGTTCACTACTGCCGAGGTTTAGCGGCTCGACGAAATCGCTGTCCATGATCATTTGTGTCCCCTTCACGCAGTCATCAATCCACATGAAGCTGCGCGTCTGATGGCCGTCGCCCCAGATCTCAATCTCATGATTTCCGCTAAGCTTTGCCTCAATTACTTTGCGGCAGATTGCCGCCGGTGCCTTCTCCCGGCCACCAGCATAGGTCCCTTGTGGCCCATAGACGTTGTGATAACGCGCAACGCGGGTTTCCAACCCGAAGTCTTCGCGAAAGTGCCGGCACATTCGTTCAGAAAATAATTTTTCCCAACCGTAGCCGTCCTCAGGCATCGCCGGATAGGCATCTTCTCTTTTCAGAGCGGTGACGTTCGGATTGGTCTGTTTATCGGCTGCGTAAACACAGGCCGAAGAGGAGTAGAAGAAACGCTAAACTCCCGCTTCTTTTGCCATCATCAGCATGTGGGTGTTCACCAGCACACTCAACATGCAAAGTGCTTTGTTATTCTCGATGAAACCCATTCCGCCCATATCGGCGGCAAGGTTATAGATTAATGAGGATCCGCTGTAAAACGCCTTTCGCGAGTTGCAGAACGGCCCGGATAGCAAAGCGCGGATTGGAAGCAACTCCAATTCTCGGCAGAGTCATTCTAGACTTTTCGCCCGAATTTCTTTTCCAATTCGGCGTGCGAAATTTGGATCATGGTGGGCCGGCCATGGGGACAGCAGTAGGGCAGATCGCAGGCCAGCAAATCGCGAATTAGTTTCTCGATTTCGGGATAACGCAACGGATCGTTGGCTTTGACGGCGTGACGGCAAACGGTTTTCGCGATCATGTCTTCACCCAGACGCAGAGGTGAACTGCTGCGGCTGGTCGTTATTAATTCGTCGATCACTTTGCGCAAAAATCCCGCAGCGTCCGCGATTTCGAGAAAGGCTGGCAGGGTATCGACCCGAAAACTGTTGGCGCCGAAGTTTTCAACTCCAATTCCCATTTTCTGCAACGTTGCGACATTACGTTCGACCCATTCCGCATCGCGCGGCGGCAACGAAAAGATCTGCGGCAATAGCATGCGCTGCGACGGCACTCCCTGCTCTTCCATCCGTCGGCGCAATTCCTCGAACAAAATTCGCTCGTGCGCGGCGTGTTGATCCACCAAAACGAGCCCGTCGGAATTTTCCATCAGCACGTAAAGACGGTTGAGCACGCCGATAATCTGAAATTGCTGATCACGCCGCGGTTCGATTTGCGGTTCAGGACGATTGCCATCAATCGGTCGCGGAAGATTCAGTGAATCGGCCCTACTCGCTTGATCGAGCGGTGCAAAGTTGGAGGGACGGGCGCTGTCCCGTCCCACTATTTGGGACGACACGGAGGTCGTCTCTCCATCTGGCCGAGTTGCAGCAGGTCCCGGCGGCAATCCCGCTGCGGGTGCAGCCGGTGCATTAAATTTTCGCTGCCACTCTACGCGACCACTCTCGAGCGTGCGTTGCACCGCCTCGACAATTGCCTCGCGAACGCTGGCCGGATCGCGAAAACGAACTTCGCGTTTCGCCGGATGGACGTTGACGTCTACTTCACGTGGATCCAGATCAACGAACAGAAACGTAACCGGAAATTGTCCGCGCATGAGAGCGGTGTGATAACCTTCGCGCAAGGCGGTAGAGAGGATTCCGCTGTCAATCGCGCGTCCGTTTACGAAAACGAATTGTTGTGCTCGCGTCTGCCGGCTCACCCCGGCGCGACCGATCCAGCCTTGAACCTGAATACCACGCCGATCACGCAGGGAAATTTCGAGCAAGTCGTCGAGGAGCTTGGCACCATAGAGATCGCGGATCCGGTCTCGCAGCGAGGTCGTTATCGGCAATTGCGACGCAATATTATCTTCCCGCACCAGGGTGAAGCCAATCTCGGGATGGGCCAACGCTTGCAGAAAAAATTGATGCTCGATATTTCGCGCTTCCGTCGTTTCGGAGCGCAGAAATTTTCGGCGCGCCGGCACATTGTAAAACAACGAACGCACTTCGATCTGCGTCCCAGGCGCTTCGCCGCCGTCACGCACCGTCTCGATCCGTCCGCCGTTTACGAGAATTTCCGTGCCGGCGACCGCACCGGGCTCGCGAGTGCTCAGCCGCAAGCGTGAAACGCTGGCGATGCTCGGCAACGCTTCGCCCCGAAAACCAAGTGTGCTAATGGCTGCGAGATCAGCCGCGGAAGCGATTTTGCTCGTGGCGTGCCGTTCGAGCGAAAGCAGGGCGTCATCCCGATCCATTCCGCAGCCGTCATCGACCACCCGAATGCGCGACATTCCGCCACGCTGAATCCCGACCTCGATCGCGCGCGCACCAGCATCAATGCTATTCTCGACCAGTTCCTTCACGACCGAGGCAGGCCGCTCCACCACTTCGCCCGCGGCCACCTGGCTGGCGAGAGTTTCGGGAAGAAGTTTGATCCGGCTCATTGGACTTCTGACCTTAGATCCATTCGACTCGCTTCGCTCGCTCAGGACAAGTTTTCGCTTTCTGGTTGCTGAAGAATTTGGAGTCAGGCTATTCGCGACGCTTTTCGTCCAGATAAGGCAAGGCGCCTGCTCATTGACTTAAGAGGGGTGGATCGTACGTTTCCTTCAGTGAATGATTGAGATTACCGAAAGCGCGGTGCGGCAACTGCGAACACTGGTGGGCGCGGAAGCCGCTGAGAAAGGATTGCGCATCGGGATTGCTAAGGGCGGCTGTTCCGGTCTGCAATACGAGATGACGCTTGGAGCTGGTCGCCCCGGTGATGCCGTAATCGAGCGCGACGGCGTGAAATTTTTTGTCGATGAAGAGAGCGCGCAGTTACTGCGCGGATCGACCCTGGATTATCGCGACGCGCTCACTGGCGCCGGGTTTCAGATCGTTAATCCGAATGCCGCGCGCACCTGCGGCTGCGGCTCCTCCTTCGAACCGGCGCGCCCACTCTAAAGTGAGTGAACTTCGCTGATGGCACAGGAATTTTTTCGCTACGAAACGCCTTATGGCCGTCCCCGGCAGCGGACGAATTACTTCGCCTGGACGCTGGCAATTCTTCTGCTCACCGCCTTCGCCTTTGCCGCCTGGTTGGGAAGTTTTTATGTTTTTTGGCAACCGGAACGGCCCGACAGTTATCGGTTATTAAAAAAACTGCATCGGATTGACCCGCCGCGGCGATTTGAATTGACCGCCGCACCCGCCGGCGAATTTCTCAATCCCAAACAATTGCATGATCGCTACGCGCCGTTGGGCGAAGCGGAATTATCCAAGGCCAACAGCGAGCTGGCGCGCAATTACATTCGTAATTTCCAGCAAGTCCACGGGCTCGTCCCCTACGTTGTCGGTCGCTTCCGTATTATCGACGTTCACCAACTTGGCGCGGCAGACGTTTTCACTTCCGGTATCGTGGCGCTCGCTGCCGCTATCGATAACGGGGAAGTCCTGCTCGAGCACGTTTATCCGGCCGATCGGCGAGACATTCCGCTCATGCGCCAGACACTTGCGCCTGGTCTGGAAGTTAAGCTCGAACGAACACACGATATTTCGGCAGTGATTCACGCCGATCGCAGCGCCGACGGCCGGGTCCTGATCACGGCGATGCCTTTGCTTTACGGTACCTATGCTGTCACGCGCGGCACCGGGACCTTTACTCTGGAGCCTCCACTGGATTTGAACCTGGCTGCCGGCTGGCCCCTGTTTAAACGCGAGGAATTACGGGCAGCCGAAGATCGATACGCACAATTGCGTCAAAACGAGCCAACTTCGCCAGGGACGATCGCTATTCCCGGAATCACGCCCAGCGGCACGCCGCCACCAAGCGAGAATTTACTTGTTCAAGTACAACAGGCTTTACCAATTGAAACGCCAGCAAGCACGCCGGCGCCGCCACTCCCGTTGAAAGGGACAAAGCCGACGCCCGCCGGGAAAGCCGGGAAAATCGCGAAAAATCAAAAGCCAACAGCGGCGCCCAGCGTGACGCCGATTCAAGTCGCGAAAATGAACAGTCCGGCTCCCACGTTATCGACACCGCCGTTGCAAAAGTTCACGGAATCAAGTCCGGCCCCAAATTCCAGTGCACCCGCAGCCCTTCCCGCCGATGGCGCTGCGCTGGCCTCGACCGCTGGCGGCGGAAATTGGAAAACCTATGCTCCGGGCAAAATGCCAATTGGCCGTCTCGTCGCTCCAGCTGATCTCGGTGAAGTCGCCGACCGCGGTCTCACTGGAGAACGGACCTACCTGAAGGGACAATTCGTGGTCAATTTTGCCGATGCTAATAAAGCAGTGCTGCGGCCACGCTCGCGCGTGCCCGACTCCGTAATGTTTCTCACCGGTGGGAATTCCGTTCGCATCATTGTCGAGTATCCGACTGGTTACGTTCCCCCCAAGCCAGGCTCAGTCGTCAGCCGCGACGAGGTTCGTCCACTCGAGGTCACGGAAGTGCGAAAGCAGGAAGATGGTCAGCTGAACGTCTTCGCGCGGGAGATCATGCAACCGTAGTCATGCCGCCGCGATCGAGTTAGCAATTGAACGTTGCAGGGTGCGATACCTGGATATCAGCTCCACTATTCTCAATTGCTTCGGTCAATCGCCGCCACGTCGGTCGATAATCAATTTGCCATCGCGAATTTCAAACGATCCGCTGCCGGAGGTAGTGCGGTATTCGCGAAGATAGTCTCGCAGCGGACGGGCGTGATATTTCCAATCGAGAACGTCTGGGGGCACCGGCTCCTTGTTGATAGTAATGCTGCTCAGACGCGGATTCTCCAGGGATTCCGGACCGTTGCTTTCAATTACGATGTCACCATTCAAATAATAGCGGCCATGCCCGACGAATTCGCCCAACGGCACGCTGGTTTGGATGCGCAAACGATTGCCCTCGATCGCGACGAAGGCCTTGCCGCGAGCGTGTCGGTTTTCCGCAATCAGATTGTTCAAGTCGTCTGCGGTGAGTTCGATATGCGCAGGCTGATCGCGAGCATCTTTAAAATCTTTCCACTTCCGTTCTGCCGCCGCCATATTTTCGTCGGTGGTTTCAAATTGCGGCACAGGTGAGGGTTCCTGCGCCAGCACGTGCGTTTTATTTGCCCAAGAGAGACCATGGAGCAGCGCGGAATACGTTTGCGTTCCAAAATATAAGCCGATGGCGCCGGCGATGATTAGAAAGACGATGAAGCAAGCCAGAATCAAACAACCTTTGCCCACACATCCCATCCCACGCCTCTCTCGCGGCGACGGACCTTCGATCCAGGTGTTCATCTCGCTTCATCCGACGCCGTCTGCGCCGCCTTCAATTTTTGATAGAGATCGTGCAGTCCTTGTGAGAGGACGCGCGTGCCTGAAAGCATTGGCATGAAATTCGTGTCGCCACTCCAGCGCGGTACGATGTGAATATGCAGGTGATCGGGCACGCCCGCGCCAGCGCATTCGCCGACGTTGATCCCGATGTTGAACCCCTGGGCTTTCGTGACCTGCCGCAGCAGCTCCTGCCCCCGCACGACCAGGGAAAAAAGCTCGGCCACTTCATTTTCACCGAGATCGCGCAGTTCGCCCACTTTTCGATATGGCACCGCCATCAGATGGCCCACGGTATAAGGGTAGCGGTTCATCATCAGAAACGAATTTTTCCGGCGCACCAGGACAAGATGGGCCGCATCATCGCTGGCCCGCGCGGCTTCGGACAGGAAATCGGGCGTGCCCGATTTTTCAAAGTACTCAAAGCGCCACGGCGCCCACAAAGTTTCGAGCTCGGCTTTGGGAAACTGCACCAACTAACGAGCTTAGAAGATCGCGCAGCGAAGTCGATCTTTATCTAACAGACAAAACGCGACGGTTGCAGAGATTCTCTGCTATAGTTTGTCGTGGTGCAGGCGATAGCTCAGCTCCTTTACCAGGTCTGCATATCCCGGCTGGCCGATGAGATTGTGCACCTGAAAAGGATCGATCTTTAAGTTGTAAAGCTCGGGTTTATCTCCCTTCGTTTCGATATAGATGTAATCCATCGTCCGGATTGCCTCGTAATCCTCAGGGATTTCCACCTGAGGTCGGTGCGCCATGCGTGGATCTGCGGTATTGAACAGATCCTCCTCTTCTTCGCTTGCTTTGCCTCGCTTGTTTCGCATTTCCAAATTAAAGGAACCGGGCCAACCTTCCAGGAGCATTGCGTCCCGCCATTCCTCCGTCCCACGCAGGAGTGGTAGAAGGGATCGGCCATCGACCTCTGGTGGAATCGGCAAACCCGCCAATTCATAAATCGTCGGCGCCAGATCAATCACACCTACCAATCTGTCTTCCGTCCGAGCTGCTTTAATTAATGGAGGATAGCGCACCGCAAACGGCCCGCGGCTGGCCTCTTCGTAAACACGATTCTTTCCAACTAGTCGATGCTCACCCCAAAAAAAACCGTTATCGGAATAGTAAACGATAAACGTGTTATCAAGTTTTCCTTCGTCAGCGAGACGCAACAAAATGTCGCGCACGGCTAGATCCACGGAGTGCAAACACCGCAGCTGATTAAGACGAATGTGATCCACTCGCTTCTCCACCGTGCGTGCCTTCAGCTGTGGCGTATTTGCCAGCCAGAGCGGTTTGTCGGACTGATTGTATGGATTAAAATTCGGTGGCCGCCAATTAGGCAGGTCGGCAAAAAGGTGTTCGTCTCCAGGAGCAGGAGTAGCAGGCTGATGCGGCGCGTGCGGGGTGAATAAGAGAAAGAACGGCTTATTTGCGGGGACTTTACTTAAAAAGTCGTAGGCATAATCGCGCTGGATGTAGGTAAGGTAGCCGGACACATTGCGAAATACTCCAAAGATGTTCATTTTCGGATCGAGGTAGCCTCCGATCCAGGCTGTCCAATAATCGTATTCCGGCCGCGCATCCCCCGGCCATGAATTGAGGTATTTACCAATTAAACCGGTATAGTAGCCAGCTTCGTGCAAGCGATTTGCCACGGTCGGGCCAAGTAATTGCGTGGAATTGTCCCATACCCCGTGGTGTCGCGCATACTGCCCGGTGAGAAGGCTGGACCGGCTCGGGCAGCACAGCGGAGTTGGCATGATGAACTGCGTGCAGATCAACCCCTGATCGGCAATCATCGCTTTCGTGTTCGGCATGAACTGCTGCGTGAGAGTGTCATGACTCTGGTCATCGACCATGATAATGAGGAAGTTCGGACGCTGATCTTGCCCGAGTAAGCTCGAGACAAAAACTACCACTACTAGTAAGAATAAGAATAGCTGCTTCAAATTGTTAGTTAGTTGAAGGCGGAACGCATCGACCAACATGGGTCGTGCCAGTGTGTTGGCCGCCGCGTCCGCGGCTGCCCACCACATAAGGCCGGCAGTATTGCTCGCAGCAGAGAAAGGAGCCGCCCTGCTGAACAGGTTTTGAGGCCGCAGGCTCCGTCGGATCGAAACCAATAGCTGGCCCAATCGGATCGCGCGCGACCTCAGTAGCTTGGCTCAGCTGTTGGTGGTAACCCAATCGCGTCCGGTCAAGGAGCAATGCGGCGGTACCTCCGACGACAGGAAAGATTGGCGGGAAAATACCGAACAAGACCGAGCTAACGGGAAAGGAAGACTGCCGCTCTCCCGAATGACAGGACTGGTGCGGGCGTCCGCCACTCAGTAGTAACTCAATTAGTCTCGGACGCGATGCCTCAAACAACCGTCGAGATATTTCCCAGCTATCGCTGCCCCATCCTCCCATCTCTTTAGGCTAGAGATGGGAACGCCGCTGTCGCCAAGTATCCGACCTATCCTTTGCGACAGATAGCGTCCTACGTCTACGCTATGCGCCAACGAAAACGGACTACGGGCGGGTAGCGTCGTGCCAACGAAGTGATTCTCGCAACAATTCTTTCCCGGATGAGACTCCGAACTTGGCTTTCGCGCGCGTGAAATACATTTGTACAGTCTTGATCGACACATGCAATGTTTCTGCGATTTCCGTACTACTTAATCCCTGGCCCATCAACTCGAACGCTTGCAATTCACGGTCGCTCAAACGTTCCAGCGGAGAACTATCGCCCATCCCTTTTCCCAATTTGGATGCGATCGCCGCCATCACCTTTTCGCTAATGAATACTTTGCCCTCCAGGACGCGACGAATGGCTGTAACTACTTGTTGAGAAGTGTTCTGTTTCATGACGTAAGCTCGCGCCCCAGCTTTAATCGCTCGTTCTGCATAGATCATTTCATCATGCATGGATAACACCAAGATCTTTACCTTCGGAACTTGGATGACCAGGTCCTTGATTAGTTCCATGCCAGAGCCGCTTCGAAGGGAGAGATCGACAATAACGAGATCAGGGCACGCCTTGGGTATGGCACTGAGCGCTTTCGGCCCATCCGTTGCCTCGCCACAAACAACGAGGTCCTTTTCTTCTGTTATACGAGTGATCAACCCGATACGAATCAATGGGTGATCATCGACGATAAATATCCGCCATTTGTGCGGGCTCGAATTTTGCTCATTCATTTTCGTCGCAAATTTGAACTTCACACCGAATGATGACTCCGTGCGGAACTGCATCCGCAATCTGCAAAACTCCACCAGCCAGTTCTGCTCGTCGAGTCATCAGTTTTAACCCCAAACCTCTCGATTCGACTCCATCTAATTTAGAAAATCCAATACCATCGTCTTCAATCTTCAATTCCGCAGTGCCATTACGTTGTCGCAAGTTGATCAGAATGCGCCTGGCATGACTGTGTTTCACCGCGTTTGCCACGGCTTCACGTGTGATCCAATAAAGATGATTGGCCACTGGTTGCGCGATAGTAACATCGATATTCTCCGCTAGTTTGCAGTCGATTCCTTGTTCGTGTGTCACGGTTTTCGCCAGGGATTCCAGCGCCGCAGCCAACCCACCGGCGTCAAGCTCAAACGATAACAAACCACGAGCAATTTCTCGCGTCATTTCAATGCCTTCGTCGATAAGTGCGACAACCTTCCGCGCCTGCTCCGAGATATTCGAATTGATGTTTCTAATCTGAATGGAGACGGTTTGTGCGACAAGACTGGTTCCGGTCAGGTGTTGACAAAGACCATCGTGAAGTTCGCGCCCTACGCGTTCGCGTTCGCGCTCGGCAATGGCTGCCAGCTTGGCTTCTAATTGTTTCCTTGCCGCCAGCTCCCGTCGTAGTGCCGCCGTTCGCTCTTCGATCCGCGAATGCATTTGCTTGAGTAGCTCCCGCCAGCGCGCAAGCAGGAAAACGATCAAACTGTAGCAGCCAAAGCCGCTCAGAACATTCCAGATGTTGACCCGCGCGATGCCGGCGAAAACGTCCGAGGCAACCCAGGCAGAAATGCTCAGCACGGACACAATAATCCCGGCCGGAATACCGCGCATCGACGTCGCTAGCGCAATAGGCACAAGGTAAAGCAACAACATCGAATTCGACACCAGAAATATAGTCGAGGTATCCGACTAGCGTCACCATAACTAGACAGATAGAGAAAAGAGTGGCCGGGGAACGTAAGGCCTGGGTCTGCACTGCCACAACGTTCATCAATCGTTGCGCGACTTCAACAGCGTCGGCAGCGGTGCGAAAAATCCGTAACGCGACGGAGGTTCGCCTTTCTTCTGCACCCTAAGACGGGCCTTAGATTCCAATGAGCGCCATGGCTCTTGATCGAGTGGAACAACTAGCCCGTCTAAATCTGGGAGCTGACCGGTCGTCTCGATTTTGCGCATATAAAAACGGGGGCGCTCCAAATACAAAAGCATACTTTCATCGCGGGCCGGGAGAACTTCGTAGCGCAAATGTTCGGCGGCTGAGATGCGACGAACTTCGCGTCCGAACGTCACCAGCGCGTCGCGATCGTTACCATAACCTTCGATCACTCGCATCGCCGCATACGCGCCGGTGAAAATTGCGGCGAAGATGATAGTGAACGCAGCGATCCGGCGAACGCGAATAACATTATCTGCCATGACCACTTTAATTTGCGCAGCCAGCAGCAGGCAAAGCGGAGGAATGGCCGGGAAGATTCGGTCCACTCGCTTCGATGGAATCAATGACATCACTACGATGCCGCCAAGCGCCCATGTGATCAGCCAGAACATTTCCGGAGAGAGATTCCCCAGCCACTTTCCGGTTGCCGCTTTCGTTTTGCACAAAGCGACCACGAGCAATCCGAGGATGAGCAAACTCCAGGGCGCGAATTTTTGCAGCAGATGCGGAATGTAAAAGAGTAGCGGCTGCGAACGATGAATGCCCTCATGAAAGCGAGCGCTGAATTCGTTCAGAATAACGTCTTCGTAAAATCCATCGATAAAGCGGATCCCGAAAATCACCCAAAGACAAAACAAGGCGAAAGAAGCAATCCAAGGAGTCCATCCGCTCCATGCATTTGGAAAATCGGGACGCCAGTTTCGGAGCAATTGATAAAGAACAAGTGGTGGGAGAACGAATGCCCAAACGATTGGCCCCTTGACGAACATCGCCGTGGTCAGCACTGCGAAAAGCACGACTCGATCGCGTGTCGTCCACGACGTTCGCGTCCGGATTTTTTCAAACATCAATAATCCGACCGCAAAAGTAACAAGCGCGAGGGGCATATCCGTTTGTACCAGCGTTGCCAATCGCACACTCAGCAAATTCAGACTAAGGGCCGCCAGGGCGCACAGTGCGGGCAAATCACCAAAGGTTCGCGCACCGCGAAAAACCAAAACTGCGAGGGCGAGCGCAGCAACGAAAGAAGGAAACCGCCAGGCAAAATCCCAAGAGCGCGTTAGTTGATAGAGCACGGCGGAAACCCACGCGACCGCGGGCGGTTTACTATTAATATGGTGCGGGGAGTGTCTGCCCCCGCTCGCTTTCGTTCCTTCGTCCGGCGTCGTCTGATAAAGCCAGCGTTGTTGACCGACCATTTGGAAAGAGACAAAGGCCTGTTTCGCCTGGTCGTAATCGTCGAGGTTCCAAGGCAGGTTCGAGACCGCAAAAAAAAAGACCGTTAAGTACACTAACGATTAGCAGCATTCGCCAGTTTTGACCTCTCTTACCGACTCGATCCGGTTCATCGCCTAGTCGCGCCAAAGCAACGCGCGAACCGGGGCAGCATCGCCACCAACAATCTTTAGTGGCAGCGCGGCAAATTGGTAAACTCCCGCTTCGATCTCGCTCAGATCGAGTGACTCAATGATGGCAATCTTTCCGAGTGTGAGAGCCTGATGATTCGCCAAAACTTTTGCCTCGATCGGATCAACTGAAGGAACATCGACGCCGAGCAAGACGACGCGCAGCTCGCTCAACCAGGTGATCGCCTCGGAATTGAGGACTGGAATCCACTCCGGAAATCGTGTCGGATCCGGAAAACAATTCGTTTGCAGCAGGACCCGGCGCGTCTCGGCGATTTGCGGAAGCGCATGTTCTAAATCAGCAATGGCGATGGAAGGCTGAGTCCGGGAAAACTTTTCCACGAGGTCAATCACGACCGCCGGTCCGATGTAATTTTCGAGTGGAACGAGAATCGATGGCGGCCCCTTCTCCCTGGAAATGAAATGGCGCGTCCGCGTGCGTTCCGTTGTGCGGTACTCGTGTTCAATGCACCGACATTGACCGAACACGTTTGGCTAAGACGCCAGGTTAGCTCATATCGAAATGGCGTATCCTCAGGCCAGGGCGCGAGATCTTTAGTCAGCGGTCGCGAAATATCCCAGATGTTTCTCATCCTGCGTGGCGCAATTCCGTTACGATTGCCTCGGCCGCGTTCACGCTCGCCTCGCCCCGACCGAGTTTCTGCGCCACGCATGCAAAATCCGTGAGCATTCGCTTACGTTCCGTTTCGTCGGTGAGCAAGCGCGCCATCGCCGCAGCGATGGCGCGCGGTTGTGCTTTGTGCTGAATAAACTCGGGGACAATCTCACGATTGGCGAGCACGTTTGGCATTCCCAAATATTTTACTTTCACGACCAGACGCGCAGCCAAATAGGTGAGCCACGCTACCCGGTAAATCAGTACCAAAGGCAGCTCCGAAAGCGCGGCTTCGAGCGTGGCCGTGCCGGAGGCGACCATCCCCACATTCACCCGCCCCATTACCGCGCGAGCATCGCCCGTGACGATGGAAAACTTTCCGGTGGCGCGCTTGCAAAGGTCGGCCCGAATGAGTTCCGCCAACGGCTCAGATGCAGCGGAAACGACGAAACGCAGATCGTGATCCTGCTGCGACAATTCCAGCGCTGCCTGGCGCATAACCGGGAAAATCTTCTTCACTTCGCGCTCGCGACTGCCCGGAAATAAACCGACAAGCTTGTCCTCCCGTGGCGGGCTGCCTGCTGTTGAAGTTGACTTTGAGGTTTCGCCACGGGATCCCTCAACTTCGCTCGGGATGACTGACGTCATTGGGTGGCCGACAAAAATCGCGCGCAAACCCGATGCCTTATAGAGCTCAGGTTCGAATGGAAAAATACAGAGCATCAAATCAATGGACCGGGCCATTTGCGAAACGCGACGCCGGTTCCACGCCCAAACTTGCGGGCTGATGTAATAAATAACTGTCAGCTCCGGAAACTTCGCGTGCAGCGCATGGGCGAGGCGCAAATTAAATCCCGGGTAATCGATCAGCACGACTGCGCTTGGCTTCACCGCCTCAATCTCCGAAATAGTAGCCTGAAATTGCTTTCGAAAAAAAGGGTAACGCCTGATCACCTCCCATAATCCGACGACAGCGGTGTCATCGATCCAATCGCGAAACTTTCCGTCGGCGAGAGCGCGCATTTTCGGTCCACCGCGTCCCATAAATCGCATTTCCGGCACGCATGCGCGCAAAGCCTTGAGCAATGCTGCACCATGATCGTCACCGCTGCGTTCGCCCGCAACAAAATAGACAGTCGTCGCCGCGGAGGCTCGGGAGGGACGTGCTTCTGCACGTCCACTGGTATTGGTCTGCCTGGATGGACGCTCTCCTGCGTGGCCTGAAGCTTCGCTTACCATCGCAGAATGTTAAGTTCGCCTTGGTAGGGCCATTCAGCTGGATCGTCGCAATAACCATGACGTACCGGGTTTCTGCGCACGTATTCCCACTTGTCAGCGTAACTTTCCACCGATCGAAGTTGGCGGTCCCAATGGTCACGTTGCCAAACGTCACCGCTCTCTGCGCCGATTCTTTTGGTGACGACTGATTTCCAACATCGCATCCAACGCTCCAGGGACGGAATATCGTTTCCATTTGGCGCCCAGAAAAAATGAATGTGATCAGGCATCACGACGCAGCGTCCGACCAGCCACGTCGAGGCTCCGCGCCAGGCACTGACAATTGTTTGATGAATGCGAGGCGATGCGAGAATCGCGCGCCGCTTCACAGGTACAAACGGTCACGAAAACA
Organism: uncultured Actinomycetes bacterium; assembly: GCA_963850415.1. Taxonomy (GTDB): domain Bacteria; phylum Actinomycetota; class Thermoleophilia; order Gaiellales; family Gaiellaceae; genus VAXT01. Next base: position 21,928 of record CAWKLE010000002.1, read on the forward strand.
ACGACTGCACGGTTATGCCTCTCCCCCGGCGGAAGATGAATGGGATGTTTGCGCCGAGACCCTAGAGCGTCCGGAGGGACATGCTTCTGCATGTCCTGCTTCGCAAGGATCGGACGTGCAGAAGCACGTCCCTCCGTTAAGAAATCATCGAGCATTCTATGTGGTCGCGATTCGCTTCGTTATTTCGACGGCGAGCTCAAGCGCGGCGGCAGCGTGCGAACCGGAGACTTTGGGTTCGCCGCCGGTGAGCGCACAATCGACGAAGGAAGCGAGCTGTTGCCGGAGCGGCTCTTCTTTTTCGATCGGGACCGGGTCGCGCGTGATCTGCCCATTGACCCGGCGGTAAATTTCGCCGCTTTGTCCCTGATAATCGAGCGAGAGGTAGGCGTCCTCCTGGAACACTCGGATTTTCCGCATCCGTTCCGGACTGATGCCGACTGGAAGTAATGTTGGCGATGCAGCCGTCTGTCGAAACGTAATCGAGCATTGGCAATGTCTTCGCCGCGACTCAGGACCGGCACGCCGACCGCGTCGATAGTTTCCACCGGTCGAACTCACCAAATGCAAAATGATTTCCAGATCGTGAATCATGAGATCGAGCACAACACCGATCTCCGTGCTGCGATTTGGATAAGGCGAGAGGCGATGCGCTTCGATGAAACGCGGATGGGTCAGCCGCTGTTCCAACGCGCTAAGAACGGGATTGAAGCGTTCGACATGGCCAACCTGTAAAACCAGCCGTTTTTCGGCCGCGGCTTGTGCAAGCTCGCGTGCGTCGGCCGTATTTTCGGTGATCGGTTTTTCGATGAGCAAATGTTTGCCCCGCGCAAGCAAATCACGTGCGACCGAGAAATGTGCATTAGTAGGGGTGGCCACTGAGGCCGCGTCGACCATTTCGGCAAATTGATTGAGGGATTCCACGGCCTTCGTCTTGTATTTGGCCGCAATTTCGGCCGCACGTGCCGAATCGATATCGAAAACCGCGACGAACTCGGCATGCGGCAACTCGGCGTAAATCCGCGCATGATTGCTGCCAATGTGACCGACGCCAACGACACCAACCCGCAGTTTTTTCATCGCACACCTGCCATCGACTGCGGCGCGTAATTATCAAGGAACCATTCGTAGAGCTGGGCAACGCCGTCACGCAATGAAATCGTTGGCTGCCAGCCGAGCTTTTTGATCTTGGAAACATCGAGCAATTTGCGCGGGGTGCCGTTCGGTTTTGACCGGTCCCACTTTAGCTCGCCTCGAAAACCGACCACGTCGCAAATCAATTCCGCTAACTCCCGAATGGAAATGTCTTCGCCGCAACCAACATTGATAATTTCCGGCGAATCGTAATTTTCGAGTAGGAATAGAACTGCCGCCGCCAAATCGTCCACATGCAGAAATTCGCGGCGCGGCTCGCCCGTTCCCCAAACAATCATCTCCCCTGCCCCGCTTGATTTTGCCTCGTGCGCCTTGCGCAGCAGCGCGGCCAGGGCGTGCGAAGTCTCAAGATCGAAATTATCACAAGGGCCGTAAAGATTGGTCGGCATGGCCGAGATGAAATTCGCCCCATACTCGCGCGCGAAAGCCTGACACAATTTTATACCGGCAATCTTGGCAATCGCGTACGGTTCGTTGGTTGGTTCAAGCGGCCCGCTCAGGAGCGCGCTCTCTGGAATTGGTTGCGGAGCAAATTTTGGATAGATGCACGAACTGCCGAGAAACAACGAGTTTGCGCATCCCGGCCTCCTGCGCGGCGCGAATGACGTTGTTCTGAATCTGTAAGTTTTCGATCAGAAATTCGACGGGCGCATCCATATTGGCTTTTATTCCGCCAACTTTCGCCGCTGCCAGAAACCACCACTTCCGGCCCTTCCTCGGCGAAAAAATCCGGACGGCTCGTTCGTCTCGCAGATCAACCTCCGCCCGCGAGCGAGCAATCAGATTAATGAAACCGTGCGCCTGAAGCAGGCGGACAAGGGCGCTGCCAACCAGTCCGCTATGGCCGGCGACGTAAATTTTATCGCTCTGTTTCATCCCCGAAAGGCGTTTAGCATTTTCTTTTTTTGCGCGCGCGCGCAATCCTGAGTTCATGCCCAGAAAAGCGCCGGCTGGCAGTGCAAAAACGTACAAGCTTTTCATCGGCGGAAAATTTGCCCGTGGCGAAAACGGACGCGTCATCGCCGCGCGTGATGGGAATGGAAACGTCCTTGCCAATTACTGTCGGGCCTCCCGAAAAGATTTTCGCGATGCGGTGAGCGGCGCGAAGCGCAATCCCGGGCTGGACGAAATACAGCCCTTATTCGCGGGGCCAGATTTTGTATCGCGCAGCCGAAATGCTGGAAGGCGCCGCCTGGAATTGGAAAACGAGCTTGCCCGCGTTGACCGCTCAGGGCGGGGGCGCGCCGCGAAGTAACGGCCGCGATTGATCGCCTGGTTTATTACGCCGGTTGGACGGACAAGTTTTCGCAAATTCTCGGATCGGTAAATCCGGTCGCGACCTCGCATTTCAATTTTACCATTCCTGAACCGACTGGGGTGGTGGTTGCGGTGACGCCGGATGAACCCGCCTTGCTTGGGTTGGTGTCTGTCATTGCCCCAATCATCGCTACCGGCAACAGCGTCATCGCGCTCGCATCGACCGCGAATGCGCTCGCCCCGCTTACCTTTTCCGAAATCATCGCGACGAGTGACCTTCCGGCCGGCGTTTTCAATCTTCTCGCAGGAGATCGCAACGAGCTGGCGCCGCATTTCGCAAGTCATATGGACGTCAACGCAATTGTCGATGCCAGCGGCGACGACAAGATCGGTGAGGAATTGCAGGCCGGCTCCGCCATCAACGTCAAGCGTTACGTCCGGCGCGGCGTCGCAAACTACTTCGTTCGAGACGAGGAAAATCCGTATTGGATTCTTGAAACTGTTGAAATGAAAACCGCGTGGCATCCCATCGGACTCTGGCCGCCGCGACAATGGAGTAATGATAAATCGGAAGTTACGCAGGCGCTGAATTCATTACTCCGCGTTTTGATCATGCACGTTCCATCGCTGATTGAGAAGAAGCGTGATGGCGGTGAACTGAGCTCCGAAGAAATCGCACAGATCATATCTGGTTTTATTCGTGGGGAAATCCCCGATTACCAGATGAGCGCGCTCGCGATGGCAATTTTTTTTCGCGGCATGAGCGACATGGAAACCTGGTATCTGACCAAAGCGATGCTGGAGAGCGGCCAGATATTCGAGTATCCACCAAACACCCCGCCCAAGGTCGACAAACATTCGACTGGCGCAATTGGCGGAAAGACCTCACTCGTTCTGGCACCGCTACTGGCCTGTGATGACCTTTGGGTACCAATGATTTCCGGACGCGGTCTGGATATTACTGGCGGCACGCTTGATAAACTCGAAAGCATTCCTGGCTTCAATGTGAACCTGGATCGAACGCGCGCAATCAAACAACTCGAGCGCATCGGCGTTTTTATGATTGGACAAACAGCCGAGATTTGTCTGGCGGACAAAAAACTTTATGCGCTGCGTGACGTCACCGGCACCGTGCCGTCACGGCCCCTCATCGTCGCCAGCATCATGTGTAAGAAACTGGCGGAAAATCTCGATCGGCTCGTGCTCAATGTGAGATTCGGTAAGGGCGCGTTCATGAAAACGCGTGACAAAGCACAATGGCTCGGGGAAGCCATGCTGCGGGTCGGCGAAGGAACGGGTACTCAGATCTCATATCTGCTTACAGCGATGGACGAGCCACTGGGTCGCACGGTCGGGAACGCGCTTGAACTGGCAGAGGCGATTGATGTGCTGCACGGCCGGGGCCCCCCGATGTGGTTAACCTGGTCCTCGATCTGGCGACCAAAGTTGCGAACGTGCGGCGCGCTCAACTTCAAAAATGGCTCCAAGATGGCAGCGCCTGGAAGAAGTTTATTTCTCTGGTGGAAGCCCAGGATGGGAGTGCCAGCGTGCTTGAAGAAATCGCTGCGATTTATAAGGCACCTATCACCCACGAAATCAGATCCGATCGCGCCGGCAAAATCACTGCGATGGACGCGGAAAAGATCGGACGCGCTTCATTCTTGCTTGGGGGAGGCCGCCAACAAGTAGACGACAAAATTGATTTGGCCGTCGGCATTTCCGATTTGAAAAAAATTGGCGAGAGCGTGCAACGAGACGAACCGCTCATGCGTGTGCATGCGCGAACAAACGACGCTCTTGAACAAGTTTTGCCGTTGCTGAGGACGGCGGCGGTGATTGGAGATGAACGCGATCTTTAGGTGGGCGTTTGCGAGGTCCCTCTCCCGCGTTTGCGGCGTCGGGATGACGGCGAGTGTGATTGCGCTTTCAAACGTGAACGCGCAAACGGCTACGGTGCCCTCAAGTGACCCAAAAGGCGGCCGTTGATGCGTTGATTCCGTGGTTATTGCAGGAAGATGCGCAGCTGCGTGGGATTCCGTTTAGCGAAGTGATTTTCGATTCCACGGGAAAGCACGTCCTCGCCTGCAATCCGAAAGACGAAACCAACGCGCGAGTGCTGAAACAAATGAGTAGCGTGCTTGATGAAGTGATGGCGCGATTGAATGCTCCCGAGAGTCCGATTCAGGGAATCCCGCGCATAAACGAAGTGAGCAGTCGTTTTGAGGATTTGATCCGCGAGCTCTTGAACAAGACGCCGGGTCTCGCCTGTGATTTCCCGAAGACGGTCGCAGGTGGAAAACAACGTTCCGGCTATCCCGATCTGGAGCTCGTCGATCAATTATCGCATCGGGTTTATTATCTCGATCCGAAACTTTACGCAGTCGGAAGTCGCGACAGTTCATTTCGCACTTTTTATTTCGAGCCGAAGATCGCGACCAACAAAGTACGCGAGGACGCGGTGCATTTCATTGTTGGCTTTGAACATGAGAAACCGGCGGCTGATCGGCAGTGGAAATTCACACGTTGGGACTTGGTCGACCTCTCACATTTTCAGGTGAAACTGAAAGCGGAATTTCAGGGGAGCAATCGGGATATGTATCGGCCGGAAGCGATCGTCGCGACGAGTGGGAAGAAAGTGGAGTAATGGAGTGGCGGAGTAATGGTCGCCTCCGCAGAAGCGTCGCCCTACCGAGAGATCGTTGCGATTTGTCATCCCGAATCGCGAAGACGATGAGGGACCCCACAATTGCGGATTAAGACCGCGCCAAATCTTCCGTCTTCCGAGGACGATCTGGAGAGCGCCTTTCCGAACGGACTAAAGGTTGCCGTAAGCGACCTCTGGCCTAATAGTTAGCTCTTGTGATTTCGCAAATAACAACCCCCGAAACATTCGAGTTCGACGCGGTGGACGACGTTGTCGCCGACGTCGCGGCGGGGAAAATCGTGATTGTGACAGATGACGCCGACCGCGAGAACGAAGGCGACCTGGTGATGGCAGCGGAAAAGGCGACCGCGGCATCAGTGAACTTCATGGCCATGCATGGTCGCGGCTTGATTTGCGTTCCCATTTCGAACGGGCGCGCGGAACAGCTGGGTCTGAAGCGCATGGTCGCGGAAAATCGCGAAATGTATTCGACCGACTTCACCGTCTCAGTCGATGCCGCGGACGGCGTGACGACCGGCATCAGCGCGCACGATCGGGCCCGAACTATTCAGGTCATCGCCAATCCCATTTCCGAGCCGAATGATCTCGTGCAACCCGGCCATGTCTTTCCTTTGCGAGCAAAAGACGGCGGCGTCTTGCGCCGCGCTGGTCACACCGAAGCGGCAGTTGATCTGGCCACCATGGCCGGACTGCAGCCGGCCGGGGTGCTCTGCGAAATTCTGCATGACGACGGCACAATGGCGCGTTTGCCGGAGTTGATGCGGTTCCGCAAAAAACATGGCCTCCGCATTTGCACCATTCAGAGTCTGATCGCGCATCGTCGGGTCCGCGAAAAATTGGTCGAGCGCGAACAAATCGTGAAAATGCCGACGGATTACGGCGATTTCGATTTGCATCTTTATCGTTCGAAACTGGATGGTTCACATCACCTCGCTCTGGTCAAAGGCACGATTTCGCCGAATAAACCAACGCTGGTGCGAGTGCACAGCGAATGCCTGACCGGCGATGTTTTTGGTTCGCGACGCTGCGATTGTGGGAATCAGTTACACGCGGCCTTGCGCCAGATCTCGGAGGAAGGTGATGGCGTCCTTGTTTACATGCGGCAGGAAGGGCGCGGGATTGGGTTGGCAGCCAAAATTCACGCCTACAAATTACAGGAAGAGGGCCTTGATACGGTGGAAGCGAACGCCAAGCTTGGCTTCCCGATGGATCTGCGCGATTATGGGTTGGGTGCACAAATTTTATTCGATCTCGGTGTGCGACAATTTCGTTTTCTGACGAATAACCCCAAGAAAGTGGTCGGACTGGAAGGCTACGGAATTCAAATGATCGAACAGGTGCCGATTCGCAGCCCGGCCAATCCGCACAACAAAAAATATCTCGAAACCAAAAAACAGAAAATGGGCCACTTATTATGAGCGGACCCGCCGCTAATCCTCGCGTGTCGCAGTTTGTTCCGCCGCGACCGCGCGTCGTTGCGGCCAAGCACATCTTTGCCATTGTGGCCAGTCAATTCAATCCGTCCTACGTGGAGGGATTGATCGATCACGCCACCCGAGGACTTACAAACGCCGTTGGCGAAGGTGGCGCTCCATCGAGTGCCAGGTGCATTTGAAATTCCGATCGTGGTGCGCGAGCTGGCCCAACAAAAAAAGGCGGACGTAATCCTCGCCCTCGGCGTCATTTTAAAGGGAAAGACCAATCACGCGGACAATCTGTCCCGTTCCGTCACTGACGCCCTCCAGCGGATCGCGCTGGATTATGGCGTTCCGGTCATCAACTGCGTTCATACTTTTGCTGACGAACTGGACGCGCGCGAGCGTTGTCTTGAAGAAAAAATCAATCGCGGCACCGAGGCCGCGCGCGCGGCGATCGAAATCGCCAATGTGATGTCGGACCTGCGCACCCGACCGTAGCAATGGGCCGGCGGCGAGAGGCGCGCCAGGCAGCGCTGCAATATCATTTCTGGCGCGACATGCAGCACGGCGATAGCCCGGAAAAAATAGAAGATTTCTGGGAATTTCTTCCAAGCAAACCGCGCGTCCGCGAATTTGCCCAGCCGCTTATTGATGGAATGAATGCGCATCTGGCGGAAATCGACGAACGCATTCGGCGATATGCCGAGAATTACGAGTTTCGTCGTATCGCCGCGGTTGATCGCAATGTTCTGCGCCTGGCCATTTATGAAATGTTATTTCGGGACGACATTCCACCTGTCGTCTCCATTAACGAAGCAATCGAGCTTGCGAAAAAATTCGGTGGGGCGGAATCGGGGCGTTTCGTCAACGGGATTCTCGACCGGGTCCGGAAAGAACTGACACGACCGGCACGCCAAGCGGTGGTGAAGAGCAGCGCAGAATAGCGATCGGATATTTCGTCAACCCGAGCGGAGCGCAGCGTAGTCGAGGGATCCCGTTAACTTACCTTAAAGCTTGCGCAGCGGGATCCCTCGGCTTTCGCTCGGGATGACGACATTCGCGGAATGAAATTTTTCAAAAACATCATCGAGAAATTTGCCGGTAAACCGGTCGATTGGGATGAGCTGGAAGAAGCGCTGATTCGCTCGGACATCGGAGTGCCCATGACGCTGCGGATAGTGAAGCAGCTTCAGGAACGCGACAGGGCCAGCCGGATTACGGCAAATGACATTAGCGAAGTGGCACAGGAAGAGATTGGTCGCGTTCTTCCAATCAATCCCCCACCCATTCGTCCTCTCCCGGCGCATCCAAAAGTCTTTTTGATCGTTGGCGTCAACGGAACCGGCAAGACAACCTCCACCGCCAAGCTGGCACATCTTTTCAAAACGAAACGCCACACGGTTTTATTGGCGGCAGCCGATACTTTTCGGGCGGCGGCAATCGAACAATTAGGGATTTGGGCAGAGCGAGTTGGCGTCGAAATGATTCGCGGACAATACAACGCCGATCCAGCTGCGCTTTGCTATGAGGCGTATGAAGCGGCGGACAAACGCGATATCGAGTTTCTGATTTGTGACACCGCCGGCCGGCTCCACACGAAATCGAATCTGATGGGCGAACTCGCCAAAGTAAAACGCAGCCTGTCAAAACACGATCCGAATGCGCCGCATGAAATCCTGCTGGTGGTCGACGCGACTACGGGCAGCAACGCACTCGCCGCAAGCGAAACAATTTCACGAAGCGATCGGATTGACCGGACTGATCGTGACCAAACTCGACGGCAGCGGCAAAGGCGGAGTGGTTGTCGCAATTCAAGATGAACTTGGAATTCCGACGCGCTTTGTCGGAACAGGCGAGAAACTAGAGGATTTTAAGGAATTCAATGGGCGCGATTTCATCGCCAACATGATTTGAGCTCAGCCGCGACAACACTCGGTCATCCGAGCGGAGCGAGGAACCTCACACTTGGTCACGCCCTTTCGGACAATCGCGAGAAGCATTCCATGCAGCAAACAGGGACTTTTGCCTTAAATATGCTTTGATCTAAAGGCGTGGCGCAGATCACTCCGCCGACTCCGGCTTTGGAAGAACCACTTGGGCCTGTTGAAACGGGCGGACTGCGAGGATTTGTGGCGAAGTTCACCGTCCTCAAAGGCGCACAACGGGAGCTTTGGCTGACCTTCGCCATAAAGCTACTCATCATCTGCGCCTATTCGATTACCAATAAGACGTTGATTTTATGGCTCTCGTCGGACCTTGGGTTCAGTGATCAAGCAGCGGGAGCCTTAGTCGGCTGGGTCTGGGCGCCGGCGATGACAGTGTTCACGCTGCTGGCCGGCTCGCTCACCGATGCGCTTGGCCTTCGGCGAACTTTTTTCCTCGGTGTCACTATCTGCCTCATGGCGCGCGCAGTGATGGTCTTCACGACGGTGAAATGGTTGGCGCTGGCCGGCGGCTTATTTCCGTTAGTGATCGGCGAAGCGTTGGGCACGCCGGTATTAATCGCCGCGGCGCGACGATATTCGACCACGCGACAACGTTCGATCTCCTTCTCGATGATCTATATGGTGATGAATGTTGGCTATCTAATTGCTGGCACCATTTTCGACTACGTGCGCCATTCGTTAGGCGAGTATGGTTATCTAAATCTCCTTGGATTACACATAACGACGTATCGCACGCTTTTCCTCGCGAGCCTCGGTTTCGAGGTTCTGCTTTTTCCGACAATTTATTTTCTGCGCCGAGGAGCTGAGGTGACAGACGAAGGCATTAGATTCAACGCCGAGCCGGTGAGGCACGCCACGGGCGCGCTCTGGAACCGCATCTGGCTAACCGTTCGCGACAGCGCCATCGATACTGTCGCGCTATTTAAGCGGCTACTCGGTCAGTCCGGTTTTTATCGGCTTCTTGCTTTTCTTCTCTTGATTGGATTTCTGAAGCTGATCTTCCTACAGATGGACTACGTATTTCCAAAATTCGGTATCCGCGAGTTAGGGAATGGCGCTCCGATCGGTCACCTGTCGAATATCAATTATATTCTCATCATCATTCTGGTGCCAGTCATTGGCGCGCTAACGCAAGAGTATTCCGCCTACAGAATGGTGGTCGTAGGGGGGGCAATTTACGCCGCATCTGTTTTTGTTATGGCTTTACCGACGATGTGGTTTCAACGACCCGCTCAAGGTTTCATTGGGCAATGGATTGGTCACGGTTATCTGGAGTGCAGGGAAGCATTCACCCATACTACGTAATGATCGCAATCTACATATCGATCTTCTCAATCGGCGAAGCTTTTTATTCGCCGCGCGTATACGAGTATGCCGCGGCCATAGCTCCCAAGGGCCAGGAAGCTTCCTATGGCGCCCTCTCCTACATCCCATTCCTTATCGGAAAACTCCTCGTTGGAACCGGAGGCTGGTTGCTAGCTGCCTTTTGCCCAGCACAAGGTCCACGAAACTCCGGGAGGATGTGGCTGATCTTTGCACTGGCGGCATCGATCGCGCCGATTGGATTGGTTGCGCTACGGCGCTACATTCGCGTGCCCGAGGCGGGACGTAAACAGACGAGCTGATCGAGCTGTCTAACGTTCGTTCGCCATGATCAACTTACCTAAACGACCGGCGCCACGCTCGCGTTTTCTGCTCGTCTTTTGCGTGATGGTTCTGATGGGGTTGCTCGGCGCGCAGATGTTTTTAAACCGTGCCGGCGCACAAAAACAGGAGGAGAAAAAAGTGCAAACAACTACTGATCCATCATCCAGCGTTGCACCAGCAGCGACAACAAAGCCTACTGACAAAGAGTTAAAGCAGAAGCTGACGCCGGAGCAATACTACGTGACACAGAAATGTGGCACCGAGCCCCCGTTCAACAACGCCTACTGGAACAATCACACGCCAGGGATTTACGTCGATGTCGTCACCGGTGAACCGCTTTTCACTTCGCTCGACAAATTCGATAGCGGAAGCGGCTGGCCCAGTTTCACCAAACCGATCGCCAAAGAAAAGGTGGTCGAGAAATCCGATCGCACCCTGGGAATGGATCGGACCGAAGTCCGCGGCGCGAAAAGCGATGCCCATCTCGGCCATGTCTTTGACGATGGGCCCGGTCCAAATGGACTGCGCTACTGCGTCAATTCTGCCGCCCTCCGTTTCATACCGGTCGAGAAATTAAAAGAAGAAGGTTACAGCCAATTTCTGCCGCTGTTCGCGGGGAAGAAATAAGGTCTGCCGGGTCAGCCGCACACTCCTCAGTTTTCCGTGCCCATGCGAGTTGCGTTAACGAATTCCTCGGTCCGATGATCAATCTGCCGGCCCTGGCGTCCTCGATTTTCGTGAATGTAAAGCCTCTTGTGTTGCGCAGTGACAACCGAAGGCGGCGGCAGACTGATTTCGTATTTTACCCGCCGGCGGTGATCGGCGAGTTGGAGCTCGGGACGATACACGCTGTTGAACTTCCACAGCATCCGGATGAAATTGGTTTGTCCGCGAAGCAATTTCCGGATGACAATTCCCGCGCACTGGCCCAGCGCCGCCCAGCCCAGATTTTTACGGGCGAGCACGCGCTGGCATTCCACAAGTTCCTTGTAAAATTCCGGTAGCGGCAACTTGGTCGGCAACACCGCGTGCTGGATGTCGAACAGCCGGTAGTCGCGGGTCGTAAGACGACGCGATTCGGTATGCCAGGTTTCCGTGCCGGGATAGGGCGTATTAATGCTGATATTAACGACCTCGGGAACTTCCAGGCACCAGTCACGCACGACCTTGAAGCGTTCGCGGTCCCACGAGGGATCGGCAATGATGTTGACTGCAACGTTTATGTCGAGCGAGCGGGCATACTTGAGTGCTTCAAAATTTTTGGAGAGTGTGATGCGCTTTCGGTAACGCTTGAGCCCCTCCTCGTCGATTGCTTCAAGACCGAGGAACATGGTATTCAGGCCGAGTCGCTTCCAAAGTTCGAAGACCTTCTTGTTGCGCAAGAGCACATCGCCGCGCGTTTCGAGATAGTAACGTTTCCTGATTCCGCGGCGGGCAATCGCTTCGCCAAGCTGCATACCGTGCTCGGCTTGAATGAAGGCTACGTCGTCCACGATAAAAATTCCCGGCTCGCGGACTTGTGCCAGTTCCTCGACCGCGCGCTCCGGTGTCTTCACGCGGTAGTTGCGACCATAGAACGTCCACGCACTGCAAAAGACACAGTCCCATGGACAGCCCCGGCTGAACTCGATGGACGCAGCCGGATCGAGCTGGCCTATGAAATATTTCCGGCGATGCCGAACGATATCGCGCGCAGGCAAGAGATCATCCAGCGATTTCACGAAGGTTGGCGGCGGCCCGCGATGATCGAGTGTTACGCAGCCAGGCACCTCCCTCAGGTTCGCCCGATCTTTGGCGAGAGCATCCAGCAGGCTGGTGATCGCGGTTTCGCCTTCGCCAATCAGCACGCAATCCACAGCGCCCGCAGTGTGGCGCAAAATCTCCTCCGGAATGAACGAGACGCTGTGCCCCCCGACAGAGATAAAAGCAGTGGGCAATAAGCCGCGCGTGGCGCGGGCAAGATCAATAATTTCTGGAACATTGGCGAGATAATTGACAGAGAATGCGATAACGTCCGGCCGCCAGCGTCGAATCAGATGGAAAAAGTTCCGGTGCGATTCGCATTGCAAATCAATCAAACGGACCGAGTGGCCCGCCTCCCGGGCAGCTGCGGCGACAAGCTCAAGACCCAGCGGCTCAAGACGAAGATAAATCTTCGAATACATCAAGCAACTCGGGTGAACTGCGAGTAATTTCATCTGCTTCGCACAGGTGTTGGTCTATTCGATTTTCCCAAAGACTGAAAGCACGTTGTTCTCTTCGCGCAACGAGGGCGTTTGGCGATCAAAGAGCATTCCTCGCGCGGTGTGCGCGCGGGGAAAGTTTTCATAAAGGTCAGCGATATTGCCATCATACAGCTCGGAGAAAATTCGATCCTGAATCATAGCTCGTTCGCCACGGTCCTTTCCACACGCGCGCGCGAGAGAGAGGAGAGAGCGTCCATGAACACCGTCCTGAACGGAAAACACCCGGATAGATCAACAAAGGACCTGATCAATCGGCCAAGCGTGAATCTCCATGAAGCTGCACGTTGGCAGACAACTTAGATCAGCACTGAAATCGGCGGACTTGTTCTCACTCCGGTTCTCATTCGATCAATTTCCAGCGCCTTATTTAACATAAGTAGCTTGTAGTCGATTAGATGAGGCGGGGGCGGGAATCGAACCCGCGAATAGCGGTTTTGCAGACCGCGACCTTACCACTTGGCTACCCCGCCGTTGCGAGAGCGCGAAAGTATCGAGTCAGCGAGGAGTGTCAACGCGCGAAAATGCGATAACTAAACGCTGAATTTAACGATTAGCGATTCCGGATTAATCGTAAGTTGCATGACGTGACTTCTCGTCGTCGCAACTTTTCGCCCGCGCTCCCGGCGAATCCCCGGCGGCGTGAATTCGCCGGTGCGCGCTTTTCGCGGCCGTCGGGCGGCGAACCGTTTTTTGTCGAGCGCGCGGAGGGCTCGAGGATTTGGGACGTCGATGGCGACGAATACATCGATTACGTCGGCAGCTGGGGCCCGGCCATTCTCGGACACGCGCCTCAAGTTGTCGTCGATGCGATCCGCGATGCGGCGCCGCGAGGCGTCAGTTTCGGCATTCCCAATCCTCTCGAAGTCGAAATGGCGGAACTGATCTGCGCATGGATGCCGTCGATCGAAAAAGTGCGGATGGTGAACAGTGGCACAGAGGCAACGATGTCCTGCCTCCGACTCGCGCGGGGATTCACTAAACGCGACAAAATCGTCAAGTTCGCCGGTTGCTATCATGGCCACGTTGATTCGCTGCTGGTAAAAGCCGGCAGTGGTGCGCTCACTCATGGCCAGCCAGACAGCGCGGGCATCCCGGGAGCAGTTGCGGGCGAAACAATTGTCCTTCCTTTCAATAATATCGAATCAGTCCGCTCCGCCTTTCGCGAAAACAAGGACCACATCGCCGGCGTCATTCTGGAACCAATTCCGGCAAACGCCGGATTATTTTTCCCGCGCAAGGATTTCCTTCATCAACTTCGCGAAGAATGCACGCAAAACGGCGCGGTCTTGATCTTCGATGAAGTGATGACTGGTTTCCGTGTTGCGCGAGGCGGCGCGCAACAACTTTATGGAATTCGGCCTGATCTGACGGCGCTTGGCAAAGTCATTGGCGGTGGTTTGCCGGTTGGGGCGTTCGGCGGCCACGCGGAAATTATGGATTGCCTCTCGCCCGTTGGACCGGTTTACCAGGCGGGAACGCTTTCTGGAAATCCGCTGGCCATGGCGGCAGGGTTGGCACAATTGTGGGAACTTGATCGGATCGATGGCTGGAAACTACTGGAAGATCTCGGTGCAAAACTGGAGAGCAGGTTGACCAACGCGATCTCAGGGAAGGAGCTCACCTTGCATCGCATCGGTTCGATGTTTTGTCTCTTTTTCGCCAGTGGTCCGATCTTCGATCTGGAATCCGCGCAGCGCAGCGATACCAAAAAATTCGCGCAGTTTTTTCACTCATGTCTCGACCGCGGCATCTATTTTCCGCCGTCGCAATTCGAGACCGCATTTATTTCCGCGGCTCACAGCGACGAAGACATCGAGCAAACTGCTCGCGTTGTAGGCGAAGCCCTGGCAAGTTTGTAGAGGCGGGCGTGCAGCCTGCAAACTTCTGAAAGCAGCCGGCCCGGCTGCCTCTACCGTTCTCTACCGTCAAAATTTTTGCGTACATCTTCGGCATGGTCTAGGAAAGCCCGCTGTGAGCGCTTCTCCGGCGGAACCAATCCGCGCCGTCGCAAAATTTTTCTTCGAAGGTGGCCGCAAATTCTTCGTCAAAGGCGTCACCTACGGCCCATTCAAACCAGACGCGTTAGGCAATTACCTTGGAACACAAGATCAAGCCGCGCACGATCTTGCCCAGATTCGCGCCTCCGGGTTTAACGTTGTTCGGGTTTATCACTGCCCCCCGCGCTGGTTTCTTGAGGCCTGCGCCGAAGCCGGAGTCCGGGCGCTCATCACTCTGCCCTGGGCCAAACACATCGAATTCCTGCGTGAACGATCGGCCCGAAACGAAATTACCCGATCCGTTTCCGACGCCATCAAAATGCACGCCGGCCATCCCGCCATTTTTGCCTATCTCGTCGGCAACGAAATCGCGCCGCAGATGGTGCGGTGGTTGGGCGTGCGCCGCGTCACGGAGTTCATCGAGCATCTTATCGCATTGGGTCGCGGCCTCGATCCCCGCGTTTTATTTTCCTACGCCACTTATCCGCCGACGGAATTTCTGCTCCCGCAAAACGTCGATTTTTTTTGCTTTAACGTTTACCTGCATAAGCAGCGCGATTTCGAGCGTTATCTCTTCCGTCTGCAAAATCTCGTCGAAGAGCGTCCGCTCATCCTGGGCGAATTCGGAATGGACACAATCCGACACAGCCAGGACGAGCAGGCCGAAATGCTGAGCTGGCATGTCGATAGCGTGATCAAATGTGGACTCGCTGGCACCGTTTTCTTTTCCTGGACCGACGAATGGTTCACCGGCGAACAGGAGGTCACTGATTGGGCATTCGGACTTGTCACGCGCGATCGCCAGCCAAAAAAAGCGCTTCATGCCCTGCGCGAAAAACTCGGGCAAGACGACGCCGTTCTTCCGCATCGCCATCTTAATCAAACGCCGTCAGTCTCAGTTATCGTTTGTTCGTATAACGCCGGCGCAACATTGCGATCGTGCCTCGAGTCGCTCGGCAAAATCGATTACCCCAAGTTTGAGATTGTCCTGGTGGATGATGGATCGACCGACAACACCGCGCAGATCGCCGCTGGATTCCCAAATGTGCGTTACGTTCATCAGCCGAATCGCGGGCTGAGTGTTGCGCGCAATACCGGCGCCGCCGCCGCACGCGGGCGAAGTATTCGCCTATACCGATGCGGACTGTATGGCGGACGTCGATTGGCTTTATTATTTGATTGGCACACTCACCAACGGCGACTTCGCGGGCGTGGGTGGTCCGAATGTTCCGCCTCCGGCAAAAAACTGGATCCAGGCTTGTGTCGCCGCTGCGCCCGGTGGGCCGAGTCACGTCCTCTTAACCGACATCGTCGCCGAACACATTCCTGGTTGTAACATGGCGTTTTGGCGGTGGGCTTTCGAAAATGTGGGGGGATTCGATCCGGAATATCACGTGGCGGGTGACGACGTGGATTTTTGCTGGCGTTTGCAACAAGCCGGCGGCGTGATCGCATTTAGCGCTACTGCCATCGTCTGGCACCATCGTCGTTTTACCCTGCGCGCGTTTCGCAAACAACAGGAAGGTTACGGTGAAGCCGAATCGCTCCTGCGTTTTAAACATCTCGTTTTCTTCGGACCAACCGGGACGGCGAAATGGCGTGGACAAATTTACGGCACCCCGCGTTTCAGTTGGTTCCTTGGCCGCCCGATTATTTATCATGGAATTTTCGCCGACGGATTTTTCCAATCGATCTATCCCACTCCGCAATCAGAAGTGGCGGCTTACCTCAGCAGTATCGAATGGTTCGCCCTTACCATCTTTCTCTTCGGCGTGGGTGTGTTTGTTCCGCCGCTGCGAATCGTGCCGTATTTGATGCTGGGCGGTACGCTCTGTGTCGCGCTCTCTTATATGGTGCGTGCGCGCATCGAGCCGCGCTTCGATACCATCCACTCCCGCCTGTTGGTCATGTTCCTGGCTTTCGCGCAACCACTCGTCCGTGGCTGGTCCCGTTATTTTACCTGGCTGCATTTCAAACGCACTCCCGGTTCTGTTATTGCGCAGCACGAGAAGCTGCCCCCCGGTAAGAAAATCGGCCGAAGCTGGGGCCGCCTCGCTTATTGGAACGAAGAAGGCAAGGATCGTCACAGCCTCTTACGAGAAATTTTCACGCTCCTTGATCAGGAAAACTGGCGCTACTCGATCGATACCGGCTGGCAGGAATGGGACATCCAGATTTACGGTAACTTCTGGTGGAGCATCATCCTACGGACGGTCACGGAATATCATGGCGGCGGAAAATGCCTGACCCGCGTCCAACTTCGCTACCGCTATGTCACCACCACCGTGATCGTAAATCTCATCGTTCTCATCTTATTCATCTATCATTTCCTTAATACCGGGCATGTCCAACTCTTCTTCGCGGTCCCTTACGCAATCTTCGCCCTGTTCCTTTTCCTGAGAGCACGCCGGTTGAAAAGACGGGTGCGAGAGCTGGTCGATTTTGCGGCTTATCGGATCAATATGAATCGCATTTTGCGATCGCGTCTTCGCCGCAATCCAACCGCCGGCGCACCGAAGTGAAATTGCGATTTTGGATCGCGCTTGTCGCGCAATTACTGCTCTTCGCTTCGCTTAAACTTTTCGACGATTGGACCCTGGAGTGGATGCCGGTGTATTTTGTCGCCTGCGCGATTCTTTGCGGCCTCGCTTACTTATTCGCATCGACGGAATTTGCCGCGCTTAACAGCGCCGTCTGGATTTTCTGGTTCGTCACCATCGGGCTGCGTCTGCTGGCCCTACCCCAGGCCCCGAGCAACGAAGTCTGGCGCTTTCAAGCCGACGGCGTGATTCAACGCGCCGGATTCAATCCCTATCAGGTCGCACCGAATGATCCACGCCTAGCCGGCAAAATCCCGGAGCTTGCGCGCGTCCCGCGCAACGATGAGCCCACAGCCTTCGCACCGGGTGCAGAAGTTTTGTTTCGCGCCATCCCGGCGACGAACAACGCGCTGCTCTACAAAACAATTTTTGGCGCTGCCGATTTACTCGCCATCGCGCTCCTTCTTCGGCTGCTTGATAAACAAACCGCCGTCTGGTTCGCCTGGAATCCTCTCGTGGCTTATAGTTTTTTTGGCGCGGCACATTTCGACAGCATCATTTTGCTCGCAATCGTCGCACTGATTTTCTTCCTCGAGCGATTTGAACAAACGGTGCAATCGCGCTGGAAATTTGCTCTCGGCGCCGCGGTCGCGCTCGGAATTGCCATCGCGCTTCGACCAGTCTGCCTCGTTTTGTTAATTCCGTCTCTTTTTGCCTTGCGTCGCTATTCCATTGCACTCGCGGCGGCCATCGCTTTGCCCGTTCTCCTTGATTGCGTGTTTCAATTTCCATTTGCGCAAAATCTTTTCGGAGACTTCGGGCATGTCAGTCGGCTCAACGATTTATTTTGGTGGCTGATTGAAGACACGATTCTACCAAACTGGCATCAGCAATATTACCGCTACGACGTAATCCTTCTGATCGTGTCGGCGCTGATTGGTCTTCTTTTCATGCGCAATTGGCGACGCGGCATGCTTTGGTCGCTCGGCGCCAGTCTCATTCTCGCGCCAGTCTTAAACGCCTGGTATGTAACTTGGATTCTGCCAGTCGCGACGTGGCGGCACGCCTTCGCCTGGCATTTTCTGAGCGTCACTATCTTCGCTTACTACCTCTTTTATAATGAGCGCCTTTTCGCTCTTCCCTGGCACGCCGAACCGTGGTTGCGAGGCATAATCGTGTTGCCCGTCCTTTTTGCCATGACCCTAATGGCCACGCAACGCCATCAGGCTCTAAAAAACGGCTAACTCAACACCTCGCTCATCGCCTGTTTAAAATCTTCCGGCAACGGCGCTTCAAAATGCATCCGCTCTTTCGTCCGTGGATGATCTAACCCCAGTTTCCATGCATGTAACATCTGGCGCGAAAAATTCCCGGCACGGCGTCCTCCGTAAACAACATCGCCCAAGATGGGATGCCCAAAATGTTGAAGATGGACTCGAATTTGATGTGTCCTGCCGCTGTGCAACCGGCACTCGAGCAAGCTCGCCTCTCCTCCACTGCGTACCACTTTGAAATCCGTTTTCGCTTCTCGCCCACCTTCGCGCGCGATCGCCATCCTTTTGCGATGAACCCGATGACGCGCGATGGGGGCAACAATTGTTCCGGAACCCCGACGCAGCTTTCCGGCGACGAGCGCTAGGTAAATCTTTTCAACCGTGCGGGCCGCGAATTGTCGGGAAAGCTCCTGATGGGCAAAATCATTCTTTGCCACCGCCAGGCAGCCGCTTGTTTCCTTATCCAGCCGATGAACAATCCCCGGTCGCTCCTTCCCGCCGATCCCGGAAAGATTTCTGCAATGCGAAAGTAAGGCGTTGACCAATGTGCCGCGCTTGCGGCCGGCGCCAGGATGGACCGAAATTCCCGCCGCTTTGTTTATAACAATCAAGTCGTCGTCTTCGAACAAAACGGAGAGAGCGATCTTTTCCGGGACCAGATCAAGCGCTTGAACGGGTGGTTCGACCAGGATAACGCGATCGCCCGCTCGGACAATGTCGCGCGCACGCGGCACCGCGCCGTTAACGGTGACGAACCCATCGCGGATAAGCGCCTGGATTCGAGAACGCGAAAACTCGTTCGCAGAATTGGCAAGAAAACGGTCCAGGCGCGTGCCCACATCCGTTCCTTTAACGATAAATTCACGGCGGTTTTCCTGTGTCATTGACGATGTTACTATCGCAAAAATGAGCGACCCGAACACCATTTCGTGTCCCAAGTGCGATGCGCCAATAGATATCGGCGATGCCGAACCTCTCTCGCGCGTGGCCTGTCCGGCTTGCGGCGAACGAATACGGATCGCGCGCTCGTTTAATCATTTCGAGTTGCGCGAGACCCTTGGTACCGGCGGAATGGGGACGGTTTACAAAGCGCGCGACACCCAATTGGACCGAGATGTGGCACTGAAACTTTTGCGCAAAGATCTGGGGCCGGAATACGCCAATCAATTGCAACAGGAAGCCCGGATCACCGCTTCGGTCAATCATCCCCATGTGGTCCAGGTATTTTCCTTCGGCCACGATCACGATCAGTACCTATCTCGTCATGGAGCTGGTCGACCGCGGAACGCTCGATGACCTTATTGCGGAACAGAAAAAACTTCCCGAGGCAGACGTGCTACGCGCCGGGATCGAGGTGGCCCGCGGACTACGCGCAGCCTACCAAAAAGAATTGATCCATCGCGACGTCAAACCGGCCAATATTTTGTTCAACGAAGAAGGGATGGCGAAGATCAGTGATTTCGGTTTGGCGGGAATTGTCGAGCCCCAGGCGCAATCTAGCGGCGCCATCTGGGGAACTCCTTATTACGTCGCGCCGGAACGATTAAATAATCAGCCGGAAGATTTTCGCAGCGATATTTACAGTCTCGGCGCCACCCTTTTTCACGCGGTGGCGGGCCGGCCGCCTTTCGACGGGGAAACTACCTCGGCGTCCGATCTGCGCGCGTTGAAGAACAATCCGTTGAAACTGAAAGACGTGGCGCCGGATGTTTCACGGCCAACCGCCAATGCCATCGCCAGAATGATCGCGCCCGATCCGCGCTTGCGTTTCGCCTCGCACGATGCGCTCATCCTCGCCCTCAAGAAAGCGGAGCGCGTCCTTCACGGTGAACCGGAACCGTGGAGCGCCAAAGCGGCTTTGCTCATCGCCGGCGCCACTCTCATCGCTCTAATATTGTTTGGTTGGATTTTTTTCAGCCACCAGGGAGCGTCAGCGAACGTTACCGCATCGGCCAGCTCAACTCCCGCCTTCGATATCAACCGCGAATTTGATGATGGGCGCCAGCAAATAATCGACGGCAAATACCCCGCGGCCCGCGCCACTTTCGCGCGCCTGGCTTCGGAAACCAAAAACAAACAACCCATCTACGATTGGGCGTTGCTCAATCAGGCCCTCGCCGCTTTGCTCGACCAGCAGGAATCGCAAAAGCGCCGGGCCCTGCAGGAAGTGGAAAATGCCGGTAGCGGCGGTTTCGCCGATCCGCAAATGGGCGCATTTCTTCTCGAGACCGCGAAACACGCCAATGAGCGCCGTGCCATTGCGCTCTCCGATATTTCCGATCATGCGGCGAAGCCATTCGCGTTATTTTTGCTGGGACTGACCGACGTCCAGCTTGGACGATTCAATGATGCGAAGGCATTGCTGGAGGCATTTACTTTATCGCAACCCAGCGGGAGCTTGTCCTGGATCGATAAATACAAACCAATCGCGCGAAAATATCTGGATGATACACGGGCGTGGCTCGCCTGGAGAGAGCAGAATGGATCAGCGAAAAGTCCTGCGGAAATCAGGAGTGCGCTGGAAAAGTTGCGATCGCTGAAACTACAAAAGCCAACAGCAATTTCAGCCGAGGCCTTGCTGGCGGAAAGAACCTTGGCTAACCAGCTTGATCAGGCCGAGAAAACGGAAAGATCCGTGCGGGAAAAACAGCATCAGGATTTGGTGGCGCGTGAAACGCCGCCATTGAACGCAGCCTTGGAATCCTATCGGCGACTCGCTGCTGTTTATGATTTCACCGGAGCCGCCAGTGCAATTAAAAAAGTCAAACTAACGGAGCCTCACTGAGGGAGACGCAACGTAATTATCAAAATGCGGCCGATTGGCTGGCGGAATGGAAAACAACGCTGATTAACGATTTGAATGCGCACAGCTATAACGGCGCCATAATTGTGAGCGATAACCAATACAACGGAATCGCAGGCGCGACCGCGAACAAGCTGAAAATGAAAGTTCCTTATGGTTCCGCCGAAACCACTTGGCTGAAAGTGCCCGCTGCATCCCTCGTGACCGTCTCGAGTTCCTTTGCCACCGATGCCGACCGGCAATGGCGCTGCGGCGTTTTTGCGTGGATGATCGGGCAAACGAATGCCGCGCGACAACTCTTCGATGCAGCCTGCTCAGCTAAGCCATCTTATATAGAAGCGCGCAAGTTTTTCGACCAGACGAAACCGTAAATCAGTGGCAAGCCACCTGCTGAAACTAGGAGGATGCGCTCCGCTTGCTGTTTTTTCTTCCTGGCGCTTGGCCTGGCGATGGCAGCCACGTTGCCGCTTACGACGAGCGATATCAGCCTGATGTTACGCTCAGGTTATTCCGTGCCGACGATTGAGGCAGAACTTGCCACCCGCCATTTCGCCGACCAGCTCGATGAGGGTAAGCGCAAGCAGCTAATCAAGGCCGGCGCCACCACTGAGCTATTGGATGCAATTGAGAGCGGAAATTTCTCCGTTCCGAAAGACGAACTGGAAAAGTCGCGCCGGAAAATGGACGAGCAGGCGGCCGAACGGGCGCTCATGGCCGAGAGAGCAAAAAGAAATGATACTCTTTACCAAAACCAATTGCTCAAACAGCGGGCACAGGTGGTTGCGCATGGTTCCGCCGATGCCATTGCCGGCGCAGCTAAAGGCAATCTGGTTCGCCTTCAAAACGGGAACCTGGTGTCCTGTTATGATGAGGAACTTGCATCGAAGCAAATCTATGGTCTTTACTTCTCCGCTCACTGGTGCCCACCTTGCCGGAAGTTCACACCGCAACTGGTCGCCTATTATAACCAGATCGCGCACGATCATCCCGAGTTCGAAATTATTTTCGTAAGCGCGGATAAATCCGCCGAGGACATGGCAACCTACATGCGGGAGAACGGCATGCCCTGGCCAGCAATCGAATACGGCAAACTCGCCAATGTTCCGGCATTGCAAAAATACGTTGGCCGCGGAATCCCCGATCTCGTCATTGTCGATGCCAGCGGCAAAGTTTTGGCCGACAGCTTTGTCGGCGGCAAATACGTCGGGCCGGGGAGAGTCCTTGATGACCTGAGCGCGATTTTCGCGCGTGGTGGTTCCCCACAAGTTGCGGCCAATCGGTAGCGGAACTGCATAAATGCAGGGCATCTTGCTCAAGATGCCATCCCATTCAAAAAGCTGTCTCGCCAGGATGGGTACAACCAATTGGATGCACTCAGTTTAGCCCGGTCATAGTGACCTCTGAGCGAAACCCATCCTGAACGAATTTTGGTTTCGAGAGTCAGATTTACACGAATGGTTCCGATGTTAAGTTTCATCGCGCGCACCTTTCGCGCCCACGCAATTAATGGAGCAAACCCCGCCATTTCCTTCACCGGAAGAACTTAAATCGAAACTCGCCGAGTTCATGAAATCGAATTTTGGCGACCGGGTTGCATTTACCACCCTCACCCAGCCGGACACGGTCGAGACGGGAACCGATGAGAAAAGCCCACCGGAAGAGGCAAAGGACTTCGACTTTCATTTTTTGCCGCGCGACATCAAAGCGCATCTCGATCGTTTTGTGATCAAACAGGACGAAGCGAAGAAGGTTCTCTCGATTGCAGTCTGCGATCACTACAACCACGTCAATCACGTCCGGCAGCTGGAGAAGGAGCGTGCGGATGGCGCAGTCGAGACGGAATATGCCAAGCAAAATGTCATTCTCGTCGGCCCGACTGGAGTCGGAAAAACGTATTTGATCAAACACATCGCCGATTTGATCAAGGTGCCGTTCGTGAAGGCGGACGCGACCAAGTTTAGCGAGACCGGTTACGTCGGCGGCGACGTGGAAGATTTGGTGCGCGAGCTGGTGCATAAAGCCGATGGCGACGTTAATCGGGCACAGTTCGGAATCATTTACATCGACGAAATCGACAAGATCGCGTCGGCCGGCGAGCATGATCGGGCGCGATGTCAGCGGTCGTGGCGTGCAAACGACGTTGCTCAAGTTAATGGAAGAGACCGAGGTGCCGTTGCGCAGCGCGATGGATTTGCAGGGGCAAATCCAGGCGGCACTGGAATTTCAACGGCGCGGTAAATCGAGCCGGCAAACCATCAACACCCGCCATATCCTATTTGTCGTTAGCGGGGCATTCGAGCGCCTGAAAGAACAGGTTTCGCGCCGGGTCAAAGGACAGATCGGATTCAGCGCCGAACCGATTCGAGTGATGGACAACGAACTCTTCCAATTCGTTGAGTACGCAGGATTTCATCGAATTCGGATTCGAGCCGGAATTCATCGGGCGTCTTCCGGTGCGTGTGGTTTGCGAAGAACTAAGCGCGGATGATCTCTTCAGTATCATGAAGTATTCGGAAGGTAGTTTGCTCCGGCAATACGAGCGCGCCTTTCGCGCTTACGGTATCGCCATCAGTTTCGAAGATGAAGCGCTGCGATTAATGGCGGAGGCTGGAGCGAGGGAGAAAACTGGCGCGCGCGGCTTGTTGACGGTATGGGAAAAACTCTTTCGCGATTTCAAATTTTATCTCGCCGGCTCCGGTATCAGCCAACTGCGGGTGACGGCCGAATTAGTGCACGAACCGAAACGCGTTTTGGATCGCCTGTTGGCCGAAGGTCACAAACATGAAGTGGTCGCGCTCGATCAGCAGATCGATGTCTTCACCGAATCATTCCGCCGGCAGCATGATCTTGAGATCGCGTTTGAGGACGCGGCGCGACGCCGGCTGGTCGAACGGGCGCAAACTGAAAAAATGTCGATGGCGGATTTGACGGCGCACCTGTTTCGCGATTTTCATTTTGGAATGAATCTGGTGCGCAAAAATTCCGGCCAGAACAAGTTTACCCTGCCACTTTCGGCGGTGGACGCGCCGGACAAATTTCTTAGCGATTTGGTGGTGCAATCCTATTATCCGGCAGGCCGAACCAACGAAGCTGGATGAAACGCTCGCTTCTTTTTGCTTTAATCATCGCGGTCGCGGTTGCGGCAGTGGCCAGTATTTCGCACGCGACCGGATGGTTCGCGGGGATTGAGCTGCCGCTCAAAAACTGGATGGTGAAATTCGAACGGTCCGGCGCGCAATCTCAGCAACATTTGGCAATACAGCCTGACCCCACTCCTCGGTTTCGCCACGGCATGGATTACGATAACGAGCGCCCGCAGGCACCGCATCGCCGTACTCGTTCTCGCGGCAATTCTCGAGCTTCTGACACTTGCCTGGGTTTTGTCGCTCTACCACATTTTCTTTGCCCCACTGCCCTGCATCCTGGCTGTGGTTCTCAGTTACAGCGGCGCGTTGGCTTATCTTGCAATCGCGGGACGCAAACGTGCCGGCATTCCCCTGTCGCTGTTCAATGGCAAACTTTCGCACGGCGCAAATTTCGCGTTTACGCTCCGGCGAAGTGGAATTCGACGGCGGTGCACGCGCTTTCGAAACCAGCGTGGTCGTGTGCGATTTGGCCAATAAATACGATCTCGCTGATACCGACGAGCCCGGTGTGGTGGCGAAGGCCAGCGAAAAATTCACCGCGCGCGCGGCTGAACTGTTGCGCGAGGCCGGCGCTTACTTGCATGCCGCCGATGGCGAAGGGGTCGTTGCCGTGTTTGGATTCCCAGGGGCGCTGAACGATCACGCCGAGAAAGCGGTGCGCGCCGCCTTCGATCTGGCGCGCGCGTTCGCGGAGAACGCAAGCGGCAGCAACGGCCAGAACGCCGCTGCCGGCGCGCATGTGGGCGTCAGCTCCGGCTCGATGATCACCGCGCCCACGAGGAAAAGCAGGACATTTTTGTCGCTGGGCGAGCCGATTGAGTTGGCCCGACGTTTTTGCGTTGCCAATCGCTTTTACGGCTCGCGGATACTGATCGGGCCGCGCACATTTGAGTTGGCCAGCAACGCCATCGTGGCGCGCCCGATCGATTTTCTCAGCGGCGTTAATGCGCAGGAGCGACATGAAATTTACGAGCCACTTGCGTTTACCGCGGACGCGCCAAGCGGAGCTAGTAGCGCGGCGCGATTCGTTTCTGGAACGGCGTCGTGCTCTACCGCGAGAAACGCTGGGCCGAGGCTTACACGCGAATTTCAAAAGGCGCGCGGGACCGAACGACGAGGAAGATGCACCGCTGCAACTTTATCTGCGCCGTCTCGAGCCGCTCGCGCTGCATTTACTGGAATCGCGCGCTGCGCCGAGTAGGCGGCCGATCCGCGTTTTGAAAAGAACGGAATACCCGAGGCGCTTCGTGATTTGATCGCGCAATTGCGGCAAATGCCCGGCGTCGGTCCGCGCTCGGCCGAGCGCATCGCCCTCTGGATGGTGCAGTCGCGCAGCGATCAGCCGGAACAGATCGCGGGCGCGATTACTGCAACGCGGCCAGATTCGGCCGTGCAGACTTTGCGGCTTTTTCGCAACGGACGAGCTTTGCGAAATTTGCTCGCGACGAATCGCGAGCGAACGAGTTGCTCTGCGTGGTGGAACAGCCGACCGATATTCTGCCGCTGGAAAAAACGAGCGCATTTCGCGGGCGCTATCACGCGTTAGGCGGCCGGATTTCGCCGCTCGATCACGTCGCGCCCGAAGATTTGCGAATCAAGGAGCTGTGGATCGCATCGAGCGCGAGAAATTTTCGGAAATCATTTTCGCGCTCGCGGCTGATGTCGAAGGCGAAGCGACCACGAATTATTTGGTCGAGTTACTGAAGGGAAAATCGGTAAAGTTAACACGGATCGCGCACGGGTTGCCCGCGGGTGGTGGCCTCGAATCGGCCGACGAACTGACACTTTACCAGGCGCTGACTGGAAGAACGAAGCTCTAAAAATGCGCACTGTCGACGTGGCCGTTGAGCGATGGATTCGGCAGCACGCCCGGCTCTCAGCAATCCTATGACGACTTAGCAACGTTCCCAATTTAACTTTTCAACCTTTTAACGTTGTAACTTTACTCGATGTCCTGCGCGAAAATCGATCCGGCGCTGCACCAGGCGCAGAAGCCGCCCTGGATCAAGGTGCGGCTGCCGTCGAATCCCGGTTTTCTTTTCCACCAAGGCGCTCATTTCCGATCTGCGGCTGCACACCGTTTGCGAAAGCGCGCAGTGCCCGAATCGCTGGGAATGCTGGAGCCAGGGCACGGCGACGATGATGATCGCGGGCGATCGCTGCACGCGCGCCTGCGGATTTTGCGCGGTGACAACGGCGAAACCGTTCGCGCTGGAAGAAGACGAACCGCAGCGCGTGGCCGAAGCCGTGCGGCGGATGAAATTGAAACACGTCGTCATCACCGCGGTCGCGCGCGACGATCTGAAGGACGGCGGCGCGAATCATTTCGCGCGGACGATCGACAGCGATTCGCGAGATGGATCCGTCGATCATCATCGAAGTGCTGGTGCCCGATTTTCACGCGCAGGATTGGTGCATCCAGATCGTGCTCGACGCCGCGCCCGACATTTACAATCACAACATGGAGACGGTCGAGCGACTGACGCCGGTGGTGCGTTCGCGCGCGAAATATCGGACTTCGCTGCGAGTCTTGAAGCGCGCGAAAGAGCTTTCGCCGAAGTCGTGACCAAGAGCGGCGTCATGCTTGGCCTGGGCGAAACCGAGCCGGAGCTTTTTCAAACGATGGACGATTTGCGCGAAGTCGGCTGCCAGGTGCTGACGCATGGGCCAATATCTGCGCCCGACGCCGCAACATCTGCCGGTGGTCGAATACATCGCGCCGGAACGATTCGATACTCTACGGCGAGATCGCGCGCAGCAAAAGGATTCGAGCATGTCGCCTCCGGTCCGCTCGTGCGCAGCTCCTATCACGCGGCCGATTTTCATCCCGGTCGTCCGCTAACGATGGACGGCGCTCCGGGACGACGCGATCGATCCGGCGAACGGTCGCGGCGGTCATTCCCGCCTATCACGAAGAAAAACACGTCGGCTGAAGTCGCGCAGCGGACGCGTGCGCAGTTGCTCGATCAATGTTCTCGTGGTCGATGACGGATCAACCGATGCGACGGCGGAGCGGGCGCGAGCGAGCCGGCGCCGAAGTCATCGTTCATCCGCAAAATCGCGGCAAAGGCGAATCGATCAAGACCGGGCTGCGCCATTGGCTCGAGCGCGGAATGCGAATACGTCGTGCTTCTCGATGCCGACGGCCAGCATCTGCCGGAAGAAATTTCGCGTTTTGTTGACAGCGCCGCGTCAGAGCCGAACGCGAAGATTTTCATCGGCTACGCGCATGAACGACATCACGCGATGCCGCTGGTGCGGCGGATGGTGAATCGTTACATGAGCGGCAAAATCAGCCGCGTCTGCGGGCAGCAGATTCCCGATACGCAATGTGGTTTTCGCATGCTGCATCGCGATATCATTCCGGAAGTTCTCGAGCGGCGCCGAGCCGTTTCGATTACGAAACCGAAATGCTCATCATCGCCAGCCGGAAAGGATATCGCATCGCAGTCGGTTCCGATCACGACCGTCTATTCCGACGAAGTCAGCAGCATCCATCCGGTGCGCGATACCATGCGTTTCTTCAAATTGATGCGGCGCTATCGGAATCTGTAGTGGCGGGTAGCGCACGCGTCTCGGCGTGCTGGCGATGGCGTCTCGCCATCGCATCCGTCATCCCGAGCCGCGCAGACGGCGAGGGACCTCACCACTGCAGAATGAATACGCAAAAGGCGCTTGTGTGACCCATAACCATTGGCGAGATCCCTCGCTTGCGCTCGGGATGACGGAAGGCAGAACGCGAAAGGGGGTTTTTGCAACACCCGCACCCGAGATTAAATCAAACCGCGGCGCTTGAAGTCGCCGATGTTTTCGCCAGCGGAGCGCTCGATCATCTCGATGGTGAACTTGAGCAGGCAAACTTCCCAGGCCTCATCCACTCCCTGGATGATCGCGCCATTCGGATCACTGGCGCTCTCCACTACCCGCCGAGTGCGATCGATGACCGATTGTAACGAGGCGCTCACGGTTTCTTCCGTCACGCCAGATTTGCGAAATTGAAACCCGTAACGCAACACCGCGATCTGCTGCGCGTGCTCGCGCAGCCGTTCCACGTACTGCTGCGCTTTTTCACCAAACCCTTCGAGCATCATTCGGCAAAAGTACTCCGGGCTGAGAATCTTCGGACGCTCAGCTTCGATGCGGCCGGTGCGAATGCGGACCTGATCGACCCGGTCCATCAGCTCGGAAATGAGATGAAATTCAAAGCTGGTGTTGCCAAATGTCGCGATCTGCCGTTCCGGCGCGAGAATAACCTGCGTATTCTCAATGGCGTATTCGATATCGTCCTGTTTCAAATTATGCGGGAAACAATACGATGAAGGAGGCGCGATTTCCAGAAGTGGGTAATTCGCAGCGAATTCTCGAAATCGCCTTTCACGCAAGTTAACATTTCAATGTCGCATATGCGACACTCCAACGTTAACTCCGCTTGATTTAACTCCGCGCTATTTTTTCTCTACTAGCGGCAGGAACGCTTCGTAGCCTTCATCTTTCATTCGTTCTATCGGAATGAAATGGAAAGCGGCCGAGTTGACGGCGTAGCGTTGTCCTGTCGGCGAAGTTGGGTCGGCAAAGAGATGGCCAAGGTGGGCATCGCTGCGTTTAGCACGGACCTCGGTGCGCTGCATGTCCCGCGAGGTGTCCGCTTTTTCGACCACGAGATCTTTCGAGATCGGTTTGGTAAACGTGGGCCGGCCGGTGCCGCCATCGAATTTGTCGAGCGAAGTAAAGAGTGGTTCGCCGGTGATGACATCGACGTAAATGCCGACACGCTCGTTGTCCCAGAACTCATTCTGAAAGGCGGTCTCGGTGCCGTTCTCGCGCACGACAAAATACTGGTCCGGCTTCAATCGCCGTTTCAAAGTCGCATCGTTCGGCACCGGCCGGTTCGGATCGAAACCGGTGGCCTCCTTTTTTTCCTGGTGCGAGAGGATAAAAAAGTAAACGGCCCCGGCGGCGAGCACCGTCACCACGCCGAGGCCGACGTACGTGCTTAGGGTCGATCTTTCCTCGCTGGTGATTCGGCCGCCGACCATGACTATGAAATTGAATCAAAAATCCGCCACCGTCGTCACTTCTTTTTTCTCAAACAAAATTTTCGACAAAAGACGCGCTCTCCGGGGATCCGCTGGAATTCTTCTTCGGTGAAGGCAGCCGTGGCTGGGTTTGAAGATTTGCGGGCAACACGCCTGCCTCAACAGATTCACGTTCGACAGGCTCATTTCAGATCCCGGGCTCGATTAGCGGGGAATCTGGTGGTGCTTCGGCGGCCACCCGTTTGCTCGTACGCCAGCGCAAAACCGCTTCGGCTGAAACAAGGACAAGCGCGAACCAAATGAGAAGAAAGGTAATGAAATGCTGGCGGGTGAATGTCTCGTGATAAACAAAAAGCCCAAGAATGAAACTAATGCTGGGCGAGAGATACTGAAGAAAGCCAATCGTAACTAATCGCAAATGACGGGCGGCGTAACCGAACCAGATCAGCGGGACTGCGGTTACGATCCCACTTGTCGTTAGGATTACGGAAAGGGAGATGTGCGACGGGCCAAAGGTCAGCGCGCCGCGATTGGCGAGGAGAACGAGATAAACCAGGGCCAGCGGCAGGAGAAAGAGCGTTTCCAAAAACAGCCCGGGAATGGCAGCGGTGCCGGACTGCTTCCGCAGCAATCCGTAGAGGCCGAAACTGCTGCAAAGCCCTAGCGCGATCCACGGGAGATGGCCGTAACCAAAGGCAAGAATAGAGACAGCGACCAAAGCAATGAGAATGGAAGCGGTCTGCCAGGCGCTGAGTCGCTCGCGCAAAATAAAGGCGCCAAGCAGGACGTTCACGATTGGGGTCATGAAATAGCCGAGGCTGGTTTCGAGGACGTGACCGATGTTGACCGCCCAAATGAAGAGCAGCCAATTCAGGCCAACCATGATACCGCTGCCCAAACAAAAAAGTGCGCTCCGTCGCCTGCGAAGGCTGCCGATGACTTCACGCCAGCGCTCTTGCCAGCTGAGCAGAAGGCCGAGAAACACAATGGTCCAGACGAAACGATGCGCGAGAATTTCCAAGGCTGGGACCCTCGAAAGCAATTTCCAATAAATTGGCACCAATCCCCACGTTGCGAAGGATGCAACTGCAGCGATGAAGGCAGACGTGTGTTGCGGATCGCCGCCACCGGACCTGGCCATCTCGCTCGTATTTCATCGATCCCATTAGTTCGCAACCCTTCACTTGCTGAGGATGCGATAGTTTGTAATGACGGAATGCTGGAGCTGATCGCGTGAAATCGTTTTTTGCCGAACTAAAGCGCCGCAAGGTCCATCGCGTCGCCATTGCCTACGCCGTCGCCGCCTGGTTGCTCATTCAAATTGCAACGCAAGTTTTTCCGTTCTTCGAAATTCCAAATTGGACGGTGCGCCTGATTGTGCTCGTGTTGGTGCTGGGTTTTCCAATCGCACTCACGCTGTCGTGGATATTCGATCTGACTCCGCAGGGAATCAGACGCACCGAAGAAAGCGATAGAAGTTTGGCGGCGTTCGGTCGGCCCCGCCGCAATCCGCAATATTCCGGAAAAAAGCATCGCCGTTCTTCCATTCGAAAATTTGAGTGACGACAAAGAGAACGAATACTTCGCGGCCGGCGTACACAATGACATTCTCTCGAACCTGGCCAAGGTCGCTGACCTTAAGGTCATCAGCCGCACCTCGGTACAGCAATTCAAGAGCGGCACGCGCAATTTGCGTGAAATCGGACTGGCACTGGGAGTAGCACATATTCTTGAGGGCACGGCACGCCGGGCGGGTAATCGCATCCGGGTAAATGCTCAGTTGATTGACGCGCGGAGCGATGCCCAACTTTGGGGAGAAACATTCGATCGCGAGATTACCGATCTGTTCGCGCTGCAAAGCGAATTGGCGCAACGCATCAGCCAGGAGTTGCGGGCAAATCTTTCCGCCCGCGAGAAAACGAACCTGCAAACCCATCCCACCCGCGACATCCTTGCCTACGAACTTTTCCTGCGCGCACGCGAGCTATTTCATTGGGCCGGGAGCGGCTATTCCTACGACAAAGGAGCAGATGCGCTGCGATTGATCGATGAGGCAATTAAGCGTGATCCGCAATTTGCGCTGGCCTACGGCCTGGCCTCGCGTCTGCACTCTGAATTGTTTTGGTTTGGCTACGATAAAAGCGCATCGCGTTTGGAAAAAGCGAAGGCAGCAGCCGATGCCGCGCTCCAACTTCAGCCGGACTTGGGCGAAGCGCATCTCGCGAAAGCTTTTTACTATTACTATGGATTCCGGCAATATGATGTCGCCCAAAAGCACGTCACTGCTGCGGTTCGCGCGATTCCCAACGACGCCGACGTGCTCAATACCGCTGGAGCAATCGCCCGCCGAGTCGGAAGGTGGAATGAAGCGGTCAGTACTCTGGAGCAGGCGCGGGATCGCGACCCTAGAAATCTTTCGGTGCTGTGGAGTCTGCTCGAAAGTTATCTCGCCTTGCATGAATACACCAAGGCAGACGGAACAGTAAACGACGCGCTTTCCGTTTCGCCGAGCGCGGACTTTTTTGTCCTGGCCCGCAGCTCGATTGCCCTATTTCGCGATGGCGATACTGCTCCGCTCCGTTCCACCTTGCGGAAACTCCCGCGCAGTTTTGATCCTGGCGGGGCAACTAGCACAATCGCGCTCCGTCTGAGTCTGATGGAACATGATGTGGAGGAGGCGGATCGTGTGCTTGCCGCCTGCAGGCACGAGAAACTCGATGACAATGGTTTGAGCGGAGTTGCCGGCGCTCTCGACGGTTATACCGTCCCAAAAAGTTGGTACGCAGGATTAATTGCCCAAGCTCGCGGTAACGAATCATCCGCGCGTGCCGCTTTCGAGCAGGCCAAACGGGCGGTGCGAGATGATCTGGTGCAATCCCCAAACGACGCTAAAACGCTTGCAATGCTGGCATTAATTCACGCTGCCGTGGGAGAGAAGAACGAAGCGCTTGGCGCCGCCACCCGCGCCAGGGAACTATTGCCTATCGCGAAAGATTCGTTCGACGGACCGATCCTTGCGACAACGCTAGCGGCAGTTAGCGCGAAGCTCGGCGAAAAGGACTTGGCAATTCGGCAACTGGAATCGCTAGTCGGTGTTCCAAATGGGCCGACTCCTGGAACCTTACGAGTAGAACCGGAGTGGGATTCTTTACGCGACGATCCCCGTTTTAAAAAACTGGCTGAGTGTGTCGCTTAATTCACATCTCGTCGGGAGAAGCACATTCAGGTCCTCCCGATCACTCCGCACAGCCTCTTCTGCGAGACGCCGAAGACAACATGCGAGACGCCTGCACACGGCGGGCAGGGAGTGCACTACCCAATCCGCTTGAAGTTAGCCGGTTGTGTATTGCCCGCATAGTTTACCCCGGACTGATCGCGAGTCGGGAGCGTGAACCAAAAGGTGCTTCCTTTTCCGGGTTCGCTTTGAACGCCAATCTTTCCTTGGTGCGCTTCCACAGCAAGCCGGCAAAAGGCGAGCCCCAGGCCAGTCGAATGCCGATGTTGGCGGCCACTATTTGTTTGTCCAAATTTTTCAAAGATGTGTTCGTGCTGATCGCGCGGTATCCCCTCGCCGTTGTCGCTGACAGAAATGGCGACATCAGCCCCCGTGCGCTCAACATTTATCCGGATTGTTCCATCTGATTTTGTGAATTTCAGCGCATTGCTGATGAGGTTCTCAAGAATCCGCCGGATCACATCAGTGTCGCAAGAGACTGTCAGTGGCTCGGGCGGCATCTCGCAGCGGAGGGCGCGACCTCGTAGGACAGGGGTAAATCGATCCGCAGCCTGGCGCGCGATCTCCGCGAGGTCGTGATCTTGTAAGCGAAGTGGCATTTCACCCGCCTCGAGCCGACCGACATCCAGAAGCATGGTGATCATGTCGCGCATGTCATCCGCGCCCCGTTTTGCCCCAGTGACACACTCTGCTTCGTCCGGATCCAGTTTATCAGAAGCCATTTGTTCCAGTATATCGACGTAGCCGGTAACCAAGGTCAGGGGAGAGCGCAGATCATGAACGATCATATGGGTCAGGTCATCCCGCGTTTGCAATGTCGACCGAAGTCTGGTTTTCTCGATACGCTCAAAGATGAAATCCGAAACTAGGCAGAAGAAAACGATCGAGTTGAGGGCCAGGATTGGCGCCAGACAGGGAAGATAAAGATTTTGGTGGTTGTAAAACCAAAGGGCGAAAAATGGTGTGGCGATGTCAATCCCCCCGAGAGCAAGCAAGCGCAGCCACGGGGACCGGATGCTTAGCCACAAGGCAGTTGCGAGGATGGCGGTTAGTATCGTCACAACTGCCCTGGCAAACGGCGAAAGGTCTCTGACCGATTCGCGATGGAGCAGGCTATTGAGAACGTTGAGGTGGACCTCGGCCCCTGGCATCGGGCCAAACGGCGTTAGCAATTCATCCTTCTGCCACTTTCCTTCCGCCCCGATGACTACGATCTTGTCGCGGACGAGCTCGCCGGAGCGGTAATTGTGTTCCCAGTATTCCGGAACAAAGATTTCGAAGAGCGGATGTGGATGAAAAGCGGTTCGAGGCGGGCCGGTGAACCGGATCAGATGCTCGGCGAGATCGTTTGGAATCAGTTCCGGGTGCCCAGCTTTTGAAACAACGCGTGCCGACAATGAAAGGTAAGTCGCGATCGAATTCTCGCGCTCACGAAAAGCAACCCGATATTGAGCTCCGCGCACAACTTTGTTTTCATCAGCAAAAAAATTCGTGAACCCGACGCGCTCATCTTGCGTCGGTGTCTTTGGGATCAGCGTTTCTGCCGGCGGCTCGTAGCTGGAAGGAATTCTGGACGATCGCTCGACGTTGTCAGGAGAAACGAAATTGCTTCCAATAACCGCCTGAGGCTTGAATCGCTCCAGTGCGACACGAAAGGCATCATCACCGGGAGCGGAAGCGGAAAATAGGCAATCGAAAGCGACAACCTTTGCACCGGCGCGGACGAGACGGTCCAGAATCAGGGCGTAGATTTCGCGGTTCCAAGGCCAACCTTTGCACATGATCTCGAGGGCGCGGCGCGATCCGGGATCGCTTAAACTGGACGAAAACAACCCTTGAAGGTCGAGTGTTTCATCCAGGCTTACGGAATCGGAATCAATGGCGAGGAAGAGCAGGTCTGGATTAGCCGGAGTTGTGCGGCCGGAGCGGGCAATGGCGTCCCGCACCCGGGATTCGGTCTGCCCGTAATAGCGGGGAGAGGTGAAATCCAGCAAAGTCGCGGCCGTAGCACAAAGCGTTGCAAGGAGAAGGACGATCAGGGTGCACCTAGGGGGCATGATGGTCAGACACAACGGGAAAAATGCGGATAGAGGGCGCACTTTCGGCTGCGTCCCACGGATGGGGGCGACTGGTGGGTCCTGGGGTTCTCGGGATGAGGCCAAAACTGGTTGGTGATTCGATTCTAAATATATAATTTATATCACAGTCGCGGGGATATCTATGCTCAAGACCAGATTTGCTCTAGCCGCTGTCGCCCTGTATTCCGGCATCTTTGTTGAGCAATCCATTGCTGGCCCTCTCACCTCCGCCGAGGTCACCAAAATCATCAACCGGGTCAGCGTGATCGAGCCCGCAAAAGGCGATCGTCCCGCTGCCTTGCGTGATGTCATCAAAGATGATCTCGGTCTACAGACGGGCGCCAAGTCCCGCTCGGAGTTGCTTTTTCAGGATAACACCCTGACCCGCCTCGGTGCGGAGACATTCTTCAGTTTCAAAACCGGCACACGGGATATGACTCTGGAGAAAGGATCCATGCTTCTGCAAGTGCCGAAAGGATTAGGCGGAGCGAAAATTCACACCGCGGCGGTCACGGCGGCCATCACTGGCACGACGATAATGATGGAATATAGCCCTGGGAAGTACCTCAAGGTTCTGGTGCTCGAAGGTAGCTTGCGTTTATCGCGAAACGGATCCTTTGGTGATTCAGTAGTTTTGCACTCGGGAAAAATGGTGATCATGCGACCGGACGCAAAAAAGATTCCCGCCCCGATCGACGTTGACCTGGCAGAGATCGTTAGGACATCGACCTTGGTAAACTTTCCCGGCAGCAATATTTTGCCCAGCATGTCGCTTATTCAGGCGGCAATCAACGACCAGGCCAGGCAGTTGACAAAAGGAACCCTTGTTCCGACAAATTTGGTCATGGGTCACGGAACCAACGTTGTTTTAGCTTCAAAGGATCAGCTGAGCAAAACCATCGGCTCACTCGCCGGCTTAGCCACGAGTGACAACGGCGCGCCCATGGCCGCAACCGTTTCCACTACCACCTCGACTGCTGCAAAGAATGTTCTTCCCTCTGGCCCTGCAGTTTCGGTCTCCAGCAGCGCACAACTTGTGTCGCTGCTGGGCAACGCTGCGCCCGGTTCTGGCGGGACCATCAACGTTACTCCGGGCGCCGTTAACGTTGGTGGAAATGTGGCCGGGGCAGCCAGCGCCAGCACCGGCGGCGGTAGCGTGAACGCCGGCGCCAACGTCTCGTTAGGTGGCAATCACCGATAAGCTCCGCTGGCACCCTCCCAACACTCGCCGGACCGGCGCCAGTTGTTGGAAGCAATCCGACTGCGCTCACGGTGACATCCTTCGGTTTGCCGTCCGGGCCCGGCATCTTCATGTGGCCGGTGAGGTAGGTAACGAAATACCGCCCTTCCACGATCGGTTTGGTTACAGAAGGACCGGATGATTTGGTCGGCGGAGCGTTCGGTGCCATCGACTTCGCGCGGGATGACGCCGGAGAGAAAATTAACTTGATGGTGTCGACGTAACGGCCTTTGGCCAGGCAGTGATCGAGTCGCCGCCGATCATAATATAATGGCCTTGATAGGGCGGCATTGGGCGCGATGGAAAAGGCGAGCGAATAACCGCACTCGCGTTCCCTGCTGCGCCAGCAACCAAAATCGCCGCCAGCACGCTGACGCGTCGAGTAGCAAGGGACTGTAAACGCAGAATCTTCACGAGATATCCGTATTGCAGCAATCGTGCCATTCGGACATCGAGTTTATGGAAATTTTAAGCTGTAATCCAGAGAAAAGTAATGACGCAGACCAGAATTGTGGTGGTTAGCCAATCAATCACTTGCCCCAGCACAACCATGGAATGCATGCGGACATAGATGGCCGCCTCGATCGCGACCGGTGCGCTCAGTCCGATCCAGATAAGTGCAGCGAAGCGTAACGCTCCCACCATTCCATCATCGAAAAAGCCGACGTGAAACCGTGCGACCAGAACGTAAAGAGCAGAAATCGCGATGGCCGAAAGCACCCGTACAGACTGGAGAGTGCGTAGTTGCGGGGTCCTTCCGGCCGCCAGGTTTCGGGAGTGGCCCGTTGGTAACGGTGGAAAACTAATCCCATCCAGAACCAACTGGTGAAAATGGAGACAAACCCGGCAATCAATCCGGGGACTATGGCTGCGCGCAAAGTGTTCATAGGCCAAAACGGTTTCGCCGGAAAATAACAATTATGCGATCCGGTGGCGAGAGAGTTTACTGTATGCCTCGGGCGGGATAGGATGGGCGGGAATAATGCCTGAGTTTGCCTACAAAGCACGGAACGCGCAGGGCGGATTAGTCGAAGGCGTTTTGAATTGCCCCGATCGCGGTGTCGCCATTCGCCAAATCGAACAGCAAAACTGCATTCCCATTCGCATCGACCCGGTGACGACAACTGCGCCCGCGACCGTAGTGCCAACCGCGCCCGGCAATTTCGTGCCGAAAATTTTTAATCGGATCGCAACTGAACGTGCTGACGTTCCGGCCCAGTCACTGAAAGTTCCTCACAGTCAGTTGCTCGTTTTTACCGAGCAGCTCGCGCATTTGCAACAAGCGGGCATGACCTTGGATGAAGGGCTCGGTGTTCTGGAGAAACGCCTCAAGCATCCGCGAGTGCAGCAGATGATTCGCACTTTACACCAGGCACTCGTCGA
Organism: uncultured Actinomycetes bacterium; assembly: GCA_963850415.1. Lineage (GTDB taxonomy): Bacteria > Actinomycetota > Thermoleophilia > Gaiellales > Gaiellaceae > VAXT01. Next base: position 58,991 of record CAWKLE010000002.1, read on the forward strand.
TGGCCGCAGTTTTTCTCAGGCGCTTCGCGAGTTCCCGCGCATTTTCCCGCCGCTTTACGTGAACCTGGTGGCGGCAGGCGAAGCGAGCGGGGCGTTACCGGAGATTTTAATGAGACTGGTGAAACACCTAACACAGGCGAAAAGTCTGCGCGATCGAGTGCAACAGGCCCTGATTTACCCAGCTTTCTTAACCTTGGCCGGCGCCGCGCTTATCACTGTCTTCATTACTTTCATGGTGCCGCAGCTCACTCAATTCATGTCGCAAAATGGTGGAGCCCTGCCTTTGCCGACGCGCATCTTAATGCAGGTCCACCACCTCATCATCACCTACTGGTGGCTCGCCATCCTCATTGTTATCGGCGGGTTCGCCGCCTGGCGGGCGTTTGTCCGAAGCGACGAAGGACGCATCGCCTGGGATCGATTCCGCCTGCGCATTCCTGGTTACAGTCGCATCGTGCGGCACAGTTATTACGCGCAATTTTCCCGCACGCTCGGCACCCTAACCGAAAACGGGATTCCACTTTTGCGATCGCTCGATCTCGTCGCCGAGATCGCGGGCAACCGTTACATCGAAAAAAAGCTATCGGAAGTTAGGCGCGCAGTGGTGGACGGCGCCCATCTTTCGGCCGCACTGGCGGCCCAACAAATGTTCCCGGAGTTGCTTACCGATATGATGGCGGTGGGTGAGCAAACGGGGCACTTCGGTCAAACCATGATGACGATCGCCGATGTTTACGAGCGGGAACTCGATCGCACTGTCACCATTACGTCGGGCCTGATTGCACCGGTCATCATCGTTATTATTGCCATTGTGGTTGGCTTTGTCGTTTACAGCATCTTGTCCGCCGTATTCTCCATGACACAAAGTTTGCAGTTTCGGGCGCGCTGAGATAGCATCCCGCCGCAATTTGATGCGTCAGCAAATTTTGACGTTAGGGCTGATCCTCGCGATGCGGAACTCTCGTCGCGCAGGAGGCGGTTTATCGCGCTTCGACTGGTGCGGGACAAAATCCCGTCCCTGCTATCACCGCTCCCGCTAGCGGCAACGCTTGGATCGACCTTCGGCAAAATGCGAAACCGGGCGGGCGATGCAGAGCGCGCCCGATTGGGTCGAGGCGGTAACGTTCATTCCCGCGAGCACCCAGGCAGATGCGGCGGCGCCGAGTGTGTTTCCGCATTCGGCTGGCAAGACCAGGCGGCCGTGCCAGCGTCCTTTTTTTCCGCCTCTTCTTTAACGATCAGACTGCAGCGCGTCCCGCGGATTGTTGCCTGGGATGAATCCGGCTCGCAAGTACTCCGGTCCGGTCCTCTCGGCGCCGGCATTGATCTGGAAAGCTCGGAATCGGTCATGATTCCAATGCACGGCATTACCACGATCGATGTGGAAGTGCCGGGCGATGGCAATAGTGTACGCGGGGCGTATTTGGAATGGATGACCAGCAGCGAAATGGTGCATGCGTCGGGCGCCGGCTCACAAGACGCCGTTCCGCAGCCTTTCGCCGCCGCCTTACCGTTGCACGCGCCCGCGCAGGACTCGGAAGAACTTGGTACCGTTACCGGCTCCTTATCGGCGGATTTGATCCGCATCGGCTCTACTTCCGGCGAGGCTGCTGCCTTCGAATTCGGGTTAGAATCGCAACCATTGCTTGCCCTCATCACTTTCGAAATCGCGGGCCCGCGGATTGACTCGCCGCCGGAGGTGATTGCGAACGGTGAAAATGTTGGGCCCGCCTCGCTGGTTATGCCGGGATTGGCTGATCCGGGTTATCGCGGGGAAATGCACGCCATTGTCAGCCAAATGCAATTCCAATACACCGGGTGGCTTCGCGCACAGAAGATCGTTCCGGTAAGCGCCCTCCGCACCGGGACCAACAACATCACTATTATTAACGGTCCTAATGCCGCCGGCGCCGTCATTCGGGCGACCCAGATTCAATTAAAATATCTTTGGGACAAATCTGATTATATTTTGAAACCTGACCGCTAACGCGGTGTCTAAGTTCTGATGCGAAAAAAACAAGGAGCTTTCACGTTGCTCGAAATCATGCTGGTGGTCACGATCATCGCGCTGTTATTGGCCGCCGCGATAAAATTCATGTCGCCGAACGTTGACATAGCAAAGCGGGTTCGGGTCGCCGGCGATATTCAGGCAATTAAAACTTCGCTCTTGGCCTATCAAGGGATCAACGGCTTTTATCCGACGACCGAACAGGGCCTTCAGGCCTTGGTGACTGCTCCTTCAACCGATCCCCGGCCCTCCCGTTGGCAGCAATTCATGGAGGCAGTTCCGACCGATCCCTGGGGTAATCCTTACGTTTACCGCTCTCCCGGACAAAAGAATCCCACCAAATATGACCTGTACTCGGCCGGTCCGGATCGGATCCCTGATACCGAGGACGACGACTGGGGACAGTAGCTATTCGTCTGAGTCGTCCGGCGGCGGAACGATAGGCGTCGGCGCTGGCGTCACTGGATTTCGCTGGATCACGCCGCGCTGATGGATTTGGCCCGGCTGAGTCGGCCTGCCCTGCTGGTAGGTAGGCGGGAGAGCCGGAATCGGTGCCGGCTTCATGTAAGGTTGCGGCGGCTGCGGCATTCCAGACGGGAACAGCGGCGGTTGCAGTGGGTTCATTTGCGACTGGTTCGGATTCTGCAACGCCTGTGAAAGTAGCGCCTGATTGAATGTCAGCGTCGCGTATTTCCCGTCCTTGGTGATGGTGACCTTCGTTTGGCCGACCTGGTCCGACCATTGGATATCGCTGATGGCGAAGCCGTGTTCATTTTCCCCTTTCGTTGACAGATACTCTTTAAGGTTCCTGTCGGTGGCCGAACCAATCGTGACGAACCCGCCATCGGCGGAGCGCGCTGCGTTCGCGACGAACAAGTCCTTGGCGAAATCAGGGGTTACGCTCGGAACCGCAACGGTGGCGATGGCGAAAGGCGAACGAGTCAACATCGCTTGATAGCGATTAAAATCCGGACGCTTCGGCAACGGATCGTCTGCCAGTGCGATCAGCGGCATCAGACTAACGGCAATTAGAAGCCTGGTTCTCATTTTGTTGCACTCGCCGGTGCATACCAGCGGGCGATTTTAAATTTACCACGCATTTGCGTTGGGTCACTCGAATCGATGACAATATTTGCGCTCTCAAAAACAATGAAAGCATCAGGTGCTTGCACGTCGTAAAGAAAATGAACCAGCGGCGGCCACGGACTCTTGGTTTCGATGGAAGCGAATACTGATTGATACGCGCCCACCGTGGGGCTATCGCCAATAGCCGGGTTTTCGATCAATACGTTATGTTTGCCGGCGATCTGTTTGAGCTGATCGAGCAAGGCCGAGGCATCGCTGGCCCCGTGAAAAACCGGCTGATGCTCGCGCAACCATTGCTCGCGTTTCGACCATAGATCGCTTTCCCGCAGCAAAACCGTTTGCTCATTGTGTGTTTGTTTTCGTTTCGCGACTTCGACTCGCGAATCTCCGATGGTGCGCAAAAGCCAGCTCCACAAAAACAAGTTGACCAGCAAAAACACCACCAGCGCCACCAATCCGGCCAGTACCTGCTCACGCCGATTCATTCGTTGCAATACTCGCGCAATCATCGCGGTCTTCCCTCCAACCGGAATTGAGCGTGATCATTCGGCAAAATCCGCGGCGACTGCATATCGAAGGTAAAATTTTGCAAATCCGGATGTTTTTTGACTTTGTCCGCGAACTGATAAGCCAGCGCGGCTTTGTTGGCCTCGCCCTCGATCGAAATCTGGCGTGCTGACTGATTGTAGGCAGTGATGCGCACATCCTGCGAGGGCAGGCTATCGAACACGTGCAGCAAAATTTCGATCGGATAAAAATGTGGATCGATCGCTGGCGCCAGCGCTTTCCAGTTATTCGCGGCCGCTCGCACAAAAACGGTGCGGGGAGCGTCGCGTTCAATCTGGTGATCGAGCTGTCGGGATCGAAATTTCAAGTAACCAAGATGGATGAGCGCGAGGGCGACGATTGCGCCATAGGCAATTCCCGCTGCCATCAGCCGCTTCTTCCATTGGTCGCGCCGGACCTGACGTTGCCGCTCTTCGCGCCACGCTTGTGGAAGAAGATTAAGCCCGGTGGATGCGGGTGGCGTTTCCACTGCCATCATTTCGGTCGGCGACGCCAGCGCCTGCTCGACTTTGCCACGCAGGCCAAAACATTTTTCGTCTACCAGCACATTTTGAAACGACGCGCTGATACCCTGTAACTCGGCCGTCATCGTCAATTGCGGCAGTTCGAGCTCGAGCGGCGCGCCGACGCCGCCATCAATCGTGCGCGCAAAGCTAAGCTTACCATTTTCAGAAATAGCGGAGACCAACGCGCCCGATTCCGGGTAGATGAACAAAGCGCAGCCTTTGCCCGCGTGGGTGGCGACGCGTTGTGCGGCATAGACCGTGACGGCGCGCGGAATGACCCGCCGATTCAACAGGGGTGCCGCGATTTCCGTCAGCTTTTGATTTTGTACCGCTACTGCAGATACCACGCATTCGCCGTTGGCTTGTTCGATCACCTCGAAATCACTGGTGACTTCTTCAGTGGAAAAGGGAAGTGCCTTCTCCAGTTGAATGCGAACCATCTCGCGCAATTCCGATCCCTCCACGCTGGGCAAGCGCATCCGTTGCGCCAGCACGGCCGAGATCGGCAGCGCCAGGACGACATCATCATCCGTACTTCAAGGTTTGCGCGGCATCGTCCAGACTAGGAAACGCGCGCACTCGCCAATTGCCGTTTTCCGCGGGGCGACTGATCAAATTCCATCCTTCCGCTCCGGGCACAAGAAAGAGCTTGCTCATTAAAACTCCTTCCATGTAATCAGCTGCGGAGTAGTGCCGGCGCGGAAGACGAGTTGAATTACACGAGTGACGTCGCTGGACCGCCCAGTGCTAACGATTCGTAAGACGGGATCCTTGAACAAAACGAAAGGACTAAGCTCTTGAAATTGCTGCGGGGAAAGTCCGAGGGCGGCACGGATGTCGTCGAGGCTATTAAAGACGGTGTCATCAGCTGTCCCGTCCTTCCCATCTGGTCCCGCCCGCAATTGGAGAAAACGTTCGACCATCGCATCGGTAAATCCCGGCAAAGCACGCAGGACGTCTCGTGGCGCCCAAGCCAAATCAACCGGTCCAGTGCTATTCACCGTCAATTCATCATCCCAACCCGGCGCCGAAGTGAACTCCTCCCATCCTTTTACTTTTTTTAAGTCATCTATTCGCGTCAACAAAGTGTGCGCAGGATGATAATCCTCGCTATCGCTCCGCGCCGTTCAAGCGGTGCGTTCCAACATTCGGGTCCACCCAATCGAGCAGACAATCCATCATGTGATCGCGCTCGTTCAAATCTATGCCTTTTACCTCAAGATACTGCCGCAGCATTTCAATCCGCGCCGGATTTTCTCCGGCCACCAGCCAGTTGATATTTAAACGCCCGCCTTCGCCCGTGATGCGAGCGCTATAACTTTGGCGGGGCCCAAACTTGCCTTGGAGATTCGGCGAATTCGGATTGATCGTGGGAGTGATCGCCACTTCCGCGCCCGAGGCCGCCATCGCCTGTGCCTCGAGAATTCGGTTCTCAGTCCCCGAGATGTTAAGACGCGAATCGATGTTCAATGCCCACGACATGACCAAGGCTGCCAGCAAAAAGAGAGCCCACAGCGCAAGCAGAAGGGCAGCTCCCGCGCGATTTCGAGGGCTTCATAATGGCATTCGTGCAAGCGGCACGGTGATTTCCTTGTGCGCGGTCGCATCGGTGCGACCGATCACTACCTTGACCAGACGCGGCAACGTGGCCGTGTCAGTCCAGCGTTGCACCCATGTATTTAAACGCGAATCGAAAAAGCGAATTTGCAAAGTGCCAACATTGTCGATTAGGCGCACCCATGTTTCGTGTTCATTTGAAACAGCGGTGTCATCCTTTGGTTTCCGCAAAAGACCGAGATCGAGCTGCCGGCTTTTTGCGTCGTGAGGGCGGAGACGGAGGCTTACCTGAAAATCGCCCGTCGCATTGCGCGTCAATAGTCCCGGGCCCGCCGAGCAGACCCAGCTTAACTCATCGCGATCACGCCCTTCGATCTTTAACGGTTCACCCGTCAGGGCACCGGTCCCCGGCGGCAAACTTTGCAACTGCTGAGTCAGCAACTCGCGCAATCCATCGTAGCGCGCTTCTACCGCATCCCCTTCCGACGAGACCCGCATCGCGGTAACGTTGGCTTGCACAAAACGATAAATCGCCAGCGACATCATTCCGAGAATGATCACCGCCAGCATGATCTCAAGCAGGGTGAAAGCACGCGCACGTATATCCCTGGGGAGCACAGGCCGCGGGGCAGCGCTCCCCGGAAAAGAACTCGAGCATCGTTTTTGATCTTCAGAGCCGGTAAACATAAAATGCGATCGCTTTCGACTGGTTGGCTCCACCGCGCATCCAATTCGCGGTTAAGGTCACTCGAATAATTCCGGTTAGCTCGGTCCCGTCTTCTTCTTTCATTTCCTGGGGAACAGCTTTCTGCACCAGTTTTATGATACCAAATCCGGTATCGATTTTGGATTCTTTTGCTATATCCGGTTGCCCAGGGGTTGTTTCGATTTCCACCATCCGGTTCGCCAAAATCTCCCGTACCCGGGCGTCATCCGCGCTTAACACACTTGCATTCATGCAATTGTTTACCGCGCGCCCGAGCGCGATGATTCCAACCGCGAAGATCAATAACCCGAGCAACACCTCGTAAAGGGCAAATGCTTTTCGCGAACACAGCCATACCTGCCTGTGCGCCCAGCGGGCTTTTAGCCGGCTGAAGTGAAACAGGCTTAAAGCCTGTTTGCCGCACAGACTTGGAAGTCTGTGTGCCATCAAATGCCCTGCCAGACGACTCTAGCGCGCTGCATAACTGATGATCTCCCCCAGCCCGCTCAACGGCGAATACTCCGTGGTCCAGCTCCCATCATCGCTGACAAAACGGATTCTGGCTGGCTCGCATACGCCCGACTCCCAAAAGATCCACTCTGCGGGCACCTTTTTCGACAACGCCGCCGGCAACTCGAGCCGCCATTTGTCATGGCGCGCGATTGGCATGGTATCGATGGGGTCGTGCGGTTCGGTTTTCAAAAATGCCGCGGGTTGCAAGGTGATAACAGCATCACTCCAGACAATTAAATAGGCACGGTGTTCAGCCAGACTGCGCTCGTGTGCTTGACGGACCAGCTCATTAAAACGATCCAGCGACCGATGTAGCCTCTTATCCGCCAGCACACCATTCAGGCTCGGCACGGCCAACGTAAGCTAAGAGCAGTAAAATGAAGACTGCGATTATTATTTCCACCAAAGTAAAACCGCGCTTGCGCCACATGTGTGAAATTTACGACTTGGCCGCAAAATCACAATGCGCCACTCAGACATGGAGTGTTGGATACTGGAGCGGTGAAAAAGCGACAAAGAGTGCGCCCTACCAAGAAATCGATTCGTGGGCAGATGGTAGGGCGAGACTCCGTCGAGCCGACCTCGCTCCACCGCTCCGTCCCTCCGTCATTCCATCATTACATCATTCCATCATTCCATTCCCGCCCCGGCACGAGCTGGTGGAACACGGCATACATGCCTGTGCGCCCAGCGGGCTTTTAGCCTGCTGAAGGGAAACAGGCTTCAGACCTGTTTAGCACACAACTTGAAATCTATGTTCCCCCCACCCGGACAACGAGCCGCTAAAAAATGGCAACCGAGCGACAGCGTATCGAAGTTCGATATGTTACGTTTGTTACATGCCTAGCATGCTTGCGCGCGAAGCCTGGCACCAGCCTGAGCTAAATGTAATCCCGCGGACCACGCGGAAAAATCGGGTTTTGCGGGGAATCGGTGTCCGCGCGGGCCTGTTGTTCGCCGCGCTTTTTGTCATCGCGATTTTCGTCTGGCAGGGAATCGCAGCCCATGGTGCGCCCGATCCGTTGCAAGCGCACACCACCGCCACCGTCGCCTCGCTCGATATCGGTGTACTCGTTTTCCGCGAGGGACTCGAATGCATTCTCGTTCTCGCTGCCGTCACCGCCAGCATGACCGGTCCCGGCGAAATTATCGGAAACCGGTGATGTCAGGCGCCGCCATCGCTTTCCTCGCCACCCTTGTGACCTGGTTCGTCGCCGTCGGAATCATGAAGCAGTTGAGCGAGAACGTTCCCGCTCTGCATTTGCAGGCAGCGACCGGACTGCTCGCGGTGATCGTGCTGCTTGTGATCATGAACTGGTTCTTTCACAAAATCTATTGGGGCGGCTGGATTCGCGCCCATAATCGCCGGCGCAAATCGCTCCTCGATGGCGCGACCAGCAACTCGCGCCTGCGCTGGGGGCTAATCCTTCTCGGGTTTACCTCGCTGTATCGCGAAGGATTTGAAGTGGTGCTTTTTCTCCAGAGCTATCATCTGCGACTCGGCGGCGCAGTTGTGCTCAAGGGAACGCTGCTCGGTCTCGTCCTGACCGGGATGGTCGCGCTCCTGACCTTCGTGGATCGCTGCTGCGGCGTTCGAGCACCTCGACGCCGGAGTGCCGTTCGGCCCCGCGATCCTGGGGGGAGAGCCTTGCGCCGCCTGACGTTCCTTGCCGTCAGCATCGCAGTTGGCGCTGCGACCTTGACGCTGGCGCACAGCGGCGCCGGCGCGGGGAGCGGCAAGATCGTCGCCGACAGCGGCTTCCGGCCCAAGGTGAACGGGTTCTCGTTCGCGAACTACGGATCGGGGAAGGCGGATCTGTCCGCAAACGAGCTGCGGTTGCTGTTCGGCAGCAGGGTATGCATGTTCGTCAAGAAGTCCGGCGCCTGTGTGCTGACGCCGTCGGGGCAGGCCTGGCTCAAGCAGCAGAACCGAGAGATGAAGAGCGGGCATTGCACAGGCATGTCTGTGCTGAGCCTCTTGCTCTTTCGCCATCAGTTCCCGGCGTTCAAGTCGCGGACGAGCAAGCTGCGGCTGCGGGGCAACGTGCGGCTCCAGCGGACGATCGCCTACGCGTTCACCTGGCAGCTGCTACCGAGCGTCATCGACAAGACGATCGGCGGCACGCCCGACCAGATCGTGCAGAAGCTGATCTCGGCCCTGCGGCAACGCGGTGGAGAGACCTACGGCCTTGTGGTCTTCCAACCCGGCTACGAGGGCGGACACGAGATCACGCCGTACGCGGTGGAGGAGCTCGGGCGCGGGCGCTACGACGTTCTCATCTACGACAACAACTGGCCCGGTGCGACGCGCAGGCTGCACATCAACACAACCAAGAACACGTGGAACTACGAGTTCGAGCCGGGAGACGTCTACCGAGGAAACGCCGGGACCAAGACGCTCATTCTTACGCCCACCACGCCAGGCCTAGGCGTCCACCAGTGCCCGTTCTGCTCGGGCCGCAGTGGCGGGGAGACGCACTTCAACGAGCTGCGTCTGGAAGGCAATCCGTTCAGCCACGCTCACCTGCTGATCACCGACGGCCAGGGCCGCCGCATCGGTTACGTCGGCAGCACGTTCGTGAACGAGATTCCGGGCGCGAGCGCGGTCAGGCAGCGGACGGCTGCGGGTGGTGCGAGCGAAGAGCCGGTGTACCGCATCCCGGCGGAGCTGAGCCTGACCGTGACCATCGACGGACGCGGCCTGCGCCATCCCGACACCGAGTACCTGTCGATGATCGGGCCCGGACGCGATGCCGGGATCGACAACCTTCGGGTCCGCCCAGGCGAGGTCCACTCGTTCGAGGTCTCCGGGGCGGTCGGCCAGTTTGTGTACCGCAGCGCGCCAGGGCAGACCGAGTCGCCGCTCTTCCACATCGGCCTCGCCGGCACCGGCAAGGGCTACCGCATCGGCGTCAAGGAGGTGTCACTCTCACCCGGCTCCGTGATCACGAGCCAGAACGACCGGGCTCAAGGCACGCTCACGTTCCAGGACTCCGGCGCCAACCACGGGGCATTTGACGTTACCCTCGCCTACTTCGCCAATGGCAAGGTCCCGAGAGCTGGCGAAGCGCAGGATCCAGCTCGCTGCCAACCAGAGGGCCGTGGTGCACTACGGCAGCATCCGGCCCGGCCAGACGACGATCCCGATCACGATCTCGTAGATCGACATAGAACCGGGTGACCTCCGGCTAGGGCCAGCAGGCGGTCGGGCTTTCGACGGCTCAACCAGCGGCTTTGCGCCGGGATGGTAGGCGAATGGTCAGCAGAACGGAGATAGCGAAGCCGGGGGTGTTAAAGCCCGCCCTCGTCAGATAGGGCTATAGGCGCAGCACAGAACGGGTTGTATCTGGGGAAGCGCCGTCAGTTGCTCGCGCTTTCCCAGCTCCACCATTCCCCGGGCCCTTCGTCGAGGACGAACAGAAGGTAAGGGGCAAGACCACTGACACGCACCCGCCCACCAGGGCCGATCACTCGTGCGGGCCGGGCTACGCCTTCATGTCGGCGGCGCAGTACGGTGAAGCTAGACACAAACGCGGGTAAAGCGTTCGCTGACGCCGCTGCACTGAGGTCGACCCTGCTGAGCCTCGGTGACGCCAGCGTCCCTTCTCGTGCCGTGCCGGAATGCAGGGCTAAATTTGGGTGGCTGTCGAACTGATGGGAGGGAGAGATGAGAGTGTGCATCGTCGGGGCTTCGGGGAAGCTCGGGCAGTACATGGTCGAGCAGTCGCTGGATCGCGGTGACGAGGTGGTTGGAGTGTGCCGCGAGCAAAGCGTGGGGAAGCTCGACGCATTCAAGGGGCGCATCACTGTCATCCCGGGAGCGACCGACGACCGCGAGGTCATCAAGCGCGCTGTCGCGGGGTGCGACGGGATTCTCGTCGTGATGACCCCGCGAGGCGTCCACGGGTACTCGACGGGAACAACCCAGGCGGTACTCGACTATGCGCCCCCTGGCGCGCGCCTCGTCTTCTCTTGCGGATGGCACATCAGCCTCGACGGGCAAGACGTGTACTCGCTGAAGCTGAAGACCCTCGTGAAGATCTTCGGCCCGCTTGCGCGTCTCGCTCGCTTCGCCGATCTCGACGACCAGGTGGAGGCGGCCCGGCGGATCTTTGCCAGCGACACGCGGTGGACCGTCGTACGCGGCAGCGACCTTGAGGAGGGCGAGAGTCAGGGCCTGCCCGTGTGGAGCAGGCACGTGGGCGATCCCATACTCGAGAGCAACATCACGCGCCGCGTCGACTTCGCCCTCTTCATGGTCGAGGCTCTAAACAACGACGAACTGGTTCACGAGGCCCCGGCGATCGTTGGCCGCCAGACCCCTTCGGCGCTCGCGCACGCCGCCTAGCGAGCGCACCCTCCGATGTCGAGAGAGTCCTCGGGCCGGCTCTCCCTTCGCATCCTTCCCCGGGATAACCCAAGGCCAGGCCGGTCTTGACCCCCCTTTGGAACACCTGTGGGCAGGGTGTCTCGCGATCGGCGCTAGGGGCGCGCCAGGAAGAGGGACTAGGCGAGCGAGCTTTGCGCGGTCTAGCCTCAGCCGATGGAGCCGGGTCGTAGGAAGGCGTGCGGGCGTTCGGCTCGCCACCCCGCCCCAAATCTGCGTTACGTTCTCGCTTCTTCCCGGTCGAGGTGGCGGTGCGGCATTCCGCCTGCTCGCCATCACCGGGGGAAAGGGGATTAGGGGTGTCGCTGGATCAGAAGAGGGCGCGTTGGTTCGGCGTGCTCTACCTCATCACGTTCGTCACGTCGATTCCGGCGCTGCTGCTGTACCAGCCGGTGCTCGACGATCCGGTCGGCTACATCGCGGGTGCGGGGCATGACAAGCGGATCTTGTTCGGCGCGTTCTTGGAGTTGCTGCTGATCATCGCGAACATCGGCACGGCGGTCGTGATCGTCCCGATCATGTGGCGGCAGTACGAAGACCTGGCGATCGGCTACGTGACGGCGCGGATGTTCGAATGCACGTTCATCCTCGTCGGCATCCTCGCGGTGCTCGGGATCATCACGTTGCGGCAACCAGGCCGCAGGCGCGGCTGAGGGCACGGTCGCCTACACCCTCGCGGCGATCAAGGACTGGACGTTCCTCCTCGGCCCGGGCTGGGTCGTCGGCTGGGGGAACGGGCTGATCCTCGGCTACATGATGTACCGCACGCAACTCGTGCCTCGGCCGTGGCCGTGGCTCGGGCTGATCGGCGGGTCGCTGCTCATCATCACCGGAACGGCCATCTTGTTCGGCGGGAACCATCCGAGCGGCACGCTGCGCTCGCTGCAAGGCATCGCGACCATCCCGGAGGCCGCGTGGGAACTCTTCCTCGGCGTCTACTGCACCATCTGGGGCTTCCGGCGCGAGGCCCCGATCCTCTCCGAGAGCGCCCGATGACGACTCAACCCGCGCCGACTCCGCACGTCCCAGACACCGCGGCTGACGCGCTCCCCACGGTCGTGGCAGCGACTCCTGGCCCTGTCCGGGGTTGTGTTCGCCGCGCTCTTTCTCGTCGGCTGGTTCACAACCGGTGGTCTAACGCCCCACTACACCGCGCCAGATCAGGAATGGATCAACTGGGCGCGTGACAATCAGTGGAATGGCCGCATCAGTGGTTTCCTGATGCTGCTCGCAGGCTTCGTCTTCCTGTACTTCATGGGAGCGATGCGGAGCGTGCTCGGGGGTGCGGAATCCCCGTTTCGCGGATCTGGACAACTCGCCCGCGTCGCGTTCGGCGGTGCCCTGACCGGCATGGCGGGAATTGCGATGGCGTCCGTCACGCTCGCCGCTGCCAGTTCCAACGGTGCCGACGTGAATCCCGTAGTGAGCAAGGCGGTGGCCACTGCTTCGGGCGGGCCTTTCCTGGTCGCCGCAATGGGCTTCGCCGCTTTCCTGATGGCGGCGGGACTGTTAACGCTGCGAACGGGAGTTTTCGCACGCTGGACTGGCATCGTGGCGCTGATCGGCGCGGTCTGTTTCCTCGATCACGTTCTTGACCGTCCTCGACGGGATGACCGACGGCAGCGCGTTCGGCTACGCGTTCTTCCCGGCCATTCTGTCGCTCGTCATATGGACAGCCGCGACGAGCGTCGCTAGATATCGCGCATTGGCGACCTAAGCGAAGAAGCCCGCGTAGTCTTCGTCAGCTGCCCGTTCGGTCCCAGCCGAGACAGGAGGACCGAATGACCTTCACGTTCAAGCTTGAGCGATCGACGGGACGCCGGCCGATCCGCCGATGCTCAGAACGGCTGTCCCAAACTGGGGACGTGGGATTTCGATACCGCTGGGCAAGCTGATCGCTTCACGTCATGGATACACGGATCGCAATGCCCGAATCAGAGCTTGTGCTCATCGTCGGGGAGAAGCCCAGCTAGTTCGTCCTACCATTCGGCCTGAATCTCGGCCCGAGCTCAGCCGGTGAACAAAGAAAGCCCCGCCTGAGCGGGGCTTTCTTGTGTGGAGCGTACCGGGATCGAACCGGTGACCTCCGGCTTGCAAAGCCGGCGCTCTCCCAGCTGAGCTAACGCCCCGTTCCCCGGAAAGTGTAGAGGCGGCACAGGAAGCGGCCCCGGATTTTCCGGGGCCGCGGTGAGCGTGTCCGCCTAAGGGAAGGGGAGAGGTGTTAGGCGGCGCGCTCGAGTCGTTCTTCGAGACGGGCGCGCTTGATGATCACGTCGCGGTCGCCGAAACGACCCTGAACCTTCGCCGCGCGGTATTCGTCCCAGAGGCGTGCGATCTGCTCCTCCGCCTCCGCGTGCTCCGCAGCGACGACGACGTCGTGGCCCTCGGCGAGGACGTGCAGCAGCTCGGCACGCCGCTCCGTGGCGCGCTCGATCTCGAGCCTGATGTCATCGAGTGTTCTCATCACCCTGTACAACGCATGCGTGACGTGGGACATTCCAGCGATAACCGCCCCAACGAGCGAAAGGAGCCCGTGGAGGAGGAACGCAACGAGCAGCTGAAAGACGAGGAGATCGAGGATCTCGAAGTGTCCGAAGGCGACGCCGAGGACGTCCAGGGCGGCCGCGCCGGAGCGGCGGAGACGACGGCCCGGAGGAGTAGGCCCTAGGCGGCTCACTCCCGCCCTCCGAAGAAGAACAGCACGATCACGATCGCGCCGACGATTCCGGCCACGATCGCGAGCACGTTCAATGCGAGATTCACTAGGCGTAGCCGAGCTCGTCGAGCCGGTCCTCGTCGAACCCGAAGTAGTGCGCGAGCTCGTGGAGAACGGTGATCGCGGATCTGGCGGCGCAACTCGTCAGGATCGGGGAATGCCGCCTCGAGCGGGCGGCGGTAGATCACGATCTTCGCCGGCAGCGCGCCTGACGGCATCGTCTGGCCCCGCGGATAGCCGGAGAAGCTGCCGAGGATTCCGCGGCCGTCCGGATCCTCGTCCTCGACGACGACCGCGACGTTCTCGAGTTCGCGCGCGATCTCCTCCGGCAGCGGGTCGAGCGCCTCCCGCACGAGCTCCTCGAACTCTGCCGGTCATCAGTAGCGCGGCCGTAACGGCGGGCGGACCATGAACAGGCGGACGGTCAGCACGCCGAAGACGAAGCCGCCGACGTGGGCGAAGAACGCGACGCCGCCGCCTGCCTGCGGCTGGACGATCGAGAAGCCGCCCTCCCAGAGCTGGAAGCGGAACCAGAACCCGAGGAAGAGGAAGGCCGGCACCTCGACGAGGAAGTAAGAGAGCAGCGTCAGCACCTTCGCGGTCGGCAGGAGCACGAGATACGCGCCGAGCACGCCGGAGACGGCGCCGCTCGCGCCGAGATTCGGCACCGCCGCGTCAAGCGCTCGTGCCCGCCGCGAGCGTGACGACTGTCTGAGTCGCGGTCGCGGCGATCCCGGCCAGCAGGTAGAAGCCGAGGAAGCGGACGCGGCCCATCGCGTCCTCGACGTTGTTGCCGAAGATCCAGAGGAACAGCATGTTCCCGAGGATGTGCAGCCAGCTTCCGTGCATGAACATCGAGGTCAGCCAGGTCACGTCCCAGCGTGGCCGACGGCGGTCCCGGGCGGGCACGAGCTGACGACCTCGCACGGCTGATAGCCGTACTCGACGACCGAGTGGTCGAGGTTGGGCAGCTGGTAGAAGATCCAGACGGCGAAGTTGATCGACGATCAGCGCGACCGTGACGAGCGGGAAACGACCTCGTCGGGACGTTGTCCTTGATCGGGAACACGCGTGAGCGGCGTCAGTCGACGATCAGCGCCAGCAGCGCCTTCTGGGCGTGCAGGCGGTTCTCCGCCTGGTCCCAGACCGCCGAGTGCGGGCCGTAGAGCACCTCCTCGGTGATCTCCTCGCCGTAGTGCGCAGGGAGGCAGTGCAGGACGATCGCGTCCGGGCTCGCGTGCGCGAGGAGCTGGTCGTCGATCTGGTAGCCGGCGAGGTCCTTGCGCCGCCGCTCGGCACTCCTCCTCCTGGCCCATGCTCGTCCAGACGTCGGTGTAGAGGACGTCCGCCTCGCGCGCGGCCTCGCCGGATCGTGGCGAGCTCGACGGTGCCGCCCATCTGGACGGCCGCGCGGCGCGCGGCGGCGACCGCGGTCGCGTCCGGCTCGTACCCCTTCGGGCGTGGCGGCGACGAAGCGCATTCCGAACCGCGCGGCTCCGACCATCAGCGAGACGCACACGTTGTTCCCGTCGCCCAGATAGGCGAGGCGCACGCCCGACAGGCGGCCGAGGCGCTCGCGGATCGTCATCAGGTCGGCGAGCGCCTGGCACGGGTGCGCGTAGTCGGTCAGGCCGTTGATCACCGGGACGCTCGCGTGCTCGGCGAGCTGCTCGACGTCGTCCTGCTCGAACGTGCGGATCATGATCGCGTCGAGGTAGCGCGAGAGCACGATCGCCGTGTCCTTGATCGTCTCGCCGCGTCCGAGCTGGAGATCGCCCGCCGCGAGATGGAGCCCGTGGCCGCCGAGCTCGGCGATGCCGACCTCGAAGGAGACCCGCGTCCGCGTCGAAGGCTTCTGGAAGATCATCCCGAGCGTGCGGCCGGGGAGGAGCTCGTGCGGCTCGCGCCTCTGCCGTAAGCGCCTTGAGCTCGTCGGCGAGGTCGAGGGCGGTCTTCAGCTCCTCGGAGCTCCACGTTCCGATGCGCGTGAAGTCCCGTCCCTTGAGATGTTGCGCGACCTCGACCACGAGCGTGCGGATGCTACGCGGTCTCGTAGCCCGCTTCGGCCAGCAGGACGCGCAGACGCTGCAGCCCGGCGAACATGCGGCTCTTGATCGTGCCCAACGGCTGATCCAGGCGCTCGGCGAGCTCGGACTGCGTGAAGCCGCCGTAGTAGGCGAGCTCGATCGCCTCGCGTTGCTCCTCGGGCAGGCGGCCGAGGGCGTCGCGGACGATCTGGCCGCGTGAGCGAGCGACGACGAGCTCGTCGGGACCGGCGCCCGACGGCTCGGGAGCTGACTCGGCCGGCACGGTGCGGCGACGCTCCTCACGTCGGACGAGGTCGACGGCCCGGCGGTGCACGAACGTGAGAAGCCAGGTGCTCGCCTTCGCGCGGGCGGGATCGTAGGCGCCGGCGCCGCGCCAGATCTGGAGGAACGCCTCCTGGACAGCGTCCTCGGCGAGCGCGGCGTCCTGGAGGATCCTGAACGCGAGCCCGTACGCGACCTTTCCGAAGCGGTCGTAGAGCTCGCCGAGCGCGTCCTCGTCGGCGCGCGCGACGGCCTCGACGAGCGCTTCGTCGGAGGGCTGGGCGGCCTCCCGGCTCACGGGCTGCTCGCTCCAGGGGGCGCGAAGCCCCACCACGGAGACGGCGATCGGAGTCTGAGCGGCGACGGACACGTCAGGTCGCTTCCGCCCTGAAGAGAATTGCCGACGTCGGCGCGGAGGCGCCACCGCTCCGCTCGAGCGTCGCGGCGATCGTCGCCCCTTTTGGAATGCGCTGGGTCAGGGCGATCTGGTGACAACCACTGCCGCCCCGGAAGAGCCCGGCAGGCTGTGGCGTCTTCCCGGCGATGACCCAGGCCTCGTAGGTCTTCGAGCTCGGCGCCTTGTCCAGCCCACAGACGACGAGGAGACCGCGTCCGTCGTCCGCGACCAGCAGCGATCCCCGGGCGCCCGTGAGGGCTTTGGAGGTGGCCCCGGCCGCGAGCATCCGCTCGTACTGGGAGTTCGCGCTCCGCTCGCGGTCGAGCGAGCTCGAGAGGGAATGCGCCCAGATGCCGAGGCCGATTGCCAGGCACGCGGCTGCCGCTGCCACGCCGGCGATCGCGGCCAGCGGCCAGTTCCGGCGTCGAAGCTTGATCACGGCCGCGCGCGGCTCGGCACGGGCGCCCTCGATGATGCGTCCCCGCAGCGCCTCAGGTGGAGCGGGTCCTTCAGCCGCGTAGGCCAGGGCGGCGACAGGCTCTCGAAGGAGCGCGAGCTGCTCCGAGCACTCTTCGCAGTCGGCGAGGTGCCGCTCGAAGCGTTCGCGCTCCTCGTCGTCGAGGGCGTCGAGCGCGTAGGCCGCTAGGAGATCGTGGGGGTCCTGGCTCATCTGGGCTTCAGTACTTCGCCCGCGGGGCCGTTCCGGTTCGCCCAGAAATAGTACGGCAGCAGGTTCTGCGCTCCGAGGGCGTGCCAGAGCCCGAAGGCGAGTCAGTCGTCGAGCCCGAACAGGGGCCGGTGATCGAGAGCGCCGATCGCTCGCCGACGGGACTCGGTTCGGGCTAGGGGCGGACGGTCGTGCCGACGGAGCCGTCGAGCGCTTCGTCGAGTGCGGCGGCTGAGGTGATCAGTGTCTCGCCTCCGGCCCGAGCGAAATCGATGGCCGCCTCGACCTTCGGCCGCATCGAGCCCTCTGGAAGCTCAGGGATGAGGGCTTCGGCGTCCGCGATGGTGAGCTCACGAAGCTCCTCCTGGTTCGACTTTCGCCAGCGGCGGTAGACGCTCGGCACCTCGGTCAGGATCACGAGGCGCCCGGCGCCCAGCTTCCCGGCGAGCAGGGCGGACGCGCGGTCCTTGTCGATCACCGCGTCGATGCCCTTCAGGTAGCCGTTCCGGGCGACGACCGGGATCCCGCCGCCGCCACATGCGACCGTGATCGCTCCCGTTGCGAGGAGCGCTCGGATCGACGACAGCTCCACGATGTCGAGCGGCTGCGGCGAAGGAACGACCCGCCGGAAGCCGCGGCCCGCGTCCTCGACGAGCTGCCAGCCTCGCTCCTGACGAAGGGCCTGCGCTTGCTCGTCGGAGTAGAAGGGGCCGATCGGCTTCGTTGGTCGCCCGAATGCCGGATCGTCGGGGTCGACGTGCACGTGGGTGAGCAGGCACGCGACGGGCCGGCCCGAGGCTCCCGCGAGCTGGGTCTCGATCATCGCGCCGATCTCGGCCTGCGTCTGCGCGACGGCGAGGAAGAGCGGGAGCGGCGGCACTTCGTCGGCGGCCCGCTCCTGGCGCAGAAGCTCGTTTCCGACCTGCGGCCCGTTGCCGTGCGTTACCACGACCTCGCCCTCGCGGACGAGCGGCTCGATCGCGGCGCAGGTCTCCCGCAGAGCCTCCAGCTGTTGCGCAGCCGTCCCGGCCCCCAGCGCGTTACCGCCGAGGGCGACGACGAGGCTCAACCGACGGGCGTTCGCTCGCCGATCAGCCCGTGCTCGGCGAGGACGTCTTCCAGGGTGCGGTCGCCCAGCTCGTTGAGCCGGTACGTGACGCGCATCGCGGGGCGCTCGAAGTCGATCAGGCGCCGCAGGTCGATCGGCGTGCCGATCAGGACGAGATCCGCGTCGCAGCGGCGCGATCGTCTCGCGCAGGTCCTCGCAGCTGCTTCTCGCCGTAGCCCATGGCCGGCAGGACGTGCGCCGACGTGCGGGTACTTCTCGAAGGTCGCTGCGATCGAGCCGACCGCGCACGGCCGCGGGTCGACGAGCTCGGCTGCGCCGTTCGCCTTCGCGGCGAGCACGCCGCGCCGTAGGTCATCTCGCCGTGAGTGAGCGTCGGGCCGTCCTCGATCGACGAGCACGCGCTTGCCGCGCGATCTCGGCGCGTCGCCCTCGACGTGGAACGGCGACGCTGCGAGCACGACGTCGGCCGACGGGTTGACGCGTGCGGATCGAGTCGAGCACCGCGTCGATGCCGCTCCGGCGTCGGCGCAGTCGACCTTGTTGACGACGCACGACGTCGGCCATGCGCAGGTTCGTCTCGCCCGGGTGGTAGCGCAGCTCGTGGCCCGGTCGGTGCGGGTCGACCACGACGATGTGGACGTCGGGCTGATAGAACGGCGTGTCGTTGTTCCCGCCGTCCCAGAGCGATGACGTCCGCCTCCTGCTCGGCCTGCCGCGAGGATCGCGCGCGTAGTCGACGCCCGCGAAGACGACGGTTGCCCTCGGCGAGATGCGGCTCGTACTCCTCGCGCTCCTCGATCGTGCAGTCGGCCGCGTCGAGGTCCTCGTAGCGCTCGAAGCGCTGGACGCGCTGCGTCGTCAGGTCGCCGTACGGCATCGGGTGCCGGACGCACGGCGACGCGCTTGCCGGCGTTCCGGAGGAGCTCGGCGACGCGGCGCGTGGTCTGGCTCTTGCCCGAGCCGGTGCGGACGGCGCAGATCGCGACGACCGGCATCGTCGACGTCGAGCATCGTGTCGTCGGCGCCGAGCAGCTTGAAGTCGGCTCCGGCGGCCAGCGCGCGCGACGCCGATGTGCATCACGTACTCGTGCGAGACGTCCGAGTAGGCGAAGACGACGTCGTCGACCTCGTGCTCGCGGATCAGGCTCTCGAGCTCGGCCTCCGCCTGGATCGGGATGCCGTCCGGGTAGAGCGGCGCCGGCCAGGTCCGGCGGGTAGACGCCGGTCGTCGATGAACGGGATCTGCGTCGCCGTGAACGCCACGACCTCGTACTCGGCGTCGTCGCGGTACACGACGTTGAAGTTGTGGAAGTCGCGGCCGGCCGCGCCCATGATCAAGATCCTCGTCCGCATGTATACGGAGTATGCACTTACACACCGGATAGAGTCGATCGCGATGGCCTCATTTCCCGAGAAACTGAACGAACAGGTGGCTTACGAGTTCGCGGCGTCCCAGCAATACGTCGCGATCGCGGTCTGGTTCGACGCCGAGACGCTCCCGCTGCTCGCCGCGCACTTCTACCGGCAGGCGCTCGAGGAGCGGAACCACGCGATGATGATCGTCCAGTACCTGCTGGATGCGGATCACGACGTCGTGATCCCGGCGGTCGAGGCGCCGAGGACGACGTTCGCGGACGCACGTGAGCCGGTCGCGCTCGCGCTCGAGCAGGAGAAGCGCGTCACCGAGCAGATCGCCGAGCTCGCGCGAGCGGCTCGCGAGGAGAACGACCTCGTCGGCGAGCAGTTCATGCACTGGTTCCTCCAGGAGCAGCGCGAGGAGGTCGCGAGCATGTCCGACCTGCTGAAGATCGTCGAGCGCTCGTCGGAGTCGAACATCCTGCTCGCCGAGGACTACCTGGCTCGTAATCCAGTCGGCGATCAGGGCGAGGCGGCGAATGCCCCACCGGCTGCAGGCGGCGCGCTCTAGCCTCGCCGACTGGGCGTTCTGGCTCTGGGCCGTCGTCGGCGTCGGCTTCGGCCTCGCGATCAGCGTGATCGGGCTCTTCACCGTGCCTGCGAGCGCGATCGCAACGATCGTCCTGCTCACCAGGCCGGGGCTTCGCGCGTCCGCCTACGGCCTGCTCGTAGGCATCGGCGTTCCACTGCTCTGGGTTGCTTTCGACAACCGCGAAGGGCCCGGAACGGTTTGCCATTCGATTGACGGCGGACGCGGAACGCAGTGCGACGACCTCTACGACCCGCGCAAGTGGCTCGTCGCCGGGCTCGTCTTCGTGCTGGCCGGTCTCGCCGCACAGCTCTGGGCGAACCGGGATGGTTTACCCAGCTCGACCGGTCGGGCATAGTTCGCCGCAGTGACAACGTATGCGTCCCGGGGTCACGCAGCCTCGCGGCATGTGAATCGTCGCCTCGTTCTCGCAATCGCGCTGCTTGTCGCTGCCGGCGCCGTCGCCGTCGCGCTTTTCCTGCGGACAAGGGATCCGGCATCGCCGCTCGGGACGAGTGACAGCTGGGCTCCAGGCGCCGGCTCGCCGCTCTTCTATCGCTCGCTCAACCTTCCGTTCGGCGACGCCAAGACGAACTACGTCCTCCGCTTCAAGCCTCACTCGCGGTTCCGCTTCGGATTCTCTGTGTCGAACACGGGAGACTCCCCGGTTCGGATCGACGGGGTGGCACCTCCCAGTCGAGGCCACGCGATGCTGCGGGTCAAGCGGCTGCTGTTCCAGCACCATGCTCAGCGCTTTACTTTCGAGGGCGCGACCGCGGAGCCGCTCACGATCGAGCCTGGAGAAGAGGGCTTCGTGATTCCCGTGCTCGCAACCGGAGGCCCGTGTGCGCCCAACTGGTCGGACAACGGCGCTGAGTGGACCGACTCGATTCAACTGCGGTATCGCTACCGCGGCCATGAACGGACCGAGTGGTACTCGATGCCCGTCGTGATCGGGATCGTCTGCGGCGATCCCAAGGGCATGGTCGAGTCGGCCGTCGGGCCCCGGTGAGACCCGCGGACGTGTACTGGTCCGCGCTCTTCGCGGCAGCGCTCGTTGCGGCCGTCGACGTCGCCTACCTGCTGGCGATCAACGCCGAGGACGAGGGGCAGCTCACCAGCTCGCGCGTTCGGTTCGTGGCCGGCTCTCTCGCCGCAGTCGCGATCTGCTGTGTCGTCGGTGCCGTGGTCCGGCCGGCGATGCTGAGGCTCGCTCTACTTGCCGGCGCCGGCTTCATGCTCCTGCTGTTCACGTTCCTCGCGCTGTTCTCGATCGGGATCCTGCTCGTGATCCCGACGGTCCTCGTGCTCAGGGCTGCGGGCAGAGCGGCCGTGAACGTGCCCGGAGCTCGGCCCTACGCGGTGACCGCCGCCGCCGGTGCCGCAGATCTCGCGATCGTCGCGATCGGGCTCGCCCACACGACCTAGGCAGATAGTCCGCTAGCGCGACGAGATGACCGCGATCACCGCGAGTGCTGCGCAGACGACGATCACGCCTGCCAGGCCGGTGAAGATCGCCGCCATCGCGAAGAGCGGGATCGAGAGCGCCATCGAGCCGAGCACCATCTCCTTCTGATGCTCGCGCTTGCGCCGCAGCGACTGCTCGCTTTCGCCCTGGCGCTCGGCGATCCGCCTCTCGATCCGCTCCACGAACGCGTCGACGAGCGCGGGCTCCATGTCCTCGCCGAGCTCCTTCCGCGCCGAGATCGACGCCTGCAGCTCGTCGCGCGGGACGAGGTCTTCGCTCACACCCGCCTCAGCTGAGGACGTCGCGCGTGAGCTGGGCGACCGCGTCCATCTCCAGCTTCTGTCCGGTCACGTCGCTCAGCATCTCGTCCGCGGTCATGCTCATCCCGGTCTCCCAGAGCTCGCGGACGAGCGAGCCCGCCTCGCGCTTCGTGAACCAGTCGTTGCCATAGCGCTCGCGGAGATGCGTTCGGAACTGCGCCTCGAAGGCCCAGGAGCGCAGGTAGCCGGTCACGTAGAAGCTCGAGTCGATGTCCGCGAGGTAGTCAGCGGCGGCCGGCTCGATCTTCAGCGCGTCGCCGAGGATCTCCACGTAGCGATTCGAGAGCTGCGTCGGATCGTCGGCCTGGTGGAACTCGAGCTCGTACAGGAGCTTCGCCGAGTAGCGGCGCACCATGTACAGGAGCTGCGTCACGCCCTCGCGCTCGAACTCGTCCGGGCGCGGGAAGTCGAGTCGCCTCGTGAGCCAGGCCGGGTCGTCCGTCAGGTGCTGCATCAGCATCGCCCAGCCCTCGGTGACCGCCACGTCGCCGAGGCGCTTCTCCTCCATCAGCAGGTCGGCGAGGTGTTCGCGTAGTGCTCGGTGTGCCCGGCCTCGTGGAAGAGGGCGCGCCAGTCGTCGGCGCCGCCCATCGGCTGGATGACGAGCATGACGCGGCCCGGGATCTCGATCGGGGCGCAGAACGCGCGCGGGCTCTTCTTGCGGGCGCTGCTCGACGTCGAGCTCGACGTTCTCCTGCGAGCGAGGTCGACGCCCATGTCGCTGAGCGTCGCCTCGAGCGCGGGCAGCATCTTGTCCGCCGGAAACTGCGGGTCCCACTCGGGTGCGCGGAAGGTGCGGATGACGTCCCAGCGCCGCGCCTCGCCGAGCCCGACCCCGACGCGGTCGCGGAAGAGCTTGTCCGCCGAGTCCTCGAAGAGCTTCTCGGTCGAGTCGAGCAGCTCGCGGCACTGGTCGGCGAGGTCGTCGAGCCGGAAGCCGAGCCGGCGATAGAGCTCTGCGTAATTCGGAGCCTCGAGCCGCGCGACGCCGTCGCGGACGATCTGGACGCCTTCCACGTGGAGCGGGTTCAGATGCTCCTCGGTCAGCTCGACGCGGATCCGGTCGAGCTGCTCGCGCTTGTCCCGGTCGGGCTCGTTCGCCATCGCCGGCCGGAGCATCCGGAACGGGATCGTCTCTCCGTCGAACGTCGCCTCGAGCGTGGCCTCTTGCTCGGCGACCTTCTCGGCGGGCTCGCGAGTGAGCTCGCCGAGGTAGCCCTCGACGGCGAAGCGCCAGAGCTCGGTTACGTGACGGTCTCCTTCAGCCGATCGTCCGAGCGCGAGCGCCTGGTCGAGCTGCGTCAAATCGGAGTAGCGCTCGTAGATCGGCGTGAGCTCGAGCTTCTCCTTGTGGCCCGCGTAGTGGAGGTAGAACTCCTCGTCGAGATCGGCGATGAAACGGTCGGCGCGCTCGCGGAAGCGATCGAGGTCGGCGCCGCTGAGAGGTGGAGCTGCGCTGGACAAGAGCCGCCCTACGCGCCGCTTGGGGTGCAGACTTCAGGACGCTCGGGCTCTGCCAGGGCGTCCGTCGGAGATGACCGGTCGATGCGCTCGAAGTCGACCACAGCCGCCGTAGGATAACGAGGTGCGCGAAATCGACCTAAGCACTGACCGCAAGACGCAGCTCGTGGAGATCACGCGCGAGGTCGAGGCGGCGCTCAACGGAGCGGACGGTGCCAGCGCCGCGCTCGTCTTCGTCCCGCATACGACCGCGGGCGTGACGATCAACGAGCATGCGGATCCGGCCGTGGCGCGCGACCTGGAGGCCGCCATGGAGCGGATGGTTCGCGAGGACTGGGGCTGGGAGCACATCGAGGCGGGCGAGGAGAATGCGCCCTCGCATGTGCGTGCCGCGCTGTACGGGCCTCAGGTGCTCGTGCCGCTGAAGGACGGGCGCCTCGCGCTCGGGACGTGGCAGGGGATCTTCTTCTGCGAGTTCGACGGCCCGCGGCAGCGGAAGGTCTACGTCACGCCGCTGGCGTAGCCAACGGGCCGCTGACGACGATCGACGTCGGGGCGGGCCGGTAGCCGAGACGCGCGTTGACGCCGCGCATCCCCGCGTTCGTCTCGTCGTTGGTCGTGTAGATCTGCTCGATGCCGGCGTCGCGCGCCCTCGCGATCTGCTCTCGCTTGAGCGCCACCGCGACGCCGCGTCTGCGCCACGGGCGGCGGACCACCGTCAGCAAGTTCTCGGCGACCGGGGAGATCGACCCTCGTCTGCGCAGACCCGTGTAGCCCACGACTTCCTCTCCGTCGAGCGCCGCGATCAGAGCTTCGGGCACCGCGCCGGGCCCCTCGAGGTAGAGATCGCGCCAGCGCTCGTAGGGAGTCGCCTCGAAGTCGTCCCCTTCGGGCCTCGGAACGTCACCGGACACCTCGCAGTCGACCCGATGGACGGCTTCCGCGAGCTCGGGCCGCTGCGCGAGCGACACGAGGGCGATCCCGTCCGGCGGGTCGCCGCTCACGTCGGCTTCGGTCGCGTCCAGGACGACCTCGTACTCCCGGCCCGCCTCTCGGAACCCTCGGTTGCGGGCGAAGCTTCTCGACGCCTCGTCGTCCTCGCGGATCCGGCCCCACGCCGAATCGCGCCCCAGCGCTCGCGCATGCTCGGACAGCGCCGCGTAAATCTGCGTGCCCGCGCCTCGGCCCCGGTGCTCGGGAAGCACCCGGACCATCGCGTAGAGGCTGCTCTGGATCGAGGACGGGCGGCCCACGCCGCAGCCGACGGGCTCGTCTCTGCTCGTCGCGAGGAGCCACGCGCTCTCGTTGTCCATCTCGACGAAGTGAGCGATCTCGTCGACGCCGATCACGTCCCCCGAAACTCGTTCGAGTATCTGCGCCCACTGCTCGAACTGACTCGGAGTCGACGGCCGTTCGAATTGCAGCTCCACGAGCGAACCCTATGCTCCAGCCATGGCCGCGCCGGTTCGCACGGACGACGAGCTCGATCTCAAGATCGAGTCGCTCGCGTACGGCGGAAACGGCGTCGCGCGGCTGAACGGCTTCGTCGTCTTCGTCCGCCACGGCCTGCCGGGGGACGTCGTCCGCGCCCGCGTGACCAGGGTGAAGCGCAATCACGCCGAGGCGCAGGCGCTCGAGGTCGTCGAAGCGGGCGCGCCCCGGGTCGATGCGCCGTGCGAGCACTACCCAACGTGCGGAGGCTGCCGCTTCCAGGATCTCGCCTACGAGGCGCAGCTCGAGGCGAAGGCCGGACAGGTCGAGGACGCGCTCCGCCGAATCGGACACGTCTCCGATCCTCCGCTCGAGCCGATCGTCCCGGCCGAGTCCGTCTTCCATTACCGGAACAAGCTCGAGTACTCGTTCACGTCCACGCCCGAAGGGCCGGCGCTCGGTTTCCACCGCGCCGGGCGCTGGGACGAGGTGCTCGACATCCACAAGTGCTGGCTCACGACCGAGCTCGGGAACGCGATCCGCGAGGCCGTCAAGGCGTGGGCTCGCGCGCAGAGCCTCGAGGCGTACGACCAGGCAGAGCACACCGGCTTCCTCCGGCACCTCGTCGTCCGTGAAGGGCGAAACACCGGTCAGACGCTCGTTCAGCTCGTCACGGCGCCCGGGAAGCTCGACGCCGAGAGCTTCGTCGCCGCGCTCGCGCCGTTCCCCGAGGTGCGTTCGATCCACTGGTCGGTGAACGACCGCCCGGCCGAGGTGACGAACCTCCCGACCCAGCTCCTGCACGGCGAGGACGCGATCGAGGAAGAGCTGTGCGGGCTCAGGTTCCGCGTCCGCCCGAACGCGTTCCTCCAGACGAACACGGCGATGGCCGAGCGGCTCTACGAGCTGGCCCGCGAGTACGCGCAGCTGACGGGGAGGAGAGCGTGTACGACCTCTACTGCGGGATCGGGACGATCGGGCTGACGATGGCACGGGACGCCCTGACCGTCTGGGGCGTAGAAGTCTCCGAGGAGTCGGTCGCGTGCGCGCTCGAGAACGCCGAGTTGAACGGGATCGCGAACGCGGCCTTCTTCGCCGGTGAGGTGGGCGATTCGATCGAAGACCTGCAAGATCGCGCCGGGGCCCCCGACGTGGTCGTCGTCGACCCGCCGCGGGCGGGGCTCTCCGGCAAGGCGCTCCGCCGCCTCGCGCGCCTCGAGCCGCAGCGCATCGTGTACGTGTCCTGCAACCCGACGACCCTTGCGGGGAACGTGAAGGAGCTCGCCGAGGAATGGGGCTACACGCTCGTCAGGCGCGGCCGGTGGACATGTTCCCGCACACACCGCACATCGAGACCGTGGCTCTGCTCGAGCGCGTTTAGAGGCCTCGGCGCCGGGAACGGCGAGGTAAACGTCAAGGGGGTCTGAACATGGCGAATCCAGCTCCGATCGGGAGCGATGTCAGCGCAGGGACGTACCGCTGCACGAACTGCGGATCGACGATCGACGTTCAGTCGGTCGACTCGCTGCCGCCTTGCCCGAGCTGCGGCGGGCCGAACGACTGGGAGGCCGTCTCCGGCGGTGACAGCCGGGACGATCCGTATCCCGATCGCAACTAGCTGAGCGGGCCGCCGGTCTACGGGCCGGCGGCCTCGCTTTTCGACTTGAGCGACCCCCAGGCATCCGGCGCGCGCAGCCTGCGCCAGAGGATGTCCGCGTTCGGGGCGAGGAAGCCGAGGGAAAGGAGCGGCAGGGCGGGGAGACCGCCGATGTCGAAGGCGACCGTCAGCGCGAGCGTCGCTCCGAAGGAAAGCGTCATCGCGAGCCAGGTCAGCCGCACGCGTAGGCCCCAGCGGATGGTCGCGCCGAGGAAGAGGGCGAAGAAGAGCAGGTCGGGCAGGCCGAGCTGCGCCGTGTCGCTCTCGCCCGGGACCGGAAAGGCGAACGAGAACGTCGTGAACAGCTCGCGCTTGTGCGTGACGATCTGCTTCGTCGGCCCGCGCCAGACGGAGAGCGCGTCGACCCACGGGATGATCACCGCCACGGTCGCGACCCACGCGGACGTCTCGAAGAACGAGAGGAACCACCACGCGAGGAGCGTCACCGCGCCGAGCTTCGCGAAGTTCGCCAGGACGTCCAGCCCGATCACGGACAGCACGATCGCGAGCACGGCGACTCCGACCCCCGCCTTGGCCAGCCAGGGCATCCGCCAGAGCGGCAGCACGAGATAGACGAGCCCGAACACGGCCGGGATCACGAGGAACCACAGGAAGAAGACCTGCGTCCAGAGATCCGTGATCGGAAGCGAGTCTCCCCAGACGTAGTAGACGCCGAGCGCGACGGAGAGAGCTACGAGGCGGCAGCTCGGCTCAGTAGGGAGGCAGTTCCGCCCACCATGGGCCCAGTGCCTTGAAGGCGTTCCAGAACTTCGTCTTCGACGGCTGCTCGTCGAGCGAGGCGTCGATGTCCGGCACGTAGAGCACCTGGACCGTGGGCGTCCACTCCTGCAACGTCCCCAGCTCCGGCTCCAGCTCGCCGGCGAGCGGGAATTCCAGGCCGTTCAGGAACGCGAGCGCGTCCTCGCCCATCGCCACGACGAGCTTCGGCTGGACGATGTGCAGCTCCCGAACGAGGAACGGCCGCGCCTCTTCGTCCGTCTCGTCCGCGAACTTGAGGCAGTTCGTCCCGTAGATCGACATCGGGTCGACGTTCAGCCGCTGCAGCGACTTGAGGATCGCCTGGCCCGTGCGGCCGAAGAAGGCGACGCCTTCCTGGATCTCCGCGGGCTGCGGCCGGTGCTTGAGGAGCATGACGTCGGCGCGCGGGTGCCCGGATCCGAGCACGGGCACACGCTCGCCGTTTCCGGCGGCGGCGATCTCGTGGCCGAGGTCGTTGATCTCGGCGATCGCCTTCTTGAGGTACTTCTCGTAGATCTCGTCGGTTGACACTGAGGTCACGGCGGGTCTGTTCCTGTTCTCGTCTAGCGGACTCTTTCCTTGACCTGCGCGACCCACTTGAGGGACTGCAGGTAGGCGAGGGACTTCGGCCGCCTCAGGACTTCCGCGCTGCGCAGGCTGAGCATGAACTCCTGGGGGCCGTCGAACGCGCGCATGCGCAGGCCGCCCGTGGCGAGCCCTGCGGGACGTGTGCGTCGGAGCCTGCGCCCATCGTGAGGTTGTACTTGCGCGCGAAGCGAAGCGCCTCGTCGTTGTAGGCCTCGAAGAGCAGGCGCGCGTTGTAGACCTCGAAGACGTCGATGTCGGCGAGGTGGCGGTGAAGCGTCGACGGCTTCGGGATCGAGTGCATGCGATCGAACGGGTGGGGGACATAGACGAGGCCGTTCTGCGCCTTGATCGCGGCGACCGTGTCCTCGAAGGACATGCCGCGCGGGATTTCCTCTTTCAGGAAGAGACCGATCACCTCGCCCTGGCCGTCGGTCTTGACCTCCTCGCCCGGGATGACGATCAGGTCCCGGCCGCGGGCGAGCTCGACCGCTTCGAGCGCGCCGCCGAACACGTTGTGATCCGTGACCGCGATCGCGCCGAGGCCCGCGGCCTCGGCTGAGTCGAGGACGTCCTCGACCTCCACGGAGCAGTCCGCCGACCACGACGTGTGCAGGTGGAGGTCGGCGAGGATCCACTCGCGGTCGTCGAGAGGCTCACGTGCTCTCGGCGTGCGCTTCCGGTGCCCGAGGCCCTGGTAGAGCTCTTCGAGCTCGCCCGCGACGTCTGCGAACGACTTGCCCTCGACGCTGCGCGTGGCCTCGGCCGAGAGCTGGCCGCGCAGCTCGTCGTCCTCGGCGATTCGCGCCAGCCCTGCGGCCGCCAGCTCGGGCTGCTCCTGAACGCCGGGCGGCGACACGACCGCCACGCCCGCCGCAGCCGCTTCGAGCGCGACCCGGGACAGCCCGTCGAGTGCCGGGACGAAGATCGCGGCGTCGCGCAGGATGCCTGCTCGGCTCTTCCCGTCACGGCCCGTTCGAACATGTGCGCGGCCTCGAAGCCTCGCGGGAATCGTCGGCCGGCCGGCGAGCGCCTTCGTCCGCAGGAACACGAGCTCCCAGTCGTCGAGCTCGCGCATCGCGCGCAGGACCGCCCGTGACAGCGGCCGCTCGATCGGTCGCCACTCGAGGACGACGAGGTTCCGTTTCGGCCCAGGGCGGAAGAGCTCGGGATCGACGCCTTCGTCGATGATCTGGTACTCGCCCGGGAACCGCTTCGCCGCGGCGTGCGCAGCTTCGGGCGACGACGCGACGAGTGCGTCGATGCGCGCGAGCAGCTTCTCGCGCCGCGCCTTCGCCGGCGGATACCCGAGGCGCTCCGGCGAGAAGAAGCTCGCGACCGTGAGGGCCCGTGCGTCGCGGAGAGCGAGGTACGAGAGGCTCGGCAGGCCGGGCTCGAAGCCGTGCACGACGTCGAACCGGCCGCGTGCGAGCGCGGTCGCGAGGTTCGCCTGCACTCCGACGGGCAGCCCGATCCGGCTCCGCCGCGAGATCGGCACCGCAGGCCCGAGCGCGATCAAAGGCTGCTCGGCTCCGTTCCGCAGCGCACGCCTCCCCGCGGCGAGGTCGGACGCACGGTTCGAGGGCGCCAGGACGCTCACGGAATGGCCGCGCTCCCTGAGTGCCTCCGCCACTCCGGCTACGTGCTCGTTCACGTCGTGCGGCTTCGACCACGAAAACGGCGTCACCAGGCAAATTCGCAAGGCCACGGCTTCCGAGTGTAGTGCGGTCCTCTAGAGTTCCGGCCCTGTGGCTGTCCCGGCTCAAGAAGCCAAGAGGCGCCAGATCATGGAGGCCGCGGTTCGCGCGTTCGCCCGCAAGGGCTACCACGCGTGCCGGGTCGGCGAGATCGCCGAGGAGGCTGGTGTCGCCTACGGCCTCGTCTACCACTACTTCGGGTCGAAGGAAGAGGTGCTCCAGGAGATCTTCCGGGACACCTGGACCCAGATGCTGTCGCGGATCCGCGAGGTCGCCGACTCGGGCGAGCCTACGGATGAGCAGGTGCGGAAGGTGACCGCGCTCCTCCTCCGGACCTGGCGCCGCGACCCCGACCTCGTCCGCGTCCTCGTCCAGGAGGTGACCCGCAGCCCCGAGCAGCTGAGGCGCCAGATCGACGAGATCGGCCACGCCTACGAGGCGCTCGAGCAGATCGTCGTCAACGGCCAGAAGTCGGGCGAGTTCCGGGACGACATCGACTCGAGGCTCGCTTCGATCGTCTTCTACGGCGCGCTCGAGGAGGTTCTCACCGGCTGGGTGATGGGCCAGCTGCCGGACGGGGACGAGGACATCGCGAAGGCCGAGCACGACGTCTCGACCCTGATCTCCGACGGCTTGCTGAAGCGCTGAAGAACGACGACGGGGACCGGTCGGCCGGCCCCCGTCGCGTAGTGCGGGTACTCGGAACTACGACCGGCTGCTTGCTTTTGGTTTCGCCGCCTTGCGCGCGTACTTCTTGATGAAGGTCTCGACCGCCGCGTGGGCGTCGTCGTCCGGAAGCTGCTTCGGCGGCGACTTCATCAGGTAGGCGCTCGGGCCCTCGAGCGCGCCGCCGACGCCGTTGTTCAGCGCGAGCTTCGCCAGCCGGACCGCGTCGATCACGATCCCGGCCGAGTTCGGCGAGTCCCACACCTCGAGCTTGAGCTCGACGTTGAGCGGCACGTCCCCGAACGCGGAGCCCTCCATGCGGATGTACGCCCACTTGCGGTCGGTCAGCCACGGCACGTGGTCCGACGGTCCGACGTGGACGTTCCCGGCGCCGAGGTCGTAGTCGAGCATCGACGTGACGGCGTTCGTCTTCGAGATCTTCTTCGACTCGAGGCGCTCGCGCTCGAGCATGTTCAGGAAGTCGGAGTTGCCGCCGACGTTGAGCTGCATCGTCTTGTCGAGCTTGACGCCGCGCTCGCGGAAGAGCGAGGTCAGGACGCGGTGCGTGATCGTCGCGCCGACCTGCGACTTGATGTCGTCGCCGACGATGGGCAGCCCTGCGTCCTCGAAGCGCCGGGCGAAATGGCCGCCCTTCGCGATGAACACGGGCATGCAGTTCACCATCGCGCAGCCGGCCTGGAGAATCTGCTCGGTGTACCACTTCGTCGCTTCCTCCGAGCCGACGGGGAGGTAGTTGACGACGACGTCCGTGCCGGTCTCCTTGAGGATGTTCACGACGTCGTCGGTGTCGCCGGGAGCTTTTTCGACGACCTCGCTGAGGTACTTGCCGATCCCGTCGTGCGTCATTCCGCGCGAGACCGTGATACCGGTCTTCGGAACGTTCGCGAACTTGATCGTGTCGTTCGGCTCGGCCCAGATCGCGTCGGCCAGGTCCTTCCCGACCTTCGTGGTGGTGACGTCGAACGCGGCCGTGAACTCCACGTCGCGGACGTGATAGCCGCCGAGGTCGACGTGCATCAGGCCCGGGACGAACTCGTCCGGCGACGCGTCTTTGTAGTACTCGACGCCCTGGAGGAGCGAGTTGGCGCAGTTGCCGACTCCGATGATCGCGACGCGAACCTTGTCGCTCGAGCGTGCCTTTCCGTTCTGACTGCCGTTTGTACGGGGCATTGGTTCCTTTCGGGAAGTTGGTGCGCCGAGCCGCTCGGTGAGCGACTCGACGACGACGGTGTTCGTGCTTGTGCGGCGCTCGCGCGCGGCGGCCGCGAGCTGCCGCTTGAGCTTGGGCGGGATGCGAAGGAGGACGACGCCGGTCTCGCCTGGAACCTGGCCCCGGCGGCCACTCGGGGTGAAGTCGACGCCGAACGCGTCTGCGAGGGCTGCGACCGCGACGTCGTTTAGCGTGCTCTCCTGGCGGGCGACCTCCCGGGCGAGGCGCCGCTTCAGAGTCTTCGGCATCCGGACGAGGATGCTGGTCTGTTCTCTCTCGGCATCTGCTAGCAGCGAACTGCTGCTAGCAAGTATCAGCGAGTCCGGAGCTGCGCGCGAACTGCTAGCACTCGCTGGACGACCGTGATCCAGGCCGTGGCCGTCAGCAGATAGATCGCCCAGGGCAGGGCGCCCCACGGCGCGAGGACGAGCCCGGAGACGATCACGACCACGCGCTCCGCCCGACTCCCGATCCCGACGTCGCCCTTGAGGCCGAGCGCCTCGGCGCGTGCTCGTGTGTAGCTGACGAGGAACGAGCCGGCGACGGCCCCGAACGCGAAGGCCAGCGCCACCTGGTTCCCGTCCCGCGAAAAAGATGAGCGCGATCGAGCCGAGCATGAACGCCTCGCCGATGCGATCGGTCGTCGAGTCGAGGAACGCGCCGAAGGGCGTGCCCTTCCCGCTCGAGCGGGCGAGCGCGCCGTCGAGGATGTCGAGCACAGAGCCGACCACGAACAATGCGGCCCCGACCCAGAAGCAGAGCAGCTCGGCCCGGTACTCGAAGTAGACAATGACGGCCGCGATCGTGCAGATAGTGACGCCCGCGAACGTGAGCGCGTCGGGCGAGACCCGCGAATTGCGCGAGGTGCGACATCGAGCGCGCGGCAGCGCGGCGCACGCCCGCCGTATATGCGTCCTTCAGGCCTGCGCTCGTCAGGCCGGCGCCGGTGCCGCCCGGCGGACGAAGAAGCGCCGGAGGTGCTTCCGGTTGACGACGGCCGCGGCGATCGAGGCGACATGATCCCGCCCACGATGTCGAGCCAGAAGTGGTTGCCCGTCGCCATCACCGAGAACCAGACCCAGAGCGGCCAGAGGAGCCACAGCGCCTTGGCCCACTTCGTCCGCACGATAAGAAGAGCGCGACGCCGATGATCAGCGAGTCCGCCGCGTGCAGGCTGGGCATCGCCGCGTACGGATTCGCGTCGGCGCGCACGATGGCGCTGTTGTGGTTGATCCCGAAGTTTGTGAGCGTGTCCACGAAGCCGAGCTCCGGGAACATGCGCGGCGGCGCCGTCGGGACGAGGACGAATCCGATCAGCCCGATCACGTTCGCCAGCAGCAGCGTGTTCCGAAGCTGCACGAAGTAATCGTTCCGCCGGAGATAGACCCAGAGCAGCACGATGCCGAGGACCGTGAACTGCGAGTGCCAGTACGTCAGGGCCGTCAGCCTCGCGCAGTAGCCCGGACGATGCGACGAAGCTCTGGATCGACAGCTCCCAGAGCCCGGTCAGCCGATGCTCGACGTCGGCGACGCGGAGCCCGTTCTGGAAAGCCTTGAACGGATCGCGGTCGGCGACCCCGCGCGTGTAGCGGTACGCGTACAGGAACCCGAACCAGATCGCCAGCTGGCGAACGAGGTCGAGATACCCGTGCGGAAGAAAGCGGGCTCGAGCTGCCGAGGCGGCTGCGGACACGGCACGTCATTCTAAACTCACACACGGTCGTGACGGAGTCCCCTCGTCAGCTGGTCGATCAGTGGAGCGAGGCGCTCCTCCGGACTTCCGGCTACGAGAAGAGCGGCTTCGCGGCGGGTTTTGACGCAAATCGCCCGTCACCGCCGGAAACCGTCGCCGATCTCTTGTGCCTTGAAGCACAAATGGAGCGGCCCCGGCTCGTCGTCGACCTGGGTAGCGGAACCGGGCTCTCGACGCGGCCCTGGGCCGATCGGGCCGATGAGGTCGTCGGCGTCGAGGCGAGCCCGGAGATGCGCGCCGAGGCCGAAGCGGCGACCGCGGCGGGCAACGTCCGCTTCGTCCAGGCCTATGCCCAGGCGACCGGGCTCGACGAGGGCACGGCGGACATCGTCACCTGCTCGCAGGCACTCCACTGGATGGAGCCCGAGGCGACGCTCGCCGAGGCCGCGCGCATCCTTCGCCCTGGAGGGGTCTTCGCCGCGTACGACTACGACTGGCCGCCGATCGTGCACTGGGAGGTCGAGGCCGCGTTCGAGGAGATGCTGCGGCGCCTGCGAACCGGGCGGCGGCCCGACGAAGAGCGGATGCGCTACGCGAAGGAGGGACATCTCGAGCGGATCAAGTCGAGCGGCCGCTTCCGGTACGCGCGCGAGATCGTCCTGCACTCGAAAGAGCGCGGCGGCGCCGGGCGCATCGTCGGGATGGCCCTCAGCCTCGGCCCGTTGACGGTCATGCTCCAGAACGGCACGACGGAGGAAGAGCTCGGGCTGGCGGCGCTTCGGGAGACGGCCGAGCGTGCGCTCGGCGACCGCGAGGTGGACATCTACCTCGGCTACCGCGTTCGACTCGGTGTGAAGTGAGGACCGCCCTTCGCGCGGCGGCGCTGCTGGCTGCGGCCATCTCCGTGCTGGCCGGCTGCAGCGACGAGCACGGCGCGACGAAGACGGCGGCGACGGCCTCCCGCAAGGCGACCGGGCCGACGCGCACGCAGGACGTCGCCTGGGTCGTCCTCCTACGGAAGTGGGAGGACCCGCATGTCCCGCCGGGGGTCACGTGCGACGGAAATCGCGGACGGCGTTCGGCGCAAGGCGCGCAAGCAGTCCGAGCTCGACCTCGCGGTCCGCCCGCTGCAACGGTGCGCGGAGTCGCTCGACAAGGAGGTCGGCGCTCCGCTCGTTCCGCGCTACCGGGAGAGCTACGCGCTCTTCGGCTCCGCGTGCTCGGCCGTGGCGGCCTGGGGGCGAGCGCTCGACGAGGCTGCCGGCTCGGGCGACGGTGACCTGCTCCGCAGCGTCGGTCAGAAGGAGACCCGCGTCGGGGAGGCGCTCGACGAGGCGCAGCGGGAGCTCGGGTCGTCGTTCCTCGCGGTCCAGCCGCTTCCGATCAAGGGCGGGAACGTCTCGACGAGCAGGATCGAGCCGCGGTTCGGGCGCGCGATGAACAAGCTCGTCTACAAGAGCGAGGACGCCGCGCAGCTCGAGGTGCGGTGCTGGTCGAAGAAGGACTGGCCCAAGGTCAAGTACGAGTGGGGCGGCTACGCGGGCAACCTCGACTTCGCCGGGTTCGCGTACGACGACTTCCGCGTCAGCATCGCGCCCGAGTACTGCGCGTCGCTTGTGGGGCTCGTCTACGAGCACAAGCGCCCGACCGCAGGTGTGCCGCTCTTCAGAGCCGCCGCTTCGGTCGAGTTGCTCGCGCACGAGGCCGGACATCTCTTCGAGTCGGAGACGAACGAGGCTCGGACCGAGTGCCACGCGGTGCAGCAGGTCGCCGAGATGGGTCGGATCCTGGGCCTCGGGCGCGAGTACTCGGACGAGCTCGCGCGCGTGTACTGGGAGGATCTCTATCCGCGGAACCTGCCGGCCTACAAGACCTCGCTGTGCAGGAACGGAGGGCCGCTCGACCTCAACCCGTCCAGCGACGAGTGGCCGAGCTAACCGCCGATCTGGGACATCGAGCGCGACGCCCCGGACGAAGCCGGGGTCGTTGATCTTGTGCTTGAGCTCCTTGTGACGGACGGCGAAGCGGATCAGGTCGGCCAGCTGCTCGTCACTCGCGCCGTTCCGTAGCGGCTCCTTCAGGTCCCACTCGCGTCGTGAGAAGAGGCACGTGCGAAGCTGGCCGTCCGCGGTCAGCCGGATCCGGTCGCAGCTGGAGCAGAAGGGCTCCGAGACCGGGTTGACGAAGCCGATCTCGCCCGCGCCGTCCTCGAACCGGAAGCGACGGGCTGTCGAGGACGGCTTGGCCGGGATCTCCTCGAGCGGCCAATGCTCCTCGATGAGGGCGCGGATCTCGGCTCCCGTGAGCACCTCGTCGTCGCGCCACGCCTGGTCCGCGTCGAGCGGCATGAACTCGATGAAGCGCACGACGTACGGCTTGCGGCGCGCCAGTTCGGCCAGCGCCGGAACCTCTTCCTCGGTGAAGCCCTTGATCGCGACGCAGTTGACCTTGATCGGACGAAGCTCGGGGTAGCGCTCGGCCTCCGCCAGGCCCGCGAGCACGCGGTCGAGCGCGTCGCGGCGCGTGATCTCGGCGAAGCGGACGTGGGAAAGCGAGTCGAGCGAGACGTTGATCCTCGTCAGCCCCGCCTCGACGAGCGGGCCGGCGAGCCGGTCGAGGAGGACGCCGTTCGTCGTCAGCGACAGGTCGCGCACTCCATCGACCGCGCCGAGCATCGCGACGAGGACGGGCAGATCGCGGCGAACGAGCGGCTCGCCTCCGGTCAGGCGCACCTCGTCCACGCCCATCGCGGCGAGCACGGACACGAGGCGGCCGATCTCCTCGAAGCTCAGGACCTCCTCGCGCGGGAGCCACTCGAGGCCCTCGGCGGGCATGCAGTAGCGGCACCGGAAGTTGCATTTGTCGGTGACCGAGACCCGCAGGCTGCGGATCTCTCGGCCCCAGGAATCGGTGAGCGGCTCCACGGATCCAGGTTACCCAGGTTTCGACCAGGCCTAGCGCGCGGTATTAGACGCTGGCGACTCTCGCGCGGGAGAGGTGACCCTCGAAAGCTCGAAAGGAGAACGAAATGTCGGAATCGGAGCAGGAAGGCGGCCAGGGCGGACAGGAAGGCGGCGGCGGCCAGGAGGGCGGCGGCCAGGAAGGCGGCGGTGACATGGGCGGCGGCGGCGGCCAGGAGGGCGGCGGCCAGTCCGGCGACGACATGTCCGGCGGCGGCAGCGAGTCCGCCTAGCCCGAACAGCTCTTTCCGTGAACAACAGGGCGCTCTCCGGGGCGCCCTGTCGTTTCCCAACACGTCCCGGTGCCAGTCACAGTGACAGTCACCGCGGACCTGGCTGGAAGGGAGGTGACCATGGCCGAGAACGACGAGCTCGACGAGGAGCGGCCTCGGGAGACCGAGCCGAACCCGACCCAGGAGCGCATGGACGAGACGGGCCAGAGCGAGAGCGACCGCCCAGTCGACGTACCGTGGGAGGCGGACGAGGAGGAGGGTTAGTTGCGCAAGCCCCGCCGGCTCGCTTCCGCGATCGCGTCGGCGAAGCGAGCCGCCGCGCCTTCGGCATATGCGAGGTAGAGCGACGGCTCCGTGACCTCGACCTCGAGGACGACAGGCCCAGGTAGGAGGTCGACGCGGGCGTACAGGAGCTCTTCCCGCGGGAACGGAACCGCGTCCAGGATCCTCTCGGCCAGGGCCAGCTCGTCCCGCGAAGGCTCTGCCGCGCTGATGCGCTCCTCGACGAAGAGTCCCTCGCCCGGCTTGCCGCCGAGCGGAAGCAGCGCGGCTTTGCGCACCGCATGGGAGAACTCACCGCCCACGTAGTGCAGGGCCAGCTCTTCCTCGTGGTCGACCGCCTCGACGTACGGCTGGACCATCACGGTCTTCCCGGCCGCGTGCAGTCGCGCGACATGCTCACGTGCGCGCTCATCGCCGGCGTCGTAGCGGGCCGCGTCGATCGATCCTGCGCCCACCGAGGGCTTGACGGCAAAGGGAAAGCCGGGCACGACGAACGGGTGCCCCGCCTCGAGGAAGTTCGTCGGAATCGTCTGCGGCCCGAGCCCCGCGAGGTAGTGCTTGTCCGTGTTCCAGCGTAGGACCTCGGGTGAATTCAGGATTCGCGGCACGGACTCGGCCCATGCGACAAATTCCTCGCGCCGAGCCGGGTAGTCCCAGGTCGACCGCACGACTACGAGGTCGAACCTGTCCCAGTCGACTTCGACGTCGTCCCAGACTGCCGCGGCGCCCTCGATCCCGCGGGCCGCCAGCGCCTCGATCAGCGCCGGCGCATCCTCGTCCCCGGCGGGGATCTCGGCGCAGGTGGCAAGCGCTACGCGCAGGACTTCAGAACGTCCACTCGCCGTTTTCCTGGACGACCTCGCCGTCGAGCTCGATCCGGCCGCCGTTGCGCAGGTCCTTGACCATGTCCCAGTGGGTGGCGCTCTCGTTGTGGCCGCCCGCCGTCGGGATCCCGGCGCCGATCGCGAGATGGATCGTCCCGTAGATCTTCTCGTCGAACAGCGTGTTCCGGAGGTGGCGCTGGATCCCGGGATTGCAGCCGATCCCGAACTCGCCGAGCACGCGCGCGCCCTCGTCGATGTCGAGCGCCCGCATCAGCACCTCCTCGTTCGACGTCGCCGACGCCTCGACGACGCGCCCGTTCTCGTAGCGCATGCGCACGCCCTCGACGACGTCCGGCTCCTGCACCGCCGGGAACTCGGTGAACGAGACGACGCCTTCGGTCGAATCCTCGACCGGGCAGTAGAAGACCTCGCCGCCGGGCATGTTCATGTGCCCGTCGTCGACCTCGCCGTGACGGCCGGCGATGCAGAAGCGCAGATCCGTTTCGTCCCCGACGATCCGCACCTCGTCCGCGGCGTCGAAGCGCTCCTTGATCCGCTGCATCTTGCGGCCTTCCTCGTCCCAGTCGAGGAGGACGGCGCCGAACAGGAAGTCCTCGAACTCGCGGAGGCTCATCCCTGCCTCCTGCGCCAGCGCCGGAGTGGGGTAGCGGCACGTGACCCATGGGATGTCGAGCGCGAGGCGGCGGGCGATCAGCGGCCGGGCGCCCCGTGCGATCGCCTTCTGATGTTCGAGCGGCAGCCCGACGCCGTCGCGCGTGTTCTCGGGGGCGCCGATCCTGATCCAGGCGTCGCATTCGTCCTCGATCTCGCACGCGGAGCGGCGACCGCTCGGCCACGAGCTCCGCCGGAGCCGTCTCGGCCCAGATGGTCTCGAACGGCCAGTAATCCATGCCCGAGAAGCTGAGCTGGACGAGCGGGATCGCCTGCCGGCGTCCGATCGCGCGTACCACCTCCTCGACGAGCGGGCGCGCCTGCGTGCTGCCGACGACGACGACCTCCCAGCCGGGCTGCGCGTCGATGCAGCGCTCGACGAGAAGGTTTGCGTACTGCTCAATCCGTGGATCGGCCACGATTCCCCCTTGCTATACTCAGACTTAGATTTTTTCTACAACTAGGACTAAAGGAGCAAACCAGCATGGCGAAGACCATTGGAATCGACCTCGGCACGACCAACAGCTGCATGGCCGTGCTCGAGGGCGGTGAGCCTACCGTCATCCCGAACGCCGAGGGCGGCCGCACGACGCCGTCGGTCGTCGCGTTCACGAAGGACGGCCAGCGACTCGTCGGCCCGCCGGCGAAGCGCCAGCAGGTGACGAACCCGCAGAACACGATCTTCTCGATCAAGCGGTTCATGGGCCGCAAGTTCGACGAGGTCTCCGAGGAGATGACGATCGTCCCCTACGAGGTCGTCCAGGGCGCGAACGGCGACGTGCGCGTCAAGGCCGAGGGCAAGGAGTACGCGCCGCCGGAGATCTCGGCGATGATCCTCCAGAAGCTGAAGACCGACGCCGAGGCGTATCTCGGCGAGCCGGTCACCGACGCGGTCGTCACCGTCCCCGCGTACTTCAACAACGCGCAGCGCGAGGCGACGAAGGACGCCGGCAAGATCGCCGGCCTCAACGTCGTCCGCATCATCAACGAGCCGACCGCGGCGGCGCTCGCGTACGGGCTCGACAAGGAGGCACCGACCAGACGATCCTCGTCTTCGACCTCGGCGGCGGCACGTTCGACGTCTCGATCCTCGAGCTCGGCGACGGCGTCTTCGAGGTGAAGTCCACGAACGGCGACAACCACCTCGGCGGCGACAACTTCGACAAGGCGATCGTCGACTGGATGGTCGCCGAGTTCAAGAAGGACCAGGGCATCGACCTCGCCGCGGACAAGATGGCGCTCCAGCGCCTGTACGAGGCGGGCGAGAAGGCGAAGATCGAGCTGTCGTCGACGATGACGACGCAGATCAACCTGCCGTTCATCACCGCGACGCAGGAGGGCCCGAAGCACCTCGACCTGCAGCTCACGCGCGCGAAGCTCAACGAGCTGACGGCCGACCTGCTCGAGCGGACGGTCGAGCCGACGAAGAAGGCGCTCGCCGACGCGGGCCTCGAGCCGAGCGCGA
The DNA here is from genome assembly GCA_963850415.1 of uncultured Actinomycetes bacterium. Classification (GTDB taxonomy): domain Bacteria; phylum Actinomycetota; class Thermoleophilia; order Gaiellales; family Gaiellaceae; genus VAXT01. The sequence continues at coordinate 98,828 of CAWKLE010000002.1, forward strand.
TCGACCACGTCGTCCTCGTCGGCGGCATGACCCGCATGCCGGCCGTCGTCGGACGAGGTCAAGGAGCTGATCGGCAAGGACCCGCACAAGGGCGTCAACCCGGACGAGGTCGTCGCCGTCGGCGCGGCCATCCAGGGCGGCGTCCTCAAGGGCGAGGTCAAGGACGTCCTGCTCCTCGACGTGACTCCGCTCTCGCTCGGCATCGAGACGAAGGGCGGCGTCTTCACGAAGCTGATCGAGCGCAACACGACGATCCCGACGAAGAAGTCCGAGGTCTTCTCGACCGCGGAGGACAACCAGCCCGTCGGTCGAGGTGCACGTCGCTCCAGGGCGAGTCGGAGATGGTCGCGTTCAACAAGACGCTCGGCAAGTTCCAGCTCGTCGGCATCCCGCCGGCGCCGCGCGGGATGCCGCAGATCGAGGTCACGTTCGACATCGACGCGAACGGGATCATCAACGTCTCGGCGAAGGATCTCGGCACGGGCAACGAGCAGCAGATCCAGATCGAGGGCGGCTCGGGCCTGAGCGAGGACGAGGTGCAGCGAATGGTCAAGCGAGGCCGAGTCGCACGCGCGACGAGGCGCACAAGCTGCGCGAGCTCGCGGACGCGCGGAACGTGGCCGAGCAGCTCGCCTACCAGACCGAGCGCACGCTCAAGGAGCATCGCGACAAGCTCGACGAGGCCGATGCCTCGACGATCGAGGGCCGGATCATGGAGCTCAAGGGCGTCCTCGAGAGCTCGGACGTCGAACGAGATCACGCGCGAAGACGCGAGGCGCTCCAGGAGGCCTCGCAGAAGCTGGCCGAGGCGGTCTACGCCCAGGCGACCGCGCAGCAGGCGCAGTCGGCCCCGGGCGGCAACGGCGACTCGAGGCGTCCGACGACGAGGTCGTCGAGGAGGCCGACTACGAGGTCATCGACGAGGAGGAGGCGAAGACGCTCGTAATGCCGGAGGAGGTCGAGAACACCGAGCGAGGCTCGAGGAGCCGGAGGTCGACCGAGCTCGAGGCGCTCCGCAGCGAGAACGAGGAGCTGATCTCGACACGCTCCAGCGCCTCAAGGCCGACTTCGACAACTACCGCAAGCGGGCCGCGCGCGACCAGGAGAGCCTGGTCGCGCGGGCCGGCGAGCGGCTCGTGAAGGAGCTCCTGCCCGTGCTCGACGACCTCGAGCGCGCGCTCGAGGCGGCCGAGCAGCACGAGGAGGCGAAGCTCGAGGAGGGCGTCAGGCTCGTCCACCGCCAGCTCGAGCAGCTGCTCGCGAAGGAGGGCCTCGCGCGAGATCGAGACCGACGGGCAGGTTCGACCCGCACGTCCACGAGGCGCTGCTCACCCAGCCGTCGGAGGCCGAGGAGGGCGCCGTGATCGAGGTGCTCCAGAAGGGCTACCGCCTCGGCGACCGCGTCCTGCGGCCGGCGAGGGTGGTGGTCGCGGGGCCGAAGGAGGAGAGCCCGAGTGGCGACGCGGCTAAGAACCTCTACGACGCGCTCGGCGTCGCGAAGGACGCGTCGCAGGACGAGATCAAGAAGGCCTACCGCAAGCTCGTCCGCCAGTACCACCCGGACAAGAACCCGGGCGACAAGGAGGCCGAGGAGCGGTTCAAGGAGGTCCAGGGCGCCTACGACGTGCTCTCCGATCCCGAGAAGCGCAAGCAGTACGACGCGTTCGGCTCGGCCGACGGCCGGCGCCGGCGGGTTCCCGGGCGGCGGCGGCGACACTTCAACTTCGACTTCGGCGACTCTCGGCGACCTGTTCGGCGGGATCTTCGGCGACGTCTTCGGGCGCGGGCGGCCGGCGCGCGCAGCGCGGCCGGGCGCGGCGCCGACATCGAGGCGCGGTCAACCTCTCGTTCGAGGACTCGCTGCGCGGGCGTCGAGACGCAGATCCCGGTCGAGGCTCGAGACCGCCTGCCGCGAGTGCGGCGGCTCCGGCGCGCAGCCCGGGACGGCGCCGATCGATCTGCCCCGAGTGCAACGGCCGCGGCGTCATCGTCGAGAGCCAGGGCTCTTCGGCCTCTCGCACCCGTGCCCGCGCTGCCGCGGCAACGGCACCGTGATCGAGAAGCCGTGCCCGCGCTGCCACGGCACGGGCCGCGAGCGGCGGACGAAGCGCTACAAGGTCAAGATCCCGGCCGGCGTCAAGGACGGCACGCAGATCCGCCTCAAGGGCAAGGGCGAGCCCGGCTACGGCGGCGGCCCGGCGGGCGATCTCTATCGTCGTCACGCGCGTCGCGGATTCGCCGCTCTACAAGCGGCGCGGCGTCGGACCTCGAGGTCGAGGTGCCGGTCACGTTCGCCGACGCGGCGCTCGGCGCGAAGGTCGAGGTGCCGACGCCCGAAGGGCCCGGTGTCGCTGAAGGTTCCCGCCGGCTCCGAGAGCGGCAAGCTGCTGCGGATCAAGGGCCGCGGCGCGCCGAAGCTGAAGGGCGGCGGCAAGGGCGACGTCCTCGCGCGCCTGAAGATCTCCGTCCCGAAGAAGCCGACCAAGAAGGAGCGCGAGCTGCTCGAGCAGCTCCAGAAGGTGCAGAAGGCCCGATGAGCATCTGGATCGTCCATGCGTCTGCGGTGATCCTGATCGTGCTCGCGCGTCGGGTTCGGTCGCAATGGCCGCGGTCAACCTCTATGCGGACGACCCCCGCGGCGAAGGGCGTCCAGCTCGGCGTCGCTCCTGGTCGTCCTGCGCTCATGCCTCGTCGGCGTTCGCCGTGACGAGACGGCTGGGAACGGCCGCGGCCGATCGCTCCTGCTCGCGTTCGTCGCTGATCGCGCAGCTCCTCGTACGTCGCTGCAGGAGGCGCGGAGCGGCCTGATGGACGACCGGCCGCGCTACATGATCAGCGTCGCCGCCGACCTCGTCGGCATGCACCCGCAGACGCTGCGCATCTACGAGGCGAAAGGGCCTCGTCACGCCGCAGCGCACCGCCGGCAACACGCGTCTCTACTCGGAGGCCGACCTCGAGCGGCTGCGCGCTGATCCAGCAGCTGACGACCGAGCTCGGGCTCAACCTCGCCGGCGTCGAGCACGTGATCCGGCTCGAGGAGCAGATCCGCCGGATGCAGCGGACGATGGACCGGCTCGAGCGCGAGATGCGCGACGCAGATCGCCGAGGTGCACCGGCAGTACCGGCGCGACCTCGTTCCCTACGAGCCCACGAGCGCCGAGTCGATGCCGAGGACAGATGGACTTCCAGAAGCTGACGGTCAAGTCCCAGGAGGCGATCGCGGCCGCGCAGGAGCTCGCGCGCCGCCGCGGCAACCCCGAGATCTACCCCGAGCACCTGCTGCTCGCGCTGCTCGACCAGGAGCTGCCGCAGACGCTGCTCGGCGCGCAGGCCGCGGAGGTGCGCGCCAAGGCCGAGGCGGACCTCGCGCAGGCAGCCGTCGCTCCAGGGCGCGCGAGCAGCAGCCGACCGCCTCGACGGCGTTCTCCCGCGTGCTCGACCGCGCCGAGGAGGAGATGCGCAAGCTCGAGGACGAGTTCGTCTCGACCGAGCACCTGCTGCTCGCGCTCGACGTCGTCCCGCGCGACGAGCTGCTCGCGAAGCTGAAGGAGGTGCGCGGCGGCCAGCGCGTCACCTCGCAGGATCCCGGAGGGCACCTACCAGGCGCTCGAGAAGTTCGGCCGCGACCTGACCGAGCTCGCCGAGCAGGGCAAGCTCGACCCGGTCATCGGCCGCGACGAGGAGATCCGGCGCGTGATCCAGGTGCTCTCGCGCCGCACGAAGAACAACCCGGTGCTGATCGGCGACCCCGGCGTGGGGAAGACGGCGATCGTCGAGGGGCTCGCGCAGCGGATCGTCGCCGGCGACGTGCCCGAGGGCCTGAAGGGCAAGCGCGTCTGGGCGCTCGACATCGGCGCGCTGCTCGCCGGCTCGAAGTACCGCGGCGAGTTCGAGGAGCGGATCAAGGCCGTGCTCGCCGAGATCAAGAACGCCGAGGGCGAGATCGTCCTCTTCATCGACGAGCTGCACACGATCGTCGGCGCGGGCGCGGCCGAGGGCGCGGTCGACGCGGCGAACCTGCTCAAGCCGATGCTCGCGCGCGGCGAGCTGCGCGCGATCGGCGCGACGACGCTCGACGAGTACCGCAAGCACATCGAGAAGGACGCCGCGCTCGAGCGGCGCTTCCAGCCGGTCTTCGTCGGCGAGCCGTCGCGTCTCGGACACGATCGCGATCCTGCGCGGGCTGAAGGAGCGCTACGAGGCGCACCACGGCGTGCGCATCCGCGACGCGGCGCTCGTCGCGGCCGCGGTGCTCTCCGACCGCTACATCTCGGACCGCCAGCTGCCGGACAAGGCGATCGACCTCATCGACGAGGCCGGCGTCGCGCCTGCGGATGGAGATCGACTCGTCGCCGCTCGAGCTCGACGAGGCGGAGCGCCGCGTGCGCCAGCTCGAGATCGAGCTCGCCGCGATGGGCAAGGAGTCGAAGGAGCGCCGCGAGCCGGTCGAGCGCGAGCTGGCGGAGGCCAAGGAGCCTCCGCGACGAGCTCGCCGCGCGCTGGTCGCGCGAGAAGGAGGCGCTCGACCGCGTCAGCGAGATCAAGCGGCGGATCGACGAGCTGCGCATGGAGGCCGAGCGGGCCGAGCGGCACGGCGAGCTCCAGCGCGTCGCCGAGATCCGCTACGGCGAGCTGCCGGAGCTGGAGCGCGAGCTCGAGGAGCGCGCCGAGCCCGACGGCGAGCCGATGGTCAAGGAGGAGGTCGACGAGGACGACGTCGCCGCGGTCGTCGCGCCGCTGGACGGGCATCCCGGTCTCACGGCTCCTCGAGGGCGAGACCGAGAAGCTGATCCACATGGAGGAGCGGCTGCACCAGCGCGTCGTCGGACAGGACGAGGCCGTCGAGGCGGTCGCGAACGCGCTGCGGCGCGCGCGCTCCGGACTGCAGGACCCGAACCGCCCGATCGGCTCGTTCGTCTTCCTCGGCCCGACCGGCGTGGGCAAGACCGAGCTCGCCCGCGCGCTCGCCGAGTTCATGTTCGACGACGACCGGGCCATGGTCCGGCTGGACATGTCCGAGTACCAGGAGAAGCACACGGTCTCGCGGCTCGTCGGCGCGCCGCCGGGCTACGTCGGCTACGAGGAGGGCGGCCAGCTGACCGAGGCGGTTCGGCGCCGCCCGTACTCGGTCGTCCTGCTCGACGAGATCGAGAAGGCGCATCCGGAGGTGTTCAACATCCTGCTCCAGGTGCTCGACGACGGGCGCCTGACCGACGGCCAGGGCCGCACCGTCGACTTCCGGAACACGGTGCTGATCATGACCTCGAACGTGCCGTCCGAGGACGCGATGCGCGAGACGTTCCGGCCGGAGTTCCTGAACCGGATCGACGAGATCGTCGAGTTCGAGCCGCTGACGCCGCGAGCAGATCGGCGAGATCGTCGAGCTGCAGCTCGCGCGGCTGCGCGAGCGGCTCGCCGAGCGGGGCCTGTCCCTCGAGCTGACCGACGCTGCGAAGGAGCACCTCGCCGAGGCCGGCTGGGATCCGACCTACGGCGCGCGGCCGCTGAAGCGGGCGATCCAGCGCCTGGTCGAGAACCCGCTCGCGCTGCGGCTGCTCGAGGGCGAGTTCGAGGAAGGCGACGGCGCGTCGACGTCGGACGTGGACGTACGTTCGGCGGTCGTGCCGCATCGAGCGGCAGCCGTCGGACGCTCGCCCAGCCGGCGATGAGCACGATCGTCGCCCCGGCCGAGGTCGAGGTCCGCGAGCCGGTCGTCGACGAGGACTGGCAGGAAGAGCGGCCGTGGGTCGTGATCGTCTGGAACGACCCGATCAACCTCATGTCGTACGTCACGCTCGTCTTCCAGAAGCTCTTCGGCTTCAGCCTCGCACAAGGCGACAAAGCTCATGCTCCAGGTGCACAACGAGGGCAAGGCGGTCGTCTCCAGCGGGAACCGCGAGAAGTCCGAGCTCGACGTCGCGCGGCTGCACGCGCACGGGCTCTGGGCGACGATGCAGCAGGACTGAGTGTTCGCGCGACGGCAGTTCGAGCGCAAGGGGGATCGCGTGCGGCTGCGGCTCGACGTGCACGAGCGGCTTCTCCTGAGCGACCTCCTCGACGAGCTCGAGCGCCTGCTCGACGACCCGGACGACCCAGAGCTGCGCCGGCTCTTCCCGCCTGCGTATTCCGATCGCGAGAACGACGAGCAGTACCGCTCGCTCGTCCGCGACCAGCTCGTGTCCGGCCGGTCGAAGGCTCTTGCGACCGTGCGCGCGGACCCTTGCCGGAGAGACGCTCGAGCTCGACCAGGCGGAGCAGTGGCTGCGAGCGCTGAACGACATGCGCCTCGTGCTTGGGACGCGCTGGGACGTGACCGAGCAGCTGGACTACGGGAAGCTCGACCTGAAGGAGCCTCGCGGCCGCGAGCTCGCGGTCTACGGCTACCTGTCCTGGCTCCAGGAGCAGCTCGTCGAGGCGCTGCAGCCCTAGATACGGTCCCGCGCGTGTCTCAGCCAACGATGGAGGTTTCGCCGGCCGAGCGGACCGTCGGCCAGCTGATCGCCGACGCGATCAAGCTCTACGGGCACCGGTTCTGGCGCGTGCTCGGGCTCGGGATCCCGGCGTCCGCCTTCACGATCGGCGCCTCGTTCCTCGATGGAGGCGCGCGCGTCGGGTACGGGGTCGTCCTCGGGCCGTTCGCGCTCGCGCTCAGTTACGTCTGGGCAGTTGCTGTCGCGACCGATGCGCGGAACGCGAGAGGTCGGGCGCTCCTCGTCGGTGCGATTGCTTTCCTGCCGCTCGCCGCGTCGCGCGTGCTCGTCTTCACGGGCGTCTACTTCGTCGCGCTCGCGTGGTTCGCGCTCGTCGGGCTCGCAGTACCGAGCGTGCTCGTCGAAGAGCGCGGCCTGCGGGACGCGCTCCAGCACGGGCTCAGGCTCGCGCGCGCCGACTTCGTGCACGCGTTCGGCACCGTGGCCGCGCTCGCGATCGTCGTCATCGTCTCGATCTTCTCGCTCTCGCTCATGCTCGCAGGCTTCGGGGCTCAGAGCATCACGATCTCCGCCGCGCTCGCGGTCGTCGTCATGTCGCCGCTCTTCTTCCTCGGGTGCGCTCTTCTCTATCTCGACCAGGAGGCCCGGTTAGAGTCGGGCTCACCACGACGAAGGAGGCGCGATGCCCGTCTACATCATGCTGTCGAGCCTGACCGCGCAGGGCGTGCAGACGCTGAAGTCGAACCCGGACCGGCTGCGCGAGGTGAACCGTGACGTCGAGGAGCTCGGCGCCAAGGTGCTGCACCAGTGGGCGACGCTCGGCCCGTTCGACTTCGTGAACGTCGTCGAGGCGCCCGACGCCGCGACGATCGCCCGTGTGTCGATCGCCCTGGGGGCGCGCGGGAGCGCCAAGCTCCAGACGCTGACGGCGCTCGAGATCGAGGACTTTCTCGGCGCGGTCAGCTAAGACTCGGCCGCCCGATAGGCGACTGCGACCTCGGCCGCGAGCCGGGCGTTTGCGAGCACGAGCTCGCGGTTGACGTGGAGGGTTCGGCCGCCGCTTCGCTCGTGCAGGCGTCCGAGCACGAACGGCGTCACCGCCGGCCCGGTGACTCTCTGCTCGTCTGCCGCGGCCAGCGCCTCCTCGATCAACGGCTCCACGTCGTCGATGCTCTCGGGGGGCGGCTGGACGAGCAGGAGCGCCGAATGGCGCTTTAGGCGCCAGTGCGTGCGCGCGAGCTCGGCCGCCTCCTCGGCGCTCTCGACTCGCGCCGGGAGCGGCGGTCCGCCGTGTGCGGTGTAGAAGAGAGGCAGCTCGTCCGTCCGTAGTCCGACGACCGGGATGCCGAGCGTCTCGAGAAGCTCCATGGTCGCCGGGACGTCGAGCAGCGACTTGATGCCTGACGAGACCACGAGCGCCTCTGTCCGCGCCAGCTCGCCGAGGTCGGCGGAGACGTCCATGCGGTCGCCCCGGTGCACGCCGCCGATGCCCCCCGTGCCGAGGAATCCGATCCCTGCGGCACGGCAGGCGGCGAGCGTGCCGCCGACGGTCGTCGCACCCACAGCGTCCTGGACGACTGCGGCAGCGACGTCGCGCGGCCCCACCTTGCGCGCTTCGGGCGTGAACCGTTCGAGCTCGGAGTCCGAGAGCCCGACCCGGAGCGCGCCGTCGAGAACGCCCACGGTCGCCGGCACGGCGCCGGCGTCACGGACGGCCTGCGCCGACGCGAGACCCACCGCGAGGCCCTCGCCGGGCGGGAACCCGTGCGCGACGAGCGTCGTCTCGAGGGCAACCACGGCCCCCCGGCGGCGAAGCGCTTCCTCGACTTCCGTCGAGATTTCGATCATGCGCCCAATCTTCCCGGAAGCGACCCTCCGGGCGCTGTGTGGGCGCCCGGAGAGTGCTTGATCCGATCACGGAAGGTTCAGGGCCTTGACCCGCCCGCACGCGGCCCAGGCGACCCGCTTGCCCTCGATCGAGAGCCCGATCGGGGTGGCCGTCGCGCGCCACAGAACCGCGGTCTTACCCGCCCGGATCGCGTAGATCGTCCTGCCGACCCGGAAGACGATTCCGGCCGGGCTGATCGCGAGGTCGGAAGCGCCGGCCATCGTCGTCGCGCCCATGAGTTCGCCCTTCGGGGCGTTGTACCGCTCGATGACCGTCGTTCCGTCGGCCCGTCCCACGATCACCGCGAGGTTGGGCCACGAGAGCGCCACGTCGCGAACCGTCCCTTGCGGAACGACACTGGCGAGCCGGCGGCCGGAGAGGTTGTAGACGTTGACCGGCCCGTTCGGCGCCGCTCCCCAATCGCCATTTTGTTCGTCCTTCAGCACCGCCGGGACGACTGCGACCCGGCCGACGGAGGCCGCGATCGCGTACGCCGGGGGAATGCCATGAATGTGAGGCGGGTACCACTTCCGGACGAAGCGATGGACTCCACCGTCCGCGAGTGACCAGCTGCCGTTCCCCGGCTCGTACGTCACTCTCGCATCTCCGTAGACGATTGTCTGTTCACCGTCAGCAGCTAGCCCGGTGAGGTACGTGCCGCCGAAGTCGGTCACACCCGGTGTGTCGACGATCGTCGGTTTCCTCTGACCCGGCTTCGACGTGTAGATCCCCGCCTCACGGGTCATCACGCCTGCGTACTTGACCCAGACGGCCCTCTTGCCGCCGAGGACGAGCGTGGACGCACTCTGAGCTCCGACCGCCCCTCCGACGCCTGCGTTGCCGAGCACCCAGCTACTCCGTCCGGACACGCTGCGGAGGTGGACGACGTAGTGGCGCCCACCGACCCAGGTGATGAAGTCGCCGTCCTGCGCGAACTTGTAGATCGGGCCGTGCTGGATGACGAGCGTGCGAGGCTTCGCCAGACGGACCGTCGCTCGAGTCGGCTCTGCACCGGCTGAGGCCGCGATGAGCAGGCCGACGAGCGCCACGAGCATCGCGTACCAACCGCTTGCTCGGGTGTGCGGTTGCCTTGTCATTGCTTTCACCCCTTTGCGTAAATGCTCGCCGAGCGCGTCTGGAACCACATCGGGACCGGCCCTGAACCCCCAGTGGGTGAGTACCGAGCCCGCTTTCCTTACAACCTTGACCCGTCTTGGTCAGATGCCCTGCGCGGGCATTGCGCCGAGCTGGGCGACGCATCGAGCCGCAGCCTGTGCCGCGAGCTCCGGGCCGCCGAGGAGGTAGCCGGCCGCGAGCGCGTCTCCTGCTCCGGTCGTGTCGACGACCTCGGCAGGTGCGGCCGCGTAGTCGGCGGCGTCGACGCTGAACCCCTCGCCACCGCGCTTGAGCACGAGCGTCCCCGGGACCTCTCCTCCGATCGCGGCCAGCTCGCCCTCGTTCGCGAACACGAGCTCGGGGCCGAGCAGCTCGAGCCGCGAGAGCAGCTTCTCCGGCCCGTACTCGGCGATCCCGGACGCAGATGCGAGGTCGAGGCTCACCCGGCCTCCCTGAGCCTGCACCGCCCCCGCGGCTTTCGCGGCAGCCTCCTCGATCGGTCGCCGCAGCAGCGAATAGCCGGACAGGTGCAGCCAGTCGCAGCCGCCGAACCAGCGCACGTCGAGCTCCTCCGCGCGCAGTCCGGGAGCGACGCCGCGGTCGGTGAGCATCGTTCGGCTGCCGTCCGTCGAGACGAGCGAGACGACGACGCCGTTTCGCCCCTCCTCGACGGGGCCGAGCAGCTCGACACCGTGCCCACGGAGCTCGTTCCCTGCCAGCTCGCCTGCAACGTCCGAGCCGCGCTTCCCGACGAACCGCGCCTCCGCGCCGAGCTCGGACGCCCAGGCTGCGACGTTCGCCGCCTGTCCGCCGGCGCCGACTCGCGTCTCGGCCGCTCCCTCGCTCTCGGCGCCGCTCGTGCCGGTCGTGCGGACGACGACGTCGAGCAGCAGATCGCCAAGGGCGCAGAGGCGCATCGTCAGGATCGTTTCACGAGCCGCGTACAATCGCGGCCATGGACGGCGCCGATCGGCGGCCGGAGCGGCTCCGCTCGTTTCTCGTCGGCGGCCTGATCGGCGCGTCGGCGGTGATCGCGACTGCGCGTCGACGGCGCCGAGCCCGGGCGCGCCGCGCCGCGCCGCACGCCGCGGGGCTTGCCGCGTTCGAGGACGCGCCCTGCCACCAGGAGACGGTCGAGCGCGAAGCCGCTAGCGCTCGAGCGCCGAAAGAGCCTGGTCGGCGGTGAGCAGGTTCACGTCCGCGTCGCCGCTGCCGAGCGACCTCCCGAGGATCTGGGCCTGCCGTGTCTCGAGCAGGAACTCCATCGGCGTCCGCGTCGGCTGCTTGCTGCGGATGACGAGGAACGGCCCGAAGGCGCGCGCATCGAAGACCGACCTGGGATTCGGGTAGCGCAGCGGAATCGTCAGCTTCTGCGTGAAGTTGTTGGTGTCGCTCGCGTCGAAGACCCAGACACCGCGGCCGAGCGTGTGGGCCTCCCGGAGTGACCTCAGCGCGAGCTTGGGGTCCGCCCGGGGGATCACGGTCTCCGGGAACCCTGAGCGGTCTCGCTGCCAGCCTCCGAGGTAGAGCGGGTCGTACCCGAAGAGGACGTCGTCGGGTTGGGCGGTCCGCGCGAGCCAGTCGGACCCTGCCTCGCGAGCCTCGACTCGCGTTCCGGGCTCGCCTTCGTACAGCGGAGCCGTCTTGTCCCAGCCCCATGCGACCTCCGCGCTCATCAGGAGGACGAGCGTGGCGACGAGCACCGGCGTCCGCTTGCGCGAGAGGTCGATCAGCCCGAGCGCGACGAGCAGCGCGAAGAACGGCAGCACGAAGATCAGGTGGCGCGACTCGGGCGACGTCGACTGGCCGAACCGCGCGAGGACGAACGCCGCGGTCGGCACGAGCACGACGCACGCCGTCAGCAGAGCCGCGTCGCGGTTCCGGAGCCACAGCGCACGTGCGCCGACGACCGCGACGACGAGGACGGCGATCACGATCGGCGTGAAGCCAGCCGTGAAATCGCCCGCGACCCGGTAGAGGTACGCGAGCACCGCGCCCGGCCCGTCGAGCTTCTGCCCACCCGTCCCGACGCCGACGTCGAAGCGGCCGGCGAGGACGTGGTCGCTGTACCAGAAGGGCGACCCGAGGACGGCGACGGCGGCGATCGCGACGAACGCCGTCCGCGTGCGCGCGCGCGCGAGTACATAGACGACCTGCGTGGCGAGCACGAGGGCTCCGTAGGGGTGCGTCGCGACCGTCGCCAGGATCGCGACCGCCCACAGCGCCCAGCGCCGCCAGCCTCCCGTCGCGACCGCGGCCAGGAAGGCGAGGTACGAGAGCGCGCTCGTGAGCAGGAAGAGGCTGTACATCCGCCCGTAGATCCCGTGGAAGAGGAGCATCCAGCTCGCCGAGACGAGGGCGATGGTCACGAGCGCCGCAGTCCGCCCGGCGAGTCGTGCGCCGAGGAGCGCCACGACCGGAATCGACGCGACCGCGAACAGCGCCGAGAAGAGCCGCAGACCGACGAGGCTGCCGCCCAGGTGGGCCACGATCCACGCGAAGAGAAAATGGAGCGGCGCGCCGCCGCGCTCGGTCTGGACGGTCTTGAACAGCCCGCCCAGCGACTTGCGGCCGACGAAGAGCGCGAGCGTCTCGTCCTCGTGCGGCGGCCAGGCGGTCAGACGCGCGAGCAAGAACACTGCGACGGCCGTCGTGCACCCGCTGACGCCGAGCCAGAACGTCCTTAGGCCGAGCTCGGCCGCGGGCTCCGCGAAGGCGCGGGCGTAGGGCTCTGGCCGGCCCGGCGACACCTCACTCGTTCGCGTTGCCAAGGGCGCGAAGCTAGCACGGGAATCGAATCGGGGAGTGTCGCCTGGGGGCGAAGCTAAGCTCCGTCTGGTGCCGATTTACGAATACAAGTGCCCGAAAGGGCATGTCTTCGAGGTCTTCCAGAGGATGACCGACGACCCGGCGGAGGTCTGCGAAGTCTGCGGCGAGAGCCCTGTCCAGCGGGTCCTGTACCCGGTCGCGGTCCATTTCAAGGGCTCCGGCTTCTACTCGACCGATTACGGCCGGGGCTCGCGCAAGTCCTCGCGCGACGGCGACAAGCAGAGCGAATCGTCCGGCGACAAGGGTGACAAGGGCGACAAGGGTGACAAGGGCGAGAAGAAGGACAAGGACGTCAAGAAGGTGGCCGAGAGCTAGGAGGGCCGTCTACGGGCAGCCCGAGCCGTACGTCGAGCCGGGCAGGGGCGGCTGCGGCGCCGAGCGGCCGAGGAACGCCGCGATCGTCCGCCGGGCCTCCTCGTCCGGCTGCAGGTAGCCGCCGCCGAATCCGGTCGGCGTTCCACCGAGCCGGCAGTGAAGCTCGTTCCCGCTCCGCTTCTTGACGAGGGCGAGCTGCATCATCTGACCGGCCGTGAGGTCGGTCGTCAGCGGCTTCATCACGTCGTCTCCGATCCACGGCAGCTTGACCAGCACGCCGAGGCCCGTCAGCTTCCCGAGCAGCGCCTGGATCACCGCCTGCTGGCGCTCGGTACGGGTGACGTCGCTCTCCCGCGGGTTCAGCTTGTTCTCGCGGATCCGCGAGTAGACGCGGGCGCGATGCCCGTCCATGTGCTGCATGCCCTTCGCGAAGCGCCAGCCCTGCCAGCGGTCACAGCGCGCCTGGGTCGAATAGGGGCAGTCGAACTTGTTCGAGAGGATCGGCGCGGGCACGTTGATGTCCACGCCGCCGACCTTGTCGATCACCTTCGTGAAGGCGTCGAAGTCGACGATCACGACGTGGTTGACCTCGACGTCCGTGAAGCCGCGGACGGTCTTGATCGCGAGCGCAGGCCCGCCGATCTGGAACGCGGAGTTGATCTTGTCGTAGCCGTGCCCGGGGACGTTGACGCGGAGATCGCGCGGGATCGAGAGGTAGTTGAGGCGGCCCTTGCCCGGGTCGGTCCGCAGCAGCATCATCGAGTCCGAGCGCTCGAAGCTCGTCCGGTACCCGATCTTCGAGGAGTGGTCGGTGCCGAGCAGGAGGATCACGCTCGGATGCGTGAGCATGAGCCCGCTCTGAGGCACGAGGGCGGCTTTCGCCGAGGTGGGCAGCCGCTTGTTCGCGGCCTTCGCGCCGCTGTGCAGGGAGAGGTAGCTCGCGACGCCCCAGACGAGCACGAGGACGAGGAAGGACGCGAGGCCGATCCCGATCCAGCGCCCCCAGTTGCGCTCGCGCTTCGTCTTCGGCTGCTTGGGCCCCGGGCCCTTGAACCGGTCCGGCCGGCGGTCGGTCCGGGCCGGTGCGCGTTCCGGCGCGCCGAGCGTCGGCACTCGCCCCTTGACGCGACCTCCTCGGTAGACGCGATAGGGCTTCTCTCCTTGCGCCATTCGGCGGCGTATCGTAGCCGCGTGGCAGAGCTGGCCATCGGTATCGACGTCGGCGGGACGAAGATCGCGGCCGGGGTGATTGACCGCGACGGTCAGATCCAACGGCGGATCGAGCGGCCCACGCCCACCGAGTCCCGCGACGAGTTCCTCGAGCTGCTCGACGAGATCGTCGACCAGCTTCGGGTCGAGCGCGTGGCCGCGATCGGCTTCGGGCTCCCGTCGACGATCGACCAGCGCACCGGTCGCGTCGTCGGCTCGGTCCACGTACCGCTCGCCGACTTTGACTTTCGCGACCATGCCGCCGAGCGCTACTCCGTCCCGGTCGCGCTGGACAACGACGGCAACGCGGCCGCGATCGCCGAGTGGAAGATCGGCGCGGGGAAGGGCTCGAGCCACATGGTCATGCTCACGCTGGGGACGGGCGTCGGCGGCGGGCTGATCCTCGACGGCAAGCCGTATCGCGGCTACGTCGGAGCCAGCGCCGAAATCGGGCACATGGTGCTCGAGTACGGCGGCGCGCCGTGCAGCGGCAACTGCACGGGACATGGCCATTTCGAGCAGGTTTCGTCGGGCGGTGCCGCGGATCGGAGGGCCGTGGAGCTGCTCGGCCCCGACGCAACCGGCCGCGAGCTCGTCGGCGCAGCGCGCGCGGGGAACCAGGAGGCGCTGGAGGCGATCCGCGACATCGGGCGCAAGCTCGGCGCGGCTCTCGGCTCGCTGGTCAACGTCTTCAACCCCGAGGTGATCGTGATCGGAGGCGGGTTCAGCCAGGCCCGCGACCTCTTCCTCGAGCCCGCGCTGGAGACGATGAAGGTCGAAGCGCTCGCTCCGGGCCGGGATCTCGTCCGGGTCGTTCCGGCGCTGCTCGGCCCCGATGCAGGCCTCGTCGGAGCGGGGTTCGTCGGGTTCGAGGCGCTCTAGGTTTGCTCGCAATCTGCGCGACGCCGATCGGGAACCTCGAGGACGTGACGCTGCGCGTGCTCCGCGAGCTGGCGGAGGCGGATCTCGTCCTCTGCGAGGACACGCGGCGGACGAAGGTCTTGCTCGAGCGCCACGGAATCGACGCGAAGCTCCTCAGCTACCACGAGCACAACGAGGCTGAGCGGACCGCGCAGCTGCTTCCTCGGCTCGAGGCCGGCGAGCGGATCGCGCTTGCCTCGGATGCGGGGCTGCCCGGGGTCAGCGATCCGGGCGCGCGCCTGATCGAAGCGGCGCTGGAGGCGGGACTGCAGGTGACGGTGCTACCGGGGCCGTCCGCGGTGGAGACGGCGCTCGTCGCGAGCGGGCTCGTCGGCGAGCGGTACCAGTTCCTCGGGTACCTGCCGCGGACCGAGAACGCTCGAGCGGCGCTCTGGAGCGAGCTCGCCGCCTGGCCGCACTCGGCCGTCGCGTTCGAGTCTCCACGCAGGCTGCCGGCCAGCCTTCGCTCGCTCGCCGTCGCGCTGCCGGAGCGGCCGGTCGCGGTGTGCCGTGAACTGACCAAACGCTTCGAGGAGGTCGCGCGCGGGACCGCCTCGGAAATCGCTGAGCGGTTCCCGGAGCCTCCCCGTGGCGAGATCACCGTCGTCGTCGGCCCAGGAGAGTTGGAGCGCGCGGCCGAGGCGGACGCGCTCGCCGCGGTCTCGGAGCTCGTCGCGGCCGGCGTCGGCCGGCGGACCGCCGCCGATCTCGTCGCGCGCCTGACCCGGCACTCGCGCAACCGCCTCTACCGCGCCTCGCTGTAACCTGATTTGACAACAGCCGAGCGCCACGGTACTCTGGCCGCATGGTTTGCAGATCAGGCAACATCCTCCTCGCAGCGCTGATCTCCGCGCTCGTGCTCTCGCCGGGAGCTTCGGCGTGGGCGTGGCCCGTTGCCGGGCCCGTGCTGAGACCATTCGTCTCAGACGGCGAGCCGTACGGGGGCGGGCAGCATCGCGGGATCGACATCGGCGCTCCGATGGGCTCGGACGTCCGGTCGGCCACGAGCGGGGTCGTCGCCTTCGCGGGGCGACTGCCGCGACAAGGGTTGTGTCTGACGGTTCGGACTGCGGACGGCTGGTCGGTGACGCTCGTCCACCTGGGCTCGATCGGGGTGACCGTGGGAACCCAGGTCGGCGAGGGCGACGTCGTGGGCACGATCGGCCCGAGCGGCGAGCCCGAGGGAACGGAGCCGTACGTCTACCTGGGCATCCGCCTCACCGCGGACCCGAACGGCTACGTCGACCCCGTGACGCTTCTGCCTCCCCGACAGCCGCCGGAGCAGCCACCCCCGGTGCAGCAACCGCCGCCGGTGCAGGCTGCGGCTCCGCCCGTAGCCGCGCGGCGCGCGGTTCCATCACGCCACGCGCCCCGTCGGTACGCGGCGCCGGAACAGGGCCGAGCGGCGGATCGATCCGCGGTGAAGCCGCGAGTTGCGGCCCGGAAGCAGGCAAGCACGGCGACGACTCCTCGTACCCCTGGTGTGCGAGCACAGAATGTTCGACATCCGCGAGCTCGAGCCCGTGGTCGTGCTCATGCCTCTCGCGCTCGGACTCGCGTGAACCGGACGCGAGCGCGCGAACCGCGGGCGCTCCGCGGCGCAGCGGACCTGCGCCGTCCTCCCGCCGCGACGATGCCCGTGGTTCCCGTCGCGCGGGTGCGGCCGACGCGTTCGAGGCGGCTGCTCCTGGTCCCTCTCGGCGCGGTCGGCCTCGTGCTCGTGGCGCTCGGCGTCGCCGGCCGGCGACGTCACCGGCGCCGTGTCGCGCGCCGATTCGCGCAGGCGCCCCTCCGTAAGATGTCCGCGACCGAGCCCGCCCCGGAGGAACACCTTCCCGAACCGTCGACAACAGCGCATTCTCATCGCCGTCGCGTGGCCCTACGCGAGTGGCCCACGGCATCTGGGGCATGTCGCCGGCTTCGGCGTTCCGTCGGACATCACCGCCCGGTATCACCGCCTGCGGGGCGACGACGTCCTGATGGTCAGCGGCAGCGACGAGCACGGCACGCCGGTCATGGTCGCGGCCGATCAAGAGGGTCTGTCTCCGCGTGAGACCGCCGACCGCTACAGCAGCCTCATCCGCAAGGACCTGCACGATCTCGGTCTCTCGTACGACCTGTTCACGCGGACGACGACCCGGAACCACTATCGCGTGGTCCAGGATCTGTTCAGGACCGTCTACGAGCACGGCTACATCGTCGAGCAGACGGCGATGGGCGCGTTCTCGGCCACCACCGGTCACACGCTGCCCGACCGCTACATCGAAGGGGCGTGTCCGATCTGCGGCTTCGAGTTTGCGCGAGGCGATCAGTGCGACAACTGCGGGAACCAGCTCGACCCGATCGACCTGATCAACCCGCACTCGAAGATCGACGGCACGGTGCCGGTCTTCAGGGAGACGAACCACCTCTTCCTCGACCTCCCGGCGTTCGCGGAGCAGCTGACCGAGTGGATTGAGCGGCAGGACCACTGGCGCCCGAACGTGCGGAACTTCTCGCTCGGCCTGCTCAAAGACCTGAAACCGAGGCCGATCACGCGCGACCTCGACTGGGGCGTGCCGATTCCGGTGCCGCCGGAGTACGCGGATCGCGACGACAAGCGGATCTACGTCTGGTTCGACGCAGTCATCGGCTACCTGTCGGCGGCCGTCGAGTGGGCCGCGAACCGCGGAACGCCCGAGGCCTGGCGCGACTGGTGGCAGGACCCCGACGCGCGCCATGTCTACTTCATGGGCAAGGACAACATCGTCTTCCATACCGTGATCTGGCCGAGCATCCTGCTCGGGTACGGGGCGGGCGGCGAGCTCGGCGCGGGCAAGGGGCCGCTGACGCTTCCGACCGACGTCGTGGCGAGCGAGTTCCTGACGATGGAGGGCAAGCAGTTCAGCGTCAGCCGAGGCGTCTCGATCGCCGTCGGCGACTTCCTCGGCCGCTACGACCCCGACCCGCTTCGCTACTTCCTGACCGCAGCGGGCCCGGAGACGCAGGACACCGACTTCACGTGGTCCGAGTTCGTGCGCCGGAACAACGACGAGCTGGTCGCGAACTGGGGCAACCTCGTGAACCGGACGCTGAGCTCGGCGCACAAGAACTTCGGCGCGGTTCCCGACCCGGGCGAGCTGACCGCCGAGGACACCGAGCTCCTGGATGCGATCGGAGCGGGCTTCGAAACCGTCGGCGAGCTGATCGAGTCGGCGCGCTACCGGGCCGCGCTCGCCGAGGCGATGAGGCTCGCAACCCTCGTCAACCGGTACACGGACCACCAGGCCCCGTGGTCGCTGATCGAGAGCGATCGCGAACGCGCCGGGACGGTGCTCTACGTCGCGCTGCGCGCGATCGACAGCCTGAAGACGATCTTCGCGCCGTTCCTCCCGTTCTCGTCGCAGGCGGTGCACGAGCTGCTCGGCAACGAGGGAACGATCTCCGGGCCGCTCGAGCTGCGCGACGTCGGCGGCGACGACGACCCGCACCAGGTGTTGACGGGCGAGTACGAGTCGTGGACGGGAAGCTGGGCGCCGAGCGAGCTCTCACCGGGACAGGCGCTTCAGAAGCCGCGGCCCCTGTTCAAGAAGCTCGATCCGGACGTCGTCGTGCCCGACGAACTCGCCCGGATGGAAGCTCGCGCCGCCGCGTCGGAGTGATCGACACCCACGCACACCTCGACGCGTGCGCGGACCGGCCGTCGGCGCTCATCAGGCGCGCGCGCTCGGCGGGCGTCCAGCGGATCGTGACCGTGGGCACCGGCATCGACTCGTGCCGCGTCGCCCTCGAGCTCGCCGAACTGCACGAGGAGGTGTTCGCCGCGGTCGGCATCGATCCGCATCAGGCCGGCGACGCGGAGGCAAACCGCGTCGAGGATCTGCGCGACCTCGCGCAGCACGATCGTGCGGTCGCCGTGGGGGAGACGGGACTTGATTACTTCCGCGACCGCGCGCCGCGCGAACGGCAGCGCCAGCTCTTCGAGGCGCAGCTCGAGCTCGCGGCCGATCTCGGCAAGCCGGTCGTCATCCACACACGCGAAGCGGACGCCGACACGGCCGCCGTCCTCGCGGGCTTCGACGGCACGGTCGTCATGCACTGCTTTTCGTCCCCGGGCCTGCTGGAAACGGTCCTCGAGCGGCGCTACTACGTCTCGTTCGCCGGCAACGTCACGTACCCGAAGGCGGGCGACCTGCGAACCGCGGCAGCCCAAGTCCCGGCGGAGCGGATCCTCGCCGAGACGGACAGCCCATATCTCGCGCCGCAGTCCCGGCGCGGCCGGCCCAACGAGCCCGCGAACGTCGTCCTCACAGTCGAGGAGCTCGCGAGGATCCGGAACGTGGACGCGGAAGAGCTGGGCGCACGCATCGACGCCAACGCATCTGCGGCGTTCGCGCTCCCGTGAAGCTCCCCGTCACTCCCAACCGCGAGCTCGGGCAGCACTTCCTCGTCGACGACAACATCCTCGGGGTCATCGGTCGTCTCGCGGAGCTCGCGCCGGACGACGTCGTGCTCGAGGTCGGGCCGGGCCTGGGCGTCCTCACCGCCTACCTCGCCGAGCGCGTCGCGCGCGTGCATGCCGTCGAGCTCGACCGCGCGCTCGAGCCGCATCTGGTCGACCGCCTGCACGGTCGCGACAACGTGCGGCTGCTGTTCGGCGACGCGCTCCGCCTCGATCTCGCCGCGCTCGAGCCCGTCCCGACGAAGTTCGTCGCCAACCTGCCGTACAACGTCGCGACGCCGCTGATCGTGGAGAGCCTCGACGGCCTGCCGAGCGTCGGTCGCTGGACGGTGATGGTGCAGCGCGAAGTCGCCGACCGCCTGTTCGCACGGCCCGGCACGAAGGCCTACGGAGCGGTCTCCGTGCTCGTGCAGCTCGCGGCCGAACGAACGGGTCTCCACCCGGTCTCCCGCACGGTCTTCCGTCCGCCGCCCAACGTCGACTCGGCGCTCGTCGCGTTTCGACGCCTCCACCTGCCCGACGACTTCACCGAGATCAAGCGCGTCGTCAACGCGGCGTTCGCTCACCGGCGCAAGACGCTGCCGAACTCACTCGAGCTCGCAGGCCTCGCGCCGCGGGCGCGGTCCGCAAAGGCGCTGACCGCGATCGACCGCGACCCTGCCGTCCGCGCCGAGGCGCTCGAGCCGGACGAGTTCGTCGCGCTCACGGCCGCCCTGCGATGAGGTCGCTCGACGCGCCCGCCAAGATCAACCTCGCGCTCGTCGTCGGCCCGAAGCGGCCAGACGGGAAGCACGAGGTCGCGACCGTGCTCCAGCAGATCGATCTCGGGGACCGGATCTCGCTCGAGCCGGCCGCGGCCCTCGAGATCGCAGGCTTCCCGGCGGACACGCTCGTTCGCGATGCGCTCCTCGCGCTTGCGGGCGCGGCGGGCGTCGAGGCCGACTGGTCGGTCGAGATCGAAAAGCGAATCCCCGTCGCGGCCGGCCTCGGCGGAGGCAGCTCCGACGCAGCCGCAGCGCTTCGGCTCGCGAACGACACGCTGGCGTCGCCCCTGGATGCGGACCGGCTGCACGAGATCGCCGCGGGGCTGGGCGCCGACGTTCCGTTCTTCCTGGCCGGCGGCACGCAACTCGGCACCGGCGACGGCTCGGACCTGGAGCCCGTCGAGCTGCTCGACGACTATGTGGTTTTCCTCCTGCTCCCCGAAGACGCTTCGAAGGTCGCCACCGCGGAGGTCTACGCGACGTTCACCGGGGCAGACGGTTTCGAAGAGCGCCGCGCACAGCTCGTCGCGGCGCTCGAAGCGAGGGATCTCGGAGCGCTGCCGCCGAACGACCTCGCCTCCTCACCGCTTGCCCGGGAGCTTCGCGAAGCCGGCGCCTTCCGCGCGGACGTCTCGGGAGCGGGGCCGGTGGTCTACGGGCTCTTTGCCGACCGCGAGGAAGGAGCTGCTGCGAGCGAGCGCTTCGCCGATCGGTGCGCCACCTGGCTCACGGCACCTGCTTGCTAGCTTTGCTGCGTGCTTGAACCCGGCGTGATCGAGCACCGTCAGGGCCGCTTCGGCCGGTGGCTTCGCGTGCGCCGGGTGGCGATCGCGGTCTGGATCGCGGTCGTCGAGGGCCTGCTCCTCATCGTCCACGCGATCCCGCGGCTGCTGACGCTCGCGATCGCCGTCCTGATCGTCGTCGTCTTCTTCTGGCTCGGGCATCGCCTGCGCCCGGGACCGCTCAAAGACGTCGCGTGGATCGCCGCCGTCTCGCAGGCCTTCGTGATGCTGATCCCGATCCTCGCGATCGTCGTCGGCACGCTCGCCCTCGTCGCAGTCGGCATCCTCGCAGTGTTCGCGCTGGTGCTCCTCTTCACGAGCCGGAGCTAGACTTCGACAGCCGAATTGGGGCGTAGCCAAGTGGTAAGGCAACGGGTTTTGGTCCCGTGATCCCAGGTTCGAATCCTGGCGCCCCAGAACTTTGCGTCCCATGAACGAGAAACCAGCAGCTGTCGTGCTCGCCGGCGGCCTCGGCACGCGGATGAAGTCCGACACGCCCAAGCACTTCCACCGGCTGCTCGGGCGCCGCATGGTCGATTGGGTCGTCGAGGCTGCGCGCGCGGTCGACGCCGATCCGCTCGTCGTCGTCGCTTCGCCGCAGGGGGTGAGCGAGCTCGACGGGATCCAGACCGCGGTGCAGTCCGAGCCGCGCGGAACCGGCGATGCGCTGGCCGCCGCCCGTCAGGCGCTCGACGGCGTGGCGAGCGACCTGTTCGTGCTGAGCGGGGACGCACCGGTGATCAGCCCGAAGCTCCTGGGCGACCTCCTCGAAACCCACCGCCGGGAAGACGCCGCGGCCACGATCCTCTCGTTCCGCCCACCCGATCCGCGCGAGTACGGACGCGTGATTCGAGACCGCGACGGCTCGGTTCGGGCAATCGTCGAGGCCCGCGACGCGTCACCGGACGAGCTCGCCGTCGACGAGGTCAACTCCTCGATCTACGTCTTCGCGGCCGATCGCGTCTGGCCCGCGCTCGAGCAGCTCGACACCGCGAACGAGCAGGGCGAGCTGTACCTCACCGACGCGGTCCGCGCGCTGGTCGAGAATGGCGAGCATGTCGCCGCGTACGTCGCACCCGATCCGGTCGAGGCCGAGGGCGTGAACACGCGCGCCGAGCTCGCTGCCGCGGCCGCCGCCCTGCGGGACCGCATCAACGAGGAGCACATGCTCGCCGGGGTCACGATCGTCGATCCACAGACGACCTGGATCGAGCCCGACGTCGAGATCGAGCCCGACGCCGAGATCCATCCGTTCACCGTCGTCCGCGGCAACTCGAAGATCGCGGCCGGCGCCGTCGTCGGGCCGCACGCGGTCGTCGTCGACGCGGAGATCGGCCCCGGATGCGACGGTCGGCCCATTCTGTTACCTTCGCCCCGGAACCCACCTCGAACGCGGAGCGAAGGCGGGCACATTCGTGGAGATCAAGAACTCGCGCATCGGCGTCGGCGCGAAGGTCCCTCACCTGTCCTACATCGGCGATGCCGACGTGGGCGACGAGACGAACATCGGCGCGGGCGCGATCACGGCCAACTACCGGCCCGAGCTCGGCCCGGGCAAGTTCCGCACGGAGATCGGCCGCAACGTCCACACGGGCAGCGACAATGTGTTCGTTGCTCCGGTCACGATTGGCGACAACGCTTGGGTCGCTGCGGGCTCGGTCGTCACGAAGAACGTCCCGCCCGGGGCGCTCGCAGTCGCCCGAAGCAGGCAGGTCACGAAAGAGGGATATGCCGATCGAAAGCACAACGACTGAGCTGACCCAGCTGCCCGGGCTCGAAGCGCCGACGACCGGAGCGCTGCCGAGCCCGGAGAAGATCATCGAGCTCGGTCCGATGAAGCGGCTCATGCTCTTCTCGGGCCAGTCGAACCGCCCGCTCGCCGAGGACATCGGGCGCCACCTCGGGATCGAGCTCGGCGAGGTGCAGCTCAAGACGTTCGCCAACGACGAAACCTACTGCCGCTACGGCGAGTCGATTCGCGGCGCCGACGTCTTCATCGTGCAGTCGGGAAGCCCGCCCGTGAACGACCACCTCGTCGAGTTGCTGATCATGATCCAGGCCGCGAAGCTCGCGTCGGCGAAGCGGATCACGGCTGTCATCCCGTGGTTCCCGTACACGCGCCAGGACAAGAAGTCGAAGCCGCGCGAGCCAATCACCGCAAAGCTCGTCGCGGACATGCTCGAGGTCGCCGGCGTCGATCGCGTCCTGACGATGGATTTGCACGCCGGCCAGATCCAGGGCTTCTTCTCGCTCCCGGTCGACCACATGACGGCTCTGCCGCTCTTCGCGCAGTACTACCGGGACAAGGGCATCTTCGGCGACAAGGTCGTGGCCGTCTCGCCCGACGCGGGCCGCGTGAAGATGGCGCGGCGCTTCGGGCAGATGCTCGAAGGCGACCTCGCGATCATGAACAAGGCCCGCCCGGAGCACGACCGGGCCGAGGTGACCGAGGTGATCGGCGACGTGCAGGGCAAGGTCGCGATCCTCAGCGACGACATGATCCTGACCGGCGGGACGCTGATCGCCGGCGCGACCGCGCTGCGTGAGGCAGGTGCGATCGAGGTCTACGCGTGTGCGACGCACGGGCTCTTTTCGGGTAACGCGTTCGACAAGATCGCGAACAGCGACCTCAGCCTCGTCACGGTCACGGACACGGTCGCGATCGACCCGGTCAACCGGCCGGCGACGGTGGATGTGCTCCCAGTGTCGCGGCTGCTCGCGGAGACGATCATGAACGTCTTCGGCGACGAGTCCGTGTCGGCGATCTTCGCCGGCGAGAACCAGCTCTTCTAGGGTCGGCGTGGACTGAGCCGGATCGTGTTTCAAAAGGCGCCCGTTCGGTAGAAACCGCGAGCACGGGAAGCCGGGAGTGCGCCTGGACGACCTTGTTAGCGGCAAAGGGGTCGATTCTCCGCCAGGGGACGCGGATAGCGCGCCCCGGCTCTCGTGCCCTTCGCTCCCAGCGCGCCGCATCACGAGTCGGTGGTTTCCGCGAGGACGGAACGGGGGAGACCCGACGGTATGTTCCGACCACGGCTCCTGACTCTCGTCTATGTCGCAGTCGGCGTCGCGGTCGCGGCCTCATACGACTACTTCAAGAATCTGGACACGATCCGGCTCGTTGCCTCGGCCGTGCTGAGCGTCGTTCTCTGGCCGCTGCTGCTGCTCGGAATCGACCTGCACATCAAGAAGTAGCTGCAACTCGTCGCTACACTTCGCCGCCGATATGGCCGGCGAACGAATGAAGCTGGAGGTCTCCGAGCGCGACGGGCGCGGCTCCGCCGACTCGCGGCGCCTGCGCGCACAGGGTCTCGTGCCGGGGGTGCTCTACGGACGCGGCAAGAAGCCGCACGCATTCTTCGTCCCCGAGCGCGATCTCCGGCGCGCTTTGTCCGGCGACTCGGGTCTCCACGCGATCCTCGACGTCGTCCTCGCCGGCCAGAAGACGACGCATCCGGCCGTGCTCAAGGACTACCAGCAGGACGTGCCGAGCGGCCGGCTCGCGCACATCGACCTGCACGAGGTGCGACTCGACGAGCCGATCCAGGCGCAGGTTTCGGTCGACCTGGTCGGCGAGTCGGTCGGCGTCAAGGAGGGCGGCGTTCTCTCGCAGGTGCAGCGTGAGATCAGGGTCGAGGCCCTGCCGCTCGAGATTCCCGATCACCTCGAGCTCGACGTGAGCGGGATGGCGATCGGCGACACGCTACGGCTCGTCGACCTGCCCGTTCAGGACGGCGTGACCTTCCTCGACGACCCCGAGGAGACGGTGCTGGCGACGGTGACTGCTCCGACGGTGATCGTCGAGCCCGAGGTCGAGGAAGAGGAGCTGGAAGAGGGCGAGTTGCCCGAGGGCGAGGTGCCGGAGGGCGAGGAGGCTCCCGAGGGCGAGGAGGCTCCCGAGGGCGAGGCTCCGGCCGAGTCCAGCGGCGAAGAGCAGTCCGAGGAGTAGTCCATGCGGTTGTCTCGTCGGGGCGAACGCGTCTCGACGCTGGACCTGCTGGTCGCGGGGCTCGGCAATCCGGGCCGGGAGTACGAGAAGACGAGGCACAACGTCGGCTGGAAGGTGGTCGACGAAGTCGCGCGCCGGCACGACGGCTCGTTCCGGTCGAAGTTCGACGGGCAGCTGTGCGAGATCCGGCTCGGCGACCTGCGGCTCGCGCTGCTCAAACCCGAGACGTACATGAACGTCTCGGGCAAGTCGATCGCGGCCGCCAGCCGGTTCTTCAAGGCGGAGCCCGACGCGCTCCTCGTCGTGCACGACGACGTCGACCTCGAGCCTGGGCGCCTGCAGGCCCGGAGCGGAGGCGGGCTGGCCGGCCACAACGGGCTGCGCTCGATCGCCGGCTCTCTGGGGACGCAGGACTTCCTGCGGCTGCGCATCGGAGTCGGCCGTCCTGGCCGCGGAGACCGGCGGCCCGTCGCCGACTACGTCCTCTCCGCCTTCGAGCCGGAGCTGGACGTCGATGCGCTGATCGCCCGTGCCGCCGACGCCGTGGAGACGATCGCGCTCGAAGGCGTCGAGGCGGCCCAGCAGCGCTTCAATTGACCCGAAACCGGCACGATCCAGTCACACCGTTCCAGGCACCCTGAAGAACCCCGGGTGGGTGGGGGCTAGGGATGGGACCGGCCCGGGTTCTGTGCCGCTCCCGCGGATAGCATTCAGGCCCGCGGAACCCCGGTTCCGTCGCTCGTCATGGACCTACCCGTGCTTCACCCGTTCGTTCGTGAGCTCGCCGAGAGCGAGCGCTTCCGCCTGTTCCTCGAGGAGCTGCCGGAAACCCGCGCGCGCGTGTCGGAGCCCGCTCTGCCGCTCGTCGTCTCGGCGCTCCACGAAGAGCTCGGCCGCCCGCTCGTCGTGCTCGCGCCCGAGGATGCGGACGCGCGCGACATCGCCGAGGCCGCGGCCTGGTTCCTCGGCGACGACCGCGTCGCGCTCCTCCCCAGCCGGGGCGTGAGCTGGAGCTCGGGCCTCGAGCCGCCGCCGCACCTCGTCGGAGAGCGGGCACGCGCCCTCGACGTCCTCGCTGCCGGCGGCCTCGTCAGCGCATCGGCCGCCGCGCTCGCCGAGCGCATGCCCCCGCCCGGGGCCCGCACCGAGCCGATTCGCGTTCGCCCCGGCGACGACCAGGGCATCGACGCCCTCGCCGAACATCTCGCCCTCGCAGGCTACGAGCGCGTCGACCAGGCGCAGGAGCGAGGGCAATTCGCTCTCCGCGGAGGCATCGTCGACGTCTATCCGACGACCGGGCGCGAGCCGCTCCGCATCGAGCTCTTCGGCGACGAGGTCGAAAGCATTCGCGCCTTCTCGCCGTTCACGCAGCGCACCCTGCATCCGGTCGACGAGATCACGGTCTACCCCGCGGCCGAGCGGCGGCTCGACCTCGAGGACGTGCGACTTCCGGACGACGAGGCCGGCGATGCTCCGAGACCGGTTCCCACCGACCTCGTGCCGCCGGTCCCCTCCGGCCCCGACTTCGTGTGGCAACCGGTCGACGTACGCGAGGTCTGGGAGCAAGAGGAGCTCACGCCCATCGACCTGACGAAGGCCGTCGAGCTCGACCAGCTCCCATCCGGCCAGCCGTTCTCGTTCGAGGCGCAGCGGCCCGCGATTGCCGCGCGCGGCCTGGCCGAAGCCGAGAACGAGCTGCGCGCATTCGTCCGCGGAGGCCTGCGAACCGTCGTCGCGTTTCCGCACCAGGGCGAAGCGCTGCGCACGCAGAACCTGCTGCGCCGCGTCGACGCTCGTCTGATCGACGACGGCGAGGAGCTGCCCGACGAGGCCGAGCTCCTGTTCGCCGTCACCCACGCGCGTCGCGGCTTCGTCTGGCGCGAGCTCGGGCTCGCGCTGCTGCCCGACACGCAGGTCTTCCGCCGCCGCACCCGCAGCCGCGCCGCCCCGGCCGGCCGCGCGCTCCAGTCCTTCGCCGAGCTCCGCACCGGAGACCACGTCGTCCACGAGGACCACGGCATCGGCAAGCTGCTGGGCTTCGAGACGCGCGAGGTCGCCGGAATCACGCGCGACTACCTGCAGCTCGCATTCCGCGGGGAGGACCGCCTGTACGTCCCGCACGAGCAGATCGGCAAAGTCTCCCGCTACATCGGTGCCGATGCCAAGGCGCCGACCCTCTCCAAGCTCGGCGGCAAGGCCTGGAACCAGCTCAAGAGCCGGGCCCGCGCCGCCATTCGCGAGCTCGCGGGCGATCTACTGCAGCTCTACGCACGCCGCCAGAATGCGCCGGGTATCTCGTACGACCTCTCGCAGGACTGGCTGGAGCGGCTCGAGACGTCGTTCCCGTATCGCGAGACCCCGGACCAGGCGGCCGCGATCGAGGCGGTCAAGGAGGACCTCGAGGCTCCGCGGCCGATGGACCGTCTCGTCTGCGGAGACGTGGGCTTCGGGAAGACGGAGGTCGCGGTCCGCGCCGCGTTCGCAGCGGCGCTGAACGGCAAGCAGACGCTGATGCTCGTCCCGACGACCGTCCTCGCGCAGCAGCACTGGAACACCTTCCGCGAGCGGTACCGCGACTTCCCGGTCATGGTCGAGATGGTCTCGCGCTTCCGCAAGCCGGCCGACGTCAAGCGGATCCTGGCCGACTTCCAGGCCGGCAAGGTCGACGTCCTGATCGGAACGCACCGCGTGCTCTCGCGCGACGTGATTCCCAAGGAGCTCGGCCTCGTGATCGTCGATGAAGAACAGCGCTTCGGCGTCGCGCAGAAGGAGCTGCTCCGCTCGCTCCGGCTCGAGGTCGACGTGCTCGCCCTGACCGCGACCCCGATTCCACGCACACTGCACATGTCGCTCTCGGGACTGCGCGACATCTCGATCATCGAGACGCCTCCCGAGGGCCGCCGGCCGATCCGCACGCACGTCGGCGAGTACGACGAGGAGCTCGTCAAGACGGCCCTCGAGCGCGAGGTCGCGCGAGGGGGCCAGGCGTTCTACCTGCACAACCGCGTGGAGACGATCGACATGGCCGCCGACCGGATCCGGCAGCTCGTCCCGCGACTGCGGGTGACGGTCGGGCACGGGCAGATGCGCGAGCGCGAGCTCGAGGAGCAGATGCTCGCCTTCCTGCGCGGAGACGCCGACGTTCTCGTCTCGACGACGATCATCGAGTCCGGCCTCGACATCCCGCAGGCGAACACGCTCGTCGTCGAGCGAGCGGACGCCCTGGGCCTCGCGCAGCTGTACCAGATCCGCGGGCGGGTCGGCCGCTCGGATCTGCTCGCCCACGCGTACCTCTTCTATCCCGACGCCTCGGAGCTGACCCCGGAGGCGCGCGCCCGATTGGCGACGCTCGCCGACCACACCGAGCTCGGGGCCGGGTTCGCAATCGCGATGCGCGACCTCGAGATCCGCGGAGCGGGTGAGCTGCTCGGAGCGGAGCAGCACGGGCACCTCGCCGCGCTCGGCTTCGAGCTCTACGTCGAGCTCCTCGGCGAGGCGGTCGCTGAGCTCGCCGGAGAGCGGCGGACCGTGGGCCGGCCGGTCCGGGTCGACGCGCGGATCGACGCATACGTGCCGGCCGAGTACATCCCGGCCGAGGCGCAGAAGATCGACCTCCACCGGCGCCTCGCCCTGACCGAGACCGAGGACGAGCTGACCGAGCTCGAGGCCGCGACGATCGACCGCTACGGCCCGCTGCCCGAGCCCGTGCAGAACCTGTTCGCGATCCAGGCTGCGAAGCTCAAGCTCGCCCAGCTCGGCGCCGACTACCTCGTGTTCCGGGGCGGCCAGTCGACGGTCGGACCGCTCGTCCTCGGCTCAGAGGAGCTACGCGCGCTGCGCGACCGGGTCGACACCGCGGTCTACCGCACCGCTCGAAATGAAGTTTCGGTTAAGCACGAGGAGTTCCCGGAAGCGCTTCGATTGGTCGATGCTATACTCGAAACGCGCCGAGCAGCGTGAAGAAACTCGCTGCAAATGGCGCACTTTTTTCATGAAGAGCACTCGCCTACTCGCCTTCTTCGCGGTCGTGATCGCGGTCGCCGCGCTCGCGGCCGGCTGCGGTAGCCAGAACCAGAGCGTCGGCGCGAACGACGTTGCCGTCGTCGGCGACCAGACGATCTCGAAGGACCAGTTCGATCGTCTGATGGAGCAGGCGAAGGAGAACTACAAGAAGAACAAGCAGACCTGGCCCGCCACGGGCACGCAGCAGTACGTCGCGCTCCGCAAGCAGGCGATGCAGTTCCTCGTCCAGCGGGCCGAGTTCGAGCAGAAGGCCTCCGACCTCGGCATCAAGGTGACCAACGCGGACGTCGACAAGCAGCTCGCGACGATCAAGGCGCAGTACTTCGGCGACGGCAAGAGCGGCAAGTGCGACTCGACCTGCGAGCAGAAGTTCCAGGCCGAGCTGAAGAAGCAGAACCTGACGCTCAGCCAGGTGCGCGACGACGTCCGGGCCAGCGTCGTCCAGAACAAGATCTACGAGAAGGTCACGGCCAACGTCCAGGTCAGCGACCAGGACGTCGCCGCCTACTACAAGAAGAACAAGGCGCAGTACGTCCAGCCCGAGAGCCGCGACGTCCGCCACATCCTCGTCAAGAAGAAGGCGCTCGCCGACCAGATCTACCAGCAGCTCTCGAACGGCGCGAACTTCGCGGCGCTCGCCAAGAAGTACTCGACCGACCCGAGCTCGAAGAACTCGGGTGGCAAGCTCACGATCTCGAAGGGCCGCCAGGTGCCCGAGTTCGACAAGGTCGCGTTCGCGCTCAAGGCGCACCAGCTCGGGAAGCCCGTCAAGACGACGTACGGCTGGCACGTGATCCAGGCGCTGACGCCGATCAAGCCGCAGAAGGTGACGAAGCTGTCCGAAGTGAAGACGGCGATCAAGCAGCAACTCCTCGGCCAGAAGAAGCAAGAGGAGATGCGGAAGTGGGTCGACGACACGTCGAAGGAGTTCCAGTCGAAGACGAACTTCCAGGTCGGCTACGCGCCGCCGGCGACCACGACCAGCGCCACCTCCACCTCTCAGTAGCCACTTGACGCTCGCGGACTCGCTCCTCGAGCTGCAAGAGCTGACGAAGCGTCTGCGCCGGGACTGTCCCTGGGACCGCGAGCAGACGGCTCGGACGATCGTGCCGCACACGGTCGAGGAGGCGTACGAGGTCGCGGACGCGGCGAATGCCGAGCGGCCGGACAAGCTCCTCGACGAGCTCGGCGACCTCCTGTTCCAGGTCTATTTCCTCGCGTTGCTCCTCGAGGAGCAGGGCCAGGGAGACCTCGAGCAGGCGGCGCGCGCGGTCCACGAGAAGCTCGTGCGCCGGCACCCGCACGTGTTCGGTGACGTCGAGGCGCGCACTGCCGGCCGCGTCCGGGAGAACTGGGAACAGATCAAGCGGCGCGACGAGGGCCGCGAAGGGATCTTTCACGACGTGCCGGAGTCACTGCCTGCGCTGCTCTACGCGCGCAAGATCCAGCGCCGGGCGGCGGCGATCGACTTCGAGTACCCGGACACGGACGGTGCGCTCGCAGATCTCGACGACGAGCTCCGCGAGCTGAAAGGCGGCCCTCGCGGAAGCGGGCGAGCCCGACCCCGAGGTCGAGCCGGACGCGCACGTCTTCGACGAGGTCGGCGACGTGCTGTTCGCGGCGGTCAACGTCGCGCGACGGCTGAACGTCGACCCCGAGCTGGCGCTGCGATCGACGGCGAAGCGCTTCGCCGGCCGGGTCGAGCGCGCCGAGGGGCTAGCGCACGACGACGGCCGTGTCTTCGCCGAGCTCCCGCTCGACGAGCAGGATCGGTACTTCGACGCCGCGAAGGAGATGCTGCGATGAGCTCCCGGATCGCAGCCGTGCGCGCGCGCCAGATCCTCGATTCCCGCGGTAACCCGACCGTCGAGGTCGAGGTCGAGGTCGACTCCGGCGAGGTCGGGCGGGCGGCCGTGCCGTCGGGCGCCTCGACCGGGAAGTTCGAGGCGGTGGAGCTCCGCGACGGCGATCCGAGCGCATGGCTGGGCAAGGGCGTCGGCCGGGCGGTCGAGAACGTCCGCACCGAGATCGCACAGGCGCTGATCGGGCTCGACGCTGCGGAGCAGAGAGCGGTCGACTCCGCGCTGATCGAGCTCGACGGGACGCCGAACAAGGGCCGTCTCGGCGCGAACGCGATCCTCGGCGCCTCGCTGGCGACGTCCAGGGCGGGCGCCGCGCAGGCGGGCGTCCCGCTCTACCGCTGGGTCGGCGGCGAGGAGGCGCACGTGCTCCCGCTGCCGATGTTGAACGTCGTCAACGGCGGCGCTCACGCGGACAACTCGCTCGACCTGCAGGAGTTCATGATCGTTCCCGGCGGAGCGGAGACGTTCTCCGAGGGGCTGCAGCTCGCGGTCGAGGTCTTTCACACGCTGAAGAAGCTGCTGGAGGACGCAGGGATCTCGACGGCCGTCGGCGACGAGGGCGGCTTCGCGCCCGACTTCCCGTCGAGCGAAGACGCGATCGAGCGCATCCTCGAGGCGATCGACCGGGCCGGGCACGCGGACCGGGTGAAGGTCGCGCTCGACCCCGCGATGAGCGAGGTCTACCGGGACGGGCGCTACAAGTTCGAAGGACGCGAGGAATCGTCCGGAGATCTGCCCGAGTTCTGGGCCGGCCTCGTCGAGCGCTTCCCGATCGTCTCGATCGAGGACGGCGCGGCCGAGGACGACTGGGAGGCCTGGGAGGCGCTCACGTCGAGGCTCGGCGACCGAGTGCAGCTCGTCGGCGACGACCTCTTCGTCACCAACGTCGAACGGCTCGGCCGCGGGATCGAGGAAGGCGCGGCGAACGCGATCCTCGTCAAGGTGAACCAGATCGGGACGCTGACCGAGACGCTCGACGCGATCGAGCTCGCGCGCTCGAACGGGTACGGCGTCGTCATGTCGCACCGGTCCGGCGAGACCGAGGACACGACGATCGCCGACCTCGCGGTCGCGACGAACGTGGGCCAGATCAAGACCGGCGCGCCGTCGAGGAGCGACCGCGTCGCGAAGTACAACCAGCTCCTGCGGATCGAGGAAGAGCTCGGCGACAAAGCGGCCTACCTCGGGTGGGCCGCCGTGGCCCGGGGCACTAGCTAGTCTGCGTTCATGTCCGCCGAGCTGCCTCGCCGGACGAAGATCGTCGCGACACTCGGGCCCGCTTCGTCCTCGCACGAGATCGTGCTCGAGCTCGCGCGCGCCGGGATGGACGCGGCGCGGCTCAACTTCTCGCACGGGACGCACGAGGACCACGCGCAGCGGATGGAGGTCGTGCGCGAGGTCTCGGAGGAGGTCGAGCGGCCGATTGCGATCATCGCCGACCTCCAGGGCCCCAAGGTCCGGATCGGCGACCTCGACGAGCCCGTCACGCTCGACCGGGGCGACCAGGTGGTCGTCGCCGCAGAGGAGTTCGCGAAGGACGGCGAGCTTCCGGTGAGCCCGACGGCTGTCGGCGAGGTGCTCCAGCGGGGTCACGACGTCCTGATCGACGACGGGCTCATCCATCTGCGGGTCGAGTCGGTCGAGCGCGGTCGTGCCCTGTGCACGGTCGTCGCCGGCGGCGTGGTCGCGGCGCACAAGGGCGTGAACGTCCCGGGCGTCCCGGTCCCGATCCCGTCGCTCACACGCAAGGACATGGACGACCTCGACTTCGCGCTCGACCAGGGCGTCGACTTCGTCGCGCTCTCGTTCGTCCGCTCGGCCGCGGACGTCCGCGATCTGAAGGACCTGATCGAAGGCACGGGCTCGCACGCCCACGTGATCGCGAAGATCGAGAAGTCGGAGGCAGTCGACGCGCTCGACCAGATCCTCCGCGAGACCGACGCGGTCATGGTCGCCCGCGGCGACCTCGGTGTCGAGATCGGGACCGCGCTCGTCCCGCTCGTGCAGAAGCGGATCATCCTGGCCGCGCTCGAGCGCGCACGGCCGGTGATCACCGCGACCCAGATGCTCGAGTCGATGATCTACCACGCCGAGCCGACCCGGGCCGAGGCGAGCGACGTCGCGAACGCGATCCTCGACGGCAGCTCGGCGCTGATGCTCTCCGGCGAGACCGCGCTCGGAGAGTTCTCGGTCGAGTCGGTCGCGTACATGGACCGGATCGCGCGGGCCGTCGAGCCGAGCCTCAGCTACCGGCACGAGCTCCCGCAGGCGAGCGAGGAGCCGACCGTCAGCCAGGCGATGTCGAACGCGGCCTGTGACATCGCAGAGTCGCTGGGCGTCGCCGCGCTGCTCGTCCCGACCTTCACGGGCCGCACAGCCTCCGCGGTCGCCCGGCTGCGACCCCGCAGGCCGATCCTCGCGCTCTCGCACCACGACTACGCGCTCCGGCAGACGGCGATCGAGTGGGGCGTGACGCCGACGCCGATCCCGGAGGCCTCCGACGTCGAGGACCTGTGGTCGAAGTCGATCGAGGCGGCCCGGGCCAGCGGCTTCGTGGCCGAAGGCGATCTCGTCGTGATCACCGCGGGCACCGCGGTCAACCTGCCCGGGACGACCGACGTGATCAAGGTCGATCAGGCCTAGCGCAGGACCCCGAGCGGTCCCGGCGAACGAGAGAGGCCGGATGGCCCGTCGCTCGAAGAAACGTGTCCCTCGCGGACGGTTCCTGCTCCGCTGGCTCGGCGTGGGCACGCTCGCCCTCATCGCGTTCCTCTACTGGCAGCCGCTGCGGAGCTACCTGGGCACGCGCGATGCAGTCAAGCAGCAGTCCGCGGAAGTGCGCGCGCTCCGCGAGCAGAAGCTGCGGCTCGAGCGGCGGCTGGCGGAGTCGGACACGCCGCAAGCGGTGACCCGCGAAGCGCGGCGGCTCGGGTACGTCGTGCCCGGCGAACGCCTGTACATCGTCAAGGGCATCAGAGCCTGGCGCAACGCTCACGAGCATCGGGTCGACCGATAGATTTCGCGTTCGCTCTCGGAGACCACTGACGTTCGCCGCCGGAGCCGGGCTTTGCCCGGCGGGAGGCTCACCCCGGAGAGGAAGACGATCGAACTCCCACAGACATCGGCCGGCTCCTGAGACCGTTAGACCGTCGATCCGCCGGAAAGGAGGGGGCGCACGGGGGAACCAGGGGTTTCCCCGTGGAGGCGAGCGAAGCGAGTCCGGAGGACCGCGAGCTTGTTGCAAAGCAGCTCGGCCGTCCGCCGCGCGCCTTTGCCCGCGTCGTCGTCCGCTGTCCGTTCGGCCGGCCGGCCGTGACGGAGCAGTCGCCTTACGACGACTCCGGCGCGCCCTTTCCCACGACGTACTACGTGACGTGCCGCCACCTGGTCGCGGCGATTTCGAGGCTCGAGGCGGCCGGCGGCGTGGAGCGTTGGTCAGAGCGGGCGCAACGGGAGCCCGACCTCGCCGAGAGCCTCGTCCGCGCCACGGAGGAGCAGAAGCGCATCCGCGCGGAGCTTGCCCGCGGCCGCACCGGCAGCGACCAGGGGGACTCGCTCCAGCTCGGGATCGGCGGCTCCCGCAACCCCGAGCAGCTCAAGTGCCTGCACGCGCACGTCGCGTACGCCATGGCGCGACCCGGCTACGAGCTCGGGGAGCGGATCGCGAACGAGATCGTCCCGCTGTGGCCGGAGAGATGTTGCATGGAAGGCGCAGACCCGTCCTTATGATCGGACGGACTTGAGACGAATCTTGGGAATTGCCTGCGCGTTCCTCGGGCGCCGCTGCGGGTGCGGGGCCGGAGGGCACAGTATGAGTAATACGGGCCCGGAGAGCCCCGTGCGCGCAGCGGCGTCAGGCGGTGGCTTAGGCCGGCTTGGCCGGCCGGGAGCCGCCGCCGGCGAGGGGCGCGCATGAGTGCCGTTGCAGTCGAGAACGCCCGCCTCCAGTGGGAGAACGGCTACCGCCGGCTGAACGAGCATGCCTCTGATCGGCCGACCTACGAGCGTCTCCTCGCTCAGGTCGACGTCCTGATCGACCAGCTCAACCGGCGGGTCGGCCAGACCTTCACGCTCGCCGAGCTGGCCGTCGCCTATGACGAGGCCGACCGGTGGCTGCTCGAGGTGCTCCCGCCCGGAGCGGGTGCCGTCCAGCTCGGCCTGGTCGAGGACGCGGCGTTCCATCTCTACGCCCGCGGCGCCGTCGACTACACGCCATGAGCCGGCACCCGCGGAGGCGTCGCCGGCGCGTCGGCCCCTGGGTGCTGCGCGCGGCTGCGCTCGCGGTCGTGCTCGCAATCGGCGTCGCGCTCGGCCAGGCGCTCGACGACAGTTCCGCGCCCTCGGGTACCGAGACCTCGGTGCGCACGCTCGAGCCGGGCACGCAGAGCGTCCAGACGGTGACGGTGACCGTGACGACGACGCCGTAGTTTGGGACTGCGCCGGAGAGGAAACGGTAGGTTTAGCCAAGTTTCCCGCAATGGCTGACCCTCGTGACACCGCCGCCCGGACGCCCGTGCCCGCAGACGAGCCTGATTGGCTGACCCTCGGGCAGGCGGCGAAGTACCTGGGGATGGCCCAGAGCACGATTCGCAAGTGGTCGGACACCGGCCGGTTGCCCGCCTTCTACACACCGGGCGGGCACCGCCGCTATCGCCGCACGGATCTCGACCAGTTCCTCGAGCGCGGCGGCTCGACAGCGCCGAGGCGCGGTGAGGGGCGGCGCGTGATCCTGATCGTCGACGACGACGACCGCCTCCGCGAGTTCGTCCGCGTGAACCTGGAGATGGAGGGCTACTCCGTACGCGAGGCTGCGAGCGCCGATGAGGGGCTCGCCGCGCTCGAGG
Source organism: uncultured Actinomycetes bacterium (assembly GCA_963850415.1). GTDB lineage: Bacteria > Actinomycetota > Thermoleophilia > Gaiellales > Gaiellaceae > VAXT01. The sequence continues at coordinate 134,202 of CAWKLE010000002.1, forward strand.
CCGAGCCGCCCGACCTGATCCTGCTCGACGTGATGATGCCGCAGGTCGACGGCTGGGAGATGCTCCGCCGGGTCCACGAGCGGCACGGCGTCGGCTCGATCCCGGTGATCATGTTCAGCGGCAAGGTCGAAGAGGACTCGCTGCGCACGGCTGCGTCCCGGGGGGCGCAGGGCTTCATCGGCAAGCCGTTCAACCCGCAGCAGCTGATCGAGTCGACGAAGCAGCTCGTTCCGGCCTGATCCTACAGCGGTGACGGCCGAGTTCGAACGTGTCGACCGGTCATTTCAGACGGATGCCGGGCTGAGCCCGCCATCCTGAGGCGGCATCGCAAGCGACGCCTTGGACACCCGACTCGAGCGCTGGGTCGTGCACCACCGGGTGCACGGGCTCGACGAGGCGTTCGTCGCGCTCACGCGCATCGGCACGCAGGGTGCGATCTGGCTCCTGATCGCGATCATCGCCGCGCTCTACTGGAGGCGGTCGGCGATCTTCCTCTACGTCGCGCTGGCCGATCTGCTTGCGGGCGTGTCCTCAGACTTGCTGCGCCACGCGATCGGCCGTGAGCGCCCGCCGCTTCGCTTCCCCGAGCCGCAACCGCTCGTCCACGTGCCGGGCAACCCGAGCTTCCCCTCCGGGCACGCGGCGACGAGCTTCGCCTGCGCGGCCACACTCGCGTGGCTGACGCCGCTGTCGCCGGTCGCGCTATACGTCCTCGCTGCGCTGATCGCGTTCTCGCGCGTCTACGTGGGCGTCCACTACCCGCTCGACGCGATCGGGGGCGCCGCGCTCGGCCTGGGAGTCGCTACAGCTCTTCGCCTGCTCGTAGAAGCCCGCCGACGATCAGCCCCACCGCAGCGATGAGCGCGATCCAGATTCCGATCCCGCGCCCGTCGTAGGGGAAGAACGTGTCGGGGACCGAGATCACGCGGATGAGCACGAGGATCGTGGCGAGCGACCCGAGGACGATGATCACGAGGCTCTCGGGTATCGTCGCGGGCAGCTCGATCCCGAGCTCGCGCAGCACGACGAGCACGACCACGGCGAGACCGAGCAGGAAGACGAGCTTCCCGATCACTCCGGTGTGCCAGCCGATGACCGCGATCGTCGGCCCCTCGCCCGACCCCGCGTACCAGCCCATGAACGTCGACAGCATCAGCACGAACCCGGCGAGTGCGGTGACACGCTCGCCCATCGCCCAGATTCCTCCGGGCAGAAGGAGCAGCGGGTCGCGCCCGGGCTCGCTGCGAGCGGGGCGGTCGGGCTGGTAAGGCTCGGAAGGCTCCACGCGCGAAGTATCTACAGTCCGAACGTCCTCTGGATCTGGTGCCAGATGACGAGGGTCAGGTAGACGCTCGCCGCGACGAGGGCGAGGAGCACCACCCAGTAGCGGAGCTTCGCGCGCTTCGTCTCGCGGCGACGATTGCGGTGAACGCGGCGGCGGGCTCGGTGCAGCTCATACGCACGTTGGACAGCGGCCGGATCGAGCTCCAGCGCTTCGTCCACCAGTTCCGGGCGGCGAGCCGGCTGGGCCATGCAGGAGAGCATAAACGCGCAGACAGGCCGACTGACGCGATGAGGAATACTTTTCGAGAGGGAATGGACGAGAAATCCGACCACGCCCTCGACACGCTCGCGGCCGCGGGGGTGCGAGCTGCGGGCGAGCACGGGCTCGACGAGGCGCTGCGGGCGGTCGTCGACGCGGCCTCCGAAGTGACGGGCGCCGACGCCGTGGCGATCCGTGTCGTGGATGCGCATGGCCGCTTGCCGGTGCGTGCGTCGGCGTGCCGATCCGAGGCGCTCGAAGCCGAGCTCGCGGGATCGTCCTTCGCGCTGCAGGAGCTGCCCGGGCAGATGGCGTCCGCCGCGGAGCTTCCGGGCGCAGTGCAGAGAGCGGCGCGCCGAGCCCGGGCAGCGGACGCGCTGCTGATTCCGGTGTGGGCGGACGGCGTCGCGCTCGGGAGCCTCGAGCTGCTGCGAGCCGGTCGGAAGCTCGACGAAAGCGAGACTGCGGCTGCCCGTGTCGCCGCCGCGCAGCTCGGCCTCGTGCTACGGGCGTTCGGCGCGGGGAACGGCGAGAGAGGCTCTCGTGTAGGCGACGGGCTCGAGCTCGCAGGCGACGCGCTCGGTGCCGCGCTCGAGGAGACACGCGGGCCGGACGAGGTCGTGTGGATCGCTGCGCGTGCGTCCGGCGCAGAGGCGGCGAGGCTCTGGCACGTCGCCGAGGGCGGGGAGCTCGAGCCGCTGGCGTCGACGGGCGGGCTCGAGGCGCTCGATGCGGATCCGCCTGCGTGGCCAGTCGAGAACGAGCCCGTGCGGATCGAGGCGGTGCGGGGAAGGACGGTCGCGACGCTCACGCTCGGCCAGCCTCCACTCGGCATCCTCCAGCTCGTCTTCGCGCCGGCGAGCTCGCCGTCTCAGCGCGACCTCGATCGGCTGGGCACGTTCGCCGTCCGGGCGGCGCAGGCCCTGCGGGCCGGCGAGCGCGCGCGCACCACATCGCTCGAGCTCGAGCGGTCCGAGGCGCTGCTCGCGGTGCTCGGCCAGGCGATCGCCGAGCTCTCTCTGGCGCACACGTTGGAGACCGCAGTCGCGCGCGTCTCGGAGTTGCTCCGCGCGGACCGCGTCGCGATCTATCTCGGGGACGCGAGCCGGCTGCGACCAGAAGACGGCGCCGGCGCGGACGCGGAGCTCGCCGTCGCCGAGCGCCTGCTCGAGCTCGCATTCGGCCCGCTCAGGGCGCAGGGCGTCCTCCACGTCGTGGATGCCCAGGCCGACACTCGGCTCGCTCCGGTGCGCACCGCTGTGGCGGAAGCGCGGATCGACGCGGCTCTCGCCGTCCCGCTCGTCGCGCGCGAGGAGCTCGTGGGCCTGCTCGCGGTCTACCTGCCGCGCGGGCGGGAGGTGGAGCCGAACGACGCGGCGCTCCTGTCGGCGCTGGCCGCCCAGCTGGCGGTGGCGGCGCAGAACGCGGAGCTCCACGAGCGGACAACGCGGCAAGCGGCGGAGCTTCAGAAGACGATCGCCTCCGAGCGGAAGTCGGGGAAGCGGTTGCGGGCGCTGTACGAGATCTCGGGCTCCTTCGCGCAGAGCCTCTCGCTCGACGCGACGCTCGATTCGGTGACCACCGCCGCGGTCGAGTTGCTCGAGGTCGACGCCGCCGTGATCCGCGTGCTCGACGGTCGCGGCGACACGCTCGTTCCGCGGGTCCCGTACGTGGCCGATGCGCGCCTGGAGGCGCTGCGCCCCTTGCTCGAGCGCGAGCAGGCGGTCGAGGAGCTGCCGAACGAGCCGCTCATGCTCGATCCGCCCACAGCGCGACGGCTCGGCGAGGCGTACGAGCTGCTCGTCCCGTTCCTCGAACATGGCGCGACTGCGCTCGTCGTCCCGATCGCCACCTCGGCAGAGCTGCTCGCCACGCTGACCGTCGTCTCGCTCGATCCCTCGCGGCGGCTCGGCGACGAGCAGGTCGAGACGGCCGTCTTCGTCGCCCGCCAGGCCGCGCTGCCGATCCAGAACGCACGCCTGACCCAGGAGCGAAAGGACTTCGCCGACACGATGCAGCGCTCGCTGCTTCCGCGCGGGCTGCCCGAGGTCGAGGGGCTCGAGGTCGGCGCCGTCTACGAGTCGTCGGCCGGGGTGGAGGTCGGCGGTGACGTCTACGACTTCCTGACGCTGCCCGGCGGCGAGCTCGCCGTCGTGCTCGGCGACGCGAGTGGTCACGGGATTGCGGCCACCGCGGACATGGCGCTGGCCAAGTTCACCTTCCGCTCGCTCGTTCGCCTGCACCCCGACCCGGCTGCGCTCCTGGCGCAGGCGAACGAGGTCGCATTCGGCGAGCTGTCCGGCGGGAACTTCGTCACGATGGTCTGTCTGACCGTCGATCCGACCAGCGGGGCGGTCTCGGCCGCGAGCGCCGGGCATCCCCCGATCAGGGTGCTGGCCGCCGACGGCTCGATCGGTCTGCTGGCGCCGCGCGGCCTCGCGCTTGGGATCGAGGCGGACCAAACCTACGAGACGGCGCAGGTTGTCCTGGAGCCCGGCGCCGCGCTCTGCCTCTTCACGGACGGCCTCGTCGAGTCGCGCCGCGACGGCGACCTGTACGGCGAGGATCGGCTGCACCGCGCGCTCGCGGGCGGCCGCGAGTTCTCGGCGCAGTCGCTGGCCGAGCACGTCGTCGCAGATGCACGCGCATTCGCCGGCGAGCCGGACGACGATTACGCCGTGGTCGTCATCCGGAGGACGTAGCGGTGGCGGAAGCGGTCGGCGCGAGCGAGCACGGTGCAGAGGCCGTCCAGGCGCGAGGCCTCGCGTTCGCGCTCTACGCGCTCGTGTTCTGCACGGGAGCCGCCGCGCTGGCAACCGAAATCGGCGCCGCGCGCCTCCTCGCTCCCTACTACGGGAGCTCGACGATCGTCTGGGCGAACGTCATCGGCCTCGTGCTCGCGTCACTCGCGGTCGGCTATTGGATCGGCGGGAAGATCGCGGACCGCAACCCGAGCCCGAGGGTGCTGGGGCGGATCGTGGTGCTCGCGGCGGTCCTGATCGCGATCGTCCCGTTCGCGGCCGGCCCGTTCCTGGACGTCTCTGTGAAGGGGCTCGACCGGGTCTCGGCCGGAGCGGCGATCGGCTCCTTCTTCGCGGTGCTCGCACTCTTCGCGCCGTCGCTGATGCTGCTCGGGATGGTCGCGCCCTTCGCCGTGCGGCTCGCGATCGAGGACGTGCGCGACGCGGGCACGGTCGCCGGGCGCCTGTACGCGCTCTCCACGGCGGGCAGCCTCCTGGGCACCTTTCTCGCCGCGCTCGTGCTCATCCCGTCGATCGGAACCCGGAGGACGCTGCTCGCGGCCGCGCTGCTCGTCGCTCTGTCCGGCGCGGCGCTGCTCGGCCGGCGCTGGCTCCTCGTCGCGGCGGGCGTGGGGGCGCTGATCGCGATCCCGGCCGGCGCGGTGCGCGCGGAGCCGGGTCTGATCTACGAGCACGAGTCGCGCTACCAGTTCATCCACGTCACCGAGTTGCACGGAGTCCGGCGGCTGTACCTGAACGAGGGCCTCGCCGTGCACTCGCTCTGGCGGCCGAACACCGTCCTCACCGGCGGGGAGTGGGACACCTATCTCGCTGTTCCGCCGCTGCTCGGCCGTCTGCTGAGGCGAGTCGCGATCCTCGGCAATGCGGGCGGCACGACGGCCCGGGCGATGGGCGTCTTCTATCCGCAGGCCCGGATCGACGGAGTCGAGCTCGACCCGGACGTGACCGCGGTCGGTCGCCGCTACTTCGGGCTGAACGACAATCCCCGGCTGCACGTGATCACGGCGGACGCGCGGCCATTCCTGCGCACGACGAAGAAGCGGTACGACCTGATCATCGTCGACGCCTACCGACCCCCGTACGTGCCGTTCTACCTCGCGACGCAGGAGTTCTTCCGCCTGGCCCGGTCGCGGCTCGCGCCCGGCGGGGCGATCGTCCTCAACGTCGGGTCGACGCCCGACGACCACCGCCTCGCCGAGGGCGTCTCCGGGACGCTCGCGACGGAGTTCCCGCGCGTCCTCACGTGGCAGCCGCTGCGCTTCAACCAGTTCGTGATCGGCCTCGACCGGCCCGAGCCGCGCGCTGTGCTCGTCCGGCGCCTTCGCCACGGACCGGCTCGGCTGCAGTCGCTGAGGAGCCTCCTTGCCCGCGACATGCGCGTCGCCGCTCCCTCCTCCGACCCGTGGACGGACGATCGCGCGCCCGTCGAGTGGATCACGGACCGGATGATCCTCGAGTTCGCGGCCCGCGGCGGCCGCTTCGAGGAATACCCGCTGCCGACGGCGCCGTGAAGCTTCTCCGCGGCGATGGCCCGGTTCTCAGGATCGGGCATCGAGGCGCAGCGGCGCTCGCGCCCGCGAACACGATCGCGGCCGTGGAGGCGGGGCTCGAGCACGGCGTCGACCACGTCGAGCTCGACGTCTTCGCGGGGCATGACGGACAGCTGGTTCTCGGCCACTCGCGCAAGGAGCTCGCCGATGAGCCGGTGGCGCTCGACGAGATGCTCGCGTTCCTCGCCGACCGCGCGCCCGAGGTCGGCGTGCTCACGGACCTGAAGTTCGCAGGCAAGGAGCGGGCGCTCGTCGGGGCGCTCCGAGCCCACGGTTTCGTCGAACGGGCGCTCGCCTGCACGAGCCAGGTGGCCACGCTGCAGAACCTGAAGCGGCTCGAACCGAAGCTCGCCCGCAGCCGGACCTATCCGCACGGACGCGTCTATCTCGGGGGACATCGCACGTTCATCCACGTCGCCGGACCGGTGCGGTGGGCGATGCGCGCGGCGCTCCCGTACCGCGCCCGCGGCCTCGTCGAGGAGGCCGGAGCCTCGGCCATGACGCTGAACAAGCGCGTCGTGACACGCGCCACCGTCGAACGCTGCCACGAGCTCGGCGTCGCCGTCTTCGCGTGGACGGTGAACGACCGGAACACGGCGCGGCGCCTCGACGAGCTCGGGGTCGACGGCGTGATCACCGATGACCCGCGGATCCTGGTGGGCTAGCGGGCTACACTCCAAGGCGTGAAACGCCTCGGCTACGCCGTTTTGGCGCTCGCCTGCGCTGCGGCGGGCGCGCTCACCTCCGTCGTCCTCGCGGGCGGCGTGGGTGCTGCCGGTTTCCTGACGACCGGCACGACGACGGGCACCACGTCGACCGGCACTACGACGACGACCCCGCTGCCCTCGCTGATCGCACCCGGAGTCACGATCTCCGGCGTCCCGGTCGGCGGCATGACCGCGGAGGAAGCCACGACAGTCGTCCGCGAGCGCTTCGAGCTTCCATTGCCGCTCGTCCTCGACCGCAAGCACCGGCTGGCCCCTGCGCCCGAGGCCCTCGGTGCGAGCGCACACGTCGACGAGGCGATCACGAAGGCGCTGACCGCGCTACCCGGCGCGGCGATCACCCTGCCGGTGCTGATCGACGGCAACGTCGTCCGGGCCTACGTGCTCCAGGTGGCGAAGCGCTTCTACCGCAAGCCGGTGGACGCCCAGGTCTTCCTGCGCCGCCTGAAGCCGGTCATCGTCCCGGACCGTCCGGGCCTCGTCGTGAACCGCCTCGTGCTGACGACCTCGATCGTGCAGCGCCTGCGCGCCACGAGCCGCGTCCGCGTCCGGATCCGCCACAGCTCCCAGCCGGCGGCGACGAAGCGCAGCGCGTTCCGCTCCGTGATCGTGATCCGCCGCAGCTCGAACCGGCTCTACCTGTTCCGGTACGACCATCTGCGGAGACTGTTCCGCGTCGCGACCGGCCAGTCGATCTACCCGACGCCGCTCGGCCGCTTCGACATCCTCGTCAAGTGGCGGAACCCCTGGTGGTACCCGCCCAACTCGCGCTGGGCGAAGGGCCAGAAGCCGATCCCGCCCGGCCCGAGCAACCCGCTCGGGACGCGCTGGATGGGCCTCTCCGCGCCCGGCGTCGGAATCCACGGGACGCCGAACCCGGCCTCGATCGGCTACTCGGTCTCGCACGGCTGCATCCGGATGTACATCCCGGACGCCGAATGGCTGTTCAACGCCGTCGACATCGGGACGACGGTGTTCATCGTCTCGGCCTGATGCGGAGGCTCAAACTCGCGGGTCAGATCGGGTCGGTCGGGCTCGTCGGGGCGCTGCTCGTCCTGCTCGTCTGGAAGGTCGTGCAGAACGACCGGACGAACGTCGCCAACTCGTTCACGAAGGGACACGTGACGAAGCCGGTCGACTTCGATCTCACGCGCCTGAACGGCAACGGGAAGCTGCAGCTGTCGTCGCTCAAGGGCAAGGTCGTGGTCGTCAACTTCTGGGCCTCCTGGTGCGAGCCGTGCAAGAGCGAGGCGCCGCGCTTCCAGCAGGCGTTCGAGCGCTACGGCAACCGCGTCGCGTTCGTCGGCGTCGACACGGCGGACTACTCGGCGGACGCGGGCAAGTTCCTCAGCCGCTACGGCGTGACGTACCCGAACGTCCGCGATCCCGATCGAAGCGTGCTCGGGAAGTACGGCGGCTTGCCGATCCCGCGCACGTTCGTGATCTCGCCGAACTGGCGGGTGACCGGGTACATCTTCGGCGAGGCGCGCTCCCAGGAGATCGACAGCGCGATCCAGCGAGCGCTCGGCGCATGAGGCGGGCGGCGGTCGCTGTTGCGCTGCTCGCGCTGGTCGCAGTGCCCGTTGCCGGGGCGAGCGAGGATCACCCGACGTCGCTCGAGGTCCAGAACGAGCTCTACTGCGACGACTGCCAGACGACGCTCGCCGAGGCGAGCTCGGTCTCGTGGACGCCCGCAGCGATCCAGCAGATCCACCAGATGATCCGAGAGGGTTACAAGAAGAGCCAGATCAAGCAGACGGTCGCCAGGAAGTACTACGGGCACCTGGAGGTGTTGCCCGCGAAGCCCGCAGGCAACCGGCCCACCCTCGCCGACTTGGAGGGCGAGATCATGTGCCCGGCGTGCGATACGACGCTCGACCAGTCGAGCTCACCCGCTGCCCGGCAGGTCAAGGCTCTGATCTCGGCGCGGATTGCGGCCGGCGACTCGAAGCAGGAGATCAAGGATTTGCTCGTCGCGCAGTACGGGACGAAAATTCTCGCAGCTCCACCCAAGAAGGGCTTCAACCTGCTGGCCTGGCTGCTGCCCTTCGTCGCGCTGTTCGGCGGCGCAATCGTCCTCGGCCTGCTCGCGTGGCGCTGGAGCCACACGCGTGAGCCGGGGCCGCCGGCCGCGCAACTGAGCCCCGCGCTCGAGCGGCGCGTCGACGAAGAGCTCGCCCGCTTCGACGAGGGCTGATCCTTTGGCCGGACAGATCCCCGCAGCCTTCCTGGCGGGCGTCATCTCGATCATCACGCCCTGCGTCCTCCCGCTCGTGCCGGGCTACCTCTCGGCCGTGTCCGCGATCGAGGCCGATCGACTGGGAACGCCCGGAGCCGCGCGGCGGGTCGCGCTCGCCAGCCTCCCGTTCATCCTCGGCTTCACCGTCGTCTTCGTCGTCCTCGGCGCGGGCGCTGCCGCGATCGGCGGCGTGCTTCCCTCGGATCGTCAGCTCGAGCTCGCCGGCCTCATCCTCGTCGTGATCGGCCTGACGTTCATCGGGCTTCTGCCCTGGCCCGAGCGGCTCCTGGCGCCGGGCCTGCTCACGGGAGCGCGTCGGCGAAACTCGAGCATCCTGCTCGGCGGAGCGTTCGCGATCTGCGCGGCCCCGTGCATCGGCGCTGTGCTCGCCTCGATCCTCGCGATCGCGACCACGAGCTCGATCGTCAAGGGAGCAGTGCTGCTCGCGTTCTACTCGGCCGGGCTGGGACTGGCCTTCCTGCTCGCCGCGGTCGGCTTCACGCAGGCGATGGGCGCCTTCCGCTGGCTCCGCGACCACTACGTCGCGATCAGGATCGCCGGCGGCGTGACACTAGTCGTGCTGGGCCTGCTCCTCTTCTTCCACAAGGACTGGTGGCTGAACGTGTTCCTGAACCGGCTGCTCAACGACGTCGGCCTAGGGAACGTCTAGCGGCGGCGGATCTAGCGAGCCCGCAACACGAGCCGCGGCCACCTGGCGCAGGAACCCGTCGACGTCGACCCCGCGATGGGTCGGCGCGAACGGCCCGAGCCTGCGTTCCGCCTTCTCGAGCTGCCGCTCGAAGCCGACCCGGTTCCCACGGCCAGACTGGTACCAGGCGACGACGACGTGCACGAGCCCCTGGAAGAAGTCCTTCTCCTCGGGCTCGGATGCGCGCCACGCGTCCTCGAGCGCCTCGTGCGCGGCGAAGTACTCGCCTTGGCGGGCAAGCTCGAGGCCCCGCGCCAGCTCAGTCGAGACCGACCTTGACCTCTCCGTCCTCGACCTTGATCTCGTACGTCTGCGCCTGGATCGCGAGGTCGAAGTCGTTCTTGCCCGTCTTCGGGTCGTACTTCCAGCCGTGCCACGGGCACGTGAGGTAGTGATTCGCGTCGAGCACGCCCTCGCCGAGCGGGCCCTTCAGGTGCAGGCAGTGCCCCTGGAGCGCGTAGAACTCGCCGTCGAGGTTGACGAGCGCGATCTGGACCTCGCCCGCCTTGACCGGGGACACGGTTCCGGGTGCGACGTCGGCGACCTGGGCAACCGTCACGAACTCCATGCTGGTTCCGACGGTAACAGAGTGCTACCCTCGGGCCGCCGTGGCGACGATCCTGTTGGCCGGGGTGGATCTCTTCATCCGGGGCAAGCTCGAAGCCTCGCTCGCCGATCATCACCTCGTGACGACCGACAGCGCGGATCCGCCCGATCTCGTGATCGCGGACGTCGCACGCCTCGATCCGTACGACGTCGCCGACGAGTATCCGGACGTGCCGTTGCTCGGTTTCACGAACCACAAGGACACGGCCGGGCTGCGCCGCGCGAACGAGGCCGGCTTCGATCAGGTGGTCGCGAAATCCGCCCTAGACGCGCAGGCTCGGGAACTGATCGACCGACTACTCGCCTCGGTAGACTGACGCGCCCCGATGACCTACATCATCGCCGAGCCCTGCATCGACATCAAAGACCTGTCCTGCGTGGACGTCTGCCCGGTCGACTGCATCCACGAGTTCGAGCGCATCCTGATCATCGACCCCGAGGAGTGCATCGACTGCGGGGCCTGCGAACCGGAGTGCCCGGTCGAGGCGATCTTCCCCGAGGACGCGCTCCCCGAGAAGTGGGAGCCGTTCGTGAAGATCAACTACGCGTACGGCGATGGGGCGGACGTCGTGAACAAGCTGACGACGGACTACGCGACCGAGCACAACGTCCAGAACCCACCCCTGGAATAGAAACTCGCCCGTACGGGCAAGTCTTCTGGGCAAGCGAATTGAAGGGGGTCTGTCATGCCTCAGCAAGCCTGGAGCAAGAAGCGCGAACGACAGTACGAGCACATCAAGGAAGGCGAGAGGAAGCGTGGCGCTTCGACGAAGCGCGCCAAGGAGATCGCCGCGAGGACGGTCAACAAGGAGCGCGCGCGGGCCGGCGAGTCCCGGACGAGCTCCCGCTCGTCGACGCGGGACATGTCGTCGAGCCGCCGGGGCGGGCTGCGCTCGCATTCCGGCGCCAGGGGTCAGACGAAGGAGCAGCTCTACAACCAGGCGAAGCGCCTCAACGTCAAGGGGCGCTCGAAGATGAACAAGCGGCAGCTGCTCGCCGCGGTCAATCGGAAGAAATGAACCGGGTCAGGGCCTCGTTCGGTGTTGCGTAGGTAGGCTGAAACAGCGATGAGGCCCAAGATCCTCGACCACGTCGCGCTCTGGGTCGCCGACCGCGATCCGATCACGGACTTCGTGACCGAACGGCTCACGATGCACGTGATCGAGAAGACGGACAAGTTCACGCTCGTAGGCACGAATGCGCGGCGTGGGAAGCTGACGCTGTTCGATGCCGAAGGGCCGCGCGAGCGTGGCGCGCTCAAGCATGTCGCGCTGCGCGTGAACGATCTGGACGCGGCGCTCGGCGCCCTCGAAGGCGTGCGGGTCGACCGTGAGAACGGCGGCGCCTACTTCGACGTCAACGAGGGGCTGCGCCTCGGGCTCGTCGAGGCGGAGACGGACGTCGACTACGACCTCGACCATGTCGCGCTCTTCTCCGCGAGCCCGCAGGAGACGGCCCAGAAGTACAAGGAGTTCGGGTTCGCGCCCGAGGCGGAGACGCGTGTGGAGGTCGGCGGCGCCTTCGTCGAGTTCCATCCAGGTGAGCCCGGCGACCCGGAGCGGCCGCTCCTCAACCACCTCGCCGTCCTCGTCGACTCCGCCGACGAGACCCTCGAGCAGGCGAAGCAGGCCGGAATGGACGTCGCGGACGTCGTCGACGCGGCGAACACGCTGGCGGTCTTCGTCTGGGGTCCCGAGCGCGTGAAGATCGAGTACGTCGAGCAGAAGCCGACGTTCGCGCTCAAATAGCCGACCTGGTCATAGCCGGCGCGGGCATGGCCGGCCTGGCAGCGGCCGCGCGAGCGCGTCAGCTCGGCGCGGAGCCGCTCGTGCTCGAGAAGGGCGATCGTCCCGGCGGCTCGATGCTGTTGTCGAGCGGAGTCATCTGGCGTCACCGGACGCTGGACGGGTTCCGGGCCGAGTGCCCGGGCGGTGACCCCGCGCTCCAGCAGGTGATCGTCGAGCAGCTCGACGAAGCGATCGAGTGGCTCGAGTCGCTCGGTGCCCCAGTCCTCGAGCAAGAGACGGGCAACCCGCGCACGACCGGCAAGCGCTTCGACACGGGCGGCCTGACCGACGCTTTGCAACGGCGAGCCGGACAGGTCTCATTGCGCCATGCCCTGGGACCTGGTCCCGGGACATGGCCCGAGGGGCCGCTGGTTCTCGCGACCGGCGGGTTCCACGTTCGGCTCGCGCGCGAGCTTGGGCTTCCGATCCGCGGGAATCCCTGGAGCGAAGGAGACGGGCTCGGTCTGGCCCTCGAACGGGGTGGTGGAACGGCAGGCGTGCTCGACGAGTTCTACGGGCGGGCCATGCCCGCCGGGATCCCGATCGACGAGGCGGAGTTCGTCCCGCTCTCACAGCTCTACGGGCAGTTCGCCGAGGTCGTCTCGGAGGACGGCAGCGAGCGCTTCGAAGGCGACGTCTCGTGGTCGGAGACAAATCTCGTGCAGGCGATCGCGCGCTGGCCTGGCGGTCGCGCCTGGTACCGCGTCCATGAGAACCAGCTCGCGGAGCGCGTCCGCGAGCGGACCGTGGCCGACATGATCGAGCAGGCGAGGGCTATCGGCGCCGCCGTCCGCGAAGAGCCGCCCTTCACGTCGGTGCTCGTGCAGGCGACCGTCACGCAGACGCTCGGCGGGATCCTGGTCGACCCCCGCGCGCGCGTCGTCGGCGCTCAAGGGCTCTACTCAGCCGGGGCGGACGCCGGCGGGATCGCAACGGGCGGCTACTCCAGCGGGCTCGCGGCGGCGCTCGTCTTCGGCCGGATCGCCGCCGAGGAAGCGCTCAGCTAGACGCGGGCAGCAGGTACGCGCAGGGCCTGCGGTCCTGCGGGAGCGGCGACTGTGAGATCCGGTTCACGACCCAGCTGCCCTGATCGTCCAGCTCGACGGTCGACCCCACCGGCGGCGGCTCGCCCTCGCGATCGACGAGCTCGTAGCCGGTCGGCTTGGAGACGAACAGGCAGTATCCGGGCTGGGCAGCCATGCGGGCCGAGTCTAGCGACGCACTCTGTAGGGCGGAAAGAGGACGCGGACGACGGTCCCGCCGTCCGCTCCCGAGTCGACGCTCATGCGTCCGTTGAGTGAGCGAGCCCGCTCGGCGATCGCCTCGTAGCTCGCACGTCGCCGCTCCCCGGGGGCGTCGTCGACGATCACCGCCTCGACTTCCTCGGACGCCTCTGCGACCCGCACCGACATCCGCGTCGGCGGCCCGCGCTTGATCGCCTGGTGTAGCGCCTCGCGGATGATCTGGAAGATCGCCACCTGTGCGTGCTCGGTGAGCGTCTCCGCCGCCTCGACGTCGAGGTCGATCTGGATGCGGTTCGACATCCCGAGCTGCTCGGCGAGCGCGCTGACGGCGGGCCCGAAGCCCTGGTCGCGCAAGACGACCGGCTCCAGCTCGAAGGAGAGGTCGCGCAGGGACCGGATCGTCTGCCGCTGCTTCTCGAGCGCCGACCCGAGCACCTGCTTCGCCTCGTCGGTCCGATCCTCCTCGACCGCGTGGATGACGCCGTCGAGCATGAGCGCGATGCCCGACATCGACTGGACGGGCCCGTCGTGGAGGAAGAGCGCCAGCCGGCGCCGCTCCTCCTGCTCGGCGGTGATCAGCTGGTCGGAGAGCCGCGCGTGCTCGGTCTCGAGCCGGTCGACCTCCTCGGCCATCCACTCGTCCTGGTGGCGCTCGGTGAGGAGCAGCGTCGCGCCCGAAGCGGTGACCGCGAACGCAAGCCCGAGCAGCATCAGCCAGTCCTGCGAGACCGCGATGCCGATCACCCCGACCAGCGCGCCGGCGACGACGAGCGCGACGAGCGACCCCGCTCTAGTCGATGATCGCTTCGCGAAGCGCAATAGCCACCGCGTGCGTGCGTGTGTCGGCCTCGAGCTTCGTGAGGATGTGCCGCACGTGGCTCTTGACGGTCTCCTGACTGATGAACAGCTTCGCCGCGACGTCGGCGTTCGACATGCCGTCCGCGAGCAGCTGGAGGATCTCGCGCTCCCGCGTCGTCAGCATGTCCTCGCCCTTGCCGGGTAGGAACGCGGGCATCAGCGCCGGGTCGACGTACCCCTCGCCGGCGACGACCTTCTCGATCGCCCGCAGCAGCGTCTGGTGCGGCGCCTCCTTGAGGATGTAGCCCTTCGCGCCGGACTCGAGGCCGCGGCCGAGGAGGCTGCGCTCGCTGAATGCGGTGAAGATGAGGACCGCCGTGTCCGGGACTTTCTCGCTGAGCAGTTTCGTCGCCTCGAGCCCGTCCATTCCGGGCATGCGGACGTCCATGATCACGACGTCGGGCCTGCGCCGCTCCGCCAGGGCGACCGCGCTCGCGCCGTCGGACGCCTCACCGATGACGCGGATGTGCGGCGCGCGCGAGAGCGACAGCCGGAGCCCTTCGCGGACGACCTCGTGGTCGTCGACGATCAGGCAGGTGATCTCGGACTTTCCGTCGGGGTTGGCGGTTTCGGGCACGGCCCGAAGATTGTATGCGGGGCGTCAGACCCCGATGGCGCACTGCTTCGATGATGTTGCGCGGCGAGCGTCGGCGTTACCTTCCCTGCGGAGATGAGCCAGTCCTGGGGACCCTTCTACGACGCGGCGGGCGACCTTCCGCGAGAGACACTCCTCTTCGCGCTGGAACGCTTCGAGGGCGAAGCCGACTCGAGCGAGCAGGGGTTGCTCGCGATAGACCTCGGCTGCGGCGCGGGGAGGGACACCGCAGAGCTGCTCAGACGAGGTTGGCGGGTGCTAGCGATCGACGCCGAGGATGAAGCGATCGAGAGGCTGATGGAGCGCGACGATCTCGGTCCCGAGGGCCTGGGCCGCCTCGAGACGCAGGTCGCACGGTTCCAGGACGCGGCGCTCCCCCGCGCGAGCCTCGTCAACTCGAGCTTCGCGCTCCCCTTCTGCCCACCCGGGCAGTTTGGGGACGTCTGGCGGAGGATCGTCGCGTCGCTGGAAAGTGGAGGGCGCTTGAGCGGGCAGCTCTTCGGCGACCGCGACAGCTGGGCTGCGAGACCCGAAATGTCGTTTCAGACCCGTGCGGAGGCCGAGGAACTGCTGCGCGGGCTCGCCGTGGAGCAGTTCCTCGAGATCGACGAAGACGGGAAGACCGCGCTCGGCGACGCCAAGCACTGGCACGTCTTCCACGTCGTCGCCCGGCGATGAGCGACCGCTGATCCTCTGGCCCTCCCTAGGAGTTCAGCCGGGGCACGCGCCAGCAAGTGATCAGCGCGTCGTAGCCTCCCGAGGCGCAAACGTCGCCGCTCGTGAGGCCGATCGCCCACACCGTCTCCATTCTCGAGAACGCCTCCCAGCGCAAGGTCCCGTTCGCGCTGTATCCCGCCGTGACACCGGGGATGAACCCGCCCGGCAGGTTGGGGCCACCGCGGCCGGTGACGACGGTGGTGCCGTCTGCCAACACCAGCAGGCCGCGCGGAATCTCGTCGGTGTTCAATCCGCCGTCCCGAACGGCCTCCCAGCGAACGACGCCGGTCGCCTGGAGAGCGACCGTGTACCAGTCGAGGAACCCGCGTGAGGCCTGTCCGGTGACGACCAGGCTTCCGTTGGCAGCACGAGCCATCCGGAGACCGGCGGCCCCCGTGGCGTCGGCCGGCTTCCTGTCCGTGCGCCAGAGCCGTGCCCCGGTCGCCCGGTCGTAGGCGACGACGGTGAGGAAGGCGGTGATCCCGACATTGCCCTGGCCGGCCACGTACACGCGGGAGGCGTCCACGACGACGTCGCGCGCGGCGGTGCCCTCGGATGCCACCGTGAGCCAGCGCCGGGCGCCCGAAGCGGCGTTGAAGGCAGCCGTGATCCACTCCGCTCCGCCCGCGACGTCTCCGGTGACCACGACATCTGTCTCGTCGGTGCTCAACGCCAAGGAGGTGGCGATGTCGTTGGCGAAGGAACCGGTCGAGACCACCTGCGACCAGCTCAGCACCCCGCTGGGGCTGTACTTGTGCACGTGGATGTCCTGGCCGTCGCCCACGGAGCTGAACGCCAGGTAGGCGTTGCCGCCCGCATCGACGAGCAGACGCGCGACGGATGGGCGCGTCACTGCCAGGTCGTTCCGCCAGAGAAGCGTTCCGTCGGAGGCGTACCGAACGAGCGTGATCGCGATCGGATTGCCTCTGGAGGTGACGTTGTGACCGACGGCCACGAGATCACGGTTGGGCGCTGCCACGATCCAGTCCGCCTGGAACGTTCCGGAGGTCGGGCTGATCGTGCGGCGCCACCGGAGGGCTCCGGTCGGCGTGTAGGAGGAGACCGCGAGCTCACGGCCGGCTGCCGGCCCCGACACGACGGCAACGTTGTTCGCGGCGTCGGAGGTCAGTGGGCCCGCCTGGCCCGCTCCGGTCGCGCCCGGGTCGAGACCACCCGCGGTCCACAGCACGGGCAGCATTCCGGCTCCTCCGGCGCTGCCGGCCGCGAGGCCGACGAGCGTCAGCGTCACTATGAGGGCAAGCACGAACCGTCCGCGGTACGCCTTGCTCGCCTTGGGATCAACCGGGGTGCGTTTGCTCGAGAGTCGCGTCATTCTGGGTCTCCTCACTGACGAAAGCCGTCTTGCGCCCTCGGGGAAGCACTACCGTCGACATCAATCCGTCCACCAGACTCGAGCCGCAGTGCTGCTCCGGCATCCGGACCGTCACCGAGCCAGTTGCGGGTTTCCCGCGCCGGAGGTGGTGGCTACAGGGCGAGGGCGAGCTGCTCGGGCCCCTGTTCCCCGTTGAGCGGTGCTCGACGCCGGTCGCGGATGCCGTGGCTGCGAGCCAACTGGGCGACTCGTGCGCGGACCGGCTTCGCGTGTTCGGAGCCGAGATACGCGCGGCGCGCGTACAGCCGCTCGTAGACCGACAACTGATCCGGAAAGTCTTCTGAGAGCGACTTGAGGAAGTGCTCGCGGGTGCCGGGGCGCAGGAACAGCAGGTTGGCCCAGACGCCGCAGGCACCGGCCTCCCTCGCGGCGCGAACGACGTCCTCCATCTGAGCCGGGCTGTCGCTGATGCCCGGGAGGATGGGGGCCATGCCGATCCCGGTCTTGATTCCCGCGTCGACGAGCCGAGCGACCGCACGGAGGCGCTGGCGCGGATGGGCGGTCGACGGCTCGGTCTTGCGCCAGACGTCTTCGTCGAGGGTCGGGATCGAGAACGTGACCGAGACGCTCGCGCGGCGCGCAGCCTCGGTGAGCACGTCGATGTCGCGGACGATCATCGGGCCGCGCGTGATGATGCCGAACGGGGTGCGCGCCTCGGCGAGGGCCTCGATGCACGCGCGGGTGAGGCGGTAGCGGCCCTCTGCCGGCTGGTACGGGTCGGTGGCGGCGCCGATCGCGACGCACTCGCGCGCCCAGGTGGGGCGGGCGAGCTCGCGTCGGAGGACATCGGCAACATTGACCTTGACGCGGATCGACGTGCCGTAGCGGTCGTCCGCGGGCCTGTCGGCGCGCCGCTCGAAGGCGCGGACGTAACAGAAGGTGCAGCGGTGGACGCAGCCCATGTACGGGTTGAGCGACCAGTCGAACATCATTCCCCGGACGCGGTTCAGTGCGCTGCGGCACGGCTCTTCGCGGTACTCGGGAGCCATGCAGCGCATTATACGAACATATGTTCGTTATGCGCGAGTCGTCACTCCTTTGGCGCAGACGGGTCACCACTTCCCCGATACGCTCACCGCGGGTGGCGGGTGGAACCTCATCCCCTCCCAGGGTGGGGGTGTGGGCGCCGATTCCTCGGCTACACTCAGATCGATCGCCGTTGGACGACGACGACCATCCGCCTAGTACCGTCGCCCCGGTGAGCGGGGCGTGACGGTTCCTCTCGAGCTACTCGCGGTCGCCGCGCTGCTCCTGCTGAACGCGTTCTTCGTCGCGGCCGAATACGGCCTCGTCACGGCGCGCCGAACGCGCATCACCGAGCTCCGCGACCAGGGCAACCGACGCGCACGCGCCGTCCTGCGCATCACGTCGAACCCGAACCGCTTCATCGCCGCGATGCAGCTCGGCGTCACGCTCACGAGCCTGGCCATCGGTGCCCTGGGCGAGCCCGTGTTCGCGCACATCCTCGACCCGATCCCGGCGACGATCGTCTCCATCCTCCTCGCGTTCCTGCTGATCACGTACCTCCACGTAGTCATCGGCGAGCTGATTCCGAAGGGCATCGCGCTCGGCCACCCGGAGACGACGGCGCTCACGGTCTCGAGCCCGGTCCGCGCGTTCTTCTTCGTGTTCAAGCCGTTGATCTGGGTGCTCCAGACATCCTCGGACGGCGCGCTCCGCCTGCTCGGCCTCGAGCCGCCCGGCGAGGAGCGCGGCGTCCACTCCGAGGCCGAGCTGAAGATGCTGCTCTCGCGCTCGACCCAGGAGGGCGAGATCGAGCAGCAGGAGCAGGAGATGCTCTACAAGGTGTTCGACTTCGCGGACAAGGAGGTCTCGGCCGTGATGGTCCCGCGGCCCACGGTCGTCGCGCTGTCCGTCGACCTGCCGCCCGAGGAGTGCCTCGCGGCCGTGATCGACTCGCCGTACACGCGCTACCCGGTCTACCGCGAGTCGCCAGACACCGTGCTCGGCATCCTCCACGTGCGCGACCTGTTCTCCGCGCTCGTCGACCGCGGGATCGCCAACGTCGAGGTCGCGGATCTCGTCCGGCCCGCGCACTTCGTCCCGGAGACGAAGGACCTCGCCGCGATGCTGAGCGAGTTTCGGCGCACGAACCAGCACATGGCGATCGTCGTCGACGAGTACGGCGCGATGGAGGGGATCGTCACCCTCGAGGACCTGCTCGAGGAAATCGTCGGCGAGATCGAGGACGAGTTCGACCTGCCGGACGAGTCGATCGAGCGCATCGACGACGACACGATCCGGATCGACGGCACGTTCCCGATCGACGACTTCAACGAGCAGTTCGCGACGCGGATCCCGATCGAGGACTACCACTCGATGGGCGGCTTCGTCTTCGGTCTCCTCGGGCGCGCGGCCGAGCCCGGGGACTCGGTCGACTACGACGGGCTCCGCTTCGACGTGCTCGAGGTCGAAGGCCAGCGCATCCATCGGCTCGGCGTCACGTTCGTCGAGCGCCGGGATTCGCCGAAGGAAGTCGCGGCCGAGGGCTAGCGCGGGCCGGTCCTATACTCGGCCGCATCGCACCGACGGCATTCTCCGAGATCTCCGAACCGCACGCGTGGCCGCGGCCGCGCGGCTTTCCGCGGCCCGAGCGGTTGTCGCGGAGCGTCGACGTCCTCGCGGGCGTCGGGCCGGCGGTCACCAAGCGGCTGGGCAAGCTCGGGCTCGGGACGATCGCCGACCTGCTCGAGCACCGCCCGCACCGCTACGAAGCCGCGGCCGAGGAGGTGCGGATCGCCGACCTGCTCGCCGGCGAGCAGGAGGTCGCGATCTCGGGCGAGGTCGTTCGGACGACCGTTCGGCGACCGCGGCGACGCCTGGCGATCGTCCAGGCGCGCATCGCCGACGACAGCGGTCAGATCACGGCGGTCTGGTTCAATCAGGCCTGGCTCGCGGACAAGCTCAAGCCGGGCACGCATGTCCGGCTGCGCGGCCACCTGCGGCGGAACGAGTTCAACGTCCGCTCGTACGACCTGAACGGCGCTTCCGCGACGGCCGACTTCGCGCCCGTCTATCCCGCGACGGAGGATCTGACGGTCAAGAAGCTGCGCGAGGTGATCGGGCTCGCGCTGCCCCAGGCGCGCGACTTTCCGGATCCCGTCCCGGCCGGAGTCGCCGACGAGCTGCCGCTCCGAGCCGACGCGCTCACGGCGCTGCACGTCCCGCGCACTCCGGAGGACGCGGAGCTCGGTCGCAGGAGGCTCGCGTTCGAGGAGCTGCTCGTGCTCCAGGTCGGGCTCGCCCGCAGGCGCCGGGGGCGCGAGCGCGACGAGGCTCCGGCGCTCGGCGAGCCGGGCGAGCTGACCGCGCGCTACCGCGAGCTGCTCCCGTTCAGCCTGACGCGCACCAGGAACGCGCGATCGAGGAGATCGACGCCGACCTCGCCCGATCGACGCCGATGGAGCGCCTGCTCCAGGGAGAGGTCGGCTCGGGCAAGACCGTCGTCGCGCTGTACGCGCTCCTACGGGCGGTCGAGTCGGGCCGCAAAGGCGCGCTCATGGCCCCGACCGAGACGCTCGCCGAGCAGCACTTCCTGACGCTGGAGGAGCCGTGCCGCGAGCTCGGCGTCGAGGTCGCGCTCCTCACGCGTTCGGTGAAGGACGATCCGGGCTCGGCGCAGATCCTCGTCGGCACGCACGCGCTGATCCAGGAAGGCGTCGACCTGAGCGAGGTCGCCGTTGCCGTCGTCGACGAGCAGCATCGTTTCGGCGTCGAGCAGCGCCGTGCGATCACCGGTGGCCGTACGCCACACGTCCTGCACATGACCGCGACGCCTATCCCGCGCACGCTCGCCCTCACCGTCTACGGAGACCTCCAGGTGAGCGAGATCGCGAAGCCGCCGGCGAACCGGAAGCCGGTCAAGACCGCGTGGGTCACCGAGGACCGCTCGAGCGAGGCGTACCGACGCCTGCGCAAGCACCTCGACGCCGGCCGCCAGGCGTACGTCGTCTGCCCGCTGATCGAGGAGTCGGAGACGTCGGTCGCCCGAGCAGCCGAGCGCGAGGCCGAGCGGCTGCGCAAGGGCGAGCTGAAGGGCTACCGCGTCGGGCTCATGCACGGGCGGCTGCGACCCGCGGAGCGCCGCGAGCTGATGGCGCAGTTCAAGGCGCGTGAGCTCGACGTGCTCGTGGCGACGACCGTGATCGAGGTCGGCGTCGACGTCCCGAACGCGACGATCATGATCGTCCAGGAAGCCGACCGCTTCGGGCTCGCGCAGCTGCACCAGCTCCGCGGGCGCGTCGGTCGCGGAGCCGAGCAGTCGTACTGCCTGCTCGTGTCGCGCGCGAAGGAGGAACTGACCGATTCCGCGCTGGCGCGGCTCGAGGCGCTCGTCTCGACGACCGACGGCTTCGAGCTCGCCGACAAGGATCTCGAGATCCGCGGCGAGGGCCAGCTCCTCGGCAAGCGGCAGGCGGGCTACTCGGATCTCCGGTTCACACGCCTTCGCTCGGACCGCAAGCTGCTCGAGCGCGCGCGGGAGGTCGCCGACACGCTCGTCGACTACGAGGGCCCGCTGAACGACGAGGTCGAGCGGGTCTTTGCCGGCCAGGACGTCCAGGCCTGATGAGGACGCGTGACTGGGTGACCGCGGTCGTGCTCGGCCTGATCCTTGGCGCGCTCCTGTTGATCTACTTCCCGGCCGCAATGGTCGCCGCGATCGCCTCGGGCGTGGTCGCGGCCGTGCGAGAATTGCGCTCGCTCTGGCCGCTGGTCGTGGGCCTCGTCGGTGGCCTGGGAGCGGTTGCGTCCGACCTCGTGGCCAACCGAGGGCTCGTCGGCTTCCACCTCGCCGTCACGTTCACGATGTGCGCGCTCGCGTGGTCGGCGTGGTCGATCACCAGCCGTCTGATCCGTGCGGATCATCGCGGGTAGCCGCAAGGGAGCGCGGATCTTCGCGCCCAAGGGAGAGACGCGTCCGACGGGCGACCGCGTGCGCGAGGCGGCCTTCAACCTGATCGGGCCCGTCGACGAGATGGCCGTCCTCGACCTGTTCGCGGGCTCCGGGGCGATGGGTCTCGAGGCGCTCTCCCGCGGCGCCGCGACCGCGGTCTTCGTCGAGTCGGACCGCGACGCGCAGCGCGCGATCGAGCGCAACCTGGACAAGCTCGACCTGACCGGGGCCCGGATCGTCAAGTCCGATGCGCGGCGCGCACTAGCGGCCGAAGCGGCTGCGGGCAGTCGCTACGATCTCATGCTCGTCGACCCGCCCTACCGGATGTTCGACTCCCTCCAGCCGACACTCGCCGCGTACCTGCCTGCGCTTCTCGCTCAGGACGGCCTCATCGTGGTCGAGACCGACAAGCGCACGGAGCCCGAGTTGCCGCTCGTCGCAGCGGACGAGCCGCACGTACGGCTCGGCGCGGCTCACACTCTTCGAATGAGCACCAACGATCTGCGGACTGCAATCTGCCCGGGCAGCTACGACCCGGTCACGCTCGGCCACCTGGACATCATCCGCCGCGCCGCGATCATCTTCGACCGAGTCGTGGTCGGGGTCGTCCGCGAGCCGAGCCACAAGCAGACGATGTTCTCGGTCGAGGAGCGCGTCGCCTTCCTCGAGGAGGCGCTGCGCGACCAGGACAACGTCGAGGTCGACGTCTTCTCCGAGCTCGTCGTCGAGTTCGCGAGGCGCTGGGGCTCCAGGACGATGGTCAAGGGCCTGCGCGTGATCTCGGACTTCGAGTGGGAGTTCCAGATGAACCACCTGAACCGCACGCTCGCTCCGGACGTGGAGACCGTGTACCTGATGTCGAATCCGCAGTACAGCTTCGTCTCCTCGAGCGGCGTCAAGGAGGTCGCGTCGTTCGGCGGCAACGTCGACGAGCTCGTGCCCGAGCCGGTCGCGCGCCGCTTCAAGGAGATGTTCCCCTCGGGCAAGCCCGGCGCGCCCGTGTCGCCGCAGGAATGAGCCGCCGGGCACGCATCCTCGTCATCGTCGCCGGGCTCGTCGTCCTGGCGGCCGTCGTGGCCGCGCTCGGCTATGCGTTCACGCGCGACGACGGGCCGCACAAGCCGCGCTACCCGGGTCGGATCGCGGTCCGCGAGGGCTGCGGCCTCAGGCACATGTTCTTCGACGCCAGCGATCAGAAGGTGATGTGCCTCCAGAACGTGTTCGACACGGTCAGCGTGTCCCGGAACGGCGACAAGCTCGCCTGGGACACGAAGGGCGGCAACGCGATCATCGTGTCCGGCGTCGACGGCACGAGCCCGGTCAACGTCCCTGTTCCGCTCGGGGCGAACAGCGCGCCGAGCCTCTCGCCCGACGGAACGAAGATCGCGTTCCTGCACTCGCCGAGGAACGACGGCAACTACGACATCTGGGTCACGTCGACCACGGCCTCGGACGCCGAGCAGGAGACGAACACTCGCAACGTCTCCGACGTCGTCTGGTCGCCGACGGGCGACTGGCTCGCGTACGTCCAGAACTGGTCCGAGCAGACGCTCGAGGGCCAGATCTCGCTCGTCCGTCCGAACGGCGACGACGCGCACACGCTCCTCCCGGGCGACTCGCCGGACTGGTCGCCCGACGGGAAGCATCTCGTCTACGTCCACAACGGCTCGATCTGGACGGCCGACTCCGACGGCACCGACGCGCACCAGCTGATCCCGAACGGCCACTCACCGGCCTGGTCGCGCGACGGCCAGATGATCGCCTTCATGCGCACCGAGAAGTGCGCGCGGAACATGTGCCCCGAGCGCTCCTACCTCGCCTTCGCGAATGGCACCGACCCCCATCCGGTGGGCCCCGCGTATGCGAGCGAGCGCCAGGTCGTCTGGCTCCCCGATCCGTTCGAGTAGCCGTTCTTCCGGACCGAGCCATTAGACTGGAGCCATGGACGTCCTCGTTCTGATCGACAAGCTCGACGACCTCGTCCACAACGCGAAGGCCGTTCCTCTGACCGATCAGGTCCGGATCGACCGTGAGGAGATCTACGAGATCCTCGACCAGATGCGGGCCACGATCCCCGAGGAGATCAAGCAGGCGCGCTGGATCGTCAAGGAGCGTCAGGAGATGCTCGCCGAGGCGAAGCGGGAGTGCGACCGTCTCCTGGGCGAGGCCCGCGAGCAGGCGACGCGAGAGGCGTCGCAGACCGAGATCGTCAAGCTCGCCGAGCGGCAGGCCCAGGACATCCTCGACGACGCGCGGCGCCAGGCGCGGGAAACGCGGCTCGAGATGGAGGACTGGGCCGACTCGATCCTGTCCACGCTCGAGGTCAATCTCGACAAGTTCCTCGGTGCGGTGAAGCGGGGCCGCGAGCGGCTGCACGAGCGCTCGCAGGAGACGGTGGTCGCCGGCGTCGGCGCCCCCGGCTCCGACAACGAAGAACCGCCTTATTAATTGAGTGGCCATAGGAGCGGGCGCGGTCGGCTTCGCCTCCGCTTCGGGAACGAGGTCCGGCGCTACGCTGCTTGCCATGACTAGCTTCAGCTTGCGCTCCCTGCGGCTGAGGCCGGGCGAGGAGCACCGCGAGCCGAAGGAGATCGAGCTCGAGCCGATCTCGCTCGGCGGCCAGCGCTACCTCCCGGTCCCGCAAAAGGTGCAGGCGGAGCTCGTCGTCACCCGCGCGCAGTCGGGAACGGTGTTCGCGCTCCGCTACAAGACTCGTCTGCACGGGCCCTGCTACCGGTGCCTGGCGGACGCAGTCGTCGACATCGACGTCTCGGCGCGCGAGTACCAGGCGACCAACCCCGAGACCGACGAGCTGCGCACGCCGTACGTCGCCGACGACCGGCTCGACCTCTCGGCCTGGGCCCGCGACGCGCTCGTGCTCGAGCTGCCGGACAAGATCCTGTGCCGCATCGACTGCGCTGGGCTCTGCCCGGTGTGCGGCCGCGATCTGAACATCGATCCGCACGGCCACGACGACGAGGAGCTCGACTCGCGCTGGGCCGCGCTCAGCGAGCTGAAGGACAGGCTCTAAAAGAAGGTCTAGTCGTCTCGGCCGCCGCGGCCGGAGCCGCCTGAGCCGCCGCGGGAACCGCCGCCGTGGTCGTCTCCCGGCTCCCGGGTCGTCGTGCTCGGAGGCGGAGGAGGCGGCGGCGGTGGGACGACGCGCTTGCGTTTCGTCGTCGGCTGCTTCGTCGTCTTCGCCGGCGTGGGGGCGAGCGAGCCGGGTGGCGTCTTGAGCTTCGTCACTGGCAGGCCGACTTGATCGCGCGAGACCACGTACGCGGCATAGCCGAGCGACGCGGCGCCGAACAGGCCGATCAGGGCGACTGTGAGAACTGTGAGCATCGTGCGCATCTGCGTCACCCAGTCTAGGAAGGGGCGCCTATCGGTTCGCCCAAGTCAGGGTTAGGTGTTGGTAAAGCATCGCCGGCCGGAAGCCTGATCTCGGCCCGTGTCCCGCCTTCGGGCCTCGCGCTCAGGCTCGCCTGCCCGCCCCAGCGCTGCGCGAGCGTCTGGACGATCGCAAGCCCGAGCCCCGTGCCCGAGGAGCTCTTGCTCGCGCTGCCCCGCCGGAAGCGCTCGAACACGGCCTCCTCCTCGCCGGGGGCGACCCCGGGCCCGTCGTCGAGCACCGCGAGGTACGCGTCGGCGCCGTCGCGACCGAAGTCGATCGTGACCGTGCTCCCTTCGGGCGAGTAGTGGAGCGCGTTCTCGATCAGGTTGTCGAGGATGATCGCGAGGTCCTCCTCGACCGCGAGGACGACGACGTCCTCGCCCGGCTCGAGCACGAGTCGCTGGCCGAGCTGCTCGGAGCGGGCCTCCCAGCGCTCGTGCGCGTGCTTGGAGGCGAGGCCGAGCGAGACGAGCCTGCCCGCGACGCGGGTCTGCCCTTCACGGGCGAGCATGAGCAGGGTGTTCAGCAGGCGGGCGAGCCGATCGACCTCCTGCTCCGCGGCGTTGAGCTCGCGCTCGAGCTCGTGGCTGTCGGCCTTCGCGGCCGCCGACTCCAGGCGCAGCCGGAGCCCGGTCAGCGGCGTCCTCAGCTGATGCGACGCGTTCGACACGAACTCGCGCTGGGCCGCGAGGACGGTTCCGATCCGGTCGGTCATGTCGTTGAACGCGATCGTCACCTCGCGCTGCTCGGTCGCACCGGTGACCTCGGCCCGTGCGTCGAGGTCGCCCTCCTCGACCCGTCTGGCTGTCGCGGCGAGCTTGCGCAGCGGCCGTGAGAGCGAGTCGGCGAGGAACCAGGCGAGCACGAGGCCGAGCCCGAGCGCCGCGGCCCCGATCGCGGCGAGGGCGAGCACGCTCCGGCGGACGCGCGAATGCACGGCGCTCACGCTCTGTGTCACACGGACGGCGCCGGCGATCTGCCCGCCGTTGGTGACCGGAACCGCGCTGTAGAGCAGGTCTTGGCCGAGCGTGTCGCTATGCCGCGTGCCCTGCGCGGTCCTGCCCGTGAGCGCGATCTGGATCTCCGGCCTGCTCGCGAACGACCGCGGTGGGCTTCCGGCGGAGTCCGCGCGCAGCATCCCGCCCGGGCCGACGACGATCACGCGCGCGCCGAGCTGGGACGCGGCCTGATTCGCGATGCTGCGGAGCTGCAAGGGACGGCCCATCGAGCCCGACGCCTGCGCGGCGACGATGTGCGCCTGCCCGGCGGCGTCGTTCCGGACCTCGGCGTCGACGCGGCGCCTGAGGTTCAGCGCGAGCGGGACCTCGAGCGCGATCACGATCAGCAGGAAGCCGTACGCGAAGGCCAGGAGCAGCCTGAGCCGGAGGCTCACAGCTCGTCGGGCGAGGCGAACCGGAAGCCGACGCCGCGCACGGTGTGGATGAACCGCGGCTCGCTCGAGTCGTCGCCCAGCTTGCGTCGCAGCCCGCTAACGTGGACGTCGAGCGTCTTCGTGGAGCCGAACCAGTTCGTGTCCCACACGTCCTCGAACGCCTGCTCGCGCGTGACGACCGAGCCGGCGTTCTGCATCAGCAGCTGGAGGAGCTCGAACTCCTTCCGGCTCAGCTCGAGCACCTCGCCGTCCTTCGTCACCTCGCGCTTGGCCGGGTCGAGGCGGAGCTCACCGATCTCGATCGGCTTGACCTCGGGCCGGGTCGGCGAATCGGTGCGCCGCAGAACGGCTCTGATGCGCGCGACGACCTCGCGCGCACTGAACGGCTTGACCACGTAGTCGTCGGCGCCGAGCTCGAGGCCGACGATTCGGTCCGACTCCTCGCCGCGGGCCGTCAGCATGATGATCGGCACCTGGGAGCGCTGCCGGAGCTCCCGGCAGACGTCCAGGCCGGACCCGTCGGGGAGCATCACGTCGAGCAGGACGAGGTCGGGCTCGAGCTGGGCCGCGAGCGCGAGCGCCTCCGCGACCGTTCCGGCGACCTTCGTCTCGAAGCCCTCACGGGCGATCGACTCGGCGAGCGGCTCCGCGATCGACGGCTCGTCTTCGACAAGTAGGACCGTGCGTTTTCGCTGCACAGGGAGATTCTGCCCGCTTTCCGCGAGCGCGAAGCGGCCCCGGTTGCCCGGGGCCGCCGACGAGCCTGGGAGGGGGAAGTCCCTAGTCGTCGCTGCCTCCGCCGTGACCGGAGTTGCCTCCGCCGTGGCCGGAGCTTCCGTTGTCGTCACCTGGCTCGGCGCCGTGGCCGCTGTTCTGAGCGTGATGGCCGTTGTCATTGACGCCGTCGTCGGCGCCTCGGGTGTCCACGCCGGCGCTCGCGCCGGTGCACCGCTGATCGTTCGCGTGCTCGGCCTCGTCGCACGGGCCGCGCAGGTCCTCGCCCGCGTCGTTGGCCCGGCGGTCCTCCTGCCGAACGTCGTCGCTCGTCGTGGTGGAAACCGTGGAGGTCCCGATCGTCGGCGAGTTGCTGCCCCCGCTGCTCGAGAGCGTTCCGGCGGCCGCGATCCCGGCGAAGACGAGAATCGCGCTGATGATGATGGCTGCCTTGGTCATGGTCGTCACTTCCTTCCGAGTTCGTCGTCGTTGTCTGATCCGAGTGTTCCCGACGACGCCCCAAGGCCGGGCTACGCAAAGGCAAAGCCTCGGTAAACCCTGAACGGTGGAGGAAAGCGGCCTGCGGCTATACTGCTCGGCCGCCATGGCAGTTCCGAAGCGCAGACAGACCTCGACCCGCCGCGACAAGCGGAGGGCGACGCATCGCCTGCAAGCACCGCGGGTCAACGAGTGCCCCGTCTGCCACCAGCCGAAGCTGCCGCATCGCGTGTGCCCGACCTGCAAGACGTATCGGGGGCGCGAGGTCGAGCCGCTCCGAACTCCGGCTCCGTAGCGACTTGACTGAGACCGTCCGCGTCGCTGTCGATGCCATGGGCGGCGACAACGGGCCCGACGAGGTCATCGCGGGCGCGCTCGAGGCCGCTTCCGACACCGTCGTGCCGGTGCTCTACGGACCGCGGGGCCTCGACACGCAGGGCCTCGAGCTCGTCGAGGCGGCCGAGACGATCGAGATGCACGAGAAGCCGGTCGAGGCCGTGCGCGCAAAACCGCAGAGCTCGCTCGTCCTCGCGTGTCGCGCGGTCGGCCAGGGCGACGCGGACGCCGTCGTGTCCGCCGGAAACACGGGCGCGACCCTCGCGGCGGGCCTGTTCCACATCCGGCGCCTGCCCGAGGTCGATCGGCCCGCGATCGCAGTCGTGATCCCGGCTCGCGACGGCCCGTCTGTTCTCCTCGACTCCGGCGCGAACGCCGACGCACGCGCCGAGCACCTGCTCCAGTTCGCCCAGATGGGCTCGATCTTCGCCCACGAGATGCTCGAGATCGCCAACCCCGAGGTGCGGCTGCTCTCGATCGGCGAGGAGCCGGAGAAGGGGAACCAGCTCACGCTCGAGGCGCACGCGCTGCTCGCCGCCAGCGACCTCAACTTCGGCGGCAACGTCGAGAGCCGGCACCTCCTGCGCAAGGCCGGCGACGTCGTCGTGTGCGATGGGTTCACCGGCAACGTGTGCCTCAAGCTCCTGGAAGGCACGATCTCGACGATCCTCGAAGGCATCCGCGACGAGATCCGCTCCTCGACCCGGGGCAAGGTCGGCGGCCTCCTGATCAGGCCGGCGGCGCGCCATCTACGAGAGCGGCTCGACCCCGACACGTACGGAGGCGCCTATCTCCTGGGCCTGCGCGGGCTGGCCGTGATCGCCCACGGCAGCTCGTCGCCGACCGCGATCGCGAACGCAATCCGGCTGGCCGCAAGGGGTGTCGAGCACAGGGTCGTCGAACGTCTGGCAGAGAGGCTTCGCGGCGCCGTGTTAGCATCGGCGCCGCCCGAAACCGCGACCCGACAATAAGCGAGGTGAAATGGCCGCTACGCGCGAGGAAGTGTACGAGCGTGTGAAGGAAGTCCTGAGCGAGCAGCTCGGCGTCGACGAGAACGAGATCACCGAGGAAGCGTCGTTTCAGGAGGACCTCGAAGCGGACTCCCTCGACCTCGTCGAGCTGATCATGGAGCTCGAGGATCAGTTCGGGATCAAGATCTCGGACGAGGACGCTCAGAAGATCCAGACCGTCGGTCAGGCCGTCGACTACGTCACGTCGCACCAGTAACGCAAACGCTCCAGAGCCTGATCGACGACCTGCCCGCTGAACGGCTGGAGAAGGTCTTCACCCACACGTCCTGGGCGCCCGACCGTGCCTCGTCGTACGAGCGGCTCGAGTTCCTGGGCGACAGCGTGCTCGAGCTGGCCGTCGCGCGCGAGCTCTACGAGCGTTACCCGGACTTCAGCGAGGGGCGGCTGGCGAAGATCCGCTCGCACGTGGTCTCGCGCGCGAGCTGCGCGGTGGTGGCGCGGGAGCTCGAGCTCGGCGAGCGCATGTCGCAGCGCGCCGTGTCGGTGCCACAGGAGGAGCTCGACCGGCTCGCGCGCAACCGCAACGTGCTCGCGGCGCTGCTCGAGGCGGCGCTCGGAGCCGTGTTCCTCGAGTACGGATTCGAGCAGGTCGAGGACTCGGTCGTCGGTGCGTTCGCGGGGCGGATCGAGTACGCGCTCACGACCTACGTCGATCACAAGACGGAGCTGCAGGAGGCGCTCGCACGGCTGGGTCGTTCGGTGACGTACACGGTGCTGGACGTCGAGGGCCCGCCGCACGACCGCACCTTCACCTGCGCTGCGATGATCGACGGCGAGCAGGCCGGCGTCGGGACCGGCGCCTCGAAGAAGGCCGCCGAGCAGGAGGCGGCCCGCGAGGCCCTCGCGGGCCTGGGTGCCGACAGCCAGCCGCGCTAGCGTAGGCGCATGGAGAGAAGGCCCGGGGTGGTCCTCGCGTGCACGGGTCTCTCCGTTCTCGCCGCCGCCCTGATCGCAACGCCGCTCGGGGCGGGCGCGAGCTCGACGCGGCAAAGTGCGCAGGCAGCTTCGGTCAAGCTGGGGCTGAGAGGCCCCCGCGGGCGGCGCGGCTTCCCGGGCAAGCGCGGGCACAAGGGGCCTCGCGGGCCGACGGGGGTCGTCGGCGCGATCGGCCCTCGTGGAGCGAGGGGCTTCACGGGCGCCACCGGCCCGATGGGCGCACAAGGGCCGACGGGTGGCCAGGGCGCGACCGGGCCGACGGGACCGCCCGGCGCGTCCGCTTCCGATCACGCGGGGTTCAGCCTGGCGACCGTCGACGATCCGGGAGCCGCCGCGGCCGACGCGTCGATCACGATCGGCGCCGACGGGATGCCCCTGATCAGCTACTTCGACCCCGAGTTCCAGAGCCTGTGGGCGGCCCATTGCGCCGACCTGCGCTGCACGAGGGCGACGAAGACCGCCATCGACAGCGCCGGCGACGTCGGGCGCGATTCCTCGATCGCCATCGGGGCGGACGGCCTGGGCCTGATCGCCTACGTCGACTTCTCGAACCTCCTGCTCAGGGTCGCCCACTGCGAGAACACCGCTTGCGGCACGGCGACGACGGCGTCGCTCGGCGCCGCCGGCTCCGACGCATCGCTCGTGATCGGAAGCGACGGGCTCGGCCTGATCAGCCGCCGCTCGGCGGCCGGGCTCGAGGTCGCGCACTGCTCGAACATCGCGTGCTCGGCCGCGACGTCGACCGTCCTCGACGGGCCGAACGCCGGGAGCTCCGACTCGATCACGATCGGGGCGGACGGGCTCGGCCTGATCAGCTACCGGGATGACCAGAGCCAGTCGCTCGAGGTCGCCCACTGCTCGAACGTCGCCTGCTCGGCGGCGACCATCTCGACGATCAGCGGCACGGGCGTCGGAGCATCGACGTCGATCGCGACCGGCAGCGACGGGCTCGGCCTGATCGCGTACGAGAACGGCGGCCTGAAGGTCGCTCACTGCGAGGACGCCTCCTGCTCGAGCGCCACGACGTCGACCCTCGACTCGGGTGCCGCGGACGTCTCGACGACGATCGGCTCCGACAGCCTCGGGCTGATCGCGTATCGAAGCCCGGCCGGCGGCGATCTGAAGGTCGCGCACTGCTCGAACGTCGCCTGCTCCGCGTCGGGGGCCACCACCGTCGATCCCGTCGGCGACACCGGCTTCGCAACGACCGTGACCGTGGGCTCGGACGGCCTCGGGCTGATCGGCTACTGGGACGGGTCGACGGACAGCCTCAGGGTCGCGCACTGCTCGAACCTCCTCTGCATCCCCTACACCAGGGGCCGCTGACGCATGGACAAGCGCCTTCCCTCCCTCCTCGGCCTCGTCGCCGTCACGGCGCTGCTCGCCTTCACGCCGCTCGGGTCCGGCGCGAGCACCTCGCAGGAAACGGTCAAGGACGTTGCGGCGCAGCCCACGGTTCGAGGCCCGAGAGGCCCGCGCGGCTTCCGGGGGCGCCGCGGCCCGAGAGGCTTCCGCGGGCTCCGCGGGCCGCAGGGCGCCGCGGGCCCGCAGGGGCCTCAGGGCGAGGAGGGCATCGGGGGAGCGGACGGGCCGATCGGCTTCCAGGGCCCGCGCGGTGCGCAGGGCACGACGGGTCCGCAGGGCGCGCCGGGCATCGGCCTCGGGAGACCGGGCCACACGTCCTCGACGGTCGATGCACAGGGTGGCTACCTCGGTGGGATCACGATCGGCGCCGACGGTCTCGGGCTGGTCACGTACGACGGCGGCCGCGTGCTCGACGTCGCGCACTGCTCAGACCTCGCCTGCACCTCGTCGACGACGTCCACGATCGACACGTGCTCGACCTGCCAGCTGTACACGTCGGTTGCGATCGGTGCGGACGGACTCGGCCTGATCTCGTACGCGAGCTTCTCGGTCGAGGGGTTGCACGTCGCGCACTGCTCGAACACGACGTGCACGAGCGCGACGCTCTCGACCCTCGGCGCGCCTGACAACTCCGCGTTCGAGACGACCTCGGTTGCGATCGGCTCCGACGGGCTCGGCCTGATTGGCTTCCTCGAGCCGAAGGGACTCCTGCCCAAAGTCGCGCACTGCTCGAACGTCCTGTGCACGGACGCGACCATTTCGGTCATAGACCCTCAGGGCGACACGTTCCGGGACGGGATCTCGGTCGCGATCGGCTCGGACGGGCTTCCGCTGATCAGCTACGAGACCTTCGGCCTCAAGGTCGCCCACTGCTCCGACGTCGCGTGCACGGCGGCGACCACCGCCGCGCTCGACAGCGGTGACCGGGGCGACTGGAGCTCGATCGCAATCGGCTCCGACGGGCTCGGGCTGATCAGCTACTTCGACCGGGACACCGGCAGCCTCAAGGTCGCGCACTGCTCGAACGTCCTCTGTTCGTCCGCGACGACGGCGCCGCTCGACACCGGCGACATCGGCGGGTTCACGTCGCTCACGATCGGCTCCGACGGCCTCGGCGTGATCACGTACGAGACGCCGCAGACGAACCAGGGGCCGCTCAAGGTCGCGCACTGCACGAACGTCGCCTGCTCCTCGGCCACGGTCCTGACGCTCGACCAGACGGGCAACCTCTTCGGCACGGCGATCACGCAGGGCGTCGACGGGCTCCCGCTGCTCGCGTACCACAACGAGACCGGTGGAGTGAAAGCCGTCCACTGCTCGAACACGTTCTGCGTCCCGTACTTTCGGCGCCGCTGACGTCCTAGCGCCCGGTCAGACTTCCGTCTGCGTGCACCTACGAGCGATCAAGCTGCGCGGGTTCAAGTCGTTCCCCGAGCCGGTCGAGGTTCGCCTCGAGCGCGGGGTCGCCGTCGTCGTGGGGCCGAACGGGTCCGGGAAGTCGAACATCTCGGATGCGCTGCTCTGGGCCGCCGGCAGCCTGGCACCGAGCGAGCTGCGGGCGGAGAAGCCCGACGACGTGCTCTTCGCGGGCGGCAAGGACCGGGCGCCTGCCGACTACTGCGAGGTCGAGCTGCTGTTCGACAACGAGGACGGCGCGCTCGCTGAGCTGCCGTTCGCGGAGGTCTCGTTCATGCGGCGGCTGCACCGCGGCGGGGAGGGGCAGTACCTCGTCAACCGCTCGCCGGTGCGGCGCACGGATCTCGTCGAGCTGCTCGCGGACGTCGGGCTCGGCGGCTCGATGGGCTCGATCATCAGCCAGGGGCGCGTCGAGGAGATCCTCGGCTCGAAGCCGGAGGAGCGGCGCCAGCTCGTCGAGGAGGCGGCCGGGCTCGGACGCTTCAAGCGCCGGCGCCATCGGGCTGAGCTGAAACTCGCGCGAGTCGCAGTCGACGTCGAGCGAGCGCGCGACCTCGAGGGCGAGGTCAAGAAGCGGCTGCGACCCCTCGCGCTCCAGGCCACGGCTGCTGAGCGGGCCGAGAAGCTGCGTGGGGAGATCGGCGCCGTGCGGGCGGGGATCGCGCAGCTGGAGCTGGCCGCGGTCGAGGAGCGGCGCACGTCCGCGGAGGAGCGTCGCGAGGCTGCGACGCTCGCGCGCAATCGCACGGGGAAGGAGCTGGAGGCGCTGCTCGGCGAGCGCGACCGGGTGGAGGGCGAGCTCGTCGGAGCGGCCGGCGGTCGCGAGGAGGCGACGGCTGCGCGGTACCGGCTCAAGAGCGCGGCCGAGCGGCTCGACCACCGGCACGAGAGCGCGCAAGCTCTCGCCGGAAGGCTTCGTGCCAATCCTCCGCGGGTACGGTCGGCCGAGCGGGAGCGCCTGCTCGAGGAGGCCCGGCTCGGGCGCGACCGTCTCGGAGCACTCGAACGCGCGCTCGCCGAGCTCGAGGGCCTGCCGCCGGCCGCGCGGGCGCTCGCGGAGCGTGGAGAGACGCTCGTCCTCTCGTCGCTCGACGTCGATCAGGGCGACGAGCGGGCAGCCGCCGCTGCACTCGGCTGGCGCGCCGCCGCGCTCGTTGCGGACGACGCGCAGACGGCGCTCGACTTTCTCGAACAGGCGCGCGCGGCCGGGCTCGGAAACCTCGGCGTGGTGATCGGCGGTGCGCGGCCGGAGGCGCCGATCGTCGAGAAGGACGAACTGCTCCGGTCGACCGAGCTGTCGGTGACGCGCGAGGGCTTCGCGTTCGACCCTGTGCGCGGTGAGCTCTGGTACGCGGGTGAGGCGGCGGAGGCGGTCCTCCTCGAGCTCGAAGCGCGGCGCCGCTCGCTCGAGGCTGAGATCGCGGAGCTCGAGGCAGCGGCCGAGCGTGCGATGACGCAGGCACCGGCGACGGATACGCGTCCGGCCGAGCTCGCCGAGCGGCTGACCGCCGTCCTGGTCGAGTGCGTGCGGCTCGCCGCCCGCTTCGAGCCGAGCCTCGATGCGCGCGCGGACGCGCGGGGGCAGCGCGCGAAGGAGCTGGGCGAAGAGTTGCGCGAGCTCGGCGCGAAAGAGGCGGAGCTGAGGCGCGCCGCTTCCGAGGCCGGGGAACGCTCTTCTGGAATCGAGGTCGAGCTCGCCACGCTCGCCGCGGAGGCCAAGGAGCTCGATCGCCGCATGCAGGAAGCGGGCGCGGAGCCGGCCGAGGGCGACGACCCGGATGAGCTCGCAGAGCGACTCGCCCGGCTGGAACGCCGCCGCGAGGCGCTCGGCAGCGTCAACCCGCTGGCGAAGGAGGGGTACGAGCGCGAGAAGGAGCGCTTGGAAGAGCTGCGCATCCAGCGGGCCGACCTCGAGGCGAGCCTGAAGGAGCTCGAGGCGCTGCGAGACGAGCTCGCGGACACCGTCGAGCGCCGCTTCGAGGAGACGTTCACCGCAGTCCGCGACCACTTCCAGGAAGTCGCCGCGACGCTCTTCCCCGGCGGCGAGGGCCGCTTGCGGCTGACCGAGCCCGAGCTCGAGGGCGAAGACGAGGACATCGAGCCGGGAATCGAGATCGAGCTCCGGCCGGCCGGCAAGAAGGTGACGCGGCTCTCACTCCTGTCGGGCGGCGAGAAGGCACTCGGCGCGATCTCGTTCCTGTTCGCGCTCTTCCTCGCCCGGCCGCACCCGTTCTACCTCCTGGACGAGGTCGAGGCCGCGCTCGACGACGCGAACATCGGCCGCTTCGTCGCGCTCCTGCGCCGCTACTCCGAGGAGGCGCAGTTCATCGTCATCACGCACCAGAAGAAGACGATGGAGGCCGCGGACATCCTCTACGGCGTGACCATGGGCGCCGACGGCGTCTCCCAGATCGTGTCGCGGCGCCTCCCGCGCGAAGCCGTCGCCGCGTAGCCTCTCGCGCTGTGACGACGTGGAGCGCCCTTCTCGGGGACCAGGAGCGTGACGAGGAGCGGGCCGCCGAGCCCAGCTTCTTCGGACGCCTGCGCGACTCGCTCGGCAAGAGCCGGCGCGCGCTGGCCGGCCAGCTCGCCGCAGCCGCCTTCGACCCGACCGACGACCAGGCGTGGGAGCGGCTCGAGGAGGCGCTGATCGCGGCCGACGTCGGCGTGCCGGCCACCGCCGAGCTCGTCCAGCGGCTCGAGGCGCGCGGCGTGGCCGGCGATCTCACCGAGCCTCTCGTCGAGGAAGCGTCGTCGATGCTCGGGGAGCCGGGGACGCTCTCGGTGCGCGACCAGCCGAGCGTTCTCCTCGTCGTCGGTGTCAACGGCACGGGGAAGACGACGACGATCGGGAAGCTCGCCTACCACCTCAACGACCACGGGCGCTCGGTGATCGTGGCCGCGGCGGACACGTTCCGGGCCGCCGCCGAGGAGCAGCTCGAGATCTGGGCGAAGCGCGCCGACGCGGACTTCGTGGGCTCGGAGCGCGGGGGAGACCCGGCCGCGGTCGCCTACGACGCGATCGGCGCCGCCACGGCGCGCGGCCGAGACGTCGTCATCGTCGACACCGCGGGGCGCCTGCACACGCAGACGAACCTGATGGAGGAGCTGGCGAAGATCCGCCGCGTGATCGAGGGCCGTCTCGAGGGCGCGCCGCACGAGACGCTCCTCGTCGTCGACGCCACCACCGGCCAGAACGGCGTCCGCCAGGCGCAGCTCTTCGGCGAGTCGGTGGCGGTCAGCGGCGTCGCGCTGACGAAGCTCGACGGCTCGGCCAAGGGCGGAGTCGCGCTCGCGATCGCCCACGAGCTCGGATTGCCGGTCAAGCTCGTGGGCGTCGGCGAAGGGATCGAGGACCTGAGGCCCTTCAATCCCCGAGAGTTCGCGCAGGCGCTCCTCGAGAGCTAGCTCTCGACGCCGAACGCGATGTCGACCGTGGCGCGGTACTGGCTGATCCGACCGTCCTCGACCTGTGCGCTCATGGAGACGACGTGCGCGCCGCTGATCCCGCGGATCGTCTTCGACGCTTCCTGAACCGCCGCGTCGGCGGCCTTCGCCCAGCTCTCCGGTGACGAGCCGATGACTCTCACGACCTTGGCAACAGCTGCCATCTCTTCGCTCCCTTCCTCGCTAGTGGGCGGCGGAGTCTAAACGTCGATCGGGTTCGTCAACCGCTCGGCCCGAGGGTGACGATGTAGTCGCGAACGGGGTTCTCGATCTCGACTTCGAACTCCACGACACGGAGCCTGATGTATTCGCCGTGCGTGGGCTTGCCGTACCTCTCTTCGTACCTCTCGACCGCGTCCTTGACCGCGAGGCTGAATCCGAGAGGCGAGTGCCCCTTGATCGGCTCGTCTTCCGGGGTCATCGACATTTCTGCTCCTTTCGTCGACCCTGTTCGGCCGATCCTACGCCGGGAGCAGAGGGCGCGCCTTCATGCGCGAGAGGTACGCCTGTCGGCTAGCCGCCCGGGGCGAGCACCACGTGGTAGTCGCGAACCGGGTTCGTCACCGTGACTCTCATCTCGACGACGCGCAGGGTCACGGGCTTTCCCGACGTGCCTTCCTTCGCGTGGTAGTCCTCCACCGCTGCCGCAGTCGCATCCTTGAAGCCGTTCTCGTGCCGTCCTTCATAGGTCTTCGCCATGGTCGCTCTCTCCCTTCGGTTTGGCTGGGTCGGCGAATCCTAAGCCGGATGGATGGAACCAACGGGCAGCCGAGCCACGGCCGCCACGTTTCCCTTCCGCTCCCAGGCCTCGCGGGCTCCCGCGAGCAACGACGTCTGCTCGTCTCCGGGCCCGATCACGTCGGCGAGACACACGAACGCTCGCGCCTGGAGGTCCGGCCAGTCCGTGTCGCGGGCACGCGTGAGCGCGTCTCGCGCGAGATCGTCAGCCGCGGTCGGATCCTGCTCAGCGAGCGCGCGAGCCCGTGCCATCCGCCACAGCACCTGCACGACAACGTCGCTTTCCGGAGCGTGCTGCTCGGCGAAACTCGAAATCTCGAGGGCTTCCGCTCTCCTCTCTGCGACGCTGAGCGCATCGGCGAAGAAGCCGGCGATCGTTGCGGTGGCGCTCATCGCACCCATCTGGCGCACGGTGTCGAAGGACCAGCGCAGGATCGCGACTGCCTCGTCCGGCTGATCGGCCAACTGCTCGATCTCCGCGGCGATCAGCGATGCGACGGTCGCGACTCGGAAGTGCCGGCCGAGCTCTTCGTGGACGGAGCGGGCCTGCGAGTACATGCTCCGGGCCTCGTCGAAGTCGCCCTGCATCGCGCGCAGGCCCGCGAGAACGGTGCTGACGGAGGCCTCCAGGAGCCGGTCATCCGCCTGTTCCGCGAGATACTGCTCGCACCGCGCGAGTGCCTCGGGGACCGGTGTTCGACCGTAGTACAGCGCCTGCGTGTGGAAGAACGTCATTGCTGCAATCTCGGTCGTGTCGCCCGCGCGTCGTGCATGCTCGAGCGCTCGCTCGAGCCCCTCCGCGCGCGCTTCCCACCGGCCGGCGTTGACGGCCGGCTCACTCTTGAGCAACCACGCCTTGGCGAGCCCTTCGTCATCCCCGAGCTCCTCGAGCAGGGGAAGCGTCTGGTCTGCGACGGACGAGTCATCGAGCGCCGAGCCCTCGGGCTGCGTGAACGTGCGGAAGAACTCCCGCTCGATCGTCGTGCGCAGCTCGAGCCGGCGGTCACCGGCCGCGGTCGCGGCGTCGAGCGCCTCGGTCAGCGCTTCGTCTGCATGCGCGAAGTCGCCGGTGCGCATGCGCGCCCGCCCGAGGTCGACGAGCAGCGCCGGCCGCTCCAGGTGATCGGCCGGGAGTAGATCGACGGCCCGCGAGATGAGCACAGCGCCTGCAGAAACGTCCCCGCGGGACACGATCGCGCGACGGCCGGCTGCCGCCAGTCGCTCCCCAGCTCTCGTCGCGAGCTCGGGGGAGTCACCGCCGGGGCCGAGCTCTGCGCGGTAGCCATGTGCCTGCTCGAGGTGGTAGCCGATGATCTCGTCGAGCTCGCTCGCGCGCTCACCGGCGGTCCGCTCGAGCCACGCGGCGTGGCGTTCGTGCAGCTGTGCTCTTGTCTCTTTGGGGATCCCGAGATACGCGGCGTCGCGAATCAAGATGTGGCGGAAACGGAAGCCATCCTCCTCCGGAAAGATCGAGGCACCGGGCTCGATGAACTCCTTCCGCGCCAGCGTCATGAGGCGCGGTCCGGCAGAACCCCGCTCCTTCTCGGGCGTGAGCTCGGCGATCGCACTCCGCCAGAACTCCTTGCCAATCACGGCGGCGCGTTCGATCACGGCCCGCTCCTCGGGCTCGAGGCGGTCGAGGCGGGCAGCCAGGAGTGCATGGATCGTCGGCGGAATCGCGAGATCGTGCGAGGCCGACCCGTTCTCCGTCAGCATCGCGAGCATCTGCTCGACGTAGAGCGGGTTGCCCTCTGCGGCCTCGGTGATCTGCGTGTAGAGGCTCGGTGCGAGCTCCGTCTCCCCGCGCAGCGCCTCGAGCAGCGCCTCGGCTTCCGGCCCGGACAGCGGATCGAGCACGATCGACGACGCACTCGGCGCGGCCCCGAGCCAGCCGGGATGCTGCTCGAGCAGATCGGGGCGAGCCATGCAGACGATCAGGATCGGCGCGTCTCGAACCCAGCCGAGCAGGTACTCGATGAGATCCAGGAAGGTCGGCTCTGCCCACTGCAGGTCGTCGAACGCGATGACGACCGGCTGGTTGCGTGCTAGTCGCTCCAGCAGCCGGCGGACCGCCCACATCGTCTCCTCCGGGCCACTCTTGCTGCCGGCGATTCCGATTGCGCCCGCGATCCGGGCCGCGACCTTGTTTGCGTCGGGCTCGCCGTCGAGAAGTCTCTCGATCCCTTCGCGGGTTACCTCGCCCGCTGCCCTCCGGACGAGGTCTCGCAGCGGCCAGTACGTGATTCCCTTGCCGTAGGGAAGACATCGTCCGACGAGGACCGAGGCCTCGTCGTCCACGCTCGACAGCAGTTCCTTGACGAGCCGAGACTTGCCGATCCCAGCCGTCCCGATGACGCTGATCACGCGGCACTCGCGCGCCCGAGCCGCCTCCTCGAACGCGGCGCGCAGACGATCGAGCTCCTGCTCGCGTCCGACCATCGGCGCGTCGAGTCGCCTCGCATAGGCAGGCGCGCCGGTGAGAACGCCGAGCAGGCGCCACGCACGCACCGGTTGCGACTTCCCCTTCAACTGGAGCGGCTCGAGCGGCTCGACGAGCACCGCCTCTCGCACGAGGCGATAGGTGCTGTCACCGATCAGGATCTCACCGGGGCTGGCGGCCGCCTCGAGCCGTTGTGCCGTCGCGACGGCGGAGCCGGTCGCGAACGCCTGCCCCTCGGCCGGATCGCCCGCCACGACTTCGCCCGTGTTGATTCCGGTGCGCACTCGCAGCTCCATGCCGAACTCGGCTCGCAGCTCCTCGTTCAGCGCATGGAGCGCTTCCCGCAGCTCCGTCACGGCTCGCACCGCCCGCAGCGCGTCGTCCTCGTGGACGACGGGAATCCCGAAGACAGCCATCACCGCGTCGCCGATGAACTTCTCGACCGTTCCCCCGTGGTGCTCGAGAACGCGGCTGACCTCGATGAAATAGCGCGAGAGCATCCGCCGGTAGCTCTCTGCGTCGAGCGCCTCGCCGAGCGGCGTCGAGTCGATCACGTCCGAGAAGACGACGGTCACCGTCTTGCGCATCTCGCGCGGCGCAGCAGCCTCCTCCAGGGGGGCGCCGCATGCGAGGCAGAACCGTGCGTGATCCGGGTTGGCCTCGCCACACCGGGGGCAAGCGGCCATGTCCTCGTCAAGTATGGAGAGAAGAGGGCCGCGAGTACACTGGCCTGCTGTGTTCGATGCGCTTTCAGACCGCCTCCAGGAGGCGCTGCACGACGTCCGCGGCCGGGGCAGGCTCGACGAGGACGCGATCTCCCGCGCCATGCGCGAAATCCGCCTCGCGCTGCTCGAGGCCGACGTCAATTTCAAGGTCGTGAAGGACTTCGTCGCGCGGGTGCGCGAGCGGGCGCTCGGCGCCGACGTGACGAAGAGCCTCACGCCCGGGCAGGAGGTCGTGCGCATCGTCCACGAGGAGCTGACGACGCTCATGGGCAGTGGCGACTCGAAGCTCGCGTTCGCCAGCCGTCCTCCGACGGTGATCCTGCTCGCGGGCCTCCAGGGCTCGGGCAAGACGACGACCGCGGCGAAGCTCGCGCTCCTCCTGCGCAAGGAGGGCCACTCGCCCGCGCTCGTCGCCGCCGACCTCGCTCGCCCGGCAGCCGTCGAGCAGCTCGAGCAGCTGGGCCGCGAGCTCCAGATCCCGGTCTTCACGGCGCCCGATCCGGTCCAGGCGGTGACCACGGGAATCGACCAGGCGCGGAGCCAGGGCAAGGACGTCGTCATCCTCGACACCGCGGGCCGGCTGCACATCGACGAGGCGCTCATGGAAGAGCTCGGCGCTGTGCGCGACGCGGCGAAGCCGACGAACGTCCTGCTCGTGCTCGACGCGATGACCGGCCAGGAGGCGGTCTCGGTCGCGGAGGCGTTCCAGGAGCGTGTCGCCTTCGACGGCGTCGTCCTCACGAAGCTCGACGGAGACGCGCGCGGCGGCGCTGCGCTCTCGGTCAAGGCGGTCACCGGCAAGCCGATCAAGCTTGCCTCGATCGGGGAGAAGCTCGACCAGATCGAGTACTTCCATCCAGACCGCATGGCCTCGCGCATCCTCGGCATGGGCGACGTCCTGACGCTGATCGAGAAGGCGGAGGCAGCCGCCGACGAGGACGAGCAGGCGCGGCTCGAGCAGCAGTTCATGGCCGGCGAGTTCACCTTCGACGATTTCCTCGCCAGCTACAAGATGCTGCGGCGCATGGGGCCGCTGCAGGGCGTGCTCTCGATGCTCCCGGGAGTCGGCAAGCAGCTCCAGGGCATCGACGTGAACGAGCGGGACATGGGGCGCGTCGAAGCAATCGTGCTCTCGATGACGCCCCAGGAACGGCGCATGCCGCACCTGATCGATGGCTCACGCCGCAAGCGGATCGCCGCGGGTAGCGGGACCTCGGTCCAGCAGGTCAACCAGCTGCTGTCGGCGCGCAAGCAGATGCAGAAGATGATGAAGCAGGTGAAGAAAGGCAAAATGCCGGGGCTCCCGCCGGAGCTCCTCCAGCAAGCGCAGCAACAACAAAGGAGATAGATGGCAGTTCGAATGAGG
Source organism: uncultured Actinomycetes bacterium (assembly GCA_963850415.1). GTDB lineage: Bacteria > Actinomycetota > Thermoleophilia > Gaiellales > Gaiellaceae > VAXT01. The sequence continues at coordinate 175,644 of CAWKLE010000002.1, forward strand.
CTGACCCGCGTCGGGTCGAAGAAGAACCCGGTCTACCGGGTGGTCGTGGCCGACTCGCGCTCGCCGCGCGACGGCAAGTTCATCGAGATCGTGGGCCGCTACAACCCACAGACCGACCCCTCGACGATCGACTTCGACGAGGACAAGGTCAAGGAGTGGCTCTCGAAGGGCGCGACGCCGTCGAACACGGTCGCGCGCCTGCTCAAGAAGGCGAACGTCGGTGGCTGAGCTGCTCGCGCACCTCGCGCGGCAGCTCGTCGACGAACCGGACGCCGTGGAGGTCGAGGAGGTCGAGCGCGAAGGCGCGACCATTCTCCAGCTCCGCGTGGCGAAGCCCGACGTCGGCAAGGTGATCGGCCGCCAGGGCCGGATCGCGCGGGCACTCCGGGCGATCGTCCGCGCGAGCGGGGCACGGTCGCACCGCCGCGTCGTGCTCGAGATCCTGGAGTAGCGCTCGCGTGCGCGTCGCGGCGCTCTACGACGTCCACGGCGTCCCCGCGGCGCTCGAGGCTGTGCTCGCCGACGTCGAGCGGGAAGGCGTCGACGCGGTCGTCTTCGGCGGCGACCTGTTCCTGGGCTCTCAGCCGGCCGAGACCGCGGCGCTCGTCCGCACGGTTGACGCGAGCTTCGTCCGCGGGAACTGCGACCGGGAGCCTGACGACTGGACCCGCTCGAAGCTCGACGACGAGACACTCGCGTGGGCGCAGAGCTGGCCGCTGACCCTCGACCTGGACGGCGTCCTCTACTGCCACGCCTCGCCGCAGGACGACTTGCGCCCGATCCTCACCGACGCGTCGCCGCCGGAACGCTTCGAGGAGGTTCTCGACGGCGTCGACAACCGCTTCGTCGTCGCCGGGCACACGCACATGCAGTTCAAGCGCGATCGGTGGGTGAACGCCGGAGCGGTCGGGTGGCCGTACGAGGACGACGTTGCAGCGTTCTGGGCGCTCGTCTCCGACGACGTCGAGTTGCGTCGCACGCCGATCGACGTCGAGCGCGTGGCGTCCGAGATGCTCTCCTCCGGCTGGCCCGACGCCGAGTCGTTCGTCGCCGAGAACATCCGGACCCCACCGTCGCGGGCGGAGGCGACCGCTCACTTCGAGTCACTCGCGTGAGAGTCCAGGTCGGGAAGGTCGGGAAGCCGCACGGGCTCGAGGGCGCCTTCGTCGTCGAGCAGGCGAGCGAGGATCCGGAGCGGTTCGCAAAAGGGGCGACGCTCCTCGTCGGCGGCGAGCCGGCGCGGATCGTCGAGTCGAAGCGCGCCGGAGGCCGTCCCGTGATCCGGCTCGACCGTGAGGCGGCGCGCGGTGACGCGATCGAGCTCGAGCGGAGCGAACTGCCCGAGCCGGGAGAGGGCGAGTACTACGCGTTCCAGCTCGTCGGCCTCGAGGTCGAGGAAGAGGGCGGCGCGAGACTCGGCCGCGTGACCGAGGTCTCGTCCGGCCCGGCGAACGACGTGCTCGAGCTCGACAGCGGCCTCGCGCTGCCCCTTGTCGATGCGTGCGTGCAGGAGGTCGATCTCGCGGCGGGTCGAATCGTTGTCCTAACCGGCTTCAGAGGCGGATAGCTACTCTCCTTCGCTCTGCGAATCGATGTCTTCACGCTCGTCCCTCATGCGTTCGCCTGGCTCACGGAGCAGCGTCCGCTCGCTGCCGTGCTCGGCACCGAGCTCGAGCTCCGGCTGCTCAACTACCGCGACACGACGCCGCTCCGGAACGGCCAGGTCGACGACGACCCGTACGGCGGCGGCGCGGGCATGGTGCTGCGCGTCGACGTCGTCGCGGCCGCACTCCAAGCGGCCTACGGCGAGGACACCGGCCACAGGGTGATCGCCCTGAGCCCCCAGGGACGCCGGCTCGACCAGGAGCTGGTCGAAGACCTCGCCGGAGAAAGGCATCTGACGCTCCTCTCGGCCCGGTTCGAGGGCTTCGACGAGCGCGTCGTCGAGCACCTCGCGACGGAGGCGGTCTCGATCGGGCCGTACGTGCTGTCAGGCGGCGAGCTGCCGGCGATGGTCGTGATCGACGCGATCGCGCGCAGGCTGCCCGGGGCGCTCGGGAGCCAGGAGTCGGCCGTCGAGGAGAGCTTCTCCGCGGAGCTCGACGGCGGCCTGGAATACCCCCACTACACGAGGCCGGCCGAGTTCCGTGGCTGGCCCGTGCCGGAGGTCCTGCTCTCCGGCGACCACGGAAGGATCGAGGAGTGGCGACGAGAGCAAAGCCGCGCAAGGACCGCGCCCTGAGAAACCCGATCGACTTCTTGACGCACGGCCTCCCGCGGCAGTGGCGGATCGCCATCGACTGGGCGATCACAATCCTCGGCGCGATCGCGATCGTGCTCGCGATCAAGGCCTACGTCGTCAACCCGTACCGGATCCCGTCGTCCTCGATGGAACCGACCCTGCACTGCGCGCGGCCCGGGAGCGGCTGCGAGTCACGGTGGTCGGACCGCGTGCTCGCGAACCGCTTCATCTACCACTTCCGCGACCCGAAGCGGGGCGAGATCGTCGTCTTCAAGACGCCTCCGGAGGCAGAAGTCCAGTGCAACAGCGGCGGCCAGGGCACCGGAGGCGAGACCTTCGTCAAGCGCCTGATCGCGCTCCCCGGAGACCGCTGGCGCGAGCAGAACGGCTACATCTACCTGAACGGTAAGAGACTGAACGAGCCGTACGTGAAGGCCGATCGCCGCGACACCGAGACGATTCCGGAGAAGACCGTTCCCAAGGACCAGTACCTGATGCTCGGCGACAACCGCGCGTCCTCGTGCGACTCGCGCCGCTGGGGCACGGTTCCGCGGAAGAACCTGATCGGGCCTGTGTTTGCGATCTACTGGCCGCCCGGGCGCATCGGCTTCAAGTAGCGGTTTCATCGGCTAGCATCTGGCCAAGGCCCCCGGGGCCTCCTTGCCATGACCAATCCGATCGAGCTACTCGAGCAGCGCCAGCTGCGATCCGACGTGCCGGTCTTCAAGGCCGGCGACACCGTGCGCGTGCACTTCCAGGTGATTGAGGGACAGCGGCGCCGCGTCCAGGTCTTCGAGGGCATCGTCATCAAGCGTCAGGGCGCCGGCGTCCGGGAGACGTTCACCGTCCGCAAGCAGTCGTTCGGGGTCGGGGTCGAGCGCACGTTCCCGCTCCACTCGCCGAAGATCGACAAGATCGAGGTGCAGGCGATCGGCGACGTGAACCGCGCCAAGCTCTACTACTTGCGCGCCAAAGTGGGGAAGAAGGCGCGCGTCCGCGAGGTGCATCATGCGGCGGCGGTATCCTCGGCGCGTGCCGAGGATGCAGTCGAGGTCGAGCCCGCCGACGGAGGCGAGCCCGTCGCCGAAGGGCCGGTTGCCGAAGAAGCTGACGGCGCTCAGCCCGAAGCAGAAGAGCCGGCAGCTGCAGACGAAGACGGGGCAGAGGCTGCTGAGGTTCGACCGAAGGCTCGGCGCTCGCTTCGTCGCCGGGGCTGACGAAGCCGGCCGAGGCTCACTCGCCGGCCCGCTCGTCGTCGCCGGCGTCCTGCTCGACTACGACTCGCTGCGCGACCACCGCGTTCGGCCGCTCGCGCAGCTGAACGACTCGAAGCAGGTCTCGCCCGAGGGCCGGGAGGAGCTGTTCCGCGCGGTGCTCGCCAGCGCCGCGGGTGTTTCGGTACAGGTTGTCTCGCCGGGTGAGATCGACCGCGTCGGGCTGCACCGCTCGAACCTGAACGGGCTGCGACGCGCATTGCACGCGCTCTCGCCGCCGGCCGAGGCGTGCCTCGTCGACGGGTTCCGTCTCGGGCCGTCCGCGCCCGAGCACGTGGCGGTCGTCGACGGCGACGCGCGCAGCGCGGCGATCGCCGCGGCCTCGATCGTGGCGAAGGTCGTCCGCGACCGGGCGATGCTCCGCATGGACGCGCTGTATCCGCGCTACGGGTTCTCCTCGCATGTCGGCTACATCACGCCGCGCCACTCGAAGCTCGTCCGCGAGCACGGCCCGTGCCATATCCACCGCCGGTCGTTCCAGGCGCTCTGCTACCTCAGTGAAGAAGAAACCGCCGCCAGGCTCGCCGCGGCCGTCTAACACTCGGGCGATCGGGAGCCGCGCCGAGAAGCGCGCGCTGAGGCACTACAAGCTGCGCGGATTCCGAGCGCTGGCGGCGAACGTCTGGATCGGCGGCTACGAGCTCGACCTCGTGCTCCAGCGCGGGCGCCTGATCGTCTTCTGCGAGGTGAAGGCGAAACGCGGCGCGGATCGGGGCGACCCGCTCGAGATGGTGACGCCCGAGAAGGTGCGCCGCCTCAGACAAGCGGCCGAGGCGTGGCTGGCTGCCAACCCGGACGCGCTCGACCACGAGGTGCGCTTCGACGTCGCAGCCGAGCGGGACGGCCGGCTCGAGGTCCTGGCCGACGCGTTCTAGCGCTGGCCGACGACGAGGCTGACCTTCGCTCCGTGGGCGCGGACGGCTCCGGCGCGCGGGCTCTGCCTGAGGACTCGGCCGACTCGTCCCGAGCGGACGCGCCTGACCCGGCCGACTCCACAGTGCGCGCGCCGGATCTTGCTCTTTGCAGCTGCGAGTCGGAGGCCGATTACGCGCGGAACCCTGCACCTAGTGGGCGGCGGTGGAGGCGGAGGCGGAGGCGGAGGCGGCGGTGGCGGTGGCGGTGGCGGTGGAGGAGGTGGAGGCGGAGGTGGCGGTGGCGGTGGAGGAGGTGGAGGTGGAGGTGGCGGCGGTGGGGGTGGAGGTGGAGGTGGCGGCGGCGCCGGTGTTTCCGTGATCGTGACCACGGCCTGCGGGTCGACCATCGTCCCGCTGCTCTCGTTCGACAGGTTCAGGAAGAACGTCTCGTCAGGCTCTGCGACGCCGTCCGAGATGATCGTCACGTCGACGGTCTTCAGCCGCTCGTGGGGCGCGAACGTGAGCGTGCCGGATGTCGAGACGTAGTCGTCCCCCTCGTGCGCAGTCCCGTCGGCAGTGGCGTAGTCGACCGTGACCGAGTTGTCCATCTCGCTGCTGAGGCGCACCGGGATGTGGACGACAGAATCCGACTCATACGCGATCGAGTCGTCGGTGGTGATCTCCGGGCGCACACAGAGGTGGATGAGGTCCATGCTCTGGTAGGCAGCCGTGTAGTGGTAGCAACCCATCCGCCGCGAGAAGAGGTAGCGGTTGTTGTAGGTGCGCATGGACGCGGCCGGCGCGGCATCGCGGACGAGGTCGTGCTCGATCTGCTGGAAGGCGTCGTAGCGCTCATCGCCGACGAGCTCGTTCGCCGCGTGCATCCGATCGTTGAAGACGGGATCGTTGAAGTAGGAGTAGTTGAGGTTGCCCTCACCGTCGTGAATCGTCGTTCCGTCGTACAGGAAGATCCAGTCCCACGGGTCGTTGTAGTCCGAGCACCAACCCCCGCTCACCCCGAGGTCGAATGGCTCGCCGCGGATACCCATGCGGTGGTAGATCTCTCCGCCGGCCCATCCCACGCCGGTCACGTCGAACCCGATGTCCATCAGGTTCTGACGGACGACCTGATACTGAGCTTCGTTCACCGGCGAGCCCGAGCGGTAGTAGACGGTGATCGGCCGCAGAGGGTCACCGGGGTGCCAGCCCGCGAGGTCGCGCGCCCGCGCGAGGTCCGGATGATCGGGATAGACGTTGATGTCTTCGTACCCGGGCATGCCCGGCGCGAGCAGCTGGTCGAACGGGGACGCCGCGTACGGCCCCGCCTGGTCCCCGTACGCCGTGCGGTCGACCGCGAAGTTCACCGCCTTGCGCATGTTCAGGTTCGCGAAGGTGGGGCGCTCGGTGTTCAACGGCATGTAACCGACGCAGTTGACCGGCTCGGCGAAGAACTGCTGAAGCCCGCGTCCCGCGGCGGGGCTGTCCGGGCCGTACAGATCGGCCACTTCTTGGACATGCGCGGCCGGAATCGGGCCTTCGTCCAGCTCGCCGGACAGGACCTGTTGGTAGGCCGTCTCCTCGTTCAGGTTGAAGTCGTACTCGAGCCCGTCGAAGTGTTGGGGTCGCGGGCCGTGGTAGTTGGGATTCCGGCTCGCGATCATGTGCTGGTCGATGACGTTGTCCGAGATGTAGTAGGGGCCGGCCGAGGGGATCGGCCCCAGTTGCTCGACGGGCGGGAGGCCGATCGGCACTGCGCAGGTGAACGGCATCGCGACAAACGTGAGGAAGTCCCCCTGCGGCTGGATCAATTGGATCGTCAGCGTGTCGCCCGACGCGACGATGCCCGTGATCTCGGGCGCCTGCCCGTTCATGTACTCCGTCGCTCCGACGATGTTCCCGAAGAACTGCTGGGCCGGCGAGGCCATGTCGTGGTTCAGCGTTCGCTCGAAGGTGTACTTCATGCTCTGAGCGGTGACGTAGCTGTTGTCCGGTGGAGAGAACTGGAAGTCGTTGCGGATGTGGAACGTGTACGTCCTCCCGTCGGGTGAGACCGTCGGCATCGCCGCTGCGATCTCCGGGCTCAGGCGCGACGCCGCACGCTCGTCCCACGGGGTGTCGGGGTAGTTGACCAGCTTCGCGCAGGTCGCGTACTCGACTTCCCAGGCGGTCGTGATGTATGCGAGCGCAGGATCGAACTGCACCGACGCACCGGTCATGCCGACTCGAAACGTGTCCGTCCGCGGCGTCTTCGGCGAGGCCGACACAGAGGCTCCGGTCGCGAACGCGATCGCGGCCAGGCAGAGGAACAGCAGCGGTATGAACCTTCGGGGTTGCTTTGCGCCTTGCACGTGTCTCCTCCCCGTGCACACTGAACAACAAATGTGACCAGGCAGTCAATAGGAGACTCCGGATCTCCGTAGAACTCGAACTGAGCGATGGCTCCGACGCAGGATGCGCTCTACCGCGAGCTCGATCTCGACCTCTCCTGGTCCGAGCGCGACCTGCCCGAGCGCGAGCGGACGAAGCACGTTCACCGGCTGCACCCGTACCTGGGGAAGTTCGTCCCGCAGCTCGTCGAGGCGCTGCTCGAGCGGCATCTACCGCAGGCGAAGACCGTCCTGGACCCGTTCGCGGGCTCCGGCACGACGCTCGTCCAGTCGCTCGAGAGCGGGCGGGACGCGACGGGCGTCGACGTCGCCGCCTTCAACTGCCTGCTCATGCGCGTGAAGACGGCCGAGTACAACCTGTTCGCGCTCGAGAGCGAGCTGCGCGACTCGCTACGGCGGCTCGAGGCCTTCGACGGAGCGCGGCCGCCGCGGCCGAATGCCGTTCGTGGACGCGTGGTACGCGCCGAAAGCCGCGGCCGAGCTCGTCTTCTACCGCTCGCTGATCGAGGACTACGAGCACGGTGACGTGATGCGCGTCGTCCTGGCGCGCGCCGCCCGCTCCGCGAGACGCACGACGCACTTCGACCTCGACTTCCCGCGCGAGCCCCAGGTCGGCGAGTACTGGTGCCACAAGCACCGGAAGACGTGCCGCCCGGTCGAGCGCGCGGAGCACTTCATCCGCCGCTACGCCCTCGACACGCTCGAGCGGATCCGAGCCTTCTCGCGCGTGCGCGCGCGAGGGCCCGAAGCGGTCGTCCTGCACGGCGACGCTCGTGGGCTGGAGCTGGGCGGTCCGTTCGACGGAATCGTCACGTCGCCTCCGTACCCCGGGCTGATCGACTACCACGAGCAGCACCGCTACGCGTACGAGCTGCTCGGCCTCGACGACCGCCGCGAGCTCGAGCTGGGCGCGGCGGAACAGGGCGTGAGCGCGAAGGCGATCGGCGAGTACGTCGACGGGATCGCGGCCGTCCTCGCGAACGCGCGCACTGCGCTCGGCACCCGCGCGCCCGTCGTGATCGTGATCAACGACCGCCGCGAGCTCTACCCGGAGATCCTCGACCGCGCGGGGCTTTCGATCGAGACCCGCTACAGGCGGCACGTGAACCGGCGGACGGGCCGCCGCGCCGGGGAGTTCTTCGAGGACGTGATCGTCGCGCGCTAGGGGGCGGCGGCAGCGCCTCGGTGTCGTCGACGCTGTAGATGTCCCACCTCTTCGACTTGCACCGCAGCACGTCGTAGTAGATCCGCGTCGTGCGCACGCCCGCTGGAGGGTCCGTGATCACGTGGTGCGCATAGGTGACGTCGACGTCGCGTCCCGCCGGGAGTGACGCGATCACCTGCGCGCCGCCGTCGAGCGGCTGCTTCACGAGCTGGACCGACCGTCCACAGCCGCGGCCGCTCTGCACGTAGTAGACGGTGCCGTACTCGTTGACCGACGGGGCGTAGACGAGCTTGCCCGGCGCCGTGGGCAGCGCCGTCGTGGAGGCGCTCGCGAGGTCGTAGCGGAAGATCTCGCACTTCGGATACGGGTCGCAGCGTCGCCAGACGGCGAAGGTCCCGTTCAGCTGCCCCGCGCTCGTCAGCCCTCTCCGATCGTGAATCGCGTCGAGCACGCGCTGCTCGCCCGTCGTCAGGTTCCGCAGGAGTATCAGCTGGATGCCGCGGCTGTACGCCTGGCCGCGGCTGTACAGGATCCAGCCGGCCGAGATCGTCGCGCAGCACTCCCACTTCGACGAATTGACGCCGGCAGGCATCGGCAGCTGGTGACGGGTCGCGAGGTCGTACAGCCGCAGATCGGAGCGGACGCCGGTCCGGCCGCGGAGCAGCTGGTACACCAGCGTCGTCCCGTCGATCCCGCCGGTGAACGCCTGCGTGCCCTTCGGGTTGACCTTGAACGCCGGGTGGCCGGTCTGTTGCGCGAAGACGTCGAATGGGGTCGGGCGGTTTCCCCGGCTCCGCGACCAGGCGAACCAGTCGTTGCCTGCGGCGGGCGCGGTCTCGTTTCGTGAGGTGGCCTTGACGGGAACCGGCGTGGACGCGCCGATCGCAACGGTCGCGGTGACGGCGAGGCCCGCGGCAGCGAGGGTGGCTGCCGCGAGTTTCCACTTTCGGCGCAGCTCCGTCACAGACATGCGAGCCCCGGCACCCTACCGTGGAGCGGGTGCTCGCGCGCACCCTCACGCACGCGCTCGTCGGCCTCGAGACCCGCCGTGTCGAGGTCGAGGCGCATCTGGAAAACGGCGTGCCGGGATTCGCGATCGTCGGCCTCGCCGACCGCGCGTGCCAGGAGGCCAAGCACCGCGTCCGAAGCGGGATCGCCTCGGCGGAGCTGGAGTGGCCGCTGCGACGGATCACGGTCAACCTCGCTCCCGCGGCGTTGCGAAAAGAGGGGTCGGCGTTCGACCTCCCGATCGCGCTCTCGATCCTGGCCGCGTCCGGTCAGATCCCGCAGGACTCCCTGGCCGAGCATGCGGCCGTCGGAGAGCTCGCGCTCGACGGTCGGCTGCGACCGGTCGGCGGTGTGCTCGCGCTCGCGGAGGCTGCGCTCCAGGCAGGCCTGCCGCGCATGCTCTGCGCCGCGCACTCCTCGCCCGAGGCGGCGCTCGCGGGAATCGAGCCGGTGCCCCTGCGGCACCTCGCGGACGCGGTCGCCTACCTGCGCGGCGAGCTCGACCCTGAGCCCTGGGTGCCTCGGAACGGCCGCCAGCCGCAGGCGACGCTGCTCGATCTCGCCGACGTGAGAGGGCAGGAGCGGGCCCGGCGCGCGCTCGAGATCGCGGCCACGGGTGGGCACAACCTCCTGCTCGCGGGCCCACCGGGCACGGGCAAGACGATGCTCGCCCGGAGACTGCCGGGGATCCTGCCGCCGCTCTCGCCCGCGGAGGCGATCGAGGTCACGCGCATCCACTCGGTCGCCGGGATGCTCGCCGCGGACCGGCCCCTCGTCACGACGCGTCCGCTCCGTTCTCCGCACTACAGCGCCTCCGTCGCAGCGCTCGTCGGAGGCGGGCCCGGGCCGACGCCGGGCGAGGTCAGCCTCGCGCACCGCGGTGTGCTCGTCCTCGACGAGTTCGCCGAATTCCAGCGGCCCGCGCTCGAGGCGCTGCGGCAACCGCTCGAGGACGGCGTCGTCAGCATCGCGCGCGTCGGCGGGCGGGCCGTGTTCCCGGCTCGCTTCCAACTCGTCGCGGCCATGAACCTCTGTCCGTGCGGCGCCCGCGGCGATCCCGCGGCCGACTGCAAGTGCTCGGCGCAGCGGCTGTCCGCGTTCCGCGACAAGCTGTCGCGCGCGCTCCTCGACCGGTTCGACCTGGTCGTCGCGATGCCTCGGCCGCGCGCCGTCGAGCTGGCTGCCGCGCCGGCCGAGCCCTCCGATCCCGTTCGGCATCGGGTGGCCGCGGCCCGAGAGCGGCTCGACGTGGCGCGCGCAGCGTGGACGAAGGAAGCGACTGACCTCCTCGACCGCGCGGTCGAACGCTTGCCGCTCTCCGGGCGCGGGCGTGCGCGTGCGAGGCGCGTGGCCGAGACGATCGCCGCGCTCGCAGCGGAGCCTGCCGTGGGCGCCGAGCACCTGTCCGAGGCTCTCGCGTACCGGTCGCCGACCGAGCTCGGAGCGCCGTGAGCGAGCTGGCCCTCGCCGCTTTCGCGGCCGAGACGGGCTCGCACGTCGTGCACGCGCCGCGCGAGCGTGCGTTTCGCGTGTTCGCACGCCGCTTCGACGAGACCGGGTACCTCGCTCGCCTGCGCGAGGCGGGGGTGCACTGGATCGCGCGCTCGGCGCCCGAGTTTCCGCCGCTGCTGCACGCGATCCACGATCCGCCGCCGGGACTGTTCGTTCGCGGCGCGGCCGGCTCGGATGTTCTGCTGCGCGCGACGGTCGCCGTCGTGGGCGCGCGCTCGTGCTCGCCCTACGGCGCCCAGGTCGCGCGCATGCTCGGACGCGAGCTCGGGAGTGCAGGGCTCGTCGTCGTGAGCGGTCTGGCACGCGGCGTCGACGGCGAGGCGCACCGCGGCGCGCTCGAGGCCGGGGGCGCCACCGTCGCCGTGCTCGGGTGCGGGATCGACCGCGACTATCCGGCCGCGCATCGCGAGCTCGCCGCCCGGATCCGCGCCACCGGCCTGACCGTCTCCGAGTACGCGCCCGGCGTAGAGCCCGCACCGTGGCGGTTTCCGGCCAGGAACAGGATCATCGCCGGTCTCTCGGCGGCGACGGTCGTCGTCGAGGCACGAGACCGGAGCGGGGCGCTGATCACGGCCGACCTCGCGCTCGAGGAGGGCCGTGAGGTGTTCGCGGTCCCCGGGGAGATCACCTCGGCTCTGTCTTCCGGCACGAACGACCTGCTCAAGCTCGGCGCGTCGTCCGCTCACGGCGACCATCGGACGTGCTGGAGACTCTTCGGGCTCACCGGCGCCGAGGCAGAGCCGGTCGAGCTCGGCTCCTCGGCGGAGGCGGTGCTCGCTCGGCTGCGCGACGGCCCGGCGAGCGCCGACGAGCTCGCGCGTGCGACCGGGCTCGATGCGGGCACGCTGGCGTCTGCGCTCACCGAGCTCGAGCTCGCCGGCTGCGCGGTCGCGGGGGGAGGTGTGTACCGGGCGAACTAGCATCGACACATGACCGAGTCGTACTGGCTGGCCGAGCCGGCGGAACCGCTCGCGCGCGTGTCCCGAGCCGGGCGCCCCGACGTCGTCGTGATCGGCGGCGGTGTCACCGGCTGCTCGTGTGCGCTCACGCTCGCTGAGGGTGGGCTGCGCGTGCGCCTGCTCGAAACGCGCCGAATCGCCTGGGGCGCGAGCGGCCGAAACGGCGGGTTCGCGATGCACGGCCTCGCCATCTCGTATCGGACCGCGCGGGAACGCTTCGGCCGCGACACTGCTGCGGCACTCTGGCGATTCACCGAGCGCCGTCTCGAGCGGATGGAGGAGCTCGCGGGCGATGCGTTCCGTCGTGTCGGGAGCATTCAGCTCGCCGTCGACGAGGAGCTGGAGGCCGTCCGCGCGGAGTTCGAGGCCCTGAGGGAGGACGGAATCGCCGTCGAGTGGGTGGACAAGCTCGCGCCTCCCCTCGACTCGCTCTACAGCGGCGCGATCCTGCACCCAACCGACGCCTCGCTCCACCCTGCGCGCTGGGTCCGGCGGCTCGCCGCACATGCGGTCGCCGCCGGAGCCGAGATCGTCGAGGAGAGCCGGGTCGCGTCGCTCGACGAGATCGACGCCGAGCAGGTCGTGATCGCGACCGACGGCTACACACAAGGGCTCTCGGCGCAACTCGACGCCGTGATCCAACCGGTGCGCGGCCAAGTCATCGCGACCGAGCCGCTGCCCCGAATGCTCTACCCGCAACTGCACTACGCTCGTCACTCGTTCGACTACTGGCAGCAGACGCCTGAGGGGCGCCTCGTCCTCGGCGGCCGGCGGGACAAGAACCTCGAGGCCGAGCTTACGAACGAGGAGACGGTCACGGACGCCATCCAGGCCGAGCTCGCCGGGTTCGCCACCGAGCTCGTTGGAGCAGGCGCGCGAATCGAGCATTGCTGGGCCGGGATCTTCGGCTCGACGGTAGACCAGCTACCTCTCGTCGGCCTCGTGCCAGGCCACGAGGGACTCTGGGTCTCGGCCGGCTACTCCGGTCGCGGCAACGTCATGGGCCTCGCCTGCGGTGAGCTCGTGGCGCAGGCGATCCTCGGTTCGCCTGCGCCAGAGCTCGAGTACTTCGATCCTGCGCGTCTGATCTAGCCGGTCGTCGTCTGAGCGCCCATGCCCTCGGGCATCGGTGCCGACTCGTCCGACTGCCAGACGGAGAACTCGTTCCCGTCGGGGTCCTTCGCGTGCGCGAACCAGCCCATGCTCGGCACGGGCATCTTCTCCTCGGTCTCGCCGCCGAGCTCGCGGATCTTGCCGAGCTCCTCGTCGATGCTGTCGGCCTCGAAATAGACCCTGATGCCCTTGTCCTCGCTCGGATAGATCGCACCGCCGGGGTCGCCCTCGAACATGTGGTACTCGGGCGCGCCTTCCTGTCCCTCGGCGTAGTTCTTGAACGACCAGCCGGTCAACTTGCCCCAGAACTCGGTCGCTCGTCCGGTGTCCCCGGAGGGGATCTCGATGTGGACGATCTTGCCTTTCACTCACTCTCCTTCCCTCGCTCCTCTTGTCGCACCCGAGGCTACCGAAGCCGGAGCGGGGGCGGACTAGGTCACGTAGGCGAGTACCCGGTCGAGCGGGCGCGGGATCCGTTCGAGGTCGAGTCCGTCGACCAGCAGCCGCGCGTACCGGATCTTCCGGCTCCCGCCGCTGCCCATGAATCGCCGGAGCTGCTCCTCGACAGGTCGGCCTTCCCACGCCGGTTGCTTCTGGAGCGTGCGGAACGAGCCGAGGTCGCCCTCGGTCTCGATCACACGCTCCACCGCGGCCGCACCGTGCGCGCGGATCAGCTCGTCCTCGAGGTCCTCGACGCAGACGTAGAACCCGAGCTGCTCCATCTCTCCGCGGGCCAGGTTCGCGCCCAGACCGGCGCGCTCGAGCTCGCGCGCGAACCCGCCCTCCTCGGCCGCGTCGCAGAGCCCTGCGAGCTTCAGCCCCTGAGGGACGAACAGGGCGAGATACCGCCCGATTGCCTGCGCGCCCCCGATCGGCACGAGCGAGATGCCCATCGCATCCGTGTCCACGCCTCTGAGCTCCGCCAGCGCCTCGATCGCAACCATGTCGCTCGTCCCCTCGACGAGAATCGCTGCGCGGGCGCTAGAGCTCAAGGCTCGGGAGATCGAGCTCGTCCTCGCGCTCGATCGCGGCGAGGGCGATCGCGAGGTCCTGGATCGCGAGCCCGGTCGAGTCTAAGGTCGTGATCTCCTCGTCGGAGCGCCGTCCCTGCGCGTCGCCCGCCAGCACGGCGCCGAGCTCGGTCACGCCGCTCCGCTCGAGCCTGCCGGCCTCGACCGCGTGCACGAGCTCGCCGTTGTGGCTCGCCTGCTCCCAGTCGTCGGCGAAGATCCGGGTGCGCAGGAGCTCGTCGACGGCGATCTCGGCTTTGCCCGGGCCGTCCGCGCCCATCAGGCTCACGTGCTGGCCCGGCTGGAGCGAGCCCTCGGGGAGCAGCACCTCGTGCCCGGGCGTGACCGTCACCACGAGGTCGGCCGCGAGCGCCTCGTCGAGCCCGACCGACCTTGTAACAGTCTGTTGCAAGGTCAGCTCGGTGGCGGCGCGCCCGGCTCGTTCCTGATCGACGTCGTGGAGGAGAACGTCCCGGCCGCGCGCGAGGAACGTCCGGACGGCTGCAATGCCGTTGACGCCCGCGCCGACGACAGCCGCGGTCTCCGCATTCGAGCGGCCGAGCGTCTCAGCCGCGAGCACGGCGGCTGCACCGGTGCGCAGCGCCGTCACCGCGCCGGCGTCGAGCGCCGCACGCAACGATCCATTCGAAGCGTCGGATAGGAGCACCAGCCCCATCACCGTCGGCAGCCCCTGCGCCGGATTCCCGGGGAAAGAGGTGACCCATTTGAGCAGCGCATGCCCGCCTCCGAGCGCAGGCATAGCTCGGAAATCTCCGGCCGGATAGGCGGGCACGTAGACCTTCGGCGGCATCGTCCACTCGCCGCGCGCATACGCCACGAACGCGTCGCCGACGGCCTCGAGCGCCCGCTCCGGAGAGACTGCAGCTCGAACCTGCTCTGCGGAGAAGACGGGAACGCGGCTCAAACGGACTTCACGGCCGCGATCAGCTTCTCCATCGCAGCCTTCGCGTCGTCGAACAGCATCACGGTCTTCGGGTCGTAGAAGAGCGGGTTGTCGATGCCCGCGAACCCCGGCGACATCGAGCGCTTGATGACGACGACGTTCTGCGACTTGTCGACGTCGAGGATCGGCATCCCGTAGATCGGGCTCCCGGGCTGGTTGCGCGCGGCCGGGTTGACGACGTCGTTCGCGCCCACGACCACGGCCACGTCCGTCTGCGGGAACTCGGGGTTGATCTGATCCATCTCGACGAGCTCGTCGTACGGGACGTTGGCCTCGGCGAGCAGCACGTTCATGTGCCCCGGCATGCGGCCCGCGACCGGGTGGATCGCGTACTTGACGTCGACGCCCTTCTCCTCGAGCAGCTCGGCGAGGTTGCGGACGTCGTGCTGGGCCTGCGCGACCGCGAGCCCGTAGCCGGGGACGAAGACGACCCGCCGCGCGTAGGCGAGCATGACGGCGACGTCGTCCGCCGTCGCCGAGCGGACGGTCGCGCCGTCGGCGTTTGCAGCCGCCGCGGCGGTTGTGGCGTCGACCTTGCCGAATGCGCCGAAGAGGACGTTCGCGATCGACCGGTTCATCGCCTTCGCCATCATCGTCGTGAGCAGCGTTCCCGAGGCGCCGACGAGCATCCCGCTCACGATCAGGACGTTCGAGTGCAGCACGAAGCCGGTCGCCGCTGCCGCCAATCCGGTGAACGCGTTCAGGAGCGAGATCACCACCGGCATGTCCGCGCCTCCGATCGGGAGCACGAACACGACCCCGAAGAGCGCAGCGACGAGGATCGCCGCGGCGAGCAGCCAGAAGCTGACCGTCGCCATGGCCGCGGCACCGAGTGCGATCGAGCCGACGAAGAGAAGCGCGTTCCCGACCTGCTGGCCCGGGTACGTGATCGGCCGCCCGCTGATCAGATCCTGGAGCTTCCCGAACGCGATCAGCGAGCCGGCGAACGAGATCGACCCGACGAGCGCCGAGAAGACCGTCGAGATGCCGCGCTCGACGCCGACGTCTCCGCTGAGGGCCCAGACGGTGTGGAACTCGACGAGCGACACCAACGACGCAGCACCGCCGCCGACGCCGTTGAACAGCGCCACCATCTGCGGCATCGCGGTCATCTTCACCTTCCGGGCGCCGACGACTCCGATCGCCGATCCGATCGCCATCCCGGCCGCCATCCACCAGTAGCCGGTCACGACCCGCTCGAGCGAGAGCGTGACGATCACCGCCCAGAGCATTCCGGCGGCGGCGATCTGCACGCCGAGCCGCGCGTGGCGAGGCGAGGAGAGGAAGCGCAGCGCGAGGATGAACGCCGCGATCGTGAACAGGTAGAGCAGGTTGGCTGTGGTGGTGCTCACTTGGGCTCGTCGGGCCGTTTCTTGAACATCTCGAGCATCCGGTCGGTGACGACGAACCCGCCGACGACGTTCGCCGACGCGAGCACGACGGCGATGAACGACAGGATCCGCATGAAGAGGCCGGGGTGCGGCGTGCCCATGACGATGATCGCGCCGACGATGACGATCCCGTGGATCGCGTTCGTGCCGGACATGAGCGGCGTGTGCAGCAGCGTCGGCACCTTCGAGATGACCTCGAAGCCGACGAACGCGGCCAGGACGAGAATCGTGATCTCGGTGACGAGCTGTGCGCTCATGCGGGTACCTCCTTCTTGCGCGTGACGCATGCGCCGGCGGTGATCTCGTCCTCGAAGTCGAGCGCGAGTGCGCCCTCGGGCGCGAGGTGGTTGACGAGAGCCGTGACGTTGCGCGCATAGAGCTGGCTCGCGTGGTAGGGCATCGAGCTCGGAAGGTTCGTCGGGCCGATGATCGTGACCCCGTTGTGCGTGACCTCCTCGTCGGGCCGTGTCAGGTCCGCGTTCCCGCCCGCCTCGGCTGCGAGGTCGATGATCACGGAGCCGGGGCGCATCGACTCGATCGCCGACTGCGGGATCAGCTTGGGCGCCGGCCGGCCCGGGATGAGCGCAGTCGTGATGACGACGTCGAAGTCGCCGATCCGCGCCTCGAGCTCCTCCTGCTGGCGGCGCTGCTCCTCCTCGGACAGCTCGCGCGCGTAGCCGCCCTCGGTCTCCTCGCCGACGACGCCCAGCTCGAGGAACTTCGCGCCGAGGCTCTCGACCTGCTCCTTGACCACGGGCCGGACGTCGAAGCCGGAGACGACCGCGCCGAGGCGCCGCGCGGTCGCAATCGCCTGCAGCCCGGCCACGCCCGCGCCGATGACGAGCACCTTGGCCGGCACGACGGTTCCCGCCGCGGTCACCAGCATCGGCAGGAACCTCGGCAGCCGGTCCGCGGCGAGGACGACGGCCTTGTAGCCGGAGACGGTTGCCTGGGACGAGAGCGCGTCCATCGACTGGGCGCGCGTGATGCGGGGGATCGACTCCATCGCGAACGCCGTGACGCCGCGCGAGTCCTGAGGCGCTCGATGCCTTCCTGGTCGGTGAGCGGCTGGAGAAAGCCGATCAGCACCTGGCCTTCGCGCAGCTTGCCGACCTCGTCGTCGCTCGGCTTGCGCACCTTGGCGACGAGGTCCGCTGCCCAGGGGTCGCCGATCGCGGCGCCGGCTTCGGTGAACGCGTCGTCCGTGAACGAGGCGGCCGTGCCCGCGCCCTGCTCGACGACGACCTCGATCCCGTCGAGCTTCGCCACGAGCTCGGGCACGAGCGCGACCCTCCGCTCGCCGACCACGGTCTCCTTCGGCACGCCAACCTTCATGGAGCGCGAACTCTAAGCGTTCGCTTTTTTCTCATTCGGGTCGACCGGTCATTTCCGACGGCCGCGAAGCAAGCCCCGCGGCCTGACGGCGGCATCGCAAGGGATGCCTCGGCGGAGGGAGGGAACCGCGCGCCAAGCTTGAAGAGTCGAATTCGGTGGGAAGCTTGGCGGCACTCTCGTCTGCGATCGAAGCCCGCGACCCGTTCGCGCGCGGTCATTCGTCGCGCGTCACCGTGTTCGCGCAGGCGATGGCGCGCAGCCTGCGCCTCGACAGGGACCGCATCTCCGTGCTGCGCCTCGGCGCGCTCCTGCACGACGTCGGCAAGCTCGTCGTCCCGTCGGCGGTCCTGCTCAAACGCGGGCCGCTGACCGAAGAGGAACTCGGCCTGATGCGACGGCATCCCGCGGCCGGCGCCCGCATGCTTCGCTCGCTCGGGGCCCCCGAAACCATCCTCCCGCTCGTCCTGCACCACCACGAGCGCTGGGACGGAGCGGGCTATCCGACCGGCCGTCGTGGCGACGACATCCCGCTCGAGGCGCGCGTCCTCTGCATCGCCGACTCGTTCGACGCGATGACGTCGACGCGCCCGTACCGCACGCCGTGGGGGCCGGACGAAGCGCTCGAGGAGCTCGCGCGGTGCGCGGGGTCGCAGTTCGACCCCGACCTGGTTGGGGCGTTCGCTGCCGCCTGGGCCGATGCCGGCCTCGGCGTCCTGGTGTGGCAGGAATCTGCCGCGAGCTGAAACCTGACGTCACGCTTACCGCGTCGTAACGTTCTGCCGTTAACGTCGGGCCGAGTGCGGATTGGCGCCATCAGCCTGGTCGCTCTGGCTCTCGCAGCGCTGGTACCGGCTGCGAGCGGCTCTCGTGCCGAGATTCGCGACTTCGGGATCTACCAGATCGATCTCGATGGATCCGGCCGAACCAAGATGCTGAACAATCCGGACATCCGCAATGTCGCGGATCTGTCGCCGAGTCGTACCCGATTTCTCTTCCAGCAAGCCGGAGCCCTCTACTCAGCCGCGATCGACGGAAGCGACGTGCGGCTCGTGGTGCCCGTCATGGACGAGCGATTTCTGGGGCCGGCCTCTTGGTCGCCCGACGGCCGCGAAGTCGCTTTCGAGATTGCGGACGAGTCGCCGTGCCGACCGACTTCAACCGGTTGTGCCATCGGTGAGATCTGGCTGGTGAATCCTGACGGCAAGTCTTTGAGGCGTCTCGCCACGAGGGCGATCGCCCCTGCCTGGTCGGCGACCTCGCGGCGAATTGCCTACATCGGTTCGTTCTTCGCCTACGGCGAATCCGGGGCACTGACCGTCGGGAGAGTGAGCGGCCGAGTGCGCCCTCGCCAGATCGGCCCGATCGAGTTTGGCGCCTGGGACGAGTGGGCGGCCCGGGCGCTGACGTGGTCGCCGGGGGGCGACCAACTGGCGTACACGACGGTCAGGCGGCGAGGCGAACCGCACGGCAAAGTACGCGTCGCGATTGCCCGTGCCAACGGGCCGCTCCGGCGAAGCGTCCGGCCGATTCGCGCGGGATCGTTCGGCGCATGGTCGCCGTCGGGCCGCCTGATCCTGTACTTCGAAGGCCGGTCACACAGGATCATCAGAGCGTGGCCCGATGGGAGCCACCGACACCTGCTGACGACCGGATACGGCCCCGTCCAGTGGTCGCCCGACGGGAGGTGGATCGCATTCGTCGACGAAGTCGGACACGGCTGCTATCAGCTCTTCTTGATCAGGCCGAACGGAACGAACAGGCATCAACTGACGAGCGAGGCGTGCAGTGCGCGCTTCGAGATCTACTGGGCTCCCGACAGCCGCAAGATCGACTACGTCCTGACCGTGTACGACCCCTAGAGCGTCGACCAGACCTCGAGCTTGGACTTCGTCCGCCGGATCACCTCGTCGGTGAACTCCGACGTCCCCGCGTGGCCGGTGAGATCAGCGGTGCGGATGCCTTCCGCGATCGCCTCCAGCGACGCCTCGCGGATCGCGCGCGAGGCCTGCTCGGCGCCGTCCGCGTAGCCCAGGACGGCGGCCCCGGCCAGGATCATCGCCAGTGGGTTCGCGACGTTCTTGCCCTGGAGCGCGGGCGCGGTCCCGTGCGCGGCCTCGGCCATGACCGCCGTGACGTGGGTCGGATCGTCGTCCGCGAACGCGACGAGCAGCGACTCGGCGCCGGCGATCGAGCCGAAGAGGGGCAGGACGAGGTCGGACAGGATGTCGCCGTCCCGGTTCAGCGACGGAATCACGAGCGGATCGCCGGCGGTTGCGACGAGTAGCGCGAACGTGGCGTCGATCAGCTGCGGCTCGTAGGGCACCTCCGAATGGCGCTCGGCCGCCGCGTCCATCTCCTCCTTGAGCATGCCCTCGTACACCGGGCTGACGGTGTATTTCGGCCCGCCGAAGACCTTGGCGCTGGTGCGCTCGGCGAGCTGGAACGCGAACTCCGCGACGCCGCGGCAGATGCGGCGCTCGATGCGCTCGGTACGGAACGCCGCCTCTTCGGCGCCTTCGCCCTCGCGCCACTCCTTCGCCCCGTACGCGTCGCCGACGGCCATGCGCACGACCGAGATCGGCGCGTGCACCCCGCCGTGCGGAATCACGCCCGGAATCCGCCTTCCGGTCCGGACGATCACGCGGCCGCCGATCTCCTCGCGCAGGATCCGGTTCGGCGAGCCGACGTCGTCGACGCCCTCCGGCGTGATCGTGGCCGCCTTCAGCCCGAGGCCGTGCTCGCGGACCGCCTGCGCCGCCTCGAAGACAACCTTGTTCTCGGTCGCGCGGCGGTTCTCGAGCGAGAGGTCGTGGCGGTCGAACGAGACGTCGAGCCCCGTCACCTCAGGATCGAGAACGCGCAGCGCTTCCTCGAGCAGCTCCTGCCCGGTCTCGTCTCCTTCGAGCACGGCGATGGTCGGCATGCGTCGGATCCTATGGCCGCGGGTACACGGCTGGCATGGCACGCAGGAGAGGTTGGCGCCGCAAGGGGCGCAAGGGTCGTTTCAGCTACCAGGACTCGCGCGGCAAGCGGATCACGGATCCGGCGAAGCTCGCGCGCATCGAGGAGCTCGTAATTCCACCGGCGTGGAAGGACGTGTGGATCTCGCCGCGGGCGACGGCCAAGCTGCAGGCGACGGGCCTCGACCGGGCTGGCCGGCGCCAGTACCTCTACCACCCGGAGTATCGCGCCCGGCAGGAGCACGAGAAGTTCGACAAGCTCGTGCGCTTCGCAGAGCGGCTACCGGATCTGCGCAAGGAGATGGCGAAGCACCTGGACGGCGAGCCGTTCTCGCCGGAGTGGGCGTGCGCTCTGGCGCTTCGGCTGATCAATCTCGGTTGGTTTCGGGTCGGCACCGAACGCTACGCGCGAACGACGCGGACGTTCGGCATCACGACGCTACGGAAGGGGCACGTGTCCGTGCGCGGAAGCCGGATCACGTTCAAGTACCGCGGCAAGCACCGCGTTCTCGTCCGCACCGCGATCGTCGATGCCGAGCTTGCCGACGCGATGAAGAAGCTACTCGCGCTTCCGGGCGGCCGGCAGCTCTTTCGCTACGACGTCGACGGAGCGCTTTGCAACCTCACCGGCGCGCGCCTCAACGACTACATCGAAGAGCACATGGGCGACGAATTCACGGCCAAGGATTTCCGCACGTGGGGCGGAACGCTGATCGCCGCGATCGCGTTCGCAGAGCACGGGTCGCCGGAGACCGAAACCGACGCGAGGAAAGTCGTGACCCGAGTGATGCGCGCCGTCGGCGCAAAGCTCGGAAACACTCCTGCCGTTGCGCGGTCGTCTTATGTCAGTCCCGCGGTCGTCGAGCAGTATCGCGACGGCAGAACGATCGACGATTTCAGACCTCGCCATTTGCGCGTTGTCGGCGCCCGCGATACGGGACTCGACCGTGAGGAACAGGCACTGTTGAGCTTGTTGCGTTCGTGGCGTATTCGGCGCGCGCGCGTTGCCGCGTGAATTCACGATTCCTTTCCGGTACGCTCCACGCGACCCAATCCTGTTCGAGGAGGCTAATCCAATGGCACGAAAAACGGTTCTCGTCTGCGACAACTGCGGCGCCGAGGTCGGAGAAGGAAAGGGCGCAACGCTGCGCCTGAACTACACAGACGCCCGCCGCGGCTCGAAGCAGGCTGATCTCTGCGACAACTGCGCCGGCCAGATGCCCGGGCATGCCGCGGCGAGACGAGGGCGCCGGCCGAAGACCGCTGCGGCGGCGTAACTCGCTTTTCGCGCTACTTCCGGACTAGACCAGCCGCGCCGGTCAAAGCCGTCGGACCGTAGGTCTACGATGGGTCGATGGCCTCGGGCCGCGGGCTGACGCTGCTTGCCGGGCCCGCGAACGCGGGCAAAGTCGCCTTGCTCCTCGAGCGCTATCTGGGCGCGCTCGAACGAGATCCGATCCTGATCGTGCCGCACGGGTCGGACGTCGAGCGCATCGAGCGAGAGCTGCTGGCGAAGCGCGGTGCGCTGCTCTCGGGCCAGATCGGAACCTTCGACGACGTCTTCGAGCAGATCGCCCGCGCCGGCGGCTCGAACCGCCCCGTCGCGACCGATGCCCAGCGCCAGCTGATCGTCCGCACCGCGGTCGCGCACACGTCGCTGAACGGGCTCGGCGCGTCGTCGCGCTTCTCCGGCTTCTCGGACGCGCTCGGCTCCGCGCTCGCGGAGCTCGAGTCGGGGCTCGTCGAGCCCGACCAGCTGAGCGGCGATCTCGCGCTCCTCTACTCGTCCTACCGCGCCGAGCTCGAGCAGCTCGGACTCTGGGACCGAGACCTGCGCAGGCGCCACGCGGCCGACCTCGTCGCCGGCGACCTCGGGGCCTGGTCGGACCGGCCCGTGTTCGCCTACGGTTTCGAGGACCTGACCGGCGCGCAATGGGCGTTGCTCGAAGCGCTCGCCGGCCGTACCGAGGTCATGGTCTCGCTCCCGTACGAGCCGAATCGCGCTCCATTCGAGTCTTTGACGCGCACGTCCGAGGACCTGAGCTCGCTGGCCGCGGGTCGGATCGAAGAGCTTCCGCCGGGCTACTCGGAGATCGCGCCTCCGGAGCTCGCCCACCTCGAGCGCTACCTGTTCGTCGACCGGCCCCCCGCGGCGCCGGAGCTGCAGGGAGCGATCCGCTTCCTCGAAGGGGCGGGCGCGCGCGGCACCCTCGAGCTCGTCGCCGACGAGGTGCTGCAGTTGATCAGAGCCGGGACGAAGCCCGAGGAGATCCTCCTCGTCTGCCCGAGCGTCGAGCGGCAGCGGGCTCAGCTCGAGACCGCGCTGGGCGCGCTCGAGGTGCCGTACGCGATCGAGGGCCGGATCCGGATCGGCAAGACGGCATTCGGCCAGGCGCTCCTCTCGTTCCTGCGCTTCGAGTGGCTCGCCGGCGGACGGCACGACCTCTACGGCTTTCTGCGCTCGCCCTTCTCGGGCCTGACCCGGGCGCACGTCGACTACCTCGAAGGACGGCTGCGCGGCCGCGCGGTCAGCGAGCCGGGAAGGGTGGTCGAGGAGACGTTGAAGCTGCGCGGACAGCCGCTGCGGATGCTCGACGCCTTCCGGGCCGAGCCCGAGCCGCTGGACGCGGTGCGCGCGCTCGTCCGCTCGATGGTCCGTGCCGCCTACGGGCTCGAATCGCCGCCGGTCGGCCGGGACGCCGTCCTCGACCTCCGCGCTCACCGGGCCGTCAACGACCTGCTCGACGAGCTCAGCGGCTGGGTCGATCTCGGCGGAGCGCTCTCCCGCGAGGAGCTGTACGGCGCGCTCGACCGGGCCACGCTTCGGCTTGCGCGCGGTGACGAGCCAGGTCGCGTCGCAGTCACCGACCTGCTCCGAGCGCGAACACGCCGAACCGAGGTCGTCTTCCTGCTCGGCCTCGAGGAGGGGAGCTTCCCGCGGCGGCAGCAGGGCTCGCCCTTCCTCGCTGACGAGGAGCGCCGCCAGATCGACGATGCCTCGCGCCGCGCGCGGCTGACCAGGCCGGACGCGGTCTCTCGCGAGCGCTACTTCTTCTACACCGCGTGCACTCGCCCCTCGCGGCGCCTGTACCTCGTCCGCGAGTCGGCGACCGATGACGGCTCGCCGCGCGAGCCGAGCCCGTTCTGGGACGAGGCCCGCGCGCTCTTCGAGCCGAACGACGTCGCGCGCTGGACGAAGCGCCGGCCGCTGGCCGAGCTCACCTGGCGGATCGAGTCGGCGCCCACCGAGCGCGAGCGCCTCAGAGCCCTGACCGCGCTCGCCTCGCGTGACGAGGACGACGCGCACGCCCTCGCGTACGCGAACGGCTGGGATCGCCGGCTCGTCCGGGCGCTCGGCGCGTTCTCGCGGCCCACGCATCTGACCGACCCCGTGTTGCTCGACGAGCTCCGCGCTCGGGAGACGTTCTCCGTGACCGAGCTGGAGGCGTTCGCCGACTGCTCCTCGATCTGGTTCATCGAGCGCCTGATCCGCCCGCGCACGATCGACGGCGAGGTCGACGCCAGATTGCGCGGGTCGGTCGCGCACCAGGCGCTGTTCAAGTTCTACTCGGGCCTGCCGAAGCGCATCGGCTCCGAGCGTGTCGACCCGGAACGACTCGACGAGACGCTCGAGTTCCTGCGCGAATGCCTGTCGGAGGCGATCGAGGGCGGCGTCTGGATCGAGCTCGGCGACCTCCAGCGGCGCGAGCTCGAGGAGAGCATGTGGCGCGACCTGGAGAACTTCGTCCGCGAAGAAGCGGAGTCGCCGCTCGGTCTCGTGCCGCGCAAGTTCGAGGTCGCGTTCGGCTCCGAGCGGTCGGCGCCCGAGCTCCAGAGGGGGCTCCGGGTCGACGGCTTCTCGCTGACCGGGAAGATCGACCGGATCGACGTCGACCCGTTCAGCGCGCGCGGGATCGTGCAGGACTACAAGTCGGGCAAGACCGCGTTCTCGGCGGCGAAGATCGAGTCCGAGCTGCGGCTCCAGATTCCGCTCTACATGCTCGTGCTGCGGGACCTCGTCGGGATGGAGCCGCTCGGCGGGCTCTACCGTGCCCTGGCGGGCGAGCGTCGCGCCCGCGGCCTGCTCCGCGCCGAGGCGGAGGAGGACGTCCCCGGCTTCTCGAAGCGCGACTACCTCGAAGAGGACGAGTTCTGGGCGCAGACCGAGCGGGCGAAGGAGCACGCGACGCGCTTCGTCGAGCGGATCCGCTCCGGCGACGTCCAGCACGACCCGAAGGGCGGCTTCCCGTGCCCAACCTGGTGCGACCTGTGGGCGATGTGCCGGGTGGCCCGTACGTGACCGTGGTCGAGGAGACCCGCACGCCGAACGCCGAGCAGCTCGCGGCGATCGACGCGCCCGGGCTCGTGTTCGTCTCCGCCGGGGCAGGCACCGGAAAGACGACCGTCCTCGTCGAGCGCTTCGTGCGCGCCGTCTGCGACCGCGGGCTCTCGATCGACTCGGTGCTCGCGATCACGTACACGGAACGGGCCGCGGGCGAGCTGCGCGGACGGATCCGCAGCCGCCTCGCCGAGCTCGACCGGCACGATCTCGCGCGTGAGCTCGACGGCGCCTGGATCTCCACGATCCACGGGTTCTGCCACCGGCTGCTGAAGGCGCACCCGTTCGAGGCGGCGGTCGACCCGAACTTCCGCGTGCTCGACGAGAACCAGGCGCGCGTGATCGCGAGCGAGGCGTTCGACCTCGCGCTGGAGGAGTTCTGCGCGTCGCACGATCCGGAGCGGATCCGGCTGCTGGCCACGTACGGGGCGCGGGGGCTGCGCCGGATGCTGACCCGCGTCTACGAGACGCTTCGCTCGGCCGGTCGGGAGCTCGTGCTCGAGGTGACCGAGCGGCCGGGGCTCGAGGATCGGATCGAGGAGCTGCGCGAGGCGGCGCGCTCCGCGCTCGAGGAGACGGCCGGCGTGGACAGGGCCGACAAGGCACGCGCGAGCGTCGGCCGCGCGCTCGAGCTGCTCGAGCATCCACCCGCCTCCGAGCGGCTCCTCGATCTGTCCGACGTCTCGGCGCGAGGCGGCCCCCGCGAGCTGTTCGCCGGCTACGAGGCGGCGCGCGGTGCCGTCGAGCAGGCCGCGCTGGACGAGCTCGCGGCGCGTGACCGGGCGCTGCTCGAGGAGCTGCTCAGGCGCTTCGCCGATGCGTACGCCGCCGCGAAGGCATCCGAGTCGGCACTCGACTTCGAGGACCTCCAGCTCGCAGCCCGCGACCTCCTGCGCGACGAGCCGGCGATCCGCGAGCGCGAGAGCTGGCACTTCCGGTCGGTTCTCGTCGACGAGTTCCAGGACACGAACCGCCTGCAGTGCGAGCTGATCGACTTGCTGGCCACCGAGGACCTGTTCTTCGTCGGCGACGAGTTCCAGTCGATCTACCGGTTCCGGCACGCGGACGTGAGGTCTTCCGCGAGCGGCGTGAGGCCTCCGGCGGCGTGCTGGCGCTGACGGAGAACTATCGCTCGCGTCCCGAGGTGCTCGACGTGATCAACCACCTCTTCTCGTCCGACTTCGGCGACGCGTTCAGGCCGCTCTCGGCCGCGGGCCGCTTCGAGGATCCGGCGTTCGGCCCCGCGGTCGAGCTGCTCGTCACGGACAAGGCGAGCTACAAGGACACGGGCATGCACTGGCGCACGGCGGAGGCGAAACACGTCGCCGGGCGCGTCAAGGATCTCGTCGACTCAAGCGAGGCGACGCCGGGCGAGATCGTGCTCCTCTTCGCCGCGGGCACGGATGCGCGGATCTACGAGCAGGAGCTTCGCGCGCTCGGCCTGCCCACATTCCGCGCGACCGGACGCGACTACTACCACCAGCAGCAGGTGGTCGACCTGCTCGGGTACCTGCGCCTCCTGCACAACCGCTACGACGACGAGGCCCTCGTCACGGTGCTCGCGTCGCCGTTCGTCGGGCTCTCGAACAACGGTCTCCTGCACCTGCGGCGCGCGGCCGAGAAACGCCCGCTCTTCTGCGGGCTCGAGAAGTCCGTCCCTGAAGCTCTCTCGGAGCGAGACTCGCAGCTCATCCGCGCCTTTCGCCAGCGCTACGACCGGTTGGCCGTACTGGCCGCGCGGAGCTCGCTCGAGCGGCTCTGCGAGCGGATCATCACCGAGCACGACTACGACCTCGCCGTCCTCGCCCAGTGGGACGGCCGGCGCCGCTACGCGAACCTGCGCAAGCTCGCGCGGCTCGCGCGCTCGTACGAGGAGCTGCGTGGGCCGGACGTCGAGGGTTTCGTCCGGTTCGTCCGCGAGCTGGACACGGTCGGTGCGTCCGAACTCGAGGCGGTTGCCGAGGAGGAGGGCACCGACGTCATCCGGCTGCTCACGATCCACGGCGCCAAGGGGCTCGAGTTCAAGGTCGTCGTGGTCGCGGACGCGGGGAGGCATGGGGCGGCTCACGACGCGGACGAGATCCTCTGCCTGCCCGACGGGCGGCTCGGCTTCCGCGTCGCCGACCCGTCGACGGGCAAGCGCCGGCCGACCTCGGACTACCAGGAGGTCAAGGAGGCCGAGGACGAGGCGTCGGAGGCGGAGCGGCGCCGTCTCTACTACGTGGCGATGACGCGCGCGATCGACCGGCTGATCGTCTCCGGCTCGATCGACCCCGAGCGGAGCGGCGACGAGTCGACTCCGATCGGGTGGGTGCTCGGCCGGCTCGAGGCGCCGGAGCTCGCCGGTGCGGAGGGAGCCCCTGTCGAGATCGAGCGCGACGGAGCACGGCTGATGCTCCGGGTCGACCGCTTCCTGCCCGGCGCGCCGCAGAACGGCACGGCCGGTGGCGAGGAGTCCCAGCTGGCGCTCTTTGCCGTCGAGGACGGCGGTCAGGTCGCGATCGCCGAGGCGCCGCGGCTGCCAGAGCTCGTTCCGGTGCCGGAGCCGCCGGCGAACCGCGTCCGCCGGCTCTCGTACAGCGCGCTCGCCCTCTTCGAGCTCTGCTCGTATCGGTTCTACGTCGAGCGCTTCGCCGGACTGCGCGAGACGAGGCCGATGCTCGGCGAAGGCGACCGCGAGCCCGGGCTGGCCGCGACCGAGATCGGCGATTCGGCGCACGTGATCCTCGAGGGGCTCGAGCTCGCGGACCCGCGGCCCCCGGAGGACATGTCCGCTGCAGTACGTAACCGCTACCCGACGGCCTCCGACGACGAGGTCGCGCGCATCGGCGCCCTCGTCGCCGCGTACTGCGATTCGGAGATCGCGCAGCGCCTCGCGGGCCTCCCGGGCGCGACCGTCGAGCGGTCGTTCGCGTTCGAGCACGACGGCGTCCTCATCCACGGCCGGCTGGACGTGTTCCACGAAGCGGACGGCAAGGCGCTCGTCGTGGACTACAAGACGAACGTGCTCGAGGACGCATCGCCGGAGGAGGTCGTCGAGCGCGACTACCGGATCCAGCGTCTCGTCTACGCACTCGCGATCCTGCGCGCGGGAGCGAGCGAGGTCGAGGTCGTCTACCAGTTCCTCCAGCGCCCGAACGACCTTGTAACAGACTGTTACAAGGAGGAGGATCTGTCGGCCTTGGAGGCCGAGCTGTCTTCGGCGATCGCGGCGATTCAGGCCGGCGAGTTCAGGCCGACGCCGAGCGAGTACGC
Organism: uncultured Actinomycetes bacterium; assembly: GCA_963850415.1. Lineage (GTDB taxonomy): Bacteria > Actinomycetota > Thermoleophilia > Gaiellales > Gaiellaceae > VAXT01. The sequence continues at coordinate 203,412 of CAWKLE010000002.1, forward strand.
GTGCTCGACGTGTCCCGCGCTCGACCTCGTCTGCGCCGGCCCGAACCTGCGTGATTCGTAGCTACGTCGGAGAGGCCCGCCGGCGCGTCGGGCCGAAGCGCGAGCGGATCGTGCCGATCATCCAGCGTCTCGTCGCGGCCCATCCGGACGCGACGATCGCGCTGCGCTTCCGCTCGCCGCTCGAGCTTCTCGTCTCGGTGATGCTGTCCGCGCAGACGACCGACGTGAACGTGAACCGCGTCACGCAGACGCTGTTCCTCAAGTACAAGCGGCCCGAGGACTACCTCGCCGTTCCGGTCGAGGAGCTCGAGAACGACATCCGGCCCACCGGGTTCTTCCGCCAGAAGACGAAGTCGATTCGCGGCACGATGAGGATGCTGATCGAGGACTTCGACGGCGAGGTGCCGCGCACCCTCGACGAGCTCACGCGCCTGCCGGGCGTCGCGCGGAAGACCGCGAACGTCGTCGCGTCCGAGCTCGGCGACACGCAGGGCATCGTGGTCGACACACACGTGCGCCGGCTCTCGCAGCGCCTCGGTTTCACGAGGAGGGACGACCCGGTCAAGATCGAGCGCGACCTGCAGCGCCTCGTGCCGCGCGAGTACTGGGGCGTCTTCCCGCACCTGCTGATCTGGCACGGCCGGCGCGTCTGCATCGCGCGCAACCCGCACTGCGCGGAGTGCGTGCTCAGCGATCTGTGTCCGTCGAGGCGCGTCGAGCCAGAGCGACCATCAACCCGCCGTCGTCGTCGTACGCCGGGAAGAAGTCAGCGGTCACGGGCTGAGTGAGCCCGTTCCGCGTCCGCAGCTCGAGCTTCTCGCCCAGCCGTCGCACGCCCCATTCTCGGGAGAGCTCAGACGGATTCTTGCCGTCGTCCCAGCCGGACAGCGAGAAGGCCTCCATCACGTCCTTCCCGAGCACGTCCTTCTCCTGGTACCCGGTCAGCTCGAAGACGCCGCGGCCGAGGGCGAGGATCCGCGCCTCCGCGTCGCAGACGACGAACCCGGTGCTCGGCGCGGGGTAGTAGTCGTCCATCAGCTCGAACAGGAAGCCGAAGCCGCAGTGGCGGCATTGCGGAGCCTGCTCGGAGAAGCCCTCGACGCCGTCGATGTCAACCGAGCGCTGCTTGCAGTTGGGGCAGATGAACCAGGGCACTTCGCCGGATCGTAGCCCCGGCCTCTAGGCTCGCGGCCGACCAACGATGAGCGCGCTCCTCCTGATCACGCTACCGGCCACGCGGATTGCCTACGTCCTGCTCGCGCTGCTCATCGGCGGCGAGTCCGCGGGCATCCCGCTGCCCGGGGAGACGGCGCTGATCACGGGCTCGATCCTCGCGTCGCAGGGCAAGCTCTGGCTCCCGCTCGTGATCGTCGTCGCGGCCGCCGCGGCGATCGTGGGCGACAACATCGGCTACGAGCTCGGACGTCACGGCGCGCGGCGACTCCTCTCTCGACCGGGCCGGTTCGAGGATCGGCGGCAGGCGTTCCTCGAGCGCGGCGAGGCGTTCTTCCAGCGCCACGGCGGCAAGACCGTGCTGGTCGGGCGCTGGTTGCCGTTCCTTCGTGTGACCGCGGCCTGGCTCGCGGGCGCGAACCACATGCCCTGGCCGCGCTTCTTCGCCTGGAATGCGCTCGGGGGAATCTCGTGGGCGATCTCGGTAGGCGTCTTCGCCTATCTCGCAGGCGCGGTCGCGGTCCGGATCCTCCACGACGCGGGCTACGTCGCGCTTGCGCTGATCGCGCTGGTCCTGGTCGGCCTGGCCGTCTGGTACGTCTTCCGACGGCGCTAGAGCCAGCGCTTGCGACGGAAGTAGACGATCTGCCCGATCGTCGTCGCCAGGATCAGGAACCACGACCACGCATACCCGAAGCGCCAGTGGTACTCGGGCGTGTGGACGAAGTTCTGGCCGTAGAGCCCGACGATGAAAGTCGGCACGAGGAGGATCGAGGCGATCGCCGTCAGCCGCTTGACTACCTCGTTCTGGTCGATCGAGACGCGCGCCTGCTGGTAGTCGCGCGCGGCCGAGAGCAGATCGCGCGCGTACTCCACGCCTTCGGCGGCGCGGAGCAGCTTGTCGTACGTCGTCGCGAACTGCTGTTCGACCTCCCGCGGGAAGACCTCGCGCGTGAACAGGGTCCGGCCTTCGATGTCGACCCGGCCGTCGACGACCTCGCGCACCGCATCCCGGGTCGGCGCCAGGGTCTTACGGATGTGCAGCAGGTCGTGCCTGATCTCCGCGATTCGCCTGCGCGTCTTCTCGGCGGGCCACGTGTCGACGCCTTCTTCGAGCTCGTCGATCTCCTCGTCGACCGCGTCGAGCAGGTCGATGTAGCGCTCAGCAACATCGTCGACGAGAAAGAAGGCGATCATGCCCGGCGACTGTTCGTGCTGGAGCGCTTCACAGAGCTCGCCGATATGGCTCGGGTCGAACGCGGGGCGCTCGCCGGGCGTCTTGCGAACCGTGACGATCCGCTCGCGGCTGAGGACGAAGTCGATCTCCTGGTAGTAGACGACGTCCTCCTCGGGCACCGCAACCGCGGCGAGGAGGAGGCCGAGCACGTAGTCGCCGTGGCTCTTGATGCTCGGGCGGAGGCCGCGGCCGTCGGGGTCTGCGGGCCGCGTCAGCTCGGCCCACGCGTCGGCGCGCAACTCGTGCGGAACGTGCTCGCGCAGCTGCTCTTCGTCGGGGTCGAGCAGATCGGTCCAGGCGCTACGTGCGATTCAGCGAGGGTAGTGCCGGCCTCGGCTAGACCGCTTCTGCGTGCGGGGCCGTGAGAAAGGGCTCCGCCTCTTCGGACGACAGCAGGCGCTCGGCATCGAGCGCGGCCATCGCGCCGGTGCCCGCGGCGGTCACCGCCTGGCGGTACGTGTGGTCGGCGACGTCGCCGGCCGCGAACACGCCCTTGATGTTCGTCTCGGTTGAGCCGGGCTGCACCTCGAGGTAGCCGGCCTCGTCGTGGTCCAGCTGGTCGAGGAAGAGCCGCGTGTTCGGGTCGTGCCCGATCGCGACGAAGAGCCCGTCGGTGGGGATCTCGGTCTTCTCGCCGGTGTTCACGTTCTGGACGCGAACCGCGCTGACCTTGCCGTCCTCGCCGAGCACCTCGTCGACGAGCGCGTTCGTGATCCAGTCGATCCTCGGGTTCGCGCGGGCGCGGTCGAGCATGATCGGCGAGGCGCGGAACTCGTCGCGCCGGTGGACGACCGTCACCTTGTCGGCGAACTTCGTGAGGAAGATCGCCTCCTCCATCGCGGAGTCGCCTCCGCCGACGACGACGACGTTCTTGCTGCGGAAGAAGGCGGCGTCGCAGACGGCGCAGTACGAGACGCCGCGGCCCTGGAGCAGGCGCTCGGACTCGAGCCCGAGCTGGCGCGCGCTCGCGCCCGTGGCGACGATCGCCGCACGCGCGAGGTACTCCTCGTCTCCGACCTCGATCCGGAACGGGCGCTCCGAGAAGTCGACCGCGGTCGCGTCGTCGGTGATGAACTCCGCGCCGAAGCGCTCGGCCTGGCGCCGGAAGTCCTGCATCATCGCCGGACCGAGTACGCCTTCCGGATACCCGGGGTAGTTCTCGACGTCGCTCGTGATCATCAGCTGACCACCGAACGTGATTCCTTCGATCACCAGTGGGTTGAGATTTGCGCGCGCAGCGTAGAGGGCGGCCGTGTATCCGGCCGGCCCACCGCCGACGATGATCAGGTCACGCAGGTCGTTCACAGGCATCTTCTCCAAAGATCGGGACCCGTGGGGTCCTCCAGGTTATTCAACGAATCGGATCACTTGAAACTTCCCTGACCGGCTCGCCGCACAGGTGCAGGATTCCGCCTCGAATCTCGGCTGCCGGATGGGCATTGTGCCGTTCCCGCACGCCCGGGTGGATGAGGTGCACGACCTGGTCCCCGCGGGCCACGAGCAGCTCCGCGATCAGCCGCCGGTGGCAGCGCTGCCACGGGGTCTCCGCGCACATCAGGCACGGCGCCGGCTGCGCGAGCGCCTCCTCTAGGGCCGCCTGCCAACCGGGCTCGCGCATGCGTGCCGCATAGCCCGCGAACTGGCCTAGGCAAGCGAACAGCTCCTGGCCGGGCTCCTCGGTCCGCAGCCCGCCGAGCTCGGGGGCGTGCACGTACGAGATGCCCGCATCCGCGAGCGTCGCGGCCAGGGCCGCCTGGTTGAACTGCGGATTGCGCCGCGAGGACGGGAAGTGCCGGACGTCGACGAGGGTCTCGACGCCGGCTTCGAGGAGGCATTCGACGACCTCCGCGGCCGGGCGGCGGCCGTGTCCGATCGTGTGGATTACAGGAGCCACACGCGTAGAATCGCCGCTCTCTCAGGGAAAGGAATCGACATGGCCGAGACGGTGAGCTGGAGCGGGCTCCGCGAGCTCGCGGAGTTCCGTGCGGAGAAGGGCTGCGCGATCAGCATCTACCTCGACCTCGACCCCAAGACGACGCCGACCGCGGGCGACGCCGCGACCCGGGTCAACGCGCTGCTCACGGACGGCGAGCGCCATGCCGAGGCGAACAGCCGGGGGCTCACACACGACCAGCGGGTCGCGCTGAAAGAGGACTTCAGCAGGATCCGGGACTACTTCGCCAACGAGTTCCAGCGCGACGGGGCGCACGGCGTCGCGGTCTTCTCGGCCGGAATGGACAACGTCTGGCGGCCGCGCGCGCTGATCGAGTCGGTGCCCGACCGCGTCCGGGTGGGCCGGGAGTTCCATCTCGCGCCGCTCGTTCCGCTCGTCGGCCGCGGCGAGGGCGCGCTCGTCGCCTTCGTCGGCCGAGAGCGCGGGGAGTTGTTTCAGCTCCACTCGGGACGGTTGGAAGAGATCGTGGACCGCACCGACGACGTTCCCGGCCGCCACGACCAGGGTGGCTGGTCGCAGGCCCGATTCCAGCGCCACATCGAGAAGCTCGTCGCGGAGCACCTGAGAGACGTTGCCGAGGAGCTCGACCGGCGGGTACGCAGGATGCGCTCGCCGAAGGTGATCGTCGTCTCGTCGGAGGAGACGCGCAGCGAGTTCGAGGAGCTCGTCTCCAGCGAGACGAAGGGCGCGATCGTAGGCTGGACGAGCGCCGACGCGCATGCCTCGCCGAAGGAGCTGCTCGACCTGACGAGCCCGATCCTCGAAGCCGCGCGCGCACGCCACGAGACGCTGCTGCTCGAGCGCTGGCGTGAGGGTGCCGGGCGCGGCGGTCGTGCCGCCTCGGGTTGGGCCGAGACGCTGGAGGCGGCCTCCGACGCACGCGTCGAAGTCCTGCTCTACCAGGAGGGCGCAGACCACGAGGCGTGGCAGTGCGCCGCCTGCGGACGGCTCTCCACCACGGGTGGGCAATGCCCGCTCGACGGGACCGAGACCGACCGCCGCGATGACGGGCTCGATCTCCTCGTGCACCAGACCGTCGCGCACGGCGGCACGGTCTGGGCTGTCTCCGCGCACGAGGATCTGGGTCCGGCAGAAGGCGTAGCGGCGCTCCTGCGATACTGATCTCGATGGCCTCGCTCGCACGTTCGATCCTCGAAGAGCACCTCGCCAGGGGCGAGCTCGTTCCGGGCACCGAGATCGCGATCACCATCGACCAGGCGCTGGCTCAGGACGCCACCGGGACGATGGCCATGATGCAGTTCGAGCTGTTCGGCCACGAGCGCGTCGAGGTGGAGACCGCGGTCGTCTACGTCGACCACAACATCCTCCAGATCGACTTCAAGAATCCCGACGACCACCGGTTCCTGCAGGCGATGTCCGCGAAGTACGGCGCCTGGTTCTCGCGGCCCGGAAACGGCATCTGCCACTACATCCACTGCGAGCGCTTCGCGACCCCCGGGAAGACGCTCGTCGGCGCCGACAGCCACACGACCCAGTCGGGCTCCGCGGGGATGATCGCGATCGGGGCCGGCGGGCTCGACGTTGCCGTCTGCATGGCCGGGCACCCGTTCGAGCTGCCGTGCCCGAAGATCGTCGGCGTCTTCCTCGAGAACGAGCTGCAGCGGCCGTGGATCCAGGCGAAGGACGTGATCCTCGAGCTGCTCAGGCGCCGCGGCGTGCGCGGCGGGCGCGGGTCTATCTTCGAGTTCACCGGGCCGGGCGTCTCGACGCTCTCCTATACCGAGCGCGGGACGATCGCGAACATGATCGCCGAGCTGGGCGCGACCGGCGCGGTTTTCCCGGCGGACGACGAGACGAAGGCCTGGTTCGACGAGCAGGAGCGTTCCGGCGACTTCACGGCGCTCGAGACCGGCGACTCCGAGGGCGACTTCGACGAGGTCGAGCACATCGACCTCGCGGCGCTCGTCCCGCTCGTCGCGAAGCCGTCGAGCCCGGGCAACGTCGTCCCGGTCGACGAGCTCGTGGGAACCCCGCTGGCCCAGGTCTGCGTCGGTTCTTCCGTCAACTCGTCCTACGAGGACATGGCGGTGGTGGGGTCGACGCTGCGCGGGAGCCGCATCTCAGAGAAGTTGATCTCCGCGACGGCGACGCCCGGCTCGCGGCAGATCCTCGACCAGATCACGCAGTCCGGAACGTACGTCGACCTGCTCTCTGCAGGCGTGCGGATGCTCGAGCCGGCCTGCGGGCCGTGCGTCGGCATGGGCCAGGCGCCTCCCTCGGGAGCGAACTCGCTGCGCACCTTCAACCGGAACTTCCCGGGCCGCAGCGGGACGGCCGACGACAACGTGTATCTCTGCTCGCCTGCCGTTGCGGCGGCCTCGATGCTGACCGGCGAGATCTCCGACCCGCGGGAGCTGACCGCACCCGAGCTGCCTGCGCGCCCGCCTGCGCGGCCGGCCGTCGTCCAGGGCCACATCCTGGAGCCGGTGCCCGCGGACGAGGCGTCCTCGATCGAGATCCCGCGCGGGCCGAACATCAAGCCGCCGCCAGAGCAGAAGGAGTTGCCCGACACGCTCGAGCTCCGCGTACTGATCGTCGCTCCGGACGACATCTCGACCGGCGACCTTTCGCCGGACGGCGCGACCGTGATGGCCTATCGCTCGAACGTCCCGGCGATCGCCGAATTCACGTTCCAGCACCGCGACCCGGAGTTCCCGCGCCGCGCGAAGGAGTGGGGCGGAGGCTTCATCGTCGCCGGCGACAACTACGGCCAGGGGTCGAGCCGCGAACACGCTGCTCTCGCGCCCGCCCAGCTCGGAGTCCGTGCCGTGATCGCGAAGAGCTTCGCGCGGATCCACCGGCGCAACCTGATCGCCCAGGGGATCGTTCCGCTGCTGTTCAAGGACGCGGCCGGCTACGACAAGGCCGAGCTCGGCCAGACCTGGCGCATCTCGAGCCTGCAGGAGATCTCCGAGGGCCTCGACGAGCTGTCGTGCCAGATCGACGGCGACGAGGAGATCACGCTCACCCACGACCTGCTCCCCCGGGAGCGCGAGATCGTCGTCGCCGGCGGGCTCATTCGCTACCTGAAGCAAGAGCAGACCACCGCGGCCTGATCCGCCTCGCGCCGTTCGCGCTCGTCCTCGGTCTGCTCGTCGCAGGCTGCGGCGGCAGCTCGAAGCCGGAGCCTACGATCGAGGACGCCAAGCCGTTCGCCGACTCATTCGTCCACCGGCTCGTCGAGGCCGGCACCTGGGACGCGGTCGAGGCCGACGTCAGCCCTCAGCTGACCCCTGAGCTCCGCAGCTTCCAGACGCACATCGAACGGGACGGGATCAAGCGCATCACCAGGGCGGGCGTTCTGCGCCACGACTGCCCGCCGGCCCCGTCGGTCGGGGCCGGCAAGGACTGCTTCGTCTACGTCGTATCGGGCCGCCAGGTCACTTCGATCGGCGGCGTCCAGAAGCTCTCGGCCCGCTTTCGACTCTGGCCCGCCTACCAAGACGGCCGCTGGCAGGTCGTCAACTACGACTACGAGCTGCTGAACAGCTAGGCCGCGTCGACGGCGCCGGGAAGCTCGTGCACCTCGGCCGGGAGCTCGGCGGGAGCCTCACCGGCCTGCTCGAGCTTCGACTCGAAGCGGCCCAGCCGCTTCTGTGCGTCGACGAACTTGTTCTGTGCGCGCCCCACGTGCGTCCCGACGAGCTCGAAGTCCTCCTTGAACTTCCCGAAGTCGCTCTGCAGCCGTGAGCAGTACGCCATGACCTCCTGCGCGTGCTGCTCGATCTGCAGGCCCTTGAGCCCGAGCACGATCACCTGCAGGTACGCGGTCAGCGTCGTCGGTGAGACCGGTAGTACGCGCTTGTCGTGCGCGTAGGCCAGCAGTGCGCCTGTCTTCCCGCAGACGAGCTCGTAGTAGATCGCCTCCGACGGGAGGTACATGAAGGCGAAGTCGTACGTCCCCTCGTCGGGGCGGATGTACTTGCCGGCGATCGCGTCCACGTGCGACTTCACGTCGCGCGCGAAGAGCTTCTCGAACTGCTGGCGCTCGATGTCGTTCTCCGCGGCGAGCGTGCGCTCGAAGTTGTCGAGCGGGAACTTGGAGTCGATCGGGACGAGCCGGTCGACCCTGATCACCGCGTCCACGCGCTCGCCGCCGGCGAACCCGTGCTGGAGCGCGAACGCCGTCGGCGGGAGCCGGTCGCGCAGCAGGTTCTCGAGCAGCAGCTCGCCGAAGCCGCCGCGCGCCTTCGGGGGGCGCAGCGCCTGCTCGAGCCGCTTCAGGTCGTTCGCGCGCGCGAGGATCTCCTCGTTCGCGCGGCCGAGCTCACCCAGTCGTCGCTGGATCTCGCCCGCGGTCTGCGACGTGCTCTCGAGGCGGCGATCGAGCGTCGAGGTCATCGCTTCGAGGCGCCGGTCGACGTCCGCAGTGCGCTCGGCCAGCTGAGTCCCGGCCTCGGAGCGGAGAACGGAGAGCTCGGCGCGGAGCCTGCGCAGGAACCAGGCGGCGCCGACCGCGAGCGCGGCGAACGAGAACAGCATAAAAGCAGCGATCCACATGGGACTTACAAACGGTAGAGCGGCCGTCGGACGTTGCTACCATCGCCGTTCTTGGCCAAGAAAGTCCGTACCCCGCCTCCGCCCCGCAGACCGGTCCAGGCCCCGAAGCAGCGAGCCACTCCGAGGACGCCTACTGACAAGCGCACGTTCCTGTACGTGCTCGCGTTCGCCGGCCTGGGCATCTTGCTGCTCGGCGGCGTGCTCGCGGTGGTCGCGTTCGGAGGTGGCGGCGGCAGCGCATCGAGTGGGCTGATCAGCACGAGCGCCTGTACGGAGCAGGAGTTCCCGGGCCTCAAGCCCCAGCACATCAACAACCCGAACGCGAACGTGAACTACAACTCGTTTCCGCCCTCGAGCGGCCCGCACTACGCGCAGCCGGCGCCGTGGGGCATCTACCCCGACTCGATCAAGCAGACGATCCTCGTTCACAACCTCGAGCACGGCGGGATCGTCATTCAGTACGGCAACGGCGTCAGCAAGGACGACGTGCAGAAGCTCCAGTCCTTCTACCAGGACGACCCGTCCGGGCTCGTCGTCGCTCCGTACGACAAGCTGGGGAACAAGATCGCGGCGACCGCCTGGAACGAGCCGGCGTACGACCAGAACCAGGATGCGAACTTCAACAAGGTCGATCCGGGACACGGGTTCGTCCTCATGTGCAAGTCGTTCGACAAGGGCGCTCTGTCCAAGTTCCGCGACACGCGGCGCAACAAGGCCGGCGAGCGCTACCAGAGCGTCAAGGACATGGCTCCCGGCCAGTAGCCGGCGGTTACGCTTTCGCGGCCGGGGTGGCGAAACTGGTCATACGCGCCTGACTTAAAATCAGGTGCCCCCTTCGGGGGCGTGCGGGTTCGAGTCCCGCCCCCGGCAATGGAAACAGCGTTCCGCACGGTCACCGGGGAGAGCGGCGTGTTGGTAGGCCGCGGACGCGAGTGCTTAGATCAAGGCCGGCCGGGGGGACCCGAACGGGAGACGAACGTGATGCAGGGCGGGCAGCACGGTGGCTACGCGAGGCGGCGAGTTTGGAACCGTCGACCCGTTGGCCGGACGTTGAGCGCGCTGTTCGTCGGAGCTCTTGTCCTGACGACCCTGCTCCTAGCGGAGGGCTCTGGAAGCCGCGGGAGATCGACTGCCGTCGGGAGTCCCACCATGACGACCGAGGCCGAGCCCACTCCCGGCGGGGAAAGCGCCGACGAGATCAGCGGCGCCGCGGAGTGGTTCTACGAGCAGCGGGCGTACCCTGCGGCGCACACTCCCCGCGGGGCGCTCGCGCGCGCCGAGCGACAGGCGATGGCGCTCAGGACTGCTCCGGAACCGGGCGCGCCGACGGTGCCACTGAACTGGACTGAAGTCGGTCCAAAGCCGATCGCAACGAGAGGGGACGCCCGGGTCGGCCCGTATTTCGGGTCGTTGCCGCAGACCGGCCGCGTGAGCGCGATCGCCTCCGACCCGAGCAACGCGAACGTCGTCTACCTTGGAGGCGCCGCCGGCGGGGTCTGGAAGTCGATCGACGGCGGGACGAGTTGGACGCCCAAGTTCCCGACGAACCAGGGCTCGTTCGCGATCGGGGCGATTGCCGTCGATCCCTCGAACCCGCAGAACGTCTGGGTCGGCACCGGGGAGCCGAACAACATCGCCAGCGACACCTACTCCGGGATAGGGATCTACAGGTCGGCAAATGGCGGCTCCAGCTGGACGAAGGTCGGCGGGACGACGTTCGACGGCTGCTTCGTCGCGGACCTGGCGATCGTCGACTCGAACACGGTCGTCGCCGCCGTCCTCGAGTTCCCCGGCGTCCGGAATCCGGCCTGCCCGACGGCCCAGCGCGGCGTCTGGCGCACGACCGACGGCGGCTCCAACTGGACGAGGATCACGCTTCCCAACTCGAGCCAGCAAGCGCCGAGCGATTTCTCCCAGCCTCCGGGCTCGCCCTTGACGATCTACCTCGCCACCTACTTCGACGGCGTCTACAAGTCGACCAACGGTGGAGCGGGCTGGACCAACATCGGCGTCGAGAACCTGTATCGCGGCGCTGTCAGCGCCTACGACGCCAACACCGTCTACGTCGCCTACGCCGATCCCGCCACACACGATCTTGCCGGTGTCTGGAAGACCGTTGACAGCGGGTCGCACTGGTCGGGCGTCGTCGGCCCCGGCGGCCCGAACACGCCCTGTGATGAAAGCCCACCCGGGCCGGGGAAGATCTGCCACTACGCTCTCACGCTCGCGGTCGATCCGAACGACTCGACGACGTTCTTCCTCGGCTCGGTCAGGCTGTTCAAGTACACGGGCTCGGGCGCGACCGCGACGTTGATCGGCCACGGAAACTGCAGCGGGTGCATCCACAACGATCAGCATGCAAGCGTCTTCGACGCGTCGCATCGGCTCTGGATCGGGAGCGACGGCGGCATCTACCGCAGCGACGACTTGGGTGCGAGCTTCCTCAATCGCAATGGAAGCGGTGCAGGCGCGGTTGCGACCGTCGAGTTCGAGCCGTGGACGTCGGGCTCGATCGCGGACGGTACGTTCATCGGCGGCACCCAGGACAACGGCGTGGTCAAGTACACGAGCGCGACCGGGCTCAACTGGCGAATGGACCTCGGCGGCGACGGCGGCGCCACCGCATTCGTGAGCCCGAGCACCTACTACGGAAGTAACTACGGCCCCAATCTCTACAAGACCGTGGACGGCGGCACGACCTACACGGACGTGAGCGGGCCGTGGTCGGGCGACAACGCCCAGTTCTATCCCCCGCTCGAGATGAGCCCGACGAGCTCGTCCACCCTCTATCGAGGGACAAGCCGTATCTGGCAGACGACGAACGGAGCGAGCTCATGGTCGCCGATCTCCCCAATCTTCGACGATCAGTATCAACGGGTTAGCGCGATCGGCCTCGCCGCGAGCGACACGAACATTCTCTACGCCGGCTGGTCGGATTGGAGGGGTATGGACGGACCCAGCCACCTTCGCTACACGACCAACGGCGGCGCGACGTGGACGGACGTCCCCTCCGGCCGGCTTCCCAACCTTTACATCACAGACATCGCGGTCAATCCGGCGAACGCAAACGACGTCATAGTCACCTTCAGCGGCTTCGGAACGGGCCACGTGTATAGGACGACGAACGGCGGGACGGTCTGGAGGAGCATCTCCGGCAACCTGCCGGACACGCCGGTCAATGCCGTGGCGGTCGATTACACGACGAGCCCCGAGTCGATCTTCGTCGGCACCGACGTCGGCGTCTTCTGGTCGGCTGATGGTGGCACGACGTGGGGGGATACGTCTCAGAGCCTCCCGGATACCGTCGTGATGGATCTTCGGATCGACGGCTCCAGCCTGATCGCTGCGACACACGGACGCGGGGCCTGGAAGGCGTCGCTCCCCCTGCCACTCCCGCCCCCACTACCGCCGCCGCCTCCACCGCCACCGCCTCCACCTCCTCCTCCTCCTCCTCCTCCTCCTCCTACCACCACCACCGCCGCCTCCACCTCCTCCGTCTCCTGTCGTCCGGTGCGTCGTGCCGAGGGTGATCGGCCTGACGCTTCGCAGGGCCCGCGCTCGGATCCGCGCGAAGCACTGCGCTGTCGGTCGCATCCGCCGTGCTCCCTCCAGGCGAGTGGGCCGCGTGATTGCTCAGAGCCCGAGGCCGGGGAGGAGGCTCGCACGCGGCAGTAGGGTGAACCTGGTGCTCGGCCGCAGATAAAGCAGAGCGGTTCCCGTGGTGGCAGCAAGGTGGCAGCGAGACCCGCCGAGACAGGCCGAGAGGCCATCACCGACGAGAAGAACGAATAGGTCGGACAAGCAGGGAAAGTCCAGATCGGCCGAGACAGGCCGAGACCAGACGGGGCGACGTAAAATCAGGTGCCTCCTTCGGAGGCGTGCGGTTCGAGTTCCGCCCCCGGCATTCATCGGCGCGGCCCGGTAGAACTCGGCGTCCAGTGTCGAGGACCAGCCTGCCGGGCCCGATTCCGAACGAGCAGCTGCGCGAGCACGCATCCCGGTTGGTGAGCCGGCAGGTCCGGCTCTCCGATCTCGCGCTCGCGTTCGTCGAGAGCTCGGCCTCTTCCGCCGAGGTTCTCGTCGAGGGCGACAACTTCTACCCGCGGCTGCTCGAGGACATCGCCTCCGCGTCGTCCTCGGTGCACATCAACCAGTTCGGCTTCCGCCCCGGAGTCGTGGGAGACCGTTTTGCCGACGCGTTGATCGCGAAGGCAGCCGAGGGCGTGCCGGTCCGGCTCGTGGTCGACCGCCGGGGCTCCGACCCCGAGGGTGGAGCGCGAGCGCTCTACGACCGTCTCCTGAGCGCCGGGATCGAGATCGGCGTCGTGCGCGCGATGCAGGCACGCGCGCCGGCCGGTCCGCTCGGCCGCACGGGAGACCCGCGCTGGAACCTTCGCCAGCTCGGGCACATCGACCATCGCAAGGTGGCGGTCATCGACGGCCGCGTCGGCTGGGTGGGCGGCGCGGGGATCGAGGATCACTTCCAGGACGGGCGCTTCCACGATCTGTTCGTACGCGTTACCGGCCCGGTCGTCGCCCAGCTGCAGCTGGTGTTCGTCGCCACCTTCCGCTGGCTCCGGGGGGACGTCGGGACATCCGAGCTCGATGCCCTCTTCCCGGAGCTCGACAGCGGCGCCGATCCCGTGCCCGCGATCGTGCTGCACAACGCGCCCGGTGCCTACCGCCCGATCACCGACGCGATCCGGCGGCTGCTCGACGGCGCCGGAGAGACGCTCGACGTCGTCAATCCGTACGTCACCGATCGCGGGATGATCCGGCGGATCGAAGGGGCCGCGAGGCGGGGCGTCCGCGTCCGGCTCTTCGTCCCCGCGAACGCGAACAACTGGGCCTGCGCCGCGGCGCAGCAGTTCCACCACGCGAAGCTGCTCGACGCGGGCGTCCGCATTCTCGAGTACCCGACGATGCTGCACGCGAAGGCGTTCGTGCGCGACGGGGAGGAGCTCCTGGCGGGAACGTGCAACCTCGAAGCGTGGAGCCTCAAGCGCTTCTTCGAGATCGACCTCCAGCTTCGGTCGCGGGCACTCGCGGCACAGTTCGAGGAGCGGTTCAGCGCGCCCGCCGAATCGGTGTCCACGCCTGGTCTGCCGCTCACGGGCGCGAAGGAGCGGGCGAGGGCCGCCCTCTTCAGCGTCCTGTCACCCTTGCTCTGAGCCACAGGGTCGGCATTCGGGCGGTCCTGGAGTTCGCGCACAATGAACGATCGTGAAGCTGCTCGTAGTCGAGGACGAGCCGAAGATGGCAAGGCTGCTGGAGCGTGGCCTGCGGGAAGAAGGGCACGCCACGGACGTCGTCAGGCACGGCGAGGACGCGCTCTGGATGGCGAAGGCTGCGAGCTACGACGCGATCGTCCTCGACGTGATGCTTCCGGGGCTCGACGGGGTCGCCGTCTGCAAGCAGTTGCGCGAGTCCGGGGTCTGGACGCCGGTGATCTTCCTGACCGCCCGCGATGCCGTCGACGACCGCGTGCGCGGCCTGGACGCCGGCGCTGACGACTACCTGGTCAAGCCGTTCTCGTTCTCCGAGCTGCTGGCGCGGCTCCGCGCGACCACGCGCCGCACTCCAGCCGAGCGTTCGACGTCCCTCGAGGTGGGATCCCTGCGGCTCGATCCCGCCTCGCGACGAGCGTGGCGGGGCGAAACGGAGCTCGAGCTGTCCGTGAAGGAATTCGCGCTGCTCGACCTCTTCATGCGCCGCCCGGGCGCCGTCATCACGCGTGTTCAGCTGCTCGAGGCGGCCTGGGACATGGGCTACGAGAGTCGCTCGAACGTCGTCGACGTCCACGTGCGCTATTTGCGCGAGAAGATCGACCGGCCGTTCGGGCTCGCGTCGATCGAGACGGTGCGCGGAGTCGGCTACCGGTTGCGTGAGGACGGCGGCGGTTGAGCAGGCTCCCGATCCGCCTTCGGCTCACCCTGCCGTACGCCGTCGTGATGGCGTTCGTGCTGGCGGCGATGGGGCTCTTCGTCTACGTCCGCGTCGCGGACACGCTGCTCAGGGACGTCGACCAGAATCTGCGGGCACAAGCCGCCGAGTCCGCGGCGCGGGTCGCGGACGGCGAGAGCGTGCTCGATCCGGAGCCGTCGCCGACGCCGGCGATTCGCCAGCTCCTGAGCCCGAGCGGTGCCGTTCTGGCGTCTACCTCGCGCGGGGTCGGGCCGCTCCTGCGCGGGCGTGATCTGGCCTCGGCGCGCCGCGGCAGCCCGGAGCTTCGGAGCGGCTCGATCGAGGGGGTGGCCGGCAAGTGGCGCATCCTGACGAGACCGGTGACGCTGCGGAACGGCCCGGCGACGCTCGTGCTGGCGGCGTCGCTCGACCAGCGCGACCGGACGCTGGACCGGCTGGTGCACGAGTTCGTGATCGGCGGCCTCGCGGCGCTGCTGGTCGCCGTCGGAGCGGGGTACGCGCTTGCCGTCGGCGCGCTGCGCCCGGTGGAGGCTATGAGGCGCCGTGCCGCGGCGATCACGGCGCGGACCCCGGGCAGCCGGCTGCCGGTGCCCCCCGCGAAGGACGACCTGTCGAGGCTCGCGCGGACGCTGAACGACATGCTCGCCCGGCTCGCGGCGGCGCTCGAGCACGAGCGGCGCTTCGTCGACGACGCGAGTCACGAGCTGCGGACGCCGTTGGCGCTTCTGAGAACCGAGGTCGAGATCGCGCTGCGCCAGCCCCGGTCGCGGGCGGAGCTCGAGCAGGCGCTTCGGTCGGTCGCCGAGGAGACGGAGCGGCTGTCACAGCTTGCGGAGGACCTCCTGCTGATCGCGCGCTCGGACAACGGCGAGCTGCCGATTCGCCGCGAGCGCGTGTCGGCGGAGGAGGTGATGAGCACGGTCGCCAAGCGCTTCGCCCTGCGGGCGCTCGAGCACGACAGCTCGGTCTCCGTGGAGGCCGAGCCCGGCACGATGCTCGACGCGGACGGCGTTCGGATCGAGCAAGCCCTCGGCAACCTGGTCGAGAACGCGCTCATGCACGGCGCGGGCGCGGTGGTGCTCGCCGCACGCGTCGAGGGTGACGGCGTCGAGCTGAGCGTGTCGGACGAGGGCGCCGGCTTCCCGCCCGACTTCGCCGGGCAGGCGTTCGACCGCTTCAGCCGTGCCGACGAGGCCAGGAGTCACGGCGGCAGCGGCCTGGGACTGGCAATCGTCGACCTGATCACGCGAGCGCACGGAGGACGGGCCGACGTGCGAAACCGCGAGGGCGGCGGAGCCGTGGTCTCCATCTGGTTGCCGACCGTGGCGACCGAGCCGAAGGCGGTCAATCCCGCGGCCAAGCTCGGCGCAACTTAAGCCGCTCTTAGCGCCGCTTCATCCAGATTTCATCTCGCTCTGCTCCTCTTTCAGGGTGGACAGCAGCGATCGTCAGGCGGCACGGCGACGTGCCGTCGAGGTGCGCGCACGGGCGTCGGACAGAGGGCGAAGGTTGATCCTCGTCGCGATCGGGCTGTCTGCCGCGCTGGCCGGCGCCTTCGGCGCCCTCGCGGCGGGCTCGACACACACGAAGAAGGCGGCCCGCGTCGAGCCGGCCACTCGCGTGACGGCCGTCAGCCTGCCTGCGCCGCACGCGACGGCGCCTTCGGCGATACCGCCGGGTGGCGTCCCAGCGGCTCCGGTCGCGCCCGCGGAACCTCCCGGGGCGGCGATCGCACCGCCGGTCGCGACCTCGGGCGGCTCGTGACCGCGCTCCAGGCTTCGGCGTTCGAGGCAATCGGGACGACGGCGCGGGTCGTCGTCACCGACCCGCCTGCCTTGCCGGCGGCACGCGAGCTCCTCGTGCGCGAGCTCGACGAGCTCGACCGAGCCGCGAGCCGGTTCCGCCCCGATTCCGAGCTCGTCCTACTGAACCAGGCCCGAGGCGAGGCGCGCCGGGTGAGCCCGCTCCTGCTGGAGGCGCTCTCGGTCGCGGTGCGCGCGGCGGAGTTGACGGACGGGATCGTGAGCCCGATGGTTGGACGGACGCTCCGCCTGGCCGGGTATGACACGACCTTCGCCCTCGTCGCGGGCCGCGACGGCCGCGGGTTCGCCCCGAAATTCGCCGCCGTCGACGACTGGCGCCTGCTCGAGCTCGACGAGGAGCGGCAGACCGCGAGGATCCCGCCGGGCGTGGAGCTCGACCTCGGCGCAACGGCAAAGGCGCTGGCGGCCGATCGAGCAGCCGCCACGATTGCCCGCGCCAAAGGCTGCGGCGCTCTCGTCAGCCTCGGCGGCGACATCTCGGTGGCAGGCGCCGCCCCGCCCGGTGGCTGGGCGATCCGCCTCGCGGACGATCACGCCTCAACGCCCGACGGGCCCGGCCCTGCAATCGCGATCAAGAGGGGCGGCCTCGCCACCTCGAGCACCACCACCCGGCGCTGGCGCACGGCGAACGGCGAGCTGCATCACGTCGTCGACCCCCGCACCGGCCGGCCGGCTCGCACGCCCTGGCGAACGGTCACCGTGGCGGCGGCGACCTGCGTCGACGCGAATACCGCGAGCACGACGGCGCTCGTGCTCGGGGAAGAGGCGGTGGAGTGGCTGGAAGCGCGCGGCCTACCGGCGCGCATCGTCGCCACTGACGGCGCGACCGTCCGCACCGGTGGCTGGAGCCCCGAGGTCGCGTGACACTGCTCGCGGCGAGCAACGCGAAGACGCTCTGGTACCTGACCCGAGGGACCGGAGTCGTCGCCCTGCTGCTCCTCACGGCGGTCCTGGTGCTTGGAATCGCCGCCTCCGTTCGCTGGCAGAGACCCGGCTGGCCGAGATTCCTCGTGGCCGACCTCCACAAGCACCTGACGCTGCTCTCGATCGTCTTCGTCGCCGCGCACGTCGTGACGACGGTGGCAGACGGGTTCGCGCCGATCCGGCTGCTGGACGCGGTCGTGCCCTTCGCGTCACCGTATCGGCCGATCTGGCTCGGGCTCGGAGCCGTGGCCTTCGATCTCCTGCTCGCGCTCCTGGTAACGAGCCTCGTGCGCGCGCGGATCGGCTACGGCTCCTGGCGGGTCATTCACTTCCTCGCCTACGCCGCCTGGCCCGTTGCGCTCGTGCATGCGTTCGGCACTGGAAGCGACGGCCGGATCGGCTGGTTCGCGCTGCTCGGCTTCGGCTGCGTGGCCGCCGTCGGTCTCGCGGTGGTCGCTCGATTGCTCAGCAGCGACCGTTCCGCCGGAGTCCGCGTGGTTGCGGGCGCCGCAACCGTCGCCGTCGCGCTGACCGTCTTCCTCTGGTACCGCGGCGGCCCGGCACAGCAGGGCTGGGCGGCACGGGCCGGGACGCCGTCCTCGATCCTTCGCCGGCACGCGGCGCATCGGACGACGGTGCCGGTGGCACCCGCCCGGACGACGTTCAGCACACCGTTCGCCGCCTCCCTCGACGCGCGGCTCGCCCAGTCCAGGGACGCGAGCGGGGACGTCGGAATCGCGATCGCCGGCAACGTGCGGGGCTCGCACGTCCTGGGAATCCTCCACCTGACGCTCTGGGGAACCGCCACGGGCGAGGGCGTCGCGATGAGCACGAGCCGCGTCACGTTCTCGCCGGTCGGCGCGAAGCCGTACGCCGGAACGGTCGTTGGGCTGAACGGGAATCAGGTCGTCGCCGATCTCACCGATCCATCCGGCGCCTCGCTCCGGCTCTCGCTCGAGCTCCGAATCGACTCCGCGAGGTCGACCGTGACCGGCTCCGTCCACGGGGGGTCCGCGTGATGGCGGCCAGCGCCTGGGAGGACACGATGATGCCCGTCGCTGCGCCGTCCGGGCTGCCGCGGGTCTTCTCCCGGCTCCCGCGCGAGGGCCGTGCGGCCACGCTGGAGGAGTACCTCGTGCAGCACGGGCCGGTACCGCGGCACCAGGATCTGCTCTCCGTCGTCGAGGCGAGCGGGCTCCAGGGACGTGGAGGGGCGGCATTCCCGACAGCGGTCAAGCTCCGCGCGGTCGCCCGGTCGGGCCGACCCCCGGTCGTGGTCGTGAACGCGACCGAGGGGGAGAGCGTCAGCGCCAAGGACAAGGTGCTGGCCCGCCAGGCGCCTCACCTGATGCTCGACGGAGCCGCTCTCGCGGCATCGGCCCTCGGTGCGCGCGAGGTGATCGTCGCGGTCGCAGAGAGCGCACGGACCGAAGCAGCGGCCCTCGAGCACGCGATGCGCGAGCGTGCACGCGCCGGTTTCGACGAGCGGATTCCAATCAGACTCTCGCGCATCCCGGACGGCTTCGTCTCGGGTGAGGAGACCGCGGTCGTGCACGCGCTCAACGGAGGCCCTGCCAAGCCGACCTTCACGCCGCCGCGACCCTTCGAGCGCGGCGTCGGCGGAGCGCCGACCCTCGTGCAGAACGCCGAGACTCTCGCCCACCTCGCCCTGATCGCGCGCTACGGCCCGGCGTGGTTCCGCGAGCTCGGGACGCCGGAAGAGCCCGGGTCGGCGCTCGTGACGATCTCGGGCGCCGTCGGCGAGCCCGGGGTCTACGAGGTGGAGCTGGGGACGCCCCTGCGCGCCTTGCTCGACCAGGCCGGGGGAACCGACGAGCCGCTCCGTGCGCTCCTCGTCGGCGGGTACTTCGGAACCTGGATCGGAGCAGACGACGTCGATCGGCTCCGGCTCCTCAACGCGGACCTGCGTCGCGTCGGCGCGAGCTTGGGCGCGCGCGCAGTCGTCGCCCTCCCCGTCAGCGCGTGCGGTGTCTGCGAGACCGCGCGGGCCGCTCGCTACCTGGCAGCCGAGAGCGCAGGTCAATGCGGACCGTGTGTCCACGGCGTCTCGGCGATCGCCGACGTTCTCGAGCAGGTCTCCGCCGGCCGAGACGACGCGCGCCGCTCGCGACTGCCGCGTTGGCTCGCCGATGTGAACGGCCGAGGCGCCTGCCGACATCCGGACGGCGCCGTCTCGGTTCGTTGCGAGCGCGCTGTCCGTCTTCGCAGACGAGTTCGAGGCCCACATCCGCCACGGCCGCTGCCGTTGGGACCGGCGTCGCGTCCTGCCGCTCAGCCACGTCCCGGCAGGCGCATGAAGTCGATTCGCGTCAACCCCATTGCCTGCGAGGGGCGCGGTCTGTGCGCCGAGCTCTTTCCCGAGCGCATCGTGCTCGACGACTGGGGCTACCCGATCGTCGACGAGACGCCGATCCCGCGCTCGCTCGAGCACCACGCACGCCGCGCCGCGACCATGTGCCCGACGCTCGCTCTCGTACTCCAGGAGAGCGACGAGCGAGCGGCCACGGTCGCTGAACCAGAGCGCTAAGCGCCGCTGCGCTAGAACTCGGGCAGCCACTGTAGGAGGATCGACGGAGTGACCACGACTGCGACAGCGGACGACGCACGGGCTGTGAGCTGGCACAGCCTGTCGTCCGACGAGGTCTATGCACAGCTCGGAGTCGATCCCGGTACCGGGATCGAGGCCGCCGAAGTCGAGAAGCGGCGCGCGCAGTTCGGGCCGAACAAGCTCGCGGAGGCCGAGAAGGAGCCCGGCTGGCACGCGTTCCTGCGCCAGTACCGCGACCTGATGCAGTACGTCCTGCTGGGCGCGGCGATCGTGAGCATCGTCGCGCTGCAGGAGTTCTCGACCGGGCTCGCGATCCTCGGCCTGACCGTGCTGAACGCCGTTCTCGGGCTGAACCAGGAGGGCAAGGCCGCCGAAAGCGTCGCCGCGCTCCAGAAGATGCTCCTGATCAGGGCGCACGTCCGCCGTGACGGGAGGGTCGCGGACATTCCCGCCGAGGAACTGGTGCCGGGGGACGTCGTCTCCTTCGAGGCCGGCGACAAGATCCCCGCGGACGGGCGGCTGCTCGTGGCGGCGACCCTGGAGATCGAAGAGGCGGCGCTGACCGGTGAGAGCACCCCGGTCCTCAAGTCCGTCGAGCCGGTGACGGGCGGCGACGTGCCGCTCGGCGACCGGGTGGACATGGCCTATATGAACTCGACCGTCACGCGCGGCCGCGGCGAGATGGTCGTCACCGCGACCGGAATGGACACCGAGGTGGGGCAGATCTCCGGGATGTTGAGCCAGGTCCAGGAGGAGAAGACCCCGCTAACCCGTCAGCTCGACCAGCTGACGGTCTGGATCACGATCATGGCCGCGGCGGCTCTGGCGCTCGTCGTTCTGATCGGGCTCATTCGCGGCGAATCGTTCGACGATCTCTTCCTCGTCGGGATCAGCCTCGCCATCGCCGCGATCCCGACCGGCCTGCCCGCGGTCGTGACGACGATGCTCTCGCTCGGCACGCAGGCTCTGGCGGCCAAGGGCGCGATCGTGAAGCGGCTGCGCTCGGTCGAAACACTCGGCTCGACCTCGGCGATCTGCTCCGACAAGACCGGGACGCTGACGCTGAACCAGATGACCGCCCGCCAGTTGATCGTCGCCGGACGGCGCTATTCGGTCGACGGCCAGGGCTACTCGACCGAGGGCAATATCCTTAGGGTCGCCGGGGAGACGGACATCCCGCTCGACCCGTTCCTGATGCCGATGGCGCTCGCCAACGACGCCTCGGTCCACGGCGGCGAGATCGTCGGCGACCCGACCGAGGCGGCGCTCGTGGTGCTGGCGGAGAAGGGCGGTCTGGACGTCGACGAGACGCGACGTGTGTACCCGCGCGTGGCCGAGGTGCCGTTCGACTCCGAGTACAAGTTCATGGCCACGTTCCACGAGCTCGAGGACGACGGGCGCAAGGTCGTCCGCTGCTTCGTCAAGGGCGCGCCGGACGTGCTGCTCGCGCGCTCATCGGATGCACGGGATGTGGACGGGACCGTGATCACGATCGACGACTACCGCGGTCGTGTGATGGAAGAGAACGACCGGCTCGCGGGCGAGGGGCTCCGCGTGCTGGCCGTCGCCTCGCGTGACTTCGACCCGTCCTCGTTCGACGCCGGGGCTCCGCTGGTCGACGAGGTGCAAGAGCTCACGTTGCTCGCACTGGTGGCGATCGTCGACCCGCCGCGCAAGGAAGCGAGGGACGCGATCGCGGAGTGCAAACAGGCCGGGATCCGCGCGCGCATGATCACCGGCGACCACGTTACGACGGCCGGGCGCGATCGCCGGCCAGCTCGGGATCGAGGGCACGCGCTCTATCAGGCACCGAGTTCGCAGCGCTGAGCGACGCCGAGCTCGACGGGCAGGTCGAGGAGATCGGCGTCGTCGCGCGCGTCGCGCCCGAGGACAAGGTGCGCCTCGTCGAGATGCTCAAGCAGAAGGGCCACGTCGTCGCGATGACCGGCGACGGCGTCAACGACGCGCCGGCGCTCAAGCGCGCGGACATCGGGGTCGCGATGGGCATCACCGGCACCGAGGTGACGAAGGAAGCCGGCGACATGATCCTCACCGACGACAACTTCGCGACCATCGTGGCCGCGGTCGAGGGCGGCCGGGCGATCTACGACAACCTGATGAAGTACGTCCGCTTCCAGATGATCACGCTCGGCGGCTTCATCCTCCTCTTCCTGGGGGCAGGCATCTTCGACGTGGCGGGCGGCATCCCGCTGACGCCGCTGCAGATCCTCTGGGTCAACTTCGCGATCGACGTCCTGCTCGCGATCGGGCTCGGCTTCGACGCCGCGGCGCCCGGGCTCATGCGGCGAAAGCCGAGAGACGCGAGCGCGCCCGTCATCGACAGGGAGCTCGGGATCCGGCTCGGGCTTGCGGCGCTGATCATGGCCGTGCTCGCGCTGATCGTCGTCGCCTGGGGCGAGCACCGCTACGCGCTCGAGGTCGCGACGACGATGGGAATGACGACCCTCGGCCTGATGCACATCGTCGCCGCCCTCGAGGCGCGCGAGCCGGGGGAGACGATCTTCAAGCGCTACACGATCGAGAACCGGCGCTTCGTCCAGCTCGTCGGCGCGGCGCTCGTGCTGTCGCTCCTCGTCACGACGCTGTCGCCGCTGCAGCGGATCTTCGACACCGAGCCGCTGACCGCCGCCCAATGGGGAATCTGCCTGATCGGGCCGCTCGCCTACCTGGCCGTGACCGAGCTGGGCAAGTGGCTCAACCGTCGCTCGGGCCGTGTCTACCACGCCCGGGCGCCGGCGGCGACGTAGGCGCGCTCCGGTCTTTTCTCGCAGACTTCGGCCGTTGGTCGTAACATCTGGCTCGTGAAGCGAGTCGCCGCCTCATTCGTCCGCATGTCGCTCTGGAAGCGCGTCGCGCTCTCGACGCTGCTCGTCCTGTGTGCGGCGATCGCGCTCGCACCCTCAGCCGGCCCGTCGAAGCGGATCCCGAACGGCGTCCGGATCGCGGGCGTCAACGTCGCCGGGCTCGACGCCGGACAGGCGAAGCAGCAGATCGGCGCACGATTCGCCACGCCGCTCCGCTTCAAGTTCGCGCGCGAGCACTGGGCGGTCTCGCCGGAGATGCTCGGGATGAACGCCGAGATCGGGGACGCCGTGTCGCGGGCCGAGCAGGCAGGCAGTGGCGACGACATCGGGGTCAGCGTCGACGTCGACCGGGACAAGGTTCGCGAGTACGTCGCCGGGCTCGACCAGCGTTTCGGGATCCCGGCCGAGAACGCGGTCGTGGTCGGACTCGTCGACGGCCATCCGAAGATCGCCGACTCGCAGTGGGGCCGCACCGTCCGCCGCCAGACGATGGTGCGCGGCATCGTGCGCACGCTGCGCACGCGGATCAGGCCGGAGCTGCCGGTCGTGATGAAGACGCTGAAGCCGTCGCTGTCGAAGAGCGGGTTCGGGCCGGTCGTCGTCATCAATCGCGGGGCCAACAGCCTGGAGCTGTTCAACGGTGAGTCGCCGGTGCGGAGCTTCCGCGTGGCGACCGGCCGGGCGCAGTACCCGACTCCGACCGGCACGTTCCGGATCGTCGACATGCAGATGAACCCTGGTGGCGCCCACCCGACTCGGCCTGGGCAAAGGGGTTGAAGCCGATTCCGCCCGGCCCCGGAAACCCGCTCGGCACGCGCTGGATGGGGCTCTCTGCCCCGGGCGTCGGCATCCACGGGACGCCTGACGCGGCGTCGATCGGCTACTCCGCCTCGCACGGCTGCATCCGCATGTACATCCCCGACGCGACCTGGCTGTTCGACCACGTGCAACTCGGGACGCCGGTCCTGATCGTCAACTAGCGCGATCGCACTCGTCATCGCCCTCTTCCTGGCGGTGTTCGTCCTGCCGCGAGGGCTGGGGATCCTCGCGATCCTCGTCGGGATCACGATCGAGCTCGGCGAGGCGGCGTTCTGGATCCGGGTCTCGCGCCGGATGCGGCCCCGGGTCGGGGCCGAAGCGCTCATCGACGCGGAGGGCGTCGCGCTGAGCGACTGCCGTCCTTCGGGTCGCGTGCGCGTGCGCGGCGAGTCGTGGCGCGCCCTCTGCCGCGAAGGCGTCGACGAGGGCGAGGGCGTCGTCGTGCTCGCGGTCTCCGGGCTAACGCTCGAAGTGCGCCCCAAATAGACTCACTTTCGTGGCCCCGATCGACGAGATTTCGCTCGAGGAGCAGCCCCTCGAATGGGATACGCCGCTCTTCCGAACCGCCGTTGCGCAGTACGAGGAGGCGCTCACGCACGCCGACGTCGACCCGGGCGCGGCGGAGCGCATGCGCTACCCGGAGACGGCGGTCATGGTCAGCGTGCCGGTGCGGATGGACAACGGCCAGTGGGCGGTCTTCCCGGGCTACCGCGTCCTGCACTCGAGCGTGCTCGGGCCGACGAAGGGCGGCATCCGGTACGACCCGCACGTGTCGCTCGGCGAGTGTGCCGCGCTCGCGATGTGGATGACGTGGAAGTGCGCGCTCCTGCGGCTGCCGTACGGAGGCGCCAAGGGCGGTGTGCGCTGCAACCCGCGCGAGCTGTCGGCCGACGAGCTCCAGCGGCTGACGCGGCGCTACACGATCGAGCTCCTGCCGGTGATCGGGCCGGAACAGGACATTCCCGCCCCGGACATGGCCACGAACGAGCAGACGATGGCCTGGATGATGGACACGTACTCGATGCAGATCGGGTACGCGGTGCCCGAGGTCGTGACGGGCAAGCCGATCTCGATCGGCGGCTCGGTCTTCCGGAGCGAGGCGACCGGCGCGGGCGTCGTAATGGTCATCGACCGGGCGTGCCACCGGCTGGGCTGGAACCTGGCTGAGCAGGGCTGCGTCGTGCAAGGGTTCGGGAACGTCGGGGGGATCGCGGCCCGAGAGCTGGCCGCGCGGGGCGCGAAGCTGCTCGCGGTCTCGGACATCTCGGGCGGCATCTACTCGCCCGGCGGGCTCGACTACGACCATCTGCGGACGTGGGTCGACGACAACGGCTCGCTGGTCGACTACCCGGACGTCGAGCACGTGTCGAACTCGGAGCTGCTCGAGCTCCCGTGCGACATCCTCGTGCTCGCAGCGCTCGAAGAGCAGCTGACGGTCGAGAACGCGCCGCGGATCCAGTGCCGGCTCGTGGCCGAGGGCGCCAACGGGCCAACGACGATCGAGGCGGACGAGATCCTGGCCGATCGCGGGATTCCCGTGCTCCCGGACGTGCTGACGAACGCGGGCGGGGTCACCGTCTCGTACTTCGAGTGGGTGCAGGATCTCGGACGGTTGTTCTGGGATCGCGAGGAGATCAGGGCCCGGCTCGCGGACAAGCTCAGCGACGCGTTCGACCGCGTCTGGAACCTCTCGGAGGAGCAGCATCTGTCCATGCGGAGCGCGGCGCTGGTGGGAGCGATTCGGGAGGTCGCCTCCGCGCTCGGCTCCCGGGGGATCTATCCGTGAGCAAGGTGCGGGAGGCGATGGTCCCGGAACCGCGGACGCTCGATGCCGAGTCGCCGGCAACCGAGGCCGGAGAGCTGCTTGCCCGGCCGGAGGTGCACGCGGTCTTCGTCTCGCGGGACGGCCAGTTCCTCGGTGTCTTGACCCGCAAGACGCTCGTGCGCGAGATCGTTGCGCCCGGGCTCGACCCGAAGGCGACCACGGTCGGCGAGATCGCGGAGCCGGCGCACTACACCATCGACTCGGACATGGAGCTCGAGGAGGCGTTCCGCTTCCTGGAGGAGCAGGACGCGGAGCGCGTGCCGGTGGTCGAGGACGGACGGCTGGTCGGGGTGCTCGCGCGTGAGCTGGTGCAGCGCCGCCTGGCCGAGGACGAGCCGCCGGAACCGCTCGCAGACGCGCCCGCCTAGCCTCCGGCGGCGTCGCTGGTCCGGTACGCCCAACCTCCTCCCCGATGCGATCGTATCGGGGAAAAGGGCACGTGTCTGTGCCGGTTTCGCGCCGACTTTCGTCCGCGCGCTAGCAGCAGGTGTAGGCGCCCGGAGGCGCGTCGCCCTCGACCGGCTCGGGCAGCTTCGCCGCCTCGAGCGCGGCGCCGTCGAGGAGGTCGCGCTCGCTGACCTCGATCTCCCGCAGCCCGAGGAAGCGCATCGCTTGGAGCAGGATCGCCGCACCGGCGACGATCACGGGCGCGCGCTCGGGCTCGAGGCCGGGCACCTCGCGGCGCTCGGCGAGCGGCAGCGCGGCGAGGCGCTCGAGCTGCGTCTCGACGGCCGCGTCGCTCAGCCGGTGCCCGTGCACGCGGTCGGAGTCGTACTCGACGAGGCCGAGATCCAGCGCAGCGAGCGACGTCACGGTTCCGGCGACGCCAACCCCGTCCGTCGCCGACAACTCGTGCTCGGCGAGCACGGCGCGGATCGCGTCGCCCACCTCCGCGAGCTCCCAGGCGGTCGGCGGGTCGGAACCGAGGAGGCGCTCCGTCAAGCGGACCGAGCCGAGGTTCGTGCTGACGCGCACGCTCGAGGAGACAAGCTCAGTCGAACCGCCGCCGACGTCGACGACGACCGTCCCGGGATCGAGTTCCCCGACGCCCAGCCGCGTCAGGTCCGCCTCGTCCTCGCCGCTCAGCAGACGCGTCGTGAACCCGTAGCTCCACTCGATCTCGCCGAGGAACGCCTCGCCGTTCTCCGCGTCCCGAACTGCGCTCGTCGCCACGAGCAGCGCCCGTTGCGCACCCAGCGACTCGAGCTCGCGCCGGTAGTCGGAGAGGCAATTTCTGACCCGTGCGATGGGGAAGGGCAAGAGGCGACGGCGCGCGTCGACGCCCTCACCGAGGCGCGTGATCCGGCTGCGCCGCACGAGGGGATCGACCCGCCCGTCGACGACGTCCCCGACCAGGAGCCGCGTCGTGTTCGTGCCGAGATCGATTGCCGCCACACGCATCGTGAATCGCTCCGACGGTAGCTGCTGAGGGGCCGCTCGGCCATGCTCCGTGCCGCAACTGAGGCCGAGAGCGCTGGCGCTATACTTGAGCCACGCCGCGGGGTGGAGCAGTCAGGTAGCTCGCCGGGCTCATAACCCGGAGGTCGCAGGTTCAAATCCTGCCCCCGCTACTGGAAAGGCCCCGGAGACGGGGCCTTTCGTCGTTCTCGATCCCGAGCTTGCGCCCAGCTCAGACCATGACCGTCACGCGGAGGAATGTCGCGGGAATGGAGGTGGCATCCCCGTTCGGGTGTGTGTTCTGGGCGTGGAAGAGGGCCTCTAACTCGGCCTGGAGGTCAGCTTCGCGGCCGTCCGCTGCTGCGGCTTCGAACGCGTTCATCGTCGGTCCGTAGTACGTCCTGAACTCGGCAACGAGCTCCGAGGGCGTGCCTGCGAACTCGAACGTGTACATGTCCCTCTCGAATGAGACGTTCTCTTCGGGGACTCCCGCGCTCGTGAAGCGCTCGATCACGTCGCTTTCGACGCCCCACGTCATCGGGCTGACGAACCCGTCCGGAGGCGGCGGCGAGTAGGCGGCGCTGATCTTCAGGATCTGCGCGACGAGCGTCGGGTCGTTGGGGATCCAATTCCCCATGACGATTCGACCGCCGGGCCGTGTCACACGGACGAGCTCCTTCGCAACGTCGGACGGCCTCGGAGAGAACATCGCGCCGAAGATGCTGACCACGAGGTCGAAGCTGTCGTCCTCCAGCTCGCTCAGATCGGATGCATCGCCTTCCTGGAACCTGAGGTTGCTGAGGCCGGCGCTTCGTGCCCGTTGTTCCCCCGCCGCAACGAGGTTGCGCGCGATGTCGACAGCCAACACGTCCGCCCCGAGCCGCGCCGCCGGCAAGGCGGTGGTCCCATCACCGGATCCGAGGTCGAGGACCTTGAGCCCCTCGGTTATTCCCAACGAATCGACAAGGGCTTCGCCGCTCTCTCGCATCGTCGCTGCAATGCGAGTGAAGTCACCCTTCTCCCAGAGCGCTCTGTTCGGGTTGGGGGTCACATCGGTAGTCATGCACGCACCTCCTTCGTCGCTGCAGGTGAACAGTTCGTCAGAGCATAGTGCTTGCTCTTCAACTATTCAAGTGATAACTTGAATATATGGCAAGCACCCAGGCGAAGGCGGCGTTGTTCGACGCGTTCGCGTCCGCCGCTCAGGCGCTGGGCAGCGGCCGCCGCGCGGAGATCGTCGATCTGCTCGCGCAGGGCGAACGCTCGGTGGAGGAGATTGCGAACGAGATCTCTCAGAGCGTCGCGAACACTTCACAGCACCTCCACGTCCTCGCTCGGGCGGGGCTGGTGCGCTCGCGGCGGGAGGGGACGCGCGTCATCTACCGGCTTGCGAGCGAGCGGGTCGCCGATCTGTGGGCGGCCGCTCGCGACGTCGCGACGAGGCATGTCGCCGAGGTGACCGTCCTTGCGGGCGAATACCTCGGCTCGCGCGATGAGATCGAGCTTCTGTCGGCTCCCGAGCTCGACGAGCGGCTCGAGCAGGGAAAGGTTGTCGTGCTCGACGTCCGGCCCGAGAGCGAATTCCGCGCGGGCCACATCGCGGGTGCACTCTCGGCGCCGCTGGAGGAGTTGGAATCGGTAGCCGAGGGACTGTCGAAACGCGGCGAGGTGGTCGCGTATTGCCGCGGCCCGTACTGCGTCTACGCCGACGAAGCAGTGCGGCTGCTGCGCGCACGCGGGCTGCGCGCGCGCCGGCTCGACGTTGGATATCCCGAATGGCGGCGGGCCGGTCTTGCAGTCGAGATAACGAGCTAGAGGAGCCAAACAGATGGTGCTTCGACCGTTTCTGTACTCGGCGACGTCGTGCGCTAGCTACCTCTTCGGCTGCATGTCGAGTGTAACGACTGCGGCACCTGACTCGATCTCGACCTCGCTCATCGCGGCCGCGAGCTCGTCGAGCTCCCCTGTAGGGAGGTCGGCGAAGAGTGGAAATGCTGCGATCCGACTCGGATCCACGACCACGGATCGTGCCACAGGGAGAAATCGCCCGCCGTCAACTTGGAATGATTGCCCGCGGTGGCGCGCTTCTCGGGGCGAACGCCAAGTGCGAGCTCGAGGCGGCTCATAACCCGGAGGTCGCAGGATCAAATCCTGCCCCCGCTGTTTCTAGCTTAGAACTACAGGCTGCTCCCTGGCTCCCGCAAGTGCAGGGTGCAACTTGCGTTCTCATGCGCGATCCACTCAGGGCCGGGCGACGGGCGGGCCGGCGTGCTGTACGTGGAGCGCGCAAGCAGCGATGATGCCGGTGTGGGTACCGGGGCCGCAGTCAAGGTCCTCATTGCAGGCGGGAGTTTCGCGGGCCTCGAGGCGATGCTGGCGCTGCGGGTGCTCGCCCGAGACCGTGTTGCCGTCGAGCTCTTGGCACCGGATCCGGAGTTCCTGTACCGACCCCTGGCTGTCGCAGAGCCGTTCGGGTTCGCTGAGGCACATCGGTTCCCGCTCGGATCTCTCGCCACGCGCTGTGGCGCCCGGTATCGGCCCGGTCGCGTGGACGCGGTCGATGGGCCCGCAGGCCGGGTGAAGACCTCGGAGGGAGAGAGGCTCGCATACGATGCGCTCGTCGTCGCGTGCGGGGCGCAGGCGGAGGAGGCGCTTCCCGGTGCCCTGACCTTCAAGGGCACGCAGGACGTCGGCCGCTTCAAGAAGCTCGTCGAGGAGATCGACTCGGGCATCGTCCAGCGGGTCGCCTTCGCAGTCCCCGCGGGTGTCTCCTGGCCGCTGCCGCTGTACGAGCTCACTCTCCTGACCGCCAGTCGCGCACGCTCTGCAGCCCTGAAGACCGAGATCACGATCGTGACGCCGGAGAGAGGGCCACTCGCCCTCTTCGGCACGAGCGCAAGCAACCTCGCTCGTGCCCTCCTCGAGGAGCAAGGCGTCCACCTAGCGCTCGAACAGCACCCGGTGCGCTTCAGCGACGGCAATCTCGAGCTCCTCGGCGGCCAAACGATGGCCGTCGACGCGGTCGTTTCGTTGCCACGTCTGCGCGGCCCGTTCCTGAGCGGCCTTCCGCATGACCGCGAAGGGTTTCTCGACGTGGACGACCACGGCCGCGTGAAGCACGTTTCCGGCGTCTTCGCAGCGGGCGACGTCATCGCATTCCCCGTCAAGCAGGGAGGCCTCGCGACACAGCAGGCAGACGTGGTCGCAGAGACGATCGCCTCGGAGGCCGGTATTCCCGTCCAGCCGACGCCTCTCGACCCGATACTGCGAGCGCTGCTGCTGACCGGTGACCGGCCGGCGTACGTGCGCGCTGCGCTCGGCGGCCATCACGGCGATCCCGGGGTCTCTGGCTGGGAGCCGCTCTGGTGGCCGCCGGCCAAGGTCGCGGGCCTCCACCTGGCTCCCTTCCTTGCCGAGAACCTCGACCTCGCCACCGGCGGCCCCGGCTGAGTGTCGGATCCGGCTGCCGATCTCGGTGCGATGGAGGCTGTGATCTTCGACCTCGACGGCGTCGTCACGCGCACCGCGGATGTTCACGCCGAGGCCTGGAGGCAACTCTTCGACGAGTATCTCGCCGCCCGCGCCCGGAGGTTCGGCGAGCCCTTTGAGGTGTTCGACCGCCGCTCGGACTACCGCCGGTTCGTCGATGGCAAGCCTCGCTACGAGGGGATCGCGAGTTTCCTTGCATCGCGGGGGATCGAGCTTCCCTTCGGCTCGCCGGACGACCCGGAGGAGCGGGAGACCGTCTGCGGGCTCGGGAACCGCAAGAACCGGTACTTCCTCGAAGCGCTCGAGAGGACCGGTGCCGATCCCTACCAGACGACCCTCCAGCTGATCGCCAAGCTGCGCGCGCGAGGCGTACGCACTGCGATCGTCTCGTCGAGTCGTAACTGCGTCGCCGTGCTCGAGGCCGCCGGGATCCGGGAGCTCTTCGAGGTGAAGGTGGACGGCCTCGACGCCGCCGAGCTCGGGCTCGCCGGCAAGCCCGACCCGGCGCTCTTTCTCGAGGCTGCGCGCCGCCTCGGCGTCGAGCCGGCCCACGCGGCGGTGGTCGAGGACGCAATCTCGGGGGTCGAGGCAGGCCGGCAGGGCGGCTTCGTCTTCGTTGTCGGTGTCGACCGGGCGGAACAGCGCGAGGCCCTCGCCGCCGCTGGCGCCAATCTCGTGGTGGGCGACCTGGCCGAGCTCGTGGCATGAGCGCCTGGATCCTCGAGTACGACGGCTTCGACCCGGCGAGCGAGGGTCTGCGGGAGGCGCTCTGCACCCTCGGCAACGGCTTTCTCGGGACAAGGGGTACCGCACCGGAAGCGCAGGCCGACGAGGTGCACTATCCGGCGACCTATGCGGCGGGGGTCTACAACCGCCTGCCTACCACGGTTGCGGGCCTCACGCTCGAGGACGAGAGCATCGTCAACCTCCCGAACTGGCTCCCGCTGACGTTCCGCGCCGAGGATGGGTGCTGGCTCCAGGAAGCCGAGTTCCTCGAGCATCGTCTCGAGCTCGATCTCCGCCGCGGTGTGCTCACTCGGTTCACGCGGGCCTGCGACGACGCCGGCCGCGTGACTCAGCTGACGCAGCGGCGCATCGTCTCGATGGACAACCCGCACCTGGTCGCACTCGAGACGACCGTTGTCCCCGAGAACTGGTCAGGTCGCCTCCATGTTCGCTCGGTCCTCGACGGAAACGTCGTCAACTCCGGAGTCGGGCGGTATCGGGCGCTGGCCGGAGACCATCTCACGGCGGTCGAGACAACTGCCTTGGGCGAGAGCACGGTCGTCCTCCGGGCCCTGACGAAGAGCTCCCGCATCCTCATCGCGGAGGCGGCACGGACGCACGTCGAGCGGGACGGCGCCGAAGACGCGGTAGCGCGAACGCTCGTTCAGGAACAGGGCGCGATCGGGCACGAGCTCGCCGTCGAGGTCGGCGCTGAGGAGCCCGTGACGATCGAGAAGGTCGTCGCAGTCTTCACGTCGCGCGACCCTGCACTGTCCGAGCCCGGGTATGCGGCGGGCCGCGAGATCGCCCACGCACCGGGGTTCAGCGAGCTGCTCGACAGGCACGTCCTCAACTGGCACGGGCTTTGGCATCGGTTCGGAATCTCGCTCGAGGAGGGCGAGGAACGAACGAGCCGCACCGTGAACCTTCACGTCTTCCATCTTCTGCAGACCCTCTCGCGTCACACTGCCGCGATCGACGCGGGCGTGCCGGCCCGGGGCCTGCACGGAGAGGCGTACCGCGGCCACGTCTTCTGGGACGAGCTCTTCGTAATCCCGTTTCTCAGTCTTCGGCTGCTCCGGCTCGCCCGCGCGCTGCTTCGCTACCGCTACGGGCGGCTGCGAGAGGCGCGGTGGGCGGCGCAGGAGGCAGGCTACAACGGTGCGATGTTCCCCTGGCAGAGCGGCAGCGACGGACGGGAGGAGACTCAGCGCCGACACCTGAATCCCCGCTCTGGACGCTGGAGCCCCGACAGCTCCTCGCTCCAACGGCACATCAACGCCGCGATCGCCTACAACGTCTGGCAGTACTACCAGGTCACCGCCGACCTCGGGTTCCTGGGCGGTTTCGGGGCGGAGCTGATCATCGAGATCGCGCGCTTCTGGAGCTCGATCGCCCGCTACAACCGCTCGCTCGACCGCTACGAGATCCGCGGCGTGATGGGTCCCGACGAGTACCACGACGCATACCCGGCCGCATCGACAGCCGGCCTCGACAACAACGCGTACACGAACGTGATGGCGGTCTGGGTGCTCTGCCGAGCTCTCGATCTGCTCGAGCTGCTTCCCTCCGATCGCAGCGCCGATCTCAGGCAGCGCCTCTCCGTCAGCGCTGCGGAGATCGAGCGTTGGGAGGACCAGAGCCGGAAGATGCGGCTCGTCTTCCACGAGGACGGCATCCTCAGCCAGTTCGAGGGCTACGAGCAGTTGGAGGAGTTCGACTGGGAGGGCTACCGATCCCGCTACGGCGACATCAGTCGGCTCGACCGGATCCTCGAGAGCGAGGGCGACACTCCGAATCGGTACAAAGTTTCGAAGCAGGCCGACGTCTTGATGCTCTTCTACCTCCTCTCGTCCGACGAGCTGGGCGAGATCTTCGCGCGACTCGGCTACGACTATGACGAGGGGACGATCCCTCAGGCGGTCGATTACTACCTCGAGCGGACGGCGCACGGCTCGACCCTGAGCCGCGTCGTCCACGCATGGGTGCTCGCTCGATCCGACCGGAGTCGCTCGTGGGAGTTCTTCCTCGAGGCGCTCGAGAGCGACATCTCCGACACGCAGGGCGGCACGACGGCCGAGGGAATCCATTTGGGCGCGATGGTGGGCACGCTCGACCTGCTGCAGCGTTGCTACACCGGGCTCGAGGTTCGCGAGGACGTCCTGTGGCTGAGCCCCCAGCTGCCGACGGAGCTCAAACGACTCACCTTCACCATCCTTTACCGTGGGCAGCTGGTCGAGCTCGACTTCGTGGAGGACCGCGTGACGGTCGTATCGCAGACCACGAGTGGCACCCCGATCTCGATCGGGCTCGACGGAGCCGTCACGAAGCTCTCGGCAGGCGGTCGACTGGAGCTACCGGCTCCCGCGACGCGTGCCTCCTGACTCCGCGAGCCTCGCCCTTGAAACCGCACCGAAGGTCCGCAAGAGTCGCCGGCTGAAGCGCGGCGAGTCGGCCGGTGGGCGGCAAATGCCTGCCGCAAGCGTCCTGCAAGCATCGCGCTTCCACAGGGATGTCACCGCGTTCCGCTAAACGCACGCCCGCGGCCGAAAACTGGCTCCGAACCTGCATTTAAGCGGCACGAGGCGGAACGCGTGTACACGATCGAGGCGGCTCATAACCCGGAGGTCGCAGGTTCAAATCCTGCCCCCGCTATTCAGAAAGGCCCTGGAAACAGGGCGTTTCTCTTGTGGAGCACCGGCGCTGTGCCCATCTTTGCAAGCGTTTGACACGCCCGTGCGACCGTGGTGCGACCCGGACTTGGCTGAGCACAGCACATCTCAAGTGAGAGGAGACTCGCCCAGGCGACGCCTCTAGAGCAGGAGGGTGGTAGATGGCAAGATCTCCTGAGGAACGAAGTGCAAGAGGGGCAGGGGAGCGGTGTGCTAGCGGTACGGCTGCACGATGACGGCTTGAAGGTTGAGGAGATCGAGACGCCGTCGGCGGATCCGGGCGAGGTGCTGGTGCGCGTGCATGCGGCCGCGATTACACGTGACGAGCTGGAGTGGCCGGTCGATCGATTGCCGGCGATTCCGTCTTATGAGCTTTCGGGCGTTGTCGTCGGCAGCGGTGATGAGGTATATGCGCTCACGCCTTTCGATCGCGACGGTGTGGCTGCCGAGTACGCGGTCGTCCCAGCCGATGTGCTGGCACCGAAGCCCTTGCGGCTGAGCCACGTCGAGGCGGCAGCTCTGCCGATGGGCGGGCTGACCGCCTGGCAAGCACTGTTCGTGCACGGGCGGCTCGCCCGAGGCGAGCGGGTGCTGGTGACGGGCGCCTCGGGCGGGGTTGGGCACATCGCCGTCCAGCTTGCGCGACACGCCGGCGCAGCGGTCGTGGAGAGCGGTCCAGTCGATCTGGTCTTCGACACTCGTGGCGGCGAGGTTCCCGGTGGCGAGCGCGTCGTCACGATCGCAGAGGAGATGCCGGGCGCGATCTACTTCATCGTCGAACCCGACCACGAGCAACTGCTGGAGTTGAGAACGCTCGTGGACGCAGGCGAGCTTCGTGCGGAGGTCGACTCGGTCTTTCCGCTCACGGAGGCCCGGGCGGCGTTCGAGCGAGTCGCGGGCCGCGGGAAGCGTGGCAAGGTCGTGCTCGAGGTTGGCACTGACTAGCCGGCGGGTGCGGCCATGCCTCTGCCGTGGATGCCCGAACCGAATGCGAGTAGCCGGGATCAGAGCGCTCGGCGAGTCCGTCGAGCTCTTCGAGGTGGACGAGCCGGCGGCGCCAGCCGCAGGCGAGGTCCTCATCGACGTCGTCGCCGCCGGCATCGGCAACTGGGACGAGCTTGTCAGGATCGGCAGCTGGCAGATCGGCGGCCCGGCTCCGATGGCGCTCGGGACGGAGGCGGCCGGGACGGTCGCAGCGACCGGCTCCGGCGTGGCCGAGCTGCGCGAGGGCGACGAGGTGATGACACATCCGCTGCCGCTCCGGCGTCACGGGACGTGGGCGGGGAGGGTGCTCGCGCCGGCGGCGACCGTCGCGATCCGGCCGCCAGAGGCGTCATGGGAAGCCGGTGGAGCGTTTCCCATTCCGGCGCTCACGGCGGCTCAGGCACTCGACGAGGATCTCGGGATCAAGAGCGGCGGCTGGGTCGTCGTCAACGGAGCCGGCGGAGTCACAGGTGGCCTGCTCGTCCAGCTCGCCGCGGCTCGGGGCGCCCGCGTGATCGCGACCGCGAGCGCGAAGAAGGTCCAGCGCATTCGCGACTACGGCGCGTCGGAGGTGCTCGACTACCACGGCGACTGGCCTGCGCTCGTTCGCGAGATCACCGGCGGCGGCGTGCCCAAGGCCGTCAACGCTGCCCCCGGGCAGGCAGCGACCACGTTGAAGGCGGTTGCTGACGGCGGCCGCCTCGCGACGATCACGGGCGACCCGCCGCGGGAGGAACGCGGCGTCGCCGTATCCGACGTCTACGTCCGGCCCGATGGTCGGCAGCTTTCTGCCCTCGCGGGGCTGCTGGCCCACGGCACCCTTAGCGTGCCGATCGCGTCCGTCCGTCCGCTCGAACAGGCGGCACAAGCGCTGCGCGACGTAGTCGCGGGAGCGGACGGCGCAATCGTTCTGTCACTCCGAACCTAGCCTGGCCCTGATGGTCGCGCCCGAGATTTGCAACGCTTTAGAGCCCTCTGACGGACTCGAGCCGTCGACCCCTCCTTACCGTGGAGTTCCTCACCAACTGAGCTAAGAGGGCGAATCCGCCATTTTACGCGGTTTGTCGCCCGCCGACGGTAGCTCGAATCCGCTGTTGGTGAGCAACCCCTAGCTGGGGGAGGCCCAGTCCGCGGCCAGCGTGGTCGATGTCTGGGTCGCGGGCTAGGAGCTCACTCGGCCGCGCACGTACCACGCATCCGCAACGAGACGGAAGGTTCCTTTCGGGTTACCGAGGTTGTTCCCAATCTGGGCCTTCATCCGTGCTCTCGCATCATCATCGAGGGACTGAACGAAGCGTCCTACCCCGCCGACGCCTGCAGCGAACGGGAACCAGAGATCGTCTAGATCCGCGTAGTCCGCGCCGGCGGAGATCTTGCCGACTTCCACCTCCTCGAGGTCGGTTGAACGCCAGAGCTCGTCGAGCTCGTCCGGGCGTGAGAAAGGGAGTCGGCGGTCGGCGCCCAATGAGCGGGCAAGTTCGGCGTCGATCGCGAGTGCGGCGTCCCAGGCCGCCCGGAGGAGCGGCATTCCGCTTTCGAAATCCCACACGCAACCGGACACCACGGCGCCCGGTCGCGCTACACATCGCATCTCAGCAACCCCGTTCCGCGCGTCGACGATGTCTTGTACCACCAGCTGCGCGAGGACGGCGTCGAAGCTTGCGTCGTCGAACGGCAAGTTCTCGGCCACTCCGATGCGGACGTCGGCTCCGGGAATGCGTGACCGACAGACCTCGACGAACCGCTCTGACGGATCGACTGCCGCGACATTCTCGTTCCCGAGCAGACCGGCAAGTGCGACAGCGAGACCCCCCGGACCGCATCCGACGTCGAGCGCGCTCTGCCCCGCACGGACGTCTGCAACTCGGATCAATCCTGCTGACAGTTCCTTGGCATAGCGACCGACGTGGCGCTCGTAGGCATCGGGCGATGCCCCGCTAACGGCCGACATTCATGCGTCCCGCACGCTCACCGGGAAAGTCTTGCACCCTTTTGCCGCTTCGTCGGACGGCCGCCCACACGGCGCGGACTTACGTGCCGGCGCTGTAAGCGGGGCTGCGCAACTGCGGCCCGCGACGTTGGCGAGTAATTGGTGAGTACGCCGTGGGAACGCCGCGGAAATCGGGCCAGCATCGTCGGTAAGAACCGCGCCGCAGCGATCAATACCTCTGGTTCCCGTTTGCGCCTCCTTACCATGGAGGGGGTCTCATTGAGGCTTGGAATCGGCTCGGAGTGCAAGCGTTCTGCAAGCATCGGGCTTCGGCTGGGATGTCAGCGTGTTCCGCCTAAATGCGCGGCCGCCGCCGAAAACTGGCTCCGATCCTGCATTTCGGCGGAACGAGGCGGAACGCGTGTACATAATCGAGGCGGCTCATAACCCGGAGGTCGCAGGTTCAAATCCTGCCCCCGCTACTGAGAAAGGCCCCGGAAACGGGGTTTTTCGCTTATCGAGCGACCCACGCGGTCGCCACTCAGCCGATGCATACGCCCTGGAGGACAAGCCCAGTGAATTCGCCCGAAGTGCGCGCCGCTCTCTTGGATCGATCGGGTCGTGACGGTGCCACTTGACGGTGCCGTTACCTCGCGATTTCGCCTCGCCATACGGGTTTGCACCACGCGCATGACGGCGTGACGAGCCTGAGGCGCGCCGTCACGGGGAGGGACGTTTAGCCGACACTCTTGGGATCGTCAAAACGTGAGCAGCGGAGATGGCTGCGGACAACTATGCGGTTGAGTAGTTGTCCGCAGTCGGAGTCAGCGCCGCTGCGGATGTGGCGGCCCTGCGTGTGCCGGAACATACGAGTCGATGTCTCAGCACCCGCTCCCCGATGAACTGATCGAGCTGATCGCGCGCCGCTTCCAGGTTCTCGCCGACCCGACCCGGATCAAGCTGCTCGACCTGCTCCGCGACCGCGAGGCGAGCGTGCAGCAGCTGACGGAAATGGTCGGATCGACCCAGCAGAACGTCTCCAAGCACCTCGGTGTCCTGCGGCAGGAGGCGATCGTCCGCCGCACGAAGCGCGGCAACTACTCCCACTACTCGATCGTCGACGAAGGCGTGTTCGCCCTCTGCGAAGATGTCTGCGACGGACTCACGCACCAGTACGAGTCCCTTCGCGAGCTCGTCGGCGCCGGGTGAGCCTCGATGCTCGAGCTCTTCCAGACCGAGTGGTGCCCCGCCTCGCGGCTGGTTCGCCAGCGCCTGACCGAGCTCGGCCTCGACTACGTGAATCGCCAAGTGCCGGTCGAGCGTGAAGCGCGGACTGCGCTGCGGGAGCTGACGGGGGCCGACACGATCCCAACGCTGCGGCTGGAAAACGGCTCGGTGATCGTCGGCGAGGAGAACGTGCTCGCGTACCTCGGAGAGCACATCGCCGAATCACCGAATGCCGAATCGCATCGACGGAAGGCGGAAAGGGCGCGCCGTCGCTACCTGGAGGAGGAGTGCGAATGCCCCCCACAGCTGGCTACACGCTGAGCGAGGCGACCGGTCTGCCGTTCCGTGAGGCGGTCGAGCGCGTCCGAGACGAGCTTCGCGCGGAAGGCTTCGGCGTTCTCTGCGAGATCGATGTTCAGGCGACCCTGAGGGAGAAGCTCGGGATCGAGCGCGAGCCGTACACGATCCTCGGCGCCTGCAATCCGACGCTCGCCCACGAAGCGCTCGAGGCCGAGCCCGATCTCGGTGTGCTCCTTCCCTGCAACGTGATCGTCTATCGGACCGAGGGCCGGACACACGTCTCGGCGGTCAACGCCGAACGGATGCTGTCGATCGTCGGCGGCGAGCAGCTCGCTCCGATCGCGACCGAGGTGACCCGGCGGCTCGCCGACGTCGTCGCTCGCACAGCCGGCAAAGCCGCCACCCACGCGACCGGTTAGGAGGCCGAAATGACCAAGAACATGAACACACTCGACCGAGCTCTTCGCGCTTTCGTTGTCGCACCGCTGCTCGTGATCACCACGCTCTTCGTCGGCACCGGCACGATCCTCGGTGCCGTCCTACTCTTGCTGGCGGCCGTGCTGCTCGCGACAGCCGTAGTTGGCTTCTGCCCGCTCTACGCCTTGTTCCACCTGAACACCCGCGGCCAGCAACCGCTACCCCACTGAAGGAGTGATCCCTCGACATGGATGTGACCAGCGAAACCTTCGAGCGGGACGTGCTCGAGCTCTCGCACGAACGTCCCGTGGTCGTCGACTTCTGGGCGGGCTGGTGCGGCCCGTGCATGATGCTCACCCCGGTGCTCGAGCGGGAGGCCCAGGAGCGCGAGGGAGAGCTCACGCTTGCGAAGGTCGACGTCGACGCCGATCCTGAGCTCGCGACTCGGTACCAGATCCAGGGCATCCCCGCCGTCAAGGCCTTTCGCGACGGCCAAGTCGTGCAGGAGTTCGTTGGCGTCCTGCCGCCCGGGGCGGTCGCCCAGTTCCTGGACGAGCTGACGGGCCCAAGCGCTGCCGAACGGTTGATCTCCGAGCTGACGGCAGCCGGCGAGCTCCCCGAAGTAGTCGACGCGCTCGAGCACGGAGAGCAGGAGCGTGCACTCGAGCTGCTGCTCGAGGCGATCGCCGCCTCCGAGGACGACCGCCGCGAGAAGCTGATCACGCTTACCGTCGGCCTCTTCGGCGACCTCGGCCACGAGCACCCGCTCACGATGCGCTACCGGCGGCGACTTGCCGCCAGCCTCTACTGATGAGCGCCACCGTCACAACATCCACCGTCCGGCCGAAGGAGTTTCACTTCCCGCTCACGGTCGAGTGGAGCAGTGGCCGCCGCGTTGCCGCCCGCGTCGAAGGCAAGCCTGCGATCCAGATCGCACCGCCGCCCGTCTTTCACGGCGGCGACGATCCGGCAATCTGGAGTCCAGAGGATTTCTTCGTCGCAGCGGCGGCCTCGTGTCTGGCGGTCACCTTCACCGGGCTCGCCGCCCGGGCCGACCTGCGCTACAGCAGCCTGACCGTCGACGCCGACGGCGTGTGCGGTCTACGGAGCGACGGGCGCTTCGGCTTCACGCGTTTGCTGCTGCGGCTCGAGCTCGAAACGGACGCCCCCCAGGAGTCGCTGGCGAGGCGACTGGCCGAGCAGGCCGAGGAGACCTGCCTCGTCTCTGCCTCGCTCGACGTACCGGTCGAGACCGTCCTCGAGGTGCACCACGCGTAGCCCGCCTCATCCGCTGCAGCCGGAGACGGAGGCTGTCGAGCCCTCGCTCGAGGAGCTGCGGCGTACGGAGTTCGCCCGTCTCGAAGCCGGCGGGCACGTCTACCTCGACTACACGGGCGCGGGCCTCTACGCCGACTCGCAGCTCGCCGAGCATCTCGAGCTCCTCCGCAGCAGCGTGTTCGGGAACCCGCACTCGCTCAATCCGACCTCGGCCACCATGACCGAGCTGGTCGATTCGGCGCGGGCGGCGGTGCTCTTCTTTTTCCGCGCCTCGCCCGAGGAGTACGTCGCGATCTTTACGCCGAACGCGACTGGGGCTCTCCGCCTGGTCGGCGAGGCGTACCCGTTCCATGTTGGTGACCGGTTCCTGCTCACCTTCGACAATCACAACTCAGTCAACGGCATCCGCGAGTTCGCCAGAGCGCGAGGTGCTGAGACCACCTACGTGCCGAGCGTGCCCACTGAGTTGCGCGTGGACGAGCGGATGCTGCCCCGCTACCTGACCGACGTGGGCGGCGAGCACCACAACCTCTTTGCCTATCCAGCCCAGTCGAACTTCTCCGGTGTGCAACATCCGCTCGCCTGGATCGAGCAGGCGCACCAGCACGGCTGGGACGTCCTTCTCGACGCCGCTGCATACGTGCCTACCAACCGGCTCGACCTCTCCCATTTCAAGCCGGACTTCGTCGCCCTCTCTTTCTACAAGATGTTCGGCTGGCCGACCGGCGTCGGCGCGCTGATCGCGCGCCGAGACGCGCTCGCCAGCCTCGAGCGTCCGTGGTTCTCGGGTGGGACGATCGTCGCCGCCTTCGTCCAGCGTGAGTGGTACCAGTCCGCTCCGGGCGCGGCCCACTTCGAGGACGGCACCGTCAACTTCCTCAACCTGCCCGCGGTCGAAATCGGCCTACGCCTCCTCGATCGGATCGGGATCGAGGTGATCCACCGGCACGCCCGGTCGCTCGCGCGCTCGCTCCTCGACGTGCTGGGCTCGCTCCAGCACTCCGACGGCTCGCCCGCTGCACGCATCTACGGGCCGCGCAATCTCGAGGCTCGCGGTGCCACCGTCGCTTTCAACTTTCTCCACCCCGACGGCCGCGTTGTCGACGAGCGCTACGTCGATCGCGTCGCACGCCGGCACATGATCTCGCTGCGGACCGGCTGCTTCTGCAACCCAGGTGCCGGCGAGGTCGCTTTCACGATCTCGCGCGAGACGCTGGTCGGCGGTGAGTTCGGCGAGGGGATGACGCTCGACGACTACATCGAGGCGATCGGACTACCCTCGGCCGGTGCCGTCCGCGCATCGCTGGGCATAGCCTCGAACCGGGCCGACATTGAGCGGTTCGCCGAGTTCGCCCATGAGTTCGTCGACCTCCGCGCGGTGCCGGACGACTTGCCGCCTCGCAGCGCCTGCTGATCCGATCGGAACGTGAAGGCGCTGCGCTAGGGCTGCCGTTCGCCTATCGCTAGGCTCGGGGCGTCGCCCGCACGTCCTCACCGGCCGCCTCAACGGTCTCGTAAACGAGTGCAAGCGTTCTGCAAGCGATGCGCTTCCGCGGCGATGTCACCGCGTTCCGCCTAAACGCACGCCCGCGGCCGAAAACTGGCTCCGAACCTGCATTTAGGCGGAACGAGGCGGAATACGTGTGCACGATCGAGGCGGCTCATAACCCGGAGGTCGCAGGTTCAAATCCTGCCCCCGCTACTGCGAAAGGCCCCGGAAACGGGGCCTTCCCCTTTCGGGTCGCCTCGGGGCACAGCGAAACTCTGCCAAGGCAATGGACGGCGACGGCCTCGATCGGCGCACCACCATTCGCCAGTCGGGCCGACTGGCGGCTCACTCGCCGAAGGAGTTGGGCAGAGGATTCAGGCGGTAGCCGAACAGCTCCGCCGCGCCACGCTAGGCGTGCGCGACCGGGGTGGCGATTGAGAGTGCGCCGACGGGGCAGGCGTTACAAATCTGGTCAGCACGTTGTTCTTCGAGTTCGGGAATCAGGATGTGCGCGGTGCCGTGCTCGTCCAGTTCGACCGCTTCGGGGTCGAGTGCGACGCATTCGGCTGAGCCGATGCAGACATCCGGGTCGACGATTGCGTGAACCAGCATGTGTTGTCCTCCTTAAGCATGGGTGGTGGCTAGTGATCGAGGTTTGGTTGAGGCGACGAGCTCGCGAGCCTCACGCAGGCGCGCAGGCGCGTTGAGTAAGAGCACGCATGCGGGCGCGCCTCGCGCGTCGCGGCCGACGACGAGCCCATCGTCGTCCTGCCACTCGACGGCCGCGTCGCTGAGTCCGACCTGCTGGATGCGGAGACGGCCGACGTCGCTGAAGAAGTACGGCTCGCGCGTGTAGGGCGCCGTCGAACCGAGGATCGACTCGGCTACGTGGCGGCCGCTCCAGAACGCGTGATCCCAGTGCGGGATGCCGATGGCGCCCCAGCGTGGGTGCGGGAACGAGACGCAGTCGCCGCAGGCCCAGAAGCGCTCGCGCCCGATCACGCGCAGGCGCTCGTCCGCCGGTAGGGTCAGCGTCCTGGCGTCGGCGCCGGCGAGCTCGGGCAGGAGGCTCGAACGGAAGCCGGCGGCCGAGACGACGACGTCGCAGCGAAGATCGCCGTGCGTCGATGTGTGCACGACGGCGCCCTCGACATCGAAGCTCGCCGAGTCGATCTTGCACGAGCTGAGGAAGCGCACGCCGAGTCCGTCAAGCGCCGCGCGGGCTGAATCGGACACGCGCGGGAGGAATCGTGCGAGGGGGCGGTCGAGCATGTCGACGAGGATCACGTCGTGCGCCGCCGCGAGCGTCGCAGCGGTTTCGGTGCCGATCAGCCCGGCACCGACCACGACGACGCGCCTGTGCGGGAGGGCCAGGTGCCGGGCGAGCGAGACGAGACCCGCCCCTGTCGTGTTCTCTTCGGCCTCCTCGAGCCCCGGAACGGGCGGCTTCGGGTAGCGAAGGCCGGTCGCCCAGACTAGTGTCGACGCTTCGATCTCGAGCGGGCCGCCGCCATCCGAGCTGGTCACGACGAGACGGCGGCGCTCGAGGTCGCACGCAGTTACGACTCCGTCGACGTGTTCGATGCCTCGCTCGGCGAGCTGCGCTGCGTCGGCAAGTAGTGGTACGCGACCCGTAACCAGCGCGCGCTTGGAGAGCGGCGGCCGATCGTGCGGAAGGCCCGGCCCAATCATCGTAACGGGGACTTCTCGCTCGGCGAGCCGGGCGGCGCACGCATACCCGGAGACGCCGTTGCCGACGACGACGACAGCACTCATGCGCCAAGTAGATCGCGTCCGGCCGCCGGGGGCATCGGGGGGTGCGCTGACCGGCTGCGGACAAAACCGCAGATGCGTGGGGCGTGGCTTCCCCGCCCGCCGCCTGCGGAAAAACCCGTAGCCGACATGCGTATCGCCGCCGATGGCCCGCGTCCCCGGTATGGCAATCATGGTGAATCGGGACGCGTGTACGGCTAGCGCTGACGCGAACCAAAGCCGAAAGGATCACCGTGGTTGCAGCGGCAAGCAATGGCCAAGGACCAAGCACCGTGAGTCGGCGCCAGCTGTTCGCGCTCGCAGCAGTGCTGGCGGCCACCACGCTAACCGGAGCCGCCGCCATCGCCGGCCTGACGCGAAGCGTTCCCGCTGCCCCCACGGCGCCGCGGGTCGGCCAGGTAATCACTCCCGCCGCGCCGGGTCCGCCGCGGCGCGTCGAGCCAGGAGACTGAGATGCGCCCCCTCTGGGCAACCGTCTTTGCGACCTGGGCGCTCTTCGCCGTCCTCGCCGTGCTGGCCTGGACCCGCCCGCAGCCAGCGACCACGCCGCAACCCATCCCGGGAGCCGTTGTCGTCACCGGCAAGAACGGCAAGAGCCATATCGTCGTTGTGCAGGGTCGCGCATCGACGTCGCACGCGACGACGCGGACCTCGCCCGTCCCGGCGGGATGATCGCCGCCCAGACAGCCGGTGTGCCGGTGGCCTGGCTCGTCGCGCGCGCTGCCGGCCTCGTCGCCTTCGCTCTGCTCACGGTCGCTGTCACGCTCGGTCTCGCCATAAGCACCAGGCTGCTCGGCAATAAGCGTGGCAAGTTGCTGCTCGGCTGGCACCAGACGCTTATGTGGACCGCCCTGGCAATGCTCGTCCTGCACGGGGGCGCCCTCGCAGTCGACCCGATCATGCGCTTCGGTTTCGTCGGCGTGCTCGTGCCGGGCGCCGCACCGTGGCGGCCCCTGCCCGTCGCCGCCGG
The DNA here is from genome assembly GCA_963850415.1 of uncultured Actinomycetes bacterium. Lineage (GTDB taxonomy): Bacteria > Actinomycetota > Thermoleophilia > Gaiellales > Gaiellaceae > VAXT01. The sequence goes on from CAWKLE010000002.1 coordinate 247,660, forward strand.
CATCCTCACCGGATGGCTCATGCTCGCCCTTGCGGCCTCTTTCCATGTGCGTCGCCACATCGGCCAGCGCCGCTGGCGCCTCATGCACTACGCCAGCTTCGCGGCCTTCGCGATCGGCCTCTACCACGCCCTCAACGTCGGCACAGACCTCGTTGGGACGCGAGGCTTGATCTTCGCCGGGATCGTCTCGGCTCCAGTCGTATGGCTCGTCTTTGCACGCATCCTGATGCCGCGCCCCGGAGCGCGGCCGACGCCCGCTCGACCTGCACCGCCGGCACTCTCGAGGACCACAGAGCCCCAGCCCGAGGGCCACCGCGCCGCGGTGCCAGCATGACGCGGGCGCTCAAGCGCGAGTCGTTTCGTGCGATGGGCACGGGCTGCGCGGTCGCCGCGACGGCGGACTCGCGCGACGTGTTCCTGACTCGGTCGGCGCTCGACGCCGCCCAACGCGAAGTGGCGGCCTGCGAGCGCGCCTTGTCGCGGTTTGACGCGAGCAGCGACCTGTCGCGGCTCAACCGCGCCGGAGGCTCGTGGGTCACCGTCGACACGCGGCTCATCGGCGCGCTTGCAGCCGCGCTTCGCGCGCGCACAGAAACCAGCGGGCGGTTCGACCCGACGATCCTCCCGGCGCTCGCCGCCGCTGGCTACGACCGCTCCTTCGAGCTGCTCACGGAGCGACCGGCCATGCCGCTCCATGGCTGGCAGGCAGGCGCGCACATCGACCTCGACCGAGGGTCGGGTAGGGCGCGAGTCGAGCGGGGGGCGGCCGTCGACCTGGGAGGCATCGGCAAAGGCTTCGCCGCGACGCGCGCGCTTGACGCGATGCGCGCGACATGGCCCGCGCTGCCGGGAGCGCTGGTCGATCTGGGCGGCGACATCGCCGTCTGGGGCAACCCACCCGAGGGAGGGTCGTGGCGCGTGGACATCGCGGACCCACGAGTGCCCGACGGCGTGGCCGGAACGCTCGAGCTCACGAGCGGAGGGGTCGCCACGTCCGGACGCGACAGGCGGCGCTTCGGACCCGGCGGGCGGCTCCATCACCTCATCGACCCGGTGACGGGCGCGCCCGCCACCGCCGGCCCGCTCTCGGTCACGGTCATCGCCCCGAGCGCCACGGAGGCCGAGGCCCATGCGACCGCCCTCGCAATTGCGGAGGTCAGCGACGCGCGCGATCAGCTCGCTTCTCGCCCCGACATCGCAGCGCTGCTCTTCTCACAGTTCGGCGAGCCCATCGCGATTGGCCGTCTTCCTCTCGTTCGTGAGCGCCCGCGAGGACGGCTCGTCATTACCACGCAGGGAGGTCGGTTCTCATGGCACTGAAGGCCCACGCACGCACAGGAAGGCACGTCGCGGCACTCGCTACCGCGGCGCTCGTCGTCGCAGTCTTGACCGGCTGCGGGGGCAGCGGGGGTAGCGGTGGCGGCGGAGGAGGGGGCAACCAGTCGGCTGCCGATTTCATCCGCGAGGTCACGACGCAGTTTTCACGCGGCCAGTCCGGACGGCTTTGGGACACGCTCCACCCCGCTGACCAGGCCATCGTCAGTCGCGCGCGCTACACGACGTGCCAAAGCAACTCTGGCTTCGACCTGAAGAAGTTCAAGGTTCTCGAGACGTACGCCGACCCGATCGACGTCGCGGGAAGGACGAGGCCTTCGACGGCGGTCTCCGTTCGGGTGACCGCGGACGACGGGGTGACGACCGCGACCATGCACGCCATCAGGGTCAACGGGAAGTGGCGCTGGACCCTGCCGTCCGCCGACTACGCCGCCTATAAGCAAGGCAAGTGTCCGTCGTCCTAGATTTTGCAAATGCTGCAAAGGCGCCTAGGTTGCGAGCGTTCTGCAAGCAGCCGGCTTCCGCTGGCTGCCGCGCGGTTCAGCCCCAACGCAGCGACTGGCCCTCGATTTTGGCTTGGAACCTGCATTACGGGGGAATGCGGTCGCACGCACATGGTCGCCCGAGGCGGCTCATAACCCGGAGGTCGCAGGTTCAAATCCTGCCCCCGCTACCTCGAAAGGGCTTGGAAACGGGGCCTTTGCTTATCGAGCCACGATGCAAGAATGGCGATCGATGGCTGGAGAGGTCATCGGGCGGGAGCAAGAGCTTGAAGAGCTTGGACGCTTCCTCGACGCCGTTGACGGTCTCCCGGCTGCGCTTGTGCTGGAGGGCTCGCCGGGCATCGGCAAGACAGTGCTCTGGCGCGCCGGCCTCGATCTCGCCCGCGCGCGCGGCTTCCGGGTTCTAGAAGCGATTCCGGCGTCAGCGGAGACAAGGCTCTCGCTTTCGGCCGTAGTCGATCTGCTCGCTCCCGTGCTCGCCGATGTGTTGCCGACGCTGCCGGCTCCGCAGCGGCGGGCGCTCGAGGTCGCCCTCCTGCTCGCCGAGCCCGAAGGGTCGCCTCCGGACGCACGCGCTCTGGACGCTGCGCTGCTCAGCGTGCTGCGTGGTCTCGCGAGTGATCCCTTGCTTGTCGCTGTTGATGATGTGCAGTGGCTCGACGGAGCGTCCGCAGCCGCGCTCATGTTCGCTGTGCGCCGCCTGCGTGACGAACCGATCGCTCTTCTGCTCACCCGGCGACTGCAAGAGGGAGTGTCGCCGGATCCGCTTGACCTGGACCGCGCACTCAATCCCGTCCGTATTGAACGCTTGTCCGTGGGGCCGCTCAGCATTGGCGCGCTCCACAAACTGATCCAATCGGGACTCGAGGTTTCGCTCCCGCGCCCGCTGATGCGTCGCGTCCATGAGACTTCGGCTGGCAATCCGTTTTTCGCACTCGAGTTGGGGCGTGCCCTCATGCGTCGTGGCGGCGAGATCGATCCTGGCGCAGCGCTGCCGCTTCCGGACGAACTGCTCTCCCTCGTTTCGGACCGACTCGCTGCACTTCCAGATGAAACCGGCTCCGCCCTCACTGCCGTGGCGGCGGTTTCGCAACCAACCACGCGCCTGATCAACTCGGTCGTGGATAACGGTATGACTGCGCTCGAGGCCGCCGTTGACGCGAATGTCGTCGTGGTTATCGGAGACCGGATCGCCTTCACTCACCCGTTGCTCGCGTCCGCCGCGTACCTTATGGCCCCACTGAGTAGACGCCGAGAGCTTCACCGACGTCTCGCATCGCTCGCCGGCGAGCCCGAAGAGCGAGCACGACACCTTGCGCTAGTCGCAGACGCTCCCGATGAGGACGTCGCCCAGGCGCTCGAAAGGGGAGCGCGGCAAGCGTTCGAGCGCGGCGCTCCGAGCGCCGCCGCTGATTTGTCCGCCCTCGCTCGCCGGCTGACGCCGGCGGATGAGGCGGGGGGCGTACGCCGCCGCAGCCTCGCCGAGGCGGGGTACGCGCTCCAGGCCGGAGATCCGGAGCGCGTCCGGGAGGTACTCGAGGACGTGCTAGCCGTGTCACCGCCCGGCTCGGCTCGGGCTGAGGCGCTTTCCTACCTCGGCCGTTATTACATGTCCGGGATCGATTGGCGTAAGTCCGCGGAGGTGCTCTGGGACGCGCTTGGAGAGGCAGGCGCCGACTCCGTCGTGTGTGCCCACTGCGAGCTGGAGTTGGCAGTCACGCTTCTCCTCCTTCGAGCCGACATGCGCGACGTTGCAGCACACGCCCGGACTGCGGCGGAGCTCGCAGAACAGGTCGGCGAACTTGCGGTCTTGGGTGAGGCTCTAGCGATCCAGGCTGAAAGCGAGTTCCTGCTCGGCCGCCCGCCTACCCCCGCCGTTCGCGAGCGTGCTCTCGAGCTCGAGCAATCGATGGACGACACCTTCCCTGTAGTGCGGCCGAGCTCGTTCTTCGCCTACGTGGACGCGCTCGCGGATCGCCACGTTCGCGCGCTCACCGCTTACGACCAGCTCTGCGCACGCGCCAACGAGCACGGGGACGAGAGCTCGCTTGCTTGGCTGCTGCTTCGCGCCGCGCTCGTCGAGGTCTCGACTGGAGCATGGCAGCAGGCCGAGCAGAGAATCGCAGAGGCCGAGGAAATCGTCGTTCAGACCGGCCAGTCAGCAAACCACGCCCTGGCACTCGCGACGCGAGCTCTCCTCGAGGCCCACCTCGGCCGTGTCCTGTCCGCCCGGAAGGCCGGAGTCGCTGCGCTCGAGCTTGCAGATCGCACAGGCGCTGCCATCCCACGGTGGATCGCGCTTACGGCGCTCGGCTTCCTCGAGCTGTCGCTCGATCGATGGGCCGAAGCCGAGACTACTCTCATCCCGCTGGTAGCGCAGACACGCGCCGCCTCGATCGGCGAGCCAGGTGAGCTGCGATTCCTTCCCGACCTGATCGAGACGCTAATCGCCCTTGGACGGATCGAGGACGCGGCCGAGCACCTCGAGTTCCTCGAGGAGCGTGGGCGTGCGACCCGACGTGTCTCGGCGCTGGCCGCTGCGGCCCGCTGCCGGGCGTTGATCGCCTTGACCGGAGGAGACGTTGCCGGTTCGCTCGCTGCCGTCGAGCGCGCGCTTGATCTGCAGGACCGACTGGAGATGAAGTTCGAACGCGCGCGAACTCGGCTTGTCTTGGGCGTCGCTCGCAGGCGGGCGCTGCAGATGCGCGACGCGCGGACGGCGCTGAGCGAAGCCCTCGCAGCATTTGACGAGCTTGGCGCGCAGCTTTGGTCCGAGAAGGCTCGCCGCGAACTGTCCCGGATCGGCGGGCGCACAGCAGCCGGCACCGGGCTGACCGCCAGCGAGGAGCGCGTGGCCGCCCTCGTCGCAGAAGGCCGAACGAACCGGGAGGTCGCGGCTGCGCTGTTCCTCAGCGAGCGGACAGTGGCGAGCCACCTGACCCACATCTACGCCAAGCTCGAAGTCCGCTCGCGCACCGAGCTCGCGGCCCGCTTCGCCCTGAACAGCTAGCCGGAGCAAGTTCAGGGGGTTCCACGGAGCCGGTTAGCCGTCTTGCCCGTCCGCCATGTCGCCGTGGCCTGGGCTCGAACCGCGGAAGCTTCTGCGGAAGTTGTGCGTCTAGTGGATCTCCGCCCCTGAAGCTAGGGAGCTGCTGAACGAGCCACCGTCGCGGTCTTGCGCTCCGGGTTGAAGAAGGGGAGCTCGACCACCGTCGCCGGCACCCGGCTGCGCTGTGCTTCCACGGTCCACTCGACGTCCATCCTCGTGCCGAGCTCGCTCTGGCTTGCGTCGACCGACGCCAGCGCCACCACCTTCTTGAGGGTGGGACTCCACGTCGTGCTGGTTGCCTTGCCGATCTGGCGACCCCGGGTGTAGAGAGGGACCGCCTCGCGCGAGGGAGCCGGATCCAGCGCCGGCGTCAGCCCCTTCGCCCGATAGAGCTCCTCCAGTGGGCCCCATTCAAGCTCCAAACCGACGAGCCTCCGCGGCGGCCCACCACGCTCCCTTTCTCGCTCGAGCGCACGACGACCGACGAATTCCGTCTCCTTGCCGAAGTCGACGAAGTGGCCGAGGACGCCCAGCTCGAAGGGCGAGAACGACTGCTCGGGGATGAGGGCTCGCCGCACCGAGTCGAAGTCCACTTCGATGAGGATCAGCCCTGCCTCGATCCGCACGACGTCGAGAGCGAGCATCCCGGCAGGCCTGGCCCCGTACGAGCGCCCTGCACGCGCGAAGGCGTCCCAGACCTCCACCGCACTCGCGTTCTCCACCCACACCTCGTAGCCCAGGTCGCCGGTGTATCCGGTCCGGGAGACGTCGACGGGGATCCCCGCGACCTTCGCGGCCCGCCGGCCGAAGTACCTCAGGTCCTCCCACCCTGTGTCGGTGGCCGTCTCCAGGACGTCGCGGCTCAGTGGGCCCTGTACCGCCAGCGCGGCCACGCGTTCGCTCACGTCCTCGATCGCGACGTCCAGGCCGCGCGCGTTCATCCGGAACCAGCGCAGCGACGGATCGGCGGCCGTCCAGCGGTAGCTCTGCTCGTCCAGCCGGGCGACCGTCCCATCGTCCACGACAAGGCCGTCTTCGTTGCACCAGGACGTGTAGTAGACGCGGCCGACGGCGAGCTTGTTCGCGTCGCGCGTGATCACGCGGTCGACGAGCCGCGTCGCGTCCGGGCCGGTGACGAGATACTTGTAGAGAGGCGAGACATCGATGAACGCGGCCGCCTCGCGGATGGCGTTGTACTCGATCTCGTGGGAGTCGTCATACGCGCTGGCGGCGAGATAGCCCGACCATTCCCGCCACTGCTGCTTGCGGTTGAGCGGCGCCGCGCGAGGATAGAACGCGGTTCCTACCGACACCGCGGCACTACGACTTCGAGACGTTGCTCATCGGGCGCCAACTATAGACCGGCCGCTTTTCGGGTCTCCCCGTTAGTGTCGCCGCTGATGCCGAACGCCAACACGTACGACGCCGTGGTCATCGGCGGCGGCCACAACGGGTTGGTGGCTGCCGCGTACCTCGCACGCGCAGGACTCAAGGTCGTGGTGCTCGAGCGGCGCCACGTCCTCGGCGGTGCGGCGGTGACCGAGGAGGTCTTCCCTGGCTTCCGGTTCAGCGTCGCGTCGTACGTCGTCTCGCTCCTCCGCCCCGAGATCGTCCGCGAGCTCGAGCTCCCGAAGCACGGTCTCGAGATCTTGCCGCTCGACGGGACGTTCACCCCCCTCGACGACGATTACTTGTGGCGGGTGAACGACCACGGCCGCACGATCCGCGAGCTTCGGCGTTGGTCGGCGAGCGACGCGGAAGCGTACGAGGAGTACAGCCGGCTGATGCTCGAGATGGCGCAGTTCATCAAGCCGATCCTGTCCCTTGCGCCGCCGGACCCCGGCAGGTTCCGTCCCCGCGAATGGCTGCCGGTCGCGCGTCTCGCTCGCGCGTTCAACGACCTTCCCCGCGAGCAGCAGGCGATCTTCGTCCAGCTGATGACGATGAGCGCCGCGGACTTTCTCGGCCAGTGGTTCGAGACCGATCCGCTCATAGCCACGATGAGCGCCTCTGGGATCATCGGGACGTTTCAAGGGATCCGCTCCCCAGGGACCGCCTACGTCCTTCTCCACCACTACATGGGCGAGATCGACGGCGTCTTGCGGGCCTGGGGAATTCCGCGTGGAGGAACCGGCGCGGTCAGTGAGGCGATCGCGGGGGCGGCTCGGTCGCTCGGCGTCGAGATCCGCACCGAGGCCGCCGTCGAGCAGATCCTGACCCGAGGGGACGAAGTAGCCGGCGCCGTCATGAGCTCGGGCGAAGAAGTGACCGGGCGGGTGACGTTGTCGAGCCTGGACCCACAGCAGACGTTTGTCCGGCTCCTCCCGCCCGGGCTGCTCGATGCGTCGTTTCTCGAGGACGTAGAGCGCTACCGGTACCGCGGCTCCAGCGGGAAAGTGAATCTCGCGCTGGACGGGCTTCCCGAGTTCACATGCCTGCCCGGCGAAGGCGAGCACCTGCGTGGCGCGATCAGCTTCAGCCCGGGGGTCGACTACATGGAGCTTGCCTACGACGATGCAAAGTCGGGGCGCTTCAGCCGGCGTCCTTACATCGACATGATCATCCCCACCCTCGTCGATCGGTCCATGGCGCCGCCCGGCAAGCACGTGATGAGCTGCTTCGTCCAGTACGCGCCCTACCAGTTGGCCGCCGGGGACGAGTGGGACGCTGCCCGGCGCGAGGCGTTTGGCGAGACAGTGGTCGACACGATCGCGGAGCGGGCGCCGAACATCCGCGACCTCATCCTTCACGCGCAGGTGCTCACGCCCAAGGACATCGAGGACACGTTCGGCCTCTCAGAGGGCAACATCTTCCAGGGGGAGCTCTCCCTCGAGCAGCTCTTCTTCAACCGGCCCGTACCGGGCTGGGCGCGCTACCGAACGCCGCTGCAGAACCTCTGGATGTGCGGCTCGGCGACGCATCCGGGCGGGGGGATCATGGGGGCGTCCGGCCGTCTCGCCGCCCTCCAGGTCGTGCGCTCGCTCTGATGGCCTACGACGCGGTCATCGTGGGAGGCGGTCACAACGGGCTCGTCACGGCTGCATACCTCGCGAAGGCCGGGCTGGAGACGCTCGTCCTCGAGCGTCGCGACCGTGTCGGCGGCCCGCTGGCATCCGAGGAGCTCATCGCCGATCTCGTCGGAAACCTGCGTCGTGATGTCGTCACGGAGCTCGGGCTGGGAGCGCATGGTTTCCAGGCGATCGAGCCCGACGTCGTGGCCTTCGCCCCCTCTGCGGACGGGCCTGGACTGACGATGTGGCGAGACCCTGTTCGCACGGCGACGGAGCTTCGAGAGCGGCCCAATCCGCGTCAGGCCGAAGCGTTCCTCGCCTTCGACGGCAAGATCCGCATGCTGGCCGAGTTCGTCGCTCGAATCCAGGAAGCTGAGCCACCCGATCTGCAATCCCCTTCGTTCTCGGAGGCGGGCACCGGCCTCACGCTGCTGAACTCGCTGCGGCAACTCGGTCGGGAGGAGAAACGCGAGACGCTGCGGGCCATGCCGATGTCCGTGGCTGACTTCGTGAGTGAGGCCGTCGAGGACGAGGCGCTTCAGGGAGTACTCGGCGCGAGGGGTGTTCGCTACTCGGCCATGGGTCCCAGGTCGGCGGGGACCGCGCTGAACTTCCTCTGGGACTCGGCCTCGGGAGGAGGTGCCGCGGGTCGCACGGTCTTTGCGCGCGGCGGGCCGCGTGCGCTGGCCGATGCGCTCCTGTCCGCGGCACAGAGCCACGGTGCGACAGTTCGATGCGACGCCGAGGTCGCGGCCATTCGCACGGGACGAGGCTTCGCCGTCGGGGTCGTCCTCGCGAACGGCGAGGAGATCGATACCAGGATCGTCGCCTCGAGCGCCGACCCGAAGCAAACCCTCCTGCGGCTCCTCGACCCGGCCGAGGTCGGCCCGACCCTCGGCTGGCGCGCGGAGCACATCCGGGCGCCCGGCGTCGTGGCGAAGGTGACGCTGGTCCTGGACGGCCTCCCGGCGATCGTGGCCGACGAGGAGCGCCTCAGGGGGCGAATCGTCATAGCGCCCAGTCTTCAAGCCCTCGAGCTTGCGTTCAACGACTCGAAGTACGGCCGGATCTCGGAGCGCCCGTATCTCGAGGCCACGATCCCGACCCTCTCCGACCCGTCGCTCGCTCCGGAAGGCACACATGTGCTGAGTGCGCTTTTCCAATACGCGCCGCGCGATCTTCGTGACGGGGACTGGGATGAGGCAGCGCGCGAGCGCGTTGCGGACGCGACCGTGGAGACGATGGAGACCTACGCGCCCGGTCTCGCGAAGCGAATCACCGCTCGCCACGTCGTGACGCCTGCGGACCTCGAGCTTGAATATGGCCTCAGCGGCGGGCACCCGATGCACGGCGAGCACGCCCTGGACCAGTTCTTCGCCTGGCGGCCTCTCCTCGGCCACGCGCGGTATCGGCTCGCCGGGATCCGCGGCCTCTACCTGTGCGGGGCGGGCGCGCATCCCGGCGGCGGAGTCACCGGCGGCCCCGGGAGGAACGCAGCTCGGGCGATCCTTGCCGACGCTCGGCGAGCTCGACGCCGGAGCGCAAGGCTTCGCGCACGCGATGCGCCGGCGTAACGGGCGCTACGGCAGGACGTAACGGCGCTGCAGGCGCTCCGCGTCGTCAGGGCCTTCGACGGTTCACCGAAACCGGCTACGGACCCCTGCCGTAGACCGAGAGTCAACCCCCGAACGGCAAGGAGCTGAGATGCATCGCATCCTCATCATCGCCGCGACGGTCGCAATCGCGGCCACGGTCGCGGCCGCGGCGCTCGGTCAGGGCCGGAGCGCCACGGTCACGAGTCTCAAGGGAACCGTCGGGCCCGGCTACTCGATCTCGCTGACGAAGGCCGGCAAGAAGGTCAAGACGCTCAAGCCCGGCACGTACAAGATCACGGTCGCCGACAAGTCGGCGATGCACAACTTCACACTCGAGAAGGAGACGAAGCCGAACATCGAGAAGCACATCTCCGGCACCGGCTTCACCGGTACGAAGACGATCACCGTCAAGCTCGTGAAGGGACACTGGAAGTACTACTGCTCGGTGCACGAGCCGAGCATGTACGGGTGGTTCTGGGTGCGCTAGGGAGCTCGCGCCTCCGGATTGAGAAAGGCCCTGGATCCAGGGCCTTTCTTCTGACTACGACGCGACGTAGACGGTGATCGGCTGGACGACGCCGTGCGCCTCCATCGCGGCCTGGACTTCGGGTGGCGGTGACGCCACCATCCCCTGCATCGCCGCGAGGTCGTCGACCTCGGTCGTGATGGCGACGTTGTTGCTCCCGTCGTGCGCGACGAAGTCGGTCACGTTGCTGCCGCCCCCTGACTCGATGGCGGCGGCGCGCTCTGCCTTGCCTTGCAGCCACCGGTCGAGCTCTTGCACTGCGTGGGTCAAAACGACTTTCGGCATCTCGGCTCCTTTGTGAGCACCATTGTGAGTTGAGGTCACTGACGGTACTAGGCCGGCGCTCAGGACGGCGCGAGGTCGTACGGGAACCGGGTCAGCACCTCGCCGCCAGTCTCGGTCACGAGCACGAGATCCTCGAAGCACACGCCGCCGGCGCGCTCGTCCCAGAGCCCGGGCTCGATCGCGATCACGTCCCCGGCGACGAGCGGATCGCGTCCCGAGAGGCCGAGGCCTGGGGCCTCGTGCACCTCGAGCCCGACGCCGTGCCCGAGCGAGTGCTGGAAGCCGTTCTCCTCGCCGGGGCCTGCGGTGCGTTGCGTCGCGAAGCCGGCCGACTCGAAGAGCTCGCAGGTCGCGTCGAAGAGCTCCCGGCCCGTGATGCCCGGACGAACGGACGCGAGCGACTGGGCGAGCGCATCGCGCACGAGGCGGGCCTGCTCGGAGATCAGATCGGCGTGCTCCGGCTCGGGGTCGCCGGCGACGAACGTTCGCGCCATGTCCGCCCAGCATCCGCTCGCTTCGTGGCGGGGCCAGATGTCGACGTGGATCGGCAGTCCCGCCGGGAGCGGGCCGCTGCCCGGCTCGTGGCCGCCGCCCTGCCAGACCGAGGCGACGATCACGTCGGGCGGGCATGGAGCTCCGTGCTCGGCGCACGCCTCGCGGATGGCCGTGCGGACGTCCTCGGCGAGAAGCGGCTTCCCGTCCACCTCGAGTCGCCCGTCGGCTCCGCGCCCGGCGAGCGCGAGCAGCCGAGACGCCGCGGCCATGCCCGCCTCGGCCGCCTGCTGGGCGACCCGAATGCCCTCGAGCTCGACGGGTGACTTCGCGCGCCGCCGCAGCTCGACTGCAGCGTCGTCGACGGTCAGGACGATTCCCTCCTCGCGGAGGCGGTCGCCGAGCCCGAGTGGAAAGTCGGCCGGGACGATCGCCTCGCTGATCCCGGTCTCTCGAACCGCGCGGAGCTCGATCTCGCGCCCCGCTTCGTGCATCGACATGCCGCTTTCGACGAGCTCCTTGTAGCCGAGCTCGAAGTAGTCCAGCAGCTGGGCGTCGGGCAGCTCGCGCTGGACGCGGTCACTCTCGAGGCGCGTGGTCAGCACGTACCGGCGTCCGTCGACTTCGGCGAAGAGCAGCGGATCGCCGATGGCGATCGGGATCTCGTGCCGCAGTGCGGCGGAACGCTCCGGGTCACCCGCGAGAAGGAGCCCACGCATTGCGCGGCAGAGCGTACCGGCCCGCATCAGCTGTCCTGCGTGGACGGCTGTGAGTGAGCCAGGCGAGGCTGACGAACGCGGCGCCGCTGGTAGGGCAGAGCGGCGAGGCAGACGAGCTCACGCGCGAGGAGGCGCGGGTGCATCCGCCCGCCAGGGGAGGAGGCGCGGACCGAGACGTCGGCATCGCCGAGTGCGGCCCCCACGAGCGCACGGGCCCGCGGCGCGTGCCACTCCGACGTGACGACGATCACCTCGTCGACGCCGAGCTCCCGCGCGAGCTCGGCGACGCCGATGGCGTTCTGCATCGTGTTCCGGGCGGTCGGGTCGCAGATCAGGCGCACATCGGGCCCGTGCCATGCGTCGCGCATCAGCTCGGCCTCCGCGAACCCCGTGCCGTGCCTCGACCAGCCCGAGAGGACGACCGCGTCGGCCCCGTCCGCGAGCTCCTCCGCGTGCCGGAGCCGGAGCAGGCAGAGCGGGTGGAGGCCGTCGGCGCCGCGCGCCGAGTAGCCGAAGACCGCGACGAGCCGCTTCGGCTCAGCGCCGGCCACGCGCCCGCCTCAACCCCTCGAAGGTGATCAGCGTGCCCGCGACGGTCAGCACGACCATGATCGCCTTCTTGCCGCGGAGCTTCGACTCTCCGCTCGCACGTTCACGCATGTGCACGGGGACCTCGTCCACCCGGAGACCCGCCTCGGCCAGCCGCAGGAGCGCTTGCACCTCGGGCGCAGTGCTGTCGTAGGGCCGGGCTAGCACGGGCAGCGCCTTTGCATTTGCCGCGTAGAGGCCGCTGGTCGCGTCGAGGAATGGCCGCCGTAGTGCGACTTTCATCGAGCGGCGCAGGACCGCTGTCCCGAGGCGCCTCGACCGGGTCGCCTCGTACCGCCGACTCTCGAAGCCGTCGCCGCTCGCGTACCTCGAGCCCACCGCGACGTCGCAGGTGTCGGCGCGGACGCGCTCGAGCAGCCGACGGAGCTCGTCGGCCGGATGCTGGCCGTCCGCATCGACGCGTCCGCAGTATTCGTATCCGTGCTCGACCGCGTAGCCGTAGCCGCCCGAGATCGCCGCGGGCAGTCCGCGGTTGGCGCCGAACGAGAGCACGTCGGCGCCGTGCTCCGCGGCGACGCCCGCAGTCCCGTCCGTCGAGCCGTCGTCCACGACGAGCACGTCGGCGCCAGGGAGCTCCTTGTGCAGCTCCTCGAGGACGGCGGGCAGGTTCTCCTCCTCGTTCCAGGCCGGGACGAAGACGAGGGTGTCACTCTGCTCGGCCACGCGGTCAGCGTAGCTCCGAAAGGACGCTCCAGCTGAGCGCCGCTACTGTCCGGGCATGAGCGCGCCACGCGACGGTGGTTGCTCCTGCGGGGACGTCCGCTATCGGCTCGCGTCCGAGCCGATGTTCGTTCACTGTTGCCACTGCCTGAACTGCCAGCGGCAGACCGGTGGCGCGTTCGTGATCAACCTGCTGATCGAGTCCGATCGCGTGAGGCTGCTGAGCGGCGAGCCACAGCCCGTTGACGTCCCACGCGACGACGGCAGCGCTCAGCGGATCTACCGCTGCCCGACGTGCCAGGTCGCGGTGTTCAGCGAGTACGGGCGCCCCGAAGTCCGCTTCGTGCGCGCCGGGACGCTCGACGAGCCCGGGGCGATCACCCCCGACGTTCACATCTTCACGAAGTCGAAGGTCGCCTGGGTCGCCCTCCCGGCCGATGCGCCCGCGTTCGACGTCTACTACGACTCGAAGGCCCTGTGGCCGGCCGACAGCCTCGAGCGACTCGCCGCCGTCTTCTCGCCGGCAGCCAGCGACTGACCGTCACGCGGGGCCGGGGCTCAGGCCGCAGGGCGAAGATACCGGTCGATCAGCGCGTCGGACAGCTGGCGCTGCCGCTGCCCGAGCACGCGCCGGTTCTCCTCGAGCTCGCCGCAGCCCGCGCCGCCCACGCGCAACGACTGGCGCACCGCAACGAGGTTCTCGATCGCGTCTCGGAGGTACTGGATCCTGGTCATCGTGTCCCTTTCGGAGTGATTGAACCTTCTCCCCCAAAGACACGGTGCGCCGGCATCTATTCCCCGGGGAATAGCTTCGCCCGAAAGGAGTCTCTACAGGTATGAGAGCGCCCAGCGCAATTCCGACCGACCCACCTGCAGAACGCCTACCTTTCGTGCTGCGATGACGACGCGACGCCGACAGAGGGACGAACGCCCGGCTCCCGACGCGGAGCTGGCGGCGCTCGCCGACGGGTCGCTCGCGCTGGAGCGGCGCGCTGCGCTCGAGGAACGAGTCGCTGCCTCTCCCGAGCTGGCCGACAGGCTGGCCGAGCAGGAGCGCGCGGTTTCCTGGGCGACGAGCGCCGCGGCCGAGGTCGAGGCTCCGGCGGCACTGCGAACGCGGATCGAAGCGCAGCGGCGCTCTCGGAGCATGCGCAGGCCACGGCGATTCGTCCTGGCCGGCGCGGCGGCGGCCGCCGTGCTGGTCGTCGCGGTCGGGATCGCGGTTCTCGGCTCGCGCAGCTCGCCCCAACGCTTCCAGGCGGCTCTCGGGCCCACGGACCTGGCGCCTACGGCGAGCGGCAAGGCGACGCTGACCAAGACGCCGTCGGGGTGGCGGATCGCGCTCAGCGCGACCGGCCTTCCTCGCCGCGACGGCCGGAACTTCTACGAGGCGTGGCTGCGGAACGGCAGCGGCGTGCTCGTCCCGATCGGGACGTTCAACGACGGCCGGAAGGTCACGCTGTGGGCGGGCGTGTCGCCGAAGAGCTTCAAGACGCTGACCGTCACCCGGGAGCAGGCCGACGGCGATCAATCGTCGTCCGGCCAGAAGGTGCTCGTCGGAACGGTCTACACCGGCCGCTAGCCCGACGGGCCGTCGATCCGCTCGACGACCTGCCGGCGGGCGCGGTACAGGCGGCTCATGACGGTCCCCTCGCGGATCCGCAGCGCCCGGGCTGCTTCCTTGTACGAGAGCCCGGTGATGTCGACGGCGACGAGCACGTCGCGGAAGTCGTCGGGCAGAGCGGCAACCGCGGCGTAGAGCTCGGCCGCCTCGACCGCGGCCTCAGGCTCGCGCGCATGCGGGTCGGCGACGAGATCGAGCTGGTCGGGCAGCGGGCCGGGACGGAGTCGGCGCCCCTCGGTCTTCAACCGGTTCAGGAACGTGTTCCGCAGCGCGCGCAGGAGGTAGCCGAGATCGTCCTCGTTCCGGAGCAGGCGCGGCTTGGCGAGCACGCGCGCGTAGGTCTCCTGAACGAGGTCCTCGGCGTCCTCCCGGTTGCCGCAGAGAGCCCACGCGGCCCGGTAGAGCCGGTCGAGGTGGTCTCCGAGCCGGGCGGGGTCGAGCGTGCGCTCCATCGGATTGGGCCTGCTGACGGGCCGTTTCGTCCGGGCGAGCATAGAGCCGCGCAAGAGGGGCCGCCAGCGAGGTCGGGCCTCGCCGGCGGCTACGAGTGGAAGTCGTGGTCGAGGGTGACGCTAGGCCGCACGTGGGAGCGGCTCCGCGATGTGCGAGGTCGGGAGGGAGAAGCGCTTCTTCGCGCGCGCTGCCAGCCGTTCGGCGTCTCGGTTCGAGTACTGGGTGCCCGCCGCGATCACGATCTCGTCGGCCCGAAACGTGACCAGGGCGTCGTTGATCGCCAGCAGCGGATCGCTGTCCCCTACGCGTCCCTCCGCGTGAGAGCCCCGTCGCTCGAGTCGCTCGACGAATGCCGTCAGGCGCGCCCGCGCACGGCGAAGGGCGGTGTCGTCGTCCGACACCCAGTGCCGTAGCCGGGAGTTGAGGGCGGGCGCGACGACGAGGACTTCGCCGTCCGGCACCCTGGCCGGGACCAGGTCGTCGAGCACGACCATCAGGACCTTCGGCTCGCTCGTCTCCGACGCTGGGTCGTCGGCGATGTTCCACTTGAGCTGTGTCACCTTCATGTCGTCGTCCTCCTTCGGTGTGGGCTGATCTCTGTGGCTCTTCAAGACACCGCCCGAGCGCATCTATTCCCGCGCCCGCGGCACGGAATCGAGGCGCGTCGGGAATACGAGCCGCCCGCCGGTGTCCTTGGGCCCACAAGGTCAAAACCTCTTCGAAAGGAAGCCATGAAGACCATCGATCGAATGCGTTTCACACGACTGCTCACCCTTGCCGTGCTCGTCCTGACGGCAGCTGTCCTGACCGCCGGAGCCCTGGCCGCCGGCAACCAGGGCGCGAGGGTCCGGCTCGGCCAGAGCGGCTTCGGCCGGATCCTGGTCGACTCCCACGGCAGGACGCTGTACATGTGGGCGCACGACCGGCGGGGCAGGAGCACCTGCAACGGCAAGTGCGCAATGGCCTGGCCACCGCTCATCACGCACGGCAAGCCGAAGGCGCTCATGGGCGCCCGGCGCGCTCTGCTCGGCACGACCCTGCGCAAGGACGGCAGGCGGCAGGTCACGTACCACGGCCACCCGCTCTACCGCTTCGTCAACGACAGGAAGCCGGGTCAGACGACAGGCGCCGGGCTGATCGTCCTGGGCGCTCGGTTCGACCCGGTCTCCTCGGCGGGAAACGCGGTGCGCAAGCCTTCGAGTCGCTTCCAGCGTCCGAAGCTCCAGCACGGCGTCCTCACGGTCGAGGGCACCGCGGCGAGCGAGAAGATCGCGCTGCGGCTGAAGGCCGGCTCTCCCGGCATCCTCCAGGTCGACGTCGGCGACAACGGCTCCGCTGATTTCAGCTTCGAGCTGAGGCGGGTCGCGCGAATCGCCGTCGATGCCCAGGGCGGTGACGATCTCGTCCGCATCGACGACGCGAACGGCGCGTTCACTCCGGCCATCCCGACCACCCTCGCGGGCGGCGACGGAAACGACACGCTGCTCGGAGGCCTCGGGGCGGAGACCCTCCTCGGAGGCAACGGCAACGACACGCTGGACGGCAACGGCGGCAACGACCGGGCCTTCATGGGCGCGGGCGACGACACGTTCGTCTGGGATCCGGGCGACGGCAGTGACAGCGTCGAGGGCGAGGCGGGCGCGGACACGATGCGCTTCAACGGCGCCAACGCCGCCGAGCAGGTCGATCTGTCGGCGAACGGGAACCGGCTGCGCTTCTTCCGCAACCCGGCGAACATCACGATGGACACGGCGGGCGTCGAGCGCGTCGACTTCAACGCTCTGGGCGGTGCGGACGTGGTCAACGTCGGCGACCTGACCGGAACGGACGTCGGCAACGTGAACGTCGATCTCGCCGCGGCTCTCGGCGGATCGAACGGCGACGGCCAGACCGACCACGTGACCGTCAACGGCACCGACGGGAACGACGCGATCACCGTCAACGGGAATGCTGCCGGTGTCGCCGTCTCCGGACTGCGGACGTCGGTCGCGCTTCTGCACCAGGAGCCCGGCGACGAGCTCGCTGTCAACGGCCGTGGGGGCGGCGACATGATCTCCGCCGCCATGCTCCCGGCTCAGTCGATCGCGCTGACCCTCGACGGCGGCGCGGGTGACGACACGATCGCCGGCAGCCAGGGCGTCGACACGCTGCTCGGCGACGACGGCAACGACACGATCGACGGCAACGGCGGCAACGACCGGGCCTTCATGGGCGCGGGCGACGACACGTTCGTCTGGGATCCGGGCGACGGCAGTGACAGCGTCGAGGGCGAGGCAGGCGCGGACACGATGCGGTTCAACGGAGCCAACATCGCCGAGCGCGTTTCCCTGCTGGCCGACGGGAACCGGCTGAAGTTCTTCCGTGCCCCCGGCAACGTGACGATGGATACGGCGGGCGTCGAGCGGGTCGACTTCAACGCCCTCGGCGGGCCCGACAGCATCTCGGTAAGCGACCTGACGGGCACCGACGTCGGCACGGTGAACCTCGATCTGGCGTCGACACTCGGCGGGGGCCAGGGCAACGGCCAGGCCGACCACGTCCTCGTCGAAGGTACGAACGACGGGGACCGGATCCGCGTCAACAGTGACGCTTCCGGCGTCGTCGTAGCCGGACTAAGGGCCGTCGTGGCGATTCGGCACCAGGAGCCGGCGGACGCGCTCGCCGTCGACGGTGTCGGGGGCAACGACGACATCGCGGCGGCCGGCCTCCCGGCTCAGGCGATCGGCCTGACCCTCGACGGAGGCTCTGGAGACGACGAGCTCTTCGGCGGCCAGGGCGACGACAGGCTGGTCGGCGGAGACGGCAACGACACGCTCGACGGCAGCAAGGGCAACGACCTTGCCCAGATGGGCGCCGGCGACGACACGTTCGAGTGGGATCCCGGTGACGGCAGCGACACCGTCGAAGGCGAGGACGGCTCTGACACGATGAGATTCATCGGAGCCAACATCGCCGAGAAGATCGATGTCTCGGCGAACGGAGACCGCGTGCGGTTCTCCCGCGACATCGGCAATGTGACGATGGACACCGCCGGCGTCGAGCAGATCGACTTCGAGGCGCTCGCCGGGGCCGACCTGGTCACGGTCAACGACGTGACTGGAACCGACCTCCGAACCTTGCAGCTCGACCTCGACGGCGCGGCTCCCGGCGGAGGCGACGGTGAGCCCGACCGCGTCGTCCTCAACGGCACCAACGGCGACGACGCGATCAGGGTCTTCGGCGACGCACAGGGCGTGAACGTGAAAGGCCTCGCCCCCTTGGTCGAGATCCTCCACCCCGAGTTCGCGAACGACCGGCTCGACCTCAATACGGGCCAGGGCCAGGACTCGGTGGATGCGAGCCAGCTGGCGCCCGGCACGATCCCGCTCTTCGTGGACGGCGTGCCCGTTCCCTAGAGCGCGGCGAATGCGGCAGCGAAGCGGGGGCCTCTCGAGGCCCCCGCCGACCTGTCCGGGTACGGTGCCCAACTTGCTCGTCACAGCCGACGACCGCGCGAGCTTCGAGGCTCTGCAGGCGACCATCGAGGGCACGGTGGGCCTCGCCGTTGCTCCGATCGGAGCGGGACGGTCGGTCGAGGAGCTCGGGACGATTCGGGGCGGTGTCGCCTGGTCGACGATCAAGGTCCCGCTTGCGCTCGCCGTCGCGGCGCGTAAACCCGGCGAGCGCGACGAGGAGCTGATCGACGCCGCACTGATGGTCTCGGACAACGACGCCTCGCTGGCCCTGTGGGAGCGCCTCGGGCCGCCCGAGGCGGCAGCCGCCGCGGTGGAGGACGTCCTCGCCTCGGCCGGCGACACCGCGACGAGGGTCGAGGCGCAGGTTCTCCGCGCGGGCTTCACCCCGTTCGGCCAGACCGAGTGGTCGCTGGCGGCGCAGGTGCGTTTGATGGCCGCCTTGCCCGACCTGCCGCACGCGGAGGCGATTCGCTCCCGCATGCGCCGAGTCGTTCCGGAGCAGCGCTGGGGACTCGGAGCACTCGGCGCCGACGTGGAGTTGAAGGGCGGGTGGGGCCCCGATCCCGAGGGCCGGCACCTCGTCCGCCAGATGGGCATCGTCGGCGGCCTGCTCGCGGTTGCGCTGGCTGCGGTCCCGACCGATGGTGCGTTCGAGTCGGGCATCGCGATCCTGGACCGGCTGGCAGAGTGGCTCGGCGAGTCGCAGGCCGCCCGCGTTCGGCCGTAGACTCGCCGGGGCTTGGCCGAAGAGCAACACGACCTCGGCGGCACCTCGTACGTCCAGCTCGTCGGGCTCGGAGCCGCGATCGGCGTCCCGGCCGCGCTGCTCGCAGCTCTCTTCCTCGCCCTCGTGCACGACCTCGAGCACTGGCTCTGGACCGACCTGCCGGACCATCTCGGCCACGCGTCTCCGCCCTGGTACCTCGTCGTCGGCCTGCCGCTCGCGGGGGCGTTCGTGGTGCTCGTCGCGCGCCGCTTCCTGCCGGGCGACGGCGGAGTCTCCCCGCTGGTCGGGCTCCAGGGCGAGAAGCCGTCGCCGCTCTCACACGCCCCCGGAATCGCCCTCGCGGCCCTGGGGACGCTCTCGTTCGGCGCCGTCCTCGGCCCCGAGATGCCGCTGATCGCGCTCGGGGCGATCGTCGGCCTCGCCGTCGCACCGCTCTTGCGCCTGGGGAAGCAAGGGAGCGCCCTGCTCGCGGGCGCGGGCTCGTTCTCGGCGATCTCCGCGCTCTTCGGCGGCCCGATCGTCGGCGGGGTGATGATGGTCGAGTCGGGCGCCGCCGGGCTCGGAGCCTCGCTCGCGCCCGCGCTGCTCCCGGGCTTCGTCGCGGCGGCAACCGGCTACGTCGTCTTCATCGGCTTCGGGAACTGGGGCGGGCTCGGAACGCCCGGGCTCGTCGAGCCGGGTCTCCCGCCGTACCAGGGGACGCACATCTACGACCTGATCCTCGCGCTCGCGGTGGGCGTCGTCACAGCGATCCTGGTCACCGTCGTCCGCCGGATCGCGCACCGCGTCGCCGACCTGCCGCGACCCGAGCTGCCGGTGCTCCTCCTCGCCGGCGGCCTCGCCGTGGGCGTGCTCGCCGAGGTCGCGGACCTGCTCGGCGCGAACTCCCAGGACGTGCTCTTCTCCGGACAGACCTCGGTGCCCGGGCTCGTCACCGAGAGCTCGACGAAGATCGTCCTCCTCCTGCTCATCTTCAAGGGCGCGGCCTACGCGGTCAGCCTCGGCTGCGGGTTCCGCGGCGGGCCGATCTTCCCAGCCATCTACCTCGGCACTGCGGTGATGGCGCTGCCCGTGGTCTGGTTCGACATCTCGCCGACGGTCGCGGTCGCGATCGGGGCCGCCGCGGGCATGGCCGCGATGACGCGGCTCCTGCTGACGCCGATGCTCTTCGCGGCGCTCCTCGTCGGCCTGCAGGGCGTCGACACCGTTCCGGCGGCGGTGCTCGCGGCCTCCGCGGCGTGGCTTGCGATGCGCGCCATCGATCAGCGGTCGCCGGAAGCGAGCTCCGCCTGACTCGGGCTACGCGACGATCGTGAGCTCGCGGGGCGTGTTGTTCAGACGCCGCGCGCCGTCCTCGGTGACGGTGACGATGTCCTCGATCCGCACGCCGAACCTGCCGGCCAGGTAGATCCCCGGCTCGATCGAAAAGCACATCCCGGGCTCGAGCAGGTGCTGCTCGCCCTCGACCATGTAGGGCGGCTCGTGGGCGGTCAGTCCGATCCCGTGCCCGGTCCGGTGGATGAAGTGGTCGCCGTAACCGCCGTCGGCGATCACCGCGCGCGCGGCGCGGTCGACCTCCTGGCACGCCACACCCGGCCGGACGGCGTCGTACGCCGCCTGCTGAGCCCGCTCGACGATCTCGTGCACGGTCCGCTCCTCGTCCGTCGGCTCGCCGACGTGAACGGTGCGCGTCGTGTCCGAGCTGTAGCCGTCCACAAGGCCGCCGAAGTCCAGCACGACCATGTCGCCCTCCTCGATCACCCGCTCGCCCAGCTCGTGATGCGGGTTCGCGCCGTTCGGCCCCGACCCGACCACGGTGAATTCGACCTGCGAGTGGCCATGAGTCTCTAGCGCGTCTGCGAGGTCGGCTCCGATGTCCGTCTCCGTCCGGCCCGCGAACCGCACCTCGAGGATGTCGTAGAACGCCGCGTCGGCCGCTTCACCGGCCGCGGTCAGGCGCGCGAGCTCGTCGGCGTCCTTGATCGCGCGCAGCATCGGCAGCGCCTCGGTCATCGAGACGAAGCCGGAGTCGGGCAGGCGGGCCTGGAGACCGAGCACGTGCAGCGCCCAGGCGGCATCCGAGATCGCGTAGCGGCCCCTGGGATCGAGGAGCGGCGCCGCGGCCTCGTACGGATCGGTGCCGTCCGACCACTCCGAGAGTTCGAGCTTCGAGCTGCCCGGCGCCGACTCCGCGTCCGGGCGCTCCAGCACCGGGACGATCAGGGCCGGCTCCCGGTCGGCGGCCAGGACGAGCATCGTCAACCGCTCGGTGACCGCGAGCGGCGCGTACCCGGTCAGGTAGAGCAGGTCGGGGCCGGGCGTGACGAGGACACCGGAGAGGCCCGCCTCCTGAGCAGACTTGCCGGCGCGCTCCATCCGCGCCTCGAAGTCCTCGGCCGTGAACGGCGGCGGCCCGGCCGTTTCGTGCGTCGCCTCGGTCACCGGGCCGAGTCTATCGGCGTCGGGAAGCCGCTCTCAGCAGGCATTTCGATAGCCTGCCGCAGACTCGAGGCCGAGCCGGCGGCGAACCCGGCTGCGAGATGAAGCTCGGAGAGGCACTCACGCTCAGAAGCCAGCTGCTGGCGCGAATCGGGCAGGTCCGCGATCGGCTGAAGGCGAGCGCGCTCGTGCAGGAGGGCGAGACGCCGTCCGAGGATCCCGCTGAGCTCCTGCGGGAATTCGACGGGATGGCGAGCGAGCTCGAACGCCTGATCGCGCAGATCAACAAGACGAACCTCTCGACGAAGGTGCCGTCCGGCGAGACGCTCACCGATGCCCTGGCGCGGCGGGACATCCTCGCGCTCAGGCAGGGCGTGCTCCGCCAGGTGGCCGACGTAGCCGGCGAGAGGCAGCAGCGCTACGGGCGCGCGGAGATCCGGATCCTGCCGACCGTCGACGTCGGCGAGCTACGACGCCGGGCCGACGATCTCGCGCGGGAGCGGCGCGAGCTCGACGTCTCGATCCAGGAGACGAACTGGCTCACCGAGCTGTCCGAATAGCGAACACGAGTTGGTAGCCAACGAACGAGCGGCGTGTACGGGGCGGCAACTGCCGAAGTTGCATCCTGGTGTGCGCTACAGGCGGGCGCACCGGGGGTTCGAATCCCCCACGTCACCGAGCAGCGCCTCAACCGGGCACCGCTCACGGGGCACGGGGCACCGTCACTACCACGTGCAGAGCTCGTTCCGCGGCGAGGGTGGGTAAGGGGACTCGTTCGCTGAAGTAAGCTCGCGGCGTGTGCTTCGAGCTCGACTCGGTTCCGCCGATTCAGCCGATCGAGGGTGGGGCCGTCGATCACCGCGACCTCGAGCTCGAGAGCGAGGACGGCAACCGCTTCGCCGCGTTCGCCGCGCTGCCCGAGGAGCCGAGCGAGGTCGGCGTCGCGATCCTGCCCGATGTCCGCGGGCTCTACCGCTTCTACGAGGAGCTGGCGCTGCGCTTCGCCGAGCGCGGAATCGCAGCGATCGCGTTCGACTACTTCGGGCGCACGGCCGGCGTGGGGAAGAGGGGCGAGGACTTCGACTACATGGAGCACGTGCAGCTCGGCAAGCCCGAGCACGTGCAGACCGACCTTCGCGCCGCGATCGCGTGGCTGCGCGAACAGGGCGTCGCATCGGTCTTCACGGTCGGCTTCTGCTTCGGCGGGCGCAACTCGTGGCTGGCCGCGGCGAGCGGGCACGACCTGAAAGGCGCCGTCGGCTTCTACGGGTCACCGGTCGACCGGGACGCGCCCGGCCCCACCACACGCGCCTCGGAGATGAAGGCGCCGATTCTCGCGCTCCAGGCCGGCGCCGACCAGAACATCACGGCCGAGCACAACGCGGAGTTCGACGAGGCGCTGACCGAAGCGGGCATCGAGCACGAGGTCGTCACGTACCCGGGCGCGCCGCACAGCTTCTTCGACCGCAAGCAGGCGGAGTTCGCGGACGCCTCGGAGGACGCGTGGAACCGCACCCTCGCGTTCATCGAGCGCCACCGCTAGCCGGGCGTCACTCGTACTGGAGCGCCTGCAGCACGTTCAGCCGCGCGGCTCGCCGCGCCGGGAAGATGGCGGCGACGATTCCGACGAAGATCGCCGCGACGGCGAAGATGACGAGCTGCACGACGGGCAGGGTGAAGTCGATGAAGTCAATTCGTGCGACCAGTAAGGCCCCGAGCGCGATCCCGAGCAGGATCCCGAGCACCCCGCCGATTGCGGACGTGATGATCGCCTCGTGTCGGATCATGCGCCGAACCTGACGGCGGGTCATGCCCACGGCGCGCAGCATGCCGATCTCCCGGGTCCGCTCGAAGACCGTGAGCACGAGCGTGTTCACGATCCCGAAGAAGCTGACGAGAACCGAGAGCGCGAGCAGGATGTAGAGGATGTTGAGTACGGAGTTCAGCCCTGAGATCTGGTTGTCGACGAACTCCTGGCGGGTTTGCACCTTGGCGTTAGGGAACGTCTGCAACGCGTTGTCGAGCGCCGCTCTGTTCGCATTGGTTTCGCCGCCCTTCATGATCACGAACGAGTAGAGGTCCTGCGGCTGGGCGTTGAAGCGGTCCCACGTCTTCGCCGAGATCGTGACCGGGCCGAACGGCGATCCGCCGGTCGGCGGCTTGAAGATGCCCAGCACCCGGAACGTCGCCGATTGGCCGTCGGCAAAGGTCTGGCGAAGCGTCGAGCCGACCTTCAGGTGGTGGTCGTTCGCAAAGTTCTCGTCGACGAACGCGCCGTCGTTCCCGAGGCGGGCGAGCACCGCGTCGGAGCCGTCTTTCCAGTCGATGGCGAAGATCCGGCTGGTCGCTGGATTGACGGCGGTGGCGTTGTAGACCGACCCGAAGGCCTTCGCCTGGCCCGCCCGGACGCTGCCGACCGCGTCCACGCCCGGCGCCTTGGCCGCGGCTGCGGCGACGCTGACCGGGATCGGCGAGAAGTTGTTTTGCGCCGTGAGCGCGTAGTCCGCGTTCTTCCAGAGGTCGTTGACCGCGCTCCGGAAGGTGGAGACGATTCCGGCCGCGAGCACCGCAACGAGCGTGACGAGCGCGAGGCCGATCATCAGCGCCGAGGCGGTCGAGGCCGTCCGCTGCGGGTTTCGCTGCGAGTTGCTGCGCGCGAGCGCGCCCGCGGTGCCGCCGATCTTCGTCGACGGCCAGCCGAGCCACGTGGCGAGAGGGCGAACGAGCCGCTCGGAGAGCAGTGCGACGCCGAGGAAGATCATCAGTGCGCCGACGCCCATCCAGACGAGCAGCCCGGTCGTGCTGTGGCCCGGCCCGAAGAGCGCCCAGGACAGCGCGGCGAAGCCGAGCACCGCCAGGATGATCGAGCCCGGAACGCGCAGGAACGCGAAGCGGGACGGCGGCAGCGTGGCCCCTTCGTGGACGGCGGCGAGCGGAGGCACGCGGGTCGCGCGGAAGGCGGGCCGCAGGCTCGCGACGACTGTGACCAGGATCCCCGCCACGAGCGCGATCACGACGGCACTCGGCGTGAGGATCAGGCCGCTGTTCGGCAGCGTGAAGCCGACGGCGTCGAACAGCGCGAACAGCCCCTTCGCCAGCCCGAACCCGGCCAGGAGCCCGACGAGCGACGCGAGGATGCCTACGACGAGCGCCTCGATCAGGATCGAGGTCAGGATCTGCCGGCGCGACGCACCGACCGTTCGGATGGTCGCGAACTCGCGCGTTCGCTGGGCGATCGTGATCGAAAGCGAGTTGGCGATCACGAAGCTGCCGACGAAGAGCGCGATCCCGCCGAACGCGAGCAGGAAGCCGCGCAGGAACGAGATGAAGCTGTTCGTCTCGGCCGCATCGTCGTGCGCCTGCTGGGCGGCTGTCTTCACCTGCGCGGTCGGCGGAATGGTCGCCTGGAGCTCGCGCGCCAGCTGCTCGTCCGACACGCCCGGCTTCGCGGCGACCGCGATCTCGTCCAGCCGGCCGTGCTTCTCGAACAGCGCCTGGGCTGTGGGGAGGTCGAAGCCGGCGAGGGTCGCGCCGCCGATCGTCGAGACCGACCCGAAACGGACGAGCCCCGAGATCCGCAGCCTCCGCGCCGCGCCTTCAGCCTGGACGCCGACCGTCTGCCCGACCTTGAAATGCTCCTTCTTTGCAGTCGACTCGTCGATCACGACGTCGCTCTGCTTCGGCCACGATCCCTTGACGAGCGTGAGCGGGTTGAAGCGCGACGCTCCGCTCGCGATGCTGAAGCCGAGGTTCGGCGCCCCGCCGTAGACGATCGCCTTGCCGTTCTTGCCGATCAACTGCGCCTGGCCGTTGACGCTCCCTTCAGCTGCCTCGACCTCGGGCAGCCCGCGCACCTTGGCGAGCAGCGATGCGTCGAGCGTCGGCGCCGTCGAGCCGGCACCGCTCGAGATGTCGAACGCCGTCTTGCCGCTGATCACCGCGCTCGACCCTTTGCGGACATCGGTGAAGATCGAGCCAAAGGCCTTGTCGATCGAGTCCGTCAGCATGAACGTGCCGGCGACCATCGCGACGCCCAGCACGATCGCGATCGCGGTCAGGGAGGTCCGCAGCTTCCGTCCGAGCAGGCCCTTGAGCGCGACGCGGATCATCGAGAGCGATGGTACTGGCGTCCGTCCGTGTGCTTGCGGTTCACTCGGAGAGCTCGAGGACGCGCATCGCGACGACCGGCCGCGAGAAGCCCTTGAGCTCCAGGTCCGGCACCGGCTCGCTGACGACGTGCGAGTCGACCTGAGCATGTGTCCGCTGGCTGATCAGTGTTTCGCCCGGCCCGGCCGCGTCGCTGAGGCGTGAGGCGAGGATCACGACGTTGCCGACGGCGCCGTAGTCGTAGCGGCTCTCGAAGCCGATGCGGCCGAGCGTCGCGTAGCCGGTCGCGATGCCGACCCCAAGGTCGAGCTCGTAGCCGCGCTTCCGCCAGTCGGCCGACAGGCCTCCGAAACGCTTGCACAGAGCGTCGGCGGTGCGTACGGCCGCCAGCTCGTGGTCGGGGAGCTCGGCGGGGTCGTTGAAGAACGCCATCAGCCCGTCGCCGGCAAAGTGCTCGATCGTGCCGCCGTGCGCGACGACCTCTTCACCGGCGGCCGTGTGGTACTCGCGCAGGATGCGGAACACCTCTTCAGGCTCGGCCGTCTCGGCGAACGCCGTGAAACCGCGCAGGTCGAAGAAGAGTGCTGTGATCTCACGCCGGTGACCCGCGAGGAGCTGCTCGCCCTCGCCGCTCGAGAGCAGGTCGGCGACCTGGGGCGCGAAACGGGCCAGCTCGGTTCGCTGGCGCTCGACGGTCTGGAACAGACGGACGTTCTCGATTGCGATCACGACGAAGTCGGCAAAGGTCTCGATCAGGCGGATCTCGGCGGCGCTGAACGGCCGAACCTCGTTGCGTGCCACGGCGATCGCTCCGATCGGCACCCCTTCGCGCATCATCGGAGCGCTCAGCGCAGACCGGTAGCCGCCGATCTTCTGCAGCTCGAGGAGGATGTAGTCGGGATCCTCGAGCACGTCGACGATGTGGACGACGCGCTGCTCCAGGATGGCACGGCCGAGAATCGTCCCTCGTTCGGGCCTGTAGATGCGCTCTCGGACGAGACGCTCGTACTCCGGCACCATGCTCGTGAAGGCCGCGACCCGGTACTCGTCCTTCTCGCCGACGCGGCGGGCGATGTTGCCGTTGTCGGCACTACAGAGCCGAACCGCACGGTCGATGACCGTCTGCAGGACGGCGTCGAGGTCGAACGTCGTCCGCGCGATCGTCTGGATCACGTCGCGAACCGCAGCCTCGCGCTCCTCCGTCCGTTCGCGTTCGCGCCGAAGCTCGGCCGGATCCTCGTTCCGCGCGTCCTCGCTCACCGCGCCATTCTCTCCTGCCGAGAGCTCAGGAAGCGCTGGACACGGCCGGCGAGTACGCATATGAGAGCAGCTTCCGCGGGTGGCCGGTTCCGTCCGCGGCGACCTCCCAGAGGACGTTGTCGTTCCCGTATACGACATGATCGTCGTCCAGCCACTCCGCCTGGTCGTCGATCGGGTCGTCGCCGCCCAGCCGGGTCGCGTGCATCGTGCGCAGGTCGAGGACGAACAGCCGCCAGTCGCCCTTCTCGCCCACGACCCGCTTGAACGCGATCTTCGTGCCGTCGGGCGACAGCGAGGGGCATTCGACGCTCTCGTCGATCACCCGCAGCGTCCGGTCGCGCAGGCTTCCCTGGAGCAGGTACGTCTTCGAGCCGGAGCCGAGGCTGGCATAGAAGCGATCGTCGTCCCGCGCGAAGGTCACGCCCCAGAAGTTGAAGTTCCGGTTCGAGAGCGGCTTGCCGTCCCGGGTGACCGGCAGCTGCTCGAGGTTGACGACCTCCTTGCCCGTTCCCAGGTCGAAGATGCTCGTCCGCGTCGAGAAGTTCCCGGCCGCGTAGTTGTCGCCCTTGACGAACATGGTCGTCGCGCCGTAGCGCCCGTCGGGCGAGACGCGTGCCCGGCTCGGGATGCCCGGCAGCGAGATCTCCCGCTCGACGTGGAAGCTCGAGTCGAACACCTTCGCGACGTAGCCCGTGTTCAGGAGCCCGCCCCGCGTGAGGCAGAGGCCGTGCCCGCCCGCGTAGTACGCGCGCTCGCATCTGAGGCCTGCGATCGCCCGCTGGCTGCGCGGGTTCGAGAGCGGCGCGACGGCGAGCGAGCCCGCGGTGCGGTCGGGGATCATGCTCACGAACAGGATCTTCGCGTCGCCTTCCGAGTCGACGGAGGTGGCCGACGTCGTCTCGAGCGTTGCGCCGTTGACGACGTGGATCCCCGGAGGAGGCGCCGACCGGTGCGAGCGCGCGACCGAGAGCCCGACGTAGGCCCCGGCCGAGGCGATGCACACGACCAGGACGACGAGCAGGATGAGGAGGCGACGGCGCCTAGACAACGGCCGTCTCCTTCCGTCCGTACCGATGGAGAACCGAGGCGCCGACGATCGCGGCGAGGACGAGGCCGACCGAGAACACCGCGACCGCGTCCGTGATCCCGATCAGCACCCAGGTCGCCCCGAACGCGATCGACGCCACGAGCCGCGCGAGGCTCGTCACCGTGACCAGCACCGACAGGCCCGTCGCCCTCGCCTCGACGGGAAGGATCGCGCTCGCCAGCGCGTTGAGCACGCCGTCGGTGGCCGCGTAGTAGGCGCCGAACGCGATGATGACGACCAGCGAGGCGGTCGGCCCGAGCCCCGGGACCATGATCGCGGCGTAGACGACGAGCAGGAGCAGGTAGCCGCAGACGAAGACCTTGGCGCGCCCGACCCGGTCGGCGAGTCGGCCCGCCGGGATCGCGACCAGATGTCCGTGAACATGCTCGTCAGGCCGAGCAGAACGACGGTCGCGCTGACCTTGATGCCCGTCCTGCGGCGGACCAGCGCGCGGCCGCCCCGGGCGAGGGCCTGCGAGTCCGCTATCTGGTACATGCCTGCTCGCGTCGGGCTCGAACAGCCGCGTCAGGCCCGGGGAACCACCGGCGGCCGATCGCCCTCGCCTGCGATCGGAAACACATCGTCCCTGCAAAGTAGGAGTTTCAAGGGCCGATGCCTACTAGCCGAACGGTCAGTTCGTCGCTAGTTCACTGCTCGTAGCGCTCGACGACCTCGGGGTCGCGAACGTGGGCAGCCTCCGGATCCTGGCCGGACTCGCGGAGCGCCCGCCGCTGGCGCAGCAGGTCCCAGCACTGGTCGAGGCTGACCTTGAGCGATTCGAGCCGGTTGTGCTCGTCCGCGTTCAGGCCGCCCTCGCCGACGCGGTCGTAGAGCTGGTGCTCCTCGGCGACGAGCTGCTCGATGCGATCGTGAATCTGTTCGTCGTTCATGCCGTGAGCATGCCACAGCCGAATAGCGCGGCGGTGCGTGCCGTTGTGATGGGATACACGCTTTCTGCGGAAGGAGGACTCCATGGCATTGAAGATCGGCGACACGGCACCGGATTTCGAGGCGGACTCGACCGAGGGGCGGATCCGCTTTCACGACTGGATCGGAGACTCGTGGGCGGTGCTGTTCTCGCACCCGAAGGACTTCACGCCCGTCTGCACGACCGAGCTCGGCTACATGGCGCGGATCAAGCCCGAGTTCGACCGTCGGAACGTGAAGATCATCGGCCTCTCAGTCGACACGACGAGCGACCACGAGGGCTGGGCGAAGGACATCGAAGAGACCCAGGGCGAGGCGCCGAACTATCCGATCATTGGCGACGCGGATTTCGAGGTCTCGAAGCTGTACGACATGCTGCCGGCCGGGACCTCGGGGGACCCCGGCGACCGGACGCCGATGGACAACCAGACCGTGCGGAATGTCTTCGTCGTCGGGCCGGACAAGAAGGTGAAGCTGATCCTCATCTACCCGATGACGACCGGCCGCAACTTCGACGAGGTGCTGCGCGTCATCGACTCGCTCCAGCTGACGGCGAGCCATAGGGTGGCGACTCCGGTCAACTGGCGCCAGGGCGAGGACGTGATCATCGCCGGTTCCGTCTCGGACGACGAGGCGAAGGAGATCTTCGGCGAGTGGGATGCGCCGAAGCCGTACATCCGAGTCGTGCCGCAGCCGGACCAGGAGTCCGCTGCGGTGGGAACGACCTAGGCGAGTCTCAGCGAGGGGCGGTCCCTGACCGGGACTGTCCCTCGGATGACCGTGGCCGTGCTGCGAGACGTGATCGAGGACGACCTCCCGGTCTTCTTCGACCAACAGCGTGATCCCGAGGCCGTCGAGATGGCCGCGTTCCCGCCCAGGGAGCGCGAGGCGTTCTTCGAGCACTGGCACCGGCTCATGGGCGACGACGAGCTCGTCGTGAAGACGATCGTGTCCGAGGGCGAGGTGGCCGGCAACGTCCTCAGCTTCGAGCGCGCCGGCAAGCAACTCGTCGGGTACTGGCTCGGACGGGAGTACTGGGGCCGCGGCCTTGCGACCCGTGCGCTCGCCGAGCTCGTCGAGGAGCTCGCCGTCCGACCGCTCTACGCGGAGGTGGCGACGACGAACATCGGCTCGATCCGGGTACTGGAGAAATGCGGCTTCACGGTCGTCGACAGGACGACCGAGCAGGACGAGACGTTCGGCGAGATCGAGCTGCTCGTGATGGAGCTCGTTGGCTAGGCTGAAAGACGTGCAGACCACGACTGCCGCACAGGAGCTCGAGGCCCAGTTCGAGCAGTACCGAGGGGAGCTGACGGCCCACTGCTACCGCATGCTCGCGTCGCCGTTCGAGGCGGAGGACGCGGTCCAGGAGACGTTCATCCGCGCCTGGCGCGCGATCGACCGCTTCGAGGGGCGTTCGCAGCTTCGCTCGTGGCTCTACAAGATCGCGACGAACGTCTGCCTCGACATGCTCGGCGGCCGCGAGCGGCGTGCGCGCCCGATGGATCTCGGCCCGTCGCGGGAACCGGTCGAGGAGAGCCTGAACTCGCTGCCCGAGGCGACCTGGGTGCAGCCGATCCCCGATCCGGCCGTGGTCGCGGAGTCGAACGAGACGACGCGGCTCGCGCTCGTCGCCGCGCTCCAGCACCTCCCGCCCCGTCAGCGCGCCGTCCTCATCCTCTGCGAGGTGCTGCGCTGGAAGGCGAGCGAGGTCGCGGAGCTGCTCGACACGAGCGTCGCGTCCGTGAACAGCGCGCTCCAGCGGGCGCGGGCCACGCTCGAGGCGAGCGACCTCGAGTTGGGCGATGCCTCGCGCTCGGTCGACCGGGCCGACGCGGACCTGCTCGCTCGCTACGTCGAGGCGTTCGAGGCGTACGACATGGACGCGCTCACGTCGCTGATCCAGGAGGACGCGATCCAGTCCATGCCGCCGTTCGACATGTGGCTGAGGGGCCGCGACGACATCCTCGAGTGGTGGTACGGACCGGGCATCGGGTGCAAGGGCTCGCGCGTGATCCCGACGGTCGCGGCCAACGGCGCGCCCGCATTCGGCCAGTACAAGCCGAGCGACAGCGGCAGCGGTCACGACCCGTGGGCGCTCCAGGTGCTCGAGATCGAGGACGGGAGGATCGTCGAGTTCACGTTCTTCCTCGACACCGAGACGCTCTTTCCGCTCTTCGGGCTACCGCCCAGGCTCGACGCCTAGCACCTCGATCAGCCCCATGAACGCGATCAGCTCGACGAGCTCGGGCGCCGCCTGCCGGAGAACGAGGCGTGAGCCCTCGCGTCGGAGCATGAGGGCAAGCCGTGCAAGGGAGTCGACCGTGGCGGCGGTCGGTCGCGCGCCGCTGAGGTCGCACACGTAGGCAGGCATATCGGTCCAGTTGAGACGGCTTTCGCGAGCGAAATTCATCGGCGGGACGACCGATGAGTTCCCGGTCGTTGTCAGGTCTTAAGGCTTGAAATTCGACGACAAGGAGACGCTCGACGAATGAGCAACCTCGACGCCCGAAGCCGCTGGCTCGCCCTCTACGTCCTCTGCCTGGCGAGCCTGATGATCGTCCTCGACGTCACGATTGTGAACGTCGCGCTGCCCTCGATCCGCGACGACCTCGGCTTCTCCGAGACGTCGCTCGCATGGGTCGTGAACGCGTACGTCCTCACGTACGGCGGGTTCCTGCTCCTCGGCGGGCGTCTTGGCGACCTCTACGGGCACCGGAAGCTGTTCCTGATCGGGATCAGCGTCTTCACGCTGGCCTCGCTCGCGTGTGGGCTCGCGACCTCGCAGGCGTTCCTGATCGCCGCGCGCGGCGTGCAGGGCGTCGGCGGAGCGATCGCATCGGCGGTCTCGCTCTCGCTGATGGTCAACCTCTTCACCGAGCCGGGCGAGCGCGCGAAGGCAATGGGCATCTTCGGCTTCGTCGCGGCCGGCGGCGGCAGCCTCGGCGTCGTGCTCGGCGGGATCCTGACGGACACGATCAGCTGGCACTGGATCTTCCTCGTCAACTTCCCGATCGGCGTGCTCGTCGTGCTGCTCTCGCTGCGGCTGCTGCCGACGGAGCATGTGCGGATGGCCGACCAGCGGCTCGACATCGGCGGCGCGGTGACGATCACCGGCGCGCTGATGATCGCTGTCTACGCGATCGTCAACGGTGGCAAGAACGGCTGGACGTCGTTCGAGACACTCGGCCTGCTCGGCGTGTCGCTCGCGGTCTTCCTCGTTTTCCTGTACATCGAGACGACGGTCAACTCACCGCTCGTGCCGCTCGCGCTGTTCAAGCTGCGCAACCTCGCGACGGCGGACGTCGTCGGCGTGCTGTGGGCGGCCGCCATGTTCGCAGCGTTCTTCCTCTCGGCGCAGTACCTCCAGTTCGTGCTCGGGTACAGCCCGCTCCGCGTCGGCCTCTCGTTCCTCCCCTCGAACCTGATCATGGCCGTGTTCTCGATCGGGCTCTCCGCGAAGCTCGTGATGCGCTACGGGTTCCGGGCGCCGCTGGCCACGGGCCTCGGGCTGGCCGGCGCGGGGATCCTGCTCCTCGCGTTCGCGCCCACGGATGCGACGTATCTCGTGAACGTGCTCCCGAGCATGATCCTGATCGGGGTCGGCGCCGGCATGGCGTTCAACCCGGTGCTGCTCGCGGCGATGAGCGACGTCGAGCCGGAGCAGTCCGGGCTCGCGTCGGGCGTCATCAACACGTCGTTCATGATGGGCGGTGCGCTCGGTCTCGCGATCCTGGCGAGCGTCGCCGCGTCGCGGACATCGAGCCTGGCCGCCTCCGGATCAGCGCACATCGACGCGCTGACGGGCGGCTACCACGCGGCGTTCCTGATCGGCGCCCTCTTCGCCGGCGGGGCCGCGGTCCTCGGCGGGCTCCTGCTCCGGAACCAGCCGCTGCCCGGCCACGAGCAGGCTCCTGCCGGAGCGCCCGCGCTGGAAACCGACTAGAGGGCCAGCTCGCCGCCGCGCCTTAAACCTCCTTGTAACAGACTGTTACTTAGTCCCTAGCGGTCGCCGTGCCAGGAGTCCCAGAGCGCGGCGTACGAACCGCCCTGCTCGACGAGCTCCGCGTGCGTCCCGACCTCGTGCAATAGCCCGTCCTCGACGACCGCGACCCGGTCGGCGTCGTGGGCCGTGTGCAGCCGGTGCGCGATCGCGACCACGGTGCGTCCCTCGAGCACCGACGCGAGCGAGCGCTCGAGGTGCCGCGCCGCCCGCGGGTCGAGCAGCGACGTGGCCTCGTCGAGGACGAGCGTGTGCGGATCCGCGAGCACGAGCCGGGCCAGCGCGACCTGCTGCGCCTGCGCGGGCGTCAGCGGATGGCCGCCGGCGCCGACGACGGTGTTCAGCATCTCCGGCAGCACCTGCACCCAGTCGAGCGCGTCCACGGCGGCGAGGGCGTCGACGAGCTGCTCGTCGGTCGCCTCCGGGCGCGCGAGCCGCAGGTTCTCGGCCAGCGTGCCGACGAAGACGTGCTGCTCCTGCGTGACGAGGGCGACCTCCTTGCGCAGCGTGTCGAGCGGCAGGTCGACGAGCCGCACGCCGCCCACCTCGACCAAACCCACGCGCGGCGGGTGAATCCCGGCGAGCAGGCGTCCGAGCGTCGACTTGCCCGCGCCGGACGGCCCGACGACCGCCACGCGCTCGCCCGGCTCGAGGTCGAGGTCGATTCCGTGCAGGACGTCTCGATCCGCGTAGTACGCGTAGCGCACGTCCTCGGCGCGCATGCGCTCGTTCTCGGGCTCGTCGTCCGTCGCCTCGCGGTCGGGCGGGACGCGAACGATCCCGACGAGGCGCGCGAACGACGTGGCGCCGATCTGGATCTCGTCGAGCCAGGAGATGAGCCGGTCGACGGGGTCGGCGAGCTTGACCATGTAAAGCGAGACCGCGGTCACCTCGCCGATCGTGGCGTGGCCCTGCGAGACGAGGTAGCCGCCCCAGGCGAGCGCGGTCGCGACCGGGAGCACATACGCGAACTCGGCGGTCGGGAACCAGACCGTCCGCAGGAAGAGCGTGCGCATCTCCGCGCGATAGGCGTTGTCGAGGTCGTCGTCGATCTGGCGAACGCGCTTCTCGCGAAGGTTCAGGGCGTCCACGGTGCGCCCGCCTTCCACCGTCTCGCTGACGGTGCCGGCGAGGGTCGCGTACGACGCCCGTTCCCAGAGGTACCCGGCGGGCGCCCGCTTCAGGTACCAGCGCGTGCTGAAGAAGAGGAGCGGCACTCCGACGATTGCGGGCAGGGCCGCGAGCGGGTTGACCCAGAGCGCGGCGGCGACGGTGAGCACCGTCGTGATCCCGGCGATCAGCGTCTCCGGGACGGCGAAGCGGACGGTGCGTGCGAGCGAGTCGACGTCGGCGGTCGTGCGCGAGACGAGGTCGCCGGTCCCGGCGCGCTCGACGGTCGACAGCGGCAGCGCGAGCACGCGGCGCATGAAGTCCTCGCGCAGCTCGGCGAAGATCTTCTCCGAGAGCACGAACGAGGCCCGGCGCGCGAACCAGGTCACGATCGTCTCGACGATGAGGAAGATCGCGAGCAAGCCGACGATCTCGTCCACGTGCTTCGTCGTCGTCCCGTCCTGCACGGACTGGACGAGCGCGCCCAGGAGCGGCGGTCCTGCGAGGCCCGCGGTTGCGGCGGCCGCGTGCAGGCCGACCACGGCGAGCAGCCCCCGCCGGTTGCGGCGCCCTAGCCGGCGCGCCTGTACGCGCAGCTCGTCGCCGGCCGCGATCGGGAGCAGCTCGTTCACAGGTCCTCACCCCGGGTCACGGTCCAGCGGTAGCCGTCGTGCGTGGAGAGGAGCTCGCGGTGCGTCCCGTCGGCGACCACGCGTCCCTCCTCGACGAAGAAGACGCGGTCCGTCTGGTCGAGCATCAGCGGACTGGCGGTAATGACGACCGTCGTCTTGCCCTCTCTCGCCTCGCGCAGGCGCTGCGCGATTCGGGCCTCGGTGTGCGCGTCGACCGCGCTCGTCGGCTCGACGAGCACGAGCACCTCGGCGTCGGAGAGGAGCGCTCTCGCGAGCACGAGCCGCTGGCGCTGACCGCCCGAGAAGGAGCGGCCCCGCTCGTCGACGTACGCGTCCAGACCCTCGGGCAGCGCCTCGACGACGTCTTCTGCGTTCGCGACGGCGATCGCCGTGTGGATCCGCTCGTCGTCTCCGTCCGCGCGCTCCCACGGGTCGAGCTCGCGGCGCAGCGGGCCCGAGAAGATGACCGGGTCCGCTTCGCTGACGACGATTCGCCGGCGAACCGCGTCGATCGAGAGCTCGGCGAGAGGCACGTCGCCGAGGTGGACGCCGTCGTGGTCCCCGAAGCGGCCGAGCCGGTCGGCAATCGCGGCAGCCTCGTCGGGCTGAGCGGAGACGAGCCCGATCAGGCGCCCCGGCTCGACGCGGAGCCCCGAGCCGTGATCATGGAGCGGGACCAGGGCCGCGGGCTCGGGCACGGGACGAGCCGGCTCGGCAATCTCGGACTCGACCTCGAGGATCCGGAGCATGCGGGTCGCGCCGACGTGCGAACGCGTCAGCTTGTCGACGGCCTCGGCCGCGGTCCGCAACGGGAGCACGAGGAAGGCCGCGTACCCGTAGAAGGCCACGAGCTCGCCCGTGTCGATCTTCCCCTCCAGCGCGAAGCGGGCTCCGAGCCACGTGACCAGGACGACGAAGAGCCCGGGGATGAACACCTGGGCGGCGTCGAGCGTCGACTGGGGAAGCGCGACGCGCACGCCTGCCTCGCGCACCTCCTGCGAGCGTGTGCGGTAGCGCGCGAAGAACGCCTGCTCCCCGCCGATTCCCCGGAGCACGCGCAGGCCTGCGGCAGTATCGGCCCCGAGCGCGGTCAGCTTGCCGACCTCCTCGCGCTGCACGGCCTGACGCGTCTGGAGCGGCTTGATCACAAAGCCCATCAACAGCACGAGCACCGGCACTCCGAGCAGGACGACGAGCCCGAGGATCACGGATGCCGAGAGGAGGATGATCGCGACGACGATGTACGAGACGAACGCACCGGCCAGCCGCGCGGTGATGTCGAAGGCACCGCCTGCCCGCATCGCGTCGTTCGAGACGGTGGCGACGACCTCGCCCGTCGAGTGCCCCTTCTTGATCGCCGGGCCCGTGCGCGCGGCGTGGTGCGCGACGATCTGCGCCATCCGGAAGGAGGCCTGGAGCCAGTTGGCGACGGCGAAGCGGTGTCGCATCACCCCTGCGGCGGCCGTCGTCGCGCCAAGCCCGAGCAGGATCAGCGACCACTGCACGAGGGCGTGGTTGTCGCTGTCGACGATGCCCGTCTGGATCGCCTTGCCGATGGCCGCCGGCATGAGCGCCTGCGAGACCATCCAGACCACGCCGAAGAAGACGCCTCCGAGCAGGGTCTTCCACTGGAGCCGCGCGACCCAGAGCAGAAAACGCAGCGGCGACCGGGTGTCCGGCTGGCCGGGATCGGTGAAGGGAAGCTTGATCATGGGTGTCGCTGCACAGAGAACTACGCGCCGGAGGCACGCCGTTTGATCGTACCCGCAGCCTCAGCCGGGGTCTATGCGGCGAGCGTTGCGGGTGCGCCGAGGAGGTGCTCGAGCGCGTGCAGCTCGCGCTGCGGGGCGGCGTGGATTCGGCCGCGAATCTGAAGCGCGAGCAGTCCGTCGGGTGCCAATCGGCGGCGCGCGGCGGCGACGAGGCGCCGAACGAGACCGAGCCCATCGCCCTCGGCGAAGACGGCACTCACCGGCTCGCACGCCAGGTTCGGATGGCTGTTGCGCTCGCCGAGCGGAAGGTAGGGCAGGTTGGCGACGATCACGTTCGCCCTCCCGGGAAACGGATCCAGCAGGCTCCCATGACGGACGGTGACCCGGTCGTGCAGGCCGGCCCGCCGCGCGTTCAGCCTGGCCAGCTCCACCGCAGCAGAGCTGACGTCCGTCGCCCAGACGGCCGCGCGGGGCGCCGCCTCGGCGACGGCAAGCGCGATCGCGCCGGAGCCGGTCCCCACGTCGACGACCACGCCCGCGCGGCCTTCGAGATGGTCGGTCGCGCAGACGACGAGGCCCGTGCTCGTTTCTCTGGGGGTCATGACAAAGGGGCTCGTGACGAGCTCGAGCCCGCCGAACGTGGCTGTGGCCGTGTCCATGTCGGTTTCTTTATACCAAAGAAACGTATTTAGAAACTCAGCGTCTGGTGAGCTCGAGCACGACCTTGCACGACGCGTGGTCGTCGAAGCAGTCCCGCGTCTCGCAGCGAACCTGCCCGACCTCGACGCCCTCCAGCGCGCAGCTCGCGAGCCCGGCCCACATCCCGCGGTCGATCTCGACGGCCTCCGGGCGCGCGCGCACGAGCGGGCGGAGCGGGCACGTCGGCGTCGCAATCACGGCTCCCGTGTCGTCCGCGTGCTCGAGCGAGGCCTGGTAGCCGAGGCGCCGGACCGCGGCGCACACGCGCTCGAAGCCCCCCTCGATGCTCTTCGCGGGGCGGAGCCGGGCGGACCGGCCGAGCTCGCGCCCGAACGCGACGCCGACCCCGCGGAGCGTCTCTTCGCCGCCGCGCGCGACCAGGGCGTCGACGAGCAGCCCGGCGAGGGACTGGCTCTGATCGGGGAACTCGATCGACTCGAGCTGGGGGACGACCGAGTACGTCTTTGCGGGTCGCCCGGCACCAGGCCCGGAGCGTCCCGTGCGGCGCTCGTAGCCGATCGCGAGCAGCCCGGACTCCACCAGCCGCTCCAGCCGGGAGCGGGCGACGTTCCGGTGCAACTCCTTGGCTCGGGCGAGCTCGTCGGCGGTCACCGGGCGCGCGTGGCTCCTCGCGAAGAGCAGCGCCTCGCGGAGCTCCGGATCGCCGACTGCAGCCAGTTGGTCCATCTCTAACTCCAACGTAGCAGGAGTTACAGAGTGTTCTCGGGCCGCGGCAGGATGACGTCGAACCGAGCGCCGCCGCCAGAGGCGGGGTCGTAGACGAGATCGCCCCCGTGGGCGCGCGCGTAAGCCTGCGCGATCGACAGTCCGAGGCCGCTGCCCTGGCCGACGGAGCCGCGCTCGAACCGCTGAAAGAGCCGCGGGACGATCTCCGGCGGGACGCCCTCACCGCGGTCCTCGACGCTGACCCGGAAGTACGTGTCCTGCGACTGCACGCTGACGACGACGGGCGGCTCCCCGTAGATGACGGCGTTCCGGACGAGGTTCCCGAAGATGCGCTCGAGCGCCGCCCGGTCGGCGTTCACCTGGAGCCCGGCGGGGACCTCGATCCGGATATCCGCATCCGGCGCGGACGCGTTTGCGATCTCCGCGAGCAGCTCGCGCAGGTGAACCGGCTGCCGCTCGATGGGTATCGCCTTGGCGTCCAGCCGTGAGAGGTCGAGGAGCTGTTCGATCAGGCTGCGGAAGCGGACCGCCTGCTGCCACAACGCATCCTCGAGCTCCTCGCGGGTCTCGGGAGCGAGAGTGTCGCGATGGTGCCGGAGCGTGGAGGCGATCCCGTAGACCGAGGTGGCGGGCGTGCGCAGCTCGTGCGATGCGATCGCGACGAAGTTCAGCTTGAGCTGGTCGAGCCTGACGAGCTCGTCGTGCACCTTCGCCTTCTCGATCGCGATTGCCGCGCGCGAGGCGACGAGCTGGAGCAGCTCCTGGTCGTCGAGGTTGAAGTAGCGCGGCTGGAGCGTGCCGACGTGGAGCACGCCGATCACGCTGCCGGACTCGATCAGCGGCACGCCGAGCATGCTCTTGATGCCCTTCTGGCGCAGGATCGGGTTGA
This sequence comes from uncultured Actinomycetes bacterium, assembly GCA_963850415.1. Lineage (GTDB taxonomy): Bacteria > Actinomycetota > Thermoleophilia > Gaiellales > Gaiellaceae > VAXT01. Next base: position 286,255 of record CAWKLE010000002.1, read on the forward strand.
GCACATCGGCATGGTCGACGTCGTCGAGCACGATCGGCTGGGCCTCGGCGGCGACGCGTCCGGCGAAGCCGCCCCCGACCGGTATGCGCACGCTCTGCTCGACTTCCTCCTCGAGCCCGACGGCAGCGCGGGCGACGAGCTCGTTCGTCTCCCTGTCGAGCATCAGCACGGCCGCGGTGTCGACCTCGAGCACGTCCCTGAGCCGAACCAGCAGCTCACCCATCAACTCGTCGAAACCGAGACTGACGAGCGTCGCCTCCAGCACTCTCTGCACCTGCTCGAGCCGCGTTCGGCGACGGCGCTCGGCCTCGAACAGCCGTCCGTGCTCGATCGCGAGACCCACGCGGTCGGCGACGAGCTCGAGCAGTTCGACGTCGTCCTTCGTGAAGATCCGCGGTGTTAGCGAACCGATGTGGAGCACTCCGAGCACGTCGTTCGAGAAGACCAGCGGCACTCCGGCCATGCTCTTGATGCCCTTCTCGCGCAGGATCGGGTTCAGCACGTCGGCGTGGTCGACGTCGTCGAGCACGATCGGTCGCCGTTCGGCGGCGATCCGGCCCGCGAAGCCGCCGCCGATCGGGATCCGCACGCCCTGCTCGACCTCTTCCTCGAGCCCGACCGCCGCCCGCGCGACCAGCTCGTCTCTGAGGTCGTCCCGGAGAAGAACTGCGGCCGTGTCGGCGTCGAGCACGTCCCGGATTCGCGTGAGGAGCTCACCCAGGAGCTCGTCCAGGTCCAGGTGCGACAGCGCCGCATCGGTGACGAGCTCGATTCGCCGGAGACGCTCGGCGTCACCGTTCTTGCCCATAGTCGACAAAGGATACGCCGGTCGCTGGCCGAGCCTCGCGTGCCGCTGTGGCCTCGAGGCGCGTTGTTACGCTCAGCAGGATGAGCCGGTCAGTCATCGTCGCCACCGCCAGAACGCCGTTCGGGAAGCTCGGCGGGGGCCTGGCCGGATACAAGGCTCCGGAGCTGGGCGCGATCGCGATCAAGGCCGCTCTCGAGCGGGCCGGGCTCGAGCCGAACGAGGTCGAGTACGTGATCATGGGCGAGGTGCTCCAGGCGGGGGTAGGCCAGGCTCCGGCCAGGCAGGCCGCGATCGGGGCGGGCATTCCGAAGGAGGTTGGGTCGGACACCGTCAACAAGGTCTGCGCCTCCTCGATCCGTGCTCTCGAGATCGCAGACGCGATGATCCGCGCCGGCGATCACGAGCTGATCGTCACGGGCGGCATGGAGTCGATGTCGAACGCGCCGTACCTGCTCGAGAAGGCGCGGTTCGGCTACCGGCTCGGCGACGGGACGCTGATCGACTCGATGGTGCACGACGGGCTCACGTCGACCTTCGACAACCGGCACATGGTCGAGCAGGCCTCGTTCGTGAGCCGTGAGCTCGGGATCTCGCGCGAGGAGCAGGATCGCTGGGCCGCCCGATCACACGAGCGCGCCGTCAAGGCGATCGACGAGGGGCGCTTCGCGGATGAGATCGTCGCGGTTGGCGAACTGGCCGTCGACGAGGGCCCTAGGCGCGACACCTCGCTCGAGAAGCTCTCCGCGCTGAAGCCCGTCTTCGACCCGGAGGGCACGACGACCGCCGGCAACGCGCCCGGAGTGAACGACGGGGCGGGTGCGGTCATCGTCGCGAGCGAGGAGTTCGCGAAGCGGCGCGGGCTCGAGGTGCTCGCGACGATCGTCTCGCAGGGCTACGTCGCCGACGACTTCGCCTACCTCGCGCGGACGCCGGCCAAGGCGGGGGCGATCGCGCTCGGGAAGGCGGGGAAGACGATCGACGACGTGGAGCGCGTCGAGCTGAACGAGGCGTTCTCGTCGGTCGTGCTCAACTCGGCGAAGATGCTCGGCGCCGACGAGGAGAAGGTGAACGTGAACGGCGGGGCGGTCGCGCTCGGGCACCCGATCGGCGCCTCGGGCGCGCGGATCGTGGGGACGATGGTGCACGAGTTGCGCCGCAACGGCGGCGGCCTCGGCCTCGCGGCGATCTGCTCCGGCGGCGGCCAGGGCGACGCCCTCCTGCTCGAGGTCTGATGACTCCGACCCCCGGCTGGGGGACGAGCCCTTCACCTGGCAAGAGCCTCTCCACCTCTTCGTGTTCGTCGGGACCGTCGCCGTCATCGGCGCAGGGATCTTGGGCTTTTATCTCGACGCCGACCTCGATGGAGTTGCTGCTGGCTGCGCTCGGCCTCTCTGGCGTCGCGTTCGTGATCGCGGTGCTGAGGGGCGAGGACGACAGGCCGCTGCTGATCCTGCCCCTGGCTGCGCTGACGGCTGTGGCGGCCGAGTGGGTGGCTTTCGGAGGAGCCGGGCCAGAATGGCTGCAGGCGATTGTCGGTCTCGGGTACTTGCTCTTCGCGGTCTCCCACGCGCTGCCTCCCGGCGACCGCGCGCCGGTGAAGTCCGTCGAGCGCGATCGTCCGCCGCCCTACTAACCGTCCAAAGCAGACATGTCGGGTGCCTGGCACCGGACAAGGCCAATCCGGACACGTCCGGTGCCTGGCACCGGACATGGCTCGAATGGGCGTCCCTCGGTCGAGGGAACTTGCGTTCGTGGGCTATCTCGGAGGCGAACGAGCGGTCTAACTGACTGAGATGTTCTGCGGCTTCTGGCGTACGCCGCCGCGCCGGCCGGCGTTTGCCGGGCGGCTGGCGGTCCTGCTCTGCTTGCTCGCCGGCCTCTTCGGCGGGTCGGCGACCTCTGCTCGGGCCTACGTCTGCGCGCCGAGCTCGGCGCACGCGCCTCGCGTTGCCGCTCAGAAAGCCTGCGAGCGCCAGCCCCGGGCCCCGGTCTGGCGCAAGCACGGCGAAGCAGATGCGATGTCGTTCGTCTTCTTCATCGGAGCCGTCTTCGCGATGCTGCTGATCCCGGTCGCATTCGGCCGGCGCGAAGAGCTGCCGCCGCAGTAGCCTCCGCGCCGTGGACTTCGAGCACGTCCTCGTCGTCGGCGCGGGCCAGATGGGCGGCGGCATCGCCCAGGTCGTGGCCGGATCAGGCCGGCGCGTCTCCCTCTACGACGCGGCGCCTGGCGCCGTCGAGCGCGGCCTGGAGACGATGCGCCGCAGCCTCGGCAAGCTCGCGGAGAAGGGGGGACCGAGCCCCCATGACGTGCTCGCCCGGGTCGAAGCGGTCGACGACCTCGTCCCCGCCGACCTCATGATCGAGGCCGTGATCGAGGACGCCGCCGTCAAGGACGACGTCTTCCGCCGGGCCGACGAGACGCTTCCGCCCGAGGCCGTGCTCGCGTCGAACACATCGTCGATCCCGATCTCCACGCTCGCGGCCGCGACCACCCGCCCGGACCGCGTGATCGGCATGCACTTCTTCAACCCCGTCCCGATGATGTCGCTCGTCGAGGTCGTCCGCGGCAAGGAGACCTCGGACGAGACCGCCGCCGCGATCACCGAGCTGGCGCGCGAGCTCGGCAAGACGCCCGCCGTCGCGAACGATTTCCCCGGCTTCGTCTCGAACAGGATCCTGATGCCGTTCATCAACGAGGCCGTGTGGGCGCTCCACGAAGGCGTCGCCGAGCCCGAGGCGATCGACACGATCGCGAAGCTCGGGTTCGCGCACCCGATGGGCCCGCTCGCGCTCGCCGACCTGATCGGCCTCGACACCTGCGTCGCGATCATGGAGGTGCTCCGCGACGGCTTCGACAGTGACCGCTACGAGCCGTGCCCGCTCCTCCGTGAGCACGTTGCCGCGGGCCGACTGGGCCGGAAGTCGGGCGAGGGCTTCTACTCTTACTCGTAGTGGACTTCGAGCTCAGCCCCGAGCAGCGGGAGATCCAGGCGCTCGCGCGAGAGTTCGCCGCGGCCGAGATCGAGCCGCACGCGGCCGAGTGGGACCGCGAGCACCGGTTCCCGAAGGAGGTCTTCTCGAAGCTCGCCGAGCTCGGGCTGATGGGCGTCTGCGTGCCGGACGAGTACGGCGGCGCGGGCGCGGACTTCCTCTCGTACATCCTCGTCCTCGAGGAGCTCTCGCGTGCGGACGCGGGGGTCGGCGTCACCGTCGGCGTGCACACGAGCGCCGCCACGCTTCCGATCCTCACCTTCGGCACCGACGAGCAGCGCTCGCGTTTCGTCCCGCCCCTGGCGCGCGGCGAGCTGATCGGCGCGTTCGCGCTGACCGAGACGGAATCCGGCTCCGACGCGGGCTCGCTCCGCACTGCGGCCGAGGCGAACGGCGACGGCTGGCGCATCTCCGGGACGAAGCAGTTCATCTCCACGGCGGAATACGCCGGCACGTTTCTGCTCTTCGCGCGCACCGACCCGGACACGCCCGGCGCGCGAGGAGTCAGCGCCTTCATCCTGGACGCCGACCACATTCGCGTCACCGGCCACGAGGAGAAGCTCGGCCTCAACTCGTCGGTCACGAACTCGATCGCGATCGAGGGCGCAGAGGTCGGGCCCGACCGGCTGCTCCACGAGGAAGGCAAGGGCTTCACGGTCGCCATGGCCACGCTCGACGGCGGGCGGATCGGCATCGGCGCCCAGGCGCTCGGTATCGCCCAGGCCGCGTTCGAATTCGCGCGCAACTACGCGCTCGAGCGGAAGCAGTTCGGCAAGGCGATCGCCGAGTTCCAGGCCATCCAGTGGAAGCTCGCGGACATGGCGACGGAGATCGACGCGGCGCGCCTACTCGTCTACCGGGCCGCGTGGCGCAAGCAGCAGGGGCTCTCACACACGGAGGAGGGCGCCAAGGCGAAGCTCTTCGCCTCCGAGACGGCGCGCCGCACGACCGGCGAGGCGATCCAGGTCCTCGGCGGCTACGGCTACACGAAGGAGTTCCCCGTCGAGCGCTACTACCGCGACGCGAAGATCACCGAGATCTACGAGGGCACGAGCGAGATCCAGCGCCTCGTAATCGCGCGCTCGATCCTCGGCTTCCAGCAGCGTGCGCTCGCCTCCGGGTAATGGACACTGCGATCACCCTCTTTCTCGCCGAGCAGGCTCCCGAGCTCGCGCGGGCCCATGACGAGCTCTACCCGGAGCGCCTGCCCGAGCACATCCCGCTCTCGCTGACGCTCCTCTACCCGTTCGTCCCGAGCGAGGAGCTCGACGACGACTACCTGAACATGGCTCGCGACTTCTTCGCCTCGCGACACCCGTTGAGCTTCGACATCGCCCGGGTCGCGCAATGGGACGGAGGCGGTGCGGTATACGGCGTTCCCGAGCCCGACGGGCAGTTGCGGGCGACGATGCGGGCGCTCTGGGAGCTCTTCCCCGAGTTCCCGCCCTATCGCGGCGCGGCCCAGGACCCGCCGCCACATGCGTCGTTGACCCTCGACGGGGGCGACGATCCCGACACGCTGCTCGCCCGCGTAGAGAAACGGTTGTCGGGGCTGTTGCCGGCTCACTTCGAGGTCGATGAGGCGGTGCTGATGGAGGAGTACGAGGCGGACGTCTGGCGCCCGATTCAGGCGCTCCCGTTCCAGCGGATAGAGCGCGTCCGGCTCCCGTTCCATGTTGTCGGAGCCGTCCGTGAGCTTCACGAGCTCGAACCCATGCCGCTCGTACAGGCGGCTCGCCGGGTTCTTCTGGAAGACCCACAGGTACAGCTCGTGCGGGCGGAGCTCCTTCGCCTTGTCCAGCAGGGCGGAGCCGACGCCGCGGTTCTGCTCCGCGGGGTCGACGTAGAGCTTCTCGAGGACCGGTGCGTCGAGGTTCGTCGAGTGCTCGATCCCGAGGAACCCGAGCAGGCGGCCGTCCTCCTCGGCGACCCAGACCTCCTCGTGCTCGCGGATGTGCGCCGCGATCGGCTCCGCCGCCTCGTCGGGCACCGCCGGGAGGTAGTCCATCTCGTTTCGCGCCCGGATGAACAGCTGCGTCAGCGGCTCGATCTCCTCCTCACGCGCCGGTCGGATCTCCATGCGTCGTAATCTATGACCGTGCCCCGCGAGCGCGATGAGCCAGTGCGGCTGACCCGGATCTACACGGGCGGGGGGGACCGCGGCGAGACGAGCCTCGGGGACGGGACCCGCGTGCCGAAGCTCGACTGCCGGATCGCCGCCTTCGGGGCCGTCGACGAGCTGAACTCGGACATCGGCCTCGTCCTGGCCGCAGAGGTGCCGGACGAGCTTCGAGTCGTCCTGACCCGTGTCCAAAACGAGCTCTTCGACCTCGGCGCGGACCTCTCCGTGCCGTTCGGCGTCACGGACCGACTGCGGATCAGCGACGTCCAGATCTCGTCGCTCGAGCACGACTGCGACCGCTTCAACGCGGAGCTTCCCGACCTGACGAGCTTCGTGCTCCCCGGCGGCTCCGAGGTCGCGGCGAGGCTGCACGTTGCGCGCGCCGTGTGCCGGCGCGCCGAGCGGGAGGCGCTCGAAGCGGCCGAGCAGATGGAGATCAACCAGCTCGCGCTCGTGTACCTGAACCGGCTCTCGGACCTGCTCTTCATCCTCGCCCGCACGGCCAACGCGGGCGGCGCGGAACCGCTCTGGAAGCCCGGCGCTTCCTAGGAATTCCCGCGCGGCACCTAGAATTCGTCGCGATGGCGACGACCGAGGACAAGCGCGGGCTCGAGGGGGGCGCAGCCGAGTGGAAGCGCGAGCTCTTCGACGCGACGCCCGAGCGCGGCGACGAGCTCTCCTCGACCATCTCCGGTCTCGAGAACGAGCCGCTCTACTCGCCCGAGAACGTCGACATCGACTACGACGCAACGCTCGGCTACCCGGGCGTCTATCCGTTCACGCGCGGCGTCTATCCGTCGATGTACCGCGGGAAGCTCTGGACGATGCGCCAGTTCGCGGGCTTCGGGACGGCCGAGGAGACGAACGAGCGCTTCCGCTACCTGCTCGAGCACGGGCAGACGGGCCTCTCGACGGCCTTCGACATGCCGACGCTGATGGGCTACGACTCCGACCACGCGCGCTCGCTCGGCGAGGTCGGCCGCGAGGGCGTGGCCATCGACTCGCTCGCGGACATGGAGACGCTCTTCGGCGGGATCCCGCTCGGCGAGGTCTCGACCTCGATGACGATCAACTCGCCCGCGGCGATGCTGCTCGCCTTCTACGTCTGCGTCGGCGAGCAGCAGGGCGTGCCGCGCTCGGAGCTCCGCGGGACGATCCAGACGGACATCCTCAAGGAGTACATCGCGCAGAAGGAGTGGATCTTCCCGCCCGAGCCGTCGATGCGGCTCGTCGTGGACATGATCGAGTTCTGCGCGCAGGAGATGCCGCGCTGGCATCCGATCTCGATCTCCGGGTACCACATCCGCGAGGCGGGCTCGAACGCGGTGCAGGAGCTCGCGTTCACGCTCGCGGACGGGTTCGCGTACGTGGAGGCGGCGGTCGAGCGCGGGCTCGACGTGGACGACTTCGCGCCGCGGCTCTCGTTCTTCTTCAACGCGCACCTCGACTTCTTCGAGGAGATCGCGAAGTACCGCGCCGCCCGCAGGATCTGGGCGCGCGAGCTGCGGGACACCTACGGCGCGAAGAACCCGCGCTCGTGGCTGATGCGCTTCCACACGCAGACGGCCGGCGTGTCGCTGACGGCGCAGCAGCCCGAGGTCAACATCGTGCGGACCGCGCTCGAGGCTCTCGCCGCGGTGCTCGGCGGGACGCAGTCGCTGCACACGAACTCGTTCGACGAGGCGCTCGCGCTGCCGACCGAGAACGCGGTGCGGATCGCGCTCAGGACGCAGCAGGTGATCGCGCACGAGACGGGCGTCGTGAACACGATCGACCCGCTGGGCGGCTCCTGGTACGTCGAGGACCTGACGAACCGGCTCGAGGCGGAGGCGTACGACTACTTCGACCGGATCCGCAAGCTCGGCGGCGTGATACCCGCGATCGAGGAGAACTTCTTCCAGCGCGAGATCGCGGACGCGTCGTTCCGGTACCAGTCCGAGGTCGAGGCGAAGCAGCGCGTGATCGTCGGCGTCAACCGGTACGAGGCGCAGGAGGAAGCGCCGATCGAGCTCCTGCGGGTCGACCCGGCGCTCGAGCAGAAGCAGATCGACCGCGTCCAGTCCACGCGCGCGAAGAGGGACAGCGCGAAGGTCGAGGCGGCGCTTGGAGCGCTGAAGGAGGGCGCGGCGAAGGCCGACGTGAACCTGATGCCGCTGATCGTCGACGCGTCCCGCGAGTACGTGACGATGGGCGAGATGTGCGACGCGCTCCGCGATGTGTGGGGCGTTTGGCGAGAAACCCCCGTCTTCTGAGCCACAGCCCCGCCCGGGTGGGGATCGTTCCACCCGCCACCCGCGATAAGCGTATCGCCCGTTTGCGCGCGGAACGGAGCCAGTAGTGCAAAAACTCGCGCGCCGGGCGGCTCAGACGTCCAGCTGGAGCCCGTCGTGAGCCTGCTCGAGGCCGCCGTCCAGGGCGAGCTCCTTCGGGCGATGCGTGAGCAGGAGCCGCTTCGCACCTGACGCTTCGTAGGCAGCGACGGCTTCGTCGGCCGACAGATGGCCACGCGGCTCACCGTCCAGCTCGCCCCGCTCCAGCGTCGCCTCGCAGAGGAAAAGGTCGACCCCCTCGGCCAGCTTGGACAGTCGTTCGCTCGGGCCCGAGTCCCCCGAGTAGGCGAGCGTGCGCGTCGTATTCGACACGCGGAAGCCGTACGTCTGCACGGTGTAGTGCGGCAGCCTGGTCGCGACGAGCCTGAGCCCCGCCGCCTCGAACTCCTCCCCCTCCGCATACTCCTTCGGCTCGAACACCCGGATGAACATGTCGGGCGTCCCGAACCGCGTGCCGAACCCGGCCAGCTCCTCGCGGCCGCCGGGTGGGAGCCAAAGCTCGGGCTTCGTCGAGCTCCTGCCCGAGCCCCCACATCGTCCCCCAGACCCACGGGACGAGATCGCCCCAATGATCGAGGTGGAAGTGCGAGATGACGATTGCGTCGACCTCGGGCCAGCCGTTCGCCCCGTTGCTGCGCAGACGAGCGAGCACTCCGGGGCCGCAATCCAGCAGCAGCCGGCCCGGCCCCTCCAGGAGGTATCCGGATTGAGCGCCACCAGGATTCGGCCACGCTGGCGAGCAGCCGACGACGGTTAACTTCATTGACACGACGGGTTCTCCATGTACGAGACGTTCTGAGCGGGCGAGATCTTCCCTACTACACTCCCCAATGTGGCCGGAAAAATACGTGTTGTCATCGCCAAACCGGGTCTGGACGGGCACGACCGGGGCGCGAAGATTATCGCTCGGGCGCTTCGTGACGCCGGAATGGAAGTGATTTACACGGGTCTGCACCAGACGCCGGAGCAGATCGTCGAGACCGCGATCCAGGAGGACGCCGACGCCGTCGGGATCTCGATCCTGTCCGGCGCGCACATGACGCTCGTCCCGAAGATCCTCGACGGGCTCAAGGAGAACGGCGCCGAGGACGTGCTCGTCGTCGTCGGGGGAACCATCCCGGAGGAGGACGCGACCGAGCTGAAGAGCCAGGGCGTGGCGGAGATCTTCACCCCGGGCGCGCCGACCTCCGAGATCGTCGAGTTCCTGAAACAGAAGGTTCCCGCTTAGTGGCGTTCGCGCTCCGCGCAAACGAGTCGACCGGTCAGTTCCGACGGACGCACGAGCGAAGCCCGCGCGTCCTGGCCCAAGCGACGCCTTGAGCGTCCAGGTACAGCGCGAGGGCGCGGTCGCCGTCGTGACCATCGACCGGCCGGAGGCGATGAACGCGCTCGACGTCGAGACGCTCGGCAACCTGCGCGACCAATTGACCGAGTTGCGGAAGGACGACGGCGTTCGCGTGATCGTCCTCACGGGTGCAGGCGACAAAGCGTTCGCGGCCGGCGCGGACATCAAGTACATGAGCCAGCTCTCCGTCGATGAGGCAAAGGAGTGGGGAGCGCTCGGCCACCAGGTGGGTCAGCTGCTCGAGATCGCCCCCAAGGTCTCGCTCGCTGCGATCAACGGGTTCGCGCTTGGCGGTGGTTGCGAGCTCGCGCTGGCGTGCGACATGCGCTACGCGGCCTCGACCGCGAAACTCGGCCAGCCCGAGGTCAACCTCGGCATCTTCCCCGGCTGGGGCGGCACCCAGCGACTGGCGCGCGTATGCGGCCTCGGCGTCGCGAAGGATCTGATCCTCACCGGGCGTGTGGTCGATGCGAAGGAGGCCCGGCGGATCGGCCTCGTCAACGACGTCTTCGAGCCCGACGAGCTGATGGAGACGACGCTCAAGATCGCGAAACTGATCGCGTCGAAAGGCCCGCTCGCCCTGGCGGAGGCCAAGGCGGCGATCAATCACACGCTCCAGGGCGACTACGTCGAGAACCTCGAGGCCGAGGCGGTGGCGTTCGGGGAATTGTTCGCCAGTCAGGACGCTCGCGAGGGTATGACCGCATTCGTCGAGAAGCGGGAGCCCGACTTCACGGGCCGATAGATCCGCCTCGGATCCGGTAAGTGTGAAATAGTACGAGCGTGAAGGTCTGGCTTGCGTTGCTGGCGACGCTGCCTCTTCTGGCAGTGGGCTCCGGCGCCACCGCAAGCCCTTCCGCACCTCCGCAGAACGGCCTCATCGCGGTCAGCGGATCCGACGGCCTGTACGTGGTCGACCCGCAGACCCGGACGGCCCGGCTCATTCCGAAGAGCGAGAACCTGACGGACGCGGAGTGGTCACCGGACGGCACGCTCCTCGCCGTTACGTCCAAGGATCCGGACGCCGCCGGCGTGTCGGACGTCTACACGATGAAGCCCGACGGCAGCGATCGCACGCTCGTGCTCCGAAACGCGTCTCAACCGTCCTGGTCACCGGACGGTCAGCAGCTCGTCGTCCTCCGACACGAAGCCTGCGCCGCCCCGACGTGCGACTCGGACGGCAGCTACGCGGCGGTGGTCGGTCTCGACGGTTCCAAGGCTCGGCCGATCATGCCCGTCGACTCAGTCACTACGAGCCCGGAATGGTCACCGGATGGCAAGTCGATCGCGGTCGTCGGCTCGAAGGGCGTGATGATCATCAGGCCCGAGGGCGTCGGCCCGATCCGGACCTTCGCCGATGCGGGGGCGAGCCTCTCGTGGTCGCCGGACTCCTTGCAGCTCGCGCTCGACCGGTCGGACGACCTGACGCCGGGAGGAAGAGAAGTCGTGGTTCTCCTCGACCTGGCGAGCGGTCAGCAAACCGTCCTCCACGGCGAACAGCAGGGCGCTGCCCTTCCAACCTGGTCTCCGGAAGGCAATGAGCTCGCATTCATCTCGATGCTGCCCGACGCGAAAGCTGGTTCGCCGTGCGGGCCGTTCGTGACCTCCCAGCTCTGGGTCATGGCTCCTGACGGGACGAATGCGCATCAGCTCGTCAAGGGCAGCTTCTCCGGGCCTCCGAGTTGGGCCCGCGCCACGTATCAGCCTGCGGTCGCAACGCCACCTCTCCCGATCGATGCGACCCCTGTCACGGCAACCGGTCCCAAGCCGGCGCCCATCCCTTCGAGTAAGCCCCAGGCGAAGCCGGCCACGTCGGTTGCCGCCAGGAAAGCCAAGCCGTCGATCGGAGCAGAGAGCCGGATTGCGGTGCGCGGCGAGAAGGGCATCTATCTCGTCGATCCAGCGACCGGGCACGCACGCAAGGTGCCGGGGACGATCGACATGTCCGCGCCGGCCTGGTCGCCGGACATGCGCCTCCTCGCGGTCGAGAAGGCCGAGAAGAGCGGCACGAGCGTCTACACGATCAGGCCCGACGGCACGCACCCGCAGCTCGTCATGAAGGACGCTTCTGCGCCTTCGTGGTCCGCAAACGGCGAGCGAGTCCTCGCCGTGCACGGCGCGGTTGCCGCGGCGCCTGATTCAGAAGACGACGCTGCGCAGGTGCTCTACAGCGCTCGGCTCGACGGGACCGACCTGCAGCGCGTGGACTTCGAGAACGACGACGCGTACCTCGCCCGCGCGCTCGCGTGGCCCACAGATGGCCTCGCCAGCCACTTCTTCGACGAGGAGAGCCTGATCGGGCCGGGAAACTTCGACTCCGGCGCCGCAACGTGGTCTCCCGACGGAACCGTGCTCGCGTTCACGGATGTCAAGACAGGAACGGGGCTTTGGGTCGTGTCGGCCAACGGTGGAAAGCCCGAGCTCGTCCTCGCAGGCGCCTCGGGTCGGCCCTTCTGGGGAGCCACCCCGCGGGCAGCAGGCTCCGCTCGGCGCTGATCGACGGGGCCGCGTCCCCCTAACCGATTCGGCTCGCGCTCGTCGTTGAGTGAAACGAACGGGCAGCTGCCGGCCAAGGGGAGAGTGCGTGGCGAACTCGATCGAAGAAGCCAGGCTCGAAACGCTCTTCTGCGACCACTTCTCCGCCGTGCGCAGCTACGCACGGCGCCGAGCCCCGGAGTCACTGGTCGATGACGTCGTCGCCGAGACGTTCCTCGTCGCCTGGCGGCGCATCGACGATCTGCCGGACGAGGTCCGTCCTTGGCTGCTCGGCGTGGCACGAAAGACGCTGTCGACGCAGCTCCGGTCGGCTCGACGCCGTACCTCTCTGGTCGAAAAGCTGAGCGCCGCTGAGCCACCGGGGGCCTTCTCACAGGTCGACGGCCCGGACATGGGGCTGATCGGTGCGCTTCAGCGGCTCTCGGCTACCGACCAGGAGATCCTTGCCCTCACGGCCTGGGAGGAGCTCAGGCCGCGGGAAGCCGCGATCGTCCTCGGGGTATCACCTGCGTGGTATCGCGTTCGCCTGCACCGCGCGAAGAGGCGCCTCTTGCGCGAGTTGGAACAGTCGGCGTCGTCCGCCGGCCAATCGCTTCCGGTTCCCCTCACTCGCGAAGGGGTTGCCAAATGAAAGGAGTCTTCATGTCCCAGGAAGACATGCTCGACCGTCTTCGCTCTCTCGATCCCAATGTGAGATTTCACGACGATGATGAGGCCTACGAGGCGCAGGCGGTCATGCACCGGGTTCTTGCGAGGCCGCACGCGCAGAAGCGCCGCCGTCGGCTGCTCAGCGTTCCTCGCGTCGCTGCGATTGCGGCCGCGGGCGTCGCCGTCGTGCTCGTGCTACCTGCGCTCGCCGTCGGGACGAGCCCGTTCGGCTTGCTCGGCCAGCAACAGGCGGAGCCGGCGCCTCCGGTCAACGGGTTGCTCGCGGCGAAGGGCGTCGGGGCGCTCTACGTGGTCGACCCGAAGAGCGGCGGCATGCTCAGGCTGAAAGACACCGCCCATATGGATCACCCGGCCTGGTCCCCGGACGGCCGCCTGCTCGCAGCCGATCGGACCGAGAACGGCTCCACGAACGTCTACGCGATGTGGCCGAACGGCACGAACGCGAAGCTGATCATGAAAGACGCCTCATCGCCGGCCTGGTCGGACGACGGGACGCGCATCTTCGTCCAACGCGACACATGCACGGCGCCCGGCGGATGCGACTCGAGCGACGAGGACACGATCGCCGTCTACTCGGTGTCTCTCGATGGGACCGACGCGCATCCGGTCTCGGACGGCGATTACAACGTGGACCAAGCCGGTTGGCCTCCGGGACAGAACGTTCTCTCGTTCCTCGGGGACGAGAGCACGACCTCACGTGGAGCTCAGGCGGGCCCGACCGAGGTGAACTCCCTGGACGCGACGTGGTCGCCGGACGGGACCGAGCTCGCGGTCGCGGACGCGCCCACCGGCCTCTGGGTGATCGGCGACGAGGGCAGGCCACAGCTTCTGGCCAAGGGGGCCTTCAGCTCGCTGTCCTGGGGAGCTCGCGTCAGCCGGCCGGAAGCACAATCCGCTCGGCGCTGATTGCGCCCGCCTTGCCTTCGGAAGCGGCGGCGGTCACCGTCGCCGCTTCCGTCCACACGCCGATGCGCTCGCCCCGCTTCGCGTCACCGAGCTGGACGACGTTGCCTGCCTCGCCTCGCTCGATGCTCGCGTAGGCGGGAACGGTCAGGACCAGCGGGCGGTCGAGCCGGCGGAGCACCATGTTGCCGGGCGAGGAGCGGAGCGTGTTCACGCGCACGCGCAGCGACTCGTCCGCGGTCGCGATCACGGTCGCCGTCAGCGCCAGGGTGAACGTCGCGCCCGGCGGCGCGTAGAAGAGCATCCGCCGAGCGGCCAGCAGGCGCTGGTACGGGTCGGTCGAGCGGCCGCCGTGCGGGTGGACCTCGAAATGGAGGTGCGGATGGATCCCGTTCGCGTCGCCCGAGTCGCCGACGTAGCCGATCAGCTGTCCGGCCTTGACGCGCGCACCGGTCTTCAGGCCTTTCGGGAACGTGACCCCGACCTTGCAGCCGCCGCGGTTGTCGTTCCCGTTCGTGAGGTCGTTGTTCAGGTGAATGTAGTAGTAGGTCGTCCCACTCTTGCCGTCGAGGTAGAGCATGCAGCCGGCCCGTGACGAGCCCGTGTAGAAGCGGACGCGTCCGGCCTCGGCGGCCAGCGCGAGCGCGTGCCTGGGCGCGAGGATGTCGATGCCCTCGTGTGGCCCCTGCGGCCGCGGGGCGCCGTAGTCGTCGCTGAACTCGACCGTGCCCAGGACTGGGAACACCATTTGACGCTTGTGCTTCGGCTTCGGGGGCTTCGGCATCGGCGGGCGCACCCCGGGATCGACCGGGATCGCGGCAGCAGACCCTGCGGCGACGCCAAAGAGGGCCAAGACGAGGAGTAGTCGGGCTGTCGTCCGGATGTTCACCATGAAGGGCCGGTCGCGCTCGAAGCGCCGGAGCCTAGCAGGTGTCCCCGCGGGCTACAGCCTTCTCGCCCGTGGTTAGAGTCCCTGCTCGAAATGAAGATCGCCGTTTGTGTCAAAGAAGTTCCCGATGCGGCTGTCACCAAGCGCATCGACCCGGGGACGAAGAGACTTGACCGGTCCGGAGAAGGGGCGCTGAACCATTTCGACACGCAGGCGGTCGAGGAGGCGCTGAAGCTGAAGGAAGCCGGCGAGGAAGGCGAGGTCGTTCTCGTCTCGATGGGCCCCGCGGGAGCGCTCGACTCGCTGCGCAAGGCGCTCGCGATGGGCGCCGACCGGGCGGTCCTTGTCTCGGACGACGCCGCCGCGGGCTCGGACCTCGTCGCCACGTCGCGCGCACTCGCAGCCGCGCTCGAGCGCGAGGCACCGGATCTCGTGCTGTTCGGGCAGCAGTCGAGCGACTCCGACGGCGCCGTCCTCTGGTCCGCGGTCGCCGACCGGCTTCGGCGCCCGGTCATCTCCCAGGTCGCCGAGCTGACCGTGGCCGACGGCAAGGCGCGCGGCAAGCGCCAGACCGAGTTCGGCTACGACGTGATCGAGGCGCCGCTCCCGGCGATCATCGCCGTCTCGGACGCGATCAACGAGCCGCGCTACCCGTCGCTGAAGGGGATCATGAGCGCGAAGAAGAAGCCGCAGGAGACGTTGTCCGGCTCCGATCTGGGCCTCGACGCGGGCGTGCTCGGCGAGCAGGGCTCCGGGACGAGCGTGATCGCGCTCGGCGATCCGCCTCCCCGCGGCGACGCGCGCAAGATCGAGGACGACGGCAGCGGGGCCGGCCAGATCGCCGACTTTCTCGCGGAGAAGAAGCTCCTGTGAGCGTCGCGGTCTTTCTCGAGCACCACGACGGCGAGCTCCAGAAGGGGTCGCTGGGCGTGCTGGGGAAAGCGGCCTCCCTGGGCGACGACGTGGTCGGCGTCGTGCTCGGTTCCGGTGTGCAGGAGCTCGCCGCGGGTGCGGGTCGGTTCGGAGCGAAGAAGGTCTTCGTCGCCGATGCTCCCGAGCTGGAAGCGCCGCTGCCGCAGCCGCGCGTCGACGCGCTCGCGCAGCTCGTCCGTGAGCAGGGCATCGACACCGTCCTCTTCGCCGCCTCGGTGCTGGCTTCGGACACTGCTGCGGGCCTCGCGGCGCGGCTCGACGCGGGCCTGAACTGGGATCTCGTCGACCTCGCGCCGCAGGACGGCTCGCTCGTCGGCACCCGGCCCGCGCTCGAGGACAGCGTGTACGCGGACGTGAGCTGGACGAGCGACGTGAAGCTCGCGCTCTTCCGCCCGGGCGCCTTCGATCCCGCGGAGAGTGGCGGTGACGCCGAGGTCGAGGTGTTCACGCCGTCGTTCGAGGACTTCTCGACCCGGGCGACGATGATCGAGCAGGCGCACGAGGAGTCGGAGGGCCCGTCGATCGAGGACGCGGACGTGATCGTGGCCGGCGGCCGGGGCCTGGGCGGCCCGGAGAGCTTCGCGCTGGTCGAGGAGCTCGCCAAGGCGCTCGGCGGCGCCGTCGCCGCGACCCGCGCCGTCGTCGACGCAGGCTGGTACCCCTACTCGACCCAGGTCGGCCAGACCGGGAAGACGGTTTCGCCGAAGCTCTACGTCGCCTGCGGGATCTCGGGCGCGATCCAGCACAAGGTCGGCATGCAGGGCTCCGGCACCGTCGTTGCTATCAACAAGGACCCCAATGCGCCGATCTTCGAATTCTGCGACCTCGGGGTCGTCGGCGACGTGCACGAGATCGTCCCGAAGCTGACCGAGCTCGTGAAGCAGCGCAAGACCTGATGGCGCGCCCCCGGCCCGCCGAGTATCCGCCGCAGTTCGACGCGCGCGAGTTCGTGGACGAGCCGACGGATCCGGCCGACGAGCCGATCGAGGTCGGGATCCTGATCGTCGGCGCCGGCCCCGCTGGGCTCGCCTGCGCGATCCGGCTCGGGCAGCTGATCGAGGAGTCGCCGAAGCTTGCGGAGCGGCTGGGCGAGGTTCCGGTGGCCGTGCTCGAGAAGGGCAAGCAGCCTGGCTCGCACTCGCTCTCCGGCGCGGTCGTCAACCCGCGCAGCCTCAGGCGCCTGTTCGGCGGTGAGAAGCGGGCCGCAGACATGCCGTTCTACGGCCAGGTCGAGGCCGAGGGCGTCTACTTCCTGCGGCACAACAGCTCGCTGCGGATCCCAACGCCGCCGACGATGAAGAACCACGGGAACTACGTCGCCTCGCTGTCGCAGCTGACCCGCTGGCTCGCGGAGCAGGCCGAGGAGGCGGGCGCGACGATCCTCCCCGAGACCGTCGCGGAGAAGCTGCTCGTCAAGGACGGGCGCGTCGTCGGGGTGCGTACCGGCGACAAGGGACGCGGTCGCTTCGGCGAGCGGCTCGCGAACTTCGAGCCGGGCTCGGACATCCTCGCGCGCGTCACGATCCTCTGTGAGGGGACGCAGGGCCACCTGACGGGAGTCGCGATCGACACGTTCGGGCTCGATGGCGAGAGCCCGCAGGTCTGGGCGCTCGGCGTGAAGGAGGTCTGGAAGGTCGCGAAGCCATTGCGCCGGGTGGTGCACACGATGGGCTGGCCGCTGCGCCCACAGGCGAAGTACCACGAGTTCGGCGGCTCGTTCATCTACCCGATGGGCGAGGACATGCTCACGATCGGGATGGTCGTCGGGCTCGACTACCGCGACGCGGACCTGTCCGTCCACGACCTGCTCCAGCAACTGAAGACGAACCCGTTCGTTCGGAAGATGCTCACGGGCGGCGAGCGCGTCGGCTGGGGTGCGAAGACGATCCCGGAAGGTGGCTTCGTCGCCCTGCCGAAGCGCCTGCACGCGCCCGGGCTCCTCATGTGCGGCGACGGCGCTGGGATGGTCAACGTGCCGGCGCTGAAGGGGATCCACTACGCCGTCGAGTCGGGGCATCTGGCGGCCGAGGCGGCGGCTGCTGCGCTGGGGCCTGGACGGACGCCGTGGACACCGGGAGCCCTCGGCGTCTACGACGACGCGGTTCGCGAGAGCTTCATCTGGAGCGACCTCAAGGAAGTCCGGAACATGCGCCAGGCCTTCGGGCGTGGCTTCTACATGGGCGGCGCCCTGGCCGGCGCGATGACCGCCAGCAAGGGCAGGTTCCCTCCGGGGGATCGTCCGACCGAGCTCGACGCCCTCGCTCCGGCCGTCCGCACGAACCGGCGCCGGCGCTACCCGGCTCCGGACGGCAAGCTCACCTTCGACAAGCTCTCGAGCGTCTATCTCTCGGGCAACCGCACGCGAGACGACGCGCCGAACCACATCCGTGTGCGGACCGCGGTTCCCGACGAGATAGCGGTGATGTGGGAACAGATGTGCCCGGCGCAGGTCTACGAAGCCCGGGACGGCCATGTCGAGATCACGGCGTCGAACTGCGTCCAGTGCGGCGCGATCACCGCGAAAGGCGGCCGCCTGACCCCGCCCGAGGGCGGTTCGGGCCCCGAGTACACCGTTACCTAGGCGGGGGTCAGACCCCGCGGGACGAGCACGCTTGCCGGCGAGGCGGTTACGCGGGCCGGGGATACAACATCGCCCCTTTGTCACGAAGTCGTGACGCTTTTGGATCGGGGTCTGACCCCGTTCGGGTCGGCCAGGATCCGGCCTGGCGAACGAGGCGGCGCGTAGAGTCAAGGCATGGATGGTGGTGAGCTGTTCGGAGCTCTACGCGAGCGGCGATTCCGGCTCCTCTGGCTCGGCCAGGCGACATCGACGCTGGGCGACGGGCTCGTTCCGGTCGCGCTCGCGTTCGCTGTCATCCAGACGCTCAACGGCTCACCGACCGACCTCGGGATCGTCCTAGCTGCCCAGACGCTGCCGCTCGTCGTCTTCGTCCTGGTCGGAGGCGTGTGGGCGGACCGCCTGCCGCGGCAGCTGGTGATGCTCGCCTCCGACCTCATTCGCTGCATCGTCCAGGCGACGATGGCGGTCCTGCTGCTCTCGGGCCGCGCCCAGCTGTGGGAGCTCGTCGTCCTCGTCGCGATCTACGGAACCGCCCAGGCGTTCTTCCAGCCGGCCGCGACCGGTCTCGTCCCGGCGACGATCAGCCCGCAACGGCTCCAGCAGGCGAACGCGCTCCTCGGTCTCTCGCGCAGCCTCGCCTTCGTCGTGGGGCCGGCCGTGGCCGGCGTCGTCGCCGCAGCGACGAACCCGGGCAGCGTCTTCGTCGTCGATTCCGCGACCTTCGCCGTCAGCGCGACCTCGCTCGCGCTCCTGCGCCTGTCCCGCGGCCGCCGGGAAGGTGAGCGGCGCAGCTTCGTCGCCGACCTCAAGGGCGGCTGGCACGAGCTGATCTCGCACACGTGGCTCTGGGTGATCGTCGCCTGGGCCGCCACGTACCTCGGAATCGTCGTCGCGCCGTGGATGACGCTCGGCCCCGTCGTGGCGAAGGAGTCGCTCGGCGGAGCGGCGGCGTGGGGGCTGATCGCCGCGGGCTGGGGAGCCGGCACCGTCGCCGGCGGGCTGATCGCCCTCCGCTGGAAGCCCGTACGACCGATGCTGACGTGCACGCTGCTCGTTCTCCTGATCGCTCCGGCGGTCGCCCTGCTTGCCATGCGTGCGCCGGCGCCGCTGATCGCGACCGCCCAGGCGCTCGGCGGTGCGGGCATGGGCATCTTCAGCGCCGTGTGGCTGACGACGCTGCAGCAGCACGTCCCCGAGGAGGCGCTATCCCGTGTCAGCGCCTGGGACTGGATGGGCTCATTCCTGTTCCTGCCCCTCGGCCTGATCGCCGCCGGCCCCGTGGCCGATCTGATCGGCGTCTCGACGACGCTGTGGATCTCGGTCGCGTGGGCCGTCCTCTCGACGCTCGCCGTGGTGCTAGTCCCGAGCGTCCGCAACCTCCGGCGGCTGGACGAGCCCGAGCAGCCGGTGCTGGCTCGATTCCCGGGCGAGCCGGCCGAGGCCTTCCATGGCGGCTGACCTCGCCCTCGAGGACGTCGTCGCAGCGCGGGTCGCGATCGCGGGGCGGTTGCACCGCACGCCGATCTTCTCCTCGGCCACGCTCGCCGAGCGCGTGGGCGCACCGGTCCACCTCAAGGCCGAGCTCTTCCAGCGAACCGGCTCGTTCAAGCCGCGCGGCGTCCTGACGAAGCTCGCCTCGCTCTCCGACCAGGAGAAGCGACGCGGCGTGATCGGGATCTCCGCGGGCAACCACGCGCAGGCGCTCGCCTACTGCGCCGCGCTGGACGGGATCGACGCGCTGCTCGTCATGTGGGAAGGGGCGAGCACGCAGAAGATCGAGGCCACGCGCGCGTACGGCGCGTCGGTCGACCTCGAGGCGGACGGCCCGGGCCAGGCCTTCGACCGCCTGCACGAGCTGATCGAGGAGACGGGGCGGCCGCTCGTGCACCCGTTCGACGACCCGTTGACGATCGCGGGCCAGGGGACGGTCGGGCTCGAGATCGTCGAGGATGTCCCCGAGACCACCGTCGTCCTCGTTCCGGTCGGCGGCGGCGGGCTCGTGTCGGGCGTTGCCGTCGGCGCCGAGGGCCGCCGCATCGTCGCAGTGGAGCCCGAGCGCTCGGACGCGCTCCACAAGGGCCTCGAAGCCGGCGAGTCCGTGCGCGTCGAGCCGAGCTCGATGGCCGACGGCCTGAGCGCGCCTTTCGCCGGCGAGCTCCCGATCCGGATCTGCCGCGAGCACGCCGTCGAGACCGTTCTCGTCACGGAGGAGGAGATCGCCGCGGGGATGCGCTTCCTCTACGGGCGCGCCAAGCTCGCCTGCGAGCCCGCCGCAGCGGTCGGAGTTGCCGCTCTCCTGGCCGGAAAAGTCGCCGTCGAACCGCACGACACGGTGGCAGTGGTTGTCTCAGGGGGCAACGTCTCAGCCAAAATGGCCTCTGCTATCCTGGCTTCAAATGAAGGCCGGGATCCATCCTGAGTACGACCTCGCGACCGTTCGCTGCTCCTGCGGCAACGAGTTCCAGACGCGTTCGACGAAGTCCGAGCTGCACGTCGAGATCTGCTCCGAGTGCCACCCGTTCTACACGGGGAAGCAGAAGCTCGTCGACACGGGCGGCCGCGTCGAGCGGTTCCAGCGCCGGCTGGAGAAGGCCGGCGGCGCCCGCAAGGGCTAGCGCTCTCGGTGAGTAACGCGCCCATAGGCGGTCAGGCCGTCCTCGAAGGCGTGATGATGCGAGGGCCGTCGACGTGGGCGCTCGCGGTGCGCAAGCCGGACGGCGAGATCGCCGAGGTCAACCGTCCGATTCATTCCGTAATGGCGCGGCACTGGTTCTTTCGCCTGCCCATCGTCCGCGGCATCATCGCGCTCGGAGAGTCGCTCGCAATCGGGTTCCGGGCGCTCGCGATTTCGGCGAACTACGCGGCCCAGGAGGAGGGCCAGGAGGTCGAGACGGAGCTCTCGCGCGGCGCGATCATCTTCGCGTTCGCGATCGCGATCGGCTTCGCGATCATGCTCTTCAAGGTCACGCCGCTGCTGATCACGAACTGGCTTCCCATCGACACGACCGGCTGGTTCGTGATCGTCGAGGGCGTGATCCGAGTGGCGATCTTCATCCTCTACCTGGTCGTCATCTCGCTGCTGCCCGACCTGAGGCGCGTCTTCGAGTACCACGCCGCCGAGCACAAGGTGATCAACGCCTACGAGGCCGGGGAAGAGCTCGTTCCCGAGCGCGTGCAGCGCTTCAGCCTCATCCACCCGCGTTGCGGCACCGCGTTCCTGCTCTGGGTGATGGTGATCGCGATCTTCGTGTTCGCGTTCCTCGGTCGGCCGTCGCTGCCGTGGCTGATCGCGAGCCGGATCCTGTTGCTGCCGCTGATCGCGGGGCTTGCCTACGAGCTGATCCGCTTCGCCGGCAGGCACACCGAGAACCGCGTGCTCATGACCCTCCTCGCGCCGGGCCTCTGGCTCCAGCGGCTGACGACCCGGCAGCCGACGCTCGACCAGCTCGAGGTCTCGATCCGCGCGCTCAAGGAGGTCCTCCTCGTCGAGGGCCGCATCACACCCGAGGAGCGCAAGGTCGAAGTCATGGCCTGACCGAGCTAGTAGCAGACTGTTACTAACTAGGTTGGGGAAGGGCGGTTGCTGTCGGAGAGCTTCTGGACGAAGAAGCCGGCGACTAGAAGCACCGCTCCGACGGCCAGGAACGACAGGGCTCGCGTGATCGAGCTCAGGAACGCGAGGTCGTAGAGGAACAGCTTCGCAAGGGCGAGCCCGAAGAGGCCGAAGCCGACGACGCGGAGCCAGCTCAGCCGGCGCTTGAGGCCGACATAGAGGACGGCGAGGCCGAGCAGGCCCCAGAAGGCGCTCACCGCCGAGTGTCCGCGCTGGAAGTTGGTGGTGATGCTCGCGCCGCCGATCGCCTCCGCGAGGCCGAGGATCGTCAGCGAGATGGCATACGCGCAGAGCGCCGCGACGACGAGCTCGGCCGTCCGGCGCGCGAGCCCTCGACGGGAATCGAGGGCCTGGGCCAGCTCGTCGTAGCTGCCCATCCGGGACGGGTCCGCAGCCGGCCCATCGCCGATCAGCCGGGCGAAGATCGCCGTCGCGCCCATCGCACACAGGATCGCAAGCACGCCCGCTGCCGGGTGCCTGTTCGCCTGGAACAGGTCGCCGAGCGGGGCTTCGTAGAAGAACGAGCGTCCAACCGCGAGCGTCAGGAAGGAGAACGACGCCACGTAGAGCCGCTTTTCGCCGGTCCAGCGTCCGAGCACGACGAGCCCGGCAGCCGCTGTCGACCAGGCGAGGACGAGCCAGGTTCCGTCCAGGAGCTGCCACGAAGCCACGCCGGCGACGACGAGGGCCGGCGCCCAGAAGAACGTGCTGAGATCGCGGTCGCGTCCGAGCACGAGCGCCGCGACCGCGCCGTACAGCGCGGCCAGGGGCAGCAGCGCGAGGTACTCCGCCGTGTGGCCGCCGACGAGCTGATGGAGCCCGGCGACGCCGAAGCCGATGCTCGCCACTGCGAACGCGCCCGAGAAGAGCAGGCTCACGTCGTCCTTGACGCTCAACCGGTCGATGACCGCGCCGGCGAGCAGAGCTGCGGCGCAGACGATGTACGCGTAGCCGCGCGGATCGCCGTCCAGCTCGTTCGTAGCGACGTAGAGCGTCTCGACGAGGACGGCCGCGAGCCAGACGAGCCCACTCGTCCGAAGCTCCGATCGTCCGACGCGGTGCCCGGCGGCGAGAACCGTGATCCCCGCCAGCCCCCAGAGGCCGGTCACTGCGACGTGGCCCCACTGGAAGGCGTCCTCGACGGTTCCGGAAGAGATCCACTGGGCCAGTCCGAGCAGGCCGAGCGAGGCCGCGTACAGGGCAGACAACGAGCCTACCCAGCCGATCGCCACGCGCCAGCCTTCCTGGCCTCGGCGGAAGGCGGCGAACAGCGGCTCGAGCGGGGCGAACGCGCCGCCGGCCGGGGCCGTTTCGGGCCACGGCCGGTAGAACCAGGCGGCGATGCCCGCTCCGACCGCAGTGCCGACGAACGCAACGGCGCCCGAGGTAGGTCGGGCGCTTGCCGAGTAGAGCTGGTCGAGCGGGGCGTCGAAGAACAGCGCGTGGACGAGCGCCGCCCCGAGGTACGCGATCGACGCCAGCTGGTAACGGACGTCGCCGACCGACCGGGCGAGCCAGGCCAGCACGGCCGCCTCTGCCGCCCAGGCGATCGCGAGCGTCGGGCCGGAGAGCAGATCGGCCAGCGCGACGGCGATCAGCGCGAGCGACACGGCCGCGTTGAGCGCGCTCAGGTCGCGATGGCGCCGCGTGGGGAAGAGGAAGACCGCGAGCCCGCCGTACACGGCGGCGGCCGCCAGCATCGTCCAGCCCTCGGCGCGGCCGTCGAACTGCGCCACTGCGATCGCGCCGGAGAGGACGCCGCTCATGATCACCAGCGAGGCCGTGAGCGAGCTAAGCGCGGAGCTCCGCAGGCGGTCCTGCCAGGCGGTCGCGGCGCCGAGGTAGAGGAGCCAGGTGACCACGGCCGCGGCGACGACGTCCCATTCGGTCGGCTCCGCCTGGGCGAGCAGCACCGCAACCTGCGGGAGGGTCGCGGCGACGCCGACGACGAGGAGCTTCGACCAGCGCCGGCGGACGGCGACGATCGCGGTCCCCGCGAAGACGAGCGCGGCGAACCCGGTGCCGGCGGCGCTCAGCTCGCCGGACTGCAAACCGACCGCAGCAGGCGCGAGCGTCGCGCCGACGAGCCCGAGGCCGGCGATCAGCTCCGAGCCCCACGCGAGCGCGGTGACGACGCCGGCCGTGGCGATCCCCGCGGCGATGACGAGCGAGCACCAGTCCGGCACGAGCCCGTAGAGCACCTTCGCGGCGAGCAGGGTCATGTAGCCGCCGGCGATCCCGGCGCCGACCGCCGCGAGCGCCGAGTGGTACAGGTCCTCGAAGCGCCGCTTGACGTAGAGGCCAGTCGAAAAGAGGAGCACGGACGCCAGCGCGCCGAGCGTGACCCGCGCGACCGGGCCGACCCAGCCGCGGTTCACCGCGAGCACGAAGAAGAAGACGATTCCGAGCAGCGTCACCGCGCCGCCCGCCCAGGCGAGGGCCTTCGCACCGAACAGGGCGGACCAGTCGATCTCCTTACGCGCGCGAACCGGCTTCGGCGCGGGTCTCGCCGTTCGCGGCGGAGCCGAGGGTGGTGGCGTCGCGGGCTTCCAGAGAACCCTCTGCGTGTCCGGCTTCCGCTCGGAGCGGACCGATCGCCGCAGCTCGTCGAGCTCCTGTTCCATGATCGCGAGTCGCCGGTTGAAGTCGTCCAGCCGGTACGAGAGATCAGTCATGGCCGTGTGCTCCTCCGTCTCGGTATCTCATACCTGCTATCTATAGCAAAGACGCTATGGATGTCAAGAGGAGGCTCGCCGCCCGGCGCTAAATTGACTCCATGGGCATGCAAGAGCTCGTCGACGAGGTCGAGCGCTCCTACGGGGAGACCCAGGAGCGCATGTCCGACCCGGCCGTCTACAACGACCACCGCGAGGCGGCGGAGGTCGGGCGGCGCCTGAAGGAGCTCGAGGCCGCGCACAAGCTGGCTCAGGAGTGGCGCGAGGTCAGCGATGACCTCGAAGCCGCTCGCGACGATGGTGACCTGCGCGAGCTCGTTCCCGAGCTCGAGGAGCGGATGACCGCGCTCGAGGAAGAGCTGAGGCTTGCCCTCGTGGAGTCGGACCCGGCCGACGCGAAGGACGTCCTTGTTGAGATTCGCCAGGCTGCGGGAGGTGACGAGGCGGCGCTCTGGGCGGGCGACGTCTACCGGATGCTCGCGCGCTACGCGGAGCGTCGTGGATACAAGACCGAGGTCCTCTCGTCCAGCCCCAATGACGGCGGCGGGTTCAAGGAAGTGACGTTCGCCATCAAGGGCGACGGCGCGTACTCGATCTTCAAGTGGGAGGGCGGGACGCACCGCGTGCAGCGTGTCCCGGCCACCGAGTCGCAGGGCCGGATCCACACATCGACCGCGACCGTCGCCGTGATGCCCGAGGCGGAAGAGGTCGAGATCGAGATCGATCCGAACGACCTCAAGATCGACGTCTACCGCTCGACCGGGCCCGGTGGCCAGAGCGTGAACACGACGGATTCGGCCGTCCGCATCACGCATGTCCCGACCGGCCTCGTCGTCGCGATGCAGGACGAGAAGTCCCAGCTCCAGAACAAGGCGAAGGCGATGCGGGTCCTCCGCGCCAGGCTCTACGAGGAGGAGCGCAAGAAGCAGCGCGCGGAGCAGGATGCGACGCGCCGTTCGCAGATCGGCTCCGGAGAGAGGGCCGAGAAGATCCGGACGTACAACTTTCCCGAGAATCGCGTCACCGACCACCGGATCAAGCTCACGCAGCACCGGCTCGACCAGATCCTCGAGGGCGATCTCGACGAGTTCACCGAAGCGCTGACCTCCGAGGACCAGCGCCGCGCTCTCGAAGAGTGAACGTTCGCGACCTTCTGGTCGCCGGGACCGAGGAGCTCCGCAGTGCAGGGGTGCCGTCGCCCCGGGTCGACGCGGAGTGGCTGCTCGCGCATGCGCTCGACGTGTCTCGGACGGAGCTGTATGCGGAAGGGAACGAGGTGCCGGCCGGTCGCGCGCGTGTCTTCCGCGAGCTCGTCACTCGTCGCGCGTCGCGGGAGCCGCTCGCGTACGTGCTCGGCGAGTGGGGGTTCCGGCGGCTGACGCTGTCCGTCGATTCCCGGGTCCTCGTTCCGCGCCCGGAGACCGAGGCGCTCGTGGAGCGCTGCCTCGAGCTGATCGCGCCTCTTGCGGAGCCGCGGGTTCTCGACATCGGGGTGGGGTCGGGCGCGATCGCGCTGGCGATCGCGGACGAGCATCGGGGCGCCCGCGTCAGCGGAACGGACACGTCGCCCGATGCGTTGGCGGTGGCCACGGAGAATGCGGCACGAACCGGTCTCCCGATCGAGCTCGTCGAGGGCGAGCTGTTCGCGGGCCTCGAAGGGCCCTTCGACCTCGTCGTCTCCAACCCGCCGTACGTAGCGCCCGAGGACGTGCAGGCGCTACCGCCCGAGGTCGGAGACCACGAGCCGCGCGCCGCCCTGATCGAGTCTGGCGCGACCGAGTCGATCGCCGCGGAGGCGCCGAGCCGTCTCGTCGCCGGAGGTTCGCTCGCCTTCGAGGTGGCCGACGGCCAGGCGGCAGCCGTGGCCGGCCTGCTTCGCGGGCTCGGCTACGAGGAGGTCACGATCGGGGAGGATCTCGCAGGACGTGAGCGAGTGGTCGACGGACGAGCGCCTCGTTGAAGAGGCCGTCGAGGCGATCGGCGAGGGCCGACCGGTCGTCCTGCCGACCGACACGGTGTACGGCCTGTGCACGACGCCGCTCGCGCCCGAGTCGCTGACGCGCCTGAAGGAGCGTGGGCCGGATCAGCCGATCGCCCTCCTCGCCTCCGAGATCGACATCCTGCTCGAGCTCGTGCCGGAGCTGCCCGAAGCGGCGGTGCGCAGCCTGCTCCCTGGGCGGCTGACGCTGATCCTCCCCAATCCCGAGCACCGGTTCCCGCTGCTCGCGGGATCCCGCCCGGACACGATCGGAGTCCGCGTGCCGCAGCTCCGGGGCGCGGCGCGGCGGATCGTCACCAGGGTCGGCGCCGTCGCCGCGACCAGCGCGAACCTGCACGGCGGCTCGGATCCCCGGCGGCTCGACGAGGTGCCGGAGGAGATTCGCGAGCAGGCTGTCCTGGTCGACGGCGGCGAGCTCCCGGGCGTCCCGTCGACGATCGTCGACCTCACAGGCCCTGAGCCGACGATCATTCGCGAAGGAGCGGTGCCGGCCGAAGAAGTGCTCGACCGCCTCGCCTAGACGCGGTCGAGCGCACTGGCTGCGGCGCGGCGAAGCTGCACGACGGCGGCGCGCACCTCGGAGAGCGGCCCGCCCAGCTCGCGCTCGAGCCGCTTCTTCGCGCGCTCGTGCGCGACCGAACCGCGCTCGTGGAAGCGCCTGCCCTTCGCCGTCAGCTCGAGGAGATACGACCGCGCGTCCTCCGGGTTCGGCCGTCTGGAGAGGTGGCCGCGCTCGACGAGGTTCTGCACCTGGTCGCGGATCGTCGTGTTCGTGACCCTCGTCTCCTCGGCGAGCTGCGAGGGCGTCATGGTGCCGCGCTCGTGCACGTGGACGAGCAGGCCGAACATGTACGGGTCCAGGCCGTCGGCGGCGAACTCGCTGCGCACGAGCTCCTGCGTGAAGTGGGAGACGAGCACGACCTCGAGGAGGAGATCCAGGTCCTCGGGAGGCTCGGCCATCGCGGGTGATCGTACGCGGTTGCGGAGTAGTGCGATATCGCAGATACTAGTGCTATGTCGCAATACATTCGCATCCCGCTGCTCGCGCTGGTCACGCTTGCGCTCACTCAGTCCGCGGGTGCCGGGAACACGGCCACCTTCGCGGACCCGGCCGGAGACGTGACCGGCATTCCCGACATCGTCTCGGTCACCGCCACGGCGAAGGATCCGTCGACAGTGGCCATCCGGGTCGGTTTCGCAGGGCCTGCCGCCTTCGGGAACGGTGTCGGTTTCGCGCTCCTGCTCGACTCGGACGACTCACGCGCGACCGGTCACGGCGGCGACGGAGTCGACTACTGGTTCGTGCTGAGCCGCGACACCGGCTCGTTCCGGGCGGAGCGCTGGGACGGATCGGCCTTCGTGCCGTACGGCTCGACCGCGACGGGAGTCGTGAGCGGGAGCTCGGTCACCGTTCGGTTCGACGTCCGCCAGCTGAGCCGGAAGGGGCCGGTCTTCCGGCTCGACGCCGGCACCTACGACGAGACGCAGCAGGACGAAGCGCCCGGGCTGCCGGAGTACTTCCGCTTCGAGACCCGGTTGCATCCGGTCGCCGCGCGGTTCTCGCCCGCCAGACCTGTGGCCGGGAAGCGCTTCGCGGTCGTCCAGCCAGGCTCCGCGCGCTGTGTGGCGACGATCGCGAAGAAGGCCCTCCGCCCGGTGGGTCGCTGTGCCTGGCGGGTACCGGCGCGCGCGGCCGGCAAGCGGTTGAAGGTCGTCGTAGGCTCGCGGGCCTACGTTTTCGTCGTGCGTCGGGCCTGACGCGCACGAGGCCGCCGTGGCGGCGAGTACGATCCCGTCATGGCCGTCGCGCACGAGACGCTCGAGCAGCTGCGAACAGCCGGCATCGCGGAGATCGACCCCGAGATCGCCGCGCTCCTCGGCAAGGAGCTCGAGCGGCAGCGCAGCCAGATCGAGCTCATCGCGTCAGAGAACTTCACGTGGCCGAGCGTGTTCGAGGCCGTCGGCAGCGTGCCCACGAACAAGTACGCCGAGGGCTATCCGGGCAAGCGCTACTACGGGGGCTGCGAGATCGTGGACGAGATCGAGCAGACCGCGATCGACCGCGCGAAGGCCCTCTTCGGAGCCGAGCACGCGAACGTCCAGCCGCACGCGGGCGCCCAGACGAACATGGCCGTGTACATGGCCGTGCTCCAGCCGGGCGACACGATCCTCTCGCTCGAGCTCTCGCACGGCGGCCACCTGACGCACGGGCTCAAGGTCAACTTCTCCGGGCGCCTGTACACGATCGCCCACTACGGCGTGAGCCGCGAGACGAACATGGTCGACTACGACAACGTGCTCGAGCTCGCGAGGAAGCACAAGCCGAAGCTGATCGTCTGCGGCGGCTCGGCCTATCCGCGCACGGTCGAGACGGACAAGTTCCGGACGATCGCCGACGAGGTCGACGCGCTCCTCCTCTGCGACATGGCGCATTTCGCCGGGCTCGTCGCCGCCGGGCTGCATCCGAACCCGGTCGAGCACTGCGACTTCGTCACCTCGACGACGCACAAGACGCTGGCCGGCCCTCGCGCGGGCTTCATCCTCTGCCGCGAGGAACACGCGCAGGCCGTCGACCGCGCCGTCTTCCCGGGCATGCAGGGCGGCCCGCTGATGCACACGATCGCGGCCAAGGCGGCGTGTTTCAAGATCGCCGCGACCGAGGCCTTCCGGGACTATCAGCGCCAGGTGCGCGCGAACGCCGACACGCTCGCCGCGACGCTCCAGGAGAAGGGCCTCGACGTCCTCACCGGTGGCACGGACACGCATCTGCTGCAGCTCGATCTCCGCGGAACCGAGTGGACCGGGAAGGCCGCCGAGGAGCGGTTGGACGAGGTCAAGCTGACCGTGAACCGGAACACCGTCCCGTTCGACGAGCAGCCGCCGACGATCGCGTCGGGCGTCCGCATCGGCACCCCGGCCGCCACGATGCGCGGCTTCGACGAGGACGACTTCCGCGAGGTCGGCGAGGTGATCGTCGAGGCACTGGGCGAGGAGCCGGATCTGGGCACGCTCGCAGCTCGGAGCGAGGCGCTCTGCGCGAAGCGGCCGCTCTACCCGGGGTTCCGCGGCTACACGACGTACGCAGCGTGAACCAGGTCATCCACGTCGACCACCCGCTCGTCCGGCACAAGCTTTCCTACCTCCGGGACAAGCGCACGTCGACCGGCGACTTCCGCCGGCTCGTCAAGGAGCTGACCTCCCTCCTCACCTACGAGGCGACGAAGGACCTACCGACCGAGACGGTGCGGGTCGAGACGCCGCTCGAGTGGACCGAGGTGCAACGCGTCTCCGGCAAGAAGCTCGCGGTGTGCCCCGTCCTCCGCGCGGGCGTCGGGATGCTCGACGGCTTCCTCGAGCTCGTCTCGGGAGCGCGGGTCGGCTTCGTCGGGCTCTTCCGCGACGAGGAGACGCTCGAGCCCGTCGAGTACTACGTCAAGCTGCCGAGCGACCTCGGTGTGCGCGACGCGATCGTGCTCGACCCGATGCTCGCCACCGGCAACTCCCTGGCGGCCGCGATCACCGCGATCAAGAAGGCCGGCGCGCGCTCGGTCAGCGTGATCTGTCTCGTGTCGGCCCCGCAGGGCATCGAGCGCGTGCACTCGGAGCATCCGGACGTCGTCGTCTACACGGCTGCGATCGACCGCGAGCTGAACGACCGCGGCTACATCGTCCCGGGATTGGGCGACGCAGGCGACCGCCTCTACGGGACGAAGTAACCTCCCGGCCGACGTATGTGGCAAACGCTGCGTGACAACCCGGAGGTCCTGTGGGGCTTCCTGCTCGCGCTCGTCGTCGTGCTCGTCCTGACGCCGGCGGTCGGGCGCTTCGCCCGCATCCTCGGGGTCGTCGACGAGCCCGGGGAGAGGCGGCGCATCCATCTGCGCCCCGTCCCGCGCCTCGGCGGGATCGCGCTCCTGCTCGGGATCTTCGTGCCTGCGCTCGCGTTCCTCACCCTGGATGGCGTCTACCGCGGGATCCTGCTCGGGGCTGCGGTCGCGACGTGCGTCGGCGTGGTCGACGACTTCCGTGGGCTGCCCTGGTGGGGGAAGCTCGGCGGGCAGGTCTCGGCGGCGGCGATCGCGGTCGGCTTCGGCGTCCACGTCGAGCGTTTCACGTTCCCGCTGGTCGGCATCCAGTCGCTTCCGCACTGGGTGAGCATCCCCGCCTCGATCCTCTGGATCGTCGCGATCATGAACATGGTCAACTTCCTGGACGGGATGGACGGGCTCGCGGCCGGGATCTGCGCGATCGCGGGCTCGACGTTCGCGATCATCGCCCTCTCGCTCGGGAAGCCCGACGCGGCCATCCTCTCGGCGATCGTCGCGGGCGCCTGCTTCGGCTTCCTGCGGCACAACTTCTATCCGGCCCGCATCTTCATGGGCGACTCCGGGGCGATGCTGCTCGGGTTCGTGCTCGCCACGGTCTCGATCCAGGGCCTGTTGAAGACGGCCGCGACCGTCGCCCTGTTCTTCCCGCTGCTCGTGCTCGCGATCCCGATCGTCGACACCTCGTTCGTGTTCGCGAAACGGCTCAAGTACGGGCAGCCGCTGTACGAGGCCGATCGCACGCACCTCCATCACCGGTTCGTCAACATCGGCTTTTCTCAGCGGCGCGCCGCGGTGTACATGTACGCGTGGTGCGCGATCCTCGCGGGCGCGGCTCTCGCGACCCGGTTCATCCCGTTCCGCGCCCATGGGGTCTGGCACCTCTGGCCGACGCTCGCCGTTGCCGGCATCGGGCTCGTCGCACTCGCGACGTCGGTCTACATCGTCTACCTGCTCGAGATCGTGAAGCTCGCAAATCCGAGAATCCGCCGCCGCGAGCAGCGGGCCGAGGCCGAGCGGAAGACCGCCTGAGGCTGCCCGGCGCGATCGACGAGGTCAGCCAGGACGCCGATGTCGGAGCTGCTCCAAGCCATCTACCGAGGAGACCGGGCGCGAGCCGACGAGCTGCTGGCCGGCGACCCCGAGCTCGACGTCTTCGAAGCCGCGGCGGTCGGACGGACGGAGCGGCTGCGCGAACTGCTCGACGATGACCCCTCGCTTGCGAACGCGTGGGCCGAGGACGGGTTCCAGCCGCTCGGGCTCGCGAGCTTCTTCGGCGCATGTTCAGGCGGCGAAGCTTCTCCTGGAGCGCGGGGCGGAGGTCAACTCGGCGTCGCGGAACGACTTCGAGGTGATGCCGCTGCACAGCGCCGCCGCGACCGGGGACTCAGAGGTCCGCTACGAGCTGGCGAAGCTGCTGCTCGAGCACGGCGCAGACCCCAACGCGCGCCAGCAGGACGAGTTCACACCGCTGATGGCGGCCGACCAGCACGAGGACGATCGACTGCGTGCGCTCCTCGTCGAGCACGGCGCCACGGACTGACCTGGGAAGAAGAGCCCGCTACTGGTCGGTCGGGATCGGCGGCGTCCAGCGAGGCATCCAGTAGTTCACGAGCCAGTGCTGCTGGGCGCCCTGGCCGCGGCGGACGAGCCCTAGCTGGAACGCAGTCGGCCGCATCTTCTTCGCAGGCGGGGCCGAGACGCCGACCTCGAGGAGAATCTCCTTGGTCGACGCGTAGTCGAGGTAGTACTGGGTCGAGTCGACGTTCTCGATCGGATACGGAACGACCGGGAGCGCCTTCGCGTGCGACCACGACTGGAACGTGTAGCCCTGCTTCATCGACGGAGCGATCACGGCCCAGGACTGGTCGAGGTGCCTCCGCGCGACCGCGGTGGCCAGGAACGTGCGGATCGTCGTCCGAACGTCCGGACCGAGCTCCTCGTAGGTCTTGACCTGCTCGCCCTTCGCGTTCGTCAGCGGCACGCTCCTCGCAGGTAGCTGTGCGCGGAAGCCGACGTCCGGTTTGGCGCTCTGCTTGTCGCCGCCCGGGACGAGCTTGATCGCGAGGAACGCGACTCCGGCAGCGAGCACGAGCCCGCTGAACCACATCAGGTAGCGGTTGAATCGGGCGGAGGAAAGCGCGGTCTGGAAAGAGCTCATCGGCTTACAGAAAGAGTAGACGCTGAGAGTACCGGATTGTTAGTACGGGATCCGCTGCAATTTTCAGGCGGTCCCGAAGCCTGTCGCCGACTCGGTACAAAGCTACCCGGTTTTCCCCGAGCCATGCGGTTTTCGGCTGTTACAAAGTTTGTTATGCTCGCCGCCGGATGGAGCCTTCGCATCCCCCGAAGTTCCAGCCCGCGGGGGCGGGGGCCCTTCTCATCGGCACGACCGCCGGCTCGGTCGGCGCCGGTGCGCTCGTTGGTTGGGGAGCCGGCTCGGCCGCGATCGGAGCGCTCGTCGGAGCCATGATCGGGATTCCGGCCGGGATCTTCGTCGTCTATCGCCGCTATCGGGAGTACCTCGCTTGACCACCGCCGTCACCAGCCCGCGTCCGGCTCCGCACGTGTTGCTGCCCGTGATCGCGGGGACGGCTGTCGTCCTGCTCGCCCTGCCCATCTTCCTCGTCGCCGGCTGGCCGCTGAAGGGCTGGGTGATCGCCGCGACGCTCTGGGCCGCGAGCCAGCTCTTCGGCTACCTGCTCGTGCGCATGCGCTCGGGCGGGAACCTGGCCGCGTCCGGGGTCGCAGCCGTCGGGATGATGACCCGCGCGATCGTCGTCATGGGCGTCATCTTCGTGGTCGCGCTCTCCGATCCGTGGGTCGGCCTGGCCGCGGCGGTCACATACGCGCTCGCCTACACGGTCGAGCTCGTGCTCTCACTCGTCTCGTACTTCGGGAACCCGCCGCTGTGAGACGCGCGCTCTTCACGATCTCGCTCCTGGCGCTCGCGCTTCCCGGCCAGGCGCTCGCACGAGGCGAGTTCGATCCGACCAAGGAGTTCGAGCAGCACGAGTGGGTGCCGATCCACCTCGGCCCGCTCGACCTGTCGATCACGAAGGCCGTCGTGTACCTGATGCTCGGCTCGGTCCTGACGATGCTGCTCGGGATCGTGCTCATGCGCTGGCGCCTGAACGTCGAACCCAATACGAGGCAGACGTTCGGCGAGACGATCTACGACGTCGCCCAATCGCAGATCGCGGAGCAGGGGCTGCCTTCAAAGGCGATCGGGCTCTGGTTCCCGTACGTGGCGAGCCTGTTCCTGTTCATCTTCGTCGTCAACCTGATCGGCTTCATCCCGCTGCCGCTGACCGGAGAGACCTGGCACGGATTCCCGGTCTGGGGCATCTACGCAGCGACCTCCTCGATCTCGGTGACGCTGGCGCTCGCCGCGCTGACCTTCGTCTTCACGCATTTCGAAGGCGTTCGCTGGAACGGTCCTGTCCGCTACTTCAAGAGCTGGATCCCCGACGCGCCGAAAGCGCTGCTCGTGCTGATCGTCCCGCTCGAGGTCCTCGGACAGATCATGCGCCTGATCTCGCTCAGCGTGCGTCTCTTCGCGAACATGCTTGCGGGACACATCCTGATCCTCACGTTCATCGGCCTCATGTTCATCCTGGAGACCGTCATCCTGGCGCCGTTCGTGATCACCGTGGCCACGGCCTTCTACATCTTCGAGGTCGTGATCGTCGTCGGCATCCAGGCGTTCATCTTCGCCACCCTGTCCGCCATCTACATCGGCTCGGCGATCGAGCCCCAACACTAAGGAGGAGCACGTGCTCGCAACGATCCTCGCAGCGACGTCGGGAGACGTCACCAAGGCCGGCAAGGCGATCGGCCTGGCGCTCGGCGTCGGGCTCGGAGCCGCAGGCGCCGGCGTCGGCATCGGTCTCATCTTCGCGTCGATGATCCAGTCCGTCGCGCGGCAGCCCGAGCTCCGCGGCGAGCTCACCGGCATCCAGTGGCTCGGGTTCGCGCTGACCGAGGCGGTCGTGTTCTACGGCCTGCTCGGCTCGATCCTCGCGTTCGTCCTCGTCTAGATGGTTCCAGTCGCCTCCAATCCCCTGATCCAGGTCACACCCGGGCTGATGATCTGGACGATCGTCTGCTTCCTGATCACGTTCTATGTCTTGAAGAAGGTCGCGTTCGGCCGGATCCAGCACACGATCGACGAGCGCCGCAAGCGGATCCGCGAGGCGCTCGACGAGGCGGACCGGGCCCGCACCGAGGCGCACAAGCTCGTCGAGGAGCACCGGGCGACGATGGCCCAGGCCCGCAGCCAGGCCGAAGAGATCCTCGCGGAGGCGCGGAAGGTCGCCGAGTCGCAGAAGCGGCGTCTGCGCGACGAGCTCGAGGAGGACCGTCAGCGCCGGCTCGAGGAGACCTCACGGCAGATCGAGGCCGAGACGGCCCGCGCGCTGCAGGCCATCCGCTCCGAGGTCGCAGACCTCACTGTGATCGCGACCCAGAAGGTGACCGGCAAGGTGCTCGACGCCGCGGATCACAAGCGGCTGATCGACGAGGCGATCGGCGAGCTCGACTTCTCGGCGCTGCAGCAGGGGAGCCCGAACTAGCGCCATGGCGGTCGTCGCACGCACGTACGCGCGAGCGCTGTTCGAGGCGGCGAAGGACGAGGGCCGCATCGAACCCGTGCGCGACGAGCTGGCGACGTTCGTCGCAGGCTGTCGACGAGGTGCCCGAGCTCAGGTCGTTGATCCTGAACCCCGAGCTCGACCCGCAGACGAAGGCGGCGGCGCTCGACGCCGTCCTCGAGGGAGCCGACCAGCTGATCCGTAACTTCGTGCGAGTCGTGACCAGAAAGGGGCGCGCCGCGCAGCTCGACGAGATCGCGCGCGAGTACGAGGCGCTCGTCGCCGCGGAGGAGCAGATCCTGAGCGTCGAGCTGACGACGGCGTACGAGCTCTCGGACGACGAGGCGTCGGCGATCGTGAAGCAGATCGAGGAAGCCTCGGGTCAGCGCGTCGAAGCAGCGCGCACCGTCGACCCGGACCTGATCGGCGGCCTCGTCCTCAAGGCCGGCTCGCTCGAGGTCGACTCGAGCGTCCGCGGCCGCCTCGACCGACTTCGCAGAGACCTCGCGCACGCGTCTACCTAATAGAAGGAGCCCCTCTTGAAGATTCGTCCCGAAGAGATCACGTCGATTCTCCGCAAGCAGATCGAGGAGTACGACGTCGAGACCGACCTCGCCGAGGTCGGGACCGTCCTCCAGGTCGGAGACGGGATCGCCCGCATCTACGGCCTCGAGTCCGCCGTCGCGCTGGAGATGCTCGAGCTCGAACACGGCGTCACCGGGCTCGCGTTCAACCTCGAGGAGGACAACGTCGGCGCCGCGCTCTTCGGCGAGTGGGAGAAGATCAAGGAAGGCGACTCCGCGAAGCGCACCGGGCGTGTGGCGAGCATCCCCGTCGGTGACGCGCTGATCGGTCGCATCGTCGACCCGCTCG
The DNA here is from genome assembly GCA_963850415.1 of uncultured Actinomycetes bacterium. Lineage (GTDB taxonomy): Bacteria > Actinomycetota > Thermoleophilia > Gaiellales > Gaiellaceae > VAXT01. Next base: position 321,898 of record CAWKLE010000002.1, read on the forward strand.
GGAACGCGATCGACGGCGGTCCGCCGATCGAGACCGAGCGAGCGCCGCCCGCTCGAGTTCAAGGCGCCGGGCGTCGTCGACCGCCAGCCCGTGAAGGAGCCGCTCCAGACCGGGATCAAGGCGATCGACACGATGACGAACGTCGGCCGCGGCCAGCGCGAGCTGATCATCGGCGACCGCTCGACGGGCAAGACGGCGATCCTCGTCGACACGATCCTCAACCAGCGCGGGCAGGACATGATCTGCATCTACGTCGCGATCGGCCAGAAGTCGTCGACCGTGGCCCAGGTCTACGAGCGGCTGAAGGAAGCCGGAGCGATGGACTACACGATCATCGTCACGGCGCCCGCCTCCGAGGCCGCGCCGATCAAGTGGATGGCGCCGTTCGCGGGAGCCGCGATGGGCGAGCACTTCATGTTCGGCGGTCGCCACGCCGTCTGCATGTACGACGACCTGTCGAAGCACGCCGACGCGTACCGCCAGATGTCGCTCCTCCTCCGCCGCCCGCCCGGCCGCGAGGCCTTCCCGGGCGACGTCTTCTACCTCCACTCGAGGCTGCTCGAGCGCGCCTGCAAGCTCTCCGACGCCCGCGGCGCCGGCTCGCTGACGGCGCTGCCGGTGATCGAGACCCAGGCCGGCGACATCGCCGCGTACATCCCGACGAACGTGATCTCGATCACGGACGGCCAGATCTTCCTCGAGGCCGACCTCTTCTTCTCGGGCGTCCGCCCGGCCGTCAACGTCGGCCGCTCGGTCTCGCGCGTGGGCGCGAGCGCCCAGACGAAGGCGATGAAGAAGGTCGCGGGGCGGCTCCGGCTCGAGCTCTCCCAGTACCGCGAGCTTGAGGCGTTCGCGCAGTTCGGCTCCGAGCTCGATCCGGCGACGCAGGCTTCGCTGGCCCGCGGCGAGCGAATGGTCGCCACGCTGAACCAGCCGCAGTACGCGCCGTGGCCGATGGAGGAGCAGGTGATCGCGATCTACGCGGGGATCAACGGCTTCCTCGACGACGTCCCGGTGCAGGACATCCCGCGATTCCAGGACGAGCTCCGCGAGCACCTGCGCACCGAGGGCTCGGTCTACAAGGAGATCGCCGAGTCCGGCGACCTCTCGGACGAGCTCACGGAGAAGCTGAGCGCGGAGATCGAGAAGTTCAAGCAGGGCTTCAACACCTCCGAGGAGCCCGCGCTCGCCGGGGCCGCGAGCTAGCGATCACGCATGGCGACCGTTCAGGAGATCAAGCGCCGCGTCCGCTCCGTCCAGAACACACGGAAGATCACGCGCGCGATGGAGCTGGTCGCGGCCGCGAAGCTGCGTCGCGCCCAGACGCGAATCGAGGCGATGCGCCCCTACGCCGAGCGCATGCAGGAGCTGATGGTCGGCGTCGCGCGCGCGAGCACCTCGCTCCAGGGCCTCCCGCTGCTTCAGCGGCGGGACGTGCGGAAGGCGGCGATCCTGCCGCTGACCGGTGACCGCGGCCTGGCCGGAGCCTTCAACGCGCAGATCCTCCGCGAAGCGTTCACGATCGAGCGCCGCCTCGGGGAGGAGAGCATCGAGCCGCACTGGATCGTCGCCGGCAAGAAAGGCGCGTCCACGCTCCGCTTCCGCCGGTACGAGGTCGGCCAGGCGTGGACCGGCTTCAGCGACAGCCCGCGCTACGCGGACGCCCAGGCGATCGCCCATCACATCGCCGAGCTCTACTCCGAGCAGGAGGTCGACCGGGTCGTCGTCATCTACAACCACTTCGAGTCGGCCCTCACGCAGCGCGTCGTTGCGCAGGAGGTGCTGCCGATTCCGGAGTCGCTGCTCGAAGGCGACGACGACCAGTCGCAGGCGCTGCTCGGCGACTTCATCTACGAGCCCGAGCCGGAGCAGATCCTCGAGCGCCTGCTCCCGGTCTACGTCGAGACCGAGCTCTACCGCGCGCTGCTCGAGTCCGCGGCCTCCGAGCAGGGCGCGCGCATGACCGCGATGCGCAACGCGTCGAAGAACGCCGGCGAGCTGATCGACAGCCTGACCCTGCAGATGAACCGCGCCCGGCAGGCCGAGATCACGCAGGAGATCCTGGAAGTGGTCGCGGGCGCAGATGCGCTGACGGCCTGATCCGCGTAGCCGGGTGAAACGTTCAGACGCGCTCGCCGTCTGACAAACTTTCTGGTCCTCGCGCGCGTCATATACTTCAGCGCCCTTAACAATGTCCCAACGCGATCAAGACCAAGTCGTCGTTTCTGGTGCCGCCGGCCTCGGCGCCGCCGTGGCGGCCGAAGGCGGCGGCGAGATCGGTGACGTCGAGGCGGTCAAGGCGCGTGGCTACTGGGAACTCGTCTGGATCCGCTTCAGGCGCGACAAGGTCGCGATCGTCAGCGCGTTCTTCATCGTCTTCCTGATCTTCGTCGCGTTCGTCGGTGCGCCCCTGGCCAAGCACTACGTCGGGCACGGGCCGAACGACATCTTCGCGGCGGTTCCGGCGGTCGTCGAGATTCCGAGCCTGCTGCCGGCGGGCCCGATGACGCATTTCGTCAACCCCTACACCCAGGGCCATGACGTCATGGTCCTCGGCGCGTCGAACAGGCTCGGCCAGGACGAGTTCCTGCGCCTCCTGTACGGGGCGCGCGTCTCGCTCGAGGTCGCCCTGCTGTCGACGATCGGGGTGATGATCATCGGGGTCATCCTCGGCGCGTCTGCGGGCTACTTCCGCGGGACGACCGACACGGTCATCTCGCGGCTGACTGAGATCACGATGGCGTTCCCGCTGCTGCTGTTCGTGATCGCGCTCGCGGCCACGATCGGCCCGCGGCTGAACGCGATCACGTTAGGAGGGATCTTCCCTCCGGGGGTGATCACGCTCGTTCTGATCTTCAGCATCTTCGGCTGGTTCTATCCGGCCAGGATCATGCGGGCACAGGTGCTCTCGATCCGCGAGAAGGAGTACGTGGAGGCCGCAAGGATGATCGGCGCCAGCGACACGAGGATCATCCGCTCGCACGTTCTTCCGCACCTGATCGCGCCGATGATCGTCTACTCGACGCTGATCGTGGCCAGCTACGTGCTGTTCGAGGCCGGCCTGTCGTTCCTGGGCGTCGGCATCCCCATCGATGTCCCGAGCTGGGGCAATCTCCTCTCGACCGCGCCCGAGTACTACACGACGCGGCCGTTGCTCATGGTCTGGCCCGGCCTGGCCGTGCTGCTGACGACGCTGGCGTTCAACCTCCTGGGCGACGGCCTCAGGGATGCGTTCGATCCGCGTTCCTCCGGCCGCTGAGCCGGCCGCGCTCCTCTCGTAACCCCGCGAACTAACCAAACTCCGCGCACGGCGTCTCATGCTGTGGACGGGGAGAGGCCCGTCCCGGGTCGGGGCAGCCCTGGCTCGAGTTCACGGAAAGGAGAAATCCGCATGCACAGACGGCTCTGGCTCTCGGTTGCGATGCTCGTAACTGGGGCAAGCCTTCTAGTCGCATCGAGCTTTGCAAGCGCGGCGGGGAACGCCGGCGCGCTCAAGAAGGGCGGGATCTGGAGAGCGGGAACGACCGGGGCTTCGGTCCAGGTTGACCCGCAGCTCGCCTACATCACCACTGCGTGGTGGCTCGAATACGCGACCGCAGCGAAGCTCTACAACTATCCGGACAAGTCCGGCCCGGCGGGCAGCAAGCTCGTCCCCGAGGTCGCTTCTAGGTTCACCGTCGGAAACGGTGGCAAGAAGTACACGTTCTTCATCCGGAAGGGCTTCAAGTTCAGTGACGGCACTGCGGTGACGGCGAACAGCTTCAAGTACGCCATCAACCGCACGGCCAACCATGACCTCGCGTCGCCAGGCGCACAGTTCATCACGGACCCGACGGGCACGAACATCGTCGGCGCCGCGGCGGTCAATGCTGGAAACGGCACCAACGTCTCCGGTGTCCAGGTCAAGGGCAACAAGCTCACGGTCAACCTGACCAGGGGCGACGGAACGTTCATGGCGAAGATCACCATGCCGTTCTTCCAGGCGACATCGTCGAAGATCCCGCTCACGAAGGAAATCGTGAACGTGTCGGGCAACGACCTGCCGTCCGCAGGCCCGTACTACATGTCCCGGAACGCTCCAGACGACCTGACTCAGCTCAGGCAGAACAAGTACTGGAAGCCGGGCCCGGGCCGCACGCGGCCGCGGAACATCGCCGGCCTCGACTACAAGTGGAACCTCAACGAGCAGACCGGGTTCAACCAGGTCAAGGCGAATGAGCTCGACGAGGGCCCGCTGCCGGCAGCCGAAGTGCAGGGTGTCGCCAGCCAGTACGGCGTCAACAAGACCCGCTTCTGGACGAAGCCGGTCAACTGCACGGGCTACCTGCCCATGAACACGGCGAACAGCCTGTTCAAGAACAACCTGCCTCTGCGGCAGGCCGTCAACTACGCGATCAGCCGCAAGCCGTACGTGGCCCAGGCTGGCCCGTATGCCGGTCAGCCCTGGACGCACCTCTTCAACCCGGGTGTCCCCGGTTGGAGGAACGTCAGCATCTACAAGCAGAACATGACCAAGGCGAGGAGCCTCGCCCGGACGCACCTGCGGGACGGGAAGATCACGGTCTTCTACCGCTCGTCCGGGACGACGAACCCCGCCCAGGCCCAGATCGTCAAGCAGGACCTGGTCAACCTCGGGTTCAGCAACGGCAACATCAACATGAAGCCGTACTCAGGCGGAGACATCTACACGGCAATGGGCCACAAGGGCACCGATGCCGACATGGGCGTCTCGATGGGCTGGTGCTCTGACTACCCGGACCCGTACGACTGGATCAACATCCTCCTGTACGGCCCGAGCATTCAGGCTGACAACAACGTCAACTACTCCTACTTCAACAGCTCGAAGTGGAACGCCCGGATGGCCAACGCGGCCAAGCTCGTCGGACCGAAGCGCCTCAAGGTCTACGGCCAGCTTGACCTCGACATCATGAACAAGGCTGCTCCGATGGCGATCGAGAGGACGTACAACAACAGGTACTTCTTCTCGAACAAGATCAACCCGAAGGGGCTCGTCTACCAGGGGATCTACCAGGACTGGAGCATCCCCGCGATGGCCCTGAAGTAAGGAGGCTCTAACCGAGCCAGTAACAATCGTGGGGCGCCGGTTTCGACCGGCGCCCCACGTGTTTGTGAAGAGACTGAGATAGGATTTCCGGCCGGCGCACCAGAGGAGGAGGAGACAGGTGTTCAGATATCTGATCAGGCGGATCTTGTGGGCGATGTTCCTCTTTCTCGTGATCACGTTCGTCACGTTCGTGATCTTCTTCATGGCGCCCAACGACCCGGCGCGCGCGATGTGCGGAGGCGACCAGGCGAGCCCGGCCTGCCTCAAGACCGCGACCGAGAAGCTGGGGCTCGACAAGCCCGTCTTGGTTCAGTACTACAGATTTCTCAATCGGCTCGTCGTCCACCAGGACCTGGGCACGTCCTACTCGACGGGCCAGAGCATCAACGAGAAGATCAAGATGGCGGCACCCGTGACGGCGTCGCTCGTCTTCGGCGGCGCGGTCCTGTGGATGATCATCGGCCTCTCCGTGGGGATCTTCTCGGCATTACGGCCGCGATCTCTGATCGACAGAGCGGCGATGGTCTTCGTCCTGATCGGCGTGTCGGCGCACCCGGTCTGGATCGGGCTGATCTTCTCGTACTTCTTCGGCGTCAGGTGGCACCTCACGCCGATTGCGGACTACGCGAACTTCTTCGGCGCGCCCGCGGGCTCCGGCGAGCCCGGCGGTCCGGCGCAGTGGGCCTACCACATGATCCTGCCCTGGATGACGTTCGCCATTCTGTTCGCGGCGCTCTACGTCCGCATGATCAGGGCCAACGTGATGGAGACCCTGAACGAGGACTACGTGCGCACGGCCCGGGCGAAGGGAGCTCCCGAGCAGCGGATTCTCTTCTCGCACGTGCTTCGGAACGCGCTCCTGCCGGTCGTCACGATGCTCGGAATGGACATCGGCGTGGCGCTCGGCGGAGCGATCTTCACCGAGACCGTGTATCAGCTTCCGGGGCTGGGCAGAACGGTGGTCGTCGCTCTCGGCAACGACGATTTGGCGATCGTCGAGGGCGTGGTCGTGTTCGCCACGATCGCGATTCTCTTCTTCAACCTGATCGTCGATCTGTTGTACGCCTGGATCGACCCACGAATCCGGCTAAGCTAAGCGGCCTCTCATATGGCTCTGCTCGAAGTCAAGGACCTACGCACGTCCTTCAAGACCGAGGACGGCATCGTCACGGCAGTCGACGGTGTCTCGTTCTCCGTCGAGAAGGGCCAGACGCTCGGCATCGTCGGCGAGTCCGGCTCCGGGAAGAGCGTCACGTGCCTCACCATCATGGGGCTGAACGCCCGGCGGACTACGACGTCGAGCGGCGAGGCGCTGTGGAAGGGCAGAAACCTGCTCGGGGCCAAGCCGAGCGAGCTGCGCAAGATCCGCGGCGACGAGATGTCGATGATCTTCCAGGATCCGATGACGTCGCTGAACCCGGTGCACACGATCGGGAAGCAGCTCGTCGAGGCTGTCCAACTGCACCGTGACGTCACCGTGCGGGTCGCGAAGGCCCGCGCGCTCGAGCTCCTGAAGGCAGTCGGGATCCCGAAGGCGGAGGCGCGGATCGACGACTATCCGCATCAGTTCTCGGGCGGCATGCGCCAGCGCGTGATGATCGCGATGGCACTGATCAACGACCCCGACCTGCTGATCGCCGACGAGCCGACGACCGCGCTCGACGTGACGACGCAGGCGCAGATCCTGAATCTGATGAAGCGGCTCCAGGAGGACTTCGGGAGCGCGATCATCATGATCACGCACGACCTCGGAGTCGTCGCGGAGACGGCCGACGAAGTGGTCGTCATGTATGCGGCCAAGGTCGTCGAGCATGCGGACGTGCACGACCTGTTCAACCGGCCGCAGCACCCGTACACCTGGGGCCTGATGGGCTCGCTCCCGCGCCTCGAGGTCGACACCGACCGGCTTGTCCAGATCCCCGGCCAGCCGCCGTCGCTGCTCCGGCCGCCGAGCGGCTGCCGCTTCCATCCGCGCTGCCCGTACGTGATGGGCGTCTGCCGCACGACCGATCCCCCGCTCGTGGCGACCGAGCGCGACCCGACCCATCTCCAGGCCTGCCATCTGGACCAGGAGACGAAGGATCGCGAGGGGACCAGGCTGGTCGAAACCACGATTGCGGAGGCTCGCTAGGTGGCGTCCGAGCAGGGTTCGAACGGACAGATGGAGCTCCACGGCGACGAGTTGCTCGTCGTCGACGGCGTGAAGAAGTACTTCCCGATAACGCGTGGAATCATCTTCCAGAAGGCGATCGCGCAAGTTCAGGCGGTCGACGGCGTCTCGTTCAGCATCAATCCCGGCGAGACGCTCGGCATCGTCGGCGAGTCCGGCTGTGGGAAGTCGACGCTCGCGCGCTGCATCGTGCGCCTGCTCGAGACGACGGCCGGCAGGATTTTGTTCGAGGGGCGGGACATCACGCACGTCTCGCGGGCCGGCATGCGTCCGATCCGGCGCGAGATGACGATGATCTTCCAGGACCCGTACGCGTCCCTCAACCCGCGCAAGCGGGTCGGCTTCACCGTCGGCGAGCCGCTCGAGGTGCACAAGCTGGGAACCCCCTCCGAGGTCAAGACGCGCGTCCAGGAGCTGCTCGAGGTGGTCGGGCTCAACCCCGAGCACTACAACCGGTTCCCGCACGAGTTCTCAGGAGGGCAGCGCCAGCGGATCGGCGTCGCCCGGGCGTTGGCCGTGAACCCGAAGCTGATCGTCTGCGACGAGCCGGTGTCCGCGTTGGACGTGTCCGTCCAGGCGCAGATCCTCAACCTGCTCAAGGACCTCCAGGACGACTTCGGGCTGACCTACGTCTTCATCGCACACGACCTGAACGTCGTGCGGCACATCTCGGATCGCGTGATGGTCATGTACCTGGGGCAGGTCTCGGAGGTCGCGAGCCGGGACGTGCTCTACCGCGAGCCGAAGCACCCGTACACGGGCGCGCTGCTGTCGGCGGTTCCGATCCCGAATCCAGAGCGCGGTCGTGCCCGCGAGTCGATCGTGCTCGAGGGCGATGTCCCGAGCCCGGTCAACCCGCCGTCCGCGTGCCGGTTCCATCCGCGCTGCCCGCGCTTCGTCGAGGGGCACTGCGACGTCGAAGAGCCGCAGCTCTATCCGTTCGGCGACGGCCACCTGGCGAAGTGCCACTACCCGCTCGAGCGCTGGCCGATGACCGCGGCGGAGATGCGTCGGCGCGGAACGGCCGAGCCGCACGAGGAGCCGGTCGAGGCGTAGCTTCACGGAATGCTGGTTGCGGCTCTCCGCCGGCTCGCTTTCGTGACCGTGCTGGCCGTGAGCGTGACCGTTGTCCTGTCCCTGATCCTGGGGCTCCTGGCCGGATCCAGCATCAACCGCTCGCTCACGCTGGGCTTCTACCTCGTCGGCTGCTTCCTCCTCGTCGTCGGCTTCTTCGTCGGCAACCGTGGCCCCGCACGGGTGAAGGGCGAAGACACGGTCGGGCCGACGGTGCTCCCGATTCCGGGCGCCGGCGACCGGCGCCTGCGCTGGGCGACTCTCACCGAACAGCACGAGACGATCAACAACTCGGCGATCTTCATCGCGCTCGGCCTGATCCTGATCGCGCTGGGAGCGGCCATCGACACTCGACACTCACTCTTCTGAGTGACTAACTTTCAGGTGTGAGCCGCCGTCAGAACTACTGTGAGAACTATTCACGGAGCCTGTGACCGCGCCCGCCAATGGGCGACCGCCGACCTCGACGGGGAGCTGTCGAGGTTCGAGCACGTCCTCCTGAGCGCGCATCTCGCGGACTGCGCGTCCTGCAGGGAGTTCGCCGCATCGATCGGCGGGTTCACCGAGCTGCTGCGAACGGCTCCGCCCGATCGCCTCGAGCGGCCCATCCAGATCGGACGGCTGCGACGCCGCCGGATCGGGCTGCGGCTCGCGCCGGCAGTCGCGGCGATGGCGGTCACCGTCGTCGGCCTCGGCAGCATCCTCGCGTCGTCGGATCTCCGCACGCGACCGGTCGGCGACGCCGGAGGCCTGGACAGCGTGAGCTCGCACCTCGCCTCGGTCGACACGATGAACCTGTCGACGGCGGGCGCGCTCGCGAGCGCCGTCGGCTCCAGCCCGGTGCGACTCACCGGTGCCGGGCACAGCTCGCTGCACGGCGGGCCGGTCATCGGCAAGCGGTAGCGCCTCCAGGAGACGTCCGCGGGGTACTGTTCGGAACGGTGTTCCCTTCGCTCGTCACCTCGCACGTCTGAAGCCTCGACCACGCCTCCCGGGTGGCGGCGATCGAGGACGACATGCGCAAGGCCAACCTCCTGGGGGATCGAGGACGATCGCGCCAGCGCTTCGCTAGACTCAGGGCGCTGAGCGGGCGGCTCCATCGCCGCGCCGGCACGACACCGGAACCACCTCTCCAGGAGACGCATGCCTGAGCAAACGCAGGGTCAAAACGTCGGCAAAGTGATCGAAGTCAAGGGCGTCGTCATCGACGCGCTCTTCCCGGACGACCTCCCCGAGATCTACAGCGCCCTCCGAATCACGGTGGACGGCAACGACCTGATCGCCGAGGTGCAGCAGCACCTCGGCGACGACCGCGTCCGCGCCGTCGCGATGGACTCGACCGACGGCCTCGCACGAGGTGTCGACGTCGTCGACCTGGGAGGGCCGATCACGGTCCCCGTCGGCGCAACGACGCTCGGTCGGCTCTGGAACGTGATCGGCGAGCCGGTCGACGAGCAGCCGGCGCCGACCGACGGTGTCGAGCGCTGGCCGATCCACCGGGATCCGCCCGCCTTCCGCGACCTGTCGCCGAAGATCGAGGTCTTCGAGACCGGGATCAAGGTCATCGACCTGATCGCCCCGTTCGTCCGCGGCGGCAAGGTCGGCCTGTTCGGCGGTGCCGGAGTCGGCAAGACCGTCCTCATCCAGGAGCTGATCCACAACGTCGCCATGCAACACGCCGGCGTCTCCGTCTTCTCGGGCGTCGGGGAGCGGACACGCGAGGGCAACGACCTCTGGCTCGAGATGCAGGAAGCGGGCGTGATCGACAAGGTCGCGCTCGTCTACGGGCAGATGAACGAGCCGCCCGGCGCCCGCCTGCGCGTCGGCCTGTCGGCGCTGACCATGGCCGAGTACTTCCGCGACGAGGGCCAGGACGTCCTGCTGTTCATCGACAACATCTTCCGCTTCGTCCAGGCCGGCTCCGAGGTGTCCGCGCTGCTCGGCCGCATGCCGAGCGCGGTCGGCTACCAGCCGACGCTCAGCACCGAGATGGGCCAGCTCCAGGAGCGGATCACGTCGACCCAGAAAGGCTCGGTGACGTCGATCCAGGCGATCTTCGTGCCGGCCGACGACTACACCGACCCGGCCCCGGCGAGCGTCTTCGCCCATCTCGACTCCTCGGTCGTGCTCGAGCGCTCGATCGTCGAGCAGGGCATCTACCCGGCGATGGACCCCCTGGCCTCGTTCTCGCGGGCGCTCCAGCCCGACATCGTCGGCGACGAGCACTACTCGACGGCGACGCGGGTGCAGGAGGTGCTCCAGCGCTACAAGGACCTCCAGGACATCATCGCGATCCTCGGCATGGACGAGCTGACCGACGAGGACAAGCTGATCGTGGGCCGCGCGCGCAGGATCCAGCGGTTCCTGTCGCAGCCGAACTTCGTCGCCGAGCAGTTCACGGGGACGCCCGGCGAGTACGTGTCGCTCGAGGAGACGATCAAGGGCTTCAACGAGATCCTCGAGGGCAAGCACGACGACCTGCCGGAGCAGGCGTTCTACATGGTCGGCGGCATCGACCAGGCGGTCGCGAAGGGTCGCGGCGAGCAGCAGCCGGAGCAGCAGCCCGAGGAGCAGCCGGCCGAGGAAGAGCCCGAGCCGGAGCCCGTTCCCGCGTAGATGGCGACCTTCGACGTTTCGCTCGTCACGCCCGACGGGCCTGTCTTCGAGGGCGAGGTCGAGATGCTGATCGTGCCCGGCGCCGACGGGGAGATCGGCGTCCTGGCCAGGCACGCGCCGCTGATCGCCATGCTCAAGGCCGGCTCGACCCGCGTGCACGTGACGCGCGGCGCGGAGGTGCGCGAGTTCGCCACCGGCCCCGGGTTTTTCAAGGTCGAGCAGGACCGCGCGCTGGCGCTCGTCGACGACGCCGTCGACGCGAAGGAGATCGACGATGCGCGTGCCCGTGAGCAGCTCGAGGCGGCGCAAGCCGAGCTGGAGCGGATCGAGCGCGGCGAGTCCGACGCGGACCGCTGGCAGATCGAGCAGCGCATCAGGCACGCCGAGAACCAGCTGGCGGTGGGTGGCCGTGGCTGAGCCAAGTAACACTGTGTTACAAGCCTTCGCTCCGGGGATCTACCCGCGCTCGGAGGAGCTCGTCCAGGCGACGCGCGACCTCGATCGCGGGCGCACAAGCCCGGAGGCGGTCGACGAGCTGGTCGAGCGGGATCTCGGTGAGCTCGTCTCGGTCCAGCAGTCCGCGAAGCTCGACCTGCTCGCGGACGGGATGCTCCGCTGGCAGGACGTCTTCCGGCCGATCGTCGAGGCGGCGGACGGACTGGAGCAGGGCGCGCTCACCCGCTTCCTGGACACGAACACGTTCTACCGTGCTCCGAGCGCCGCCGGCGAGGCTCCGAAGCTGTCCCAGCCGCTGAACGCCGGCTACATCGTCCCGCTACCCGGCCCGCGGCTCGTGACGCTGCCGTCGCCCTTCGCGCTCGCCCACGGCACCGGCGTCGAGCCGGCCTCGCTGGCCGCAGGCGTCCTCAAGCCGCAGATCGACTCGCTCGACGCCGACCTGGTCGTGCTCGAGGAGCCGTTCCTGGCGCGCGCCGAGAACGGCGGCCTGGACGGGCTCGCCGCAGCGCTCGAGAAGCTCGGAGGCGGGCCGAAGCTCGCGCTCTGGGTGACCTTCGGCAGCGCGGACCGGCTGTTCGAGCAGGGTCTCGCCGACCTGCCCGTGGACGCGATCGGCGTCGACTTCTACGCGACGAAGGCGAGCTCTGTCCCACAGGGCTTCGGCAAGACGCTCCTCGCGGGAGTGCTCGATGCACGCAGCTCGGTCCCGGAGGACCCGGCGGAGATCGCCTCGTTCGCAGGACAGCTCCGCGAGCGCGGCGTCGAGGAGATCGCGCTCGTCCCGAACGGGGACCTGCAGTACGTTTCAGAAGCGGTCGCGCGCGAGAAGCTGGCGCGGCTCGGCCAGGCGAAGACGGAGGCTGCAGCATGAGCTCGAACGGCGACATCAAGTTTCTGACGCACGAGGTGGGGTCGCTCGCCAAGCCGCCGTGGCTCGTCAAGACGTCCGCGGGCAAGCCCCTCGAGGAGAGCGACGTCGAGCACGCGCGGGCCTGGGGCGAGAAGCTCGAGGTCGACGGGCACGAGCAGCTGATCGAGCTCCTCCACCAGGACGATCGGGACCCCGACGAGATCGCGCGCTGGTCGAGCCGCTACTGCCTGCGGCTCCAGGAAGCAGCAGGCGTCGACGTGATCTGGGACGGCGAGCAACAGCGCAGCGAGATGTACGCGTGGGCGATCGCCCATTCGAACGGCTTCGAGCCCCGCGGGACGATCCGCTCGTTCGACAACAAGTACTACTCGAAGTCGGCCGCGGTCGGCCCCGTCTCGATGCGCGAGCCGTACCACAACGACGAGTTCTCGTTCCTCAAGTCGGCTGCGAAGCACGAGCTGAAGATCCCGATCACCGGCGCGTACACGCTCGCCGTCTGGTCGTACGACGAGCACCATCTGCCGAAGACGGGCCGCCTCGGCGGAGGCCTGTCCAGGCAGGACGAGGTCGACGCGCGCCGCCAGCTGACGCTCGACATCGCGCGCAACATCATCCGGCCGAACCTCGAGGCCCTGATCGCACTCGGCGCGACGTGGATCCAGATCGACGAGCCGGGCGCGTCGACCGAGGAGGACGAGCTCGACATCTTCGTCGAGAGCTTCAACGTCTCCGTCGAGGGCCTCGACTGCTTCTTCTCGACCCACCTCTGCTTCTCGGACTACGACCTCTTCTTCCCGGCGATCGAGGGCATGGGCGGGTGCCGCCAGTACTGCGTCGGCTTCGCGAACTACGACACGACCGAGCTCGGCACGTCAGGCGCGGAGCGCCCCGGCTACGAGGTCATCTCCAAGTGGCGCGACCTACCGTACGACCCGATCCTCGGGCTCGGCGTGCTCGACATCCACACGGACTTCATCGAGTCGCCAGAGCTCGTGCGCGACAGGATCCTGTACGCGGTCGACGTCTTCGGCGACCCCGCGCGGATCCACGTCTGCCCGGACTGCGGCCTGCGGACGCGCAGCTGGGACGTCGCCTACGAGAAGCTCCGCAACATGGTCGAGGGCACGCGCCTCGCGGAGGAGTCGCTGAACCGCGCCCACGCCGGCTCCACGAACTCCTAGTAACAGACTGTTACAAGGAGTAGGAGGTACGGAGAACCGATCGAACTAGCCGCGGAGTCGGCTATTCTCATCTGCGGACGCCGGACGGCGTTCGCGTTGTTTCTAGAACCCGTGCGGACCACTCTCAAGCGAGGAATCGGCCGAGCAGCAGGCGGCAACGGAAACGGCCGAGCCGTTCTCCCGCCGGACGTCCAGACTCCGTTCACGCGGTACAAGCAGCCCGAGAAGCGCCGCGGCGCGCTGCGGACCGTGGGGCTGATCTTCTTCATCCTCGTCGCGCTCGTCGTCGCGGCGGTCCTCGGAGTCGCGGGCGGCGCGTACATCTACACGGACGAGAACGCGCATGCCTTCGCGCCGCGCTCGGTCCAGACGGCGAAGGCCGCCAAGAGCCTCAACCACGCGATTCCGGGCGAGCCCGCGAACGCGCTCCTGATCGGGTACGACCACCGGCCCGGCGACGGCAACGCGCCCTCGCGCTCCGACACGGTCATGCTCCTGCGCGCCGACCCGACCACGAACACGATCTCGCTGCTCTCGTTCCCGCGTGACCTGATCGTCGACGGGCGCTGCCCCGACGGGCGGACGTACGTCGGCCGCATCAACGCGGCGTACTCGTTCTGCGGGCCGGCCGGAACGCTCGAGACCGTGCGCTCGCTGACGAACCTCCCGATCCACTACCTGATCACGGTCAATTTCCAGGGCTTCCGCGACATCGTCGACAAGCTCGGCGGCGTCTGGATGGACATCGACCGCCGTTACTACAACCCGACCGGGGGCATCTACGCCACGATCAACCTCTGGCCCGGCTACCAGAAGCTCAAGGGCTGGCAGGCGCTCGATTTCGTCCGCTACCGCCACACCGACTCGGATCTCTTCCGCCTGGCCCGCCAGCAGCTGTTCGTGAAGGCCGTCAAGCAGGCGGTCAACCACAACTGGACGAACCCGAGGACGGTTCCGAAGCTGTTCAAGGTGATGCGGAACAACGTCGAGATCGGCCAGCAGAGCGGCGAGATCTCCGGCAAGACGCTTCTCAACTACGCGTTCTTCGCCTACGGGCTGCCCGCCGGGAACTTCGTCCAGGTCAAGATCGACGGGATCACGGGCACGAACGAGCTGCACACCGACCCGTCGAACATCCAGGCCGCGGTCCAGGAGTTCCTGCACCCGGACGTCGAGGCGCCCGAGAAGGCGACGGCGGCGGCCACGGGACGCAAGCTGCACTCGAAGAACGGCCCGAGCCCGAGGAGCGTGTCGATCGTCGCGCTGAACGGCAACGGGAAGCCGGGCGCGGCCGCGAACACGAGCTATCTGCTCGGCCAGAAGGGCTACCGGATGCTCGGACCGCCGGACGGCTTCCAGGCGAACGCTCCCGGCCGCTGGTCGCGCACGTTCAGGACGCAGATCTTCTACACGGCGAGACCGAAGGCGAAGCGCGCCGCCGAGCGGGTCGCCGCGCTCTTCAACTCGTCGGAGATCCATCCGATGCCGAAGCACAACAGCGCACTCCAGACCCTCCGCAACACTGCGATGCTGCTCGTCGTCGTCGGCCAGACCTTCTCCGGCGAGTTGACGCCGACCCCGGTCGACCGGACCCCGCCGAAGCAGCCGCCGTACGTCAGGTCCGGCAAGGCGGACATGCTCCCGGTCGTCCGCGCCGCCGCGGCGTGGAAGGTCGGTTTCCCGCTGCAGATCCCGACCGTGCTCGAGCGCACATCGACCCTCAGCACCGAGGTCCCGTACCGGGTCTACAAGCTCGACAAGGGCAAGGCCGTCCGCTTCACCTTCGCGAAGAGCGGCAACGAGTACTGGGGCATCCAGGAGACGGACTGGAACGACGCGCCCGCGCTCTCCGACAAGAACCTGAGCCAGGTGATCAAGGGCCGCCAGTACGACTTCTACTTCAACGGGCCGCACCTGCACATGGTCGTGCTCAGGGCCGGCGGTGCGAGCTACTGGGTCGTGAACACGCTTCTCGACTCGATGTCGAACGAGACGATGCTCGCGATCGCCAAGGGCCTGCGCCCGCTCCACAAGTAGATTTGCCCGCGTGAACGCTGAGAAGCCGCCCCTCGGCGTCTTCGGGGCCGGGTGGGTCGGCCTCGTCACGGGCGCGTGCTTCGCCGAGCTCGGCCACGACGTGGTCGTCAGAGACATCGCGCCCGAGAAGGTGGAGGCGCTGAACGCGGGCAAAGTGCCGTTCCACGAGAAGGGCATCGCCGACCTGATCGAACGCAACCGCGAGCGACTGACGTTCACGCTCGAGCTGGACGAGTTGAAGGCGGCGACGGCAATTTTCTTTGCGTGCGTCGACACTCCGCTGTCGCCGTCGGGTGAGGCGAACCTTGCGCCGGTGTGGTCTGTCGTCGAGGACCTCGGCCGTCCCGCGGGCGCGACGCTCGTCATGAAGAGCACCGTGCCGGTCGGCACGGGGGAGCGGATACGTGCGGAGCTCGGCCGCGAGGTTGGCTATGTCTCCAACCCCGAGTTCCTCTCGGAAGGGCGCGCGATCGAGGACTTCGTGCACCCGGACCGGATCGTGGTCGGCTCGTTCGACGACGAGCACGGGGACCGGATCGCTGCGCTCTACGAGGGGTTCGATGCGCCGCTCGTGCGCACGAGCGTCGCCTCGGCCGAGATGATCAAGCTCGCCTCGAACGCGTTCCTCGCCACGCGGATCAGCTTCGCGAACGAGATCGCGAACGTCTCCGAGGCCGTCGGCGCGAACGTCGACGAGGTCATCGAAGGCATGGGGCTCGACCGGAGGATCGGCTCGAGCTACCTGCGGCCGGGGATCGGCTACGGCGGCTCGTGCTTCCCCAAAGATGTGTCGTTCCTCAAGCTGCTCGCCGGCTCGAATGACTACACGTTTCACCTGCTGAACTCGGTGATCACGGTCAACGAGGAGCAGCCCAAGCGCGTCGTCGCAAAGCTGAAGTCCAGGCTCGGCGAGCTGGAGGGCAAGCGGATCGCGCTCCTCGGGCTCGCGTTCAAGCCGAACACGGACGACATGCGCGAGGCGCCGTCGCTCGTCCTCGCCGACCTGCTGCGTGAGGAGGGGGCCGAGGTGCGCGCCTGGGATCCCGTGGTCGCGGGCCATCCTAAGCTCGACGGCGTTGTCATCCGGCCATCGCCGGCGGAGGCCGTGCGCGACGCAGATGCCGCAGTCGTGGTGACCGAATGGCCCGAGGTGCTGCAGATCGTCTCGGCGGAGGTGCGCGAGTCGATGCGGACGCCGCTGATCGTGGACGGCCGGAACCTCCTCGACGCAGAAGCCGCCCGCGCGGCCGGGTTCGCCTATGCGGGCATCGGCCGGGCCTGAGAGAATCGCCCGGTGGAAGCAGTGCTCATCGCGGGCGGCAAGGCCGAACGGCTCGGCGACGCGGCGGAGGGCCGTCCGAAGCCGCTCGTCCCGATCGCGGGGCGGCCGCTCGCGGCCTATCAGGTGTCTCAGCTGCAGGCCGTGGGCGTCGAGCGCGTCATCGTCAGCTGCGCAGCGGGCAACGAGGACGTCTTCGAGACCGAGCTGTCCGGTATCGGCCCCGAGGTCGTGACCGTCCCCGAAACGGAGCCGCTGGGGCGTGGGGGAGGGCTTCGCCTGGCCGTCCAGTCACGGGAGGAGACGGGCCCCCTGTACGTCCTGAACGGCGACGAGTTGATCGACGTCGACCTCGCCGCGCTGCTTGCCGCGCACAACGAGCACGGCGCCGCGGCGACGATCGTCGTCGCCCCGCTGCCGACGGCGTTCGGGGTCGTCGACATCGACGACGACGACCGAGTGAACGGTTTCCAGGACTCGCCCCAGCTCCCGTTCTGGGCGCACGCTGGCGTCAACGTCTTCGACGACGAGGCGCTCGCGCGTCTCCCGGAGAAGGGCGACCACGAGTCGACGACCTTGCCGGAGCTCGCGACGGAGGGCAAGCTCTACGCCCACCGCCACGCAGGGCTGTGGCTGACAGTGAACACACCGAAGGACCTGCGCGTCGCGGACGACCATCTGCGGGCGCACCCCGACTGGCTGACGGAGGCGGCACGAACATGACCGAGCACCTGACCTCTCCCAACTTCGGCGAGCTGTCCGAGTTCGGAATCGACCCGACGAAGGTCGACAAGCCCTGGGGCTACGAGCTGATCTGGGCGCTAACCGACGACTACTGCGGGAAGATCCTGTTCGTGAAGGCCGGCGAGTCGCTCAGCCTCCAGTTCCACCGCGTGAAGGACGAATCGTGGCTGATCCACTCCGGCCGGGCGAAGATCGAGATGGGCAATCCGGGCGACAAGATGCCGAACACCGAGGTCGTGAGCGCCGGAGCGGCGTTCCGGATGCGCCCGGGCACGATCCACCGGGTGACCGCCCTCGAGGACACGACGATCATCGAGGTCTCGACCCCTCATCTCGAGGACGTCGTGAGGCTCGAGGACAACTACGGCCGCGTCGAACCCTGACACACTTGTGTTAAGGTCTAGCCGATGCGCGTCGGCGAAGCCGCCAAGAGCACGGGCTGGTCGCCGAGGATGCTCCGCTACCTCGAAGCGACCGGGCTCGTCGTCCCCGAGCGGACGCGCGCCGGCTATCGGTCGTACGGCCTGCGCGAGCTGAACCAGCTACGGTCCCTCCGCAAGCTGCGGCGGCGCTTCGGCGTCGATCTGGACGAGGTCGTGTTCGCCGCCCGGCTCAGGCGTGAGCCCGAGCTCCGCGCCGAGCTGGAGACCTGGCTGCACGGACGCGGCGTCGACGCGCTCGACTGGGAACAGCGAAAGCACGAGCGGCTGCTCGTCGCATGAGAAATCGACTCAAGGGAGAAGAGGGCTGATGGCCACGACACGACGACACGATGTGAAGGACCTCGCCCTCGCGGGCGAAGGAAGCAGGCGGATCGAGTGGGCAGACCGGAACATGCCGGTGCTCGCCGCGATCCGCGAGCGCTTCGAGAGCGAGGAGCCGCTCGCCGGTTACCGCATCGCGGCCTGTCTGCACGTCACGACCGAAACCGCGAACCTCGCCCGGACGCTGAAGGCGGGGGGTGCCGACGTCGTCCTGTGCGCGTCGAACCCGCTGTCGACGCAGGACGACGTCGCGGCGGCGCTCGTCGAGGAGTTCGACGTGTCCGTCTTCGCGATCAAGGGCGAGGACAACGACACGTACTACCAGCACATCGAGGCCGCGGTCGACCACAAGCCGCAGATCACGATGGACGACGGCGCCGACGTGATCGGCGTGCTCCACGCGCACCGGCGCGAGCAACTCGGCGACGTGATCGGCGGCACCGAGGAGACGACGACGGGCGTGATCCGGCTGAAGGCCCTGGAGCGTGACGGGGCGCTCGGCTTCCCGATCATCGCCGTCAACGAGGCGAACACGAAGCACCTGTTCGACAACCGCTACGGCACGGGCCAGTCGACGGTCGACGGGATCATTCGAGCGACGAATAAGCTGCTCGCCGGATCGAAGTTCGTCGTCGCGGGCTACGGCTGGTGCGGCCGCGGGCTTGCGACCCGGGCGAAGGGCATGGGCGCCCACGTGATCGTCACGGAGGTCGACGCGCTGAAGGCCCTCGAGGCGGTTATGGACGGGTTCGAGGTGCTCCCGATGGCGAAGGCGGCCGAGGTGGGCGACATCTTCGTGACCGCGACCGGCGACAAGGGCGTCATCCGCCAGGAGCACATGGAGACGATGAAGGACGGCGCGATCCTCGCCAACACGGGCCATTTCAACGTCGAGATCGACATCCCGGCGCTACGCGGCATGGCCACCGAGAGCCGCGAGGCCCGGCAGTTCGTCGACGAGTTCCTGCTCGAGGACGGGCGGCGCCTGTACCTGCTCGCCGACGGCCGGCTCGTCAACCTCGCCGCGGCCGAAGGTCACCCGGCGCAGGTCATGGACATGTCGTTCGCGAACCAGGCTCTCTCGGCCGAGTTCATCGTCGAGAACGCCGCGTCGCTCGAGCGCAAGGTCTACGACGTGCCCGAGGAGATCGACACCGAGATCGCGAAGCTGAAGTTGGCGACGATGGGGATCGACAAGGACGAGCTGACGCCCGAGCAGGAGAAGTACCTGGCCTCGTGGGACGAAGGGACTTAACGGGGGAGAGGCCCTCGGTGCAGGCGTTGATCCTGGCGGCCGGGTACGCCACACGGCTCCGGCCGCTCACCGACTCGATCCCCAAGATGCTGCTCCCGCTCGCGGAGCGGCCGATGCTCGACTACCTGATCGACCGTCTGCACGAGGTGGAGGAGCTCGACGAGATCCATCTCGTCACAAACGCGCGCTTCGCACAGGCGTTCGAGGACTGGGCTCCCGAGGACGTCGTCGTCCACGACGACGGCACGACCTCGAACGAGGACCGGCTCGGCGCGATCGGCGACATCGCCTTCGCCGTCGAGCGGGGCGGCCTCGAAGGCGAGGACCTGCTGATCGTGGCCGGCGACAACCTGATCGGGTACTCGCTCGCCGCTTTCGTCGCGTTCTGGCGCACGAAGGACGGCAGCGCGATCGCCGTGCGTGAGCTCGACGACCGGGAACTGCTGAAGCAGTACGGCGTCGTCGAGCTCGACGCGGCCGATCGCGTGATCGGCCTCGAGGAGAAGCCTGCCGAGCCGAAGAGCGACCTCGCGGCGACAGCCTCGTACGTCTATCGCGGCGAGCACCTCGCACTCCTGCCGCGCTACCTCGAAGAGGGCAACCCGCCGGATGCACCCGGCAACTTCATGGTCTGGCTGCACACACGCGAGCCCGTCTACGGCTACCGCGCCGAAGGGGAGTGGCACGACATCGGAGACCTCGGTCAGCTGGTCGCCGCCGACAACCTGCTGCGCGAGCGTGCGGGCATGCCGACCCGGTCCGAATATTCACTGAGCTAGCGCGATTCGGCGCGGAATGCACCCGTAGCGTGGCCGGGTGCTGCTCGACTTCGTCTTCCCGCGCCGCTGTGTCGTCTGCGGCGCCGACGGCGCCGTGCTCTGCAGTCGGTGCGAAGCGGGTTTGCAGAGGCTCGCCGGCCCGCAGTGCGAGCGCTGCGGCGCGCCGACGGCGTGGCCCGTCGAGCGCTGCCGCGAGTGCGCGGGACGGCGAGTCGCGTTCGCCCGCGCGCGGGCAGCCGTCGCCTACGACGACTCGGCGAAGCGGCTCGTCGGAGCCTGGAAGGAGCGCGGACAGAGAAAGCTCGCCGAGATCGCCGCGGACGTCGTGGACGGCGCCGTCGCGCGCCCGAGCTCGTACACGCTGACCTTCGTCCCCGCCGACGAGAACCGGCTGCTCCGGCGCGGCCACAATCCGGCCCAGCGGCTGGCCGTCGAGCTCGGCGCCCGCTGGCAGCTTCGGTTGGTCCCACTGCTCGTGCGTGCTCCCGGCAGGGCCGCGCAGAAAGGCCTGACGCTCGCGGAGCGACGCAAGAACGTCCGCGGCGCATTCGCAGCGACCGGCCCCGTTCCCAGGACGGTCGTCCTCGTCGACGACGTCTACACGAGTGGCGCAACGGTTTCGGCGGCCGCCACGGCCTTGCGTAAGGGCGGAGCGCACCGAGTCGAGGTGGTCACATTCGCGCGTGCCGTCAGATAGCGTCTTGGAGCAATGCGTCTCCAGGTCAAAGGCCGGAACCTCGAGGTCAGCGAGCAGATCCGCACGTACGCCGAGGAGAAGATGGGCAAGCTCGACCGGCTCGTGAGCGACCCGACGCGCGTCGAGCTCGAGCTGGCCGTCGAGAAGAACCCGTCGATCGCGGACAACCATGTGGCCGAGGCGACCGTGTGGACGAAGGGGCCTGTGCTGCGCGCACGTGAGACGTCGTCCGACATGAAGGCATCGATCGACCAGCTCGTGGCCAAGCTCGAACGGCAGGTGAAGCGTTACCGCGAGAAGCGGCGCATCGCCCCGCGCAGGCACGCGCGCGACGGCGGCGTGCCCGCGGAGCCGGCGCCGCTCGAAGCGCCCGAGGACGACACGACGATCGTCAAGACGAAGCAGTTCTCCATGAGCCCGCTGTCCCCCGAGGAGGCCGTCCTCCAGCTCGAGCTCGTCGGGCACGACTTCTTCGTTTTCCGCAATTCGGAGACCGAGGTCATCAACGTCGTGTACCGCAGGCGTGACGGGGATTACGGGCTGATCGAACCCAGCTGAGTTGGGCTTGGGCTTCCTCAGACGCGAGCGGCCCATCCATCAGCAGCTCGCCCAGGAGGGCGGGCTCGACTTCGCGCGCGACCTCTCGGATCTCTCGCCTCGCGAGCCGATCGATCCACGCCACCCGTTCTGGCAGGTCGTGGGTATCCACGGGATCCCGCGTGAGCGCGAATGGGATGCCGTCGCGAGCGCGGAGGCGCCCGGGCTGCCCGGTGACGAGATCGAGTTCGTGGCGCTCGCCGACGGGAGCCTCGTCGTCGACGAAGACGTTCCGGACGGAACGGTCGCCCCGCTGGCCGATGCGCTGTCCCTGTCCGCTCCCTATCACGCCCTCGGCCTGCGTCAGGAGGCCGACGTCTGGAGCGTCGCAGCGAAGCGCGTCCAGGTGCTCGAGGTGCCCGAGGAAGTGCGCGGCGACGAAGTCCAGCTCGTGGTCACGGACGAGACGAGGACGCTGCTCGTCGACGAGGCCGCGACGCAGGCGTCGATTCCGAGCCTCGAAGCCTTC
Organism: uncultured Actinomycetes bacterium; assembly: GCA_963850415.1. GTDB lineage: Bacteria > Actinomycetota > Thermoleophilia > Gaiellales > Gaiellaceae > VAXT01. The sequence goes on from CAWKLE010000002.1 coordinate 343,955, forward strand.
GCAGCCGAGCAGTTCGGCTCGTTCGTCGTCCACGCGAGCCGCCTCGACGACACGCTCTGGGAAGTCACGGTCCTGCCTCTCTGAACGGACCTCGCACACGGTCGCTGCCGTATGACACGTGTGCGCCCGCTCCTCGCAGCCCTGGTCGGATGCCTTCTGCTCGTGCCGGGGTCGGAGGCCGGTCGTCAGGCTCCTCGGTGCGGCCCGTTCTTCCTGGTGAAGCTGCCCTCGCTCGGAACGCTGGCCTGGAGAACGGCCACGCGCGACGGCAAGGACTGGCACGGGCTTGCTTACAGGCCGACTCCGCCGATCGCAACGACCTCGGTCAGGCTCAGGGTCGGCGGCCGAACGGTGGCGATCCGGACAGTGAACGAGAAGGCGGTTCGCTTCCGGCTCTACCCGAGGCGGTTCCAGGTGGTCACGCTGACCCAGGGGACCGAGCCAGGGGCGCTGCGTGCCTCCGTGACGGTTGATTTCACGCCGGGCGCTGCGGCCACGTACTGCGAGCCGTACTTCCCGCCGGGGCTCAGGATCACGCTGCTTCCCCGCTCCTAGGGCTCAATCCGAGCCCCTCATCGACCCGATACCCTAGAGGCGATGGCGGGCGACGATTTCGGTGGCTTCGAGCGCTTTCTGCGCGTCGGCGAGGGCCGGCGGCTCAAGCGTCTGCGTAGCCAGGCGGAGTACATCGGAACGCTCGAACCGGAGCTCGAAGGGCTCTCCGACGAGGCGCTGAAGGGCAAGACTGCCGAGTTCCGGCAGCGCGTCGCGAACGGCGAGGCGCTCGAGGACATCCTCTTCGAGGCGTTCGCCACGGTGCGCGAGGCGTTCAAGCGGGCGATGGGCGTCCGCCTCTTCGACGTCCAGATGATGGGCGGGATCGTCCTCCACGAGGGCGACATCGCCGAGATGAAGACGGGCGAGGGAAAGACCTTCGTCGCCACGATGCCCCTCTACCTGAACTCGCTCACGGGGCAGAACGTCCATCTCGTCACCGTCAACGACTACCTCGCCAAGCGCGACCCGGAGTGGGTCAAGCCCGCCTACGACGTGCTCGGCATCCGCGCCGGCTTCATCCAGAACATGATGCCGTTCGCGGAGCGCACGGACGCGTACTCGGCCGACGTCACATATGGGACGAACGCGGAGTTCGGGTTCGACTACCTGCGCGACAACATGGCGGTCACGCTCGAAGGCACGGTCCAGCGCGGCCACACGTTCGCGATCGTGGACGAGGTGGACTCGATCCTGATCGACGAGGCGCGGACGCCGCTGATCATCTCGGGCGAGCCGGAGACGGCCGCGCAGGTCTACTACGACTTCGCCCGGGTCGTGAAGGGCATGACCGGCGAGCGGAGCAAGCAGAAGAGCGACGGCAAGGGCATCGACGAGACCGAGCGCTCGGGCGCCGACTACCTCTACGACGAGAAGTTCAAGACGGTCTCACCGGCCCAGTCCGCGATCGACACGATCGAGCGCGCGCTCGGGATCGAGAACCTCTACGACGCTCGGAACATGCAGTTCGTGAACCACCTCAACCAGGCGCTGAAGGCGCAGTCGCTCTTCCAGCGCGACGTCGACTACGTCGTCCAGGACGGCGAGGTCAAGATCGTCGACGAGTTCACGGGCCGGATCATGGAAGGGCGCCGCTGGTCGGAAGGCCTCCACCAGGCGGTCGAGGCCAAGGAGGGCGTGCCGATCCAGGAGGAGAACGTCACGCTCGCGACGATCACGCTCCAGAACTACTTCCGTCTCTACGAGAAGCTCGCCGGGATGACCGGTACCGCGAAGACGGAAGAGAAGGAGTTCGTCGAGATCTACAACCTGCACGTCGTCGAGATCCCGACGAACGTCGAGGTTGCGCGCGCCGATCAGAACGACTTCATCTTCAAGACGAAGGAAGCGAAGTACGACGCGGTGCTCGCGGACATCAAGGAGCGCCACGAGATCGGGCAGCCCGTGCTCGTCGGGACGATCTCCGTCGAGGTCTCGGAGCACCTGTCGCAGCTGCTGCAGCGCGTCGGGATCCCGCACAACGTCCTGAACGCGAAGGCGCACGAGCGCGAGGCCGAGATCATCAAGGACGCGGGCCAGCCGGGCGCGGTCACGATCGCGACGAACATGGCGGGCCGCGGCGTCGACATCAAGCTTGCCGAGGGCATGACCGAGCTTGGCGGCCTGTACGTGCTGGGGACGGAGCGGCACGAGGCGCGGCGGATCGACAACCAGCTGCGCGGGCGTTCGGGCCGTCAGGGAGACCCGGGCGAGTCGCGCTTCTACCTCTCGGGCAACGACGACCTGGTGCGGCTGTTCGCCGGCGACCGGATCCACTCGATCATGGAGCGCTTCAAGGTGCCGGACGACCAGCCGATGGAGTCGGGCCTGCTCTCGAAGCAGATCGAGAACGCGCAGAAGAAGGTCGAGGAGCAGAACTTCGTCGCGCGCAAGAACGTCCTCAAGTACGACGACGTCATGAACACGCAGCGCGAGGTGATCTACGCGCAGCGGCGCCAGGTGCTCGAGGGCGCCGACCTGTCCGACGAGATCACGAGCTGGATCGACGACGTGATCGAGCGGCTCGTCGAGCTGCACACCGAGGGCGAGTTCGCCGAGGAGTGGGATCTCGACGGGCTCGTGCAGGCGTTCAACACGCTCACGGACGCGGACGTCACCGTCGACGAGCTCCGGGAGGATCTGCAGGTCATGAGCCGCGAGGCGCTCGTCCAGGACTTCCTCGAGGAGGCGCGCGAGCTCTACGAGGAGAAGGAGGAGAGCTGGGGCGAGGAGATCGCGCGGGAGATCGAGCGGTACATCGTGCTCGAGGTCGTCGACACCCGCTGGCGCGAGCACCTCGAGAACATGGATTACCTCCGCGAGGGCGTCCACCTACGGGCGTTCGCGCAGAAGGATCCTCTGGTCGAGTACCGCTCCGAGGGGCATGCGATGTTCGAGGAGCTCGGCCTGCTGATCCGGGAGGAGGTGTTGATGCTGCTCTTCCATGCGCAGATCGAGCCGCGCGAGGCCGAGGAGCTCGTACGCTCGGACGAGGTTGACGGCGGCGGGTTTGCGTACCAGCACGAGTTGCTCGCCGGCGCGGACGCGATCGCCGCTGCAGGTGATGGGATGAGCGTCAGCACCGGGCTCGGCGGTGGCGGGGCGGTTGCGACGCAGCAGCGGGTCACGGCCGATCGGGACAAGATCGGCCGCAACGATCCCTGCTGGTGCGGCTCCGGCAAGAAGTACAAGAAATGCCACGGCGCGTAGCCGTCGTCCACTTTCAACCCGCCGAACCTCGACAAGCGCCTCGCTCGATTGGCGGCGCACGACATCGAAACCGTGGTCCCGCGGGAGCCGGCAGACCTGGGCCCGGTCGACTTCAAGGTCGCGGCACCGACCAGCCGTGGTCGGGTCTCCCGCTTCGCCCGCAAGAAACGCTAGCCATGTCCAAACAGGACCAGTCCGGTGCCAGGCACCGGCCGTGGCCAGAACGGCCATGGCCGTTCGGTCGGAACGCGGTCACCGAGCGCGTTCGGCGAAACGGCCACGTCAACACTGCCCATGTCCGGTGCCAGGCACCGGACATGTCCCAGGGTTCGGCTCTGTACCATCGTCGTGATGGCAGACGCCGCTTCACTCGACGAGCGCCTGGAGCAGATCGGGGCCCAGCTCGACTGGGTCCGTGATTACCTTTGACCCGGACGCCCTAGGCAAGCGCTCAGCCGAGCTCGAGGCGAAGATGAGCGAGCCCGGCTTCTGGAACGACCAGCAGGCCGCAGCCCGGATCTCCTCCGAGCACGCGCGGGTCCAGCGGAGACTCGAGCGCTACGAGCGCCTGCGCCGCGAGTACGACGACGCGCAAGAGCTCCTCGCCATGGACGGAGACATGGCCGCCGAGATCGAGACCTCGCTCGTCCCACTCGAGTCCGAGCTCGAACGCCTCCAGGAGGACGCGCTCTTCTCCGGCGAGTACGACGGAGGCGACGCGGTCGTCACGATCCAGTCCGACGCGGGCGGCACCGATGCGCAGGACTTCACCGAGATGCTCCTACGCATGTACCTCCGCTGGGCCGCCGACCGCAACTTCAAGACCGAGGTCCTCGAAGCGAGCCCGGGCGAAGAAGCCGGCCTCAAGTCCGCGACCTTCACGATCGAGGGCGAGAACGCCTACGGGATCCTCAAGGCCGAGCGAGGCAAGCACCGCCTCGTCCGCCAGTCGCCGTTCGACCAGGCCCACCGGCGCCACACCTCGTTCGCCCAGGTCATCCCGAGCCCGCTCCTCGCCGACGACGCCGAGATCGAGATCGACGACGCCGACCTCCGCGTCGACACCTACCGCGCGAGCGGCGCCGGCGGCCAGCACGTGAACAAGACCGACTCCGCGGTCCGCCTCACGCACATCCCGTCCGGGATCGTCGTCAGCGTCCAGAACGAGCGCTCGCAGTCCTCGAACAAGGCGACCGCGCTCAAGATCCTGCGCTCACGTCTCGCCGAGCAGGCCGAGGAGGAGCGGGACGCCGAGCTGGCCAAGGAGCGCGGCGACGTGAACATGGGCTTCGGCGGGAATGCGATTCGCAGCTACGTCCTGCACCCGTATCAACTCGTAAAGGATCACCGCACCGAGCACGAGGTCGGAAACACGCAGGGCGTGCTGGACGGGGACCTGGACGGTTTCGTCCACGCTTACCTGTTGGCAAGGGCTGCGGGACATGTCGTTTAGGAATAGCAGGCGCTTTCGCTAAACTCCCGGGCTGTTCAACAGCCGGGAGCGGCCCACTTGCGGACCCGCACCTATCGATCCCCGTGCCGGAAGAAATCGCCCAGATAGCAGAGCCGGAGACGGCTACGCCCATCCCTGTCGAGGAGAACGGTCAGGGGCCGGCGCCGACCCCGGTCGCGAGCGCCCGCTCGATGATCGTCTTCGAGGGCGTGACGAAGATCTACGAGCCGAACGTCGCCGCGCTCTCCGAGGTTTCGTTCGTGATCGACAAGGGCGAGTTCGTGTTCGTCGTCGGCGCGTCGGGCTCCGGGAAGTCGACGATCATCCGGCTTCTGCTCAAGGAGCTCGAGCCGACCTCCGGCCGCATCATCGTCGCCGGCCGCGACCTCGGCCGGCTCCCGCGGCGCAAGGTCTCGCAGCTCCGCCGCAACGTCGCCTGCGTCTTCCAGGACTTCAAGCTCCTCCCGAACCGCACCGCGTCCGAGAACGTCTCCTACGCGCTCAAGGTGCAGGGCGAGAGCACGGACTCGATCCGGCGCAAGGTGCCCGAGGTGCTGAACCTCGTCGGCCTCGCGCACAAGATGAGCTCGTATCCCGACGAACTGTCCGGCGGCGAGCAGCAGCGCGTCTCGATCGCGCGCGCATTCGTCAATCACCCGCCGCTCCTCGTCTGCGACGAGCCCACCGGGAACCTCGACCCCGACACCTCGGTCGGGATCATGCAGCTGCTGTACCGGATCAACCGCTCGGGCACGACCGTCCTCATGGTCACCCACGACCGCGAGATGGTCGACAAGATGCGCCGCCGCGTGATCGCGCTCGAGGACGGACGCCTCGCGCGTGACGAGCGGCGCGGAGGGTACGCCGAATGAGGCTCCGCGTCGTCGTAGCCGAAGCGTGGCGCTCGCTGACCGCGAGCCTCTCGACCACCCTGGCCGCGGCGCTCACGGTGCTGATCGGCCTGTTCCTCGTCGGCCTCCTGATCGGCCTCGGCACCTGGGCGCGCTCGTGGAGCGAGCACGCGAAGAGCCAGCTCGACATCAACGTCTACCTCTGCACGCAGACGACCTGCGGGGCCGAGGTGACTACGGCGCAGAAGAACGCGATCCGCATGAAGCTCCAGAACGATCCGCGGATCGGCCCGGAAGGCGTCGAGTACATCTCGAAGGCCCAGGCGTTCAAGGAGATGAAGCAGAAGGAGCCGGACATCGTTTCCGGTGTCGCCACCAACCCGCTGCCGGACGCCTTCAGGATCAAACCGAAGCACGGGGATGACGTCGTGGCGATCGCGAACAGCCTCAAGCCGCTTCCGGCCGGCGTGGAAAAGGTCAACTTCGGCAAGAAGACGGCGAAGAGGATCCTGCGCGTGGCTCACATCTTCGAGGTGCTGTCCGCGCTCGCGATCGCGATTCTGCTGATTGCGGCGACGATTCTGATCGGGAACACGATCCGGCTCTCGATCTTCGCGAGGCGGCGTGAGATCGAGGTGATGAAGCTCGTCGGCGCGTCGAACTGGTTCGTGCGCGGGCCGTTCATGGTCGAGGGCCTGTTGACGGGGTTGATCGGAGCCGCGGCCGCGGTCGTGCTGCTCTTCCTCGGCAAGGAGCTCATCCTGCCGACGACGATCGGGCGCCTCGACGCGGGCAAGGACGTGAACGCGATCGCGTTCGAGTACACGGCCCTGCTCGTGCTCCTGCTCGGGCTCGTGCTCGGCGCCGCCGGCTCGTCGCTCACGATGCGCCGCTTCCTGAAGGTCTGATAGTCGAGCTCACCAGGCGCGGCAAGCTCGTCATGGGCGAGCCGTACTTCGTGCCCGGGACGCCGGTCGTCGTCGATCGCAAAGGGCTGGGCGATGCGGGCCAGGGCGATCTCGTCTCCGTGGCCATTGGTCGGGGGCGTACCCGCGTGGAGCGCGTCATCGGCCCGGCGAACCGGATCGAGAACGTGCTCGAGGCTCTCCTCGTCGGAGAGGGGCTCCGCGAGGGCTTCGAGCCGCACGACGTCCCGAAGCCGACGCTCGAGGGCCGCACCGACCTTCGCGACCTGACGACGTTCACCGTCGACCCGGACACCGCGAAGGACTTCGACGACGCGATCTCGGTGCGCCGCGAGGGCGACGGCATCCGGATCTGGGTGCACATCGCCGACGTCTCGCACTTCGTCCCGGCCGGCTCGCCGCTCGACCGCGGAGCCCTGGAGCGCGGCAACTCGGTCTACGTGCCCGGCCTCGTGGCGCCGATGCTCCCGCACGAGCTGGCCGACGACGCCTGCTCGCTCCGGCCACACCAGGACCGGCTCTGCCTGACAGTCGAGATCGCGCCCGGCGGCGAGCCGAGCTTCTATCGCTCCGTGATCCGCAGCCGGGAGCGCTTCACGTACGGCCAGGCGCAGCGCATCCTCCAGGGCGATGAGCCGCACGAGCTCGGGGACGACGTGCGGCTCGCAGACGAGGCCTCCGCCGGACTCAGGCGCCGACGCTTCGAGCGCGGCGCGCTCCGCGTGGAGAGCCCCGAGGTCAACTTCGCCTTCGACGGCCAGGGCGGGGTCGAGCGCGCGTGGCTCGAGGCCGAGCCCGCGGCGCACGCTCTGATCGAGGAGCTGATGATCCTCGCGAACGAGGCCGTCGCCGCGTTCCTCGCCGGGCGCAAGAGCGAGTCCCTGTACCGCGTCCACGAGCCACCGGAACCGCAGTCGGTCGAGCACCTGCTGGCGAAGCTGGCCGACCTCGAGGTCCCGACGCCGCCGGCTCCGCGAACCGAGAGCATGAGCCCCTCCGAAGCGGCCAACGTCGCCGCGCAGGCGAGCGACCTCGTCGCCGACTACGTGGAGAAGACCGGGCGCGGTCGAGAGGCGTTCCCCGCGCTCGTCCTGCGCGCGCTCAAGCAGGCGCACTACGACCCGCGCAACCTCGGCCACTCCGGCCTCGCGAGCACGGCGTACACGCACTTCACATCGCCGATCCGACGCTATCCCGACCTCGTCGTCCACCGCGCCCTGCTGCGCGCGATCGGCCAGGGCGACGACCCGCTCCCGGACGATCTCCAGGCGACCGCGGAGCACACGTCCGCGACCGAGCGGGCGGCCACGGACCTCGAGTACCGCGCCGACGACATCTGCGCCGCCTGGCTCCTCGAGCGCACGCTCTTCGAGCGCGGCTGGGAGGAGTCGTTCACGGGCGAGGTGATCGGCCTGATCCCGTCCGGCCTTTTCGCGCGGTTCGGCGACGTCTTCGAGGGGCTCGTCCCCGCCCGCCGGCTGCAGGGCGACTACTACGAGCTGAACGACCTCGGAACTGCGCTCGTCGGGCGCCGCGGTGGCCACAAGTATCGGCTCGGGGACGAGCTCGAGGTCCGCGTCGAGGAGATCCGCCGCGCGGAAGGCAAGATCGAGCTCGCGCCTACCGCAGCGAGCGGATCAGGACGCGGCGGAGGGCGAAGAGGCCGATCAGGCCGACGCCGATCAGGGTCGCGAGCGAGATGACGAGCCCGGTCGGGAAGTCCTTCTTCGGCGGTGGCTTGTAGTCGAGGCTGCCCGCGATGAAGAACTTCTTGCCATTGTCGGTCGCGGGCACCTTCCAGTCGAAGATGTGATGCGGCTTGCGGGGCGCGTTCTTGACCAGCGGGGGCGCGATCGGGTTCATGTAGTGGATCCGGTGGTCGTGCCAGGCCCAGACGTCTCCGCCGGCGAGCTTCTCCCATTTGGGCTTCGACGCCGCGGTCGCGGACTTCGGAACCTGCACGCGCGCGTAGCGGTCCTGGTTCAGGTAGCCGGCGGGTGAGTTGATGTTGACGAAGATCCCGTTCGGGGCGAAGCGGAGGTACGGCTCGCCGCTGTAGCCCTTGATGATCACCGTCTTGCCGCTGCGGTTCTCGAGCCAGACCTGGTCGTCGCCGTACAGGATCTTGAACCGCAGGCCGGGCATGCGAGGGTCGACGCCCGTGATCGTCGAGCGGTAGCCGAGCTTCCCGGTGCCGAAGTGGGCCTCGGCACCGGGAGCCAGCACAGCCGCCAGGACGGCGCCGACGAGGAGCGCTCTTCTCAAGCGCGCTTCCGTCTTCGCACGACCAGGATCGCCGCCAGGGCGCCCCCGATCGCGGCGACGATGAAGATCCAGATCCAGGTGTTGCTGCTGCCGCCGTCGCCCTCGGTGGACGTGGTCGTCGGCGTGATTGGCTGCGGATTCACCTGGCCCGGGGCGGCGGTGAGCGTCACGCGAGGAGCGGGCGTGTCCGAGCTCTCCGCCCCGATCCAGTGCACGACCTTCCCGTCCTGGTAGGTGACGAGCGCCGGAAACACGAGGACGCGTCCCGGCGAATCGGGCATGTGCGCGCTGAACGCAAACTTGCCGTCGGCCCCGTGCGGGATCTTCCCGCCCGACCAGGTGACGATGCGGCCGTTCACGGACTGCTTCCAGCCGCTGGTTGGATGGGCGACCACGTCGGTCACGCCCGTCGGCATCTGAACCGTGAGCTTGACCGCCGGGACGCTCTCCTCGCCCTCGGCGGACAGGGTGATCCTGGACACGCTGCCGGCCGGCACCTTCTCCGGGCTCGGCTCCACGTGAGCCGCCGAGACGGGCACGGCCACGAGCCCGAGCAGCGTCAGGACGACGATTGTCTTACGCATGTGTCAGCCCTCTCTGATGGGAACAGTCACTGTCTGGGTGAACGACTGGAACTGGCCCTTGCGGATCTCGAACGTCACCTGCCAGTCGCCGGCCTCCGGGAATACTCCGGCCGACGTCGTGTAGTGGCTGGGCACGATCCGCGTGAGCGGAATCCGCAGCGGGCCGAGGCTCTTGCTCGGGAGCGTCGCCGACAGCTTCGCGTCGTCGACGTTCGCCGGCTGGCCGGTCGTCTTGAAGAAGTAGAGGTGGATCACGTTCGGCCCGGTCTTGGCGGGGTCGATCAGGTAGTTGACCTCGAGCGGGCCGATCGGGACGGTGTCCGTCGCGTACTTCGCCGCTGTGACCGACGCCTTCGCAGGCGGCTCGGTGACGAGCACCGCGGTCACGCCGACGATGATCGCCATGATCGCGAGCTCCATTCCCGCCGCGCGGAGGAAGCGGCGCTGCTCGACGACCGACGCGATCTGTTTCTTCAGCCGCGGCACGGCGTACCGGTTGTTGTAGGCGCCGAGCGCGAGCAGCGGCAGGACGAGCGCGATCTTGACTAGCAGGAGCCGCCCGTACGTCGTGTCCCACAGGCCGTGGAACGCCTTCACCTCCTGGTACCCGCGCAGGCTCCCGGCGACGATCAGCGTCGCGACCGAGACGACCGCGAGGAGCGAGAAGCGCGGCACGGCCCGTGAGGCGAGCGGCCAGCGATCCTCACCGGCGAGCAGGAGCCCGAGGATCGTGAACGCGAGACCTCCGACCCAGGTCGAGGCCGCCGCGATGTGGAACACGTCCAGAAAGATCGCGAGCGCGCCGCTCGTCCGCGCATGTCCCGCGGCCGAGACCGTCGGCAGCAGGAGGAGCGCCAGGAGCGGCAGGAGCTCGAGCTTCCGGGACCGGCTCGCCAGCAACGCGAGCGCGCCGACGACGATCGCGACCCCGATCTGCCACAGGAACGCACGGCCGAAGCGCGTCTGCAGGACCGAGTGAATCGTGTCCCAGCGGAACGCCTCGCCGAGGCCGAAGCCTCCGGCCACCGCGCCCTGGAGCACGATGCAGAGCGCCGCCGCGACCACGAGCCCGAAGGACAGGCCCGCGAGGATCCGGAAGAGACGGGTCCGGAGTTCCGACGCCGCGGAGCGAAGGACCACCGCGAGCGCGATCGCTCCGCCCACGACGAGCAGGAGGAGCGCGAAGTCGAGCCCGCGCGCGAACTTGAAGAGCGCGTCGACCGTCCCCGGCGTCTTGGCGCCGAAGACCTGCTTGCAGGAGCCCGCGTTCGCCTTCTTGACGTTGAAGACGAAGGCGCCCGCGACCGGGTGCGAGTCGGCCGAGATCACCCGCCACGTGACCGTGTAGGTGCCCCTGGCGAGCGTCCGGTCGACCGTGACCGCGACCGAGTCCTTGGTCGGGCGCAGGATCTTCCCGGAATCGACCCGTCCGCCTGCGCAGTTGTAGACCCGGATCGAGCCGAAAGCCGTCTCGACGGCCTCGTTGAAGCGCAGCGAGACGGTCTTCGGGCTCGTGCGGACGACCGAGTTGTTGCTCGGCGTGCTCTCCTGCAGGATCGCGTGCGCGAACGCTGCGGGTGCTGCCGTCAACGCGGCCAGGGCGACCGCTATCGCGAGCAGGCTTCTCTTCAAGGCACTCCTTCGCTCGAGGGCTTACGGCCTGCGAGCGAAGGGCGGGGCCCGCTCTCCGTAGCCGCGTGCGAGGCCGGCCGTGCGCGGAACGGCGACGACACGAACGGGCTCGGGAACGAAGATCTGGAAGGCGGGTTGCGGCAGTTCGCGCAGCGCGCGTCCGACGGCGCGCGCGGCCGAGTCGAGCGCCCACGCGATCAGCAGCGCTGCGAGCGCGAAGGGCAGCTGGAAGGCGAGGCCAATCAGGAACGCGGGCTCCACGACGACCGTCCAAGGCATGTGACCGGTATGCGCGAGCCGCTCGGCGAACTCCTGGACGACGAACGCGACCGGCGGCAGCAGGACGATCAGCGGTGACGCGAGCGGCCGCCGATACTCGCCCCGGAAGCCCGCCGCTGCCTGTAGCGCGACGCCCGCGATCAGCACCCCGAGGCTGACCGAGAGCGCGAGCGGGACGTACCCGAGGTAGGCGTGGCCGCTGCGGGCGAGTGCGTCTGCGCGGGCGTGCGCGTCCGAGTAGACGAGCCGGTAGGCGAGCAGGTGCCCGGCGATCAGCCCCGCGAACATGAGCGGGGCCGTCGAGAGCCACGCGAGTCGCTGCCTCATTCCCAGCATGGTGGCAGATCCAGGCGGGAAGCCGAACCTACAATCGACGCATGCCCGGCGAGAAGCCGATCGCGGATAACCGCAAGGCGCGGCACGACTACCAGCTCCTCGAGCGCTTCGAGGCAGGCGTCGTGCTGACCGGAAGCGAGGTCAAGTCCCTGCGCGAGGGGCGCGTCAGCCTGCAGCAGGCGTACGCGGACGTGCGCGAGGGCGAAGCGTGGCTCGTCGGCGCGCACATCGATCCTTACGAGCAGGCGGGAATCCAGAACCACGAACCGGAGCGCGACCGGAAGCTTCTGCTCCACCGGCGGGAGCTCGACTCGCTGTACGGCAAGGTGCGCGAGAAGGGCCTGACGCTCGTGCCCCTCCGGCTCTACTTCAAGAACGGCCGCGTGAAGCTGGAGCTCGCGCTCGCCCGGGGCAAGGAGCAGCGCGACAAGCGGCGCGAGCTCGCCAAGCGCGACGCCGACCGCCAGATCGAGCGCGCGCTCAAAGCGAGGCGCTGAGCCGCTCGAGCGTCGGCGGCAGCTCGCTCATCCGCTCGATCACTGCGTCGGCGTCGTCGAGGCCCGGCCCGAAGCCGATGACGTGGATTCCGGCGGCGCGTGCTCCGGCCACGTCGTTCTTCGTGTCGCCGACGGCGACCGTGCGCTCGGCCGGCCAGTCGCCGGCTTTGTGACGCGCGATCGCGATCAGCTCGGCGCGGCTCTCCGCCTCGCAGCCGAAGGCGCCCTGGCCGGGCGGGAAGAGCTCGGCGAGACCGATCCGCTCCATCCGGGCTCTCGCCACCGGCTCCGGGTTCCCGGTCAGGAGCGCACGGTTCTCGATCTGGTCGATCGCGTCGGCAGCGCCTTCGGCTGCGGCCCAATGGGACGTGTCCGCGTCCGCCAGGAGCTCGAGGTAGCGCCGTGAAGCCTCGGTGCACCAGCGGGCGAGCTGCGGATCGATCTCGTCGTCTCCGAGCCCGGCCGCCCGCAGCGAGCTCGCGCGTGATCCGCAGCGCGGTCTGGCCGGGGTGATCGACGCCTCGAATCGCGTCGCCGGGCAGCTCCAGCCCCCAGACCGTTTCGATGGCGTCGGTCGTCGCCTGCCCCATCAGCGGGTCGCCGGTCATGAACAGGGTCTTGTCAACGTCGAAGAGGACGAGGAACACGCGGCTACACTAAGAGCACATACGGGGGCGATCAGGTTTCGACGTGGTCGATTCTCCGGTTGAGCTGCAAGCCGAGGTCCCCGGTCGGCCTCGTAAAACAACCGGGACAAAACGCAAGTGCGAAGAACCAAAACGCACTCGCTCTCGCTGCCTAAACCACAGTGAGGCGCGTCGCTCCGAGCTCGGCCCGTGGCCCGGGTAGCGGCGTCAGAAAACGGGCTCGGCGCCTAGGGAGAGCCAATCGCCCGAAGCGCGACACCAAAGGATGGCTAGCCCGAAGGTTGGTCGGTTGCCAACCGGCCGGCGGGCGAAACCCAACGGCAGCCTAAGCTTGTAGACGTTCAACCGGTGCGGCGACGGACGCGGGTTCGATTCCCGCCGCCTCCACTCCCGAGCGAAGTCCGGCCCGCCTCCGGCGGGCCATGACGACTTCGCTCGGATCGCCTTTGAATCCCAGCCGTTCTGAGCCGACGCCGGCAAAGCCGGCATCGGCGGTGCTTGAGAAGAGTTGGCTCGAGAAGAGTTGGATACGGCGACGCCCGCCAAGTGCGGCTGGTGGTCGCGCCTAGTCGACTAGTTGCAGGCGGTGAGCCTTGGCGATTGCCTCGAGCTGAGAATGGGTGCCGAGCGCAACCAGAATCGCCCGAATGTGGTTCCGGACCGTTGGCTCGGCGATCTGGAGACGGGTTGCGATCACCTTCGCGGGCAGGCCCTCGGCTAGGAGCCGGAGCACCTCGAGTTGTCGCGGCGTGAGGAGCTCTGGCGCCCGCCCAGGTTGGGCATCGCGCGGGACCATCACGTGCAGGAAGAGCCGGCGCGGCCCGTCGTCGAGCGTGACGGTGGAAACGTTCACTCGGAGGTTGCGCTCGAGCGCCTTGATGAGCAGGCTCCGGCTAGCGATCGGCCACCCCTCGCGAGCCAGGCGCGCGGTCGAACAGCCTCGGTGACACACCGCGTTGCCCTCTTCGTCGTGACCGCCCAGGACTTCCCAGCACTGCCGTCCGACGGCTTCCTCGGCCGGGATACCCGTCAACTCTTCGGCCGCACGGTTCCAGGAGACGATGGTCAGGTCGGACTCGAACGCGAGCAGCGCGTCGCCCGACCGAAAATCCGTTGCCGATCGCTCGGCCACGACTTCGAGCTTTGCACCCAGCCTTGGCCGGGAAATCAGCGTTTTCCCTGATCGCTCGTACCGAATATCACGTGTGGCCGGGCGCTCCTGGGCCTGCTCAAAGCTGGTCAGGCGCGACTCGTAGACTCGCCGTAGCGTGCTTCGCTGAAGCGATCCGAAGGAGGCGCGACACATGTTCGAGACCACTGCCCGACTGAGAGTTCGGGACGGCCAGCTCGAGGGCTTCAAGACCCAGGCGGCGGAGATGATGCGCCTGACCAGGGAGCAGGACACCAAGACGCTTCGCTACGACTGGTTCCTGAGCGAGGACCGAACCGAGTGTGAGGTCCGTGAGTCCTACGTGGACGCCGATGCCCTGCTCGAGCATTCCGACCACATCGCAGACGCCAGGGCCAAGCTCTTCCGCGACTTCGCAGACGGCCACACGATGACGTTCTACGCGGAGCCGTCTCCGGCACTGGCCGGAGCGATCGACGCGATGCCGCCGGGCGTCGTCGAGCTCAAGCAGTTCGCCTTCCTGCAGGGGCTGGAAGCCGACATCAAGGTCCTCCAGGAGGCATAACCCCCTCCCATGCGAGCGCCGGCGGAGCGGCACGAGGCTCCGCCGGCGCGCGTCCCACGATCTCGGTCAGGCGATCGCGCCTTCCCGGACGAAGCCCAGCTGGGCCGCGACGGCCATGTTGTCGAAGTACAGGTTGTCGACGACGATCTTCCCGTCGCGCACCCTGACCAGCTCCATGCCCTTGATCGTGACCCGCTTGCCGGTGGGAGGTAGCTGCGTGCCGTCCGGCAGTTCGTACGTACCCGCGTGTGTTCCGACGAAGGTCCACTCGTCGGCGAACGTGTCACCCTGCTCCACGAAGCTGTCCACGATGTAGGTGGCATCCGGGAAGCCCTCCGGCTCCCGGGCGAGTCGCTCGTGGATCGCGCTTCTGCCCTCGAAAGAACCGTCGGGCATCCCCTGCACGGCGTCCTCGGCGTAGAGCTCCATGCAGGCGTCGAGGTCGCCGGAGTTGTACAGCTCGACGTACTCCTCCAAGAGTTTCCTGTGAGCGCTCATCAACTCGCCTCCTCTCTGCGCGCGCACTCGAGCGTGCGGCGCGGTTGCTTCACACCTCGTGGGGCACTCGCCCGGCGAGGACACGGCGCATGACCCGGTGGCCGACGTCGGAGGTGGGCCCGAACATCAGAGGGCACCCTCCGTCGATGACCGTGATCCCGTGCTGCCGGCCGTAGTCGGTGGCCGCACTCGAGACGCTGCTTCCGCCGGCGCCCCAGTGCATCCACACGTGCTCGATACCGAGCTCGGTGCATTCACGCATGGTGGCCTCGGCTCGCTCCGGCCTGGTCCCGATCACCACTGCCTCGACACCGCCGGGGATGGAGCTCAGATCCTTGTAACAGGGATCGCCCTCGACGGCGGCCGCGTTCGGGTTCACGGCGAAGACGTCGTACCCGCGATCTCGCAGCCGGCAGTAGACGCTGTTGCTCCCGTGGCTCTTCGGGGCTCGCGAAACCCCGGTGACCGCCACGCGCTTCTTGCTGAGGAACTCCGACGCGGCTTCCTTGACGGGCTGCATTGAGCCCTCCTTCCTTTCTGCGATCGATGCCTCACAGGACGAGCGTGAGGATGAGCACTGCGAAGAACACGCTCTGGGCGCTGTGCACGGCGATCCCGATCCAGGCGCTCTGGTACCGCTTCGACGGGTACGCGATCGCGAACGTGTCGATGAGCAGCGTGGACGGCATCATCCAGGGAACGTGCACGTGGTACGCCGCGAACAGGACGCCGTTCGCGGCCCAGTCGCCACGGCCGAACGCGCGGTTCATGCGCGGCAGAAGAAGCCCGCGGAACAGGAGCTCCTCGCCGAGAACGGTGTTGAAGATCTGCATGAGGATGATGAGGCCGAACCAGCCCCAGGCGCCGTTCAGGAAGTTCTTGCCGACGGCCGTGTCGAGGAACGAGGCGAGGTCGCGGTTCTCCGGCACGCCGAAGGTCGGAAGCAGTGCTTCGACCGTGAACAACAGGATCAACGGGATCAGGATCAGCCAGAGCTTGCCGCCGATGCGGCCCGTTTTCGGGCTCCGCGGTGAACGAAGCCACAGCGCATCGCGCACCTTGGACCAGCGGAGCGTGCCCTGCTCGTGCCAGACGAGAAGCGCAACGAGCACGAACTGCCACACCATGCCCGCCGTCAGGAGCAGGAGGAGCGCCTTCACCATCGGGACGTTCCCGGCTCCGCTGAAGTTGTCCTCGAGGGCGGGGGCGACGACCCACGCCAGCACGCCCATCGGAAGTGCGGCGGCCGCCCACACGCCGAGGATCTGCGCGACCGAGTACTGCTTCACGGCTTGATAGCGATCAACGACTTCCTCCGCCTCGGCAAATGTCCGCGGGGCGGTTGCACTGATGCTTGCCGTAGACACGATTCCTCCTTGTCAGTCGGACGGGCGGATGCCGCGTCGCGAGAGCGCGCCCACGATCAGCAGCACTCCGCCGGCCATGAAGATCGCTCCCGCTGCGAGCACGCCGATTGCGATCCACAGCAGGGCCGGGACCTTGGCTCCTAGATCCGCGCCGACGGACACACCGGGGCGCGCATCGGCGTTCATCACGACGACTGTCCACGAGCCGTCCGTCGGATCCCACACGAGGTTCTGCGCCCCGGGACCGGTCGCCGAGGCAACCCAGAACTTCTGCGTAGCCGGGGCGGATGCGGAGTGGCTCCCCTCGACGGCTTTCACCTTGTTCTGCCAGAAGTCGGAGATGACCGTATGGCTCACTCCGCCGAGGTAGCGAGCGACGTCCGAGGAAGGACCGATCCCGACGAATAGCGTCCCGTCCGGGCTCGTCGGCGTCACTCGGATACGAACCTTGCCCAGTACGTCCGGCGCGTACAGCCAGCCGACCCCGGACGACCCGAGGTTGGTCGGCTCGGTCGCCAGTGCCGACCCGGCCGTGGAGAAGTGGTGAACGTCGGTCGTGGCATAGCCCCCGTCGCGCTGCGTGCGGTCGGCCCACAGGGCGGTTCCTCCGGCGCCGAGGAGCCCTAGCGAAACCAGGACCAGAATCGAGCCGACCACGAGCGCTGTGATGCGGCCCACGGTCCATTGCGACGAGCCGTTCGTGGCCGGCGGCCGGGGGTGTGGGTCTGCCGCGCCGACAGCGAGCCCTCCTTTGGGCGGCCGCGTGATCGTCATCGCCCTCACCTCCTGTCTCCGGGCGCACCCGGGGAGCGAATATGCGAAAGCCTCGCGCCGATGACAGGAATTCGCATGATCAATCTTGGTCAGACGCACGCACCGCGGCTGGGGCTTTCTCGCGAGCTTGGTCGGCTTCAACATCAGCCCGCTCAGATTCCATCGATCGCCTATCTCCCGTCTATGGCTCCCGCGTGGGGCGGGGAGCACGATGGAGGTGTCAATGAGCAAAGGAGATGTCATGAAGAGATCACTCATATTCGTCGCAGGAGCCGTGCTTCTCGCTGCAGCCGTTCTCGGGTCCGTTCGCTTGTTCTCGGGATCGGGCCCATCCTCAGCCGCAGCGTCGTCGGCGCCGAGGCCGTGCGGGGATGTCGCGCTGTACGGTCACGTCGAGTCGCTCACGCGCAGGGGAGACCACTTCGAGCTGCGTTTCGATCCAGCGTGGTTCCTCAGTGGAGTGACGGCGAGCCGGGCCGCCCTCGAGGACACGGGCTCGAGTGACGTTCCGAACGACAACTACATCGTCGAAGAGGGTCACCGGCTGCTCACCTACCTGCTGCCGGCAACCGCCGACATCAGGGTCCTCAGCCGGACGGGAGAGCTCCCCGGCACGGGGTTCCCCTCGACCGCGATCACTGCGTCCCAGTTGGCTCAGCTCGTCGACGGCCAAGAGCCGGTCAAGCTGGCCGAGTCCCTCGAGTCGGGCTTCTGGATGCGCGCGAAGATCGACACCGTCTGCTCCCTCCAGCAGCAGTACCGCCCGTAGGTCCCCCTAACCGTGTGACGCTTCGTTCCGGAGCGTCACACGGAACTTTCGGCTCGAGGCCCGTCTCGCGTGACGGTCCGCACTAGTCTTCGCGCGTGGGCGAGCTCTCCTGGTGGATGTCGCCGCACCCGGACTGGGAGCCGATCGAGGACTGGCCTCAGGAGGTGCCGGTCGTGCGCTACGAGACCGAGGACGAGGTCGTGCTCATCGACCCGTTCCTGCCGCCCGAGGGCGTCTTCGACCCGCACGGGAAGCCGGTGCGCGTTCTGCTCACGCAGGGCGCGCACTTTCGGGGCACGGCCGACTTCGTCGAGCGCTTCGGCGCCTCGGTCTGGACGCCTCCGCGAGCCGTGTGGCGGAAGATTCCCAACCCGGCGACGACAGACGAGCTCCCGCCGGGCATCGAGGCGATCGAGCTCGACGGCGAGCCGCAGCAGGTCGTCTTCTTCATCCGCGAGCATTCCACGCTCGTCGCCGGTGACGTGCTCAGCGGGACGAGCGGCCGGCTGCGCGTCTTCGTCGACGAGGCCGACCCTGCGCTGCTGCTGCCGGCGCTCGAAGCGCTCGCCGACCTCCCGATCGAGCGCGTGATCATCCCGCACGGTGACGCGATCGCCGAGGGGGGTGCGGCCCGCATTCGCGCTGCTGTTGCCGAGGCCCGGCGCGGCTAGGCCGGGAGACTTGCCTACCGCGCGATCACGGGGAGTATCCTTGTCCGCAATTGCGCCTGAGAGCTAGAGAGGGAGGAAGTATGCGTTCAGCGTGGAGACGAACCGCGATCGTTGGACTTGTGGGCACGGCGCTCTTCGTGATCGCCGCGTGCGGCGGCGGGTCGAAATCGTCGAGCTCGAGCAGCAATACGACGACCGGGACGTCAGGCACTCCGCAGATCGACGCCGCCAACTTGCCGGTGGACTTCTCGGAGATGGCCAAGCTCAAAGGCCTTGCGAGCGAGGGCAAGGGAATGATCGGGGTCCTGCTCCCCGACACGACGACGTCGGCGCGGTACGTCCAGTACGACGCGCCGTTTCTGAAGAAGGCCTTCGAGACCGCTGGGCTCTCTTCCGACCAGTTCAAGATCGACAACGCCCACGGCAGCACCAGCACGATGCAGCAGCAGGCCGAGGCTGACATCACCGCCGGCGCGTCGGTGCTTCTCGTCGATCCGCTCGATCCGGGATCGGGAGCGGCGATCGAGTCGAAGGCCGAGTCGCAGGGCGTGAAGGTGATCGACTACGACCGCCTCGTCACCGGCGGCCCGAAGGATCGCTACTACGTCAGTTTCAACAACGTCGACGTCGGCAAGCTGATCGGGCAGGGCATGGTCGACTGCCTCGGTGCGTGGAAGGTCAGCAAGCCGAACATCCTCGTGATGAGCGGAGACCCGAAGGACAACAACGCGAAGCTCTTCGCGCAGGGCTACAACGGTGTCCTCAATCCGAAGTTCTCCGACGGCTCCTATGTGAAGGCCGGCGCGCCGGCGGGCACGTGGGATCCCCCAACCGCGGCCACGGAGTTCGAGCAGCAGTTCACCGCGCATCCAACGATCAACGCGGTCGTGACGCCGAACGACGACAACGCGAACGCGGTCATCTCGGTGCTGTTGAAGAACAAGGTCAAGGCGGACACGTTCCCGACCACCGGTCAGGACGCAGCCCCCACGGGCCTTCAGAACATCCTCAAGGGCTACCAGTGCGGAACCGTCTACAAGCTCCCGTACGCCGAGCCGCAGGCGGCTGCAGCGCTCGCTCTCTTCCTGCGGGCGGGCAAGACCCCGCCTTCGTCGCTAGTGAACGCGACGACGAAGGACACGACGCTGAACGCGGACATCAAGTCCGTGTACACGAAGCCCGTCTGGGTGACGAAGGACAACATGAATGACACGGTGATCAAGGACAACGTGATCCCGATCAACCAGATCTGCGGCGGCAAGATGGCCCAGGTCTGTAAGGACAACGGCATCCAGTAGGGCCGGCTGGGCCGGGCCCCGCCCTCGTGGGCGGGGGCCCGGTTCACCGGCGCACGAACGGGTAGAAGGGACGCGATGACGAGCACCGAGAACGGCGCCGATCCCCTCCTTCGCCTCGAGGGCGTTTCGAAGAACTTCGGCCCTGTGCAGGCGCTCTCGGACATCGATCTCGAAATTCCGGCCGGCCAGGTGACCGCACTCATCGGCGACAACGGGGCCGGCAAGTCGGTGACGATCAAGACGATCGCCGGGATCCATGCGCCCGAGCACGGGAAGATCTTCTGGGAGGGGAAGCGGGTCCGAATTCGCACGCCTCGAGAGGCCGCCGCGCTCGGAATCGAGACGGTCTACCAGGATCTCGCGCTCTGTAACAACATGGACATTGTGCAAAACATGTTCCTCGGGCGTGAGCGCCTGAACGGACGCGTGTTCCTCGACGAGGAGTCGATGGAGAAGGCTGCTGCGGAGACGCTCGCCAGCCTGCGGGTGACTACCGTGCGCTCGATCCGCCAGCCGGTCGCCTCGCTCTCGGGCGGCCAGCGGCAGTCCGTCGCGATCGCGAAGGCGGTGCTCTGGGACGCGAAGCTCGTGATCATGGACGAGCCGACCGCAGCGCTCGGCGTCGCTCAGACGCGGATGGTGCTCGACCTTACGCGCCGGCTCGCCGACCAGGGCCACGCGGCCCTGTTCGTCTCCCACAACATGAACGACGTCTTCGAGGTCGCCGACCGCATCATCGTGCTCTACCTGGGCCGGGTCGTCGCCCAGCGTTCGGCGTCGGAGCTCGACCGGCAGATCGCCGTCGACCTGATGACGACGGGCGCCTCCGAACGCCTTGCCAAGAACGGGGACAGGGCCTGATGGCCAAGTTGGACGAAACCGTCGGCACACCTGAGCCGGACGAGCAGACGGAACAGGCAGCTCGCAAGGCCGAGCTCGCGGTCCCGGCCGAGATCACGGCGGAATCCGTCGGCGACTACTTCAGGTCGTCGTTCGCACGGATCAAGGCAGGCGAGAGCGGGGTCCTGCCCGTCGTCGCGGGCCTGCTCGTGGTCACGATCTTCTTCGCGTCCCTCGACTCGAAATTCCTCACCGCGGGCAACCTCGTCAACCTGCTCGTGCAGGCTGCCGTCTTCAGCCTGCTCGCGATGGGCGAGGTCTTCGTCCTGCTGCTCGGGGAGATCGACCTCTCGGTCGGGTTCGTCGCCGGCCTCGGTGGCGTGATCATGGCCGATCTCGCGAGCCCGGCTCACGGCTGGCCGTGGTGGTCTGCGATCACGGCTGCGCTCCTGGCCTGCGCCGGGATCGGGATCCTTCAGGGCTCGATCATCACGCGGATCGGCCTGCCCTCGTTCATCGTCACGCTCGCCGGCCTTCTCTTCTGGCAAGGCGTGCTCCTGAAGATCCTCGGCAACGGTGGGACCATCACGATCCAGGACGACACGATCAACAACATCGCGAGCGCGAATATCCGGCCGCTCACGGGCTGGATCCTCATGCTCGTGCTCGTCGCGATCTTCGGCCTCACGCTCTGGCGGCGCGACTCGAAGCGCCGTAAAGCCGGGCTCGTCGCTCCACCGCCGGCGGTCACCCTGCTCAAAATTGGCGGCGCTCTGGCAGGTGGGGTCGCCCTCGTCCTGCTCTGTAACCACGATCGCGGCGTCCTTGCGCCGGTCAGGGGCGTGCCCTGGGTCGTGCTCCTCGTCGTCGGCGTACTCGTCGTTTGGACGGTCTTGCTCGGCCGGACGAAGCTGGGGCGCTTCTTCTACGCGATCGGCGGGAACGCCGAAGCTGCGCGCCGGGCCGGCGTCAGTCTGGCGACGATCCGAACGGTCGCGTTCATGCTTTGCAGCCTCACCGCGGGCATCGCGGGCATCGTCTACACGTCGCGGCTGCGGTCGATCTCGACGTCGATCGACGGTGGCACACTCGTTCTCTACGCGGTTGCGGCCGCGGTGATCGGAGGCACGAGCCTGTTCGGCGGCCGGGGAAAGGCGATCCACGGCGTGCTCGGCGGGATCGTGATCGCCGCGATCTACAACGGCATGGGCCTGAGGGGGTACACGGCCGCGTCGCAGTTCATGGTCACGGCGGTCGTCCTTCTGGCAGCGGTGACGATCGACGCGCTCTCGCGGCGCGGCCGCGTCGAGACGTAACTCGTACTAGGAATTCAGGCCGTCGCGCGGTACATTCGGCCTCGTCTCCAGGAGGGGAGAACATGCGGAAGCGGTGGATCGTTTCGATGCTCGTGGGCGTCGGCCTCGCGCTCTTCCTGGTGCCTGTCGCGTTGGCGGACGTCACGGAGTTTCCGCTCCCGCACGCCGAGAGCCGCCCGTATACGATCGTCGCCGGGCCTGACGGGAACCTCTGGTTCACGGAGTCCATGCGCGGGACGATCGGGCGCATCACGCCGGCGGGCACGATCACGGAGTTTCCGCTCGAGTGGCAGGACGGCGGGCCGTACGGGATCACGGTCGGCGCGGACGGCAACCTGTGGTTCACCGAGCGTTTCCGCGACCAGATCGGAAAGATCACGCCGCAGGGCCAAATCACCGAGTACCCGCTCCCGACTCCGGACGCGCAGCCCTGGGACATCACGGCTCTTCCCAACGGCGATCTCTGGTTCACCGAGGAGAACGTCGATCAGGTCGGCCGCATCACGCAGAACGGGACGATCGATGAGTACCCGAGCGGGATCGGCCAGTTTCCGACGTTCATCGCAACCGGGGCGGACGGAAACGTCTGGTTCACCGAGGAGATCGGGAACGACATCGTTCGGCTCGATCCCAGCAACCCCACCGACCAGACGGAATTTCCGCTCACCACCGAGCAGGCGCTTCCCTGGGACATCAGCCCGGGGCCTGACGGCAACCTCTGGTTCACGGAGCTCGCGGGCCGGAACGTCGGGAAGATCACGCCGCAGGGAGAGATCACGGAGTATCCGGTCCAGGGCGACCTCGGGATCGCCGGGATCGCTGCGAGCCCGTCCGGGGACAGCTTGTGGTTCACCGAGAACGACTCGGGCGACGTGGGGGAGATCTCGGTCGACGGCGTCGTGGGCGACAAGTTCTTTACCGGCCAGTATCCGTTCGGGATCACCGCGGGGCCGGACGGGAACATGTGGTACTGCGTCGGGTTCGGCAACGCGATCGGGCGTGTGAATCTCGGGCCTCCTCCACCTCCTCCGCCTCCTCCTCCGCCTCCACCTCCGCCTCCGCCGCCTCCTCCGCCGCCGCCACCACCTCCGCCTCCACCACCACCACCTCCACCACCTCCGCCCCCACCACCACCGCCGCCCACGAGGTGCGTCGTCCCACGGGTGATCGGGCTCAACCTGGGCCGCGCCAGGGTTCGTCTCCGCTCGAGCCATTGCCGAGTCGGCCGCGTCCTTCGCCGCCATGCCGCTGGTCGACCCGGTCGCGTGATTGCTCAGCGCCCGCGACCCGGAGCGGTCAAGCCGGTCGGCTTCCCGGTCAACCTCGTCGTCAGCCGCCACTAGCGCACCGGCTCCGCCCCGGCGATGTCGAGAACGGGCGACCTGCTCCGTTCATTGGGTGACAAGTGCCAAAGTTGGGCCAGACGGCCCAGAGCAGAGGAGGAGAGATGGCCAGATACCTACTCGCGGTCAATTTCGAGGGCGGCGTCGTCGACACGCCCATGGAGGAGTGGAAGCCCGAGGAGGTTCAGGCGCACCTGGACTACTACAAGGCTCTCTCACAGGAGCTGAGGGAGAGCGGCGAGCTGGTGCAGTCGGAGGTCCTGACCGGGCCCGACCTCGCCAAGATCGTGACCTCCGACGGCACGACGCCGGTGGTCACCGACGGGCCGTTCCAGGAGTTCAAGGAGTGGCTCGCCGGCTTCCAGGTCTTCGACGTCGAGTCCGAGGAGCGAGCACTCGAGATCGCGGCGAGGCTCTCGGCCGTGCCTGGCCCGAACGGCGTTGCGACCCAGCAGCCGATTCAGGTGCGGCGGGTGATGGACGATCGCATCAATGACACCGAGGGGATGAAGGAGTACCTGGAGACCGCAGCGGGCGAGCGCTAAACGTCTCGCGGGATGTCGAGGATGTGCTGCGCGAGCTGTCGCCGCAGGTCCTCGGCGCGCTCGTGCGCAAGTACGGCGACTTCGACGCGGCCGAGGACGCCGTCCAGGAGGCGCTGCTCGCAGCCGCGACGCGCTGGCCTCGGGACGGCGTGCCCGAAGAGCCCCGCGGCTGGCTCGTGCAGACCGCGTCGCGAAGGCTGATCGACCAGTGGCGAAGCGACCGGTCGCGGCGGGACCGGGAGGAGCTGGTCTCCGGCCAAGAGCCGCCCGCGCACGACACCTCCGGCGAGGACGACACGCTGACCGTGCTCTTCATGTGCTGCCATCCCGTGCTGACCCCGGCGTCGGCGATCGCTTTGATTCTTCGTGCCGTCGGCGGGCTGACCACGGCTGAGATTGCGAGCGCGTTCCTCGTCGTCGAGGCGACGATGGCGCAGCGCATCTCGCGAGCGAAGCGGAGCATCGAGGCGTCCGGAGAGCCCTTCCGGCTGCCGCAGCCCGAGGAGCGACCTGCGCGCGTCCGCCTGGTGCTCCACGTCCTGTACCTGATCTTCAACGAGGGCTATACGAGTAGCGTGGGCGCCGACCTGCATCGCGCCGAGCTCTCCGACGAGGCGATTCGCCTGGCGAGGATGACGCACAGGCTGCTGCCTGACGACGGTGAGATTGCGGGGCTCCTCGCTCTGATGCTGCTGATCGACGCGCGGCGTCCTGCGCGGACGACCGCCGGAGGCGAGCTCGTCCCGCTCGCCGAGCAGGATCGGACGCTCTGGGATCGGGTGCAGATCGACGAGGGCACCGCGCTTCTCGACACCGCGATGGGCAGGCCGCCCGTGGGCGAGTACCGGATCCAGGCTGCGATCGCTGCCGTCCACGACCGCGCGGCGCGGGCCGAGGACACGGACTGGACGCAGATCCTCGCGCTCTACGGCTTGCTCGAGCAGCTGACGGACAACCCGGTCGTGACGCTCAATCGCGCGGTTGCGGTCGCGATGGCTGAGGGGCCGTCGGCGGGCCTGGTCGTGCTCGACTCGGTCGCCGAGCGGCTCGCAGGCCACTACCGGGTCGACGCGGTCCGGGCGCACCTGCTGGAGATGACCGGCGATACAGAGGGAGCGGTTGAGCACTACCGTGCCGCAGCCGGCCGCACGACGAGCCTTCCGGAGCAGCGCTACCTGGCGATGAAAGCCGCCCGGCTCAAGCAGGGAGAGACAGAGTCGCCCGCCTCCGGATGACTACGCGCCACGCGAGGCCGGCCGCGAACATCGCAAGGCCGGCGACGACGGCGCTGAGCGGGAGCGTGGCGACGAGAGTGACACACCCCACGAGCCCGGCCGCGTTCAGCGCTCGCGGCCAGCGCCGCCACTCGCCGCGCTGCGTCCAAGCAGACGCGTTCGCGATCGCGTAGTAGGTCAGCACACCGAAGGACGAGAACGCGATTGCGCCGCGCAGGTCCGTAGTCAGGACGAGGGCCGTCACCGCGATCGCGACGGCGAGCTCGGCGTGGTCCGGCACGCGGTAGCGCGGGTGGACCGAGGACAGCCAGCGCGGAAGGTCGCCCTCGCGCGCCATGGCCAGGGTCGTGCGCCCGATCCCCGCGATCAGCGCCAGCAACGCGCCCAGGCTCGCGACCGCGGCTCCGATGTCGACCAGCGGAACGGCCCAGTCCGCGCCGACCGACCGGACCGCGCTCTCGAGCGGCGTCACGCTCGCCGCTAGCGCATCCGGGCCGAGCACGAGCAGCACCGACCCGGCGACGACCGCGTAGACGACGACGGTGATCCCGAGCGCCACTGGGATCGCACGCGGGATCGTCCGCCGTGGTTCGCGTACCTCCTCGCCGAGCGTCGCGATCCTCGCGTAGCCCGCGAACGCGAAGAAGAGGAGCCCCGCCGACTGGAGCACGCCGTAGAGCCCGTTGGGAAGCTCCCACGTCAGGTTGCCCGTCCTGGCGTCGCCGCTCCCGAGGATCACGCCGACCACGACGGCGAGCGCAACCAGCGAGACCGCGACGAGGATGCGCGTCAGGCCGGCCGTCCGCGTGATGCCGCGCAGGTTGACCCCCGTGAGCGTCACGACCGCGACGGCTGCGACGAGGCGCTCGACCCAGCGCGGCCCGGGAACCGCGTACGCGGCGAACGTGAGCGCCATCGCGGCGCAGGACGCCGTCTTGCCGATCACGAACCCCCAGCCGGCGAGGAAGCCCCACCACTCTCCGAGCCGCTCCCGCCCGTAGACGTAGGTGCCGCCCGAGGTCGGGTACTGGGCCGCGAGCTGCGCGGATGCGACCGCGTTACAGTAGGCGACGCCTGCCGCGAGCGCCAGGCCGACGAGCAGCAGGCTTCCGGCCGACGCGGCCGCAGGGGCGAACGCCACGAAGACCCCGGCGCCGATCATCGAGCCGAGCCCGATGACGACGGCATCGAAGGTCCCGAGCCGGCGGGCGAGCGTCGTCAAAGCGCTTCGGCGATCCGCCTGGCGGCGTCCGCCAGCTCGTCGTCCGTGACGTTCGGCAGGACGTCCTCCCAGAGCGGAAGCATCATCCCGGAGGCCTCGAGCATCCCGAGCGGCCGCGGGATGAACCACACGTGGAAGTGCGCGCCTCCGTCGCCCCAGCGATAGAGATGCACGCGGCCCACGTCGCCGAGCCCGAGGATCGCACGCTCGACGCGGGCGGCGAGCGGGCCGAAGGCGGCGGCCGCCTCGGGTGAGAGGTCGCTGAACGAGTCGACGTGCTCGCGGCTCGCGAGCCAGACGGCTCCCGCGATACTGCCTCCGATGGGCGGGTGCAGGCTGAAATGCTCGTCCTGCCAGACGGCAGCCGTCGACTGCCCGGCGCAGATGCCACACGGCTCGCCGCCCTCCTCGCCGCGGCGCGGCGGCTCGGGGACGACTCGTTCGCCCGGTTCGCGGACGGTCAGTGGCTCGGCATACGGAAGTTGCATGGTCAGGCTCCTTTCTCCAGAGCGATGGGAACGGCAGGGAGGATTCCCGCGGCGCGCCGCGCGATCTCGATGAACGGCTTGAGCCGCGCGGTGAGGTCCGCACGCGTTGCGCGAAAGGCCTCCAGGCGCTGCTCCTCGGGCCCCTCGACGGTGCTCGGGTCCTCGAGGTGCCAGTGCAGTGAGCTGTGCGGGCCGGGCAGGCTCGGGCACTGTTCACGGGCGCTGTTGGACAGGGTGACCACGTAGTCGAACCGGCGGTCGAGCAGTTCCTCGACGGGCTTCGCGCGGGCCTCCTGCCAGTCGATGCCGATCTCGGCGAGGACGCGGACCGCGAGCGGGTGAACCTGCTTCGGCGTCGTGCCTGCCGACGACGCGCCGAAGTCCGGGTCGCCGAACCTGTCCAGCAGCGCCTCGGCGATCTGGCTGCGCGCCGAGTTCCCGTTGCAGACGAAGAGGACGCCGATGGGGACCGGGTTGGCTTGGCCGCGATCGACCGCCGCGATCGTTCGCTCGAGGTCGACGAGCTCGATCTCGAGGCGCTCCAGCTCTTCCCGCTGGCGCGCGATGTTCCGCCGCTGCTGCTCCAGCGTTGCGGTCAGCGCCGGGTCGATCACCTCCCCTTCGAGGCACCGGTCGACAAGCTGTCCGGCCTCGACCGGGGTCAGACCGAGTCGCCGGAGAGCGAGGATCAGCGTCAGCCGCGAGAGGTCGGCGTCGCTGTACTCGCGGTAGCCATTCTCGCGCCGCACGGGACTGGGGAGGACCCCGGCCGCCTCGTACCAGCGGACACCGGAGGGCGAAATCCCGGCCCGGCGTGCGAATGTCGAGATGTTCACGCCTCGACTGTAGACCTTACAGTGACTGTAAGGTCAAGCCGAACGTCTCAAAGGGGCGTGTCCCGGGACCTGGTCCCCAGACGCGTCCCGAACCGCCATGCCCTGGGACCAGGTCCAAGGACATGGCGTTTAGCAGCATTGCGCCGATGCGGGTGGCAGGCTTGAGGTCGCATGCACGCGAGGATCCGTGCCGCGGTTGTTTCGGACGCGTCGGGGATCGTCCGCCTTGGTCGCGCGATCGATCGTGACCAGCTGGCGACCGACGAATCGTTTCGCGCGCTGCTCGAGCGGCCTGCGGAGCCGACGATCGAGCGGCTCGTCGCGGAGCTCGACGGCAGGATCGTCGCCTGGGCCCCGTCGGGCGCCTACGAGTCGGGAGCCGGATGGTTCTGGATCGGCGTGGAGCGGTCGCATCGCCGACAGGGGCTCGGGCGCGACCTCTACGAGCGAATCGAGGCACGATTGCTCGGGCTCGGCGTCGCACGGATCCAGACCGCGCCGTCGGACGAGGACGGCCGCCGCTTTCTCGTCGCGCGCGGGTTCGCGGTCGACCAGGTGATCAGGCACCTCGAGCTCGACCCGCGGACGGTTGCGCCCGGGCCAGCCCCTGGCCGAGACATTCGCGTCGCCTCGCTAGCCGAGGCCAGGGACCACACCGAGGCGCTCTTCCGTTTCTACGCGGAGGCTCGCTCGGACGTGCCGTCCGCGACCCGGCGACCCGTCTGGACGCTCGACGAGTGGCGGGCCGAGACGGTCGACTCGCCGCTGATCGACGTCGACGCCAATTTCGTCGTCTTCGAGCACGAGGAGCCGGTCGCGCTCGCCTGGCTCTACTCCGATCGCGAAGGAGGGCGCCGAGGCCGTGATGGCAGCGACCCGCCGTGATCGGCGAGGGCGCGGGCTGGCGACGCTTGCGAAGACCGAGTCGGCGCGCCGTGCCGCAGCGCTCGGCATCACGCGCATCGTGACCGGCAACGACCGCGAGAACGCGCCGATGCTCGCGGTCAACCGGAGGCTGGGTTTCACGGAGACATCCGTGATCGAGTCGTACGCGAAGCGGATGTGACAGGGTGGGTCGCTCGCAACGAGGAGGGTGATGTCGGGTCGGCGGACAACCCTGCGGCAACTCGGGCGGATCGGTCCGCTGTTCGCGCTCGCCGGGGTTGCCGGCTTCCTGCTCGGAGCTTGCGGCGGAGGAGGCGGGAGTGGGGGCGCGATCGGCTCGAACACTGTCCTGACCGTGACGCGGACCAGCGTGACGGCAACCCGTCCGACTCGTCCGCCCGCGCCGGCGCCTCCGGCGGCCGCGGCTCCGCCGCCGCCTGCTGCGCAACCGCCTGCTGCGCAACCGCCTGCTGCGCAACCTCCGCCTGCCCCGCCTCCGCCAGCTCCACTTCCGCCGCCGCCACCTCCGCCTCTCCAACCTCCGCCTCCCGCTCCGCCACCATCCCCGCCGCCTCCCCCGGAGCCTCCTCCTCCGGCGCCGCCGCCTCCGCCTCCTCCACCACCACCACCTCCTCCTCCTCCGCCGCCACCTCCACCCGTTACTACTTCGGGCAGCGAGTCGTCCGGCGGCTCTGCCTGGCCGTGGATCATTCTCGGAGTTGCAGTCGCCGCAGGAGCCCTGCTCGGTTTCCTCCTCTGGCGACGTAGGCGTGCCGGCGCCGCTTCCTGGGCCGAGAGGTTCGACGACCTCACCAGGCGTTGCTTCGTCGCCGTCGACGACGTGCTCTCACAAGGCTCCGTCGTAACCGGTCAGATCCAGGCGCTCGCGGCTGAGGCGAGAACGCTGGAAGCAGATGCGCCCGACGATCCGGCCAGGGCGGAGGCCGGCCGTGTACGCGCTCAGCTGGACGAGCTCGCGACGACGCTCGAGGGCGACAGGACGCTCCGGCTCAGCTCGCCGCCGCCGAGCGAGGATCAGCTCTCCTACTCGACGGCTCTGATCCGGCGCCAGGTCGAGCAGCTGCAGGGGATTCTGCGCCCGCCGCCCGCCCCGGGTGCGCCTCCGCCTGCCTAGCGGCCCAGAGCGGCGATTCGCCCTGCGACGACCGCGGCGTCCTCGCCGACGCCGTACAGGAGCGACGACTTGCGCTTGCGCAGGAAGTGGACGCCGACGAAGTAGAGCCCCGGCACGACGGTGCTCGCCCCGTCGACGTGGATCGGGAACCCGAGCTCGTCGAACGCCTCGGGCCACGGGAGCCACGACGCGTAGTCGGGCCGGAACCCACCGGCGAAGACGACCGCTCCGAAGCCGGACAGCTCGAGGTCCTCGGGCGCATCCGCCGCGAACGGCTCCGGGTCCTCGATGCCAGGATCTTCCAGACCCCGCTCGGCCACGAGTCCGCGCACGAGGTCCATGAACTGTCTGTGCCGCTCGTCGCACACGGCGACGGTCTCGGCGAGATCGGGTGCGAACTGCGCCCGGCCGTTCGCCGCGCCGAGAAAGTGGCCAGCGAGGACGACTCCCTGCTCCTGCAACGTGCGCAGGTGGAGGTCGTGACCGCCTCCGCGACCGGTGGCGACGATGTTTCCGAAGAGCCGCGCTTCGGGGCCCGGCAGCGATTCGACTCGAGCCTCCACATGGCCCGCCTCCACCAGCCACCAGACGAGGTCTCGCCCCCCGAACCGGCGCGGCGCCCACGCCGCCCGCCCGCAGGCGACGACCACGTCGCGGCCGGCCTCGTGCAGCTCCTCGGCGATCTGGCAGCCCGACTGGCCGCTGCCGATCACGAGCACCCTTCCCGCCGGCAGCGCTTGCTCGTTCCGGTACTGGTCCACGTCGATCTGGAACAGGTCCGCCGGCAGCGTGTCGGCGGCCGCCGGTCGATGCGGTCGCTGGTAGGCACCCGTGGCGAGGACGACGGAGCGAGCGCGTAGCTCCCCGGAGGACGTGTCAAGAACGAACCCGCCGTCGAGAGCTTCGATCGAGTCGACCGACACGTTCTCCTGCACAGGCGCCCCTGCCGCGTAGTGCTCGAGGTAGCTCACGATCTCGTCGCGGGGCATGAACCCGTCCGGGTCGGGCCCGTCGTAGTGGCCGTCCGGGAGCTGCACGGACCAGTTCGGCGTCACGAGGCAGAAGCTGTCCCAGCGGCCGCGCCAGGTCTCTCCGATCCGGTCGCGCTCGAGGACGACGTGCTCAACGCCGGCCTTCGTCAGCTCACGGCTCGTGGCGAGCCCCGCCTGCCCGGCGCCGACGATGATGACGGGGATCTGGCCCTCGCTCACGCGCGTATCTTCCCCGACCCTCGACGCGGGCGAAAACCGACGGCGGCCCTGCATGCGTAATGGACTGAATGGCCTCGGCTTCGATCTCCCTGACATCGACTCCCCGCGAGACCCACGGTCGGGCGCGCTCGTACGCCCTGCTCGCGATCGGCATCCTTGCGGCGGCGCTGCCCCTCGTCGGGCTCGTCTCGCTGCTTCTCCGCTCCGAGCTCGACCCGCACATCGAGAACTACCAGCTCCACTTCGTCGTCTTCGGGCTCGTCGGCGCGGTGGCCGTTGCGCTCGGCTACGCCGCAGGTGAGGCCGCCAACCGGCGCGGCGATGCCCGCGTCCTGCTCCTCTCGCTGGCGTTCATGGCGACCGGAGGGTTCCTTTGGCTCCACGCGATCGGGACGCCCACGATCCTCTTCTCGCAGGAGCATGCCGGGTTCCAGGTCGCGATCCCGGTCGGACTGCTCGTGAGCGCGATCTTCGCGGCGGGATCCGCGTTCGTCGACGTTCGGCCTGGGATCGGGACGCGGCTGATTCGACGCCGTGGCCTGCTCCGGGTCGCGGTGCTGGCCGTGATGGTCGCGTGGTTCGTCTGGACGGTCGAGAACCTGCCGCCGCTGCAGGGGCCGAACACCGAGGCGGCGACGAACCACCTGGTGACGGCGCTGGCGATCGCCGGGACGATCGTCTACGCGATCAGCGCGGTGCGGTACTGGATCATCTTCCGGAACCGCCGGAACCTGCTCCCGATCACGGTCATCGCCTGCTTCCTGCTTCTGTCCGAGGCGATGATCGGCGTCGCGGTCACGGGCGAGCGCAAGTGGCACGCGAGCTGGTGGGAGTGGCACGGCCTGATCGTCGCGGCGTACGTGATCGTCGGCCTCGCGGCCCGCCGGGAATGGCGCGACGAGCGGTTCAGGCGGCTGTACCTGCCGACGACGCGCGCCCGGCACCAGCAGGTGAGCGTCCTCTTCGCCGATCTCGTCGATTTCACCGCCTTCGCCGAGCGGTCGTCGCCGGCCCAGGTCGCGGCCGTGCTCGACGCCTACTGGCGCACCGCCGCTCCGCTCATCACCCGGGAGTTCGGCGGCGAGGTCGAGAAGTTCATCGGCGACGCGCTGATGGCGATGTTCAACAACCGGGGCGATCAGCCGGATCACGCGGTCCGGGCGGCCGGCGCGGCGCTCGAGCTGCAGCGCAGGCTGTCCGCGGTCTCCGAGCGGCACCCGAGCTGGCCCCGGGTTCGCGTCGGGGTGAACAGCGGCGACGTGATCGTCCGTGAGATCGGAAGCCACGGCCACGTTGCCTACCCGTCCGTGGGCGACACGGTGAACACGGGAGCGCGCCTCGAGAGTGCCGCCCCGTCCGGCGGCGTGCTGATCGGGGACGAGACCTATCGGCGGCTGCCGACCGGGACGGTCGCCGAGTGGCAGGGCGGGCTTCGCGTGAAGGGCAAGGACGAGCCCATCGACGCGTACCTCCTGCTGGCGCTGCCCTAGCTGCGCCCGAGCCGGCGGTTCTCGGCTGCGTAGTCGAGGAGCGGCCCGAAGTACTCGTCGTCCGGTGGCGGTAGGAGCCCGGCCTCGTGTCCGCCGCGAGCCGCAGAGACGAGCCAGTCGACCTCGTCCGCGACCGTCGCCGCGTAGTCGCCGGCGGGCTCGTAGCCGAGCTCGAGGGCTGCGGTCGTGTCGAGGACGATCGGATGCGGCGCGTCCCACGGCGTGCGGCCGAGCCGTCGGCGGGCGCGTCGTCGAGGAGCACCTCATCCCACGTGTGGCCGAGTTGCCGCGCGATCGTGCGCGCGATCTCGAGGGCGCTCGGCGCATCCGGATCTGCGCTGTTCAGGACCCGCGCCGCGGGCGACTCCGCCGCGACCTCGATCAGCGCCGCGATGTTCGCGGCTGCGGTCGTGTGGTCGATGCCCGCGCCCCGATGGGCGAGGAAGACCGCGGGGCGCCCGTCGAGTACGCGCTTCACGAAGACCCACTCGCGCGGCGAGCGCGACCCCGGCCCGTGGATCTTGGACGGCCTGAGCACGGTCACGGGTACACCGCTGTCGAGCAGGACCTGCTCGGCCGCGACCTTGTTCGCGCCGTAGCCCTCGCGGCTCATGTAGTCACCGCTTCCTGGCGCCATCGTCGGCTGCGTCTCGGAAACGGGGCCGTCGAAGCGCGGCTTCGTCTCCGAGTTGGAGTGGTTGCCGTCGCGATCGACGTACACCGCCTTGCTCGAGATCATCACGGTCGACTCAGCCTCGCGCGCGAGCGGCAGCAGGCGAGCCGCATCCTCCGCGGTGAAGCAGACGCAGTCGACGAGCAGGTCGGCCCCGCCGCCGAAAGCCGCAGCCAGTTGAGCATCGTCACTGCGCTCGGAGGACACGAACCGTCCTCCGGCCGCCGCGATGTCGTGCGGAAAGCGCGACGGATCCCGCCCCGTGAGCTCGACCTGCCACCCGGCGGCCAGAAGACGACGCGCCGTCGCGCGCCCGATCGCACCCGTTCCTCCGAGGACCAGCGCGCGACGCATGATCGTTAGCTTCGGGCGCCGAGCCAGCCGGAGAGACGTGAGCCGTCGCCCAGCGCCGAGTAATCGCCTCGCTCCGCGATCTCCGTCGCCGCCTCCGCGAATGCATTCACCGCGGTCCAGGTCAGCGCTCCGCCGACGCTGATCCGCTGGGCGCCCGCCTCGACGATGTCGGCCGTCGAGAGACCACGCCGCGCGAGGACGTTCACGGGCTTCGACACCGCCTCGCAGACGGCGCGGATCTCCGGGGCGCTCTCGAGGCCCGGCGCGTAGAGGACGTCAGCTCCCGCCTGTTCGAACGCCTGGAGTCGCGCAATCGTGTCGTCGAGATCCGGATTGCCCCGGATGTGGTTCTCCGCTCGCGCCGTCAACGTGAAGGGCCAGGCGAAGCCGCGCGCCGCTTCCACGGCTGCCGCGACGCGCTCGACGGCATGCGGGAGCTCGTAGAGGTGACCGGTGGGATCCCAGTCCTCGATCGAACCGCCGATGGCGCCGGCCTCGGCCACACGACCCACGGCCTCGGCGGCGTGCTCCGGCTCGGAGCCGAACCCGTTCTCCAGGTCGACGGAGATGGGCAGGTCGACCGCGCCCGCGAGCGACCCGACGTGCTGCACGACCTCGTCGAGCGTCACGTTCCCGTCCAGGCGCCCGAGCGTGAAGGCAAAGCCGGAGCTCGTCGTCGCGAGCGCGTTGAAGCCCAGCGCTTCGAGCACACGCGCCGAGCCCGCGTCCCACGGGTTCGGGATCACGAACGGCGCTCCCTCGTGGAGCGCCCTGAACCGGGCCGCGCGGTCTTCCTGGCTAGGACTCACAGTGCGACTCTGCCAGACTCCGGCCGGGGTCAAGCAACGGAAGGAAGAGAGAGATGAGACGACTCCTGCTGTGTGTCTCGCTCCTCGCGGCTCTCACTGTTCTTGCAGCGACTGCCCAGGCGCGTGTCAATGGCCAGAACGAGGCGAAGAGCTCGCGACCCACGACGGTCTCGGTCTTCGCCACCGGGTTCAACAACCCGCGCGGGCTCGAGTGGGGCCCGGACGGGAACCTCTACGTCGCCGAAGGCGGCCTCGGCGGCCAGGATTCCACGGTCGGCCAGTGCACGCAGGTCGATCCTCCGATCGGGCCGTACACCGGCAGCACGAACGACCAGGTCAACGGCGGCCGGATCTCGATGGTCACGCCCGCCGGCGTCCGGTCGACACTCGCGAGCGGACTGCCCTCGAGCATGACGGCCGACGCGTCGGGCAACCTCGTGAGCGGCGTCTCCGACGTCGCGTTCGTCGGGAGCCAAATGTATGCGCTGCTGGCCGGAGCAGGCTGCTCGCACGGCGTGGCGGACGTCCCGAACGGCGTCGTCCGCGTCGCTTCGGACGGGTCGTGGACGATGATCGCGAACCTCAGCGAGTTCATCCAGAACAATCCCGTCCGACATCCAGGGCCCGACTTCGAGCCCGACGGAACCTTCTACAGCATGGTCTCGGTGGGCGACACGCTGTACGTGGACGAGCCGAACCACGG
The DNA here is from genome assembly GCA_963850415.1 of uncultured Actinomycetes bacterium. Taxonomy (GTDB): domain Bacteria; phylum Actinomycetota; class Thermoleophilia; order Gaiellales; family Gaiellaceae; genus VAXT01. The sequence goes on from CAWKLE010000002.1 coordinate 378,845, forward strand.
TGAGATCGACCGGGTCACGACGAGCGGAGCGATTTCGCGGCTCGTGGACGTGTCGGCCTCCCAGGGTCACGTCGTCCCGACCGCGCTCGCGCACCACGGCGTCTTCTACGTCGGGAACCTCGGCGAGTTCGACCCCGAGGACCAGGCGGGCGACGAGCACGTCTACCAGGTCAACCCGAACGGGCGTCTCAGGATCGAGACGTCCGGCGTCGAGAAGGTGCTCGGGCTGGCGTTCGTGGGCGGCAAGGAGTACGTGCTCGAGATGAGCACCGCCGCTGGGGGGCCGGTGCCGGGCACGGGCACGCTCGTGCGGGTTCAGGCCGGTCGCGTGACCCAGACGATCGCCTCCGGGATGACGTTCCCGACCGGGCTGACCGTCGGCCCGGACGGCGCGTTCTACGTGTCCGACCAGGGATTCGGCTTCCCGGCCGGGCAGGGCCAGGTCCTGCGGATCACCACAGGCTGAAGCAAGACGGTTTCGTCTTCTCCGGGGCCGGCTCGCGCCGGCTCCGGAGGGGCGAGACACTCGCGCGAGGGATGGCGGTTCGGCGGTTCCGCCCTACGCTCAGACAGAGCTGATCGCTCCAGCGCGGGAGGGGCGTTCGGCCCTGACACCATGCGTAACCGCCCAGCACGACGCATCCTGCTCGCCGCCGCTCTGGCCTCGGCGCTCGTCGCCGCTGCCGTCGCGAGCGCGGCGAACGGGCGTCAACACGCGTCTCGCGCTCCCGCCGCGGTCCCGGGATCGATCATCGTCGGCTTCAAGAACAACGTCTCCGCCAAGGGGCGGGCAGGCGTGCTCGGCGCGGTCGGCGCTCGGCCGACGAAGCGCTTCGCGCAGATCGACAGCACGGTCGTCTCGGTGAGTCCGGCGAACACGAGCTGGACGATCCGCACGCTCGAGCAGGACCCGCGCGTCGCCTATGCAGAGCCGAACTTCGTCCTCCACGCCGCCGACACGCCCAACGACCCATCCTTCACGCAGGAGTGGGGACTCAACAACACCGGCCAGCAGGTCAACTTCACGACGGGCACGGCCGACGCGGACATCGACGCCAAGGAGGCCTGGTCCGTCTCCACCGGAAGCCCGGACGTCACCGTCGCGATCATCGACACGGGCGTCGACGTGACGCACCCCGATCTCGCCCAGAACATCTGGATCAACCAGGGCGAGAACTGCGCGGGCTGCCGCACGAACGGCATCGACGACGACGGCGACGGCTATGTCGACGACTGGCGCGGCTGGGACTTCGTCAACCACGACAACAATCCGACGGACGACAACGGCCACGGAACGCACGTCGCGGGCACGATCGCCGCGGCCGGCAACAACGGCATCGGCGTGACCGGCGTGACGTGGAACAGCACGATCATGCCGCTCAAGTTCCTCGACTCGAGTGGATCAGGGTCGACCGAGGACGCGATCAGCGCGATCCTCTACGCGCGCGCCAAGGGCGTCCCGATCATGAACAACTCGTGGGGCGGAGGCGACTTCTCGCAGGCGCTCCAGGACGCGATCGAGCTGACGGACTCGAGTGGCGAGCTCTTCGTCGCGGCCGCGGGCAACGACTTCACGAACACGGACGCCGAGCCGTTCTGGCCGTCGAGCTACGACACGCCGAACATCATCTCCGTCGGCGCCAGCGACCAGTTCGACCGCAAGGCCTGGTTCTCGAACTACGGCGTGCGCACGGTCGACCTCTCGGCACCGGGCACGAACGTCTACTCGACGTGGAAGGGCTCGACCTACCGCTTCGCGGACGGGACGTCGATGGCGGCCCCGCACGTCTCGGGTGCGGCCGCGCTTGTCAAGGCGGTGTTCCCGAATGCGAGCGGTGTCGGCCTCGAAGGCTTTGCTCCTGCGCACGGTCGACCCGATCGCCGCGCTCAGCGGCGCCAGCAGGACGGCCGGTCGGCTGAACGTCGACCACGCCGTTCGCTGCACGGGACCACAGGCGTGGATCGAGTCGCCTGCGAACGGCGTCGAGCTCAACGCCGGCGACCCGGTCGAGGTGCGCGTCGTCGGCGTGCAATGCGGCTCGCCGGACGGCGTTTCGGTGACCGCGACGCTGAACGGAAGCCCGTTCCCGCTCGTCGCGCGTGGAGACGGCCTCTACGCGGCGACCTTCACGCCTTCCGCAGGCGCGGTCAACCTGAGCGTGACCGCGACCTCGGGAACGGGAACCGACACGCAGAGCGTGTCCGCGATGGCCGACCAGACGTACGCGATCGTTCCTGGCGGCAGTCCGGTCACGATCGCGACGCACTCGGCCGGCGAGAATGCGTGGCTCACGTTCGACGCCCAGGCGAACCAGCGCGTCGCCCTGAAGATGAGCGGCGTCACGATGGGGCCGTCGCCGTGCTGCTCGACCTACGTCTGGATCTACAAGCCGGATGGCACAGCGCTCGGCTCGCAGACGCTCGTCGGCACGAACGGCGCCTTCGTCGACACGAAGGTGCTGCCCGTGACCGGCCGCTACAAGATCCTGGTCGACCCCCAGGCAACGTCGACCGGCTCGATGACGCTCACGCTGTACGACGTCCCGCCGGACGTGAACGCGACCATCACTCCGGGTGGCGCTCCTGTGACCGTCATGACCGGGCCGACACCCGGCCAGAACGCGCTCGTCCGGTTCGACGGCGTCGCCGGCCGGCGCATCAGCCTGAACCTGACGAACGTCACGATCGGCACCTCGACGTGCTGCTCGGCGCGCGTCTCCATCCTCAAGCCTGACGGCTCGACGCTCGTCTTCGCGACACCGTTCGGCACGAGCGGCGGCTTCGTCGACACGAAGACGCTGTCCGTGAGCGGCACGTACACGATCCTCGTCGACCCGCAGCTGACCGACGTCGGCTCGGCGACGCTGACCCTGTACGACGTCCCACCGGACGTGACCGCCTCGATGACTCCGGGCGGGTCCCCGCTGACCGTCACGATGGGCCCGACGCCCGGCCAGAACGCGCTCGTCACCTTCTCCGGCACGCAGGGCCAGCGGATCTCGCTCGGCCTGAGCAACGTCACGATCGGCACCTCGACCTGCTGCTCGGCGCGCGTCTCGATCACGAGCCCGGACAACTCGACGCTCGTCTACGCGACGCCCGTCGGCCGGAACGGCGGCTTCCTCGACACGAAGGTGCTGCCCCTGACGGGGACGTACACGATCCTCGTCGACCCGCAGGGCGCCGACCTCGGGTCGATGACGCTGAACCTCTACGACGTCCCGCCGGACCTCACCGGGACGATCGCGATCGGCGGCGGCCCGGTCAGCCTGACGCTGGCGCCGACCCCCGGCCAGAACGCCACGCTGACGTTCAACGGCACCGCGAGCCAGCGCGTGAGTCTGCGCCTGAGCAACGTCACGATCGGGAACACATCGTGCTGCGGCGCGAAGATCTCGATCCTGAAGCCGGACGGGACGACGGTCGTCCCGCCGATCCTCGTCGGCACCTTCGGCGCGACGATCAACGCCACGCTTCCGGTCACGGGCGTCTACTCGGTCGTGGTCGACCCGCAGCAGGCGTACGTCGGCGGCATCACGCTGACGCTGAATCCCGCCTGACGCCCGGCTTACGCGATCATCTTCCCGTGATCGACCGCAGCGGGAAGTGGTGGACGGGCACGGAGGCTGGCGACATCGAGGAGTACCTGCGCTCATACACCGAGGACGGCTATCCGGCCGATCGCTTTGCGCAGGCGGTTTGCGGCTGTGGGAAGGCCGTCTTTCGCCTAGAGACGAACTACGTCGAAGGTGTCGCGCGCCGCGGATGTGTGGACTGCGGGCTCGCGCACTTCGTCTGCGACTCGGACGAGTTCGCGAGCGACGCCACTCTTGCCCCAGTGAAGTGTCCGTGCGGGGGGGATCAGTTCGACATCACGGTCGGATTCAGCCACCGAGCAGAGGAGACGATCGTGCGCTGGATCAGCGTCGGCGTCCGCTGTGTGCGATGCGGTGTGCTCGGTTGTCCCGTCGAATGGGAGATCGATTACGCGCCGACGGCTCAGCTCTACGACCAGGCGTGAGCCCTACCACGCGCCGCCGCCACCTCCGCCGCCGCCTCCTCCGCCACCGCCGGAGAAGCCTCCTCCGCCTCCGCTCGAGCCCGGCGGCGCGAGGGCGGAGCCGAAGCCGGACGACAGGTCTCCGATCGCGAGCGCGCTCGGGCCCGAGCCGAGGTCGCCGGTCGGGCTGATCCAGTAGACCGTGCTCTGGTCGTGCAGCGCCTCGGGCATGTGCAGGTGCGCGCCCTGGAGCACGCGCTCGGCGATCCCGAACGCGATCCCGTAGACGAGGTAGCGCTCCCAGAGCTCGAGCGTGGCCGGAGGAGCTTCCTTCAGGCGCGGGAAGTCGGTCAGGTAGCGGCGGAACGCCTCCCAGCGCTCGGCCTCCGCCTCGCCGGCCGCGCTGCGGCGGCGCCACAGGGACGATCGCTTCGCGCCGAACGCGAGCGCGACGGCGTTGGCCGCGGCGCACCCGCCCAGCGTGACGAGCACGACGTCCGTCCAGCGCGGCGCGGCGGAGCGCCAGCCGTGGATGCCGAGCCAGAGCAGGACGACCGCCGTTGCCGCGAACACGCCGAGCCCGACGAGCAGCCAGACCAGCCCCTGGCCGAGGTACCACCCGCGCGCCTTGATCTCGGCGGTCACGCCCTCCTTGAAGCTCGTGAAGAGCTTGCTGTTCGCCGTGCGGTCGCGCTCGATCTCCTCCCGGAACTCCGAGAGCCGCTTGCCCTCGGTGTCGACGACCCAGTCGACGACCTTCGCGACCGGCTCCTCGAACGGAGCCGTCTCCACCTTCGGGTCGGCCAGCGTGACCTCGAGGTCGGCGATGTTCTCGTGTCTGAGACCGCCCCACAGAGGACGCTCCGTCGTGACCGGCGTCGCCTTGTAGCGGCCCCGGCGAATGAGGTCGAAGAGCGTCGCGGTGAACTCGTTCGATCCGGGCACGGTCCGCTGCTGCACGAGGGACGGGACGAGGGCCGGCTCCGTGTCGGTGGGCGGCTCCTGCTCGTACTCGCGGTCGTAGCCGGTTCGCCGCTCGCGGCCGTAGACGAGCCAGACGAGCGTCATCAGGCCGAGGGCGGGCCCGAAGCCGAGGAGCAGCAGGGACGACATCGTGCGGACGGGATGGCCCTTCGCGTCGTCGATGCGCTCGCGGTCGTGCTCGAAAGCGCGCTGCGAGGCGGCTTCCTCGGCCACGATCTTCGGCAGGCCGTTGCCGGAGCGAACCTGCGCACCCGAGGTCGACGTGAGCAGTGTTGCGCGGGAAGACGACGCGGAGCTCGACGAACTGATGTGCAGGAATCTGGGATGCGCGGAGCGTCGCCTTCTGCGGGAAGCGCGCCACGACACCGCGGACCCAGGCTGGGCTCCCCCAGACCCGGTAGAACGGCGACAGCTCGGCGCGACCAGGAAGCTGCATCGACGCGGCCAGCGAACCGAGGCTCCCCGGCCACTCGTCGCCCCAGACGCGCAGATTCACGTCCACGACGTCGTCGTACGCGACCGCCAGCCCTCGGAACCGGTACGAGATCGTGAACGTCCGCCGCTCGTTCGCGGCCCGGTAGTGCCAGACGATCCGCACGCGCTTCGAGCTCGTCTCGACGCCGTACGAGCCGGGCACGCCGAAGCTCCCGAGCTCGGTGCTCGCCCCGGGGATGTAGTCATCGCTTCCTTCGGCGACGCCGACGTTGTCGATCGACTCTCCCGAGCGGAGCGGGATGTCGCGGTACGCGCCGCTGAAGTCGCCCGAGAAGTCGAACGTGATCTGCTCGCGCACGAGGAGCGACCCGTCCGACTGGATCTGCACGGCGACGTCGGCGTCGGGGAGCGAGTACGACTTCGCGCGGCCGGCGGCGGGCCAGAGCAGCGCGGCCGCGAAGAGAAGGAGGAGTGCGGAGCCGAGCCGGCTCAGTTGGAGAACTGCACGGCCGGCGCCTCCCGCGCAGCGCCTTCCGTCTCGAAGTACGCCTGCGGGCTGAAGTTGAAGAGCCCGGCGACGATGTTCGTCGGCACGGTCTCGAGGGCGTTGTCGTACGTGAGCACCGCGTCGTTGTAGACCTGGCGCGAGACGGCGATCTTCTGCTCCGTCTCGGCCAGCTGCGCCTGGAGCTGCTGGAAGTTCTCGGTCGCGCGCAGCTGCGGGTAGGCCTCGGCGACCGCGAACAGGCGCCCGATCGCGGCCGTCAGCACGTTCTCGGCCTCCGCCTGCTCGGCGACGCCCTTCGCCTGCTGCGCGGCGGTCCTCGCCTGCGTGACCTCGTCGAAGGTGCCGCGCTCGTGGGCGGCGTAGCCCTTGACCGCCTCGACGAGGTTCGGGATCAGGTCGTAGCGCCGCCGCAGCTGGACGTCGACCTGCGCCCAGCTGTTCTCCGCTCGGTTCCGCAGCCGCACGAGCCGGTTGTAGATCACGACCGCGGCCAGCGCCACGATCAGGAGGAGCACGACGAGGACGATCACCCAGATCACATGTCAACCCTAAACCGGCAGCCGGTTATCGTTCTGCCATGCGGCTCCGCGGGCTCGCGATCCTGACGCTAATCGCTGCGTGCCTCGTCCCGGGATCGTCCGCCTCACAGCGGGCGCGAGTCACCGCGGGCGTCTACGCGGGGAACGTCCCCCGGTTCGACCGTCTGACCGGCCAGCACACGGCGTCCGCGCTCGCATTCATCGGCTGGGACCAGGGGCGGACCTGGGGCAAGCCGTACAGCTACTTCCTCGACACCCTCGGCGCGCGCCCGCACATCGCGCTCAAGACCGAGCGCGGGGGCGGGACGATCAGCACGAGGGCGATCGCGCTCGGCCAGGGCGACGCGCACCTGATCGGGCTCGCGACCGCGATCTCGGACGCCGGCAAGCCCGTCCTGCTGCGCCCGCTCGGCGAGATGAACAACACGCTCAACCCGTACTGCGCGTGCCGCGGCTCGAGCGCCAACTCGACGAAGTGGTACCGCCGCGCGTTCCAGCGCATCTACCTGATCACGCACGGCGGGACGGCGGCGACGCTGACCGCGAAGCTGCAGGCGCTCAAGATGCCGGGCGTCAGCCAGGACGTGCCCGTCAACCCGTATCCGGCGCTGACGGTGATCTGGAACCCGCTCGCGGTCGGCGAACCTCCGGTCAGCGGCAACAGCTTCCGCGACTACTTCCCGGGCTCGCGCTTCTTCGACGCGTACGGGAACGACTACTACGACTTCGGCACCTGGTCGTTCGTGCGGACGAACGACCTCTACAAGGCGTATCCGTCGAAGCCGTTCGTCGTCCCGGAGTGGGGCGTGGCGATCGACGACCCGGCCTTCGTGCGCGCATTCGCCGCGTTCGTGCGCAGCCACCGGCGCGTCAGGTTCATCGGCTTCTACAACGGCCGCACCGGTGGGAGGCTCGACATCGGGACGCATCCCGGCGTGCGGGCCGCGTACAGGCGCTCGATCGTTCCGCTCACGCGTTGATGGGCTACCGGGTCGGGATCATCTCCAACGTCATGCCTCTCGTCGAGCCGCTCTCGGAGCGACTGCGGGAGCTGGGTCACGAACCCGTTGCCTGGCTGCTGGCGCGCAGGGCGGGGGAGGGCCGCCCGCCGCCGCCGTGGGGCGAGGTCACGGACAGCACGGGGCCGAAAGGCCTGAGCATCCTGCTCGCCCAGGACTGCGATGCCGTCGCGTCTCTCCTGCGCGGCCTGGAGCTCGACGCCACGCTCTGTTGGGGGTTCTCGTGGAAGCTGCCGCAGGAGGCGCTCGATGTCCCGCGCCTCGGCTCCGTCAACCAGCATCCGGGCCGCCTCCCGCGCCATCGCGGCCCGTACCCGATGGCCTGGGCGGTTCGCGACGGGGACGACGTGTTCGGTGTGACCTGGCACCGGATGGACGCCGACTACGACACGGGGCCGATCCTCGCCGAGACGACGATCCCGATCGAGGACACGGACACGACCATCGACCACATCGGCGTCAAGATGCTGCCCGCGGCGCTCGGGCTCTTGCCGCGGGTCTTCGAGCGCCTGAAGGCCAGGGACCCGGGCGATCCGCAGTCTGAGGACGGAGCAGGCTGGGCGGGCGCCTTCGACGAGGACTACGCGTCGGTCGACTGGACGCTGCCGGCGGCGACGATCCACGACCAGGTACGAGCCTGGCACCTCACGTTCGGCAGCGCGAGGGTGCCGGGGCCGATCGCGGACCTCGACGGGGAGCGCATGAAGCTCCTCCGGACGAGCCTGACCGACCCCGGCGAGGATGCCCGTGCCGTGGAGTGCGGCGACGGGCGTCTGTGGATCGTCGAGTCCGAGCCAGTCGCTATTTGACCCGGAAGCTCCCGATCATGTCCCGCGGGTGCGGGCGCAGAAAGGTGTAGCGGCCGGGCTTCCCACAAGCGGTCAGCTGAAGCGGCGCAGCGACGCTAGGTGCCGACGACCTGGACGAGCCAGCGCCGGTCGCGTTCGCGGTCGAGCTCGAGGAAGAGCACGCGCTGCCACGTCCCGAGGCAGAGCTCGCCGTCGCGGATCGGGATCGCCTCGCCGGCCGAGCCGAGGAGCATCGACATGCAGTGCGAGTGCCCGTTGCCGACGGACATGTCCTCCTCGCAGATGTTCTCGGTGCGGCGATCCCAGTCGTCGTGCGCGTAGTACTTGTCCCTGGGGACGAGGCTCTTGAGGAGGGCGGTGAAGTCCTCGAGGAACCCGTCCTCGAACTCGTTCACGCGCACGCAGCACGTGGTGTGGGGCGAGTAGACGCAGACGATCCCGTCGCGCACGCCGCTCTCCTTGACCGCCGCGCTGACCTCGTCGGTGATGTCCCGCACGGAGAGACCCCCGGCCGTCCTGAGCCGTCGCTCGTGCTGGAAGACCTTCACCGTCCGTCGATGTTAGCGCCGCTGCGAGCCGAGCGTGTGGTGGATGTGTTGTCCGGTCAGGAGTTGTTCAGAGAGGGCGGACCTGTCCTGAACAGCCATGTCAGGTGCCTGGCACCGGACATGGCCCGCCGAGCCGATGGGGACTACGCTTCGCGGGTCGGGCCCGTAGCTCAGCTGGTTAGAGCAGCGGACTCATAATCCGTTGGTCCCTGGTTCGAATCCAGGCGGGCCCATTCGAAGCCGCTGCAAAACTGCAGTTCGCCTCAGAACGGCCCGAACGCGGGGCCGACGACCCCGCCGGCAAAAACTCGGGGCTCACCCCGTCGAAAGAGTAGTTCCGCACGCGGCTTCTTGACTCGGGACGGGCATCTGGGAGATAAGGGGTCGTTCTGCGGTTGGCGGCCCTGCCTGCGCTCTTCGTGTTGCTTGAGTTTGGTAGCGCTCGCGCACCGGCTCGATGTCAGCACTCCAGCTAGGGGAGGACTAGATGAGAGCCCCACGGTTTCGTGTCCGCTTCGTTCTCACCGCGGGGGTCGTTCTCTGCGCTGTGGCATCCGCCGGAGCACTTGCGCTCACGGGAAGTAGCGCAATTACCGAAACTGGCGCCGCCAACGCTCACTCCGCACAGGCCAGCTTGGCCCCGGAGCGTGCAGCACGCGCAACCACGGCGACCCGGCGGACTCCCGACACCACGTCCAACCCGGGCATCCTGGCACCGGCCGATGTGATCGTGGGCGAGAGCGACGGGCATGTCGACCTCACTGTGAGGTTGTCCGACCAGGGCGACAATCCGGTCTCTGTTCATTACGCGACCGCAGACAGCACCGCGATCGCCTCCAACGCTTGCAACTTCGACTACGTCGCCGCATCGGGGACGCTCAACTTCGCGCCGGGGGAGACGACGAAGACGGTCCCGGTGCAGATTCTCGACTGCCCGAACGTCGAAGGCTTCGAGTCGTTCACGTTCAACCTCAGCGCCGCGGTCAACGGCGTGATCGCAAGGGCGAGCACCCGGATCAGCATCGTCGACAACGACACGGTCGTCGCCACTCCGCGCTTGTTCGTGCGCGACGCGGTCGTCGACGAGAAGGACGGCAACGCGCTCGTCTCGGTCTTGCTCGGCGGCCCCGGCGGCCAGGCCTCGAACAGCACGGTCACTGTCAACTACGCAACCGCAGACGGAACCGCAACTGCCGGTCCCGACTACACGGCCGTGTCCGGCGCGCTCAGCTTCGCTCCCGGTCAGACCGCTAAGACGATCGTCGTCCCGATCACCGATGACGCGGCTGCAGAGGGCCAGGAGAACTTCACGGTCAGCCTCAGCAGCCCGAGCAACGCAACGATCGCCGACGGCACGGGCACGGTCACGATCGGCTCCAGCGACACGCCTAGCTCGACCGACCCCGACATTCGCGCCCCCGCCGATCTCATCCTCGGTGAAACGGATGGGTTCGTCGACCTGCCGGTCACGCTGTCCGCCCCTAGCCCGAACGCGGTCTCGGTCAACTACTCGACGCTCGACAGCACCGCCGTCGCCTCGACAGCCTGCAACTTCGACTACGTCGCCGCTTCAGGCACACTCAACTTCGCGCCGGGCGAAACGACCAAGGTCGTGCGCGTGGAGATCCTCGACTGTCCGAACGTCGAAGGCTTCGAGGCGTTCACGTTCAATCTGAGCGCAGCCGTCAACGGGGTGATCTCGAGGGCGAGTGGGCGGATCAGCATCGTCGACAATGACACGATCGTTCCCACTCCGCGGCTGTTCGTGCGTGACGCCGTCGTCGACGAGAAGGACGGGAACGCGCTCGTCTCGGTCTTGCTCGGCGGCCCCGGAGGTCAGGCCTCGAACAGCACCGTGTCCGTCCACTACGCGACAGCGGACGGGACGGCGACCGCCGGCTCCGACTACAGCGCGGTCAGCGGCACGCTCAGCTTCGCTCCCGGCCAGACTGCCAAGACGATCGCCGTCCCGATCACCGACGATGCCAGCGTGGAAGGACAAGAGGGCTTCTTCCTCGATCTGAGCGCCCCCGGCAACGCAACGATCGCCGACGGCCGCGGCGCCGTCTCGATCGGCGCGAGCGACGCCGCCGCCAGCTCGCAGCCACGACTGATCGCCCCTACTGACGCGATCCTGGGCGAAGGGGACGGCTTCGTCGATCTGACGGTGCGCCTGTCCGCGCCAGGCCAGAACCCGGTCTCGGTCGACTATTCGACGCTCGACAGCACCGCCGTTGCTTCCACAGCCTGCAACTTCGACTACGTCTCCGCCTCGGGCACACTCAACTTCGCGCCCGGCGAGACGACCAAGGTCGTGCGCGTGCAGCTCCTCGACTGCCCCAATGTCGAAGGCTTCGAGGCGTTCACCTTCAATCTGAGTACTCCCGTGAACAGCACGATCGCGAGGGCGAGCGGGCGGATCAGCATCGTCGACAACGACAACGTGGTCGAGACGCCCACGCTCAGCGCGCGCGATGCGGTTGTCGACGAGAAGGACGGCTTCGCCCTCGTCTCGGTCTTGCTGGGCGACACCGGCGGCCAGGCTTCGAACAGCACGGTCACGGTCGACTACGCGACAACGGACGGAAGCGCGACCGCGGGCAGCGACTACACGGCCGCCGCCGGCACGCTCTCGTTCGCGCCGGGACAGACGGCCAAGACCGTGGTCGTGCCGATCGCCGACGACGGGGCCAACGAGCCGGCGGAGAGCTTCACGCTCGCTCTCGGAAACCCGAACGGAGCCACGATCTTGCGCGGCACGGGGACGGTGACGATCGGCGCGAACGACGCCACTCCCGTCTCGCAGCCCGGAATCTCCGCACCGCCCGACGTTGCGGTCGGCGAAGGGGACGGCTTTGTCGACCTGCAGGTACGCCTCTCCGCGCCGGGTTCGAACACGGTGTCGGTCAACTACACGACCCAGGACGTCACTGCCGTCGCCAGCACGGCGTGCAATTTCGACTACGTCGCCGCCTCCGGAACACTCAAGTTCGCACCGGGCGAGACGACCAAGGTCGTGCGGGTGCAGATCCTCGACTGTCCCAACATCGAGGCTGCAGAGACCTTCGACTTCCTGCTCTCGGCCGCGGTCAACGGCACGATCACGGACGCCATGGCAGTGATCACGATCGGAGACAACGACGGCCAGGTCGTTCTGAACAGCATCGCCGTCGCGCCGGCGAACCCGGCGATTGCGGTCGGAGCCGACCAGCAGTTCACCGCCACCGGCACCTATTCGGACACACATACCGAAGACCTGACGTCGACGGCCACCTGGACTTCGGATACCCCGTCCGTGGCGACGATCAGCGCGGGCGGGCTCGCGCACGGGATCAGCGCCGGCTCGACCACGATCTCGGCAACGGTCGGGGGAATCACCGGTTGGACCGGACTCGCGGTCACTGGGCCACCACCACCACCGCCGCCACCACCACCGCCGCCACCACCACCGCCGCCTCCACCACCGCCTCCGCCTCCGCCTCCACCACCGCCGCCTCCACCACCTCCGCCACCGCCGCCTCCACCACCTCCGCCACCGCCGCCTCCACCGCCTCCGCCACCGCCGCCGCCTCCGCCGCCACCACCGCCGCCGCCGCCACCGCCTCCACCGCCGCCGCCTGCCGCCGCCGCCGCCTCCGCCGCCGCCTCCGCCGCCTCCGCCTCCGCCTCCGCCGCCTCCGCCACCTCCACCTCCGCCTCCACCGCCGACGCTGGAGCACTGCCGGGTGCCGCGCGTGATCGGGCTAACGCTAGGTCGGGCGCGGAAACGAATCCGCACGGCGCACTGCTCTGTGGGCCGCATCCGCCGGGTTCACTCGAGGCGGGTCGGCCGCGTGATCCGCCAGAGCCCGAGACCAGGAGCAGTCAAGCGTCGCAACTTCCCGGTCAGGCTCGTCGTCGGGCGCAGGTAGGGCTGCCTCAGAGCTGTGCCGTAGTCGACTAGCCCTGGGAACTAGCGCGCAAGGGCATTCGGCAGGCGATTGCGGGAATGTCCCCTGGCGCTGTCGTGACGGCCAGGCTGAGTGCTTACCGACGGGCCACGAAGACGTACTCACGGCTGTCGTCGTCGAGCGGTTCCCCGGCGAATCCGCCATAGAGAGCTTCGAGGCGCAGGCCCGCGACGTCGAGGAGTCCCAGCCATTCGTTCTTGGTTGCCCACCAGAGCGAACCGCTTCCACCATCGTCCAAGGTGACGTCGACTCGGTTATCGCTGACGCTGTAGTGGTTGGTGTGCGGCAGCGGGACGCCGGCGTGCGCGTCGGCATGCTGGCCGTCGATGGCGGCTGCGACGTGATGGTCGAAGGCGAACGCGTTCCAGGCGAAGCGGCCGTTAGTCCGAAGCGATGCCGCGACCCGCTCGAAGCAGCGGCGACGGTCCGCCCACGTGGGCAGATGCAGCAGAGACCGCCCAGGGCAGTAGATCAAGGCCGCTGGCTCATCGATTTCAAGCTCCCGTATGTCTCCTTCACGCAGGTCGAGCTCGACTCCCTCCTCAACTGCGCGCACTCGAGCCTGCGCGAGCATCGCCGGCGAAGAGTCAATCCCTATTACCCGCCTGCCCGTTGCCTGAGCAACCGGGATCGCAACGCGCCCGGTGCCAACTGCAAGCTCCACCAATGGCCCGTCAGCATCACGGGCAAGCCCGACGTAGAACGGGACGTCAGCAGCGACGCTAGTGGACGACCAGTCCCCGTATCGGTCCGCCAAGGCGTCGTACCAGCTCGACACGGCAACTCCAATCTACGCGCAAGGGCGGCGTTCGGCTGGGCCAGCGTGCGGAATGTCACCCGAGCGGCAGCGCGATCCGTCCTAAACTTCGTCCAGGAAGGCGACGCAACGTGCTGGGTCAACCATCGCGATCGTTGGACTGCTCACGCTCGCCACAATCCTCCTTGCCAGCCGCGTGTCTGGGTCGGAAAAGGGTCACTCCGACGGTCAAAAGGGCGCCGCGATCCTGGCGGCGATGAAGTCCTCTGGCTTTGGGATGCACATGTTCCCTCGAAGCGAGGGCACGCGCAGGTGCACCGTTCACGGCGGCGGTCCTGCGCCGGGCGTGTCATTCCCCGGCGCAACCTGCAAGACCAGAATCGTGTTCGGTCAGGGAGGGACCGCCATCGTCTACTTCACGCACGTGATCGACGGCGGCGCACATACGTGGATGTATCGCGTCTCGCCATCTCTCCGCGTGCGCTTCGTTCGGGACTTCGGCCCCGGCATCGCGCCTGAGTATTGGGCATAGACGCAGCCTCGTGCCAGGCGGCCTCGCGTGCGCCAGCGTTCCGGAATGTCCCGACCGCCGAGCCTCGGTCCCGGGGCGCTGTACGCTGCCCGCATGATCCCCTGGATCATCATGGCGGTGGTCGCCGTTCCGCTCGTCGTGATCGCCTTCGTGGCCATGCGTCGCAAGACCGCTGCGGGTGAGCTCGTGGCAGATGACGACGCGCAGGCGCGAACGGAGCAGGAGTTCGCGGAGGCCGAAGCCTACGAGGCGAAATGGCGCGAGGAGGACAAGGAGCGGTCCCGCCAGGAACGCTTCCCGTAGGGCGTCCGTGCGGTAACGTCGCCTCGATGGATCCGGAGCGAGCACGCGAACTCCTTGCGGCCGAGCGCACTCGGATCGAGAGCGCGCTGTCCCGTCTCGGCCATCAGGACAGCGGGGAGCTCTCGGACGAACAGGATCCGGCGAACATGGCCTCGGACCTCTACCAGGACGAGCTCGACGAGGGACGTGCGGACGATCTCCGCAACGACCTCGCAGCGGTCGAGCGGGCCGAGGCGCGCCTGGCCGCGGGAACGTTCGGTCTATCGGTCGAGAGCGGCGAGCCAATCCCGGACGAGCGCCTGGAGGCCATCCCGACGGCTGAGAGAACGGCCGAAGAGGAACGTCAGCCCTAGGGGGTACCTCACCCGAGGGATTTCGCCATCTCACCCCGAAAGGGGATGAAGCCCAGGCGGTTTGGCCGCTTCCTTAGAGCAGGCTCGCCCATCGTGCGTCGGGCGAGAACTGCGGACGAAGGAGTGCGGCGTGAACACGAGAATCATGCGGGCCCTCGCTGCCGGTGCGTGTGTGATCGCATTCGCGGCGGTTGCGGCAGCGCCCGGCATGGCTGCCGGCGACCAGGACGAGCAACTCGTCGACGTGTCCCATCAGGTCGCGGACATCCAGAAGAAGATGGACGACCTCCGGGCCCATGGCCGGTGGGCAAGGAGCGGCGAGCTGCTCGCGGGAGCCGACTGCGGGTACGGCGACGCGGCGCAGGTCTTCGCCCCCTGGGCGGACAGCGCGATGTACGCGCTCGCGCCGCAGGGCGACTTTGCGCCGAGCGACGCTTGGACGCTCAAGAAGGCGACCGTGGTCGGCGGCGCCGACCCGTTCAGCGGCGCGCTGCAATCGCTCAGGCTCGAGAAGGACGCCGAGGCGGCCTCACCGGCGATGTGCGTCGACCTGGACAACCCGACTGTCCGCTTCTTTGCGCGTGATCTCGGCGGCAACGGCAAGTCCAACCTCAAGGTCGACGTGCTCTACGAGGACTTCGACGGCCACGTGAAGCACTTGACGGTCGCGAAGCTTCGGCTCGACAGTGAGTGGCAGCCCTCGGCGATCGTTCCGATGTACATGAACTTCCTGGCGCTCGCCTCGCCGGACGGCGTGACGGCCGTGGCCTTCAGCTTCAAGGCGGAGGGCCTGCAAAAGGACGAGACGCTGTCGATCTCGAGCCTCTACGTCGACCCCTTCAGCAGCAGATAGGTGGCACAGAGCGAATCCTGAAACACGGGGGCGGGGAGTACCCGCCCCCAAATTCACCTCATGAGTGCTGAATCCGCCGCCATCGACGTCCAGACCGAGCTCGTCGCAGCCTCGCGGGAGCGCGTCGGCGCCCGGCTCTCATCGCCCGAGCGGCTGACCCACGGAGTCACCGCCGTCGCGTTTCTGGCGATCGCCGTGCTGCTGGCGTCCCATGCGCCTCCCCTGGACGCGCCCCAATGGCTGCTTCTCCCCGCTTTCGTTGCGGCGATCGCCGTCGGTTCACGCATCGAGCTCGAGGTCGGCAGTGGATTCACGTCGCCAGTCGAGCTGGTCGTGATCCCGATGCTCTTCGCGCTGCCGTCGGGAGACGTCCCTCTCGCGGTCGCGGCCGGCCTCGTCTGCGGCCAGCTTCCGAGCTACATCCGAGGGCGCGTGCCTCTGCAGCGAATCATCGTCTCGATCGGCAACGCCTCGTACACGATCGCGCCGTCGCTCGTTTTCCTGGTCGCCTTCCACCGCAACGCCGGAGTGGGCGAGTGGGCTGCGGTGACCGCGGTGGCCGTGTGCGCGCAGTTCGCAGGCGACGGACTGATCTCGATGCTGCGCGAGCACCTCGCGGTCGGCGTCGACCCCCGCGAGTTGATCAAGCCCCTCGGCTGGATCTTCTTCGTCGACGCCTCGCTTGCGCCCGTGGGATTCGCGGCGGGCGTGGCCGGCTCGATGTGGGTTCCCGCCTATGTCCTACCGCTTCCGCTGCTGCTTCTGGCGCGGTTCTTCGCGAAGGAACGGGCCGATCGTCTCAGTCACGCGCTCGAGCTCTCGGCCGCCTATCGCGGGACGGCCTTCCTGCTGGGAGACGTTGTCGAAGCGGATGACGCTTACACCGGCGAGCACAGCCGTGACGTCGTCGAGCTCACCCTTGACATCGCGGAACATCTCGGGCTCGACTCCCGTTCACGTCATCTCGCGGAGCTCACGGCGCTCCTCCACGACGTCGGCAAGATCAAGATCCCGAACTCGATCATCAACAAGCCGGGCCCGCTGACCGACGACGAGCGCGCGGTCGTGAACAGGCACACGATCGAGGGCGAGCAGCTTCTGTCCCGGGTCGGAGGGTTGCTGACCGAGGTCGGGCAGATTGTTCGCTCGTGCCACGAGCGCTATGACGGGCGCGGCTATCCGGACGGCCTGGCCGGCGATGCGATTCCGATCGTCGCGCGCATCGTCTGCTGCTGCGATGCATTCAAGGCGATGGTCACGACACGGCCGTATCGCGCGGCGATGTCGGTTGCAGAGGCGCGCGCGGAGCTCCTTGCGAATCGCGGAACGCAGTTCGACCCGGACGTCGTCGACGCGATCCTCGAACTGACGAGCGGCTAAGAGCCGCACCGTCTCGGACACGTGAAAGCGGGCCCGCCCCCGGGGGCCCGCTTTCTCCGCAGTGCGCGCGCCTTACGCCGCAGCGAACCGCCGTCGCCGGTTGTGCTTGCCGGCAAGGAGGGCGCCGCCGCCGAGGAGCAGCAGGCCGACCATCGAGAGGCTCACGATGAAGCCGGTCTTGCTCCAGTTGAAGCTCGGATCGTTGGCGGAGACACTCGCGATCTGCGTGGGCTCGCTCTGCGCGGGTGGGATCGTGGCAATGCCATGATCGGAGTAGATCTGGATCGGCGTCGACTTCGACACGGGCGTGATTTGAGCTACGCCTCTGTCTGAGTACACCATGTTCGGATTCGGTTCCGAGCTGACCGGGACGAGAGCAACGCCGTGGTCTGAGTAGACGGGCTGCATCTTCGCGTTCGCGCTCGGCGCGACGAGTGCCGCGATCGTCAAGACGAGCCCGAGGGCGATGGTCAGTCGGCGTGTGTGCCTGCTGTTCATGACTCCTCCTGTCCGCATCGATTTCATGCCCAGACGGTAGGAGCCGGGCGGCGTCGTGTCGTTCGCGGGCGTTACGTTCGCAGTGTCAAGCTCGTCACACTCGCCGCGCGCCGCATGGGTGATCTTTCCGGCGAGGCCTGGAAATACAAGGAAACCGCGCGCATAATCAGAAGTGTCTCCCCGCGGTCAGGGGCACCAAGTATCTGCGGCGTACATGGGGCCGGGGAGGCTTTGCCGCAGGAGCCTTACCCGGCCCCTCCCTTAAGCGAAGTCACGCCGGAAGCGTGACGAGGCTCGCGCTGAGGTGGCCGGGCGCCGCGCAGACGCGTCACGACACCGTGCTTTACTGGCCGCGTGCTGGAGAAGACGAAGCGCATCCTCGGCGGGAGCGACGGCAACGAGCAGTTGACCGCGATCGTCGCGACGCTGCTGCTCGTCCTGCTCGCCGTCGAGGGCGCGACGCTGCTGAACATCAGGTCGTTGCTGACGGCTCATGTCTTCGTCGGCGTGCTCCTCATCCCGGTGGTCGCGGTCAAGCTCGGGAGCACCGGCTGGCGGATGCTTCGCTACTACCTGGGCGCTGACGAATACGTCGGGCGCGGTCCGCCGCATCTTGTCTTGCGAGCGATCGTCGCGCCGGTGATCGTCGCGTCGACGATCGTCCTCTTCGGGAGCGGCGTCGGCCTGCTCGTGTTCGGGCAGCGCGAGGGAGCGCTCGTCGGACTGCACAAGGGGAGCTTCCTGGTCTGGTTCGGGGCGACGACGGTTCACGTGCTGACGAGGATCCTCAGGTTGCCACTCGCGATCCGACGGCCTTCACCGGGCCTCGCTCTGCGCGTCGGCATCGTCGGTGCATCGCTCGTCACGGGGCTCGCGCTCGCCACCGTCTCGCTGCCTTCAGTAGACCACCTACAGGACAGCGTCTCCGCGAACGTCGGCCTCGACGCGCACTAGATCGCGAAGCCCGGCCAAACCGAAACTCCCAAATCCACGTCTAACCTTCTAGGCATGGCGACGGAACGAGTGGAGCCCGGGCTCCTCGATCGGACTTCGGCATCCTCCGAGCTCGGAGAGGACTGGCGCCGCCTGACCAGGAGGGCGACCGCGATCGCCCTCGTCATGAGCCCGGCGCCGTTCGTGTGGCTCCACTCCGTGGAGGGTTACAGCCTCGCCTGGTCGCTCGCCGCGACGTTCTTCATCGTCGTCGCGTTCCGCGGCGCGGTCGAGCTTGTGATTCGGCGCCTGATGC
Source organism: uncultured Actinomycetes bacterium (assembly GCA_963850415.1). Classification (GTDB taxonomy): domain Bacteria; phylum Actinomycetota; class Thermoleophilia; order Gaiellales; family Gaiellaceae; genus VAXT01. The sequence goes on from CAWKLE010000002.1 coordinate 397,562, forward strand.
CCTGGCCGAGCCTGTACGGCACCGACGACCCCGAGCTGAAGGAAGAGGACGTCATGGCGCGCCGCCGCGTCTCGTTCTGGCGGGCCGTCTTCCGCTTGCTGGTCTTCGTGCTCGTGGTGCTGACTCTGATCTGGATCGTCCGGTTGCTCGTCCCGGGCGGCTCGACTAGCTGGGTCGACAGCTTCACTGCGATCTTCGACTCGATCAAGGGTTTCGCCTCGGGCCAGCAGCTGATCCCACTGCTCTTCAGCCTGCCAATCTTCTTCCTCTTCAACGCGCTGATCTTCATCGGACCGATGATGCTGATCGGGGTCTCGCAGATGCGGGGCTTCGAGCCCGGCGACGCGGACTGGGGCGTGCGACTCCAGGACGTGCGCGGCCAGGACGAGGCCAAGGAGGAGGTCAGCCGGGTCGTCACGCTCTGGCAGTCCGGAGAGGCGTTCGAGAAAGCGGGTGGTAAGCGCGAGCGCGGCCTGCTGTTTCTCGGCGCGCCCGGAACCGGTAAGACGATGCTCGCGAAGGCGATCGCCACGGGCTTCAACTGCCCCTTCGTTCTGATGCCGGGCTCTGGGTTCCAGCAGACCTTCATGGGAATGGACGCCGTCATCGTCCGCTGGCTGGCACGCAAGGCCAAGAAACTCGCCCGCAAGTGGGGCGGCCAGTGCATCGTCTTCATCGACGAGATCGACGCGGTCGGCATGCGGCGGGCGGCGCTCGGCGGCGGAGCGAGCTACACGGGCGCACGCATCGAGGAATCGCTCTTCTACGGCCCCTACGGGGCGCTGAACCCGACGGGCGACATGATCCTCGAAACCCGCGCCTGGCGCGACCGGCTGTTCAACCAACGCGAGCCGGCGCCGGAGCCGCGCGGCCTCGGTCGGATCTTCAACCAGGGCGGCGGTGCGTTCCCCGGAATGATGGGCGGCGGCCAGCTCGCGCTGAACCAGCTGCTCGTCGTGATGGACGGGATCGACAACCCGCCGTTCTTCCGGCGCCTGTTCACGAACTGGACGAACACGCTGCTCGACGCGAGCTACATCATCCCGGCGAAGGCCGGCAGATTCTCGCTCCGGGTCCCGCGCCCGAAGCCGCGCAAGGACCAGATCTACTTCATCGGCGCGACCAACGTCCCGATCAGCCAGCTCGATCCCGCGCTGACGCGTCCAGGCCGCATGGGACGCCACGTGTGGCTGCGCACGCCGACGAAGATCGACCGCAAGGACATCCTCGACCTCTACATCGGGAAGGTGGCGCACGAGCCCGAGCTGGACGCGGACCGGAAGCGCGACGAGCTCGCCCGCATCACGAGTGGGTACAGCCCGGCGATGCTCGAGCAGGTCTGCTCGATGGCGCTCACGTACGCGCATGCCGACGGTCGAGAGCGCTTCGACTCGGGCGACATCCTCGAGGCCATGACCACGGTCGAGTCCGGCACCGCGGTCAACATCGAGTACCCGGAGGAGGACACGCGGGCCGTCGCCCTCCACGAGTCGGGGCACGCGGCCGCGAGCCACGTGTACATGAAAGGCACGGAGTCGACGCGGATCTCGATCCGCATGCGCGGCGAGTCGCTGGGCCACCACCAGGCCGCCGAGCAGGTCGAGCACTTCAGCCAGTGGCGCTCCGACCAGATGGCGACGCTGATCTGGGGCCTCGGCGCGATGGCCGCAGAGCGCGTCTTCTACGGGCAGACGACGAGCGGGGTCGGCGGTGACATCCAGACCGTGACCCGCCTCGCCGCGCTCATGGTCGGCGCCGCGGGCATGGGGCCGGAGCCGCTCGACCTTGGGGACCGCAGCGACGCGATGGAGGAGGAGCGCGTGCTGAGGCGGTTCGAGGAGATCGGGCTCAAGCTGATGAACCGCACCGGCAGCATCCAGGACCACGACGTCGCCGCCGGGGTGCTCATGGACCGCGACAAGCGGAGCCTCGCCGCGCAGCTCGTCGGCCAGGCGTACGTGACCGCGCACAACTTCGTCCGGCAGAACCGCGAGGGGATCGAGAAGATCGCCGACGAGGTCGTGGCCCGCAAGGAAATTTACGGTGACGACCTGGTCGAGCTCCTCGACGGCGCGAAGCTCCAGCCGGCGAGAATCGACCTCCTGGAGGAGAAGTCATGGCCGATGCTGTAGAGAAGCCGCGCCGCAAGGCGCACAGCAAAGGCTTCCTGGCCGCGAACCTCGTCGTCGCCGCCGGCTTCGTGGGCGTGCTCGTCCTGTTTGCGATGCTCGTCTCGCGCGGCACCTCGAACGGCTGGTCGTCCTACAAGCCGAAGGGCGGCGACGTCTTCACGAAGGCGCAGAACATGGCCGACCACGTGGCGCCGGCGTACAAGTACAACGGTGAGCCGATCGCGGTCGTCCAGGCGCAGCCGCTGCTCTACCAGGACGCCGTCGTGGACGGCATCGCGTTCACGAGGCAGCCCTTCCGCAAGATCGGGAGCCCGTTCAAGCAGTTCGAGCCGTCCGGCTCGACGATCGCGTACGTCTTCTGCGGCAGCGCGCCGAGCTGCGGCCTGCCGAGCGCCGGCGCGCAGGACACCGTGCCGATGCTTCGCCGCGAGACGCTCGAGCTCGCGCTCTACACCTTCAAGTACTCGCCGAGCGTCAAATCGATCGTGGGCCTGCTGCCTCCCGCCGGCAAGACGAACTACGCCATCTACCTCAGGCGCCGGAACTTCGCGAATCAGCTCTCGAAGCCTCTCGACGCGACACTTCCTGAGCACAAGATCCTGACCTACCAGCGGCTGAGCCCGGTCGAGAAGGCGACCGTCGATCGCCTGACGATGAAGAGCACGTACCAGTCGCAGTTCTCGCAGGGCGCGAACGGGCGGACGCTGCTCGTGCTCAAGTCCCTCGGCCAGTAGCGTCTACGGCCTTGCGCCGCATCCTTCTCCTCCTCTGCCTGGCGTTCGTGCTGACCGGATCGTCGGCCGCGCAGACGCAGGTCGCGTTCCTGGCCGTCGGCGACTACGGCATCGGCGGCTCGGGTGAGCTGGCCGCCGGCCTGCGGATGAAGCGCTACGAGACGCGGCACCCCGCGAACATGCTCGTCACGCTCGGCGACAACGACTACCTGGGGAGCCCCGCGCTCTTTCGCGCGAACTGGCAGAAGGCCTTCGGCTGGGCGCGGCGGTCGGGCCTGCGCGTCAGCGGCGTCCTCGGCAACCACGACTACGAGCTCGGGCGCGGCGGCTACGAGCTGAAGACGCTCGGGATGCCCGGGCGCTACTACACGCGCCGGCTCGGCGACGTCCAGCTCTTCTTCCTCGACTCGAACGCGATCACGACCCGGCAGACGAGGTGGTTCGAGCAGCAGCTCGCCGGCTCGACGGCGACCTGGAAGATCGCGCTCTTCCACCATCCGCCGTACACGTGCGGAGGGCACGCCGGCGACGCCGACGTCGTCCGCAGCTGGGTGCCACTGTTCGAGAGCTACGGCGTCCAGCTCGTCCTTTCCGGGCACGACCACAACTACCAGCGCTTCGCTGCGCAGAACGGCGTGACGTACGTCGTCGACGGAGGCGGGGCGGCGGGGCTCTACCGGCCGCACGGCTGCCCGGGCTCGTATCCTCCTCGTGTGCGGGCCCGCTACGAGCACGGTTTCCTGTACGTGTCCGCGGCCGACGACCGGCTCGACGTGTCCGCTGTGAACATGCGCGGCCGTGTGAGCGATCACTTCAGCCTGGCGCCGTAAGACGAGTCCCTCCCGGCGGCGATTTCGTCTCGAGGGACAGTCCCCGGACGTGGACAGGCCCGCGAGCGCGGGACTGTCCCTTGCCAGGAACAGGCCCTGGCGCTTCGAGTGGAGACCGTTCCTGAGGCTAGAATCGCCACATGGCCGAGATCGGGACGATGCGCGTCAAGAGCGGGCTCGCCGAGATGCTCAAGGGCGGCGTGATCATGGACGTGACGAACGCCGACCAGGCGAGCATCGCCGAGGACGCCGGCGCGTGCGCCGTGATGGCGCTCGAGCGCGTCCCGGCCGACATCCGCCGCGACGGCGGGGTCGCGCGCATGGCCGATCCGGACAAGATCACCGAGATCCAGGAGGCAGTGACGATTCCGGTCATGGCCAAGGCTCGCATCGGCCACTTCGTCGAGGCGCAGGTCCTCGAGGCGCTCGAGGTCGACTACATCGACGAGTCGGAGGTGCTGACCCCGGCGGACACGACCAACCACATCGACAAGTGGAAGTTCACCGTGCCGTTCGTCTGCGGCTGCACGAACCTCGGAGAGGCGCTGCGGCGGATCGCCGAGGGCGCAGCGATGATCCGCACCAAGGGCGAGGCGGGCACCGGCGACATCGTCAACGCGGTCACGCACATGCGCGCCGTGTTCGGTGCGATCAAGAAGCTCGCCGCGATGAGCTCCGACGAGCTGTACTCGGAGGCGAAGGAGCTACGCGCGCCGATCGAGCTCGTGAACTGGGTCGCCGAGAACGGGAAGCTGCCCGTCGTGACGTTCACGGCCGGCGGGATCGCGACTCCGGCAGATGCGGCACTCTGCATGCAGCTCGGCGCGGACGGCGTCTTCGTCGGCTCGGGCATCTTCAAGTCGACGAACCCGTCCGAGCGCGCGAAGGCGATCGTCGAAGCGACGACGCACTACGAGGACGCGGCGGTCCTGGCGCGCGTATCGCGGGGCCTGGGCGACGCGATGACCGGCCTCGCAGCCGCGGGCATTCCGCCAGAGGAACTGCTAGAAACCCGCGGCTGGTAGCCCTCTCGCTTTCCTGAGCGGCGAGGGCTCCCGCGCGGCTGCGAGCACGCCGCTGACCCGTCAGGAAACCGAGAGGAGCTATTCGTCGCGCGCCGACTCAACTTGGGCCGTCCGGCCCGGCGGTCACAGTTGTCAACGGTGACGGCAGTCCGCGTGCCCTGGTCGAGCGCTTCCTTCCTCGTCTACCTGGGCGGGTTGACGATCCTGTCATCGACGCTCGCCCTGATCTCGATCCAGTCGAACGAGCACGGCGCCGGCGGCCTCGTCCTGTGGACCGCGCTGATCTTCGTCGTCCTCGCCGGAGCAGCAGAGGCGGCCCGCAACCGCGGTCACCTCGTCACCGGCGGGCTGCTCGCGCTGAGCGCAGTCGCTGCGTTCGTCATCTTCGTCGGCGCGATCCTCGAGTGGTTCGGCTGGCTCCCGGACATGCGCGACGACCGCTCATTCTTCACCGGCTTTCACTTCTGGCTGCTCGTGCTCGAGCTGATCGCAGTGATCGCCGCCGGGGTCGCGCTGAGGCGTTTCCGGTTCCCGCTCCTCGTCCTCGTCCTGGCCGGGGCAATCTGGCTGTTCGTGTTCGACCTGCTCTCCAACGGAGGCGGATGGGCGGCAATCGTCACGATCGCGGTCGGGCTCGCGTTCCTGATCTCCGGCATGGCCATCGACGACGGGCCGTCGAGGCCGTTCGCGTTCTGGCTCCACGTCGCCGCCGGACTGGCTATTGGCGGCGGCCTTCTGTGGTTCTTCCACGACGGCAACTTCGACTGGATCGTGATCGCCGTCGTCGGCCTCGGCTACATCGCGTTCGGCGAGCGCCTCAGCCGCTCGAGCTGGGTCGTGCTCGGAGGCTGGGGCATCCTGCAAGCGGCTGCCCACTTCGCCGACAAGTGGTCGGACATAGCCGCCGCGGGCGGGTTCCTGTTCTTCCCGTTGTTCCCGTTCGTGCTGCTTTCCGGGCTCGACGGCGGATTCGAGGAGCACCACGCGCACCAGTGGGCGGGGCCGTTCGTTTTCGCGATCACCGGCCTCCTGTTCATCGTCCTTGCGCTGTTCTACGCGCGCCGCTCCCAGCCGCCGATCGCCGAAATCTAGAATTCGCACCATGAGGATCGGCGTCCTGGCCCTGCAGGGGAACTTCCGCGAGCACGCGGCCATGCTGCGACGGCTCGGTGCGGACGCGGTCGAGATCCGCAAGCCGGAGCAGCTCGAGGGGCTCGACGGGCTCGTCGTCCCGGGCGGCGAGTCGACGACCTTCATGCGCCTGATGCGGCTGTACGGCCTCGAGGATGCGATTCGCACGTTCGAGCAGCCGGTGCTCGGTACCTGCGCGGGCCTGATCGTGCTCGACCGCGACCACCTCGGCCTCGTCGACGTCGAGGTCGCGCGCAACGCGTACGGCCCGCAGGTGAACAGCTTCGAGGCCGATCTCGACCTGGCCGGCGAGGACATGCCCCTTCGAGGCGTCTTCATCCGAGCGCCGCGCGTGATCGCCGCCGGCAAGGACGTCGAGGTGCTGGCCGAGCTCGACCGGGAGCCGGTGCTCCTCAGGCAGGGCCGCTTCCTGGTCGCTACCTTCCATCCCGAGCTCACCGACGACACGCGCGTCCACGAGCTCTTCCTCGAGTCGGTCAGGGAGGCGAGTCTTGTCGGGACATAGCAAGTGGGCGTCGATCAAGCGGAAGAAGGGCGCGACCGACGCGAAACGGGGCCAGCTCTTCTCGAAGCTGACGCGCGCGATCATCGTTGCCGCGCGCGACGGCGGGCCCGATCCGGGCGGGAACATCGCCCTCCAGAACGCGATCGAGAAGGCGCGTGAGGCCTCGATGCCGAAGGACAACATCGACCGCGCCATCGCCAAGGGCTCCGGCACCGGCGCGGACGCGGCCGCCTACGAGACCGTGACCTACGAGGGCTACGGCCCGGGCGGAGTCGCGCTCTTCCTCGAGGCGCTGACGGACAACCGCAACCGCACCGCGGCGGATGTGCGCTCGGCGTTCACGAAGAACGACGGGAACCTGGGCGAGTCCGGCTCGGTCGCATGGCTCTTCGAGCGCAAGGGCGTGATCCTCGTCGACGGCTCGGCGGACGAGGACGAGCTGATGCTCACAGCCGCCGACGCGGGCGCCGAGGACATCGAGCAGGACGAGTCGTCGTTCCGGGTCACGACCGCGCCCGAGGGGTTGCACGCAGTGCGCGCGGGCCTCGAGGAAGCGGGCTTCTCGATCGAGTCCGCCGAGGCGACGATGGTGCCGAAGACCACGGTCGAGATCGACGACGAGGCCATGGCCAGAAAGGTCGTGCGCCTGATGGACGAGTTGGAGGAGAACGACGACGTCCAGGCCGTCTACTCGAACTTCGACATCCCGGAACGAGTCCTCGAAGCAGTCGCCGGCTGACCCTTGTAACAGGCTGTTACTAGGGTGCCGAACCGACCTTGTAACACTGTGTTACTTGGAGGTCAGTGCCCGGCTCTGATCGTGCGGCTCGTCGCCGTGAAGCCGGCCATCCGGACGGAGACGCGGTACGTCCCGCGCCGCTTGGCCCGCAGCGAGTAGAAGCCGCGCTGGTTCGTCTTCCCGGTCGAGACCCTCGTCCAGCCGCCCCCCGAGCTCTTCTCCAGCGAGACCTGCGCGCCGAGCACCGCGTCCAGGAAGCGGTCGACGACCTTGCCCCGCACCCTGCGGCCCCGCTCGAACGAGCGCGCGGCCACGATCTTCGGGGGCAGGTTCCCCTGCAGCTCGACGCTCCCGAGCGCGACGAGCACCTGACCGCGGTTCCAGCTCGAAGCCACGCTCGAGCCGTTGACGATGTACGAGTCGTCGGGCGGATCGAGCGCCTCGAAGCGGATCACCGCCTGCAGGTTCGTGTCCAGCGGGAACGCGATCACGCCCTCGAAGCGCGCGTCCCCGGTCGTCTGCGGCCGCATCATCACGTAGAAGCCGAGGATCGTCCCGACGGCCTTCGTGCCGACGGCGTGTGGGACCGAGATGCCTCCCTGTTGGTCGCGCGTCCAGTCCGTGTGCCGGACGTTGGCCTTCGCCACGGCCTCGGCGTCGCCCTGACGCTGGTCGAAGCTGACCGACCAGTCGAGGGACGCAAAGCCCGCGTTCTCGGGATGGCCGACCTGCTCGTAGCGGGGGCCGAGCCAGCGGCCCGCGTCCCCGGACGACGACTGGCGGTTGTAGCTCGCCGGGGACGCGAGCTCGACGAGGAGGCCTTGCGGAAGCTGGTGCGCCTGCCGCGCCGGGTCGGAGATCCGGACCCGCTCCACGGATTGCGCGCCCGCGATCTGGGTGCCGACGGCGAGAGCCAGGAGCCCCGCGAGCAAGCCGAAAACGACTGAAAAGCGCCGCATACAGCCCTAGAGGCTAGCCCAGGTTGCCGCTAGCGCTTGCCGCGGCTGACGACCAGGTTGACGCGCGCGCCTCTGGCTCGCGAGACGCCCCAGCGCGGGGTCTGCCCGACGACGCGGCCGCGCGGCTTCCCCGACCTGGCGCGGCGCACGCGTCCGACCCGGCAGCGGGCGCGCGTGATCATCCGTCTGGCTGCGGGCAGCTTCTTGCCGACGACCTTCGGCACCTTGCACTTCGGCGGCCGCAGAGGAGGAGGCGGTTGCGCCGTGCCGACGGTGAAGGTCCCGTTCATGAAGCTCGCGTGCGGGTCGCAGACGTACTTGTAGACCCCGTCGGTGAGCGTGACCGTCCAGGTGGCGACGCTCTTCGTCTCGACTTCCGTCGACTGGTCGACGCCCGGGCCGGTCAGGTGGAAGTTGTGGAACGTCGAGTTGTCGTGGACCTGGATCTCGTACGTCCCGGCCGCGAGATGCGTCACCCGGGTGCCGTTCATGGTCAGCGTGATGTTCTGGCCGTCGTTGGTGCCGACGGTCGCGACCAGCATCCCCGGCGGCGGAGGCGGGGGTGGGGGAGGCGGTGGCGGTGTGCCGTTGACGGTCACAGAGCCGATCATCTGCGGGTGGTAAAGGCATTTGTAGTTGAACGTCCCGGGCGTGTTGAAGGTGTAGGTGAACGTCTGGTTCGGAGCAAGGTTGCCCGAGCTGAACACCCCGTTGTTCTCGGTGACAGTGTGATCGACGAGGCCGTGATTGATCCAGCAGACGGTCGTGCCGGGATCGACGGGGGGCAGGTCCGCCGGGGTGAAGGCGTAGTCGGCCACTTCGACGACCCTCGTGCCGGTCGGACAGGCCGGGGGTGGAGGCGGTGGGGGTGGAGGTGGTGGGGGTGGAGGAGGCGGTGGGGGAGGCGGCGGCGGACCGCCAGTCACGGTGACGGTTCCGATCATGAACGGGTGCGGCTCGCACTTGTACGGGAAGCTGCCGGCGGCGTTGAACGCATACGTGAAGATGTCGCCGTGCATGAGCGTCCCCGAGAGGAAGACGCCCGTGTCCGAGCTCACCGTGTGCGGGATCTGGCCGGTGTTCGTCCAGCAGACGGTCGTACCGATCGGAACCGTCAGCGTGTCCGGGTTGTAGTCGAAGTCCTCGATCGCGACCTGAGTCGTTCCCGCGTCGCAGGTCGGCGGCGGAGGCGGACCGGCGGGCGCGCCGCTGGTGGCGGAAATGCCTCCGACCAGCGCGCAAACCGCTACGGCAAGCGTCAATGCGGCTAAGTGACGAACCCTCACGTGCTCCCCGAAATCGACCCTAGTTCATTGGTCCCATACGCGAAAGGGGGATTTCCGGTTTTCGAGGCAGGAACGTCCGGTGTCGTGCCTAACCTCGACCCGTGAAAGTTCTGGGCATCGATCCGGGCACGGCTGCATGCGGGTACGGCATCGTCCAAGAAAAAGGCGGGCGGGTGCGGGCCATCGACTACGGGTGGTGGAAGACCCCCGCGTCCGACCGCCCCGAGGCGCGCCTGAAGACGATTTTCGACGCGGTCACGACGCTCATCGACCAGGCGGCGCCCGATGCCGTCGCGCTCGAGGAGTCCTTCGTCGGCGTCGACGCCCGCACCGCGCTCTCCGTCGGACAGGCCCGCGGCGCCATACTCGTCGCCTCCGCGCTCGCCGGGGTGGAGTGCGCTGAGTACGCGCCGACCCGGGTCAAGCAGGCCGTGTGCGGCTACGGGCGCGCCGAGAAGGCCCAGGTGCAGCGGATGGTGCAGGCGATCCTCCGCCTCGACGCTCCGCCCGAGCCGAGCCATGCTGCTGACGCGCTCGCCGTCGGGATCTGCCACGCGCTGGCCCCGCCGTTGCTGAAGGCAGTCTCGGCGTGATCGCACGGTTGAGAGGAATCCCCGTCGCGCGGACCGCGGACGGGCTCGTGCTCGACGTCAACGGCGTCGGGTATCTCCTGCGCGTCTCGGAACGTGCGGGCCGCAAGGCGAAGGAGGGCCGCGAGGTCTCGTTCGACACGTACCTGCATGTGCGGGAAGACGTGCTCCAGCTGTACGGCTTCGCGGACTCGGCCGAGCGTCAGCTCTTCGAGCAGCTGCTGTCGGTGTCCGGAGTCGGGCCGAAGGTCGCGCTGCTGATCGTCTCCGGCTCGTCGCCGGCGGAGCTGCGGCGCTCGATCGTGCTCGGCGACACCACGCGCTTCCTCGCCATCCCGGGCGTGGGGAAGAAGACGGCGGAGCGCGTCGTCCTCGAGCTGAAGGAGAAGATGGGGCTCGAGCAGGTCGTGCCCGAGGGCGCGCCCGACCTCGTCGCGCGCGACGCGCTCGTCGAGCTCGGCTACAGCGCGGTCGAGGCGGAACGCGCGCTCGCCGGCACCGATCCTGAGGCCCCGCCCGAGGAGCGAGTGCGCCAGGCATTGAAGGCGGCATGACGGAGCAGTTCCTCGCTCCGGCTCTCCGGCCCGAGGACGACGAGCTCGAGCGCTCGCTGCGGCCCCGAGACCTCGACGACTTCGTCGGGCAGGACCGGGTCAAGGAGCAGCTCGACATCGCGCTCCAGGCAGCCCGTGCGCGGGCGGAGCCGCTGGATCACGTGCTGCTGGTCGGGCCGCCCGGGCTCGGCAAGACGAGCCTTGCGTACATCGTCCGCGAGGAACTCGGGGTCGGCATCCGCTGCGTCGCTGGGCCGGCGCTCGAGCGGAAGGGCGACATGGCGTCGATCCTGACCGCTCTCGAGCCGCGCGATGTCCTGTTCATCGACGAGATCCACCGGTTGTCGAGCGCCGTCGAGGAGGTGCTGTACCCGGCGCTCGAGGACTTTCGGCTCGACATCGTCGTCGGGCAGGGGCACGCGGCGCGGACGCTCACGCTGGAGGTGCCGCCGTTCACGCTCGTCGGCGCGACTACGCGCACCGGGCTGCTGACGACGCCGTTGCGGGATCGCTTCGGGATGACGTTCCGGCTCGAGTACTACGAGCCGGCGGAGCTGGGAGTGATCGTGCGGCGTTCGGCCGGGATCCTCGGTGTCGAGGTCGAGGGCGAGGCGGCGGACGAGATCGCGTCGCGCTCGCGGGGCACGCCGCGTGTGGCGAACCGGATCCTGCGGCGGGTGCGCGACGTGGCGGAGGTGCGCCACCAGGGCGTCGTCACCACCGAGGTGGCGGCCGAGGCGCTGGCGCTGCTCGAGGTCGACGGACATGGGCTCGAGCGCACCGACCGGGCGCTCCTGCACGCGATCGTCGACCGGTTCGACGGCGGACCGGTGGGCCTGTCCACGCTGGCTGTGGCCCTCGGGGAGGAGCCGGACACGATCGAGGACGTCTACGAGCCGTACCTCCTCCAGCTCGGGTTCATCCAGCGCACGCCGCGCGGGCGGGTCGTGACGAAGCTCGGTCGCGAGCACATCGGCGCTGCGAAGAAGGCGGAAGCGCTCTTCTAGACGGCTTCGGCGTGCGGGCGGTCGAGCAGCGCGAGCGCGCGGTCGACCGCGGCGATCACGTCGCCCCAGTTTCGTTCTGGCGCGTCGTTCCAGGGGTCGATCGCGAGCGTGCCGGTCGCGCGGCTGAGGGCGTTCGTCGCGTCGGCGAGCGCCCGCGCCTCGGCGGAGTGGGCGACGAAGTCTGCGTCGAGCCTGTCATCGTGGCGGTGCCAGCTCGCGAGGAGCGCGCCGACGAGCGACCAGGCTGCGGCGTCGTCGCTCCACGCGTTGACGACGTGCCCGCGCACGTCCCGCGCCTGGGCGCCCTTCGACCAACCTCTGAGGAGGAGGCCGCGAGCCTCCGTCAGCATCGCCGCAGCCGTATCGTCGGCTGCTTGTGACAATAGTTGCTCCTCGCGAGAGGGTACCACGGGGTCAGACCCCGTAACAAAGGCACGGCCGACCCCTGGAAGCTCCACGGATTGTGGATGGTCTGTGCGCCTTTCGTTCCGAAATCGCCACGCTTTTGGATCGGGGTCTGACCCCGGGTCATGGCCTGAACGGACCTGGCTTGTTGAGAGTGGCGTCTCGGTTAGCGGCGGAACTGGACTTCGTGCCAGGACGGCACGGGAGCGAGCTCGAGGAGCGCCCGGTCGCCACGCGGGTCGCGGTAGGCGAACTCGCCTTCCTCGTCGTTCCAGTCCACCTCGAGCAGCCCTTCCTTCACGCGATGGTCGAGCCAGGCGCCGCGGAAGACGAGCTTGCGCAGCCAGTACACGAGTGACTCGCCGCGAACGAGGGACAGCTGCTCCCAGTGGCGGACGAGGTAGCGCCCGAGCGAGCTGCGCGGCTCCTCGATCAACCCGTCCGCAGCGAGCTCGACGAGATCCTCAGTCTCGTCCTCGTCAAGATCGTTGTCCTCCACGAGCCCGAGCTTGACCGCGGCCGCCGTCACGCGCTGCTCGAAGTCCCCGGCGTTGAACGCGAACCGGTACCCGAGGAACTCGACCATGTAGTCCTCGCCCGACGAGTAGTTCGCTTCAACGGTCACCTTTTTCAGGATAGACGTCGCCGTCCGACCGCCTCCGTACCGTGGCTCGGCCCATGGACTGGTCGGTCAAACCGTGCTCTCACGACGCTGCGAACGCGCTTGCGAACGCTCTCGGGCTCAGTGAGACGACCGCTCGCGTGCTCGTCCGGCGCGGCTACGAGGATCCCGCCGAGGCGCACGCGTTCCTCGAAGGAGCGCCGCCCGGCCACGATCCGTTCCTGCTCGGCGACATGGCCGCCGGCGTCGCCGCGATCACATCGGCGATCGCCGCCGGCAAGCGCATCTGCGTCCACGGCGACTACGACGCGGACGGCATCTGCGCAACCGCGCTCGCCGTGCTGATCCTGCGTGAGCTCGGCGCGGACGTCGTCTGGCACCTCCCCAGCCGCTTCGAGGAAGGCTACGGCGTCCAGCGTGAGACCCTCGCGCGTCTCGCCGACGAAGGCTGCGGGCTCGTCCTCACCGTCGACTGCGGCGTGACCGCGGTCGAGGAGATCGCGGAGGCGCGCGCGCGAGGGCTCGAGGTCGTCGTCACCGACCATCACCGGCCGGGCGAGACGCTCCCGGATTGCCCGATCGTCGCCACCCGGCCCTCCGACTACCCGTTCCCGGAGCTCTGCGGCACGGGCGTCGTCTACAAGCTCGGCGAGGCCCTCCTCGGCCCGGGGCACGAGGCGCTGACGCGGCACCTCGACCTGGTCGCGCTCGCGACGATCTCCGACGTCGTCCCGCTCGTCGACGAGAACCGAGCGCTCGCCCTGGCCGGTCTCCGCTCGCTGGCACGCACACAGAAGCCCGGGCTCCAGGCGCTGATGAAGGTCGCGCGCGTCGACCCGGCGCGGGTCGACGAGGGCGCCGTCGGGTTCCGTCTTGCCCCCCGCATCAACGCGTCGGGCCGCCTCTCCCGTCCGGGCGCCGCGCTCGAGCTCCTGCTCACCGAGGACAAGGACGAGGCGGGCCGGCTGGCGCACCAGCTCGAGGAGCTGAACCGCGAGCGCCAGGGAGTAGAGAACCGGATCATGCGCGAGGCGTTCGCGAAGATCGACGAGTGGCCGGAGGCGAAACAGGCCCGCCGCGGCTACGTGCTCGCCGACGAGTCCTGGCACGAGGGCGTGATCGGAATCGTCGCGTCGCGGCTGGTCGAGCGCTACCACCGCCCGGTGGTGCTGATCGCCGGCGCGGACGGGAACTGGAAGGGCTCGGGCCGCTCGACCGGCTCGTTTGACCTGCACGGAGGGCTGGCCGCCTGCTCGGAGCATCTCGAGCGGTTCGGCGGGCATCGCGCCGCCGCCGGCCTGTCCATCGACCCGGGCGAGATCGAGGCGTTCGCCCACGCCTTCGCGGCGCATGCGGACACGGCCCTGACCGATGACGACCTTCGCCCGCGGACGGTCGTCGACGCGGTCGTCACCGGCCGGGAGCTCACGCTCGACCTCTGCGAGGAGCTCCGGCGGCTGGCCCCGTTCGGGCTCGCCAACCCGGGCGTGACGCTGCTCCTGCCGTCCTGCGAGCTCGGCGATCTGGCCTCGGTCGGCGACGGCAAGCACCTGCGCTTCCGCGTGCGTGACCGAGGACGTGACGCCGGGAGCGCGATCGCCTTCGGTCTCGGCACGCAGCTTGACCGCTTCCGCCAGGTCGGGCGTTACGACGTCGTCTTCCGGCTCGAGGCGAATCAGTGGAACGGCACCGTCGCGCCCCAGCTTGTCGTGCGCCGCGTGCTCGATGCGCCCGAGCGCTACGAGAGCCTCCGAGAGTGGCTCGCCGGCGAGTGGCGCCGTGAAACCGGCGAGCGCTCGGCGGACGCGCAGGCGATCTTTGCGGAGCTCGGCTTGGCCGGAGAGACTGCGATCAGGACGTCGCTCCTCGAGTCGGATGCGTTCCGGGCGCTCCTCGAGGAGCCCGAGCTCGCCCGCGCCGCCTAGCCCGGCTTCCGCGCGAGGAACATCGCCCAGCCGAACGCGTCCCGCCGGGCCAGGTACTGCCGCTTGTGGTCCTCGCTGGCGCAGCGAATCTCGTCGTCCTCGTTCTCCGCGAGCCAGTCCTCGACCGCGCGCCAGTGGAGCGACTCGTAGCGGTCCCAGTCGTCGGTCGAGGAGCTGATCAGCCCGACCATCGTCACGCCGTGCCCCTCGACCCGGGCCGCGGTCTCGGACAGCGAGACGTAGCCCAAGGCGTCCATGCCGACCGGCGGGCTGCGTCGCCAGTAGGGCTCACCGACGACAAGGTGGCCGCCCGGCTGGACGGCAGGCACGAGCGCGCCGAGCGTGCCGTCGAGATCGTCCCAGACGAACGTCGCCCCGAGGCAGAGCGCCGCGTCCCACGACTCGGGCTCGAGCGGGAACTCGCGCCCGTCGGACTCGACGACCTCGATCAGGTCGCCGAGGCCCGCCTCCGCCACCCGCTCGCGCGCAGCGGCCACGAACCCCGGGTAGCGCTCGACCCCGGTAATCCGGCAGCCGAACGCCGAAGCGAGCACGAGCGCGGGCCCGCACTTGCCGCACGCGACGTCGAGCACGCGCGTCTTCGGTCCCAGCCGGAGCCACTCGCCCATGAGCCGGATCTTCTCCGCGCTCGTCGGGTTCTGGATCTCGTGGTCACGCTCGGCCACGGCGTAGTACCAGGCCACGTCACAAGCCTCGCAGACGCTGGAGCAGGTTCAGCAGCTCGTCGATCGGAAGGTTCCCGACCACGCCCCGCAGGACGCCGGCCAGGGTCGCGTTCAGCGCGCCGGCGTTCTGGGCGTCGTCGATCGACCGCTGGAGACCGGTGTGCACGAGCGACTCCAGTTCCCCGTTCGAGATGTTGTGCTCGCGGATGAACTGCTGGCGCGAGTCGGAGTTCGCTAGCGCGAGCACCATGTCCTCGCGGGACACGTGCAACTGGCACGCGGCTCCGTCGAGCGCTGAGAGCACGATCTGCTCCGCGACCGCTTCGAAGCCCTGCGGGCCACGCCAGGAGCGCGTCGCGCAGGGGTCGGCGACCTTGGCCGGCGCGTAGGAGGCGCCCCCGAGGGCCAGGTACAGGCCGACCAGAACGAGCACGGCGGCGGTCGAATATGCGATCGCGCGCATCAGACGCCGACCTCTCGCCGGCCGAGCACGATCGGGATCAGCGCCAGCAGCCCGAGCAGCGCCGAGACGAGGAACGAGCGTGAGAACGCGTTCGTGACCGCCCGGTCGAGCTGATCCTGGAGCGCGTTCCCGAGATCGGCGTACGCGGAGTCGTCACGGTGGTCGACAACCGCCTTGACGTCCGGAATCCGGCCCTCGGCCGTGGCTTTGTCCACCGCCACGAGCACGTCGCGCGCGACGCCGATCTTGTCGAGCGGCGAGATCCGGCTGTCGAGCACCGCCGCCGTCCCGGCAGTGAGCGCGTGGTGCTCGTTCCGGTTCAGGTCCGAGGTGAAGATCGGCGTCAACAGGAGCAGCCCGAGGACGATCCCGGCGTGGCGCGCGGCGATCGTCCAGCCGCCGTGCACCGCCTGCCCGGAGCGGCCGGCCAAAGCGCGCTGGGTGAGCGCGGAGAGGGCGAGCCCCAGCCCGGCGCCGATCGCGATCTGCGGGAGGATCGTCCACACCACTCCCGCGTGCGGGAGCCAGGCCAGCGCGGCGAGGCCGCCGGAGATGAGGATCGCGCCCGAGGCGGCCCGCGTCCAGAGCGGGCTGATCCCGCCGGCGAGGCGCGTGGCCGCAATCGCCGCCAGCGGCATGATCGTCACGACGAGCCCCGCCGCCAGCGGCTCGAGGCGCCAGCCGTTGATGAGCAGGATCACGAGCAGGAAGAGCGCGGCCACGAGGGCGCCGGAGACGAGCAGGAGCGCTGCGTTGGCCGCGATCTGCGGCCGCTCCGCCGGCTCGGGCACGGGGCGCGCCTGCACGCCGCGCAGCGCAAGGAGGCCGACCAGCGCGACCGGCGCCTGGAGCACGAAGATCGACTCCCAGCCGAAGAGCTGGGTGAGGATCCCGCCGATCGCAGGCCCGACCGAGGCGCCGACGATCCCCGCGAGCGCCCAGATCCGCGCCGCGGACGCATCGCCGCTGGTCGCCTCGGAGAGCAGGTCGAGCGCGGCGACGACGACGGCCGCTCCGGCCACTCCCTGCACCGCCCGCAACCCCACCAGCACTCCGAACGTGGGCGAGAAGGCGCAGGCGAACGACGCCGCCGCGAAGACGACCGTCGACACTCCGAACACGCCGACCGGCCTCCGACGCGCGAGAGCCGCCGCGGGCACAGCCGCAAGCGCGAGCGCCAGGTTGAACGAGATCAGCGCCCAGGCGAGCGTCGACACCTCGACGTCGAACTGCACGAGGATCTTCGGGAGCGCGAGCGTGACGACCGACGAGTCGGCCAGGACGAGCCCGACCGAGAGGCCGAGCAACACAATCCGGTTCCGCGATCCGAGCGGCTGCATGAGCCGGACGATTGTCGACTAAGTCAGCGGGAGTGCGAGGCGGTGAGCGCGATCAGCAGCCGCGTAACTGCGAGCGCGCGTCGTTTCTTGAGGTGTCGTCTGAGCACGAGCGGCATCTCTTCTCTGCGAGGGCGATGAATCCTGCGCCCGCGATCCGGGCGAAGCGGCGACGAAAGGTAGCCGAACTACAATTTGCCCATGGCTCTGATCGAAGCTCGCGAACGGCACGAAGATCTCCTCGAAGAGCTGATCGCCGAGGTCGCGTCCTACAACCCGGACGCCGATCGCGAGCTGATCGCGCACGCCTTCGAGTTCGCGACTCGCGCGCACGAGGGCCAGGAGCGCCGCTCGGGCGAGGCGTTCATCCACCACCCGTTCGGAGCGGCCAAGATCTGCGCCGAGCTCAGGCTCGACGACGAGACGATCGCGGCGGCGCTCCTGCACGACGTCGTCGAGGACACGAGCGTCGGCATCGACGAGGTCCGCGTCGAGTTCGGCGAGGAGATCGCGAACCTCGTCGAAGGTGTCACGAAGCTGACCCGGATCCAGTTCCAGAGCCGCGAGCATGCCGAGGCCGAGAACTACCGGAAGATGATCGTCGCGATGGCCCACGACGTGCGGGTCATCCTGATCAAGCTCGCCGACCGCCTGCACAACATGCGCACGCTCGAGTACCTCGGTCGCCAGAAGCAGGTCCAGAAGGCCCGCGAGACGCTCGAGGTCTACGCTCCGCTCGCGCACCGGCTCGGCATCCACAAGCTGAAGTGGGAGCTCGAAGACCTCGCGTTCCAGACGCTCCATCCGCGCAAGTACGCGGAGATCGAGGCGATGGTTGCCGAGCGGCGCGCCGATCGTGAGGAGCACGTCCGCGAGGCTGCGATCGTGCTCACGAAGGAGCTGGACAAGGTCGGCATCCCGGCCGAGATCTCCGGCCGCGCGAAGCACTTCTACTCGATCTACGACAAGATGGCCAAGAAGGGCCGCGAGTTCAACGAGATCTACGACCTGACGGCGATGCGCGTGATCGTCGACCGGGCCGGCGACGAGGGCACGCGCGACTGCTACGGCGCGCTCGGCCTCATCCACTCGCTCTGGAAACCGATGCCCGGGCGGTTCAAGGACTACATCGCGATGCCGAAGTTCAACGGCTACCGCGCGCTGCACACGACCGTGGTCGGCCCGGCCGGGAGCCCGCTCGAGATCCAGATCCGGACGCGCGAGATGCACGACGGGGCCGAGTTCGGGATCGCGGCCCACTGGTACTCGTACAAGCCCGGGGGACGCAAGCCGCCCGACGAGGAGTGGCTCCAGTGGGTGAAGCAGCTGATGGAGTGGGGGGACGAGGAAGCCGACCCGCGCGAGTTCATCAAGGGCTTCCGCACCGACCTGTTCGACGACGAGGTGTACGTGTTCACACCGAAGGGCGAGGTCAAGACGCTGCCCGCGGGGTCGACGCCGATCGACTTCGCGTACTCGGTGCACACGGACGTCGGTCACCGCACGGTTGGCGCGAAGGTCAACGGGCGGATCGTTCCGCTCCACTACACGCTGCACAGCGGCGACTTCGTCGAGATCCTGACGTCGAAGGGCGGCCGCGGCCCGTCGCGCGACTGGATGACGCTCGCCCGCTCGACGCGCGCACGGAACAAGATCCGCCAGTGGTTCTCGCGCGAGACGCGTGAGGACACCGAGCACAAGGGGCGCGAGGCGCTCGAGCAGGCGCTGAAGGCCCAGAAGCTGCCGTACCGCAAGCTCGCGGGCTCGGCGGTGCTCGCGCAGGTGATCCGCGAGACAGGCTTCAAGAAGGCCGAGGACTTCTACATCGCGCTCGGCTCGGGCAAGCTGCAGACCAGCCAGATCGTCAAGAAGGTGCTCGCGCGGCTGAAGACGGCGGAGGTGGCCGAGGAAGAGATCGTCCCGCTCAAGCCGAAGCCGCAGACGACCGCGAGCACCGACCTGGGGATCACCGTCCAGGGTGCCGAGGGCGTTCTCGTGCGGCTGGCCAAGTGCTGCACGCCGGTCCCGAGCGACGAGATCGTCGGCTACATCTCACTCGGCAAGGGAATCACGATCCACCGCAAGGACTGCCCGAACGTGAAGGCCCTGATGCGCAACCCGGAGCGGTTCACGGACGTCGACTGGGACGGCGCGACGACGAAGAGCTTCTACGTCCAGATCGCCGTCGACGCGTGGGACCGGCCGCGGCTGCTCGAGGACGTGGCCCGGACGTTCGCGGAGCACGGGGCGAACATCGTCTCGTACGGCGGCACGGTCGAGGACCAGCTGGCGAAGAACTGGTACACGGCCGAGCTCGGCGACGTGAAGTCGCTGCGCACGCTGCTGACGGCGCTGCGGAACGTCGAGGCCGTCTTCGACGCGTACCGGGTCACGCCGTCGTAGGTCACGTCCCGGACCTCGTTCTCCGTGCGGAAGCGCTCGCGGAGGCCATGAAGTTCGAACGCTCCTCGATTCGGGAGGTCGGGCGTCTGCTCGGCGCTCTCGCGGCGTCTCGCCCGAGCGGGCGGCTCGCGGAGATCGGGACTGGAACCGGTGTCGGGGCGTCCTGGATCGCATGCTCGATGGGCCCGCAGGCGTCGTTCGTGACCGTCGAGGTCGACGACGAGCGCGCGCCAGCCTGCGCGCTCCTGTTCGCCGGCTGTCCGAACGTGCGCGTGCTCCACGGCGACTGGCACGAGGTGCTGCCTCCGGAGGCGCCGTGCGACCTGCTGTTCTTCGACGGCGGTGGCTGGAAGCGAAGCCCTCCCGCCCAGATGCGCGCCGAGAGTGAACGAGCGCTGGAGCTCGTCGCGCCCGGAGGAATCGTCGCGATGGACAACCTCACGCCAGAGCATCTCTGGCCGACAGATGGGCCGCGGTGGCCCGACGCGCTCCGCGAGTTCTGGCTGGGCAATGACGCGCTCGTGGCGACCGAGGTGCTGACCACGCCCGACAGCTCGGCGATCGTGGCCGTGAAGCGCTAGCTGTCGACGAAGAAGAACTGCTTCCAGGCCGTCCACCAGTCGTCGGCCCGGGAGACGATCGTGCGGTCGTCGAGGAACTCGACGCCGTGCTGGAAGCGCATCTGCCTCGCCGCGGTTGTGTTCTTGTACTCGACCTTGACCTCGCACGGCTTGCCAGGGTCGTAGGGCGCGACGGCCTTCAGGTCGGCCAGCGCCTGCTTCGCGCCCTGCTCGATCAGCTCGCGTGCCCGGGCCGGCACGATCATGCGCGCGCTCGTCTGGCCGATGCCCTTCTTGACGGCAACGGTGGTCAGTCCGTCGCCGAGGAGCTCCTTGCCCTCGCGGCAGGACGCCTCGTCGCCGGTGACGAGCAGGACCGGGCAGCCCCACGTCCCGCACAGCGCCGCGTTGATACCCGTCTCACCGACCGGTGTGCCGTTGAACCAGAGGTTCTGCCACGCCTGGCCCGACACCGTGTGGTTGAGCACGCCGTCGGCGGTGCCGGCCATCGCGTGCATGCCGACGAAGAGCGCGGCGTCGCAGCCCTCCTCGAGGAAGCCGGTGTACTCGGTCCACTCCTCCTGGACGACGTACTCGCACGCGGGGTCGAGGTCCTCGGGGATCAGCGAGTTGAAGGTGTAGCCGTCGCCGGCGCCGTGGCAGTCCATGACCACGATCTCGGTCGCCCCGGCCGCTTTGGCGCCGCGCACCGCCGCGTTGATCTCCTCGGTGTAGAGCTTGCGCCCCTCCTCGAACATGGGACGTCCCGCGTTCGTCTGGTCGCTCTTGACGATCCCGCCGACGCCTTCCATGTCGCTGATCACGTGAACGCGCACGCGCGGAACCTATCCGGAACGGCCACGTCCGGTGCCTGGCACCGGCCAGGTCCGAAAAGATCACTCGATCGAGGGATCGTCCCTCGAACGGGCGGGGTACCTCGATCGAGGGATAGACGGTTGCGGGAACCCGTCCTACAACGAGAGGACGGGGGAGAGGGCTCGTCTGCGGCGCCCGGTCACCTCAGAGGACGGGTTTCCGGGCCGCCGCAGCTCTCGTAGCTTCCCTGCGGCGATCCCCTCCCCCGGCCAAGGATCCGTCAGAGCTCGACGTCGTCGCCTTCGAACGCGCCGATCCGCGTCCGGATCCCGTCGGGGACCGGGCAGGCCTTGCGCTCCTCGAGGTCGACCAGGACGAGCGTCTGGTGCGCCGTCACGTTCAAGACGTCGTCATCGACCAGATACGCCGCCAGCTCGTAGGTCACGCTAGTCCGCCCGATGCGCTGCACGCGGACGAACACCTCGACGAGGTCGTCGAACCGCGCGGGCGCGTGGTACTCGATGGTCGTCGCGCGCATCACGAGGTCGCCCTCGAAGTCCGTGTACCCCATCTCGAGATGCCGGTGGTACTCGACCCGGGCCGCGTCGAAGTACGGCAGGTACCGGCCGTAGTAGACGATCCCCTGGGCGTCAGTGTCGGAGAAGCCGACGCGGGTCAGCGACGAGAACTTGAACGGCGGCTTACGATCGGTTACCCGGCCGAGCTCCAGATCCATTACGCGGCATGCTAAGGGGCGGGCGGCTTGCGGACCGTGCGTGCTCGGCGGCGAGGCGGCGGAACCGGATGTTCTCGGCGATGCCCCGTGCGGCGAGGCCCAGGAGGGCGAGGAGGACGATCGCGAACGGAATGACCGCGTACTTCGCGCTGATGCGGATCGGGTTCGTCGGCTTGACCTTGTTGGCGCGGTTGTAGGTGTTGGCGCTCGGGTTCGCCTGGAAATCGCGCGCCGCCTGCACGACGCCCGGTTTGCCGATCGGCGCGAACGTCGCACCGGGCATGAACGAGTCGACGAGCCAGCGGCCTTTCGCCGGGTGCAGGTACACGTGGAACAGGATCTGCCCGAGCTTCCCCTGGTACTTGGCGGTCGGCGAGAGGATGAGCTCGAGCGCCAGCTCGTCCCTCGTCCGGTACTGGATCGTCCACCCGTGGAAGCGCCGTCCGGCGGCCGGATACGGATAGACGGGGATCTCGCCGCTGCTCCACTGCTGCTGCGTCAGGCCGGCTTTCATCGTCGGCGTGAGGACGTCGTAGGCCCCGGCGGGATCGTGGCGCTTGACCGCATGGTTGACGAAGATGTCGAGCGTTCTGTTGACCGCCGCGCGGTCCGAGGGCGCGAGGTGCGGAGGCGCGGCCAGGGCAGGGGCGGCGAACGCGAGCGCAGCCGTGCAGGCAACCAGAATCGCCCGTCCCCTCATGGCTCAAAGAGTAGCTACGGCGCCCGGTCAGCTGATGAGATCGAGCACCTCGTCGCGCTTGCGTTCCATGAGCTCCTCCGAGAGCGCCTCGAGGTTGAGGCGAAGCAGCGGCTCGGTGTTCGACGGCCGCACGTTCAGGTGCCAGTCCTCGGCCTCGACCGAGATTCCGTCCAGGTGCGAGACCTTGCCCTCGGCGCCGAAGCGCTCCTTGATCTCCTGGAGCTTCACGGCGACATCCGCGACCGGGACGTTGATCTCGCCGGTCAGGAAATAGCGCTCGCGGTACGGGCGCAGGAGCTCGGACAGCGGCTGGCCGCGCTTCGAGACGAGCTCCAGCACGAGCAGGAACGGAATCACGCCCGAGTCGGCCTGGAAGAAGTCCCGGAAGTAGTAGTGGCCGGAGACCTCGCCGGCGAAGGCGGCGTCCTCCTCGCGGATGCGCTGCTTGATGAACGCGTGGCCGACACGGTTGATGAGCGGGATCCCGCCTGCGCGCGTGATCGTCTCGGGCACGGCCCAGCTGGCGCGCACGTCGTAGATCACCTTGGCGCCCGGATTCTTCTCCAGCATCGACTCGGCGAGGAGCGCCGTCACGAAGTCGCCCGGGACGAACTCGCCGGTGTCGTCGATGAAGAAGCACCGGTCGGCGTCGCCGTCGAAGGCCGCGCCGAGGTCGGCGCCGTCCTCGCGCACCTTGCCGATCACGAACTCGCGGTTCTCGGGGAGGAGCGGGTTCGGCTCGTGATTCGGGAAGTTGCCGTCTGGCTCGAAGTAATACGGGATAGGGTCGATCGGGATCCGTTCGAGCACGGGCGGCAGCATCACCCCGGCCATCCCGTTCGCCGCGTCGATCACCACGCGCCGCTCCTGGATCGCATCGAGGTCGACGAAGGACAGCACCTTGTCCACGAAGGCCGGAAAGACATCCTCCTCCCGGACCTGTCCTGGGACCTGGTCCCGGGGCGTGGCCGAAGGGGACACGGCCCGGTCGCGGATGTCCAGAAGGCCCGAGTCGCCTCCCACGGGCAGCGCGCCTCGGCGCACGATCTTCATCCCGGTGTACTCCTTCGGGTTGTGCGACGCGGTCACCTGGATGCCGCCGTCCAGCCCGAGGTGGCCGACGGCGAAGTAGAGCATCTCGGTGCCGACGAGCCCGATGTCGACCACCTCGGCCCCAGCGGCGGCAGCGCCCTCGATCGCCGCCTGCGCCATCGAGGGCGACGAGACGCGCATGTCCCGCCCGACCGCAATCCGCTCCGGCTCGAACTGCTCGACGTAGCCGCGCCCGACCGCGCGCGCTCCCTCCTCGTCGAGGTCGACGGGGTAGATCCCGCGCACGTCGTACGCCTTGAAGACTTTTGGATCGAGCACCGCAGGGATGGTAAACGCGGTCTGGATCGTTCTTACACTTAGACCTCGGATGGAACGAAAACTCGCCACGGTCCTGTTCGTCGACCTCGTCGACTCGACGTCGTTTGTCACTGCGAGCGACCCCGAGGTCGTGCGCCGGCGCGTGACCCAGTTCTTCGACCGCGTCTCGAGCAGCATCGAGCGCTACGGCGGAACCGTGGAGAAGTTCGCCGGCGACGCCGTGATGGCCGCCTTCGGGATTCCGCAGGCCCACGAAGACGACTCGGAGCGCGCCGTCCGCGCAGCGCTCGAGATCCTCGACGGCGTCGACGAGCTCGAGCTCCGGGCTCGGATCGGCGTCGAGGCGGGCGAGGTGGTCACCGGCGCCGGCGACTCCACGTTCGCAACCGGCGAAGCGCTCAACATCGCCGCCCGCCTTCAGCAGCTCGCTGAGCCGGGCCAGATCCTGCTCGGCCCCGCTGCACACCGGCTCACCCTAGGCCGGATCGAGGTCGACGACGTCGGCCCCGTCGAGGTGCGAGGGCGCGACGAGCCGGTCTGGGCGTGGGCCGCGACCGCCGCCGCCGGCCGCGCTCCGGCACGGGTCGCCGTCACGCCGCTCGTCGGCCGCGATCACGAGCTCGACCTGCTCGAGAACACGTTCGCCCGAGCGACGCGCGACCGCCGGGCGCATCTCGTCACGATCTACGGCGAGCCCGGCGTCGGCAAGAGCCGCCTCGCCAACGAGTTCCTCGCCTCGCTCGAGGGGACGACCGTGCTCCACGGGCGCTGTCTCCCGTACGGCGAGAGCATCACGTACTGGCCGCTCGCCGAGATGGTCAAAGGAGCAGCCGACATCGCCGACGACGATCCGCTCGACGTCGCGATCGAGAAGCTGCGCGAGTGCTGCCCGGCAGAGGCGGTCGCCGACCTGCTCGGCCTCGCAACCGGCGTGCTCGAGGCGGTCCACGGCGAGCGCAGCCAGCAGGAGATCTCCTGGGCGGCGCGCGAGTGGGCGCGGATGATGTCGCAGGCCCAGCCGCTGATCCTCGTCTTCGAGGACATCCACTGGGCCGAGGAGCCGCTGCTCGAGCTGATCGAGCACATGACGTCCTGGGTGCGCGACGGCTCGCTGATGATCATGTGCCTGGCCCGCCCCGAGCTGCTCGACATCCGCTCCGACTGGGGCGGCGGTCGCGTTCGCGCGACGGCGATCGAGCTCGAGCCGCTCGGCGCCGCCGACAGCGAGATTCTGATCGAGGCGCTCACCGAGGACGGCGCGATCTCGAGCACCACGAAGCGCGCGCTGCTCGACAAGACCGGCGGCAACCCGCTGTTCCTCGAGGAGGTCATGCTCAACGTCGCCGAGTGCGGAGAGGAGCGGGCGGCGAAGGAGATCCCGGACACGGTTCAGGCGCTGATCGCCTCCCGCATCGACCGGCTCGACGTTGACTCGAAGGCCGTGCTCCAGCGGGCGTCGGTCATCGGCCGCACGTTCTGGGGCGCCGCGATCGAGCGCCTGTCGGGAGGCGAGGGCATCGACGAGGCGATCGACGATCTGCTGCTCCGCGACCTCGTCGTCGGGGAATCGCGCTCGACGCTCAAGAACGAGACCGCTTACCGCTTCAAGCACGTGCTCATCCGCGACGTCGCCTACGCGAGCCTCACGAAGTCGGCGCGCGCGAAGCACCACGCCGCCTTCGCCGAGTGGTTGCGGGAGCGGGCCGGCGACGAGCTGCTCGAGATCCGGGCGCACCACCTCGACCACGCCGCCTCGCTGCTGGCCGAGCTCGACGGCGCTCCGCCCGCCGATCTTGCGCGCGAGGCGGCCGTGACGCTCGAGGAAGCCGGGCGCCGCGCCCTCGCCCGAGAGGCGAACCAGGCTGCGCGCCACCTGTTCCTGCGGGCGGTCGAGCTCGAGCCATCGCTGCACCGGCGGTACATGGCCGCGAAGGCCGCCTGGCGACTCGACGACCTGCCTGCCGTCGCCCGTGAGATGGAGGCCGTTAGAGAGGAGTCGGTCCGCATCGGCGACAAGAATCTCGAAGGCAAAGCGCTGACCGCTCTCGCCGACATGGTGCTGATGCGCGAGGCGGATCCCGTGCGCGCCCGCGAGCTGGCGGAGCAGGCGCTGGCGCTCATCGAAGACGACCCGCCGGCGCGCTTCGACGCGCTGCGGGTCGCCTGGACAGCCGCGTACTGGGTCGGGCACGTTGCCGATTCCGAGCATTACGTCATCGAGCAGCTCGAGCTGGCGCGCGCCGCAGGCCGCAAGGATCTCGAGAGCGTCGCCATTCTCACCTGGGCGGACACCTATTCCGCAAGGCTCGACATGGAGACGGCTCGCGCCAAGCTGGCGCAAGCGCGCGACCTCGCCGAGGAGAGCGGCGCGATCAACGCGCGCGGCCGCGTCTACCTCGCGTGGACGAAGGTCTACCTCCTCCAGGGCGAGCTCGAGCAGGCCGAGGAAGCGTTTGCCGAGGCAGAGCGGCTCTTCTCGGAGGCAGGCGCCGTCTGGGCCGTCGGCCGCTCACTGAACATAGGCGCCTGGGTCGCATGGGAGAGCGGCGACCTCGCGAAGGCCGAGAAGCGCTTCCGGGAGTCGATCCGGCTCTTGAAGCCGATCGGCGACCGGGCGACCCTCTGCGAGAGCCAGCGCAGCCTCGCCGAGCTTCTGATCGCTCGCGGGCGGATCGAGGAAGCCGAGCGGTACGCGATGGACGCGCGCGAGACGGTCGGCCCGCTCGACGTCACGTCACTCGCGACGACGGCGGCATCCCTTGCTCAGGTTCGTGCCGCCCAGGGACGCGACGAAGAGGCCGACGCGCTCTTTGAGGAGGCGCTGGCCGCCGTCGTCGATACGGATTTCCGAAACATCGAGCACGAGGTGCTCCGGCCGTACGCTCAGTTCTTGCGCGATCGCGGGCGCGACGACGAAGCGGAGCGGGTCGAGGAGCGCCTCGGCGAGCTCATGCCCGCGGCCGCGAAGAGCTCCGCGCGAATCGCCTGATGTGACTCCTCACCCGGCGCCTCGCTGATCACGGTCGCGGGGCGCGGGAAGCGTGCCAGCGCCTTCCCGAGCGGCGCGACACGCAGCGTGCCGTCCCCGTAGGGCAGGTGCTTCGTCTCGTTTCGGTTCGCGTAGGCGATGTCCGAGAAGTGAATGTGGAACGGCGCGCCGCGCGGCAGGATGCGGTTCACTGCGGCGAGCACGTCGTGGAACGCCTTCACCGTCGTGAACGCGCCGTCGCTGGTCGCGTGCAGGTGCGCGAAGTCGATCACCGGCCGCACCCACCCGAGCCGCGACGAGATCCCGAGGATGTCGTCGAGGCTGCCGAAGTCGTTGACCCGGCCCATGATCTCGACCCCGAACGCGACCCCGCGGTCCTTGGCCTCGATCCGCTTGCGGAAGTCACCGAGCTGCGAGACGACCGAGCTGACGGTCTGCTTGCGCGTCCGGCCGAGCAGGAAGCCCGGATGGAAGACCACCGGCTCGGCTCCCGCGACCTTTGCGATCCCCGCCGAGTGGTCGAGCATCCCGGTCGCCATCCCGTGCTTGCGGTCGCGCTCGACATGACCCATGAACCCGGCGATCGGCGCGTGCACCGACAGCACGATGCGGCGCCTGCGCGCGAGCTTCCCGAACTCCTCCGCCCACGGGTAGTCCATCCAGAAGCCCGACTCGAAGTCGATCTCGTTCGCCGTGTACCCGCGCTCGCCCAGCAGCTCGATCGCCTCGTCGGGCGATTCCCGGGACAACACGCGCGCAGGCCCGAAGCGGAGCGTTCCCACAGGCTGCAACGTAACTCAGCCTTGCCGTCCGACCCGGGTCCTACGCTTTTCACATGGCCAAGAGCCCAACTCGAATCGACCTCCTGGAGCTCGACATCGACCTTCGCCTTGCCGACCTCTGGCGAGAGGCCGCCGACGTCGAGGACTGGAATCTCGACGTCGTGGCCGCGTTCATGCGGGCTGCGTACGGCAAGGGGTACTGCGACGCCTTGACCGAGGAGGCACCCGGCAGCCTGTGCGAGGACCACGGCTACCGGATCCCCGGTCGGCGCCAGCAGACGCCCGCCTGACGCGCCGCTTGGTACGTCGTCGCGCGCGTGTGTGAGGAGCGCCGGTTAACTCCCGGCCGCGCGTTTGATCCCTTCTTCGAGCTGTCCCGAGGACACCTCGCCTGCCGTTCTCCCCACGACCCGGCCGCGTGCGTCGAGATAGTACGTCTCTGGAAGGCCGATCAGCCCATAGGCGCTCGAGGTCCCGGAGCCCCCGCGGAGTGAGACGTAGTCGACGCGACCGCGGTCGAGGAAATGCCTGGCGTCGCCGGTGAAGTCGTTGATGTCGACGCCGAGGAAGATCACGGAACCGCGATGCCTCTTCGCCGAGGCGGTGAGTCGCTGCAGCTCGCTCTTGCACGGATCGCACCAAGAGGCCCAGAAGTTCATGACGACCACCCGGCCGCGCAGATCGATCGGCGACAGCGTGTCGCGGGTGGCGAGCCGCTTGTAAGGAGCCGGCCACGTGGACGCCCGCGGCCAGATCACATTGAGCCGCACATCGGGCGCGGCGGGCTTGCCCCGCAGAGCGGTCGCCGACAGGCTCCCGGCTGGAGTGCCCTGCGCCAGGTGGTGAACGAACAGGCCGAGTAGCGCAGCCACCCCGAGGACAGAGACGCCGCGGAGCACTCGAACGGCCAAAGTGCCGCCTGCCTTCAGCTTCCGCGGCCGATGAGACCGTCGGCGGCCAGCGAAGCACGCGCCGCGGTCCTCTCCGCCAAGTTCGTGGCGCTGTGGAACCCGGGCAGTCGGAGACTGAAGGTCGAGCCGCCGGCGCCCGAGTCGACGTCGACCGTCCCCCCGTGCGAACGAACGATCGCGTCGACGATCGCCAGCCCGAGACCGGCCCCGCCGCTGACGCGAGCACGCGACGGGTCGGCTCGGGCGAAGCGCTCGAACACGTGAGCGGCTGCCTCGGGCGGGATGCCGCACCCCTCGTCGGCGACCTCGATCTCGACGACGCCGTCGTGCCCCGTCGCGCGCAACTCGATCGCATCGGTCGCCTCGGTGTACTTGACGGCGTTCTCGAGCAGGGCGTCGAGGACGATCCGCAAGCCCTCCCGATCGGCTGTCACGGTGCCAGGGTCGATATGACCGAGCCGCCAGACGCGGGGGCCGACCTCGGACCAGCGTATGAAGACATCCTCGAGGAAGGGTTCGAGATCGAGCTCCTCCCGAACGCCGAAGTCAGGAAGATCCGCCTTCGCGAGCAGGAGCAGCCGCTCGATGATCTTGTCCATCCGCTCGAGCTCGTCCACGGCGATGACGATTTCCTGCGGAGCGTCCCCGTTGGCGCGAAGAGCGAGATCGAGGTGGCCACGGGCGATAGTCACCGGCGTCCGCAGTTCGTGGGAGGCGTCATTCACGAACTGCTCCCGCCGCGCCATCAGCTCGGAGTTCTGCTCGGCGCGCAGCTCGGCCGTGCGCAACGCGTCTTGGCGCCGACGGGCATGCCAGACCATGGCGAGGAACATCGCGGACATCAGCGGCACCTCGAAGAGCTCGCCCCAAAGCTGGATCCCGTCGAGGGCGTCCACGAAGATCAATCCACCCGTGCCGGCGATCACGGCCGCGAGAACGATCCCCGTTCCGTGGCGACCCCAGACGCGGAAGCCGTAAACCAGGGTCAGGCTGATCCATACGAAGTGGAACGGGATCGTCTCCCAGTCGGGCCAGAGGCCCATTGCGACGAGGTTGGCGGCCGCGAACGCAGCCCACGCCAGCTCGACCGATCTACGCCGCAGTAAGTCGGTAACCCGCACGGCGAACGGTCTCGATCGAGGCATTCGGCCCCAGCTTCACGCGCAGGCGGCGAATGCAAACCTCGACGACGTTGGACGCAGGATCGAAGTGATACCCCCAGACCTCCGCAAGCAGCCGCTCGCGGCTGATCACCACGCCTGAATGGAGGAGCAGGTGGTGGAGGAGACGAAACTCGCGGTCGGCCAGTGTGGTCACGTTTCCGTCGACGATCGCCTGGCGACGGGCGACGTCCAGTGCGATTCTCCCGACTCGCAGGACGGTCTCGTGCCCCTCCGTCTGCCCGCGGCGAACGTGCACCTGCACGCGCGCGATCAACTCGTCGAGCGCAAAGGGCTTGGGGAGGTAGTCGCGTGCACCGAGCTCGAAGCCGCGGAGCTTCGTCTCCAGGTCGCGTCGCGCGGAGAGGACGAGAACGGGGACCTGCAGCCGACGGCGCCGAAGTTCGGCAAGCACGTCCAGCCCCCCGGCGCCTGGCAGCAGCAAGTCGAGGACGATCAGGTCGAACTGCTCCTCGACCGCACGTCGAAGCCCGGATTCGCCGTCGTTCTCCGTCTCGACGACGAAGCCCTCTGCTGTGAGGCCTCGCCGGACGAACGCCCGAATTCGAGGCTCGTCCTCGATGATCAGGATTCGCATCTGCTGACCGCGGCGGAGAATAACCCCGCGGAAGATGACCTGCAAATGACAGCAAGATGACACTTTCGTCATCTAAGGCCAGTTCGGGTGTCCTTCCGCTCCTCGATCGGTTATATCCGTCGCCGAAGGATGACCCAGGCGGCCCGAATGATCGGCGTCCTGATCGGTGTCGTGGTCTCGGCGGCACTGATCGCGTACTACGTCGTGGGCTACCTGATGGTGACGCCGCCGGTCATCGCGGCGACCGGGTCGCCACGGGAAGCGGACCTCACGCTGCAGACCGTCGCCTCCCTCGGGTTCGGTCCGCACCCGGACTGGGTCTCGTACCTCGTCGAGAACCCGCAGGGCAAGTGGGTGCACAGCACGAACCTGCGCGTCCCCGCGCACGCCCTCGTTCACGTGACCATCTACCAGTACGACACTGCGACCGGCCTGCGCAACCCGTTCTTTGGCAAGCCGCAGGGACTCGTGGGTGATCCGACGGTCGACGGGAAGCCGTTCACGGAGTTGAATCCCGACGACGCCTCGCACACGTTCGCGATTCCCGAGCTCGGCGTCAGCGTTCCGTTGAAGGGCGTCGCCGACGACGCGAAGAACCAGTGCAGCGTCGCGCCGTGCACCCTGGCCGAGGCGCACACGAAGATCACTTTCACCTTCCGGACGGGCGACCGCGGCACGTTCCGCTGGCAGTGCTTCGTCCCTTGCGCCGCCGGGTTCATCCTCGGCTTCGGCGGCCCGATGCAGAGCCTCGGCTACATGGACGGGCTCCTCCAAGTCGTATGACCGAGATCGCCGGCCAGCGCGTTCCGCGCCACGGCGTGAGGATCCTCGTCATCTGGCTGGTGCTATTCGTGATCGCCGAGCCGCTGATCGTGTTCGTGCTCGGGGATCACCTGCCCCCCGGCCGGATGAGCGCCGAGGCCAGCGACCAGACCGACGCGAACACCGTCCTCATCGCATTGCTCGTGCCGATCGCCCTGTTCGTCGTCGTCTACTTCGTCTATTCGCTCGTGGTCTTCCGCGCCCACGGCGAGTCTCTGGAGGACGGCCCGCCGGATCACGGCAACGGGTTGGTTCAGTTGACGTGGGTCGGCGCGACGGCCGTG
The DNA here is from genome assembly GCA_963850415.1 of uncultured Actinomycetes bacterium. Taxonomy (GTDB): domain Bacteria; phylum Actinomycetota; class Thermoleophilia; order Gaiellales; family Gaiellaceae; genus VAXT01. The sequence goes on from CAWKLE010000002.1 coordinate 428,645, forward strand.
ATCGTGCTCGCGCTCGCCGTCTGGGGCAGCTTCACGCTGGTCCAGACCGCCCACGGGGCCGGCGGCGGACAAGGCCCGTCACCGAGCGCGAAGCCGGACGGGTACAAGACGGCCCTGCCCGTCCAGGTGATCGGACAGCAGTGGACGTGGACGTTCCGCTGGCCGGCCTTCGGCGCGTTCGAGACGAAGGAGATCGAGCTCCCCGTCGACAGGCTGATCGCGTTCCACGTCACCTCGCTCGACATCACCCATTCCTTCTGGGCCTACGAGCTCGGCGTCAAGGCGGACGCGGTCCCGGGCGTCGACAACGTCGCCTATGTGACCCCGCGCAAGCTCGGGCGATTCATGATCCGTTGCGCCGAGCTTTGCGGCCTCTGGCACGGCCACATGGCCTTCCACGGGCGGGTCGTGAGCGGGACCGACTTCGATCAATGGGTTGCCCAGGAGAAGACGGCGAACCAGCAGAACGTGCCCGATCTCGGGCCTTACCAGCGCACCTACTTCCCGGAGCCTCTGCACCGTGCCGGCTGATCGAGGGGATCTCTCGGGCGCGACGACTCACGACGAGGCACCGCGGTCCTTCTGGCGCGGCCTGCTCGGCTTCAACCTCTTGACCGGACTTGTCCTCGGCGTGGCCGGGTGGTTCCTCGGCTCCTGGATCGGAAGCAAGATCGCGGTCGGCCACGACTACCTGGTCGGCACGGACCAGAACGACGTCCGGATCTTCCTGGGCTTCTTCCTGGGGTCGATCGGGTGGCTGGCCGGGCTCGGCTTCCTGAACTACCCGGCCGCTCGCCTCGTCGGCCGGCCACCGAGCCTGCGCGAACGGGAGCGTGCCGGAATCGGCCGCTACTTCCGCCTGTGCACCGACCACAAGGTCGTCGGCATCCAGTACTTCTTCGGCGTCGGTCTCTTCTTCTTCATCGGCGGCCTGAACGCGATGCTCATCCGGACCGAGTTGCTGAGGCCCCACGAGCACGCTTGGCCCGCGGGCCAGTACATCTCGCTGGTCGGCCTGCACGGGACGATGATGATCATGATGACGTCGGCCTTCATCCTGGGGCCGTTCGGCAACTACCTCGTCCCCCTGATGATCGGCGCGAGGCGGCTCGCCTTCCCGCGGGTGGAGGCCCTGACCTTCTGGCTGACGCCACTCGCCGGGCTCGTCCTGCTCTCGGCGATCGCGTGGAACGGCTTCCCGACGGGCTGGACGGGCTACGCGCCGCTGGCGGACGAGGCCCGCGCCGGCATGGACGCCTACATCTTTGCCTTCATCCTGATCTCGATCGCGCTGACGCTGATCGGGATCAATCTGATGACGACGATCATCACGATGCGGGCGCCGGGCCTGAGATGGTCGCGGCTGCCGATCTTCGTCTGGGGCGTCCTGACGACGTCCGTGCTGATGGCGCTCGCGGCGCCGGTGCTCACCGCCACGATGCTGATGGGTCTCATGGACCGCGCCGCCAACACGTCCTTCTACCTCGCGAGCAACGGGGGAAGCCCCTATCTCTACGAGAATCTCTTCTGGTTTTTCGGTCACCCCGAGGTCTACATCCTCGCGTTACCGGGCTTCGGGATCGTCTTGGAAATCCTGCCCGTGTTCGCGCGTAAGCCGCTCTGGGGCTACCGCCTGGCGGTCGCAGCGATGGTCGGAGTCGGCTTCCTCAGCTTCATGGTCTGGCAGCACCACCTCTTCGTGAGCGGCATCAACGCGAGCCTGCGGCCCTTCTACATGCTCACGACCGAGCTGATCTCGATCCCCACCGGCTTCATCTTCCTGAACGCGATGGGGACGCTCTGGGGCGCCCGTATCCGGTACACGGTGCCGATGCTGTTCACGCTCGCCTTCTTCTTCAACTTCCTGATCGGCGGCATGTCGGGCATCTTCCTCTCGGACGTCCCGAGCGACGTGACGACGCACGGCAGCTACTTCGTGATGGCCCACTTCCACTACACGATCATGGGGGGCCTCGTCTTCGCGTTCTTCGCCGCAACGTACTACTGGCTGCCGAAGATGACGGGCCTCACGCTGAACGAGACGCTGGGGAAGATTCACTTCTGGCTGATGTTCGTGTTCTTCAACCTCACCTTCTTCCCGCTGTTTATTGCTGGGTTCCTCGGTATGCCGCGCCGGGTTTCGACCTACGCGCCATACCTCCAACCTCTCAACGACTTCGTCTCGGTCTCCGCCTTCGTGCTCTTTGGATCGATGCTCGTCTTCATCAGCAATCTCGTGTACTCGCTCGTGTTCGCCAGACAGCCGGCTGCGGCGAATCCCTGGCAGAGCCGCTCGCTCGAGTGGCAGCTGCCGACGCCCGTGCCGGTCTACAACTTCGATCACATTCCCCTGATCACAGCCGGCCCCTACGAATATGGCGACCCGACGGCGGCGCCGGTCGCCGACCTCGGACGAGCAGTCGCCGCGGCGGGGAAGTAGTCCGATGACCGTCGGCAGCGAGATCCACCCCGATTACGCGGACGAACCGCTCGAGGTCGGAGCGCGGAACCTCGCCGTGGCCGCCCGAGTCGGTGCGGCCGCGCAGGCATTCTTCTTCGTCGCGTTCTTCTTCGCCTTCTTCTATCTGCGGGCCCTCGACACGAACGGACGCTGGAACGTGCATCACCTGCATCCCTCTCGCGCATACGGGATCGGCGTGCTCGTCTGCGTGCTCGTGAGCGTTGCGGCCACGCTCTTCGGAGCCTGGTCGACCCGTAGCGGCAACGCGAACGGCTGGCGAGTGGGGGCGGCCGTGGCGGTGCTCGCCGGCCTCGCGGCGGTCGTGGTCCAGTGCGTCCAGTACACGAACCTCGGGTTCGGTGCCGGAGACGGGAGCTTCGCGAGCGTCTTCGTCGGCTGGACGATCCTGCTCACGGTCAACGTGCTCGCGGTCGTCTACTGGCTTTGGATTCTCCTCGCGGAAAGTCTCGGGCGCCGCGGTCGGACGCCGGAGTTGATCCGTCCCTCGGCCGAGGCGCTTGCGCTCTACTGGAGCGTGCTGGGTCTCATCGAGGTCACGGCTTTCGTCCTGCTGTACGTCGTGGCCTGATGGTCACGACCGTTGCCCCCGGCGCCTCGCTGCGACTGATCGCCCTCGGCGCCTCCGCCGCAACGGCGCTGACCGTGGTCTCGGGGGGCTCTCGTTGCATACGGCGCACCGAGTGGTCGCCGCGCTCGCCGTGCCGCCGCTCGCCGCGCTTCTCGCCGCGGCCTGGGTGGCGCAACGCAGGCTCCTCGTTCCCAGCGCGGCCGCGCTCTGCTTCTACCTTGTAGCGGCGCTCGCCGTCGGGCGGCCGCTACACATCGCCTTCGCCGCGCTCGCGCTCATGGCGGCGCTCGTCGCCACGGCCGCGACCTTCGAAGGTGAATCCGTTCCTCGCGGTTCGTGGCGCGACTACCTGGCGCTGACCAAGCCAAGGATCATGAGCCTCCTCCTCGTGACGGGAGCCTGCGGGATGGTGGTGGGCGCCGGCGGCTGGCCGTCGGGGTGGCTGTTCGCCGTGACAATGGCCGGACTTGCGCTCGCCTGCGGCGGCGCGAGCGCCTTAAACCACGTCCTCGATCGCGACCTCGACCGGCGAATGCGCCGGACCGATCGCCGGCCGGTTGCCAGTGCCAGGCTCGAGCCGACGCGTGCGCTCGAGTTCGGCCTCGCGCTCTCGGCGCTCTCGTTCGTCCTGCTCGCCTCGTTCGTCAACGTGCTGACCGCGCTGCTTGCTCTGCTCGGCAATCTGTTCTACGTCTTCGTGTACACGCGCTGGCTCAAGCGTTCGACCCCCCAGAACATCGTGGTCGGTGGTGCCGCGGGGGCGATCCCTCCGCTCGTCGGTTTCGCAGCGGCGAGTGGCAACCTGACGATTTCGGCGCTGCTTCTGTTCGCCGTCGTCTTCTTCTGGACGCCGCCGCATTTCTGGGCGCTCGCGCTGCTGATCCGGCGAGACTACGAGGCAGCCGGTGTCCCGATGCTCCCCGTGGTACGGGGTGAGCGGGAGACGACGAAGCAGATCGTCCTCTACTCCCTCGCCCTCGTCGCCGTGAGCGCCTCGCCCTTCCTCTTGGGGACGCTTGGGCTCCCGTATCTCGTCGTCGCCCTCGTTCTCGGTGCTGCGTTTCTGACGCTCGCGCTCGACCTCCGCCTACGACCGACGCCGCGGCGGGCCGCACTGCTCTTCCACTTCTCGCTGCTCTACCTGGCCCTACTCTTCGTGGCCATGGCCCTGGACGTCGCATTGTGAGCGGGCGAGGAAGGACGTCTCGAAGGAGGTTTGCCAGATGAGCGATGTCACCAGTGGAGCTGTGATGACGCTCGTGGTGCCCGTGTCACTCCTCGTAATCGTGCTCGTGCTCTGGGCCGTGGCCTACCGCCGGTCGCAGCGACGAGCAACGGCCGATGCCACTACGCCTGAGCCTTGAGCGGCACGGGCGCGAAGTCGCGCTCGCGCTAACACTTGCCGTCGTCGCGGGCGTGGGGGTCGGCGCCGCGCTCGCGCTATCGAGATCGAGCGCGGCGTCTTCGCCCCCTCGACTCCGCGCCCAGGTCCAGTGGGCGGCCAAGTCACGCCAGGCTCCGCCATTTCGCCTTGTCGACCAGCGCGGACGCCGGGTCTCGCTCGCAACCGTGCACGGCAAGCGAGTTCTGTTGACCTTCCTGGACTCGCGTTGTAAGGGCATGTGCCCGCTGGTAGGGAGAGAGTTGGCCGCAGTCGGACGCGGTCTGGCTCCGGGGGAGAGGCCCGTTCTGCTCGTCGTCAGCGTCGATCCCTGGGCAGACACGCCGCAGAGCGAACGCGTCTTCGCGGCGCGTGCGCGTTGGCAGCTGCATTGGCGCTGGCTGAATGGGAGCGAGCGCGACCTGCGGGCCGTGTGGCGGAAGTACCTGATCGCGGTGAAACCCACCCATGCGGACGTGTCCCACAGCGCGGCTCTCTACCTGATCGACGGTGACGGATTCGAGCGCGCGGGCTACCTGGCGCCGTTACGCGCCGCCGACATCGTCAGCGACCTCCGCACGCTGGCGTCCTCCTGATGGAGTGGCCCAGCGACCCGTGGCTCATCGCCACGCTCCTGATCGCGGCCGTCTGGTTCCAGCGCGGAAGTCGTCGTCCCTCGCTGCGCGCCTACCCGGGCGGCCGCCGCCGCACGAGACGCGACCATCTCTGGCGCGGGGTCGCCTTCTACGCCGCGCTCGTCACGATCTTGTTTGCACTCGGATCACTCGACCGGCTTTCGGAAGAGTTGTTCTCGGTGCACATGGCGCAACACATCCTGTTGATGCTGGTCGCGGCGCCGCTCCTGGCCCTCGCGGCACCCTGGAATGCGTTCTGGCGCCCTCTGCCTCTCGGCTTTCGGCGTGCCGTTGCGGGCGGAGTGGCCCACTCCCGTACGCTCGCGCCGGGACGGCGGTTCGTGCGTTGGCTGGCGCTGCCGATCCCGGTGTGGTTGCTCTTCAATGCCAATCTTGCGGCCTGGCACGTTCGCGGCGCCTACGACCTGACGTTGAGCAATCCCGCCGTCCACTACCTCGAGCATCTCTCGTTCATCGCCTTCGGAGTCCTGTTCTGGGCACAGATGGTCGACTCGCCGCCGTTTCGGTCACGGCTCGATCCCTTTGGTCGCGCGGCTTACGCGGCCGCCGGCGCAGTGGCGATGTGGATCCTGGCCGTGATCCTCGAGCTCGCCGCGCACCCCCTGTACCCGGCCTATGCGGTGCTCCCGCACCGTCCGGGCGGCCTGAGTGCGCTGAACGATCAGCAGCTCGCCGGCGGCGTGATGCTCGGCCCGGGCTCGATTCCATTGGCGATCGTCATCTTCCTCGGCTTGTACCGGTGGCTCGACGACGAGAACGCCACTGAGCAAGGCCGTCCAGGGCGAGCCCGCGGCCGACGGGCCGCCCTACCGGCCGCGGGGCGGACGTCTTAACCTGAGGGGCCTCGAGGCCGTGGGGCTCTTCCTGCTCTCGGTAGGAGCAGTGCGACTCCGGGCTAGACTCTTACGCGTGGCTCGCCCAAGCCCGGTTCGGCTCGTCGTTGCGCTGTCCGTCGCTGCCGCGCTGGCGATCTTCCTGCTCTACGTGTCGGTCACCGGCGGCACGCCGTCGATCCAGCCGAGCCAGCTGCACGGCCGGAAGGGCGAGGTCGCCCTCGTCGGCAAGGTGACCGGATCGCCTGCCGGGGACGCGCACTCGGACGGGCTGCGGTTCCGGATCCGGGACGTCTCCGGTGCAACGAGCGTGCCGGTGGTCTACACGGGCTCCGTGCCGGACCTGTTCAAGCCGGGGCGCGAGGTTCGCGTCGAAGGCAAGCTGCGCGACGGTGTCTTCGTGGCCAAAAGGGACTCGCTCCGCACGAAGTGCCCCTCGAAGTACACGACTAAGAAGAGCACGTAATGCCTGAGCTCGGGCGCGCGGCGCTGGTGCTCTGCCTCGGCCTTGCGCTCTACGCGCTGGCGGCCGGCGGTTATGCGGCCGCGGCGCGGAAGCGGCGGCTCGCGCGATCTGCTCAGAACGCGCTCTTCGCGGCCTTCGCCTCGACGGTCGTGGCGGCGATCGTCCTGCTCGTGGCGCTGCTCAGGCACGACTTCTCGTTCACGTACGTCGCCGAGCACACGAGCCGCCGGCTGCCCACGCCGTACACGATCTCCGCCTTCTGGGGCGGCCAGGAAGGGTCGCTCCTGCTCTGGCTGCTCGTCCTCACGGGCCTCTCCACGCTGGCGGTCGTGCTCGCCCGGCGAAACGCCGCCGACCTCGTTGCCTGGGTCGTCCCCGTGCTGGCCGGGGTCGCGAGCTTCTTCGCGTTCATGCTCGTCGCCGTCTCGAGCCCGTTCGCGACCCAGGCCGCGCCCACGGACGGCGCCGGGCTCAACCCGAGCCTCCAGAACCCGTACATGATGATCCACCCGCCCTGTCTGTATCTGGGCTACGTCGGGCTGACGATCCCGTTCGCGTTCGCGATGGGCGCGCTCCTCTCGCGGCGCGCCGACGAGCTCTGGATCGTGCTCACGCGGCGCTGGACGCTCTTCGCGTGGACGGCGCTCGGCATCGGGCAGCTCCTCGGCGCGCACTGGGCCTACGTCGAGGTGGGCTGGGGCGGCTACTACGCGTGGGATCCGGTGGAGAACGCAGCGCTTATGCCCTGGCTCGCCGCGACCGCGTTCCTGCACTCGGTGATGATCCAGGAGAAGCGGGGCATGCTCAAGGTGTGGAACGTCCTGCTCGTCACGCTCGCCTTCTGTCTGGCGCTCTTCGGGACCTTCCTGACCCGGTCCGGAGTCGTCAGCTCGATCCACTCGTTCACGCAGAGCCCGCTCGGGGGGTGGTTCCTCGGTTTCATCTGCCTGGTCGCGATCGGGTCGCTCGCGCTCATCCTCAACCGCCTGCCGCTGCTGCGCTCGAAGACACGGATGGAGTCGCTCGTCTCGCGCGAGGCGACGTTCCTCTACAACAACCTGCTGCTCGTGGCGCTCTGCCTGACGATCCTCTGGGGGGTCATCTTCCCGATCCTGACCGAGGCCGTCCGCGGCGAACAGATCACGGTCAGCGGGCCGTACTACAACTTCTTCCTGCGGATCTTCGGGCTGCCACTCCTTCTGCTGATGGGGATCGGCCCGCTCGTCGCGTGGCGTCGCGCCTCGCTGCGCTCGCTCGGCCGGAGCTTCGCGTGGCCCGCCGGGATGGCGCTCGCCGTGGGGTTCGTTCTGCTCCTCCTCGGCGCGGGCTCGTCCTGGATCGGGCTGCTCGCCTACACGTTCGCGGCGTTCGTGCTCGGCTCGATCGGCTACGAGTTCGTCCGTGGAACCCGGGCGCGCCACGCGCTCACCGGCGGGCCCTGGCTCGCGGCGTTCTCGGAGCTCGTCGCGCGCAACCGGCGCCGCTACGGCGGCTACATCGTCCACGCGGCGATCGTCCTGCTCGCGATCGGGGTCGTCGGCTCGAACGCCTACGACAAGGTCCGCGAGCAGACGCTCTCGCCCGGCCAGACGATGGCAATCGGCCACTACGGCGTCACGTACAAGGAGCTCGTGCGGCGGCAGGGCGCGAACGACACCGAGTTCCGGGCGCTGCTCGACGTCCGCAAGAACGGGAACCGGATCGGCACGCTCGAGTCGGGCAAGAACTCGTACCCCGCAGAGCAACAGACCTCGAACGAAGTCGGCATTCGCACCGACTACCTGACCGGCGAGGACCTGTTCGTGATCACCGACCAGATCAACCCCAACGGGACGATCGCGTTCAAGATCCTCGTCAAGCCGCTCGTCAACCTGATCTGGCTCGCCGGGATCGTGTTCCTGATCGGCTCGCTCGTCGCGCTGTGGCCGAGCGCCGTCGAGCAGCGGCGGCTCGCGGACCGCTACCGCGAGCTCCGGGCGTACGCGCGGGCATGACCGCGGTCGCGCTCGCCTTCGGGGCGGTGCTCGCATGCGCGTGCGTGCTGTTCGTCGCGCTCCCGTTCCTGCGTGAGCCGGATCCGGCCGAGGACCGGCTGGACGAGCCGGGCGCACTCGAAAAGCGGGCGCTCGAGCTCGCGGAGGAGAAGGACCGTGCCCTGAGCGCGCTCAAGGAGCTCGAGTTCGACCACCGCACCGGCAAGATCTCGGACGAGGACTACCGCGAGCTGATCGGCCCGCTGCGCCTGCGGGTCGCCGAGGCGTTGCGTGCATTGGAGCCGCAAGCGGAGTCGACGGAGGAGCGTGTCCGTGCGACGAGCTAGCTGTCAGGCGTGCGGGGCGAAGCTGCCCGCGAAGAGCAAGTTCTGCCCCGAGTGCGGGACCGCCGTCGCCTCCGGGGACACCGTCGTGGAGGAGATCCCGCCGACCGAGGACGGCCCGACCCCCGTCCAGCCACACGTCTCCGAGCGGCGCTACTTCGGCGTCCCGCCGGCGCGCTTCCTGCTCGGGCTCGGGGTCGTGGGCATGATCGGCGCGATCGCGCTGTTCGCGACCGGGCTCTGGCCGTGGGGCCTGATCGTGCTTGGAGTGTCGCTCTTCCTGGTCACCGGCTTCATCTCGGCGGAACGACACGGTCCGGCTGAGGAGTGGCCCGCGTCTCGTGCCTTCGCCTCGGTTCGGTCTCGGGCCGGGGTGGCGAAGGAGACTGTCGCGGCCCACGGAGGTGCGAGGATCGAGCTCGCACGGCTGAGGCGCGACGCGAGCGGTCTCGCGCGCCGGCGCAGCGAATGTGCGCGGGAGCTGGGCGAGGCCGTGTACGCGAAAAACACGACGGCAACGAAGGAGCTGAAGGAGCGGATGAAGGAGATCGACGACGAGCTGGCAACGAAGGAGGCCCAGATGGCCACGGTGACAATCGACGCGCAGGAACGGGTCGGCAAGGCGAAGCTCCAGGTCCAGACGACCCGGGTCGTGGCGGAAGAGCGCCCGGAAGAGACGCCCGGGCCGGTGCCGGTCCCGGAGCCCTTCCCGCCGCCGGACGAGGGCCAGCCGCCCGAGCCGGCGCAGGTCCCGGAGCCGTATCCGCCCCCGGACGAGGGTGACCGTCCGCAGCTGCCCGAGATCCCGGAGCCGGGCCCGCAGCAGCGCACCGGTTAGGGTCCATCCGAAGAACCCGCTAAAATCCAGCGACTTTTGCATCCGGGCAGGGACGTTTTGCCCTGTCACGAAGGACTCCCCAGATGCCCCGTCGCCTCCTTCTCGCCTCCCTCGTCTGCCTCATGGTCTTGCTGCCGGCCGCATTCGGGACCCCGGCGCACGCGGACCGGATCCAGTCGCTCCAGGGGAAGATCGCGGACGCCCAGGTGCAGGAACAGCGCCTCCAGTCGGACATCGGCTCGATCGAGAGCCGGATCAGGACGCTCGAGTCGCAGGTCGGCGGAGTCTCGACGCGGCTCGATGCGCTCGAGCACGACCTTCTTCTGCAGCAGGAGCGGCTGAACCGGATCCGGCGGCTCTACCAGTTCCAGACACAGCAGCTGGACTTCTTTTCGCACGAGTACAACGTCTCCGTCGACCGGCTGAATGTTCGCCTGATCGAGATGTACGAGTCCGATCAGCCGTCGACGCTCGACGTCCTCATGTCGTCCAGCAGCCTGGGCGACTTCCTGGAGCAGGTCGACTACGTCCGCGACATCGGCTCACAGGACGCCGTCATCGCGACGCAGGTGCACGGCGCGAAGGACCGGTGGCATGCGGCACGCGCCAAGACCGCGGTGACGAAGAAGAAGGTCGAGACCGTCACGCGCACGATCGCCGTCAGGACGTCCGAGGTGCGCGCTGAAAAACAGCGCCTGCTGATCAGCGAGAAAGGCCTGGCCGCGGTTCGCGGACGGAAGAAGTCACGGCTGGCCTCGGTCCAGGAGAGCAAGGCCGAGTACCTGCACGAGGTCGTCGGGCTGCAGGCTGCGAGCAGCCAGGTGACCGCGCGGCTCCAATCGACGGCCTCTTCGAGCTACAGCTCCACGCCGTCCTCGAGCGGGCTGATCTGGCCGGTCAACGGACCGGTCGTCAGCGGCTTCGGCATGCGCTGGGGCCGCATGCACGAGGGCATCGACATCGGCGTCGGCTACGGAACGCCGATTCACGCGGCCGCGAGCGGGACCGTCGTCTTCTCGGGCTGGATGGACGGCTACGGCAATTTCGTGATCATCGACCACGGCGGCGGCCTGGCGACCGCCTACGGGCACCAGTCCGCGATCGCAGTCGGCGGCGGACAGAGCGTCTCGCAGGGCCAGGTGATCGGTTACGTGGGTTGCACGGGACACTGCTTCGGACCGCACTTGCACTTCGAGGTGCGGATCAACGGGTCCCCGGTCGACCCGCTCGGATACCTCTAGGAAGCGCCCCGGGCCAAATGCAGGTCCGGCAGGTGGCGATAGCGCTCGTCCAGGTCGAAGCCGTAGCCGACGAAGAACTCGTCCGGGACGGTGAAGCCGACGTAATGCACGGGCAGGTCGTCGACGAGGCGGCGGTACGGCCGATCGAGGAACGTGACCGCGGCCAGCGAGGCCGGCTCACGGAGCGAGAGCGTCCGGCACACGTAGTTCAGCGTCAGGCCCGTGTCGACGACGTCCTCGACGAGCAGCACGTCCCGGCCGGTGATCGCGGCATCGAGGTCCTTGATCAGCCGCACGCCCGACTGCTTCGTCCTGCCCATGTAGCCGGCGAGCGCGATGAAGTCGATCGCGTGCGGGATCGGCACCGCCCGCGAGAGGTCGGCCAGGAAGAAGACGCTCGTCTTCAGCGACGAGACGAGGATCGGCTCGCGGCCCTCGTAGTCGCGCGCGATCTCGGCGCCGAGCTCGGACACGCGCGACCGGATCTCCTCGGCGCTGAGATAGACCTCGCCGAGCTCGTCGGGCCTTATGAGGCGAGGTCGAGGTTGTATCGGTCTGCCAGGCGCTCGATGTCGCGCTTGTAGAAGAGCTTGACCTTGACGTCCGGGTAGCGCTCGCGGAGCTTCCGCAGCTTCCGGTTCTTCCTCGTCACGAGCGACTGCTTCATCACGGTCACCTCGAGGTAGAGATCCTGATCCGGAAGGTAGAAGTCCGGCCTGAAGGCCTCGATCACGGTGCCGTCGTCCGCCTGCTCGAGCACGAACGTCCTCGGCTCGTACTCCCAGGGCACCCGGTAGTAGTCGAGCAGCTTTGCGCACTCGAGCTCCGCGTCGTTTGCGAAGCGCGGCGTCCCCACACCGCAATATGCCTGGAAACCAGGCGTTTCTGAGGCCACGTCCAAAATGGTAGCAACGGCTTCGGATACGCCCTCAGGTCGGACGTACACTTCGACCAATGCCGGACGCTGAGCGCACCTTCACGATCGCGCACATCTCCGACATCCACTGCGGCGGGCCGCATTTCATGCCGAGCCTCATGGACCGGGCGATCGGGGAGATCAACGACCTCCAGCCGGACATCGTCATCTGCACGGGCGACCTGACGACGTTCGGGTTCAAGCAGGAGTTCGCCCAGGCAAAGTCCTACCTCGACCGGCTCGAGTGCGAGTCGCTCGTCGTCGTGCCCGGAAACCACGACTCGCGGAACGTCGGCTACATCCACTTCGAGCAGCTCTTCGGCTCGCGGAACTCCGTGCTGCACCGTGACGGCGTGTCCGTCGTCGCGATCGACTCGACCGAGCCGGACCTCGACCACGGCCAGATCGGCCGTGGTCGCTATCGGTGGATCGAGGAGCAGTTCGGGAGCGAGGAAGCGGATCTGAAGATCTTCGTCCTGCACCATCACCTGCTGCCGGTCCCGGGCACCGGGCGTGAGCGGAACGTCGTCTACGACGCGGGGGACGCGATCGAGTGCCTGCAGCGCGCGGGGGTCCACCTGGTGCTCTCCGGGCACAAGCACGTGCCCTACGCGTGGCGGCTCGAGGATCTCTTCATCGTCAACACCGGGACCGTCTCCTCGCTGCGGCTCCGGGGCAACACGAGGCCCTGTTACAACGTCGTCGAGATCGCCGGCTCGCACGTGGACGTCTGGCGCAAGTACCCGTTCCACGGGCAGGAGCGGATCATCCAGTTCTCGACGGAGACGCTCTCCTTCGAGAAGTACACGGGGCGGATCGAGTCGGAGGTGACGACGCAATCGTGAACGCGATCGCGCTCATCGACGGCGAGCACCACGGAGACGTGGTGCGCGACGCGCTCGTGGAGCTGCCGTTCGACTTCGTCGGCGCCATCCTCGTCGGCGGCACCGAGAAGCTGCGCGGCGGCGAGGAGTACGGCGTGCCGCTGGTTGCATCGCTGGACGAGGTGCGGGCCGAGGTCGTCGTCGACCTCTCGGACGAGCCGGTGCTCGGCCCGCGCGAGCGGATGCTCTGGGCGAGCCAGGCTTTGGCACGGGGCCTCGAGTACGTGGGGGCGGACTTCCGCTTCCGGCCGCCCGCATACCTGCCGGGCCCTTCGGCTCCGTCGCTCGCTGTGATCGGAACGGGGAAGCGGATCGGGAAAACGGCTGTTACGGGACACCTCGCTCGACTGCTCTCGCAGCGAGGCGAGGTCGTGGTCGTGTCGATGGGCCGCGGCGGCCCCGCCGAGCCCGAGCTCGTGCAGGTCGCGCCGACGCTGGATCAGCTCCTCGGCATCGCCCGCGCGGGCGGGCACGCTGCCTCCGACTACCTGGAGACGGCCGCGCTCGCGGGGGTGCCCACGATCGGCTGCCGGCGTGCCGGCGGCGGGTTCGCGGGCGACGTGCTCACGTCCAACCTGCGGCTCGGGATCGAGCTCGCCGAGGAGCAGCGCCCCGACGTCGTCGTCTTCGACGGGAGCGGAGCAGCGATCCCGCCCGTCGTCGGTCGACGGTCGCGTGCTGGTCGTCGGGCCGGGTCAGGATGCGACCGCCTATCTCAACCCGTACCGCGTGCTGGTCTCGGACCTCGTCCTGCTGATGGGCGGCGGCGAGGCGGCCCCGATCCGCGAGCTGAAGGACGTGCCCGTGATCCCGGTCGAGCTTCGCCTTCGCCCCGCGAATCCGCTCGACGGGAAGCGGGTCGCAGTCTTCACGGCGGGCCCCGCGCCGGTCGATCACCTCGACGCCGAGGTGGTGCACGTCTCGCGGAACCTCGCCGACCGTGCCGCGCTGCGTGAGGAGCTGAAGAGCGTCGACGCGGACGCGTTTCTCGTCGAGATCAAGGCGGCCGCGATCGACGTCGTCGCCGAGGCCGCGGTCGAGCGCGGGATCGAGTGCGTGTTTGCCGCCAACGACGTCCGCCCGCTCGAGCCCGGTGTCGATCTCGACGCGGAGCTCTTGTCCCTAGTCCCGCAGCCGGTGGCCGGATGAGCGAGCGCCGGCGAACCGATCCGATCCCGCTCGGAGGCGGCGACGAGCCGTTCTCGAAGGGGCTGATGGCCCGTGCGCTGATGCGCGTCGGGGTCTCGGCCGTTCGCGCGTACGAGGTCTCGCGGCGGATCGAGCAGGACCTGCTCTCGCGCAAGCAGGACTCGATCGAGCTCGACCGCGTCGAGGAGCTCGCCGAGGACGTGCTCGGCGAAAGTGAGGGTCAGGAGGCGGTTCGCGACCTGCGCCGTTACAGCGACCTGGCCGACCTCGACCTGCCGATCATCGTCCTCATCGGCGGCGCGACCGGGACCGGCAAGTCGACGGTCGCCACCGAGGTCGCCTATCGCCTCGGCGTCACGCGCGTCACGTCGACGGACTTCGTGCGCCAGACCCTGCGGGCGTTCTTCAGCCCCGAGTTCATGCCGTCGATCCACTATTCGAGCTTCGAGGCCGGTCGCGCGCTCCGCAGCGTCGAGGCGGAGGAGGTCGACCCGCTCCTGCACGGCTTCCTCGACCAGACGCGGAACGTGCTCGTGGGCGTGAACGCCGCCATCGAGCGCTCGCTCGCGGAGGGCTGGTCGACCGTGCTCGAAGGCGTGCACCTCGTGCCCGGGATGACGGCGCCGATCGCGGACGCGCTCGTCGTCCAGTGCGTGCTCGCGATCCAGAGCGAGGATGCGCACGCGAGCCATTTCTGGATCCGCGACGTCGCCTCCGAAGGCGCCCGTGCGCTCGACAAGTACCTCGATCACATGTCCGACATCCGGTATCTCCAGGACTACATCGTCGAGCGGGCGGGGAGAGAGGACGTGCCGGTGATCTGGAACCAGGACCGAGAAGGAGCGACGTCGGCCGTGCTCGAGCTCGTCCTGAGCGCCGCCGAACGGCTACAACGGGTCTGATGGCGAAGGCCGTCGAAGCCGTTTCCGAGCAGGAGCAGTCCGCACGGCGGCCCTGCCTCTGCGAGAGCTACGCGCGCGTGACCGAGCGATCCGCCCTGGCGAGCGCGCGCTGGCTCGGGCGCGCCGACGAGGACGCTGCGGAAGAGGCCGCGCGCGCGGGCATGCTCGAGGCGCTCGAGCAGCTTCCGATCGACGGGCACATCGTGATCGGCGCCGCCGAGGGAGCGGAGCGCCTCGGGGCGGGACAGCACATCGGAGCCGGCGGGGAGCCGACCGACCTCGCGCTCGACCCGCTCGAGGGCGTCGGGATCGTCGCGCGTGGGGGAGGCGGGGCGATGTCCATGATCGCGTCCGGGCCGTCGGGCGCCTTCCCGACCCTTCCGGACATGTACATGCGGAAGATGGCCGTTGGGCCGACACCGCGCGGGAAGATCGACCTCAAGCGCCCGGTGGCCGAGAACATCGAGGCGATCGCGGAGGCGTTCGGACGGCGCGTCGGAGACGTGACGACGATCGTCCTCGATCGGCCCCGCCATCACGACCTGATCGCCGAGATCCGCGACGCAGGCGCCCGCATCAAGCTGATCCAGGACGGCGATGTGACCGCGTCCATCTCCGCAGCGATCCGCGGCACCAACGACCACCTCGCGATCGGGATCGGCGGCACCCGGCAGGCCGTCCTGACGGCGGCCGCGCTTCGCTGCCTCGGCGGCGAGATGCAGGCCCAGCTCTGGCCGACGACCCGGAGCGACATCGAGCGCGCCCGCGAGGACGGCATCGCCGACATCGAGCGGATCTTCGCGATCGACGACCTGGCGCCGCTCGAGGTGATCGTCGCCGCGACTGGCGTCTCGAACGGCGACCTCCTGCGCGGTGTCCGCTACGGCGCGGACAGCGCGCGGACGCACTCGCTCGTCATGTGCACGCGCTGCAACTGGGTGCGGTTCGTGGACGGGACCCACTTCTTCGCGCGAGAAAGACGCGAAGAGGTCCGCCTCTTGTAGCCTGTTTGCATGCCGACGAAGGAGGACGTCACCCAGGCGTTGCGCGGGGTCGAGGACCCCGAGCTCGGCATGGACATCGTCGAGCTGGGGCTGCTCTACGACGTCGAGATCGACGGGCCGAAGGTCAAGGTCGTGCACAGCCTGACGTCGATGGGCTGCCCCGCGGGGCCGATGATCCAGGAGGGCATCCACGACGCGACGGCTGCCGTGCCTGGCGTCGAGGCCGTCGAGGTCGAGCTCACGTGGGATCCGCCGTGGACGCCGGAACTGATGTCCGAGGACGCGAAGTTCATCCTTGGTTTTGGTTAGCGGAGCGCGTGTCGACCGGTCGTTTCCGACGGAGTCCGGGCTGAGCCCGGCCTCCTGAGGCGGCATCGCAAGCGACGCCTTGGTCGGTTTTGGCTAGCGGAGGGCGCGTCGGCCGGTCGTTTCCGACGGAGTCCGGGCTGAGCCCGGCCTCCTGAGGCGGCATCGCAAGCGACGCCTTGGTCGGTTTTGGCTAGCGGAGGGCGTGTCGGCCGGTCATTTCCGACGGAGTCCGGGGTGAGCCCGGCCTCCTGTGGCGGCATCGCAACCGACGCCTTGGTCGGCTTCGGCTGACCAGGACCCCTTACCGACTTAGTAACAGACTGTTACTTGGGAGCTTGGGCGCGGGAACTGCCTGAGCGGCGCTCGGGTCAGATGAGGCGGAAGACCAGGATCTCTCTGCGCGGGCCGCGGGCGTACAGCGTCGCTGTCTCCGAGCCCCGTACGTCCGCGTAGAGGTCCGTGCCGCCGATGATCGCGAGCTTGTAGAACTCCCAGTACCGAACGGAGCCCGCGACGCTGATCTTCCCGCGCGGCAGGGAGTACGTGCCGTTGCATTGCCGCGAACGGTTCCCCGTGTAGGTGCAGACCATGTCGCTGTGCCCGATCGGCGCCTTCCGGATCCCCTTGTTGTAGAGCAGCTGGCGGATCACGACGACGTCCCCGGGCCCACGGCTCGCCGGGCCCCGGTTGATCACGTTGCGGTCGATCTCCTTGCTCGTCAGCCTGATCAGGCCCGGTGACACCTCACCGGAGCCGAACGTCACGGAGCCGGTGACGAGAGCGAACGTCGCCAGGGCCGCAAACACGATTAGTGGCTTTCTCATCGATCTCCTCTACGACTGATCGTCGTCATGTCCTTGTCGATCCTTTACCCCGTTCACTCCGGGGAGCTCGACGAAGAACGTCGTTCCCTCGCCCTCGGCGCTCGTGAAGCCGATGCGACCCCCGTGGGACTCCACGATATCTCGCGACACCGCGAGGCCGAGACCCGTGCCCGTTATACCGCTGGCAGCGGCGTCTCCGCGAAAGAATTTCGTAAAGATTTGGGGCTGCTGGCCGAGCGGGATGCCCATGCCCTGGTCCCGCACCTGGACCCGCACGGATCCGTTCAGCTGGTCGGCGCTGACCTCGACGACGCCGCCCTGGGGCGAGTACTTGATGGCGTTCGAGATCAGGTTTCCGATCACCTGCCGCAGCCGGTCCGGATTCCCGATCACCGCGAGCGGCGCGTGGTCGATCTCGACCGCGACCTCGTGCGCCGGGCTCTGCTGGCTGTACAGCTGCGCTTCCTCGGTCAGGAGAGTGGCCACGTCCACGAGCTCCCGGGCGCGCTCGAACCGGCCCTCCTCGATTCGGCGCACGTCGAGGAAGTCGTCGAGCAGGTCCGAGAGCCGGCGCGCTTGCGCGTCGACGATCCCGAGGTAGTGGCGCCGCGTCTCGGCGTCGAACTCCCGCGACAGCAGGAGCTTCGTGAAGCCGAGGACGCCGGAGAGCGGCGTGCGGAGCTCGTGCGAGACGGTGTTCACGAGGTCCGACTTCAGGCGCTCGCTCTCCCTGAGCTGCGCATTCTGATCCTCGAGCTCGTCGTGAGTCTCCTCGAGGCGCGCCGCCATCTCATTGAAGCTCCGAGTCAGCTCCCCGACCTCGCCAGGGCCCGACTGGTTGAGGCGAATCGAAAGGTCGCCTGCTGCGAGCCGCCCTGCCCCTTCGGCTGCTTCACTGACAGGTCGTGCGATTACGCGAGCCAGGTAGATGCCGAACAGGAGGATCAGAATCATCGAGCTTCCGATTCCCACAACACCGAGTTCAATCGCGTGCCTCGTTTTCGCATCCGCCGATCGCTTACGGGTGCCGGTCCGCACATTCTCGGCGGCGAGAAACCTTCGAAACTCGGTTTGCATCTCGTCGATTCGGTACGTGCCCTCCTCCTTGGTTGCCTGTCGGGCCGCCTGAAGGTTTTGTCTGGCGATCCCTAGCACTGGGCGGGCATAGTCGCGCATGTAGGCAGTGATCAACGCGACCAGCGTTGCGGCTCGCTTGCCCTGACCCGGTTCGTTCTTCGTCAGGCTGGAGAAGTCGTCCTTGCTCTCTTTCAACTGCCGGCGCGCAGTCGTGTAGGGCGTGAGGAAATCAGGATTCCCTGTGATCACGTAGCCGCGAAGACCCGCCTCGAGGTCCAGGACAAGTTTCTCGAGGGCCAGCGCCGACACCGTCACGTTCTTTGATCGCGCCTCATCGTTTGTTGCATTCCGCGCCGCGGATACCGCGAAGATAAGCGCAACGAAGACGGTCACAACGATGGCGGCGAGAAGGATGCTGGCGACGAGCATCCGATCGCGCAATGAGATCGATCGTGAACCATTCATGCGGCCACCAATCTCTTCACAGCGGCCCTCAACTCCTCGGGATCGAACGGCTTCGACACGAACTCGTCTGCGCCTGCGGCGAGAACATCCTCGCGGGTCTCGTTCCAGGCCGTGATGACGAGCACCGGGACGTCCTTCAGTTGCTCGTCCGCGTTCATCCGCGCGAGCACCTCCAGTCCGCTCAGGCGCGGCAGCATGAGGTCGAGGATCACGACGTCGGGAGTCACCTCGCGGGCCAGCTCCATCGCGATGACGCCGTCGCTCGCCTCGGCGAACTCGAACCCGTCGTCCATCGACGCGCGGATCAGCTCCCGGAGTGCGGGCTCGTCGTCACAGATCAGGATCATCTTGCGGCGTTCCATGGTGGGCCAGCCATGCCGCTGGCAGGAGAATCAGTTCGGCGCCGCAGCAGGGGGCCATCCTTTTACCCCACATTCTCACGATAGCTCGGTTCTAGGACGATCGCCGGAACGGCTTGGTTAGAGGGTATCGTCGCGGTATGCGGCCGGTGATCGGGATCACGACGTATGCCGAGGAGGCGACGTGGGGACGCTGGAGCGAGCCTGCGGCGTTCATCCCGCTCGCGTACGTCCACGCCGTCGAGCGTGCGGGCGGACGGCCGCTGCTCGTTCCACCCGTCGAGAACGGGATCGACGAGACGCTCGACGCGCTCGACGCGATCATCTTCTCGGGCGGCGGCGATCTCGATCCCGAGACGTACGGCGCCGACGCGCACCCGGAGACGAACGAGGTCAGCCGCGCCCGCGACAGTGCCGAGCTCGCGCTCCTGCAGGCCGCGCTCGGCCGGGACATGCCGGTGCTCGCCGTGTGCCGCGGGAGCCAGGTGCTGAACGTCGCCCGCGGGGGAGATCTCGTGCAGCATCTACCTGAGATCGTCGGCCACGACCGCCATCGGCATGAGGAGGGCATGATGGCCGACCACGAGGTGCGGGTCGAGGGCGAGTCGCGGCTCGGGTCGATCCTGGGCGACAGCGCGCCCGTGAAGTCGTCGCACCACCAGGGCTTCGGGCGGATCGGGGACGGACTCCGCGAGACCGCCTGGGCCGAGGACGGCACGATCGAGGCGGTCGAGGATCCGTCGCACCGCTTCGCGCTCGGCGTGCTCTGGCACCCGGAGGAGGGCGAGGACTACGCGCTCTTCGCGGCCCTCGTCGAGGAAGCCGCGGCCTACCGCGCTAGGGAATCGTGAGCACGATCTTGCCGAGCTGGTCGCCGGCTTCCATGCGCTCGTGCGCGGCTCTCGCCTCGCTGAGCGGGTAGACCGAGTCGACGACCGGCTTCGCCCTGCCGCTCTTGACGAGCTCGTAGACGCCCTCGAAGTCCGCCTTCGTCCCCATGGTCGAGCCGTAGATCGTGAGCTGCTTCCACCAGATGCGGTGCAGGGCGGCAGGCGGGTTCGGGCCGCTCGTCGCGCCGCAGACCGTTATGCGGCCGCCCGTCCCCGCGGCCTGGAGGCTGCGCTGCCACGTCGCCTCGCCGACTGACTCGACGACCACGTCCGCGCCGCGCCCGTCCGTTGCGGCCTTGACCGCTTCGACCACGTCCTCGGAGGCGTGGTTCACCTTGACGTCCGCCTCGGTGCGCTCGAGCTTCTCGTCGCTCGAGGAGGTGACGATCGTGCGCGCGCCGAGCGCCCTCGCAATCACGTTCGCCGCTCCGGCGAGCCCTCCGCCGACTCCCCAGAGGAGCACCCATTCGCCTTCGCGCACGTCCGCCTTCGTCGCGAGCATCCGGTAGGCGGTCTCGAAGACGAGTGGGAACGCGGCCGCTTCCTCGAAGCTCATCTCGTCCGGGATCGGGTAGACGTTCGCCTCCGGCACCGCGATCAGCTCCGCGTGCGTCCCGTCCATGTGCTCGCCGACGACCGTGATCTTGTCGCCTTGCTCGATGCCGGGGTTGATGACGACGCGCTTGCCGTCGACGAGGCCGGCTCCGTCGGCGCCGAGGATGCGCGGCTTGGGCACGGACGGCAACCCTTTGCGGATCCACAGGTCGAGGTGGTTCAGGGATGCGGCACGGAGCTCGACAAGCACCTCGCCAGGCCCGGGCTCCGGATCGGGCGCTTCCTCGTAGCGGAGCACCTCGGGGCCGCCGTCCTCGTGGATGCGGATCGCCTTCACAGCGCCGATCTTTCCATGTAACACAGTGTTACTAAGTCTCGAAGAGGCTCGCGTTGCGGGGCACAATGTCGTTCGTGACCACGGCGGAGCTGGAGCGGATCGCAGCCGAGCTCGGCATCGACGTCGTCGGGGCGGCTCCGGCCGAGGGGTACGAGGCGACCGAGCGGCACATCGCCGAGCGCAGGGCGCGCGGGCTCTTCGCGGGCATGCGGTTCACGATGGCCCGGCCGGAGGTCTCGTGCCACCCGGAGACGCTGCTCCCGAATGCGCGCACCGTGGTCTCCGCGGCGCTCTGCTACTACTCGCCGGAGCCGCTGCGCGAACCGGGGCAGGGACGTCTGCCGCGCTACACCTGGTTCGACGCGTACGCGGAGCTCCGCGAGAAGCTCGACGCGCTCGGCGGCAGGCTCGGAGGCGAGTACCGCGTGCTCGTCGACGAGAACGACCACGTCGACCGCGAGGGTGCTGTCCGCGCGGGTGTCGGCTTCTACGGCAAGAACACGATGCTGATCACGCGGCGTCACGGTTCGTGGGTCGTGCTCGGCACGCTCGTGACGGAGGCCGAGCTCGAGCGATCCGCGCCGCTCGAGCTGGACTGCGGCTCGTGCACGCTCTGCATCGACGCCTGCCCGACCGGAGCGCTAGACGAGCCGGGCACGCTGGACTCGACACGCTGCCTCTCGTACTGGACGCAGGCGCCCGGCGCGATCCCCGAGGAGTACCGCGGCGAGCTCGGCGCCCAAGTCTACGGCTGCGACATCTGCCAGGACGTCTGTCCGTGGAACCGCGGGATCGAGAAGCGCCGCGAGAACGAGTCTCAGCCGGCCCAGGCCGAGCCGCACGTGTCGCTCGTCGAATGGCTCGAAGCCCGGGCCGAGGACCTGCGTGAACGCTACGAGCGGCTGTACTTCCCGCGCAAGGATCCGCGCTACCTGCGCCGCAACGCGCTCGTCGCCGCCGGAAACGTCGGCGGCGCGGAGCAGCGGGCAGCCGTCGAGGCGCATGCACGGAGCGACGATCCGCTCCTCCGCGAGCACGCAGAGTGGGCTCTCGAACGCCTCGACGACGAGCCCCAATCAGATTCGAGCTGATCAGGCCTTCGCCGCGACGCGGCTGACGCGCAGCTCGCGCGCGAGCGCCTTCGCACGGCCGGCGACCCGTTCACGCAGGTCGTCCGGCTCGAGCAGAACCGCCTCGCCCCGGTCGGCCAGGATCTCGCCCACGAGCCATTCCTCGCTGCCGACGGCCTTGTCCGCGAGCGCGGCGCCGTCCGAGAGCAGTCGCGCGCCCTCCTCGGCCTTCCAGCGCGCAATCCTCTTCGAGTACCAGATCCGCGCGACGACCCCGGCGCCGCCCAGGTGGTCGGGCCGGAAGCCCTCGCGAGGCTCGAACGTGTCGCGCTGCAGTCGCGCGCTGCGCATCCGGTCGAGCCTGAACGAGCGCTGCGCCTCCCGCGTCCGGTCCCACGTGTGGACGTACCAGTAGGGAAGCTGGCGCTCGATCACGTGCGGCTCGACGAGCCTCGTCGAGAGCGTGTCCTCGCCCTCCTTCTGGTACTCGATTTCGACCACGCGGTGCTGACGGATGCCCTCGCTGAGCGTGGCCACGAGCTTCTCTTCCGCCCGCGCCGACCGGGGCTCGGCCGCCTGGCCGAGGTCGAACTCGCCGAACGTCTCCTCGAGTTTCTGGCGCACGCGCTCGAGCGGCGTGTGCGCATCGGCCGCGATCATCGGGCCGACGAACTCGAGGGCGAGCCGGATCGCGCGCGCCTCGAGCGGGGTCAGCCGCGGCGGCGAGCGGAACGTGTCGCCGAAGAGCTCCTTCTCGACGTGGACCTGGTCGCCGTGGAGCTCGGTGTAGACCGCGTAGCAGCCGCCGCCGAAGTTGACGAGGTTCAGGAGCTGGAGGTGCTCCTCGATCGACTCGGGCGGGATGTTGAAGCGCACGCTGATGTCCGAGGCCGGGAGCACCGCGTGCGTGTCGTCACCGCAGCGGTCGAGCAGGTACGCGAGCAGGGCCTGCAGGAGCCCGAAGCGCTCCGGCGGGACGGGGCTGGCAGGCCGCTCGTCCTCGTCGACGGCCGCCTCTGCCGTCTCGGCCGCGATCTTCGGCGGTTTCTCGGCATGGCGCTTGTGCACCAGGTCGAGGTCGGCGCGCACCTGGCGCCGGAGCTCCGGGGGCGCGAGCGGCACCGCCCGCCCGTCCTGACGCAGGATCCAGGAGGAGAGCTGCCCGAGGTCGGAGTAGTCCGTGATGAAGACGCCGTCCTCGATCTGCCCGTAGCGGCCGAAGAGGCGGTCGACCCACCAGGCCGTGTCGCCGGCAACCTCGATCTGGGCCTGGCCCTTCTTCGCGCCAACCTGCCACGGCGGGCCCTGGCGGTAGGCCTCGGCGTCGAAGCCCTCCGCCATCCGAAAGTCGCGCTCGCGCCGCGTCGCGAGGCGGATCTCGCCTCGGATCCGCGACACGCGGAACGTCTTGATGCGCTCGTCGTCGAGGTCGAGACCGATCACGTACCACTGCCCGCGGTCGAAGAGCAGCGCATAGGGATTGACCGTGCGCTCCCGCTGCTCCTGGCGCATGATCGACCAGTACTCGAACTTCAGCGTCCGATTCTTCGAGATCGCGCCCTCGAGCTTCGCGAGCCGGCCCGGAAGCTCGGGCGAGTAGCCCGGATCGTGCAGCTCGACGGCGCGCGCCGTCTCCGTCGGCGCCCCGTCGAGGCCCGGACGGCCGAGCGCGAGGTTCTGGAGCGCGAGGCGGAGCGGTTCCGCGTACGCGAACTGGCCCTCGAGCAGGTAGAGGCAGGTCTGGAGCGCCGCGAGCTCCTCGTCGGTCAGCTCGAGCGGCGGCAGGAAGTAGCGCTCCGAGCTCAGGCGGTACAGCTCCTCGCCGGTGAACTCGTCTCGCTGGGAATCGAGCGGAACACCCAGGGCGATCAGCTCCGCGCGATCGGAGTAGAAGCGGCGCGCGAACGCCTCGTCCGACATCTCCTGGTAGCCCTCGACGTTCTGCTTCACGTCCCTCGCCGTCAGCGGACGCCGCTCGGCCATGAGAAACGCCACGAGCGAAAGTTGACGGATGAGCTTGTCGGTGTCGTGAGACATCGCTCGGCCTATTCTTTCAGGGCGAGGCCGGTTGCCATACCGGGAAACACAGGCGCCGAGTTTGTAACAACGCCGGAGAGACGATAAAGTGGTCCCGACCTGCGGCGGCGAGAACGATTAATCCGCGGTTAACAGAGCTTTGCGGGGGATTAACAAGGTACGAGGCAGACTGGAAATGGACGAACGAGCCCTCCTCATCCAGCACTGTATGTATCAGTACTCGCGAGCTATTTATCGCTCTATCAAGGACCTGGTCGATCCGTACGTGACCACAACGGAGCAGGCCGAGTACCGAAAAGCGGTGCTCGAGGCCTGTGAGCACACGATGGAGCGGCTCGCCCGCGATCCTCAGTACTTCGCGAAGCCCGAGCGGTCGCTGTTCCAGGACATCCGGCGCTATTTCCCGATCACGGCCCAGGCCCAGGTCGCCTGGGCGGTGAACGAGGGCGTGTGCGCCGCGGTCTCGTTCATCCAGGAGCAGATCGAGGCGGGCGCGTTCGACGGCGGCGTCCCGCGCTGCCACGCGACGACGCGGAAGGGCAAGCCGTGCCAGCGCACTCCGCTGCCTGAGCGGGACTACTGCCCGTCGCACCAGCACCTCGAACGCTCCAAAGTCGCGGCTTAAGTGAGTGGCCACTTGAGCTAGCCCCCTGCGCTTCGCGCGGGGGCCGGGCCGGCGCTTTCTATTGCGTTATTTGCCGCACGTACGACTGCGGGTACGAGCCCTGTGCCGTGTCGAGGGCGGCTCTCGCGTCGGCCTCGGTGTTGAAGACGCCGCTGAAGACCACGAAGTAGCCGGAGTGCAGGCTCGAGAACTCCGACGAGTTGAGGATGCCGACGTCGGTCAACCCGGCGCTCAGCGCCTTCTGCCCAACGCTGGCGGCGGCGGCGCGGCCCGCGCTCTGCGGGATCGACGAGAGCACGATCGTCCAGCCGTTCTGTCCGGCGGGCCACTCGATCAGCGTGTTCGAGGGCGGCGGCGGAGGCGGTTGCTCGGGCACGGTCGTCGGGACCGACTCGGTCGGTAGCGTCGAGGTTTCGGTCGAGGGCGGAGGAGACGTCGTTCCGGTTCCCGTGCTGAGCGGAACGGAGGCCTGGGTCTCGGCACGCGTCCTCGCCGCCGACCCACTGCTTCCGTTCGTGGCGAGGATGGCGACGGCGCCAGCGAGCGCGGCGATGATCAGGAGCCCGAGGACGGGCCAGATCCAGTCGCCCGGGTAGCGCGAGAATCGGCGCCGCCAGACGGTCGCGAGCACCGGGATGACCCCGCGCTGGACGGGGAGCCGGAGTCCACACTCGAGGCAGTACTCCTGGAGCGGCTCATACGGCGTCCCGCAGCGTGGGCACTCACCGCCCTCGTCGACCGGAGCAGGTGGTGGGCCGGATTGTTCTTCGGGAGGCTCTGGCGGGAGGGCCACTCAGTGCTCCCAGGGATCGCCTGACTTCTCCGCCTGCTCGGCCTGCTGGTACATCGTCTGCGCGTCGTCGTGCCCGTTGCCGTCCTCGGTCGCAGCAGGCACAGCGGTCCCGCAGTGCGCGCAGAACTGTGCGTCAGCCGGAATTGCGTTGCCGCAGTTGGAGCAGGAGACGACAGGCTCTTCGCCGACCGGGCGTCCGCAGTTGGCGCAGAAGTGCGAGCCCCACTGGATCGGAGCGCCGCAGGCGCAGCGGTGCCCGACGCCCTCGCGCCGCTGCGCGACGGAGACCTCGAGCAGTTCGTCGATCTCCCGCAACCGGCTCTCGACCGCGATCACCTCCTGGCACTGCTCGATCAGCAGGTCCTGCTTGAACTGATCGCGGCGGAACATCTCGAGCATCAACCCGCCGAGGTCGCGGATGCGTTCCTCGCGCGTCCGGACGAGGGCTCTCCGTTCACGTCTCAGCGAGCCCGGAGGCGGAACGCGCTGGGCTCGGGGCGGAGCGGGGGACCGCCCTCGGGTGCAGCCTCCGCGGGCCGCTTGCGGAACCTGTCGAGCAGGGCGATTCGTGCCATCGGCGGCGCGAGTCTATATGACCGAGAAAGAGGCTCGACCCCGCGTCAAAGGTCGATCACGACGACGCGCGGCTCGGTCAGCTCGTGCACCGAGTAGGCCGGTCCCTCGCGCGTGTTGCCCGAGTCCTTGACGCCCCCGTAGGGCATCTGGTCGGAGCGGAACGTGGGCGCCTCGTTGACGGTGACGCCGCCGAACTCGAGCCGCCGGGCCGCCTGCAAAGCGGCGCGGATGTCCGCGGTGAAGATGCCCGCCTGCAGGCCGTAGCGCGTGCCGTTGGCGAGCGCAATCGCCTCGTCGAGCGACTCGTACGAGTTGACGACGCAGACCGGGCCGAACACCTCCTCGTGGCATACCTTCAGGTCGGGAGCCGCGTTCGCGATCACCGTCGGCCTGATCAGGTCGCCGTCGAGGTCCCCGCCCGAGAGCACCTCGGCGCCGCCGTCGCGAGCCTCCTCGATCCAGCTCAGGATCCGCTCCCGCGCGCCCTCGTCGATCACCGGGCCGACATCGGTCTCGGCATCGGCCGGGTCGCCGACGACGAGCTGCTCGACCTTGGGCACGAAGCCGGCGACGAAGTCGTCGTAGAGCGGCTGCTGCACATAGATGCGCTGTACCGAGATGCAGCTCTGCCCGGCGAAGGAGAAGGCGTTCGCGGCCAGCTTCGTCGTCGCCTCGTCGAGATCCGCGTCGCCGTGGACGATCACCGGCGTCGCGTTGCCGAGCTCGAGCAGCACCTTCTTCCTCACCGCCCGCTCGCGGAGGCCCCACCCGATCTCGGAGGAGCCGGTGAACGTGATCGCCTTCACGCGCTCGTCGTCGACCAGGACGTCCCCGATCTCGCTTGCGGGCCCGACGAGGACGTTCAGCCAGCCCGGCGGCAGCCCCGCCTCGTGCTCGAGCTCCGCGAGCGTCAGCGCGGAGAGCGGCGTCTGGCCCGCCGGTTTGAGGACGACGGCACAGCCGGCCGCCAGCGCTGGTGCGATCTTGTGCGCCACGAGGTTGAGCGGGAAGTTGAACGGGCTGATCGCGCCCACGATTCCGATCGGCTCGCGCAGCGTGAACGCGAGCTTGCCCTCGCCCGCCTGGGCGGCGTCCATGGGCACGACCTCGCCGGCGAGCTTGCGCGCCTCGACGGCCGCGAACGTGTAGGTCGACATGGCGCGGCTCGCCTCGACCTTGGCGGTCTTGAGCGGCTTGCCGGCCTCGGCTGCGATCTGCGCGGCGATCTCGTCGTGACGCCGCGCGATCCCCGCCACGACCCTGACGAGGATCTCGGCGCGCTTGTGGGCCGGGAGCGGGTCGGCCATCGCCTGCTCGGCCGCGTCGATCGCCGCTCTCGCCTCGTTCGCGCCTGCCTTCGCCACGCGCCCGACGACCTCGCCGGAGTAGGGCGAGCGAACCTCGTGCCAGTCGCCGGTCTCGACCCACTCGCCGCCGATGAGAAGCTTGCGCTCTGTTGCCGTCGCCGCCACGGTGGGAGGATACGCCCGTGGACGTGCCCGACGTCAGCTACGCCAGAAGCGGCGACGTCGCGATCGCCTACCAGGTCGTCGGTGACGGGCCGATCGACCTCGTGTTCATCCGCGGCACCCTCGCCGACCTGCTCGCGGGCTGGGACATGCCTCTCTTCGTCGACCACGTGGAGACGCTTGCCGAGTCGGCCCGCGTCCTACTGTTCGACAAGCGCGGGAGCGGTCTCTCCGACCCGGTGCGCCAGGTTCCCACGCTGGAGACGAGAATGGACGACGTCCGCGCGGTCATGGATGCCGTCGACTCCGAGCGCGCGGTGCTCTGGGCGGCACAGGAAGGCACCCGGATCGCGCTCCTGTTCGCAGCCACGTACCCGGAGCGCACGAGTGCTCTCGTCCTCTACGACCCGACCGCCCGAGGCCTCCGGGCTCCCGACTATCCGTGGGCCGCGAACGACGAGGAGTGGAGGAGCGAGCTGCGTAAGATCCGCGAGCGCTGGGGCGACCGTGAGTACCTCGAGGAGCGTGCGCACAGGCTGAGCCCGTTCGGCGCCCAGAACGAGGAGTGGCTGGAGTGGTTCGTCTGGTACCAACGGCGCAGCGCGAGCCCTGCGGAGGCGGTCGCGTTCCACCGCATGGCGATGGAGGGAGACGTTCGCGAAGTGCTGCCCGCGGTGCGGGCGCCGACGTTGGTGCTCCACCGCGCCGAAGCGCGGGACGAGGCGGCCTACGTCGCGGACCGGATCAGCGGAGCGCAGCGGATCGAGGTCGACGGCCTGCACGATTGGTTCAGCTGGGCCGACCCGCAACACAACGCCGTGCTCCTTCGCGAGACGCGCCGGTTCATCGACGGCTTGGCGACCAGCCCCGAGCCCGATCGCGTGCTGGCGACGATCATGTTCACGGACATCGTCGGCTCGACCGAGCGCGCGGCGGACCTCGGCGATGCGGCTTGGAGCGAGCTTCTGGCGCGGCACCACACGCTTGTCCGCGGCGAGCTCGTGCGGTTCCGCGGCGAGGAGCTGGACACGGCCGGCGATGGCTTCTTCGCCGCGTTCGACGGGCCCGGTCGCGCGATCGAGTGCGCGTCGGCGATCCGCGACGGGGTCCGCGCCCTCGGGCTCGAGCTACGCGCCGGCCTGCACACGGGAGAGTGCGAGCGCGTCGACGGCAAGCTCGGAGGCATCGCGGTCCCGACCGGGGCGCGCATCGCCTCGCTCGCCGAGCCCGGCGAGGTGCTCGTCTCCTCGACCGTAAAGGATCTCGTCGCGGGCTCGGGGATCGAGTTCGAGGACCGCGGCACGCGCGAGCTGAAGGGTGTCCCGGGCGAGTGGAGGCTCTTTGCCGTCAGGTGAACGGGTCGAGGTGCCGGACGTCAGCTACACGAGGAGCGGCGACGTCTCGATCGCCTACCAGGTCGTCGGCGAAGGGCCGACAGACCTCGTGCTGTTTCCGTTCCTCTCCAACCTCTACACGCTCTGGCAGGCGCCGAGGTTCGCCGAGTTCGGCTACCGCCTGGCGGAGGGGAGGCGGCTCATCGTCGCCAACGCGCGCGGCGTCGGGCTCTCGGATCGTCCGCGCGGCTTCACGATCGAGTCGCGGATGGACGACCTGCGCGCGGTCATGGACACGGTCGGGAGCGAGCGACCGGCGCTGCTAGGCATCGCCGAGGCCGCTGCGACGTGCGCCGTCTTCGCTGCGTCGAACCCCGACCGCGTGGAGCAGCTGATCCTCTACGACCCCTGGTCCCAGAGCATGCTCGACGAACGCGAGCGCGAGGAGGCGCTGGCCAGCCTTCCTGCGCAACGCGAGCGCTGGGGCCGCCGCGATGTGCTGGAGCAGTTCGCCGCCGAGCTCAACCCGCAGTGGGCGAGCGATCCCGACTACCTCGACTGGTTCGTCTGGCACCACCGGCTCACGTCGAGCCCCTCCTCGTGGGTCGACTTCAGGCGCATGCAAATCGACCTCGACGTGAGCGACGCGCTGCCCGCGATCCGGGTCCCGACGCTTGTAATGTCGAAGGAGCACGAACGTCCCGATGCCGAGCAGGTCGCGAGCCGCATTCCGGGTGCCGAGTACGTCCTCGTTCCGGGCATCGGGAGAGCCATCCAGGAGAACGAGTTCGCGATCGAAGCGGTGGAACGCTTCCTCGACGGCAGCCCCGCGCGCAGGATTCCGGACACGGTGCTGGCAACGATCCTCTTCACCGATCTCGTGAATTCGACCCAGCGTGCGGCGGAGCTCGGCGACCGCGACTGGCGCAGCCTGCTCGAGCGGCACCACGAGCTCGTGCGGATGGAGCTTGCGCGCTACAGGGGCATCGAGATCGACACGGCCGGCGACGGGTTCTTCGCGAGCTTCGACGGCCCAGCGCGTGCGATCTCTTGCGCTCGCGAGATCGTCGAGCGCGTCCCGGAGCTCGGCCTCGAGGTGCGCGCCGGCATCCACACCGGCGAGTGCGAGCGGGTGGGGGACAAGCTCGCCGGCCTGGCCGTGAACGTCGGTGCACGCGTGTCCGCAGCCGCCGGCTCCGGGGACGTTCTCGTCTCGCAGACGGTCAAGGACCTCGTCGCGGGCTCGGAGATCGGGTTCGAGGATCGCGGCACACACGAGTTGAAGGGCGTGCCGGGCGAGTGGAGGCTGTATGCCGTCAGCTCGTCCTGAGACGCGCTACGCGAAGAGCGGCGACCTGAACATCGCGTATCAGGTCGTGGGCGATGGCCCGTTGGACCTGATCTACGTGCCGGGCTGGATCTCGAACGTCGAGCTGAACTGGGACGAGCCGGCGCTCGCCCACGTGCTCGAGCGCCTGGCGAGCTTCTCGCGCCTGATCATGTTCGACAAGCGCGGGACGGGTCTCTCGGACCCGGTCCCGCAGGACCGGCTGCCGACGCTCGAGGAGCGGATGGACGACGTGCGCGCGGTGCTGGACGCGGTCGGCAGCCGGCAGACCGCGGTCTTTGGCTTCTCCGAGGGCGGCCTGATGAGCGTTCTCTTTGCCGCGACCTATCCCGAGCGCACCGCGGCCCTCGTCCTCTTCGGCGTCTTCGCCAAGCGGCTCTGGAGCCCGGACTATCCGTGGGCGCCGAAGGCGGACGACCGCGAGCGAGAGATCGCGGAACTCGAGCGAAACTGGTCCGAGCGGATGGACCTCGACGAGCTCGCGCCGGAAGAGGACGACGCGTTCAAGGACCGCCTGGCGACCTACCTTCGGCGCAGCGCCAGCCCCGGCGCCGCGGTCGCCCTGATGCGGATGAACACGCAGCTCGACGTCCGCGACGTGCTCCCCACGATCCAGGCGCCGACCCTCGTTCTGCATCGAGCTCACGATCGGGACGCGAGCGTGGAGGAAGGCCGCTGGATCGCCGCCCGGATTCCGGGCGCAAAGTTCGTCGAGCTCCCCGGAGAGGCGCACATCCTCTGGGCAGGAAACACCGACGCGGTCGTCGATGAGATCGAGGAGTTCCTGACCGGCGTTCGTCGCGGGCCCGAGCCCGACCGAGTGCTCGCGACCGTGCTCTTCACGGACATCGTCGGCTCGACCGAGCAGGCGACGCGGGTCGGCGACCGGCGCTGGCGGGACCTGCTCGAACGACATCATGCTCTCGTGCGCCGGGAGCTGGAACGCTTCAACGGCCGCGAGGTGGACACGGCCGGTGACGGCTTCTTCGCCACGTTCGACGGCCCGGCACGTGCGATCCGCTGCGGCTCGGCGATCGTCAGCGGGCTTCGTTCGCTCGGTCTCGAGGTCAGAGCGGGCGTGCACACCGGCGAATGCGAGCTCGTCGGCGGCAAGGTCGCGGGCTTGACTGTGCACACGGGCGCCCGTGTCGCGAGCCTGGCGGGGCCGGGCGAGGTGCTCGTCTCGTCGACGGTCAAGGACCTCGTCGCGGGCTCGGGGATCGAGTTCGAGGACCGCGGCACACGGGAGCTGAAGGGCATCCCCGGCGAGTGGCGGCTCTACGCGGCGAAGTGACAGGGCCGGGAGCGAACCTCCCGGCCCTGTCCGTTTCGATCAGGCGGCGCCGCTGTTGACGCGCCTGAGCAGATCGCGCTGCTCGATGATCTGACTCTTCGTCGAGGCTGGGTTGTTGCGAACCGCCTCGGCGTTTGCGAGCACGGCCGAGAACGCCGTGTCGCCGGTCCCGTTCTTGTCGGTGTCGATCAGCTGGTTCCAGCCGATCGCCCCGTTTGCGAAGTTGAGCCACGCGGCGAGGATCTCCGCGTCGAGATGCCGGAGCTCCAGGCCGTCGGGCGGCTTCGCGAGCGAGAGGACCGCCGCTGCCTGGGCGATCGTGGACGCGCTCCTCGTCTCGTCGAAGACGAGGCTCGTGAAGCTGACGATCGTCAGGAAGCACTGGAGTTGCGCCATCGTGAACTGCGATTGGTGCGGGAACACGTACTCGTGCCGCCAGTGCTCCGACGACATCGGCTCGAGCCCGTTGCCGGCGATGATCACCTGCGCGGTGTCGGTCGGCGAGAGGCCGCCGTCGTCGTCGGTCGAGTCGAGGCCGATCATGTACAGGCACGCGTCACCGAACGTGTGCGTCACGTTGTCCGTCTCGTCCCGGGGCTGGTCGCTCGGGCTCGGCAACGGATCGGCGACTGGGGGGTTGACGAGATGCGGCGTGATCGTGTCAGCCGTCGCGTCGCCCCAACCCCAGCGAATCGAGAGGTCGTCGCTGCCCGGATCCTGCGAGAAGCCCGTGAAGCTCGTCGGCGTTCCCGGCGTTTCCGAGCAACGTCGGGATCCCGTTGATGATCACCGCTCCCGACAGGTCGATGGCCGCTGTCGGAGCGACGTTGTCGACCGTGAGCGAGAAGCTGTCGGAGCCGCTCCCTCCGTCCTTGTCGGTCACGGTGGTCTGGACGGTGAAGCTGCCGTTGTCCCCGTACACCTTGGAGGCGTGCACCTCGCCCGTGTCCGGCCCGGGCCCGCCGTCGGTGAGCATCGTCACCGCGCCGAAGCTCGTGCCGAGGAGGACGTCTCCCCAGTCGACGACGGCCGTGTACGGATTGTCGAGGTAGCCCGGATCCGAGAACGACGAGTGAGCGTCGACTGAGTCGCCCTCGGAGACGTGGGTCACCTGATCCGATTCCACGCTCACCGTCGGGTTCACGTTGTTGACGACGAGCGAGAAGGTCGCCGTGTTCGTGATCCCCGTGCTGTCGGTGGCCGTGATCGTCACGGTCTGGCTCTGCGACGGGCCGTCGTTCGTGAGGAAACTCCACGACCAGGTCCCGCCTCCACCTGGCGTGACGGTCCCGACCGACGCGCTGAGCGCGACGCTGTCGCCGTTCGGGTCGGAGAACGTCCCGGAGTTCGTCGCGGTCTGCGCCTCGTCGACCGTGACAGACGCGTTGTTGGCCGCGATGTCCGGCTGGACCGCCGCCAGCAGGTCGATCCGCGGCGTCGTCACGTTGCCCCCTCCGCTCGCGTACGTGATCGGGACGCCGTTTGCCTGGAGCCAGCCCAGGATCGTCGCCACGCTGGCATTGGGATAGATGTCACGCATGAGCGCCCACGCGCCGGTCACATGAGGCGTGGACATCGAGGTCCCGTCGAAGTTCGCCCACGTGTCGTCGGGCACCGACGAGTCGACGCTGACGCCCGGTGCGAAGACATCGAGCAGCGTCCCTCGGTTACTGAAGCTCGCGACGGCGTCGGAGTCGTCCGTCGCCCCGACCGTGACGGCGGTCGAGATGCAGCCGGGAGCTCCCACGGCGTTCGTGAAGCCGCTGTTCCCGGCCGCGATCGCTGTCGCGACATTGTTGTTGAGCAGGTTGTCGATGGCCGTCTTGCGGCTGTCCCCGTCGCACGCGGAGGTGTTCATGCCTCCACCGAGGCTCATGTTCGCCGCGGCGATGTCCAGCGAGCCGCCCTGGCTGTCGTCCAGTGCGAGCACTCGTTGCAGGCCGAGGATCTGATCGGAGGGATACGAGAGCACGCACGGCGCGGGGTTCGGACTGCAGTCTCCGCTCGCGTTGAAGCGCGTGAAGACCTGGATCGCGACGATGCTCGCGTCGGGCGCCACGCCGTTCCCTGGCGCGCCCGAGACGCCGGACGCGTTGCCCGCTGCGATGCCGGCCACATGCGAGCCGTGGGCGCAGAGGTTGTCCGTGCCGTCGAGGCAGTTGGCCGTCTCGGCGTCGGCCGACCCGGAACCCGTCTGCGAAGTGCCGCCGCCGGGGCAGAGCCCGACCTCGTTCGAGTCGAGGCTCCCGCCGGCCGTGAAGCAGGCCTCGGAAGCCAGCCGGCTGCCGAAGAACGGGTGGTCGCGGTCGATCCCGGTGTCCAGGATCGCCACCGCCAGCCCGGTCCCGGTGTAGCCGAAGTTCTGGATGTCATCGGCGTTGATCAGAGGCACCGTGCTGGCGAGTGCCGGCGGTTCCGGGATGTCCTCCTGGAGCCCGACCACCCCGGGAGTCGTGCTCAGGGTGCGGAGCTCGCCGGCTCCGGCCCTGACGAGGAGGATCGGGAACAGCCTGTAACGTCGGATGAGTTGCGCCTTCGAGGCCCGGACCTGCCGCGCGACGGTCGCCTGCGTCCGCTTGTTCGTGGTGGTCACGAGCACGTGCAGCGGCCCTTTCGCGGCGGCCTTCGCGACGAGCGCGGCCGACGACGGCCTCTTCGGCGGCGCTCCGGCGGAGGCCGACGAGCCGACCGCGAAGGCGATCAGCAGCAGTAACGGCGCGAGGACCCGCAAGAGGCGGGAACGTGGAAGCATGGTGAGGCTCCTCTCCTAGAAGTGACTGGAGAGGCCGGCACCGCAGCCTCCGAGCACCAACACGCCAAGGAAGGGCCGCCTTCGGCGGCATTCAGGGGGGTAGCTATCCAAAAATGAAGAGCCACACAGGCCTCCCTGGATTGCCCCCCGACGAGACCAGTGTCGCCTGTTCGATGACAAATTGCAATAGGTTTCACCATCTTTTCGCCACCTCTGCGGGTCGTGTTCGGGCGCACGAGTCGCCGTAGAGTGAGCCTTCGATGCCGAGCGCCCCCGACATCCGCTACGCGCGCAACGGTCAGGTCTCGATCGCGTACCAGGTCGTCGGAGACGGGCCGACCGACCTCGTCTACGTGCCGGACTACGTCTCCAACCTCGTCTACGCCTGGGAGTCGCCCCGCTATCGCGAGTTCTACGAACGACTCGCCCGCTCGTTCCGCCTGATCCTCTTCGACAAGCGCGGGACCGGCCTGTCCGACAGCGGCCGCGAGTTCGCGACCCTCGAGACGCGGATGGAGGACCTGCACGCGGTGCTTGACGCCGTGGGCTCCGAGCGCGCCGTCGTCTTCGGCAGCCACGAGGGCGCGTCGATGGCGACGCTCTACGCGGCGACGTACCCGGAGCGGACGATCGCCCTCGTGGTCTTTCAGCCTTCGGCGCGGGGCGGCCACTACGACAAGAGCCCGGAGGGAACGGAAGAGGAGCTGCGCGAGCTCCGGGAAAAGTGGGGCACCCAGGAATATTGCGACGAGCTGCTCCTGGACAACATTCCGACGATCGCCGACAGCCAGGAGGGCCGCGAGTGGTTCGCCAACTGGCTGCGCGTGGGGGCGAGCCCCTCCGTCGCGTACGCACTGAACCGCGCCTTCTTCGAGACGGACCTGACCGACGTGCTGCCGGCGGTTCGCGTCCCGACGCTCGTCCTTCATCGCGGCGAGTTCGTCGAGCCCGATGCTCTGTCGGTCGCAAACAGCATCCCCTCGGCCCGGTCGGTGCGCATCGCCGGAGAGGACTACTCTGGGGTCTTCCTCTCCCCGGAGATCGTCGACGAGATCGAGGCCTTCGTCGCCGGGAATCGTCCGCCCGTCGTGCCGGACACGGTGCTGACGACCGTGCTCTTCACGGACATCGTCGCCTCGACCGAGCGGGCGCGCCAGCTCGGAGACCGCAGCTGGCGCGAGCTCCTCGAGAGGCACCACGCGCTGGTCCGCCGGGAGCTCGCCCGGTATCGCGGAGTCGAGCGCGACACGGCCGGCGACGGCTTCTTCGCGACGTTCGACGGCCCGGCCAGGGCAATCCGCTGCGCCCAGGGGATCCTGCAGGGCATCGACGCGCTGGGCCTCGAGCTGCGCGCCGGCGTCCACTCCGGCGAGTGCGAGCTCCACGAAGGGAAGGTGGCCGGGATCGTCGTCGGCGCCGGTGCACGCGTCGCGGCGCTCGCCGGGCCCGGGGAGGTACTGGTCTCGAGCACGGTCAAGGACCTCGTCGCGGGCTCCGGGATCGAGTTCGAGGACCGCGGCGAGCACGAGCTGAAGGGCGTGGGAGCCTGGCGTCTCTACTCTGTTCTCGATGCTTGATGCGCTGATCGTCGACGCCGTTCGCTCTCCGATCGGCCGCAAGAACGGGACGCTGTCCTCGATCCGCGGCGACGAGCTCGCGGCGCAGGTGCTGAACGGCCTGCTCGGGCGCAACGGCGTCGATCCGGCCGAGATCGAGGACGTTCAGCTCGGCTGCGTGACGCAGATCGGCGAGCAGGGCTGGAACATCGGCCGGATGGTGCCGATGGTCGCCGGCTGGCCGGAGACGGTTCCCGGGACGACGGTCGACCGCCAGTGCGGCTCGTCGATGCAGACGAACTTCAACGCCGCGGCTGCGATCTCGTCCGGCCAGCTCGACCTCGTGATCTCGGGCGGCGTGGAGATGATGTCGCGGGTGCCGATGGGCTCGAACGGGGGCGACCTCTCGGACAAGCTCTTCGAGCGCTGGCAGATCGTTCCGCAGGGGCTGTCCGCGGAGGCGATCGCCGAGGAGTGGAACCTCTCGCGCGAGGAGCTCGATGAGCTCTCGCTGGAGTCGCACCGGCGCGCGATCGCGGCGATCGACGGGGGACGCTTCGAGAACGAGATCATCCCGGTCGAGGTGCAGAACCCGCACGTGGGAACGCTGTTCGCGGTCGACGAGACGCCTCGGCGGGAGACGTCCCTCGAGGCGCTGGCCGCGCTGAGCCCGGCGTTCCTCCCCGAAGGCAAGGTCACGGCCGGGAGCTCGAGCCAGATCTGCGACGGCGCGGCGGGGGTCCTGGTCGCGAGCGAGCGCAAGGCGTCGGAGCTCGGGCTCGAGCCGCGTGCGCGGTTCGTCTCGTTCGGGCTCGCCGGAGTCGACCCGTACCGGATGCTGCACGGCAACCCGCAGGCCTGCGAGCGGGCGCTCGCGAAAGCGGGCATCGGCTGGGACGACGTGTCGGTGATCGAGGTCAACGAGGCGTTCGCGTCGGTCGTGCTCCAGTTCGTCCGCGACTGCGGGCTCGAGGAGAGGATGGACGACGTGAACCCGAACGGAGGCGGGATCTCGCTCGGTCACCCGCTGGGGGCGACCGGGGCGCGGATCACGGCGACGCTGGTCAACGAGCTCGAGCGGCGCGACGCCCGCTACGGCGTGGCGACGATGTGCATCGGCTTCGGCCAGGCGATCGCCTCGGTCATCGAGCGCGTTTGAGGCGGATCGAGCTACGCGGCGAGCGCGCTGTGATGCGGCGTGCGCAGAACGTTCCTAGCCCGGCCGCCGCCGCGCTGCCGCGGCACGACGACGACCGAGCGGGCTAGGCGAACGCGTGGGGCCGGCGGGAAAGGATCGCCGGCCGTTCTCCCCTGATGACCGTGAGGCACGCGCCGGCTACAGCCAGCGCGAGGAGGCCGAGCAGGAGGAGAACGAGGAGAATCCGCGTCATTTGACTCCTAGACGCGCGAGCGGGGTGGGTCCTTCCCTTAGCATCGGGCGCGTGATTCGTCGGGTGGGAGTCGTCGGGCTGGGGACGATGGGCGCGGGCATCGCGCAGGTCTCCGCGCAGGCGGGCTTCGAGACGATCGGCCGCGAGGTCAGCGACGAGCTCTGCGAGCGCGCCCGGGAGACGATCGCGCACTACGTGGGCCGCGCCGTCGAGAAGGGCAAGGCGACTCCCGAGGAGCGAGACGCGACGCTCGGCCGGCTGTCGTTCACGACCGAGCTCTCCGGCCTGGCCGACTGCGATCTCGTGATCGAGGCGATCGTCGAGGAGCTCGAGCCGAAGCGCGAGGTGTTCGCCGAGCTCGACCGCCTCGTGTCGGCCGACGCGATCCTGGCGTCGAACACCTCTGCGATCCCGATCCATGCCATCGCCGAGGCGACCGAGCACCCGGAGCGCGTGCTCGGCATGCACTTCTTCAATCCGGCGCCGCTGCTCCCGCTGGTCGAGATCATCCGCGCGGAGAAGAGCTCCGACGCCGCGCTCTCGGCTGCGTTCGAGTGGGCGGAGCAGGCGGGCAAGCAGCCGGTTCGCGCGAATGACACGCCCGGGTTCATCGTCAACCGCGTCCTCGTCCCGACGCTCAACGAGTGCATCCGGCTCCTCGACGAGGGGATCACCGTCGAGGACCTCGACAAGGCGATGACGATGGGCGTCGGCTGGCCGATGGGCCCGTGCACGCTCGTCGACCTGGTCGGGATCGACATCCACATCCACGCCGCCGAGGCGATGTACGAGGCAACCGGCGACGAGCGGGCGAAACCGCCCGAACGCCTGCGGGAGATGGCCGCCGAAGGCCGTCTGGGCCGCAAGACCGGCCGCGGCTTCTACGACTAC
This sequence comes from uncultured Actinomycetes bacterium, assembly GCA_963850415.1. GTDB lineage: Bacteria > Actinomycetota > Thermoleophilia > Gaiellales > Gaiellaceae > VAXT01. Next base: position 466,234 of record CAWKLE010000002.1, read on the forward strand.
CCCAACTGACCTAGTAACAGTCTGTTACTAGGGCGGTTCAGGGGTGTGAGAGGCGCGCCCAGACGTTCTCGACGAGCTGCGAGACGGCCGGGTCGCCGATCGACGCGCTGAAGTTGAGCGCGCCCGCGGCGAAGACCTTGGCGCCGCCGGGCGTCTCGTAGTACGTCATCTCGGCCGTCCGCCCCGGGCCCATCAAGTTCGGAATCGACGCGAGCAGCTGCGTCCCCGGAGGCGACTGCGGCGAGCGGGCGTCGATCTCGAACCCGTACTGCCCGAACCGGGCGCCGTCCGCGAGCCCGGTGCCGGCGAATGCCCACGGAGAGCCGTGCACGACGTACGCGCCCTGCCGTCCGCCGTAGTCGCCCGCGACGAACTGCACCCCGACGAGCGCCGCCTCGGGCCGCTCGAGGCTCCGCCACTGCGCCACCTTCGTCAGTTGCCGGCCGTCGCGCCGTACCTTCCAGAAGAAGTTGTTCGCCGACAGGAACATGAGGTTGCCGCCGTCGTTCCGGTAGCGCTGGACGACGTCGTACTCGTGGCCGGTCACGTACTCGGCATGACCCGGGAAGACGACGAGGTCGTACGCCGCGGCCAGGGCGTCCCCGGTGGGATACGCCTCGAGGTCGTCGTCGGTCAGGAAGTCGACGTGCTTCCCGGTCCGGTTCAGCCACGCGATGAAGTCCAGATCCCAGTCGCGGAAGCGGTACGGGACGCCGAAGTCGAGGAACGGGCGCTCGAGGTCGATCGTCCGCGTCGAGCCGCTCACGTACCAGCTGTCGCCCCAGCCGTCGCCGTTCGCGTCCCAGAAGTTGTACGCCTGCCAGGTGTTCGTGGACAGGACGACGGCGACGCGGGACGTCGGGGCGCGCCGCGTGACGACGAACGGCGCGTAGCCGACCCGCCCGTCCGGCGCGCTCAGCCGAAGGAAGTAGAGGCCGCTCGGCCAGTTCCCGGCGCGAACGACCCGGAGCGCTCCCGGTGCGTCGCGGTGCGTCCGCCAGTCGACGCGGACGGGGCTCGTCATCGCGGTGCCGGACGTCCTGAAGTCCTTTCCGCGCCTGATCGCCTGGCTCGAGTAGTAGAAGACCTGGAGCCGGAGCGAGGGCGCGTCGGTCGAGATCCGCAGGTCGGCCGGCTCGCCCGGGGCGTAGCTGCGGCGCGGAAACTCCGCCTCGATGCCCTGGATGCGCACGACCGGCGCCTCGCGGCGCTTGCCCGGCCAGTTCATGTACCCGCGCCTGCCGACGGTCAGCCGCAGGACGTACGTGCGCGGCTCGGTTCCACGGGCCGGGCGCCAGACGATCTGCCGCGCGCCCGCTCGAAAGCGCCTCGTCGAGCTCCAGATCATCTTGGTCGCGCGGCCCGGGTGCAGCGTGTCAGTGCGCAGGACGTCGAGCCGCACCTTCGCCGCGCGATCGAGCCGGAAGCTGACGATCGCCTGGTCGCGGAAGCCGTCTCCGTTCGGCGAGACGGTCGTCAGGAGCCGGTTGTCTCCGGCGAACGGGCGCGAGCCGTTCGTCACCTTCAGCGCGTGCATGTTCCCGCCGGAGAGGAGCGCGGCCAACCCGAAGGCGAGGAAGCTCACCGGCTGACGGTGCGCATCGGGACACCGAGCCGCCTGGCCGCGAACGGCACGCTCGACCCCTGGACGACGACCGAGAAGAGCACGACGACGAAGACGATCTCGTACAGCCGGCGCGCCTGGTGCACGTCGGCGAGGATCACGAACGCGGCGAGCAGGATCGGGACCGCGCCCTTGAGCCCGCCCCAGGCCAGGAAGAGCTTCTCGCCGAGCCGCAGCCGCATCGGCGCGAGCAGCGGGGCGAGGCCGACCGGACGCGCGACGAAGGCCAGCGCGATCGCGAGCAGCAGCCCGTCGCTCCAGATTCCCTCGTCGAAGAGCTGTCCCACGTTCACCGTCAGGCCGAGCGCGACGAAGACGACGATCTCGGCGAGGCTGGCAAGGGAGGTGTGGAAGCGCTGGATCTGCCGCTTGTACGGCAACTCGAGATCGCTGAGGGCCAGGCCGGCGATGAAGACCGCGAGGAAGCCCGATCCGTGCGCGACGGCGGCCAGGCCGTAGATCAAGCCCGCAGCCGCGAGCGTGCGCAGCGGGTACAGGCTCTCGCCCGGCAGGCGCACGCGCCGCATGAAGACGACGAGCAGGGCCGCTCCGGCGACCCCGACCGCGAGCCCGATCGTCATCTCGAGGAAGAACTCCCGCACGACCGACCATCCTGAGGCGCCGTCGGTCGTGGCGAACTCGACCATCCCGATCAGGAGCGCGATTCCGACCGGGTCGTTCACGCCCGCCTCGCCCTCGAGGATCGTCCCCGTGTTGCCGTGGATCTCCTTGTCACCGAGGATCGAGAACATGACCGCCGGGTCGGTCGGGGCGAGCGCGGCGCCGAGCACTCCTGACAGTGTCCAGCTGAGGTCGAGCAGGAAATGGGCGCAGACGGCCGTCAGGACCGCCGTCGTCAGCGTGCCGACGATGCCGAGCGTCGCGATCGGGACGACCGCCCGACGGAACCGGCGCCAGCCGATGTTCATGCCGCCGTCGAAGAGGATCAGGACGACCGCGACGACGCCGATTCGCTCCACCGTCCTGATGTGCGGCAGGGCAACCGGAAGCGCGAGCGCGGCCAGCAGGAAGAGCGCGGGGGCGGGCACGGGATAGCGCTCGCTCAGCCGGGCCGCCAGGAGCGCGAGCATCACGCCGGTTGCGACCACGAGCACGACGAGACCGAAATCGCTCAGCTCGGACACGCTGTGACGCTAACGGATTCCTTACAACTCCCACATTGCGGGCATATGGAAGCAAGCGATACTTGACGTACCGATGCGGAAAACGGTGCTCCTACTCCTGCTTGCGCTCCTCGTCCCGGCTGCGGCCCAGTCGCAGTCGACGACGCCCCAGAACGGGACACTGTCGATTCGCGAGGGTCGCGGCATCGTCCAGCTGGACGCGCGCGGCAGCATGACCGGCCGCGTGAACGGCAAGATCGCGATCACCGACCCGAAGCCGTACGACAGCAAGCGCCCGGTCGTCTACGGCGCGGCGAAGACGACCTACCGGAACGTCAAGACGACCGTCTACCAGGGCAAGAACCTCCGTTTCCGCCTGATCGGCGCACGCTTCCAGTTCCGCATCCAGGGTCGGGCGATCTTCCTCAGCGCGATCGCACGCGGCGAAGGCGTCGTCGACGGCGCGGGCGATCCCACTACGAACGTGTTCTACGACGGCACCTGGTCGCTGAACGACTCGCCGCCCCTGTCTCTGCCCGACACAGCAACCCCGTTCGAGCTGGCGTCACCACCGGGCCCGCAATAGCTGTCGGCTCTGGCATCCTGAAAGGGCGATGCCGTTGAACGCACCACAAAATGTTCTTGTGGTCGAGGACGAGGCGTCGATCGCCTCTTTCGTCTCGCTCTACCTGAAGAACGCGGGCTACGACGTGCACGTCGCCGAGACGGGCGAGGACGCGCTGACGAAGGCGGAGGACCAGCAGCCGTCGCTGATCGTGCTCGACCTCATGCTCCCGGACATCGACGGGATCGAGGTCTGCCGGCGGCTCCGGCGCCGCTCCGACGTGCCGATCCTGATGCTGACGGCGCGCGACGAGGACGTGGACAAGATCATCGGGCTCGAGGTCGGCGCCGACGACTACCTGACGAAGCCCTTCAACCCGCGCGAGCTCGTCGCTCGTGTGAAGTCGATCCTCCGCAGGGCGACGCCGGACCGGAGAGAGATTGCGAGCGCGACGCTCACGCACGGCGACCTGAACATCGACGCCGGCCGCCGCGAGGTCAAGGTCGGCGACGAGGAGATCAAGCTCGCGCCGAAGGAGTTCGACCTGCTCTGGGAGCTGCTCGACCACCGCGGGCTCGTGCTCACCCGCGACCAGCTGCTCGAGCGGGTCTGGGGCTACACCTTCGCGGGCGACACGCGCACCGTCGACGTCCACGTGCGCCAGCTGCGCCGCAAGCTCGGCGAGGCGTCGCCGATCGTGACGGTGTGGGGCGTCGGCTACAAGGTCACGCCCGCCAAGGACGCCGTCGTCACGGCGTAGCCATGCTTAGGTCACTGCGCTTTCGCCTTCCGGCGCTTTTCTTGGCCGGGATAGCGCTGACCGGTCTCGTCTCCACGCTCATTGCCTTCGGGCTCTTCCGGAACTACACGCAGAACCAGGCGCGCAAGGAGCTTCGCCGCGAGGCGGCCGGCCTGACACAGCTGTACGTCGACCAGGCGCTCAAGACTCAGGAAAAGGGGACGAAGCCGCCGTTCTTTGCTGCGAGCAAGCTCGAGGCTGCGAGCGGCAACCGCCTCTTTTACGTCGGCGTGGGGCCGTTCTCCGGGCAGCCGACGGGCTTGAGACGGCTTCCGCAGAGTGCAGTCGATTTTCCGGCACTCCTTCGCGGCGAAACCCTGGAGTTCGAGTTCACGCCGCCGGGAGAGCACCGCACGTTCCTCGCAGTCGCCGATCCGTTCATCCTCGAGAAGGGCAGTTCGCCGTTCGGTGGGCTCGTCGTGGCCACGCCCCAGGCCCAGCTGAGCAGTCAGGTGACCCGACTCCTCTTGCGGCTCGGGCTTGCCCTGCTGGTAGGGGTCTTGGTGACCGCAGTCCTCGCCTGGTACCTCTCCGGACGCATCACCCGTCCGCTCCGCCGGCTGGCCGGCGCCGCAGACGAGGTGGCCGAGGGGCACTACGACACGGAGGTTCCGATACTGACGAGCGGGGACGAGGTCGCCGATCTGGCGGACTCGTTCCGCCAGATGACGTCACGCCTGTCGGAGGCCGAGGAGCTCGAGCGGAACTTCCTGATGACCGTCTCGCACGAGTTGCGGACGCCGCTGACCGCGATTCGCGGGCACGTCGAGGCGCTCCGCGAGGGAGTCGTCGAGGATCCGGCCCTGCGCACGGCCTCGCTGGACGTGATCTCGGCCGAGGCGATGCGGCTCGAGCGTCTCGTCGGCGACGTGCTCGACCTCGCGAAGCTCGACACGCGGCGCTTCACCGTTCGCCACGAGGAGGTCGACATGGCGCGGCTGCTGGAGCAGGCGTACCTCTCGTTCGGCGAGGAGGCGAAGCAGCGGGAGATCGACTACTCGCAGGAGGTGTCCGCCGAGCCGGTGATCGTCACCGACGGCGACCGCGTCCTCCAGATCATCACGAACCTGCTCGCGAACGCGTTCCGCTGGACGCCGAACGGAGGCAGCGTCGGCCTCCACCTGAGCTCCGAGAACGGGAACATCCACGTCGCGGTCGAGGACACCGGGCCGGGAATCGGCCCGGAGGAGCAGGACCGGATCTTCCGCCCGTTCTGGACGCACGACGGCAAGGGCACGGGCCTCGGGCTCGCGATCGCGCGCGAGCTGGCGATGGCGCTCGGCGGCCGGATCGACCTCGACAGCGAGGTCGGGCGCGGCAGCAAGTTCGAGCTCGTCCTGCCGACGCAGCAGGTCTAGCTGGCTTCGCGCTCTTCGAACCGGTAGATCTGGGCGCTGCCGCCCGTGTCGAGCTTGCGCTCGATGCGCGCGAGGCGGACGTCGATGCCGCTCCAGCCGGACGAGATCAGGTCGACGAGCAGCGCGAGGTCGTCGATGCGCGCGTGCCGCTCGGTCAGGAGGTCGGCCTCGAGCCCCTCGAGCCGGCGAATCGTCTGTCCGGCGAGCCCGCGCACCTCGGCCAGCTGCCGGCCCACGGGAGCCGCTTCGGTGCGGACGCCCTCGCGAACCGCGTCCTGAATACGACCTGGAAGAGACGACTCGAGCTCCGCGGCGACCTGCGCCAGCTCCTCGACCTGCTTTCGGGCACGCTCGAGGGCCGCCTCGACGTCGCCGAGAGACGCACGGCCCCTGGCCGCGCTCTCCAGCCGCTCTCGCGCCCGTGCGATCGCCGCTTCTTCCATGGGCGGGACGCTAGCGTTCGCGTCGGATGAAGCGATCCCAGCTCGAGTACTCGCTTCCGCCTGAGCTGATCGCGCAGCACCCGGCGCAGCGTCGAGACGGGTCGCGCCTCCTCGTCTACGACCGATCGACCGGGGACGTGCGCCACCGCTTCTTCTGGGAGCTTCCGGAAGAGCTGCGCGGAGAGCTCGTCGTCGTCAACGACACGCGCGTCGTGCCGGCAAGGCTGCGGTTCCGGCGGCCGACCGGGGGCGACGCGGAGGTGCTGTTGCTGGAGCCCTTGGACGCGGCCGGGGAGTGGGAGGGGCTCGCGCGACCGACGAGGAAGCTGAGACCGGGCCAGCGGCTGGGCTCCGTCGAGCTGATCGAGCACCTGGGCGAGGGTCGCTGGCGCCTGCGGCTGACGGGCGATCCGGCCGGCGAGGCGCCGCTTCCGCCGTACATCACCGAGCCGCTCGCCGATCCCGAGCGCTACCAGACTGTCTACGCGGACCGCGAAGGCTCGGCCGCGGCGCCGACGGCCGGCCTCCACTTCACGCCGGAGCTCCTGGCCAAGCTCGACGTCGAGCGCGTCACGCTCCACGTCGGCCTTGACACCTTCCGGCCGGTGACGGTCGACGACCTCGAGGAGCACACGATCCACACGGAGCGCTACGCGGTCGAGCCCGAGTCGTGGAAGCGCATCCGCGAGCGCCGACCGCGTTCTGGCCGTCGGCACGACGACCGTCCGCGTGCTCGAGTCGCTCGCGGCAGGCGCGCCGCTCGAGGGCCGGACGGACCTCTTCATCACCCCTCCGTTCGAGTTCCGCCGAACGGATGCCCTGCTCACGAACTTCCATCTGCCCGGCTCGACGCTCCTCGCGCTCGTGATGGCCTTCGCCGGAGTCGACGAGATCCTCCGCCTCTACGAGCTCGCGATCGAGGAGCGCTATCGCTTCTACTCGTTCGGCGATGCGATGCTGATCCTGTGAGCTTCAGAGTCGAGGCGACGAACGGTGAGGCGCGAGCGGGCGTTCTCCGCACTGCCCACGGCGAGGTGCGGACGCCCGCGTTCATGCCCGTCGGGACGAAGGCGACCGTCAAGATGCTCGACCCCGACGAGGTGCGCTCGCTCGGGGCGGAGATCATCCTCGGCAACACGTACCACCTGCACTTCCGGCCCGGGGAGGACGTGATCGACGAGCTCGGCGGGCTGCACGAGTTCATGCAGTGGGACGGGCCGATCCTCACCGACTCGGGCGGCTACCAGGTCTTCTCGCTCCGGGACACGATCACGCGCGTCGACGACGACGGCGTCACGTTCCGCTCCGTCTACGACGGCGCCTCGGAGCGGTTCACGCCCGAGTCGGTTGCCGCGATCCAGGCGAGGCTCGGCTCGGACATCGCGATGTGCCTCGACGTCTGCGCTCCGGCCGGGAGCGGCGACCTCGCGGAGGCGGTCCGGCTGACGACGCTCTGGGCGAAGCGCCAACGCGAGGCGCCGCGGGCCGACGGCCAGCTCCTCTTCGGGATCGCCCAGGGCGCAACCGACGCCGACCTCCGTCGCCGCTCGATCGAGGAGATCGTCGACCTCGACTTCGACGGCCACGCGCTCGGCGGGCTCAGCGTGGGGGAGGCGCGCGACCCGATGTTCGAGACCGTCGCCGACGCCGCGCCGCTCCTCCCCGCGGAGAAGCCGCGCTACTTCATGGGCATCGGCGACCCGGAGGGCATCCTCGAGGTGATCGAGCGCGGTGTGGACATGTTCGACTGCGTCCTGCCCACGCGCATGGGCCGTACGGGCACCGCGCTCACCTCGGCGGGGCGCCTGAACCTGAAGAACGCCCGCTTCGCCCGCGACCAGGAGCCGCTCGACGAGCGTTGCGACTGCCCGGCCTGCTCGAGGTTCAGCCGCGCGTACATCCGCCACCTCGTCAACCAGCAGGAGCTGCTCGGGCTGCGCCTGCTGACCGTCCACAACCTCCGCTTCCTGCTCCGGCTCACCGCGGGGGCACGGGCCGCGATCGAGGCGGGCAAGCTGGCAACATTCAAGGCGGAAACGCTCGACCGACTCACTCTGGAGGCCGCTTGACCGCTCTGATCTTCCTCGGCGGAATGCTCATTCTCTTCTACCTGCTGATCGTCATGCCGCAGCGACGCCGGCGCCAGGCGCAGACTCACTTGCTCCAACAAGTCGAAATCGGCGACGAGGTGATGACGCTCGGCGGCATCTTCGGCTTCGTCCGCGAGGTCGAGGATCACCACATCGTCCTCGAGATCGCGCCGGACACACGCGTCCGGCTCGCGAAGAGCGCGATCACCGCCCGCACCGAAGCAGAAGCCGAAGAAGAGCCGGCAGATAGCCCAGACGGGTCAACGGACCCCGCCGAAACACCGCTACCCTAAGGCAGCACCGTGGCCGAGCGCCGCTCTCATCTCCTCCTGCTGGGCCTGATCATCGCGGCCCTGATCGGGGCTGCCCTGCTCGCGGTCCCGGGCTCGCCGATCCACAAGAAACCGGTCCTCGGCCTCGACCTCCAGGGAGGCACCGAGGTCGTCCTCAAGGCGGTCCCGCCGAGAGGTGAGCAGGTCACCTCCGAGGGCATGGACACGGCCCAATCGGTCATGCGCAGGCGCGTCGACAAGCTGGGCGTGACCGAGCCGGAGATCCGAAAGCAGGGCAACGACCAGATGGTGATCGAGCTCGCCGGCGTCAACCCTGACCGCGCACAGCAAGTGATCGGGAAGACCGCGAAGCTCGAGCTGTTCGACCTCCAGGGCGACCTGGTCCCGCCGACGGCCGACCTTCAGGGAAACCCGACGCCGCTGACCTCGCTCTACAAGACGCTGTTGCCGGTCCAGTCGCAGGGCAAGGCGAAGGACTCCCAGGAGTTCTACCTCTTCGCCCCCGAGAAGAAGCCGGGCTCGAAGGCGACGAACTACAAGCTCGTCGCCGGGCCGTTGCCGACCCAACGGGAGCTCCTGACCTCTGGGTACGTGAAGAAGTGGCAGCGCGACAACTGCTCCACCAAAGAGCAGAAAAGAAGAAGCACGAGAGCGCCTGTGCCGTTGCGAAAGGCGGCAGCTCAGGAGAGGTGCCGACTGGGCACAAGATGATGTTCGTACCGGGGAACCTGGCGCTCGTCAGGTGTACGCCGGACGCGACGTTCTGCCCGAACGTCGGCCCGCCGAAGACGACCTACTACTACCTCTTCAAGTACCACCCGCGGGGCACCGCGGACAGCGGTCCGATCCCCGAGATGACCGGGTCCGACCTGAACCTCAAGGGCACGCGGCAGGACTTCGGGACGCAGGGCACGGACAACGGCCAGCCGCTCGTGCTCATGCAGTTCACGCACGGGGGCGCGAAGAAGTTCCAGGACGTGACGCGAACGCTCGCCGAACGCGGACGCACGCGGTACTCGACGGCCGGGAGCCCGAGCGGCCAGGAGGACAACTACGCCCAGCAGTTCGCGATCGTCCTCGACCGCGAGATCAGGTCCGCTCCGACGATCAGCTTCCGCGACAACCCGAACGGCATCCCCGGCACGAACGGCGCCGAGATCACCGGCATCGGGTCCGTCCAGGAGGCGAAGGACCTCGCCCTCGTGCTCCAGACGGGCGCCCTGCCGTACAACTTCCGCCAGCTCGAGAAGACCGAGGTCTCGGCCACGCTCGGCAAGGATTCGCTGGCGCAGGCGAAGCTGGCCGCCATCGCCGGGCTGCTCGTAGTCGCCCTCTTCCTGCTGATCTTCTACCGCTTCCTGGGCCTGGTCGCGGTGATCGGGCTCGGCATCTACGCCGTGCTCCTGTACGCGGCGCTCCTGATCTTCAACGTCACCCTGACCCTGCCCGGATTCGCCGGCCTCATCCTCACGATCGGAGTCGCAGCAGACGCGAACGTGGTCGTCTTCGAACGCATCAAAGAGGAGGTCCGTGCGGGCAAATCCGTACGGGCCGCGATCTCCACCGGGTACGCGAAGGGGTTCCACACGATCATCGACGCGAACGTCGTGACGGCGATCACCGCGCTCGTCCTGTTCCTCGTCGCGACGGCCGGGGTCAAGGGCTTCGCGCTCATGCTCCTCATCGGTACGGCGATCTCGCTCGTCACGGCCGTGTTCGCGACCCGTGCGATGCTGGGCCTGCTCGCCGGCTTCCGCTGGTTCGAGAACCCGGCGTTCATGGGCGCGAAAGGCCAGCAACATGGGCGCTGGCTCCAGATCGACTTCATGGGCAAGCGCCGCCTCTGGTTCGCGATCTCGGGCTGCGTGGTCGCGATCGCGGTCATTTCGCTCGGCGTGCGCGGCCTGAACCTGGGAATCGACTTCAAGGGCGGCTCGCAGGTCACGTTCCAGACGCCGCAGCCTCAGCTCGTCGACAACGTGCGCAGCGATGCCCAGACCATCGACTCGAGCCTGTCGAGGGCGGTCATCCAGGGCCGCGGAGCCTCGACCGGCGGCAAGTACAAGAGCTTCCAGCTGCGCACCAAGGCGCTCAGCCCGGCGGTCGGGGGGAAGCTGCGGAACGAGCTGGAGTCGAAGCTCGGCGCGACGCACTACGGGTCGACGACCGTCTCCGAGAGCTTCGGGCGGCAGATTGCGAAATCGGCGCTGTGGGCGATCTTCGGCTCGCTGCTCCTGATCGTCCTCTACCTGGCGATCCGCTTCGACTACAAGTACGCGATCCCGGTGCTCGCGGCGCTGATCCACGACATCGTGATCACGGTCGGCGTGTACTCGCTCACGGGGCGGGAGGTGACGACCGCGACCGTGGCGGCGGTGTTAACGGTGCTCGGGTACTCGATCTACGACACGATCATCATCTTCGACCGCATCCGGGAGAACGTCCCGCTGATGCGGCGCGCCTCGTTCGCGACGATCGCCAACATCTCGCTCTGGGAGACGATCAGGCGCTCCCTGGCCACGACCTTCATCACGTTGCTGCCGGTGACGTCGCTGCTCATCTTCGGCGGCGCGACGCTGAAGGACTTCGCCTTCGCGCTGCTGATCGGGATCGGGTCCGGTGCGTACTCGTCGATCTTCATCGCGGCTCCGCTGCTGACGATCCTCAAGGAGCGCGAGCCGGAGTGGGCGGGGAAGAAGGGGCTCGCTACGGTGGACGGCGAAGGCATTGGGATGCAAACGGTGCTCGCCCAGGCCGAGGTCGCGGCGGCCGAGGAGCCCGTGCCCGTTCCGGAGCTCGCGCCCGCGATCGACGGCGGGGATGGGAACGGCGAGCTCTCGTCGGCACAGTCGAAGCGGGAGCGTCGGCGGCAGCGCCGTCGCGCCAGGCCGCATGGCCGACGATAACGGCAGCTTCGTCACGGACGCCCTCGAGCGGGTCGGGATGGCCGCGATCGGTGCGGTCGCGCTGACGGCCGAACGTGCGGATGCTCTCGCGGAAGAGCTTTCGCGAACGGGTGGGATTCGCAGCGACGAGGCGCGCGAGGTGATCGAGCAGACGATCCACCGCTGGCGCGGCGAGGCGATGCGCCTCACCGAGCGAGCGGGCGCCGGGCTCGACGGTCTCTTCCAGCAACTCGGCCTCGTCCCGCGGACGGACTTCGAAGAGCTCGAGCTCCGGGTCGCCCAACTCGAGCACCGGCTCCGCCTCGTCGAAGGCGAGGCATCGAGCTCGTCTCCGCCCTCACCGCCGCACTAGCTCGCCGACGGCAGTCGGAGCCGTTCCCTTGACGGCTCGGAGTCAGGTAGAGACACTGGATACATGCGACGGCTCAAGCGAGGCCTCGAGCTTCTCTGCGTGCTCGTGCTCTTCCCGATCGCCCTGCTCTTGGCGATCGACCTCGCGATCGCAGTGAGCCTGACCGGGCTAGCCGCCTATCTGGGAGGACTGCTTGCGGCCTGGTTGCTGTTCGCGTTCGTCGTTCCGCTCGCCACCGGGATCATGACCCCGGACGAGATCGTCTCCGGGATCAGATCGCAGCGACGCCATCAGTTCGAAGGCGAGCCGCTTCCTGAGGGCAAAGCCTGGTGGGCTCGCTGGAAGCCAAAGCCGGTCGAAGGCGAGTCGCTGCCCGAAGGCGAGTCACTCCCTGAGGACAGAGCCTTGTGGTTCCCCTTGAAGCCGGGCGAATCCGACTCGGTCTTCGGCTAGCCGACTCCTAGGCGTCCGAGACCACCAAGTGCGGGCTGGCCCATGGCTTCGCCGTGGGCTTCGCGCATTTTGCCCGAAGGGCGAAAATAGGGCTTCCCGCCTGCGCATGGAACACTTTGTCTCATGGCGCAAGCGCCGCCCAAGCAGCGGAACCTCGGCCGGCTGACGGAGATCGCCCAGGTCGCCGTCCGCCACGGCTTCGGCTACTTCTTCGAGCGCCACAGGCTGACCGACCTGATCCCGGGCCGCCGGAACGGGACGGAGCTCCTCGAGGGCAGCGCATCCGAGCGCGGCAAGCACCTCCGCGAGCTCCTCGACGAGCTGGGCCCGACCTTCGTCAAGTTCGGCCAGCTGCTCTCGATGCGCCCGGACGTCCTGCCTCCGGACATCATCACCGAGCTCCGCGGCCTCCAGGACGACGTGCGCCCGTTCCCGTACGAAGAGGTCGAGCGCGTCATCCTCGAAGACCTCGGCCTCCCGATCGAGCGCCTCTTCCTCGAGTTCGACCGCGAGCCGCTGGCCGCCGCGTCGATCGGCCAGGTGCACCGAGCCGTGCTCCCGAACGGGCATGTCGTCGCGGTCAAGGTCCAGCGCCCCGGCGCGCCCCAGCAGATCGAAGCCGACCTCGGCCTCCTCTACCAGGCCGCTCGCATCGCGAAGGAGCGCGTGCGGGCCCTCGACTTCGTGGACGTGCGCGAGGTCGTCGACGAGTTCGCCCGCGCGATCCGCCAGGAGCTCGACTACCGGCTCGAAGCCCGGAACGCAGACACACTCCACCGCAACTTCGCGGGCCACCCGCACGTGCGCGTCCCGCGCGTCTACTGGACGTACACACGGGCGCGAGTGCTGACCCTCGAGTTCATCGAAGGCCGCGCGCTCCGCGAGGTCGACGACATGCCCTACTCGGTCGAGGAGCGGAAGCGCCTCGCGGAGGTGATCGCCGAGGCCTGGATGACGATGGTCTTCCGGGACGGTTTCTTCCACGGCGACCCGCACCCGGCGAACATCATCGTCATCCGCCCCGACCTGATCGGGCTGGTCGACTTCGGGCTCGCAGGCAAGCTCACCGACGACGACGTGACCAAGGCGACGCGCCTCTTCATCGACGTCGCCAACGAGAACATCGAGGATCTGCCGAGGCGCCTCGCCGACCTCGGCGTCCGCTGTCCGAAGGAGCGCGAGGCCGAGTTCCTCCAGGAGATCCGCGAGCTCTTCTACCGCTACTACGGCGCGAGCCTCAACGAGATCGACCCGCTCCAGGTGATCCGGGAGGTCTTCGGGGTCATCTACTCGCTCAACCTGCGGCTGCCGACCCGCTTCATCATCCTCGACAAGGCGATCGCGACGCTCGCGTCGGTCGGCGTCGAGCTGTACCCGGACTTCAACGTCTTCGAGGTCGCGAAGCCCTACGCGCGGAGCCTGCTCGTCAACCGCTACACGCCGCAGCGCGTGCTGACCCGGGCGCGACGCGAGTCCTTCAAGCTCGCTTCGATCTTCGCGGAGTACCCGTACCAGGTGCACGACGTGCTGGAGCAGGTGCGCGACGGGCAGATCGAGGTCGGCTTCGTGCACAAGGGGCTCGACGAGTTCATGCAGAAGATCGACGTCGCGATGAACCGCCTGATCATCGCGTTCGTCGTCGCGGCCGGCCTGATCGGCTCGAGCCTGATCGGGGTGTTCGCGACGTCGGGCCCGCAGGTGCTGGGGCTCAACGTCGTCTCTGCGCTCGGCTTCTTCCTCTCGGGGGTGCTCGGCCTCTGGCTCCTGTGGGGAGTCTTCCGCTCGGGCCGGATCTGATCAGCCACGGCCCTTTCCGCGGGCTGTCGATTCTTCGGCACAGTCTCGGCTGAAAGGACATCTGGCGCTGCGTGTGCCTCGCCGCTAGCGTCGATCGCATGTCGAGTGCCGTGCTGCTCGCAGAACCCGAGGAGGCCACGCGGAGCTTCCTCGAGCGCCACCTGGCTCAGGACGGGTTCGAGGTCGTGGGCGTCCCGGACGGAGAAGCGCTCGAGCTGATCGACCGGATGTGCCCCGACCTCGTCCTGATCGGCGACCCGGAGGGACTCGAGCTCTGCCGCCGTCTGCGGGAGCGCGACCGCGAGGTGCCGGTGATCCTGCTCGGCTCGCAGGAGTCCGATCCGGTCGACCGCGTGCGTGCCTTCGATCGTGGATGCGACGACTACCTCGACCGGCCGTTCCACTACGACGAACTGGTCGCGCGGATCAGGGCCGTGCTGCGGCGGGTGGCGCCGCCCGAGTCCGAGCGGATGACCGCCGCCGAGATCGAGATCGACCGCCCGACGAGGCGGGTGACCGTGGCCGGGCAGCGCGTCCTCCTGCCGACGAAGGAGTACGAGCTCTTGCTCAAGCTGGCGAGCGATCCCCGGCGCGTGTTCACGAAGGACGAGCTGTTGCGCGACGTCTGGGGGTTCCGTTCTTCGGGCCGAACCCGCACCCTCGACTCGCACGCCTCACGGCTGCGCCGCCGGCTTGGGGGCGGCTACGTAAGAAACGTCTGGGGTGTCGGCTATTGCCTGCTCAGCGACTGAGCGGGCGGAGCGGGCCACCTGGCAGCCCGCTCCGCGTCGCCTCAGTTCTCAGGCGGACTCGAGCGGCTCGCCCGTCTCGAGCAGCGTCTTCAGGCCGCTGAGAACGTAGCTCCAGCCGCCGGCCACGCTCACTGCGGTCTTCGGCGCGGCCTCGAGCTGATCGTGCGTGACGGTGAGCTTCGTCACGCCGCCCTCCTGCGGCTCGATCTCCCACGTCACGCGGCTGTGCGGCTCGCTCGCGGTCTCGGGGTCGTAGAGGGCCCGCCACGTGTGCTTGAGCATCCGCGGCGGGTCGGACTCGAGCACTTCGCCGTCGACGAGCGTCTCGCCGCCGTCGCCGGCCACGCTCAGGTAGGGCGCGCCGGGCTCGAAGGTCGAGTCGATCTTCGTCCCGTAGAAGTAGCGGGTCGTGAACTCCGGCTTCGTGATCCCGTCCCACACCTGCTCCGGCGTGGCTCGGATGAAGACGGAGTAGACCTGCGTCGCCTGTTCGGTAATCGTCGTCATGCAGTTTCCTCCAACTCGGACTTGAGGTTCGCGAGCGCCGAGACCTGGCGCTCCCTGTACTTGTCGATCCACCGGTCGTGGATCAGCCGGATCGGGACGGGGTTGAGGTAGTGCAGCTTCTGCCGCCCCTCCCGGCGCGTGACGACGAGCCCGGCCTCCTCGAGGAGGCGAAGGTGCTTCATGACCCCGAAGCGCGTCATCTCCAGCTCGGACTCGAGCTCGGTGAGCGTGCGGCCGTCGCGCTCGAAGAGCCGGTCGAGGAGATGCCTGCGCGTGGGATCGGAGAGCGCCCTGAACACGAGGTCGTCGTCGGTTGCCATGCTCGGATGATAGGTGACCAAAAGGTCACATGTCAAGTTCTCAGTCTTCCGGACAGGGAGGAGGCTCAGCCTGGTCGCGGGGCGTCCCGTAGGTTGGCTGCGAGTAGCAGCCGCGCAGGTCACGACGGATATCCGAGCTCCATCCACCGACGTAGTCGCCGGAGTAGCCGCCCTGGTACCAGACGAAGCGGCCGGACCGATCGACGATCCTGACGTAGCTGCCGTCGTAACGTTCATCCGCTGCGCTCGGAAGCGACCTCAAGAAGGGCTCGAGACTATGCGCCAGATACGAGGCCGGGTGGTCCACCCGGAGCGTGATCGCGAACGCGAAGTTCAACGGCTTGATCACCCGGAGTCCGATCACGTCGGCGCCACTCGACTCGGCGGCTGCTCTCACCCTCTCTCGAAGAACCCGGCCACTGATCGCTTTCCGAGTGTCCCGCTTCGGCGGGTTCGGCCCCACGAGGGCGACGGCCTGCGTCGGGCTCTGGTACGCGGCCACGGGCCGAAGTCCGAGTCGGCGCGACTGTGTGGCGAACGCTTGCCCGAGGAGCGCAGTTTCCCACTCGCCTCGACCCCGTTGCCGGAATGGCCGGTACGCGATTCGCACGATCACGGAACGCGGGCTGCTGGAAAACCAGTGCTTGCCCGCGGGCCTGATGCTGACGCCGTAGATGGTCGTGGGCGTCATGCGGGCGACGATCGAGTGGAGAAGCCGCCGCTGACGCCGGGGTGCCGCGCGAGATGGCAGTCGTCACCTTCGACGTCGGTATCGCGACCGGGCCCTCTCTCGGCGGAGGGGCCGCGCCGCCCACGCCGCCGCAGCTCGCAAGGAGCGCCGCTGCGACGAGGCCGCCGACTGCCCGAACGATCACTACGCCCGTATATTCGTCGCTCGAGCCGGAAACGTCACATGTCGAGCTGAGGCTCGATCGCACCCTCGAGCTCGAGCAGGAGCTCCTTGCGCTCGAGCCCGCCGCCGTAGCCGGTGAGCGACCCGTTCGCGCCGACCACGCGGTGGCACGGGAGCACGATCGGCACCGGGTTCCGGTTCATGACCGTGCCGACGGCGCGGGCGGCCTTCGGGCGATGCGCCTCCGCGGCGAGCGCGCCGTAGGTCGTCAGGTGCCCGTACGGGACGCGGGCGAGCCGGTCGAGCACCGTGCGGCTGAACGGCGCCTGGTGACGGAGGTCGATCGGGAGCTCGAACTCGGTGCGCTTGCCCTCGAAGTACTCGTCGAGCTGGCGGCGCACCGGGTCGATCGGCTTCGCCGCGCGCAGGACGCGCACACCGAACGTCTCCGCGAGCGACTCGGCCTCGCGCTCCGGCTGCGGGTCGTACGAGATCCGGCACAGTCCGCGGTCGGTCGTGGCGACGAGCAGCGTCCCGATCGGCGTCTCGGCAAGGTCGTACGCGACGTCGAGGAGGCCGGCAGCCGCAGCTGCTTCCCGGAACCGCGCATCGAGAGTGGGGGAGACGGTCATTGCATCCTCCTTCTGAGTCTTCGTACTCCTGACGAGGCAGCCTGGCGCGCCGCGTCCTCGCTCGAGCCGAGCGCCGCGCCGATCGCCGCGTAGGACAGGTCGTAGCCGTAGCGGAGCACGACCGCGGCGCGCTCCTTGCGTGGCAGCCCGTCCGCGAGCTCGCCGAGCTCGGCATAGGCGGGGCGCGAATCGGTGTCCGGCTCGACGATGATCGGTGCAGCCTCGCGGCGCCGGTAGTGGTCGGCGGCGACCCGGCGCGCGATCGTCAGCACCCAGGCGCGCAGGTTCTCGGTGTGCTTCAGCCGGCCGTAGGCGCGCAACGCACGCAGGAACGTCTCCTGGTATGCATCCTCCGCGTCCCTGCCCACGAGCCGCCTCAGCTCGCGGAAAACCGCGTCGCGGTGCTCTTCATAGAAAGATTCGAACGGTGGAACTTCCACTACACCCATCATCTTGTCTAACGCGGCGGGGGTCGCAGTTGTGAGGGCGGCCGTCGTCGGTCACGTCGAGTGGGTCCGTTTCGCGCAGGTCGAGCAGGTGCCCGCGCAGGGCGAGATCGTCACCGCCCTGGACACGTGGGAGGAGCCGGCCGGCGGCGGGGCGGTCGCGGCCGGGGAGCTCGTGCGGCTCGGCGCGGAGGTCGACTTCTTCGTCGCCGTCGGCAACGACGAGCTCAGCGTGCGGGCGCGCGACGCTCTCGAGAAGCTCGGCTGCCGCGTACACGCGGCGACACGCGACGAGCCGCAGAGACGCGCGTTCACCTACCTCGACGGCGACGGCGAGCGGACGATCACGCTCATGGGCTCGAAGCTGCACCCGCACGGCGCCGATCCACTCCCATGGGCCGAGCTGGCCGGCGTGGACGCCGTCTACTTCAGCGCGGGCGACCCGGACGCGCTGCGGGCGGCGCGGCAGGCGCGCGCGCTCGTCGCGACCGCCCGCGAGCTGCCGACACTGGTCGTGGCGCAGGTGCAGCTCGACGCGCTCGTCCGCAGCGGGCGCGACCCGAGCGAGGCGTACGAGCCCGGCCTGCTCGATCCCGAGCCGAGCATGATCGTCACGACGATGGGCCGCGAGGGCGGCTCGTATACCGTCGCAGGGGAGGAAGGGACGTACGACCCGCTCGAGCTGCCCGGGCCGCTCGTCGACGCCTACGGGGCCGGCGACAGCTTCGCCGCAGGCCTGACCTTCGCGCTCGGGAGCGGCCGTTCGCCCGAAGCCGCGGTCGAGTTCGCGGCGAAGTGCGGCGCCGTCGCGATGACCCGTCGCGGCGCACACGGCAATCGGTAGCCTCGACTCGATGGCTCGCATCGCGCGCCTCGTGATCCGTCACCGGCTGCTCGTCGTCGGCGTCTGGATCGTCCTCACGTTCGTCGGTGCGTTCTCCGCGGCGAAGCTCTCGAACCGCTGGTTCCAGTCCTTCTCGATCCCGGGCTTCTCGGCGTACGAGGCCAACCAGCGCACGCTGAAGACCTTCGGCTCCGGCGAGCAGCCGCCGCTCGTCACCGTGTTCACCGCGCGGGGCAGGGACATCACGAAGGTTCCGGGCCTCCAGCACGCGATCGAGCGGACGAGCGAGACAGTCCCTGGCTCGCGCACCGGCGACTGGTTCGACACGCACAGCGACATGTACCTGTCCAAGGACCGGCACACGATGGTCGCCACGATCTACCCGCCCGGCAACGCGACCTTCTCGAGCTTCCCGCCGATCGACCAGGCGCGCGCTGCGCTCAGGCAGGCCACTCCCGCGGGAGTGCAGAGCCACCTCACAGGTCGCGACGCGATCTTCGCGTCCCAGGGCGGGACGAGCGGCCCGGGCGTGCTCACAGAGACGCTGATCGGCGCCGTCGGCGCGCTCATCATCCTGCTCTTCGTCTTCGGGACGCTGCCCGCGGTCGCAATGCCCCTGGCGATGGCGGCGGCGTCGATCCTGACCACGTTCCTGTGCGTCTACGCCCTGACGTACGTGACCGACGTCTCGATCATCGTCCAGTTCCTGGTCGCCCTCGTCGGCCTCGGCGTCTCGATCGACTACGCGCTCGTGATGATCTTCCGCTTCCGGGAGGAGCTCGCGAGCGGTCGCCACCCGGACGACGCGCTCGTGGAGACGATGACGCACGCGGGGCGCTCGGTGATCATCTCCGGCTCGACGGTCGCGATCGGGCTCCTGAGCATGGTCATCCTGCCGCTGCCGTTCATCCGCTCGATCGGGATCGGCGGGATGCTGATCCCGGCCGTCGCGGTGCTCGCCTCGCTCACGCTGCTGCCCGCGCTCTTCTCGCTGCTCGGGCACCGGATCAACCGGCTGCGCGTGATGCCGAAGCGGTTCGTGGCGCCGCCGAGCGCAGAGTCCGGCTTCTGGGCGGGCTGGGCGCGCCTCGTGACCCGCCGGCCACTGCCGATCTTCCTGCTGGGCGCGGTCATCGTCACGCTCGTCATCATCCCGGCCTTCCACATCAACCCGAGCGACGCCGAGCTGAGCAAGGAGCCGTCCGCCGGCGATGCCAGAGCCGGCCAGCTGGCCGTGCAACGGGCGGGCCTCCCTGCGGGCGTCTTCCTGCCGCACGTGATCCTCGTCGAGCATGGAGCGACGCCCGCGGTGCTCAGGCAGACCGCCGAGGACGTCGCCGACTCGCCCGGGATCTACGGCGCGGCCGCTCCGACCACGTGGCGGAAGGGCGAGACGGGCCTCGTCGAGGCGTTCGGCACGGTTGACGGGAACGCGCGCTCCGCGAGGGACACCGTCTCGAACCTGCGCCACGACGTGTTACCCCGGGCCGAGAGCCAGGCCGGCGACGGAGTTCGGCTCACCCTCGGCGGCCTGCCGGCCGAGACCCGCGACTTCATCCATGCCGTCTACGGCAAGTTTCCGTACGTCCTGCTGTTCGTGCTCGTCCTCACGTTCGTGCTCCTGATGCGCGCGTTCCGGTCGGTGGTGCTCGCCGTCAAGGCCGTGTTCCTGAACCTCGTCTCGCTCGCCGCCGCGTACGGGATCGTCGTCTTCATCTTCCAGGACGGGCACGGGAGCGATGCGATCTGGAACGTCCAGGCGACCGATGCCGTCATCTCCTGGATACCGCTGATGATCTTCGCGTTCCTCTACGGGATCTCGATGGACTACGAGGTCTTCATGCTCACGCGCATGCGCGAGGCGTACGACGAGACCGGCGACACGAAGCGCGCGATCGAGCTCGGGCTCGCGCGCACCGGGAAGCTCGTGACGAGCGCGGCGCTCGTGCTCATGTTCGCCTTCTTCTCGCTCTCGACGGGCCCCGGCCCGGACATCAAGCAGTTCGCGATCGGGCTATCGGCGGGGATCATCTTCGACGCGACCGTGATCCGGGCGCTGCTCGTGCCGTCCGTGATGCAGCTGATGGGCCGCTGGAACTGGTGGCTCCCGTCGTGGACGGCGAAGGTGCTGCGGACGAGACCGAGCCCGCTCGAGCCGGCCACCGCGGCCGAGACCTAGCAGTCCCAGCCGGTCGTCGTCATCTCGTATGCCTCATCGGGGTCTTCCGCGTGAGGGTTCATAGGTATTGCGATGTGGGGCAGTGTGGTCTAAAGTGGGGAGACGTGGAATCACCTTCACGGCCCCAGACATGCTTCTCGGCGAACACGAGCACACGATCGACGACAAGAACCGGCTCACGCTTCCGGCCCGGTTCCGGACGGCGTTCGCGACCGGCGTCGTGCTCACGCGCGGGATGGACGGCTGTCTCTACGCTTACCGCCGCGACGACTGGGACACGCTCGTGGAGTCACGGCTCGCCGAGCTCGACCCGCTCAGCCAGGAGGGTCGCCGGATGCAGCGCTTCTTCTTCTCGGGCGCGATCGAGGCCGAGCTCGACCGCCAGGGGCGCGTGATGATCCCGGCCGCTCTCATCCAGCATGGAGGGCTCGGCCGGAACGTCGTCGTCGCGGGTGTGAGGGATCACCTGGAGATCTGGGACCGCGCCGCCTGGCGCAAGGAGCTGAAAGAAGTGGAAGGGAGCGCAGAAGATGTTGCCGAGCGTCTTGCAACCAAACGAGACTGATCACGTTCCCGTCCTCGCCGAGGAGGTGCGCGAGCTCCTCGCGATCGAGCCCGGGCAGACCGTCGTCGACGCCACCTTCGGCGCCGGTGGCCACGCCGCGGTCCTCGCCTCCGACCTCAAGGGCGACGGCCGCTTCATCGCGATCGACCGCGACCCAACGGTGCGTCCGTACTACGAAGGGTTCAAGCGCCACGCGGGCGTGCAGTCGCGGTTCCTGCGCGGCGAGGCCTCGGTCGTCCTCGACCAGCTGGCCGAGAACGGCGTCCACGCCGACGCGATCCTGCTCGATCTCGGGGTCTCCAGCATGCAGATCGACCGGCCGGAGCGCGGCTTCTCGTACGCGGCCGACGCGCCGCTCGACATGCGCATGGACCCGACCGCGGAGCTGACCGCCGCCGAGCTCGTCAACGAGGCCTCGGAGCGAGAGCTGATCACGATCTTCCGCAAGTACGGCGAGGAGCGCTACGCGAAGCAGATCGCCCGTGCGATCGGACGGCGCCGGCGCAAGCAGCCGATCGAGCGCACCGGCGACCTCGTGGACATCATCCGCGCTGCGATTCCCGCGCCCGCGCGGTTCGGCGACGGCCATCCGGCGAAGCGCGTCTTCCAGGCGCTCCGCATCGCAGTCAACGACGAGCTCGGCGAGCTCGAGGAGGCGCTCCCCGCTGCGCTCGAGATGTTGCGTCCCGGCGGACGCCTCGCCGTGATCGCGTTCCACTCGCTCGAGGATCGGATCGTGAAGCGCTTCTTCCAGCGGCTCGAGCGCGGCTGTGTCTGCCCGCCCGACTTTCCCGTCTGCGTGTGCGGCCGCGAGCCCGAGCTCAGGCGGCTGAACCGCAAGGCGATCCGGCCGAGTGCCCACGAGCTGGCCCACAACCCGCGTGCGGCTTCGGCCAGGCTGCGCGCAGCCCAAAAAGCCTGATGGCCCGCGCGGCGACAGCCACGGCGCTCCCGGCCCCGTCCCGGCCGCGCCCACGGCCGAAGGCGAAGCCGCGCGCGCAGCGGAAGGTCGAGCCGCGCAGACGCGTTGCCAGCGGTGTCGTCTGGATCGGCCTCGTCGCGGCCCTGCTCGCGGGCGTCGTGGCGCTCAACGTCGCCGTCCTTCGGCTCAACGTCCGGCTCGACGAGACGCAGCGTGAGCGGAACCAGCTGCGCGCCGACAATGCCCAGCTCAACACGGAGATCGCGGCGAAGGCCGCCTCCGGACGGATCCTCGGGCTGGCGAGCGGCCGGCTCGGGCTGCGTCCCGCGACCCCCGAGTATCTCGACCTGAGGAAATGAAGCTGACGAACCGGCGAATCCGGCTCGTCCTCGCCGTCTTCGCCTTCGCGTTCCTGGCGATGTTCGCCCGCGCGGCCTGGCTCCAGGGAGTCCGCGCCGGCAGCTACGAGCGGCTGGCCTCGGGCCAGCACAAGGCGACGATCGTCGAGCCCGCGGCGCGGGGGACGATCTTCGACCGCACGGGCGTCCAGCTCGCGATCGGCCGCCAGGCGACAACGGTCTTCGCGGATCCGCAGCTGATCCGAGACCCGAAGTCGACCGCAGAGACCGTCGCGCACGTCCTCAGGATGGACCCCGATCAGGTGCTCGCCGAGTTGTCCGACCGCACGCACGGCTTCGTCTACATCAAGCGCAAGGCCGACCCCGAGCGTGCGGCGATCCTGAAGAAGGCGGGCATCCTCGGCCTCGGCTTCACGAACGAGGAGCAGCGCGTCTACCCGCTCGACCAGGTCGCGTCGCAGGTCGTCGGCTACGCAGGCACGGACAACCACGGCCTTGCAGGGCTCGAGCTCGGGCTCGACCACACGCTCTCCGGAAAGCCCGGCAGCGAGACCGTGATCCGCGACCCCGCGGGCCAGGCGATCGACGTCCTGCACTCGACCTCCGCTCACGAGGGCGAGAGCGTCACGCTCACGATCGATCACACGATCCAGGCCCAGGCCGAGGCGGTGCTGCGGAGCACGATCGACCAGTGGCACGCGAAGGGCGCCTCGGCGATCGTGCTCGATCCGCGCACGGGCGGAATCCTCGCGATGGCCGTCGAGAAGGGCTACAACGCCAACCTGTTCCCGATCGTGCCCAAGGACCGGCAGCGCAACCGGACGGTCACGGACACCTACGAGCCGGGGTCGACGTTCAAGCTCGTGACGGTCGGCGCCGTGCTCTCCGAAGGCCTCGTCACGCCGTCGACGGCCTTCACGCTTCCGTACTCGATCCACGTCGCCGACCGGATCATCCGCGACGCGCACCCGCGTGGGACCGAGCGGCTGACCGTCGACCAGATCCTGTCGCAGTCGTCGAACGTCGGGACGATCACGCTCGCCGAGAAGCTCGGTTCGGAGCGGCTCAGCCAGTGGATCAGCCGCTTCGGCTTCGGGCACCTGACCGGCATCGACTTCCCGGGGGAGACGCCTGGGATCGTGCCGCCGCTCGACAAGTGGTCCGGCTCGACGATCGGCACGCTTCCGATCGGGCACGGGATCGCGATCACGCCCGTGCAGATGGCCGCCGCCTACGGGGCGGTCGCGAACGACGGCGTCTGGCTCCAGCCGCACCTCGTCGACCGGATCGGCTCGCATGATCGGCGTGGTGCCGTGTCGCGGACGATCCTCACCCCGGGCGTGTCGCGCCAGGTGCTGAGAATGATGCAGGACGTCGTCATCGAGGGCACCGGCCAGGAGGCAAAGGTTCCGGGCTACAAGGTGGCCGGCAAGACGGGGACCGCCGCGAAGCCGGATCCGCAGGGCGGGTACTCGACGACGAAGTACGTGGCCTCGTTCGTCGGCATCGTTCCCGCGACGAATCCGAGGCTTGTCGTGCTCGTCACCGTCGACGAGCCTGCGGCGTCGATCTGGGGCGGCGTCGTGGCGGCGCCGGCCTTCCAGCAGATCGCCGGGTTCGACCTGCAGTACCTGGAAATCCCGCCGGACGACCCGTCCTCGCTTCCCTGACCGGCGACCCGCTTCCGCCCGGCGAAGCCGGGCTCCGCGGGCCGCCTCGGGCCGCTGAGTGCCCTCCTGCGAGCGGGCCGTGTGCCTAACACTCTCCCGCTCGCATACGGACACTCAGCGACCCGTCAGGAAACCGAGTTAGTCCAGAGCAGTAGCTGGGCACGTTGCTACGCTCGCGCGGCCCCAGTGGAGCTACGACGCATCGCACAAACGCTGTCCCCGAGCCAGGTCGTCGGGGACACCGCCGTCGAGATCACGGATCTCGCGTACGACACGCGCGCGGTGTCACCGGGGGCGCTCTTCTTCTGCGTGCGCGGGGCTCGCTTCGACGGGCACGAGCTCGCGGATCGCGCGATCGATGCCGGTGCCGCGGCGCTCGTCGTCGAGCGGCCCGTCGCGTCGAGGGTGCCGCAGGTCGTGGTCGAGGATTCGCGCCGCGCGATGGCAACGGCGGCGCTCGAGTTCTTCGAGCACCCGTCCGACGAGCTCCAGATCGCGGCCGTCACAGGCACGAACGGCAAGACGACGACCGCGTTCCTGCTCTACTCGATCCTCGACGTCGCGGGCCGCAAGCCCGGCCTGCTCGGGACGATCGAGTCCCGCGTCGGCGGCGAGCCCAGGCCAGCCGTGCGCACGACGCCCGAGGCGATCGACCTCCAGCGCGCCTTCCGCGAGATGCTCGACGCGGGCGACCGCAGCGCCGCGATGGAGGCGACGTCGCACGGCTCGGAGCTCGGGCGCCTCGTGGGGATTCGCTTCTCCTCGCTCGCGTTCACGAACCTGACGCAGGACCACCTCGACCTGCACGGCACGATGGAGGCGTACTTCGAGGCCAAGCGCCGGCTCTTCCTCGACGGGCGCCCGCCCGCGGCGATCAACGTCGGTGACGCGTGGGGGCGCAAGCTCGCGGAGGACAGGCCCGATGCGCTCACCTACGGCTTCGCCGACGACGCCGAGATTCGCCCCGAGGCGCTCGACGGGATCGACCTCAAGCTCAAGGGCCGCTTCAACGTCGAGAACGCACTCGCCGCGATGGCGAGCTGCCGTCTGCTCGGGATCGACGACGACGCGATCGCGCGTGGGCTGGAGGCGGTCGACGGCGTGCCCGGGCGGTTCGAGGCCGTGGACGAGGGGCAGCCGTTCACGGTGCTCGTCGACTACGCCCACACGCCCGACTCGCTCGAGAACGTCCTGACCACCGCGCGTGACCTGACCTCGGGCCGGCTGATCTGCCTCTTCGGCTGCGGAGGGGACCGCGACCGCGAGAAGCGCCCGATCATGGGCCGGATCGCGTCCGAGCTCGCCGATGTCCCGATCGTCACGTCCGACAACCCGCGCAGCGAGGACCCGGGCGCGATCATCGACGAGATCGTCGCCGGAATTCCTAGTAACAGTCTGTTACAAGGAGACGTCGAGGTGGTGCCGGATCGCCGGTCCGCGATCGCCCACGCGATCGAGACCGCCGAGCCGGGCGACGTCGTCGTCATCGCCGGCAAGGGCCACGAGCAGGGTCAGCAGTTCCGGGACCGAACAGTTCCTTTCGATGACCGAGAAGTCGCCCGCGAGGCCCTGAGACGGCTCGGGGCCGCCACGACGTGATCCCGCTCACGCTCGACGAGGTCGCCGAGCTCTGTCCCGGCCGGCTCGACCGCGCGCCGTGGGCGGACGAGGTGACCGGCGTGCAGATCGACTCGCGCCGCATCGAGGAGGGCGACCTGTTCGTCGAGGTCGGCGGCGGCGGGGACTTCACGCGGCATGCGTTCGCGCGCGGGGCTGCGGCGACACTGGCGCCGGACGATGCGTTCGCCGCGCTCGCGCGCGCTCGGGAGTGAGATCCGCGGACGAAGCTCCGCCCGCGTGGTCGCGATCACGGGCTCGACCGGCAAGACGTCGACGAAGGACATCCTCGCCGCGATGTGCCGGCCGCACGCAAAGACGGTCGCCGCCGAGGGCGGTCACAACAACGAGATCGGCCTCCCGCTGACGCTGACGCGCATCGAGCCGGACACCGAGCTCGTCATCTGCGAGATGGGCATGCGCGGGCTCGGGCAGATCGCCGAGCTGTGCGCGATCGCCCGACCGGACGTGGGCATGATCACGAGCATCGGGCCGGTCCACCTCGAGCTGCTCGGGACGATCGAGAACGTGGCGCAGGCGAAGGCGGAGGTGGTCGCGGCCCTTCCCGCGGGCGGCATCGCAATCGTGCCGGACGAGTCGCTGCTGGAGCCGTACCTCGTCCGCGACGACATCGAGATCCACCGCTTCGGCGAGCAGACCGTGGCGTCGTTCGAGCGGATCGAAGGCGGCAGCCGAGTCGTCTTCGCGTTCGGCGACGAGCGGATCGAGCTCGAGTTCCCGTTCACGGCGCGGCACCAGGCGCAGAACGCGGCCGCGGCGTTGCTCGCAGTGCGGGCGCTCGGCCTCCCGCTGCCCACGGGGCGAGTCGAGGTGGAGCTGTCGCGCTGGCGCGGAGACGAGTCACCACTCCGGGGCGGCGGCCTGCTGATCAACGACTCCTACAACGCGAACCCGACGTCGATGCGGGCGGCGCTGGAGCACCTCGCCGGCCACGAGGGGCGCACGGTCGCGGTGCTCGGCGAGATGGCCGAGCTCGGTCCGACCTCGCCCGAGTACCACGCCGAGATCGGCGAGCTGGTGAGCGATCTCGGAATCGACGTCGTGCTCGGAGTCGGCGAGCTCGCGCGCGCGTACGGGGGCGAGTGGGTCGCCGACGCGACGAAGGCGGCCGAACGCGCACCGGAGCTCGTCCAGCCCGGCGACACAGTCCTCGTCAAAGGCTCGCGCGCGGTCGGGCTCGAGGTCGTGGCGGAAGCCCTCACAGGAGTCCCCGCCTAGTGGAACGCGTGCTGGCGGCCGGGATCTTCGCGATGGCGATCTCGATCCTCGCCGGGCCCAAGTTCATCGACTTCCTGCGCCGGAACGAGTTCGGCCAGCACATCCGCGAGGAGCTGCCGGCCGAGCACCACCTGAAGCAGGGCACGCCGACGATGGGCGGCCTGCTGATCCTGTTCTCGATGACCATCCCGTTCCTCGCGCTCTCGAAGTACACGCAGGCCGGTCTGACCGTCTTCTTCGTCACGCTCGCCTGCGGTGCGATCGGCTTCGTCGACGACTGGTTCAAGGTGCGCCATCGCCGGTCGCTGGGGCTCAACGGCCGCTGGAAGCTCCTGCTGCTCGCGGCGATCACCATCGGCGTCGGTTGGTCGGCGCGCGACATCGGGCTCTCGAAGGACGTCTACGCGCCCATCCTCGACTGGCGCATCACGCTCTCGTTCGGTTTCTACATCCTGCTGTTCATCGTCATCGCCGGAGCGGCGAACGGCGCGAACCTGACGGACGGCATCGACGGGCTCGCGGTGGGTGTGGCCATGATCGCGCTGATCACGTTCGCGGCGATGAACGTGGTCACGTGGATCCGCTCGGCGCGGGCGATCGACCTGCGCGACGCGTCCGCGCTCGACCTCGCGATCCTCGGGGCCGCCCTGACGGGAGGCGCGATCGGGTTCCTCTGGTACAACGCGTTCCCCGCCGAGGTGATCATGGGCGACACCGGCTCGATGGCCCTCGGGGGCGCGATCGGCGCCTTCGCGGTGATGACGAAGACGGAGCTGCTGCTGCTCCTGATCGGAGGGATCTTCGTCGTCGAGGCGGTCTCGGTGATCCTCCAGGTCGTCTCGTTCCGCTACTGGGGCCGGCGCGTGTTCCTGATGGCGCCGATCCACCACCACTTCGCGATGAAAGCCTGGTCGGAGACGAAGATCATGGTCCGTTTCTGGATCCTCGCCGCCATCATGTGCGCTGCGGCCTTCGCGTTGTACTACCGCTTCTACCTCGACTTCCGTGCCCTGAGATGAGCTGGCTCGTCCTTGGGACTCGCACGCTCGGGGCAGGCGGCGGCCCTTGCGCTTCGGCGACGCGGGGAGGAGGTGATCGGAATCGATGCGTCGCCGAGCCTCGACGTGGGCAGGCTTGCCGAGGCGGGCGTCGAAGTCCACCTCGGGACCGAGGAGGAGCGTTTGCTCGACGGCGTCGAGACACTGGTCAAGAGCCCGGGGGTGCCTGGTGAGGCACCTCTGGTTCAGGCTGCCCGTGCACGCGGGATTCCCGTCTGGAGCGAGGTCGAGCTCGGATCCCGGCTGCTCGCGACGACGATCGTCGGCGTGACCGGGACGAACGGGAAGACGACGACGAGCGAGCTGCTCGGCGCGATGCTCCGCGCTCCCGTCGCGGGCAACGTCGGGCGTGCGCTCTGCGAGCTGGACGGGCACGTCGCGGAAGGCGAAGTCGTCGTCTGCGAGGTCTCGAGCTTCCAGCTGGAGGACATCCACGCGTTCAAGCCGCACGTCGCCGTTCTGCTCAACCTCGAGCCGGATCACCTCGACCGGCACGGCACCTTCGGGGCGTACGCCGACGCGAAGCTGCGGATCTTCGAGAACCAGGACGCGGCTGACGTCGCCGTCGTTCCGCGCCGGTTCGAAACGATCCCGGGCGAGGCGCGCCGGATCGAGTTCGCGCCCACCGACGAGCTTCCCGCCGAGCCGCTGATCCCGGGCGCGCACAACCGCGAGAACGCCGCGGCCGCCACCGCCGCGGCGCGAGCGCTCGGGGTCGACGACGCGAGGATCGCCGAGGCGCTGGAGACCTTTCCCGGCGTCGCACACCGTCTCGAGCCGGTGGCCGATGCAGACGGCGTCATCTACGTGAACGACTCGAAGGCGACGAACACCGCGGCTGCCCGCCGCGCCGTCGCCGCGTACGACCAGCCGCTGCACGTCATCCTCGGCGGCCGAGGCAAGGGCGAGAGCTACACGGAGCTCGCGCTCGACCTCGCCGGCCGCGCCCGGCGTGCCTACCTGATCGGCGAGGCGGCGCGCGCCATGGACGTCGCCCTCGAGCTCGCCGGTGTCGACCACGAGCTGAGCGGCGACCTGGAGACCGCGGTGCGCTCGGCGGCGAGGAACGCGCGCCCGGGCGAAATCGTCCTGCTCGCCCCCGCGTGCGCGAGCTACGACCAGTTCCACGACTTCGAAGAGCGCGGTGAGGCCTTCAAGCGCCTCGTCGCCGAGGTGGCCCGTTGAAGCGCGGCCAGCTCGACGCGCACATCCTCGTCCTCGTCACGCTCGGCCTGACCGCGTTCGGGCTCGTGATGGTCTACAGCGCGACGTCGGCGCCGGCTGCGCTCGGCGGCGGCGACCCGGTCTTCTACCTCAAGCGTGAGTCCATCTATGCGGCGCTCGGCGTCGTCCTGCTCCTGGTCGCGTCGCGCGTCGACTACCGGAAGCTCCGGTACCTCGCGCCGGTCCTGATACTGACGAGCCTCGGCCTCTGTCTCGCCGTGCTCGCGCTCGGGCAGCAGGTGAATGGGGCGCGCCGCTGGCTCGGCGTCGGGCCGCTCGCGTTCCAGCCCTCGGAGCTCGCCAAGCTGAGCCTCGCGATCTGGGCGTCCGCGTATCTGGCGCGCCACCGGGCGCCGCAGACGCTCAAGGAGCTCGCCCGGCCGATCGGGATCACGACCGCCCTCTTCGCCGGCCTGATCCTGCTCGAGCCAGACCTCGGGACCGTGATCGCGATCGGGATCGTCCTCGGCGCGATCCTCGTCGTGTCCGGAGTGCCGCTGCGGGTTCTCGCCGCCGGCGGGTCGATTGCGGTCGCGCTCGGGCTCGCCGCAATCTGGTTCGAGCCGTATCGCCGCGCGCGCCTGTTCAGCTTCGTCCACCCGTGGCACGACGCCCAGGGCGCGGGCTTCCAGACGCTGCAGGCGATCATCGGCTTCGGCTCGGGCGGGATCTTCGGGACCGGGATCGGACAGGGCGTCGCGAAGGTGAACTACCTGCCCGAGGCGCACACGGACATGATCTTCGCCACGATCGGCGAGGAGCTCGGGCTGGTCGGCGCCGCACTCGTCATCGCCGCGTACTGCGCGTTCGCGTACGCGGGGTTGCGTGTGGCGCTGCGCTGCCGCGATCCGTTCGGAAAACGTCTCGCGGCCGGGCTGACGACGCTCGTCTGCGGGCAGGCGCTCGTCAATCTGGCCGCGGTTCTCGGGCTCGCTCCGCTGACGGGAATCACGCTTCCGTTCGTCTCGTACGGCGGGTCGAGCCTCGTTGTGTCGCTCGCCTCGGTGGGCGTCCTCCTTAACATCGCTGGACATGGACGAGCAGCGAGCGCTCAAGTGTCTGATCGCAGCCGGCGGGACCGCCGGCCACGTGCTGCCGTCGCTCGCCGTCGCGGAGGCGCTCGTCGCGCGGGGACTCACGGTGACGTTCGCCGGGTCGCCGGATCGCGCCGAGGCGCGGCTCGTTCCTGAGGCAGGCTTCGAGCTCGACACGTTCCAGGTTTCGGGGTTGCCGCGCCGTCCCGGGCCGGCTCAGGTTCGCGCGGTTGGAAAGGCGATGCGCGCGCCGAAGGCGTGCAAGCGGATCCTGCGTGCGCGGGAGCCGGACGTCGTCCTCGGCGGCGGGGGCTACGTGGCCGGGCCGATGGTCTACGCGGCCTCGCGGCTGGCGATTCCCGCGGCGCTGATGGAAGCCGACGCGCATCTCGGGCTCGCGAACAGGCTGGCGGCTCCGTTCGCGGAGCGCGTCTTTCTCGCGTTTCCGATCGAGGGTCGCGAGCGGCCGAAGTACCGCGTCACCGGCCGCCCGATCCCGGCGCGGAACCAGCCGACGTCACGCGCCGAGGGCCGCCGGGTCTTCGACCTGCCTCCTCGGGCGCGCGTGCTGCTCGTCTTCGGCGGCAGCCAGGGCGCGGCGAGCCTGAACGACGAGATCGTCGAGGCTTTCGGCGAGGCCGGGCCCGCCGTGTTGCACCTGTGCGGCGAGCGCGACTTCGAGCGGCTTCGCGGCCGGCCCCGGCGCGACGACTACAAGCTGGTTCCGTTCACGAACGAGTTCGGCGCGGCGCTCGGCGCGGCGGATCTCGTCGTCGCGCGTGCGGGCGGCTCCTTGTGGGAGGTCGCCGCAGCCGGGAAGCCGGCGATCCTCGTCCCCTACCCGTTCGCGACTGCCGACCACCAGTCGAAGAACGCGCGCTTCTTCGAGCGTGCCGGCGGCGCGATCACGGTTCCGGAGACGGAGCTCGGCCGCGTCGCAGATCTCGCGCGCTCGCTGATCGGCGACCCGGAGCGGCTGAAGGAGATGGGTGACGCGATGAAGCGGGTCGCGAAGCCCGATGCGGCCGAAGAGATCGCGGAAGGCCTGATCCAGCTTGCGACTTGAGGGCCGCAAGCTCTGGTTCGTCGGGATCGGAGGCGCTGGCCTCTCAGGCTACGCGGTGCTCGCAAAGGCGTGGGGGGCCGAGGTCGCGGGCTGGGACCGTCACGAGACTCCGTACCTCGAGCACGTCCGCGCCGCCGGGATTCCAGTCACGGTGTCGGACGAAGTCGAGCCTCCTCCCGACGGCTACGAACCAGTCGTGTCCACCGCGTACATGCCCCGGGACCTGGTCCCTGGGCATGGCTGGAAGAGCCGGGCGGCGTTCCTCGCGGAGCTGGTTTCGCTGCAGGACGCGATCGTCGTCTCGGGCGCGCACGGGAAGACGACGACGACGGCGATGATCGCGTTCGTCCTGGACCGTCTCGGGCAGGATCCCTCGTTCTTGATCGGCGGAGAGATTCCGCAGCTGGGCGGGAACGCGCGCGCAGGCTCCGGCTGGCTCGTCGTCGAGGGCGACGAGTCCGACCGGACGATCGAGCTGCTGCGTCCGAAGATCGCCGTCGTCACGAACGTCGAGCTGGATCATCACTCGGAGTTCGCGTCGCGCGCCGAGGTGGAGGAGCTGTTCGAGCGCTGGCTCGCCGAGGTGCCGCACGTCGTGCGCGCCGACGAGCTCGAGCCGGTCGAGCTGCAACTCGCCGTGCCGGGCGAGCACAACCGTTCGAACGCAGCGGCGGCGCTCGCCGCGCTCGAGCTGGCGGGAGTCGACCCGGAGGAGGCGATGAGGCAGCTGGCGGAGTTCGCAGGAGCGGGCCGTCGCCTCGAGCTCCGGGGCGAGGCCGGCGGCGTGCGCGTGCTCGACGACTACGCGCATCACCCGGCCGAGATCCTCGCGACGGTCGAGGCCGTCCGCGACGGACACCGCGTGCTCGTCCTTTTCCAGCCGCACCTCTACTCGCGCACGCGTCACCTGGCGCACGAGCTCGGCGCGGCGCTCGCGACGGCCGACGTCGCTGCCGTGACGGAGATCTACCGCGCACGTGAGGAGCCGGTCGAAGGCGTGAGCGGCAAGCTCGTGGTCGACGCCGCAACGGAGGCCCGTCCGGGCATGACCGTCGGCTGGACACCCTCGGTCGAGGACGGAGCCCGCTTCCTCGCCCGGCGCGCGCGAACCGGCGACGTCGTGCTCACGATGGGCGCAGGCGACGTCGACGACGCCGTGCCGCTCCTGCTCGAGGAGCTCGCGTGAAGATCGAGCAGGACGTTCCGCTCGGACGGCTGACGACGGTCGGGATCGGCGGCCCCGCTCGGCATTTCGCACGACCGCAAGAGCGTGGCCGAGCTCGAGGACGCGCTCCGCTGGGCGGCAGCGGAGGGACTCGACGTCTTCACCATCGGGCTCGGCTCCAACGTGCTCGTTGCCGATGAGGGCGTCGATGCGCTCGTGCTCCGGCTCGAAGGAGAGCTCTCGGCGGCCGAGACACGAGACGGCCTCCTGGTTGCGGGCGGCGGCGCAGCGAACGCGGTGTGCCTGCACAGGACACGAGCAGCCGGACTCGGCGGATTCGAGTTCGCCTGTGCGATTCCGGGAACCGTCGGCGGAGGCGTGCGCATGAACGCGGGCGCCTACGGTGGGGACTGGCGGGGGATCCTCGAGCGCGCCCTCGTCGTGTCGGCCGCCGGCTCTTTCTGGCGCTCGTCCGACGAGCTCGGGCTCGAGTACCGTCGCTCGTCGCTCAAGCCGGGCGAGGTCGTGGCGCAGGCGGAGTTCCGCCTCACCCCGAGGCCGCCCGACGAGATCAAGGCGACCGTCGCCGCCCTCCAGGCGCAGCGCAAGGCGGCCCAACCGACGAACAAGCGCACCTTCGGCAGCGTCTTCAAGAACCCGGATCACGAGCTCTCGGCGGGCCGCATGGTCGAGGCGGTCGGCCTCAAGGGCCACCGGATCGGCGGAGCACAGATCTCTCCCCGCCACGGCAACTTCATCGAGAACGCAGGAGACGCGCGGGCGATCGACGCGCTCGCGCTGATGGCCGAAGCGCGCCGCCGCGCGCTCGAGGAGTTCGGCGTCGAGCTCTTGCACGAGGTCCGGCTCGTCGGCGGCCTCGAGCTGCCGCCGGCCGGCGAGAGCCTGTAGGGCTTCCGCCTCGCGCGCCGAAATCGGCTTGGTGCCTGCGTCTCGCAAGCCTGTCTCGCGTACCGCCGTCCTCCCGCTGCCGAGCCGGGCGGCGCCGTTTACGCTTCCGCTGCCCTCGGGCCGTCACCTGCTCGTTGCGTTCGCGGCCGTGGCGGCGATCGTCGTCGGGTACTTGGCGGCGAGGGAGACATCGATGTTCGCCGTCCAGCGAGTCGAGGTCACCGGCGCCCGGCCGTCGGTCCTTCAGCGCGTCGACGCCGCGCTTGCGCCGCTCGACGGAACGAGCCTCCTCTCACTGAACGCGGCCGACATCGACGGGCGCCTGTCGCCGCTCCGCGACGTCAGCCTCGTCTCCTACGACCGGGCGTTTCCGCACACCGCGAAGATCGTCGTCTCCGCTGAGCGTCCCGTCGCCGTGCTGCGACGCGGCTCGCAGGCCTGGATCGTCACCGAGCGTGGCCGCGTGCTCGAGCCGATCGGCGATCCGCACGCGTCGAATCTCCCGCGGATCTGGGATGCGAATGCACCGGTTCCGAGCGCGGGCGAACTGCTGGCCGGGGAGGAGGCCCTTCGTCCGGCGCGCCTCCTCGGCGGCGTGCTGTCGGCCGACCCCGGTCTCTTCACGCACGTTCGCGAGGCCCGCTTCGTCGACAGTGACCTGGTACTCGTGCTGGGGACGGGAACGGAGATCCGCCTCGGAGACGCGGAGGACCTGGCCCTGCAGCTCGCCGTCGCGGAGCGAGTGCTGGACGCGGCCGGCTCCGGCGCGCAGTACGTGGACGTGAGTGTTCCCGAGCGAGCGGTCGTCCACTGATCTCAAGTCTCAGGTTGAGGGTGAGATCCCGGAGTGCGACTTGGCGTTGACATGCGGGTTCAACCGACGTACCCTGGGGCGGCCTTGCGTCCGGCACCGGCCGTACGCTCCACTACAGGTTGAGGTCTGAGATTCCATGAACATGCGTGATCCGTCCCAGAAATTCCTCGCAGTCCTGAAGGTCGTCGGTGTCGGCGGAGGCGGCTCGAATGCCGTCAACCGCATGGTCGACGCGGGGCTGACCGGCTGCGAGTTCATCGCCGTCAACACCGACGCCCAGGCGCTCCTGATGACTGACGCCGACGTGAAGCTCCAGGTCGGCACCGAATCGACGCGCGGCCTCGGCGCCGGCGCGAACCCGGAGGTCGGGAGGGCGGCGGCCCACGAGAGCCGCGACGAGCTGAAGGAGTCGCTCAAGGGCTCGGACATGGTCTTCGTGACCGCAGGCGAGGGCGGCGGCACCGGGACCGGCGGAGCCCCGACGGTGGCCGAGCTGGCGAAGGAGATCGGCGCGATCACCGTCGGCGTCGTCACCAGGCCCTTCTCGTTCGAGGGACGGAAGCGCGCTGAGCAGGCGGAGCTCGGGATCCGCGACCTGCGCGAGAACGTCGACACGCTGATCGTGATCGAGAACGACCGGCTGCTCCAGGTCGTCGACAAGGACACGTCGATCGTGGACGCGTTCCGCATGGCCGACGACGTGCTCCGCCAGGGCGTCCAGGGCATCACCGACCTGATCACGATCCCGGGGCTCGTCAACCTCGACTTCGCCGACGTTCGCACGATCATGCGCGACGCCGGCTCGGCGCTGATGGGCATCGGCGTCGCCTCCGGCGAGGGCCGTGCGGGAGAGGCCGCGCGAATGGCAGTCTCGTCCCCGCTGCTCGAGGCCTCGATCGAGGGCGCGACCGGGATCCTGCTCAACGTCACGGGCGGGCCGGACATGGGCTTGTTCGAGGTGAACGAGGCGGCGGAGGTCGTGACCGGCGCGGCCGACCAGAACGCGAACGTCATCTTCGGCGCTGTGATCGACCAGGGAGCCAAGGACGAGGTGCGCGTGACCGTGATCGCGACGGGGTTCGGGCCGGAGCGCTACCGGCGCCGTCGGCGCGAGGAGCGTCCGGCCGAGGAAGGAGCCGGAGTGGGCACGCCGACCAGGGATGAAGGCACGTTCGATCTTCCCGACGACGTGCTCGAGGTTCCATCCTTCTTGCGCGACGCCTGACCTCGCAGTACAGCCCGTTTAGAAATCTCCGGCGGAGGTACTTGGATCGTGCCCTCCCGGTGAGCCAATGGCTCGCCGTGGCACGGTCAGCCGCTCCGCCGAGCGGCTGACCCGTTTCTTGCGCCTTCATTAGCATCGGTCGCGCATGCAGACGCTGCTTCGCACGCCGCTCTACGAACGCCACGTCGCGCTCGGCGCGCGCATGGTGCCGTTCGCCGGCTGGGAGATGCCCGTCCAGTACGAGGGCGTCATCCCCGAGCACCGGGCCGTGCGGG
This sequence comes from uncultured Actinomycetes bacterium, assembly GCA_963850415.1. Taxonomy (GTDB): domain Bacteria; phylum Actinomycetota; class Thermoleophilia; order Gaiellales; family Gaiellaceae; genus VAXT01. The sequence goes on from CAWKLE010000002.1 coordinate 501,713, forward strand.
AGGACTGCGGGGTGTTCGACGTCTCGCACATGGGACGCTTCGAGTTCGAAGGCCCGAAGGTGCCGGGAGCGCTGCAGGCGCTGCTCTCGAACGACATCGAGAGGGTTGCCGAAGGGGGCGCTCAGTACACGCTGCTGACGAACGACCGCGGCGGGATCATCGACGACCTGATCGTCTACCGCGTCGAGTCAGGCCGGTTCCTGCTCGTCGTCAACGCGTCGAACCGCGAGGCCGACTTCGAGTGGATCATGGGCCGCGCCGGCGCCGGGACCGACCTGCGCGACAAGTCCGACGAGTTCGCGCTCCTCGCCGTCCAGGGACCCAGATCGCTGGAGCGCATCGGCCTCGACGAGGGCACGCCCTTCACCTGGGAGATGAGCGAGGTGGGCGGCATCGAGGTGATGGTCAATCGCACGGGCTACACCGGTGAGAAAGGCGTCGAGTTGATGGTCATGACCGAGGACGCCGTCGCCCTCTGGGACGCGGTCGTCGAGCGCGGCGCCAGGCCGTGCGGCCTCGGAGCGCGGGACACCTTGCGGCTGGAGGTGTGCTACCCGCTGCACGGCAACGACATCGGGCCAGAGACGGACGCGATCTCGGCCGGGCTCGGCTGGGTGTGTGCGCTCGACACCGAGTTCTCGGGGGTCGAGGAACTGAGGCGGATCAAGTCCGAAGGGCCTGCGCAGAAGCTCGTCGCGTTCGTCATGCAGGACGCGGGCATTCCGCGCCAGGGGATGGGCATCGCCGAGGGCGGTGAGGTGACCTCCGGCTCGCATTCGCCGATGCTCGACCGCGGGATCGGGATGGGCTACGTCCCCGCGGAGCACACCGAGCCGGGAACGACGCTGACCGTCGACGTGCGCGGACGGCCGCGCCGCGCCGAGGTGGTCAAGAAGCCGATCTACAAGAAGGAGGCGTAGTGCCAACAGCCGAGAGCTATCCGGACGACCTTCGCTACAACCGCGAGCACGACTGGGCCAGGATCGAAGGCGACGAGGCGACGCTCGGGATCACGTGGTTCGCCCAGGACTCGCTCGGCGAGCTCGTCCACTTCGAGCCCCCCGAAGAGGAGGCACAGGTGACGAAGGGCGCTTCCTACGGCGAGGTCGAGTCGGTGAAAGCCGTCTCGGATCTGATCTCGCCACTCTCGGGAACCGTGCTCGAGGTGAACCCGAAAGTCGTCGCGGAGCCGGAGACGGTGAACGAGGACCCGTACGGGGACGGCTGGCTCGTGCGCATCCGGCTCGGGGATGCCTCGGAGGCGGACGACCTGATGGATCCTGCGGCCTACAAGACCTTCGTCGACGAGCAGTGAGCTTCCTTTCGCTGACGGACCGCGACCGCGAGGAGATGCTCGCGACGATCGGCGTCTCGTCGATCGACGAGCTCTTCCACGACATCCCGGCCGGTGTGCGATTCGACCGTGAGCTCGACCTCGAGCCGCCGCTGTCCGAGCAGGAGATCGTCTCGCACCTCGAGGCGCTGGCCGCGCGGAACGTCGACACCGGGCGTGAGCTCTCGTTCCTCGGCGCCGGGATCTACGACCACTACGTCCCGGCCGTCGTCGACGCAGTGCTCCAGCGCGGCGAGCTCCTGACGGCCTATACGCCGTACCAGGCCGAGATGAGCCAGGGCGTGCTGCAGGCGATCTTCGAGTACCAGACCGCCATCTGCGAACTGACCGGGATGGACGTCTCCAACGCCTCCGGCTACGACGGGACCACCGTTGCCGCAGACGCGTGTTACGTCGCGAAGCACGTCACGGGACGGTCGCGCGTCGTCCTCGCGGAGACGCTCAACCCGCAGGTCCGCCAGGTCGTGAAGACCTACGCGCCGGGATTCGGGCTCGAGGTGGTAGAGGTGCCGCACCGCGACGGGGTCACCGACCCGGACGAGCTCGGCGAAGCCGCCCGCGACGCCGCGTGCGTCATCTTCCAGCAACCGAACTTCTTCGGCTGCCTCGAGCCGGCGCCGGACCTCGCCGCCGCCGCGAACGACGCCGGCGCGCTCCCCGTCGCCCACGTCGACCCGGTCTCCCTCGGCGTGCTCGAGGCGCCGGGTGTCTACGGGTGCGCGATCGCAATCGGCGAGGGCCAGGCGGCGGGGAACTACCAGTCGTACGGAGGACCGCACTACGGGTTCATGGCCGCGCGCTCCGACTATGTGCGGCGTATGCCCGGCCGGATCGTCGGTGAGACGACCGACGTCGAGGGCCGGCGCGCCTATGTCCTGACCCTGCAGACCCGCGAGCAGCACATCCGCCGCGAGAAGGCGACCTCGAACATCACCACGAACCAGACGCTGCTGGCGCTGGCCGGGCTCGCGCATCTCGCGTGGCTCGGGCCTCAGGGTCTGAAGGAGCAGGGGGAGACCTGCATGGCCCTCGCCGCGTACGCGAAGGAGCGGCTCGGCCTTCCACTCGTGTTTCCAGATCGGACAACGTTCAAGGAGTTTGCCATTCGGGCCGGACGACCCGCGGACGAGGCGATCCGCGCGGCGCGCGCGAACGGCGTCCACCCCGGCTACGCGCTCCGCCGCGACTACGCCGGCATGGAGGACGCGCTCCTCGTCTGCGTCACCGAGAAGCGCACCGAGGCCGACATCGACCGGCTCGCGGAGGTCCTGGCCGCGTGAAACTGATCTACGAGAAGTCGCAGGAGGGCAGGCGGGCGTCGAGCCTGCCGCCGCGCACGTCTCCCGTCCCCGAGCTCCCCGAGGAGCTTCGCCGCGAGCGGCCGCCGAGGCTCCCCGAGATCTCCGAGCCCGAGCTCGTGCGTCACTTCACGCAGCTCTCGGCCCGGACCTTCGGCGTCGACACCGGCTTCTATCCGCTCGGCTCCTGCACCATGAAGCACAACCCGCGGGTCAACGAGCGCGTCGTCAACTTCCCCGGCTTCCGCGACCTGCATCCGCTGCAGGAGGAGGACGGCGCGCAGGGCGCCCTCGAGCTCATGTGGCGCCTGCAGGAGATCCTCGCGGAGGTCGCCGGCCTGCACGCGGTCTCGCTCCAGCCTGCGGCCGGGTCCCAGGGCGAGCTGACCGGCCTCATGCTGATGCGCGCCTATTTCACCGACCGCGGCGAGGCCGACACCCGGCGCAAGGTCGTGATCCCGGACACCGCTCACGGCACCAACCCCGCGAGCGTGACGATGGCCGGCTACGAGGTGACCCATGTCCAGACCGATGCGCGCGGGAACATCGACGTCGACGACCTGCGCGCCAAGGTCGACGAGCACACCGCCGGGCTGATGCTGACGAACCCGTCGACGCTCGGCCTCTTCGACGAGAACATCGAGGAGATCGAGCAGATCTTCCACGGCGCCGGAGCGCTCATGTACTACGACGGCGCGAACCTGAACGCCGTCTGCGGGATCTCGCGGCCCGGCGACATGGGCTTCGACATCGTCCACTTCAACCTGCACAAGACGTTCTCGCAACCGCACGGCGGAGGCGGGCCGGGTGGGGGGCCGATCGCGGTCCGTGACCGCCTCGAGCCGTTCCTGCCGGTGCCTGCGGTCGTCCGCGACGGCGAGCGGTTCCGCTACGACTACGACCGGCCGCAGACGATCGGCAAGGTGCGGGGCTTCGCAGGCCCGTTCGGCGTCTTCGTCCGCTCGTACGCGTACATTCGGTCCTACGGGCCGCGGCTGCGCGAGATGTCGGAGGTTGCGGTGCTGAACGCGAACTACCTGCTCGCGCAGCTGAAGGACGCGTACGAGCTGCCGTTCGACCGGCTGTGCATGCACGAGTTCGTGCTCTCGGCGCGCACGCTCAAGCGCCGGGACGGGATCACCGCGCTCGACGTCGCCAAGCGCCTCATGGACTACGACTTCCACCCGCCGACGATCTACTTCCCGCTCATCGTCCCGGAGGCGCTGATGATCGAGCCGACCGAGACCGAGGCGAAGGAGACCCTCGACGAGTTCGTGGAGGCGATGCTCGAGATCGTCCGTGACGCGTCCGAACGTCCCGACGTGCTGAAGGAAGCGCCCCACCACCGGCCGGTCGGCCGTGTGGACGAGGTCAAGGCCGCCAAGCGGGCGGTCGTCCGCTACCTGTTCGAGGACCACCCCGATCTGTCCGCGGACTCGAGCGAAGCCCGGCCGCTCGAAGCCCAAAAGGGGGCGTAGACCGACCTGGGTTACGATCCAATGGCCGTCGGAGCCGGGCTTTGCCCGGCGGGAGGCTCGTGGTCGCCGAGCACCGTGTGGATCCCGGAACCAGTCGCCGGCTCCTGGAGCAGTTGTAGCTCGCGCCCGCTCTGAAGGAGGGAGCACACGAGGGAACCAGGGGTTCCCTCGTGCTAAAGGAGATCGATATCGATTTCCGGCTCGGTCAGCCAGCCGCGGCGTTCACGCTGGCGGCGGAGCCACCAGTAGGCGAGCGCGACGAACAACAGCCCCCCGAGCAGTCGCACGTCCGCCCAGGCAAGGGCGAACCAGAACACGACGACCGAGGCATACGTTGCCCAGCGGAAGAGACGATCTTTTTGGAACAGGCGCCACAGAGAGACGGCAAGATTCATGCGCCCTCACTTGGGTTGCGGACGCTCTCATGATGGGTGCACCTGTGGGAAACGTCTATCCCCTATGCGAGGGCCAACGCTAGGATCGGCGACCGATGACTGACGTCGTCGCACGGGAGGAGGAGCAGCCGGCGCCGCCTCCAGTCGAGCCTCCGCGGCCGCACCCGGTCCGGCTCGTCGATCACGACGACCTGAAGCGCTCGCGGCTGACCGTCCTCGTCCGACTGCTGCTCGTGCTGCCGCATCTGATCTGGCTCCAGCTCTACACGCAGGTCGCGTTCTTCGTCGCGCTCGCGAACTGGATCGTCACGCTGATCAAAGGGCGATCGCAGCAACGCATGCACCGCTGGCTCGTGCGCTACCTGCGCTACACGGTCTACGTCTACTCGTACCTGTACCTGCTCGCGAATCCGTATCCGCCGTTCCACGGCGACCAGCGGAGCTACAAGATCGATCTCATCGTGGAGGGCCCGGACGACCAGCGCAGGCTCGTGACCGCATTCCGGCTCGTGCTCGCGATTCCGGCGTTCGTGCTCAGCTGGGTGCTGAGCGTGGTCCTGCAGGTGATCGCCCTGCTCGACTGGTTCATCGCGATCTTCAGCGGCCGCATCCCGCGCGGGATGGAGCAGCTCGGGCTGTACTGCCTGCGCTATCAGACACAGCTCTACGCGTACCTGCTCGTGCTCACCGACCGGTACCCGACCACGGCGGGCAACTGACGTGGTCGATCTCCGCTCCGACACGGCGACGAAGCCGACGCAGGCGATGCGGGAGGCGATCGCGAACGCCGAGGTCGGTGACGAGCAGATCCGCGAGGACCCGACCGTCAACGAGCTCGAGCGGCGCGCGGCCGAGCTCCTCGGTCAGGAGGACTCGGTCTTCGTCCCGACCGCGACGATGGCGAACGAGATCGCGCTGCGGGTGCTCGGCGAGCCCGGCGACGAGCTGATCGCCGAGGAGCTGTCGCACATCCTGATCGCCGAGCTCGGAGGCCCGGCGGTGCATGCGGGGCTGATGACGCGGCCGCTTCCGTCCGTGGCCGGGCAGTTCACGACCGACCAGGTGCGCGCGGCAGCACGGAAGGGCGACCTCGGCCACGTGCCGACGACGCGCATCGTGGCGATCGAGAACACGCACAACGCCGCCGGAGGTCGCGTCTGGCCGCTGGCCGACGTCGAGGCAATGGCAGAGACCTGCCGCGAGCTCGACCTGCGGTTGCACCTCGACGGCGCGCGCCTGTTCAACGCCGCCGTGGCGAGCGGGGTGGAACCGTCGGCGATCGCCGGCCATGCAGACACGGCCACGATCTGCTTCTCGAAGGGGCTCGGCTGTCCGCTCGGCGCGATCGTCGCGGGCTCGGCCGAGCGCATGGTGCGGGCGCGGCGCTTCAAGCACCAGTTCGGAGGCGCGATGCGTCAGGCCGGGATCGTCGCGGCCGCATGCGTGTACGCGCTCGACCACAACGTCGACCGGCTGGCCGAGGACCACACGCGCGCCCGTCGGCTCGCGGAGGCGCTCCACGACGCCGGGGTCGCGGTCGACCTCGAGCGCGTCGAGACGAACTTCGTCCAGCTCGACGTCGGATCGATGGGCATCACAACCGGCGACGCGACCGAGCGGCTGCAGGCCGAAGGAGTGCGCGTCTCGGGAACGCTTCACCCCGGTGTGCTCCGCGCCGTGACGCATCTCGGGATCGGCGACGACGACATCGACCACGCGATCGAGGCGATCCCCCGCGCGCTGGGCGCTCAGCGATCGCCCGAGATGAAGAACGCAACGGCGACGACCACGTAGAGCAGGATCAGCGCGGCGCCGTCCCGCCTGCTCGACTTGCGGTCGACGAAGAACGCTCCCACGACGAGCGCAGAGCCGCCCAGCGCGCCGATCTCCACCGGCCTGAAGGAGAACGCGAGCGGATGGATCGCCCACGAGAGCAACGCGACCGCCGGGATCAGGAACACCGCGACCTGGGCGCCGGACGAGAGCGCGATCTCCGCCGCCAGGCTCACCTTGCCGCGATGCGCGACGACGACCGCCCCGCCGTGCTCGGCTGCGTTGCCGACGATCGCCACGATCACGGCCGCGACGAAGAAGTCCGACAGGTGAGCCTTCTCCGCGAACGTCTCGATCGAGCCGACGAGGATCTCCGCGATCAGCGCTGTGACCACGGTCGCGGCGGCGAGGACTCCGACCGCGGTCGACAAGGCCCAGAACCCTGTGTCGTCCTCGGCCGCGACGTGCCGCGCGCGGTGCCGGCGGAGCTGCCACCACGTGACGCCGACGTAGAGCACGAGCAGGAAGATCGCCACGGGAATCGAGAGCACGGCGAGTGAATGGCGCGTCGGGTCTCCGTGCCAGCTCGGAATCGCGGGCACGAGGAAACCGACGGTCGCGACGAGGATCAGCGAGAGCCAGACGAAGCTCGACTGCCGGTCGAGGCGCATGTCGCCGGTGCCGACGAGGAGCGAGAAGCCGAGGACGAGCAGGATGTTGCCGACGACGCTCCCCGTCAACGAGCCGCGCACGACCTCGGTCAGCCCCTTGTTGATCGCGAGCAACGAGATGATCAGCTCGGGCGCATTGCCGAAGGTCGCGTTCAGGAATCCACCGATGCCCGGGCCGGTGTGATGCGCGGCGTGCTCCGTCGCCTCACCGATCAGCCAGGCGAGCGGGACGAGCGCGAGCGAGGCGAGGACGAACAGCTCGACATCGCCGAGGTCGAGCAGGAAATCGGCAGCGATCGTGACGGGGGCGAGGGCGAGGGAGCCCCAGAGGATCTTCCGCGCCACGCGGCTAGGTTATCGCGATGCTCCGCGCCGTCCTCTTCGATTGGGGCGACACGCTCATGGAGTTCCGGTTCGACGAGGAGCTCATGGCGGACGCGTTCCAGGCTGGTCTGAAGGCGCTCGATCGCGACGATCTTGCACCTGGCCAGGAGGTGCTTGCGCACTTCCGCGAGCAGTTCGAGCCGCTGTTCTGGGTCCCGGGGACGCTCGAGGAGGTCGAGTATCCGGGTGTCATTCGCGAGACGCTCCGGCACTTCGGCGTCGAGGTCTCGGACGAGGAGCTGGACCGCTTTCTCGAGGCCGAGCACGAGGCGTGGCAGCCGGCGCGTGTGCTCGGCGCGACGACCCACGCCATGCTCGAGTCGCTTCGGTCGCGCGGCCTCAAGCTCGGGTTGGTCTCGAACGCGTTCGACCCGGGCTGGTTGCTGCATCGCGATCTTGAGCAGATGGGGATCGCGGAAAGGATCGACTTTGCGGTGTTCTCCTCCGAGGTCGGAAAGCGCAAGCCGCACCCAGAGATCTTCGAGCGAGCGCTGGCCGCGCTCGGCGCGGAGGGCGAGGAGTCGCTCTTCGTCGGCGACCGGCTGTTCGAGGACGTTCGGGGCGCCGACGCGCTCGGGATGACGACCGTTCAGGCCCTGTGGTTCCGCGCCGACGAGAACCCGGACGGGGCGGAGCCGGACCACCAGGCGTTCACGCAGATGGATGTTCTGAACATCGCCGACCGGCTCCTCGGCTCCGCCTGACCAAGCATTTTCAAATGCGGTTGTCAAGTCTTGCGGATCGTGGCGCGTGCCCCGAAAATGATCGCACGATGCGGCGCCTGGAGGTCGTTCCGCAGGAGCTCCCACTCCATCCTCAGGATGAGGTCGGTTGCAGGCGCTGTGGTGTCCATTGCGACAAGGTGGTCTATCCGTCGGCCTGCGTTGCGCGGGGATGTCCGTTCCTCTACTCGTTCGAGGAAGTGGGCAGGACGTACGTCGGGTGCCTGCAGAAGGTGTTCGACGTCGAGATCGACCTCGTGCTGATGCTCGAGGCCGAGCAGCGCGGCCAGTTCGGCGCGGTGCGGGCGAGCAAGCGGTCGCTGCCGATGTGCCACGTCGAGGTCGAGGCCTGCTACGAGGGCCGGGAAGACGACCTCGGGTGCGTCAACCCGGAGTTCCATGAGATCCCGCTCGGCGAGCCGAGCTTCCGGATCTTCGCGCAGGTCAGCCCCAACGCGTAGCGCTGTGTCCGCGAAGCGGACCAGTGGAGGGGTCCCGGGGGAACCGGGAGGTTCCCCGGAGCAAGAGACGGCGTCTCTTCGCGCGTTGACACAAAGCCGGCACGGTCCGGCGACAGACACGTGCGCCTTTCCCGAATAGGCTGAAAACGGAGGGAGGCCCGCGGCCGGACCCCGCGGAAGCATGTCTTGTCAGAGCCTGTCTTGACTGGACCCCGGTGAGCCCCGGCGAGTCACCGTTTCGCCTTCGACGCGCGTGGCCTGGTCGCGTGCAGCTTCTTCGCCTTGCGGACCTCGGCCGCGTTCGGGCCGTGCCCATCTTCCCCGGGCACCTCGAGCACCGCGGGCAGGCCCTGGAGCTTCGGGTGGCGCAGGAACACGCTCAGCTTCCTGCCCATCAGCCCGTCGCCGATGTTCGCGTGCCGGTCGCGATTCGAGCCGAGCGGCATCGCCGAGTCGTTGACGTGCAGGGCGCGCAGCCGGTCGAGGCCAATCGAGCCGTCGAGCTCGTCCAGCGTCGCGTCGAGCGCCGCCTCATCCGTCACGTCGTAACCGGACGCGTACAGGTGGCACGAGTCGAGGCAGACGCCGAGCCGCGGATGGCCGCCGAGCCGGTCGAAGATCACGGCCAGCTCTTCGATCGACCGCCCGATCGTCGCGCCTGTACCCGCGCAGTTCTCCATCAGCAGCCACGTCGTCTCCGAGCACCGGTCGAGCACCTTCTTCATCGCCTTCACGACTCGCTTCAGCCCGGCGTCCATGCCGGCGCCGAGGTGCGAGCCGACGTGGAACACGACCCCGTCCGCCTCGATCGCGCACCCGACGTCGACGGTGTTCGACAGCGCCGCCACGGACTTGTCGTAGAAATCGTCCTTCGGGTTCGCGAGATTGATCAGGTAGAGCGCATGGCACAGGACGCCGTCGATCCCCGCCTCGACGCGCCGCTCCTTGAACCGCTCGAGGTTCTCCGGCGGATGGTTCGTCGGCCGCCACATGCGCGGGCTCTGCGTGAACACCTGCACCGAATCGGCGCCCATCTCCTCGGCCCGGTCGATCGCAGTGTGGATCCCGCCCGCCGACGAGACATGAGCGCCGATGAACACGGCCCCTACGATACGGCGCATGCCACCGGTCGTTCGCTTCGCGCCCAGCCCGACGGGCTTCCTCCACATCGGGGGCGTCCACACCGCGCTCTTCAACTGGCTCTTCGCACGACATGAGGGCGGCGAGTTCCGGCTGCGCATCGAGAACACGGACACGAGCCGCGAGGTCGACACCGCCACCGAGCAGATCCAGGAGTCGCTCCGCTGGCTGGGGCTGGACTGGGACGGCGAGCTCACGTTCCAGCTCGACCGCATGGAGCGCTGCCGTGAGGAGGCGCAGCGTCTCGTCGGCGAGGGCAAGGCCTATGAGGACGAGGGCGCGATCCGCATGCGCATGCCCGACGAGGGCGCCACTGCCTGGGACGACCTCATCCGCGGCCGCATCGAGCAGCCGAACGAGAAGATCGAAGACCTCGTCCTCGTGCGTGCCGACGGCCGGCCGACCTACAACTTCGCGTCGCCCATCGAGGACTGGCTGGACGGGATCACGCACGTCCTGCGCGGCGAGGACCACATCTCGAACACGCCGAAGCAGATCCAGATCCTCGAAGCGCTCGGAGCGCCCCTTCCCGAGTACGGCCATCTCGCGAACATCCTCGGCCCCGACGGCAAGAAGCTCTCCAAGCGACACGGCGCGACCTCGGTCGAGGAGTTCCGCGAGCAGGGCTACATCCCCGAGGCGCTCGTCAACTTCCTCGCGCTCCTCGGCTGGAGCTACGACGACAAGACGACGGTCATGTCGCGCGACGAGCTCGTCGAGCGCTTCACGCTGGAGCGCGTCGGCGCGAGCCCGGCCGTGTTCGACTTCCAGAAGCTCGACTGGCTGAACGGCGTCTACCTGCGCGAGCTTTCGCTCGACGCGTACGCCGACCGGCTCGTCGGGTTCCTGCGTGAGCAAGGGTACGACTGGGACGCAGAGCTCGTCCGCAAGGCGGCACCGCTCGTCCAGGAGAAGATCGCAACGCTCGCCGAGTTCCCCGCGTTCGCCGGATTCCTCTTCCGCGACGTGGAGCCGGACCCGGCGCTCCTCGACGGCGCCGTGCTCGAGCATGCCGAGCAGACGCTGGCCGAGCTCGAGCCGTTCACGGCCGCGACGATCGAGCAGTCACTCCGAGGGCTTGCAGAGCACCTGGAGCTGAAACCGCGCGATGCGTTCCAGCCGATCCGCGTCGCCGTCACGGGCTCGAAGGTCTCTCCCGGACTCTTCGAGAGCATCGAGCTCCTCGGCCGCGAGCGGACGCTCGAGCGGCTCAGGAGCGCCCGGGGGGAAGCGGTTTAGGCGGCGCGAGAGGGTCAAGCGCGCGCTGGAACTCGCGCCAGGCGCGGCGCCGGAAGCCGGGGGTCGGGGCGGCCCGCCGGAGGTAGATCCGGAGGAAGGTCTCGATCCAGTCGGCTGAGCTCTCGTTTCCCACGTCTGGGCCGGAAACGGGGCATCGCCCGTTCGAGGTACGGCTTTGACCCACAAATGCCCGCAAAGAGCGGGTTTTTTCTCCACCTGGGCGCAAGGCGGAGTAGGGTGGAGCCGTCTAGCGGTCGACACAAGTATGGGAATGTCGATCAACTCGCAGCGGCCTGCGGGGGATGAGGTGGCGACGGTCCTCGTGGTCGAGGACGATCCGGCGCTGCGCATGCTCTGCCGGGTGAACCTCGAGCTCGAGAACTACCGCGTGCTCGAGGCCGCAACTGTCGACCTCGCCAGCGAGCTCCTCACGCGAGAGCAGGTCAACCTCGTGCTGCTCGACCTGCACGTGGGCAGCCGCGACGGGCGAGAGCTCGTCCCGATCATCCGGGCGCGGCAGCCGGGCGCGTCGATCTGCCTGCTCAGCGGCACGTCGGTCAGCGATCCGCCGCTCGACGCGGGCGCAGACGACTTCATCCGCAAGCCGTTCGACCTCGACGTCTTCCGGGCCACGGTCGAGCGCCTCTGCGCAAGCTCTGTCGGGCTCTGACCAGGATATAGTTGACAATATCAAGCTTGGCGGTTACATTGCCAAGAGTGAGCGTGGCGACGGTTCGCACCCCTGCGGAGTACGAGGAGCGACTGCGGGAATACCTCTTCGAGCGCGCCGAGGAGGTGCGCGCAGTACGAGTCGGCGAGAAGGAGATCTCCGAGCGCGCCGAGATCGTCGCGCGCTACGCGGACCTCTTCAACCGTGAGCAGCTCGATGCGCTGCGCTCCGCCGAGGAGGGGGAACACGGGGACGAGCGCGAGCGGATCTTCCGCCTGCGACTCGAGTGCGAGGCCGGCGTCGCCGACCAGGAGCTCTCCGAGCGCAAGGACGAGCTCGAGAACGCGATCCTCGCGGCACGGGTCACGTTCCAGGGCGAGGAGCTTCCGCTCAGAACGGCGCAGGCGAAGCTGGCCGTCCTCCCCGACTACGCCGAACGCGACGAGCTGGGGGAGCTCCAGGCGGACGTGTCGGCGGGGTTCAACGAGGGCCGGCGCGAGCTGATCCGCGACGAGAACGCGCTCGCGGGCGAGCTCTCCGGAATCACGGATCCGGTGGCGCGCAACGAGGAAGAAAAGGGCATCTCGCTCCGCGACCTCGCGGAACGGCTCAGGCAGGCGAGCGACGAGAGCGCCGGCGCCTACGCGACGCTTCGCGACCGCTGGTTCGAGCGACTGCTCGGCGACGAGCGCGAGCAGAGGCCGTCGGCCTTCCACGTCTCCTACATGCGGCGCCTCTCGCCGCTCGAGGCGACGTACACGAAGGACCGCGCCGTCGATGTCTGCATGGAGACGCTCTCGAAGCTCGGCTTCGACCTCGCGAGCGACGCGCGGATCAGGCTCGACCTCGACGACCGCCCGCAGAAGTCCCCGCGTGCGTGCGTGATCGCCGCGGACGCACCCGAGGTCGTCCACCTGATCACGAGGGCGCAGGGCGGGCTCCACGACTACCAGGCGTTCCTGCACGAGGCCGGGCACGCGCTCCACTACGCGGGCTGCGATCCGAACCTCTCGTATACGTTCCGGAACCTCTCGCGCGACCACGCGCTGACCGAGATCTACTCGTTCATCCTCGAGGCGATCTCGCGTGAGCCCGGCTGGCACTCCGAGTACTTCGGCCTCTCGGATGAGGAGGCGCAGCGGAACGCGGAGGCGACGACGTTCCTCGAGGCGCTGCTCTATCGGCGCTACGCGGCCAAGCTCGGTTTCGAGCTCGACTTCTGGGGCCGCTTCAACGAGGACGGCGGCACCCCCGACGGCTACTCGGAGAAGATCAGCGACGCGACCGGCGTCTACTACCGCTCGGACAACTACCTCGCGGACATGGACGCCGGCTTCTACTCGGCCGACTATCTTCGCGCCTGGATCCGCTCGGCGCAGCTCCGCGAGCACCTGGCGCACGAGGTCGGCCCGGACTGGTGGCGGTCCGAGCAGACCGGCGATCGCCTCCGCGACCTCTTCAGCGAGGGCACAAAGCCGGCGAGCGAGGAAATCGCGGCGCGCATCGGCTTCGACCCGCTCGACACCAGGCCGCTCGTCTCAGAGCTTTCGGCTTAAGCTCCGCGGATGCCTGACGTCGCCTTCGACCGGTTCTACCGGTACGACGAGCTGACCGAGATCCTCCAGGGCTGGGCCGAGGAGCAGCCGGAGCTCGTCCGCGTCGAGAGCATCGGCACGTCCTACGAGGGCCGCGACATCTGGCTGGCGACGGTCACGAACTTCGAGACGGGAGCCGACCTCGACAAGCCCGCGCTCCTCGTCGAGGCGAATATCCACGCGCTCGAGGTGACGGGCTGCACGGCGGCGCTGCACCTCATCGACAAGCTCCTCCGCGGCCACGGGAGCGATCCGAAGGTCACGCGCTGTCTCGACACGCGCGTCTTCTACATCGTCCCCCGGCTCAACCCTGACGGCGCCGAGCTCGCACTCGCCGACAAGCCGAAGTTCGTCCGCTCGAGCGTCCGGCCGTACCCGCGCCTCGACGAGCAGGACGGGCTCTACGAGGAGGACATCGACGGCGACGGACGGATCCTGATGATGCGGATCGAAGACCCGAACGGCGCCTGGAAGGCTCATCCCGAGGACCCGCGGCTCCTGACCCCGCGCGACGCCGACGAGGGGCCCGAGGACGGCACGTTCTACCGGCTGCTCTGGGAAGGGCTGATCCGAAACTACGACGGCATCCAGATCAAGGTCGCGCCGCCGCTCGAAGGCCTCGACCTGAACCGCAACTTCCCGGTCGAGTGGAAGCCCGAAGGCGAGCAGTACGGCGCAGGCCCGTTCCCGCTGTCCGAGCCCGAGACGAGAGCGCACATGGAGGCGATCGTCGCGCGGCCGAACATCACCGGCTACATCTCGTACCACACGTTCTCGGGCGTCCATCTTCGGCCCTACGGCGGCTACGACGACGACCACTTCCCGACGATGGACCTGCGCGCCTACAAGCTGATCGGCGCCGAGGCAACGAAGCGCACCGGCTATCCGGCGATCTCGATCTTCCACGAGTTCAAGTACGACCCGAAGACCTCGATCACCGGCTCGACGACGGACTGGTTCTACGACCACGTCGGCGTCTACGCGTGGACGACCGAGTTCTGGAGCCCGCAGCGTCAGGCGGGCATCGAGGAGTACGGATACATCGAGTGGATGAAGGAGCACCCGCCCGAGGACGACCTGAAGCTTCTCCGCTGGAACGACGAGCAGCTCGACGGGAAGGGCTACCTCGACTGGTACGAGTTCGACCATCCGCAGCTGGGCAAGGTCGAGCTCGGCGGCTGGGACGTCATGTACTGCTGGGGGAACGTGCCGCCGCAGTTCCTCGAGGCCGAGATCGCGCCGCACTCGGACTGGGCGCTCTGGCACCTGCTGATCTCGCCACGGCTCGAGGTCAAGTCACTGGACGTGGACGCCATGGGGGAGAGGACGTACAAGGTCCGGCTCGTCCTCCAGAACACCGGCTGGCTGCCGACGCAGGTGACACAGAAGGCGATCGAGCGGAAGGCGGTCCGGCCGCTCGAGGTCGAGCTGACGCTGCCGGAGGGCGCCGAGCTCGTTGTCGGCGAGCAGAAGACCGAGGCGGGCCAGCTCGAAGGCCGCGTGCACCGGCGCAGCGTCCTCTGGTGGGGCGGGGACGATTCGACCGCCGACCTGACGAAGCTCGAGTGGGTGATCGAGGCGCCCGAGGGCGGCGAGCTCGCGATCGAGGCGAGGCATCAGCGGGCCGGCACGGTCCGCGAGGTTGTCTCACTCGGCGGCAACCCTTAGTCTGCGCCGAGCATGAGCCCGACCAGCGGCGTCATCGGCGAGTCCTGGAACGTCTACAAGACGCACTGGCGCCACCTGCTGCCGATCGCCTTCGTCGTGTACCTCGCCGTCGGGGTGCTTGGTGCGCTCCTCGTGGCGGTGCTGACCTGGGTCGGCGCGATCATCGCCTTTTTGATCTCGGTCGTCGCCCTGTTCTGGCTTCAGGCTGCGCTCGTCAAGGCGGTCGAAGACATCCGAGACGGCCGGGCAGACCTCTCGCTCGGTGAGACCTTCGAGGCCGCGCGCGCACACCTCACGGCTGTGCTCGTGGCCGGGATCCTCGTAGTGCTCGGGATCGTGATCGGCCTCATCCTGGTGATCGTTCCTGGCCTGTGGCTGATGACGATCTGGGCGGTGATCATCCCCGTGATCGTCCTCGAGAACAAGAGCGCGGGCGAGTCGTTCAGCCGCAGTCGTGAGCTCGTACGCGGCCACGGCTGGGGCGTTTTCGGCGTAATCGTGCTGACGATCCTGCTCCTGGTCGTCTTCCAGATCGTCCTCAGCCTGATCCTCTCGCCGCTCGCCGACTGGCTGAGGGGCTTCGTGTCGCAGATCGTGTCGGGAACGTTGACGGCTCCGTTCTTCGCGGTCGTCTTGACGCTTCTGTACTTCAGACTCCGGGCCGTACACGAGCAGGTCGCCGTTCCGGCTCCTGATACGGCCAGCCCGGCCGAAGAGCCGTCTCCTCAAGCGCCGACTGACGAACCGCCGCCCGCGACTTTGGCCTAGAGCCCTCAGACGTACTCCTCGGCCGGCAGCGGCGGATGACGGACCTCCTCGTGCCGCTCCTCGGCCGCGTCTGGCAGGAACCACCGTTCGGCGATCGCGGTCGGGACCACCGCCGAGAGCACGACCACGGTTACGAGGATCGAGAACTGCGTCCGGTCGATGATCCCCGCGTTCAGCCCGTAGAGCGACGAGATCGTTCCGAACGTCAGCCCGGTGCTCATCAGCAGCGTGGTGAAGGTCGCGTGGCGTGGAGTCGCGCGGCGCGCCAGCGGCCACACGATGCCGAGCTTGGGAACCATCTTCGCGGCGGCGAGGACCGCGAGGACACCAACGTTCGCGGCGACGGCGCCCAGCGAAACGTTCATGCCGCCCTTGACGAAGAAGAACGGCGTCAGGAACGCGAACGCGACGACGCGCATGCGCGTTTGCTCCTCACGGTGCTGCGCGAAGTGGCCGCTCATCGCGAGCCCGAGCACGAACGCGGGCAGCACCGCATGGCCGTTGGACGCGTCCGCCAGGACCATGAGGACGAACAGGACGAAGAAGACGAGCTTGATCTCCGGCTCGATCACGCGGTCCCCGTACCGGCCGAAGAACCACGGCGCGAGCCTGGGCAGGAGCAGGATCAGGGCGAGCGAGACGCCGAGGAAGAGCGGGAACCAGACGTTCGGCGTGATGAAGATCGCCGAGAGTGCGATTGCTGTGCAGAGATCCGTGACGAACGTTGCGCTCATCAGCAGCTTCCCGATCGCCGTGTCGGTCAGCCCGCGCTCCAGCAGGACGGCGTAGACGACCGCGAGTGACGTCGTGGACAGCGCGGTTCCCGCGATCAGCGAGGCGCGGCCCGACCAGTCGAGCACGACGTACGCGGCTAGCGACGCGACCACGAACGGGCCGGCGAAGGACGCGACCCCGATCCCGACGGTCGACGTCGCCCGGTTGCGCAGGTAGTCGGGGTCGACCTCCATCCCCGCGAGGAACGTCAGGACGATCGACGCGAACGACGCGATGAAGTCGAGCCACTCCTGTGAGTGCAGGTGGAACGCGTTGCCGGCGACGACGCCGAACGACAGCTCGAGCAGGGCGACGGTGACGCCCAGCTCGACCGAGACGACACTCGCGACGAGGATGACTCCTGCGAGGACTGCTGCAAGCTGGACGGGCTCCACGGCACTACCTCCACTTCACGTCGTTGACGTTCGGTAGAGGCCATCAGCGCCGGAGCGCGGTTTCGGCGAGCCTCATCGCCGTGCAGGCAGCATACGGGATCGCGACCGGGCGGATCGGTACGCTCCAGCAAGCCGTTTGGCGTTACCGGCTGCCATTTCCCTCTATGAAACGATCGGTCTCAATCTTCGGCGTGCTGCTCGTGGCGCTCCTGCTCGCCGCCGCGTTGCTCTCCGCGGCGACCTCGGTTGCCGGGAGGCTTCGTGCCCCCCACAATCGCGCGGCGCCGAAGATCGCGGGAGCCGTCCTCGAGGGGAAGACGCTTTCCGCCCAGCGCGGCAGGTGGTCGAATCGGCCGACCGCGTTTCGATACGCATGGCAGTCCTGCAACCGGGCCGGCGGATCGTGCGTCCGGCTGCGCGGCGCAAAGCGATCGAAGTACCGGCTCGGAGCCGGCGTGGTCGGGCACAGGCTGCGGGTCGTCGTCACCGCCGTCAACCGGGTCGGACACGGGTCGGCGCGCTCGAAGCCGTCGCCGATCATCAACCGACCTCCGATACCGCCGCCTCCACCGCCCGGTCCGCCACCTCCTCCGGGCCCGCCACCGGCGCCGCCTCCCCCCGGCTACTTCGGCACTGACCCGTCACGCGATTGCGTCGACCGGGCGGAGGCGAACTGCAGTCTTCAGAACATGCTTCCCCGCGCCGCCGGCACGTGCGCGAGCGCCATCATCCACAGCAGCTGGGAGCCGCGCCCGGACAACTTCGCGGCCAACCACACCGTCGGCGACGGCTCCTACGTCTGGGGACCGGCCGCGACCGATGCCTACTGGTCCGGCTGGGCGGCAAGGGTGCCCCTCGTCCAGGGCCAGTTCACGGGCACCACGACGGAGATGTTCTCCTGGGCGGCCTGCCGCTGGGGCGTCGACGAAGACATTCTCCGCGCCGTCGGCGTGATCGAGTCGACGTGGCACCAGTCGACCTGGGGCGACCGCTGCTCGGGCAACGACTCGACGATCGGCTCGTTCAGCATCGTCCAGATCAAGAACAAGAACTGCGACGGGACGCTGCTCTGGGGCGGGATGCCCGACATTCAGCTTTCGACGGCCCTGGCGGTCGACTTCTACGCGGCAAGGCTGCGCTCTTGTTACAACGGCGATTTCTACGACGGCGGTTCCTGGCTCTACGGTGGGCAGACGGTGAGGCAGATCGCCGCCGCGCACGGCTGGCCCTATGTGCTCTGGGGCTGCGTCGGATCCTGGTACTCGGGCAGCTGGTACGACTCGGGTGCGGTGAACTACATCAACGCGGTGCAGACGGCGCTCGCACAGCGGACCTGGCTCGGCTACTAGGGCTTTCTCTGTGCACTACCTCGGGGCGTTAGGCCCATTCGCTCGCGCCTCGGCACGAAGCTTTAACCCCGGACGTCGCGTTCATCACGAACCCATCGGCGTACGACCTGAACCTCGATCGCGCAGACGACAGCAATGCACCCGACGAGGATCCCGACGAGGATCGGCGTCGAAGCTCCGCCAGCCAGCGCAGGAAGGAAGATTGCCAGGGTGAAGAGCGTTTCGAGCGCAATGCGTCGGTAATTTGGCATCGGGAACTCTCGACGGTCGCGACTCGGGTTCATCCTCGCTTCTTTCCTCTCCGACGGTAGCTCTCGATCATGCAGTCCGAGGCTAGCGCCTTCTGTTATTCGCCTCGGAGCCGCTGAACTTTCCGCCCCATGCCGAACGCCATAACGCGGGAACAACTCAGAACCTTCGCGCGCGAACACCTGCTCTACGAGGTTGAGATGCTGGCGCTCAACCGGTCGAAGGCCATGGAGCCTGTCCGAGACCTCTCATGCGGACTCGGGTTACAGCCGGAAGCAGTAAAGGCGCATACGGGATTCGAACCCGTGCCGCCGCCGTGAGAGGGCGGTGTCCTAGGCCACTAGACGAATGCGCCGGAGCCGGGATTGTAGCCGCGGTGCGTCGCCTAATCGACGTCGAGATCGGCAAATGACGCCGACGACTTGGCGAACTCCCACCAGCCTTCGACGCCCGGCCGCACGAACGCCATGCTCCGGCCGTAGACGAGCGGGACCACGGCCGCCTGCTCCGCGACCGCGAGCCGGTCCGCCTGGCGGTACAGCTCGAGCCGCTTGGCGCCGGTCTCCGCGTGGCGGGCCGAGTCGATCAGCACGTCGAACGGCGGGTAGGCGTACCGTCCCTCGTTGGCCTTCGCGTGCGAGTGCAGGATGAGGCGCAGGCAGTACTCGGGATCGGGATACCCGGGAAGCCAGCCGAGCACAGCGATCGGCGCGAGCTCGAGCGGCCTCCCGAGCGGCGCGACCTCGTCGACGTTCTCGGCCGTCCACTCCTGCACCGAGATCTCGAGGCCGAGAATCTCGCGCCACGAGCGGGTGATCTCGTCGAGGAGAGACTTCCAGACGTCCTGCGCGACGATTCCGAGCTCGCCGGACACTCCGGCGTATCTCAGGTGCTCGCGGGCGCGATCCGGGTCGAACGGAAGCACGATGTCCGGGGTGTGGCCCTGAAGCGCGGGCGGCACGAGCCCGCCGGTCGCGACCTCGAGGTTCGCGGGCATCAGCGGCTCGAGCGCGGAGCGGTCGATCGCGTACGCCAACGCGAGCCGCAGATCGCGGTCTCCCAGCGCGGGGTCCGAGTGGCGGAAGCCGAGGTACGCGGTCCACGTGAGCGGGCCTTGTCCGCGATCCTGGCTGCGGACGTGGTCCGAGGTGCGCGGCGTGTACATCACGCGCACGAGGTCGAGCTCGCCGCGCTCGAGTGGGCCGGCTGCCTCGTCCGCGGTCGCGCGGGTGATCTCGACGCGGGCGACATTGCCCGGGTGGGCGCCCGTATAGGACTCGTTGCGCACGAGGACCAGCCGCGCGTCCCCGTGCTCGAGCTGGCGGAACGGGCCGCTGACGACCTGTCGCTCGGGATCCGTCCAGTCGTCGCCGTCGCGGTCGATCGCGTGCTGCGGCAGGGGGCCGGAGTCCGGACGGTTGACGACGCTCATGAAGTACGGGGCGGGCGCGACGAGCCTGAACTCGACGGTCCGGTCGTCGAGCGCTCGCACGCCGATCGCCTCGGCGTCGTCGCCGTGGCCGAGGAAGTACTCCTCGCCGTTCTCGAGCACGAAGTAGATCGGCGCCGAGGCGCCGGGTCGCTCGGGGTCGAGCATGCGCCGGATGCCGAAGACCCAGTCGTGCGCGGTCAGCGGCGTCCCGTCCGACCAGTGCAGCCCTTCACCGCAGGTGGAAGACGTAGCGGAGGCCGTCGTCCGAGATTTCCCAGCGCTCCGCGAGCGAGGGGACGATCGTCCGGTCCGGCCACGCCTCGACGAGCCGGTCGAAGAGCTGCATGCAGAGGTTGATGTCCGGCCAGAAGCCGGCGTCGCGCGGGTCGAAGACGCGAGGCACGTAGCTCCCGCTCATGCGCAGCGTCGCGGTCGGCGTGCCGGGGTCGGGCGGCCTCCAGTACCGGAATGCACGCTGGTACGTCTCGTTCGCCTCGGCGAAGCGCAGCGAGGTGTGGAGCGCGATCGCGAGCTTCAGCAGGACGAGCGCGATCTCCTGGTCGGCCCCGCGGCGCTCGAGCAGCGGGAGCAGCGCCCGGTAGTGCCCGATCGCGGCGTCCAGCGCCCATTCGAGGCGGGCGCGGTCGCCGGCCCGCGTCAGGTAGAGAACCGCCTCGTCTTCCGCGTTCCCGGCGAGCGCATGGTGCGCGAGGATGCCGAGCACCTCGTCGCGGTTCTCGGCGTACCGCTCCTCGAGCCAGCGCATCGCCTTGCGGTGCAGCTCCTCGCGATCGGCGGCGAGCAGCGTCCTGTACGCGGCTTCCTGGATCAGCGCGTGCTTGAACCGGTACTCGGGCTCGGGCCAGCGGCGAGCCTCGCGGACCAGGTCGACGCGCTGGAGTGCGTTCAGCGAGTCCTGGAGCGACCCGTCGGCGCCCGTCACGCCTTCGAGCAGCGGCAGTCCGAACCGCCGGCCGAGGACGGACGCCGCCGTCAGGACGTCGCGATCGCGTGCGGCGAGCCGGTCGATCCGGGCGAGGATCACCTTCTCGACGGTCGGCGGGATCACGATCTCGGCTTCGTGGTCGAAGCGCCAGCCCTCGTCTTCGCGAACGAGCACGCCCGTCTCGGCGAGCGTGCCGATGAGCTCCTCGAGGTAGAACGGGTTGCCCTCGGCTCCTTCCAGGATCTGCTGTTCCAGGTGCGGCGGAATCGTGCCCTCGCCGAACAGCGAGACGAGGAGCTCGCGGTGCGCGTCTCCCGACAGGGCCCCGAGCGCGAGCTCGCGTGAGCGGTGCGGGTACTGCTCGGCGGCGATCGTCTTCACGCGCCACGACGGGTGGTCCGGCTCCGTGCGGTGCTTGATGACGATGAGGACGGCCGCGGTGTCGGTGATGCCGAGCAGCTGCTCGGTGAGCTGGAGCGAGGTCGCGTCGGCCCAGTGCAGGTCGTCGATCGCGAGCACGACCGGGCGCTCGTCGGCCAGTCGCGCGATCAGCTCGCCGACGACCTCGAACGTGCGGTACTGCACGGCCTCGGGCGAGAGCTCGGCCAGGCGTGAGGCGGCTTCCGCCTCGAGTGTCACGCCGAGCATGGCGCCGAGATACGGGTAGATCTCGAGCACCCGCTGGCCGAAGAGGCGCTCGACTTCGCGGCGCAGCGACACGCGCAGGCGCAACTCGGGCTCCTCGAGCGAGACGCCCAGCCATTCGCGCAGCACGTCGCGGTAGGGCCAGTAGGGAAGCGACTCGCCGTACGAGACGCAGCGGCCCTCGAGCCACAGCGGTGCTCCGCGCGGCGATTCGGCCAGCCTCGACGAGCCCGCGCACCTCGGCGCTGAGCCTGCTCTTGCCGATTCCCGCCTCGCCGGTGATGAAGAGGATCCCGCCGGTTCCGCCGAGCACAGCGTCCGCAGCCTCACGCGCGGCGCGGAGCTGCTCGTCGCGTCCGACGAACGGCGTCTCCAGGCCGAGGACGCCACGGGCCCGACCGGGGACCGCCCGCACGCCTGTTGCGCGGTAGGCGACGACCTCGTCCTGCTTGCCCTTGAGCTCGAACTGCTGCGGCTCGTCCCAGTCGAAGAGCGTCTCCACGAGGTGGTGCGTGGACTCGCCGACGAGCACCGTGCCCGGGGCCGCGGCCTTCTGGAGCCGGGCGGCGGTGTTGATCGGGTCGCCGACAGCGCCGTACTCGACGCGTGAACCTCCGCCGACCGGGCCGAGCACGACCGACCCCGTGTTGACGCCGATCCGGACCGCGAAGCCGTCGACGCCCCAACCCGCGGCGACCTCGGTTCCGTACGAGGCCATCTCCTCGGCGATCCGCAAGCCCGTACGGACGGCCCGTTCGGCATCGTCCTCATGGGCCACGGGCGCTCCGAAGAGCGCGAGGATCCCGTCGCCGGCGAGGTCCTTGACGGTCCCTCCGAGCGCCTCGACGGCGGCCACCATCCTGGCGATCGCCTCCCCGACGACGAGCCGCACCTCCTCGGCGTCGAGCCGCTCCGCGAGCGCGGTCGAGCCGACGACGTCGGCGTCGAGCGCCGTCACCGCCTTTCGCTCCTCGCGCATCGCGGGTGCTGAGCCGGGGTCGGTCACGGTTCTCTTATAGCCGCCCGCCACACAGCCCCCGGCCGTTTGCCCTAGACGGGGTAGTCGTTAGGTATCGCGCGGAGTGGCGCCCGCAGTCGGCTCTTCGACACCCGTTTCGGGCGGGCCGACTGCAGCAGGCCCCGGCCTGAGATAGACCTCGTCGTACAGCAGCGCGGCTATCGCGCCGCCGGCGAGCGGGCCGACGTAGTAGATCCAGGCATCGCTCCACGAGCCGGAGACCAACTCCGGCCCGAACGCGCGGGCCGGGTTGAACGAGCCGCCGGTGAGTGGATACGCGAACAGCATGCCGAAGACGAAGACGAACCCGATCGCGAGCCCGGCGACGGCGGTGTATGCGTTCCGCTCGTCCGTCGTCAACGCGAAGACGACCCAGACGACGAAGAAGGTGATGAGAGCCTCCACGACGAGTGCGGCGCCGATGTCGATCGTATGGACGGACGGCGCCCCGAGGTTCGCAGCGTCGCGGTTCGCCGCCGGGAAGATCCAGCGGAGCAGCAGCGCCGCGAGAACGGCGCCGAGCAGCTGGGCGATCCAGTAGGCGACTCCGAGCACCGCGTTCATGCGCCGCGTGAGGATGAACCCGAAGGTGATAGCCGGGTTGAAGTGCCCGCCGGAGATGTGGCCGACCGCGCACACCATGACGCCGATCGTCAGGCCGGTCGCCAGCGCGACCTCCAATGTGCCCGCGTCCGCCTGCGGGCCGAGGGACATGATCGTCCCGGCGCCGACGAACACGAGAGCGAATGCTCCGACGAGCTCCACGAAGGTGCGTCGCCACAGATCCGCGAGGGGCGGCGGTGAGCCGATGAAATCTGAGCCGGAGAGCCGCATTCGCGAAGCGGGAGACTACACCGATTCACGGACGGCGCTCAACCTGCAATTGCGGAAAGCCGCGATTCAGAGTAAAAGTTGAGCAATCCTCCGGATCGCGGCAGGAGGATCGGGGTTGGTGAATCGATGACGAACAGGCGGCTCAAACGACTCGGGATTCCGGCCGTTCTCACGGCTGGTCTGCTCGCGGCTGCGCTCGTCGTCGCCCTCGGAACGCCTCGCAGCGCACCCGCGCGGTCGTTCGCCGCGGCCATCGACGTCACGCAGACCTGCACCGCCCGTGTCAAGCCGAAGACGACCGTCGACATCCAGGCCGTCGTCGCCAACACCGGTGACGTCCCGCTCACGATTGCGAACAGCCTGACCGGGATCAGCGCCGACGCGGGGACGCCGCTCGACGAGGGCGACGACTTCGTCCCGACCTACGCCAGCGGCGACGTGAACAACAACCAGACCCTCGACCCGGCCGAGCACTGGACGTACACCGGCTCGTACACCGCCGGCACCGAGGACATGACGGACATCGTGGACGTCGACGCTCTCGGCGCAGGCGGCGAAGACGTCAGCGACCTCGCCAACTGCGACACGGACGTCATCCAGACGCCCCAGCCCGGTGTGATCGTCGGCGTGCAGAGGGTCAGCGGCAAGGTGCTCGTCAAGCAGCCGGGCGGCAAGTTCGTCCCGCTCACCGGCGCCACCGAGATCAAGATCGGCTCCCAGGTCGACACGACGCAGGGGACGATCAAGCTGATTGCGGGGCTCGGCGGCGGAAAGACGAACAGCGCGAACTTCAACGACGGGCTGTTCAAGATCCAGCAGTCTCACGCGCGCAACGCGTACATGATCCTGGTGCTCGAGGGCGGGAACTTCGGCGTCTGCCGGGGCAGCCGCGCGCTGAGCGTCTTCAGCGCCGACGCGAAGCGGAAGCGCCAGGTGCGCAGGCTCTGGGGCAACGGCAAGGGCCGCTTCACGACGAAGGGCCGGTACAGCTCGGCGACCGTGCGCGGAACGCACTGGCTCGTGCAGGACCGCTGCGACGGAACGCTGACTCGTGTTCTACGCGGCGTCGTCAAGGTGCAGGACTTCCGCCATCACAAGAGGATCAACGTCCGCGCCGGACACGTCTATCTGGCCAAGGCGCCCTAGGCGCCCCGGCCGGTCAGCCCGTTCCGCTCGACGCGGCCGCCTTCCGCTCCTCGAACGACGCGTCGCTCGCGGCCTCGACCGACCAGATCTTCACCGGCTGCTGCCGCCCGCGCACCTCGAACTCGTCGATGAAGACGATGTCGTCGGGATCGTCCTGGAGCCGTTCGCGGGTCGTGTCGGAGAAGAAGAGCAGGTGCGATTGCCCCTTCGTCATCCCCTGGAGCCGCGACGCCGTGTTCGTCGTGTCGCCGATCGCCGTGTACTCGAGGCGCCGCTCCGAGCCGACGTTGCCCGAGACGACCATGCCGGTGTTGAGGCCGATGCCCATCTTGAACCCGTCGCTGAGCTCGTTCTCGCGAAGCCAGCGGTTCCACTTCGGCAGACGCTTGGTGAGCATCTCCCGCGCGGCGGACAGGGCGCGGTCGGCGTGGTCAGGCTGCTCGATCGGCGCGCCGAAGACCGCCATGATCCCGTCGCCCTCGTAGGAGACCAGCGTGCCACCGTGCGCGAGGATCGCGTCGGTCATCTCCTCGAGGTAGCCGTTCAGGCACTCGATCACGCGTGCGGGCGGGAGCGCCTCCGAGAAGGTCGTGAAGCCGCGCAAGTCGGTGAACATGACGGTGCTCTCGAGCGAGACGCCGCCGAGCCGCAGGTCGCGGTCGGTGCGGGAGAGCACCTGCTCGACGACGGTCTCGGGCACGAATCTCGAGAACACGTCGCGGACCCGCTCGCGCTCGAACGCCGCCAGCAGGTAGTGCGCGGCGATCGCGCCGACGGACGAGCCGACCAGCGCGCCCATCGGATAGACGAACGAGATGACCCAGCCGCGGTTGAACGCGATCTGCGTGCCCACGAGGAAGGCGGCCGCTGCCCCGATCGCGAGCATCAGCGTTCCGAACAGGTTGAGGCGCAGGCTCGCGAGCGGGGAGAGGAAGCCGAGGACGATGATCAGGACGAGGTTGATCCACGTCGGCACGAGCGTCAGCGGCAGGCCGCGCAAGACCGTGGAGATCGCGTTCGCCTGGATCTCGGGACCGGGCATCTCGTCCCGTCCGAACGAGACGGGGTGGACGTCCTGCAGCGACGGGGCCCACGCGCCGACGACGACGATCTTGTTGCGGAAGTACCCGCGCGGGAACGTGCCGTTGTAGACGTGTGAGTACGACACCGCCGGGATCGTCCCGACCGGTCCGGCGAAGTCGATCAGCTTCCTGTCACCCGAGAAGGGTCGGATGGTCTTTCCGGTCGCCCGCTCCGCCGTGGCCACGGAGAAGCTCTTGAGGCCCTGGAGCTCGAAGGGGGTGCGGCGGATCACTCCGCCGGGGTCCGTGTCGAAATTGCCGTTGCCGAGCTGCGCCCGCGCGTAGGCGAGCCCCTGTGCGCCGCCGAGGAACTTGCCCGCGCCCCTGTCGTTGACCTCGGTCGTCGAGAAGACGAGGTTCCCGGACGCGTGGCTCGCGTCCATGAAAGCGTTGTCCTCGAGGATCCCCTTGCGCTTCGGCGTGAACTCGCTGAACTGGATGTCGTACGCGATCACCTTGGCGCCGTCGGCCTTCAGGTTCCTGATCACCCGCGCATGGGATGAGCGTGGGAACGGCCACCGCTGACCGAGCTCGCTGAACGTCGTGTCGTCGATCTTCACGATCACGATGTTCTTCGGAGGCGTATCCTGGCCGCGGATCGCGAAGCGGCGGTCGATGCTGCCGAGCTCCGCCCCTCCGAAGAGGTCCCAGCCCGACCCGGGCGCGATCAGGTGAGCGCCGTAGGCGAGCAGCGCCAGCCCGGTCGTCGTCATCCCGACGGCGAGGAAGAGCGCGATGCGCAGGCGAGTCCGGTGGGCCATGCGCGCAACTCTGTACGAGAACAGCAGCCTCGTACAAGCCGCAGCGGCTCAGCTGTCGGCGTGGCTTACCGGCGCGGGAGGCTCGGGAAGCCCCAGGCGAGGACGAGCACGCCGACGACGAGCATCACGGTCCCCAGGCTTGTCGCAGTCATCGCAGTCATTGGAGGCGTTCCCGGGCGCTTCGTTCGGAAACGTGCTCTCCTTATCGGCCGCGCGAGGCTCGAGTCCGCCCCTCGAATGGGTTAGAGGCCCGCCATGCCGCGTGCGACGGCTCGCGACGTGTCCTGCATCACGGATGTGCGGCTGTTCTCGAGCACGAAGTTGAACTCGCCGAAGCCGGCCACGCCGATCCGGTTGCGCTCGGCGACGTAGCCGTTGCGCCAGCGATTGACCTCTGCTCGGGACAGGCCGCGGATGTTGCCTCCGAGACCGTGTCCGACCCGGTAGCCGGGCGTCATCCCCGCGACATAGCGGCCGGCGAGAGCCTGCCGAACGGGGCCGCCCGACGCGAGCGCGCGTTGTCCGTCCGCCTGTGTGCGCGCCGCCCGGGCGGGATCTCCGACGAAGTTCGGGAACTCCTCGCCCACGACGCGGAAGGCCGCTCGGTTCAGCTGGCGCCAGAACGCCCTCAGCTCTGCGGTGACCGGAAGCCGGGCGAGGTCGAGCGCCCGCCGGGTCGCCCAGACGAAGCCCTTGCCCTCGGAGTCGCCGAGCACACGCCTCCCGAAGGTCATGCCCTGGAGGAGGCCCCTGACGAACTCGCGGTGCTGCCTTCCCTGAGTGCCGGCGAGCTGTGTCCCGAGCTCGTCGAGCTGCCAGGAGTCGACCGCGATCCCGTCGCTTCGCGAGTGGCGGATCGTGTCGCGATAGCGCCTTCCCAGCTCGACGCCCCAGGCCGTTCGCTGGGACGACGAGAGGCGAAGGAGCGCGGGCTCGTCCGGGACGCGCCCAGAGAACCGGTCGCTGACCTTCCGCTGCTCGGCGGGCGTGAGGCGGCGCTGTTCCCAGGCCTCGGTTCGCACCTCTGCCTTGAACATCGGCGAGTACCGACCCGGCCCGTACGTGTGGACGGTCGTGCTTGCCTCCGCATTGACGCCGTAGCTACCGACGTGGACGCGCGTGTCCGGCGGCATGCCCGAGCCGGAGATCGCGTCCATGAGCCGGGTCAGGTCGTCGAGCTCGAAATACGAAAAGAGGCAAGCGCGAACGGCCAAGGGCCGAAACCTACCGCGGAGAACGCCGACATCCGCCGCCGGAGCCGGGCTCAGCCCGGCGGGAGGCACACAACCGCAGAAAGCCACTTAGCCGCCCAGTTACTGCCGCCGGCTCCGCCAGCGCTTGGAGCACGAACACGCTCTAAAGGAGGGGGCCCGTGGGGGAACCAGGGGTTTACCCACGAAGCCAAGCCGAAGGCGAGGGCGTAGGCTGCGGGGCTAGGATTCGAACCTAGACTACCCGGTCCAGAGCCGGGCGTCCTACCATTAGACGACCCCGCAACAGGGTCGGATTCTAGCGACGGATCTCGTACTTGACGTGCTCGAGGCCGTAGACGTGTGCGAGCCCGATCTCGGTCAATCCGGACTTCTCGAGCACGCGCCGCGAGGCGACGTTCGTCTCCAGGGCGACCGCGACGATCCGGTCGAGGGCGAGTTCGCCGAAGCCGAAATCGATGGACGCCAGCGCAGACTCGGTCGCATACCCCTGGCGCCAGTGCCTCTTGAGGAAGCGGTAACCGACCTCGACCTCGGGCCCACCTTCGAGGTGCTGGAGCCCCGCTGCTCCGATCGTTTCGCCCGAAGAAGTCAGATCGACCGCGCACATGCCGAAGCCATGCTGCTCGAAGTGCGCGATCTGCCGCTCGAGCTTCGCTCGGTTCTCGTCCCGCGTCGAGCGCGGCGCGCCGAACCAGACCTCCTCCGCGTCGACGTAGATCGCGTGCCATGCGTCGAGGTCATCCAGCGTGGGCGGCCGCAGCACGAGCCGCTCGGTCGTCACGTGCAAGCTAGGCGACTTCCGCCCAGTCTCCGTACAGGGACGTGTAGAGCCCTTGCCGCGCCATCAGTTCGTCGTGCGTGCCCTGCTCGATCACCTTGCCATGCTCGAGGACGACGATCAGGTCGGCGTCGCGGATCGTCGAGAGCCGGTGCGCGATCACGAACGCCGTCCGGTCGGCGAGCAGCGTACGGAGGGCGGTCTCGATTCGGCGCTCGGTGCCGATGTCCACCGACGACGTCGCCTCGTCGAGGATCAGGATCCGCGGATCGGCGAGCAGCGCCCGCGCGAAGGCGACGAGCTGTCGCTGTCCGAGCGAGAGCCGCGTCCCGCGCTCCTGAAGGTTCGTCTCGTAGCCGTCCTCGAGCGCCATGATGAAGTCGTGCGCGCCGACGGCCTGGGCCGCGGCCGCGACCTCCGCGGGGCTCGCGTCCGGCGAGCCGAAGGCGATGTTGTCGCGCACGGTGCCGGCGAAGAGAAACCCTTCCTGCGGCACGACCCCCAGCTGCCTGCGGAGCGACTCCTGGGTCACGTCGCGCAGGTCGACGCCGTCGATCGTGATCCGCCCCTCGAGCGGGTCGTAGAAGCGGGCGAGCAGCTTCGCGATCGTCGACTTGCCGGCGCCTGTGTGCCCGACCAGCGCGACGGTTGTTCCCGCCGCGACGTCGAGGTCGATCCCGTGCAGCACCTCGGGGCCCGTGCCGTAGCCGAACCTGACGTCCTCCCAGCGGACATGGCCGGTAATCCGGTCGAGGTCCTTTGCGTCCGGCTTGTCGCGGACCTCGGGCTCCTCGTCCATCACGTTCATGATGTTGTCGAGCGCGGCGACCGCGGACAGGAACGTGTTGTAGAGCTGCGAGAGTTGCTGGACGGGGTCGAAGAAGTTCGAGATGTAGAGGACGAACGTGAAGAGCGTGCCGACCATGAGGCTCCCGCCGAAGACGAGGTAGCCGCCGTAGCCGAGCACGATCGCGGTCGCGAGCGCCGAGAGGAAGTCGACGAACGGGAAGTAGAGGCCGTTCAGGACGACCGTCTCCTGGTTCGCCTCGCGGTAGTGGGCGTTGACGGCCCGGAAGTTCCGCTCGTTGGCCCGCTCGCGGCGGAACGACTGGACGACGCGCATGCCGCTGATGTCCTCGGCCAACGTGGCCGTGACCAATCCGAGCCGCTCCCGTACGGCGCGGTAGGCGCGGGCCGAGCGGACGCGGAAGATGGCCGTCGCAACGAACATCAGCGGGAGCACGAGGAGCGTCGCGAGCGCGAGCCGCCAGTCGAGGAAGAAGAGGATGATCGCCGTCCCGAACAGGAAGAGCGTGCTCTGGACGAGCGTCGTCACGCCGTCGGTGACGAGCTGGTCGAGAGCCTCGACGTCGTTCGTCAGTCGGCTGATGATCACGCCCGCGCGGTTGCGCTCGTAGAAGCCGAGGGAGAGACGTTGCAGGTGGCGGAAGAGCGTGTTTCGGAGGTCGGCCAGGATCCGCTCGCCCGTCCAGCCGGTGAAGTACGTCTGCGCTGCGCTCGTCCCGAGATTCAGGACGCCGGCGATCACGAAGAGCAGGACGATGATCGTCAGCTTGTGGAGGTCGTGCTTCGCGATCCCGTCGTCGATCGCGAGACCTGCGAGGTACGGCGGGGCGAGTGCCGTCGCTGTGGCGGCGAGCAGCGAGATGATCGCAAGGGTGGTCTGGCGCTTGTATGGCGCGGCAAGGAGACCGAGCGTCGTGACCCGGCGGACCGTTCGCTGCCAGGACCAGTCCTCGACCTTCACCGGCTCGCGGCTCCTCGTCAGGTGGCCTCCCGGCTGCCACACCCTCATCCCGCGGCCTCCGCGGTGGCTTCCACCCGGTGGGCGAACTCGGCCTCGAGCAATCCGTGCTCGTGGATGTCGCGGTAGACGGCGTTCGTCCGGAGCAGCTCCTCGTCGGTTCCGCGTCCCACGATCCGCCCGCTGTCGAGGACGACGAGCTCGTCGGCGAGGGAGATCGTCGACAGGCGGTGCGCGATGATGATCGTCGTCCGGCCCTTCATCGCCTCGCGGAGGCCGAGCCGGATCTTGGCCTCGGTCGTCGCGTCGACCGAGGCGGTTGCGTCGTCGAGGATCAGGATGCGCGGCTCCATGATCAACGCCCGCGCGATCGCGAGACGCTGGCGCTGCCCTCCCGAGAGGGTGATCCCGCGCTCGCCGATGACGGCCTCGTAGCCGTCCGGGAGCGCGGCGATGAACTCGTGCGCCTGCGCGAGCCTGGCCGCGCGCTCGACCTCTTCATCCGTTGCGTCCGCGCGCCCGAAGGCGATGTTCTCGCGGACGCTTGCGGAGAAGAGGAAGGGGTCCTGCGCCACGATGCCGATCTCGCGGCGCAGCGACTGGAGCTTCACCTGGCGGACATCGACGCCGTCGATCGTGATCCGTCCCTCGGTCGCGTCGTAGAACCGGGGGACGAGCGTCGCGAGCGTCGTCTTGCCGGACCCCGTGTGGCCGATCAGCGCGACGGTTCGGCCGGGCTCCAGCTCGAGGTCGATCTCGTGGAGCACGGGGCGGCCGGCTGCGTACTCGAATGACACGCCCTCGTAGTGGACGCGGCCGTCACCCGGCGGCATCTCGGTCGCGTCCGGCTGGTCGGTGATCTCCTCGGGCTCGTCCATGACTTCGAAGATCCGCTCGCCTGACGCCGTCGCGCGCTGTGACTGGCCGACCCACATGCCGAGCATGCGGAGCGGCATGACGAGCATCACCACGAGCACGTTGAAGAAGAAGAACGTCTTGATGTCGAGCGTCCCTGCGGCGACCATCCGGCCGCCCTGGAGCAGGACGCCCGCCTGCATGACCAGCGGCAGGAACGAGAGCAGCGGCACGTAGAGGGCGCGCTGCTTGTTCGCGTCGACGCTGCGCTGGAAGACGCGCTCCGACCGGTACGCGAACTTGTCCAGCTCGTTCTCCTCCTGGGCGAACGACTTGACGACGTGGACGCCGACGATGTTCTCCTCGGCGACGGTCGCGACGTCGGCCATCTTCTGCTGGACGTCGCGCAGCACAGGGTGGGCGATGCGCGAATAGCGGTACGCGAAGACGACGATCAGGGGCGTGACCGCGGTCGCGACGAGCGCGAGCTTCCAGTTGACGAAGAACATGATCACCGTCGCGCCGACGATCGTCAGCACGTTCTGGAAGAAGAAGACGAGGCCGTAGCCGAGGAAGAAGCGGACGGTTTGCAGGTCGACGGTCGCGCGGGAGAGCAGCTGGCCCGTCTGGTGCCGGTCGTAGAAGCCGAACGAGAGCCTGAGCAGCTTCGCGTAGAGCGCGTTCCGCATGTCGTACTCGACGCCGAGCGCCTGGCGGCCCGAGATCAGGCGGCGCCCGGCCATGAACAGTGCCCGGGCGGCGCCGACGAGGACGACTGCGACGGCGATTCCATAGAGCTCGCTATGGCTGTTCGCCGTGATCGCGTTCTCGAGGCCGCTACCGGTCAGGTAGGCGATCACGATCGCGGCGGCCTGGGAGCCGACCGCGAGGACGATCGAGACGATCAGGGAAACGCGGTACGGCCTGAGGAAACCGAGCAGGCGGAAGAACGTCTCGCGATACGGGGCCGTCGTTGCCACGGTCGAAAATCTAGCCTTCGCTACTTGCGGCGCGGTCGCAGGGGCGGTGAGACTGGGTCATGAGCTCGGAGTTCCCGCGCGAGGACGCGTTCGACGAGGACTACCTGTACTTCTACGAGGAGCTCCTCACGCCCGAGCGGACCGCGGGCGAGGTCGAGCTCGTCTGGAAGCTGCTCGAGCTGGAACCCGGGTTGGCGCTGCTCGACCTGGCGTGCGGGCACGGGCGCATCGCGAACCCGCTCGCGGAGCGCGGGGTGCGCGTCACCGGGCTCGACGCGACGCCGCTGTTCCTCGAGTTGGCGCGCGAGGACGCGTTCCGGCGAGGCGTCGAGGTCGAGTACGTCGAGGGCGACATGCGCTCGCTTCCCTGGAGTGAGCGGTTCGACCGTGTGCTCTCCTGGTTCACGTCGTTCGGGTACTTCGGCGACGATGAGAACCGGCAGGTGCTCGTGGAGGCGTACCGCGCGCTCAAGGCAGGCGGCCTGCTTGCGATCGAGGTGAACAATCTCCTTCGCCTCATCCAGGTGTACGCGGACGAGGTCGTCACGGAGCGTGGCGACGACAAGATGGTCGATCGCCATCGGTTTGACACCCAGACGAGCCGGTCACTCGATGAACGCACGATCATCCGCGGCGGGAAACGGCGGACCTTCGAGTTCTCGGTGCGCATGTTCACGCCCGCCGAGCTGCGGAGCTGGATGCTCGACGCGGGGTTCCGCGAGGCGATCGCATACGGCGACGACGGGGAGCGCCTGACCCCGGAGCACGAGGGCCGCCGGATGACGGTCGTCGGCCGGAAGTAAGAGTCGCGATCTCGGCACTGTCGCGTCACCCACGCGTGACGATTTCCTCGTTACGATCGCTGTGGAGGAGGTTGGGGGTACCGGTCCCAGGGCGGCGTCCAGCGCCTAGAGCTCGGCCCGGATGAGCTCGACGGCCCGCTCGACGCGCAGCTGGTTCTCGGGCTCGTTCATCCAGCGGCTCACTCCCGACGGGTGCGGGAGCGGAACGGCCACAGCCTCTCCCTGCTCGAAGCGCCGCCCGACGCTCGCGTCCAGGCTCGACAGGCCGAGGAGGCGCCGGATCGCGAGCCCGCCCACAGGGACGATCAACCGCGGCTGCAACAGCCGGAGCTCCCACTCGCGCCAGAACGAGCACAGCTCCTGCTCGCGCGCCGCGGGAGTCCGGTCGCCGCCGCCGGCCGCCGCTCGACCCGGATAGCACCGCGTGACCGAGGCGCAGTAGAACGTCGCGTAGAACGCTTCCTCGTCCAGCCCGAGCCAGCGGCGCAGCGTCTGGCCGGCCCGGCCGCGCCAGGGCCGGCGCTGCTCGCCCTCCACCACACCCGGCGCCTGGCCCAGGAGGTACGCACTCTGCCCAGCGTGCCCTTCGAGCACGGGGCGCGACTCGATCGCAAACCCCGCCTCGGCGCAAGCGCGGCAGGCACGGTTGCCACGCTGGAGCGACGCGAGCGACCGGTACGACGAACGCCGCCGCGTCACGCGCGCGAGCGCACGACGACGAACCAGTTCCCGTCGAAGAGAACCTCGCCGTTCCCGAGCTCCTCGGCGAGCACCGACGCGACGAAGTAGCGCTTGTAGACCTCCCATCGCGAGCCGTCCTTCAGCACGCGCTCCTGCCACTCGACCGGCTCGACGCCGTGGTGCCGCGCGGAATCGATGACGACGAGCTCACGAGCGACACGACGCGCCTCTGCGAGGAACCGGACGCGGTCGTCCTCCTCCAGGTGCCCGTAGAAGTGTCCGGTGACGATCCGCTCGAACGACCCGTCCTCGAACGGAAGGTCGAGCGCGTCGCCGACGACGAACTCCGCATCGAGGATGCGCTCGGCGGCGACCTCCAACATCGACGGGCTCGCGTCGAGCCCGACGATCTCGCCGTGCAGATGCTGCGTCAGCCAGCCCGTCCCGCAGGCGATATCGAGCGTGCGCGCCGGCAGCAGAGACGCGACGGCGTCCTCCATCCGCTCGCGCTCCTCGTGCCATCCGGGGCGATCGCGCTCCTCGAACAGCCCGGTCCCGTACACCCAGTCGTCGTACTCGCGCGCGCGAGCCTCGTAGTACGCCTTCATGCCCGAAGCGTAGTCCGGGCGGGGCGGCGCGCTCCCGCCAGAGACGGGAGCGCGCCAACTTCTGTTGTCAGCGAGCTGAGCTGGTCTGCGCCGTGCGACGCCGGCCCCGTGCCCGCGTGGTCGATTTCGTCGTCGAGCGTCCATTGGAACGCGCACTGCTCGCGGTCGTCTTGCGGGTTGCACGGTGGACGCGGCTCATCAGGTCATCCGGCAGGTCCGCGGCGCGGTCTTTCGCCTGCTTCGCCACATTGCCGGCCTGTCGCCTGAGAGAACCGCTCGCGCCGAGCATGTAGATGCCTGCAGCCGCCGCGGGCACGACGAACCAGCGCGCGCGGATTCCGCCTTGCCGATTGCCATGTCCTTGCGCGGCCTCGGTCACATCCGCGAAGCGTTCCGCCAGATCGACGAGTCGCTCGGAGAACCTATCCATGTCAGCCATCAAAAGACCCCTTCCAGTTCGAAGCTTCAACCCTCGTCGATGTCCTTCCCACGGTAGACCGTTCAAAACGCCCACCGCGGCTCGCTCCTAGAGTTACGCGCGTGCCTCTACCGCTCGAATCGGTGTCGAACTTCTCCGAGGGGCGCGAGCAGACGACGCTCGACGCACTCGGGGCGGCTCTCGGTGAGCGCGTCGAACTACTCGACGTCCACGCCGACGTCGACCACAACCGCTCGGTGTTCACGCTCGTCGGCCAGGAGACCGATCTCGTGGACGCCCTCGTCGCCGGAGTCGCCTGTGCCCGGGACCGGATCGACTTGCGCCGTCACGAGGGAGCGCATCCGCGTGTCGGAGCCGCGGACGTCGTTCCGGTCGTGCCGGTCGTCCCCGACGACATGCCCCGGGCGCAGGCGACGGCGACAGACCTCGCGGAGCGGATCGGCGGCGAGCTCGGGCTGCCCGTCTTCCTCTACGGCGAGCTCGCACCCGGGCGCGGGCCCGCGTTCTTCCGGCGAGGCGGCACGGAGGAGCTGCAGCGCAGGATCGACGCCGGTGAGCTGAAGCCAGATTTCGGGCCCGAGCGCCTGCACGAGTCCGCCGGCGCGGTGCTCGTCGGCGCGCGTCGCCCGCTCATTGCGTTCAACGTCAACCTCGAAGGCGGGCTCGAGGCCGCGCGCGAAGTGGCCGCCATCGTCCGCGAGACCGGCGGTGGGTTCCCGGGCGTCCGTGCTCTCGGGCTCGACCTCCCGAGCGCGGGGCTCGTCCAGGTGAGCATGAACGTCGAGGACTGGGAGGCGGCCGCGCTGCACGACATCGTGGCGCAGCGTCGAGCAGGAGGCGCTCTTCCGCGGAGCGACCGTCGTCGGGGCGGAGCTCGTCGGCCTGATGCCGGCCGGTGCCGCCGCGGCCGCGGCCGGGGCGATGCTCAGGATCGAGGGGTTCGACTCCTCGCGGGTCCTCGAGCTTCGGTTGCTCGAGCACTGAACGCGAGCCCCGCGAGGCCCGTCAGCGGGATCGCGACCGCCGCGGCCGCGAAGACGTCCTGGGCAGGCACGAACGCGAAGAGCGGTGCGATGAACAGCAAGCCGGTCGCGTGGGCACCGCGATGGACGAGCGAGACGAGCCCCATCACGCGGCCGAGGAACCGGTCGGGCACTTCCTCCTGAGCCGCCGAGTTGATCAGCACCCACGACGAGCCCTGGCCCACCCCGCACACGAGCCCGGCGGCCAGCGCGACCGGGAGCGACCCGGCCACGGCGAACAGGCCATAGGCGGGCAGGTAGAGCGCCCACGCCAGCATGCTCGCGCGGGCCTTGCGCCGCACAGGAAAACGCGCAAGCGTGGCGCCGGCGCAGATCGACCCGAACGCGTACGCCGCGGCGACGAGCGAGAAGCTGCCGGCGCCGAGTCCGAGAGTCGAGCGCACGAGCTCGGGCACGCCGACGATCCACGTCCCGGAGGAGAGCGTGACCGCGAGCCCGAGCACGACGACCGCCGCGGCGAGCACCGGGAGCGGCCGCAGCGCGGCGAACCCCTCGGAGATTCTCGGCCGCTCTGCGTCAGGTCCGCCGACCCGGCCTCTCGTCCGCACTCCGAGCAGGAACATGGCCGAGAGGAAGAACGAGGCCGCGTTGAGCGCGAAGAACGCGCTGATCGGCAACACGACGAGCAGGAGGCCGGCGAGCGCCCAGCCGCCGACCGAGAGCGCGTCGGCGGTCGCCCGCACGAGCCCGTTCGCCTGCTGCACGTTGCGGCGGTCGACGAGCTCCGGCAACAGTCCGCCGTACGCTGGATCGAAGTAGCTCGTCGCCGCAGTGAGCACGAAGGCGGCCACGACGAGAACAGCGAGCGGAAGATGACCGGTCAGCCCTGCAATCGCGACCGGCACGAGCACGACACCGCGAATGAGGTCGGCCGAGATCATCACGCGCCGTCGATCCCACCGGTCGGCGACGACTCCGCCGTGCAGGCCGAACAGGAGCGCCGGCACGCTGTCCGCGAGCCGGACCGCGATCACGCCGAGCGGCCCGCCCGCGACGAGCGCGAACCACATGAGCGCGATGTACTGGAAGGCGTCACCGAGCTCGCTGACCGCGACCGCCGCGTACGTCCTCCGGAAGTCGCGGCGCCGGAAGAGCGTGGACGCCCGCTCCGGCCGGGCGGGCTCCTGCGGGAGTAGCTCCTCCGGAGTCGCGGTCGAGGACTCGCTCACGCGCGTGTTCTACCGCGCGGGGAGAGGGCTAGACTGGCTCGCCATGGCTCGGACGACTGCGGTCCGCCTGACCGGGGAGGACCTCACCCCGGACGACGTCTGGCACGTCGCGGTCGAGGGCGGCGCCGCCGAGCTCGACGATTCGGCCCGCGAGAAGCTCGCCGCGGCGCGCGCGGTCGTCGAAGACGCGCTGCGCAAGGACGAGCCGACCTACGGCGTCACGACCGGCTTCGGGCGCTTCGTCTCGACGCGGATCCCCGGCGAGCTGGCCGAAGAGCTCCAGCTGCGCCTACTGCGGAGCCACGCCTGCGGGGTCGGCGAGCCGTATCCACGGGAGATCGTGCGCGCGGCGATGGTCATGCGAGCGAACACGCTCGCAAAGGGCTACTCCGGCACACGGGTCGAGGTCGCCGAGCTCCTGCTCGACTGCCTGGGCCGGGACGTCGTCCCGCAGGTGCCGAGCCGCGGATCGGTGGGTGCGAGCGGCGATCTGGCTCCACTGGCGCATCTCGCGCTTCCGCTCGTCGGCGAAGGGCGGGCGTGGTTCGACGGCGAGCTGCTCGCGGGCGGCGACGCGCTGGCGCGGGCGGGGCTCGAGCCGCTCCGACTCGAGGCGAAGGAGGGGCTCTCGCTCGTCAACGGCACGCAGTTCATGGGCGCGTTCGCGGCGCTCGGGGTCGTGCGTGCAAGGCGCCTCGCGAAAGCGGCCGACGTGGCTTGTGCGCTGTCGGTCGACGCGCTGCAGGCCTCGCGCGACAGCTTCCTGCCGCGCATCCACGAGCTCCGGCCGCTCGAGGGCCAGGCCGCCGCCGCCGCGAACATTCTCGCGCTGCTCGACGGCTCTGCGATCGGCGAGGCACACCGATGGTGCGATCAGGTCCAGGATGCGTACTCGCTCCGCTGCGCCGCTCAGGTGCATGGCGCCGCACGCGACCTGATCGAGCACGTCGCCCGGACCGCCTCCGTCGAGCTCAACGCCGCGACGGACAACCCGCTCGTCTTTCCCGAGGACGGCGTCGTGCTCTCGAACGGGAACTTCCACGGCCAGCCGGTGGCGTTCGCGCTCGACGTCCTGGCCCTCGCGGTCAGCGAGCTGGCGAGCATCTCGGAGCGGAGAACCGAACGGCTCGTCAATCCCGCGCTCTCCGACGGGCTGCCGGCCTTCCTCACGTCGAACGGCGGCCTCAACTCCGGGTTCATGATCCCGCAGTACGTCGCCGCCTCGCTCGTCAGCGAGAACAAGGCGCTCAGTCATCCTGCGAGCGTGGACTCGATCCCGACGAGCGCCGGCCAGGAGGATCATGTGTCCATGGGCAACGCGGCGGGCCTGAAGGCGTGGCAGGTGCTCGCGAACGCGGAGCGCGTGGTCGCGATCGAGTTGCTCGCGGGTGCGCAGGCGGTCGAGTTCCACGCCCCGCTCGAGCCCGGAGTCGGCCCGCGTGCGACGCGCGAGCTCGTGCGGTCCGTGTCGCCGAGGCTCGGCGACGACCGCTCGCTGGCCGACGACATCGAGGCGATCGCGGCGGCGATCCGGGACGGTTCGGCAATCGCGGCCGTCGAGGCCGAGGCAGGCGGGCTGCGCTGACGCTTCCCAAGACCCCGATCCCGAAGCGGCCGTTCCGCGACAGCGCGCTCTTCTACGCGGGGGTCGCGATTCTGTTCGTCGTCATCGTCGCGCTCACCGGCGGCAACGTGATGGTCGCGATCCCGGTCGCGCTCGCCTGCTTCCTGATCGCGACCGGCTACGCGTGGTGGAAGTTCAGGCAGCGGATGCGGTTCGAAGATGAGCAGGAGTCCCCGTGACGGCGATCGACACGCTCGACAGGACCGTCGAGTCGCTCTGCGGCGATTTGGGCAACATCCGCGCGCCGCGCGGCACCTCGCTGAACGCGAGGTCGTGGTCGACGGAAGCTCCGCTCCGGATGCTCTTGAACAACCTCGACCCCGAGGTCGCCGAACGGCCCCGCGACCTCGTCGTCTACGGCGGCTCGGGGAAGGCCGCGCGCAACCACGACGCGCTCCGTGCGATCGTCCGCTCGCTGCTGACGCTGGGCGACGAGGAGACGCTCCTCGTGCAGAGCGGGAAGCCCGTCGGCGTGCTGCGAACGCACTCGGGAGCGCCGCGCGTTCTGATCGCGAACGCCCTGCTCGTCCCGCGCTGGGCGACCTGGGACGAGTTCCGGCGGCTCGAGGCCGAGGGCCTGACGATGTTCGGCCAGATGACGGCTGGAAGCTGGATCTACATCGGAACGCAGGGGATTCTGCAGGGCACGTACCAGACCTTTGCGGCGGCCGGCGAGCAGCACTTCGGCGCCGGCGACCTCGCTGGGCGGACGATCCTCACGGCCGGGCTCGGCGGCATGGGCGGCGCCCAGCCGCTCGCGGCGACCATGGCGGGCGCGGCGATGCTCTGCGTCGAGGTCGACCCGTCCCGGATCGAGCGCCGGTTGGAGACCGGGTACCTCGATCGCTCGACGGACTCGCTCGACGAGGCCGTGTCCCTCGTTCGCGACGCGGCGCGCGAAGGGCGTGCGCTCTCGGTCGGTCTGCTCGGCAACGCCGCCGAGGTCATTCCCGAGTTGGCTGCCCGCGGCGAGCACTTCGACCTCGTCACCGATCAGACGGCCGCGCACGATCCGCTCGAGGGGTATGTGCCTGTTGGGCTGTCGGTCGACGAGGCCGCGGCGTTGCGCGCCGGTGACCCCGACGAGTACCTCCGCCGGGCTCGCGAGTCGATTGCGCGCCACGTCGAGGGGCTGCTCGAGTACGTCCGGGCGGGCAGCTATGTTTTCGATTATGGCAACAATCTCCGCGGGGAGGCGTATGAGGCCGGCGTAACGGAGGCCTTCTCATACCCGGGCTTCGTCCCGGCCTATATCCGGCCGCTCTTCTGCCGCGGCATCGGCCCGTTCCGGTGGGCCGCGCTCTCCGGCGACGAAGAGGACATCGCGACGATCGATGCTCGCTTGAAGGAGCTGTTTCCGGACGACGACCTTCTCCAGCGGTGGTTCGAGCTCGC
This sequence comes from uncultured Actinomycetes bacterium, assembly GCA_963850415.1. Taxonomy (GTDB): domain Bacteria; phylum Actinomycetota; class Thermoleophilia; order Gaiellales; family Gaiellaceae; genus VAXT01. The sequence goes on from CAWKLE010000002.1 coordinate 541,314, forward strand.
GCCGGAGCGAGTCCAGTTCCAGGGCCTGCCCGCCCGGATCTGCTGGCTCGGGCTCGGTGACCGTGCGCGCGCCGGGCTCGCGATCAACGAGCTCGTGCGGACGGGCAAGGTCAAAGCGCCGGTGGTCATCGGTCGCGACCACCTCGATGCGGGCTCTGTCGCCTCGCCATACCGCGAGACCGAGGCGATGAAGGACGGCTCCGACGCGATCGCCGACTGGCCGATCCTGAATGCGCTCGTCAACGTTGCCGCGGGAGCGACGTGGGTCAGCGTGCACCACGGCGGGGGCGTCGGGATCGGGAACGCGATCCACGCGGGCATGGTCGTCGTCGCCGATGGCACCGACGAGATGGCGGAGCGCCTCGAGCGTGTGCTGACGACCGATCCGGCGATGGGCGTCCTGCGGCACCTCGACGCCGGCTACGAGGACGCGGTCGAGGCTGCCGCGGAGCACGGCCTCGAGCCTCCGATGCCTCCACCGCGCGGAGCGTGAGCTCGGCGGACCATCCGTCGCGACTGCTCGTCCGCGACCTCGCCCAGGCGGTGACCCCTGCGAGTGCCGGGGCGCCGTTGCGCGGTGCCGATCTCGGACAGGTCGATGTCGTCGAGGACGCGTACGTCCTGTGCGAGGCCGGCCGCATCGTCGAAGTGGGGCGGATGGCCGATCTCGCTGCGCTCGAGGGGGACGTCGAGGAGATCGACGGGCGCGGGCTGTGCGCGCTCCCGGGGCTCGTCGACTGCCACACACATGCGTGCTTTGCGGGCGACCGGGCCGCAGAGTTCGAGCTGCGCGCGCGCGGAGCGAGCTACGAGGAGCTGCACGCGGCGGGCGGCGGCATCCTGTCGACGGTCGAGGCGACCCGCGCAGCCGGTGAGGACCGGCTCCGCGAGGCGGTACGCAGGCATCGCGAGTGGATGCTCCACGCCGGCACGACGACCTTCGAGGCCAAGTCGGGCTACGGGCTCGACCGCGAGACCGAGCTCGTGTCCCTGCGCGCGATCAAGGCCAATGGCGGCATCCCGACCTGGCTCGGCGCACACGCCGTGCCTCCGGAGTACGGCGACGCCGACGCATATCTCGACTTCGCGCTCGCGGAGGTCCTCCCGGAAGCCGCGCAGATCGCCGAGGCGGCCGACGTCTTCCTCGAGCGCGGCGCCTTCGATCGCGACCAGGCGAGGCGGTACCTCGAGGCGTGCAGCGAGGCGGGGTTGGCTCTTCGACTCCACGGCGATCAGTTCTCCGACCAGGGAGCGATCCAGCTCGCCGTCGAGCTCGGCGCACGTTCCGTCGATCACCTCGAAGCGACCAACGACGAAGGCGTTCGAGCGCTTGCGGGCAGCGCCGTCAGCGGCGTGCTCCTGCCCGTCGCCGCACTCGTCCTCGGTCGGCCGATGCCACCGGCGCGCGCGCTCGTCGACGCCGGCGCGGCGGTGGCCCTGGCGACCGACTTCAATCCAGGCAGCGCCTTCTGCGAAAGCCTCCCGATCGTCACCTCGCTCGCCTGCACGCAACTCGGCCTCTCGCCGGGCGAGGCCCTCGGTGCGGTGACGGTCAACGCCGCTCACGTGCTCGGCCGCGCGGACCGGATCGGAAGGCTCGCGCCCGGCTATGACGCGGATCTCGTCCTGCTCGGCGCGCCTGACTGGCGGCACCTCGCCTACCACGTCGGCGGCGAGGTCGTGAGCGCCGTCGTACGGTCGGGTCGCCTCGAGTGGCGGCGCTAGGCTAGGTCTCGTGCCAACCCGCAAGCAGCGCCGCCGGCGCGAGAAAGAGCGCCGCCACGAGTACGAGTACGTCTACGTCGACGACGAGGGGCGCGAGGTCGAGGTCGACGAGCCCGACCGAGGCCCCTCGAAGAGCAAGAACGGGAAAGGACCGGTCCGAACGCGGAGCGGCCGCAAGGTCGAGCCCCCGTCGTGGAACCGGGTCGGAAAGCGCGCGCTCATCTTCGCGCCGCTCATGTTCATCACGATCAGGCTCCTCGAGCACGGCGAGCCGCTCGCAGCGACGGTGTTCCGCACCGTCTTCCTCCTGCTCGTCTTCCTTCCGTTCAGCTACGTGATGGACTCGTTCCTCTACCGCTCGTTCCAGCGGCGCACGCAGGGGAAGAGCTAGGGCACGGTATCGCCGCGGTAGTGGCCTTCGCCGGGCCACGGTGCCAGCACCAACAGGATCTTCGCCCCGGAGTCGCTCCCGACAGTGCGCCGCTCGTCTGGATCGAAGGCGACCATCGTGCCGGCACCCGCTTCCAGCGTCTCTCCGGCCGACTCGATCTGCGCGGTGCCGTCGACGACGACGAGGAACGCGTGCTCCTTGACCTGGTGATCTCCGAGCTTCTGTCCGGGCAGCAGCCCGATCAGGACGGCGCGGCCCTCGTCGGAGGAATGCAGGACGACGGGCGATCGACTTCCGTCCGGCGTCTCGATCTCCGGCAGTCGCCAGCTGCGCACAACACGATCCTATCCGGCCTCCGGACCGCGATTGGAGCCACGGTTAGACTCGCCGTCATGAGCCTCCTGGTGGAAAGGCACGAGCTGGGCCCGGTCGGGACGAACTGCTACGTCGTCCGTCTCGACGCCTCCGCGGAGGCGGTCGTCGTCGATCCCGGCGCGGACACGCCCGATCTCCCAGAGCTCTGCGCGGGCATCCTGATCACGCACTCGCACTGGGATCACCTCGGCGGCGTCGCGACCTACGCGGCCCGCACCGGCGCAAAAGTGCACATGCCCCGCCTGGAGGCGCCCGTCCTCGCGCAGCCCGAGAACTGGTTTCCGGAGATCCCGCTCCAGCCGTACAACGCGGACGTTCTGCTCGACGGCGGCGAGACGCTCGAGCTCGGCGGGATCTCCTTCGAGACGCTCAACGTCCCGGGGCACTCGCCAGGCCACGTCGCCTACTTCGCAGACGGCGCGCTCTTCTCCGGCGATGTGCTCTTCGCCGGCTCCGTCGGGAGGACCGACATCCCGCACGCCGACTGGGCCACGCTCGTCGAGTCAATCCGCGGCCTGGTCGAGCGCTTCCCGCCCGAGACCATCGTCTACTCCGGCCACGGCCCCGAGACGACCCTCGGTGCAGAGCTCGAGCGCAACCCGTTCCTGGACGAGCTCCGCGTCTCGTGAAGTTCGAGGCGCCGAGAGGCACACAGGACGTCTTGCCCGCGCAGCAGCCGCTCTGGGAACGCGTGATCCGCGAGACCGAGGACGTCTGCTCGACGTACGGCTACAGGCGGATCACGACGCCGCTCTTCGAGGACACCGAGCTCTTCACGCGCACGTCCGGCGCAGGCTCCGACGTCGTCCAGAAGGAGATGTACACGTTCACCGATCGCGGTGACCGCTCGCTGACGCTCCGTCCGGAGGGAACGGCCTCGGTGGCGCGCGCGTACGTCGAGCACGGCCTCTACCGCGAGCCGCAGCCGGTGAAGACATTCCTGATCGGGCCCATGTACCGCTATGCGGCGCCCCAGCGCGGGAAGTTCCGCGAGTTCTGGCAGCTCAACGTCGAAGCGATGGGCTCCGACGATCCTGCGCTCGACGCGGAGGTCATCCAGCTCTACGCCGAGCTGCTGCGGAGGCTCGGCATCGACGGCTGGTGGCTCGAACTGAACTCGATCGGCGACCGGAACTGCCGCCCTGCGTATCTGGAGCAGCTGAACGCGTGGCTCGAGGAGCATGCCGATCAGCTCGACGAGGACACGCTCGCGAAGCGGAAGACGAGCCCGCTGCGCGTCTTCGACAACCTGCCGCAGAAGCCCGAAGCGGTTCAGCAGGCGCTCGCCGGGGCGCCGAAGATCGGCGAGTCGCTCTGCGCCGAATGCCAGGCCCACTTCGACGCCGTGCGCGGCTACCTGGACGCGACCGGAGTCGAGTACCGGCTCGTCCCGACCCTCGTCCGGGGGCTCGACTACTACACGCGCACGACCTTCGAGTTCATGGCGAGCGCCCTCGGTGCAGCGCTGTCGCTTGCGGGCGGCGGGCGTTACGACTACCTGATCGAGGAGATCGGCGGCCCACCGACGCCGGGCGTCGGGATCGCGAGCGGCATCGAGCGGCTCGTCCTGTCGCTCGCCGAGCAGGGCACCGAGCCTGCCCAGCCCGAGGTCGAGGTGTTCTTCGCCGTGGAGGATGATGCTGCGCGGCCGACCGTGCTCGCGTCGATGGCGGAGCTCCGCCGCGCCGGACGCGCGGCCGAAACGGATTACGCGGGCCGGTCGCTCAAGGGCCAGCTCACGCAGGCTGGACGCGTGGGCGCGAAGGCGACGGTGATCGTGCGCTCCGACGGCGCGACGCTCCGCCGCCCGCAGGAGCAGGACGTGGAGTTCTCCTCGCTCGCCGAGGCGGTGGACTCGCTGTGAGCTGGCGCGACCTCGGCGCGGGCGAGATCGGCCGCGACCTCGTTGGCGAACGACGCACGCTCGCCGGCTGGGTGGCGCGCCGACGCGATCACGGCGGGCTCGTGTTCGTCGACCTGCGCGACTCGACCGGCGTCGGCCAGCTCATCGTCAACCCGGAGCGCTCCCCGGAGGCGGCCAGCGCCGCGCACGACATCCGCAACGAGTTCGTCCTCCGCGCCACCGGCGAGGTCGCGGCCCGCGCGCCCGAGAACGTGAACCCGAACATCCCGACCGGCGAGGTCGAGCTCCAGGTCGACGAGCTGGAGATCCTCTCCACGAGCCCGCCGCTTCCGTTCCAGCTCGACGAGGAGAACGTGGACGAGACGCTGCGCATCCGCTACCGCTGGCTCGACCTGAGGCGTGAGCGCCTGCAACGGAACATTCGGCTTCGTGCGCAGATGGTCTCGATCATCCGGCGCGTCATGGAGGGGGCCGGCTTCCTCGACATCGAGACGCCGATTCTCTTCAAGCCGACGCCTGAGGGCGCCCGCGACTTTCTCGTTCCGTCCCGGCTCCAGAGGGGCAAGTTCTTCGCGCTTCCGCAGTCGCCGCAGATCCTCAAGCAGCTGCTCGTGATCGCGGGCTTCGAGCGCTACTACCAGATCGCGCGCTGCTTCAGAGACGAGGACCTGCGCGCGGATCGGTTCAACGAGCTGACGCAGCTCGACGTCGAGATGGCCTTCCCGGACGTCGAGTTCATCATGGCCCTGATGGAGCAGATGGTGCAGGCGATCTGGCGCGAGACGATCGGCGTCGAGCTCGAGATCCCGTTCCAGCGGCTGACCTACGCCGACGCGATGCTCCGGTACGGCTCCGACAAGCCCGACCTGCGCTTCGGGCTCGAGATCGAGGACGCGACCGAGCTCACGCGGAGCTCGCAGTTCAAGGTCTTCGCAGGCGCCCCCGCCGTTCGCTACCTGACCGTCCCGCAGGAGTACTCGCGCGCCGATCTCGAGCGGCTCGAGGAGTTCGCGAAGGAGTGGGGCGCGAAGGGGCTGGCGTACATCGTCTACGGAGAGGACGGTGAGGCGCGCTCGCCGATCGCGAAGTTCCTGTCCGCGGAGGAGCTCGCGGCGTTCCGCGCCGAGCCGGGCTCGACCGTGCTCTTCGGGGCCGACGAGCCGGATCAGGTCGCGCGCGTGCTCGGTGCGCTTCGGTCGCGCCTCGGGCTCGAGCTGGGGCTCGTCGACGAGGAGGCGTTTCGCTGGACCTGGGTCACCGACTTCCCGATGTTCCACTGGTCGGAGGAGGAGAGCGGCTGGGCGGCCGCCCATCACCCGTTCACCCGGCCCGCACCCGGGTCGGAGCCGATGCTGGACAAGGATCCCGGCCGCGCGCTCGCGGTCGCGTACGACCTGATCGCCAACGGGGAGGAGCTCGGCGGTGGGTCGCTCAGGATCCACGAGTCGGAGCTCCAAGCGAAGGTCTTCGACATCCTGAGCATCTCGCCCGAGGAGCAGAGGGCTCGTTTCGGTTTCCTGCTCGACGCGCTGAACATGGGCGCCCCGCCGCATGGCGGCATCGCCTTCGGCATCGATCGGCTGCTGATGGTGCTCGCCCGCGAGTCGAACCTGCGGGACACGGTCGCGTTCCCGAAGAATCAGGCCGGCTTCGACCCGATGAGCGGCGCGCCGAGCGAGGTGGCGAGCGAACAGCTCGACGAGCTCGGGATCCAGCTGAAGCCAGAGCCGAAGCCGACCGCCGCGGATTAGTCTTCCCGCGATGCCGACCGCACTTGGGCCGCGATTTGTGCTCGAAGCGGGCTTTCTTGTCCTGCTCGCCGTCGTCGTGGGGCTCGCCGATCTCGAGCCGTTGCTGATCGTCCTCGTCATGCTCGTCGGCTGGCTCCTCGTGTCGCTCATCGAGTACTTCGCGTGGCGGCAGTCTCAGTCGACGATGATGCGCGGCTTCGAGCCCGCGGTCGCCGGCGTCAGCGTCGGCGAGGTGGCCGTCGACGACGCGTCGCCGCCGCCGCCACCCCCACCACCTGCGCCCACTCCGCCCCCGGAGGAGGTCACGGTCGTCGAACCTCCTGCCGCCGAGGCTCAGGTGGAGGAGCCGAAGGCGGCTGAGTTCCCTGCCGCCGAAGAGCCTGCGCCGGCCGAGCCCGCGGGACCGACGGCATTCGCGACTGCAGATGAGCGGCGGGTCGAGTATCGCCTTGACCCGCTGCAACCTCGGCCACGCCGCAAATGGATCCTCTTCGGCTCGCGCCAGCGGCATGGGGAGCCGGCCGGGGACGACAATGAAGCGTGAAACTCACTTCCGCGAGTGCACAACGTGGGATCGCCGTCGCGGCCGTGTTGCTGCTCGCCGCCCTGGTCGGACTCGCCGTCGCCTCGCGTCTCCGCGACTCGCCGTCGGGCCCGAAGCTCCCGGCGCGGGTCGGTAACTGGTACCAGGCGCGCGCCGCTCCCCTGAGGGCCGGCCTCGAGGGCACGACCACGGCCTGCGGCGTCGAGCTCGGGCGACAGACGATGGGCCTCGCGGATCCCGTGCTCCCGTGCGGCGCGAAGATCTACGTCGGCTTCGGAGGTGAGGACGTTTTGACGCAGGTGGTCGCAACCGGGCCGGGGCCTGCCGGCACGCGCTTCGGGTTGACGCCTGCGCTTGCGCGGAGCCTCGGCATCGAGCGCCCTGTAACTGTTCGCTGGAGCTACGCGCGCTAGTTCGTATAGTGGGGACGTGCTCGACTCTGTGCGTGGCCTCGTCGCAATAGTTGAACCAACATCACTGCACAGGGAGCCCGAGTCCAACTAGGCGTCAAGCCTGGGGGGCAGGGCACCCACCTGGCTCGTCCAGGTTCGCAACGCGGCGGGGCATCATCGGCAGGGTGGGGCACAACCCTGCTCGGATAGCCTGACCTCCGATGCTCGAAGTGGTCGGAGACGCAACTCGCGATGGCGACTGGGCGGTCGTTCGCCTCGTCCTGGACGAGGACCGGATCGTCGACGCCGACGCGGACGGGCTCGAAGCGCCGCTCGTCGGTCTGACGATGCTCGAAGCGGCGGCCGTCCCCGGCGAGCGACTCGTCGTCGACGCGCTCGCGAACGCGATCGGCCCGGTCTTCTCGGCCGCGGCGGATCCCGAGCGAGTCGCCGTCGCGATGAGCGGCGGCGTGGACAGCGCGGTGGCTCTGCTGCGGGCGGGTCCCGCGGCGATCGGGGTCACGCTCCGGCTCTGGATCGACCCCGAAGCGCCCGCGTCGGAGCGTGCCTGCTGCTCGCCGGAGGCCGTGATCGCGGCGCGCGAGACCTGTCACCGGCGCGGTCTCCCGCACGTCACGCTCGACGCCCGCGAAGCGTTCCGCGTCGCGATCGTGCAGCCGTTCGTCGACGCCTACGCCCGCGGAGAGACGCCCAATCCGTGCACGCGCTGCAACGGGAGCTTTCGGTTCGCGCAGTTGCTCGCGTTCGCGCGCCGCGCTGGTGCGGCTCGGCTGGCGACCGGCCACTACGCGCGGATCGTCGAGCACGGAGGCCGCTCGCTCCTGGCCCGCGCCGTCGATCCGCAGAAGGACCAGTCGTACATGCTGGCGCGGCTCGATCCGCGTCACCTGGAGCGGATCTGGTTCCCGCTGGGCGAGCAGACGAAGGAGGAAACGCGGGCCGAGGCGGAGCGCGCCGGCCTGGCCGTGGCACGCCGCGCCGAGAGCCAGGAGGCGTGCTTCCTGGGCGGCGGGGACTACCGTCAGTTTCTCGAGCGGCACGGCCTGAACAGCCGTGAGGGGCGCGTCGTCGACGAGACGGGAGAGACGCTCGGGACGCACGACGGCTTCTGGCGCTTTACTCCGGGCCAGCGAAGAGGGCTCGGCGTAGCGACCGGAGAGCCCGCCTTCGCGCTCCGGAGCGATCCGCAGACGAACACCGTCGTGATCGGCCCTCTGACCTCGCTTGCCCGGCGCGAGGTGAGCGCCTCCGGGCGCCTCTTCGCAGGGGTCACCCGGGGCGACGCCAAGCTGCGCTACCGCTCTCCGGCCGTCGCGGCCGACGTCGAGGCGACCGACGACGGGTTCCGCCTCCGGCTCGACGAGCCCGCTTTCGGTGTCGCCACAGGCCAGACGGCCGTTTTGTACGAAGGTGACGTTGTCGTCGGTGCGGGGCATATCACGGGAAGCGCTCCGTGACGCCTGACGAGATCACCCTCACCATCCCCCGCGATCGCGCGCTGTACGGCGTCGCCCATCTCGTGCTGGGCGGCCTCGGAATCCGACTCAACCTGACGATCGAGCATCTCGAGGATCTCCAGCTGGCGCTCGAGACCGTCCTCGACCGGGCTCGGGTCGATCCTGTGACAGTCACGCTCCGAGTGAAGGACGGCGAGATCGAGGCGCTCGTCGGGCCGATGAACGACGGCGTCCGGGCCGAGCTCGCCGCGGACGGAGGAGACGAAGTCGGCCTGCGCCGCATCCTCGACGCGCTCGTCGATCACGTCGAGCTCGAGGCGGAGAACGGCGGCGACTGGTTGAAGATGACGAAGGCGGCGGGGAGGACGGAGGCCTGACCGACGTCGACGACCGAGCGCTCCTGCGGCGCTACCACGAGGAAGGCGACCTCGCAGCCCGCGATCAGCTGATCGAGCAGTACATGTCGCTCGTCCGGTCGCTGGCTCGGCGCTACTCGTACCGGGGCGAGCAGCTCGACGATCTCGTGCAGATCGGGGCCATCGGGTTGATAAAGGCGATCGACCGCTTCGACGTCGACCGCGGCGTTGAGCTGACGACGTACGCGACGCCGAACATCATCGGCGAGATCAAGCGTCACTTCCGCGACAAGGGCTGGTCCGTGCGCGTGCCGCGCGGGCTTCAGGAGCTGAACGTCAAGCTGTCGAAGCTGATCGAGGAGCAGACCGTCCAGCTCGGGCGCTCACCGACGATCCCCGAGCTCGCCAAGGTGGCGGGTGTCGAGGAGGAGCTCGTGGTCGAGGCGATCGAGAGCGGGCGTGCCTACAGCACGATCTCCCTGTCGACCGGAGGCGGGCAGGACGAGGACGGCGAGCTCGACCCGCTGGAGTCGCTCGGGGCCGAAGAGCCGCAGTACGAGGTGTCCGAGGATCGCGCGATGCTCGCGCCGGGATTCCAGGCGTTGGACGAGCGCGAGCGGCTGATCCTCCACATGCGGTTCTTCGACGGGCTGACCCAGTCGCAGATCGCGCAGCAGGTCGGGATCTCGCAGATGCACGTGTCGCGCCTGATTCGCCGCGCCCTCGAGCGGATCCGCGACGAGATCGGGGACACGGGTGACGAGGAGCCGGAGCGGGCGCCGAGGAAACGCGCCGCCGGTTGAGCGGCGCTTCTTAGTAAGGCACCGTCCACCTCCTCCCCGCTGCGATCGTAATCGGGAATTCGCGCGCGTGTGAAACGCGAGTGCGCCAAAAGTGCGACTCGTACAATCACTCGCATGCGTACGAGCGCCGAGCTTCGAGAGGGCTTCCTCTCGTACTTCGAGTCGAAGGGGCACAAGCGGCACCCGTCCGGCTCACTGGTCCCGCCCGACTGGGACCGCTCCACCCTGCTCAACAGCGCCGGCATGCAGCCGCTGATGCCGTACTTCCTCGGCCGCGAGACGCCGCCCGCGCCGCTGCTGACCACGGCCCAGAAGGTCTTCCGCACCCCCGACATCGACGAGGTCGGTCTCGACACCTTCCATCTCACGTTCTTCGAGATGCTCGGCAACTTTTCGTTCGGCGAGTACTTCAAGGACGGGGCGATCGACTTCGCGTGGGAGTTCGTCTTCGACCACATGAAGGTCGACCCGGACAAGTTCTGGGTCACGGTCTTCGCCGGCGATCCGGAGCTCGGGCTCGGCGAGGACGGAGAAGCCGTCCGTCTCTGGGAGGCGAAAGGCTTGCCCCCGGAGCGGATCATCCGCCTCGACCGCTCGCACAACTTCTGGTCGGTCGGCGGCCCGGGCCCGTGCGGGCCGGACACCGAGCTCTTCTACGACCGCGGCGAGGAGATCGGCTGCGGCCGCCCGACCTGCGCACCGGGCTGCGAGTGCGAACGCTTCCTCGAATTCTGGAACCTCGTCTTCATGGAGTACGAGCTGCACGAGGACGGCACCGTGACGCCGCTCCCGAAGCAGAACGTCGACACGGGCATGGGCCTCGAACGGGCCGCGACGATCCTGCAAGGGGTGATTGCGACCTACGACACCGACGGCTACCAGGAGCTCATGGACTGGATCGCCGGGGAGAGCGGGGTCGCGCACGGAGATTCCGACGCAGCGACGAAGGCGCACCGGATCCTCGCCGACCACGGCCGCGGGATGACGTTCCTCGTCGGCGACGGCGTGCTGCCGTCCAACGAGGGGCGCGGCTACGTCCTGCGCCGCATCATCAGGCGAGCCGTTCAGCAGGCGCGCACGATCGGCCTGTCCGACCTCTGGCGAATCACGGACATCGTCGTCGAGCAGATGGGCACGTGGTACCCGGAGCTCGTCGAGAACCGCGCCCTCATCAGCGAGACGATCAAGGCCGAGGAGGAGCGCTTCTCCCAGACACTCGAGCGCGGGCTCAAGGTGTTCGAAGAAGTCGCCGCGCGAGGAGCGATCAGCGGCGACGACGCGTTCACGCTCGCCGCGACCTACGGCTTCCCGGTCGAGCTGACGCGCGAGCTCGCGGTCGACCGCGGCCTGGCGGTCGACGAGGAGGAGTTCTCGCGCCGCATGGGCGAGCACCGCGAGATCTCGCGTTCGACCGAGGCGCGCGCCGTCGGTGACATCGGCGGGCACCCGACGGACTTCGTCGGCTACGAGAAGGTCGAGACGCTGACTGCCGTCTCTGCCTACAAACAACTCGACGAGCGAACGTTCCAGGCGAAGCTGTTCGAGTCGCCGTTCTACGCCGAGGGCGGCGGCCAGGTCACGGACCAGGGCTTCATCGAGCACGAGGAGACCGGAGCGCGCGCCGTGCTGCGCGCGGCCGACCGGCTCGGCGACGACCAGGTGCTCACGTTCGAGGGCGAGGGCTTCGCCGAGGGCGACCGGGTGCGCGCCGTCGTCGACTGGGGAACGCGTTTCCCGACGATGGCGAACCACACGGCGACGCACCTCCTGCACAAGGCGCTCCAGGACGTGCTCGGCGACCACGTGCGCCAGGCCGGCTCAGCGGTTCGGCCGGACAAGCTGCGCTTCGACTTCACTCACGGCCAGGCGTTGACCGCCGACGAGCGCAAGCAGGTCGAGCGCATCGTCAACGAAAGGGTGTTCGAGAACCTGCCCGTGCACACATTCGTGACGCCGATCGACGAGGCGAAGAAGCTCGGCGCGATGATGCTGTTCGGCGAGAAGTACGGCGACGAGGTTCGAGTCGTGGAGATCCCCGGCTTCTCGCGCGAGCTCTGCGGCGGCACGCACGTGCGCTGGACGGCCGAGATCGGCCCATTCGTGATCACGTCGGAGAGCTCGGTCGGCTCGGGCGCGCGCCGCATCGAGGCGCTGACCGCCGGCGAGGCGTTCGCGTACCTGCACGGGAAGGCGCTCGAGGCCGAAGAGCTGCGCGCCGAGACGGAGAAGCTCCGCAAGCAGGGCGCGAAAGAGGCCAAGGCAGCGGGCTCCGCCGAGGTGACCGTGCTCGACGAGTCGAACGGGATCGTCACCGCCGAGGTGCGGTCGCTGAAGGGATCCGAGCTGCGCGACCTCTCCGACCAGATCCGGCAATCGAGGCAGGCTGACGCCGTGCTGCTGGGCTCGGTCGACGACGGCCGCGCCTATCTCGTCGTGAACATCGCCGCCTCGAAGGTCGAGCAGGGCGCGGACGCGGTCGCCATCGTCAAGGAGGCCGCGAAGAAGATCGACGGTGGGGGCGGGGGGCGTCCGAACCTCGCCGAAGCCGGTGGCAAGAATCCCGGCGGGCTCGCCGAGGCGTACGAGATCGGAAGGAGCGAGCTGGCGTCTACGCTCGCGTCGTGAAGGTGCTGGCGCTCGACTACGGCTCTGCGCGCACGGGAGTGGCGATCTCCGATCCCACGGGCACCGTTGCCCGGCCGGTCGGTGTCGTCGAGAAGGCCGGGACCGACGACGGCCTCGCGAGGCTGGCCGAGCTCGTCCGCGAGCACGAGGCCGAGCGCGTCGTCGTCGGCAAGCCGCTGACGATGCGCGGCGAGGCCGGGAAGCAGGCGGCCGAGACCGAGCAGTTCGTCTCACGCCTCCGCGAAACTCTGAGCGTGCCCGTGGAGAGCTTCGACGAGCGGTTCACAACCGACCTGGCCGAGCAGAGCGGCGGAACGCATCCCGAAGACGCCCGGGCCGCGGCCCATTTGCTGTCGAGCTACCTGACGTGGTCGAGCAGCACGCGCCCGTAAAGCCGGCGCCCGCGCCGCCCGAGCGCCCGCCAGGGCCGTCGCGCGGCCGGATCGTGGCGAGGCGCATCGTCGCGCTGGTCCTGCTCGCGCTCGGCCTCGCGTTCGTCGGGTGGGTGGCGTTCGCAGTCGCAGGGGTGTTTCGCGACAGCAGCCGGCCGCAGGCGAAACCCGCGCCGATCGTCGCTCCGCCCACGCTGAAGATCATCTTCCCGGAGGGCTTCACGCGCGCGCAGATGGCCGAGCGGATCAAGGCCGTGAACCAGATCGCGCGCCGCAAGCGGAAGATCAACCCGAAGCTCTCGTCGAGGGCCTACCTTGCAGCCACGGCCAGCTCGAAGATTCCCGGCAGGTTCGCAGGCGACCACAAGCGGCGCCTGCTCGAGGGCTTCCTCTTCCCGTCGACGTACGACTTCGTGCAGAAGACGACCTCGCGCCAGCTGGTGAACCGGCAGCTCGAGGCGTTCCAGGAGAACTGGGCCAAGGTCGACCTGTCGTACGCGAAGTCGAAGAACCTGACGCCCTACGACGTGCTGATCATCGCGTCGATCGTCGAGAAGGAGGTGATCGCCCCGGAGGAGCGCCCACTCGTCGCCGCCGTCATCTACAACCGGCTCCACGCAGACATGAACCTCGGGATCGACGCGACGACGCGCTATGGGCTGCACGTCCCCGGAACCGAGCCCCTCCTCGAGTCGCAGTTGAAGAGCACGAATCCGTACAACACGCGCAACCCCAACATCAAGGGGCTGCCGCCGACGCCAATCGCGAACCCCGGGCTCGCCTCGATGCAGGCGGCCGCGCACCCGGCGAAGGTTGACTACCTGTACTTCGTCCGCAAGCCCGACCACGTGCATCACTTCTTCACGGCAAGTGACGCCGAGTTCCAGGCGTACGCGGACGCTCACGGCTTCGGGTGATCACCGGACGCACGCGGCTCGTCGTCCTGCTCGGGCATCCGGTGTCTGAGTCGTTGTCGCCGGAGATGCAGAACGTCGCTTTCACGGAGCGCGAGCTCGACTGGGCCTACGTCGCCTGTGACGTGGCGCCGGACTTGTTCGAGACCGCGGTGCGAGGCCTCGCCGCGGCCGGCTTTGCGGGCGCGAACGTGACGACTCCGCACAAGGAGGCAGCCGCTGCGCTCGCCGAGACCGAGCTCGCGTCGGTGAACACGCTCGTCTTTGAGGACGGCCGGATCGTCGGGCACTCGACCGACGCGGCTGTGCTCGAGGGCCTCGAGGCAGAGCGCCCGGTGATCCTCGGCGCCGGCGGCGCAGCGCTCGCGTTCCGTGCGGCCTTGCCTGCGGCTCGAGTGTTCGCGCGGAAGTCGGACTGGCCGCCCGAGATCGGCGGTGCCGACCTGATCGTCAACGCGACGTCCGAGCGCGACGACGTGCTCGTCGAAGCCGGCGAGGGACAGACCCTCGTCGATCTTCCGTATCCGGAGACTGCGACCGCGGTCGCGGCGCGGGCCGGGGGCGCAACTGTGATCACGGGACTCGAAGTGCTCGTCGCTCAAGGCGCGGCCTCGTTCCAGCTCTGGACGGGAGTCCCGGCGCCGGTCGAGATGATGCGAGGAGCCGTAGGCTTGTCCGCGTGACGCTTCGGCTGGCAACGGCGGGCGAGTCGCATGGCCCGGCGCTCGTCGGGATCCTCAGCGGCCTGCCGGCCGGGCTCGAGCTCGACCGCGACGCGATCGACGCCGACCTCGCCAGGCGCCAGCAGGGGTATGGACGAAGTCCTCGGCAGAAGCTGGAGCAGGACCGCATCGAGATGATCGCCGGCCTGCGGCACGGCCGCACGCTCGGCACGCCGCTCGCGTTCCTCGTTCGGAACCGCGACCACGCGAACTGGGAGTGGGGGATGAGCCCGTGGCCACCCGAGGGCGAGCCGTCCGGAAAGGGGACGAAGCCGGTGACGCTGCCTCGTCCGGGGCATGCCGATCTGGCGGGGACGCTCAAGTACGGCCTCGACGACGCGCGGAACGCGCTCGAGCGGGCGAGCGCTCGTCAGACCGCGGTCACGGTCGCGGCAGGTGCAGTGGCGAAGGCGCTGCTCGCGCAGATTGGAATCGAGGTCGCCGGCTCGATGCTCGAGATGGGCGACGTCGACGCGGCCAAGGCGGACCGTGACACGGTTGGCGGCGTCGTCGAGGTGCGAGCGCGCGGGGTGCCGCCGGGCCTCGGCTCGTACGCGTCCAAGGAGGACCGGCTTGACACTCGCCTCGCCGCGGCGCTGATGGGCGTCCAGGCCGTGAAGGGAGTCGAGGTCGGCGACGGCTTTGCGCTGGCTCATGAGCGCGGCTCGGCCGCCCACGACGAGATCTTTCGCGGCGAGCGGGGCTACTACCGCGAGACGAACCGGGCAGGCGGCGTCGAGGGCGGCGTGTCGAACGGCGAGGAGGTCGTCGTCCGCGCCGCGATGAAGCCGCTGCCGACCCTGATGCGCCCT
This sequence comes from uncultured Actinomycetes bacterium, assembly GCA_963850415.1. Taxonomy (GTDB): domain Bacteria; phylum Actinomycetota; class Thermoleophilia; order Gaiellales; family Gaiellaceae; genus VAXT01. The sequence goes on from CAWKLE010000002.1 coordinate 556,458, forward strand.
CTCCGCTCGGCCGACCTGGAGACCGGCGAAGCGGCGGAGGCGCTGGTCGAGCGCAGCGACGTCGCGGCAGTCGAAGCCCTGTCCGTCGTGGCCGAAGCGTCGGTCGCCTTCGAGCTCGCCCGTGCGGCCCGCGAGAAGTTCGGCGGCGACGCGATCGGCGATTTCGTGGCAGCACACGGCGCCTACCTCGAGCGCATCCCGTGGTCGGCGCGGTAGACAAGCACCTCGCGCTGATCGGGTTCATGGGCGCGGGGAAGTCGACGCTCGGCCGCGAGCTCGCGCGCCTGACGAATCGCCCGTTCGTCGACACCGACGAGGAGATTGAAAAGCGCTTCGGCCCGATCGGCGAGCTCTTCGAGCGCGGCGTGCCCGAATTCCGCCGGATCGAAGACCAGGTCGTCGCGGAGGCGCTTGCAGGCCCGACGTCGGTGATCGCTCTCGGAGGCGGAGCCGTTCTCTCCGAGCAGACCCAAGAGCGTCTCGCGCGGACCGCGTTCGTGGCGTGGGTTCCGGTCGACGTCGACACCGCCTGGTCGCGCGTCGGTGAATCCGGCCGTCCACTGGCTCGGGACCGAGAGCAGTTCGGGCGGCTCTACGACGAGCGTGCGGGACTCTACGACCGAGTCGCCGAAGGCCAAGGCGAAGACGTCCAGTCGCTCCTCCTGGCGTCGCTTGGAATCGGCCCCTCGATCCGGCTGCCCGACAACGCTGCGCTCATCGTCGACGGACGAGTCGCGCCGCTGCACGAACTGGAGCTCGCGCCGGTTACGACCCATGTCGTCCCGAGTGGGGAGGACGCGAAGACGCTGGCGGTGGTCGATCGTCTGTGGAGCGAGCTCGGGATCGGCCGCGACGGTTGGATCGTGGGTTTCGGAGGCGGCTCGACGACCGATGTCGCGGGCTTCGTCGCGGCAACGCATCTTCGCGGCGTCCGGTGGGTGGCAGTGCCGACGACGCTCGTCGGGATGGTCGACGCGGCGATCGGCGGCAAGACGGGCATCAACACCGGTGACGGAAAGAACCTCGCCGGCGCGTTCCATTTCCCGCAGCAGGTGCTCATCGAGCCGAGCTTCCTCTCGACGCTGCCGGCCGAGCAACGTGGGGCGGGCATGTCGGAGGTCGTGAAGACCGGACTGCTGGCCGGAAGCGCGGTCTGGGAGCTTCCAGAGGCGGAGCTGATTCGCGCCTGCGTCGCGTTCAAGAGCGCAGTCGTTCTCTCCGACCCGTACGAGCGCGAGGGGCGGCGCGCGATCCTCAACCTCGGCCACACGTTCGCGCACGCGCTCGAGGCGGGCTCCGGGTACACGCTGCGGCACGGCGATGCGGTCGCGCTCGGGCTGCTCGCGGCGCTACGCCTCTCCGGTCGACCGACCGATGTCGTCGAGGAGGTCCTCGCACCCGGGCCGGTGCGTGTCGACCGCGAGCGCGCCTGGGACGCGCTGCTCCGCGACAAGAAGGGCAGGCTCCGGCTCGTGCTCCTGGGCGACGAGGGCGGGTTCGTGACCGAGGTTCCCGAGACCGATGTGAGGAGCGCGCTCGACGAGCTGATCGCCGACTAGGCTCCCGCCGTGCGCGTGGACGTCCTCAACGGCGTGAACTTCGACATCCTCGACCGGCGCGACCCGGCGATCTACGGCGGCCTTTCGCTGCACGAGCTCGAGCAGCGCATCGAAGCGTGGGCCGGCGAGCTCGGCCACACCGTCCGCTGCCGCCAGACGAACAGCGAGGGCGAGTACGTGAAGTTCTGCCACGACTCGCTCGACTGGGCCGAGGGCGTGATCGTCAACCCGGGCGCCTGGAGCCACTACAGCTACGCGATCCACGATGCGCTCGAGCTCTATGCAGGGCCGATCGTCGAGGTGCATCTCTCGAATCCGGAGGAGCGCCCCGAGGAGTGGCGCCACGTGTCCGTGATCGCGCCGCTCGCGGCAAAGCGGATCCTCGGCCACGGCCCCGAGGGCTACCGCGAGGCGCTCGAATTCCTCGGTGCAACGTGAACGGCCGCATCGACAGACTTCGCGAGAAACTCGAGGAGCCGCTTCTCGTCTCGAACCCCGCGAACGTCCGCTACCTGTGCGGCCTCACCAGCTCGAACGCAGCCCTCGTCGTGGAGCCCGAGCAAGTCCGCCTCTACACCGACTTCCGGTACGCGGAGACGGCCCGCGCGATCGACGGCTTCGAGTTCGTCGACGCGAAGCGCGACCTCTTCCAGACGCTGTCCGAGCAGCTGGCCGGGAAGATCGGGTTCGAGGCGACCTCGCTCAGCTTCGAGCGCTACTCGAGACTCCACGCGGGCGGGATCGAGCCCGTCCCCCGCTACGGCCTCGTCGAGGAGTTGCGCGCAGTCAAGGACGAGGACGAGCTCGACGCGATCCGGCGGGCGGCCGAGATCGCGAATACGGCCTTCGAACGCTTCGCCGACGAGGGCGACGTCGTCGGCCGCACCGAGCGCGAGCTCGCCTGGCGCTTCGAGCAGTTCCTGCACGAGGCGAATGCGGAAGGCGTCTCGTTCCCCGTGACCATGGCGTCAGGCGCGAACGCGGCCAAGCCGCACACCGAGCTCAGCGATCGCCGCATCGAGCCCGGCGAGACGCTGCTCGTCGACGCGGGCTGCATCGTCGACGGCTACTGCTCCGATTGCACACGGACCTTCGCGACCGGAAGCCTCCCGGGCGAGCTGAAGCACGCGTACGAGGTGTGTCTCGACGCCCAGCTCACCGCGCTCGAAGCGGTTCGGCCCGGTGCATCGGGGCCCGGAGTCGACTCCGCCGCGCGCGACCGGATCGCCGCCGCGGGATACGGCGAAGCGTTCGGCCACGGCCTCGGGCACGGCATCGGCCTCGTCGTCCACGAGGATCCACGCCTGGCTCAGGAGTCGCGGAGCGTCCTCGAGGCCGGCAACGTGGTCACCGTCGAACCGGGCATCTACCTGTCCGGCCTGGGCGGGATCCGCATCGAGGACCTCGTCATCGTCACGGACGGCGAGCCCGAGGTTCTGACCACGTTCCCGAAGGAGCTGCGAACTCTCGACTAGATTGTCCGCCGTGGCCGAGGTCGTCAACACGAACCAGTTCAAGAACGGCATGCACATCGAGCTCGACGGCAGCGTCTGGCGCATCGTCGAGTTCCAGCACGTGAAGCCGGGCAAGGGTGGCGCATTCGTGCGCACCAAGGTGAAGAACCTCGACAGCGGAGCCGTCGTCGACCGGACGTTCCGCGCCGGCGAGAAGTTCCAGCGCATGCACACCGAGGTGAAGAGCGCGCAGTACCTCTACGACTCGGGTGACGACGTCGTGTTCATGGAGGACGAGACGTACGAGCAGTTCTCGCTGCCGCGAGCTTCGGTTGCCGAGGACCTGCAGTTCATCCCGCCGTCGACGCAGGTTCAGGTGCTGACCGTTGACGGCAAGCCATCTGGCTTGCAGCTACCGTCGTCGATCGAGCTGGCCGTGGCCGAGACCGAGCCGGGCGTGAAGGGCGACACCGTCTCGAACGTGACGAAGCCGGCCAAGCTCGAGACGGGCGCGACCGTTCAGGTGCCGCTGTTCGTGAACACGGGCGACCGGATCAAGGTCGATCCAAGAGAAGGCCGGTACATCTCCAGAGCCTAGGGAGAGTTACCCTCTCCAGGTGCCTGCGCTCGTCGACACGACTATTCGGCTGCTCAGCCAGGAGCCGCTGGCAGGGCGGATGCCGACCGCGGATCTCCTGCGGCTCGCCGAGCTGCTCGACGGCGTCGGCTTCGCGTACCTCGAGGTTTCCGGCGGCGGCGTCTTCGACACAGCGGTGCGCGGCGGAGTCGAGAGCCCCTGGGAGCGGATCCGCGCGCTCAAAGCGCGGACCAAGACGCCGCTCGGAATGGCGCTCCGCGGAAGGTTCCTCGTCGGCTCCCGTCCCGTCGGTGGAGATTTCGCGCGCCGGTTCGTGGCGAGCGCGGCGGAGAGCGGGATCGACGTCTTCCGGCTCGAGGACCCGCTGAACGACGTCTCGAACCTGCGCGAAGCCGGCGAAGCGATCGTTGCGGCCGAGCGCGAGTTCGACGCGGGCCTGATCTACAGCCCCGGCCAGGGCGGAGAGACGCAGCACCTCGTCGAGCAGGCGAAGAAGCTGCCCGAGCTCGGAGCTGCGCGCGTGCTCCTGCACGATCCCTCCAGCGCGCTCGAGCCGTACCGAGCCAACGAGCTAGTCGACGCGCTCGCCGAGGCCAGCGGCCTTCCGGTGGGGCTGTATTGCCAGGGCGCCGGGGGCAGCGGACTCGCTGCGGCGCTCGAGGCGGCCCGGGCCGGCGCGGACCTCGTCGCCTGCGCCGTCTATCCAATCGCGCTCATGCTTCACCGCGTCTCGGGCGAAGCGCTCGCGAGCGCGCTCTCGGGCGCGGGCATGGAGACCGGAGTCGACGTCGACGGAATGTGGCAGGCGGCGGAGCTGGTCGACGAGTACCTCGGCGACGGGCCGATGACCCCGCTCGCCCCGCGGATCGCGGTCCGCGCTGCGCAGCACGAGCTTCCCGCCGGGCTCGTTGCATCGATCGACACCCGGCTCCGCGCGTACGGCGCCACCGACAGGTTGGACGAGGTGCTCGACGAGCTCGTCGTCATCCGCGGCGAGGCGGGCTCGCCTCCGTTGGCCGCCCCGATCGGCCAGATCATCGCGTCTCAGGCGATCGTCCACGTCCTCTCGGTGACGCGCTACCAGACCGTCGTCGACGAGCTGCGCGACCTGCTCCAGGGGCAATTTGGGACGCCGCCGGGCGAGATCGACCCGACCGTGCAGCGGGCCGTGTCTCTCGTCGCGGGGGAGGCGGACCGCGACGACGAACCACTACTCCTCGCCGATGTGCGGGACGACGCGAAGGGGCTTGCGGCGAGCGAGGAGGAGCTGCTCCTGCTCGCGCTCTTCGGTGACGAGGCCGAGCCGCTCCTGCGCGCGATTCGCGACCGCTCGAGCGGCGAGGAGTCGTTGCTCGGCGGTGGAGTCGACCAGACGCGGGCCGAGCGGATCCGCGAGGTCGTGCGGATCGTCCAGGAGACGGGCATCGCCGAGATCGCCGTCGAGGAGGAGGGGACGCGGGTCTCGGTGCGCCGCACCGACGAGCCGGCCCCGGTCGAAGCGCCGACGAGCGAGCCTGCCCCGAGTGCGCCGGCCGTTCCGGTCGAGCCGTCTGCGGAAGCGCCGCCCGACGACGGGGCGATCCGGATCGAGGCGCCGATGGTCGGAACCTTCTATCGCGCCTCGCAACCGGGCGCGCCACCGTTCGTCGAGGAAGGCGACGCGGTCGCCCCCGGCCAGACGCTTTGCATCCTCGAGGCGATGAAGCTGATGAACGAGGTCAAGGCCGAGATCGAGGGCGTCGTCCGCACGATCCACGTCCAGAACGGGCAGCCGGTGGAGTTCGGCCAGGCCCTGTTCGACCTCGAACCCGTCCTTGCACGCCCACTAGACGCCCTCTAGGTGTTCAACCGCGTCCTGATCGCCAACCGAGGGGAGATCGCGGTTCGCGTAATCCGCGCGCTCCACGAGCTCGGCATCGAGGCCGTCGCCGTCTACTCGACCGCGGACGAGGGCGCGCTGCACACGCGGCTCGCCGACCGGGCGGTCTGCATCGGCCCGGCCCCGCCGAACGAGAGCTACCTCCGCATTCCCTCGGTGATCGCCGCGGCGACGACGACGCGCTGCGAGGCGATCCATCCCGGCTACGGCTTCCTCTCCGAGAACCCGGCCTTTGCCGCGGCGTGCCTCGACAACGAGCTCGTCTTCGTGGGGCCGACGGCCGAGACGATGGCGCGCATGGGCGACAAGGCGGCCGCGAAGCAGGAGATGGTCGCCGCCGGCGTCCCGGTCGTGCCGGGGACCGAAGGCGAGACCACGCTCGAGGAAGCGCGCTCGGCCGCGGATGAGGCCGGCTACCCGGTTCTGCTCAAGGCCGTCGCGGGTGGCGGCGGAAAGGGCATGCGCACGGTTCGCGAGCCCGACGAGCTCGAGGGCGCGTTCCAGACAGCTGCCGCCGAGGCCCAGGCCGCGTTCGGCGAGGCGGGGCTCTACCTCGAAAAGGCGATCGTCCCTGCTCGGCACGTCGAGATCCAGGTTCTCGCCGACGGCCACGGCGGCGTGCTCACGCTCGGTGAGCGCGAATGCTCGATCCAGCGCCGCCACCAGAAGCTGATCGAGGAGTCGCCGTCGCCCGCGCTCGACGAGACGACGCGTGCGCAGATGGAGGACGCCGCCGAGCGTGCGGCCCGCGCGGTCGAATACGAGAATGCAGGCACGTTCGAGTTCCTGCTCGGGGCGGACCGCTCCTTCTACTTCATCGAGCTGAACGCCCGCCTGCAGGTCGAGCATCCGGTGACCGAGCTCGTGACGGGGATCGACCTCGTCCGCGAGCAGCTGCGGGTGGCCGCCGGCGAACGCCTGTCGGCAACCGGCCGCGCGGAGCGGAGCGGCCACGCGATCGAGATCCGGATCAACGCGGAGGATCCGGCCCGCGAGTTCTTGCCCGTCCCCGGGCGGATCGAGCGCTTCCGGCCGCCGCTCGGGCCTGGCGTCCGCGTCGACACGCACATCGAGGACGGCGCCGTGATCCCGCCGAACTACGACTCGCTGCTCGCGAAGGTGGTCGTCTGGGACGCCGATCGTCCAGCGGCGATCGACCGCGCTCTGCGCGCGCTCGCCGAGCTCGAGGTCGTGGGCGTGCCGACGACTGCGGCCGCGGCGCGCGACGTGCTCCGCACCGAGGAGTTCGCGACGGGCCGGTACTCGACAAGCTTCCTCGAGGAGGCGGGCCGCCGCTTGCCCGCGCTCACCGGCTGATGGCTGGGCGCAGAGCAGCCCGGCGCACTGCCCTCTTCCTGCTCTACCAGTGGGACGTGACCGGGCAGCCGCTCGCGTCGCTGTACGAGGGCGAGGTCGATCCGTTCGCGCGTGAGCTCGCCGAGGCCGTCGCGGCGCAGGCGGACGAGCTGGACTCGAGGCTCTCGGCCGCCTCCGAGGGGTGGCCCGCGGACCGGCTCGGCGCGCTGGAGCGAAACGTCCTGCGGATTGGGATCTTCGAGCTCGACCGCGGCCAGGTGCCGGTCGAGGTGGCGATCGACGAGGCGGTCACGCTGGCGAAGCGGTATGCCTCCGACGAGGCGGGCCGGCTCGTGAACGGAATCCTCGGGCGGATCGCGCGGGAGCACGTCGCGTGAGCCAGGCCGAGGAGGCGCTGAAGCGCGCCGAGGAGCTCCTGGAGCGGCTCGAGAAGACTCGAGAGCGGCTCGAGGCGACGCAGGACCCCGACGCGGCGATCGACATCCTCGCCGAGCTCGCGGACATCGCGAAACAGGTCGAGGCCGAGCTCGAGCAGGCGCGCCGCGATGCCGCCGAGTAGCGTCGAAGCACTGCGCGATCTGGTCGAGGCCTACCTTGCGAAGCTCCCGTTCGCGGACGAGCTGGGCGCGCTGACCGAGGCGATGCGCTATAGCCTCGACGGCGGGGGCAAGCGGATCCGGCCGGTGCTCTGCCTAGCGACCGGCGAGGCCGTCGGGGCGAGCCTGGAGGAACTGCTGCCCGCGGCCGCTGCCGTCGAGCTCGTGCACACGTTCGGCATGGTCCACGACGACCTGCCCGCGCTCGACGACGACGACCTCCGCCGCGGGCGGCCGACCTCGCACGTCCAGTTCGACGAGGCGACGGCGATCCTGAACGGCGACGCGCTCCTCGCGCAGGCGTTCGAGCTCGCGCTCTCGTATCCGACCACCGCTGTGGCCCACGAGCTGTCCCGAGCGGCCGTCGGCATGATCGGCGGTCAGTTCGACGACGTGCGCGGCGACGACGGCGACCTCGCGCATCGCCACTCGCTGAAGACAGGACGGCTATTCGAGGCCGCGGTCCGAAGCGCGCTTGCGGTCGCCGAGGTGCCCGACCCCGAGCGAGCTCCGTGGCGGAGCTTCGCCTCCGAATTCGGCCTCCTCTACCAGGTCGTGGACGACGTGCTCGACGGTGACGGCCTGGCCGCCGAGCTCGGGCGCGAAGGAGCGCATGACCTCGCTGACGAGCTCGAAGGCCGCGCCCGTACGCAGTTGGACGCGATCCCTGCGGACACGTCTCTCCTGGACGAGCTCCTTTCGGGCCTAAAAAGGCGCGCAGCCGCAAGCTAGCCTGAGCGCGATGCGCAAGCGCCTGGACGTTCTTCTCGTCGAGCGCGGCCTCGCCGAGAGCCGTGCTCAGGCGCAGGCGCTCGTGATGGCCGGCCTCGTCCACGGCTACGCGAAGGCCGGCCAGCAGGTCGACGAAGCGGCAGAGCTCGTCGTAGAACGGCCGCCGAGGTTCGTGTCGCGCGGCGGGGACAAGCTCGCGCACGCCCTCGACGAGCTCGACGTCGACCCGGCCGGGCGGGAGGCGCTCGACGTCGGTGCCTCGACCGGCGGCTTCACGGACGTCCTGCTCCAGCGCGGCGCGGCGCGCGTGATCGCGCTCGACGTCGGGCGCGGGCAGCTCCACGAGCGGCTGCGCAACGATCCACGCGTGACCGTGCTCGAGCGCACGAATGCCCGCGAGCTGACCGAGCTCCCGTTCGCGCCCGACCTCGTGACCTGCGACGTCTCGTTCATCAGCGTCCGCACCGCGCTGCCGCCGGCGCTCGGGCTCGCGAGGCCCGGTTGGGAGGCGCTCGTCCTCGTCAAGCCGCAGTTCGAGGCCGGTCGCGAGGAGGTCGGCCGGGGCGGTGTGATCCGGGACCCGGACGTGCACCGGCGCGTGCTCCGTGACGTCGCGAAGGCAGCCCTCGCGTGGCCGGCCCAGCTGCTCGGCGTCGTAGACTCGGGCCTGCCCGGCCCGAAGGGGAACCGGGAGTTCTTCCTGCACCTCGTCCACCACGAAGACCCCTCGCTGCCCGATGAGCTCGACGACTGGATCGAAGACGCCGTCAGCTGAGCCCGTTCGCACTGCTGCGGTCGTCACCCACGGCTACCCGGAGGTGATCGGCGAGGCGCTCGAACGCCTCGAGCGCGTCGCGGGCAAGTGCGGCGTCGAGCTCGTCTATCCGGAGGACGAGGCCGAGAAGCACGACCGTCCCCCGGACGGCGATCTCGGAGCGGCCGACCTCGTGGTCGTGCTCGGCGGCGACGGCACGATGCTGCGAGCGCTGAAGCGCACGCTCGGGTCCGGGCCGCCTGTGATCGGCGTCAACTACGGCACGGTCGGCTTCCTCACGTCGATGGCGGCGAGCGACCTCGAGCCGGGGCTCGAGCGCGCGTTCGGCGGCGAGTACCTCGTTGCGGAGCTGCCGACGCTGCAGGCAGACGCGCGAGGCGAGGAGCATGTCGCGGTGAACGACGTCGTGATCGCCTCCTCGGTGATCGGGCGCATGATCGAGCTCGGCTGGACGATCGGCGGGGAAGACCTGGGCGTGCTCCCCTGCGACGGCGTCATCTGCTCGACCCCGTCCGGCTCGACGGGCTACAACCTCTCGAACGGCGGGCCGGTGCTCGTCTGGGGGATCGACGCGCAGACGGTGACCTTCATCGCGGCGCACTCGCTGCACGCCCGGCCGCTCGTCGTGCCACGCGGGAGCGACGTCGAGATCGAGAACCGGACTCGCGACGTGTCGGCCCAGGTGCTCGTCGACGGCCGAGCCGTGACGCAGCTCGCCGGCGGGGAGCGGGTCGTCGCCAGGCTCGGCGCCGAGCGGACACGGCTCGCACACCTGCCCGAGGCGACCTTTTTCAGGAGGTACCGGGAAACCTTTGCTTCGTAGGCTCCTCATTCAGAACCTCGTCCTCATCCGCGAGGCAGACCTCGAGCCGGGAACGGGTTTGAACGCGATCACGGGCGAGACCGGCGCCGGGAAGACGATTCTCGCCCAGGCGATCGGGCTCCTGCTCGGCGCGAAGGGCGATTCAGCGTTCGTCGGCCCCGGGGCGGAGGAGGCGTACGTCGAGGCCGAGTTCGACGTGCCGGCAGGGCTGCTCGAGGAGGACGAGCTCGAGGCGCTCGCGGAGCTGAGGCCTGAGGACGAGGAAGGGCTCGTCCTGGCGCGGCGCGTGTTTGCCGACGGCCGGACGCGCGCTTACGCGTGGGGCCGGAGCGCGGCACGGGAGGACCTGGCCGCCGCAGCGGAGCGCCTGATCGCGATGTCCGGCCAGTTCGAGCAGCGGCGGCTCGCGCGCCCTTCGTACCAGCTGGACGTCCTCGATGCGTTCGCAGGCGAGGAGCAGCTGCGCCTGCGCGCGGAGCTGCGACTGGCGTGGCGCGAGCTCGGAGCGGCTCGCCGCCGGCACGACGAGCTGAGCAGCGGCGCCGCGGCCGAGGAGTCGCGGCTCGCCGAGCTGCGCGCCCTCGTGGAGGACACGGACGGGTTGACGGACGACGCCGAGGGCTCGCTGCGTGCGGAGCGGGAGCGGCTCAGGCACGTGACGGAGCTTGCGGAGGCCGCGGGCGGGGCCGTGGCGGCGCTGGCGCCGGACGAGGGGGAGGGCGCGTCGGCTCTCGTCGGCGGAGCGGAGCGGTCTCTCGCCGCGGTCGCCGGGATCGCGCCGGAGCTCGAGGTGGCAGCGGGTGAGCTGCGCGACACCGAGCTCCGGCTCAACGAGACGACGCTCGAGCTGCGGCGTTTCCTCGACTCCCTCCAAACCGAGCCCGATCGGCTGGAGCAGGTCGAGTCCGAGCTCGAGCGGATCGCCGACGCCAAGCGGCGTTTCCGATGCGAGACCTACGCGGAGCTGCTCGCGCTCGCCGCCGAAGCGCGAGCCGAGCTGGCCGCGCTCGAGGACGGCGCCGATCCATTGCAGGCGGCTGCCGCTGCGCTCGCGGCGGCCGAGAAGCGCAACGCGAAGCTGGCTGGGCGGCTCGCGAAGAAGCGGCGCGCCGCGAGCGGCCCGTTCGCGACCGCGGTCGAGGCCGAGCTGCACGGCGTCGGCCTCGGCGAAGGCGAGTTCCGCGCAGAGCTCGGGGAGCGCGAGCCGGGCGCGACCGGGACGGACGAGGTCTCGTTCCTGATCCGGGCCAACCCCGGGCTCCCGTTCGCGCCGGTCGCGGAGACGGCTTCGGGCGGCGAGCTCTCGCGGATCGCGCTTGCGATCGCGGCCGTCGGCGGGGGCGAGACGATGGTGTTCGACGAGATCGATGCGGGAGTCGGCGGCGAGACGGCGCACGCGGTGGGCGAGACGCTGCGGCGCCTGGCGGAGCGGGCGCAGGTGATCACGATCACGCACCTGCCGCAGATCGCGACCGTCGCCGACCGCCACTTCAGCGTCCAGAAGATCCCGGGCGATCCGACGCACACGCGCATCGAGCAGCTGGACGAGGACGGCAGGCAGGAGGAGGTCCGCCGTATGCTCGGGGGCCAGGAGTTCCTGCAAACGGTGCGATGACCACGCTGCGAACGTTCGTCGAACACACGGGGCCGGCACGGCTCGGCCGCCGGACGAAGAACCTCGCGCGACGGCTGAAACCCGACGACATCGCGATCATCGACCACACCGATCTCGACCGCGTCTCGGCGGAGGAGTTGATCGAGTCGGGCGTGCGAGTGGTCGTCAACGTCGCCCCCTCCCAGACGGGTCGGTTCCCAAATCCGGGACCGCTGCTGCTCGTGCGCGGCGGCGTGCGCCTGATCGACGCACAGGGCGCTCCGTTGTTCGAGGACGTGGGCGAGGGGGAGCTGCTGACCGTGCGCGGCTCCAGCCTCTACCGCAACGGCACGTGCGTTGTCTCCGGGCGGGCGCTGGAAGCCGACGAGCTCGCAGCCGCGCTTGCAGAGCAGCAGAGCCGCGTCACCGAGGCGCTGGAGTCGTTCGCCGACAACACGATGCGCTACCTCCGCGAGGAAGGGCGGTTCCTGTCAGAGGGGATCGATTTTCCGACGCTGCGGACGCGCTTTCGCGACCGGCACGCGCTCGTCGTCGCCCGCGGGCCGGGGCACAAGCGCGACCTGAGGATCGTGCGCCCGTACATCCGGGACTTCAAGCCTGTGCTGATCGCGGTCGACGGCGGCGCGGACGCGCTGCTCGAGGCCGGGTACCGGCCGGACGTGATCGTCGGCGACATGGACTCGGTCTCCGACGGCGCGCTGCGGAGCGGGGCCGAGCTTCTGATCCACGCCTACGAGGCGGGCGATGCGCCGGGCTCCGAGCGCGCCGAACGGCTCGGCGTGAAGTACGAGGTCGTTCCCGCGGCTGGAATCAGCGAGGACGTGGCGCTGCTGCTCGCCTACGAGAAGGGCGCCGAGCTGATCGTCGCCGTCGGCACGCACTTCAACATGATCGAGTTCCTCGAGCGGAACCGGGCCGGCATGTCGTCGACGTTCCTGACCCGGCTCAGAGTGGGGGAACTGCTCGTCGACGCGAAGGGCGTCTCGCGGCTCGTGAGCCGGCAGGTCGGTGTCTGGCCGCTGGTGGCGTTCATCGCCGCGGGCCTGGGCGCGATCCTGGCCGCCGTGCTCGCGTCGCCGGACCTCCGAGAGCTGATCGACCTGCTGGGAACGCGGCTCCTCGAGCTCGTCGGCCTGCGCTGAGTCGCGCGCTCCTTAGGACCGGTACTGCCAACCTCCTCCCCACGACGAGCCTATCGAGAAAACGCATACACGTCAGTGCCCGGACCGCGCCGGAATCGTGACAATCACCTGGCCGTGCGCATCGAGGCACAGACCGAGCTCCTGGCGACCCGTTCTGAGGTCTGGGCGCTGCTTGCCGAGCCGCAGCACCTCGCCGACTGGTGGCCGGCCTACGCGTCGATCCGTCCCGACCGCCGCGGCCTCGAGGAAGGCGCCCGCTGGCAGGTCGTTCGCGGCGGCTCGATCGGACTGCTCCGCCGGCCCGAGTCTCAGGGCACCATCGTCATCACGGGCGTCGACCCCGAACGGCGCCTCGCGTGGCACGACGTCCAGCAGCGCTTCACCGCCGAGCTCCTCCTCGAGCCCGCCGCGGACGGCATGACGCGCGCGACCCTGACCATCGACAGCCCCGGTGCGCGCGCGATACTCGAGGGCCTGCGACCTCTGCCCCGCCAGGCTCTCGCCCGACTGCACGCCCTTTGCCAGACTGCTGCAACTCTGTAGACGCCCATGTTCGACCTCCGCTACCACGTTGCATCTCTCGCTGCCGTCTTCGTCGCGCTCGTGATCGGCATCCTGGTCGGCGTCGCCATGAGCGGAAAAGTCGACGACGCGGAGAAGCACGCTCTGAAGAGCGACGTGAACCGGCTCGAGGCCCAGCTCAACGCGGCGACCGAGGGCCGCGCCAAGGTCTCGCGCGAGCACACGGCCCTGCGCGCGTTCATCAAGAACGCGTATCCGATGCTGATCGCGGACCGGCTCCACGGGAAGCGCGTCGCGGTTCTGTTCGTCGGCCCGGTCGACCCCGGGGTCAGGCAGCAGATCGAGCAGGCGGTCTCGGACTCCGGCGGGGCTGCGCCGATGCGCCTTCGCGCGCTCAAGGTTCCGATCGACCCGACGAACCTCGACGGGCACCTCGACGGAGATCTGGCCCAATACAAGACGGCGGGGCTCGACGGCCTCGGCCGCGAGTTTGCGCACGAGCTCGTGCACGGCGGCGACACGCCCGCCTGGGACGCGCTCACGTCGCAGCTCGTCGAGGAGAAGGCAGGGAGCTTCCGCAGGCCGGTGGACGGAGTGATCGTCGCACGGACGGTGAAGCCCCAGAGCGGTCCGACGGCGACGTTCCTCTCGGGGCTCTACGCGGGTCTGGGCGACGCCGCGGTGCCGGCGGTCGGCGTCGAGCCCTCAGGCGTCAGCCGGTCGGCCGTTCCCACGTGGAGCGCGAACGGGATGTCGACCGTGGACGACATCGAAGCGCCGGCGGGACGACTCGCACTCGCGTTGCTCCTCGCCGGCGGCTCGGCCGGGAACTACGGCCTCAAGGCCCGCGCCGACGACGGGATCGTCCCGCCGATCGAAGCGCAACCGGGTGGCTGACCCGGCCGCGGTCCTCGTCGCCGCACGCGACGAGGGGGGCACGATCGCGCGGGCGGTGGCGGCACTCAGGGAGCAGTTCCCGGGCGCCGAGGTGATCGTCGCCGACGACGGCTCACGCGACGCAACCGCCGAGGAGGCGGAACGAGCGGGCGCGCGCGTCGTGAGGCTGCCCAGGCGTGGGAAGGGACAGGCCCTCACGCTCGGAGAGCAGGCCGCCCCGCCAGGCTCGCTCGTGCTGGCCGACGCCGACCTCGTCGGAGACCTCGGCCCGCTCGCTGGCTCCGGCGACGACCTGACCGTGGCCGCGTTCGCGGAGCGTCGTGGCGGCGGCTTCGGAATCGCCAAGGCCCTGGCGCGCGAGCTGATTCGCATGCGTTCCGGCATCGCGGCCCGCGAGCCGCTGTCCGGGCAGCGCCACCTGAGCGCCGCGGCGCGAGAACGGGCCTTTCCCGTCGCGGCCGGCTTCGGCTGCGAGGTGCGCATGACCATCGACGCCGCGCGGGCGGGCCTCCGCGTCTCCGAGCTCGAGCTCCCGCTCTCGCATCACGAGACCGGCCGGGACGTCCGCGGCTTCGTCCACCGCGGACTGCAGCTCGTCGACACCGTCCTTGCCGTTGGGCCGCTCGCGGTCAACCACCGGGGTCTGCGCCTACCCGTGGTCGGTTGGACGCTCGCACTCCGCCGCGACCCCGCGGTTGCCGCGGTCGCCGCGATCGGCCTCGCAGACGACCTCTGGTCGGGGCCGGAGCGCGGATTCCGGCGCCACGTGCGGGCGGGACGAACGACCGGCGTCCTCAAGCTCGTTGGCATCCCGCTGGTCGGTCTGCTCGCGACGCGCAGGCTCTCGGGCGCGCTCCTGGTCGGGCTCAGCGCCAACTTCGTGAACCAACTCGACACGCGTCCGGGCCGTGCGCTGAAGGCCTACCTCGCCGGCGCGCTCCTCGTCGGAGCGCCGGCCCGAAGCGCCGTCTTCCTGCTGCCATACGATCTCCGCGAGAGGGTGATGCTCGGAGATGCAGGATCGAACGCGCTGGGCGCGATGCTAGGCTTGGGTTCCGTGAGTCGACTCACGGAACGAAGCCGCTGGCTGGCGATCGGGGCGCTGGCCGGGCTGACCCTCCTCGGTGAACGTCGCTCTCTCGGTGCGCTGATCGAGCGCACCCCGGGCCTGCGCACGCTCGACCGCCTCGGGCGGCCCGCGTGACGCCGACGAAGTACGTCTTCGTCACCGGCGGGGTCGTCTCGTCGCTCGGGAAGGGCATCACCGCGGCGTCGCTCGGCCGCCTGCTCAAGTCGCGCGGCCTGAGCGTCCAGGTGCAGAAGTTCGATCCGTACATCAACGTCGACCCCGGGACGATGAGCCCCTTCCAGCACGGCGAGGTCTTCGTGACCGAGGACGGCGCCGAGACCGATCTCGACATCGGCCACTACGAGCGCTTCATCGACGAGAACCTCTCGCGCAACGCGAACCACACGTCGGGCTCGATCTGGTACGCGGTGCTGCGCAAGGAGCGGAAGGGCGAGTACCTCGGCTCCACCGTCCAGGTGATCCCGCACATCACGAACGAGATCAAGGATCGGATCCGCCGCGCGTCGGACGCGACGCCCACCGACGTCGTGATCAGCGAGGTGGGCGGGACCGTCGGCGACATCGAGTCGCTGCCGTTCCTCGAGGCGATCCGCCAGTTCAGGCGCGAGGCCGGCCCCGAGAACGTGCTCTACCTGCACGTGACCTACGTGCCGTTCGTCGACTCGGCCGGCGAGCTGAAGACGAAGCCCACGCAGCACTCCGTCAACGAGCTCCGCCGCATCGGCATCCACCCGGACATCGTCGTCTGCCGCACGAAGGACGAGCTCGCCAGCGACCTGCGCGACAAGATCGCGATGTTCGCCGACCTCGAGCCTCAGGCGGTGATCGTCAACCGCGACGTGCCGGACGTCTACCTGGTCCCGCAGGAGCTGCAGGCCGAAGGGCTCGACGAGATGGTCTGCGAGAAGCTCGGGCTCGTGACGAAGCCGGCCGAGCTCGGCGAGTGGGCCGAGCTCACTGAGCGCATCGCCGAGCGCCGCGGCGAGGTCAACATCGGCCTCGTCGGGAAGTACGTGAAGCTGCACGACGCGTACCTGTCCGTGCACGAGGCGCTCAAGCACGCGGGCATCCATCACGGCTGCGGCATCCGTGTCAGCTGGATCGACGCCGAGGGCATGTCGCTCGAGGAGGCCGAGGCCGAGCTCGAGTGCGTCGACGGCGTGCTCGTTCCCGGCGGCTTCGGGTCGCGCGGCTGGGAGGGGAAGATCCTCGCCTGCCGCGTCGCGCGCGAGCGCGGTATTCCGTACCTCGGCATCTGCCTCGGGATGCACGTCGCGATCTCGGAGTTCGCACGCCACGTCGTCGGCCTCGACGGCGCCAACTCGACGGAGATGGACCCCGAGACGCCGTTCCCGGTGATCGACCTCCTGCCCGAGCAGAAGGAGATCGAGGATCTCGGCGGCACGATGCGCCTCGGCGCCCAGGCGGTCGAGCTCGCGGACGGGACGCGCACGCGCGAGACGTACGGGGGCCAGGCGATCGTGCTCGAGCGGCACCGGCACCGCTACGAGGTCAACAACGACTTCCGGGACCAGCTCGTCAGGGCGGGGCTCGTCATTTCGGGCACGTTCCAGGGCGGGCGCCTCGTCGAGATCATCGAGCTGCCCGACCACCCGTGGTTCGTCGCCAGCCAGTTCCACCCGGAGTTCAAGTCTCGGCCCACGCGGCCGGCTCCACTCTTCCGCGAGTTCGTCGGAGCGGCCGCGGTGCGCGCTGCGGACCGAACCGCCGTGCAAGCCGTCACGAGCGCGTAGTCCGACCTAAGATCGCGGCGTGGCGCACGACGACCTCGTCTCGCTGTTCACCGAGCTCGCCGCGCTGCCGAGCCCGCCCGGTGACGAGCGCGCCGTGGCCGATCGCGTCGCCGCGTACATGCGCGATCTCGGCCTCGACGTCAGCGAGGACGACGCCGGACCGCGGATCGGCTCCAATGCGGGGAACCTCTACGCGCGCATCGAGGCGACGGACGGGGGGACACCCCTCTTCCTGTGCGCTCACCTCGACACGGTTCCGCCGCAAGCGGGCATCGACCCGGTGCTCGAGGACGGCGTGATCCGAAACTCGGCGGGAACGATCCTCGGCGCCGACAACAAGTCCGCCGTCGCGGTCATGCTCGAAGCGACGCGCCGGATCCTGTCGGAGAACCGGCCGCACGGTGGGCTCGAGCTGCTCTTCACGCCGATGGAGGAGACGGGCCTGCACGGCGCCGCCGCGTTCGACCAGGAACGGCTGCACGCGCGGATCGGGTACGTCTACGACCAAGCGGCGCCGATCGGCGAGGTGATTCTCGGCGCGCCGTACTCTCATTCGATGGAGGTGAAGGTCCACGGGCGGGCCGCGCACTCGGGCATGTACCCGGAGGAGGGTCGTTCCGCGATCGCGGCCGCGGCGAAGGCGATCGCGGACTTCAAGCTGGGTCGCATCGACGAGGAGTCGACCGCGAACGTTGGTGTGATCAACGGAGGAACCGCCGGCAACATCGTCCCCGAGTGGTGCACGTTCCTGGCCGACGTGCGCTCGCACGATCCGCAGAAGCTCGCCGACCTCGTCCGCGAGATGCTCGAGTCGGTCACGTTCGCGGCGAGCCTCGAGGACTGCCAGGTCGAGACCAAGGTGCACAAGAGCTACAACGGCTATCGATTCAAGCGGGACGACGAGGCCGTCCGGATCGCGAGCGCGGGGCTCGAGCGGGCCGGGTTCATGCCGTCGTTCACGCTGAGCGGGGGCGGAGCGGACGCGAACGTCTTCAACGAGCGCGGCCTCGCCTGCGTCAACCTCGCGAACGGGATGGCCGAGATCCACACGCCGGACGAGCACATCGCGGTGACCGACCTCGAACGGATGGTCGACGTCACGCTCGCGCTCGTGGACGTGGCCCGCGAGGATGCCGCTTAGCCTGCAACGCGGCACCGTGACCGCGGTCGTCGAGGAGCTGGACGGGCTCGCGCGGATCGAGGTCGACGGCGAGGCGTGCGTCGCGTATCCGCGGCTGACCGGCCCGGTCGAGGTCGGCGACGACGTGCTCGTGAACGTGCAGGCGCGCGAGCTCGGACTCGGGTCGGGCGGGTTCGACGTGCTGCACGCCAACCTCACCCGCGGGCTCGGTCTCCAGGCCGCGCCGGACGCGCACGTGATGACGCTGCCGTACACACCCGTGCAGGCGGCCGTGCGGTTCGTCGAGGAAGACGGTGAGCTCGCAGAGAGCCTGGACGGCATGCCCGTCGTCTGCTGCTCGCTGCACTCGCAGGTCGTGCCCACCGCGGCGGGTGTGGGGGAGGGCGTACGGGTCTCGTACGTTCAGCTCGCCGGCGGGGCGCTGCCGGTCGCGCTCTCGGACTCGCTACGCGCGCTCAAGGAACGGGGGCTCGTCGAGACGGCGATCGCTTCGGGTGCATCCGTCGGCGGTGACGCGCAGGCGGTCGGGGTCGCGTCGGCGCTCGCCTGGGCCGCCGCGCGCGGCTTCGAGGTCGCGATCTGCTCGATTGGCCCGGGCATCGTGGGCACCGGCTCGCCGCTCGGACACGGAGGGCTTGCCGCGGCGGAGGCGGCCAATGCGGCCAGTGCGCTCGGCGGCGCTCCGGTGATGGCGGTCCGTGTCTCGCACGGCGACCCGCGTGAGCGGCACCGAGGTGTCTCGCATCACACTCGAGCCGTCCTCGATCTCGCGATCGGCGACGTGACGGTCGCGTGGCCCTCGGGTCTCGAGGCACCGGAGTGGCTCGACGAGCGCGAGGATGTCGATGCGTCCGGTTGGCGCGAGGCGTGCGAGGGGCTTCCGCTCGAACACATGGGTCGCGGGCGCGACGACGATCCATGGTTCTTCGCATCCGCCTTCGCCGCGGGCAGGCTGGCGCGTGGCAAGCTGGTGTAGATGGAGGAGCGCGCGCTTGGCCCGGTGATCGGCCTCGGGACGTCGAGGACGTTCGACGCCGACGTCCAGCTCGCCCGGCGCGTGGTCGATGCCGCGAGCGAGGCGGGCTATCGGCTGTACGACACCTCGCCGATGTACGGCTCCGAGGAGGCGCTCGGTGTCGCGCTCGAGCCGCGCCGCGGCGAGGCGGTGCTCGCGACGAAGATCTGGACCTCGTCGGTCGACGAGGGGCGGGCGCAGTTCGAGAACCAACTGCGCTCGTTCGGCCGCGTCGAGATCGAGCAGGTGCACAACCTCGTCAGCTGGGAAGAGCATCTTCCGTGGCTCGAGGAGGAGCGAGACGCCGGGCGGATCGACCGGATCGGGGTCACGCACTGGCAGGCGTCCGCGTTCCCCGAGCTCGCCCGTGCGTTGAGGACGGGTCGTTTCTCGGTGCTCCAGGTGCCGTACAACCCGCTCGAGCAGGAGTCCGCGCGCGAGTTGCTGCCGCTCGCGGAGGAATTGGGCGTCGCGGTGATCGTCATGCGCCCGCTCGGCGAGAAGTCGCGGCTGCCGAATCCGCCGCCGGCGGAGGAGCTCGCCCCGCTGCGGGAGTTCGGCATCGAGACGTGGCCGCAGGCGCTCCTCAAGTGGGCGCTCTCGGACGAGCGAGTCGCCGCCGTGATCCCCGCGACCAGCGACCCGGAGCATGCGCGCGAGAACGCGGCCGCAGGCACTCCGCCCTGGCTCGGCCCCGACGAGCGCAAGCTCGTCGAACGGCTCGCCCAGACCTGACCCTTCCGGACAGCACACCCCGGGGGCCGGCCGCGGGCCACCCACCGATTCGATCCTATCCGCGAAAATCAGACGTGTCTGGAGCGAGAGTGCGCCGAGAGTGTGGAAGGTAGGGTTGCCCGGCTCGCGATGAAGATCGGCGTCGCCAAAGAGATCAAGTCCGACGAATACCGCGTCGCGCTGACCCCGGCCGGCGCGCGTGAGCTTGCGGACGCGGGCCACGACGTCCTCGTCGAGCAGAACGCGGGCGACGGCAGCGCGTTCCCCGACGACGCGTACGAGGCGGTGGGCGCGCAGATCGTCTCGGTCGACGACGTCTGGGGAGACGCCGAGTTGCTGCTCAAGGTCAAGGAGCCGATCGCCGCCGAGTACGGCCGGCTCCGCGACGGGCTCGTCCTCTTCACGTACCTGCATCTCGCCGCGGACAAAGAGCTGACGAACGCGCTCGTCGAGAGCGGGATCTCGGCGGTCGCGTACGAGACGGTGGAGACGAGCAACCGGGCGCTGCCCCTGCTTGCGCCGATGAGCGAGATCGCCGGCAGGCTCGCGGCCCAGGCCGGCGCGTACTTTCTCGAAAAGCCGCTCGGCGGCCGCGGCCTGCTCCTGGGCGGAGTGCCGGGTGTCGCGCCCGGACAGGTCGTCGTCATCGGCGGCGGCATGGTCGGCTACAACTCCGCCGTCATCGCGCTCGGACTGGGCGCGAACGTCACGATCATCGAGCGCTCGATCGACCGCATGCGACACCTCGAGGAGGTGCTGGGCGGCCGGGTCACGCTGCTCATGTCGTCGAGCCTCCAGATCGAGGAGTCGGTCGCGCAGGCGGACGTCGTCATCGGCGCCGTGCTGATCCCGGGCGCGGTCGCGCCCAAGCTCGTCACGAGGTCGATGGTCGCCGGGATGAAGCAGGGGTCGGTGATCGCCGACGTCGCGATCGACCAGGGCGGCTGCTTCGAGACCGCGCGCCCGACGACGCACTCGGAGCCGGTGTACGTCGTCGACGGCGTGACGCACTACTGCGTCGCGAACATGCCCGGCGCCGTGCCGATCACGGCGACGAAGGCCCTGACGAACGCGACGCTCCCGTACGTCGAGGCGATCGCGACCCATGGCCTGCCCGAAGCCGTCGCGCGCGACCCGGCACTTGCGCGAGGCGTCAACGTCCTCGACGGCAAGATCACGTACGAAGCCGTCGCCGAAGCGCACGACCTCGACTACGCACCGCTCGAGGACGTCCTACCGCTGTCGCCGGTCTGACCGGTTACGAGCTCTCGGGCTGCGGCTTCTTCTCGTGCTGCGGGAAGAGCTTTACGACCAGCCAGGTCACGCCCGCCGCGAGTGAGGTGATCACGACGACGAAGAGGAAGAGGCCGAGGAGGCCGAGGACGGTGCTCATGACCGACCTAGAATAGCCTCATGTCTCGCGCATGCATCATCGTGCTGGATGCGGTCGGCGCGGGAGAGCTTCCCGACGCAGCCGAATTCGGCGACGAAGGATCCGACACGCTCGGCAATGTCGCGCGGGCGGTCGGGGGCCTGGATCTGCCCAACCTCGAGGCCTTCGGGCTCGGGAACGTCGAGCCGCTCGAGGGCTGCCCGCCGCAGCCCGGCGCGCCGGCGGTCGCCGGCCGTCTCGTCGAGCGCTCGAAGGGCAAGGACACGACGACGGGCCACTGGGAGCTGATGGGCATCGTCACGCCGACGGCGCTGCCGACCTACCCGCACGGGTTCCCGTTCGAGGTCATCGATCCGTTCATGCATCGCACCGGCCGCGGCGTGCTCGGCAACAAGGCTGCATCCGGGACCGAGATCATCGAGGAGCTCGGCGAGGAGCATCAGCGCACCGGGAAATGGATCGTCTACACGTCCGCGGACTCGGTCTTCCAGATCGCCGCGCACGTGGACACGATCCCGCTCGACGAGCTCTACCGTGGCTGCGAGATCGCCCGCGAGATCCTCACCGGCAAGGACGCGGTCGGTCGCGTGATCGCGCGACCCTTCGAGGGCGAGCCGGGGAACTACGTGCGGACGCCCGATCGACACGACTGGTCACTGGAGCCGAAGACGCCGAACTACCTGACGCTGATCCGGGAAGCCGGGATGAAGGTGCACGCAGTCGGAAAGATCCGGGACATCTTTGCCGGCATCGACATCGACGAGTCCCGCCCGACGCGCTCGAACGTCGACGGCATCAACCAGACCGAAGAGCTTCTCCAGGAGCTGGACCAGGGCCTTGTCTTCACGAACCTCGTCGAGACGGACATGCTCTGGGGCCATCGCAACGATCCGGTGAACTTCCACCGCTGTCTCCAGGACTTCGACCGGCGGCTGCCCGACCTGCTCGCGGCGCTCAGGCCCGGCGACCTGCTGATCATCACGTCCGACCACGGCTGCGATCCGACGACTCCGTCGACCGACCACTCGCGCGAGCACGCGCTGCTGCTCGCGTACGTCGAGGGCAAGAACGCGACCGGCCGGATCCACGAGGGGGAGTTCGCGGACGTGGGCGCGACGGTGAACGCATGGCTCGGCGGCAAGCCACCACGCCGCGGGATCCCCGGCGAGGCGATCGTCGAGAAGTAGCGAGTGATCCGGCCCGCGGAGCTGATCGAGCGCAAGCGTGACGGCGGAAGCCTGACGCCCGCCGAGATCGGTGAGCTCGTTCTTGGGCATGCGCGCGGCGAGATCCCCGACTACCAGCTCGCGGCCTTCTGCATGGCCGTGTACTTCCGCGGCCTGTCGGCCGACGAGACGCTCGCGCTCACCAATGCCTTCGTCGAGAGTGGATCGACACTCGATCTGCACGGCGCGCTCGGGCGCACTGTCGTCGACAAGCACTCGACCGGTGGCGTCGGCGACAAGACCTCCATCGTCGTCGGCCCGATCGTCGCGGCCTGCGGCGTCCCGTTCGGGAAGATGAGCGGGCGCGGCCTCGGGCACACCGGCGGCACGCTGGACAAGCTCGAGTCGATTCCGGGGTTCCGCGTCGAGCTCTCGAAGGAGGAGTTCGTCGAGCAGGTGCGCGACGTGGGCCTGGCGATCATCGGCCAGACGGACGATCTCGTCCCCGCCGACAAGCAGCTCTACGCGCTCCGCGACGTGACCGGGACCGTGGACAGCATCCCGCTGATCGCGGCCAGCATCATGTCGAAGAAGATCGCCGCCGGCGCGGACGCGATCGTGCTCGACGTCAAAGTCGGGGGCGGCGCTTTCATGAAGTCGATCGAGGACGCGCGGAAGCTCGCCGAGTCGATGATCGAGCTCGGGCGGGGAGCCGGCCGCGAGGTCGTCTCGCTCCTGACCGATATGGATCAGCCGCTGGGCTGGGCGATCGGGAACGCCGTCGAGATCCGTGAGGCGCGCTCGTTGCTCGCGGGCGAGGACTCGCCTCCTGACCTCTTCTCGCTCGCGGTTCAGGCAGCCGGACGTCTTGTCTCGCTGTCGGATCTCGGCGTCGACGCCGAGGAGGGAGCCCGGCGAGCGGAGCGCGCGATCGAAGACGGGTCCGCTCTCGCCGCGTACGAGCGGTGGATCGAGGCCCAGGGAGGCGACCCTTCGCTGGAGGTGCTCCCGGACGCGCCGATCCGGAAGGAGCTCACCGCCGACCGAGCCGGGTTCGTCGGAGCCGTCTCCGCGCTCGGCGTCGGTCGAGCGGCACTCGAGCTCGGCGCCGGACGCCGGACGAAAGCAGACTCGATCGACCACGCCGTCGGGATCCTCTGCTTCGCGAAGCGGGGCGACCCCGTCGAGCCGGGTCAGCCGCTCGCCGAGATCCACGCTCGCGACGACGCGAGCGCAGAGCGGGCAGCCGACCAGATCCGGCCGCTGATCGAGATCTCGGAGGAGTCGGGACCTCCGCGCCCGATCGTGCTGGAGACGCTGGCCTAGGCCTGCAGCCTCGTCGCTACGCTGGCGGCGTGCCCGAGCTGCCAGAGGTGGAGACCATCCGCGCCGGGCTCGAGCCGAGCCTCGTCGGACGCACGTTCGACCGCGTGGAGATCTCGGACCACCGGCTGACCCGGCCCCACGATCCGCGTGAGGTCGCGGCCGAGCTCGAAGGCGAACGAGTCTCCGCCCTGGAGCGTCGCGGCAAGTATTTGGTTGTTCGGTTCGAAACGGGTCGGGTGCTCCTGATTCACCTCCGGATGACGGGGAGCCTGCGCCTGCTGCGGGACGAGGACGACGACGACCCGCACCGCAGAGCTGTAGTCAATCTAGACAACGGATCGGACGTCGCCTACCGAGACGTCCGACGCTTCGGCACCTGGCTCCTGCTCGAGCCGGGCGGCCTCGAGCCGTACCTCGCAACCAGAGTCGGCGTCGAGCCACTGGGAAGCGCTCTCACCGCGCGATCGCTCGCCGACCGCCTCTCGCGGCGGCGCGCGCCGCTGAAAGCCGTGGTTCTCGACCAACGCGTCTTCGCGGGCGTGGGGAACATCTACGCGGACGAGGCGCTGTGGTGGGCGCGGCTGCACCCGCTGCGCCCGGCGTGCGAGCTCACCCCGAAGGAGCTCGAGGCGCTCGTGCGCGGGATCAAGCGCGCCCTCCGGCGCGGGATCGCCCGCCAGGGGGCGACGCTGCGCGACTACCGCAACGCCGACGGCGCCGCCGGAGAGATGCAGACCGAGTTCCGGGTCTACGGGCGCGACGGCGAGCCGTGCTTCCGATGCGGCCACGCGATCGAGAAGACTCGCGTCGCCGGTCGCGGAACCTGGTACTGCCCGCAGTGCCAGGTCTGAGCAGCCGCAAACCCGACTACGCTCTGAGCGAGGTGCGGACCTGGCTGAGCTGACCGCAACCGCGCCGCGTGCGCGCCGCCACGCCGGTGCGCTCGGCGTCTGCGTCGGCGCGGCGCTCGGCCTCCTGCTGATCTCGTTCGCCAGCGGCGGCTACTTCCCGACCGCGTGGGCGTGGGGCGCGCTGCTCGCACTCGTGTTCGTCGCGGCGGCACTCGTCCTCGGCAACGTCGTCCGCCCCAGCCGGCTCGCGCTCGTCTCGCTGGGCGGCCTGACGGGCTTCGGCGTCTGGACGTGGCTGGCGCTTCTGTGGAGCAGCAACCCCGCGGCGACCGTCCTCGAGGGGCTCCGCGTGCTCTTCTACGTGTCCGTCCTCGCCGCACTGATCGCCGTCCTGCGCCGCGCGTACGTGCCGCTGCTGCTCGCGGCGACGCTGACGGCGATCGTGCTCGCATCGGGCTACGGCCTCATCACGAGGCTGTTCCCGGAGCGCCTCGGCGTGTTCGACCCGGTCGCGGCCTACCGTCTCGAGGAGCCGCTGACGTACTGGAACGCGCTGGGCGTCTTCGCGGCGATTGGCGCCTTGCTCGCCCTCGGCTTCGCCTCCCGTTCACAGAGCGTCGTCGCCCGCGCACTTCCGGCGGCGACGCTGCCGATTCTCTTCTCGACGCTCTACTTCACGTACAGCCGCGGCGGCTGGATCGCGGGCGCCGTCGGCCTGGCCGTCGCCGTCGCCGTCGACCCGCGCCGGCTCCAGCTGCTCGTGAACGCCCTCGTCCTCGCCGTGCCCTCGGCGATCGGCGTCTTGATCTCCTCGCACGAGAAGGCGCTGACGAGGCTCGACACGCCGCTCGCCGACGCGTCCCACGACGGGCATCGACTCGCGGTCTGGATCCTGCTCCTCGCGGTGCTGTCGGGGCTCGCCGGAGCGGGGCTCTGGTTCGCCGAGCGCCGAGTGGCGCCGCCCCGAACCGCAAGGCTTACGTTCGCGGCAACGCTCTCGACCGTTGCGCTCGTCGCGGTACTTGCTGTGTTCGTCCGATACGGCGGGCCGGTCGAGCTCGTGCGAAAGGGCTACGACTCGTTCACGACGACGACGAACGAGCCCACGCCGAACCTGAACCAGCGGCTGTTCTCGTTCTCGGGAGCCACCGGTCCGAGCTGTGGCGCGCCGCGTGGCACGACTACACGTCCCATCCGGTGCTCGGGTCCGGGCCTGGGTCGTACGAGGAGTACTGGAACCAGCACCGCACGATCCAGCACAAGGTCCGCGACGCGCACAGCCTCTACCTCGAGGTGCTCGCCGAGCTCGGCCCACTCGGGCTCCTCCTGCTCGTTCTGGCGCTCGGAGCTCCGGTCGTCGCCGCAGTCCGGGCGAGGCGCCATCCGCTCGTCCCGCTCACGCTCGCAGCCTTTGCCGCCTTCCTCGCCCACGCCGCCGTGGACTGGGACTGGGAGATGCCGGCGGTGACGCTCACGGCGCTCGCGTGCGCCGCGGCGCTCCTCGCCTCCGCCGACGACCGCGACGCGTTGCTCCTCTCGCCGAGGACGCGCGCCGCCGGCACGATCGCCGCGCTGCTGCTCGCGGTCGTCGCCTTCGTCGGCGTCGTCGGAGCGAGCGCGCTCGCAGCGAGCGACCGCGAGCTGGCCAAGGGCAGCTACACGGACGCGGCCTCCCAGGCGAGGAAGGCCGCCCGCTGGTGGCGCTGGTCGCCGCAGCCGTGGCAGCAGCTCGGAGACATCGCCAGCGAGCAGGGAGACGACTCCGCCGCTCGCGGCTACTACCTGAAGGCGCTCTCGAAGGACGACCGGAACTGGGAGCTCTGGTACGACCTCTCGACGGTCACGAGCGGGCCGGAGTCGAGCCGCGCCCTCGCGAGGGCGGTCGAGCTCAACCGGTTCGCGCGGTCGGACTTCGAGGAGGGCAATGTTTCGGGTTGACCCGCTCGCGAACCCGGAGCCGCTGATCAAGCGCGTCTACGCGTACGTCGCGTACCGGGTCGGCGATGGCCCGGACGCGGAGGACCTGACGAGCGAGACCTTCGAACGGGCGCTCCGCTACAAGAAGAGCTACGACTCGTCGAAGGGCGAGCCGATCGCGTGGCTGATCGGGATCGCGCGGCGCTGCATCGAAGGCCGCCCGCCCCAGTTCGAGCTCTCCTCCGAGCAACTTGACACGGCCGATCACCGAAACCTCGAGGACGAGACGCTCCGCAAGATCGTGCTCTCCGGCGCCGTCGAGCACCTCGAGGAACGCGACCGCGAGCTGGTCGCGCTCCGCTACGGCGCGGATCTCACCGCGCGCCAGATCGCCGAGCTCCAGGGGTCGAAGACGAACGCTGTCGAGGTCGCGCTCCACCGCGCGCTCGCTCGCCTGAGATCCCACCTGGAAGACGATTCCGAGGCGCCTGTAAGGAAATCGGAGGCAAGCCGGTAGTAGAGGTGTAAGGAAGTTCACGACAGGAGGACTCAAGGAATGCGATCTTGGCGAAGAAATCCGGACAGCGGCCTCGAGGCCGAGCTCAGGGCCAACAGGCCCGAGCCGAGCCCCGAGCTCGTCGACCGGCTCGAGATGCGTGTCCGAACACACGGCCGCGACAGGCGTGCCGGTTCGTTCCGAGTCGCCTTCGCCGGAGCGCTTGCCGCGGGTCTGTTGACCGCGCTCGCTTCCGTCGGGGGTCTCAGCTACGCCGCGACAGGGGCCAACCAGGCCGTCCACTCGGCGAAGCGCGTCATGCACGTCCATGCGGTGGCCACGCTGAAGCAGTCGGCCGCGCAGGATCAGTACCGGAAGCCCAAGCACAAGTGCCGCAAGGGCACGCACCGTGTCAAGGGCGTCTGCAAGCGGGTGAAGAAGGCGAAGGGTGTGAGGTTCCACCGGCCGCCGTTCACCGGCTAGAGCACAACCGTTTGCGGGGCGGCTCCCGGGCCGCCCCGCGAACAACCACCACACGAATCACACCGATGACGAAAACACTCAGGCGTACGACGATCGCCCTCGCGGCCCTCGCGGCTTTGGCGGCCGTCGTCGGCGCGGCAGCGGGAACGTCACGCGCTCACGGCCCGGAGCTGACGGTGCGCTGGCAGGCGCCGACGCCCCGTGACGGAGCCGCGTTCTCGGTGAAGGCCGGCGAGCCGCTGAGCATCCAGTTGGCCGCTGCGCCCGGGTCCGTGATCCGGAGCCGGCGGCTTCCCGCACGCGTCTCCGTCGCCGCATCGTCCGGGCAGGCGAAGGTCGACTGGACGCCGGCGGCGACCCAGGTCGGCGAGCACATGCTCACGTTCGCCGCCCAGAACGGGACGCGCTACGCGCGACCGCGAAGCTTCCTCGTCTACGTCCTCCCGGCGACCGCGGCAGGCCCGCACGACGAGTTCCCGCTCGGCGGCGTGAACGGCATGTCGAGGTACGCCGAGGTCTACGCCGACGTGTCGGCCCGCTCGCGCCCGAGCAGCCGCGCCAAGGGCCTGATCCGGCTCAGGCAGTACACGCCCGAAGGAACGGCGAACGTCGTCCAGGCGCTGAGCGGCATGGTCAACCTGAACGGCGAGTACTGGGTCCGCGTGCGGCTCCCGATGCTCCCGAACGGGCGCACCGGCTGGGTTCCGCGCCAGACGCTAGGGCCGTACAACGAGATCTGGACGCACCTCGTCATCGACCGGAAGCTGTTCACGGCCACGCTCTACCGCAAGGGCCGCGCGATCTTCACGACGCGCGTCGGAGTGGGGGAGCCGTACTGGCCGACGCCCGCGGGCGAGTTCTACGTGCGTGAGCGGATCACCGGCTTCTCGGATCAGATCTACGGGCCGATCGCCTTCGGCACGAATGCCCGCTCCAACGTGCTGACCGACTGGCCGGGCGGGGGCTTCATCGGGATCCACGGCACGAACCAGCCGGAGATCCTCCCCGGGCGCGTGTCGCACGGGTGCATTCGCATGCCGAATGCCGCGATCGAGCGGCTCGCGCGGTTGATGCCGCTCGGCACGCCCGTCACCATCCTCTGACGTCGCGGTTAGGATGCTCCCGGCTCAGGCTCGGGGGTACATAGACCGATGATTCAGGGATGCACACTCTGCGGCGTCTACTAGCGATAGCGCTCGCGGTTGCGGGTGCGGCCGTGCTCGTGCCGGCTGCGGCGACTCCTGCCAAGGACGACGTGGTCTCGTGGACGAGCCCGACTCCAGGCGAAGGCGCCGTCCTCGGTGTGTCGGCGAAGACGACGCTCTCGTTCCGCCTGGGTGCGACGTCGGACGTCTCGGAGGCGATGCTCGCGATCCGGGATTCGGGCGGCGCGCCGGAGGGCGGTGTGCTCCGCCACACGGATGGGAATCCGGCGAGTGCGACGTACGCCTGGAAGCCGACGAGGTCTCAGGTCGGCGTGCACCGGGTGTCGTTCACCGTGAGCTCGGGTGCGGGCAGCGCGACTCGCACGCTTGTGATCCGGGTCGGCCGCGCGAACGGGCCGCCGCCCGGGCAGTCGAATCCGGCGGGCGTCTACCCGCAGCGGGCGCTGCTCAGCGATCGGAGCTCGGAAACGTACGGCTGGGCGTTCGTCAGGCACCGCACCGTCGCCCGCACCGGCCCGTCGCGCTCGGCGCGCGCGATCACGCCGGTCACGTTCCGGACGCCCGAGCTCTACCGGAACGCGATCCAGGTGCTCGACCAGGTGACGTACAAGGGCGGGAAGACGTGGGTGCGGATCCGACTCGCAGTCCTGCCGAACGGCACCACCGGCTGGGTGCCGCGCGGCGCCCTGGCCACCCTGCAGAGGGTGCACACGCGCATGGTGATCGTGGAGGGGGCGCTGAGAGCCACGCTCTACAAGCGCGGCCGGCCCGTCTTCTCGGCCCGGATCGGCGTCGGGCAGGCGCACACGCCGACGCCGCGGGGCGAGTTCTACGTGCGCGAGAAGCTGTCCGGCTACTACGCGCCGGCGTACGGCCCGCGTGCGTTCGGGCTCAACGCGAGGTCGAACACGCTGACCGACTGGCCCGGCGGCGGCTTCGTCGGGATCCACGGGACGGACGCGCCGCAGATCCTGCCCGGGCGCGTCTCGCACGGTTGCGTGCGAATGCGGAACCCGGCGATCCTGCGTCTCTTCCGGCTGATGCCGCTCGGGACGCCCGTCACGATTCGCTAACAAAGATTGACCTTCCTGGGTCAGGCGGCAAAGGCGCTCGGGCGCCAATCTTTAGCCATGTTCCTCGACCAAGTGCATTTCGAAGTCATCGACTACTCGGCGGCCGTGCGCCTCACCGAGCGGCTCGGCCAGACGTGGACGGCAGGACTGCTCGGCGGCGAGCCGTTCGTCGTCGCGGCCGTGGTCTCGTCCGAGCCCGGCGATCTCGCGACGCTCTTGCGGAGCGTGCAGGACTGGATTCGCGAGGAGTCGCTGTACGCGATCCGGTTCATGCTGGACAACGAGATCTACGTGCTCGCAGCCGGCGCCGCCGAGTGGAAGACGCCGTCCTTCCTGATCCCCGTCGAAGAAGTGGAAGAGCTCGACGAGGTCGAAGAGTCGCCGCGCGCGGCCTGAACGCGTCCGTTTCCGACACGACCCGGCTCTACACTTGAGCCGATGGCGGGACGGGGCTACAAGACTGAGGCCGTCGTCCTGCGCTCGCTCCGGTTCGGCGAGGCCGACCGCGTCCTGCACCTGTACACGCTGGAACGCGGCCGCGTCGGCGCGGTCGCCAAGGGAATCCGGCGCACGAAGTCTCGGTTCGGCGGACGGCTCGAGCCGCTGAGCCACGTCGAGCTGATGCTCCACCAGGGGAGCGGCGAGCTGGGGACGGTGACCGGCGCGTCGCTCGTGCGGGCGCACCGGGGGGCCCGCGAGGAGCCGTACCGATTGTCCGTGGGGCTCGTGGGGCTCGAGGCGATGCTGCGCCTGTTCACCGAGCAGGAGCGGAACCCGCGAGCGTTCGAGGCGCTGACGCGGTTCCTCGACGTTCTCGACGACGCGCAAGTGCGGGAGACGGAGCCGGCGCTCGACCCGCTCGTCCTCTCGTTCCAGCTGAAGCTGCTCTGGCTCTCGGGCTATCTGCCGCATCTGACGAGCTGCGCGGAGTGCGGGGCGGACGGGCCGCTCGTCGGCTACTCGCCGCGCGCAGGCGGAGCGGTCTGCGAGAGCTGTGGCGCGGATTCGCTTCCGCTCTCGGGCGAAGGCATTGCGGGGATCGAAGGCCTGCTCGGAACGCCGCTCGCCGACGCGGCGATCTCGAAGCGAGGCGCCCGCGAGGCGCTGCGCGTGATCACGTCGTCGTACGAGTACCACGGCGGTTTCCGCCTCCGCACCCTCGCCGCTCGGGCCTGATCGAGACACGTCCCGGGACCTGGTCCCGAGACGGGTCCTTTCGGGACATGGCAGGTGCCTGGCACCGGACATGGCCGTTGGGGCTAGGCGTGCCCGTGGCCGTCGAGCCCGATCCGTAGTCTTCGCCGCGTGAACTTCCAGGACATGATCGGGACGCTGAACGCGTACTGGGGCGAGCGCGGCGCCGTGATCATGCAGCCGTACCACACCGAGCTCGGCGCGGGCACGTCCAATCCGGCCACGTTCCTGCGCGTCCTCGACCCGACGCACCCGGAGTGGCGTGCGGCCTACGTCGAGCCCGTGATCCGGCCGGCCGACGGGCGCTACGGCGAGAACCCGTACCGCTTCCAGCACTACTTCCAGTACCAGGTGATCCTCAAGCCGGCACCCGAGGACGTCCTCGACCAGTACTTCGGCTCGCTCGAGGCGCTCGGGATCGACCTCCTGAAGCACGACGTCCGGCTCGTCGAGGACGACTGGGAACAGCCGACGCTCGGCGCGTGGGGCCTCGGCTGGGAGGTCTGGTGCGACGCGATGGAGGTGACGCAGTTCACGTACTTCCAGCAGCTCGGCGGGATCGACCTCCAGGTCATCCCCGCGGAGATGACGTACGGGCTCGAGCGGCTCGGGCTCTTCCTGCAGGAGAAGAAAACCGTGCTCGACCTCGAGTGGGCGCCGGGCGTGACCTGGGGGGACGTGTACCTCGAGAACGAGCGCCAGTGGTCGCAGTACAACTACGAGGAGGCGCCGGTCGACCTCCTCCAGCGGCGCTTCGACGAGCACGAGGCGGAGGCCGAGGAGTTGCTCGACAAGAACCTGCCGCTCCCCGCCTACGACCAGGTCCTGAAGTTGTCCCACGCGTTCAACCTGCTCGATGCCCGCGGCGCCGTGTCGGTGACCGAACGGGCCGCCTACATCGGGCGCGTCCGCACGCTCGCGCGCCGTTTCGCCCAGCTCTACGTGGGAGCCGATGGCGACGCTCCTGATTGAGCTCGGCTGCGAGGAGCTGCCCGCGGCGGCGTGCCGCGAGGCGGAGCGGCAGCTGCCGGACCTCGCTCGCAGCGTGCTCGGGATCGAGCCGACTCGTGTGCTCGTGACCGCTCGCCGACTCGCCGTGCTCGTCGAGGACGTCCCGGAGCAGACGGCCGACCAGTGGGTGAAGGGACCGCCGGTCGCGATGAGGGACAAGGCCGCAGCCGGCTTCGCCAAGCGA
The DNA here is from genome assembly GCA_963850415.1 of uncultured Actinomycetes bacterium. Classification (GTDB taxonomy): domain Bacteria; phylum Actinomycetota; class Thermoleophilia; order Gaiellales; family Gaiellaceae; genus VAXT01. The sequence continues at coordinate 588,362 of CAWKLE010000002.1, forward strand.
CACGGCGTCGCGGTCGAGGAGCTCGAGGAGCGCGACGGCTTTCTGGGCGTGGCGGTCGCGGGGAAGCCGGTCGCCGAGGTGCTGCCCGGCCAGGTCGAAGAGCTCGTGCGTGGCCTCTCCTTCTCGAAGACGATGCGCTGGGACGAGAGCGGCCTGCGCTTCCCGCGCCCTGCGCGCTGGAGGCTGGCGATGCTGAACGCGACGCGGATCGTCGGCGAGCGCTCGTACGGGCATCGCTTCTCGTCCGTGCCGATCGAGATCGCGGACGCCGCCGGGTACGCGGACGCGCTGCGGGCCGCGCACGTCGAGCCGGACAGCGAGGAGCGCCGCAGGCAGATCGTCGGCGGGCTCGACGGGCTCGGCGGCTGGACGGACCCGCACGGCGTCCTGGCCGAGGTCGTGTACCTCGTCGAGTCGCCCGTCGTCCTCGACTGCAGCTTCGACGAGCGCTACCTGCAGCTGCCGAGCCGCGTCGTCGAGACGACGATCCAGCACCACATCCGCGCCTTCCCGCTCGGAGGGAACCGATTCGCCTTCGTCGCGAACGGCGGCGACCCAGACACCGTCCGCGGCGGCGTCGAGAACGTCGTCGGAGGGCGGCTCGAGGACGCCTCGTTCACGTTCGAGCGCGACGTCAAGGTCGGGATCGACGCGCTCGCGGACCGGCTCGGCGCGATCACGTTCTTCCACGGCGCGGGCTCGTTCGCGGACAAGACGGGACGCCTGGCGAAGCTCGTGGAGGCGCTCGGCGGTGGTGAGGCGGCGCTCGAGGCAGCGCGGCTCGCCAAGGCCGACCAGGCGTCGGAGCTCGTGCGGGAGTTTCCGGAGCTCGAGGGCCACGTGGGCGCCGAGTACGCCCGGCTCGCGGGCTACCCGGAAGCCGTTTCCGCCGCGATCGACGAGCAGTATCTGCCCGACGGGGCCGACGCGCCGTTGCCGACCACGGAGACGGGCCGCGTGCTCTCGGCGGCGGACAAGATCGACACGCTCAACGTCTCCTTCGGCCTGGGACAGCGGCCGACGGGCTCGCGCGATCCCTACGGGCTGCGGCGCGCGGCGATCGGCCTCGGCCGGCTCGCGACCGAGGGCAACCTCTCGATCCCCCGCGAGCTGATGGACCAGGAGGTCGCCGAGTTCGTCGAGGAGCGCTTCGAGGGCCTGCTCGCGGCGCCGGTCGAGTACGTGCGAGCCGCCCGCCAGGCTCCGGTGCGCGACCTCGGCGGCGTTGCCCGGCTGGCGGATGCCCTCGCGGCGCTCCCGGACGAGCGGCTCGGCCCGATCCACACGGCGTACACGCGCGCGAGCCGGCTCGCCGAGAAGGAGCAGGGCGCTGCCGCGGAGCTCGAGCCCGCGCTGCTCGTCGAGGGCGCCGAGGCCAACGTCGCCGCGGCGCTCGAGCGCGTCGACCCGGAGATCGCGGCGGCGCTCGACGCGGGCGACTTCAACGCAGCGGTCGAGGCGGGCGCCGAGCTCGGCCCGCTCCTCGACCGGTTCTTCGAGGACGTGCTCGTCCTGGCCGACGACCGAGCCGTGCGCGCAAACCGTCTGCGCCTCCTCCTGAACGTGCGCGACACGCTCGGCCGCCTCGGCGAGCTCTCCCAGATCCCCCGCTAGGCCCCCGTTCGAGGGAACTCGCGTACGCCCACCCGAGTAAGGCATGAAGGAAACGGCCGCGAATGCCGGTACTACCCGGGAGGCGCTGCGGCGTCTCGCCGCCTCTGGGCCAAGAGTTGCCGCACGCTTCCGGGGACGACCGGCCGCAGTCGTCTCCACCGCCGAACTCCTCGGCGAACGTCGTAGCCGGCCCGGGCGTCTACCTATAGGCCGCAGAGGGCGTCCGGCCCGGCACGGCGATACGCTGAGACCATGGCTCCGCAGGCGGTCGAGCTGCACGTGGTCTCCGACTCGACGGGCGAGACGGCGACCCGCCTCGTCCACGCGCTCGAGGCGCAGTTCCCCGAGCAGCCGTTCGAGGAGATCCGGCATCCGATGGTGGAGAGCGTGGACGACCTCGCCGATGTCGTGCGGCGCGCGCGGGGCCGGCCGGCGGTCGTCGTCTACACGCTCGTCGAGCCCGAGCTGCGTGCCGAGATGCGAACGCTCTGCCGCCGGGCGCGCCTCCACTACTGCGACCTCCTCGGTCAGCCGATCGAGGCGGTCGCGAAGGTCTCCGGCCAGGCCGCGCGGATGCAGGCGGGCGGTCGGCACCCGCTGGACGAAACGTACTTTCGCCGCATGGAGGCGATCGAGTTCGCGGTCAAGTACGACGACGGGATCGCTGGCGGCCTGAACGACGCGGACATCGTGCTCGTGGGTGTGTCGCGGACCTCGAAGACGCCGCTCTCGATCTACCTCGGCTACCTCGGCTACCGGGCGGCTAACGTCCCGATCGTCAAGGGGATCGACCCGCCGAAGGAGCTCTTCGACCTCGACCCCACGAAGGTCGTCGGCCTCAAGATCGACGCCAAACGGCTCGCGGAGATCCGGAAGAACCGCTCGCGGCGGATGGGCGGCTCGAACCATCGGTACTCGAAGCTGCTCGAGATCTACGAGGAGCTCGACAGCGCGGCCGCCGTGCAGCGGAAGCTCGGGTGCCCCGTAATCGACACGACGGAGCTCTCGATCGAGGAGACCGCCGCGCGGGTGATCCGCCTCGTCGAGCAGCGCCAGGCAGAGGTCAAAGCCTGATTCCGGGGAGTCGCGCGCGTGACTACCTTCTCGAGCGCGACCCGGGATTCGCGTGGCCGAAAGGAGGCCTGACCGAGGGCTCGCGCGCCTGGCGGCTCGTCTTTCTGCTGTTTGCGGTCGTCGCGCTCGGAATCGTCGTCGCCACGCTTGCCCTCCCGAGCACCGCAAACAGCCGTCACGAAGCTGCCCACCTCGGCTTCGGGTATCCGATCAGTTTCGTCTCGGTCGACGAAGCCGCTCTCTGGAACCCGCCGGGCTATCCCCAGACCTACCTGTTCAACCCGTGGGAGGACCCTTCCCACGGCAGCGGCTGGCGCTTCATCGCCGACTGGCTGCTCGTGACTGCGGCGTTTTGGATTCCGATTTGGCTTCTACGGCGCGCGCTCACCAGCTGGCGAACGTCGCCCAGCCCGGATTGAACCTGGCGCCGCCGAGGACGGCCTTGCACCACGCGTACGAGCCGGTCGGGCTGCAGGCCCTCGTCGCGGTCCCGCCGTCCCCGTAGGCCGCGGAGATCGACTGTGCGATGCGAGTCGCCAGCGCCTGCACCTGCGCAGGCGTCGCGCCCGGCGGATGCTCGTTCCACGCGAAGCCGATACGCCCGTCCGGATACGGGTTGCGGATCGCCCAGGCTCGCGACGCATAGACCTCGAGGCTCGCGAGCGTCTCCATCTGCGCGAGCGAGATGCGGTTGTTCCCGTAGCCCTTCGCATCCCGCCAGTAGGCCGTCGTCAGCGGCACGTACGCACGGTCGAAGAGGGCGCGTGCGGGTGCGGCCTGGGGCGGTCCCGCGAACGCGAGCCGGGCCGGGTGCTCCGTGAACTCGTTGAGCAGGGTCGAACGAGCGCCGACCTTCGAGCCTGCGACGCAGACGCGGGAGCAACTCGGGTACGCCTCCTGCGCCCACCACGCTACGTACGGCGACACCGCGATCCACCAGGCCGCGTTGCCGAGCCAGGCCTCGAGCTGTCCCTTGTAGGGGCCGAAGTTGACGAGCTGTTGCCCGAGACCGACGGCGAAGACGGCGCCCTGCTGCGGCGGCGCGCCGCGCGGTCCGGTGTAGAGGCCCCGGATCGCATCGCGGGCTCTCGCCTGCGCGACCGGCTTTGTGCGGACCGCGCTCGAGAGCTCGTTGATCGCCCACGTGTCGCGGGCCGGCTCGTATCCGACTGCCGCCATGCGCTGACGGAAGAGCCGCCCTTTCGCCGACCAGCTCGCCGGCTTCGCCTTCGCCCAGGCGCCCATGTTGAACTCGGCGAGTGCGTGGAAGCTCGGGCCCTTCGCGTGGATCGCGGCCACGGCCGCCTGCCCGCGAGGCTTCGTCTTGTCGCCGATCGCGGTCAAGACGACGTAGTAGCTCGCGCAGGGCGTCTGGTTCGCGGCCAGGGCGGAGGTGAGCGTCTCCCAGCCGTTCTGGCCGTACACCAGGACCTGCGCCTGGTACGGGCACGACGCCCGCGAAGGGCTGCCCGGCGACGCAACCGCCGCGGCGACGAGGCAGGTTGCCAGGACGACCGCGCTCCTCATGCGTTTCCCGTTCCCGGCACGGGATACTGGAAACCGTGCCCACGCCGAAGCCACCCGTTCCCGCCTGGCGCTGGGCCGTCTGGTTCTCGGTGCTCGGCGCCGCCATGTTCGTCTTCTACGTTCTGCTCACACCCGTTTGGCTAGGGTTGCGCGCTCTCGCGTGGCTTGCAGACCGGACGTCACGGACGGCGCTGCCTTAAGTCGCGGCACCTGTGGGAAGATTTGGAGAGCGTGGCCCCGAACCGCTTCGTCTACGACTTCGACGAGCCCTCCGAGGGAGGTCGCGACCTGCTCGGAGGCAAAGGCGTCGGGCTCGCGGAGATGACCCAGCTCGGCGTGCCCGTTCCGGCCGGCTTCACGATCGCGACCGACGCCTGCCGCGCGTACACCGAGAGCGGCGGCCAGCTGCCTGACGGCCTCGAGGCCGAGGTCGACCGCCACCTGACCTCGCTCGAGGAGAAGACCGGCAAGCGCTTCGGCGACGCGGACGACCCGCTCCTCGTCTCCGTGCGCTCGGGCGCGGCGGTCTCGATGCCGGGGATGATGGACACGATCCTCAACCTCGGGCTGAACGACGACGCTGTGCGCGGGCTCGCCGAGCGGACCGGCAACCCGCGGTTCGCCAACGACTCGTATCGGCGCCTGATCCAGATGTACGGCGAGGTCGTCGACGGAGTCGGCGGGCATCTGTTCGAGGAGGCCCTCTCGAGGCTGAAGGACGAGCGCGGCGCCGCGCTCGACGTCGACCTGTCCGCGGAGGACATGGCCGGGCTGGTCGAGACCTTCAAGGCCATCTACGAGAGCGAGACGGACAGTGGCTTCCCGCAGGAGGCGCGCGAGCAGCTCTCACGCGCCGTCCGCGCCGTGTTCGAGTCCTGGGACAACCCGCGCGCACAGGTCTACCGGCGGGCGCATCACATCTCCGACGAGCTGGGGACGGCCGTCAACGTCGTCCAGATGGTCTTCGGCAACAAGGGCGACGAGTCGGGGACCGGCGTCGCCTTCACACGCGACCCGTCGACCGGCGAGGCCGGGCTGTACGGCGAGTTCCTGGCCGACGCGCAGGGCGAGGACGTCGTCGCCGGGATCCGGACGCCCGAGCCGCTCGGGCGCATGCAGGCCAGCATGCCGGACGCCTTCGAGGAGCTGACCGCGACGATGCGGCGCCTCGAGGAGCACTACCGCGACGTGCAGGACATCGAGTTCACCGTCGAGGACGGGAGGCTCTACCTGTTGCAGACGCGCAGCGCGAAGCGGACGGCCGCGGCGGCGCTTCGCTCCGCGGTCGACATGGTCGACGAGGGGCTGATCTCACGCGAGGACGCAGTCGTCCGCATCGATCCCGGCCAGCTCGACCAGCTCCTGCACCCGATGATCGATCCCGCGGCGAGCGTCGAGGTCGTCGCGCAGGGGCTGAACGCCTCGCCGGGCGCGGCCTCGGGGAAGATCGTCTTCGATGCCGACACCGCGGCCGAGCGCGGGAAGAACGGCGAGAGCGTGATCCTCGTCCGCTGGGAGACGACGCCGGACGACATCCACGGGATGATCGCGGCGAAGGGGATCCTGACCGCGCACGGGGGCATGACCTCGCATGCAGCGGTCGTCGCCCGCGGGATGGGCAAGCCGTGCGTGGCCGGCTGCGAGGCGCTCACGGTCGACGCGGCGGCCCGGACCGCGGCGCTCGACGGCCACGAGCTCGCCGAGGGCGACGTGATCACGATCGACGGCGGCACGGGACGCGTCATCCTCGGGCCGGTCGACCTCGTCCCGCCGCAGATCAACGAGGACTTCGAGACGATCCTCGGCTGGGCGGACGGCATGCGGCGCCTGAAGGTGCGCGCGAACGCGGACACGCCCGACGACGCCGCCAAGGCGCGCGAGTTCGGGGCGCAGGGCATCGGGCTCTGCCGCACCGAGCACATGTTCATGGCCGAGGACCGGCTCCCGGTCGTCCGCGAGATGATCATGGCCTCGAGCGAGGAGGAGCGGCGCCGCGCCCTAGACAAGCTGCTCCCGCACCAGCAGGCGGACTTCGAGGGCATCTTCGAGGCGATGGCGGGGCTGCCGGTCACGATCCGGCTGCTCGACCCGCCGCTGCACGAGTTCCTGCCACCGCTCGACGAGGCCACGGACGACAAGATGCGAGAGCGCATCCGGGCGCTGCAGGAAGCGAATCCAATGCTCGGCACGCGTGGCTGCCGTCTCGGCCTGATGTTCCCCGAGATCTACGAGATGCAGGTGCGCGCGATCGTGCGCGCCGCGCTCGCGGTGCAGGAGCGCACGGGCGACGCGCCGCTGGTCGAGATCATGCACCCGCTCGTCGGCTTCGGCGAGGAGCTGAGGCGCCTGCGGGCGCTCACGATCGCGACGGCTGACGAGGAGGGCGAGCTCGAGTACCGCGTCGGGACGATGATCGAGCTCCCGCGCGCGTGCGTGCGAGCGGACGAGATCGCCGAGCACGCCGACTTCTTCTCGTTCGGGACGAACGACCTCACCCAGACGGCGCTCGGCTTCTCGCGCGACGACGCGGAGGGCAAGTTCCTGACGCGCTACCTCGAGGACGGCGTGCTCGAGCGGAACCCGTTCGAGACGATCGACCAGGGCGGGGTCGGCGAGCTGATGCGCCTGGCCGTCGAGCGCGGGCGCAGCGTCAAGGACGACCTGAAGATGGGCATCTGCGGAGAGCACGGAGGCGAGCCGAAGTCGGTCGGGTTCTGCCACGAGCTCGGCCTCGAGTACGTTTCCTGCTCGCCGTACCGCGTCCCGCTGGCGCGCCTCGCCGCGGCCCAGGCGGCGCTCAATGAAGCAGGCGTCGAAGCCGTCGCGTCCGGCGGCTAGGCCGCGAGGCCCTGCACCCGGAAATAGGCCACCAGGAGGCTGGCCACCCCGACGGCGATCACCCCGGCGACTCCGAGCACTCCCGGGCGCCCGTAGATCCCGTGCGTGCGGCCGAGGCGCGAGAACGCGAGCATGCTCAGCGCGCCGCCGATCAGCCCCCCGACGTGGCCGCCGACCGAGATGTTCGGAATCGCGAACGTGAACACGAGGTTGATCGCGATCAGCCCGAACGCCTGGCCGCCGAGGACCTTGCTCCCCTGCAGCTCGAGCACGAGCGCCGCGCCGAGGATCCCGAAGATCGCGCCTGACGCGCCGACCGTGACCACGTTCGGGCTGAAGATGATCGCGCCCGCCGAGCCGGCGAGACCGGAGACGAGGTAGATCGCGAGGAACCGCCCGCGCCCGATCGCCTGCTCGACCGGAGTGCCGATAAACCAGAGGACGAGCATGTTCATCCCGAGGTGGATCAGGCTCGCATGGAGGAACGCGGCGGTGATCAGCCGCCACCACTCTCCCTGGTCGAGCCCGCCCGGAACGAAGAGGGCGCCCTTCGCGAACAGGGTCCCGGACACCTGGCCCAGCGTGGAGCCCTGCGCGAGGTTGATCAGGAAGACGAGGACGTTGATCCCGATCAGGATCTTGGTCACGAGCGCGCCCTGGCCCTCGTAGGAGACGCGCCGCACGCCCTGGGTCACCCGCGCCGGGCCCTGAACGCGACCCGCGTGGTCCGGGCACCTGATCCCGACCGGGGCGAAGACCATGCAGTCCGGGCAGATGCCGCGTCCGCACTCGGAGCAGGAGACGCCCGTCTCCCGGTTTGGGTGCCGGTAGCAGTACATCTTGGTCTGCTCGGTGGCCACGGAGGTAGCGTAGTGGGGGGATGCGCGTCCACGTCGCCTTTACGCCCGGGGAGGTGACGAGCGCACCTGTCGGGATCGTCGTGGACGTTCTGCGGGCCACGTCGACGATCGCGCAGGCGCTCGCCTCCGGCTACGAGCGCGTCTACTGCTGCCGCGAGATAGAGCAGGCGAAAGCGCTCAGGGACGAGCTGGGGGAGGGCCTGCTCGGCGGTGAGCGGAACGCGGTCCGGATCGAGGGCTTCGACGTCGGCGCGTCGCCGCGCGAGTTCGTCGGTGAGCCGCGAGCACCGGCGGTGATCTTCTCGACGACGAACGGGACGCGCGCGATCCTCGAGACGGCGTCGCGGGCCGACGAGGTCCTGCTCGGGAGCCTGCTCAACCTCGAAGCCGTCGCGGGCGCGGCCCGCGAGCGTGGGGAGGACGTGCTGATCGTGTGCGCGGGCTTCCAGGGCGAGTTCGCGCTCGACGACGCCTACTGCGCCGGCCGGATCGTCCAGCTGCTCGGAGCCGAGCCCTCCGACGCGGCGAAGGCCGCGGAGGCGATCGCCCGTGCGTGGCCGGACGCCCACGAGGGACTCCTCGCCCGGACGTACGGCCCGCCCGGACTCGAAGAGGACATAGCGTTCTGCGCGCAGGTGAGCGTCCTCGACGTCGTCCCGCGCCTTCGCCGAATGGTCGACGGCGCCGCGGAGATCACTGCTCGCTAACGTCCAGTCTGTGCCCGGGGAGACCGTTCACGTCCGGTACATGGTCGACGACGTGGAGGCGGCGATCGCCTTCTACACGACGCATTTCGGCTTCGAGCTGCTGACCGACCAGGCGCCTGCGTTCGCCGACGTTCAACGGGGCAATCTCCGGTTGCTCCTCAGCGGGCCGCAGAGCTCGGCGGCGCGCCCGATGCCGGACGGACGACAGCCCGGGCCTGGGGGCTGGAATCGCATTCATCTGCTGGTCGACGACATCGCCGCCGAAGTGGAGCGCCTGCGAGAGGCCGGGCTCTCGTTCCGCCACGACATCGTCAAAGGCCCGGGCGGCTCGCAGATCCTGGTCGACGACCCGGCGGGCAATCCGGTCGAGCTCTTCCAGCCACGGACCTCGACTCGGAAAGGAGACACATGAAGATTGCGACGATCGGCAGGGGAAACATCGGCGGCGGGCTTGCGAAGCGCTGGCGCGCCACGGGGCACGACGTGACCGAGTTCGGCAGCGAGGGAGGTAACGCCACGGGGTCGGACGCGGTGCTCGTCGCGATTCCGTCGAACGCGATCGAGAACGCGTTCACCAAGGTGGCCGGGATCGAGGACGCGGTCGTGATCGACGCGACGAACGCGTTCACCGGTCGCGAGGAGGGCTTCGACTCGCTCGCGCACCAGGTCAAGTCGCACGTGAGCGGTCCTGTAGCAAAAGCGTTCAACTGCAATTTCGCGGCGATCTACGACGAGCTCGACACGCAGCGGGTCCCGCCCTGCAACCTCTATGCGGCCGAAGACGGAGCGGTCGGGGTGACGGAGCTCCTGATCCGTGACGCCGGGTTCCATCCGGTCTCGGTCGGCGGGCTCGGAAGCGCGCGCATGCTCGAGGACCACCTCGGCCTGATGATGGCGATCACCGAGGGCGGGCTCGGCCGTTTCTTCTACCGTTACGCAAGGCCAGGAGAGCTCTAGAACGCCCACGCACGAGCATCTGATCCCGTGACCGAGTCGCAACGGCGAGTGCGGCTCATCTTCGGCGCGCTCCTGCTCGTCCTGCTGCTCGCCGCGCTCGACCAGACGATCGTCTCGACGGCGCTGCCGACGATCGTCGGCGAGCTCGGCGGCCTCGACCACCTCTCGTGGGTCGTGACCGCGTACCTCCTGACCGCGACCGTCTCCGGGCCGCTGTACGGCAAGCTCGGGGACCTCTTCGGCCGCAAGATCGTGCTCCAGGCCGCGATCGTGATCTTCCTCGTCGGCTCCGCGCTCTGCGGCCTCTCCCAGAGCATGGGCCAGCTGATCGCCTTCCGTGCCCTGCAGGGTCTCGGCGCCGGCGGCCTGATCGTGGTCACGCTCGCAGTCGTCGGCGACATCATCCCCCCGCGCGAGCGGGGCAAGTACCAGGGCTACTTCGGCGCGGTCTTCGGGCTCGCGACGATCATCGGGCCGCTGCTCGGCGGGTTCTTCGTCGACAGCCTGAGCTGGCGCTGGATCTTCTACGTCAACCTCCCGGTCGGGATCCTCGCGTTGGCGGTGATCGGGGTTGCGTTCCACGCGCCGACGGAGGTGCGCCGGCACGCGATGGACTATCTCGGCGCCGCCCTGCTCGCGGGGACGCTGACGTCGATCGTGCTCTTCACGAGCCTCGGCGGGACGACCTGGGCGTGGGGGTCGCCGCAGATCATCGGGCTGATCGTCCTGAGCATCGTGCTGCTGCCCGCATTCGTCTTCGTCGAGAGCAGGGCCGAGGAGCCGATCCTGCCGCTGACGCTCTTCCGGAACAAGACATTCGCGACGACGAGCGCCGTCGGCTTCATCGTCGGCTTCGCGCTCTTCGGAGCGGTCACCTTCCTCCCGCTGTACCTGCAGGTGACGAAGGGGTCGAGCCCGACGCGATCCGGTCTCGAGCTGACGCCGCTCATGGGCGGGCTCCTCGTCACGTCGATCGTGAGCGGCAACCTGATCACGCGCTGGGGCAGGTACCGGCCGTTTCCGATCGTCGGGACGGCCGTGATGGCGATCGGCCTCTACCTGCTCTCGGGGCTCGAGGCCGAGACGCCGACCTGGCACGCGCTGATCGCCGGGGTCGTCCTCGGTCTCGGCCTCGGCGGGGTGATGCAGGTGCTCGTGCTCGCGGTGCAGAACGCCGTCGACCCGCGGCAGATGGGCGTCGCGACCTCCGGGTCGACGCTGTTTCGCCAGATCGGAGGCTCGATCGGCGTCTCGATCTTCGGCGCGATCTTCGCGAACCGTCTGCACGTGGAGGTCGCCTCGCGCTTCCCGCCGGGAGCTCACGCGCCGCAGGCGGGCAACCCGGCGGCGATCCGTGCGCTTCCACCCGAGGTGCGATCGCTGTTCGAGCAGGCGTTCGCAGCGGCGCTGCATCCAGTCTTCCTGACCGCGGCGGGGGTCTCGGTGATCGCGTTCGCGCTCACGTGGCTGATCCCGGCGCTTCCGCTCCGCGACTCGGTCGAGCTGGCGCCCGAGGTTCCGCCGGCTGCGGAGCCCGTTTCGTCGCGCACCTAGGGCGATTTGACAGCGAACACGTGTTCGTGTAGAACATACGTTCGTATGGTGGCATGTATCCTCATCCCCGGCTTCGAGCTGCGCGCGGCACTGCGCGCTCGGCCCTCGCTCGCGCTGCGACCGGCCGCGCTCGCGCCCGCCGAGGGCGAGGAGCCGTTGGTCGGCCCGGTGACCGCCGCGGCCGAGGCGCAGGGCGTCAAGCCGGGCATGCGCATGGGGGAGGCGCTCGCCACCTGTCCCGACCTCGTCCTCGTCGAGCAGGACCCGTCCGCGGCCGAGCAGGCCTGGGAGGAGATCCTGCGGCGACTCGAGGACGCGGGTTTCGAGGTCGACTCCGGCGATCTCGGCTGCGTCTATTTCGAGACTCGCGGCGTCGAACGTCTTTACGGCGGTGCTGAGGCTGCGCTCGAGCGCGCTCTCGCCGCCGTCGGCTCTGCCTGGGATCCACGCGCCGGCGCTGCGGGGCGCCGGTTCGCCGCCCTTGCTGCGGCGAACGTGGCGCGCCCCGGGCAGGTGTTGATCGTTGCCGACGAGCGCACGCGTGAGTTCCTCGCGCCTCTTCCGCTCGCCCTGCTCCCTCTCGCTGAGCAGCGGCGACGCGAGCTCGAGGAGCTCGGTGTGCGCAACGTCGGCGAGCTTGCTGGGCTTCCGGGCGGTGCCGTAGCCGAACGACTGGGGCCGGACGGGCGGCGCGCCTGGAGCCTGGCGAGAGGACGAGACCGCGGGCGCGTGCGGGGAAGACGGGCCCCTGCCGAGCTCATCGAGACGCTCGAGTTTCCCGAGGCGATCGGGAACGAGCTCACGCTTCGGCGCGCGCTCGCGGTACTCGTCGAGCGCCTCCTCGGGCGAGCCGAGCGCGGCGAGCGGTTTCTGCGCAAGGTCGCGCTGTCGGCGACGCTCGTCGGCGGCGGCTCCTGGCGCAGGCAGCTCACGTTGCGCGAGCCGTTCGCCGAGGCGGACCGGCTCCGCACCGCGCTCGGGCCGAAGCTCGCCGAGATCCCCGGCCCGGTCCTGAAGCTGAAGCTGGAGGCGCTCGAGCTGACCGAGTCGACCGGCCAGCAGCTGATGCTCGTGCGCCCCGAGGGCGACGAGCTCCAGGGAATGCTCCGCGACGGGCTGCGCCAGGTGAAGGCAAGCACGGGTGAAGGCGGTGTCTGCACGGTCGTCGAAGTGGCTCCTTGGTCGCGGATTCCGGAACAGCGGGCACTGCTCGTCGCGCGGGACGACTGAACGAGCCGCGGGCGGTTCTCGTCGAGCAGGAGCTCGATGGGGCGCCGCGGAGGGTCAACCGGCGGACGGTTGCGCTCGTTCGCGAGGAATGGCGCGTCGTCGACCGCTGGTGGACCGAGGAGCCGGTGCAACGGCGCTACTTCGACGTCGTGCTCGACGGGGGAGAGCGCGCGGTCGTCTACCGGGACGAAGAGGCCGGCGGCTGGTTCAGCCAGCGCGGGGTTTGACGGTTAGCGGCTTTGTCTGCGAACGCCGTCGATGAAGCCGGTTCCGGGCGCGTGGATGTTGAGGAACCTGGCCGGGCCGGGTCCCGGGATCGCGAACCCGTGACGGACTCCGGGCGGAGCCGCGAAGAACATGCCCGGACCGGCGCGGACCGTCTCGTCGCCGATCGTCAGCTCGAGCTCGCCCTCGAGGACGTAGAACGAATCGGTGTGATCACCGTGGACGTGCGGCTCGATGGGGCCGAACCCGGGCTCGCACCAGAACTCGAGGATCTCGGCCTCGTCGCCCTCATACCGGACGCGGATCTCACGCCGCCAACCCTCGAGCTCCTCGCCTTCGCCGGGGCCTAGGAGGGTCGCGTGGCGTTCGTCGAGCTCCACTGCCACTCAGCCTATTCGTTTCTCGACGGTTCCTCGCATCCCGAAGAGCTCGCGGCGGGCGCGGCGGAGCTCGGCTACGAGGCGCTCGCGCTCACGGATCATGACGGGGTCTACGGGTCGCTCGAGTTCGCGCACGCGGCCAGGGCGTTCGGGGTGCGGCCGATCACCGGCGCAGAGGTGTCTCTTTCGGACGGCTCGCACGTCACGCTGCTGGTCGAGTCTCCGCGCGGGTACGCAAACCTCTGCCGGCTGCTGACCGCGGCACACGCGGGAACCCGGGTCAAGGTCACGGAGCCGACCCCCCCGAGCCTCGATCGCCACTTCTTCGCCGCGCACAACGAGGGCCTCGTCTGCCTGTCCGGCTGCGCGCGCGACGGGCTCGCGGTCCGCAACGGCAACGGGGCGGCCGAGCTGGCGTCGATCTTCGGCCGCGACCGGTTCTTCGTCGAGCTCCAGCGTCCCTACGAGCGGGGCGACGCGCGGCGCAACGCGAGGCTGCGGCAGCTCGCGGAGACGATCGGTGCGCAGACCGTCGTCACGGGCAACGTCCACGCGCACAACCGCAGGCGCGCGCTCCTCCAGGACGCGATGGTCGCGATCCGGAACCGGACGTCGCTCGAGGGCGCGGAACGCGAGCGGCGCGGCAACCACGAGTGCGTGCTGCTCGCACCCGGAGCGCTGGCGGAGCGCTTTCCGGACGACCTCGACGCGGTCGACCGCACCGCCGAGCTCGCGGCGCGGCTCGAGTTCGACCTCACCCGGGAGCTCGGCTACCGCTACCCGGACTTCTCCGACCGCGACGAGCCCGCGATCGCAGAGCTGACCCGCGTCTGCAACCGCGCATTCGAGGCCCGCTACGGCCCTAGTAACAGACTGTTACTAAGTCAGGCGAGGGCGCGGCTCGACGAAGAGCTGGCGCTGATCGGCGACCTCGGGCTGGCCGGGTTCTTCCTGCTCCACTGGGAGGTGCTCGAGCTCGCCGCGGACGTGGCGCGCGAGGTGCGCGGGCGCGACACGCCACGACACTCGCTGCCCCCGGGGCGCGGGCGCGGGAGCTCGGTCGGCTCGCTCGTCTGCTACCTGACGGGCCTCTCGCACGTCGATCCCGTGGCCGCGAACCTGTCGCTCGGGCGCTTCCTGAACCGCGAGCTCGACTCGGTGCCCGACATCGACCTCGACTTCCCGCGCGACATCCGCGAGAAGCTGATCGTCGCGCTCACCGAGCGCTACGGGCACGAGCATGCAGCCCTCGTCGCGAGCTTCTCGACCTATCGCTCCCGCGGGGCGATCCGTGATCTCGGGAAAGCGCTCGGCCTCCCGTTCGCCGAGCTGGAACGGCTCGCTCGCATCACCGAGGGCAGCCCGAAACGCGTCGAGGAGGAGATCGCCAGGCTCCCCGACGGAGAGGCGAAGCTCCGCTCCCGCCGCTGGCGGGCGCTCGGCGCGCTCGCCCGAGAGATCGCCGGCCTCCCGAGGCACATCTCGCAGCACCCCGGGGGAATGGTCATCTCGAGCCGGCCGCTCGTCGAGCTCGTCCCGGTGCAGCCGGCCGCGATGGAAGGCCGGCAGATCTGCCAGTGGGACAAGGACTCCTGCGCCGACGCTGGCTTCCTGAAGATCGACCTGCTCGGGCTCGGCATGCTGTCCGCGGTCGAGGACTGCGTCGTCCAGATTGCCGAGACCAAGGGCAAGACGATCGACCTGTCGCGGATCCCGCTCGACGACCCGGATGTCTACGACGAGATCCAGCGGGCGGACACGATCGGGGACTTTCAGATCGAGAGCCGCGCGCAGATGCAGAGCCTGCTCAGGACCCTCCCGGAGAACCTGGACGACCTGACGATCCAGGTCGCGCTCGTCCGCCCCGGGCCGATCCAGGGCAAGGCCGTCCATCCGTACATCGAGCACCGGCGGCGGCTGCGCGAGGACCAGAGCTTCGTGCCGCCGGTCGACCATCCGCTGCTGGCGGAGCCGCTCCGCGAGACCCTCGGCGTCGTCGTCTTCCAGGATCAGGTGCTCGAGGTCGCGATCGCGCTTGCGGGGTTCAGCGTGGGGGAGGCCGAGGGGCTGCGGCGCGCGATGAGCCGCAAGCGGAGCGAGGAGGCGATCGAGGCGTTCCGCGAGCGGTTCGTCGAGGGCGCGGTCGGCAAGGGCGTCGAACCGAAGCTTGCGGACGAGGTCTACGACAAGCTCGTCGGCTTCTCCGGCTTCGGGTTCCCGAAGTCGCACGCGGCCGCGTTCGGGCTGCTCGCGTACCAGTCGGCCTGGCTACGGCACCACCATCCGGCCGAGTTCCTCTGTGCGCTCCTGAACGCGCAGCCGATGGGCTTCTACCCGCCGGCGAGCCTCGTCCGCGACGCGCAGCGACGCGGGGTGGAGGTGCGGCCGCCGAACGTCAACAGGAGCCAGGCGAAATGCACCATCGAGCCAAGTAACAGTCTGTTACAAGGTGCGGTTCGGATCGGGCTCGAGTACGTGACGTCACTCGGTGCGCACGATGCGCAGACGGTCGCGGCGGCGGCCCCGTTCGAGAGCGTCGTCGAGCTCGCGCAGCGGACCGCGATCGGCCGCGAGGGGCTCGAGAGCCTGGTCGCCTCCGGTGCGTGTGACGGGCTGGGCTCGTCCCGCCGGGCGCTGCTCTGGGAGCTCGGCCTCGTTCCGCGCTCGCAGAGCGTCCCCGGGTCGGGCGGCGTCGAGCGCCAGCTCGCGCTCCCGCTCGATCCGACCGCCGAGACGCCCGAGCTGGCCGAGCCGACCGAATGGGAGGAGATGCTCGCCAACTACCGCCGAACGAGCCTCTCGGTCGACGTGCACCCGATGGAGCTGATCCGCCCGCATCTCCCCGAAGGTGTCCTTTCGAGCCATGACCTGTGCCAGGCACCGGACAGGTCTTGTGTGGCAGTGGCCGGAATGGCCGTGGCCCGGCAGCGCCCGTCCACTGCGAAGGGCGTCGTCTTCATGCTCCTCGAAGACGAGTTCGGCCAGGTCAACCTGATCGTCCCGCCGCAGGTCTACGAGCGGCACCGGGCGATCGTCCGCGGCGAGCCGCTGATCCTCGCGCGCGGCGTCTTCGAGCGCGTGGAGCGGAACCAGAACGTCGTCGTCCGCGAGCTCGAGACCCTCGCGCCGCTCGCGCGCACGCTCTCGGGGGCGCCCGACGTCGTCTCGGCTCTGCCGGAAGCGCACCACTTCGGGCACCGATAGGATCGGCGCATGCGGCCCGCCCGCCTTCTCGCGCTTCTCCTCGCGATGGCCGTGCTCGCCTTCGCGGCGGCCGGCTGCGGGGGTGGCGGTGGCTCAAGCGCGTCGGGAACGAAGCCGGAGACGTGGTCAGCAACGGTCTGCGGAGCCCTCCAGACGTGGACGGACGACCTGAAGTCGGGGAGCCAGAACCTGAGTGCCGACCTCAGAAAGAGCAGCGATCTCAAGTCGGTCAAGCAGAAGCTCATCGCGTTCCTCGAGAACGCCAAGCAGAGCACGCAGAAGATGGTTCAGGACGTGAAGGCCGCCGGAGCTCCTGCAGTCAAGGACGGCGCGGCCATCCAGAGCGATCTCGAGAACGGGCTCACAGACGCGCAGAACAGCTTCCAGCGTGCGGTCGCCAAGGCGAAGAAGCTCCCGACGAACGACCCGGCGGCCCTGACGACCGGCCTCACGTCGCTCGGGACGCAGATCCAGAGCGAGCTGACCTCGACGGGTCAGCACTTCTCCAACCTGGAGAACAAGTACGACGTCGGCGACCTGAACAAGGCGATGGCCGGCGAGCCGGCCTGCAAGCCGTTCGTCTCGTCGTCGTCGTCCGACTAGGCGTTCTCGATCCCGAGCGCGAACCGCGGCAGCCGCGCCTGGACCGCTCGGTTGAACTCCGCCTCGTACGTTTCGGCGGCGTCCTCCTCCATCGTCGAGGCGAAGCCGTCGCGTAGATCGGCGAGGTGATCGGTGCCGGTCTCGACGAGATCCAGGTAGTCGCCGTATTTCTCCTCCGCCTCGTCGCGGTCCGCGGCGTCGTACGCCCGCTCCGCCGCGTCGCACTCGGCAATCAGGTCGGCGCACTCCTCCTCGAAGAGGTCGAGCTGCCTCCGGATCAGGTCCTCGAAGGTCACAGCAGCTCCCGGTAGAGCTCGAGATGAGCCTCGGCGGCAGCGTCCCAGGTCAGCTCGCGCCGTGCGCGCTCGGCTCCGGCCCGGGCGTCTTCGAGCGCCGCCGGATCGTCGAGCAACTCGCGCACGGCCTCGGTGAGCGCGTCGAGGTCGCCCGGCGGCACGACCCGACCCGCGTCGAAGCGGCGCACCGGTTCGCCGATCCCACCCACGTCGTAGGCCACGACCGGAACCCCTGCGCCGAGCGCCCTCAGCAGCGCCCCGCTCTGGTCGATCTCGGGCCGGTACGGAAAGAGGGCGACCGTCGACTCTCCGAGCGCCCGGTCGACCTCCTCCTCGGACAGGAAGCCGAGGCGCCACTCCGCTCGGTCGCCGGCCGCGGCCCGGTAGCCGTCGACGCTCTCGAGTGGATCGCCCGCGACGAGCAGCCGCGCCCCGTCGATCCGCTTCGTCGCCGCGATCGCGTCGCCGAGGCCCTTGTACTCGCGGATGATCCCGAGCGCCAGCAGCGTGCGGCCGTCGTCGTTCCGCTCTGGCTCGCTCGGGAAGACCGGGTGCGGGATCACCCGCAGGCGCACGGGGTCGACGAGCTCTGCGAGCTGGTCGCGGGCGCGGTCGCTGTGGACGACGACGCCGGCGAACCGGCCGAACAGACGCCGCCAGAGGTCGCGCTTGCCCGCGGTGCGGCGCGGAAGGATGTCGTGCGCCGTGAACACGAGCGGTGCGTCGACGCGGAGGAGCCTGTCGTCCAGCTCCGGCGCGGCGAGCCACTGGAGATGCACGACGTCGGCCTGGCGCCGCCTGAGGCGCGCGAGCCCGACCGGGTGCTCCAGCAGCTTCACGGGGATGCGCAGCCTCGAGCGCTGGAAGACCCGGGAGCTGACCGGGTAGAAGAGCTCGGAGCGCCGATAGCCGTCCGGCTTGGGCGCTTCGCCGAAGCGGAACGGCGACGTCACGAGCTCGACGTCGGCGCCTCCGCGCGCGAGAGCCGACGCGAGCGCGTGGTCGTACGGCGGCGTGAACGCCGGCGGGTCTGCAATGAGGACGCGCATTCGTGCCTAGGCTATTCGGAGGGAGGGGCAGAGCGACCATTCTCCAGGGAGGTGCGTTGGACGGCCCCGCCGGCAAAGCCGTCGCGGCCTCTCTGGTCGGCGCCGCCGAGTCGGCGCCTAGACTAGGGCGTGCCCAGCTTCGACGAGGTCCGCGCCGCCTTCCCCGTCCTCGAGCAGTACGCGTACCTGAATGCGGGTACGAACGGCCCGCTTCCGCGTGCCGCCGCCGAGGCGATGATCGCTGAGCAGCTCGTCGACCTCGCCGAGGGGCGCGGCGGAGAGCCGTACTTCTCGCGCGCCCTGGGCATGCGCGACGAGGTGCGGGCCAGGCTGGCGGCGCTGTTCGGTGTCGAGCCCGCGCAGGTCGCGCTGACGAGGTCGACGACGGACGGTTGCAACATCGTGCTCGAGGGCCTCGACCTCCGCCCCGAGGACGAGGTCGTGACGAGCGACGTCGAGCACTTCGGTCTGATCGGGCCGCTCCACGCGTCGGGCGCGTGCATCGTGACCGCGCCCGAGGACGGGATCCTCGACGCCGTCACGGACCGCACGCGGCTGATCGCGATCTCGCACGTTTCCTGGGTGACCGGCAACTCGCTCGACCCCGCGCGGGTCAAGGCCGAGAGCGGGCTGCCGATCCTCGTCGACGGCGCGCAGTCGGCGGGCGCGATCCCAGTGGAGGTGGATGCGATCGACTACTACGCAGTCTCCTGCCAGAAGTGGCTCTGCGGGCCGGACGTGACCGGTGCGCTCGTCGTCGCCGACCCGGATGCGCTCCCAGTCGCGCTCCCGAGCTACTTCGCACAGACCGAGCACGAGCCCGACGGCTCGTACGCCGTCCGGGAGGGCGCAGAGCGCTTCGACAGCGGCTGGATCGGGACGCCGTCGCTGGCCGGTCTCTCGGCCGCTCTCGACATCGCGCCGGACTGGCGCTTCGAGCGCGTGGCCGAGATGACCGCGAAGTGTCGCACCGCGCTCGAGGAGCGATTCGAGGTGATCACGAAAGCGACCCAGGCCGGCCTCGTCACCTTCCGCCCGACGACGGACCCGACCGAGCTCGTCGCCAAGCTCCGCAGCGAGGGCGTGATCGTCCGCGAGCTCCCGGGCCGCAACCTGATCCGGATCTCGTGCGGCTACTGGACGAGCGACGAAGACCTAGAGCGCCTGCTCGGCGGACTGCCGTAGCCCGAGCTCGCCGGCGATCGGGCGCATCGCCTCGACCACGAAGCGGATGTGGTCGTCGAGCTCGACCCCGAGCTCCTCCGCGCCTCGGTAGACCTCGTCACGGTGCACGCCGGCGGCGAACGACGGCTGCTTCAGCTTCTTCTTGACCGACTTCGGCTCCAGGGTCTCGATCCCGTCCGGCCGCACGAGCCCGCACGCGTGGATGAACCCGGACAGCTCGTCGCACGCGAAGAGCGTCTTCTTGAGCGGCGTGTCCCGCGGCATCGCCAGGTGCTCGGCGTGCGAGAGAACGCCTTCGATCACCACCTCGGGGTAGCCCTCCTCGCGCAGGATCGGCGCGCCGTCCTGCGGGTGCTTGTCCAGCGTGGGGTGGATCTCGTAGTCGAAGTCGTGGAGCAGCGCGGTCACGCCCCAGAGCTCCTCGTCCTCACCGAACTTCCGCGCGTACGCCCGCACCGAGGCCTCGACGGCCAGCGCATGGCGCAGCAGCGCCTCGCTCTTCGTGTAGCGGGTCAGGGTCTCCCAGGCGCGGTCGCGAGTGACCTCCAAGGCGCTGGGTACCATAGCCCCTCGCCCATGACCGAAACGGTCGTCGCCAGCACAGTGACAGAGTCATTCGTGATCGAAGGGGGCCAGCCCCTCCACGGACGCGTAACCGCCGCGGGCAACAAGAACGGCGTGCTGCCGATCCTGGCCGCGTGTGTGATGACGAGCGAGCCGGTCGTCCTGCACAACGTGCCCCGAATCCGGGACGTGGACACGATGCTCGCCCTGATCGCCGACCTCGGGGCCGACGTCGAGTGGATCGGCCCGAACGACGTGCGCGTCCATGCGGCCGACGTTCGCAAGACCGAGCTCGACCGTGACCTCTGCTCACAGATGCGCGCGTCGTTCCTGCTCGCCGGGCCGCTGCTCGTGCGCGCGGGAATCGCGATCGTCGCGCCGCCGGGCGGCGACGTCATCGGCCGGCGCCGGCTCGATCCGCACATCCACGGCTTCACGAAGCTGGGCGTCGAGGTCGAGGCGGGCGACGCGTACGACATGCGCGCCGACGACATCCGAGGCGCGAACGTCTTCCTCGATGAGGCCAGCGTGATGGCGACCGAGAACATCGTCATGGCCGCGGCGCTCGCGGAGGGCGAGACCACGATCGGCAACGCGGCCTGCGAGCCGCACGTGCAGGACCTTTGCCGCTTCCTCGGCTCGCTCGGCGCGGACATCCAGGGCATCGAGTCCAACGTCCTCCGCGTGAGCGGGGTCGAGAGCCTGCGCGGCGGCGAGTGGACGATCGGGCCAGATCACGTCGAGGTCGCGAGCTTCATCGGGCTCGCGGCGGTCACCGGTGGCGACGTGACGATCGACGGGGTCAGGAACGACGACCTGATCTCGATCCTGCCGACCTTCGCGCGGCTCGGCGTGCGCGTCGAGATCGGGGAGGGGACGGTTCGCGTGCCGCCCGGCCAGGAGCTCTACATCGAGGACGACATCGGCGGTTTCATCCCAAAGATCGAGGACGGCCCGTGGCCGGCCTTTCCGTCCGACTGCACGTCGATCGCGCTGACGGTCGCGACGCAGGCGCGGGGTACGGTGCTCCTGTTCGAGAAGATGTTCGAGAACCGGCTGTTCTTCACGGACAAGCTCGTGTCGATGGGTGCACGGATCATCCTGTGCGACCCGCACCGCGCGGTCGTCACCGGGCCGACGCGGCTGCGCGGCCAGCGGATGGAGAGCCCGGACATTCGCGCCGGGATGTCGATGCTGCTCGCGAGCCTGTGCGCCGAGGGCGAGTCGACGATCGG
This sequence comes from uncultured Actinomycetes bacterium, assembly GCA_963850415.1. GTDB lineage: Bacteria > Actinomycetota > Thermoleophilia > Gaiellales > Gaiellaceae > VAXT01. The sequence goes on from CAWKLE010000002.1 coordinate 609,464, forward strand.
GGCCGTCTACCAGATCGACAAGGGCTACGAGCGGATCGACGAACGCCTGCGTGCGCTCGGCGCGCGCATCGAGCGCGTCCCGGCCTAGCGAACGCGCACCGGCCTCAGCCGGATCGCGGCGTGGAGGTCCCAGCGGCCGCGGTAGACCGCACGGAGCACGTAGCGGCCCGGTCGCAGCCCGAACGTCCAGCGGATCTCGCCGCCGCGGCGGGTCGTCGTGCGGGCGAGGCGGTGCCAGCGGCCGTCGCGGAGAACCTGGAGCGTGATCGTCCGGAAGTCGGGCGTGACGACCGGCGCGCTCGTGCGCAGGTGCACGGCGAGGCGGAGCGCCCGGAGCGGCCTGCGTCCAGCACTGCGCGGCGCGCGCAGCGGGCGGGTGCCGAGGCGCCGCAGGCTCAGCCACGCGCCTGCCTTCAGGCGCGGAGCGATCGGCTGGGCGTGTGCGGTTGCGACCGCGGCCGCGACGTCGATCACGCCGAAGCCGAGCCTCGGATTCCAACGGCCGTTGCCGGATGCGCTCGCCTTGAGGATCGCGGCGACCTGCTGCGCGGTCAGCGCCGGGTTCGCGGCCCAGACCAGCGCAGCCGCGCCGGCGACCTCCGGCGTCGAGAACGATGTCCCGCTCGACCACCCATAGAGGCCCGCGTGTGAGCCGGCGAGCCTGGAGCGCGGCCACCACACACGCGACGACCCGTACGCGATCGCGCCGAACACGTTCTCTCCGGGTGCGGCGAGCGAGATGTGGGAGCCGGTGTTCGAGAAGCTCGCGCGCTTGTCGGCCATCGTGCTGGCCGCAACCGCCAGCCCGACTCCGCCCTCGCCGTTCGAGCCGGGGGGTTGGAGCGCCGCGGCGGGATACTCGACGGGGTTGCCGGAGGCGTACTCGTTGCCGGCGGCCGCCACCAGCAGGACGCCGTGGCTGACCGCATACTCGATCGCGCGCTCCTCGAGAGGCGACGTGCCCACACCACCGAGGCTCAGGTTGACGATCCTCGCGCCGTGGTCGACGGCGTAGACGATCGCGGCCGCCTCGTCGACGTCGCTGAAGCTGTCCGACGGTCCGACCGCCCTGACCAGCAGGAGCTGCGCGTCTCCGCCGAAGCCTGCGATCCCCTCGCCGTTCGTGACCGATCCCGCCGCGAGGGCCGCGACGAACGTCCCGTGTCCGTCCTTGTCCGCCACGTTCGTTCGGCGGTGGACGACGTCCCAGGTCTCCGGTGACTTGGCGGCGAGGTCCGGGTGCGTGACGTCGGCGCCCGTGTCGACGATGCCGATCTTGATCGCGCTCGCCGCGCGCAGCACGTCCGGGGGCACCTCGTTCTCACGCGTTGCGACGTACTCCCACTCGTACGGGATGCCGGGCCGCAGGACGGCGGCCAGAGCCGGCTCGACCTTCGTCGTCCGGGGGAGCGGCGCCTGTGAGAACGCGATTCCCGGGAGGTCCTGGAGGTCGCCGGCGCGTCCGGGCAGCTCGACTTCGACGGTCTTCATGTGTGGAAGGCGCCTCACGACCTTCGCGCCCGGGAACCGGCTCAGTGCTCGCGCGAGCTGGCGGTTCGAGTCGAAGCCGACGACCGCGCGGGTGGTCGCCGGTCTGCTCGTCGACCCGCTGGGCGCCACGATCGCCGCAGCGGCGACCGCTGCGACCAGCAGTGCGGGTAGACGGGGTGAAGTGCGGGCTCGAGAGCGCATCCGGGCGGCACGGGGAGCGGGAAGGGCCTGCTTTCCGAGGTCGGCTGCGCGGTTCCGGTGCGGTACCCTGAGTCGAGGGATGGCGTCTCCGGACCGGCTGAGCCAGGAGGAGCACGCGCGTGTTCGCATCTCCCTCGACGGTGAGGGCGCGAGCAACGTCAGCAGCGGCCTGCCCGTGCTCGACCATCTGCTCGGGCTCCTGGCGCGCTACGGCTCGCTCGATCTCGAGCTGCAGCTGGCGCCCGAGGAGCCGGAGGCCGAGGTCGCCTCGGCGGGCCGTGCGCTCGGGCAGGCGCTCCGCGAACCGCTCTCCTCCGACGACGTGCGTGGCCACGGATCGGCTGTCGCTGCCGCCGACGACGCGCTCGCCCACATCGTGCTCGAGGCTTCCGGGCGCCCGCTCGTCGTCTCGAACGTCGATCTCTCCGAGGCCCGGGTCGGCGGGCTCGGAACCGACCTGGTCGCGAGCTTCCTGCACGAGCTCGCCGAGGGCGGAGGGTTTACGCTGCACGTCCGCCTGATCGACGGCGACGATCCGCAGCACGTGCTCGAGGCGATCTTCAAGGCGCTCGGCGTGGCGCTCGCACAGGCCGGCCGGCCGCGGAAACGGAGGGAGTGAGATGGACAAGACCGCGGTTCGGACCGAGAGCGCGCCGGCGCCGTTCCAGGGAGCGCCCTACTCGCAGGCGATCACGGCAAACGGCTTGGTCTTCGTCTCCGGGCAGCTCGGTTTGACGCCCGGGCACTCGGAGCTGGCAGGCGACACGATCGAGGAGCAGACACGGCAGATCTTCGACAACCTCGAGGCAATTCTCACCGCGGCCGGAAGCGCGCTCGACCGGATCGTGAAAACGACGGTCTTCCTGATCTCGCTCGACGACTTCCAGGGGATGAACTCCGTCTATGCGGAACGGGTCGGCGCCACGCCGCCGGCGCGGTCGACGATCGAGATCTCGGGCCTCCCGTCGGGTGCGCTCGTCGAGATCGAGGCCATCGCCCTCGCCTGACTCCTCCAGCCATGGCCCTCGCGGCCTTGGCCCGCTGGTACCCACGACCTCCTCCCCGATGCGATCGTATCGGGGAACCTTGCGCGTGTCTGTCACGGAACGGAGCCGAATCTGGGTCGGTGCGGGCCGTGGGGAGAGGCAGAATGGCGCCGTGACGACCCTCGAGCTTCCCGACAGCCTCGCGCCGGTGCTGGGCGCGGTCGAGGCCGTCAGCGACCCGTATCACGGCGTCTACCTCGTCGGCGGCACGGTCCGCGACATCCTGCTCGGCGAGCCGAGCTTCGATGTCGACATCGTCGTCGAGGGGGACGCGATCGCTCTGGCGAACGACCTTGCGAAGAAGCTCGACGGGCGCGTCCGTGCGCACCGCACGTTCGGCACCGCCGTCGTCCTGTACGGCGACGACGGACGGGTCGACGTCGTCACGGCGCGCAGCGAGTCGTACCACGCGCCCGCCGTGCTCCCCGCGGTCGAGCCCGGGACGATCGATCAGGACCTCCACCGCCGCGACTTCACGATCAACGCGATGGCGGTGTCGCTGAAGGGGGACGCGGTGGGCGAGCTCGTCGACCCGTTCAGCGGCCGCGCCGACCTCGAGGCGAAGCGCATCCGGATCCTGCACGACCGGTCGTTCGTCGACGACCCGACCCGGATCCTCCGCGCGATCCGCTACGAAGACCGCTACGGCTTCCGCATGGACGACGAGACCGTGCAGCTCGCCCGCGAGTGCATCGCGACCGGCCACGTCGGCGACCTCTCCGGCGCGCGCCTCCGAGACGAGCTGATCGCGCTGCTCGAAGAGGGCGACGTCACCCACGCGATCCCGCGCCTGGCCCAGCTCGGCGCGGAGAAGGAGATCCACCAGCACGTCGTCGCGGACGAGGAGGCCGTGCAGCTCTTCGACCGCCTCCGCGAGCTGAACAGGGAATACGGCCTCGCGGTTCCCGCCTGGCGCCTCGGGCTCGAGGCGCTTGCCCGCAAGCTTCCGCACGAGGAGATCGGCCCGTGGCTCCACGGCCTCAAGATCCGTCGCCGCGACGCCGAGCTGATCGCCGCCGCGATCGAGGACGGGCCGCGGATCGCCGAACACGTCGGGCAAGACTCGCTGACCCCGGCCGACGTCGTGGCGCTCGCCGAGCCGCGCGCCCCCGACGCGCCGCTCTTCGCGCTCGCGCTCGCGGACCGGCCGCAGTTGCGCGACTTCTTCGATCGCCTGGAGGCCATCGAGCTCGAGATCGACGGGGCCGACCTTGCTCGGCTGGGGCTCGGCGAGTCGCCGCGAGTGGGGGAGATCCTGGCGGAAGTGCGGCGACGCAAGCTGAACGGCGAGCTGGGCGGGCGCGAGTCGGAGCTCGAAGCCGCACGGGAGCTGGTCGAGCAGTCGTGAGCGTTCCGCTGCTCCGCTGGGAAGTTCCAGGCCCGTACGACGTCGCCTTCACGACGCGCGCGGGAGGCGTCAGCGAAGGGCCGTTCGAGTCGCTGAACCTCGGGCGCCGGACGGGCGACGACGTCGAGCGAGTCGACGAGAACCGCCGCCGCCTGTGCGCCGAGGTCGGCGCGGACGAGCGGGACCTGACGCTCGGCTTCCAGACGCACTCCACGGTCGTCAACCGCGCTGAGGCCGGTTCCCGAGGCGCCCCCGGGGACGGGCTCTGGACCGACGAAGCCTGGATTCCGATGCTCGCGCTCGGCGCCGATTGCGCTCTCCTGGCCATGGCCCGCACGAACGGCTCCGAGCCCGCGCTCGCGGTCGTGCACGCTGGCTGGCGGGGCCTGATCGACGGGATCGTCGACTCCGCCGCGGCGATCCTCGGTTCCGGCTTCGCCGCGATCGTCGGGCCGGCCGTCGGCCCGTGCTGCTACGAGGTGGGCGACGACGTCGCGAGCCGCTTCGAGGCCCGGTTCGGTGCCGACATCGTCAGCGACCGCAAGCTCGACCTCTGGACGGCGGCCGAGCGAGCCGCCCTCGAAGCCGGAGCGAGCACAGTGGATCGCCTCGACCTCTGCACCCGCTGCCGGGGGGATCTCTTCTTCTCCGAGCGCCGAACGGGCCGGCCGCGCGGCACCCAGGGGGTCCTCGGCCTTGTCCGCTGACCAGATCGCGGCGCGGCTCGCGCGCGTCCGCGACGAGGTCGGGCCCGGCGTCACCATCGTCGCGGCCACGAAATACGTCTCCGTCGAGGACATGGCGACGCTCGCCGAGGCCGGAATCGACATCGTCGGCGAGAACCGCGCACAGGACCTCGAGGCGAAGCACGCCGTCCACGGCGACACCTTCCGCTGGCACTTCATCGGCCACCTGCAGAGCCGCAAGACGAAGGTCGTGAACCGAATCTGCGAGCTCGTCCACTCCCTCGACTCCGAGTCGGCCGCGCGCCGGCTCGAGATCCCGGCGCTCGTCCAGGTCAACCTAGCGGGCGAGGCGTCGAAGTCCGGCGTGACGCCGGAGCGACTCCCGGAGCTGCTCGAGCTCTACCCGGACGTGCGCGGCCTCTCGACGATGCCGCCCCCCGCGGAGAGCCCCGAAGAGTCGCGTTCGTACTTCCGCAAATTGCGTGAATTGGCCGAAGAACACGGGTTGACCCAACTGTCGATGGGCACGAGCCAGGATTACGCCGTGGCCGCGGAGGAGGGCGCGACCATGATCCGAATAGGATCGGTGCTGTATCGGGGTTAACATTCCCGCTGTTATGGGCTTCGCAGACGTCTGGAACCGCACGCTCGTCTACTTCGGCATCGCCGAGGAGGACGAGGACTGGGACGAGGACGGCTACGTCACGAACGAGGAGCTTGAGCGCTCCTACAGCGAGCGGCCGAACGTCCGCAGGCTGTCATCGCGCCGGCGCCGCAACGAGTTCGAGGACTGGACCGACCCCGAGCCCGAGGGCGGAGGCGGCTCGCGGACTGCGGTCATGCGCCCGCGCCCGCGCGCGGTCGAGTCCGCGCCCGGCGAGGCGTCGGTGCGCGTGCACCTCGTCGTTCCGAGGAGCTTCAATGACGCCCAGCAGATCGCGGACAAGTTCAAGGAAGGGACGCCGGTCATCCTCAATCTCCAGGGCTCGGACGCCGACCTCTCGAAGCGGCTGATCGACTTCGGCAGCGGGCTCACGTATGCGCTCGACGGCGGCATGCAGCGGGTCGCGGACAAGGTCTTCCTGCTCACGCCTCGAAACGTCGAGGTGTCGGCCGAGGAGCGCGCAAGGCTCCTCGAGCGCGGCGGCTTCTTCAACCAAGCCTAAGAACTAGAGGAAGCGGCCTTCCTGAGCCGAAATCCGCCGCATGGGCGGATGGCTCCTGATGGTCGACGCGATCTCGTCGATCCAGAACTTCGTGAACGTCTTCATCTCGGTGTACGTGCTGATCATCTTCGCGTACCTCATCCTGTCCTGGGTCCGGCTGCCCTACTCGCCCTGGCTGAACCGGGTCCAGCGCTTCCTGTACGACGTCTGCGAGCCCTACCTGCGGATCTTCCGCCGGCTCCTGCCGTCCTTCGGGGCGTTCGACTTCTCGCCGATCGTGGCCGTCTTCGCGCTCGTCCTCCTGAATCGCGTCATCAACTCGATCCTTGGCCGGCTGCATTAGAGAGGAGGTGAACGAATGGCTCTTTCACCTGTCGAAATCCGTCATGTCAGGCTCGGACGCGGCTTGCTGGGCTACCGGAGGTCGGCGACCGACCGCCTGCTCGAGGAGATCGTGGACAGCTTCGAAGAGGTCTGGCGCGAGCGGGCCGAGCTCGAGGACGTCAACGAGCGCCTGGAGTCGGACATCGCCCGGTACCGCGACCTCGAGACACTGCTGCGGAAGACGCTCGTGACTGCCGAGCGAAGCGCGGAGGAGCTCCGGGAGCACGCCCGCCGCGAGGCGGACGTCGTGCTCGCGGAGGCTCGCGTGGAAGCTCGCAAGACCACACAGAGAGCGCTCGCCGAGCGTGACCACCTGCGCGCGGAGGCAAGCCGAATCCGGGCTCTCCTACGCTCAGCTCTCGAGATCACGGACGAGCAGAACGGGGAGGATGAGACCGCCGAGGCGGCCTGACCGGAGACTAGACTTTGCTCGTGGCCGTCGACGTCGACCGGTTCCGTGACCTCCTGCAGGAGGAGCGGCAGCGCGTGGTCGACGCGATCGAGTACCTGCACAAGGAGAACCCGGGCTCGATCGAAGACGAAACGGACGACGAGACGACCGACAACCACATCGCCGAGACCGCGACGGTGACGGTCGACCGCGAGATCGACTACACGCTCGAGGAGAACTCGGAGAACGTCCTCTCGTCGATCGACGGCGCGCTGGAGCGCATCCAGGAAGGGACCTACGGGACCTGTGTCAACTGCGGGAAGGCGATAGACGAGGACCGGCTCGCCGCGATCCCGTGGGCGACCCATTGCATCGACTGCAAGCGGCTGGAGGAGCGCGGTTGAGCGAGCCGGCGCAGCGCAACGTCGACGTTCGGGTCGGCTCGTCGACCGATGCGCTAACGCCGCTGGCAGGCGCCCGCCGCTCGTTGCACGCGCGGAGGCAGCAATGGATCGGGCTGCTCGCGATCGCCCTGGCGGCGCTCGCCGGCGACCAGCTGACGAAGCACATCGTGGTCAGCCACCTGACACTCGACGCCGAGCGCCACGTCGCCGGTCCGCTGTCGATCCATCACGTCCAGAACTCTGGGATCGCATTCGGGCTCTTCGCGCGCGCCACGCCGGTGGTGACCATCCTCACCGCGCTCGCGGTGGCCTGGATGCTCGTCTTCTTCGCCCGCTCGGGCTCGCGCCACCCGATCCTCCCCATCGCGCTCGGACTGCTGATCGGCGGCAGCGCGTCCAACCTCCTCGACCGGATCCGGCTCGGGCACGTGACCGACTTCATCGACCTGCGCTTCTGGCCCGCGTTCAACCTGGCGGACAGCTTCATCGTCCTCGGCGTGCTCGTCCTGCTCGCTGCGCTGCTGCTCCCGCAACGGGCGCCGGACCGGCCGCGCCCGGTTCCCGACGTCCACGCTTAGGGTCCCCGAGGAAGCCGCGGGAACGCGGCTCGACCGCTTTCTCGCCCCGCTGCCCGGAATCGGATCGCGCTCTGCGGCCGAGCGGCTCGTCGAGGGCGGCAACGTCCGCGTAGACGGCCGTGCGCGGCCGAAGAGCTACCGCCTCGAAGGCGGCGAGAAGCTCGAGGTCGAGCTGCCGCCGGAGCCCGCGCGCGAGATCGTGCGCGAGGACGTCGAGCTCCGCATCGCCTACGAGGACGAGCACCTGCTCGTCGTGGACAAGCCGGCGGGCGTGGTCGTCCATCCCGGTGCGGGGCATGCAACCGGCACGCTCGTCCACGGGCTCGCAGGGCGCACAGCCGGAGGGGAGGAGGACCGACCGGGCATCGTCCACCGGCTCGATCGCGACACCTCCGGCCTGCTCGTCGTCGCCCGGTCCGACGACGCGTACGAGCAACTGCAGGAGCTCGTTCGGCGCCATGAGCTCGAGCGGCGTTACGTTGCGCTCGTCCGCGGGCATCCGCGCTCGTGGCGGGGCCGGATCGACGCACCGATCGGGCGCGACCGGGACGATCCGACGCGCCGCTCCCTGGACACCGACTCGCCGCGCGACGCGGTCACGCACTTCGAGGTCGAGGAGCTCCTCGGCGCGCATGCGCTCCTGAACGTGCGGCTGGAGACGGGCCGCACGCACCAGATCCGCGTCCACCTGGCCGCGATCGACCTCCCGGTCGTCGGAGACCGTGTCTACGGCGTGCCGGACAAGGCGCTCGGTCGGCAGTTCCTGCACGCGAACCGGCTCGCGTTCGAGCATCCGTTGACGCGCGAGAGGATCGACGTCGAGTCGCCGCTGCCGGACGATCTGGCCGCCTATCTCGGCCGATTGAGGGCGACAGGCTAGACTTCAGCCGGCTCTGTAACCCGTCCCGGCGGGAGGGTGGATGGTGGTGCCGCTGTAGCAGTGGTTCCATCCGCCGCCGCCGGCTGCAACCAAACACAACCACAGGAGGCAAGTCGTGGCAGTCGTCACCATGCGAGAGCTGCTGGAGTCCGGAGTGCACTTCGGGCACCAGACGCGTCGCTGGGATCCAAAGATGCGCCGCTTCATCTTCGGCGAGCGCGGTGGGATCTACATCATCAATCTCGAGCAGACGCTCCAGCTTCTGGAGGAGGCGGCCGCGTTCACGCGGAACCTCGCCGAGCGAGGGGGCACGGTGCTCTTCGTCGGCACGAAGAAGCAGGCCCAGGACTCGATCGAGGAGCATGCGAAGCGGGTCGGGATGCCATACGTCAACCACCGCTGGTTGGGCGGTCTGCTCACCAACTGGCGCACGATCTCGGCGCGGATCGACCGCCTGCACGAGTCGCGCCGGTTGAAGGAGGAGGGCCAGCTCGACCTGCTCCCGCCGAAGGAGCGGCTCTCGATGCTCGCCGAGCTCGAGCGCCTCGAAAGCCATCTCGGAGGCGTGGCCGACATGAAGCGCCAGCCCGACGCGATGCTCGTCGTCGACCTGCGCAAGGAGGCGATCGCGGTGCGCGAGGCGCGCCGCCTCGGCTTGCCCGTCGTCGCGCTCGTGGACACGAACTGCGACCCGGACGAGGCCGACTACGTCGTCCCGGGCAACGACGACGCGATCAAATCCTGCGATCTCGTGATCCGCACGATCGCGGACTCGATCGAGGCCGGCAAGCAGAAGGTGAAGCCGGAGGAGTTCAACGGGCAGGCGGCGACCGCTGCGGAGCCTGCTGCCGAAGAGCCGGAGCCCGCGCCCGAGAGCCGAGCTGCGGAGGAAGGGCCGGCTGCTGAGGAGCCCGCTCCTGCTCCTGCCGAGGAGCCTGCTCCCGCGCCTGCAGCTGAGGAGCCCGCTCCCGCTCCTGCGGAGGAGGTGCCGGCCGAATGACGGAGGTCACGGCAGACATGGTCAGGGAACTGCGCGAGATGACCGGCGCGCCGATGATGGACACGAAGCGCGCTCTCGTGGACGCCGACGGCGACCTCGAGGCCGCGAAGCAGCTTCTGCGCGAGCGGGGCATGGCCTCGGCCGGCAAGCGCGCCGGCAACGAGACGCCCGAGGGCATCGTCCTGACCCGCCTGGACGACTCGAAGGGCACGATCGTCGCGATCGGCTCCGAGACCGAGCCCGTCTCCAAGAACGACGAGTTCCGCGCGTTCGCCGAGAAGGTGCTCGACACGGTCGAGGAGAACGGGCCGGACGCCGTCGAGTCGCTCGAGGACGAGCGCAAGGAGCTGATCGGCAAGATCGGCGAGAACATCCTCGTCCGCGGCGCCGCGCGGTTCGAGACCGGCAACGGCGAGGCGATCGCCGCCTACGTCCATCCGCCGGCGAACAAGATCGGCGTCCTCGTCAAGGCAGAGGGCTCGCCCGAGGCCGCGCGCAGGCTCGCGATGCACATCGCGTTCGCCGCACCGCGCTTCGCGACGCGCGACGAGGTGCCCGAGGAGGAGGTCGCCAAGGAGCGCGAGATCTACGAGAAGCTCCCCGAGGTCGAGTCCAAGCCGGAGCAGGCGCGTCCGAAGATCGTCGAGGGCATGCTCGGCAAGCGGTTCTTCGCCGAGAACGTGCTCGCCGAGCAGGCGTGGATCCACGAGCCGAAGAAGACGGTCGCGCAGGCGCTCGAGGAGGAAGGGCTGAAGGTGCTCGAGTTCGAGCGCTACGCCCTCGCCGAGTGACCGTCCGCGAGGAGGAGACCCCCGTCGCTCCGGTCGAGGGCAAGGCCGCCTTCGACCGCATCCTGCTCAAGCTCTCCGGCGAGGCGCTGATGGGCGACAAGGAGTTCGGCCTCGAGCTCCCGCGGATCGAGGCGATCGCCGAGGAGATCGTCGAGTGCCAGAAGACGGGCGTCGAGATCGCGATCGTCGTCGGCGCCGGGAACATCTACCGCGGGATGTCCGCCGCGGCCGAGGGCATGGACCGCGCAACCGCGGACTACGCCGGGATGCTCGCGACGCTCCTCAACGCGCTCGCCCTCCAGGACGTGCTCGAGCGGCTCGGCGCGAACACGCGCATCCTGTCCGCGATCGGCGTGGCCGAAGTGGCCGAGCCGTACATCCGGCGCCGTGGCATCCGCCACCTCGAGAAGGGGCGCATCGTGATCTTCGCCGCCGGCACTGGGAACCCGTTCTTCACGACGGACACGGCGGCGGCCCTGCGCGCGCTCGAGATCGGCGCCGACACGATCCTGATGGCCAAGCACGGCGTCGACGGCGTCTACGACGCAGATCCGCACGTCGACCCGACGGCTGAGCTCCTGCCCGAGCTCACGCACCTGGAGGCGATCGAGCGCGGCCTCGAGGTGATGGACGTGACCGCACTCTCGCTGTGCATGGAGAACAAGCTCCCGATCCACGTCTTCGGGCTTGTCGACGGGAACATCAAGCGCGTGCTCACAGGTGCGAAGGTCGGCACAATCATCCGCACCCCCGGGAAGGAGTAGGACCCACGTGAACGGCATCGACGATCTCGTGCAGGACGCCGAGCGGCGCATGGACAAGTCCGTGGAGTCGACCCAGGTCGAGTTCAACACCGTCCGCACGGGCCGTGCGTCGGCCGCGCTGCTCGACCGGATCGGCGTCGACTACTACGGTCAGCAGACGCCGCTCAAGCAGCTCGCGACGATCAACGTCCCCGAGCCGCGCATGCTGACCGTGCAGCCGTTCGACCCCAGCTCGATCAAGGAGATCGAGCGTGCGATCCAGGAGTCCGAGCTCGGCCTGACGCCGTCGAACGACGGCAAGGTGATCCGCCTGCCGATTCCGCAGCTGACCGAGGAGCGGCGCCAGGAGCTCGTCAAGATCGTCCGCCAGATCGCGGAAGATGGAAGGATCGCCGTCCGCAACGTGCGCCGTGACGCCGACAAGCACCTGAAGGAGCTGAAGACGAAGGGCGAGGTCGGCGAGGACGACGAGCGCCGCGCGGAGGAGCGCGTGCAGAAGCTCACCGACGACCACACGAGCCGGATCGACGACCTCCTGAAGCGCAAGGAAGCCGAGATCACCGAGGTCTGACACTGCTCGAGCGGATCCGCGGCGCTCTTCGTCGCCGGCCAGAGGTCTCGCCGGGCGAAGTTCCGCGTTCCGTCGCGATCATCCTGGACGGGAACGGCCGCTGGGCGGAGGCACGCGGGTTGCCGGTGGAGGCAGGGCACCGCGAGGGAACGCGGGCGCTCCGCCGGACCGTCGAGGCGGCGATCGACCTCGGCATCGAGTCGCTCACGGTGTACGCGTTCTCGACCGAGAACTGGTTGCGCCCACCGCCGGAGGTGGACTCGCTGATGGAGATCTTCCACGAGACGATCGACCGCGAGCTGCCGGATCTGGCGGCGCAGGGCGTGCGTACGCGCTTCATCGGGCGCCGCGATCGCGCGCCGGAGTCGCTCCAGGAGAGGATGGCGGCGCTGGAGCTCGAGACGGCGGGCCGCGACGTGCTCCAGCTGTGGATCGCGTTCGACTACGGGGGACGGGCCGAGCTAGCGGATGCGGCCCGCGCGATGATCCAGGCGGGCCTGCGCGCAGAAGAGGTCGACGAGGACGTGTTCGCTGTTTACTTGTACGCCCCGGACATGCTCGATCCCGATCTGGTGATCAGGACCTCCGGGGAGTTGCGGATGTCCAACTTCCTGCTCTGGCAGCTCGCGTACTCGGAGTTCTTCTTCGTGGACACACTCTGGCCCGACTTCGGCGAGAAGGAGCTGCGGCAGGCGGTGGTCGCGTACGCGGGCAGGCAGCGACGGTTCGGCCGGCGATGAGCTCGTTCTGGTCGCGGATCCTGATCTCGGCCGCTGGGATCCCGCTCGTCCTGTGGCTGATGTACCTGGGCGGCTGGCCGCTGTTCGGGCTCGCCCTCGTCGCCACGCTGATCGCGCTCCACGAGCTGTACTGGATGACGCGGACGCTGCGCCCGGTCGTCCTCGCCGGGTATCTCGGCGCGATCGCCACCTTGCTCGGAGCCGAGCTCGGCGGCACGAACTGGGCCTTGGGCGGCGTGTTCGCGGCGCTCGCGCTCGCCTTCGCCTTGAAGGGCGCCGCCGGGGCGTCGTCGGTCGGGGTGACGGTGCTCGGCGTGGGGTGGATCGGGCTCGGCTTCGCCTACGCGCTCCTGCTGCGGGACATCGACGAGCACGGCGTGCTCGCGCTGTACACGGTCGTGCTCGCGGTCTGGGCTGGAGACGCGGCCGCCTACTTCTTCGGTCTCCTCTTCGGCCGCCACAAGCTCGCGCCGACGGTCTCGCCGGGCAAGACGTGGGAGGGGCTCGTCGCCGGCACCGTGGCGACGATCGCCGTCACGTTCGTCGCGCTCTACAAGCAGAACTTCCTCTCGATCCCGGAATCGCTCGTTCTCGGCCTGGCAATTGCGATCGCTGCGCCGCTCGGCGACCTGTTCGAGTCCGCCCTCAAGCGCGACGCGGACGTGAAGGATTCGGGACGGTTGCTCGCAGGCCACGGCGGGGTGCTGGACCGGATCGATGCGCTCCTCTTCGCCTGGGTAGCGGCGTACTACGTGGTGGCGGCCGTCGGGCAGCTCTGAGGTACCTACACTTCGGTCGATGAAGCGAGTTGCGGTACTCGGCGCCACGGGGTCGATCGGGCGTCAGGCGATAGAGATCATCGACGCGAACGACGAGCTCGACGTGTGCGCGCTCGCGTCGGGCTCGAGCGAGCTCGAGGGGCTGGCCGCCGAACGCGGGGTGCGGCACGTCCAGGTGGGCGGCGATCTCACGTCGCTGCTCGATCTGGCCGAGCCGGACATCGTCCTGAACGCCGTCGTCGGCTTCGCGGGCCTTCCAGCGACGCTCTGGGCGCTCGAGCGTGGCGTCACGCTCGCGCTCGCGAACAAGGAGAGCCTCGTCGCAGCGGGCGAGCTCGCACTCGGCGCACGGGAGCGGGGCGGAGGGCTTCTGCTCCCGGTCGACAGCGAGCACTCCGCGGTCTTCCAGTGCCTGGAGGGGCGCGACCTGGAGTCGGTCGACTCGATCGTCCTCACGGCGTCGGGCGGCCCGTTCCGCGGCCGGGCGCGCGACGAGCTGGCGAACGTGACCCGCGCCGACGCGCTCGCGCACCCCACGTGGCGCATGGGCCCGAAGATCACCGTCGACTCGGCCACGCTCGCGAACAAGGGGCTCGAGCTGATCGAGGCGCACTTCCTGTTCGGGCTCCCGTACGAGCGGATCGAGGTCGTCGTCCATCCGACCTCGGTCGTCCACGCGATCGTGCGCTTCCGCGACGGCGCCTCGCTCGCGCATCTCGGGTACCCGGACATGCGCGTTCCGATCTCGTACGCGCTCACCTATCCCGAGCGCGCGGCAACGCCGGTCGACGGGCTCGACTTCGCGGACGGGCTCACCCTCCAGTTCGAGGCCCCGGATGTCGAGACCTTCCCCATGCTCGCCCTCGCACGCCGGGCCGGAGAGTCCGGCGGGACCCATCCCTGCGCCTACAACGCGGCGAACGAGGTCGCCGTGGCCGCGTTCCTGGCCGGCCGCCTGCCGTTCCTGGGGATCGCGGGCGTGGTCGAGGAAGTCCTCACCGCGGTCGACGGTTCGCCGGCAGGAGCCCTCGAGGAGCTCGTCGAGGCGGACGGCGAAGCGCGTCGCCTCGCGGAAGAAGCCGTCGGAGCGCCGGTGCCGTGAACATCTTCATCGCGATCGTCGGCCTCAGTCTGCTCGTGCTCGTCCATGAGGCGGGCCACTTCTTCACCGCGCGGGCGGTCGGCATGAGCCCCCGGCGGTTCTACATCGGCTTCCCGCCGGCGATCGTCCGCGTCAAGCGAAAGGGGATCGAGTACGGGGTCGGGGCGATCCCGCTCGGCGGCTACGTGAAGATCCCGGGGATGCACAGGCCCGCGCCGTCGGACCTGAGCACCTTCTTCGGGCCCGCGCTCGAAGAGGCGCCGCAGCTGGTGGCGCCGATCGACCGGGTCAAGCGCAAGCTCGACGAGGGCGACATGGAAAGCGCGCGCGTCCAGCTCCCGGCGCTCGCCGAAGCGCTCCAACACGTCGACGTCAGCCGGATGGCGCGGCGCAGCGCGGACAAGGGGCTGAACGAGCTCGCAGACGGTCTCGGCGTCGACGCGTACTGGCGCCAGCGGACCTGGAAGAAGGTGCTGGTCATCTTCGCGGGCCCGGGGACGAACCTGCTCTTCGCGATCATCCTCTTCGCGACGCTCTTCGTGGTCGGTAGCGGCGGCTACCGGCTCGGCTTCTCGATGGAGACGAAGGCGCCGATCGTGCACGACGTGCGGGCGGACCATCCTGCCGCGCAGATCGGCCTCGCCCCCGGCGACCGGATCCTGAGGATCAACGGCCAGAAGGTCCAGGACGTGTCGCAGGTCCCGGACCTGATCCAGCAGTCGAAGGGCGGCCCGGTCACGCTCATCATCCACCGCAAGGGCAGCGCCGGCCCAATCATTCTCCGGCCCGTCCGGCCCCGCAGGGAGCCGCGTCTCTCGGCCCCGCAGGCGACCTGGCAGTCCGTGAAGCTGACCGGAGTGATCACGAAGGAGATCGGGGCCTCGCTGTCGCGGCTCGTGCGCGGCAACCGGAAGGAGGTCTCGAGCCCGGTCGGCATCGTCGAGGGCTCCTCGGAGGCGCTCGCACAGGGCGCGCAGACGTACCTCTGGGTGCTCGGCCTCCTCAGCCTGTCGCTCGCGCTGCTCAACCTGCTCCCGTTCCTGCCGCTCGACGGCGGGCACATCGTCTTCTCGCTGATCGAGGGCATCCGCGGGCGTGCTGTGGGTCGTGAGGTCTACGAGCGCGCATCCGCGATCGGGATCGCGGTCGTGCTCCTGCTCTTCTTCATCGGGCTCTCGAACGACATCGGCAACCTCGGAAACTGATGGCGAGCGAACGCTCGATCAGGGTCGGCAACGTGACGATCGGCGGCGGGGCGCCCGTCGTCGTGCAGTCGATGACTCTGACGCCCACGCACGACGTCCCCGCGACGACCGCTCAGATCGCGGCGCTCGCCTCGGCCGGCTGCGAGGTCGTTCGCTGCGCGGTCCCGAAGATCGAGGACGCGGACGCACTCAGGACGATCGTGCGCCTGTCCCCGATCCCGGTCATCGCGGACATCCACTTCAACGCGAGCCTCGCGCTGCGGGCTATCGACGCGGGAGTGGCGGCCGTCCGGATCAACCCCGGGAACATCGGTGGGCCGGACCGGGTCGAGCAGGTCGTGAACGCCGCGCGCGCAGCGGGCATCCCGATGCGCATCGGCGCCAACTCCGGCTCGCTGCCCAAGCACCTGCACGAGCTCGCGCAGCAAGACCAGGCCGAGGCGCTCGTCGCCGCGGCGCTCGAGGAGGTGCACCTGCTCGAGCGGCTCGAGTACTACGACTTCAAGATCTCGGTCAAGTCGACCCACGTGCCGACGATGATCCGTGCCTACCGGATGCTCTCCGAGCGAGTCCCATACCCACTCCATCTGGGCGTGACCGAGGCCGGGACGACGTTCGCGGGCTCGATCAAGAGCGCAGTCGGGATCGGCGCGCTCCTGGCCGACGGCATCGGCGACACCCTGCGCGTCTCGCTGACCGCCGATCCCGTCAAGGAGATCGACGTCGCCTGGGAGATCCTGAAGGCACTCGGCCTGCGCGAGCGCGGTCCGGTGATGATCGCGTGCCCCTCGTGCGGACGTGACAACGTCGGCGTCGAGAATCTCGCGGTCGAGGTCGAGGGGCGCCTCAAGGACTACCCGCAGGCGTTCGAGGTGGCGGTCATGGGCTGCGCCGTCAACGGCCCCGGCGAGGCCGGCGATGCCGACTTCGGGATCGCGGGCGGCCGGGACGTGGGCCACATCTACGCCCACGGCCGAGTGCTGAAGAAGGTCTCGTCCGAGGTCCTCGTCGACGAGCTCTTCCGCGAGATCGACACGTGGATCGAGGCCGGGATGCGCCGGCCGAAGCGGCTGAAGATGGCGAAGCCGGCGGCGCTGGCCATGGCCGAGGCCTCCGAAATTCCCCTCGACTAGGGTTCGAGCATGATCCGGCGAGCGTCCCAGCTCTTCCTGCCGACCCTGCGCGAGGCCCCGGCCGAGGCGGAGGCGATCAGCCACAAGCTGCTCGTCCGCGGCGCCTTCATCCGCCAGGTCAGCGCGGGCGTCTGGACCTTCCTGCCGCTCGGCTGGCGCGTCCACGAGAAGGTGGTCGGGATCATCCGCGAGGAGATGGACGCGATCGGAGCGCAGGAGCTCCTCATGCCCGTCCTGACCCCGTCCGAGCTCTGGAAGGCGACCGGGCGCTACGACATCCCCGAGGTGTTCAAGCTGCGCGACCGCAACGACCGGGAGTTCGTCCTCCCGATGACGCACGAGGAGACGATCACCTTCCACGCGCGCGAGATCCAGTCGTACCGCGACCTGCCGCACATGCTCTACCACTTCCAGACGAAGGAGCGCGACGAGCCGCGGCCGCGCGCCGGCCTGATCCGCGTCCGCGAGTTCATCATGAAGGACTCGTACTCGTTCGACCGCGACGCGGAGGGGCTCGAGAAGAGCTTCCAGCTGCACAAGGGGGCGTACGACCGGATCTTCGAGCGCTGCGGCCTCGAGGTCTATCCCGTCCAGGCCGAGTCGGGAATGATGGGCGGGAGCGCGAGCATGGACTACCTCGCGCCTGCGGCCGCCGGCGAGAACACGCTCGTCACCTGCGAGCGCGGCGACTACGCGGCCGACCTGGAGATCGCGCGTGGGATTCCGCGCGCTCCCGAGTTCCCGGCCGCGCTGGAGGCGCCCGAGGACATCGAGACGCCCGGCGCGACGACGATCGAGGACCTGGCGACGATGCTCGGGATCGACGACGCGGCGACGTCGAAGGCGATGCCCGTCGTCGCAGACGGGCGCGTCGTCCTCGCCCTCGTGCGCGGCGACGATCGGCTGGACGAGGTGAAGATGGTCGACGCGCTCGGTCAGGCGGTCCGGCCGGCGACCGAAGACGAGATCCGCGAGACGTTCGGTGCGGATCCGGGCTCGATCGGGCCTGTCGGGGTCGCCGTCGAGGTCGTAGCCGACGAGGCGCTGCGGGATGGCCAGTTCGTTGCGGGCGCGAATCGCACAGGCCACCATCTGCGCGGCGTGCAGGCGGGACGGGACTTCGAGGCGCGCTTCGCGAACATCCGCGAAGTGCGCGAGGGGGACACGTGCCCGAAGTGCGGCGGGAAGCTGAGCCTCCAGACCGCGATCGAGGTGGGCCACATCTTCAAGCTCGAGACGCGCTACACCGAGCCGCTCGAGGCGACCTTCCTCGACGAGGACGGCAAGGAGAAGCTGCTGATCATGGGCAGCTACGGGATCGGCCCCGCGCGCACGATGGCGGCGATCGTCGAGCAGCACCACGACGAGCAGGGGATCCAATGGCCGCGATCCGTCGCGCCGTACGACGTCCATGTCGTCGCGCTGCCGGGGCTCGAGGAGCGCGCTGCAGAGGTCGCCGCGAAGCTCGACGAGGCCGGCGACGCCGTGCTCCTGGACGACCGCGATCAGCGGGCCGGCGAGAAGTTCGCGGACGCCGACCTGATCGGCCTGCCGGTGCGGGTCACGGTGGGCAAGAAGACGCTCGAGGACGGCGCCGTCGACGTCCGCTCGCGGGAAACGGGCGAGGAACGGAGAGTCGCGATCGAAGATCTCGGTAGCCTGCGCGCTGATGGCTCGTAGGCGCCGTTTCAGCGACGACCCGTTCGGCGAGACCCTCGAGCGGCTGATGACCGAGAACGGCGTCACGTATCGCGGGCTGGCCGCGAAGACGAAGCTCTCCGCCGGCTACCTGAACCACCTCGTGCACGGAAACCGCCCGGTGCCGTCGAACGAGATCGTCCGCTCGCTGGCCGGAGCGCTCGACATCGAGCCGGAGCACTTCCGCGAGTACCGGATCCGCGTGATCACGGAGCGGCTCGAGGAGATGCCCGCGCTGATCGACCGGCTCTACAAGCGGCTTGCCGAAAAGAACTAGGCCCTAGTCTTCGACCGCGTCTTCGGCCTGCTCGGCGAGGTCGACGATGTCGCCTTCCTTGAAGAGGATCTTCTGGAGCGCCACGCGCCACTTCTCCTTGCGGCGTGCGAGGAACTCGAGGTCCATCGAGAAGTGGAGGAACTCCTCCCGCTGAGCATGCTCCATAATCCGGCGGGCCTGCTCGTCGGTCTCGACCGCCATGCGCTGCTCGTACCAGCCGATCGCCTCGGCCTCCTCCTGGAGGGAGGCGATCACGCGGGCGAACGAGCGCGCCTCGTCGCCGAGCTCTTCGGGCGGCTCGTGGTACTGGTCTGTCGGCATCGCGCTAATCTAGTCGCCCACGAGGCGTGGTGCAGAAAGTGCCTATTTGCAGCAAAAAGCTGTAACCTGAGGGTGTGGCGCCACAGGAAGAGCAGCGGGTCGCGCGTTGTCGAGTGGCCCGAGCACACGCGGGCTATCGAAGCCGAGGCCGACGAGCCTGACTGATCTCGACCAAGAGATCGCCCGACTGGAGAGCTTGCTCTCGTCCGCGAGCCAGAGCGGCCGGGCGCGAGCCATCGAGTCGAACCTCGCACGGCTGCGACGCGAGCGCGAGCGAGTCGCGGAGGGCCCGAAGAAAGATCCTGCGCGCCCGAGCACCGACTACACGGCGCAGGAGGTAATGGATCGTGACTTCTAGGGCGAGACGGTCAGGCGAGAACGGCTAACCTGAGCCCCACGGGGCGTGGCGCAGCCTGGTTAGCGCGCTAGTCTGGGGGACTAGAGGTCCCGAGTTCAAATCTCGGCGCCCCGATGAGAAAACGCCCTGCAAGAGGGCGTTTTCTGTGTCCGGGGTGGTGGGACAGTGGCTAGTCGAGCGCGCCCATACGCCTCGGAATTGCTCGCGTCGAAGGCTTCCAGCGCCGTCCGTGACCGTTCGAGGTGCTCCCCGAACAAGTGCGCGTAGGTCGCCTCGATCTGAATCGCCGACATGCCGGCCAGACGTGCAGGCTGATGTGCCGGAGTACCTGCGGCGGCGTTCCCGGTACCGCTCTTAAGCGGCAGGGACGCGCTCGGTGCCGGGCGGCGGGGTCGAACTCCTGGAAGGCGGCCTAGCCTCTTACGTTCGGGTTCGAGTCGAAGGGCTTTCGCTCGGCTATCAGGTCCTCGGCTTCCTTGATCTTCCGACGATCCGCTAGGTAGAAGAGCAAGTAGACGAGCAGGAAGGCGAAGATCAAACCTCCGATCGCGCCGAATCGATAGAGGGCCCTGTCGACGATCAGCCACAGCGCGAATACGCCGATGGCGATCACGACAATGATTCCGATCAGTTTCCCCACGAACCCGTCTCCTTCCGTGTTCCCTGGAGTTTCAGCCTGTCGACGGCATGCGGGCATCGCCCTAATGGGATGAAGTAGGGGCCGGCGGCGGGGTCGAACTCCCTGGCGCCGCGGGTGCTTCCCCGCCACTCGCCCGGCCAGGGTGAGCCTAGAACCTGGAAATCTCCTGCGGGTTGGCCACTTCCCGCCACCCCGTACCCCTAACCGCTGATTGACTGTGGGGGACTAGAGGTCCCGAGTTCAAAATCTCGGCGCTCCGATTGAAATGCTCCATTCCGCAAGGGCCCAGATACCCGAACTGGTTCATGAGCATCGTCGGCAGACTCCACAACCCGAAGAGCCTCCGCTGCGGCTGCCCAGCCGAGTGTGTCTGCCAGCGCTCCGCAATCGGTCGAGCGCTTCGCTGGTACATCCCTGCCCGGTTTCACACGCCCGTGCCGCGTGAGCGGAAGCAGGCGCTTGACGGGCAGGGCATGACGTTCCGCAGCGAGTGAGGTCACTGGCGCGCCTCCGCGTCTAGATCCAGCGGCGACTGCGAGCGACGAAGAGTACGAGCAGGGCGATGCCGACCATCGCGGCGACCACAACCCAGAACAGCCAGACAGTGTTGAAGAGGCCGACCTGGAAGTTCATGCCCATGATCCCGGCGAGCACCGTCGAGGGCAAGAGAACGACCGTGACCAGCGTGAGCACCTTCATGATGTCGTTCGTCCGCTGGCCGATGCGCGCGACGAGGAGGTCGAACGTGCCGAAGGTCGATTCCTTCGATTCGCGGGCGGCCTCCAGCGCCTGAGTCAGACGACTCTCCAGGGTGGAAAACTTCTCCGCCGAGCGCTCGGTCGAGAGTGCGTCGAGCTCCGGATGCGCCAACGCGACAACGACCTCGCGGTGCGGGGCGAGCGCCCGTCGCAGCGTCCCGATCGAACGGCGGAGCTCGACCAGCCGGGCCAGATCGTCGTCCACGTCGTGCGGAGTGCCGGACATGACCTTCGCGTCCAGCTCCTCCAGCTCGCTCTCAACGGCTTCGAAGGCGCGGAAGTAGCCGGCGACGACCCACTCGAGGATCGCTGCGACAAACGAAGGCGCATCGAGGGCACCAACCTCGCCTCCGCCCTCGGCGCGCTCGCGAAACTCCTCGAGCACGTCGACCTTCCCGTGATGAGAGGTGACGATCCAGTTCGGGCCGAGCGCACATTCAAGGGGAGTGAGGACGGGCTCACCGTCGTCGACGCCGGCGGCGTACAGCGTCACATGCATCCGCTCGCCCGCGTCCACGAGAGACGCTCGGCCGGGCTGCTCGAGCAGCCTCTGTGCATTCTCCTCGTCGAGGTCCAGCGCTTCCTGCAGAGCCGCCACCTCGCCCTCGGTCGGATCTCGCAGGGCGAGCCAGAGCAACTGGTCGTCGGCGAGCTTCTCGAGCGCGCCACGCCAGTCCTCGACTTGCTCGGACTCTCGCTCGTCGAACAGGAAGACCGTGAGCATCCCCCGTTGTTTCCAGAGCCCTCGCCGTTTCCCTGTGCGAAAGAGGGGCCATGCAGCAAACCCCGCGTCGCGCATGGCCCCTTGGCTCAGTACCCGTCTCCGACTCTCGTCGTAACCGCGAGGCTGTTAGGAGTTTGTGAAGCCTCTGAGCTCGCCGTAGGCCTCCACCAGCTAGCTACACTTTTCGGCGGCCACCTGTTTGTAGGCCCGGGCTCCACTTAGGAACCCTCCCTACCCGAACACGGAACCCGGATGCCTTCACAGGTGGCCCTACTCGGCCCGCTGGCGGCCGGTTCCCCAGCGGCTCGTTTGCTCTCGCCTCGGGAGGGGCATACTTGCCCTCCGAGAGAGAGGAGGACCCATGTGGTGGATCATCCTGATCATCGTCGCCGTGCTCGTCGTCGCTGCCATCATCATCATCGGCGGCCGCCGCGCGCGGGAGCGACAGCTCGAGAACAAGCGGCAGGAAGCCGGTGAGCTTCGGACTCAGGCCGACCAGCAAGCCTCCCAGGCCGGCCAGCGCGCGTCGCTTGCCAAGGAGCAGGCGGAACAGGCCGAGCAGGAACGGGCGCAGGCCGAAGAAGCCCGCCGCCGTGCGGACGAAGTCGATCCAGACGTAGCGACGTAGCTGTCACAACGGCCGTAGGCTTCGCCCGTGCCGGCGACTCGCGTAGCGATCATCGGAGCTGCGCTCGATCTCGGCGCGGGCCGCCGCGGCGTCGACATGGGACCGTCGGCGATTCGCTACGCCGGTCTGAGCGAACGGCTCGAGCGCGCCGGAATCGAGGTCGAGGATCGTGGAAACGTCCAGGCGCCGCTCGCGGAGACGCGGGAGACCGGCACGGACAATGCCCGGTTTCTCGACGAGATCCTCGAGACGTGCACGCGGGTTGCGGTCGAGGTCGAAGCAGCTCGGGGCGACGGCCTGCTACCGCTCGTGCTCGGCGGCGACCATTCGATCGCGATGGGGTCGCTGAGCGGCCTGGCCGCGTCGGGACCGGGCGGCGTGCTGTGGCTGGACGCCCACGGCGACCTGAACACGCCCGACACGACGCCGTCGGGGAACGTCCACGGGATGCCGCTCGCCGCCGCGCTCGGGCTTTGTGACGGCTTCTCGCGCGACGGCCTGCGACTGCCCGCGGTCGACCCGCAGCGCGTGGCCCTGGTCGGGGTGCGCTCCCTCGATCCCGGGGAACAGGAGTTTGTTCGTGACCTTGGCGTCGCCGTCTACACGATCAGCGACCTCGACCGGCGCGGAATGGAGCCGGTCATCGCCGAGGCGCTCGAGCGCGTTGCCGGGGGGTCGTTCGTCCACGTCTCGGTCGACCTGGACGTCGTCGATCCAGAAGTGGCGCCCGGTGTCGGCGACCCGGTGCGCGGAGGCCTCTCGTACCGTGAGGTGCATCTCGCCCTGGAGCTCGTCGCGGAGGCCGGCGTGCTCGACGGTCTCGACCTCGTCGAGGTCAATCCGATCCACGACCACGAGAACACGACGGCCGGGCTGGCCGTCGAGCTGGCGGCCAGCGCGTTCGGCGTCAAGATCCTCTAGAGGAAGACGTCGGCCGAGCAGCCGAAGACGAGCGCTGCGCGGGTGTTCGACTCGTCGAGCCCGACCAGTGAGGGATGATCGAGGTCGACCTCGGTGTCCGGCCACGCGTCGAGACCGAGTGCCGCAGCTCCTTCGCCGGCGCCGATCCGGAGCAACGTGTCTGGCGCGATGACGTTCCGGCGCAACGCGGACCGGCGCGCGATCCCCTCCAGCTCTCGGAGCTCCTCGAGCGGGTCGATACGCGCGTTCGAGTCCGAGCCGATGCAGATGGGAATGCCGCGCTCGAGGACGCGCTCGACCGGGAAGTACCCGTCGCCGAGATTCGCCTCGGTCGTGGGGCAGACGCAGATGCGCGAGCCGCTCTGGGCGAGGAGATCGAGCTCCGCGTCGTCGGCGTGCGTCGCGTGGACGACCGTCGTCCGCGGGCCCAGGCAGCCGTTCTTCGCGAGCAGCTCGATGGGCCGGATCCCGTGCTCCTCGATGCATTCCTCGATCTCGCGCGGCTGCTCGTCGGCGTGGACGTGCAGCGGGAGATCGTGCTCGGAGGCGTAGCTGCCGATCCGCGCGAGCCACCGCGGTGGGCAGGCCCGGACGGAGTGGGGGGCGAGGCCGACCCGGATCCCGCGTTCCCGCAGGTTCTCGACCTGGTTCAGGTACTCGGCCGGCGAGGCCTGGCGGAAGCGGGCGAGCCCGCCTCTCGCGTAGGCGGCGTAGAGGAGGACGAAGGTGATTCCCGCGGCTGCCGCGGCCTCGGCTGCTGCGAGCGCCTGCTCAAAGCCGAGGTAGTGGAACTCGCCGACCGCGGTGTAGCCGGCGGAACGCATCTCCCGGTACACCTGCTCGTAGTCGATGCGGACGCGCTCGGACGTCTGGCGCTCGGCGAGCTCGAGCATCGCGTCGCGCCACGTCCAGAAGTCGCCGCCGCCCTCGGTTCTGCCCCTGAGCGCACGCTGGAAGGCGTGGCTATGCGCGTTGACGAAGCCGGAGATCGTGAGCCGGTTCGCCACGTGGCGACGCTATCAGCCTCGCAGCCGGTACCCCCGACCTCCTCCCCGATGCGATCGTATCGAGCAAAGGCGCACGTGTCTGTCACGAAACGCGAGCAAATGCCGAGCAATCGATCCCCAGCGCTCTATCCTTGACCACGATGTCCGCACCCGCGGTCTCCGCTCCGCTGGCGCGCGTTCCGAACGCGCTCACGATCCTGCGGCTGTTCCTGATCCCGCTCTTCGCCGCGCTGCTCATTCCGGCCGACGGGGGGTACAGCTGGCCGGCCGCGATCGTCTTCGGCATCGCGGCCATCACCGATCAGGTCGACGGTTGGCTCGCCCGGCGCTGGGACGTCGAATCGGCGTTCGGCAAGGTCGCCGACCCGCTCGCCGACCGTCTGATGATCGATGCGGCGGTGATCATCCTGGTCGCTCTCCACCACCGCCTCCCGTGGGTCGCCCTCGTGCTGATCGTTGCCCGGGACGCGCTCCTCATCGGCGGGTACAGGCTGCTCGTGCCTGACGGCTACGAGCTCAACGTCAACTTTCTGGGCAAGCTCGCGACCTGGGTGCTGTACGCGTCCCTCGTCTTCGTGATGATCACCCACCAGGGAACGCAGTGGCCGCTCTGGTGCTTCTGGATCGGCCTCGTGCTCGCGCTCGCCGCCGGAGCCCAGTACGCGTACTCGGCCGTGAGAGGAACGAGCGAATGAAGGCAGTCGTCATGGCCGGCGGCGAGGGCACACGCCTCAGGCCGCTCACCTCCAACCAGCCGAAGCCGATGGTCCCGATCGTCGGCAAGCCGTGCATGGAGCACATCGTCGAGCTCCTCCGCGGCCACGGCTTCGACGACGTGATCGTCACCGTCGCGTTCCTCCCGCAGGCGATCCGAAGCTATTTCGGCGACGGCGAGGGGCTGGGCGTGAACATGGAGTACTCCGTCGAGGAATCGCCCGCGGGCACGGCCGGATCCGTCGGACTCGCGTCCGACAAGCTGGACGAGACGTTCCTCGTCATCTCCGGCGACGCGCTCTGCGACTTCGACCTCACGCGCCTCGTCGAGTTCCACAAGGAGCGCGGCGCGGCGGTCACGATCGGGCTGAAGTCCGTCGAGAACCCCCTCGAGTTCGGAATCGTGGTCACCGACGAGGACGGCCGGGTCGAGCGCTTTCTCGAGAAGCCCTCGTGGGGCCAGGTCTTCTCGGACACGATCAACACAGGCGTCTACGTGCTCGAGCCCGAGGTGCTCCAGCACGTCCCGGCCGACCGGCCGTACGACTTCTCGAAGGAGCTCTTTCCGCTTCTGCTCGAGATGGGGCGCCCGCTCTACGGGCTGGTCATGGACGGCTACTGGCAGGACATCGGCAACCTCGACCAGTACAGGCAGGCGAACTTCGACGCGCTCGACGAGCACGTCGTGCTCGGGATGCCGGGAATCCGTCTCCGCGGGAACGTCTGGCTGGGGGAGGGCGTGGAGCTCGACGACCTCGACCAGGTGGAAGGGCCGGCGCTGATCTCGAACTACTGCCGCATCGCGCCGGACGCCCAGGTCGGCGCCTACTCGGTCCTGTCCTCAAGCGTCACGCTCCTCGAGCGGGCGCGCACCACGCGCTCGGTGGTCGACACCTCGACGCACATCGGCCGCGGGGCCGTCGTCGAGGGCTCGATCATCGGCCGTTCGTGCGACATCCGGGCCCACGCGCGCCTGCAGGAGGGCGTGGCGCTCGGCGACGAGGTCAAGGTGGGCGAGGAGAGCGTCCTCATGCCCGGCGTGCGCATCTACCCGTACAAGGAGGTCGAGAGCGGCGCGCAGATCTACGAGAACCTGATCTGGGAGTCCCGTGTCTCGTCGCGGCTCTTCGAGCGCGACAGCGTCTCGGGCCTCGTCAACGTCGACCTGACGCCCGAGGTCGTGACGAAGCTCGCGGTCGCGCTGGGAACGGCGCTTCCCAGGGGCGCGCGGATCGTGGCCAGCCGCGAGGCGCCTGCCGCGTGCCGGATGATCGAGCGTGCGATGATCGCCGGGCTCAACTCGACGGGCGTCGGCGTCTCGGACCTGCGCGTCCTGCCGAGCGCGGTCGGGCGGCACCTGTTGAAGACGCACGACTACGCGGCCGGCTTCCACGTCGGCTTCTCCGCGGTCGATGCCGAGGTCGTCGCGATCCGGTTCTACGAGGAACCTGGCATCCAGCTGACGACCGAGCTCCAGAAGGAGGTCGAGAAACACTTCAACCGCGGCGAGCTCCGGCGTGCGGCGGGCGACAGCGTCGGCAACGTCGACTATCCGGTGCGGCCGCGCGAGATCTACGCGGAGGAACTGCTCGAAACCCTTGACCAGGACGCGATCCGCGAGCGGGACTTCCGGATCGTCGTCGACTACGGCTACTCGGCGGGGTCGCTCGTCCTCCCGCTCGTCCTCGGCCCGCTCGGCGTCGAGGTCGTCGCGGCCCACGCGTTCTCGCCGAACGAGGACATCGGCGCCAGGGCGAACCTGCGCAGCCTCATGGGGCAGACCAAGAAGCTCGTCAACGCCGTCGGCGCGGACTTCGGCGTCGTGTTCGACCGTGCCGCAGAGCGCCTGTACCTGATCGACGAGAGCGGCCGTGAGATTCCGGTCGAGCAGGCCCTGCTCCTGTTCCTCAAGCTGATCGGCTCGAACGGGCGCCGCGGGAAGCTCGCGTTCCCGGTCACCGTCACCGGCCAGGTCGACCGCATCCTGAAGGGAAGCGGCCTCGAGGTGATCCGCACGCCGGCCTCGCTCAGCGAGCTGACGAAGGCGGCCGCGCAGGACGGGGTCATCTTCGCCGGCGCGATCGGCGGTGGCTATGTCTTCCCGGACTTCCTGCCCGCCTACGACGCGATGGCGAGCCTCTGCAAGCTCCTCGAGCTCCTGGCTCCGGTCGAGCGGCCGCTCTCCGCACTGGTGGCGGAGCTGCCCGTCTCGACCCTGGTCCATCGGCAGCTGCCGTGCCCCTGGGGCCAGAAGGGGACCGTGATGCGGGTTCTCACCGAACGACTGAAGGGCCGCGACCTCGACCTGCTCGACGGGATCAAGGTCAACGACCGTCGCGGCTGGGCGCAGGTGCTGCCCGATCCGGACGAGCCGCTCGTGCACATCTACGCCGAGGGACGCGACGAGCGAACGTCGAACGAGCTCGAGGAAGAGCTGAGGCAGCTCGTCGAGGATGTCCTGCAGCAAGAGGCCGATATCTCAAGTTGAGGTTGAACCTTGCGAGCGCGGCTGCTTTACTTGCCAGCGGCGCCGCCCTCCTCCCAACGAAAGGCTGATCGCGTGGAACCGTTTCCGAATCTCGCCTCCATGTCCGACAAAGATCTCAAGGCCGAGATCGAGAAGCTCACCGAAGAGGAGCAGGAGGTCTCTTACCGCCGACGGCTCCTGCACGGACGAATCGACATGCTGCGGACGGAGCTGGTCGCACGGCTCCACAACGAGCAGGAGCAGGGAAAGAGCCCGCTCGAGGACGTCGACCTCGACCGGCTCGCGCAGATCCTCGCCGGCAAGGCCTCGCCGCCGTCGGAGGAAAGCGCTTGAGCCATGTGTACTGCCAGGAGTGCGGATTCCAGAATCCGGAGGCGTCGAACTACTGCGCGAAGTGCGGGGCGCTCCTCGTCAAGGACGAGGGCGGCTCCGACACGACCATGAGCTACACGCCCGAGGAGGGCGACGACGAATCCGGTGCCGTCCTCGATGAGATCAAGGCCGAGGGGCCCGCGCTCGTCGTCCGGTCCGGTGGGGGACGGGCCGGGGAGCACTTCCTGCTCGAGCAGGAGGAGACGACGGTCGGCCGCTCGCCGGACTGCGACGTCTTCCTCGACGACGTCACCGTCTCGCGCCGTCACGCGCTGGTCGTACGCCGTGAGGGCGGGTTCTTCATCGAGGACCGCGGCAGCCTGAACGGGACGTTCCTGAACAGGCGCAGGATCGAATCGGGCCGGCTGGAGGACGGGGACGAGGTCCAGATCGGCAAGTACAAGCTGACCTTCCTCTCGCAGTGAGCGCTGCAGCCCAGACATCCAGCCGCGACGGCCTGCTCCACATCGGCGCCGTGTGCAACCGGCTGCACGACGAGTTTCCGGACGTCTCGATCTCGAAGATCCGCTACCTCGAGGATCAGGGCCTGATCCACCCGAAACGGACGCGAGGCGGGTACCGGCTCTTCGACGACGACGCTGTCGAGCGCCTGCGGACGATTCTCCGGCTGCAGCGCGACGAGTTCCTCCCGCTGCGAGTGATCCGGCAGGAGCTCGCGTCGCCCGATGCGAACAAGGCGCGCCGCCGTCGGCTTGCTGCGGGTCTCGCCGGGCCGGAGGAGGAGCTGAGCGCGGCCGAGATCGAGGAGCGATCGGGCGCGACGCCTCAGCTCGTGCGTGAGCTCGAGGAGTACGGGCTGCTCGAAGCGCGCGGGAGCGGGGGAGAGAAGCGGTACTCGGCGGGCGACGCCGAGATCGCAGCGGTCTGCGCGCAGCTCGCGTCATACGGGATCGGCGCGCGAAACCTCCGCGCTTTCCGCACGGCCGCCGACCGGGAGGCGTCCCTGCTGGGGCAGCTCGTCGGCGGCTCCCTGCGGACGCGCAATCCCGAGCGCCGGGAGGCGGCGCTCGACGACCTGCGTGCCCTCGCCGAGCTGGCGCAGGAGCTGTCGCAGCTGCTCTCGTGGCGCGCCCTTCGACACCTCGCATCCGCCTGATGGCCGTCGCGGACGTGGAGCGGTTGAAGTCCCTGATCCGCGACGTCCCGGATTGGCCGGAGCCGGGCGTCGTCTTCAAGGACATCATGCCGCTGCTCGGGAACGCCGCTGCCCTGCAAGAAACGATCGACGTCCTCGGCGACTGGGCCGCGGAGCGGAGTCCTGACATCGTCGTCGGCGCGGAGGCTCGCGGCTTCTTCATCGGCTCGGCGATCGCCTACAAGCTCGGCTGCGGCTTCGTCCCGGCCCGGCGACCGGGGAAGCTGCCGCTGGAGACGATCGCCGCCGAGTACGCGCTCGAGTACGGCAAGAACACGCTCGAGCTGCAGGCTGACGCGATCGGCGACGGCGCGCGGGTGGTGATCCACGACGACGTTCTCGCAACCGGCGGCACCGCGAGAGCGCTGGCGGAGCTCGTGGAGCAGCTCGGCGGCGAAGTCGTGGGGCTCCAGTTCATCATCGAGCTGGACTTCCTCAAGGGTCTGGACAAGATCTCGGACTACGACGTCTTCTCGCTGATCCACTACTGAGCCCGCGAGAAGTCCGAGAAGTGCGTCCGCGTTGCCTTACGCTTTCTCGGTCGTGACGCTTCGTAGGTTTGTTCTTCCTCTGGTGTTCGTTGCACTCGCCGGCTGCAGCGACCGGAGCTCTTATGTTCCGCCGTTCGTGCCCGTGGGCGCCGTGGAGGCCGGAGGCGCGAGCGTCCGGGGGCTCGGCAGGACGACGGTGGTCGACTACCTGCCGGGCGACTACTTCGGAGTCGCATTCACAATCAAGAATCGCAGCGACCGGCCGGTGACCATCACCGGGATCTCCGGAACAAAAGCCGGGCAAAGGTTCGTACGGCTCGTCGGCGTCATGGTCGTTCCGTTCAAGAGTCGTCCTTGCCCCGGAAGCTGTCCGGCGCCTTCTCTTGGCCTGGCGCGTCCTTTTCGTGAGCTAGGGCCGCTGCAGGAATTGACTGTCGGGCCGCATCACAGCGCCAGCGTGATCCTGCACTTCCGCTGGGTCGATTGCACTGGTGCGCCTCGGCGGGTGGCCGAAAGCGACAATCGAGCCTTGCACGTCGAGTACCGCGTCGACGGTCGGACCGAGACCCAACTCCTGAGTACCGGCGGGGCCCGTCTCACTGTCCAGTCGAGCACGTGCGGTCTGTTGGAACGTCCCTAGGCCTGTCGAATCCGCCTTGGCGACGGGGCGCTCAGGCTTCCCGTCCGGCGTGCCGATTACAAGTTCCAGATCGTCATGTACGACGCGCTCACGACGCGCTACACGTTCCCGTGCCCGGCCAGGGGTGAGACGCGCGTGCGCCTGTCGGCGTTCCGGGCTCTCGACCGGCTCCCGGGCGCCGGCCACCCCGCGGTGTTCCAGGTCGTGTTCGACTGTCCCTGCGGGTGCGAGCACCCGGCGCTCGTTTCGGACGTCGAGCTCGACTGGGCGCCGCTCGGGCACAGCTCGGAGCGCTTCCTCAACCTGATGACCGATCGGTTCGAGTCGACCGAGGAGGAGCTGGCCGACCTCGCGGTTCGGCGGATCCTCGCGGGGGAGTGGCCCTGGAGCTTCTACTGCTACCCGGAGCGGCGTCCGAGGCCCGTGTTTCCGTCGTCGTTCTTCCTGATCGCTCCCGGCGACGGGTCGGTCGGTCTCGCCGTTCGCTGCCCGGCCTGCGAGCACGTCTCGGTCAACCTCGTGACGCCGGAGCACGTCGATCTCCCGTTTCACAACGACCGCGAGATCGGCGTCCTGCAGCACGTGCTCGCCGGCGATGCCGCGGAGATGATCGAGGAGTTCCGCGACGAGCTGGATTCGGGGCTGTTCGATTCCCGGCGCCTCGACCTGGACTGAATTCCCGCCGAAACGGGCAGGACCGGGGCGGAGGTGGTGCCCATGTATGGCCTGACGAGAGCAACGCTGACCTTGATCGGAGCGGCCGCCGCCGGCGCGCTGCTCTGGCTTGCGACGACTGCGCTGCCGGCGAACGTCTCCGATGCTTCGCTGGGCGGCTACTGGGCCGCGTTCGGGCTGGTCGCCCTGGGCGGGCTCGTGATGGCTCTGTCCCAGCTGCTCGGCGGCTGGACGAAGTGGGGCTGGCCCCGGGTCTCGAGCCACGTGTTCCTGGTCGCGTTCCTGCCGACGCTCGTCGTCGGCGGCTGGATGCTGGCCGCGCACGAGCCGGCGAACTACTGGCTCGGGCGGCACGTTCGCAGCTGGTCGGGCGACATCGGGATCGACGGCCTGGTCAATGCGCTCGGGTTGATGCTTCCGGCGATCGCGTTCGGGATCGGGCTCGTCTTCGGGCTCACGTTCGACACGACCGGACCGCGCATCCCGCGCAAGTTCAAGCCCGTCCCGGCCGCCGGCGCGCAGCCACGTCCCGGCCCGGCCGCCGACGGCAACGGACGACCGGAGGAGGACCGGCGCGTTCGTCTCGAGGAGGAGGACGCAGCCGAGGCGCAGCCGACGACCGAGCCGGCCGAGCCGGTGCAGAAATAGTTAGGTTCCGTTAGTCCGCGGCAGGATCGGCCCGCCCGTGCTCACTCCCGGGAGGGATCCCCGGGCCTGGTGCGGAGGCCGATATTCGGGCCATGACCGCCGCCGAGCCGCAAACCCGTGCGCTGACGAGAATCCTCCGCGACTGTGCCCGGCTCGAGGACGAGGGTCAGCCGACCGGCGTCGCAAGGCTGCGATACGCGATCGGAGAAGAGCTCGCACGGCTGCTCCTGAGCGCGCTGTCCGGCGATCACCGCCGGGCTGGACTCGGCGTAGCCGTCTAGCGCCGCGCCCGGCGCGCGCCGCCCTCGCCGAAGAGGCGGATGAAGAGGAAGATCGCGCCGCCCGCGACCGCGGACAGGACGAACGCGCTGCCCTTGCCGATGCCGAGCGCGAGCTGTCCGATCCAGATGTAGAGGAAGAAGCCGAACGCCCAGAAGAAGGCCGAAACGCCCTTGTCGACGCTCGGTGGGCGAAGATGGAAGGACACGGCGCGAGTCTAACGGCGCTGGCGGAACCCGAACGCGTGAGGTTCGGGAGCGCCTTGGACCATAAAAATTCGCCGAGCCGGTTTCGCTTTCGTCCGCCCTTCCGACCAACTTTCGGCTTCCGCCTACGGCCGCCCGGCTGGGCTTCGTCCTACTCGCGCTCCGTGCTCGGCGCAAACGGGACACTAGAGCTGTCAAGGCCTCCGTGCAAGACCTGTCCGAACGCGTCGTTCGCAATTTGCAAAAAGTTCAGTTTTCAACATTTTCCACACCAGAGGTGCGCGTCTGTGGACAAGTCTGGGGAAGACCCGACGGGGTCATGGAGCAAGGTGGCGTAGGGGAGCCCCGTGGCGCGGTCCGTGTAGACGGCGCGGTAGACGAACGGACCGATGCTGGGGGTGTCCATGAAAGTGAACGATCCGTCTGCGGCGAGCGGGGCGGACCCTGCGAGCTCGCGAGGGGAGCCGGGTCGTTCGCGGTAGAGCCTGACCGTCCCGGACGCGCCGTGGACGTTTCCCGTCACCAGCACGCTCCCGTTCAGCTGCTCGGTCGCATCGAGCTCGATGCGGACCGACGGGGCGTGCCGCAGCCGGTACCACGAGAGGCCATCGGGCCTGGCCAGAAGCACGTCGCGGGTACCGCGTGGGGCCGAGGAGAGGCCGGCGAGCCAGCCGTCGAGCTGGTAGTCGACGCGGCGGTTCACGACCACACCGGCCCAGACGACGGCGTCTCCCGTGAGCCCGAGGTCGCCCGCGGACACCCATTCGTTCGCCGCAACCTCCGGTCCGGTCCGGGTCAGCCCGAAGCCGGTCATGACCGCTCGATCGAGGACGAAGTCGCTCTCGATCGACCGCCCGTGCTTCGCGAGCGACACAGGCAGGTCGCCCGCGCCGAGGAGTGCCTGCGTCCACGCTGCGTACACCGCGTTGCCGCCGACCGCGCCCAGAAGCGGCCCGACCGGGAAGTCGCCGTACCCCGCGTCGATGTACTGGCCCTTCCAGGTGCCGTTCTGCGGACGCCACTCGATCGTCCCGACCGCACCGTCGATGCCGTACGACTCGATCACGCGAACCGTGCGGCCCGCGAGCACCGGCACGGCCGGCGGGGCGACGAAGCTCTTCGGGAAGCCGCTCCCGGTGATCTGCACGGAGTGCGAGCGGCCGCGGAGGTCGATCCGCACGAGCGTGAGGGCCGTCCTGTGCGTGGAGCGCCGCCACCGGGTGAAGGCGACCATCGCGTTCCCCTGCTGGAGCACGAGACCCGGCCAGCCGAGCTTCGAGCCGGTCGGAGCACGCGCGAGCGGAATCCTCTGCCACCCGACGGCTCTCGTCCGGCGGACAAGGTCGAGGGAGTGGGAGCCCGGTCCGCGGACGAGCACGACCGGGCCGCCTCGGCCGGCCTTGAGGGCGACGAGTGTCGAGCCGCGCGTGACGCGAGCCGCGCGCTGCCGCGTCCACGCGCCGCTCCTGCGAACCGAGATCTCGAGGCTCGTTCCGTGCAGATACGCGACGAACGGCGTGCCGGTCGCGGAGACGGCGAGCATCCCGTCCTGGACCTTTGGAACGGCAAGCTCCGCCGAGGCAGAGCCCGCCGTTGCGAGCCCAACCGCAACAGCGAGCGCCAGGCTCCTCATGGCTGGAGCCTAGCCAGCGCGGGGAAGGGCCGTACGGAGCCGTCTTCTTCGTCAACTTGACATAACACGCGTTATCGTGCATTCGATCTCCGGCTGAGACAGCGCCGAGCGCTCGGAGTCCGGCTACAGTCCTCGAGTCGGTCGGCCAAGAACCTGAGAACCTTGCTCCGGCCTCCAGTTTGATGTTTCATCTTCCAATCGCCCTGGTATTGAGAACTCGAGCTGCATGACAGTTGAGATCGAGCACGTCCTTGCGGTAGAGGACGTACGCGAAGTAATCGAAACGGCCGAGCAGGCCGGTTCTATTCGCGCGTCCGAGCTCACCGAGCTTGTCGAGACGCACGAGATGAGCGAGCTCGAGGCCGAGGCCCTCCACCGCGAGTGCGAGCAACGCGGAATCGACGTCGTCGAGGACAAGGAGGAGCAGCAGCCTGCGCCGCAGCCGATCGTCTACGAGACGACGACGGACGCGCTCCAGCTGTTCCTGCGCGAGGCGGGCCGGCACGCGCTGCTGACAGCCGCGCAGGAAGTCGAGCTCTCCAAGCGGATCGAGCGCGGCGACCTCGACGCGAAGCAGCGGATGATCCAGTCCAACCTCCGCCTCGTCGTCTCGATCGCGAAGAACTACCGCAACCAGGGCCTCCCGTTCCTCGACCTGATCCAGGAAGGGACGCTCGGGCTGATCCGCGCGGTCGAGAAGTTCGACTGGCGCCGCGGCTACAAGTTCTCGACGTACGCGACCTGGTGGATCCGCCAGGCCGTCGCCCGTGCCCTCGCCGACAAGGCGCGCACGATCCGGATGCCGGTCCATATCGTCGAGCGGCTCCAGAAGATGAACAAGGCCGAGCGCATGCTCTGGACGCAGCTCGGCCGCGAGCCGACGCTCGCGGAGATCGCCGAGGAAGCCAGCCTGCCACTCGAGCAGGCCCGCGAGGTGAAGGCCGCTGCGCGTGCGTCGACGAGCCTCGACCAGCCCGTCGGCGAGCAGGAGGACGCCGTCTTCGGAGACTTCGTCGCAGGCGACGGGCCGTCGCCCGAGGACGAGGTCGAGGTCACGCTCCGCAGCCAGGCTCTCGTCCGCGGGCTGGCCGCGCTGTCAGACCGCGAGCGCAAGGTGATCTGCCTCCGCTACGGCCTCGCCGACCTGGAGCCGAAGACGCTTGAGGAGATCGGCCGCACCCTGGGCCTCACGCGCGAACGAGTCCGCCAGATCGAAGTGCACGCACTGCGCCGTCTCTCGAAGCTCCGAGAGATGGAGTCAGTCGCCGGCTAAAGTCGAGGAAAGTCCGGCACGCTTCGCGCGCCATGACGACTTTCCTCGAAGGTGACCTCACGTGCCTCGCGGTCGTGAGCGGAGTCGGGCAAAGCCCGCCTCCGAAGCGGACTAGGTTCCAGACTCCGCCGAGATTCCTCCGCGACCTAGTAACAGACTGTTACAAGGCCGAAGGGCCAGGTAACAACTGTGTTACTTGGGCAGTTAGGAGTCGGTCTCGAGGTAGAGCTGGAGGCCTGGGGCGGCCTGGCGTAGTTCTCTGAGGGCGCGGGACTCGAGCTGGCGCACTCGCTCGCGTGTGATGCCGAGGCCGAGGCCGACCTGCTCCAGCGTCTGCGGCGACTCGCCGTCGAGACCGAAGCGGAGCGCGAGGACACGCCGCATGCGCGGGCTCAGGCGGCGCAACGCGCCTGCGAGCTCGCGGGAACGAAGCATCTTGGCGGTCGCGGTGTCGGGCCGATCGGACTTCGTGTCCTCGATCAGGTCGCTGTACACGCTCTCCCCGTCCCCCACCGGTGTCTCGAGACTGACGGGATCCTGGATCAGGTCCAGGAGCTCCTGGACGCGCTCCGGCGTGAAACCCGCCTCTTTCGCGATCTCGGGGATCTCCGGGTCGCGGTTCAGCTTCTGCGCGAGGATGCGCCTTGCGCGCAGCACCTTGCGCGTCTGCTCCGCGACGTGCACCGGGAGGCGAATCGTCCTCCCCTGGTCCGCGAGCGCGCGGGTCACGGCCTGGCGGATCCACCACGTCGCGTACGTCGAGAGCTTGAAGCCGAGCTTGTAGTCGAACTTCTCGACCGCGCGGATCAGCCCGAGGTTGCCTTCCTGGATCAGGTCGAGCAGCGGGACGCCGGCCTTCGTGTAGTTCCGCGTGATCGACATCACGAGCCGGAGGTTGCACTCGATCAGGCGGCGCTTCGCAGCCTCGTCGCCCGCGTCCTTGAGACGAGCCAGCTCGCGCTCCTCCTGCGGCGTGAGCAGTGGGCCGTCGCCGATCTGGCGGACGTAGAGCTTCAGCGGATCCTGCGTGATTGCGGCGACCGCGTCATAGGGGTCCTTCTCCTCGACCTCGACAGGTTCGTCGAGCTGTGCAGGCTCGGCAACGACCTCGAGCTTGGGCTCGGGGGCCGGGTCGTTTTCCGCGGGTAGCTGAGGCAGAGGCCGCGCCATCGAGACGTCTATCGGTCACTCGACTGGGGGTGGCTTAGCGCCGGTCCCCTCGAACGAGGGAGGTTCTCCCCTAACTCACACGGCTCTTGTGCGTCGAAAAGGGAAGAACGGGTATGTCTGGAAACGAGGACGGGGTCGTCCTGTCGGACTTCTAGCATCGAGAAATGTTCAGAAATCGCTGAAATGTGCGGAATTGCCGGATACAGCTTCCATCGCGCGAGTCGCGTAGACCGAACGCTCGCGGCTCAGGCCCTGCTCGCGGGCATCGCTGAGCGTGGCGCGGACGCCGCGGGCTATGCGTACCGCGGCCCGGTCGGCGACCTGTCGTTCCACAAGCAGCGCTCCGGAGCGAGCGCGCTCCTCGACCGCGTCGCAATCCCGCAGGAGGCGAATCAGGCGCTCCTGCACGTGCGCGACTACACGAAGGGCCATCCGCGGATCGAGGCCAACAACCATCCCGTCCGGCACGGTGCCCTCAAAGGCGTGCACAACGGGATCATCGTCAACGACGAGGAGATCTTCGCCCGGTACGGCTTCGAGCGGCACGAGCCCGAGATGACCGTCGACAGCGAGGCGATCTTCGCCCTCGTCGACGCGTACGGCCCCACGCCGGAGGTGCTGGAGGAGCTCCGCGGGTCGATGGCGACCGCCTGGTTCGACGAGCGCGAGCCCGACACCCTGTACATCGCACGCGGCGTCGGCCGTCCGCTCTGGCTTGGAGAGGGCCTGAGTGAGGTGTTCTTCGCCTCGACGAAGAAGGCGCTCGCGGTCGTCGAGCAGTACCTGGGCGTGACGCTCCGCAAGCGCGAGCTGCCCGAAGGGATCCTCGTCCCGCTCGTCGAGGGCCGACGGCAGAAAGCGATTCGCTTCCGGCCGGACAGCGCCTTCGAAGAGACGCCGCTCCCGGCCGTGCGGGCGCCCCAGGAAGGCGTTACCTGCCTGCGCCTCCTCGCCGCGATCGCGGCCGTTTGAGCCGTCCTTCGGGCGACACCTCCACCCCATCCTCGAGCAGCCGCTCGCGCACGAGGTACTGGAACGCGGCCCATGCTCCCTTGTGCGGCTCGAGCATCCGGTAGATCTGCCACTCGCTGAGGAGCTCCGGGTCCGTGCCGCGCGCCTGCTTCCAGTCGGCGAACTTCGGGAGCCGGCCGAGCTTCCGTGCGAGCGCGACGCCCTGGTCGATCGCACGCTCGAGCCTCTCCTCCCCCACCGGGATGTCGAACCCGGCTTCTCGCAATGCGTTCTTCAGCGAGCCGAACATGTGCCAGTAGAGGGACTTGGACGGCATCGAGTCGCGGTGCTCGTCGAGGTCCTTCGCGGTCGGTGGGCGCCCGAGCTCGTCGCCGAGCTCTCGTAGCTGCCTAACGAGGTCCGCGGGCTTCGCGAACCGGCGCGGGACGAGCCCGGCCTGCCGCTTGGCCTCGTTCCAGCTCTTGAAGTGCTGGATGACCGTCTGCGGATGGACGGTCGTCTCGGGGTCGGCGTCGAACTCGCGCATCGTCGGCGAGCGCCCCAGGCGCTCCGCGCAGGCGCGCAGCTGCTCGAGGATCTCCTCGTTCGAGTAGCGCTTGCGGATCCCGGCCTGGAACTCTGCGAGGGCGGCCGGATCGATGCGTCGCACGGGCTGCGGGGCCCGGCGTTTCCGAGGCATGCAAAGAAGAATAGAACAGACTAAAGAACTTGCAAACCCGCGCTAGGAAACTGAAGCGCGCTACGAAACGGCGAGCAGGTCGTGCCTGGCGGCCTCGTCGGCAAGGATCTCCGGCGGAAGCACCCGCTCGAGCGCCCCCACGCAGCGCGGGCAGAACTGCGTCCCGGCGGCGCGCCGGAGCTCGTCCATCGCGTCCACCGCGGGCCGCGCCGCTCGGTAGATACGCGTCGTCAGCATCGAGTCGAGCGCGTCGGCGACATGGATGATGCGTGCGCCCAGCGGGATCTCCTCCCCCTTCAGGCCGTCCGGATAGCCGCCGCCGTCGAACCGCTCGTGGTGATGGCGGATCGACGGAACGGCGTCGTTCAGGAAGCCGAGACGGTCGATGATCCGCGCGCCCTCGTCGGAGTGCCGCTGCATCAGCGTCCACTCCTCATCCGTGAGGACGGCGGGCTTGAGCAGGATCGCGTCGGGAACGGCCAGCTTGCCGATGTCGTGGAAGAGCGCCGCGTGCCCGAGCAGGTCGAGCTCCGTCTGCGAGAGCCCCAGCTCCCGCCCGATCGCCAGCGCGAGCTGCTGGACGCGCCGTGAATGGCCGGCCGTGTACGCGTCGCGCGCGTCGACGGTGGCCGAGAGGCTCTCCATCGCAGCCGTCGAGCGCTCGCGCAGCAGCTGGTTCGCCTTCTCGAGCGAAACGTTCTGGCTCTGGATCGTCTCGGCGGCCGCACGGAGCTTCTGTGCGCTTCGCTGCGTGTGCTTGAGGTACGCCTCCTGGGTCTTGCGCATGAGGAGCAGCGGGACCGCGAAGACGGCCAGCGCGTAGAGCCCTGCCGCGTGGTACGCGATCGCCATCACGCCGCCGACGAAGCCGTAGACGATCCAGTGCGTCGCGAGCCATGCGAACCGTTCGTGCCAGACACGCCGCACCGGCTCGTGACCCTCCATCGAGATCGCGATGCTGAGGAGGCCGGTGTTGACCGCGAAATACGCCAGACCCGCGACGAGGCCGGCCGCGGCCGTGACGAACTCTCCGACCGTGCTCTGAAAGCCGACGGCGAACACGCAGGCCGCCGCGAGCGAGGAGAGCGTGAGCGCGCCGATGTTGAAGAGGACCCGGTGGATCTCGGATCTGCGGGCGCTCCACTCGACGACAGCGGTCGTCGCCGCGAGGACGAGCGCCGCTCGTGGGCCGAACAGTGCCGCGCCGGCGAGCGATCCGACCGCGCTGACCGAGATCGAGCCGCCGTCGTCCACCTCGATCGCGAGGGCCTGGCCGAAGCCGACGAGCACGACGAGAGCGATGAGCGCGAAGACGTCGTGGTTGGAGCCGAGCAGGAGCCCCAGCACGCCCGCTCCGATGCCGACTACCGAGACGAATCCGACGAGGAGCGCGAGGCGCGGCGAGAGCGAGAGGAAGCGCGGCCCGTGGACTGCATGCGTCCGGGGATGCCTGCGGTCCTCGGGCGGGATCATCTCGACCGCGGGCGGCAGCGGCGCCAGGTGGTCTTCCGACTCGGGGACCGCGACCAGGCGCGGCTTGCGGTCGCTCGGCACGGCCAGCGGCTCGGAGCTCGCGTCGAGCGCGCGGTTGCGGCCCTGGAGCTTCGCGCGGTAGACGGCGAGGTCGGCCTGGTGGATCAGTTCGTTGGCGTCCTGGCCGTCACGCGGGTAGGCGGCTACGCCGACCGAGATCGTCGCGCGGATGGGTTTGCTCGAGGTTTCGACGTCGAACGTGCGATCGGCAACCTCGCGGCGAATCCGCTCGGCGATCTCCATCGCCTCCTCGGGGCTCGTCTCGGGCAGCAGGATGCTGAACTCCTCACCGCCGAAGCGGGCCGGGACGTCGTAGTGTCTGAGGCTCGCGCGGAACACCTCGGCGATGCCCTTCAGCACTGCGTCGCCCGCGAGATGGCCGTACGTGTTGTTGATGTCGCGCAGGAGGTCGAGGTCGGCCATGATCAGCGCCAGGGGTCGCTCGAAGCGCTGCGAGCGGACGATCTCCTCGTTGAGCGCGGCTCCGAAGTGGCGCGCGTTGAAGAGGCCGGTCTTCGGGTCGACGCGGGCCTCCGCCTCGAGCTGCGGAACCGAGAGCGACCGGTGGATGAGGAGGACCGGCGCGAGCGCGAACGGGATCAGCCACGGGTCGGCGTACCAGAAGGTCGCGACGACCACGCCGAGGCCCGCGAGCACGAGCTCCGTCGACAGTCCGTGGAACGAGAACAGGCCCGACTCACGGACGGTGTGCCCGTGGCCGAGCAACAGCATCGGCGCCAACATCGCGTGGTTCAGGCCGACGAGCACGATCGAGCAGGCGAGTCCCGCCATGGCCAATCGGAAGCCCGTGCTCGAGACGAGGCCGTCGGAGTGCAGGATCAGCCTCACCGTCGCCCAGGCCGCGACCGACGCGATCACGTAGTTGCAGATGTTGAAGCATTCCCGGTACCAGGCGGTTCGGTTCTTCAGCCAGGCCGGGATGTGCTGGACGACTGCCACGACGATGATCAACTCCGGGGGCAGGAGCAGGATCGCGGGGATCAGGAAGACGTTGGTCGCGTGGTAGGACTGGTTGCGCCCGATCTTGACGAGCGCGACCTGTGCGAGCGCGGCGCCGGTCGCGAACAGCAGGAACGTGAGCCAGATGCGCGTGCTGTACGCCTCCGTCTGCAGCCGGGAGACGAACGGCGCCGCGAGGAGCCCGGCGAGGATGGCGATCGCGATCAGGTACGCGGTGGCCGCGACCGAGAGCCGCCGGTTTCCGCTCGGGCTCCGCTCCGGGTGTTCGCCGAAGGGAACCTCAGAGGGGACGGCGCTCACGCCGCGCTCACGATCGGTCGCCGGTGCCGCATGTCTGGTCTCTCCTAATCCCGGTCAGGAGCCGCAGTGGAAAGGTGGCTCCGTGTCTCAAGTTAAGGGCCGTCAAGCGGCTCGGCCTCCCCCGTCCGAGTGAGTGGAGAGGCCGCCGCAATTGGCGGCCTCTCCGCAGCGTTTTGGGCTCTAGGGCGTCAGCCCGAGTTCCGGGTCCGCTTCTGCCGCCGCCTCTTCCTCCGGCGTCATCGCCGTCGGAGTGCCTGCCGGTGGATCGACCTCGCCGTCGGCCGCGTCCTCCCAGGTGACGTCAGCCGTGGCGAGCACGTCGCTCCAGGTCACGTCCGACCAGGTGACGTCGCTCCAGGACACGTCCGACCAGCTCACGTCCGTCCAGGAGACGTCGCTCCAGGTGGCGTCAGACCAGCTGGCCGTGTCCCAGCTGTGGTTCGTCTGGGCCGCGTCGCTCCAGCTGGCCGCGTCGAAGACAGGGGTGCCGCCTCCGGCCGGGTCGGGCATGAGGTACGAGTCCAGCGCGAGGTTCGGGTTCGGGGCCCTGTTCACGTTCGCGGCCTTGTAGGCGTTGACCTCGCCGACGCCGGCCGAGCCCGGAGGTGCGTCAGGCACGTAGCGCGCCGCCTTCATGAGCGCGCCCTTCACCTGATCCGGCGTCCAGCTCGGGTGTCTGGCCAGGATCTGGGCCGCGGCGCCGGCGACGACGGGAGCCGCGAAGGACGTACCGGACAGGCGCATGTAGCCGGTCCCGACCGCGTTCTCGGGCTTCTCGGCGAGCAGTGTCGCGTTCGCCGGGATCGGGCCGACCATGTAGCGGCCGGCCGCCGAGAGCTCCGGCTTCCGGAAGCCGTCGTACGTGTAGCCGTACGCCGACCAGAACGGGACGTCGTGGTTCGAGATGCGGACGCTGCCATCCAGGTCGACCGCGCCGACGGTGATCACGAACGGATCGTTGCCCGGGGCGAACATGACGCCGCTCGGGCCGTCGGAGTTGCCGTAGTTTCCGGCCGCTGCCACGACGGTCACGCCGCCGAACCAGAGCTTCTCGACCGCCCGGTCCAGCGGATCCTTCGTGAAGTTGCTCGGAACCGTTGCGTGCAGCGAGAAGTTCGCGACGCGGATGTTGTACTGATCCTTGTGCTCGTAGATCCACTGGGCGGCTGCGATCACGTCGCTCGTGCGGGCCATGCCGTTGTCGTCCATGACGTCGAGTGAGACGAGCTTCGCAGCAGGAGCCGCGCCCGCGTAGTTCGCGCCGCTGCCGGCGGCGATGCCGGCCACGAAGGTGCCGTGCCCGCGGCCGTCGCCCGGGGAGTTCGGGAGGAGCTGCGTGATCACCTGGTCGGCGACGACCCGTGCGCCGCCGTCGAAATCAACGCGGTTCTTGTCGATTCCGGAGTCGACGATCGCGATCGTGGGAGTCGCGGACCGATAGCGCTCGGT
This sequence comes from uncultured Actinomycetes bacterium, assembly GCA_963850415.1. GTDB lineage: Bacteria > Actinomycetota > Thermoleophilia > Gaiellales > Gaiellaceae > VAXT01. The sequence continues at coordinate 651,115 of CAWKLE010000002.1, forward strand.
GTCCGGCCAGAACGGTCGAAGCGCCTCGGCGGTCGGCCACACCTGGTTGTTCGAGGGGGTCGCGTCGAGCTTGATCCGTGCGTCGCTCGTGATCGTCAGCCCGGGCTTGTGAGCCAGGACGAGCACGCGCTTGGCCTTCATCGTCGCCGACACCGAGCCGACGAGCCTGAGCCTTCTGTTCAGGCCCTCGTTGTTGCCGTAGGCGTCGCCGTTCCCGGCCGACTGGAACGCGTTCTCCGCGCTCGAGGTGCCGTCGTTGCTCTGGATGATCACGTTGACGAGTGCGTTCGGCGTCGTGTGCGCCTTCGCCTCGAGCAGCGGATCGAGGTAGGTCGACGGATCCGGATTCCGGCTGGCCTGCGCCAGCGGGATCATGGTGACGAACAGGACGGTCAGGATCGCCAACAGGCCTCGCCCGCCTTTGCCCCACAGGGCGTTGGCGCGCGAATCGCCTCCACGATTCCCCGTCCCCCAGAGGGCGCTCGAACGAGTCCCGTCTGGAGCGCCGCCGCAATTTCTAGACATTCCTCTTCCCTTTCACGCGCCGGCAGGAGCGCGAAGCCGCAGTTGTCCGCAATGAAACTGGTTTCACCGTAGGTTCGGCCCCGCGAGGCCGTATCACCCTTTGGGGTGAGGGCCGCAAGATCACTCGTCCCAGTGATGGCCCGTCGCCCGGGTACCCTCCCGCCGTGAGAGTCCGGGTGCCCCTGACGGTCGGGATCGCCGGAGCCCGGCTGGCCGCCGGGCTCTCGCGTCTCGTAGGCGCCGGCGGCGGCACGACGGTGCCCGGGAAGGTGCTGGCGTCACTCGATCCGGATCTGCTCGACCGACTGGCGCGGCGGCTGCCACTCGGGTCGGCGCTCGTTTCGGCCACGAACGGCAAGACGACGACCGCCGCGATGGCGGCGCAGATCCTGGCCCCTCGTGTGCAGCTCGCGCACAACTCGTCCGGGGCGAATCTCCTCTCGGGTGTGACCTCGAGCCTCCTGTCGGCGAAAGGCGCGGAGCTGGGGCTGTTCGAAGTGGACGAGGCCGCGCTGCCCGAGATCGCGGAGCGGGTGCGGCCGCGGGCGATCTGTCTGGGGAACCTGTTCCGTGACCAGCTCGATCGATATGGAGAGCTGGAGCACGTCGCGGAGCGCTGGCGGTCGGTCGTGCGCGGTCTGGCGGCGGAGTCCGTGCTCGTCGTGAACGGGGACGACCCGCAGGTCGGAGATCTCGCACGGGAGCGAGCGGGATCGATCGTGTTCGGTCTCGAGGATCCGCGGCATGCGGTTCCGGAGCTCCTGCACGCGGCCGACTCCAAGTGGTGCCTGCGCTGCGGACGGCCCTACGAGTACTCGGCGGCCTACGTCGGGCATCTGGGCGCGTACCGGTGCCCTGCCTGCGGCCACGCGCGACCAGAGCTCGACGTCGTGGCTCGCCGCATCGAGCTGCGGGGATTGGACGGCGTCGACTTCTCACTCGGGACGCGTGGTGAGAGTCGGGCCGTGCGGCTTGGTGTTCCGGGGCTCTACAACGTCTACAACGCCCTGGGCGCCGCCTCGCTCGCGCTTGCACTCGGGTCGACGTTGGACGACGTGGTCGCCGGTCTCGGGCGGTTCGGGGCCGCGTTCGGGCGCTTCGAGCGGATCGCCGTCGGGGACAAGCGGCTGCTCGTGTTGCTCGTGAAGAACCCGGCGGGCGCGAACGAGGCGGTGCGCACGCTGGTCGCCGGCGGCGCGCCGAAGCTGGCCGTGCTCGCTTTGAACGACGCGATCGCGGACGGGCGCGACGTGTCGTGGATCTGGGACGTCGACTGGGAGCCGCTGCTTGCGGGCCTCTCGCGGGTCGTCGTGACGGGCGAGCGCGCGGCCGAGATGGCGCTGCGCTGCAAGTACGCCGGGTTCTCGGTGGATGCGATCGAGGTCGTCCCCGATCTCGGAGAGGCGCTCGACCGTGGGCTCGAGCTGTCGCCCGAGGGTGGCGAGCTCGTCGTCCTGCCGACATACACCGCAATGCTCGCGCTGCGCCGGATCGTGGCCGATCGCGGGTTCGTCCGCCCCTACTGGGAGCAGGCCGCGTGACGATCCGGGTCGCGCATCTCTATCCGGAGTACCTGAACATCTATGCGGATCGCGGCAACATCGCGGTCCTCTCGAGCCGGGCGCGCTGGCGTGGGATCGGGTTCGAGGTCGAGGCGGTCAGCGTGGGCGACGAGCTGCGTCCGGGCGAGCACGACCTGCTCTACATCGGCGGCGGGCAGGATCGGGAGCAGTCGCTGATCGCGCCGGATCTCGCGGCGCGAGGCGAGGCGATCCGAGAGGCGGTCGGCGGCGGAGCGGCGGTGCTGGCCGTGTGCGGCGGATACCAGCTGCTGGGGCGGTTCTATCGCGGCCGGGATGGCGGCGAGCTCCCCGGGGCCGGGCTCTTTCCGCTCGAGACGGTTGCGGGCGACCGGCGGCTGATCGGCGACTGCCTGCTGGAGTGCGAGCTCGAACCGGGCGTGCGGCGGACGCTGGCGGGCTTCGAGAATCACGCCGGCGTGACGCGGCTCGACGGCGGCGCCTCACCGCTGGGGCGCGTGGTCGCGGGGTTCGGGAACGACGGGGAGAGCGGGCTCGAAGGAGTTCGCGTCGGGAACGCGATCGGCACGTATCTCCACGGCCCCTTGCTGCCGCGCAACGCGTGGCTGGCGGACTGGATTCTCGAGCGCTCTCTGGAGCACCGAACCGGCGAGCGACGGGCGCTGGAGCCGCTGGCCGACGAGCTGGAGGAGAGCGCCCACGTCGTCGCGTCCGCAAGAGCCCGCGCCCGCGGCGGCCGTTCCTAGTACACGCGCGTGCGCGTGGGCCACCGCTGACCACCCGCCGCTTTCGATCCTAGTGGTGAAATACGCGCGTGTCTGTGCCGGAACCGTGCCGAGAGGCGCCTCCCAGGAGGCTCTCAGCGGCCGCTAGGGCACCCAGAGCGGCCCGAGGTACACCACGGGGTCACCGGGGCGCCAGCGAGCCAGGAAGCGCTGAATCGGCGGATGGAGCACGATCTCGTTCAGCTCACCCACCTCGAACAGCCGGTGCCCGCGAACGGCCGCGTCCTGCGAGGTCACTGTCTCGAGGGACCGGCCCTCCAGGTCGCCGGAGAAAATGATGTGGACGACGTGCTTCGCGGCCGAGCTGCGCACGGGCGCGATCGAGTCGACGATGGCCACCGGCCCCTCGACAGGGATCTCGTCGTTCAGGCCGACCTCCTCGAACAGCTCCCGGTGCAGCGCGCTAACGAGGCTCTCGCCCGAGTTCACGCCCCCGCCGGGAAGCAGCCAGTAGGCCCGACCGTCCTTCTCGTGCCGGCAGAGCAGGATCCGCCCGCCCCAGCTCAGGATCGCCGACACGCGGATCCGCGGCTCGGCGCCCATCAAGTCTCCGCCCGGCTCGAGGATCCGAACCCGCGGGCTCCACGCTCGGTTGGCGGCAGCTCGTCGACTTCGGCCGTGTCGAGAGGCGCGAACGGCACGACGACGAGCTGGGCGATCCGCATTCCGGGCTCGACCACGAACGGCGTAGCCGGATCGGTGTTGAGCAGGATCACACGCACCTCGCCCCGGTAGCCGGAGTCGATCAGGCCGGGCGTGTTCAGCACGGTAACGCCGTGGTCGGCCGCCAGCCCGGAACGCGGCTGGACGAAGCCGGCGTGCCCCTCGGGGATCGCAACCGCCAGTCCGGTACCGACGATAGCCCGCTCTCCGGGCCCGATCTCCGCCCCTTCACACGCGACGAGATCGAGCCCGGCATCCCCCGCGTAGGCGCGCTCGGGCACGACCGCGTCCTCGTGCAGGCGCTGGAAGAGCAGCTCGGTCACCGGTGCGCCTCCTGCGACGCGTCGTCCTCGAGCACGAGGAACGGCGCGAACCGGCGTATGTCTGGATGGCTGAGCCGTGCGCGCACGAAGACGCCCTCCTCCCGATCGATCCGCTCGTCGACGGGAGCGCCCAGCTCGTACAGCTCGGCGAGCTTGTCGCCGGCGTCGTAGGGGATGAGCAGCCGGACGGCTTCGAACCGCTCGGCGAAGCGACCGGCCACGGCGGCCCGCAGCTCGTCGAGCCCCTCACCTGCCGCCGCCGACACCTGGGGCGCGCCGGGGAATCTGCTCGCCAGCCGCCGGCGCTTCAGCGGATCGACGAGATCGATCTTGTTGAGCACGATCTCAGCCGGGAGCTCATCGGCTCCGACCTCGGCCAGCACTGCATCCACCGCCGCGACCATCTCGTCCATGCGTTCGTCGTCGGCCGAAGCATCCACCACGTGCAGCACGAGATCGGCCGCGAGCGTCTCCTCGAGCGTCGCCGCGAAGCCCTCGACGAGCTGGTGCGGCAACCGGCGGATGAACCCGACCGTGTCCGTCACGAGGTAGCGCCTGCCGTCGTAGTCGAAGCTGCGCGTCGTCGGATCGAGCGTCTCGAACAGCCGGTCGTCCACCGAGGCGCCCGCCCCGGTCAGCGCGTTCAGCAGCGTCGACTTGCCGACGTTCGTGTACCCGGCGAGGGCGACCGTCGGCGTCTGCGAGCGCGTCCGCGACTTCCGCCGCGTCGCGCGCTGCTTGCTCAGGTCGCGAAGCCGGCGGCGCAGCAGGCTGACCCGCCTTCGAGCCAGCCGCCGGTCGGTCTCGAGCTGGCTCTCCCCCGGTCCGCGCGTGCCCACGCCGCCGCCGAGCCGCTCGAGGTGCTGCCACATGCCCCGCATGCGCGGGAGGTTGTACTCGAGCTGTGCGAGCTCGACCTGGAGCTTGCCCTCGGCGCTGATCGCGTGCTGGGCGAAGATGTCGAGGATCAGCTGCGTCCGGTCGATGACTCGCGTGGAGAGCGCGTCCTCGAGCCGCCGCTGCTGGGCTGGGCTCAGCTCGTCGTCGACGAGCAGCGACTCGGCCTGCGAGTCACCGAACGCGCGCTGCAACTCGACGAGCTTGCCCTTGCCGACATAGGTGCGCTCGTCGGGCCGCGGGCGCCGCTGGACGATCTCCGCCACCGGGTCGACGCCTGCCGTCCGGGAAAGCTCGCGGAACTCGCCCAGCTCCTCGTCGGGATCGACGTCCGAGCCCAGCACGGCGACGATGAATCCCCGCTCCGGATCCGCACCGGGAGCCGGGTCCGGCTGGTGCTGTCTCACGATCGAATTATGACCAGCGCCCTCGTGATCCGGTCGACGGCCTCCTCGAGGCGCGAATCCGGAACCGTCAGCGAGAGCCTGACGTAGCCCGCTCCGCTCGGGCCGTACGAATCCCCGGGCGAGACGAGGACCGAGGCCTGGTCGAGCATCAGCTCGGTGAACGACGTCGACGTGTGGCCTTCCGGCACCGCGACCCAGAAGTACGGCGTCGCGCGCGGGGTGGTCACCTCGAGCCCGATCTCGCGGAGCCCCTTCGCGAGGAGGTCGCGCCGCCGCGCGTAGACCTCCGAGATCTCCCGCGGAAACTCGCGCTCGTCGGTCAGTGCGATCGCGGCGGCGTGCTGGACGGCTTCGGACATGCCCGAATCGAGGTTCGTCTTCAGCTGCCGGTAGCGCTCGACGATCTCCGCGTTGCCGGCGATGAGGCCCGCGCGCCAGCCGGTCATGTTCCAGCCCTTGGAGAGCGAGAAGATCTCGACGCCGACCTCCTTCGCGCCTTCGGCCTCGAGGAAGCTCGGCGGCCGGTAGCCGTCGAAGGCGACCTCGGAGTAGGCGTTGTCGTGCACGACGATCAGGTCGCGCTCGCGTGCGACCTCGATCGCGTACTCGAAGAAGTCGAGCTCGGCGGTCGCGCCCGTGGGGTTGTTCGGGTAGTTGAGGTAGAGGAGCTTCGCGTCCGGGGCGCCGTCGAGGTCGGGCAGGAAGCCGTTCTCCTCGCGCAGGGGCAGGTAGTGGACGGTCGCTCCCGCGAAGACCGGGCCCGACGTGTACGGCGGGTACCCCGGGTCGGGTGACAGGCAGACGTCGCCCGGGTCGAGGCATGCGAGCGCGATGTGGCCGACGCCCTCCTTGCCGCCGAGCACGGGGATGACCTCGCCGTCGGTGTCGAGGTCGACGCCGAAGCGGTCGCGGTAGAAGCTCGCCGCAGCGGCCCGGAGCTCCTCGGTGCCGTGGTTCGTCGGGTACTGGTGCGTCCGCGGGTCGCGCGCCGCTTCGGCAAGGGCGTCGATGACCGCGGGCGGTGTCGGGAGATCGGGGTCGCCGATACCCAGGCTGATGACGTCGACACCGGCCTTCTCGGCCTCCGAGACCTTGCGCTCGAGCTCGGCGAAGAGGTACGGCGGGACGGCGTCGAGGCGCTTCGCGAACTTCACAGCTCGAACTCCCGCGACAGCTCGACCGTGCAGATCTCCTCGGCCGGCCCGGTCAGCCGTGCATGGAAGGCCTCGTCGACCTCGACGAGCAGGTCGCCGCCCTGGAGATGCACCGTCACCGGGCTCTCGCACCAGCCGTGGTGCACGGCCGCGCTCGCAACCGCGACGGCGCTCGTTCCGGAGGAGAGCGTCTCCCCCGCGCCGCGTTCCCAGACGGCGACCGTCATGTCGTGCGGGCCGTCGACGCGCGCGAACTGGACGTTCGTCCGCTCGGGGAACCGCTCGTGGTTCTCGACCACCGGCCCGAGCCTGAGGAACTCCTCGTGGTCGGGCGCGTGCCGGATGACCGCGTGCGGATTGCCGACCGCGACTGGCACCATCTCGTACTGCTCGCCGTCGACGTCCAGCGGCTCCTTCTCCCCCACATCGACCTTGCCCATCTCGGTCTCGACCTGCTTCCCGTCGCGCATCGTGGCCACGACCTCGCGCGGCCCGACGCTGATCCGGACACGGTCGAGATCGTTCCGGCGCGCTAGCCAGCGCGCGGCGATCCGCGTTCCGTTCCCGGACAGCTCCGCGGTCGAGCCGTCGGGGTTCCAGATCACGACCTCGGCCGACTCGCCGTTCGTCGACAGCACCTCGACGATCCCGTCCGAGCCGACGCCGAAGTGGTAGTCGCAGATCTTCTGCACGCGCTCGGGCGTCAGCGGCAGGGCAAGCTCAGCCCGCTCGACCAGCAGGTAATCGTTGCCGAGCCCGTGCCACTTCGAGAACTGCATCCGCGACCTCGCCCGGAGGGCGATCGGCAGTCAGGCTAACAAGGCCGGGTATGCGTCGCATCCATTTGCGCTGGTACGCCGCATAGCGTCTCGTGCGGGCTGTCAGCGCCTCGATCGCGTCCTCGTCGTCGGGGTGCTCCGCGAGGTCCGAGAGCCCGTGCGCGTAGGCGGCCGTCGAGGAGACGGGGCCCGCGAGGGCGCGCTCCGCCTCGGCGCGCACGCCTGCCTCGAACATGGCTCGCGTCCGTTCGGCGATCCGGCGGTCGAGCTCCTCCTTCGGGACGTCGAGCCCGAAGACGAGCGTCGGGTGGCGCGTGTCGTCTGTCCAGAGCCGATTGCGCTCGCGGGTCTGTCCCGCGAGCTCGAGGCTGCGGACGACGCGGCGGCGGTCGTTCGGGTGGACGGCTGCGGCCGCCTCGGGATCGAGCTCGGCGAGGCGTGCGTGTGCGCGCTCTCGGCGCCTTCTTCGTCGTAGAGCCGTTCCCAGCGGTCGCGCTCGCCCGGCTCCGGTGCGGGTGGCAGCGAGAGGTCCGACAGGGCCGCGCGCAGGTAGAGGCCCGTCCCGCCGACCACGATCGGCGTGCGCCCCGACTCGAGGATCCCGTCGATCGCGGTGTGCGCCAGCCGCTGATATTCGGCCACGGACGCCTCGTGGTCGAGAGGCCAGATGCCCACGAGGCGGGCCGGCGCCTGGTTCGTGAGGATCGGCAGGCCGCGGTAGACCTGCATCGAGTCCGCGGAGACCAGCTCGGCGGGGATCCGGTCCGCGAGCGCCTGGGCGACGGCTGTCTTGCCCGACGCGGTCGGACCGAAGATTGCGAGAACGGTCTCAGTCACGCAGCCGCGCCCGGGCGCGGTCGAGCTCGTCCTCGGTCAGGCCGGCCTGGCGCAGGTAGCTCTCGACGCTGCCGTAGCGGCGCTCGAGCTCCTCGAACACCCCTTCGATCGACTCGGCGGGAGTCTGCGACATCCGCTTCAGGCGCTCGAGCTCCTCCTCGCTCTCCGCTTCCGCGAACCACTGCTCGTGCCGTGGGCGCAGTCGCTCCTCGCTGAGGGCGTAGTCCGCGGCGATCTCGTCGATGCCCACGCCGGCGACGTGCAGGAGGAGGGCCGTCAGCAGTCCAGTGCGGTCCTTGCCGCCGGCGCAATGGATGACGACTCCGCCTTCGGGCGCGTTCGCGATCGCTCGGATCGCCGCCGCCACGTTCCGCCCGAAGTGCTCGAGGAAGATCATGTAGACCTCGCGCGTCGCCGACTGCACATCCGGGGCAGAACGGGTGATCGCCTGGAGCCGGGCCTCGATGTCTTTCCAGTCGGCCGTGTCGGTCTCGAAGAACGGAATGTGCAGGACCTCGACCGGCAGCTCGGCGGGCGGGTCGGCTGCGAGCTCGTCGTTCGTCCGCAGGTCGACGATCGTCTGGACGCCGTAGTCGACGAGCGCGGCCCAGCCCTGGTCGCTCAGCTGTCGGACGCTGTCGGCTCGGATGATCGAGTCGTATCGCGTCTCGCCCCCGTCCTCGGTCGGGTGGCCGCCGAGGTCGCGGACGTTGAGCAGTCCGTCCCACAGGAGTTCGCGGCTACGCTGCAACGGCTGCGCGCTCCTCGCCCTTGAGCGTGGTCGAGGTGGCGTCGTCGATGCGGACGTCAGCGAGAGTGCCAGGCGTGCTCGTCCCGGCGAAGTTCACGGTCGTGTTACGTCGCGTACGTCCGCGCAGCAGCGCGGGGTCGGTCCGGCTTGGTCCCTCGACGAGCACCTCTTCGACGCGGCCGATGCGCTCTCGGTTCCGAACGAGCGCCAGGTCCTGGACGACCTCGACGAGCCGTTCGATGCGTCCCTGCTTGACATGTCCCGGGACCTGGTCCGGGGACATGGCTGCTTCCGTCCCCTGTCTCGGCGAGTAGACGAACGTGAAGGCGCCGTCGTAGCCGACCTCCTCGACGACCTCGAGCGTCTCCTCGAAGTCGCGCTCGGTCTCGCCGGGGAAGCCGACGATGATGTCGGTCGTCAGCGCGAGGTCGGGGATTCCGGCGCGCAGGTTGTCTACGAGCCGCAGGTAGCGCTCGCGGCTGTAGGTACGCCGCATCGCCTTGAGCACGCGCGTCGAGCCGGATTGGAGCGGCAGGTGCGCGTGCTCGCAGACAGCGTCGCAGTCCGCCATCGCGGCGATCACGTCGCGGCGGAAGTCCTTGGGGTGCGGGCTCGTGAACCGGATGCGCTCGATGTCCTGGACCGCGTCCACCGCGCGCAGAAGCTCGGCGAAGCTGCTGCCGAGGTCCCGTCCGTATGAGTTGACGTTCTGGCCGAGCAGCGTGACCTCTCGGACCCCCTCGTTGGCGAGGCGCGTCACTTCGGCCAGGATCTCGCCGGGCCGCCGGCTGACCTCACGGCCCCGCACCGAAGGCACGATGCAGTAGGAGCAGACCGAGTTGCAGCCCATCGAGACCTGCACCCAGGCCTGGAAGCGGCGCTCGCGGTGCATGGGCAGCGTGCCTGCAAACGCGCGCTCCTCACCGATCCCGAAGTTCCCGCGCGCGGCCTCGCCCCCGGCGCCGAGCCACTCCGCGAGATGCGGGATCGTGCCCGGCCCGAAGGCGACGTCGACGAACGGGTAGAGGTCGAAGAGCCGCTCACGCTGGGCCTCCGCGTAACAGCCGCCGACAGCGATCACCTTCTCCGGGTCGGCGAGCTTGAGCATCTTCGCGTTGCCGAGGTGCGCGGCGAACCGCTGGTCCGGCTTCTCCCGGATCGTGCACGTGTTGAAGACGATGACGTCCGCGTCCCCCTGGGAGACGGCCTCCCCCAGTCCCAGCTCCTCGAGCATGCCCTTGATCCGCTCCGAGTCGTGGGCGTTCATCTGGCACCCGAACGTCGTGACGTGGTAGCGCTTCACGCCGGACAGCCTAGCGAGCTATTTTGCGAATTCGGTGGCCCGCGACTCGCGAATCACCGTGACCTTGATCTGTCCCGGGTACTCGAGCTCGTGCTCGATTTCGCGGGCGATCTCGTGTGACAGCAGCGCGGCCTGGTCGTCGTCGATTTCGCCCGGCTTGACGATGACGCGGATCTCGCGCCCGGCCTGGAGCGCGTACACCTTCTCGACGCCGTTTCGCTTCATGGCCAGGCCCTCGAGCGCCTCCAGGCGCTTGATGTAGTTCTCGAGGCTGTCTCCGCGCGCTCCGGGGCGAGCGCCGGAGATCGCGTCCGCCGCGATCAGGAGCACCGCCTCGACCGTCTGCGGCTGCACCTCGTAGTGGTGAGCCTCGACGGCGTGGATGACTCCGGGCGACTCTCCGTAGCGCCTCGCGTACTGCGTCGAGATCTGCGCGTGCGACCCCTCGACCTCGTGGGTGACCGCTTTGCCGACATCGTGCAGGATCGCGGCGCGCTTCGTCGTCTTGACGTTCGCGTCGAGCTCGGTCGCCATCAGGCCGGCCAGGTGCACGACCTCGAGCGTGTGCTTGAGGACGTTCTGGCCGTAGCTCGTCCGGTAGTTGAGGCGGCCGAGCAGCTTGACGATCTCCTCGTGGAACTCGCCGCAGTTGGCCTCGAAGACAGCCTGCTCGCCCGCCTGGACGATGTGCTCCTCGATCTCGGCCTTCGACTGGTAGTACATCTCCTCGATGCGGGCTGGCTGGATCCGGCCGTCCTCGACGAGCTTGAGCAGCGTGATCTTCGCGATCTCGCGCCGGATCGGGTCGAACGAGGAGAGCACGACCGCCTGCGGCGTGTCGTCGACGATCACGTCCACCCCGGTCAGGTGCTCGAGGGTACGGATGTTCCGGCCTTCGCGGCCGATGATCCGCCCTTTCATGTCGTCGGACGGGAGCTCGATCAGGGAGGACGTCGTCTCAGCGGCATGGCTGGCGGCCACGCGCTGCAGCGCATCGGCGACGAGGTTTCGGGCACGACGCTTCGCCTCGCTCTGGGCCTCCTCGTCGAGCTGGCGGACCCGGCGCGCGAGGTCGTGGCGCACCAGCTCCTCGGATTGCTCGAGGAGGCGCGCCTTCGCCTCGCTCACGGTCATGCCGGCGACGCGCTCGAGCTCCTCGAGCTCACGCTGCTTCGCCTGCTTGAGGTCGTCCTGAAGCTCCTTCGCGTGCACCTCGCGGTCGGCGATGCCCTGCTCGCGGCGTGAGAGCTCCTTCTGGCGAAGCTCCACTTCGTCCTCGCGCGCCAGGACGCGTTCCTCGATCTTCGTGACGCGCGCGCGCTGTTCCGCGACTTCGCGCTCGACCTCGGCCCGGACGCGAACGGCGTCCTCGCGGGCCTCGATTCCCGCCTCCCGCTTGATCGTCTCGGCCTCCTTGCGGGCCTCCGAGACGCTGGTGCCGCCGAACAGCTGCAGCCCGAACACGACGACGACGCCTGTGATCAGGACGCTGATCAGAACTGCCGCAAGAACGAGCATGAGGTGCTCCTCGGGTCGGAGCCCGCGCGGCTCAATCTCCGAATCGGTGCGGCCCGAGCGGACCGCGGCGAACTAGGCTCAGCCGGTCCCGGCGGAGCCCCTTTCAGCAGCGTCTCTTGGCGGAATCAAGGTGCTTTGCTCGTGGTCTTGCTAGGTCGAACTATTCGGAAACTGCGCGTGTGCAGGCAAAACGTCGTGTTGTTGTCCTCTCATCGTACAACCGGAGGGTCGTGCTCTGCAATGCCTTCCGCGCACGCGCTCTCGATCGCGTCGTCGGAGAAGCCCTTCCGCGCCAGATAGTGGGCAGTCTTCGGCCCCGCTCCCCGCCTGGAGCAGATCCCGGCGGCGCGGACAACCTCCGGCTCGAGCGACGCGATCGCCGCTTCGACCGCCTCCGCGGAGAGGCCGCGCGACTCGAGGTCGTGCCGGACGAGGAAGTCGCCCGCACCGCGGCCGGCGAGGGCCTGCGCGCGGGACCGCGCGAAGCGGTCGTCGTCGACGGCGCCCGCTTCGCTCAGGCGCGCGATCGTCTCCGCCCGGGCCGCGGGCGCGACCTTCGCACGATCCAGACGTGCGTCCAGTTCTGCGGCCGAGAGGTCACGGCTCCGCAGCGCGCGGGCGGCTCGCTCCATCGCCTCGTGTCGCTTCAACTCGGCGCGCACCCGGCGGGCGCGCTCCCGGTCGAGCTCAACTCCGACGTCGAGCCCGGCCCGGAGGACGACTTCAGCGGGCAGCGTCCGCCACGGCTCACCGTCGAGCGCGACCTCGACGCGCCCTCGTGAGGCAGCGGCCAGCGAGCTAACTCTTCGCGGAGACCTCTTCGACGACAGCCTCGGCCTCCTTCTTGCCGGCGGCGCCGTTCTCCGCGGCCACGGTCGGAAGCAGCCGCGCGGAGGCGATCGCGCCCTCGCCGAGCTCAGCCTGGATGCGGTGGACGATCTTCTCGGCCGCGTCCGGATGCTCGCGCAGGAAGGCCGCGGCGTTCTGGCGCCCCTGCCCGAGCCGCTCGTCGTCGAAGCTGAAGTACGACCCCGACTTCTGGACGACCTTGCGATCGATCCCGGCCTCGAGCACCGTGCCCTCCCAGGAGATGCCCGAGCCGTAGATGATGTCGAACTCGGCCTGCTTGAACGGCGGCGCAACCTTGTTCTTGACCACCTTCACGCGAACGCGGTTGCCGATTGCCTCGACCCCTTCTTTCAGCGTCTCGATGCGGCGGATGTCGAGCCGCACCGACGAGTAGAACTTCAGCGCGCGGCCGCCCGGAGTCGTCTCCGGCGAGCCGAACATGACACCGATCTTCTCGCGCAGCTGGTTCGTGAAAAGGCAGATCGTGTCGGTGCGGTTGAGCGTGCCCGCGAGCTTGCGCAGCGCCTGGCTCATGAGCCGCGCCTGGAGGCCGACGTGGCTGTCGCCCATCTCGCCCTCGATCTCGGCCTTCGGCGTCAGGGCCGCGACCGAGTCGACGGCGACGACGTCGAGCGCGCCCGAGCGGATCAGCAGCTCGGCGATCTCGAGCGCCTGCTCGCCATTGTCCGGCTGCGAGACGAGCAGCTCCTCGATGTTGACCCCGATTCTGCGCGCGTATTGCGGGTCCATCGCGTGCTCGGCGTCGATGAAGGCGCAGATCCCGCCGCGGCGCTGCGCCTCGGCGATCACGTGGTAGACGAGCGTCGTCTTCCCCGACGATTCCGGGCCGAAGATCTCGACGATGCGCCCGCGGGGCAGTCCGCCCACCCCGAGGGCGAGGTCGAGCGTGAGCGATCCCGTCGAGATCGCGCCGGTCGAAACGTGCGCCGCGTCGTTCATGCGCATGACCGAGCCCTTGCCGAACTGGCGCTCGATCTGGCCGAGTGCGACGTCGAGTGACTCCTCCCGATCCACCCTCATCCACCTCCTAGCGGAACCGACTCCAAGACTTCGTACTGCGCCCCGTCAGGCCGCAGTCGGGACATGTAAACAGCAGCGTCGGACATCGTCACCGGCCCCAGACCCGGGAGCGAGGGCTCGAGCCGGGGACGCTCGCGAAAGCGGACGACCGTGACGTGCGGAAGCCACCTCCGCTGCTCCGGCTCGTAGACGCCGAGGCGTTCCAGCCGACCATGCGCGTCCTCCGCGATCCGGGTCGCACGCTCCTGCTCGTCGTCGAGGACGAGCATCCCGACCGAGCGCGTCTCGCGGTACCTGACCGGTGTGAGGATGGGCCGGGCCACACCCTCGACGGCTCCCCGCAGAGCACTCGCGATGGCCTCGACCTCGCCAGCGGGCCGTGAGCCGAGAAAGGCGATCGTGACATGCAGGTTCTCGACGGGAACGAGCCGGACGCGCTCCACGGCCAGCTGCTCCTGCTGCCACGCGGCGACAGCGTGTGCGGCCGCGTCGGGCAGACGGAAGCCGAGAAAGAGGCGTAAACGCTCATCGGCACCGACGGTACCGAAGGAGCTCATGCAGGAGTGTGGCGGATCTGTGTCAGAAGCTCGCGCAGCAGGTGGAGCGCGGCGGCGGTCGCGCGGCGGCGCACCGCCTCGCGGTCTCCGGGCAGGTTCAACTCGCGGGCCAGCTCGGCTCCGCGGCCGGACGCATGGAGGTAGACGAGCCCGACCGGCTTCTCGGGCGATCCTCCTCCCGGGCCTGCGATGCCCGTTACGGAGACGGCGACGTCCGCGCCGAGCGACTCCTTCGCGCCGCGGGCCATCGCGGACGCGGTCTCGGCGGACACCGCCCCGAGCGCCGCCAGCGTCTCGTCGCTCACGCCGAGCCGAGCGTGCTTGATGCCGTTGTCGTACGCCACGACGCCGCCGCGGAAGACGTCGCTCGCCCCCGGCACCGACGTCAGCCGCGCGGCGACGAGCCCGCCGGTGCACGACTCCGCCGCCGCCAGCGATAGGCCCCGCGCGCGGGCCAGGTCGAGCACGAGCTCCTCCACGGGCCGGTCGTCCTCGGCGAAGATCGACCCACCGAGCGCGGCGCGGAAGCTCTGCGCCAGCTCCTCGGCCCCGCCGAACAGCTCGATCCAGATCTCGCCTGCATGCGCGCAGATCGTCGCCTGCACGCCCTCGGGCTCTCCTCCGGCCTCGGCGAGCGCCCGGGCGACCGCCGACTCGCTGACCCCGTACACGCGCAACACGCGCCGCTCAGGCGCCTGGGCCTGATCGAGCACCGCTCGGACCGCCCTGTCCTCCAACGCCGCGCTCCAGAGCCTGCGCAGCTCCGGCGGCGGCCCGGGCAAGACGACCGCGACCGCTTCGTCCGTCTCGACGACGAGCCCGGGAGCGGTCCCGGCGATCCCGATCACGCGTCCGCCGGCGGGAACGGTGGCCTGCTTGCGGACTCCCTCCTCGAACTCCGCGTACGGCCGGCCGAGCCGATCGGCGATCCGCCTCGACACGGCTTCGATCTCCCGCTCGAGCTCCGGCAGCACGACCGCCTCGAGCCCTGCGGCCCGGGCCAGCAACTCGACGGTGCGGTCGTCGTGCGTCGGCCCGAGGCCGCCCGAGAGGACGAGCAGGTCGGAGTCGAGCCCCTCGCGAATGGCCGGTTCGAGCTCCGCCTCGTCGTCGCCGACGATCCTGATCGACGACGGCTCCAGGCCCAGCCGCGTCAGCTCCTCGGCCAGGAACGGCCCGTTCGAGTCCCGCCGGCTCCCGCGGATCAGCTCGCTGCCGGTGACGAGGACCTCGGTCCTAGGCGCCGCCTTCGGCGCCGTCCTCAGCATGCGCGGGCTCGGCCCGTGCAGACGTCGGAAAGGACCGGTCGACGCGTTTGAGGCCTCAACGCCTCGGCTCTGAGGATCAAGCTGGCGCTGCTGCGAGCTGGACGCGCTGCGGCGTCACCTCGAGCCAGCGCCGAGACCCGGTGCCGGCGCCCGGCACGACACGCGACCGGCCGTTCAGCTTCAGCCTCAGGTTCGCAGGCGCGAACACGTAGACCCAGAGATGCCGTCCGACGAAGCGATGGCGACGGCCGCTCTCGAGCGTGCCCTCGTAGATCGGCTTCCCGGTGCGCCGCCCACGGTAGACGACGACGTACGCGCCGCCCTTGATGCCCGAGGCGACGAGGTTGGCCACCGGTTTCGGGTGCGTCTTCTTCTTGGTCTTCGTGTTGACCGACAGCGCCGCGTTCTGGCTGCCGGACCCGCCCCAGATCCAGGCTGCGAACACGAACACGGTCAGGCCGGCGATCGCGGCGAGCGTGATCATGACCGCCTTATTCTGGAACGCGCCCCCGCGCCCCGGCCGCGCGACGGTCGGCTTGAACGGGCGCTGCTCCTCCTCCTCTTCGAACTCGCCTCGCACGTAGCGCGAGTTGAACTCGTCGACGTAGAGCTGCCCGTCCAGGCCGAGATGGTCCGCGTACGAGCGGAGGAAGCCCTTGACGTACGTCTGGGCGGGCAGGACTTCGAACTGCTCGTCCTCCAGGGCGCGCAGGTACTTCCCGCGGATCTTCGTCGACTGCTCGATCTCGACGAAGTCGAGCCCTTGCCGGAGACGAGCCTCGCGGAGGCTGTTGCCGATCTCGAACACCGGCAACCGAGTCTACGACAAGACGTGGTACTGGACGTAGTAAAAGGCGAGCGCGATCGCTCCGATCAGCGCCAGATACAGCCCGAGCCAGCCGAGGATACGCCCCAGGCGAGCCGAACGTGCACCGCGGGCGCGCCCGACTGTCCGCTCGAGCCTCCTGCGCGCCCGCCTCGCGAGCCGGATCGCGACGATGCCGAGGATCGCCGCCACGGGCACCGCGTACCCGGCGTGGATGAGGCGCAGGTCGTTGCGGTAGTTCGTGACCAGGACCCCGACCGGGATCGCAGCGACAGCGAGCAGGCCGATGAGCACCGAGAAGCCCGCCGCGCGGTTGCGCGGCCGAGGCCCGTTACCGGATTGCGTGCGTGAGTTCGTCGTCTGTGCCATCTCGAGCGTCAGTTGGGACGGCTGCGGCGGCCGAGCTGCCACGGCCTCGTTGGTCGGCGGCGCCGAGTCGGCGCCTTATTGCTTGACGTAGGGGCGGCCAACGGCGGCGGGCGGAGTCGAGCGGCCGATCACGCCTGCGACGGCGATCAGCGTGATCACGTACGGCAGCGCCTGGAATAGCGTCGCGGCGGTCGCCGAGTAGACGGGCAGGCGATAGGCGATCGCCGTCGAGAGCCCGAAGAGGAGCGCCGCTCCGAAGGCGCCGAATGGGCGCCAGTTCCCGAAGATGAGCGCCGCAAGCGCGATGAAGCCGCGGCCCGCCGTCACGTTCTCGTTGTACGTGCCCAGGTAACCGACGGTCAGGAACGCACCACCGGCTGCGGCGAGCATCCCGGAGAGGATGACCGAGAAGTAGCGAAGCAGATAGACGTTGATCCCGACCGTGTCGGCCGCGCGCGGGTGCTCGCCGCAGGCCCGGATGCGCAGTCCGAGCGGCGTCTTGAACATGACGAAGTACGAGGCGACGACGACCGCCATCGCACCCCAGATCATCAGGTTGAGGTGCCCGAAGGCCTCCGAGAAGAACCCGTGGTTGCTGTTGCTCGTCAGATTCACGTCCGGGATCTGCGAGACGCCCGGCGGGACGTTGTTGCCGTGGTAGAGCTGGACGAAGAAGTAGCCCGTGATCCCGAGCGCGAGGAAGTTGACGGCGACGCCGCCCACGATCTGATCGGCGCGCAGGTGGATCGCGAAGAACGCGTGCACGAGCGCCAGCAGGCCGCCGGAGATGATCCCGATCACGAGCCCGCCGACCCAGCTCCCCGTCTTGTCGGCGCCCCAGATGCCCCAGAACGCCCCCATCAGCATCATCCCCTCGAGACCGATGTTCACGACCCCCGAGCGCTCGGAGAACATGCCCCCGATCGCGGCGTAGGTCAGGGGCGTGGCGAAGACGAGCATCGACGCGATCAGACTCGCGGTGAAGACCTGATTCAGGTCTGCGGTGCTCGAGCGGGTCGCGAGCACGCCGAGGGCGACCCCGAGGAGCCCGACCACGACCGCGCCCCAGCCCGCGCGCCGGGCGCCCCGGCTCGCGGCGAACACGCCCGCGAACGCGGCGAGGATCCCGAAGAGTGCGGGCCAGATCGGTGACCGGGCCGTGATCGGGGGAATCACGGCCACGAACGCGACCACCCCGAGTGCGAATCCGTACCCGGCGACCGCCTTCGGCCGCACGAAGCGCGCCGCGTCGAGCTGTCCCACGTACGTGCTCACGACGCCGCCTCCGCCGCGGGCTGCTTCGGAGGCCGCTTGCGCAACCGTCCGCCCGCGCGCCAGACCGCGATGATGAGGAGGTCCGCACCGACGAAGAGGACGACGAGGCCCTGGATGAGCTCGGTCAGGTGGCCGGCGAGGCTCGGGTCGATCACGTTCGACTGCAGGCCGTGCGTCGTCCCGAAGAGGAGCGCGCCGAAGAGGAGCGCGGCGAGCCCAACTCCGACCGCGGTGTTCCGGCCGAGCAGCGCGACCGCGATCCCGAGGAACCCGATGCTCGAGGCCTGGACGTCCGACGTCCCGATGTGGAAGAGGTAGCCGAGCATGTCGAGCCCGCCCGCGAGGCCCGCAAAGGCCCCGGAGATGGCCATCGCGCGCACGTAGTTCGTGCGCACCTTGATCCCGCCGTACGCGGCTGCGTCGGGGTTGTAGCCGACCGCCCGCACCTCATAGCCGAGCGTCGTCCGGTTGAGGATCGCCCAGAAGACGATCAGCGCCGCGATCGCGACGAAGAACCCGATGTGCAGGCCCTGGAGCTCGGGGTCGCCCCAGAAGACGGGCAGCTTCGCGCTCTTCGCGATGTCGCCCGAGATCGGGATGTCGAGTGGCTTGTTCGCCGCACCCTGGAGCGGCCCGCCCTGCTGGAAGAGGTAGCTCCCGATCCAGAAGGCGATCCAGTTGAGCATGATCGTCGTGATCACCTCGTGGGCGCCGACCGCGGCTTTGAGGAAGCCGGCGATCGCGGCCCACGCGGCCCCGGCGAGGGCGGCCGCGCCGATTCCGAGCAGGATGTGAGCCGGGCGGGTCATGTTGACGAAGCTCGTGCCCACCCAGCTCGCGACGAAGAGCCCCATGAAGTACTGGCCCTGGCCGCCGATGTTGAAGAGCCCGCAGCGGAAGGCGAACGCCACGGCGAGACCCGTCAGGATCAGGGTCGTCGTCTGGAGGAGTGTCTGGGAGAGGTTGTACGGCGCCGTGTGCGCGGTGTTGACGTCCCAGGGGTGCGCGAGCCAGTTGAGCCCTGCGCCCTGCACGATGTCGCGGTAGGCGAGGAACGGGTTGTGCCCCGAGGCGAGGACGACGAGCCCTCCGATCGCGAACGCGAGCGCCGCCGTGGCCAACGGGACTGCGATCCCGCCCGCGCGGTGCAGGGCATCGAGCCGGCCCGCAGGCGTCGTCGGCGGCGTGTCGGGCTCGGGCGGCTTCTGGGAAGGAGCGAGGCCCTCGCTCACGCTGCGTCCTCCCGCTTCGCGCCGAGCATCTCCAGCCCGATCTCCGCCTCGTCCGCGTCCGTGCCGTGCTCGCCGACGAGCTCGCCTTCGTAGATGACGAGGATGCGGTCGGAGAGGGACAGGATCTCCTCGAGCTCGAGCGATACGAGCAGGATCCCGCGTCCCTCGTCGCGCTCCTCGACGAGCCGGCGGTGCAGGTACTCGATCGCGCCCACGTCGAGCCCGCGGGTCGGCTGCGCCGCGATCAGCACCTTCGGGTCGCGGGAGATCTCGCGGGCGGCGACGACCTTCTGCTGGTTCCCGCCGGAGAGCGCCGACGCCTTCGTCGTCGGCCCGCCTCCGCGGACGTCGAACTCCTCGATCAGGCGCCGCGCCAGCTCGATGAACCGTCTCGGGAAGATCCAGCCGAAGCGCGCCATCGGCGGCCTCGAGTAGTCGTGCAGCTGCGTGTTCTCGGCGATCGTGAACTCGAGGACGAGCCCGCGGCGCTGCCGGTCCTCCGGGATGTGCCCGAGGCCGGCGTCGAGCATCCGGCGCACGCTCGGCCGCTCGACCTCCCGGCCGGCGATCGCGACGCGTCCGCTCTCCCGCTTGCGGAGCCCGGTGAGCGCCTCGATCAGCTCGCTCTGGCCGTTGCCGTCGACGCCTGCGATGCCGACGATCTCGCCGGCATGCACCGAGAGCGAGACGCCCTTGACGGTTGGGAGCCCGCGATCGTCGAGCACGTGGAGGTCGTTCACCTCGAGCAGCGCGTCGCCGTCCTGTTTCGCAGGCGTCTTCTCGACCTGCAGGAGGACTTCACGCCCCACCATCATCCGTGCGAGCCCGGCTTCCGTCGCGCCTTCGCGCGGGACGGTGTCGACCTTCTTGCCCCGCCGCAGGACCGTGATCCGGTCGGCGATCTCGAGCACCTCGTTCAGCTTGTGCGAGATGAAGATCACGGACATGCCCTCCCGGACCAGGCTGCGCAGGATCTGGAAGAGCTCGCCCGCCTCCTGTGGCGTCAGGACCGCCGTCGGCTCGTCGAGGATCAACACGTCCGCCGCGCGGTAGAGCGCCTTCAGGATCTCGACCCGCTGCTCCTGGCCGACGCCGATGTTCTGCACCTTCGCCTCGGGGTCGATGGCCAGCTTGTACGAGAGCGAGAGCTCGGCCACGCGCTTCTCGGCGGCTTCGCGATCGAAGAAGATCCCTTCGCGCGTCGGCTCGTTGGCGAGGACGATGTTCTCGGCGACCGTCATCACCGGGATCAGCATGAAGTGCTGGTGCACCATCCCGATCCCGCTCTGGATCGCATCCTTCGCGGAGGTGAACGTGACCGGTTTTCCTTTGAGCCTGATCTCGCCCTCGTCCGGCTGATAGAGGCCGTACAGGACGTTCATCAACGTCGACTTGCCCGCGCCGTTCTCGCCGAGGACCGCGTGAACCTCGCCGGGTTTCAGGTCGAAGTCCACGCGATCGTTGGCGACGATGCCGGAGAATCTCTTCGTGATCCCCCGCATCTCGAGAACAGGTCCCGCCTCCACTGGCGCGATTCTAGGGAGCCGCGAGGCGGAAGTTCGTTTCTACCCGAGCGTCGCGGGGACCTTCACCTTCCCGTCGATGATCTGTTGCTTGAGCGCGTTCATCTTGTCGATCAGGTCCTGCGGGACGGCCGGATTGATCTTGCCGACGTCCATGCCGCCGTTCGCGAGGTTGAAGTTGAGGTCGGTTCCGCCGGCGAACTTGCCGTCCGCGACCTGCTTCACGGTGTCGAAGACACCGGTGTCGACCCGCTTGACGCCGCTCGTCAGGACGCGCTTCGCGTCGTTGTACTGGTCCTTGTCGACGCCGATTCCCCAGATCCCGGCCTGGTCGGCGGCGCTCAGCGTCCCGAGCCCGCAACCGCCGGCGACCTGGAAGAGCACCTGGGCGCCCTGCGAGATCTGGTTCTGGGCGACCGTCTTGCACTTGTCGGCCGCCACGAAGTCCTGCGAGTAGCCAACCAGGACCTTGATCTTGGGGTTCGCGAGCTTCGCGCAGTACTTGTAGCCGGCGATCCAGATGTCGACCGGCGGGATCTGGAGCCCGCCGACCGCTCCGATCACCTGCTTGCCGCCCTGCTTCTTGACCATGTTCGCGGCGAGATTGCCGACGAGGCATCCGGACTCGTTCGCTGCGTACGTCAGGCCCTCGACGTTCGGGTTCTTCTTGAACGGCGGGACGGTGACCGAGTAGTCCGTGATCGCGAAGTGCTTGTCGGGGAACTTGTTGGCGATCTTGTTGGTCGCGTCCGCGAGCAGGAAGCCCGCCGAGATGATGATGTCGGCGTTCTGGCGGACCGCGCTCGTCAGGTTCGGGATGTAGTCGCTCACCTGGTTCGACTGCAGTGGGAGCGTCTTCACGCCGAGCTCGCTCTTCGCCTTGTTCAGGCCCTCGAGCTGGGACTGGTTGAACGAGCGGTCGTTGAACTTGCCGATGTCGCTGACGAGCGCAGCGAGGACGTCGCTGTGGCTGCTCGTGCTGGTCGTGTTCCCGCTCGAGCTCGAGTTGCTCTTGCCGCCGCCGCCGCAGCTCGCTGCACCGAGCGCGACTACCAGCGCCAGGGCCGCAATGAGCGGCCAACTCCATGTGTTACGCACCAGTGTTCCTCCTTGCCCTCCGTCTTGGTCTTGGAGAGCGATCGTAAACCAGACGCAGAGGATACGACTAGCGGCTAGCTGACGACCCGGTCGAGCTGCGCCTCGTCGACGAGCACCCGTCTCGGCTTGGAGCCCTCGTAGCCGGAAATGATGCCGCGCCGCTCGAGCATGTCGATCAGGCGTCCCGCACGCGTGTAGCCGACGCGCAGACGGCGCTGGAGGAGCGACGTCGAGGCGGTCTGGGCCTGGACGACGACCTCGATCGCGCGGTCGAGCAGCGGGTCCTCGTCCGGGTCGAACTCCTCGTCCGCGTCGGCCTCCTCGGGCGGCGGCTCGGGAGCCTCGAGCAGCGACGGGTCGAGCTCCTGCTCGCGCTGGGCGCGGCACTGCTCCACGATCAGCGCGATCTCCTCCTCGCCGACGTAGGCGCCCTGAACGCGCTGCAGGCGCGAGGTGCCGAGCGGCTTGAAGAGCATGTCGCCCTGGCCGAGGAGGCTCTCGGCGCCGCCCTGGTCGATGATCACGCGCGAGTCCGTCTGGCTGGAGACCGCGAACGCGATCCGCGACGGGACGTTCGCCTTGATCATCCCCGTGATCACGTCCACCGACGGGCGCTGCGTGGCGAGCACGAGGTGGATGCCCACGGCGCGCGACTTCTGGGCGAGGCGGATGATCGCGTCCTCGACTGCCTGCGGGGAGATCATCATCAGGTCGGCGAGCTCGTCGATGACGACGAGCAGGTACGGGAGCTGCTGCTCGCCGCGCTCGCGGAAGGCGCGGTTCGCCTCCGGCAGGTTGCGCGCGCGGACGACGCTCAGGCGCTCGTAGCGGCGCTCCATCTCGGCGATCACGTTGGCGAGCACGGCGGTCGCCTCCTTCGGGCTGGAGACGACCGGCGCCAGGAGGTGCGGGATCTGCTCGTAGTAGCTGAGCTCGATCCGCTTCGGGTCGATGAGGATCATCCGCACCTCGTCGGGGGTCGAGCGGAGCAGCACCGAGGTAAGGATCGTGTTGATGCAGCCGGACTTGCCGGAGCCGGTCGTGCCGGCGATCAGGATGTGCGGCATCCGGGCGAGGTCGGTCCAGACGGCGTTTCCGGAGATGTCCTTGCCCAGCCAGACGGCGACGGGGCTCGCGGTCTGCGGGAGGTCGTCGTAGATGTCGCCGAGCGTGACGAGGTTCGGGGTCAGGTTCGGGACCTCGACGCCGACGGCCTGCTTGCCCGGAATTGGCGCGAGGATGCGGATCTCGGTCGTCGCGAGCGCGTAGGAGAGGTCGTCCTTGAGCGCGGAGACCTTCGACATCTTCGTGCCCGGGGCGAGCTGGAGCTCGTAGCGGGTGACGCGCGGGCCGACGATCTGGCCGAGGATCGAGGCCTGGACGCCGAAGTCGGCGAGCGCCTGCACGAGGGCGTGGGCGACCTGGCCGCTCGCTTCGGCCGGCGCGGCGTTGTTCGTGCCGGAGCTGCGCAGGAGGCTGCGGTCGGGAAGCTTGTAGTCGTCGACCGCGGGAGACGCGTTGAAGAGGCTCTCGTGGTCGGGCTCGGGCGTCTCCTCGGGGCCCGGCTCGGGGAACGGGATCAGGGGCGCGGGCTCGGCCTGGCCGATCACGTCCGGGTAGTCCGAGGCGGCGTCGACGAGCGGGACCGGCGCGGCGGCATGCGCGGTGGAGATCAGCTCAGGTGAGATCGGCTCGAGCTGCTCGCGTTGCGGGCGCTCGAGCGGGCGGCGGGCCGCGGTCGCCCCACGGCGGAGCAGCGCGCCCGCGGATGCCCCGGTCAGCAGGAGCGCGCCGGCGAGGAGACAGAGGACGCCGACGATCGCGACTCCCGTGCCGCCCAGTGCGAAGCCGAGCGCGTCGCCGAGCGCCGAGCCGAGGTAGCCGCCCTCGCTGCCGAGCGTCAGCAGCAGGCCGAGGGCGAAGACGAACAGTCCCGTCCTGAACGGGCGGACGTCGACGAGGTCGCTGCGGCCGACCATCAGGCCGCCGACGACGACGAGCGCGAGCGGCAGCACAAAGGCGAGGCCCCCGACGAGAGCCTCGAACGCATCGCCGATCCAGCCGCCGACGTACCCGCCGTTCCAGCCGGCCCAGAGCACGGCGGCGAGGAACAGCCCGAACGCGACGAGCGCGAGCCCGAGCAGTTCCGGATGCTGGTGGCCCCGGGGTGTCTTCGTCTTTGCGCGCTTCGCCTTCCTCACGCGCGAGGGCGCGCGAGGCTTGAGCACGCGTTTCGTGCGTCGCCGCGCCATGCGCCGCGTTTCGACGTGCGGGGCAGATCCCCTTCGACGCGCCCAACAGGACATGTCCCGGGACCTGGTCCCGGGGCGTGGCCTAAGCGGCCAGTGCTCTTAGATCTTCGAGGGCGCCGTTGAGCAGGTTCTCGCGCAGGTCGAAGAGGCCCGCCCAGAGATCGGACGGATCCGGGGCCGAGCGCATCCGAGCCGCGGTCCCGAGGCCCTCGAGCGCACGCACGAGCACGGCCAGCTCGAGGTAGACCTGCGCGACCCGCACCGGCGACGCATGGACTCCTGCCCGGCTCAGCACCGGCTGCCACTCGACGAGCTCCGCACGACCGGGCTCCCCGTACCAGGAGCGGCCCTCCGCCTGGTCCGCCTCGAGCTCGAGCAGGTAGCGCCCCAGAGGGCCCTCGAGCCCGGACAAGGCTGTCTCGGCACGCTCCGCCGCCCGGCGCAGGGCAGCCTCCCGACCCCCGGGCGTCGACGGAGAAGCCTCGCCGCGCGCCCAGCGCTCGAGCAATCGGCAGAACGCGAGCGCTGAGACCTGGCACGCACGCAGCTGCGCGACCAGCTTCTGGGCGGTCATGCCTTCCGGTGCGTAGTCGACCAAGAGGTCGGCCCAACCGGGTTCTGCGCGCAAAGTGCTCATGACCTCACTATGACGGCTCAGACCTCGACGATGACGGGGAGAATCATCGGCCGCCGCTCCGTCCTGTCGTATACGAGCTGGGCGAGCGAGTCGTGGAGATGCTCCTGGAGCAGCTTGATCTCCGTGATGTCCTGCTCCAGGCAGTCGTCGAGCACCTTGGCCGCCTCGCCCCGCAGCTCGGCGACGAGCGGCTCGGTCTCCCCGAAGCCGCGCGTGATCAGCTCAGGATCCGGTCCAGGCCCGCTCGCGCCGACCGTGGCGACCACGATCAGGACGCCGTGCTCGGACAGGTGCCGCCGGTCCCGGAGCGCAACGTCGCGCACGTCCCCCACTCCGAGCCCGTCGACGAACGTCACGCCCGTCTCGATGGTGTCCACGATCCGCGGCCCGCTCTCGTCCAGCTCGACGACGCTCCCGTTCTCGGCCAGCACGATCGAGCCCGCCGGCACACCCGAGTCGCGGGCGAGCTGGGCGTGCGCGGCGAGCATCCGGAACTCGCCGTGGACCGGCATCACGGCCTTCGGGCGGACGAGGCCGAGGATCGTCCGGATCTCCTCCGAGTTGCCGTGGCCGGACACATGGACCGGAGCGATCTCCTGGTGCAGCACCTCGGCGCCGGCCTTCGCGAGCCGGTTGATCGTGTCGTGGACGCGGAGCTCGTTCCCGGGCACCGGCTTCGCGGACAGGATGACCGTGTCGCCGCGCTCGACGGTGACCGAAGCATGGTCGCGGTACGCGATCCGCGTCAGCGCCGACATCGGCTCGCCCTGGCTGCCCGTGCAGAGAACCATCGCCTCGTGCGGCGCGAGCTGATCGAGCTGCGGCGGGCGGATGAACGTGTCGTCGGGCGCCTCGAGATACCCGAGGTTGCGCGCAATGTTCAGGTTCTTGCGCATCGAGCGGCCGATCACACAGACCTTGCGCCCAGTCTCGACCGCGACGTCGACGGCCTGCTGCATGCGGTGCACGTTCGACGCGAAGCTGGCGACGAGCACACGTCCCTCGCGCACGGGGATGATCTGCCGGAACGCCTCGCCGACGAGCCGCTCGGAGCCGGTCACGCCGGGACGCTCCGCGTTCGTCGAGTCGCCGAGCATCAGGTCGACGCCGCGGTTTCCGATCTCCGCCAGCTTGCCGACGTCGGTTCGTAGGCCGTCGACAGGCGTGTGGTCGAGCTTGTAGTCGCCGGTGTGCACGATCCGCAGGCCGCCCACCTCGAGGACGATCGCGACGGTGTCCGGCACCGAGTGCGCCATGCGCACGAACTCGGCCTTGAACGCGCCGATCTCGACCGGAGGCTCTCCGGGCACCGCCTCCTTGAGCTCGGTCGCGTGCAGCAGGCCGTGCTCGTCGAGCTTCGGCTGGAGGAGCCCGAGCGTCAGCCTCGTGCCCCAGACCTCCGGCACCTTCACCTCGCGCATCAGGTACGGGAGCGCGCCGACGTGATCCTCGTGCGCATGCGTCAGGAGCACGGCACGAACGCGCCGCTCGCGCAGATACGAGAAGTCCGGCAGGACGAGATCGACGCCGAGATGCTCGTCCCGGGGGAACGCCAGGCCGGCGTCCACGACCACGAGCTCCTCGCCCAACTCGTACACCATCATGTTCTTGCCGACCTCGCCGAGGCCGCCCAGCGGGATGATCCGCAGTACAGACATGGCCTGAAGTATCACTTGCGGGCCGCCAAAAGGGTGAGCATGATTCACCCGTCAGAGGGAGGGAGCGGCCGCGGCTGGTCTTCATCCTAAGACGAGCCTCGTCCCCCGAGGCGAGAAGAATCCGTCGAAGGAGCTCACATTGCTGCGGTATGAATGGCTTCACAGGATCGGGTTGCTGGCGTGTGTGCTGGGCGTTGCGCCCAGCGCAATCAAGTGGCCCTAAGCAACCACTGCGAACGTTCTAGCTAGCCGAGACCGCGTGCCGACAGTCGGCGCGCGGTCTCTAGGCGCGCACGGGAGCGGTCAGCCCGACGCGCTCGAGCGCAGACCGGACGACCTCGACCTCTTCGTCCGTCGCTTCCACGAGCGGCAGGCGAAGCCCACCGACCTCGTGGCCGAGCAGGTTCAGCGCCGCCTTGACCGGGACCGGGTTGATCG
The DNA here is from genome assembly GCA_963850415.1 of uncultured Actinomycetes bacterium. Classification (GTDB taxonomy): domain Bacteria; phylum Actinomycetota; class Thermoleophilia; order Gaiellales; family Gaiellaceae; genus VAXT01. Next base: position 677,621 of record CAWKLE010000002.1, read on the forward strand.
TCACCCCGAGCGCCTCGACGAGCGGCGCGAGCTCCTCGTCGATCGCGCGCGCGGACTCGACGTCGCCCTCTTTGTAGAAGCCGATCATCTCCTTCACGCGACCCGGGACGAGGTTCCCATGCACGACGACCCCGCCCACGCCTCCGACCTCGAGGAACGGGTACACGAGGTGGTCGCTGCCCGCGTACAGGTCGAGGTCGGTCTCGTCGACGATCCTCTGTGCCTGGTCGAGCTCCTCGGTGGCCTGCTTGACTGCTTTCACGGTCGGGATCCCGGCCAGCTCGATCATCGTCTCCGGCTCGATGTTGACGACGACCCGCTGCGGGATGTTGTAGACGATGATCGGCCTGTCACTGGCCGCGGCGATCGCCTTGAAGTGCTCGACGATGCCTCGCGGTGACGGCTTGTTGTAGTACGGCGTGACGACGAGGAAGCCGTCGACTCCGAGCTCGTGCGCCTGCTCGGTGAGGTGCACCGAGTGGGCCGTCGAGTACGTGCCGGTGCTGGCGATGACCGTCGCCCTCTCCCCCACCTCGTCGACGGCGGCGGTCCAGAGCTGGAGCCTCTCCTCGTCAGTCAACGTCGGCGACTCGCCGGTCGTCGCAGCGACGACGAGCCCGTCGGCGCCGTTCTCGACGATGTGCCGCGCAAGCGCGCGGAACCGGTCGTAGTCGACGGCGCCGTCCTTTTCGAACGGCGTCACGATCGCCGTCAGCACTTCGCCTAGCAAGGCGTCCAGTCTACTTCGGCGCTGCCCGGTGGACGCACCGATCGAACTCTCGACCCGCGTCGCTCTGCGAAGGGTGCACCGGGGGATTGATCTCTCCACATCGCGTCATCCTGATTTCGGACGGCGAGTGGGTTTCCTCCGCAATCACGCTGTCGTCCTGCCGGAGCTCGAGCTTTCGATAGAGGTCGCGACCGAGATCGAGCATGAAAACGCGGTACTTCGGCCAGCCGGGCACGACGGGCCCCGTGAGGCCGAAGTCCTCGACCCGGCCGTCGTCGAGCGTGATCCGCAGATCGTCTGCCTGCGAAGCGAGCACGCCACTGAGCAGATAGACGTAGACCCCTTTGCTACTCGAGTTCCCGGAGAGGTCAAGGCAGAGGTTCGCGCACCGTGTGCCAGGAACGCATGGCCCCGAAGGCCCGCCACTTCCGCTGTTACCTTGGTCCTGCTCGTCGGTCTCGACACAGAGCTTGTTGGACTGAGTCCGCCAGACGGCGAGGCGCACACGCGCTTTTGGGCCACGAGCCGGGAGCCGTAGTTGCGCGATCGCCCGTGGTTCCGTGCCTGTCGCCGGTTGGACCGCCTGCTCGAACATCTGTTGCATCTGGATGGACTTCTCCACCTGGTCCGGCGTAGGCGTGCAGGCGTCGTTGCTATCGGTCTTCGAGTCGCCGAAACGAAGGCACCAGTGCATGTGGATGCTTGCCGTGGCGGAACTGTCGGGTGGCAGCTTCCAGCCTGCCTCCGGTGCGGGCTTATCGATCGCCTCGATTGCCGGGGAACCCTGTACGTGCTGAGTATCGGCCTGCTGAGCGCTTTGCGACGAGCCACAGGCTGAAAGGCCGAGGACGCAGCAGAGAAGCAGTATGGCTTTCGACGCGTTCATAACAGGCTCTCGAGCCCAATTGTCAGGCCGGGCTCGAGATCTGACAAGCGCTCGAGGGCGAGCAGGACGCCGGGGACGTAGGCCTCTCGCGAGAAGGCGTCGTGGCGGATGGTCAGCAACTGGCCCGTTTCGGCGAGAAGCACTTCCTGATGCGCAACGATGCCCGGGAGCCGGACCGAGTGGATCGGCACGTCGCCGCCCATCGCCTCCGCTGTCGCTTTCGCGGTTCCCGAAGGCGCGTCGACCTTGGTCTCATGGTGCAACTCGACGATCTCGGCGCGCGGGATGTGCTTCGACGCCTCGGCCGCGAAGCGCATCATGAGCACGGCTCCGATCGCGAAGTTCGGAGCGTAGAAGACGGGAAGACCGGCTTCGAGCGCCTTCGCCGCTACCGCGGCCGTCTCCCAGCCCGAGGTGCCGACGATGCACGGGACGCCTGCGTCGAGCGCGCTCTCGATATGCCCGACGACTGCATCCGGCGCGGTGAAGTCGATCATCGCCTCGGCCGCCTCCAGCTCGACGAGCTCGTGTCCCGCGGCTTCGAGCGCCGGCGCGAGGACAGAGCCCACTTTCCCGCCGACTCCGAAGAGCTTGACCTTCACGCCGCTGCGCGGGCGGGCAGCTCCGGCGTGATCCGCCGCACGGCGTCCCGGAACCGCTCCTCGCTCGGCCCGATCCCCGATGCCGAGAGCTTGTCCGGCGCGAGCAGCACGCCCGGCGAGCTCGGCCACGGCGTCCGGCGTGACCGCGTCGATCTCGGCCGCGATCCGGTCGATCGACAGGAGCTCCGTGTCCGAGATCAACGACTTCCCGAGTCGGCTCATCCGGTTCGAGGTCGACTCCATCGAGAGCAGGATCCGCCCCTTCAGGTTCTCCTTGGCCCGCTCGAGCTCGCCGTTTCGGAGCCTGCCCTCGGCGACCTCGTTGATCTGCTCGTTCGCGATCTCCAGGCACTCGCCGAGGTTCTCGGCGCGCGTGCCCACGTAGAAGCCGATCAGCCCGCTGTCCGTGTACTGGGACGCGAACGTGTAGACGGAATAGGCCATGCCCCGCTTCTCGCGGATCTCCTGGAAGAGCCGTGACGAGGCCGACCCGCCCAGCAGCGCGTCGAGCAGGGACGCGGCGAAGCGGCGGCGATCCGAGCGCGCGATCCCGGGGGCGCCGATGCACACGTGGTACTGCTCCGTGCGCTTGCGCTGGAAGCGCACGCTCGGGCGCGGCGGCCGTACGAGCGGGCTGCGGAGGCGCGGGCCCTTGCCGGGCGTCTTCGCCTGCTTGCGCTCCGCCTTCTGGAGGCGCGCGACGAGGTCGTCGTGCTTCAGATTTCCTGCGGCCGCGACCACGACGTTCCCGGCCTGGTACATCGTCTGGTGGTACGTCGTCAGCGCGCGCCGGCCGACGGACGAGATCACGTCGGCCGTCCCGATCACCGGTCGCCCGAGCGGGTGGTCGCCGAAGACCGCCTCGCTCATCAGGTCGTGCACGAGCTCGTGCGGCGTGTCCTCGTACATGGCGATCTCCTCGAGCACGACCTCGCGCTCGGAGTCGAGATCCGCGAAGAGCGGCGCGTAGACCATGTCGCTCATGACGTCGAGCGCCTTCTCCAGGTGGTGGTCGGCGACGCGCACGTAGACGAGCGTGTGCTCGCGCGAGGTGGCCGCGTTCAGCTCGCCGCCCAGCGCGTCGAAGATCTCGGCGATGTCCTGCGCCGAGTAGGAGCGCGTGCCCTTGAAGAGCAGGTGCTCGATGAAGTGCGTGATGCCGGCCCTGGAAGGCGTCTCGTCGCGCGAGCCGGCGCCGATCCAGAACCCGAGGGCGACGGACCGGACGCTCGGGATCCGCTCGGTGATCACGCGCTGCCCGGAATCGAGCTCGCTGAGGACGTACTTCTGCACGGCGCGGATCCTAGTTGCCTAGGCGGGATTGGCGTGAAGCCGGTCGCTATACGTGCGGAATGGCACGACCGCGCCTGCAAGGAATCAAAACTGGCCGCACGGGGGGTTTCTGGCCGCGAAACGGTTGCCGTGAGAAAACTTGGCTACTCTCAGTTGAAACTGCCCAAAGATGTACGAACCTGCTCAAATCGGGTGAGGGAGAGGGGAACCGAATGACACGACTCATCAGACGCACCTTCCTGGTCGCGTGCTTGGCCGGAGCCATCGCTGCAACCGCATTCGTGGGAGCTGCGAGCGCCAACTACGCGGGCGGAGTAGACGTCACCTGCACCAGCGCGAGCTACACCTACTCGACCTTCCCGGACGGGACGCAGAGCATGCACGAGACCGTCTGGGTCGACGGAGCGCTCGCGGCCGAGAAGTTCTTCGACTTCACCGGGCCGACGGGAGCGGACACGGTCTCGTTCACGGTGCCGAACGACGGCGCTCCGCACCAGATCGAGGCGAACTCGTACTCGATCACGAACGGCACTCCGATCACGGGGCTCCCGGGCATCGTGACGCTGACGTGCGGGTCGCCTCCGCCGCCACCTCCGCCACCGCCACCTCCGCCACCTCCACCCCCGCCACCGCCTCCACCACCTCCGCCACCGCCGCCGCCACCGCCACCGCCTCCGCCACCTCCGCCGCCCCCGGGCGTCTGTACCTACACGAAGGGCTTCTACCGCAACCACTCGGGCGTGACGGCGTCGGTGATCGCCGGCCAGGGCGGTTCCGTGCAGCTCGGCTCGAAGAACCTCACAGCCGCGCAAGCTCAGTCGGTGCTGAACGCCACGCCTGGGCAACCGGGCAACGTCAGGTTCACGAGCAACCTGCTGCTCAACCTCGCGCAGCAGATGATCACTGCGGAGTTGAACGTGGCGCGCGGTTCCAACGCGTCCTCCGGCCAGCTGTCCGCCATCGCATCGGCGAACGCTGCGCTCACGGTGACGCTCTCCGGCGGCCAGATCCAGCTGTCGTCCACGCTTTCGACGGACGCAGCCTCCGCGCTCGAGACCACGATCGAGAACTTCAACTCGGCGTCGGACTGCGGCTAGCAGGTTGAAGCGAACGTCGGGCGGGTCCGCAGTGACCCGCCCGACGTCTCTCGCAACGGCGGGCCGTGAGCAGCCGCGCTAGGCCCGGAGGCAGCGCTCGACCGTCTTCACCTCGTCCGGGTTCGGCCCGGCGACGTCTTTCGCGCCCCCGGTCGCCCAGACGAGCGACACGTTCCCCCTGCGCAGCTGGTGGTACTGGTAGCCGCCGAAGTTCGTGCTGAGGGTCGAGACGTCGAAGTCCTTCGCCGCCTTCACGTCCGGATGGAACCGGAGGAAGGCCCACTGCAGCGTGAGCACCGACGGGTCGTTCGGGTTCCGAACGGCGCGTTCACCCTTCTCGTGCAGGCACTGCGCGGTGGGGCCGATCGAGTAGACCTTCTCCTTCGAGCCACCGCACCCGGCCAGCAGCGCCGTCGCGAGGACGGCGCCGATGGCCAGGAGTACCTTGTTGCTAACCGTCCCTGCGTGGGCCACGGCTTCGGCCGCGTCCGCCGCCGCCGTCACGCCTCGGAGGTCGCTCCGAGCGCTCGCGTGGCGGTGCGTCCTTCGCGCGCTCGATCAGCTCGTCGGGCTGGACGAGCGAGCCGTTCTCGTGCTTCGCGACGAGCTTGAGCCCGATCCGGCCGCGCTCCTTGTCCACTTCCTGGACGACCACGTCGAGGATGTCGCCGCGGCTGATCACGTCCTCGATGTGCCCGACCCGTCCGGGGCCGACGTTCGAGACGTGCAGGAGCCCGTCCGTGCCTCTCTTCAGCTCGACGAAGGCGCCGAAGTCGGTGGTCTTCACGACCTTGCCCGTGTAGGTGTCCCCCACCTCGGGCTCCTTCGTGATCGACTCGATCGCCTCGATCGCGGCCTTCGCCTTCGTGCCGTCGGTCGCGTAGATGAGGATCGTCCCGTCCTCCTCGATGTCGATCTGCACCTCGTAGTCGGCCTCGAGCCCGCGGATCGTCTCGCCGCCCTTGCCGATGATCATGCCGATCTGCTCCGGGTCGATCTTGACCGTCGAGATCCGCGGCGCGTGGTCGGCCAGCTCGGTCCGCGTCTCGGAGATCGCCTCGGCCATCTTGTCGAGGATGAACTCGCGCGCCCGCTTCGCCTGCTCGAGCGCGTTCCGCATGATCTCCTGCGTGACGCCGGTGATCTTGATGTCCATCTGCAGCGCGGTGATGCCGTCGCGTGAGCCGGCGACCTTGAAGTCCATGTCACCGAGGTGGTCCTCGGCGCCCTGGATGTCGGTCAGGATCACGTAGTCGTCGCCTTCCTTGACGAGGCCCATCGCGATCCCGCCCACCGGCGCCTTGATCGGCACGCCGGCGTCCATCAGCGAGAGCGTCGACCCGCAGACCGAGCCCATCGAGGACGAGCCGTTCGACTCGAGCGTCTCGGAGACGATCCGGATCGTGTAGGGGAAGTCCTCGAGCGAGGGGATCATCGGCTCGAGCGCCCGCTGGGCGAGTGCTCCGTGGCCGATGTCGCGACGCTTCGGGCCGCGCATGAACCCGGTCTCACCGACCGAGTACGGCGGGAAGTTGTAGTGGTGCATGTACCGGCGGTCGGTCTCGAGCGAGAGGTCGTCGATCCGCTGGCCCTCCTTCGCGGTGCCGAGCGTGAGGAGCGACATGATCTGCGTCTGGCCGCGCGTGAAGAGCGCCGAGCCGTGCGTGCGCGGTGCGACGCCGACCTCGCAGTTGACCTCGCGGACGTCCTCCGCGCCGCGGCCGTCCGGGCGCCGCTTGTCGACCGCGATCTTCTGCCGGACGAGCTGCTTGTAGATCGACTCGGCCGCCTTCTTGACGTACTGCTTGGTGAGCGAGTCCTTGACGGCCGGAGCCTCGCCCTCGACAGTCGCCGGGCCGACCGGGAACGGCAGCTCGACGGTCTCGATGATGCGGTCGAAGAGCAGCTGGCGCTTCGCGGACTTGAGCTCCTTCGAGTCCTGCTCGGCCTCGGTCAGGGCGCGGAGGTCGCTCTCGAACTGGTCGCGGACGTGGCCCTCGACGACTGCAAGGCGCGTCTTCTCGAGGATCGTGTCCAACGAGGAGCGGACCTGGATCTGGCGCAGGATGTCCTCCTCGCCCGAGTCCATGCCAAGCTCCGGTGCGAGCTCGTTCGTCAGCTCCTCGACGACGGCTGCCGCCTCGCGCAGACCTTCGGCCTCGATCCGCTCGCGGACCCGGCCGGAGTGCTCGGTCTCGAGCTCGGCGGTGAGCTCGGGGTCGAGGTACTTCGGCTTCCCGGCCCGGCTGCGCAGCTCTTCCTGCGCGTCGCAGATCTTCACGATCTCGGCGTGCGCGAGCTCGAAGGCCTCGAGGATCTCGTCCTCGGGAATCTCGTCGGCTCCGGCCTCGATCATCGTCAGCGCGTCCTTCGTGCCGACGACGATCAGGTCGAGCGTGCTCTCCTCTTCCACCACGGGCAGCGTCGGGTTGACGACGAGGTTGCCCTCGACTCGTCCGATGCGGACTGCGCCCACCGGGCCCAGGAAGGGCAGCGGCGAGACCATCAGCGCCGCCGAGGCGCCGTTGATGCAGAGGATGTCGTGCGCGGTGACGAGGTCGGCCGACAAGGTCGTGCAGACCACGTGCACCTCGTTCTTGTAGCCCTTCGGCCAGAGCGGCCGGATCGGGCGGTCGATCATGCGGGCGGTGAGGATCGCCCGTTCGGTGGGCCGCCCCTCACGCTTGAAGAACCCGCCGGGGATCTTCCCGGCGGCGTACATGCGCTCCTCGACGTCGACCGTGAGCGGGAAGAAGTCGGCGCCTTCGCGGCCCTCCATCTTTCCCTGCGCGGTCGCGAGGACCATCGTCTCGCCGGCGCGGACGACGACGGCGCCGTCGGCCTGCTTGGCCAGCTTGCCCGTCTCGAAGGTCATCTCTTGCTCGCCCACGGTCACTGCGACCGTGGCGAGGCTTTCGGTCATCGTGCTCATCTTTGCCTCCACTTCCTCGTGGAGAGTCGAGGTTTGAGTCAGCTTCGCGGCCCACGAAGCTCGCTCAAACTCCGACTCTCCTCTTGCAGAGCTATCGCCTGAGGCCCAGCTCCTTGATCAATTCGCGGTATCCCTCGACGTCCTTGCGCTGGAGGTAGTTCAGGAATCGGCGGCGGCGGCCGACCAGCTTGAGCAGCCCGCGCCGCGAGTAGTGGTCCTTCGGATGCGCCCGGAGGTGCTCCGTGAGCTCGTTGATGCGCTGCGTGAGGAGCGCGATCTGGACCTGGGGCGAGCCCGTGTCTTCCTGCGAGCGCCCGTGGCGCCCGATGATCTCCAGCTTTGCTTCCTTGGTGAGGGTCAATCCGTCTCCTTTATGCGTAGTCCGCAATCCAAGTCCGCCGCGGGAAGCACCGCGCACGGCCGAGACTGCGGTCGGCCACTAGGGTAGCAACTAGCTGCCGGGGGCCTTCACCGTGATGGGGTAAGCCGACGTCGTGGCGTCGCCCTTCTTGTCGCGGAGCACGAAGTAGAAGGCCCACTGGCCGGGCATGACGACCGAATAGCCGGCCTTGTACGTGCCCGGCGAGGTCTCCTTCATGTTCTTGGTGAACAGCCGCATGAACATCGGGCAGCTCATCTCCGCGTGCAGCGTCATCTTGCCGCCCTTGATCGGGGCGCCGTTCGCTTTCTCCTTCGCGTGGACGACGACGAGCTTCGAGTAACGGCCCCCGGTCGCCTGCGCGGAGATCTGGGCAGCGCCTGCCGAGGCGGTCGAGGGGGGTGCCGGACAGCCGGTGTCGAGCACGGACTTCTTCTTCGAGCCTCCGCAGCCGGCAGTGACTAGCACGAGCAAGGCCCCGGCGACGATCGCAGCACGCATGCAGCCAGGATAGGGACCGGATTTGGGCTCCGCCCTGGAAGCGAGACGAAAAAACACGGCGTCAACGTCTTGCTTCGCCGCTCGCTGGGTAGCTAGTAGTGCGGGGCCGTTGCCGCAGGCGGCCCCTTTCTCTTGGGCGCGGCCCGATTACGCTCCATTCATGGGCGCCGCCATCGCCGCCGGTCACCCCGCCACCGCGGACGCCGGTGCGGAGATCCTGGAGGAAGGCGGCAGCGCCGCAGACGCGGTTGTCGCCGCGACGCTCGCCTCCTGCGTTGCCGAGACCGTGATGACCGGCCTCCTCGGTGGCGGGCACGGCATCTACTTCGACGCGACCAGCGGCCGGGCGCGGAACCTCGACTGTTTCGTGGCCGTCCCCGGGCTCGGGGCCGAGCGCCGCGAAGTGGCTCTGCTGGAACTGGACATTCCGTTCGGGACGGAGCTGGTGCGCTACGCGGTCGGCATCGGCTCGTTCGGCGTGCCGGGCGTTCCCAGCGGGCTCGACGCGCTCTGGACCGAGTACGGAACGCTTCCGTGGCCGCGACTGGTCGAGCCCGCACTCCGCCTTGCCCGCGAAGCGGTGCCGATGCCCGCAGCCCACGCGTCCTGCCTGCGGATGCTCGAGCCCGTGATGACGATGAACGAGGGCGCGGAGATCTACTCGCCTGGAGGAACGCTCCTCGGCGAGGGCGATCCCCTGCGCCAGCCCGGGCTCGTGCCCGCGCTCGAGTCGCTCGCCGAGGACGGGCCGCGAGGCGTGTACGAGGGAACGATCGGGAGAGCGCTGCTGGAGCTGATGAAGGAGCACGGCGGGCTCGTGACCGCGACCGACCTGACGGAGTACAAGGCCAGCTGGAGCGACCCCGTCGAGCTGGACTTCCGGGGCTGCGGCCTACGCACGCGAGCGGGGCTGTCCGACTTGCCGGCCGCCGTCGAGCGACTGCCCGAGGTGCGCGGGCTCGAGGAGCCCGAGCGGGCGCTGGCCTTCGTCGGTGCGCTGCTCGACGACGTTCCCGCGCAGCACGGCACGACGAACGTCTCCGTCCTCGATGACGACGGGAACGCCTGCGTCCTGACAACGAGCCTCGGGTTGGGCTCCGGCGACTTCGTACCGGGCTACGACCTGCACCTGAACAGCATGCTGGGCGAGGCCGACCTGTTGACCGAGGGTCTGGAGCCCGGCGACCGGATGGGCAGCATGATGGCGCCCACGCTGGCACTGGACGGTGACGGCGTCGTGCTCGCGGCCGGCGCCGCCGGCGGGACAAGGCTGCGGAGCGCGTTGCTCCAGGTCGTCGCGGGAATCCTCGACGAGGGGCTCGATCCGCAAGCGGCGGTCGACCGGCCCCGCGTCCACCCGGCCGGGACGCTCGTGCACCTCGAGGCCGGCTTCGGCCCGCCGACGGTCGCCGCGCTCGAGTCAGCGGGCTTCGAGGTTCGGAGCTGGGACTCGCGGCACCACTACTTCGGCGGGGTCAGCGTGGTCACGCGGACCGGTTCTGCAGGCGACCCGCGCAGAAGCGGCGCCGCCCGGAGCGTCTGAGTCAGGGACGCGTTGCGGCGCGGGTGCGCTCGACGTCGCTTGCGATCTGGTCGATCAGCGCCTGCTCGCTGTCGAACGACTGCTCGTCGCGCAGCCGCTCCCAGAGCTCGACGATCAGTCGCCGGCCGTACAGGTCCCCTTCGAAGTCGAGCAGGAACGCCTCGACGCGGCGCTCGCTGCCGCCGTAGTGCGGGTTCGTCCCGATCGACACCGCGGCGCGGTTGTCCCCCGCAGCGCCGGCGTAGATCCCGTTCTGCGGCACGAGCAGCTCGGGCCGGACGTCGAGGTTCGCGGTCGGAAAGCCGAGCGTCCCACCCCGCGCGTCCCCGCTGACGACAATGCCTTCGACCTCGACCGGACGGCCGAGCAGCGCCGCGGCGCCCTCGACGTCACCTGCCCCCGCGAGCTCGCGGATCCGGGTCGCGGAGACGCCCTCGACGAGCGGTACGGGCCGCGTGGCGAACCCGAGGTTGTCGAGGAAGGCGAGATCGCCCGCCCGCTTGTGACCGAACCGAAAGTCCTCGCCCGCGACGACGGTCTCTGCGCCGATCGCTCGAAGGAACTGGTCGGCGAACTCGCGCGGATCGAGGCGGGCGACCTCGAGGGTGAACTCGACGACGAGCGCCTCGGCGACTCCCAGCTCGCGCCAGCAGCTCCAGCCGGCGCTCCAGGGGCATCAGCAGCTCGACCCTGTTTCCGAGGGCGGTGCGCGGATGCGGGTCGAACGTGAGGACGGTCGGCTCGGGCCCGGAATCGCGGAGCGTCTCGATGACGCGCCGGTGCCCGAGATGGACGCCGTCGAAGGTCCCGAGCGCGAGCGCCCGAGGCCCCGCATCGAGTTCGCCGGGCCTGCGCGCGACCTTCACGGGAGCGCAGCCAGTGCGTCGGCGGGGTCGATGATCCGCTCGGGATCAGAGTCGGCGACGTCGAAGGGGCCGACGCTCGTTCTGCGCAGGCTCACGCAGTGGCCGCCTAGCGCCTCGGCGACCGCCCGCACGTAGCCGCCCGAGCTGAGGAGCATCGAAAGCTGCGCGACCGGCTCCTCGTATTCCTCGAGCTCCAGCTCGTAGACGGTCGTCCGGCGCGTCGGCATCTCGACCGCGACGCCGCGCCGGTGCAGCTTGTACGCGCGCTCGCCGCCGATCTTCACCGCCGAGGCGGCCGGGATCTTCAGGTAGACGTCGCCGCGAAGCGCGTCCAGGCGAGCCTCCAGCTCGAGCAGTGACGGGGGCTCGTGCTCGTCGACCACGTCGCCCTCGGGATCGCCCGTGGACGACGTCCGCGACAGGTCGACCGCCGTCTCGTACCGCTTCGTGAGCCCGACGAAGCGCTGCGCCTCCTTGGTGAAGCTCCCGAGCAGGACGAGCAGGAGTCCCGTCGCGAACGGGTCGAGCGTCCCCGCATGCCCGGCCCGCGCGCCTGTCCCCTCGCGCAGCTGCCGCACGATCGCGAACGACGAGGGACCGGCGGGCTTGTCGTAGAGGACGAGCCCAGCCGGGGTCGCCGCGCCCTTACGACCCATTCCGCGCCGCGGCGAACTCGCGGCGGATGAACTCCGTGATCTCCTCGATCGAGTCGTCGCTCGAGAACCCGGCCGCCTGGCGATGCCCACCCCCCGCTCCGGACGCACGCGCGATCTTCGAGACGTCGAGCTCGTCCGCGGAGGCGCGCAGGCTCACGCGCCGTGCAGGCCCGTCGCCGCGCGGAGGCTCGCGGATCAGCGCCGCCATGTCCGCGCCCTCGACGGCCCGCAGGTAGTCGATGATCCCCTCCGAGTACGGCTCCGCGGCGCCCACCTCGGCGAAGTCGTCGCGCAGGAGATACGAGATCACGAGCCGGCCGCCCTCGTACACCTCGCGCCCGCTCGAGCGCCCGCGCCAGCAGCTTCAGCTTCGCGAACTGGACGCTCTCGTAGACGTCCTGGAAGATCTTGTGCACGTCCGCGCCGGCCTCGACGAGCTCCGCGGCGAGGCGCAGGGCCTTCGGCGTCGTGTTCGTGTACTGGAAGCGCCCCGTGTCGGTGACGAGCGCGATGTAGAGCGCTTCCGCGATGTCCGGGGTCAGCTCCACGCCGAGCTCGCGCAGCAGGTCGCGGACGATCTCCCCGGTCGACGACGCGTCCGCGACGACGAGGTTGACCGCGCCGAAGCGCGAGTTGTCGTGGTGGTGGTCGACGTTGACGACGAGCGGCGCGCTGTGCAGCACCTCGGGATCGGGCCCGAGCCGGCTCTCGTTCGCGCAGTCGAGCGCGAGCAGGACGCGCGCCGCCGCATCGTCGGGCAGCGACCGGCGCAGGTCGTCGAGCGGCATCCACGAGTACTCGCGCGGCAGCGGCGCCTCGCCGGCCAGGTACATGACCGCGTCCTTGCCGAGCGCGTCGAGCGCCAGCTTCGCCGCGAGCAGCGACCCGAGCGCGTCGCCGTCCGGGTTCTCGTGCGTCGTGACGAGAAAGCGGTCGTGCGAGCGGATCGCCTCCGCGACCGCGCCTAAATCATTCGCTGTCGTCTGGGGCGAGCTCATCTGAGGCGCCGCTTGCGGTGCCGGCCTTCAGGACGACGGGCTCGGCCCGGCGTCCGTCTGCCGTCGCCGACCGGTCCGATCGAAGATGCCACTTACCTTTCGTCTTCATTTCGGCCCTCCGGAGCCAGCTCGTCGATCAACTGCGACATGCGGACGCCTTCCGCGACCGTGGGATCGTATTCGAAGGTCAGGAGCGGAGTCCGCTTCATCCTGAGCTCGCGTCGCCAGCCGCAACTGGAGCACGCCGTGCGCGGACTCGAGCCCCAGCAGCGTCTTCTCGCGCTTGCGCTCGTTGCCGAGGACGCTGACGAAGACCTTGGCGTGGCGGAGGTCGGGCGACGTCTCGACCCCGGTCACGGTCACGAACCCGATCCGCGGGTCCTTCAGCTCGCCGATCGCCTCCGCGAGCGTCTCCCGGATCGCCTCGTTCACCCGTCGCATGCGCTCAGTCATCGGTCCCCACGATCTCCTTCTCCGCGGACACGAGCTCGTACTCCTGTCCGTTGAGATACCGAACCGCCTCTTCGAGCAGGCGCTCCGCCTCGCCGTGCTCGCGGGTCACGCAGGCGACCTTGAGCCGCGCCCGCTGCCACTTCTCGTGGTGGTCGACCTCCGCCACCGACGCGCCGAAGCGGTTCTGCAGCTGCGCCTTCGCCGACTTCACGTACTTGCGCTTGCCCTTCAGCGACCCCGCCTCCGGGAAATGGAGCTCGACGGTGAGGATCCCGACGTAGCCGGTGCTCAGGTCGCTGCGGGAGTCGGTTCCGGCGCGGCGCTCAGGTCGGTGCGCTCCACCTGGCGCACCTCGTAGACCTCGAGCACGTCGCCCTCCTTCACGTCGTTGAAGCCGTCGAGAAGGATCCCGCATTCGAAGCCCTCCTCCACCTCGCGGACGTCGTCCTTGAAGCGCTTGAGCTGCGAGATCGTCGTGTCGTAGATGACCGTCCCGTCGCGGACGACGCGCACCTTCCCGTTCCGGCGCACGACTCCGCTCGTGACCATCGAGCCAGCGATCGTCCCCAGCCGCGAGACGCGGAAGAGCGCCCGCACCTCGGCCTCGCCGAGCGTCTCCTCGGTCGTGACCGGCTTCAGCATTCCCACGAGCGCCTGCTCGATGTCCTCGGTCAGCCGGTAGATGACGTTGTACGTGCGGATCTCGACGCCCTCGCGCTCGGCCAGCGCCCGCGCCTCGGCGTTCGGCCGCACGTTGAAGCCGACGATCATCGCGTTCGACGCGGTCGCGAGCATGACGTCGTTCTCGGAGATGCCGCCGACGCCCGTGTGGATGACGTTCACGCGCACCTCCGGGTGCTGGATCTTCTGGAGCTCGGAGACGGCGGCCTCGACCGACCCGTCCACGTCCGCCTTGATCACGAGGTTCAGGTCCTGGACGGCGCCCTCCTGCATCTGCGAGAAGAGCGTGTCCAGCGAGACCCCGGACGGGCGGCGCTGGGCGAGCTGCTCGCGCCGCACGCGCTCGCCGCGCACCTGCGCGAGATGCCGCGCCTGGCGGTCGTTCTCGACCACGTGCGCGTACTCGCCCGCCGCCGGCGGCTGGTCGAAGCCGATGATCTCGACCGGATCGCCAGGGCCTGCCGCGCCGGCCTTCTCACCGCGATACGTGTGCAGCGCGCGCACCTTGCCCCAGGCGTCGCCGGCCACGATCGGATCGCCGACGTTGAGCGTGCCGCGCTGAACGAGCATCGTCGCCACCGGGCCGCGACCCACGTCGAGGCGCGACTCGATGATCGGCCCGGAGGCCTCGGCCTTCGGGTTCGCCTTCAGCTCGAGCTCCGCGTCCGCGACGAGCAGCACCTTCTCGAGCAGGTCGTCGAGGTTCTGCTTCTCACGGGCGGAGACGTCCGAGAACTGCGTCGAGCCTCCCCACTCCTCGGGCTGGAGATCTTCGTTGACGAGCTCCTGGCGGACGCGCTGCGGGTCCGCGTCGGGCTTGTCGACCTTGTTCACGGCGACGACGATCGGAACCTCGGCGGCCCGCGCATGGGCGATCGACTCCTGCGTCTGCGGCTTGACGCCGTCGTCGGCGGCGACGACGAGCACGGCGATGTCCGTCACCTTCGCGCCGCGGGCGCGCATCGCGGTGAATGCCTCGTGGCCCGGCGTGTCGAGGAACGTGATCTTGCGGCCGTTGTGCTCGACCTGGTACGCGCCGATGTGCTGCGTGATCCCGCCGGCCTCGGTCTCGACGACCGACGACTCGCGAATCGCGTCCAGGAGCGTCGTCTTGCCGTGGTCGACGTGGCCCATGATCGTGACCACGGGCGGCCGGTCGACGAGGTCCTCCGGAGCGTCCTCGAAGACCTCCGGGAGCTCTTCCTCCTCGGCGACGTGCTTGATCGTCACGTCGCGCTTGACCTCGGTGGCGATCAGCTGCACCGCCTCGTCGGACAGGGACTGCGTGATCGTGACCATCTCCCCGAGGCCCATCATGATCTTGATGATCTGGGCCGCTGCAACGCCGAGCGCCTGGGACAGGTCCTTGACGGACACGCCCGAGGGGACCGTGACCGGGCCGGTCGGCTGTGGGCCCGGCTGCGACTTCGGCCGTGGCTCGGTGCGCTCGCGGGCCTGTCGTGAGTCCTGGCGCGGCCTGGCGGCGCCGCTGTCGATGACGACACGGCGCTTGCGCCCTCCGGGCGCCTGGCGCGGGCGGACGGGCCTGTTCGGCCTGTTCCCCTTGGAGTTTCCCTTTGAATCAGCCATTTCCGTCCTCACTAGTGTAGAGGCGAGCCAGATCTTGATCGACCCGGACTGGTGTTCGGAGCGTCCGGGCGAATCCGCGGTTCGCGGCGGCGCGCTCGAAGCACTGGAGCCGTCGGCACGTGTAGACGCCCCGCCCTGGTGCCTGCCGGCCCGGAGTCAGCGCCCCGTCCCGGGCGACGAAGCGGATCAGCTCTGCCTTCGGCGCCTTCCGGCCGCACCCCGTGCAGGTCCGGATCGGCGCCGTCATCACGCGGTCGAAGAGTCGTCTCCTTCGGAGACCGTCTCCTCGACGGCCACGGGCACCTCGGCCTCGGCGGGAGCCTGAGCCTCCTGCGGCTCCTCGGCTACCGGCTGCACATCGGCGACAGGCTCCTCGTGCGTCTCGGGCAGCGCCGCGGCCGCGACCTCGGCATCGACCGGAGCACCCTCGACCGGAGCGTCCTCGGCCGGAGCCTCTTCCACTTCCTCGGGCTCGTCGCTGACCCCGCCGACGACCTGTGACGCCTCCAGCTCCTCGCCGGCGGCCTCGCGGTCGGCGAGCTCGCGGTGCGCGGGGATTCCGCAGAAGCGCGAGCCCGGCAGCGCGGTGTTCGGGCAGCGCTTGCCGTTGGCGAGGATCGCGACACAGCGGCCGGAGAACTCCTCGCCCGAATCGCCGCCTGCGAACGCGGCCTCGGCCTCGGCCTGCGCGAACTCGGCGTCGGACTGGATGTCCACCTTCCACCCCGTCAGGCGCGCGGCGAGACGGGCGTTCAGGCCCTCCTTGCCGATCGCCAGCGCGAGCTGGTCCTCGGGGACGATCACCGTCGCCTCCTTCGTCTCGTCGTCGACGAGCACCTCGCGCACGCGCGCCGGCGAGAGCGCCTTCGCGATGAAGCGCGCCGGCTCGGTGTTCCACGGGATGATGTCGATCTTCTCGCCGCGCAGCTCGGAGACGACCATGCGCACGCGCGAGCCTCGCGGCCCGACGCACGCGCCGACCGGGTCGACGCCCTGGGCGTGCGACTCGACGGCGATCTTCGAGCGGTACCCGGGCTCGCGGGCGACGCCGCGGATCTCGACGAGGCCGTCGGCGATCTCCGGCACTTCGATCTCGAACAGCGTGCGGATCAGCTCCGGATCGCGCCGCGACAGGATCACCTGCGGGCCCTTCGTCCCGGAGCGGACCTCGGTGATGACGGCCTTGATGCGGCTGCCCTGCTCGTAGCGCTCGCCGTCCACCTGCTCGGAGCGCGGGAGCAGCGCCTCGACCTTGCCGAGGTCGACGAGCACGTTGTTGCGGTCGCCCGCCTGCTGGACGATTCCGGTCACGACCTCGGTCACGCGATCGACGTACTCGTCGTACATCATCTCGCGCTCGGCCTCGCGGATGCGCTGCAGGATCACCTGCTTCGCGGTCTGCGCGGCGATGCGTCCGAAGTCGTGCGGGGTCACGTCCTCGCGCTTGACCTGGTCCGCGGGAACCTCGGACCAGTCGATGTCCAGGTCCTCGTCGTTGAGCAGCGTGTGCGAGCGCTCGCCGTTCTCGGCCTCGAGCGCCTCGAGCTCGGTGAGCGCACGCTCGCGCGCCTCCTCGATCAGGCGCTCCTCGATGTCGGCGGGCAGCTCGATCGAGTAGACGCGGAAATCACCCTCGTTGTCGAGCTCGACCGTGGCGTGGCGCGTGGCGCCGGGGGTCTTCTTGTACGCAGCCAGGAGCGCGTCCTCGAGCGCGTGGATCAGGGTCTCGCCGTCGATCCCCTTCTCCTTCTCGATGACGCGAACCGCCTCGATGATCTCTCTGGTCATCTCGCTCCCTCCTCGATCAGGTTTCCTCGCACGATCGAGTCGTACGGGATCTCGACGGGGTCGCCTTGGCCAGGGTCGACACGGAGCGTCTGCTCACCCGCGCCGACGAGCTGGCCACGAACCCGCTTGCGGTCGGCCGTGCGAACGGAGACCGTTCGGCCGACGACGCGCTCGAAGTGTGGACGACGCCTCAACGGTGGCTCCGTGCCCGGAGACGAGACGTCGATCGCGTACTTGCTCAGATAGTCGCGGAGGGTTTCGGTGACGCGCTCACAGAGCTCGTGGTCGACCCCCTGCGGATGGTCGACGAAGACCGTCATCCGCTCCGGGCCGGAGAGCTCGAGCGCGAGGACCTCGACTCCGGGCAGGCGGCGCTCGACGCGCGAGGAGACCTCGCGGTACAGAGTCCGTTCCTTCTCGTAGAGATCCGTCAACGTTGCCCTCTCAAAAAAAACGGGCGCGGCGCGCCCATTTCGAACTGCCTGAAATGTGGTGATCGCAGGATAGCAAGGCTCCCCGCGCGCACCGTCCCTCGCAAACCGGATCTCGAACGCTCGTCATAGGGCATCTGTGAGGGTCGAAGATGATCGGGTCGATGACTGCGGCTGACCGGCGGGCTAACCCTCGAGGAGGATCGTCACCGGGCCGTCGTTCGCGAGCTCGACCCGCATGCGCGCGCCGAAGACGCCCGCCTCGACGGGGACGCCGAGCTCCCGGAGCGCTACGCAGA
This sequence comes from uncultured Actinomycetes bacterium, assembly GCA_963850415.1. Classification (GTDB taxonomy): domain Bacteria; phylum Actinomycetota; class Thermoleophilia; order Gaiellales; family Gaiellaceae; genus VAXT01. The sequence continues at coordinate 695,346 of CAWKLE010000002.1, forward strand.
AGCGCTCGTAGAGCAGCTCGGCAAGGTCGGGCGGCGCGGCGTCCGAGAAGCTCGGCCTGTTGCCCTTGGTCGTGTTCGCGATCAGCGTGAACTGGCTGACGACGAGCGCCGCGCCGCCCGCGTCGAGCAGGCTGCGGTCGAACCTGCCCTCGTCGTTCTCGAAGACACGCAGGCGTCCGACGCGGCCGGCCAGGCGCTCCGAGGACGCCTCGTCGTCGCCCTGCGCCACGCCCAGCAGGACGCACAGGCCGAGGCCGATCTCCCCCACCACCTCGCCTTCGACGCGCACACGGGCCTCCGAGACGCGCTGGACGACGGCCCGCAACGGCTACTCGAGGGCGCGCAGGCGGGCCGCGTAGTGCTCGCTGCCCGGTCGCAACGATCGGGCGAGCTTCAGGTGGCCGCGAGCCTCGCTCGTCCGCCCGAGCTTCTCGAGGGCGCGGGCGAGCCCGTAGTGCGCGTAGTCGTCCGCCGGCGAGAGGTCGACGAGCGCGCGAAACTCGGATTCGGCCTCCTGGTAGCGGCGCAAACGGAAGTACGCGATTCCGAGCGCCTCGCGGATCGACGCCTTCGCCGGCTCGCGGCGCTTCGCCTTCTCGAGGGAGACCGTCGCCTGGGCGGCCATGCCCCGCTTCAGGTGCGCGCGCCCCTTCTGGAACAGGTCGTAGGTCTCGCTCTCGCTCATGGCTCCAAGATAGAAAAAGTCAGGAGGCGAAGAGCGAGCGCACCGAGAAGAGCCCGCGTGCCCGGCGGCCGAACGGGATCGCGCGCCGCAGCCTCCGCCGAACCGCCCGCAGCTCCGACTTCGCTGCACGCGCCGCGTCCGCGCTCGCCCCGGGCGGTCCGAAGCGGGCCAGTCCCATGTGCTGGACGAGCCGTCCGGAGTCGACGCCGGTGCGTTTGAGCACGACCTCGCCCAGCTCCGCGACGCCGAGATTGCGCGGAATCGTGATCCCGACGTCGAGCAGGTAGGCGACGAGCTCGCGCCGGCAGGCGGTCGCGATCGCGCGCGGATCGCCGGTCAGGAAGCGGCTCCACCTGAACAGGAGCTTCGCGGCCACGAGCAGGAGCACGAGCGCGGCCAGGCCGGCGACGACGACCCGCGCGACCGAGAAGCCTCGCGCGGACGATCCTCCCCCGCGTGCCTTGGCGATGTCGCCGCTCGAGGCCCCGGCGCCGCCGCCGAGCCGCTGGCCGCGGTTGCCCAGCTGGTAGCGGAGCAGACTGCTAGCGAGCTGCACCCCCACGCTCTTCCTGAGCACGTTCGCGACCCCGGAGACATTGACCGAGATCGACGACGTCGTGTACGTCCCGCCGAGGTTTCCGCGCCCCGGGGTCGGGTCGAACGGGAGCCAGCCGTACCCGTCGAACCAGACCTCCACCCAGGTGTGCGCGTTCCGGTCGTTGACGCGCCACGTCCCGTGGTCCGCGTCGTAGGCGCCGCTCGTGAAGCCGGCGGCGACCCGTGCGGGAATCCCGAGGTAGCGGAGCATCAGGGCCATCGCGCCGGCGAAGTGCTGGCAGTACCCGCTCTTCGTGCGGGTCACGAACCCGACGAGCGGCGGCATCCCGGGCTCTTGCGGTGGATGCTCGTCGTAGGTGAAGCCTCCGCTCGACCGCAGCCAGGCTTCGATCGCCACGGCCGCCGCATACGGGTTCGTGGCGCCGTTGGTGATGTCCTCGGCCGCGCGGTAGAGCGGCAGATAGGGACGGAGCCTCTGGTCGTCGAATGCGTGGCGCAGCCACTCCACGCGCTCCTGCGTCCCGAACGGCGGCACCGATCGTCCGACCCCGACTTCGAGGTACCCGTCGTCGTGCATCTCGCTCGGGTAGCGAGGCGGCGACTTCGCGAGCAGGGCCGGCGTCGGCTGCGGCTCCCACGACCAACTCCCGTACTCAGCCCCGCGACGCGGCGCCTGCTCCGAGACCTTCGCCACTCCGTCGCGGTAGTACTGGATCCCGGCCACCCGCTCGTACGCGACCGGACCACTCGCGCTGATCAGGTGACGGTCACGGAGCGCGTCGATGTGCACGGTCGCCGCCTTCCACCTGCGAGGATCCTGCGCGCGCCTGGGCAGGAGCGGATCGTCCGTGAGCCTCGCGCGGCGCTCGTCTCCGGCAACCGTGAACACCTGGAACGCGACCGGGGGCACCAGATCTTCCTGCCAGGCGTTGTCGATGAACGTGTCGAGCGTCGTCGCCCGCCAGTAGACGGCGCGCGGGTCATCGGTCTTGACGGTGAACACGCGCGTCCGCTTCTTCGGGAAGTTGACGCCGCGGTAGTTCGCCTTCCAGACGTACTCGACGTTGACCGACGGCCCGGCCTTCGACGATAGATCCCACTTCTGCCAGTCGAGGAACTGCGCCTTCGCCACGCCGTTCCAGCTCGAGGCGATCAGCGCCGTGACCGCGAGCGCCGTTCCGACGAGCACCTGTGGCCCGCCGCGGCGAGTCGTCGGCCCGAGCCGCGCGACGAGGGCGAGTGCCGCGAGGAGGAGCACCACGCCACGCCCGAGGTCGTCGTGCCCGGGGAAGATCGTCGCCGGCCACCCCGCACCGGCCACGAGCGCGAGGCTCGCCAGGAGTGGACGCCGGGCCGCCACTGCGAGGGAGGCCAGCGCCGTGAAGACGAAGACCGCGAGCAGCACGACGCCGTGCATCAGGCGGTGGTCCGATGCGTCGAAGGGCACGAGCACGTCGTAGAAGTCGAGGAAGCCGCGGCCGGTGCGGCTGAGGACGGTCCCCAGCGCGTATGGGCGGACATCGAGCGCGATCGACCACGCAGCGATCAGCGCGACGCCCGCTCCCGCGAGCCTGAGTCGCAGCGTAGGCAGGAGCGCCGGAGCCACACCGAGCAGCACCATGACCGCGAGCTCCGTTCCGGAGCGACCCGTCTCCAGCCGTCCCCAGTTCCAGGCGATCAGCAGCCCGAGCAGGAGCGAGAAGACCGTTGTCTTAGCCACTGGCCGCGTACGCCTCCTGCAGCCCGCTCAGCTTCGCCGCGAGATCGTCGCCGCGCTGCACCGTGACGACCGGGACGCCGCCCGCCTGGAGCCGCAGGAGCGCAGGGTCGCGCAGCGGAACGGGCTCGCGCCCGTTGAAGCTAGACGCGTCGATGAGCACCAGCGACGCCGGCCGGCGAGCGAAGGCCCGGTCGAGGAGCGCATCGACGAGCTGCGGCTCGAGGGCCGCCGTCACGACGACGAGCTCGACCGCGTGCATGGCCGGCGAGGCATCCCGCTGGAGGAAGCGCGCGAGCGAGTCCTTGCCGGTCGGCTCAGCGGACGCGAGCAGCTCGAGCGCGGACCGCCACTCGCTGTCGATCGACCCGACCTGACACGTCTCGGGCGGCGAAGACGTGATGCTGAGCAGCGCACGGCGTCCGCGAAGCGCGTTCGCGCGCAGGATCGACCCGGCCGCGCGGACCTGGACGTCGAACGACTCGCCGACGACCGCGCGGCTGTCCGCGTCGAGCAGCACCGCGATCTCGTCGTGCGGCATGTCCTCGAGCTCCTTCACCATCAGCTCGCCGCGCTTCGCGGTCGTTCGCCAGTGGACCTTGCGCAGCGACTCGCCCTGCTGGTACTCCCGGACGCTGTGCAGGTCGAACCCGGCCGTGCGCCGCAGCACGACGTGACCGCCGGCCAGCGTCGCGCCGAGCTCCGAGAAGACGCGTTCGAGCTCGACCAGGCGCGGATAGACGAGGAGCGTCGATTCGGCGCCGAGGCTCTGCTCCGCGCGCGCGAGCCCGAACGGATCCTCGAACACGGCCCGGACCGCGTCGAACCGGTAGCGGCCGCGCGACATGTGCGGGAGGACATAGCGCACGTGGAGCTCCGGCCCGCGCCGGTTCAGCTCCACGCGGCGCTCGCCGAGCTTGCTGATCTGCTCGTAGACCTCGAGCGTGCGCGGCCCCGGATTCCTGTGCGCGCTCGCCTCGAGGCCGATCGTCACGTCGTCGCCTTCGACGTACTCCCGCGCGCCGAGATGACGACGGAGCGAGACCGGCTGACGAAGGATCTCGACCCAGATCCGCGCGCCGACGACCGCAAGCGCGAGGCCCGTGGCGATCGGGTACAGCGACCTCGAGCCGAAGCCCCAGGCGACGAGATAGATGCCGCCTGCGAGCAGCAGCGCGAGCCGACCGCGTTCGGTCAGCCCGCTCATGGGTGGCCCTGCCGGTGGCGCCGCCGAGGCTCTGGGTCGCGAGCACCAAGCCAGAGGCCGCACTCGCTCGAAGCCAATACTGAATGAAGTATTGGTGAGAGCGAGGGTGGACTCTGGCGCAGCGTGATCGCGGGCCAGAGTCCGGCATGTGTCGCCGGCTGGGTCACCTTACGCGGGGACCGGGGTCCGTTCGACCGCTTCGCGGACGAGTTGCTGGGCCGGCGTCCCGTTTGCGCGTGCCTCGGGCCCGAGGATCAGCCTGTGTGCGAGGACAGGCGTCGCGACCGCCTGCACGTCGTCCGGCAGCACGTAGTCGCGCCCGTCGGCGAGCGCCCGGGCCTTCGACACGCGCAAGAGCGAGATCCCGGCGCGTGGGCTCGCTCCCAGGTAGAGCCGCTGGTCGCTCCGCGTCTGCCCGACGAGGTCGACGACGTAGCGGTTGAGGCTCGGCTCGACGAAGATGCGCGTCGCCTCGTCGATCACGTCCGTGATCCCGGTCGCATTCGTGATCGGCTCGAGCTCGTCGAGCGGCGGGTCGCTCGTCTGCTCCGACAGCATCCGCGCCTCCTGGTCCGGCGGCGGGTAGCCGATGTCGAGCCGCATCGTGAAGCGGTCGAGCTGTGCCTCGGGCAGCGGGTAGGTGCCCTCGTACTCGATCGGGTTCTGGGTCGCCATGACCATGAACGGGCGGCCGAGCGCGTAGCTGACGCCGTCGATCGTGACCTGGTTCTCCTGCATGCACTCGAGGAGTGCCGCCTGCGTTTTCGGTGGGGCGCGGTTGATCTCGTCGACGAGGAGGAGGTTCGCGAAGATCGGGCCCGGCCGGAACTCGAACTCGTTCGAGCGCTGGTTGAAGACGTTGACGCCCGTGACGTCGGACGGGAGCAGGTCGGGAGTGAACTGGAGGCGCGAGAAGGAGCAGTCCAGCGAGCGCGCCATCGCCTTGGCCAGCATCGTCTTCCCCACGCCCGGGAAGTCCTCGATGATCAGGTGGCCCTCGCTGACGAGGCAGAGGATGCAGAGCCGTAGCGTCTCGAGAGGCGCGTGGATGACCTTGTTCAGGTTCTCCGCGAGGCGACGGATGACGTCGGCCGAGTGCTCGGTCGAGGTGGTCGGCTCCTGCATCAGATCAGGTGCTCGACCTCGTCCAGGATCGCGGCGGCGATCGCTTCCTTCGGTGCCTTCTCCACGCGGCGCTCGTTCTGCGCGGAGACGATCACGACCTCGTTCTCCGTCGCGTCGAAGCCCACGTCGTCACGGGACACATCGTTGTAGACGATGAGATCGACCTGCTTGTCGGCGAGCTTCTTGCGCGCGCGCTCGAGGCCGTTCGCCGCGGTCTCGGCTGCGAAGCCCACGAGCACCTGGCCGTTCACGCGACCCTCACCGAGGCCCCGGAGCACGTCTGCGGTCGGCTCGAGCTCGATCTGCCACGTCTCCTCGTCCTTCGGCCGCTTCGCCTCCCCGGTTTGCGCCGGGCGGTAGTCGGAGACCGCGGCGGCCATCAGGACGACGTCCGCGCCGGCGTGCGCGGTCGTGGCGCGTTCGACGTCGGCTGCGGTCGGGGCCTGAACGAGCTCGATGCCGTCCGGCGGCGCGACCGTGAGGTTGGACGCGATCAGGGTCACGTCGGCGCCGCGGCGTCGTGCCTCCTCTGCGAGCGCAACGCCCATGCGCCCCGACGACCGATTCCCGACGAAGCGCACCGCGTCGAGCGGCTCGCGGGTTCCACCTGCCGTCACGAGCACGCGCTTCCCGCGCAAAGGTCCCTTCCAGCCATGCCCCTGGACCTGGTCCCGGGACATGGCCGCTTGGAGCAGTTGCTGGGCCTGCTCGAAGATTTCTGCCGGCTCGGCCATCCGCCCCACTCCGAGCTCGCCTTCGGCCGTCTCGCCCTCGTCGGGCCCGATCATCTCGACCCCGCGCTCGCGCAACGTCGCAGCGTTCGCCTGCGTGGCCGGATGCGACCACATGCGCGGGTTCATCGCCGGAGCGACGAGGATCGGCCCGCGGTGGGCCAGCGCCGCCTCCGTGAGAACGTCGTCCGCCAGCCCGTAGGCGAGCTTCGCCATCGTGTTCGCCGTCAGCGGCGCGATCACGAGCAGATCGGCGCGGGCCAGGTGGGGATACAGATCCTCGTGCGCGGGCCTCCGCGCGAGCGCCGCGAACGTCTCGCGGCGGACGAAGCGGTCCGCCCCGCGCGTGACGAGCGGAACAACGTCGTGCCCGGCTTTGACGAGCAGGCGCGTCAGCTCGCACGCCTTGTAGGCGGCGATCCCACCGGTGACTCCGAGCAGCACCTTGGCCATCGACACATTTTGCCCGTTGCGGCCAAACCAGCACCAGCGGCGCTCGTCATAGTGAACGTGCTCGGCAACGTGCTGGACTCACCGCGCCGTCGTAGGCGCGTGGCGATCGGGGCCTCGCTCGTCGTCGCCGTTCCGCTGATCTACCTCGCGTTCCACTACTCGACCTCCGGATCGTCCGGAAACGCGAACGGGCCGTACGTCAGCGACGCCTTCTACCGCGAGCCGAAGCACGCTCCCTTCACCGCGGACAAGCGCCGTGCGGTCAGCGCCGTCCTCGCGAGGTTCATCAGCGGCGCCGTGTCGAAGCACGATCTGGCCGGGACGTGGGAGCTCGCCGGCCCCGGGCTCCGGCAGGGAATGACCCGGGAGGACTGGCTCAAGGGGCAGCTCCCGCTCGTCCCATTCGCCGCCTCCAAGCGCGGACAGGGGTCCTGGAGCGTCGTCAACTACTCGTACGCGAACAAGGTCGGCCTCGAGCTCCTGATGTTCCCGGAGCGCCGCTCGGGCGAGGTGGCGACCGTCGAGACGGACGTGGTGCGCGGCGAGGACGGGCGCTGGCGCGTGAACTACTGGATGATCACGAAGCTCCACGGTCCGGGCTCCGCCGCAGCGGCCGACTCGGCCTCAGCGATGAGCGAGGGGCCGCCAAACGTCCACAAGCTTCCCGGCCAGAAGAAGAAAGCCGCCGCCGCGTCGGCCGCGCGCCGCGAGGCACAGGCCCCGCCCGATCCGAACGGCAACGTCGCCCAGCTGAACGCGACCTGGCTCCTCGTGCCCCTGGGCCTGCTCTTGCTGGCCCTCCTGACGCTCGTCGGCCTCGGCGTGGGCGCGTGGATCCGCAACCGCCGGGAGGCGGCAGCGTACTCCAGGCCCCGCTAGGCGCTAGCCCTTGTAGGAGTACTTGATCTTGCCCTCGGCGACTTCCTCGAGGGCCATCGTCAAGTAGTTCTTGGAGCGCGACTCCACGAGCGGCGGCGGATTGTCGTCGAAGGTGCCTTCGCCGAGCTGGTGGTGGTAATTGTTGATCTGCCGCGCGCGCTTGGCGGCGACGATCACGAGCGCGTATCGCTCCGGGACGTTGGCGAGCAGTGTGTCGATGCGTGGGTGAATCACGGTCGCGACATGCTAGCGGAGAGTTCCTCGTTGACGATCTTCGCGAGCTCGGCGAGCGCGCGGTCGACGTCGTCGTTGACGACCAGGTAGTCGAACTCGCCCGCCTGGCTGAGCTGCTCGCGCGCCAGGTCGAGCCGCTCCTCGATCTCGCCCTCGCTCTCCGTCGCCCGCTCGCGCAGACGTCGCTCGTTCTCCGCGAAGCTCGGCGCCTCGACGAAGATCGTCACCGCTCCCGGCACGGTTCGCTTGACGTCGAGCGCCCCCTGAGGCTCGAGGTCGAGGAGCGGGATCCTGCCGCGGGCCTTGATGCGGTCGATCTCGGAACGCAGGGTTCCCGAGCGCTGGCCCCAGGGGAACTCGACGTACTCGAGGAAGTCACCGGCGCCGAGCTTTTCGTCGAACTCCGCGTTCGAGATGAACCAGTACTCGCGCCCGTCCTCCTCGCCGGCGCGGCGCCCTCGTGTCGTCGCGGAGACGGCGAGCTCGAGATCCGGCATCTCTCCCAGCAGCGCTTTCTCGAGTGTGCCCTTGCCGGCTCCCGAGGTCCCCGTGACGACGAAAACGGGAGTCGTGGAGCTGCTACTTGTGGAAGAGCCCAATGAGCTCAGTCCGCTGGCGGTCGGAGAGGCCACCGACCGTCTTCGACTGGCTGATCCGGGCCTGGTTCAAGAATCGCGCGGCCTTCACCCGCCCGAACTTCGGCACGGCCATGAGCATGTCGAACACCTTGGCGGTCGCGACGTACTCGGGTGGGTTGTTGAGGATCTTGTCGATCCGCACACGCCCCACTTTCAGGTCCTTCTTCAGCTGCGCCCGCTTGACCCGGATGTCGTTCGCGCGCTTGAGAGCCTCCATGCGCTGGTCGCGAGACCTGGCGGGCGCCTTCGCCTGAGTCTTGGTTGCCGCCACGGCGCGAGATACTAGTGCAGCGTGGACTTGACGTGCAAACGCTGTGTTTTGCCCGCAAAACCCGTCTATTGTCCGCTCAGGCAACAGTGGCCGGGCGCGAGCGGTGTGCGAGCCCGGTCGCGTCTTCGGCCCGCGAGAGTCCGCGGGCAGCGAGCTCGTCGGCCAACTCGCGACGCACTCGGCCGGGTGCTTCGGGATCGCTGAACAGGACCGTTCCGAGCGCGATCGAGCTCGCTCCGGCGGCGAGAAAATCCAGCGCGTCACGACCGGTCGCGATCCCGCCCATGCCCACGATCGGCAGCCCGGTCGCGCGGTAGCACCGGTAGACGGCTCCGAGCGCGATCGGCTTCAGGGCCGGCCCGGAGTAGCCGCCGAGCCCGTGCCCGAGCCTCGGCTGGAGCGTCCGGTCGTCGAGCGCCAGGCCGCGAATCGTGTTCACGAGCGAGAGGCCGTCGGCGCCCGCGGCCTGGACGGCGCGGGCGGTCTCGGGCAGGTCGGCGGCGGCCGCTGAGAGCTTCGCGTAGAGCTGCTTCTGGGTCTGCGGACGGGCCGCGGCGACGAGCTCGGCGGCGCTCTCGGGCGCTTCCTCGACGTTCGGACAGGAGAGGTTGAGCTCGATCGCGGTCACTTCCTTGTGGTCGTCGAGCGCGGCACAGAGCTCGGCGTAGTCGGAGGCAGCAAAGCCGCCGACGGAGACCCAGAGCGGCACTCCGAGCTCGGCCAGGAGCGGCAGCTTCTCGCGGAGTAGGCCGTCGATGCCGGGGTTTTCGAGCCCGATTGAGTTGAGCATGCCCGCCTCGGTTTCGGCGATCCGGACCGGGCGGTTGCCCTCGCGCGGCTGCGGCGTGACGGTCTTCGTCACGAAGACATCAAGGGCGCGGGCGACTTCGGGCGCTTCCAGGGCGTCCAGACAGCCCGAGGCGTTCAGGATCACGCGACGGCCTCGAGGACGGGCCCGGCGACGCAGAGCCGCTGGAGCACGCCGTCGATCTCGACCGAACAGCCGTAGCAGGCGCCGTAGCCGCAGGCCATGGGCGCCTCCCAGGCGAGCTGAGCGTCCGGCACGAGGTCGCGCACTGCCTCGAGCATCGGCTCCGGCCCGCACGCGAAGACCTTGTAACAGTCTGTTACTAGGTCGGTTAGGGGTTCCGTGACGAGCGTTGGCTCGACGACGACCTCGGCGTTCGGGACGAGGGCGGCTGCTTCGGCGTGCCAGTCGCTGCGGAAGCCGAGGATCGCGGGCGGGTTGCCGAGCTGGTGCGAGAGGTACGGGAACGGCGCGACGCCGATCCCTCCGCCGACGAGTAGCGGCTTCTGGACATCGAGCCGGTAGCCGTTGCCGAGTGGGCCGAAGACGTGGAGCTCGTCGCCCGGCTCGACCGCGGCCAGCGCGCGCGTTCCAGGGCCGATTGCCTCCAGCAGGAAGGTCAGCTCGCCGGACGGCGCCTGGCACAGGCTCATCGGCCTCGGCAGGAGTCGTCCAGGGGCCTCGAGCATGAAGAACTGGCCGGGGACGCCCGGCTCGAGGCCGCCTCGCTTCACCCGGAGCAGCGAGTAGGGGCCGACCGCCTCGTTGGCGACGACGCTAAGCGCTTCTCTTCTGCGCACTGATGCGTTCCTGGAGCGACACCGCAAGGTCGCCCTGGGCGTCGGCGATCGCGCGCACAGCGGCCCTCGCACCCGCCATCGTCGTGATGCACGGGACGCGGGCGGCGAGCGCGGCCTCGCGGATCAGATAGCCGTCGGAGCGCGCGCCGGGGTCGCCGAAGGGCGTGTTCACTACGAGGTCGCAGTGCCCGCGCCGGACGAGGTCGACGACGGTCGCGCCCTCCCCGGGCTCGGTCACCTTGCGCACGTGCTCGACGGCGATTCGCGCGTTGGCCAGCGCATGCGCGGTGCCCGCAGTGGCGACGAGGCGGAAACCGAGCTTCGACAGCGACTCCGCGACCTCGACGAGCGCCGGCTTGTCCGCGTCGCGGACGGAGAGGAAAGCGGTCCCTCCCATCGGTAGCGGCCGGCCCGCGGCCCGCTCGGCCTTGGCCAGGGCGGTCGGCAGGTCGGCGGCGCTCGCCATCACCTCGCCGGTCGAGCGCATCTCCGGCCCGAGGACGGGGTCGGCGCCGGGGAAGCGCGCGAACGGAAGCACGGCGGCCTTGACCGAGACCTGTCCCGAAGGGCCAAGTCCAGGGACCTGGTCCCGGGGCAGGGCCAGATCGGACAGGTCGGCGCCGGCGGCGAGGCGGCACGCGGCCTCCACGAGATTCAGCCCGATCGCCTTGCTCGCGAACGGCACGGTTCTCGAGGCCCGCGGGTTCGCCTCGAGCACGAACACGTCCCCGTCCTGGACGGCGATCTGGACGTTGACGAGGCCGACGACTCCGAGAGCTGGCGCCAGCTTCTCCACCGTCTCCTCGATCAAAGCGAGCGTCTCTTCATCGAGCGACGGTGCCGGCAGCACGCAGGACGAGTCGCCCGAATGGATCCCGGCCTCCTCGACGTGCTCCATGACCGCGGCGACGAAGGTCTCGCGGCCGTCGCAGAGCGCGTCGACGTCGATCTCGATCGCGCCCTCGAGGAAGCGGTCGATCAGCACCCGTCCACCGATCTCGGCGGCCGCCGAGACCGACTCGTCGTCGTAGCAGACCTGCATGTTCCGCCCGCCGAGCACGTACGACGGCCGGACGAGCACCGGATACCCGATCGCCTCCGCGACGTAGGCTGCCTCGGCGGCGCCCTCGGCCATTGACCACGAGGGCACGTCGATCGTGAGCTCCTCGCAGAGAGCCGCGAACCGCTCGCGATCCTCCGCGAGGTCGACCGCCTCGAAGGGCGTCCCCAGGATCCGCCAGCCTTCTGTTTCGATTTCGCGCGCAAGTTTCAGCGGGGTCTGACCCCCGAACTGGATGACGACGCCGTCGGGCAGCTCGCGGGCGCAGATCTCAAGCACCTCCTCGGCGCCCAGCGGCTCGAAGTAGAGGCGGTCGGACGTGTCGTAGTCGGTCGAGACCGTCTCCGGGTTGCAGTTGACCATCACCGCCTCGTAGCCGAGCGCGCGGAACGCCTGCGCCGCGTGGACGCAGCAATAGTCGAACTCGATTCCTTGGCCGATCCGGTTCGGGCCCGAGCCGAGGATCACGACGCGTGGCTTCGAGCCGTCCGGCCGGGCCTCGTCCGCTTCGCCCCAGGTGGAGTAGAAGTAGTTCGAGCGCGCCTCGACCTCGGCCGCGCAGGAATCGACGCGCCGGTACGCGGGGCGGACGCCCCACCCGCGGCGCTTCGCCCGTGCCAGTTCCTCGGTCGCTCCGCACCCGGCCGCGATCGCCGCGTCCGAGAGGCCCAGCCGCTTGAGCCGCACCCAGTCGTCGGCCACGAAGTCGTCGAGGTGCCCGGCCGGGGCTTCGAGCCGCTCCAGCTCGGCGCGGAACCACGGATGCGCGCCCTCGGGCAGATCCCAGGCGTCGGGCCCGTCGACCTCCCGGGAGCGGCGCGCCTTCAGGAACGCCTCGCCGAACGTGCGCCCGATCCCCATCGCCTCGCCGACCGACTTCATCTGCGTGCCGAGCGTCGTGTCCGCGCCCGGGAACTTCTCGAAGGCGAAGCGCGGGAACTTGACGACGACGTAGTCGAGCGTCGGCTCGAAGCTGGCCGGCGTCGTCCCGGTCAGATCGTTCGGGATCTCGTCGAGCGTGTAGCCGACGGCAAGCTTCGCAGCGACCTTCGCGATCGGGTAGCCGGTTGCCTTGGAGGCCAGCGCGGACGAGCGCGACACGCGCGGGTTCATCTCGATCACGCGCAGCTCGCCGGTCTCGCGCTCGCGCGCGAACTGGATGTTGGAGCCGCCGCAGTCGACACCGACTGCGCGGATGACCGCGATCGCCGCGTCGCGCAGCTCCTGGTACGCCTCGTCGGCAAGCGTCATCTGCGGCGCGACGGTCACTGAGTCGCCGGTGTGCACGCCCATCGGGTCGATGTTCTCGATCGAGCAGACGACGACGGCGTTGTCGGCGTGGTCGCGCATCAGCTCGAGCTCGAACTCGTCCCAGCCGAGGAGCGACTCCTCGACGAGCACCTGGCCGACCGGGCTCTCGGCGAGCGCGCGCTCGAGCAGCCGTTCGAGCTCCTCGGGCGTCCGCGCGGTCCCGCCGCCGTGCCCGCCGAGCGTGAACGCCGGCCTGAGGATTACCGGTAACGAGACATGTCTCGGGACCTGGTCCAGGGACGTGACTATTTGGGACGTCGGCACCTGGAGGCCCGCCGCACGCACCGTCTCGCGGAACAGGTCACGGTCCTCGGCGCGCTTGATGACGTCGACCGGAGCTCCGATCAGCTCGACGCCGAGATCTTCGAGCACGCCCTCTTCCGCGAGCGCGATGGCGAGGTTCAGCGCGGTCTGGCCGCCCATCGTCGGCAGCAGCGCGTCGGGGCGCTCGCGCTCCAGCACGCCCGCGACGCCCTCGAGGTCGAGCGGCTCGAGATACGTGCGGTCGGCGAACCCGGGGTCGGTCATGATCGTCGCCGGGTTCGAGTTGACGACGATCGTCCGGAACCCATCCGCTCGCAGGACCTTCAGCGCCTGGCAGCCTGCGTAGTCGAACTCGCACGCCTGCCCGATCACGATCGGCCCGGAGCCGATCAGGCAGATCGACTCGATGTCACGCCGCCTTGGCAAGGCCGCTCACCTCCTCGACCCACGACTCGAGGATCCCCCACGCGTCGTGCGGCCCGGGGCCGGCTTCCGGATGGAACTGGACGGAGCGAGCGCGTTCGCTGCGCAGCTCGAGCCCCTCGACGGTGCCGTCGTAGAGCGAGATGTGCGTCTCCTCACGCGACTGGGTCGGCGCGACCGCGAACCCGTGGTTCTGCGACGTGACGAGGACGCCATTCGTGTTGCGCTCGAGCACCGGGTGGTTCGCGCCGCGGTGGCCGAACGGGAGCTTGTACGTCTTGCGCCCGGTCGCGATCGCCAGGAGCTGGTGGCCGAGGCAGATCCCGAGGATCGGCACCCGTCCGATCAGGTTGCACAGTGTTACTTGCTCGTCCTTGAGCGGCTCGGGATCGCCGGGCCCATTCGAGAGCAGGACACCGTCGTAGCGGGCGAGCTCGTCCGCGTCGACGTCGTGCGGGTAGACCGTGACCGCGGCCCCCGACCAGGCGAGCCGGTTCAGGATCGAGCGCTTGCAGCCGTAGTCGACGACGGCGATCCGCGCCCACCCCGCGTCGGAGAAGACGAACGGGTCGCGTGTCGAGACCTTGGGCGCCAACGCCCGGCCGGCCATCTCCGGCTGCGCGCGAACCGCGTTCAGCGCCTCGTCGACCGATGCCTCGCCGCCCATCGCCATCGCCCTCATCGCGCCGGCCTGGCGCAGGTGGAGGACGAGCGAGCGCGTGTCGATGCCGGTCAGCGCAACGACGCCCTCGTCGTGGAGCCAGTCCGTCCACGCGGGACCACGCGCCTCGCGCATGAGGACCGCGCGGGCATGGGCGCGCCCCGACTCCGAGCGCGTCGGCGCGACGCCGTAGTTCCCGACCATCGCCGCGGTGAAGCACACGATCTGGTCGGCGTAACTGGGATCGGTGACGACCTCCTGGTAGCCGGTCATCGCCGTCGTGAAGACGGCTTCGCCGAACGCATAGCCCTCGGCGCCGACCGACTCGCCCTGGAAGACCGTGCCGTCCTCGAGCAGCAGGAAGCCGTTCACGACTCGTGCACCAGCCTTCCGGCCGCGATCGTCGCCCGCACCCGGCCCCGTAGCTTCTCGCCGATCAGCCACGAGTTCTTGGAGCGGCTCTTGAAGCCGTCCTCGGCCACCTGCCAGCTCGCCTGCGTGTCGAGCAGGACGGCATTTGCGGGCGCGCCGACCGCGATCCGCGGCGCGTCGAGCCCGTACGCGCGGGCCGGGCCGGCGGACATCCGCTCGAGGAGCGTCTCGAGCGAGATCAGCCCGGGCTCGACGAGGTGCGTGTAGAGCGACGAGAACGCCGTCTCGAGCCCGGTCACCCCGAACGGCGCCTCCTCGAACGGCACCTCCTTCTCGTGCCGCGCGTGCGGGGCGTGATCGGTCGCGACACAGGAGATCGTCCCTTCGCGCAGCGCCTCGACGAGCGCTTTGCGGTCGTCGTCGGCTCCGAGCGGCGGGTTCATCTTCACGTTCGGGTCGAGGGTGCGCACCGCCTCGTCCGTGAGCACGAGATGGTGCGGCGTCACCTCGGCGGTCGCGCGGACTCCCTCGGCATGGGCTCGCCGGAGCGCCTCGACCGAAGCCTGCGCGGAAAGGTGCATCAGGTGGAGCGTCCGGTTCTCGTACAGGGCCAGCGCGAGGTCGCGCTCGACCATCACGCTCTCGGCGATCGACGGCCAGCCGCCGATCCCGAGCTCCGCGGAGACGACTCCTTCGCGCATGTGGCCGCCGCGCGAGAGCGTCGGGTCCTCGCAGTGCACCGCGAGCGGCCGGTCGGTGATCGACGCGTACTGGAGCGCGCGCCACATGAGCGCCGTCGCGACCACCGGGCGCCCGTCGTCGGTGAACCCGACCGCGCCCTCGTCGGCGAGCTCGCCCATCTCGGTCAGCTCCGAGCCCTTCTGCCCCTTGGAGATTGCGGCCAGGAAGCCGACCTGCACCTCGGCGTCGGCGCGCGCCTGCTCGACGAGCGCGCCGAGCACCGCGGCTGTGTCGACGACCGGCTCCGTGTTCGGCATCGCAAGGATCGCGCAGTAGCCGCCGGCGGCCGCGGCCCGCGTCCCGGTCGAGATCGTCTCCTCGTCCTCGCGGCCCGGAGTCCGCAGGTGGACGTGCGGATCGACGAAGCCCGGCGCGAGCACGAGGCCGGTGCCGTCGATCACCTTGTGCGAGTTCTGCGGCAGGTTCGAGCCGAACTCGGCGATCACCCCGTCGTCGACCTTGACGTCGACCTGGGCGTCGAGGCCTTCGACCGGGTCGAGCACGCGGGCGCCGCGGACGATCAGGTTCTCCTTCGGCGCGTCTTTGACGAAGAGCATCACGCCACCCCCATCGGGACTTCTGCCTCGACCGGCTTCGGCCCGGTCGTGAGCAGGTCGTAGAGGACGGCCATGCGGACGACGAGCCCGGCGCGCACCTGCGTCTCGATCAGCGCGTCGGCCGCGTCCGCGACGAGCGGGTCGATCTCGACGCCGCGGTTCATCGGCCCAGGGTGCATGACCTTCTGGCCCGGCCGCAGACGCTCGGGAGTGACGCCCCAGCGGGCCGTGTACTCGCGCAGGCTGGGCACGTAGTTCGCGCCCTCGAGCATCCGCTCTTTCTGCATGCGCAGGACGTAGACGATGTCGGCGGCGCCGATCGCGTCGATGTCGGTCGTCGCCTCGCAGCCCATCTCCTCGATCCCGCGCGGGAGGAGCGGCGGCGGCCCGACGAGCGTGACGCGCGCCCCGAGCAGGACGAGCGCCTGGATGTTCGAGCGCGCGACCCGCGAGTGGAGGACGTCGCCCACGATCGCCACGTGCAGCCCCTCGATGCGGCCGAACTGCTCCTGGATCGTGTACAGGTCGAGGAGCGCCTGCGTCGGATGCTGGTGCTTGCCGTCGCCCGCGTTGACGATTCGCGCCTCGGTCACTCTCGCGACGAGCTGCGGCGCGCCGATCTGCGGGTGCCGGAGCACGATCACGTCCGGGTCGTACGCGCCGAGCGTGATCGCCGTGTCCTTGAGCGATTCGCCCTTGTCGACCGCGGAGCCGGAGGCCTTGATCGACATCGTGTCCGCGGAGAGCCGCTTCGCCGCGAGCTCGAAGCTCGACGACGTGCGCGTCGAGGACTCGTAGAAGACGTTGATCACGAGCCGGCCGCGCAGGGTCGGCAGCTTCTTCATCTCTCGGTCGAGCGAGCGCTCGAAGGTGCGGGCGGTGCCGAGCAGCCGTTCGACGTCTTCGCGGGACAGGTCGCCGATCGAGATCAGATGCCTCGTCGGCGGCGGGTCTGGCGGGCGCAGGTCGTCCCGCATCACGTGCAGGTCACCCATGTGTTTCCTCCTGGGCTGCGATCAGCAGGACCTGGTCGACCTCGTCGATCTCGACGAGCTGCACCTGGACGCGCTCCTCGCGCGCCGTCGGCAGGTTCTTGCCGATGTAGTCGGGACGGATCGGAAGCTCTCGGTGGCCGCGGTCGGCGAGGCAGGCGAGCTGCACCCGAGCCGGGCGGCCGTAGTCGAACAGCGCCTCGATCGCGGCGCGAATCGTGCGGCCGGTGTAGAGGACGTCGTCGACCAGCACGCAGGTCATCCCCTCGAGCGGGAAGTCGAGCTTGGTGTCCCGCACGACCGGCTGCGGGTGGATCGGCGCCTCCCCCCCGCGTACGCGGACGTCGTCGCGGTAGAACGTGATGTCGACGGAGCCGAGCTTGACCTCCCGGCCCGTCAGCTCCGCGATCAGGTGGCGCAGGCGCTGGGCGAGCGGGACGCCGCGCGTGTGGATCCCGACGAGGGCGACGTTCTCCAGGTCGGCGTTGGCCTCGACGATCTCGTGCGCGATGCGCGTGAGGCTGCGGTGGATCGCCTCGCCGTCGAGTAGGACCTTCTCGGAGGAGACGCCCGCCTGGCTCAAGGGCTCGATCCCTCGGCTGTGCGGACGCAGGCGTGCGTGTGCATCGGACTCCTTTCCGGCCTCTCTGGACCGAGTTAAAGGGGTTCGGGTCGCGCAGGACTGTAGCGGGAAGCCCGGACGGAGTCCATGATTGCGTCATGGCGCTGCGGCGGTTCAGTCCGAAGGACGTTCTCCGCGAGACGTTTCTGACTCATCTCGCTGTTGCTCCCGACGGCTTGTCGGCGATCTACGGGCGGCGCATGATCGAGGACGGCGCGTACAGGACGCGGCTCTGGCGCGTGCCCATGAGCGGCGGCCGGGCGGAGCAGATCACGACCGGCGACAGCGATTCGCGGCCACGATTCTCGCCGGACGGGAAGACGCTCGTCTTCATGTCCGGCCGCTCGGGCAAGTCGCAGCCGTGGCTCCTGCCGCTCGCGGGAGGTGAGCCGCGGCCGCTCACCGAGTTCGCGGGCCAGGCGGGCGCTGCCGAATGGTCGCCGGACGGGCAGAGCGTCGCAGTCCTCGCCCAGAGCGGTGAGGAGCGGTTCCGCGTCGGCGATCAGGAGCAGCCGACATCGCGCCGCATCAAGGACCTGAACTGGCGGCTCGACGGCGCGGGCCTGCGCGACCAGTTCACGAGCCTCTGGGTCGTGCCCGCCCGCGGCGGACGCCCGAAGCGGCTGACGGCTCCGGGCTATGAGGTCGTCCAGGCGTTCTGGAGCTCGGACGGTGAGCGCCTCGGCTACCTCGCCGACCCGAGACCGGAGGCCGGCGTGCTGGAGCAGCCGCAGGTGTGGTCGATGCGTGCTGCCGGCGGGCGTGCGACGAAGCTGGCCGAGTTGCGCGGCGAGATCGCCGGCGCCGCTTTCTCGCCGAGCGGCAAGCTCGCGTACGTCGGGCTCGACGACCCCTCCTTCTCCGGGTCGACGAACCTCGGCCTCTGGGTGCGGGACGGTCGCACGACGCGCCGCCTCGGCGAAGAGCTCGACCGGACGTTCTTCTTCATCGTCGTCGGCGACCTGCTCGACTTCGGCGCGCTCGCACCCGTGCCTGTGATCTGGCTCGACGACGAGAACGTCGTCGTCCCGGTGACCGACCGTGGTGGCTGTATCCCCTACCGGTTCGGGCTCGACGGCTCGGTCGAACGCCTCGTGGAGCGCGACGACGCGATCTGCACCTGGCTCGCGGGCGGAGGCGGGCGGCTCGTGACGATCGCGAGCGTTGACGGCGGCGCGTGCGACGTGTACGCGGTCGAGGACGGCGACCTGCGACGGCTGTCACGGAACGGCGGCAGCTGGCTCGCCCCGTACCGCTGCGCACCCGAGCACCACGCCGTGCGCCACCGCGACGGCCACGAGCTCGACGCCTGGCTCGTGCGTCCCCGGGGACGGCGCAGCAAGGGTCTCGTCCTGCAGATCCACGGCGGCCCGCACTGCGCCCACGGCCCGGCCCCGTGGCTGGAGATGATCGCGCTCGCGGACGCCGGCTTCACGGTGCTCTACGGCAATCCGCGCGGATCGCAGGGCTACGGGGAGTCGTTCGGGAAAGCGATCGACGGGAACTGGGGCGAGGCGGACGACTCCGATCTGATGCGGCTCGTCGACTGGGCGTTACGCCAGAAGCTCGCGACCCGCGACCACGTCGGCCTCCTCGGCCTCTCCTACGGCGGCTACATGACGAACTGGTTGCTCGGGCACCACCCGGGACGGTTCGCGGCCGCGGTCAGCGAGAACCCCGTGCTCGACCTCTTCTCGTTCTACGGCGAGTCCGACTACGGGTTCACGATCGCCCAACACGTCGGCGGAGTCGAGGAGCCGTGGGACGACTTCGCCCGCATGACCGACCGCTCGCCCGGCGCCGCGCTCCACCGCAACAAGGCGCCGCTGCTCCTGCTCCAGGCCGAGGGCGACCTGCGCTGCCCCGCCGGGCAGACGGAGATCGCGTTCACGATGCTCCGGCGCCTCGGCCGGACGGTCGAGATGGTGCGGTACCCGGAGGAGTCGCACCTCATGCTCTCGGCCGGCCGCCCCGACCGCCGCGTCGACCGCCTGGAGCGGATCGTCGGCTGGTTCGAGCGCTATCTCTAGAGCCTTAGTACCAGTCTGTTACAAGGACTTCTGGGCGACGGCGACGAGCCACTCGAGCTCGTACTCGTTCCGCTCCGGGAGCTCGGCTTCCATCCGCGCGACGCCTTGCTCGAGCTCGGCTTCGTCGAGGAGCTGCAGCGGCGAGATGAAGCGGCCCCGGACTCGCTCTACCGCGGTGTCCCGGTCGACCGACGCGGTCTGCGTCAGGCGGTGCTGCTCCACGCGCTCGAAGTCGGCGGCGCGCAGTTCCGAGTCGAGCTCAGCGGGAGTCGGGAACCGTGCCTTGTCGATCGCTTCGAGCGACGGGAAGAACTCTTTCAGCCAGTAGCGCTCGAAGTGGAGCGGATGGAAGGTTCCGATCGCGAGGCGACCGTCTGGCCGGAGCACGCGGACTGCCTCAGCGAACACACGCGGCCGATCGACGAGATGCACGACGAGCCACATCAGCGCGCGCTCGAACCAGCCGTCCTTGAACGGGAGCTGCTCGGCCGGCGCGACCTTGACGGTGCTCACGCGTTCGCGCGCGAGGGCGGCCATCTCGGGCTCCGGCTCGACGCCCCACACCCGCGACCCGCGCTCGACGAGCGCCTCCGCGGCCCGGCCCGTGCCGCAGCCGATGTCGAGCACGCGCCGTCCCGCGAGGTCGCCTTCGCTGACGAGGAGCTCGAAGACCTCCCACCAGTTGGCGTCGGTGGGCCGGAGCCCGTCGTAGCTCCGCGCCACCGACCCGAAATCAGGCTTCGTCGACGATTTCCTCCGGCTCGGTGAGAGCCTCGATCGCATGCTGCGCCGCCTCGAGCGACTCCTCGGGCACCATCACCTTCTGCGGAGCGTCCTCGCTCCCGAGCGGATCGTGCTCGACCGCGAACTCGAGCGCGGCGTCGATCCCCGCCGAGCGCAGGATCGTCTGCAGCTCCTCCGCCTCGGTCACGTCGCCGGCCATCGCCACCTGAACCAATCGGGTCATTCGTGAGCCTCCTCGCCAGACGACATGGCTTCCCTCTCGCCTCGCCGGGTGAGCGCGCCGCCCTTCGCCAGCAACGGCCCGCCGCGCTCCGCGAAACGGACGTCGATCGTATCGAAGTCCTTGGGCACGACCGTGTTCGGGAAGATCGTCCGCGCCTCGCGTGCGACCTCGCCTCCGAAGTAGCGGTTCGAGAGGTGCGTCAGCGCCAGGAGCTCGACCTCGGCGGCGCGCGCGACCCCGGCCGCCTCGTGCGCGGTCGAGTGCTGGGTCTCGCGAGCGCGCTCGCGCTCGTCCTCGCAGAAGGTCGACTCGTGGACGAGCACATCGGCGTTGCGCGCGGCCTCGATCACTGACTCCGACGGGCTCCCGTCGCCCGCGATCACGACCTTGCGCCCCGGGCGAGCCGGGCCGAGCACCTTGTCCGGGGTGATCGTCGTCCCGTCCGCGAGCGTCACCGACTCGCCGCGCTGGAGCGCACCTCGTTCCGGGCCGGACGGCACGCCGAGCGCGTCGGCGGCCTGGACGTCGAAGCGCCCCGGGCGCGCGTCCTCGACGAGCACGTACCCGACCGCGGAGACGCCGTGCGCGACGGCGAACGCCGCCAGCCGGTAGTCGTCGCGGATCAGCTCGTCGCCGGCGCGGAGCTCTTTGAGCTCCACGGTGTACGTGAGCCGTCCGAAGATCCGGCGTAGGGAGCCGAAGAGGTCGCGCAGCCCCGGCGGGCCGTAGATCGTGATCGGAACCTCGCGCCCGCGGAGCGAGAACGTCTTCAGCATCCCGGGCAGCCCGAGGTAGTGGTCGGCGTGGTAGTGGGTCAGGAACACCTCGCGCAGCTCGATCAGCCCGACGTTCGAGCGGAGGAGTTGCCGCTGGGTGCCCTCCGCGCAGTCGAAGAGCAGCCGCTCGCCGCCGCGGCGCAGGAGGAGCGCCGCCGGAGCGCGTTGCGCGGTCGGCATCGATCCGGACGTGCCGAGGAATACGAGGTCGAGGTCCACGGGGGCTAGTTAACCAGCCTCGTCGGGACGGATTAGGGCAGCGTCAGGCGCTGGCCGGGGCTGATCGTCGTCCCCGCAAGGTGGTTCCTGCCCTGGAGCTTCCACACGCCCTCGCGCGGATCCCCTGCGTAGCGCGCCGAGGCGATCGACCAGAGCGTGTCGCCGGGCTGCACGACATAGACCTGGGCGCGGCCGGCTCCGTCGACCGTGCGCGTGAGGAGGCTCCAGCCGAGAAACGTGGCGACGAGGACGATGAGTGCGATCCGACCGAACATGTGTTCGCCATACTAGAGCGAACACGTGTTCGTGTCAAATCGGCTAGGAGCCGACGCGAAACGGGAGGCCGACGTACGTCGCCTTGCGCGCCGCGTCCATCTCCGCCACGACGGTCGCCCCGTAGACGTAGTACCCCGGCTTCAGCCGCTTCGACGGGAACTGGATCACCTTGTCCCAACCGCCGACGAGCGTCCCGCGCGACCTCAGCACCGCACCCTGCATGCGAACCGTCCGCAGTGAGCGTGAGATCAGCGCGCGGAGGGTCGGCGCCACCTTCCCCGGCCGCCGGACGCGGTAGAGCCCGGCGGTGTAGCGCGTGCCCTCGTCGGAGCCGGCGACGAAGCTCCAGAACTTGTTGCGCTCGGAGCGCCGCCGCGTGCCGCCCATGAAGCTGAGGTGGACGCCGACGGGCCGGAACTCGTGCCGCCACGCGACCCGCCTGCCCGTACACCGCGTCTGGCCGGCGGAGATCGCGCCCTTGACGATCGCGTACGACGGGCGCCGGGTCCAGTCCGCGCGCATCAGCCCGGACTGCCAGCGGTCGAGGTTCGCCTCGTCGACGAGGTTGAAGAACAGGACCGACTCGACGGACGGGTCGCAGGCCATGAGCGGGATCAGGTTCCCGTAGATCGCCGCCTGCGTCCCCTCGTCGGTCGTGACGACGCTCTCCTTGCCGTAGTACGCCCCGCGGTTGGCCGGAGGAATCGAGACCTGCCAGCCGACCTCGTTCAGCCGGAGCTTGAGCGTGCGCGCGGGACCGTACGGCATGCCGGCCTCGTCGAACGTCGGCTGCCCGGTGCCGTGGAACGCGTCCCAGACGGCCTGCTTGATGCGGGCGAGATCCGGAATGCCCGCGTTCGGCCACGCGTAGCCGGTGTCGAGCTTGTCGGTGGATGCGTTCGGATACGGGTGGTAGCTGAGCGCGTCCATGATCGGCTTCGTCCGCTTGCTGCGCCGGTAGGCGCGGCCGATGTCGGCGATGCAGCGGACCGGCGAGATCGAGAGGTTCCCGGGGGCGAACGGGTTGTCCGTCCCGCGTGGGCCGAGCCCGACGCCGAGCACCGTGATCGACCTGTCGACCGACTTCAGCGCGTCGTAGGACGCCGCCAGGACGGGCTCGTACGCGGCGCAGGCCGCGCGCGTGTGGTTCGCGTTGAACTGCGGCTGCCAGAAGCGCGACTTGTTCGGCTCGTTGCCGACGACGAAGTCCTTGACGGTCGGGAACGTCCGCGCGACCAGGGCCGTGAAGTTCGCGAACTTGCCGGGCGCGACCCCCGATTCGGTCAGCGCCTTCGCACGCTCCGGAAAGATGTCGAGCGTGATGCGAACGCCGTTGGCCTGCGCGTCCTGGATCGCCGCCGCGAGGTTGTCCTGGCCGTCGATCGTGGTCGGGTGCGCGGAGTCCCAGAGGAGCGTGACCCGGTTCTCCGTCAGGCCGACGTCCTTCATCGTGTCGTAGAAGCGGGCCGCGACCTCGGGCGACGCCTTCGGGTGGTCGTCCGCCGCGCCGACCCGGATGTCCGCGGACGCCCTTGGTGCCAGGAGCAGCGCTCCGAACACGCATACAAGCGTCAGCCTCGCGGCCGCTGGCAATCCGTTCCGCATCAGACCCTCCGCATCAGGATTGCAGAACGGTCAGGACGGCGTCGAGAACCTTCCCCGCCCCGAAGCGGACCGGATCGTCGGCCGGAAGGCCCGTCTCTTCCTCGACCGCGATCGCCGCGGCATGGGCCTCCTCGTCGTCGAGCCCCCGCGTGTTGAGCGCGATCGCCGCGACTCGAGCGGGGCGCGAGGGAAGCGACGCCCGCTCGTGCAGCTCGACGATCTCCCGTAGCGGTGGCAGCGGGTACCCAGGGTAGCCCTCGATCTCCGTCGCCCCCGCCACGTGGCAGAGCACGTACGCGTGCGGCGCCGATCCGTGCATGAGCCCGAGCGTGACACCCGAGTAGGCCGGGTGTGAGAGCGCGCCTTGACCCTCGACGAAGAGCAGCTCTCCCCCACGCTCGGCGCCCTCGACGACGAGCCGCTCGGCGGCGCCGGCGATGAAGTCGGCGACGACCGCGTCGATGGCGATGCCCCAGCCGGCGATCGCGACGCCCGTCTGCCCGGTCGGGACGAACTGGGACTCGAGGCCGCGGGCGCGGGCCTCGCGGTCGAGCTCGATCGCGACCGTCTTCTTGCCGATCGCGCAGTCGGAGCCGACGGTGAGCACGGTCTTCGCCGCGAGCCTCAGGTTTTCGCCCGTCGGGACGTTGAGGTCCGGCGGCGGCTTGCGCAGGTCGCGGAGCTCGACCCCGTGTTCGCTCGCCAGCTCGACGAGCTCGGGATCCTCGGAGATGAACTCGTGCAGGCCGCTCTCGAGATCGAGGCCGGCTGCGATCGAGTCCTTCAGGAGGTCGCGCCAGGCCGGCGGGAAGCGGCCGCCCTGGGTCGCGACTCCGACGAGCGCCGTCGTCGGCCCGTACGGGAGCGCGTCGGTCACCGAGCCGACGATCGGGATCCCCTTGTGGCTCTCGCCCGGCCGCTGCGAGTCGAGGATCGCCACCGTCGGGTGCGGGCTGTAGTCGACGACGCCGCGCATCGTCTTCCCGTAGTGGGGGTCGCCGGACTTGCCCTCAGCGAGGATCAGGTACCGCTTCTTTGACACCGAGCCCCGGATTCTCCGATGGAAGTTGCACGCCGTCGACGAGCTCGACGCCCGGCCAGGGGTCGTGGCGGAGCAGCAGGTTGCCGTCCAGGTCGACGTGGTCGCAGAGGCTGGCGATCTGCGCGCCGGCCGCGACGGCGAGGCCCGACTCGTTCATGCAGCCGAGCATCACGCCGAGCCCGAGCGCTCGAGCAACGTGCGCAATCCGGACGGCTTCGCGGATCCCGCCCGACTTCGCGAGCTTGATGTTCACGCCGTGTGCCCGCTCCGCGCAGGCAGGGACGTCGGCGGCCGTGTGGCAGTCCTCGTCGACGAAAATCGGGAGCGCCGACCTCCCCTTGAGCGCCGGGCCGTCGGCGTGGCGGGCCGGAAGCGGCTGCTCGCAGTACTCGACTCCGAGCTCCGCGAGCCGGGCCAGCGACTCGAGCGCTTCGTCCAGCGACCAGGCCTCGTTCACGTCGACCATCAGCGGCGCCTCGGTGACGCTGCGCACGGCGCGCACCCGGTCGACGTCCAGCCCGTCGCGTCCGCCGAGCTTCAGCTTCAGCCGCTTGAACCTGCCCGCCACGGCCTCGGTCCGCCTGGCCATGTCGTCCGGGTCGCCGAGCCAGATCGTCCACGAGGTCGGGGGACCGGCCCGGCGCAGGCCGAGGAGCCGCCACACGGGCTGGCCGCTGAGCTTGCCCTGGAGGTCGTGCAGCGCAGCGTCGATCGCCGCGCGCGCCGCAGGCTCCTCGGACGGCAGCCGCGACTCGATCTCCTCGAGCGCCCATGGGTCGTCGCCCAGAGCGTCCGCCTGCGCCTCGAGATACGCGAGCGCCGACTCGGCCGACTGCCCGTAGTGCGCGATTGGCGTCGCCTCACCGTAGCCCGAGGCGCCGTCGTGCTCGAGCTCGACGAAGACGACGTCCGCGGTGTCCTGCGCGCTCCGCGAGATGACGAACGTCTCGGCCAGCTCGAGCGTCGTGATCCGCGCGGAAAGCCTCATGCGGCCACCCTATCCCGATCGTTGAAAACCCGGCCGCTTGCGCTTACGCTGAGCCCAGGCGTAAGCAAGGAGGGGGATTGAGATGACAGGAGTGACCGTGCGGCGAGCTTCGCTGTTCGCGGCTTTGGCCGCGGCGGCGCTGGTGGCCGCGCTACAAGTTTCGCCGGCAACGGCTGCCGGGACGAGCCGCCAGACCTCGTGGCTGTGCAACTCGGCCGAGTTCAGCAGCTTCAGCAGCCTGAGCCGGATCGCGTCACCGGGATTCGCGACTGCGCGAGGCGGCACGATGCGTGAGCCGGCGCAGGACGAGAGTCTCGACATCGGCGACACGACGCGTTCGTACAACCCGAACTTCACCGCGAACGTGCGGGTCTGGGTGCATGTGATCACGCCGGATGGAACCACCGGCAACGTCTCGCAGGGAATCATCGACGACCAGATCGCGGTGCTGAACAACACGTACGCGGGCGGCGAGGGCGGCGTGGACACGGGGTTCAGGTTCACGCTCGTGGGCGTCGACCGGACGGTCAACGCCGACTGGTACAACGCCAAGCCGGCCGGCGACGAGCGCGCGATGAAGCGGGCGCTCCACCGAGGCGGGCCGAACACGCTCAACATGTACCTCGCGACCGCGAGCGACTTCCTCGGCTGGGCCTACCTGCCGAAGGTCGTGACCCAGGGCAACGCGTTCCTGGACGGTGTCGTCATCGACTGGGAGTCGCTGCGCGGCGCGTCGGACCGGTACCGCGGGCAGTACGACCAGGGCGAGACGGCGACGCACGAGGTCGGCCACTGGCTGAACCTCGAGCACACGTTCTACCGCGGCTGCAACGGCCGCGGCGACTACGTGGACGACACGCCCTACGAGGCGACCCCGACCTCGGGCTGTCCCGAGGGGAAGGACACGTGCCCCGCTCCGGGCACCGACCCGATCCACAACTACATGGACTACTCGTACGACCAGTGCTACACGGAGTTCACGGCCGGCCAGGCCGCGCGCATGCAGGACGCCTGGCTCACGTTCCGCGCTCCGTAGGCGACCTGAGGCCGGGCGCGTCGCGTGCGCGCCCGGCCCCCGATCCTTCTACGTGGTGTAGCCCTCGGTCACCTCGTCCTTGTGCGCGGCGAAGGCGGCCAGGACCTCGCCTTTCTCCTGGTCGGGCACCTGGAAACTGTCGAGCGTCCGCCCCAGCTCGGCGGCGACCTCGTCGAACTCGGTCGGAGAGATCTTCAGCTGGCGATGAGCTTCCTCCAGGCCGAGCGCGGTACTGCCGGGCTGTGTCGCCGCGTACGTCTGTGGCCCGCCGGCGACGTCGCACACCCACAGGGTGCGCATGAACTTCAGTCCGGGCAGCCGCGCGAGGTTGTTGGTGTGCCACTCGCGGAGTGCCGGGTTCTCCGAGGCCTGGCCGACCATCGGATTGCTGATGATCGCGTCGCTGAAGCGGTCGACCACCGCTGCGATGGCGAACGCGCCACCGAGCCGGTCGTAGAGACTCGATTCCGCCACTTTCCACCCCCTAAATGGATTTAGAACCGATGGCCATAGTACGCCGAAGCGACTTGCTCGGATTGCGGAGACGTCAGGCGAGTCCAGATCGGAGGGCTAGACTGGAGCCTCCGCGCCTGTAGCTCAGGGGATAGAGCGCGCGCCTCCGGAGCGCGAGGTCGCAGGTTCGATTCCTGCCAGGCGCACTCCCGACGAAAGTCCGGCCGCTTCGCGGCCATGACGACGTTCGTCGGATCGTCCACACGGCCGAGCGTCCGCGAGCCGTGGCCTCGCATGTCGGCCACGGCGGCGGATGTTCCAGTTTCGTCGCATTCTGCCCTTGACAGGATTCGGAGTCGGACTCCGACCTTGGAGCCGGGCCGCGTGGCAGCGGACGCTTTGCCTCCTGCGGCCCGGCCCTCAGGTGGTCTTAGCCCGGCGGCGCGTCCAGGTGCTTGCGCAGGTGGACGACGTTGCCCGACCGCTGGCCGAGCCAGATCCCGTCGGTGCTCGAGACGAAGGTCGTCGTCTCCCAACGTGGGAAGAGCTCGTCGTTGAAGCTCATCTCCGCTCGCGCCAGGTTCCAGTTGTCTCCGCTGTCGTTCGGCTCGAAGCGCACGTAGATGGGGAACGACTCGACCTCTTCGGTCTGCAGGACCTGCTTGCGCGGGTCGTTCACCGCCGGGTTGACGACGTCACCGCCATCACCCAGCACGTATTGGTGGCTCGACCCGCGCTCGAAGTCGTCGGCGCTCGTATCGAGATGGAACTCTCGTCCGGCGACCCCGACGTAGATGCTGCCGTCCGTGCCTGCGCCAGACTCGTCTCCGGTTTCGATGCTGACCTGAATGGACTCGATCTGTGCCATCTGAACCTCCCCCGGAGGCCGCCGCACCACCGCCGTCTCGTTGGACATTCAGACAGGACGGCGCAACCTTCGCGATTCTTCCGTTACGGTCGTCCCCCGGCAGATAGGCAGACGCTTTGGATCACGACGCATGAACCGGTCAGACCGGCGCGTGGCAGCCGGGGCAGCAGTTCTCTTCGGTAGCCTCGCGGTCGCGCTCTGCCTCTTTGTCGCCGGAGCGATCTTCGGACTGAACGGGGACCAGTGGGCCTGGTGGACCTGGGCGTCGTGGGCGGGAGCGCTCTTGATGATCGTCGCGGCCGGGTTCGGAGGCATGCAGATCGCGGGGTCGGGCTCGCGGACCGACCGTCCGGCCGGCGTGGTCGGGGCGTTGCTCGGTGGGGCCCTCATCGCTCGGCTCGCTGTGGGCTCATGGCCCACAACTACAGCGATCCGTACGACGGCGATCTCTTCTGGCCCCACGCCCTTGCCGTGCTCGCCTTCCCGGCTTGGCGCTCGTCGTCGCCGGGCTCCTCTGGAGCCGCCGTCAAGAGCGCGCGGCCTGAATCCGAACAGGCAGGCATGACGCAGATGCTCGCCCGCGCTGCTGTGTGAAGCTGTGGCAATGCCTTCGGGGTACCTGCGGAGCCTGAACCCGCGCCTCCCGCTGCCGGTCTGGCTGCTCCAGGTCGGCGGGCTCATGAACTCCTTCGGGAACGGTCTCGCGCTGCCGTTCCTCGTCATCTACCTGCACAACGTCCGCGGGTTCTCGCTCGGGACGGCCGGGCTGATCGTCGCCGTCTCCTCGCTCGCGCAGCTGGGCGCGGGAATCCTGGCCGGGCCGCTCATCGACCGGGTTGGGCCACGGCCGACGCTCGCCGGCGGGCTCGTCCTCCAGGCGATCGGCTACGGGCTGCTGCCGCTCGTTCGCGTGCCATGGGAGGCGTTCGTCCTGATCGCGATCGAGGGAGCGGGAAGCGCGGGGTTCTGGCCGAGCCAGTCGACGCTGATCTCACGGCTGAGCCCGACGGCCCGCCGGCACGCGGCCTTCGCCCAGCAGCGCGTGACGATGAACCTGGGCATCGGCCTCGGCGGCCTGGCGGCGGGCCTGATCGCCGTCGTCGGCGATCCGACCACGTTCACCGTCCTGTTCGTGCTCGACGCGCTCACGTTCCTGGCGTACGTCGGAGTGCTCGCATTCGTCCACGATCCCGGTGTCCCCGAGGACGAGGTCGGAGACGTGCCCGCCACCTATGCGGCCGTCCTCCGGCACAAGACGTTCCTCGGCCTCTGGGCGCTGAACTTCATGTTCGTCGCGGCCGGGTACTCGCTCTTCACCCTCCTCCCCGCGTTCGCGCGCGACCAGGCCGGCCTGAGCGAGCGTCAGATCGGCGCGATCTTCTTCGTCAACACGCTCGCGATCGTGCTCGCGCAACTTCCGATCTCGCGCTGGATCGAGGGACGGCGACGGATGCGGGCGCTCGCGCTGATGCCGGCGCTGTGGGCCGTCGCCTGGCTGCTCGTCGACGCGGGCGGCTACTGGTTCACCGCCGGGACGGCGTTCGTGGTCATCGGCTTCGCGGCGATCATGTTCGGGGTCGGCGAGTGCTTCCACGGGCCCGCGCACCAGGCGCTTGTCTCCGACATCGGCTCGCCGCACCTGCGGGGCCGCTACTTCGCCGTGCACAGCCTCTCGTGGGGGCTCGCCGGGTTCGTCGGGCCGGCGGTCGGCGGCTTCATTCTCGCCGCCGCACCCTTCGCGCTCTGGCCGCTCGCCTCGCTCGTGTGCGCGATCGCCGTCGTGGGCGTGCTCCGCATCGAGCGCTACATCCCGGCCCACCTGCAACGCGTCCCGCACGACGATGCGCTCACGCCGACCTTCGCCGAGGCACCAGGCTAGGCCGTGACGGTCGTGCTGGTCACCGGCATGTCCGGGACGGGGAAGTCCTCGGCCCTCGCCGAGCTCGCGCGCCGAGGGCACCAGGTCGTGGACACGGACTACGGCGACTGGATCGAGGGCCGGCCGGGGTCGGAGCCGCTCTGGCGCGAGGACCGGATCGACGAGCTCCTCCGGCACCAGGACGGCGTCCTCTTCGTCGCGGGCTGCGTCGCCAACCAGGGGAAGTTCTACCCGCGGTTCGACGCGGTCGTGCTGCTGAGCGCTCCCGCCGACGTGATCGTCGAGCGCGTGGCAACACGCGTGACGAACGACTTCGGCAAGAACGATGCGGAACGCGCCCGGATCCTGGCCGATCTCGCGGCCGTCGAGCCGCTGCTCCGCCGCGGGGCAACCGCCGAGATCGACACGCGCGCCCCCATCGTCGAGGTCGTCGACGCGCTCGAGCGGATCGCCCTGGCGACAACTCCGTGACGCGCCCACGTTCCAAAGCTGGGAAGATTCGGACGTGAGCATCATCTCGCGGGGATTCCGCGGGCGCGGACACGAAGGCCCTCCCGATCGGGTTCCGCCGGGCCAGTACCTGACCGACGACTTCCCGGTGCTCTCGGCCGGACCCACGCCGCACACGCCGCTCGAGGAGTGGACGTTCGAGATCCGCGGCGGCGCCGAGCCGGTCCGCTGGAGCTGGGACGAGTTCCGACAGCTCCCGAGCGAGACGGTGACGAAGGACATCCACTGCGTCACGAAGTGGTCCAAGCTCGACACGACCTGGGAAGGCGTCTCCGTCGACACACTGCTCGAGGCGGTCGAGCACGACGCCACGTTCCTGATGGCGTTCTGCGACGGCGGGTACACGACGAACCTGCCGCTCGAGGACGTGACCGACGGCAAGGCGTGGGTCGCGTACGTCTACGACGGCGAGCCGCTCGACCCCGAGCACGGCGGCCCGGCGCGGCTCCTCGTCCCGCACCTCTACTTCTGGAAGAGCGCGAAGTGGGTGCGCGGGCTCGACCTGCGCGACGAGGACGAGCCCGGCTTCTGGGAGTCGAACGGCTACCACCTGCGCGGAGACCCGTGGCTGGAGCAGCGCTACTGGGGCGACTGACATGGCTCGCCGCTGAGGTCGCGGACGCGGTGCAGGAGACACCGCGGGTGCGGACGCTCGTCCTCGGGACCGACGGGTGGGCGGGTCACCGAGCGGGCCAGCACGTCGACGTCCGCCTGACCGCCGAGGGCGGCTACCAGGCCGAGCGCAGCTACTCGATCGCATCCGCGCCGGGCGGCCCGCTCGCGATCACGGTCGAGCGGCTCGAGGACGGTGAGGTCTCCCCGTACCTCGCGGACGAGGTGCGCGCCGGCGACCGCTTCGAGATCCGCGGGCCGATCGGTGGCTACTTCGTCTGGGACGGCTCGGGCGATGCTCCGGTCCTGCTCGTCGCCGGCGGCTCGGGCGTCGTGCCGTTGATGTCGATGATCCGGCACCGGGCGAGCATCGGCAGTCGCACGCCGACGCGGCTTCTCTACTCGTCGCGGACCTACGAAGACGTCATCTATCGCACGGAGCTCGACGATCCGGCCGACGGCCTCGAGGTCTTCCACACGCTGACGCGCTCGCAGCCTCCCGGCTGGACGGGCTACGCGCGGCGGATCGACGAGGAGATGCTCGGCGAGGTCGCCTGGCCGGCCGCCGAGGAGCCTCGGGTCTTCGTCTGCGGCTCGACGCGGTTCGTCGACACGGCCGCGGACGGCCTCGTCGCGATGGGCTATCCGCCCGAGTCGATCAGGACCGAGCGATTCGGAGCGACGGGATGAAGGTCGACGACATGAGGCTCGACGGCAACGCGATCGGCGGGTTGCTGATCGAGCTCTTCGGCACGGATCTGACGGGCTCCATGGGCGTCTGCGCGTCGTGCGGCGCCGAAGACCACGTGGCGACGCTCGACGTCTACGTGCACGCGCCCGGGATCGTCGGCCGCTGCCGCAGCTGCGAAGCCGTGATGCTGAAGATCGTTCGATCCGGGAGCCGCACGTGGCTCGACCTGAGCGGAACCCGAACGCTCGAAATCACGTCTCAATCGACATGAGAGCTGTTTTTGCTGCCTGCGCGGTCGCGCTCGTCGCGGCCGGATGCTCCGGGTCGAGTGCTTCCGAGAGCGCGCTCCTCCCTGCCATCTCGCCGGACCTCCCTCCCGCGCCGAGCACGTGGCCGAAGTACCCGAAGTTCTCGAGCCACTCGTGCTGGGGCAGGCCAGACCTGGCGACGGGGCCGATGCGCACGGCGCCCAGTGCCCCGAATCGTCCCGTAAGCCACCGCACCCCGCCGCAGGCTCTCGCGCAGCGGGTGCTCGCGCGCTTCGGCGACCGCACGCTGATCCGCGGTGTGCGGATCGGCCCGCCTCCCCGACGAACCCAGCCGTACAGGCCGATGAAGGATCCGCCGAGAGATGCGTCGTGGGCATACATCGACGCTCCCCTGTCGTCGCGCGCCTCCGCGCCCAACGATCCGGCTCTGCTCGGCAAGCGCGCTCTGAGCGAATGGGAGGTCGACCTCTTCTTCGGCGCGCTTCGCGACGACTTCTGCCAGGCCGGCGGGAGGCCGCTCGTCGGCTACAGCGTCGCGGGTCGCGTAGCCGGCATGGCGACGAATGAGTACGCGCTGAACCAGCGCTTCCCCAACCCGTCTCGGAGCGAGTTTCGTGCACGGGTTGCGTCCGTTGCGAAGCAGTACGGGTTTCAGCCGGTCGCGATCCGGTTTCTTCGCCCGCGCGAGCTCGCGCCGATCGTCGTCGTCAGGACCACTCGTGACCGCAAGGAGTTCATCGCCGACGTCCGGGAGATCGTGGCAGCTACTAGATCCGCGATCGTTCTCGAACCATGAGGTAGCTCAAACGTTTGAAGGATCGTTCTTCGAGGCCCGCGACGCTCATGGCCCGTTCGTTCGGGTGTTCGACGCCCTCCGGGGGACGCTCATGGGCGGACAGTGGTCCGCGGAACGGGACGCGTACCCGTACCCGCACGGGTGATCGCCGTACAATGACCGCATGACCACGGCGGTTTATCGTGGCCGTCCGAAGACGCTCCTCCCGGAGCGCTCGCGGCCAGCACTTTCTTCGTAGCAGCAGGCTGGCAGCCGCTCTAGTCCGCGAAGCCGGAGTCGCGGAGGACGACCTCGTCGTCGACATCGGTGCGGGCACGGGAGTACTCACGCGGGCGCTCCTGGAGATCGGCGCCCGTGTCGTCGCGGTCGAGCGGGACGCGTCTCTCGCGCTCGCGCTGCGGGCTCGGTTCGGAGGCGCCGTCTCGGTCGTCGAGGCCGACGTCCTCGACTGGCGCCTGCCGACCGAGCCGTTCGCAGTCGTCGCGAACCTGCCCTTCGCGGGCTCGGGCGCGATCCTGAGCCACCTGCTCCGCGGGCCGGTCACCAGCGCGGAGGTGATCGTCGAGTGGGGCTTCGCCGAGAAACACGCCGCGATCTGGCCGGCGACGCTGAAGGGCGCCTTCTGGCGAGCGTTCTACGAGGTCGAGATCGCGAGGCGTCTCGACCGCAGCGCGTTCGCTCCACCTCCGAGCGTGGACGCCGCCGTCCTCCGCTTCACGCGGCGCACGGATCCACTCGTGCCGCTGACGGAGTCACAGCAGTACTGGCGGTTCCTGTCGGAGGCGTTCCAGGCGACGACCGAGGTCCGGCGCAGCGTGCTCACTCCGCTCCAGGTGAAACGGCTCGCAGCGAGCCACGGCTTCGCACGCAGCGCGCGGCCCCGCGACCTCGACGCGTGCCAGTGGGCGGGTCTCTACGCCGCCCTCGGAGGCAAGGCTTCAGGGGTACGATGACGAATAGACCGATGACGGCCGACGACCCACTCAGTACCGATGCCCAGCCTCCCTCGCATCAAGCGTCCACGCTCGCGCACCCGCGTCGAGGAACCGGTCGTCGCCGCTCGCCGCGAGCCGGCTGAGCTCTCCGCCAACGGCCTCGTCTGGATCCACCTCGACGCTCCGGACCACGAAGTGTCGACCGAGCTCGCGGCGCGGTTCGGATGGCACCCACTGGACGTCGAGGACGTGCTGTCGAAGCGCCAGCGGCCGAAGATCGACGAGTACCCCGACTATCTGTTCGGCGTCCTGCACTTTCCGTTCTACGACAAGGCCGTCCAGCGACTGAACGCCGCCGAGCTCGATTTCTTCCTCGGCCAGGGCTACCTCGTCACGCTGCCGACGGTCGAGCTCCTGCCGGTCAGCCGGCTCTTCCAGCGCTGCGCCGACGACGCCGAGCTGCGCGAGAGCCTCTTCTCCAAGGGCTCCGGCTACCTCCTCTACCACGTGCTCGACGACCTCTTCGACTACTGCTTCCCGATCCTCGACAAGATCGGCTTCAAGCTCGACTCGATCGAGGACGACGTGCTCGAGGGGCGCTCCGAGGAAGCCGTTCGCGACATCTCGAACGCGAAGCAGGAGATCATCTCCTACCGCAAGATCATCAAGCCGCAGCGTCCTGCGCTGCGCCTGCTGGAGCGCCGCGTCGAGCGGTTCCTGCCCGAGGAGCTGGAGCTCTACTTCGACGACCTCGTCGACGCCTCCGAGCGCATCTGGGACCTGCTGGACAACTACAAAGAGGTCGTCGAGGCGCTGGAGACGACGAACGAGCAGGTGCTCTCGCACCGGTTCAACGACGTCCTCCGCATCCTGACCGTCTTCAGCATCGTGTTCCTGCCCGCGACGCTGATCGCAAGCCTCTGGGGGATGAACGTCGGGCTCCCGGGCGGCGGCAACCCGGCATCCGCGTCGACCCTCGACTTCTGGATCGTGATCGCGGCCTCGGTGGCCCTGATCGCGGCCATGCTCGCCTTCTTCCGCTACAAGCGCTGGCTCTGAAGAGACCTCGCCGCGACCTCGCCCCGATTGCAGTGGGACGAGGTCGTTGCGGCGAAGTCAGCAAGGGCTCCGGGGGAAGCCCGTCAGTCGCTGTGCCTAGGTGATGTAACCGGCGACGCGAGTCAGAGCGTTCGTGATGTTGCCGGCAAGCAGGGCGAGAGCGGCGAAAACCGCAATCGTGATGACGGCCAGGACGACGCCGTACTCGGCCATCGTCTGCCCGTCTTCGCGCGCGAGCCAGGTGTAGAGCTTCTGCATTGGTGCAAACCTCCTGAGACGAGTCGGCGACGGCTACCGACATTTGTGGACCTGACACACATCGTCCGGAGGCGGATGCGCATGATCCCTCGGTTCGGTCTCTAGGAACGCCTGCCGTAGGGTTACCTGCCTGTGACGCGGCAGCTCTGGGCTCCCTGGCGGCTCGAATACGTCGGCAGCGCCGACGAGCAGGACGGCTGCATTTTCTGCCGTGCGCTCGAAAGCGCCGACGAAGACGCTCTCGTGGTGCGCCGGGGCGAACGCGCGTTCGTCCTTCTGAACAAGTTCCCCTACGCGTCGGGCCACCTGCTGGTGGCGCCCGTCCGCCACGCCGGCGAGTTCGGCAATCTCGACGCCGACGAGGTGTTGGAGATCCACAGGCTCGCCTCGCAGGGGATCGGCGCGCTGGCGCAGCTCTACGAGCCGCAGGGCTACAACCTCGGCTGGAACCTCGGACGGATCGCAGGCGCGGGCGTCACCGACCACGTCCACCTTCATCTCGTCCCGCGCTGGGCGGGCGACACGAACTTCATGCCGGTGCTCGCCGACGTGAAGGTCCTGCCGGAGCACCTGGCCGAGACGCGGAGCAAGCTCGCCGACGCCTGGCCGGCTCGAGGCTGAGAGCGCCAGGCCGGAAGCCCGGCGCTCTCAACACGCCTCTTCGATTGACTAGGCGGCGACCAGCGTGCCGCTCTCGACCTCGTCGAAATAGCTGATCTCGAGAGATCCCGCATCGACGCCGGCCTCGCCCATTGCTTCCTTCAACTCAGGCGTCGTGAAGAACTCGCGGGCAGCCTCGGGTGAGTCGAAGGTGTGGGTGACGATGACGTCGTTTGGATTCTCGGTCGAGCGCAGTACCTGGTGGGCACGCACACCGTGCTCGGCCTGGATCGGAGCGAAGCCGTCGTACGCGGTCTTCCAGGTGTCGAAGTCGGAGACGCTGTGCCGGATGACAGCAATCGTGCTCGTCATTGGGGTCCCTTCAAGGAGCGGATGCTCCGCTGCCAGAGAACGGGCTTCAGGAGAAGCGCGCAGGCGGAGCGACGCTCGGCAGTCTACGCCGAAGCACATGCGGCCGCGCGGCCTCCGTCCTTTACAGACGGCGTAAGTCCCACTACCGTTCCCCTCTAGTGCTATCGAGCACGAGGCCCGCGGTAAGTCTGCGGCGCGCCTCTGGGGGTGGACTTGCCGTGCTCGTGAGTGCCTTCGCGATCGGCTTCCTGATCGCACCTGCCGCGAGGGCCACGCCGCTCCCGCCGTCGTTGAGCCCCCTGCCCGGCAGCTCGTTCCAGGGCGCCGACGGAAATCAGGACGACGCTCTGCCCGCCATCGATTGGCAGGCCATGCAGGGCGCCGGACGCGTCCACCACAGCCCAGATCCCAACGCCCAGGACACGGCCTTCACAGGCGGCAGCAAGGAGGACGAACCCGGCCTCTGGGACTTCACGATCGAGACTGGCGGCGTCAGCCCGGGCAAGGCCAACATCTTCGATGCGTGGTCGTCGTTCGACCCACAGAGAGGCAACGAGTTCCTCTACCTGGGCTTCACGCGAGAGGCTGCTTCATTGCTGGCAGGACGTAGGCGACCTCGCGCCGCGACGACGTTCATCACGTTCGAGCTCAACCGCGACCCGCGACTATGGAACAACGGACTGGCCACGATTCCATGCCGGAGCACGGGAGACGTGCTTGTCTCCTACGAGGCGCAGGGCAACGATGTCAGCGTCGCGATTCAACGCTGGGTCACGACGCTGACCGATCCGGCGAGCGGATGTGCCACCACGGGGCGACTCGACAACGCCACGGGCCTCACGCCGAATGTCGACGCTCAGGGCGCGGTCAACGAGACGGACATTCGTACGTACCTGCCGGGCTCCTACGCCAACACGATCCCCACCGAACGCTTCGGCGAGACGGCGCTGAACCTCGGCCAGGTCCTCGGGCAAGGGTTCGACGAACCTTGCTTCGCCTTCAGCTCTGTCTGGATGCACTCGCGCTCCTCTCTGTCCGAGTCGTCGAACATGCAGGACTACGTCGCGCCGGTGCCGCTGACCGTGCGGAGCTGCTCGGCGTCGGGGACGAAGTTCCACGATCTGAACGCCAACGGTCAGCGCGACGCCGGCGAGCCGGGACTTCCCCGTTGGGAGATCTGGGCCGACTACGACGACGACGGCGTGCACGACGCCAACGAGCCGTTCGCGGTCACCGACAGCGAGGGCCAGTACGTGATCAACGACATCCGCCCGCCAAATGGCACGTACACGTTGCGGGAGACGCTGCTGACGAAGAAAGCCCGGCAGCGCGCGGGCGCCGCCCCGGTGGTCTGCACCTACCCGCACGACGGCACGCAGGGCGGTACCGGTTCGGCGCCCGGAGGGACGTTCCAGTGCGGCTGGCCGGTGAACATCGCGAATACGACGTACGCTCGCGGCCGCGACTTCGGCAACTACCAGGCGGTTGAACCGCCGCCGCCACCACCACCACCACCTCCGCCTCCCCCTCCTCCGCCTCCGCCGCCTCCCCCGCCGCCGCCCCCTCCACCGCCGCCCCCTCCGCCACCGCCGCCGCCACCACCACCACCACCACCACCACCACCACCTCCGCCTCCCCCTCCTCCGCCTCCGCCGCCTCCGCCGCCGCCCCCTCCACCGCCCCCGCCTCCACCACCGCCACCGCCGCCACCACCACCACCTCCACCGCCGCCGCCGCCACCACCGCCCCCGCCTCCACCACCGCCCACGCCTTCACCGATCGTCCCGCCCGGGCCGAAGCCGCCGGACGCCAACGATTCGGGCCACGCGGGCTTCCGAGTGCTCCAGACCGCACGAGCGTGCGTCCGTCGTGTGCGAACGCGCATCCTCGTCTCGGGCACACGGATCGCGCGCGTCCGGGTCTTCGTGAACCGGCGACTCGAGCGTGACGTGCGGTTGGCCCCGCTTCAGAAGCGTGTGCTTCCCCGCCTGAAGCTCGCCCGCGGCCGCAACCGCGTGCGGGTGCGCGCCATCTTCCAGCTCGGGTCGGGCAGCGGGCCGATCACCCTGAGGCGAGTGCTCCGGGTTTGCCAGGCGGCGGCGCGCCCGCCCTTCACCGGCTAAGCCTCTTCAATCAGGTTTCGGTCAGATGTTCACGGTCGCGGTTTTCGCGCCGATAGGCAACTGTGTGCGGATGATGGAAGCGCTGAGCACCCACCCATGCTGAAGTTCGTCCGCCATCCGCTTGGCGTGCGCGTGTACGTGCTCCGGCGCCGGATCCACGAATGGCATCTCGGGCTCGCAGTCCTCGCGCTGGGCGCTGTGGCCACGTTCATCGGCGCCCTCGGGCTGGTACCCGTGCGCGGGATGGCGCTCGCCGGCGTCTGGCTCGTCGTCAAGGACTGGCGCGACCTGACGCCGTCCGGGCGCGACGCGACGTCGTGGCGGCTCGGCCTGCACCGGCGCCCCCTGCGCTTCAGGCCCTCGCGACAACTGGACGACGTCCCGGCGTTCGCAGCAGTCGGCGTGGCGATCGTCGCGATCGTCGACCTCGTCTCGGCCGTCACGCCGAACGTGTCCTGGCGCGGGGACGTGCTTGTCAGCGTCGAGCCGGTAGCGGTGATGCGGGGCGCTCACGCGCTCGCCGTGCCGGTCTCGTTCGCGCTCCTCCTGACGGCGTTCTACCTCTACCGGCGCCGCCGCCGAGCCCTGAAGGTTGCGCTCGCGCTCTTGGCCGCGCTTACGGTCTTCAACATCGTCAAGGGCCTCGATCTCGAGGAGGCCGTCCTGACGGCGGTCGCCGCCGCGCTCCTCTGGGGCGGCCGCTCCTCGTTCTATGTCCGGCACGAGCCGGGCACGCTGCGCTCGGCGGTCTGGCGCGTGCCGTTACTCCTCGCGGCCGTGTTCCTCGCCTCGGTGACCGCGGTCGCGATCGCGGCGCCGGCATCCGCGTCCGCCGTCGACGTCCTGCGCGGGACGGGCGACCTCCTCCTCTGGCAGCAGCCCCCGTTCACGTTCACCGACGACGAGCTGGTGCGGACAGGGCTCGCGATCCAGCTAACCGGCCTGATCGCGCTGCTCATCGGCGCGTACCTCCTCTTCCGGCCGCTCGCCGCTCCCAGGGACCTCCCGGACCCCGAGCTCAGGCGCGCCGCCGCCCGGCTCGTGCGTGAGCACGGAGCGGACACGCTCTCGTTCTTCAAGCTGCGCACGGACAAGCACTACCTCTTCAATCCCGAGCGGACCGCGTTCGTCGCCTACCGCGTCGAGAACGGCGTGCTCATGCTCTCGGGCGACCCGGTCGGCGAGCCGAGCGGCGTCGAGACGCTCCTCCCCGTCGTCGTCGCGTTCGCGGGCGAACACGGGTTGAAGCTCGCCGCGCTCGGGGTCAGCGCGGAGGCGCGCGCGCTGTTCGAGCAAGCAGGCCTGCGCGGGCTCTACATGGGCGACGAGGCGATCGTCGACGGCGACCGGTTCAGCCTCGACGGGCGACCGATCCGGAAGGTGCGGCAGTCGGTGACGCGGCTGCGCAAGGCCGGCTACCGGACGGAGATCGCGGAGCTCGGGTCGCTCGCCCCCGACGTCGTGGCTCGGCTCGAGGAAGTGGCGCACGACTGGCTCTGCGGCGCACCAGAGCGCGGCTTCAGTATGGCGATGGACTCGCTCCGCAACCCGGCCGGCGGGGACACGCTCGTCGTCTACGCCGTCGACGAGGGCGGCACGATCCGCGGCTTCCTCCACTTCGTGCCGACGTACGGGCGAGCGGCGGTCTCGCTCTCGTACATGCGCCGCCAGCGGGAAACCCCGAACGGGCTCACGGAGTTCCTGGTCGCAGAGGGGATCGAGCACCTCCGCGCGCGCGGGATCATGGAGGTGTCTCTCAACTTCGCCGCCTTCGCCCGTTTCATCCGGCAACCGACCGGGGTCGCCGAGCGGGCACTCGGGCGCGCTCTCGCGGTCGGCGACACGTGGTTCCAGATCGAGCGTCTCTACCGCTTCAACGCGAAGTTCTTCCCGCGCTGGGAGCCGCGCTACTTCATGTACGAGCGCCGCCTCGGTCTGCCGCGGGCCGGCATCGCCGCGCTCTGGCTCGAAGGTCAGCTGCCGAAGCCGACGATGCGCCGCCGCCGCCGCGTGGCCGCGAGCGTCTGAGCCGCCCTCTACCGGCGTCGCCGCAGCGCTTTCCTCACGGCGGAGACCGTCTGCTCGCTGTCCCGCGCGAGCCAGATGAGGAAGATCGCGAGCGGGATCTCGACGAGCACGGCCTCGAGCACGGCCTCGACCTGACCGTCGTGGCCGCTGGCCAGGACCACGTCGAACCACGCGTCGCAGAAGAGGAGCGTCGCCGCAACCGCGGCAGCCGAGGGCGCCCAGGTGGAGCGCCGGGCGATGGTCAAGCCCGTCACTGCGAGCGCTGCGGCGAGCGCGAGATCGAACCCCACCCAGGCGATGTCCCAGTGGTGGCTCGTGTGCCGCGCCGGCAGGCGGTAGGCGAGCACGAGTGTCCAGGGAATGAGCAGAACCGCACCGAGCGCGAGCAGCGGCGCGACCCAGCGACGCGGCGCGAACGTTTCGGGAACGGTCGCCATGTCTCAGTTGTAGCGCGAGAAACCGTCTCTGAGCAGGCTTCCCCGCTCGCGGAGTTGGCGGACCTAGGCTCTTCGAGCGAAATAGACGATGAGCACCACGAGCAGAATGATGATCAGAAGACCGATCAGGCCGTAGCCGGTTCCGGCGATTGCAAGCACGTTGCCCTCCCTTGTGGTCGACGCCAAGACGTTGCCGCTCCCTGATCTCCGCTTCCGAGCCTTCGTAAACGCGCTTTGGTCATCAGCCAGACGTGGTCGTGATCGCTCCCGTCCCGGTGATGCTCCTGGTCACGTCCGGCGGGTCGCCCGCATAGACGATCGTGCCGGCTCCCGGCACGGATGCGTCGAGACTCTCGGTCGCGGTAACGAAGACGGTGCCCGAGCCGCTCACGACTGCCTGCACGTCGCTTGCGACCAGCCGACTGAACTGCACCATCCCGGAGCCGCTGACGGTGACGCCGAGCCTGGTCGTGGTTCCGCTCGCGGTCAGCGTGCCACTGCCCGGCAAGGTCACGGCCAGGCTCGCCGCCTCGAGTCCGCCGACGACGATGTTGCCGCTGCCGGAGAGCGTCAACGCGCTAAGCGTCGGCACGCCGACTTCGACGCTCATCGGGCTCTTGGTCGAGAAGCTGCCCGGCGTGTTCCCGATCACGAGCGTGCCGGACTGCACGCGGGTCGTGACGCGGTCGAGGAGGTTGTCGTCGGCCTTGACGACCACCGATTGCTGCTCGCCGACGCGAATGACGACGTTGTTGCTCCCGGCGAGCTCGACGCTAGCGAACGGACGCACGTCACGCGTCTCGCTCGCGGCGACGCCTGATCCCTGGACGCCCGACGAGCTGGACGACCCTTCAAACACGTCTGCTCCATACAGCAGCGCCACCGCGAGCCCGCCGAGCAGAAACGCGAGGATCGCGATGAACAGCCACCGGAAGTGGTGTTCCCGTCCCGGGTGAACCGATGTTGGGGCGACCGTTACTTGGCCCTCCTTTTCTCACGCGATGTGCCGAGGGCATCGACCTGAGGCCGTCACGGCCGATCCCGAGATCGGCGCACACTTCTGGAAGACACGGTCAGCTTCGTTCATCCACGTGCCCGGGGGATCGGTCCTCTCACTGAAGTGGCGTGTGGAAAAGCCGCACGTTCGGCCGGGTCGAAATGAACGTCCGGCGCAACTGCGCACGGCCGATCGTTCCTCCTGCCAAAAACGAGGTTGTTACCGCTCCTCGCGCTGCTTCCTGTCTTCGTCTTGACAGTGTCTCTCGAGAGGCGTAAGACAGCAGTCGATGAACGTGCGGCTTGCCACGATTCTCCTGCTCGTGACTGCTCTGATGATCGGAGCGTTTCTTGCGATCGGCGGCCACGGCTCCGCGGAGGCGGCGAGGCGGCCCGCCACGTGCATCAATCTCCTCTACGACACGTTCGCGGACAACTCGGTCCCCTGGGTACTCGGGCCCGAGTGGGAAATCGGGCCAGCGTCAGAATCGAGCGGCCAGGAGATCGGGTACCCGGATCCTGCCGTCGACCACTCGTCTGGTTCGGACAACCGTGTGGCCGGCGTCGTGATCGGCGGGAACGCGACGCATGACCCCCATCCATCCTGGTACATGACGAGCCCTGAGATCAACATCGGCGCCAACGTCGACGTTGCGGGGCTCAATTTCTGGCGGTGGCTCAACTCCGATGTCGCCCCGAACATGGTGAACACGGTCGAGGTCTACAGCGCGGGCAACTGGATCACGTTGTGGGAGAGCGGAGGCATCACCGAGGATCAGTGGACTTATGTGAGCTACGACCTCACGGCATACAGGGGCGGCGCAATCCGCATCCGCATCGGCGTGAGCGTCGGATCGGCTGGGGCGCACGTCGTCTCGAGCTGGAACATCGACGACCTTGCTGTGGCTGAGTGCCACTCGCTGCCGCCACCACCGCCTCCGCCGCCACCTCCACCACCGCCTCCGCCGCCACCTCCACCACCGCCTCCGCCGCCACCACCGCCTCCGCCGCCACCTCCACCACCACCGCCGCCACCACCACCGCCGCCACCACCACCACCACCACCACCGCCTTCGCTGCCTCCGAGCCCCTGCTTCGTCCCGAGAGTGCTCGGGCTACGACTCGGGGCCGCCAAGCTGAAGATTCGGCGAAGGCACTGCGGGCTCGGACGCATTCGCGGCGCCCACTCCAGGCGAGTCGGCCGTGTCATCGGCCAGCACCCTCGCCCGGGCGCGATCAAGCGGCGCGGCTATCCGGTCAGGCTGGTCGTCGGCCGTCGATAGCTGTCTCTCTGCCGTTCTCGGCCCAGAGGGAGGAGGAGCTTCGAGCTCGCAGGGCACCCGTACGCGATCTTCCAACGGGCGCTGAAGCGTCGGAACGTGCTCTCGGCGCTTGCCGCGGCGAAAGACCTACCGCAGCTCAGCCTCGCCGACGCCCTCGAGCTCATCGTGCTCGTCGCCCGCAAAGATCGCCGCCGGCACCACCAGGTCGCCTCGCGCTGGCTCCTCCGCTCCTCGAGATCATCTGCTCATCCATCGTGCTCGCTTCCCTACGCAGGAGCCATGGACGCGAGATGGGCGATTAATGGAACTTGCAACGGGCCGAACACGACCGGCAGTGTCGCCAGATCGCGGTCCTGAGATCAGAAACGAGTCGCCCGGCCGCAAATCGTCGGCCTCGGGCGCTCCGGCACACCAACGCTCATCTGGGCCGTCACCGCCCGAGGATCGCCCAGACTGACCCGAAGTCCGTGACCACCTTGCCCCCGTGGCCGAAGCTGCCGTCGAGTCTGCCGCTGCTCGTGTAGCGGGCGAGGGCGAAGTCCCCCCG
Source organism: uncultured Actinomycetes bacterium (assembly GCA_963850415.1). Lineage (GTDB taxonomy): Bacteria > Actinomycetota > Thermoleophilia > Gaiellales > Gaiellaceae > VAXT01. The sequence continues at coordinate 738,110 of CAWKLE010000002.1, forward strand.
CGGGTACGAGCCGACCGTGCCGGCGACGACGATCTTGCCGTCCGGCTGGACGACAACTTCATCCGCGGAGGCTGGGCCTTGGAAGTTCGTGCGCACCCTTCCGTTCCTGCCGAAGCTTCCATCAAGGGTGCCGTCCTCTAGGAAGCGCGCGACTCCGAACGGGTCGCGGGCCGTGACGAGCTTGTGATCGCGCTGGATCGCGAGCGCATACGGGACGCCGCCCTTGGTGAATGCGATGCCGCCGTGGCCGAAGGTCGGGTCGAGCGCGCCGTCGGCGTGATAGCGAACGAGGGCAGCGCCGCCGCTGAGCCCCACGGACGCCCTTCCGCCGACGACGATCTTTCCGTCTGGCTGGACGAGAACTCCGGCCACGTAAGCGGCGATCTGGTCGACTTTGGTGACGACCCGTCCCCCCGTTCCGAAACTGCGATCGAGGGAGCCGTCGTCGTTGTAGCGGGCGACTCCGAAATCAGTCCCTGCGCCGAAGAAGTCGCCGGCGACGACGATCTTGCCGTCCGGCTGGATCGCGACCGCCAGGGCTTCTGCATAGCAGCGCGCGCCGAAATCCGTCAGCACCTTGCCGCCGCGGCCGAAGCTCGGGTCGAGCTTTCCACCTGGCCTGTAGCGCGCGAGTGCGAAGCTGGAACCGACGGCGACGATCTTCCCATTCGGCGCGATCGCGACTGCGTACGCCGACGAGCTGGCACGGGAACCGAAGGAGGTCAGTACCCTCCCCTTCCGCCCGAAGGTGCGATCGAGTCTTCCCGACACGGTGTAACGGGCGAGCGCGAACGCCTCATAGCGCAACCCGGGGGGGACGGTACGCGGAACCGGCAACGACAATCTTGCCGTCGCGCCGGATCGCGAGCGACGCAACTCCGGCACCGCCCGGAAATCGCGGGCGAACGAACCTCAGACCGAAGCCCGTCAACACTTTGCCGCCTGTTCCGAAACGACGATCGAGTCCCCCCGTGGCGGTGTAGCGGGCAAGCGCAAAACGACGTCCGTGCGTAGGCCCGCCCACGCGACTCGAGCCAGCCACAACCAGCGTGCCGTCGGGCTCCACGCCCAAGGCGCCAATGCCATCGTTGCTCCGTAACGTGCCCTCGCGACCTTTCGCGCTACTCGAACCGAGCGCGACCGCGTAAGGCTCCGGTCGCGGCTGGGTAGTCCCTCACGCGCGCGAAGGAAGGCGTCGAGCTGGCGAGCAGCGACGCGACGCCGAGCGAGCCGCCCAGAGCCACCACGCTAGCGAGTACGCGCACCTTCTTCACGATCCTCGCCCCCGGCTGGCGACGAGGTTGACCTTGCCGCCGCCTCGCAGCACCGTGCCGAACCTCGGCTTCTGCGAGAACACAAGGCCCTTCTTGACACCCTTCACGTAGCGGCGGCTGACCTTCCCCATCCGGCAGTTGACGCGTGCGAGCTGCTGCTTTGCGGCGGCCGGCGTCAGGCCTGCGACGTCCTGCACGTTGCAGAGGCCGGGAGTGTTGATCAGCACATTGAGCGAACGATCGCCCGTCGTTAGGAGGTCCGGCTGATCGTCGCCGTTCAGGTCGGCGCTCGCGAGCGAAGCTCCTGTTCCGAGGTAGTTGACCTTCGCCCGGAAGCTGCCGTCGCCTCGGTTGACGAGAACCGCGATCCGCTCGGCCGCCGTCACCAGGTCAGGCCTACCGTCTCGGTTCAGGTCGCTGGCCACGACGTCCGCGCCGTCTGGGCCCGTTCGTCCCGTGTTGTAGCTCCGCGTCTTGAAGGTGCCGTCGGCCTTGTTGAGGAACACCGAGACGGTGCCGCGGTAGAGACTGCCCCGGTATACCTCGGAATAGAACTCGTCGCTGGCCGTGGTCGCGACGTCGGGACTGCCGTCGCCGTTCAGGTCGGCGATCGCGATCGATCTGACCACCTGTTCGCCACCAGAGCAGCTGCACGCCTCGTAGTCGTCGCCGGCCCGGAAGCTGCCGTCGCCGTTGTTCAGCAAGACGGACAAACTCGGGATGCCTCCGCTGTAGTAAATGAACAGCATGTCGGGCCTGCCATCGCCGTTCAGGTCGGCGAGCCTGAGCAGTTGGGGGCCACTTCCGGCCGCGTAGTCATGCTTGGCCTCGAAGCTGCCGTCGCCCCGATTGAGAAGCACGGAGATCGTGTCCGACGGCCCGTTGGCGACCGCGAGGTCGCGACTGCCGTCGCCGTTCAGGTCGGCGATCGCGGGCGAGCAGGGCCGCGCAGCCACGAGCGCCACGTCGCCCCGACCAACCCTCGAATCTCCGATCCATCGTGTGCGTTACGAGCTTCCCTGGTCTGAGCATGATCGTCCTCCCGTCCTGGACGCCTCGCCTGCTCGTTATGGAGTGTGACCCTGGGAGCGACGCCGATCAATGGACGGGAGATGGGCGGCCGATGGGTTGTCTCTCGCTGCCCGACTAGGTTCGTCACGGCCGGGCGGTGGGGGTCGAACCCTCGGACGCCGATTAGGGTTGTTACACCTGTCTCGGCCCCGAGGAGGAGCAGGCGGATGACGTGGATCAGGACTCACTGGCTCGCTATTGCGGTTGCTGGAGCCCTGTTCGTTGTTGGTGTTGCCGTTGGTGCGCTCGGAGGGTTGAGCGAGTCCACCACCCAGACGAGGACCGTTGCCAAGACACAGATCAAGACTGTCGTGCCAGCCGAAGACTTCCGGGGCAACGGGACTGTCCATGTGGGCACGGAGGTCGTGCCCGGAACGTACCGTGCTCCTGCCCCCATGTACGGGACGTCCTGCTACTGGGAGCGGCTGCGCAACTTGCCCGGGGCCAAGGCGGTCATCGCCACCGGCTACGCGACAACAGGCCCGGCAATCATCAAGGTCGCCCCGAGCGATTACGAGGTTGTGACCTCCGGTTGTCCGACATTTCACAGGATCAGGTAAAGGGCCGACCACTAGGGGCCGCGCAGACGCTTCGGGCCGTGGCCGAGCGAGCGACTAGGCGGCGACGGGAACTCCGCACCTTTGGAACTGGGTCTAGTCTTCGCCGTTAGGTGAGTCGGGAGCCGACAGAGAAGGCCGCCGAGGAGGAGCCGCATCAGATGGGACCGGAGGAGCGGCTGTTCCGGGCACGTCAGAGCTGGCCGGTCTACACCATCTTCGTGATCAGCGTGATCGTGGCCGTGACCCTGATCCTCGCCAGCCGCTAGCCCGCCCCGAGGCCCGTGCTGCGGCGCGGCGCGTACAAGGGAAACCCCCGATGGGGTAGGAGGCGCCGTAATCCAGCATCGCGGCAGTTTGCGGTCACGCCCTCGAGGGGATCGCATCGTGCCCCAGTTTTGCCCCAGTCCGCCCCAGCGTCTAGCGGTCTTGAGCGGTTTCAAGCGGTAAACGGGCGGCGCCCCTGAGACGCCGAAACCCGCCTAGTGGAGCGGGTTTCGGCTTGGTCACGCCTTAGCGGACGACGGGGTTCGAACCCGCGACCCTCAGCTTGGGAAGCTGATGCTCTACCAACTGAGCTACGTCCGCGTCGCTGTCAACGATAGCGTTATCGGAGCCGAATGAAACGCGTCGCGCCTCTCGTTGTAATCGCTCTCCTGGTCGCCGGTTGTGGCGGCCACAAGCAGTCGAAGGCCGAGCGGGCCGCGATGAACGCCGAGTTCGCACAGATCGACTGGAAGATCTCGAACTGGACGATGGGCCCCGGCTACGCCGATCAGAACGGCCTCGAGCAGCTCACGCACCGCTACGTCGCCGCCACGCGAAAGTACAAGGACGCGCTCGGCGACAAGGAAGTCAAGCGGCGCCTGGCCGTCGAGGCGAATCAACTCGCGCCCTGGTGCCCGCCGTGTGTGGACGTCATCCGCCGCGAGCTGAAATCGGAATAACCTCGCGCGACCAACCGAGCAACGCTCGCAGTCGTCTCAACAGGAGCGCATTGAAGAGCCTGACCCCACTTCTCTTGCTCGCCGTTCTGGTCGCCGGTTGCGGCGAGAAGCGGCATCATCAGACCGCGGCGGAGCGGGTCAAGATGCAGAACGAGTTCGGGCAGGCCATGGTGAACTTCGGCGAGGCGACAAAGGGCTCCGGCCCTGCCGACGAGACGGTCATGGAGCAATTGACCAAGCAGTACATCGCTCTCACCCGCAAGTACGCGGATGAGATCGGGACCGCCCAGGCCAAACAGCGGCTCACGGACGCGCTTCCCCAGGTCCAGCCGTGGTGCCTTCCCTGCGGGGTGACGCTCCTGCGCGAGCGCGCGAAGTACTGAATCTCCGCGAGCGGACATAATCTCGGCGACGAGACCAAGGAGGACCGACATGGCGACGATGGCCGAGACACAGACTCTGGAGGAGATCGCGCGAGCGCTCGTCGCGCCGGGCAAGGGGATCCTGGCCGCGGACGAGAGCGACGGGACGATCAAGAAGCGCTTCGACTCGATCGGCGCCGAGTCGACCGAGGAGAACCGGCGCGCCTACCGCGACCTCCTCTTCACGACCGCCGGCGTCGAGGAGCACATCAGCGGCGTCATCCTCTTCGACGAGACGATCCGCCAGAGCGCCTCGGACGGGACGCCGTTCCCGAAGCTCCTCGAGAGCCGCGGGATCATCCCCGGGATCAAGGTCGACAAGGGCGCGAAGGCGCTCGCCGGTGCCGAGGGCGAGACCGTCACCGAGGGCCTCGACGGGCTGCGCGAACGGCTCCAGGAGTACTACGAGCTGGGCGCGCGGTTCACGAAGTGGCGCGCGGTGATCTCGATCGGCGACGGCATCCCGAGCGATTACTGCCTCTGGACGAACGCGCACGCGCTGGCCCGGTTCGCGGCCCTGTCGCAGGAGTCCGGTCTCGTCCCGATCGTCGAGCCCGAGGTGCTGATGGACGGCGGGCACTCGATCGACGAGTCGTACCGCGTCACCGATCGCATGCTGCAGGCGCTCTACACCGAGCTGTTCGACCAGCGGGTCGTGCGTGAGGGATCGCTGCTGAAGACGAACATGGTCGTCTCCGGCTACGACGCGTCCGAGCAGGCGGACATCGACACGGTCGCCGACACGACGATCAAGTGCCTGAAGAACACGTGTCCCGGCTCGGTTCCCGGAGTGGTCTTCCTCTCGGGCGGGATGTCCGACGAGGACGCGACCGCGCGGCTGAACGCGATGAACCAGCGCGGCCCGCATCCGTGGGAGCTCTCGTTCTCCTACGGGCGCGCGCTGCAGGCGCCGGCCCTGAAGGCCTGGGGCGGCGACCCTAACAAGGTGGAAGAAGCGCAAAAGGCGTTCTACCGGCGGGCGAAGTTCAACGGCGCGGCGCGCTCCGGCTCGTACGCGCCCGAATGGGAGACCGCGGTCGCTTAACCAGGAGATCCTCGACTCGCCCGTCGAACGCTTCAACGAGGGCGTGCGCAGCGGCGATTTCTCGCGCATGCTCGATCAGTTCACGGAGGACGCGGAGCTCGCATTTGAAGGCGTTCCGGTCGGGCCGTTCCGGGGCAAGCCGGCGATCGAGCGGGCCTATGCGGAACAGCCGCCGGACGACGAGATCGTGATCCTGCGGACGCGTGAGTCGGGCGACGATCTCGTCGTAGCGGACTACGCGTGGCGCGCGGAACCCGCCGCGCGGGCGGGCTCGATGATCCTGCGGCTGCGCGACGCCGAGATCGACCGGCTACTCGTCACCTTCGGCTAGCTAGCGGGCGTACCGGCCGCCGGAGAGCGCTTCCAGCTTCCCGAAGGAGTGGAACGCCTCGACGCGGCGCACCGTCCCGGAGCGCGATCGCATGACGATCGAGTCCGTGACCGCCCCGTCGGGCGTGTAGCGCACGCCGCGCAGCAGCGCGCCGGTCGTGACGCCTGTTGCCGCGAAGAACACGTCGTCGCCGCCGACGAGGTCGTCGGTCGTCAGCACCCGGTCGAGGTCGAAGCCCGCATCGAGCAACTGCTGCCGCTCGGCGTCGTCGCGGGGCCAGAGCTTGCCCTGAAGCGCTCCCCCGACGCATTTGAGCGCGGACGCGGAGAGCACGCCCTCCGGAGTGCCGCCGATCCCCATCAGGAGATCGACGCCGCTCTCGGGTCGGGCCGCCGCGATCGAGGGCGCGACATCGCCGTCCGAGATCAGCAGCAGCTTCGCCTCGACCGCCCGCAAGGCCGCGATCAGGTCCGCGTGACGATCGCGTTCGAGGACGACGACCGTGACGTCGCTCGGCTTCACGCCCTTCGCCTTCGCGACGCGCTTGACGTTCTCTGCCGGCGGCGCCTCGATGTCGATCACGTCCGTGGACTCGGGCCCGCAGGCGATCTTGTCCATGTAGACGGCGGCACCGGGGAAGAACATCGTCCCGCGCTCTGCGCAGGCGATCGTGGCGAGCGCGTTCGGCTGGCCCTTCGCCGTGAGGTTCGTCCCCTCGAGCGGGTCGACTGCGACGTCCACCTCGGGCCCGGTGCCCGAGCCGACTTCCTCGCCGTTGAAGAGCATCGGCGCCTCGTCCTTCTCGCCCTCGCCGATCACGACGACGCCGGCCATCGTGGTCGTGTCGAGCATGAGGCGCATGCCGTCGACCGCCGCCTGGTCGGCCGAGATCTTGTCGCCGCGCCCGACCCAGCGGCCCGCCGACATCGCCGCCGACTCGGTCACGCGCACGAGCTCGAGCGCGAGGTTGCGGTCGGGAGCGCTGCCTGGAACCGTCGAGACGGGGCTTTCCACGCCCTCGGTCACGGGCGCATCCTACTGCGAGTGCTCGCGCAGGAAGTCGAAGACGAGCGCGTTGACGCGCGACTTGTACGGCGCGTGGTACAGCAGGTCCCAGCCGTGCCAGTCCTCGGGGTAGACGACGAGCCGCTTGTTCTTGGAGCCGGCGGCACGTACGAGGCGCCTGTTGTCCGCGACCGACGAATAGCCGTCGCTCCGGGCGATGAGCACGAGCAGCGGCGCCTCGATCTTCGGCGCGGCCTGCATCGCGCCGAGCAGCTGTGGCTCACCCGACAGGCTGATCACACCGGCCGGTTGCGGGTCGACCTCGGGTGCGGCAGCCAGGACGGCAGCGCCGCCGAAGGACCCGCCGACGAGGAAGACCTTTTTCGCACCGAGGCGCCGCAGCTCCGCCGCGGCAGCCACGACGTCGAGATCGTTCCTCGTCGCCTTGGCGCCGAACTGAGCGGCTGACGCGCCCGACCCGCGGAAGTCGAAGGCGAACGCGCGGTACCCTTGTCGGCGAGCGTCTTCGCGAACGGCAGCCAGGGACAGAGATCCGACGGAGACTCGTGCGCGAGCACGACTCCGACGTCGCCGTCACCGACCTCCGCTCGGTCGAGAAGCGAGCCGTCGCTGGCCCGGAACCAGACCCGCTTCGCAGTCACGCCCTGCGCGTCCGCGCCGCAGCGGCTGGCGAGCGTGGGCGGAGGCTGCTTCGGAAGGCTCTGCTTCGAGCCGCCGCCGCAGCCGGCGGCAAGCATGGCCAGTGGGACGAGCCACGCAAGCCGCATCAGAGCGAATTGTCGAAGAAGCGAAGCACTCGCCGCTCGTACTCCTGGGGGTGCTCCGCAAGGCCGCGCGTGTGGCCCGCGTCCACTCGCCAGAGCGCGTCCAGGTTCCCGTAGGCAGCCGCGTACTTCCGATTCACGACCGGCTCCCCGAGCTCGTTCGATGCGATGAAGAGGGCCGGCTTGGGCGCGATCTGCCGCGCGAGATCCACGAGCGGCTTCCCTGGGAGACTCTGATCGAAAGCCGCGATCGTCCCGTAGGCGACCGCCCAGTATGGGATCCCCATGATCGCGTCCGACGCCTTCAGATGGCTGACGTCCGCCAGCGAACGAGTCGTCGAGCCGTCGAGCACGACAGCCTTCAGCCGCGGGTCCTTCGCCGCAGCCTCCAGCAGGACATCGGCTCCCGTGGACAGGCCCAACCCTCCGATTCGGCCGCGATGGACGTCCTTGCGCTGCGACAGGAAGTCGAGCGCAGCGCTGACGTCCGCCTGCCAGGTCCAGCCCTGCGCGTTCGGGCTGCCCTCGCTCTCCCCGCGACCCCGAGCGTCGTAGAGCAGGACTCCGTAGCCGTGCCGCGCGAGCATCGCGGCGTGTCTCCGGGCGCCGCGGCGGTCCCCGCCGCCTCCGTGGACGACAACGATCGCGGCTCCGTTCTCCGACGGCACGTACCACCCTGCTAGGTCGAGGCCGTCCGGCGTATGAAGCGTGACCGTCTCGTGGGGCGTCGGGAACGCGGACTCCGGAATCGCCTGCCCGGGCTTCCGGGTCTGCGCGACGCCGACTGCGATCGGAAGGCTGACGAACAGGACCAGGACGATCGCGAGGATCGCAGTCAGCCCCCAGCGGCCGATTCTCCGCGGCCAGGACCGAGCTCCCGGCCGCGAGAGCATCGCGAGCACTGCAGCGGCGACGAATGCGGCCGTAGCCGGGATGAGGAGGAACCCCGTGTAATCCGATCCGTGGGTGCCGTTCCACCTCGCATCCATGACGTGCATCGCCGCGCCGGTCCCTGCGAGCGGCACGAAGACGAACCCGAGCAGCGCGCGGACGACCGCGGGCAGGCGGGGATAGAAGACCGCGACGCCGGCCACAGCCGCCGCCAGGGCGAGCACCGACCAGTGATCGCCTACGTGCGTTCCGGCCGGAGGATCGAGCAGCGCCTCGTCCACGAAGTGCAGCACGACCACGGCGGCAGCGCTGCGGAAGAGAATCGTCTCGAGGCGGTTCACATCCGCTCTGGCGCGTCGACGCCGACGAGGCTCAGGCTGAGCGCGATCACGATCTGTGTCGCCCGGACGAGCGCGAGCCGGAACTCCTGCGCCTCGCTCTCGAGCACGCGGTGCTCGTGGTAGAAGCGGTGGAAGTCGTCCGCGACCCGGATCGCGTAGTTCGGCAGCGCGTGCGGCCCGCGCCGCTCGACCGCCTCCTCGACGATCCCGGGGAACTCGACGAGCCGCTTGATCAGCTCCCTCTCCTCGGCGGCCAGCTCCTCCGGACTTTGTAACAGACTGTTACTTGGTTGGTTCGGGGCGTTGCGGAGGATGCCCGCGATCCGCGCGTGAGCGTACTGGACGTAGTAGACGGGGTTCTTCTGCGTCTTCTCGGCGGCCAGGTCGACGTCGATGTCGATCGTCTGGTCGGGCCCGCGGTTGACGAGGTACCAGCGAGCGGCGTCGACGCCGATCTCGTCCACGAAGTCGTCGAGGAAGACGACGTCACCGCGCCGCTTCGAGATCTTCTTTTGGCGGCCGCCCTGAATCAGGTGGACGAGCTGGTAGAGCAGCACCTCAACCCGCTCCGGGTCGTAGCCGAGCATGCGCGCGATCGCCGCGTACCACTGGCGCGTGCCGTGGTGGTCGGCCCCGAGCACGTAGATCGCCCGGTCGAAGCCGCGCTCGAGCTTGTCGACGAGGTAGACGACGTCGGCGGCGCGGTAGGTGGGCTCGCCGCCCTGCGCCGCGGACCGGATCAGCACACGGTCGTCGTCGTCACCGTACTCCGAAGAGCGTGCCCACACGGCCCCGTCCTTCTCGTACGTGTCCAGCCGCGGCAGGAGCTCCGGCAGCCGTTGCGCGAGCTCGCTCTGCAGCGCCCACGAGTCGAAATGGATCCGGAAGCGCTCGAGCGACGCCTCGATCCGTTCCAGCATCGTCGGCACCGGGTCGACTTCGAGCGCGGCGAGCTCTGCGATGTACGCGCCCTGGTACCCGTCCTCGGGCGGTTCTTCCCCGCGGCGCACGGCCTCCACCGAAGCCCGGAAGCGGTCCATCTGCGCGCCGGCGTCGTTGTAGTAGTACTCGCGCTCGACGGTGTGCCCCGCGTGGGCGAGCACACGCGCCACGGAGTCCCCGTACGCCCCGTTCCGCGCCGACGCGACCGTGACCGGCCCGGTCGGGTTCGCGGACACCATCTCCACCTGCACCCGCTCGACCGGGTCGACGAACCCGCCGCCGTACCGCTCGCCCGCCTCGAGCACCTCGCCGAGGGCGTCCACGTACCAGGCGGGCGCGAGCCAGAGGTTCACGAACCCAGGCCCCGCGACCTCGGCCCGCTCGACGAGCGCGTGCGCCGTCGCCTGCTGGGCGAGCTCGTCGGCGATCTCCCGCGGGGAGCGCTTTCGCTCCGGGGCGAGCTGGAGCGCGGCGTTCGTCGCGAAGTCGCCGTGCTCGGCGCTCGCAGGCCGCTCGAGCTCGAGCCCGAGCTCGGCCTCGAGCCGTTCCAGCGCTCTAGCGGGCAACCGGTTCCCGCGGGGCGAAGAGCTCCTCGAGCAGGTGCAGCTCGTCGGCGCTCCCGGCGGCGATGATCACGTCATCGGTCTCGAGGACGGCGTCCGGGTCGGGCGTCGCGTCGAATCTCCCGTCCCCTTTGCGCAGCGCGACGATCACGGCCCCGGTCTCGTGCCGGATGCGCAGCTCGCGAATCGTCTTCCCCGACTGCCCGGAGGCCTCGGTGACGACGATCTCCTCGTACTGGAGGTCCGCCCCACCCGTCACGGACACGACCTCGAGGAACGCCGCCACCTGCGGGCGCAGGACGAGCGCCGCCATTTCCTTGCCCGCCGCCGAGTACGGCTGGACGATGCGGTCCGCGCCGGCCCGTCGAAGCTTCTCGGCGACGTCCGCGTCCGACGCGCGGGCCACGATCAGCAGGTCGGGCCTGGCCGTCCGCGCAGACAGCGTGATGTAGAGATTGTCGACGTCCGAGTCCGACGATGCGACGAGGCCCTTCGCATCCGCGAGGCCGGACGCTTCGAGATCGTCGTCGTTCGTGCCGTTCCCCTTGATGTAGAGGGCACCGTCTTCGCGGGCGCGTTCGATCGCCTCCTCGTTGAAGTCGAGGACGACGTACGGGACCTCGGCCTGGCGAAACTCCTCGCCCACGCGGCGCCCAACGCGTCCGTACCCGCAGATGACGTAGTGCTCGGTGAGCTTCTCGATCGCCCGCTTCCTCCTTCGCTCGGCCACTGCCCCGGTGAAGATGCCACCCGCGATCCCCTCGACCAGGATCGTCGCGATGAAGGCAAAGATAGTCAGTCCCGCCAGGACGAGGACGATCGAGATCAGGCGCGTCGAGTTGTTGGACGGGACGGTGTCGAGCCCGGTCAGCGAGCTCGTGACGACCGAGCGGTAGAACGCCTGGATCCAGCTTTCGTGCGTGAAGTGGTGGAAGAGCAGCGTGCCGCCGGCGATGACGGCCAGGGCGCCTGCGAGCGCGAAGACGATGCGGCGCGTCGAGAAGGCGTCCTCCACGGGTATATCGTAGGAGCGTGGAGGACGAAGGCCAGCAGCGGCAGCTGAACATCCACATCGACCCGGATGTGATGGCCGGCGTCTACTCGAACTTCGCCAACATCAGCTTCTCGGACTACGAGTTCACACTGACGTTCGCGCGGATCGACCACGAGGTCGAGGAAGGCGACGTGCCTGGAGTAGTCGTGGCGCGCGTGAACATGTCCACCCGGTTCATGCACGAGCTGCTCGACGCGATGAACGACGCCTATTCGAAGTGGTCGAGCCGGGAGAACATCCGCAACCTCCCGGAGACGCCTGACCGCGGCGGCGAGACCGAGGGCACCTCAGGGTGATCCGAACCACGTAGTCAGCGCGTCGCGCAATCCGGTCTCTGTACCGTCCCCCACCCAGGCGACGTAGCCGTCGGGCCTGATCAAGACGGCAGCGGGGGCGGCCACTCGGCCCAGGGCCGGAAGCTCCCACTCGCCGGCATAGTCGGCGTCGATCGCCTGCACTCGGTCCGCCCACGGGGAGATGTCGAGACCCAAGGGCTCGCCGAGACTCAGAAGGATCGGGTGCGCCTCGTCGAGGAGGGTGAACACCCGCACCGTCCCACCGGGCGTGACCAGGTCGAGATCGGGCATTCGGCGCCCGAGCAGCGGATGCCCCTCGCCGAGGTCGTAGTGGATGTCCAGGCCGGACATCATCGCGCCGAACCGCCTGCGCGGCTCGTCCATGCCGAGCAGCTCGGAGACCGTGTCGCGCACTGCCTCGATGCGGTCGTCCTGGCGGAAGAGCGCGACCTGCGCCATCGTGTTGCGCAGCACGCGGGCGGCGACCGGATGGCGCTCGGCGTGGTAGGTGTCGAGGAGGCTGTCCGGCGAGGTCCTGTTGACGACCTGGGCCACCTTCCAGCCCAGGTTCACCGCATCCTGCACACCGGTGTTGAGGCCCTGTCCGCCGACGGGGGAATGCACGTGCGCCGCGTCGCCGGCCAGCAGGATCCGTCGGTTGCGGTAGGCCTCGGCCTGCCGGGTCAGATCGGTGAACCTCGTGATCCAGGTGGGGCTGTGGATCCCGTAGTCGGTCCCGTAGACGGCGATGAGGCGCTCGCTGAGATCGCCGAGCGTGGGCTCGCTCGCGGGCCCGACGCGCTCTTCGGTCACCATGACCCGCACGGTCCCCCCTTCTCCGTAGACGACCTCGCCTTCGCGGATCTCGTACTCCACCTTGCCCAGGGAATGGATGCCGAAGGCGGTGCGGCGCATGCCCAGCTCCGGCTCCTCGGCCATCTCGACCTCGGCGAGCAAGCTGCTCGTCGTCGGATCCCAGCCGGAGAACTCGATGCCCGCCGCTTTCCGGACCACGCTGCGTCCTCCGTCGCACCCGACGAGATACTCCGCCCGCAGCGACGCGCCGTCGGACAGCTCGACGTGGACGCCGCTATCGTCCTGCGCAAACCCCGTCACCTCTCGTTCGCGATAGATCGGCACCGCCAGCTCGTCGACCCAGCCGGCCAGGATGCGCTCGATGTGGTTCTGCCACAGCCCGAGCCCATAGGGGTGCCTGGTGGGAAAGTCGCTGATGTCCAGAGGGGTCCCGGCGAACGCCGCGACCTGCGCCACCTGCCCCTCGGACAGGAACCGGTCGGCGATTCCACGCTGGTCGAGCACCTCGATGGTGCGGGAATGCAACCCGCCTGCGCGCGAGCCGGCGAGCTCCTGGCTCGCGCGCCGCTCGACAATCGCGACGTCGACGCCAGCCAGCGCCAGCTCGCCCGCCAACATCAAGCCCGTCGGGCCGCCGCCGGCTATCGCCACCGCATGCTCGGCCATCCGGCTCAGCCGTGCGGCGGCGCCGGCTGCTCGCGCTGCTCCCAGGCCTGGGCCATCGCGATGCGCTGCATCAGGGTCGGGTGCGTGTCGAAGAAGATGTACGACCAGGTCGGCGGGTCGGGCTGCTGGAGGCTCGTCGCCGCGAACTGCTGGAAGAGCTTCTTCTGGGCCGCGGGATCCCTGGCCGCCTTCAGCGCCGACCAGTCCGCCTCGCCCTCGTAGCGGCGTGAGACGACGTTCGTGAGCGGCGTGATCGCGACGTTCAGGAGCAGCAGGACGAGCGCGCCGTAGGGCAGGAGGCCGGGGTTACCCAGTCCGCCACGCCTGGCGGTGATGCGGGCGACCCCGAAGGCGAGCGGGAACGTGAAGAGCGCAGCCCAGGCGAGCCCCTTCCAGAGGTGGCGGTGCGCGATGTGCCCGAACTCGTGCGCGAGAACGACCCGAACCTGGTCGTTCGTGAACGGCTTCTTCAGGAGCGTGTCCCACACGACGACCCGCTCCGTGGGGCCGAGTCCGACCGAGAACGCGTTCGCCTGTGTCGTGAGGTCGCTCACCTTCTCGACGTCGACGGGCGTGTCGATGCCCTCCGCCCGCTCGAGCGTCCGTACGTCCTGGCGCAGCACCGGCGACGAAGGGCGATGGATCTGACCGGCGTCCAGGTACGGGAAGGCGACCAGGAAGACGGCCGCGAGCCCGAGGAAGATCGGCGTCACCGGGAGCCACCAGTTCCGCGGAGAGCGCCGCGCGAAGTACATGACGACCGCAACCTGGAGCATCACGAAGACCACGCCGCCGGCGAGCTGGGCCCACGGTGCGACGAGCCAGTCCACCCACGAGCCTTCGGTCAGGTCGTGGCGCTGATCCCACCAGCGAAGCGCCATCGAGAACGGCAGGTCGACCGCCCACAGGACGGCGAGCGTGATCGACGCGACGATCATCCCGGCGCCGATCGGCCCCAGCTCCGTGTTCCGCGCGATCCTCGGAGCGCGTCTCACGAGCACGACCAGCGCGACGGCCTCCGCGACGAGCGAGAGCACGACGACGATGCGCACGAAGCGCTCGTAGCGGGCCGTCCGTGCGAGCTCCGAGGCGCTGAAGAACCTGTGCTGGTCGAACCCGGACAGATGGAGATCGCCCGGAACCGTCGTCCTCAGCAGCAGGTACGCGGCGATCAGCCAGACGGCCGCGGCGAGCACGGTTATCGTTGCGGCCCCCCAGGCAGGCCACTTGCGAGTCGCCGTCGTCTCCGACATCCACGCGAACTTACACGCGCTCGAGGCCGTCCTCGAGGCGATCGACGCCGACCCGCCGGACGAGCTCTGGTGCCTGGGTGACCTCGTGGGCTATGGGCCGCGCCCGAACGAGGCGACCGAGATCGTCCGCGACCGGGCGCAGGTGTGCCTCGTCGGCAACCACGACCTGGGCGTCCTCGGGCGGCTCGACCTGGAGGAGTTCAGCCCTGACGCGGCCGCCGTGGCGCGGTGGACGCAGACGGTGCTGCTCGACGAGAACCGCGCCTATCTCGCGAGCCTCGAGCCGCAGGCGAAGCTCGATCGCGCCGAGCTCTTCCACGCGAGCCCGCGCGACCCGGTGTGGGAGTACGTGATCAGCGAGGAGACCGCCCTGGCCGCGCTCGAGATGACCGTCTCCCCGCTCGTGCTCGTCGGCCACAGCCATGTCGCGCTCTCGGTCTCGCTCGCGAACGGCGACCTGAGCGGCACGGTCGCCCCGGACGGGACCGAGGCTCGGCTCGACGAGGCGCGCTGGCTCCTGAACCCGGGCTCCGTCGGGCAGCCGCGCGACGCCGACCCGCGGGCCGCATGGCTCGAGCTCGACTTCGACGCGCGGACCGCTCGTTTCCACCGCGTTCCGTACGAGATCGAGCGGACGCAGTCTGAGCTACGCGAGCGAGACCTGCCCGAGGCGCTCGCGGAACGGCTGGGGCACGGCGCCTAGAGCGCCGCTAGCGGAGCCGTGCCGGCAGCCACCGGCTCGGCCACTTCGCGCTCGTCGCCGAACGTGATGCCCTCGCGGGCGAGCGCGAGCTGGACTTCCTCGCGCGCCTTGTAGATCCGCCACTTGACCGTGGCGAGCGTGATCTCGAGCGAGTCGGCGATCTCGGTGTACGAGAGGCCGACGACGTCGCGCAGGAGCAGCGCCATCTTCAGGTCGGGCGTCAGGTCGCCGACGGAGCGCCACACGGCGTCCATGGCCTCGACGTTCTCGAGCGGCGCGTCCACGACCTCGAGCGGCGCGATGTCGTCCAGCGCGACGCTGAAGCGCGGCCGGCGCTCATTCGCCCGCAGCTCGTCGAGCACGCGGTTCTTCGTCACCTGGAAGAGCCAGGTCGTGAACTTCGAACGGAGCGAGAACTTCGGGAGCCCCTGGAAGACGCGGAGGAAGACTTCCTGGGTCAGGTCCTCGGCGAGGACGCGATCGCCGCCGATCAGCCTGACGACGTAGTTGTAGACCGGCGTCTCATATGCGCGCACGATCAGGGTGAAAGCTCTTTCGTCGCCGCGTTGAGCTTTCCGCAGTACGCCAGGGTCGGGCTGGGTCAGAGGCATCCGGGAGGGTGGCCGAGTATAGCCCGCTAATGGGCTCCTACCAAGAGATTATGGCCGGTCATCTGTAAAGGTTTTGCAAGGCCAAGCAGGGAGATTGTGGTCGGCACAAGGTCCTTGAGTCCCCCATCCTCCCGAAGGGAAACATCGGCGTCGGTCACGACCAGTGGTACGGGATTCGAGGTGTGAGCGGTTTGCGGATTCCCGTCCGCGTCGAGCATTTCCTCCGCATTGCCGTGATCGGCCGTGACGAGCGCGATTCCTCCTGCGCGCTCGACCGAGTCGAGGATCTGGCCGAGCGCCGCGTCGGCGGCCTCGACGGCTTTCACGGTCGCGGGGATCGAGCCCGTGTGACCGACCATGTCCGGATTGGCCAGGTTGACGACCACGAAGCCGTAGCCGTCGCCGGTCACCGCCCGGTCGAGCTCGTCGGCGACCTGCGCGGCTGACATCTCGGGCTTGTGGTCGTAGCTCGGAACGTCTCTCGGGGAGGGAACGAGGATGCGCGTCTCGCCCTGCCACTCGTCCTCGCGGCCCCCGTTGAAGAAGTAGGTGACGTGCGCGTACTTCTCGGTCTCGGCGACGTGCAGCTGGCGAATGTCGTGCACCGCGCAGACCTCGGCCATCGTCTCGTGCACCTTCTGCTCGTCGAAGACGACAGGGCAGTCCAAGTCGTGTCGGTAGCGCGTCATCGTCGTCACATCGAATCGTGAGGCAAGGAGGCGCTCCGTCAACTGCCGCGCCCGGTCGGGACGGAAGTTGAAGAAGATCGCCGAGTCGTCCTTGGCGAGCCGTGGCCTGTCCGAAAAGACGATGGGCTCGATGAACTCGTCCGTCACACCCGCGTCGTAACTGCGTTGCACTTCCTGTACGGGATCTGACCCCTGGTGGCCTTCGCCGTCGACGATGGCTGCGAGGGCCCTGTCCGTTCGGTCCCAGCGCTGGTCGCGGTCCATTGCGTAGTAGCGGCCGGCGACCGTGGCGATGCGTTCGGTCGGGAGCTCGGCGAGATCGTGCACGGCGGAGTGCGGCGACACGTCCCGGCCGTCCGTGAACGCGTGGATCCAGGTCTTCTCGGGGGCGAACCGCAGCAGCGCCTTCAGATGATCCATGTGCGAGTGGACGCCGCCGTAGGAGACCAGCCCGAGCAGGTGCACGTTCTCCCCCCGCTCGAACGCGCCGACGAGAGCGGGGTTCTCGAAGAACGAGCCGTCCGCGATCGAGTCGTTCACGCGCATCAGGTCCTGGAAGAGCACGCGCCCGGAGCCGATCGTCAGGTGCCCGACCTCGGAGTTGCCCATCTGGCCGTGCGGCAGGCCGACCGCCTCGCCGGACGCCTGGAGCGTCGTATGCGGATACTCGGCCCAGAGCCGGTCGAAGACGGGCGTGTGGGCGAGCTCGATCGCGTTCCCCGGCCCGGGCGGGGCGAGCCCCCACCCGTCCAGGATCACGAGCGCTACGAGCGGATAGCGGCCAGGCAAATCGCCGCGAACGATTCCACGTCGAGCGACGCGCCGCCGACGAGGGCGCCATCGACGTCGGGTTGGGCGAGGAGCTCGGCTGCGTTGTCCGGCTTGACCGAGCCGCCGTAGAGCACCGGCGCGTCGAGCAGGCTCTTGATGAACGCGTGCGCCTCCTGGGCGATCTCAGGCGTAGCGGTCTTGCCGGTGCCGATCGCCCAGACGGGCTCGTACGCGAGGACGAGGTTGTCCTCCGCCTCGAGCAGCGAGACCTGGCGACGCAGGACGTCCTCCGTCTCCCCCGCCTCGCGCTCGGCCTCGGTCTCGCCCACGCAAGCGATCACCGACAGGCCCGCATCGAGCGCCGCGCGGGCACGCTTCGCGACGCCTTCGTCCGTCTCGCCGAAGAGCTGGCGTCGCTCCGAGTGCCCGACGATCGCGCCGTAGACCCCGAGCTCACGGAGCATCGGCGCGGAGACCTCGCCGGTGAACGCGCCCTCGGACTCCCAGTGCACGTTCTGCGCGGCGACCGCGATGTCCGTGCCGGCCAGGAGCTGCACGGCCACGCCGAGTGACGCGAAGGGCGGGCAGACAGCGATGTCGATCCAGGTGAATTCCTCCGCGCGACGCCTCAGCTCGATGCAAAACTCGGCCGTCTCGGCCGGCCCCTTGTACATCTTCCAGTTGCCAGCAATCAGCATCTACTCCTCCGGTATCGCAGCCACTCCGGGCAATTCTTTCCCTTCCAGGAGCTCGAGGGAAGCTCCGCCGCCGGTCGACGCCCAGTCGACCTCGTCGACGAGCCCCAATTCGGTCAGCGCGCGGATCGAATCGGCGCCGCCGACGACTGTGTGCGCGTCGGCCTTGGCGACCGCTTCTGCAACGGACTTCGTGCCCTCGGCGAAGCGCGGCCACTCGAAGACGCCCATCGGGCCGTTCCAGAACACGGTCCTCGCGCCGGCGATCGTGCGGGCGAACGCCTCGCGCGTCTCGGGGCCGATGTCGAGCCCGAGCCAGCCGTTTGGGAGGTCGTCGTAGGGAACGACCTTCGACTCCGCGTCCTCGGCGAACTCGGCCGCCGCGACGACATCGGTCGGCACCTGGACCTCGAACGTGAGCGGGTTCTCGACGCGCACCTGCTCGGCCATCTTGCCGCCGATCAGCACGTGGTCGGCCCGGCCGCCCAGGTGCTCGAGCACGCCGAGCTTGTCCTCGACCTTGGCGCCGCCGGAGATGAGCACGAACGGACGCTCGACCTCGCCGAGCAGCTTGCTCAGCTCCTCGAGCTCGCGCTCCAGCAGCAGCCCCGCATAGGCCGGGAGGAGCTGCGCTACTCCGACCGTAGACGCGTGCGCGCGGTGCGCCGAGCCGAACGCGTCGTTGACGAACAGGTCGAGGCCGTCGGCGAGCCGGCGCGCGGTTTCCGGGTCGTTCTGCGTCTCGCCGGGATCGAAGCGCGTGTTCTCGAGCACGCGGATGCGCTCGTCCGGCAGGAGCTCGCGCAGCCTGGCCGCGACCGGCGCGATCGCGAAGGCCGGGTCCTCGCCTTTCGGCCGCCCCAGGTGCGAGCAGACGACCACCTCGGCGGCACCCCGCTCGAGCAGGAGCTCGAGCGTCGGCAGCGAGGCCTGGATCCGCGTGTCGTCCGCGACCTGCCCGTCCTCAAGCGGGACGTTCAGATCCGAGCGGACGAGCACCCGCCGGCCGGAGACATCGGCGTCTCGAACGGAGCGCGGGTGCTTCAAAGCAGGCGGTCGATCACATCAACGAGCCGGCACGAGTAGCCCCACTCGTTGTCGTACCAGCCGATCACCTTCACCTGGTTCCCGTGCGCCATCGTCGAGAGGCCGTCGATGATGCAGGAGTACGAGTTGCCGACGATGTCGGACGAGACGATCGGGTCCTCGGTGTACTGGAGGAGGCCGTCCCAGCCGTCGCTGCCCGCTGCCGAGCGGTAGGCCTCGTTGACCTCGTCCGCGGACGCCTCGCGGCCGAGCAGGGCGACGAGGTCGGTCACGCTCCCGTCCGGTACGGGCACGCGCATCGCCATCCCGTCGACCTTGCCCTTGAGCTCGGGGATCACTTCGCCGATCGCCTTCGCCGCTCCGGTCGAGGCCGGGATGATGTTCTGGGGCGCCGCGCGCATCCGCCGCAGGTCGGCCTTCCCCTTCCGCGTGAGATGGATCTGGTCCTGGAGCTGCTGCTCGGTCGTGTAGGCGTGGATCGTGGTCATGAAGCCCGCGTCGAGACCGAACGCATCGAGGAGGATCTTCGCCATCGGGGCGACGCAATTCGTCGTGCACGACGCGTTCGAGATGATGTGGTGCTGCTCGGGGTCGTACTGGCCGTCGTTGACGCCGAGAACGAGCGTGATGTCCGGATCTGTGGCGGGCGCGGAGATGACGACCTTCTCCGCGCCGGCAGCGAGGTGCTGCGATGCGCCCTCGCGGTCGGTGAAGAGGCCCGTCGACTCCATGACGACGTCGACGCCCATGTCCTTCCACGGGAGGGCCGAGGGATCGCGCTCCGAGAGCACACGGACGGAGTTGCCGCCGACCGAGATCGCGTCCGCCGAGTGCTCGACGTCGTGGTCGAGGACGCCGAGGGTCGAGTCGTACTTGAGCATGTGCGCCAGGATCTCCGGCGCGGCCAGGTCGTTCACGGCCACGATCTCGAACCCGGGGCTCTTCTGGAGGCACGCGCGGTAGAAGTTGCGCCCGATCCGGCCGAAGCCGTTGATCCCAACTTTCGCCGCCATCGCTCCGAGTCTAACCTCCCCGTTCGGGGGAAGAGAAGAAGCGCGGCCGCGTCCTAACGTGACGGCGAATGAGGTCTGCGGCCAGCTTCGCCATCGCCTGCGCGTGTTTGGCGCTCGCGGGACCTGCGCGCGCAGGGATCGGCGTCGGTGTCGCGGACAACACCCTGCTCGGCAACGCGGACGGCGGCGCCGCCTATCTCGGAGTGCTGAACGACGTCGGCCTGCGAGAGCTGCGGCTGCCCGTCAGGTGGGATCCGGCGCGGCCGACCGAGATCGAGAACGGGCACGAGATCAAGGCTCTCCTGCCGATCGCAGCGGTTCGAGGAATCCATGTCGCTTTCTCGATCCAGCCGGCGAGCGCGACCGCGGTCACCTCGTCACCGGAGGCTGAGAGCCGGTTCGTCGCCTTCGAGCAACAGGTCGCCCGCACGTTCCCGACCGTGCAGGACATCATCGTCGGCAACGAGCCGAACCAGCCGTACTTCTGGCAGCCCCAGTTCGACTCTCGCGGAACGAACGTCTCCGGCCGCGCGTATGAGTCGCTGCTCGCGGCGAGCTACGACGCACTGAAGGAGGTCGATCCCGGGATCGACGTGATCGGGCTCGGGCTCTCCTCTCGGGGGAACGACGGTCGAGGGGCCGGGAACGTCTCCACGTCGCCGGTCAAGTTCCTCGAAGGGATGGGCGCCGCGTACCGTCGGAGCGGACGGACGAGGCCGCTCATGGACGAGCTCGCGTACCACCCGTATCCGAAGCGGGACACGGACTCGCTGACCACCGGCATCCTGTGGCCGAATGCGGGCGCGACCGACCTCGATCGGATCAAGCAGGCGGTCTGGGACGCGTTCCACGGCACGGGACAGCAGACGTTCGAGGACGGCTTGCGCGTGCGGCTGGACGAGGTCGGGTGGCAGGTCGCGGTCCCGCGGAACAGGCTCGGCGCGTATTTCGGGGCCGAGACGGTCGAGCCGACGACCGAGGCCTCACAGGCGTCGATCTACGCCTCGCTCGTCCGCTACGAGGCTTGCGACCCGAGTGTCGACGCGCTCCTCTTCCTGGGGCTGCGCGACGAGCCGAACCTTTCGCGCTGGCAGGCCGGGCTGATGCGGGCGGACGGGTCGCCGCGGCCGTCGTACCGCTCGGTGCAGACGGTGCTCTCGCAGACGGGCGGCAACTGCGTCGGCCGATTGCGAACGTGGCGGCACTCGACGACCGTGGATGGCGCCGCAGCGACCTTTCCGAGCGGCCGTCACGTGCCGAGGCGGATCCGATCCTGGGACTTCACCGCAGCAGCCACCGAAGACGCGCGCTTCCGAGCGGGCGTCTGCCGCCTGCGCAAAAGCCGGCGACCGGTGCGCGTCCTGTCCGAGCGCGGTCGCATCGAAGCGCACGTGACGCGCTCGATCCGCTTTCCGCTCCGCCGCCTCGCGCCGGGCCGGTACGTCTACTCGATCCGCTTCAGAGCCGAAGCGAACCGTGACCGCAAGACGCGCGTCACGAGCCGTCGCTTCGTCGTCACTCGCTGATCGAGCCATGTCCGGTGCCAGGCACCAGACATGTCCAGTTACGCCAGCGAGGCGTGGCGGGCCGCGTCGTCATCGCTTGCGATGACGAGATAGAGCGGATGCGGGCTCTGCCCGCGTCGCCGCGCTGCCAGACGGAATAGAGGCGGCGGGCCGCGTCGTCATCGCTCGCGATGACGACTTAGAGCGGATGCGGGCTCTGCCC
The DNA here is from genome assembly GCA_963850415.1 of uncultured Actinomycetes bacterium. Classification (GTDB taxonomy): domain Bacteria; phylum Actinomycetota; class Thermoleophilia; order Gaiellales; family Gaiellaceae; genus VAXT01. The sequence continues at coordinate 759,626 of CAWKLE010000002.1, forward strand.
GCGTCCGCGTCTCAAGCCCTCCGGCCCGCCGCCTTTGCCGGCTCCTAGATGGAGCAGGCACGTAGATCCGCGGGACAGCGCGTCGGGACGAACGGAATAAAGGCGGCGGGCCGGAGGGGAAGCTCCGAGGACGACCTCCCCCTCCCGTTGAACCGCGCTCCGGACCTTGGCGACGGACGGGGTCTGAATCCATCGCCGGACGAGCACAGACCCGCCGCGAATCGGAGTATGACTCACTCGTTCACGGCTCTACAACCCGGCGAGCCTGACGAGGCTCGAAAGGCGCCGTTGTACCGCGGATTTCGTCGCCGGCGGGCTGCATCGGAGCGCCAGCTCGCGCAGCGAAAGCGACGGGTAGCGAAGCCGCAGCCGAGCGACCTCCCGCAGCTTCGGAGGGAGGGAGCCGAGCCCCCCGCCGCGCTCGAGCCTGCGCACCGCGCGGATCTGCTCCTGCGCCGCCCGGCTCGTCCGCACGAGATTCGCGTGATCCGCGTTCGCGAGCCGGTTCGCACGCGCCTTCGTCGCGCCCATCACGACCCGCTCCTCGAGCACGAGCACCGCGTCGCTCGCCCCCGCCGCGGCGAGCGCGTCCGCAATCGGGCCCGTCCCCTTCGCGTACGCGACGGCGTGCCGTCCCTTGTCGAGGACGCGCAACTCCACGCCGGCCCGGGCCGCGATCTCGGCGATGAACTCGGCGCCCTCGACCGTCGCTGTCCGCACCTCCAGGTGCGGCGACTTCGGGCCGGACAGGGTCCCGCCGCCGAGCAGCGAGCCCCGCAGGTACGCGGCGCGACAGCAGGCCCGGGCGACGACCCGCTGCGGCGGCCGTTCGAGCGGCGCGCGGCGAGCGCCGACGATGCCGGCCTCCTGGAGCACCGTCAGCGCGGCCCGGTTCGTTCCCTCGACGTGGAGCTGGTAGCGCGTCTCCCGTCCGAAGGCGCGACGCTGGTACGTCCGGATCTCCGACGTCACGCCGAGCTCGCGCAGGAGGCTGAAGGCGCGGCGCGCAGCCGCGGGGCTCGCGAGGTCGAGGTGCAACCCGATCTCCCCGCGCCCATGGATGTGCAGGCTCCCCGCCGTGTGCGCGAGGCCGGAGAGCTCCGCGAGCCGGTCGCAGTCCCGCTCCGGCGTGATCCCGGCCAGCTCGTTGCGCAGCTCCTCAGACAGCGGCACCTTCGAGCTCCAGCAGTCGCCGTTTGTACTCGACCCCGAGCGAGCCGTACGAGCCGAGCCCGTCGGCCGCCACGACCCGGTGACAGGGAACCACGATCGAGAAGCGGTTGCGCGCGCAGAACGATCCTGCAGCCCGCTGCGCGTTCGGACGCCCGGCGAGCGCGGCCAGCTCTCCGTAGGTCACGGTCTCGCCCCGCCGGACCCGCCGCAGCGCTCGCGTCAGCTCGAGCTCGAACTCCGTCGCCCCGTCGAGCTCGATCGACACGTCGAGGAAATCGTCGGGCTCGCCCGCGAAGTAGCGCGTGAACCGTTCGCCGAGCGGGTGGCCCTTCCCGCGCTGCTCGACCGCCGGGCGGGGCAGCTCGTGGTGCAGGAGCCGATCCCCCTCGAGCCAGATCTCCCCCACGCCCCAACCCCGCGCCTGGTAGCTGACGTGCGTTGCGGACATGGCCGGAATCGTAGAATCAAGCCGATGAGCGCTCCCGGCATCTTCCGACCGCCGACCCCGACGAACGAACCGGTCAAGGAGTACGCGCCCGGTTCGCCCGAGCGGGAGCAGCTGCGCCGGCGGCTCGACCAGATGCAGTCCGAGCGAATCGAGCTCCCGCTCGTGATCGGCGGCGAGAACGTGACCACGGGCAAGACCGCCGAGATCGTGATGCCGCACAGGAAGAGCCATGTCCTCGCGGATGCGAACCAGGGCGGCCAGGGGGAGGTCGACAAGGCGATCCGCGCCGCGGCTGACGCCTGGGCGGACTGGTCGCGCCTGCCCTGGGAGGAGCGCGCGGCCGTCTTCCTCCGCGCAGCCGAGCTCCTGTCCGGCCCGTGGCGCGCGACCCTCAACGGCGCGACCATGCTCGGGCAGTCGAAGACCGCGCACCAGGCCGAGATCGACGCCGCCTGCGAGGTGATCGACTTCTACCGCTTCAACGTCGAGTTCATGACGCGGATCTACGAGCAGCAGCCGGTCTCGAGCCAGGGCGTGTGGAACCGGATGGAGTACCGGCCGCTCGAGGGCTTCGTCCTCGCCGTCTCGCCGTTCAACTTCACCGCGATCGGCGCCAACCTGCCCGCGAGCGCCGCGCTGATGGGGAACACGGTCGTCTGGAAGCCGGCCGGTACCGCCTCCTACTCCGCGCACTTCCTGATGCAGCTCCTGGTCGAAGCGGGCCTCCCGCCGGGCGTGATCAACCTCGTCTACGGCTCCGGGGCGACGATCGGCGACGCCGCGCTCGCGAGCGAGCACCTCGCCGGCGTCCACTTCACCGGCTCGACAGGAGTCTTCAACTCGATGTGGAAGACGATCGGCTCGAACGTCGGCCACTACCGCAACTACCCGCGGATCGTCGGCGAGACCGGCGGGAAGGACTTCATCGTCGCCCACCCGTCCGCGGACGTGGACGCGGTTGCGACGGCAATCGTCCGCGGCTCGTTCGAGTACCAGGGCCAGAAGTGCTCGGCCGCCTCGCGTGTCTACGCACCCGCGAACCTGTGGCCGGAGCTGCGAGAGCGGCTCGCCGAGGAGGTCGCGCAGATCAAGATGGGCGACGTCGCCGACTTCGAGAACTTCATGGGCGCGGTCATCGACGCGAAGTCGTTCGAGACTCAGAAGGAGGCGATCGACGAGGCGCGGGCGCACGACAAGACCGAGGTGCTCGTCGGCGGCGGCGTCCACGACGACGAAGGCTTCTTCGTCGAGCCGACCGTGATCGAGACCCGCGACCCCGACTTCCGACTGCTTCGCGACGAGCTGTTCGGGCCGGTCGTGACCGCGTACGTCTATCCGGAGGGCAAGTGGAGCGACACGCTCGCCCTCGTCGACCGCACTGCGCCGTACGGCCTGACGGGCGCCGTGTTCGCAGACGATCGCGAGGCGCTCGTCGAGGCGCAGGACGCGCTCCGCTATGCGGCCGGCAACTTCTACGTCAACGACAAGCCGACGGGAGCGGTCGTCGGCCAGCAGCCGTTCGGCGGCGGGCGCGCGTCCGGCACGAACGACAAGGCGGGCTCGATGTGGAACCTGATCCGCTGGGTGAGCCCGCGGACGATCAAGGAGACGTTCGTCCCGCCGACGGACTACCGCTATCCGTTCATGGCGCCCGACCGCGACGGGAGCGGCGGCACGCAGTGAGGCGGGCCGCCCTGCTCGCGGCGGCCGGTTTCGCACTCGTCCTCGCCGCCTCGACGGGTGCGGCGCTCATCGTTGGCACGCCCCGCGCCGATCTGCTGCTCGGGACCGCGAAGCCGGACCGGATCGGCGCCGGCGCCGGGAACGACCGGATCGACGTCGCGGGCGGCGGGCGCGATCGCGTCTCGTGCGGACGCGGCTCCGACCTCGTCGCCGCCGACTCGTCCGACAGGCTCGGATCCGACTGCGAGACCGTCACCCGCCTGATCTCGAGCGACCCGTATCGCGGCGGCGGCGCGCTGCACGCCACCGAGGCGGAGCCGGACAGCTTCGCCTGGGGCTCGACGGTCGTCGCGACGTTCCAGGTCGCGCGCTTCTCGAGCGGCGGAGCGCGGAACATCGGCTTCGCGATCTCGACGGACGCGGGACGGCACTGGCGCAACGGCCTGCTGCCCCGCCTGACGGTCTCCTCGAGCCCGCGCGGCGCGTTCTCGCGCGCCAGTGATCCGTCCGTCGCCTACGACGCGCTGCACGGCGTCTGGCTGATCGCGACGCTCGGCTTCTCGGACAACGAGTCGGCGCTGCTCGTCAGCAGCTCGGCCGACGGAGCGCACTGGAGCGACCCTTCCATCGCGGGTCGCAAGCAGAGCGGGAACGACGGAATCCTGTTCGACAAGGAGTGGATCGCCTGCGACAACGGCGCGTCGAGCCCGTACCGCGGCCACTGCTACCTGAGCTACAGCGACATCGAGCACCTGCGCCTCGCGACCCAGACCTCGACCGACGGCGGCCGCACGTGGTCGCAGCCGGTGGCGTCGCCCGACAACGCGGGCCGGCGCGGGATCCAGGGCGCCTTCGCGCCGGCGCCGCAGCCGATCTCGCTCCCGAACGGGGTCGTGGTCGTGCCTCTCTACGACGACGGGATCGCCGCTGTGCGCTCGACGGACGGAGGCGCCACGTTCTCGCCGGAGACGACGATCGCGCCGTCGCGCTTCAGCTCGTCCGCGGTCCGGGCCGCGCCGTTCCCGAGCGTCGAGGTCGGCGCCGACGGGAGCGTGCTGATGGCCTGGCCGGACTGCGCCTCCCGCCCGAACTGCTCGGGGAACGACCTGCTCTTCTCCAGGTCGACGGACGGGCTCACGTGGACGCCGCCTCGGCCGATCCCGCTGGGGGCCGGCGACCACATCATCGACGGCCTGGCCGCGGATCCCGTTCGCCCGGGGCGTGTTGCGGTCGCGTACTACACCGAGTCACGCGGCAAGCTCGACGTCCACGTCGCGTGGTCCGTGGACGGAGGCGCAACCTGGTCTCGCCCACTCCTCATGTCCCCGACGCGCATGCCGTTCGCCCGGATCGCGTTCAGCAACGGGGTCATGGTCGGCGACTACATCTCGACCTCGTACGCGGGCGGACGCGCGGTCGCCGTGTTCACGCTCGCGCAGTCCAAGGTGCGGGGCCGCCTGCGTCAGGGGACGTACGCCGCCTCCGTAGCCGTGCCGTAGGGGCACTGAGCTGTTCGACGCGATCTGGAACGCGACCGACGTCTTCCGAGACCGGCTCGGAGAGCTCGGCTGGGGCGCGCTCGCGCTGGGTATCGGCTTCCATGTCCTTCGCCTCCTCGCCGTCAGCCGCGCCTGGCGGAACATCATCAAAGGCGCCTACCCGAAGGCCCGGGTGCGCTGGCGATCGATCGTCGCGGCGATCTTCGCCGGCGCCGGCGTGAACGCGATCATCCCCGCGCGCGGCGGCGACGCCGTCCGGGTCGTGCTCGCGAAGCGCAGCGTCGAGGGCAGCAGCTACGCGACGATCGCGTCTACCCTCGTCCTGCTGAGCCTCTTCGACTTCGTCATCGCGACCAGCCTAGTGCTGTGGGCGGCTGCGACCGGACGGCTGCCCAAGGTGCTCGGCCCCTCGTTCGACTTCGGCTGGGCGTTCCACAATCCCGGCACGTTCCTGAAGGCGGTCGCGATCGTCCTCGCCGTGGCGCTCGTCCTCGTGCTCTGGTTCGCGGAGCAGATCGGCGACTTCCGGCGTCGGCTCACCCAGGGCTTCGCGATCCTGCGTGACCGGCGCGCGTACTTCCGCTTCGTCGCGCTCTGGCAGGGAGTCGACTGGACGCTCCGGTTCGTGGCCGTCCTCTTCTTCCTGAGCGCGTTCGGGCTTCCCGTCACCTTCGAGAACGCTCTCCTCGTCCAAGTGTCGGCCGGGCTCGCGTCGCTCCTGCCGATCAGCCCGTCCGGGATCGGGACCGAGCAGGCGTTCCTCCTCTACCTGCTCCGTGACCAGGCGTCGCGAACGGCTCTGCTCGCATTCAGCGTCGGCATGCGGATCACGCTGATCGTGGTCAACATGGCACTCGGCTTCGCGGCGCTGTTCATCACGCTGCGGACGGTGCACTGGCGCCAGCACGCGGCCACGACTTCGCCCGACCCCGATCCGCGGTGACCCGCCCCGGGGTCAGACCCCGCTCCAAAAGCGTGCCGCCTTCGTCACAGAACTGCCACGGCTGGACAGATGTGCGGCTTGGAATCGGGCTCGGACCGCAAATCCTGTGGACAACCTGTCACGGGGTCTGACCCCGGTCAGGCGCGGCCCGCTTTGTGGAGCTGGGCATAGATCGAGCGCGCGGTCTTCTGCGGCATCCCGGGCACGCCCTCGAGCTCTTCCTGGCTCGCGTCGAGGAACCGCTCGGCCGAGCCGAAGTGCTGGAGCAGGGCGCGACGACGTGCCGGGCCGACGCCGGCAAGCGTGTCGAAGATCGACTCCCTCGCCTTCGAGTCGCGCCGCTGACGGTGGAACCCGAGCGCGAAGCGATGCGCCTCGTCGCGGATCCGCTGCAGAAGCTGGAGCCCCGCCGAGTGCCGGTCGAGCACGATCGGCTCCGGACGGTCGGGCACGAACACCTCCTCCTCCCGCTTGGCGAGCGAGATCACGGCCACGCGCGGCAGGTCGAACGCCTGCATCGCCGCCAGCACGGCCGAGAGCTGCCCCTTGCCTCCGTCCACGACCACGAGATTCGGTGTCGCCGAGAACGACTCGTCGTACTCCTCGTCCGCCACGTCCCGCATGCGCGCGAATCGCCGCGAGATGACCTCCGCGAGCGCCGCGAAGTCGTCCTGGCCCCCGCCCTTGATCCCGAACTTGCGGTAGTGCGCCTTCTTGGCGACCGCGTCCTGGAAGACGACCATCGAGCCGACCGCCGAGGACTCCTGGATGTTCGAGATGTCGTAGCACTCGATCCGCAACGGCAGCGCCTCGAGGTTCAACGCCTCGCGGAGCTCCTCGAGCGCCTCCACCCGACGCAGCCGCGTCTGCTCCGCCACCGCCGCGTCCGAGGCGAGCGCCACCCGCGCGTTCTGGGTCGCGAGCTCCTGGAGCCGCCGCTTCTCGCCACGCTCGGCCACGCGCACCTCGACCCGCGACCCGCGCCGAGCCGTCAGGAACTCGGCCAGCGGAGCCGTGTCCCCGATCCCGCGCGGCACGACGACCTGCGGCGGCACGCTCGGCGCCGACCCGTAGTACTCGAGGATGAACGCCTCGAGCATCGTCGGCAGATCGTGCCCCTCGGCGTTCTCGAGATGGAAGCTGTAGCGGTCGATCAGCTTCCCGTCGCGCAGCGGGAAGACCTGAACCGCGGCGCGATCGTCCTCGGCCGCGATCCCGATCACGTCGATCGTCCCCACCGCCCGCTTGTCCGCCGCCTGCCGCTCGGCCAGGTGCCGCACCGAGAAGAGACGGTTCCGGTAGCGCGCCGCCTCCTCGAACCGCTCGTCCTCGGCCGCGAGGCGCATCTTCTCCTCGAGCTCGCGCAGGATCGGCCGCGTCTCACCGGACAGGAACTCGATCACGCCGTCGATTACGCGCCGGTAGTCCTCCTTGGACACGTACCCGACGCAGGGCGCCAGGCAGCGCTCGATGTGGTAGTCGAGGCACGGAATTCCCGAGTGGCGCCCGGGCTGGGGGCCTTCGCACGGCCGGTAGGGAAAGACCCGGTTGAGCACGTCGAGCGTCTCGCGCACCTTCTTCGCGTTCGCGTACGGGCCGAAGTAGACGACCCCGCGCCGGTGCCGCTCGCGCGTGAACATGACCCGCGGGTACTCGTCCTCGACGGTCACCGCGATATACGGGAACGACTTGTCGTCGCGCAGCCGCACGTTGAACGGCGGCCGGTGGCGCTTGACGAGGTTCTGCTCGAGGTGGAGCGCCTCCACCTCGGTGTCGGTCACGATCACCTCGAGGTCGGCGACGCGCTCGGGTAGCTGCGCGATCGCTGTCCGCGTGTCCGAACCGGCCTGGAAATAGCTCCGCACGCGAGGCCTCAGAGACTTCGCCTTGCCGATGTAGAGCACCTCGCCGCGCGCGTCGCGGAACAGGTAGACGCCCGGCTTCGCCGGGAGTGCCTTTAGCTTGTCCTCGAGGTTCGGGACTCTGCGCGCCATCGAATCTAGGGTAGTGCCGATGATCAGGGTGCTGCTCCTCGCCGTCGTGCTCGCCCTGGCGCTCGCCGCCGGCGCCTGGGCGCTCTTCCTGCGCTCGGCCGACCACGGCCACCCGATCACCGTCGGTGTGCTCGAGGACGCGGTGAAGTGGCCTGACGCGAAGACGGCCGACGAGCGAGTCGCGTTCGCGGGCCGCGCCGGGTTCAGCGCGCTCAACATCACGACCGCGTGGGCGCCCGGCCAGACGCAGCCCGATCCCGGCGAGCTGCAGATCCTCCGCAACGTCGCGCACGCCACCGAGAGCCAGGGCCTCCAGCTCCTGATCACGGTCTACGCGGCGAGGCCCCGCTACGCGCCGATGACCGACGCGCAGCAGACCCGCTACGCCGCGTTCATGGCGACGCTGGCGAGGGACCTGCCCTCGGTGGACGGCTTCGCGGTCTGGAACGAGCCGAACCTCAACACCTTCTGGCTCTACCAGTACGACTCGTCCGGCCAGGACATCGCCGCTCCGGCCTACACCTCGCTCCTCGCGCACACGTACGACGCGCTGAAGGCCGTCTCCTCGAAGATCAAGGTCTACGGCGGCAACCTCGCGCCGCGGGGCTTCGAGGACGCGGAATCGCCCCGGCCCACGCACTCGCCCACGCAGTTCATCCGCGACATGGGCGCGGCCTATCGCGCCAGCGGCCGCACGAAGCCGATCATGGACGTCTTCGCGCTCCACCCGTACCAGACGCGCTCCGCGATCCCGCCCGGGCAGCCGCACACCGGCACGTCGCTCGGGCTCGGCGACTACGACAAGCTGGTGGCGCTTCTCGGCGCGGCCTTCGACGGCACCGCCCAGGCCGGCTCGAAGCTCCCCATCGCGTACACCGAGTTCGGCGTCCAGTCGCTGATCCCGGCGAGCGAGCTGGGCTCGTACACCAACGCCGACTCGCCGCTCGGCAAGGACGCGGTGCCTGAGAAGACACAGGCGGAGTACTACAAGCAGGCGTTCGAGCTCGCCGCCTGCCAGCCGAACGTGATCGCCGTCTACATCTTCCACCTCTTCGACGAGGCCGATCTCAACCGCTGGCAGTCGGGCCCGTTCTACACGGACACGAAGCCGAAGTCGAGCCTCGACGCGATCGCCTCGGCCGCGAAGAAGGCACGCGACGGGAAGCTCGCCGACTGCGGCTAGCGGGCCGCGGGGATTCCGGCTTCCTCTTCCACGAACTCACGGATGAGGGCCAGCACCGCTTCGGGCTGCTCGAGCGCAAGCATGTGCCCCGCGTCGGGAAACGTGTGGAACCGACTCAGGTCGGCGGGAAACGACGCCGCGAGATCCCGCGAATCCTCGATCGTGATGATCGGGTCGAGCTCACCGGCCAGGAGCATGACGGGACACTGCAGCTGAGCCAGCCCCTCCCGAAAATCGAAGCCTGTCGCCTCGCCGCTCCGGCGGAAGTGCTCGGTGACCGCAGGGTTGCGCATGACGCGCGCGAGGATCTCCGGCTGCTGGGGTCGCTGGGTGTAGAGCGGAAAACACACCCGCAGGAACTCGTCCTGGTTGTCCGGTGTCGGGTCGGCCCAGAAACGTTCGGCGACCGCGCGCGCTTCGGCTCCGCCCAGACGCTCGAACATGACGAGCGCACGGTCCATACGAATCGCGCGCCGCGGTGCTCACGAGGATCAGCCTGGCCGGATGATCCGGGTGTCGGAGTGCGTAGTTGAGGGCGACGAACCCACCGAACGACGCGCCGAACACGACGGGACGTTCGATCCCGAGCACGTCGCAGAGAATCCGCAGGTCATCGGCCCACTGATCGAGAGTCCACAATTCGTGGGGCCCATGCTCGCTGCGACCGTTTCCACGGTGGTCGTAGTAGACGACCTGTGCGATCTGCGCCAGTGACGCGTAGACCGCCTTGAAGGCGGAATGGTCAAAGCCTGGGCCGCCGTGGAGCAGGACGATCGTCGGCCGCTCCCGCATCGTCATCCCGTCGGGGACGAGCTTCGCCCCGTCGACGTCGACGAAGAGCCGAACATCGCCTACGGACACGAGCAAGGAATGCCACCCTAACACCGTCCACCTGGCCGTCAGCCAGGAGCTCGGCTCTAAGATCAGGGTGTGAGCGGGCAGTACGTCGCGTACCAGTTCTTCCGGGTCGACCCAGCCTGGCGCCGCCTGCCCGTCGAGGAGCGCGTGGCCGGCAAGGACGCGTTCGCCGAGGTGATCGAGGACTGGGCCGGGCGCATGACCTCACTCCGCCCGTACACGGTTACGGGAGTCCGTCCCGACAGCGACTTCTTCTTCTGGAAGATCACCGAGCGCTACGAGGACCTCGGCGAGCTCGGCGCCGCGCTCAACGGCACCCCGCTCGCAGGCTGGCTCGAGTCGCCGTACTCGTACCTGGCAACGACCAAGGCCTCGCAGTACACGCAGGCGCGCAAGCCGCGGAAGATCGTGCCGCGCGGCCAGCCGTACCTCGTCGTCTACCCGTTCGTCAAAGTACGGCCCTGGTACGCCCTGTCCGAGGAGCAGCGGCAAGAGGCGATGGACGAGCACATCCGCATCGGCCGCGAGGAGTTCCCGGGCATCACGAACCACACGACGTACTCGTTCGGCATCGACGACCAGGAGTTCATGACCGCCTTCGAGTGCGACGAGCCCGCGGACTTCATGCACCTGATGCTCCGCCTGCGCGACACCGAGGCAAGCCGGTACACGGAGCGGGACACGCCGATCTTCGTCGGCCAGCACGTCCCGATCCGCGCCGCCCTCGACGCGCTCGACGGCGCCGCCGCCCGCGTCGAGGCGTAGCTCCCCTGCACCGGAGGATGATGTCGGCGTGCGCGAGCTCCCCACCGGCACCGTCACGTTGCTCTTCACCGACATCGAGGGCTCGACGCAGTTGTTGCACGAGCTCGGCGCGGAGCGGTACGCGGACGAGCTGAGCGAGCACCGCCGCGCCCTCCGCGAGGCCTTCGACCGCCACGGCGGCATCGAGGTCGACACGCAGGGCGACGCGTTCTTCGTCGCATTCCCGACCGCACCGGGTGCTCTCGAAGCGGCCCGCGAGGCGCAGGAGTCGCTCTCGATCCCGGTGCGGATGGGCCTGCACACAGGCACGCCGCTGCTGACGGACGAGGGCTACGTCGGCGCGGACGTGCACCGCGCCGCGCGGATCGCGGCAGCCGGGCACGGCGGACAGGTGCTGGTCTCCTCGACCACGGTCGAGCTGCTCGAAGCAGACGGTGGGCTCCTGGATCTCGGCGAGCACCGGCTCAAGGACCTGAGCGAGCCGGAGCGGATCTGGCAGCTCGGCGACGCGCAGTTCCCTCGGTTGAAGACCCTGTACCAGACGAACCTGCCGGTACCAGCGACGCCGTTCCTCGGCCGCGAGCAGGACCTGGCCGAGGTCGCAGAGTTGCTCGCGAGCACTCGACTGCTCACGCTGACGGGACCGGGCGGCACCGGAAAGACGCGGCTCGCACTCCAGGCCGCGGCCGACGCCGCCGACCTCTTCCCCGCCGGGATCACCTGGGTGCCGCTGGCCTCGTTGCGGGACTCGGCGCTCGTGCTGCCGACAGTGGCCGAAGCGCTCGGCGTCACCCAGGAGCCCGGCCAAGGTTTGCCGGACGCCCTCGTGTCCGAGCTCGGCGGGCGGAAGCAGCTCCTCCTGCTGGACAACGCGGAGCACCTGTTGCCCGGTTTCGCTGACGAGCTCTCGGCCATCAGGGCGATCGACGGGCCCGTCGTGCTCGTCACGAGCCGCGAGCGTCTCCAACTCCAGGGAGAGCGTGTCTACGCAGTCGCTCCACTCGACGAGGAGGACGCTGTCCGGCTCTTCCTCGAACGGAGCCTGGCGCTCGACGTCGAGCTCGAGCCCTCGCCGTCAGTGGTCGAGCTCTGCCGGCGGCTCGACGACCTGCCGCTGGCGCTCGAGCTCGCAGCGGCCCGGACGCCGCTCTTTTCGCCGGAGCAGCTCCTCGAGCGGCTGACGGGACGGCTCGATCTGCTCAAGGGCGGCCGGGACGCCGATCCACGCCAGCAGACGCTGCGTGCCACGATCGAGTGGAGCCACGACCTTCTCGACGACGAGGAACGGCGCCTCTTCCGCAGGCTCTCGATCTTCGTCGCCGGCTGCTCGCTCGAGCGGGCCGAGGACGTGTGCGGGGCCGACCCGGACACGCTCCAGTCGCTGCTCGACAAGAGCCTCGTCCGTCGGCGCGAGACCGAGGCCGGACCCTGGTTCTGGATGCTCGAGACGCTGCGCGAGTACGCGGCCGAGCTGCTCGAGGCATCGGGAGAGCTCTCGCTCCTGGAGGACCGGTTCATCGAGTCGGCATGTGCATTCGCCGTCGCCGCGGAACCGGCGTGGAGGGTGGGCAACCAGGACGAATGGCTCCCCAGGTTCGATCTCGAGCGCGACAACATGCGGCGAGCGATCGAAGCCGCCCTGGAGCGCGGCGACGCGACGCGCGCGTTGACGATCGCGATCAACCTCGGCTGGCTGTGGCAGGTGCGTGGGCTGATGCGCGAAGCCAACGACTGGATCGAACGCGGACTTGCAGCCGGCGGCGACGTCGACCCGGTGCTCGAGGGGTACGCTCACTTCGCCCTGGGTGTTGGATCCGTCGAGCTCGGAGAGCACGCGCGCGGGCTCGATCTCCTGGAGCGGTGCCTCGCCCCGCTCGAGACCGGCGGCATGCGCTTCCACCACGCGTTTGCTCTCTATTACATCGGGGGCCTTCTGCTCCTGGCCGAACGAGTCGACGAGGCGGAGGAGGCCCTTCAGCGCTCCGAACGAGAGGCTCTTGCGCTCGAAAACCCGGCGCTCATCGCATCAGCGCAGGAAGGGCTGGCGGAGGTGGCCGCCTTTCGCGGCGACCTACCGCGGGCGCGCGAGCTGCTGGAGGCGATCGACTCAACCGCGGACGCGCACGCCGCAATCCACGCCGTCAACCTCGCGGAGGTGGTGGCCGCTGAGGGCGAGACCGAACGGGCCGAGTCGATCCTGGCCGGGGCGCGCACGCTCTGCGAGGACGGCGGCTATGGCCGGGAGCTTGCGTTCGTGATTCAGCTTCAGGCGTACCTCGACGTCGAGGCGGGCCGCCGCGAGCAGGCGATCAGCTCGCTGGAAGAGGTACGCGCAATGGCCGGGGAGTCGGGCGTGCGCGCCCTCGAAGGCGGGGCCTGCCTGGGGCTCGCCGCAGTCGAGGCTCGCTGGGGCAGCGCCGAGAAAGCGATCGAGCTCTGGGCCCGGGCGCGCGAGCTCGGCACGACGTACCCCGCGGAGTCGTGGCGCCTGGGCCGGAAGCTCGAGCGCGACTTCCTCGAGCCGCTGCGCGACGCCTAGCTGTACGTGTGCTGATCGCGCCACGTGCGGTACATGGCGAACGCGGACAGGCCGACGATGAGCACGAACGCGAGCGCCGGCAGGCCCGCGGGGCGGTCGAGGATGAACGCGCCGATCGCGACCAGGATCAGTAAGCCTCCTCCGTAGAACGCGAACTTCGCGCGTGTCGACCAGGTCGAAATGTCGTCGCGCCGGTCCCGCCAGAGCAGATAGACGAAGAAGGCGATCGCGAGGAAGAACGCGATCCGGGCGAGCAGGAACAGGGAGGCGAGCGCGACGTAGAGGTTGAGCACGACCACGACGACCGCGATCAGCGCGACGATCAGGAAGCCGCGCAGCGTCGGGTTCATCCGGGAGAGCATCAGGCGGTCGTGTAGGCGCGGACGGCGAGCGCGGCGGCCACGAGCGTCGCTCCCGAGAACCAGGCGAGCCGCTTCCGGGGCTCCTTCGGCGCGTAGAACCACGGGCTGAGCACCGCCAGGAGCGCGAACGTCCCGTAGGCATAGTGGAGCTGTTCGCCGGCGCGGTGATTGCTCGAGAGCAGCAGCAGCCCGAGCCCGACCTGCGCGACCAGCAGCGTCTGGCAGAGCGTCAGGAGATGCGCGAGTGTCGTCCCGGCGGTGCCCCGGCGGAAGTAGGCGATCCAGCCCCAGAGCGCGGAGAGCACCGTCACCCCGAGCACGAGGAACGCGACGGTGTGGTGCGCAGTGAGCATCGGTGAACTCTACGGGCGCAAACAGATCGAGCAGGCCCTGAATTTCACTCGGCGCCGCGAGCAGCTCTGATCCCGCCGAGATCTCCGCCACGACCGCGGAGCACATACGCGATCCCGACCGCGATCATCGCGCCGGCGATCGGGCCAACGATGTAGACCCAATAGTTGGCAAAGTCGCCGTTCGCCAGATCGGGGCCGAAGGACCGCGCCGGGTTCATCGAGGCGCCGCTGATCGGGCTCGACCAGAGCCCGGCGAGGGCGATGTAGCCGCCGACCGCGATCGCTGAGAACGCACCGACGTTCTGGGCCGAGGACGCAGTGCCGAGGATCACGCTCACGAGCCCCGCCGTGAGGACGAACTCCATCAGCATCGCCTGCCACGCGTGGATGCCGGCGCCCGGCTCGGTCGCTCCGAGCTCGCCGGCCTTCCCGAGCACGGCCCAGAGGAACAGGCAGGCGAGCGTCGCCCCGACGAGCTGAAGGAGCACATACCCGGGAACCCGTCGCCACGGAAAATCACGGCGCGCCGCAAAGGCGAGCGTGACCGCGGGATTGAGATGGGCTCCCGACACGGCGCCCATGAACAGAATGATTGCCATCACCATCAGGCCCGGCGCCGTGACGGCAGCGCTGCGGCCGATCGCGCCGTTGCTCTTCGCGTCGACCACGGCAGCGCCAGCGGCGACGAGCACGAGGAAGAACGTGCCCAGAGCTTCGGCGAACAGCCGCCGCCACTGGCGCTGGGGGTCGTCGAAGTCAGCACGCGACCCGAATTCGAGGGCGTACCAGGCCTTCGCCCGCTCGACCATCTGCTGCGATGGTTCCCGGCTCGTCGCCGACTCAGACGCCGGTCTCTGCTCTGACACGGCCCTCCTCGACGGCATCCTTGAGCACTGCGTGGTCGCGCTCGTTCTGGTCCGCGTAGGCCTCCGCAAACGATGCGAGCGCTCGATCGAAGACGTCGCTCTTGCCGAGGTAGGCGGCGATGGCGATCGGGTCGCCCGAGCGGGCGTGTGCCTTGGCCAGCGTCCAGCCGCACAGACGCCCGTAGTCCGTCAGGTTGGGCAGCGTCATCGTCTCGACGGACGCGCTGCCCTTCGCGTCCCAGAGCTGCCGGACGTAGAAGTCGCGCGTGACACCGTCGGCGTCCTCCTCGCGGATCCAGCCGAGCAGGATGTCGCTCCCGGACTGGATCAGGCGCTGGCCTTCGACGACACGTTGGCCGTGGTTGGAGTAGGCGCTCTTGCCGAGATACGGCTCCAGGACCGACGCGCCGGCCTCCTTGGCCTGCAGGAAGAGCGGGTCGTCGACGTCGCGGCCGAGCATCAACACGATCCACGCACGAGTTCCGACGCTGCCCACACCGACGACCTTGTGCGCAGCGTCGACGTAGCGGAACCGCTCCACTAGCCGCCGGCGGTCACCGGAGAGCGTACGGCGGTACTCGCGGATCACGCGCTCGATGGTTTCGCGGGCGATCTCCGGCCGGCCTGCGTCGGGGAGCTCTTCGACGGGGACGATCAGGGGCGGATCGCTCACGATCCGCGGCTCCCCGTCGACGACCTGGGTCAGCTTCGCGAAGGCCTTGAGGCTGTCCTTCGTCCTCGCCTTGGCGAGGTCCCGCTCCAACCGCTTCGCCTCCCTGGACGAGGCCTGCTCCATGAACGACCGCGCCAGCTCGTCGACCTCGATGCGTGCGTACCAGAGGTCGAGGGTGCGCATGGACGCAAAGTCCCGCATCGCCTCGCGGTAGGAACGGGCCACTGCGGACGAGATTCGTGCCCGCGCCTTGCGGCCGAACCCTCGCTCACGGCCGGCGACGGCGAAGCTCGCAACGAGGCGCTTGAGGTCCCACTCGAACGGCCCCGGAAGTGTCTCGTCGAAATCGTTGACGTTGAACGTCAGCCGCCGATCGGGAGCGGCGAAGATGCCGAAGTTGGAGAGGTGCGCGTCGCCGCAGAGTTGCGCCTGGAGGCCGGTCCTCGGCCCGTCCGCGAGGTCCGCCGCCATGATCGCGGCCGCGCCGCGGAAGAACGTCAGCGGTGAGACGAGCATTCGCCCGTAGCGAATCGGCACGAGCTCCGCCACCCGCGTCTTGTCCTGCTCGTGGAGCACGGCGACCGGATCGGCTCGGGCGGGAGGCGGGGACCAGTCGCCATGAACGCGGCGGGGCACGTCGCCTCGAGCTGCCTTGCCGCGGGACGCGCGCTCGTCCTCGGTCGGGTGAGCGAACGCACCATTCTCGCTGCCTGGGCTGCCCATGATCCTCCTACCGGTCAACGAAACTCGAAGTACGTTAGCTCCGCCGCGCGGTACGCTCGCTCCAACGCACAGGAGGTTGGCATGGTCGAGGAAGGGAAGCCCGCACCGGACTTCACGCTGATCAGCGATTCGGGGGAGTCGATCACGCTGTCAGCTCTTCGGGGGAAGCCCGTCGTCCTCTACTTCTATCCCAAGGACGACACGCCCGGCTGCACGGTCGAGGCGTGCGGTTTCCGAGACGCGTACTCCGAGTTCGAGCAGCGCGGCGCGGTCGTTCTCGGCGTCAGCCCGGACGACGAGGCGTCGCACGTCAAGTTCAAGAACAAGTTCTCGCTCCCGTTCACGCTGCTGGCCGACCCCGAGCACGAGGTCGCCGAGAAGTACGGCGTCTGGGGCGAGAAGAAGTTCGCCGGCAAGGTGTACTGGGGCGTCAAGCGCTCGACGTTCCTGATCGACGCCGAGGGCAACGTGGCCAAGGTGATGCACAACGTCAAGCCCGACGGCCATCCCGAGCAGGTGCTCGCGGCGCTGCCCTGATGGACGTCTTCAACCTCCACGGCGACGAGTGGGACCGCACCGAGGAGCGCGACGGCTGGCGGTCGAAGGACGTCTGGATCGGCCACCGGCTGAACGCCGAGCTGATCGGCGGCAGCATGTACGAGCTCGAGCCCGGCCACAAGCTCTTCCCGTACCACACGCACCACGCGAACGAGGAGTGGCTCCTCGTCCTGACCGGGCAGCCCACGCTGCGCACCGCGGCCGGCGAGCAGGAGTTGAAGGAGGGTGACGTCGCCGTCTTCCGGCGGGGCAAGGACGGGTTCCACCAGGTCACGAACCGGACCGACGCGCCGATCCGCGTTCTGATGATCTCGACGCTGGTCGCTCCCGACATCGTCGAGTACCCGGATAGCGGGAAGGTCGGAGCGCGGAGCGCCGGCGGCGAGCGGATCCTGCTCAGCCGGCCGGGTCCGATGCTCGACTACTGGGACGGCGAGGACTAGAGGCCGGCCTTCGACTAAGGTCGGGGACCGCGATGCGACATCGGCTGCTCCTGATCGCAGCCGTCACGCTGACGGTCGGCCTCTCGGGCTCGACTTCGCCGTTTCGAGCCGGGGGCGCCTCGGGCAGCCTGACCCCCTTCGGCAGCGGGATCTACACGACGACCGGAGCGGATTACGCGCGCATCGCCGACCTCGGCTTCCGGACCGTGATCGTCAGTCCGTCGAAGCCGGCTCTCGACGAGATCCGCGCCTACGGGCTGACGGGCATGCTCTACCTCGGCGGATACGACAGCGGCACGTGCACGTTTAGCTGGTCGGACGCGACCGTGACGTCGCGCGTCACCGCGGTCAGGGACAACCCGGCGAGCGTCATGTACTACGTGGCGGACGAGCCGCACACGGCGAGCTGCCCGAACGCGGTCCAGCAGATCCGCGCGCGCGGCCGGCTCGTGAAGAGCATCGACCCGACCGCGCTGACCGCGATCGCCGAGGACCGGCAGGCCGACGTGACCGCATTTGCGAACTCGACGGACGTGATGATCCTGTCCACCTACCCGTGCTCCCACGTGAACGGCTGCGTGCTCTCGAAGATCGACGCGGCGCTGAGCACGGCCCGCCGCGCGGGCGTCAAGCATCCCTGGGGGGCGCCGCAGTCGTTCGGCGACGACTACTACCGGGTGCCCTCACCGGGGGAGCTGCAGACGATCGTCGACCGCTGGAAGGCGGGCGGCGCCCAGGGGTTCTTCACCTACACGTGGAACTGCTGCGGCGACCCGGAGACGCTCGCCAACCATCCCGAGCTGTGGGACACGTGGCGGCGCGAGAACACCGGCTAGGGCTCTAGCCGGCATCCTGGTCGAACGCGGCGAGCTCGTCGGCGGCCACGTCCGCGGCCCGCCGGCGCTCGTCGGCGAGGTCTCGCGCATCTGCGGCGGCTTCCTCGGCGCGCTCGGCGGCCTCCTCGGCCTTCTCCGCCCGGTCGGCCAACTCGTGTGCGCGCTTCTCCAGCCGGGCGCGCTGCCGCTCGCGCTCGACCTTCTTCTCCCGGCGCTCCGCGAGCTCGTCCCGCTGCCCGGTCTTCGGTGCTGCGGGCCTGATCCCCGCCAGGGCGTCGAAGCCGGAGACCTGCACCTCGGTCGTCAGCCGTCCGGCCTTGAGCGCAGCGCGCTCCGGGTCGGTCAGGACCGCAGCGCCCAGGGTTGCGCGAATGCGCTCGAGCACGGTGCGAGTCGCCGGCCGTCCCGCCTCCTCGAGGATCTCGATTGCCCGCTGCGTGAGGTCGCGGACGGACTCCCGCTCTTCGGCCCGCGCCGACGTGAGGGCATCCGCGCCGCCGCCCGCCAGCGCTCGTTCCTGAGCCTTACGGAGCCGCGTGCCGGTCGTGAGCAGCGCCTGCACCTCTTTCTTCTGGCGCCTGGCGAGCTGGTTGATCGTCCACGCGGGCACGCTCGGCTTGACGAGCGCGGTCACCTGCTCGGCGGCTTCCTCTTCGCCGTCCTTCTTCAGGCGTTTGGCGAGCTCGTTGCGACGTGCCGTGAACTCGTCCAGCGGCAGCGCGTAGAGGCGGTCGATCTCACGTTCGAGCGTGGCCAAAGCATGCGGATGAGAGGACTCGAACCTCCACGGGGTTCCTCAGCATGCTGGAGAGCGTAGTCCGTCCAGTGTCGTGACGTGGCTTCGCGATTGTCCATCGCGGAACTAGACTCGGCGCATCCACAGGGGAGTCTCGTTGAGAGCTTGGATCGCCCCGCTCGTTGCGCTTACGGCAGCAGGCGCACTCGCCACGGCAGCAGGCGCAGTCGGTGCCAAAGACGTTTCCCGTCCAGGACCTGCTGGTGTGGCGCCTGCCAGGACGAGTTTCCAACCCGATGGAGCCTGTTACCCCCCGCCCGCCGGCGGTCAAGGGATCACGATTCCGGACAGCGGGGTGGGGATTCCCTATCCGTCGACGTGCTTCATCTCGGGCCCGCCGGGTGGTGTGATCACCGACGTGAACCTGCACCTGCAGGGCCTGACTCACACCTTCCCCGACGACCTCGACCTGCTGCTCGTGGGGCCGGGAGGCGAGAACGCGATCGTGATGTCGGATGTAGGCGGCGGCTCCGCCGTCACCAACCTGAATCTCGTCCTCGATGACGAAGCCGGTGCACCCCTGCCTGACGAAACTCAACTGATCGACGGCTCGTATCAGCCGTTCAACTACGGCGCCGGCGATCCGTTCCCGTCCCCCGCGCCGACCCCGAGCGGCGGCAGTGCGCTCTCGGTCTTTGACGGGACAGACCCGGACGGCGAATGGAAGCTCTACGTGGTCGACGATGCCGCCGGGAACATGGGGAAGCTCGTCAACTGGGGCCTGACGATCACCAGGAGCAATGACCCGCCACCGCCTCCACCACCGCCACCACCGCCACCTCCGCCCCCGGACACGATCTACGACCAGTACGACAACCCCGGAGAATGGGCCTCGCACTCGCAGAACTTCGAGGAGTCGTGGAACCAGTTCGACGACGAGCTGGCCGACGACTTCGCCGTCCCGAACGCTGAAACGTGGACGATCGACGGCGTGGATGTCGAGGGCTCGTACTTCGACGCCCCAGGTCCGGCGACTTCGGTCAACGTCAACTTCTACGCGAACGGCGCCGGCGACCTGCCCGACACGCTGCTCCAGGCTCGCCCGAACCAGACCTTCACCAACGGGCCGAGCTTCGTCATCGATCTCGCCTCGCCGGTGACCCTCGGCACGGGCACCTACTGGGTGTCCGTCCAGGCGAACCAGGCGTACGAGACGAACGGCCAATGGGACTGGAGAAACCGCACGGTTCTGGCAAACGCGGCCGCAGCCTGGCAGAACCCGGGCAACGGCTTCGCAACAGGCTGCACGACCTGGGCGCAGCGCATCACGTGCCTCGGGCAACCCGGCCCCGACCAGGTGTACCGGCTGAGGGGCACGACCGTCCTACAGCCACCGCCTCCACCTCCTCCACCACCGTCGCCTCCACCACCACCGCCTCCACCACCACCGCCCCCGCCTTCGCTGCCTCCGAGCCCCTGCTTCGTCCCGAGAGTGCTCGGGCTCCGACTCGGAGCCGCCAAGCTGAAGATTCGGCGGAGGCACTGCGGGCTCGGACGCGTTCGCCGCGCCCACTCCAGGCGGGTCGGCCGTGTGATCCGCCAGAGCCCGCGACCCGGCACAACCAAGCGGCGCGGCTACCCGGTGGCGCTCACCGTTGGACGACGGTAACTCTCAAGCGGGCTCGACGACGAGCACCGTGAATCGCGTTGTAACGACGTAGCCGGCTAGCGGCGCCAGAACTTCCACCATGGGGGCTTCTGGACGCTCGGGCGTTCGGTCTTGCCCGCAGCAATCCTTTCGGCCCCGGTGAGTTCGTCCCGAAGCTTCGCTTCACCCTTGCTCGGGATTTGCGAGCTGGGCGGTCTGCTTGTTTCGTCTTCGGGTTCTTGCGACGACATGCTTGTTGCCATCCTAGAGCGTCTCGCCAATGCCTTTGAGCTCCAGACTGATGACACCGGCCCCCGGAAGGAGGAACTTCGGGCACGGCGGGTCATCCCTATGCGAGTTTCCAGCGGGCGCTGAAGCGCCGGAACCTGCCGCGACTCAGTCTCGCGGACGCGCTCGAACTGACCGTGCTTGCCGCCCCGCAAGGGAGCCCCACCGTCACCCGCGGGTCGCCGCTCGCTGGCTTCTCCGCTTCCTCGAGGAGGATCCTTACGCGACGATCGACGAGGCCGCTCTGGCCGCAGCCAGCCTTGTTGCGCTCACGGGTGTCGCCCACCAGGAGGCCGCCCGGACGCTATGGGCCATGGCCGAGAGAGCGACTAGCCGGCGGCGGGGACGAGACGTAGCGTGAGGTTGTCCGAGAATCCGGCCGGTTCGCTTTCCGTCGGTGGGGGACGTTTGGTGAGGAGAGCCGGAGCCGCCGAAGTCCAACCTACTGCAGCCAGTGGTCAGGACTTCCCTGGGACGCTTAAGGCGCTCCGGCTCTCGGCTAGATGTTTCGACGCTCGGCGGGTGATCCTCTTCTCAAACTCACGGCGGGCCTAATGACGACCACCTCGCCGAATCGCCTGACTCCGCTGAGCGGCTGGACCCTCAACGGCATAGTGCGGATGAGAGGACTTGAACCTCCACGGGGTCTCCCCCACACGGACCTGAACCGTGCGCGTCTACCAATTCCGCCACATCCGCGGGCCGGGCAATTCTAGCCGCGCTCCTGTCGTTCACATTTTGCCCACGAATCGCGGGCACAATCCCTGCGCTCTACCATGTTTTCCCTGAAGCGGGTCGCCCTTCTTTCGATCGTCGCCCTGGTCTCGGTCCCCGCCCTCGCGGGTGCCCAGTCGCAGGCTCCTACGGCTGCCCGCGGACCGCTCGTCGAGGTGATCCTCGCGCTCGATGCGCCGCCGCTCGCCCGCGGCGGTCAGGTGCGCACGCTGAGCGCGGTCCAGGGCAGCGTCGAGGCTGGACTGGCCCGAACCGTGCCCGAGCTGACCGTGCAAAGGCGCTACTCGACCGTCCTCGACGGTCTCGCGGTCCGGCTTCCTCAGAGCGAGGTCGACCGCCTGCAGAGCGTCGACGGCGTGACGAAGGTCTATCCGAACGTCAGCTACCACGCGCTGCGCACGACGACGCCGAGCTTCATCGGAGCACCCGCGCTCTGGGGCCCTCGGCTCTCGAGCGCCGGCCAGGGCGTGAAGATCGGGATCATCGACGACGGCATCGACCGCGTCCATCCCTACTTCCGCGCGCACGGATACAGGATGCCGCGCGGGTTCCCGAAGGGGAACAGGCGCTTTACGGACGCGAAGGTGATCGTGGCCCGCGCCTTCGCGCCCCGAGCGCCGAAGTGGAAGTACGCGCGGCGACCCTATGACCCGCTGAACTCGGAGCACGCCACCCATGTGGCCGGGATCGCGGCCGGCAACTACCGGACGCTCGCCGGCCGCACGCGTCGCGTCTCCGGCGTCGCGCCCAAGGCCTACCTCGGGAACTACAAGGTCCTCACGGTCCCCGACGGCGAATTCGGACTGAACGGGAATTCGGCGGAGATCGTCGCCGGGATCGAGGCCGCGGTCCGCGACGGGATGGACGTGATCAATCTCTCGCTCGGCGAGGCGGAAATCGATCCGAGCCGCGACATCGTCGCGCGTGCGCTGGACGGCGCCGCTGCAGCCGGAGTCGTGCCGGTCGTCGCGGCGGGGAACGACTACGAGGAGCTCGGCGCAGGGTCGGTCGCATCGCCGGGCAGCTCTGCAAGCGCGATCACGGCCGCCGCAGAGAGCCAGAGCGGCCCGTTCATCTCCTCCTTCTCCTCGGGCGGGCCGACGCCGTTGTCGCTGCGCATGAAGCCCGATGTGACTGCGCCCGGCGAGGACGTGCTCTCGTCGGTGCCCCGCCGCAAAGGCCTGTGGGTGAGCTTGAGCGGGACGAGCATGGCGTCGCCGCACGTCGCCGGCGCCGCCGCCCTGCTCCGCCAGCGTCATCGCGGCTGGACGGTCGAGCAGATCAAGTCCGCGCTCGTCCTGACCGGGAAGCCGGTGCTCGGCCCCGGCGGAGGCGAGGCGGACACGACCCGCGAGGGCGGCGGGACGATCGACCTCGTCCGCGCCGACCGGCCCCTCGTCTTCGCCTCGCCGACGAGCCTCGCCTTCGGATTCGTCGCGCCGGGCGGCTCGGCGCCGCGGCAGGTCGCGCTCTCCGATGCCGGCGGCGGCGCGGGCGACTGGGCCGTGAGCACGACGCTTCAGCAGCCGGCCGCCGGTGCGTCGGTGACCGTGCTGCCCGTGGCGACCGTCCCCGGCCCGCTCCTGATCACGGCGACCGCGTCCCCGGGAGCGGCCGAGGGCACGCACACGGGGTTCGTCGTGCTCCAGCGAGGCTCCGACCGCAGGCGGATCCCGTTCTGGTTCCGAGTGGCCGCGCCCAAGCTCGGCCTGGCGCAGACGACACCGCTCACGCGCACCGGGACGTACCACGGCGACACGCGTGGGCACCCGGCGCTCGTCGACTCGTACCGCTACCCGGACGATGGGCGGATCCTCGGCATTTCGCGCTCACTGCTCGGCCCTGAGCAGGTGTTCCGCGTCTCGGTGACGCGCCCGGTCGCGAACTTCGGGGTCGCGGTCCTCGGCGGGGTGCACGGCATCGAGCCGCGAGTCGTCCGTGCAGGGGACGAGAACCAGCTGCTCGGCGAGATCGGGCTCCCGTTCAACGCGAATCCGTACCTCCCGGCGAACGGCGTTCCGATGCCCATCGCCGGAGGGGTGCTCCCGGCGTTGGGTGAATACGACGTCGTCTTCGACAGCGGCACGGCCGCTGGGGCCGGACCGTTCACCTTCCGCTTCTGGATCAACGACACGACACCGCCGCGCCTGAAGCTGATCTCGACGCGTGGCGGACGGCTGCGTGTGCACGCGGTCGACAACGGCGCCGGGATCGACCCGGTGTTCGTCCAGGTCTCCGTCGACGGATTCGTGCGGGCGTCGCACTACGACGCCGGACGGAAGGAGGTCACGGCGTCGATGAAGGGGCTCCGGCGCGGCCGCCATCGCTTCAGCGTCCGCGTCTCCGACTACCAGGAGGCGAAGAACATGGAGAACGTGCCGAAGATCCTGCCGAACACGGCGCGCCTCCACGCCGCGTTCCGCGTGCGCTAGGGGCCGCCTAGCTCAGGTCGCGGTCGCGCTCGTTCGTCGTCGGCAGCTGCGCGAGGTCGCGCTCGACGCTGGCGGCGAACTCGTCAGGGTCGTCCTCGGTGCGCAGGAGCTTCAGCTGGGCCTTCTGGCGGCGGCGGGAGCGCGAGCGTCGCCCCTCCCACCCGAAGCGGGTGGTCAGACGAGGCCACTCGGCAGCGACCAGAACTGCCACGGCACAAGTGAGCAGAGCGATCCAGAGCCAGCCCACGGCTCAATTGTACCGACGCCTGGAAGCCCCTCAGACAGGCAGGAGCGGGGCATGCCCCGCCCACCCCCTACGGGCAGACCCGAACGTAGTCCGTGTAGCAGAGGTCGCGTCCGCCTCCGCCGGTGAGACGGTCGTTCCCGCGGCCGCCGTCGTGCGCGGCCATGAAGTCGTTCCCGTCGCCGCCCTCGAGCACGTCGTGGCCGGCGCCTCCCTTCAGGAAGTCCTTGCCCGCGTTCCCGACCAGGACGTCGTCGCCGGGGCCGGCCAGGATCCTGTCGTTGCCAGGGCCGCCGATCAGCCGGTCGTCGCCGCCCATCCCGAACAGGACGTCGTCGCCGCCGAGGCCGCAGATCACGTCCCTCCCGGGAGTCCCGCGCAGGAAGTCGCGCTGTTCCGTGCCGACGATCGTGCAGCCGGCATTACGGACACTGCGCGGCAGTGCGTTGGCTCGGTAGCTGTGGCCCGCCGGAACGCTGACGTCGACGTTGCGGACGAAGTCGTGCACGAGCACCACGCCCTGGACGACCGTGATCCGAGTCGAGTCGCAGAGATCCTCGGTCAACCATTTCGTCCCACGTACGGTCGCCGACGAGTAGCGGCCGCGAGTCCTGAAGTGCCCTTTGCCGCTGCCCCAGAGACGGCGGAGGGGGCGCTTCTTCGCCAGTGCGCGGAACGAGGACACGCAGTCGAGGAAGTTGCCGCCCTTGAGCCGGAGCTCGCCGAGCGCCTTCGGGCCGGGCTGCAGGACGGTGAAGTCGCCGTCGTAGAACTCGCTCGTGTCGAGCGTGGGGCCGCGCGCGACCGTCACTTTCGCGACGCCGTCGGTCGTGTCGACCTCGGTCCCGATCGGCACCTGCGCCGAACCTGCGAGGTGGACCGTGTCGTCGGAGCTTGGAACCTTGAAGAAGACCGTGCCGCTCGCGAGCGACAGGTTGGCGGTCGACCCGGGGGTCGGAGGGGGAGGCAGGAAGTCGGCGTTGACGGACTTGGCCGCGTCCATGCTCACCGTGCAGGAGCCCGTGCCTGTGCACGCTCCGCTCCACCCGCCGAGCGTCCAGCCGGGGTCGGGATGCGCGACGAGCGTCACGGTCGAACCGTTGACGAAGTCGCCGCTGCAGGTCGTGCCGCAGTCGATTCCGGGTGGCGTGCTCGTGACCCCGCCGTTGCCGGTCCTCGTGACGCTCAGGGTGTAGGTCGCGACATTGACCGAGACCTCGGCGGTCGCGGCGCCTCCGCGGCCGTCGCCGACCGTGTACGTGAAGCTGTCCCTGCCCTCGAAGCCGCTCGCCGGCGCATAGCGGACGGTCCCGTCGGCCTGGATCGCGGCGGAGCCATGCGCCGGTTGAGTGACGCTGTCGACCGTGAGCGCGTCGCCGTCGGGATCGCTGTCGTTGGCGCGGACGTCGACGTCGACTGACTGGTCACGCCCCGTGCGCGCGGAATCGTCGACCGCCGTCGGGCTCCGGTCCTCCGCGTCGAACCGGGTCGAGGTCTCGAGTGCCACGCTGGCGCCGGGCGCGACCGTCGCGTTCCACTGCTGGCTGAGCGTGACGTCGTAGGGGCTGTCCGCAACGAGATCGCCGTTCGCGTCGTTGAAGACGAGGCCGCTGTCCCCGGCCGGAATCCCCCCGGCGCCCTCGATCACGGGGCGGTAGTTGAAGGGTTGAATCGTCCACTCGTCAGGCGTCTCGCTGCTCCCGAGCGCACCCGCGACTTGCAGTAGCACACGCGGGACGCCCGTCGACGTCGAGTCGAACTCCGTGAGCGTGTGGCCGTCTGGACCGCTGGCCGCGGCGCCGTCGTCGGTGCTTCCGTTGAAGCGAAGGTCGCCGTCGAGGTGCCGGACGAGGTGAGCAGCGATGTCCGAGCCGCCGGTGTTCGTGAGCGTGTACGTCTGCCGGAGGGTCGACCCTCCGAGCGTCACCGGCCCGAGCTCCTGGCGGACGTCGACTTGCAGCGACCCGAGCTGAAGCCGCGTGGTGAGCGGATTCTCGGACAGGAGTTGAACCTGTCCGTCGACGCAGTCGTCGGCGAGCATGCGACCCGCGGTGCTCAGGTAGAGATTCGACGTGTACGTCGTGCCGAGCGGCGCGAAGCCGCCGGGCGGGTTGAAGATCGCGTCGGCGCCGGCGACCGCCCCGCGCCCGAACGCGCCGAGCCCGTCGACCGGGACCCGGACCGCGCCGTCGGTGATCGCAGGATCGCCGTTCTCGAGCGTGCGAACGATCGGTGTGCAGCCCACCCCGGCCGGGGCCGCGCTCCCGAAGGAGGTCGACGCGGCAACGAGCGCACCCGCGATCGCGAGCGCCGTGAGCAAGCCCGGACGGAAGCCGCCTAGGAGCAAATCGCTACGCCCTTCGTGTGGCACAGATCGGTTCCGGGCCCGCCGCGGAGGCGATCCGGCGGGGTCAGCCCCACGATGTAGTCGTTGCCGCGATCGCCCATGAGCAGGTCGCTCCCGGGGCCGCCGTTCAGGTAGTCGTCGCCTGGGCCGCCCGCGAGGCGGTCGGAGCCGCTGCCGCCGTCCATGCGGTCTGCGCCGTCCCCGCCGCGCATGCGATCCGCGCCCTTGCGCCCGAGCATGAGGTCCGCCCCGCGCTCGCCGAGCAGGAGGTCCTGGCCGCGCCCGCCGACGAGCCGGTCACTGCCGGCGCCTCCGATCAGCACGTCGTTTCCGCCGAGCCCGCGCAACGTGTCGTTCCCGCCGAGCCCGCAGATCACGTCGCGGTGCTTCGTGCCCATGAGAACGTCGCGCTTGGGCGTGCCCATGATCGTGCAGCGATAGCCGAGGAGCGTGCGCGGCTCTCGCGAGGCGGGCGGAGCAGGCGGGGGTGGCGGCGGAGGCGGAGGTGGTGGAGGAGGTGGCGGGGGCGGTGGCGGCGGGGGCGGCGGCGGTGGTGGTGGCGGCGGCGGAGGCGGCGGGCCGGCGAAGTCGTCGTTGACGATCGTCCCCACTCCGGTGTCGTCCTCGACGGTCGCGTTCGCTGCACCCGTCAGCTGGACGAGGAACGTCTCGTCGGGCTCGATCTGCGTGTCGCCGTTGACCGAGACGTTGACCTGCTTCGTCGTCTCGCCCGGATCGAAGGTCAGCGTGCCGCCGGCGCTCGAATAGTCGGCCGGCGCCTGCGCTGTCCCGTCGGCCGTGTGCCAGTCGACTGAGACCGTCTTCCCGCTGGCGGACGAGAGCGTGACCGCGAACGATGCGGTCCTCGTGCCCGAGTTGCCCTCGGTGACGCTCGAGTCCCCGACAGCGAGCGCGGCCAGCGGGTCGTCGTCGACGATCGTGCCCTCGCCCTGGCCGTCGCCGAGGACGACGTCGCCGGAGACGACGGTCAGGTTGACGAGGTAGTTCTCATCAGGCTCGTCGAGCGTGTCGCCGTGCACCTTGACGACGACGGTCTTGCTGCTCTGCCCGGGGTCGAACGTCAGGCGGGTGGTCATCGCGCCGTAGTCACCCGGCTCGTGGGCTGTCCCGTCGGTGCTCGCCGCGTCGATGACGACGGTGCCGGTCGGCGGCTGGGAGATCGAGACCGTGAACACGGCGTCGGTCTCGCCCGCATCGCCCTCCTGCGTCGAGACGTCGGTGATGTTGACCGTCGCCGGATCGCGCCTCGTGACGGTGATGCTGACGGTGGCCACGTTCGAGTCAGCGGTGCCGTCGTTCGCCTTGAAGGTGAACGAGTCCGGGCCGAAATAGTGAAGGTCGGGCGTGTAGGTGCGCGTCGCTCCCGAGCCGGACAGCGTTCCGTGCGCAGGCGGCGTGACGATCGCGTACGTGAGCGGGTCACCGTCGATGTCGGTTGCGTGGAGCTGGACGTCCTCGGGCGAGTCCTCGGCCACCTGGGCCGAGCTGTCCGTCGCCACCGGCGCGTCGTTGACCGGCGTCACCGTCAACGCAACGGAGGCCGAGTCGGACCCCCCACTCCCATCAGAGATCGCGTACGTGAAGCTGTCGCCGCCGTTGTAGTTCGCGGCAGGCGTGTAGAGGACGGTCCCGTCCTGCTGGAGCACCGCGGTGCCGTGGGCGGGCGCACCGACCGACGTCACCGAGAGGCCGTCGCCGTCGACGTCCGAGTCGTTCGCGAGCACTGCGACCGGGATCGAGCCGTCCTCGGCGACGGACGCCGCGTCGTCGACCGCAACCGGCGCATCGTTCACCGGCAGGACGGTGAGGGAGACCGTCGCCGTGTTCGAGTCGGCGGTGCCGTCGTTCGCCTCGAACGTGAACGAGTCCGGGCCGTTGTAGTTCGGGGCCGGCGTGTACGTGCGGCTCGCGCCGGAGCCCGAAAGCGCGCCGTGTGCGGGCTGCTCGACGATCGAGTAGGTGAGCGGATCGCCGTCGGCGTCCGTCGCCGGCAGGGGCACGAGCGCGAAGCTGTCCTCGGCGAGCAGCGCGGAGTTGGGGCTCGCGACCGGCGGGTCGTTGACCGGGTTGACCGTGATCGAGACGGTCGCGAGGTTCGAGTCGTTCACTCCGTCGCTCGCCCGGAACGTGAAGCTGTCCGGACCGTTGTAGTTCGGCTCCGGGCTGTACGTCTGACTCGCTCCGGAGCCGGCGAGCGTTCCGTGGCCGGGCGCGTTGACGATGGTGTACGTGAGCGGGTCGCCGTCACCGGTCGCGGACAGGGTCACGGGAAGCGCGGTGTCCTCGTCCGTCGCCACGTTCTGCGAGTCGGCCGTCGGCGAGCTGTCGTCGTCCGTGATCGTGCCCAGGCCCTGCCCGTCGACGATGTGCCCGCCCGTCGGGTTCGAGAGGTTGACGGCGAGCACCTCGTCGGACTCGTCGAGGCGGTCACCGGTGACGTCGACGGTGAGCGTTCGGGTCGTGACTCCCGTCGGGAAGCTCAGCATTCCCGAGGCAGGCGCGAAGTCGACGCCCGAGGTCGCCGTCACGCCCTCGGTCTCGTAGTGAACGCTGCTCGTGCCGTGGGAGTCACCGCTTCGCGAGACGGTGAAGGTCATCGAGGTCGTTCCGGAGTCGCCCTCGGCGACCGTGGCATCCCCGATCGAGATCCGCGGGCTGTCGTCGCCGTCTACGGAAAAGAGAGGTTGGTGGCCACTGAGAGCCCGGCCGCCCGTGCTCGCGTGCGCGCTCGCGAGGACTCCCAGGGCGAGGAGCGAGAGCCCGAGCACGGGAAGAACCGGCCGTACGTGAAATCGGTGCGCCAAGCGCACCAACGCCGAAAGCAAAAGGCCCCTCTCTCGTCCCCCAAGGACGCCGCAGTTGTGTCCCCCGAAAGAGTGTCAGCCCCCCGGGAGCGCGGCAATGGGTCTATGGACCTATATTCCGGCATGGTCCGGCCTACGCGGGCTATGGGTCACAACTGGCCCGTAACTAAAGCTCGATGAGCACCTTCAACGCTTCCCGGTCGTTCATCGCCCGGTAACCGTCAGGCACCTCGTCGAGGCCCACGACCCGGTCGAAGACGCGACCGGGTGCGATCGTGCCTTCGAGCACGTCCGGCAGCAGTTCCTCGATGTACGCACGGGCCGGTGCAGGGCCGCCGGAGATCGTGACGTTGTCGAAGAACGTCTCGACGGCCTCGGGAACCGAGCCGTACTGCGGAACCCCGACCCGTCCGACCGCGCCGCCCGCTCGAGCGCTCTTCAAGGCGGTGAGCGTCGCCTCCTCGTAGCCGACGCACTCCAGGACGGAGTGGGCGCCCAGACCGTCGGTCAACTCGCGAACGCGTGCGGCCGCCTCTTCGCCGCGCTCGCTGACCACGTCTGTCGCGCCGAACTCCTTCGCCAGCGCGGTCCGGTCCTCGTGGCTGCCGAGAATGATGATCTGCTCGGCCCCGAGCCGCCGAGCGGCGATCACCCCACAGAGCCCGACCGCACCGTCTCCGACGACCGCCACCGTCTTGCCGGGACCGACCTGCGCGCACAGAGCCGCGTAGTGCCCGGTCGCCATCACGTCTGACAGCGTGAGCAGCGACGGCATCAGCTCGTCGTCGGGACCGACCGGAAGGACGACGAGCGTTCCGTCCGCGCTCGGGACACGTACCGCTTCGCCCTGTCCACCGTCCACGCCGTCGAGGCCGTACCGCCCGCCGTGCAGGCAGGAGGTCTGCAACCCGGCGCGGCAGAAGACGCAGGTGCCGTCCGACCAGACGAACGGCGTGACGACGAGGTCGCCTTTCTGGATCGTGCGCACGTCCGCGCCGACGTCCTCGACGACCCCGATGAACTCGTGCCCCATGCGCCGACCGTGCTCGTCCGGCTCCATCGTTTTGTACGGCCACAGATCGCTGCCGCAGATCGCCGAGCGCGTGAGGCGAACGACGGCGTCGGTCGGCTCGACGAGGTTTGCGTCAGGGACGTGCTCGACACGGACGTCGCCGGCTCCGTGCATGAGGGTCGCGCGCACGTCGTACACATCTACCCGAAAACCGACGCGTATGATTCGCCGGTACGTTCAGCGCCGAGCGACCAAGGAGGAGCGGTGCGCACGTTCATACCCGTCCACAAGTCCTTTGGGATCCACTTGGAGGGAATGACGCGTGTCGCAAAGAGAGCTCAACCTTGGAATCGTGGCGCATGTAGACGCCGGTAAGACCACCCTTACCGAGCGGCTGCTGTACGAAGCCGGCGTCATCGACGAGATCGGAAGCGTCGACGCCGGAACGACCCAGACCGACACCCTGGCCCTCGAGCGCCAGCGAGGGATCACGATCAAGTCCGCTGTCACGTCGTTCGCGCTCGGCGACGTCCACGTCAACCTGATCGACACTCCGGGCCACCCGGATTTCATTGCGGAGGTCGAGCGGGTGCTGAGCGTCCTCGACGGCGCGGTGCTCGTGATCTCCGCGGTCGAGGGCGTCCAGCCCCAGACCCGCATCCTGATGCGTGCGCTTCAGCGGCTGCGGATACCGACGCTCTTGTTCCTGAACAAGATCGACCGTGCCGGCGCGGATGAGGACCGGGTGCTCCGGGCCGTTGCGGAGCGTCTCGGGGTCGTGGTGGTCCCGATGTCGACGCCGGGTGACCTGGGCACGCGAGATGCGTTCGTCAAGCCTGTCGCCGACCGCTCGGCCCTCCATGAAGTGCTCGCTGAGAACGACGAGGCGCTCCTAGAGTCGTTCGTCGACGACGGGTCGAGCGTTAAGCAGGGCCGTCTCCTCGAGGAGCTGGCGTCCCAGACGCAGCGTGTGCTCGTGCATCCGGTCTACTTCGGATCGGCACTGACGGGTGCAGGTGTCGACGCCGTGATGGCGGGAATCGCGGAGCTGCTCCCCTCCTCGACGGGCGACCCGGACGCGGCGCCATCGGCTTCGGTGTTCAAGATCGAGCGGGCGCCGAACGGCGAGAAGGTCGCATACGTCCGGATGTTCACCGGGACGATCCGAACGCGCGACCGGGTCGGCTTCGGCGCGGGCCACGAAGGCAAGGTGACTGCGATCGCGGTCTTCGAGGAAGGGCCGGCGGTGCAGCGTCCTTCGGTCGCCGCAGGTGGGGTCGCAAAGCTGTGGGGCCTCGCCGAGATCCAGATCGGTGACCGCATCGGCGAATCGGGCGCCACCGGGGTGCGCCCACAGTTCCCGCCGCCGACGCTGGAGTCGGTCGTCGTGGCCGGCGACCCGGACGACCGGGCACGGCTTCGCGCCGCCCTGACGCAGCTCGCCGAGCAGGACCCGCTGATCAACGTCCAGCAGAACGAGGTGCTGAACGAGGACTCGGTCTCGCTCTACGGCGAGGTCCAGAAAGAGGTGATCGAGTCGACGCTCGAGACCGACTTCGGGCTCGAGGTCGAATTCCAGGACCCGACGCCGATCCACATCGAACGTCCGCGACGGAGCGGCGAATCGATCGAGGTGCTGCATTCGGAGACGAACCCGTTCCGCGCGACGATCGGCCTCCGCGTCGACCCTGCGCCGGCCGATTCGGGCGTCGAGTTCCGCATGGACTTCGACCCGCTGACGGCTCCCCTGTACCTGTACAAGACGCTCGCCAGCTTCGGGGAGCACATGGCGCGGTATGTCCGCGAGACGCTGCGGGAGGGCCTCCACGGCTGGCAGGTCACGGACTGTCTCGTGACGATGACCAGCTGTGCGTACAGCGTGCCGGACGGCCCGCCGTCGAAGCGAGGCCCGCTCAGCACGAGCAGCGACTACCGGAAATTGACCCCGATCGTGCTCATGCAGGCGCTAGAGCAGGCAAGAACGAGCGTGTGCGAACCGGTCGTCCTGGTGAGGCTCGAGGTCCCGGCCGAGTCGGTCGGCGCCGTGCTGGCCGCCGTCGGCCAACTCGGAGCGGTCGCCGAGATGGACTCGCTGCGAGGCGATCTCGCGACCGTCGAGACGGTGCTGTCGATCCTCGCCGCGCAGGACCTGCAGCGAGACCTGTCCAGGCTCACGAGCGGCGAGGGCGTGCTCGAGTCGTCCTTCCTTGGCTACCAACCGGTGAAGGGCGACCCGCCGACCCGGCGGCGGACGACCGTGAGCCCCCTCGAGCGGGACGAGTACATGCTGCACGTCACGAACCGCGCGCACGGAAAGAGCTCAGCGGCGAGCTCGTAAGAGGAGCGCGCATCGGTGCTTTCACGGAATCTCATTCACGGAACCGCCCGATGCCGCCCGCCTCCGCCGTCAGGAGAATCGATGATCGAGGAAGGAGGTGACCCACATGTTCACGTACGTCAGCTTCTTCGAGCTGACTCCGGAGGGACGCGAGAAGTTCCCGGAGATGCCAGTCTTTTTCGAGAAGATCACGAAGATCGTCGAGAAGGAGGAGGGCATCCTCGACACCTTTTACGCCCTGATGGGGCCCTGGGACTTCTTCGCGATCACGAAGTTCCCGGACAACGAGACGGCGTTCCGCGCGCTCGGCAAGATCGGCGCGCTCGAGTATCTGAAGACGGAGACCTATCCGACCGAGGAGGTCGAGGTCTTCTTCAAGGCGCTCGTCTAGACGAACCACAAGCTCGCGAGTGAGGGTCGCAGCCCGTTGCGACCCTCACGCGTTTCCGGCGACCACGATGCAGGCGTCATGCGAGGAGCGTGCGATCTTCTCGGTGCGGAGGATGCGGCCTCTGGAGTTGAGGACGCAGAGCGTCCCCGTCCCGAGACCCGGTGTGACGACCCAGCCTCGGCCCTGCTGGATGTTGTACGACTCGTCGGGGATGCGCGTCAGCCGGAGAAGCCGCCCGTCCGCGGCGTGGACGCGGAGCGTTCCGCTCTCACCGCTCGCGTGGTACACGCGCTCCCCTTTGAAGGTGAAGTGCTGGGGTGGCTCGTCCGCGGGGATCTTCGCCAGGAGCCGCCCGGTGCGAGCCGAGTACAGCGCCACCTCGTTCACGGCTCCGGAGCTGACCCAGACATGTCTGCCGCCCGGCGCGAAGCCGACGTCGTGCGCGAGGAAGGGCGGCCGGAAACGCCTGAGAAGCCGGGGCCGGGCGCGGTGGCGAACGTCGACGACGGCGACCTCCTCGGCCTTCGTGCCGAGCGCGACCCAGAGCGTGCGGCCCGAAGGGTCAATCGTGACGTGGCGAGCGAGCGGCCCGACGGCAACGCGCCCGAGGACGCGGGCCGTGGTGACGTCCAGCACAACCACCTCCCCACGCTTCGCGTCGCTCACGTAGGCGTGCCGACCGTCCGGATGGCCGGCCGTGTACCGCGGCTCGCCGAACCCGCGGAGGACGTGCGCAACGGAGAGCGACGAGCTCTGCACGATGGTCACCACCCCGATCTCCGAATGAGCGACGACCGCATGACTCCCGACCGTCTCGATGCTTCGGGGTCGCGAAAGCGTCGGAACGTATCGGTGTATACGGCCGGTTGCGAGGTCGACGGCGACGAGGCGCGACTCGAGGTCAGCCGTTACGAGCGCGACCTCGCGTCCAGGCTCGATTGCGGCGAGCCCGCGAGGAGCGAGAGCGAGGGCCGCAGCCCCAACGATTAACGCACGACGATCCATGCAAAGAGGTACGAAGGCAGCCGCCTGCGAGGTCCGTACTCAGAGCGTTGTTTCAGCCTCACGCGGTTGCGCAGGAGCAAACTCCCCGGAAGTACAGAAAGGAGAGCACGATGAGCAACGAAGAGGCGGCACCTGAGACGAAAGGTGTTACGGCGGAGCTACTCGCAACGGTTGACCTTGGCCCTGAGATCGAGGGCATGGCAGGGCGCCAACTTCGAATGCGTATGGTGACCATCGAGCCTGGAGGTGTCTACGGCCCGATTCACGACCATAAAGACAGACCTGGCATCGTCTACGTTCTGGAGGGAACGATCACCGACCATCGAGATGGAGTCGCTAAGGACTACGGGCCGGGTGTGGGCTGGCCCGAGGATAGGAACACCGCACACTGGCTTGAGAACAGAGGAACGATTCCGGCGGCGGAGATCTCGGTCGACATAGTCAGGCAGGAGTAAGACATTCGCTCAACCATGCGCCTTCTGCATGGTCTCTCGGTGCAAGCTCCCCGGGTTGGACTCGAACCAACAACCCTCCGGTTAACAGCCGGATGCTCTACCAATTGAGCTACCGGGGATCGGTGCTCAGCGGTCGCGAATTGTAGCGTCGGTTAAGCCAGGGCCTGGACCGCCTCGCGGACCTTCGCCAGCTGCTCCTGGATCTCTTTCGTGTGCTCCAGATCGGCGTCTGCGAGCTCCCGGCGGAGGCGCCGTTCCCGAAGGCGGAGCAGCAGCTCCTTGCCGGTCGCCTCGTCGATCGCCTCCGCGGCGGCGCGCGCGTCGAGCTCCGCGATCAGCGGCACGAGCTCGGCGTCGGCCTCGCCGCCGTCGACGAGATGGGCGCGCAGTGTCCGGTACCGCTCGTTGTCGAAGTGCTCGGCGCTCATCTCCGCGAGCACCGGGATCAGATCCGCGTGCGCGATGCAGCCCGCGAGCGCCTCGCGCTCGAGCCTGTCCCCCGCGTCGATCAGCCTCGGCGACGCCGCCGCTCCGGTCGCAGCACTCCCGGCCGCGCGCAGCTGCACGGTCAACCCGAGCCGGTCGTTCGCGAGCCGCCACGCATCGTGCCGCTCGGGCGACTCCGGGATCCCGTTCAGGATGTCCTGGACGCGCAGGTACGCGTGCTGCTTGTCCCGTGCGCGGTCGAGCTCGAGCCGGACGCGATGCACGGCGTACGGCTCGGCCGCCCCGAGCCGCTCCTCGAAGCCGGCCGGGTCGTCGGCCGGATCCTTGCCCCGCGGAAGGGCGACGATGCGAACCTCGAATCCCTGCGTGACGGCCAGCTCCATCCCCCGCAGCGTCGCCTCCTCGCCGGCCGCGTCCGAGTCGAAGCAGAGGAAAAGCCGCTGCGTCAGCCGCTTGAGCTCGCGCAGCTGGTGCTCCGTAAGCGCCGTGCCCATCGAGGCGACGACCGGCATCAAACCGGCCTGCCGCAAGGCGATCACGTCCGTGTTCCCCTCGACGACGAGCGCCCGGTCCTCCTTCGTCACCGCACCGCGCGCCAGGTGGAGCCCGTACAGGACGTGCGACTTGTGGAAGAGCTCGCCCTCCGGAGAGTTGACGTACTTGCCGCGCAGCGGGTCGTCCTCGTGCAGCTTGCGCGCCTGGAAGCCGACGATCCGGCCGCGCGCGTCGGTGAGCGGAAACATCAACCGCCGCTGGAAGTAGTCCGAGCCGCGGCGGGTGACGAGGCCCGCTCCGGCGAGCTCCTCGGCCGTGAACCCCTTCTCGCGCGCCTTCTTCACGAGCGTCGCGCCCGCGGGCGAGAGCCCGAGCCGGAACTCGCGGCATACCTCCTCGCCGAGGCCGCGCGACTCGAGGTACTCCTGCACCGCCTTGCCCGACTCCGCCCACAGCACCCGCTCGTAGAACGACGCGGCCTGGTCGAGCAGCGCGAACAGCCGGTCACGCAGGTGCCGCTGCGCCTCGGCTTGTGGCGACGACTCGTCGTACTCGAGCGGGACGTTGAAGCGGTCGGCGAGCCACTCGATCGCGCCCACGAAGTCGAGGCTCTCCGTCTCGCGCACGAACGAGATCGCATCCCCTCCCGCCTGGCAGCCGAAGCAGTAGTACGTCCCCCGGTCCGGCGAGACCGAGAACGACGGCGTCTTCTCCTGGTGGAACGGGCAGAGCCCCGTGTAGCGCGCGCCGACCTTGCGCAGCCGAGTGCGGGCCTCGACGAGGTCGACGATGTTGGCCGCGGCCTTGACCGCGTCGACCGAGGTGTCCTTGATGCGGGCCACTAGATGGCGGCCGCGTACTCGAGCGCGAAGCGGTCGGTCATGCCCGACAGATAGTCCACGATCTCGGCCGGCGAGTCACCCCGCTCCGCGAGGCTGTCGAAGATCCGGCGTACCGTCTCGCCGGCCCGCGCGTGCTCCTCCCTCGTCTGCGGACCGAGGTAGACCCGGTCGAACATGAAGCTGCGCAACGAGAGCATCGCGGCGCCCACCTCCTCGCCCTGCACGATGTCGCCCGCCGCGTCCGACGACTCGACGAGGTCGTGGACGAGCGTGTCGATCCGCTTCGAGCCGGCCGGGCCGAGCAGCGCGACCTCGTTCTGCGGGAGGTCGTCGGCGGCGAGGATCCCGTGTCGGATCGCGTCGTCGATGTCGTGGTTGATGTACGCGACGCGGTCGACGATCCGGACGATCTTCCCCTCGTGCGTCTCCGGCTCGACCTCACCCGTGTGCTTGAGGATGCCGTCGCGGACCTCCCACGTGAGGTTCAGCTGCTCCGCGATGCGCAGGGACTGCTCGTTGTGCCGGAAGCCGGTGCCGAACCGCTCGCGCAGGCACTCGTCGAGCGCTTCCTCGCCCGCATGCCCGAACGGCGTGTGGCCCATGTCGTGTCCCAGGCCGATCGCCTCGGTCAGATCCTCGTTCAGGCGCAGCGCCCGTGCGACGCCGCGCGCGATGCCGGTCGTCTCGAGCGTGTGCGTCATGCGCGTGCGGAAATGGTCGCCGGCCGGGTCGATGAAGACCTGCGTCTTGCCCTTCAAACGCCGGAACGCCTTCGAGTGCAGGATCCGGTCGCGATCGCGCTGGAACGGCGTCCGCAGGCGGCATTCGTCCTCCTCGCGCGCGCGCCCGCGTGACTCGTACGAGCGCACCGCGAGCGGGGACAGCCACGACTCTTCCTGCTCCCGGACTCGTGCTTCGAACTCGCTGGCGACGGTGCTCTGGGCCACCGTCGAAGGCTACTCCGCGGCGCGGCCGATGGGACGCGCGGGCACGGCTACACGATGATCGGGACGGTGCCTCCGTCCGCGCTCCACGCCGAGCCCGTCACGTAACCGGCGCGGTCCGAGCACAGGAAGACGATCACTGCGGCGATCTCATCAGCCTCCGCGAGGCGCCCCAGCGGCCGACCGGCCCCCACGGCGTCCAGCACCTCGTCGCGCGACTTTCCGGTCCGCTCCGCCTGCTGGTCGGCGAGCCCTCCCGGAGCGAGCCACGCGCCGGTCGCAGTGGGCCCCGGAGTGACGGCGTTGCAGCGGATCCCGTCTTTTGCATAGAGGTCGGCGACGAGCCGCGAGAGAGACAGAACCGCCGCCTTCGTCACCGTGTAGTTCGGCATCGAGGTCGAGGGCCGTTTTCCGGCCGTCGAGGAAACGTTGACGATCGATCCGCCGCGGCCGCGCATCTCCGGCAGCGCCGCGCGAATCGTCCGGACGTAGCTCATCACGTTTAGCTGCCACATCTCGTCCCACTGGACGTCGGTCAGCGCGTCGAAGTCGATCTGGTACGCAAGCCCCACGTTGTTCACGAGGCAGTCGACGGCGCCGAGCTCACGGGCGCGCCCAATGAGCTCCGCGGGAGCATCTGGATCGGCGAGGTCGCCGGCCACGTGCAACGCCTCGCCCACGCCCGGCGCGCCGCTGCGGCCGCTCGTGACCACGCGCGCCCCCTCCTCGGCGAGCATCCTCGCAACGGCGCGGCCGATCCCGCCCGTCGAGCCGGTGACGACGCAGACGCGATCGCGGAGCCCGAGATCCACGGGCGGCTAGCGTACAGCCCGTGACTACGCTCCTCATCGCACGCCACGGAGAGACCGAGTGGAACCGCGAGGACCGCTACCAGGGACACGC
Source organism: uncultured Actinomycetes bacterium (assembly GCA_963850415.1). Classification (GTDB taxonomy): domain Bacteria; phylum Actinomycetota; class Thermoleophilia; order Gaiellales; family Gaiellaceae; genus VAXT01. Next base: position 797,612 of record CAWKLE010000002.1, read on the forward strand.
CGATCCGCCGCTGAACGCAACCGGTCGAGCGCAGGCCGAGAGGCTCGGAACGAACCTCGCCGAAGAGCCCGTCGACGCGATCTATTCGAGCGACCTGCGCAGGGCTTCGGAGACCGCCGAGATCGTCGGCGCACGCCTCGGCCTACCGGTCGGGCAGGAGCCCGGGCTGCGCGAAATCGAGGTCGGCTCCTGGCAGGGGCTGACGAAGGCGCAGATCGACGGCCGCCCGTGGGACGGCGAGACGTACGAGCGGCATTCCGAGCGAGTCATGCGGGCCTTGCGGGCCATCGCCGCGCGTCACCCGGACGGACGCGTGCTCGTCGTCAGCCACGGCGGCTCGCTCAGGCGCGTGCAGAAAGCCGTGCTCGGCGAGCCCCTGCCGGTCGTCGAGCACTGCACCGTCTGGACGTGCACGATCGAGGACGGCGAGCTGCTCACGAACCCCTGAACGGGGGATATCGGTTTGCCTGACCGGCGGGCATTGTTCGATTGCGGGCACGGACAGCGCCCGCGAAACCACAATCGGGGGAAGGACATGCACGAGAACTGCGGCGACCGGCCCTTGCTGGGGTCGGTACTTGTGACACAAGGCGTTGTCGAGAACGGCGAGCTCGACGAGGCACTCTTGGACCAGGCCGAGAGCGGCAAGCAGCTCGGCGAGATCCTGGTCGACCGGGGCGTGATCTGCCGGCCCGAGCTGGACCGCGCGATCGCCGGACAGTCCGGGGTCGACCTGGACGAGGAAGCAGGCTTCGGAAGCGGGCTGCGTTCGGCCATCGAGCGTCGGCACCGCTGGCGGCGCGACTTCCGGATCTAGAGCCGAGCCCGACCGAGGACTGACTAGCCGTGGTGCGAGGCGTAGCCTGCCGTCAGCCTCTGACGCAAGTGACGTAGAACTTGACCGTCCGCCGGGTTGTTCCGTGGTTGACGAGCCGGATCATCCAGCCGGTCGGGCGGCTGTTGTCCGTCGCGTCGGAGCCGAGCAGCGTCGTCGGAGCGCTCCCGAGAACTACCACATCCCGGTCTGTCGCGAAATCGGTGAGGAAGCCGCCACCGGTGGCATAGCTGCCCTCGGGACAGGGAATGGAGGCGTCTTCCTGTACTCCGTTGCCAACGGACGCGGTCGCGACCTTGACCAGCGGTTTGCCCGTGATCGCGAGCACGCCAGAGCGAAAGTCCCGCTGCTGGAGGGAGTAATCGATCACTTGCCGACTGCCCACGCTGTTGGCCGGCAGGCGCGTGACCGCGTACCCGGTTCCGCCGAGCGACAACGCGAGCGCCAGGCACGCGACGACCATCGGCGGATTGAGAAATCTGCTCTTCATGACCCCTGCCTCTCTTGAAAGCTGACCAGAGCGTCGGGCAAAGTATCTCACGACCCCGGACGGTGGAATGAGCCCCTTTGTTGTCTCGCTGGGCAACCGTTCCGAGACACGATTTTCGCAACCGGGGGGCAGCTTGGAGGGAAGGGGCCTTGCGCTAGGCTCCGACCATCGAGGACTACACGAGCAAGTACAAGGGCGAGCAGGTCGAGGTCGCGCTGTTCGGCGGCGACTACCACGAGGGGGTCCTGACCGCCTACTGCGCCGTCGACGAGGTCGCGCACATCGAGCTCAACGGCCACATCCTCATCCCGCTCCAGAACATCGCCTCACTGCACTGCACGAGCCGCTGCGACGCGCCCGAGCCGGACTGGCCTCCGCGCGGCTTCGCCGAAGACGAGCGCGACACGTAGCGTGGGCTTCCTCCCGGCGGCGAGGAACCTCCTCAAGGCCTGGTTCCTCCTGATCGGCTTCTGCGCCGCCGTCGGCGGGCTCTTCTGGTGGGCGAGCGGGTATCGCACCGCGTCGATCGCCGTCTTCTGCGTCCTGCTCGCCGGCGCAGCGCTCTACTGGTACCTCGACCGGGTCGCACCTGGCATGGTCGGTGCGAGAGAGCTGGCCGCGGCCGAGGCGCCGCTCCTTCGCTCGACCGTGGAGCGGCTGGCAGCGCGGGCCGGTGTCGCCAAGCCCCGGCTCTACCTCCTCGCCGACGGTCACCCGAGAGCATTCGCGGCCGGTCGCGGGCCTCGCGGTTCGTCGCTGACGGTGAGCGCGGGCCTGCTGACCGCGGCGCCCCCGGCCGAGCTGGACGGGATCCTCGCGCACGAGCTCGTGCACATCGCGAACCGGGACGTGCTCGTGCAGACGACCGTCGTCGTCCTGTCGGGGTTCCTGATCGAGGTCACGCGACTCGCAGGCTGGTTCCAGCGCGGCTTCCTGTTCGTCCTCGGCCCGGTCGCGGCCTCGTTCACGCACCTCTTGCTCTCGCCCGGGCGTGAATACGCGGCCGACCGCGCCGCGGCGCGGATCTGCGAGTCGCCGCACGGGCTGGCCGACGGGCTGCTCAGGCTCGAGGAGGCCGGCGCGTTCGTCGAGTTCCGCGCGAGCCCGGCGACCGAGCCGCTCTACACGGTGAATCCCTTCGCCGAGCAGGGGCTCGCGGCGATGTTCGTCACGCACCCGGCGCTCGGCGAGCGCGTGCGGCGCCTGCGCGAGCTCGATCCGGAGTGGCGCGACCGGCTTCGCGCTGCCTAGTCGAGCTCGCCGGGCAGGAGCGAGAACATCACTCCGTCGCGCCTCGGGCCCTCCCGGGTCGGGAGCATGGAGCGCAGGACTCCTTCACGCTGGAAGCCCGCCTTCTCGGCCACGCGCTGCGACGCGAGGTTCTCCGGATCAGTGGCGAGCTCGACGCGGCCGAGGCCGACCTCCTCGATCGCCCACCTGCTCAGCGTGCGGAGTGCCGCGGTCGCCAGCCCGCGGCCGCGGGCGTTCGCAGCTATCCAGTAGCCGATGTGTCCGGCTCCCAGCCGGGTGATGCGCAGGTCGATCGACCCGATCACTGCACCGCTCTCCGCATCGGTGATCGCAAGAGGGCGCCGGTCGTCGGCAGCATCGATGCACTCCTGGATGTAGCGGCGCGCATCGTCCGAGCTGTACGGCTGGGGAACGAACGCGAGCCAGCGTGCGATCTCAGCGTCTCGACACGCCTCGGCGACAGCCGGCGCGTCCTCCATCCGCCATGCGCGCAGGACCACCCCGTCCCCTCGTAGCTCCACGCTGCGATTAACCCAAATTTCTCGCCGAAAGCTCGGCGTCAGCGGAAGTCGGTGCTGTCCTCGCTTTTTGGATCGAGCACGTCCGGTGTGGGAAGCAAGCTGGCAGGGGAGGTCGGCATCCTCACGGCGGTGTCTTGCGAGATCCTGATCGTGTCGCGATTTACGGCCGAGCGCTTCGCCTCATCTGTCGCAGCCATCGACTCTGGGTCAGTAGGTCCCCGCCACCAGGACATCAGCTTCTGAAGCGGATTCATGGCCGCACTCTAGCTCGCGGCGGCTTTTTGGCGAGCGACGCAACAAAAAGAGCCCCGCGATTGCGGGGCTCTTTCAAACCAATTCGGCGGCGACCTACTCTCCCGGGAGGTTGCCCTCCGAGTACCATCGGCGCTGGCGGGCTTAACTTCTCTGTTCGGAATGGGAAGAGGTGTACCCCCGCCGCTATGACCGCCGAAAATTGTCAGGGCCTGCGCTCATGCGCACCCTCAAAACTCCATAGCAGCTACACGTGTTCAAAATCAAGACCTCGAGCAATTAGTACGGGTCCGCTGAACGGATTGCTCCGCTTGCACGTCCCGCCTATCAACGTGGTGGTCTCCCACGGCTCTTACTCCCTCAAGGGGATGGGAAGCCTCATCTCGAGGTGGGCTTCCCGCTTAGATGCTTTCAGCGGTTATCCCATCCAGACGTAGCTAATCAGCGGCGCCGTTGGCACGACGACTGATACACCAGCGGTCTGTTCGTCTCGGTCCTCTCGTACTAGAGACGACTCCTCTCAAGCTTCCAGCGCCCATGGTGGATAGGGACCGAACTGTCTCACGACGTTCTGAACCCAGCTCGCGTACCGCTTTAATGGGCGAACAGCCCAACCCTTGGGACCTACTCCAGCCCCAGGATGCGACGAGCCGACATCGAGGTGCCAAACCCTTCCGTCGATGTGGACTCTTGGGAAGGATAAGCCTGTTATCCCCGGAGTACCTTTTGTCCGTTGAGCGACTGCAATTCCACTCTCTACAGTCGGATCACTAAGGCCTGCTTTCGCACCTGCTCGACTTGTCAGTCTCGCAGTCAAGCTCCCTTGTGCCTTTACACTCTACGCACGATTTCCAACCGTGCTGAGGGAACCTTTGCGCGCCTCCGTTACATTTTAGGAGGCGACCGCCCCAGTCAAACTACCCACCTGACGCTGTTCCCGGCCCGGATCACGGCGCCGGGTTAGAAGCCCAGAACACGAGGGGTGGTATCCCAAGATTGGCTCCACGACGACTGGCGTCGCCGCTTCAAAGCCTCCCACCTATCCTGGACAACGCATCCCAGACTCCAACGTCAAGCTGTAGTAAAGGTTCACGGGGTCTTTCCGTCCAACCACGGGTACTCGGCATCTTCACCGAGACTGCAATTTCACCGGATCCCTCGTTGAGACAGCGCCCAAGTCGTTGCGCCATTCGTGCAGGTCGGAACTTACCCGACAAGGAATTTCGCTACCTTAGGACGGTTATAGTTACCGCCGCCGTTTACCGGGGCTTGGTTTCAAAGCTTCGCCCCGAAGGACTAACCTCTCCACTTGACCTTCCGGCACCGGGCAGGCGTCAGCCCCTATACGTCGTCTTTCGACTTCGCAGAGACCTGTGTTTTTGATAAACAGTCGCTTGGGCCGTTTCACTGCGGCCCCCTCGAGCTCGAGCCCGTAAAGGGCTTTCACTCTACCGGGGCGCCCCTTCTCCCGAAGTTACGGGGCCATTTTGCCGAGTTCCTTAACGAGGGTTCTTCCGATCGCCTTAGTATTCTCTACCTGCCTACCTGTGTCGGTTTTGGTACGGGCACGCCCCACCTCCCTAGAGGCTTTTCTCGGGGACATGGCTTCAGGAGCTTCGCCCGGTGAAGGGCTCGGTATCCCGTCTCAGACTTAATGGCCGGCGGATTTGCCTACCGACCGTCCTACGCGGTTACCCCAGGACGACCATCGCCTGGGTCTCCTTATCCTATCCCGTCCCCCCATCGGTGATAACGGTGGGTACGTGGTACTGGAATATCAACCAGTTGGCCATCGCCTACGCCTTTCGGCCTCGGCTTAGGTCCCGACTAACCCTGAGCAGATTAGCTTTACTCAGGAACCCTTAGGCATTCGGCGGACGAGTTTCTCACTCGTCTTTCGTTACTCATGCCAGCATTCTCACTTCCCAGCTCTCCACGGCCGCTTACGCGACCGCTTCGCAAACCTGGGAACGCTCCCCTACCACTCCGCAAAGCGAAGTCCGTGGCTTCGGCTCCTGACTTGAGCCCCGTTACATTATCCGCGCCCGATCACTTGACCAGTGAGCTGTTACGCACTCTTTCAATGGTGGCTGCTTCTAAGCCAACATCCTGGTTGTCTCGGCAATCGAACATCGTTTACCACTTAGTCAGGAATTAGGGGCCTTAGCCGACGGTCTGGGCTGTTTCCCTTTCGAGCACGAAGCTTATCCCCCGCACTCTGACTGCCACGCTCTGGAATACCGGTATTCGGAGTTTGCCTGAGGTCGGTAAGCTGGTAGGCCCCCTAGCCCAAACAGTGCTCTACAGCCGGTATTGAACGCGTGACGCTATACCTAAATATATTTCGGGGAGAACCAGATATCTCTGAGTTTGTTTAGCCTTTCACTCCAACCCACAGGTCATCCGCTCAGTTTTCAACCTAAGTCGGTTCGGTCCTCCACGGGGTCTTACCCCCGCTTCAACCTGCCCATGGGTAGATCACTCAGTTTCGGGTCTACCTCCAACGACTAAATCGCCCTATTCAGACTCGCTTTCGCTTCGGCTCCGTTTCCTTAACCTTGCCGTTGAAGAGTAACTCGCTGGCTCATTATGCAAAAGGCACGCCGTCACGGAATAAATCCGCTCCGACCGCTTGTAAGCACACGGTTTCAGGTACTATTTCACTCCCCTTCAGGGGTACTTTTCACCTTTCCCTCACGGTACTTGTTCACTATCGGTCGCTGAGGAGTACTTAGCCTTACGGAGTGGTCCCCGCAAATTCCGACCGGGTTTCCCGTGCCCGGCCGTACTCAGGTACCTACCAAGGAAGGCCTCGCGTTTTCGTCTACGGGACTGTTACCCGCTGTGGTGCGACTTTCCATTCGCTTCGACTAACGCGTGACTTTGTAACTTCCCGACCCGCCGGCAGACGGATCAAGGCAGGTCCTACAACCCTCGAGTGACAACGGCTGCCGCCTATCACGTCACTCGAGTTTGGGCTGATCCCCTTTCGCTCGCCACTACTCAGGGAGTCGAGATTTCTTTCCTTTCCTCGGGCTACTAAGATGTTTCAGTTCGCCCGCTTACCGAGCTCGGCCCTATGTATTCAGGCCGAGCCACGCGCGCATTACCGCACGTAGGTTTCCCCATTCGGACATCCCGGCATCATCGATTGGTCAGCATCTCCACCGGGCTTATCGCAGCCGCCCACGTCCTTCATCGGCTCTCAGCGCCAAGGCATCCACCGTGTGCCCTTGTTCTCTTGATCGAAAAGAACACGTGTGTTGCCGCTATGGAGTTTTCAAGGTGCGCGTAGACCGCCTCTAGCAACGGTCTCTCAAAACTCAACAGCGATCCACGTCGAGGTCGACGTACTTCTAGGCGACCTGGTATTCCGGACGGAAAAGGAACTTCCATCAAACGGGCCAGGAGCCTCCGGAGTAATG
>CAWKLE010000003.1:0-1338521 GCA_963850415.1 uncultured Actinomycetes bacterium
GCGAGCGGGTGCGCGAATCTACGGCCGGAACAGAACAGAATAGCGAAACGGGCCGTCGCTGCGCAAGCGCTGCAGCGCGACGGCCCTCGCTACGAGTTCGACTATAGCCCCTGCGTCAAGAAACGTCTTGGAGAAGCGGCTGATCCGTGTAACCGTTCGAGCCGGAAACTGCGGCTCCTGCTGGCACTTTCGTTCGTCATTCTCTGCGTGACGGCTGTTCCTGACAGTCGGCGGCGCAGGATAGAACGGAGGCCGCCCGGCGGCGGCCCCCTTCGAGCCTGCCCTGCGGCCGACGCTACTTGAGCTCGACCGTAGCGCCCGCCTCTTCCAGCTGCGCCTTGAGCTGGTCGGCCTCTTCCTGCGCGACGCCTTCCTTGACAGGGTTCGGCGCGCCATCGACGAGGTCTTTGGCCTCCTTGAGGCCGAGCCCTGTGATCGCGCGCACGACCTTGATCACCTGGATCTTCTGACCGCCCGCTTCGGTGAGGACGACGTCGAACGCCGTTTTCTCCTCGGCTGCCGCGGCGCCGTCGCCCGCAGCCGGAGCAGCGGCGATCGCCATCGGCGCTGCCGCCGTGACGCCCCACTCCTCCTCGAGCTTGTTCTTGAGCTCGACGAGTTCGAGGACGGTCATCCCGCCCAGCGACTCGACGAGCTTGTCGGTGTCCGTCTTGGTTGCCATTACTGCTCCTCTCCTTCCTGGGATTCCTGTGCTGGTTCTTCTGCTGACGCTTCTGGTGCAGGCTCGGCTGGTTCCTCGGCGGCGGGCTCCTCAGCGGCCGGTTCTTCTGCAGCCGGTTCCTCGGATGCGGCCTCCGCCTCGGCCTGCGGCTCTTCAGCTGCAGGCTCCTCGGCGGCCGGCTCCTCTGGTGCGGCCTCGGCGGCGGGCTCCTCGGCGGAAGCTTCCTCCTCCTCGGCCGGCGGCTCGGCCGACTCGCCCTGCTCTTCGAGCTGGCGGATGCGGGCGTCGATGACCCCGACGAGCTCGCGCATCGGCGCCGCGAACAGTCCGACGATCGCCGTCACCGGGCCGGCGACCGCGCCGACGAGCTGCGCGCGCAGCGTTTCCGTTGGCGGAAGCTTGGCGAGCTGCTTGAGGTCGTCCGCGCCGATCTCCGCGCCTTCGAGCAGGCCGCCCTTGAGCGTGATCGTCTCCGTGCGCACCGCCTCGTCGAGCGCCTTCGCGACCGCGACCGGGTCGCCGTCCGTCTCGAGGAAGGCGATCGCCGTCGGCCCCTCGAGCAGCGCCAGCAGGGGCTCGACTCCGGCCGATTCCGCGGCGCGCTTCGTGAGCGAGTTCTTGACGACCGAGAAGCGCGCGCCGTGCTCGAGCAGCTTCCCGCGCAGCTCGCCGATCTGCGTCACCGTCAATCCGCGGTAGTCCGCGACGATGAGCGTCTCGGTGCTCTGCAGCCGCTCGGTCAACTCGGCGACCACTCGTTCCTTGTCAGATTTCTGCATCGAATCACCTCCTAGAACGACTTCGACCCGCACGCAGGCGGGCCGACGAGATGACTCTCGCTGCGACCGCACCTCGGCTGGACTTCCGCCCTCCCAAGTAACACTGTGTTACAAGGTCGGGCTGCCGGCTGTCTTCGGCGACGGGCTCCTTACGCTGAAACTGCTTCTGGCTGTGCTGCCTCCAGGTCTTCGACGATTCCTCTCGTGCGAGCCGGGTCGACGCGCACTCCCGGCCCCATCGTGCTCGTCAGGGTAACGGAACGAATGTAGCGCCCCTTCGCGGCGGCCGGCTTCGCGCGCATGATCTCGTCGATCAGCGCGGCGTAGTTCTCGGCGAGCTGCCGCTCGTCGAAGCTCTTCTTGCCGATCGTGACATGGACGTTGGCGCCGCGGTCGGTGCGGTACTCGAGCTTGCCGGCCTTCGCCTCGCGGACGGCCTTGCCGACATCCATCGTGACCGTGCCGGTCTTCGGGTTCGGCATCTTCCCGCGCGGGCCGAGGATGCGACCGAGCTTGCCGACGACGCTCATCTGGTCCGGCGTCGCGACTGCGACGTCGAAGTCGTCGAAGCCCTCCTCGATCTGTGACGCGAGATCGGCGGTGCCGACGACATCAGCGCCCGCCTCTTCCGCCTCACGGGCCTTGTCCCCCTCGGCGAAGACGGCGACGCGGGCCTCGCGGCCGGTGCCGTGCGGAAGCATCAGCGTCCCGCGCAGCTGCTGCTCGGCGTGGCGGACGTTGAGCCCGAGGTTGAAATGGGCCTCCACGGACTCGTCGAACTTCGCGGTCTCGAAGCCCTTGAGCAGGCGGATCGCCTCAGCGGGCGTGTAGAGCTGCTCGCGGTCGTAGCCCGCCCGGGCGTTCTTGTACTGCTTGCCGTGCTGGCTCACAGGTCGGTCTCCACTCCCATCGAGCGCGCGGTGCCGGCGACGACCTTCATCGCCTGCTCGACGTCGCGCGCGTTCAGGTCGGGCATCTTGACCTCGGCGATCTGGCGCACCTGGTCGCGCGTCAGACGCCCCACCTTGTCGCGGTTCGGCTCGGCGGAGCCCTTCTCCAGCCGCAGCGCCTCCTTGATCAGGACGGCCGCCGGCGGCGTCTTCGTGATGAACGTGAACGACCGGTCCTCGTAGACCGTGATCTCGACGGGCGTGATCCGCCCGTTCTCCTGCTGGGTCTGGGCGTTGAACGCCTTGCAGAACTCCATGATGTTGACGCCGTGCTGGCCGAGCGCAGGGCCGACCGGCGGCGCCGGGTTGGCCTGCCCGCCGGGGATCTGCAGCTTGATCAGTGTCAGAACTTTTTTCGCCATGTCAGTCCAGCTTCTTCACTTGATCGAATCCGAGCTCAACCGGGACCTGGCGCTCGAAGATGTCGACGAGCACCTTCAGCTTCTGGGCGTCCGCGTTGACGTCGACGATCTCGCCGTCGAAGTCCGAGAGCGGCCCTGAGGTTACCTTCACCGACTCGCCGAGCGAGAACTCGACCTGGGCCCGCTGCCGCTCGCCGAGCGCCGCGCCCGTCTTGAGGATCCTGTCCACCTCGGGCTGGGACAGCGGCACCGGAGTGTTGCCGGCGCCCACGAACCCGGTCACGCCCGGCGTGTTCTTGACCACGCCCCAGGCGTCGTCGTCGAGGTCCATGTTCACGAGCACGTAGCCGGGGAGCACGCGCTTCTCGGTCTGCACCTTCTGGCCGTCCTTCGTCTCGATCACCTGCTCGGTCGGGACGACGACTCGGCGGAACCGCGGGCCCTGGTTCATCGAGATGATCCGGTGCTCGAGATTGGTCTTCACCTTGTTCTCGTGCCCCGAGTAAGTGTTGATCACGTACCAGCGAAACACGGCTCTAGAGAAGGATGTTGCGGACGAGGGGCTTGAAGATGAGGTCGGCGATCCAGAGGTAGGCGCCGACGATCCCGCAGGCGATGATGACGACGATCGTGCCCTGGACGACCTGGTTCTGGGTCGGCCACTCGACCTTCTTCAGCTCGGCCCAGGACTCCGAGACGAAGCGCCTGAACCCGCTGCCGGGGACGCGGCGCGCGCCGGTCTGGCTCTTCTGCGGCTGAGCCGACGGACGGACGGCCTGCTGGCGCGCCCGCGCGCGCTGGGTGACGCTCTTCTCCTGCGGCTGCTGCTCGGCTGCGCCTCCGCCGCCACCGCTGCTGCCCTGCGCTCGACGCCGCTGGCGCCGGCGCTGCCTGGTGTTCCGGGCCATTAGCGGGTCTCCCGGTGCGCGGTGTGGCGACCGCACCAGCGGCAGTACTTCTTGAGCTCGACGCGGTCGGGCGTGTTCCGCTTCGACTTCGAGCTCTGGTAATTGCGGCGCCTGCACTCGGTGCAGGCAAGCGTGATTGCGTCTCTGACTCCGGATGCCATTTCTCTTCAGTCTACGAGGAGGTAGCGGCGGGAGGACTCGAACCTCCGACACGCGGATTATGATTCCGCTGCTCTAACCAACTGAGCTACGCCGCCGAGCCGTCGAAGAGTAGCAGCGCGATGACGCCGATAGAGCTCTGTTTGCGATGCGCCGCTCCGATGGAATGGCGCCACGGGACCTGGCAGTGCCCTCGGTGCCGGTTCAAGCTTGGCTGCTGCGAGGGCGAGCCGCAGTCCTGCGCCTCAGAAAGCCCGGACGAGCGCCGTCGCTAGGGCCGCGACGACCACGACGACGATCAGCGGGGCGCGCAACCGGATCGCGACGACCGCGGCGCCGAGCCCGACGAGCCTCGCGTCGAGCACGATCCCGCCCTTGCCGCCGACGGACTGGGTGACGACGAGTGCGGCGAGGAGCGAAGGCGCCAGCAGCTCGAACACGGAAGCCAGCCGAGCGGGCAGCTGACGTCCTGCGAGCAGCACCGGGCCGGCGGCCTTGAAGGAGATCGTGCATGCGCCGACGACCAGGACGGCGATCCAGGTCGCGCTCATCGCCTCCCGAGCCCCACGAGGCAGACGGCGCTCGCTGCGATCACGGGCACGCCCGGACGCGAGAACGGCAGAAAGGCAAGCGCGATCGCTCCACCCGCGAGCGCCGCGGCGACCTCGCGGCGGGTCCTCACGACCGAGACGAGCAGGGCGAGGAAGAGCGCCGGAAAGGCCGCGTCGAGGCCGAAGCGCTCGGGCTTTCCCAGGAGACCGCCGCCGAAGACGCCGAGTGCGGTCGCGCCGACCCAGCAGGGATAGAGCAGCAGCCCGGCGGCGACGAGGATGCGGCGGTCGATGCGCCCTCCGCCTCGCTGGGCGACGGCCCAGGATTCGTCCACGATCAGCTGCGATTCGAGGAAGCGCCTGATCCGGGGCCCCTCGAACGCGGACGAGACCGCGATGCTGATCGCGAGGTAGCGCGCATTGAGCAGCACGGCGGCGACCACCGCGGCGGCGATGCTGCCGCCGTCGCCGAGCACGGATGCGGCGGCGAACTGGGCCGCGCCGGCGAACGTCGTCGCGGACATGACGATCGGGGCGACCGAGCCCATGCCGGCGGTCGACGCGAGGATCCCGAAGGCGATTCCGAAGCTCGCGGACGCCGGTGCGACCGGCGCGATCCGCTTCAAGCCTTCCCGGTAGCTACTCCTCAACCCAGTCCCGAGTCAGGTAGAGCCAGAACGCGAGGCCCGCGTACGGGCCGTAACGCCGGAAGCGGCGCTCGATCGTCCTGTCCTTCGCCTGCTTCGCGCCCGAGACGCGGAGGTACTTCGGCCGCGTCCACGAGTCGAGGATCAGCCGGGAGTAGCGGCCGAGCAGCATCATGATGTGCGCCGCGGCGTAGGGGCCGACTCCGGGGAGCGCGAGCAGCTGCGCGGCGAGCTCGTCGTCGGGCAGGTCGTCCGCCTTCGCCCGGCCGAGCGCCTCGAGATCGAGCTTGCCCGACGCGACCGAACGGGCCAGGCTCCCGAGGTACTCGCCCCGATAGCCCGCTCTGACAGTTTCAGTGTAAAACGCACCGTTCTTGCGAGCCATGGCCTCCGGGGTCGGGAAGGCGTGGCCGAGCGGGCCGTCCGTTGCGCCCGGTGCGGGCTCGCCGAGGTGTTCGACGAGCGCCGAGACCATGCGGACCGTCGCCGACCAGGTGCAGTTGGTCGTGCAAATCGTCTTCACGACCTCCTCGAAAACGGTCGGGCTGCGAACCATCCGTCCGGCTCCTCGTGCCGCCCAGGCGAGTTCCGGATCTGCCTTCGCAGCGGTGTAGAAGGGGCTGAGGTCCTCTTCGAGGCGCAGGACGTGCGCGGCGGCGGAACGCACCTGGGCAGCGGGCGCGCGGCCGGCGAGAACCTCGACCTCGGCGTGCCCCTTGCGTCCGGCGGAGATGCGAATCGTCGTCGCGCCCGCTCGACCGAGAAGCAGGGTCACTTCGAGCGACCGCGCCGCCTCGTCGATCCGGTTCGGCGGAAGGTCGGCGACCCCGTGCGACGCGATCGTCCGACGGAGGTCGACGGGCTCGCCGCCCCCGCCGCGGAGCTCGATCTCCGTCCTCCGTGCCGCCATCTCCTGTTTCAACGCAGCGATGACCGCGTACATTCGCGCCGTGGGCATTCTCGGCGTCGACGTCGGCGGCACGTACACGGACGCCGTCCTCGTCGAGGATGGCCGCATCTCGACGGCGAAGGTGCCGACCGCGTCGCGCCAGGAGGAGTCGTTGCTCGCAGCGGCTCGAGCAGTCGGCGCGCGCGACCTGGAGCGCTTCACGCACGGGACGACTGTGGCGACGAACGCGCTCCTCGAGCGCAAAGGTGCGAAGACGGCGTTCGTCGCGACCGCCGGGTTCGAGCACCTGCTTCACCTGCGTCGGCAGGCGCGCGCTCATCTGTACCGGCTCTGCGACGACCATCCGGAGCCGCTCGTGCCGCTCGACAGGTGCTTCGGCGTCGACGAGCGTCTGGGCCCGGAGGGCGTTCTGCGTCCGCTCGATCTCGATTCGCTGCCGGAGATCGATGCGGAGGCGGTCGCCGTCTGCCTGCTCTTCTCGTTCCGCGACCCGACGCATGAGGCCGCGGTTGCCGACGAGCTGCGCAGGAGGCTGCCCGGAGCCCGCGTCGTCGCCTCGCACGAGATTGCGCCCGAGTTCCGTGAGTACGAGCGCGCGTCGACGACCGCGATCGACGCCTATCTCGGCCCTTCGCTCGCCGGCTATCTGGAGGCGCTCGCGGCTCTATGCGCCGAGGAAGGGCTGCCCGAGCCCCTGGTGATGCGCTCGTCGGGAGGTGTGGCGACGATCGCCGAGGCTGCGGCGCATCCCGCTTTCGCGCTGCTCTCCGGCCCCGCGGCGGGCGCGGTCGGCGCGTCGCTCGCCGCACAGGCGGCGGGCGTCGAAAACGCGGTCTCGCTCGACATGGGCGGCACGTCGACGGACGTCGCGCTGATCAGGAACGGCGAGGTCGAGCGCGGCGTGGAGCGGAGCGTCGCCGGGTACCCGGTCCGGCTGCCGAGCGTCGACATCCAGACGGTCGGCGCCGGCGGGGGCTCGATCGCGTGGCTCGACGAGGGTGGCGCTCTGCGCGTGGGCCCCCAGAGTGCCGGCGCCGACCCTGGGCCGGCCTGCTACGGGCTCGGCGGCACGCGACCGACGGTGACCGACGCCAACCTCGTCCTGGGCAGGCTGCCGGACGTGCTCGCGGGCGGGCTGCGCCTCGACCGCGCGGCGGCCGAGCGGGCGCTCGGCGACCTCGATCCGGGGGCCGTGGTCAAGGCCGTGAACGCCGAGATGGCATGGGCCGTTCGGCTCGTCTCGGTCGAGCGAGGGCACGATCCGCGCGGGCTGACGCTCGTGGCGTTTGGCGGTGCGGGGCCGCTCCACGCGTGCGAGCTCGCGGACGAGCTGGAGCTGCACTCGGTGCTCGTCCCGGAGAGCGCAGGCGTGCTGTCCGCGCTCGGCCTCGCAGCGAGCGACGAGCGGCGCGACGCCGTTCGCTCGTACCTCGTCCCGCTCGACGCGGCCGGCGAGCTGCCGTCCGAGGGCGAGGCGGATCTCCGCTACGCGGGCCAGTCGTTCGAGCTGAGCGTAACGCTCGGGCCCGACCTGGCCGGAGCGTTTCACCATGCGCATGAGGAGCGCTACGGCTACGCCGACCCGTCGCGACCGATCGAGCTCATCGCCGTCCGCACGGCCGAAGTCCGAGCCGGCCCGACGATCGACCGCGGCCTGACCCCGGAGACGCAGGCGACCGGCCAGGCCATGCTCGAACTGGACACCACCACCTGCTGGCTCCCCCCAGGGTGGGTGGGGGTTAGGGATGGTAAGGGTGCCGGCTGGAGGCTCACACGATCGTGAATATTGAGCTCCAAGTTCTCGGCAGCGCGCTGCGCTCGATCGCCGAGGAGATGGGCGCGGTGCTCGTCCGTTCCTCCTTCTCCGCGAACATCAAGGAGCGCCGCGACTGCTCGACCGCGCTCTTCGACCAGCGGGGCCGGATGATCGCGCAGGCCGAGCACATCCCGGTCCACCTCGGCGCGATGCCCGACGCCGTGGCCGCGGTCATGCGCCACGACCCGGCTCTCGGTGACGTCTTCATCCTCAACGACCCGTACGCCGGCGGGACGCACCTGCCCGACGTGACGCTCGTGTCGCCGACCGAGGTCGGCTTCGCAGTCACGCGCGCACACCACGCCGACGTCGGCGGCGCGGAGCCGGGAAGCATGCCCGCGGGCTCGCGCACGCTCGCCGACGAGGGGATCGTCATCCCACCGACGCGCCTCGACGAGGAACTGCTCGCCGACCTCGTCGCGAGGATGCGCAACCCCGAGGAACGTCGCGGGGACTTCCGCGCCCAGCTCGCCGCCCACGCGCTCGCGGAGAGGCGCCTGGCCGAGCTCTGCGAGCGACGCGGACGCGACCGCGTCGTCGCGGCGATGGACGAGCTCTTCGACTACTCGGAACGCGTTGTCCGTTCGGCGATCGCGCGTCTGCCCGACGGGCGTTTCGAGGGGCAGGACGTGCTCGAGGCGCCAGAGGGCGACCTCGCCATCCACGCGGCCGTGACCATTGCCGGCGACGAGATCGTCTGCGACTTCTCCGGCACCGCGCCACAGCATCCCGGAAACCTCAACTGCCCACTCTCGGTCACACGCTCGGCCTGCTACTTCGTCGTGCGCTGCCTGACCGCTCCCGACCTGCCTTCGTCGGGCGGCGCCTTCGCGCCCGTGTCGGTGAGCGCGCCGGAGGGCTCGCTCGTGAACGCCGGCGCACCCGCGGCCGTCGCGGCGGGGAACGTCGAGACCTCGGGCCGCATCGTCGACACTGTCTTCGCCGCGCTCGGCGGCGCGATGCCGGTACCCGCCCAGGGCCAGGGGACGATGAACAACCTCACCTTCGGCAACGAGCGTTTCACCTACTACGAGACGCTCGGCGGCGGACAGGGCGCCTGCCCAGACGCGGACGGCCCCTCGGCCGTGCACGTGACAATGTCAAACACACTGACTACTCCAGCCGAGGCCCTGGAGCTCGCCTACCCGCTGCGAGTCGAGCGGCACGAGCTCCGCCTGGGATCCGGCGGCGCCGGACGGCACCGAGGCGGCGACGGCGTCGTCCGCGAGCTGCGCGTCCTCGAGCCGTGCCGGGTCTCGATCATCTCCGAGAGACGGCGACACGCCCCGCAGGGCGTACGAGGAGGCGAGCCGGGTCAGCCCGGCCGCAACTTCGTCAACGACGAGGAGCTCCCGTCGAAGGCGACGAGAGACCTCGCGCCGGGCGACATCGTCCGCATCGAGACCCCTGGCGGAGGCGGCTTCAGCTCCCGGTAGCGAAACCCGTGCGCCACTCCCAGTCGGGGTAGTGCGTTTCGAGCTCCGCGCGCGCCTCGAGCCAATCCTTCTCTTCGGCCCGAGCCGCGTCGACCAGCTCGGTCACTCCACCCTCGCGCCGGTACCCCCAGCGGAAGCCGCAGACGGGTTCGATCACCCGCGACAGAAGCACGTCCGGCGTCGCCGTCAGGAACGTCGCGGCGCGCCAGTCCGCCTCGGGAGCGGAGATGGCCGGCGCGTCGAAATACGTCGGCCGAACTCCGAACGCGACGTAGGGCATCCCGAGGCCCTGCAGTTGCGGGGCGACGTCCGCGAGCACGACGGTCTCCGGCTCGCCGCTCACCGACTCGTCGGTCGCCTCGTAGCGCACGACCTGCACCCAACCCATGACAGCCGCGTAGCCCTCGGCCGGGTAGTCGACGGTCGCCTCGACGACGGGAAAGCCGACGATCAGCTCGAGCGGAACGTCGAGACCGAGAAGACGCCAGCCCCAGCGTTCGGGCTCGTCGTTGCGCGCCAACGAGACGCGGACCACTCCGTCGACGCCGCGAAGCCGAAAGGGGAACTCCGAGCCCATCCCGCAGCGCACTGTAAACGCCCTGATCGATCACCGAGCGCGTCGATAGGCTGAGGCCATGGCCGTTGTCGAGGCACACGATCTGCACCGCGTCTACAAGACGCACACCGGCACGATCCGCCGCCGCGTCAAGCAAATCGAAGCCGTCAGAGGCGTCAGCTTCGCGATCGAGAAGGGCGAGCTCTTCGGCCTGCTCGGTCCGAACGGCGCCGGCAAGACGACGACGATCAAGATGCTGATCACGCTGCTGATCCCGACCGCGGGCACCGCAAGCGTCCTCGGACACGACGTCGTCAAGGAGCCGCGCGAGGTCCGGAAGCGCATCGGGTACGTCTTCGGCGGCGAGCGCGGTGTCTACGAACGGCTCTCCGGCTACGACAACCTGCGCTACTTCGCCGAGCTCTACGGCGTGCCCCCAAAGGTCCAGAAGCCACGCATCGAGGAGCTCCTCGAGCTTGTCGGCCTCAAGGGCCGCGAGCACGAGCGCACCGAGGGCTACTCCCGCGGCATGAAGCAGCGACTGCACGTCGCCCGCGGGCTCCTCCACGACCCCGAGGTCGTCTTCCTCGACGAGCCGACGATCGGCCTCGACCCGGTCGGCGCCCGCGAGCTGCGCGCCACGATCGGCACGCTCACCGAGGCCGGCAAGACGATCCTGCTGACGACGCACTACATGTTCGAGGCCGACGCGCTCTGCGATCGCATCGCCGTCATCTCGCAGGGCCAGATCGTCGCCGAGGGCACACCGGAGCAGCTCAAGAGCCGGGTCGCGTCGGGCGCGGTGACCGAGGTCGAGGTCTACGGCATTCCCGACGAGACGGTCGAGCACCTCCGCACCCTCGAGGGCGTCTTGTCCGTCTGGGTCGAGGAGCGCGACCAGGCGCAGGTGCTGAGCGTCCAGACCCGCGCGGACGTCCAACTGACAGCTGCGATCCTCGGCCACCTGAACGGCTCGAACGTGGGCCGAGTCTCGCACCGCGAGCCGACGCTCGAGGACGCCTACGTCGCGCTCGTCAAAGACGAGTGAGAACCCTAAGGCTCCTGGGGATCGGCTGGCTCTTCCATTTCAAGATGATCATGCGCTCGGCCTTCGACGGGGTCGGCCAGGTCATCTACCCGCTCTTCTTCGCGACCGTCGCCTTCTTCGTCTTCCGCGCCGGCGACAGCCCGCGCACGCTCCTCTACGCGTCGCTCGGCGCGGCCGTGATGGGCATGTGGTCGGCGACGAGCACGACCGCGGGCTCGGCGATGCAGCGTGAGCGCTGGCAGGGCACGCTCGAGGCGCTCGTCGCCACGCCCACGAACTTCGCGCTGATCCTGCTCCCGGTCACGATCGCAATGGCGACGATCGGGATCTACAGCCTCGTCGCGACCCTGCTCTGGGGACGGCTCCTGTTCGGCATCCACCTGACCGTCGTCCACCCGCTCCTGTTCGTGCTCTCGATCCCGGCGACGGTCCTCACGTTCGGAGCGCTCGGCTTCCTGTTCGCGGTCTGCTTCGTCCGCTTCCGCGCCGCGTGGGCGCTCGGCAACATGTTCGAGTACCCGGTCTGGCTGATCTGCGGGTTCCTCGTCCCGCTGACCTTCTTCCCGTACTGGGTGCGGCCGATCTCCTGGATCCTCGCGCCGACCTGGGGGATGAACGCGATCCGGGAGTCGTCTCTCGGCGGCTCGCCGCTCCCGGACCTCCTCATGTGCTTCGCGCTCGGAACGGCGTACATCGCGCTCGGTTTCCTCGTCATGGACCGTCTGCTCCGAGCCGCCCGCGAGCGCGCCGCTCTCTCACTGACGTGAACTCCGTACGCCTGTTCTTCGTCGGCGGGCTGACGAGCTACCGGGCCCTCTTCTACTGGCTCTCGCCGACGATCTACATCCCCAGCCTCATCGTCGCGCCGATCTTCCAGATCCTCCTCTTCGCGTACATCGGCCGCTCGGCCGGCCTCCAGTCGGACGTCTTCTACGTGACCGGGAACGCGATCCAGTACGCGGCGATCCCGTGCCTGTTCGCGATGTCGCAGACCGTGAGCGGCGAACGCAACCAGAACACCCTGAGCGCGATCCTCGTCAGCCCCGCCAAGCGGTTCCCGCTGTTCGTCGGGCGCGCACTGCCGGTGATGGGCAACGCTGCCTTCGTCTCGGCCTTCTCGTTCGCCGCCGGCTGCCTCATCCTCGGCGTGAGCCTTCCGGCCGGATCGATTCCCGGCCTCGCGGTCGTGATCCTCGTCGCCGCGTTCTCGTGCACGGGGCTCGGCCTCACCAACGCCGCGGTTTCACTCCGCGTTCGCGAGAACGCCGTGCTCTCGAACGTCATCTTCGGGTTCCTGCTCATCTTCACGGGCGCGAACGTCCCGATCTCCGAGCTCCCGGGCTGGATGCAGGACGTCTCGCACGTGATTCCGCTGACGCACGCGATCCAGGCCGCGCGCGATCTCGCCGCGGGCCAGCCGTTCTCCGACGTCACGGGCCTGCTCGCAACCGAGCTGGGAATCGGGATCACGTACCTCGCGGGCGGCCTCGTGCTGCTGCGCGTCTTCGAGTGGCAGGGCCGCAAGCACGCGACCCTCGAGCAGCTGTGAGCCGGTCGTTCCGCCTCTTCTGGACGGGCTGGGTCTTCAACATCAAGAACCTGACCATGTCCGGCTTCTTCATCCTGAACGCAACCATTTCGCCGATCTTCTTCGCAACGATCGCGCACTACATGTTCGCGGGCGGGGCGCGGCCGGGGTCGGGGCTGCTGTACGCGTCGCTCGGCGCCGGGATGATGGGCATCTGGTCGTCGGTGCTCTTCGGCTCCGGCGGCCTCATTCAGTGGCAGCGCTGGCAGGGGACGCTCGAGTACGTGATCGGCGTGCCGCCGCGCCTGATCCAGGTCGTCCTGCCGATGACCGTCGCAACCGCCTCGATCGGCCTCTACTCGATCGCCTCCACGCTGCTCTGGGGCAGGGTGATCTTCGGGCTGCCGCTCGACTTCATCCATCCGGCGTGGTTCATCGTCGCGCTCGTCGCAGCGATCGTCTCGCTCGGACTGCTCGGGCTCGTGCTGTCGTCGACGTTCGTGCTCCTGCGCAACGCCAACTCGCTCTCGAACCTGCTCGAGTACCCGGTCTGGCTCGTGACCGGCCTCCTGATCAGCCTCTCGCTCCTGCCGGGCTGGACGCGGCCGATCTCGTGGGTGCTCGCGCCGACCTGGGGCATCCGCGGGCTCCGTGCGGCCGCGCTCGGGGGTGACCCGGTCGTCCCGTTCCTCATGTGCGTCGCGCTCGGCTTGATCTACCTCGCGATCGGCCACTACACGCTCGGCTACTTCGAGGTGCGCGCACGCAAGAGCGCGACCTTGGCGCTGCGATGACCGAGGCGTCGCTTGCGATGCCGTCTTCAGGCGCGCGAGCTCCGCTCGGGCGCCGTCGGAACCGACCAGTCGGCCCAACCCGAACGAGAACCACTTCGGCATGAACGCTGTCCGGATCTTCTTCGTCGGCGGCTACCTCGCGTACCGCGCGCTCTTCAACTGGATCCACTGGACGATGTACGTGCCGACGATGCTCGGCGGCCCGATCTTCCAGATCCTGTTCTTCGCCTACATCGGCCGCTACGCCGGGTCGCAGTCCGACAAGTTCTTCCTCGTCGGCAATGCGGTCGCCATCTGCTCGCTCGGCGGGATCTTCGGGATGGCGATGACGATCGGCGGCGAGCGCTGGACACAGACGCTGTCGTCGATCCTGGTCACGCCTGCCAACCGCCTCGCGCTCTTCCTCGGCCGGGCTCTTCCGAACATCGCGAATGGCGTCATCGTCTCGGCGGTCGGCTTCGTCGTCGGCTCGCTCCTGCTCGGCGTCTCGTTCCCGGCCGGCTCGATTCCGGTGATCGCGCTCATCGTCGTCGTGTCCTCGTTCTCGTGCACCGCGTTCGGGACGCTGATCGGAGCGTTCGGCCTGCGCGGCCGCGACATCTTCTTCTTCGCGAACCTGATGATCTTCGTGTTCCTGCTCTTCTGCGGCGTGAACGTGCCGGTGGATGTGCTGCCGCAGTGGATGCAGGCTGTGTCGAGGGTCTTGCCGCTCACGCACGGGATCGCGGCCGCACGGCAGGTCGCCGACGGGGCGTCGCTCGGTGACGTCTCCGGGCTCGTCCTGACCGAGCTTTTCATCGGTCTCTGTTACGCGGCTTTCGCCTATGGGTTGCTGAGGCTGTTCGAGATCGACGGCCGACGCCGGGCGACTCTCGAGACGATGTAGCCGAGGCTATCCGGCCGCGACCGCATCCCCCGTGACCTGCGCCACATAGCCGCGCACGTCGCCGGCAGGCTCGCTGTATGCGTTTCCCAGCGCCGACTCGACGCGCCCGATGTAGTCCTTCCCCCAAGCGGGAATCCCGGTGTCGGTCACCGCCAGGAACTCGAGCGTCGCCGCCAGCCGGATGTCAGCGATCGTCGGTGTGTCGCCGCCTCCGATGAAGCCCTTGTCGGTGCCCCAGTACGCCGGGTAAACGTCAAGGATCCGCGGCAACGCATCCTCCGCGGACTTGCGGGCGGCTTCCTTCACCTCGTCGGACGCATCCGACGTCGAGACCTCGCCCGGGTACCCGGAGAAGCCAAGCCGCGGATAGGTCGCGCGCGTGAGCAGCGGATAGAAGATGCTCAGCGTGTAGAAGTTCGCCGCGTCGACCATGGCGCGCTTCTTGGGCTCGGACGGATAGAGGTCGTCACGGCCCTGGGTCGTCGAGTAATACATCATCAACGCGCAGCTCTCCCCGAGGACGCCTTTCTCGAACTCGTCGCTCTCGATCGTCGGCGTCAGCCCGGGCGGGTACTTCGACAGGTACTCCTCTCCCTGCGTCTGACCCCAGACGTTCTCCTCTTCGACGGGGATTTGAGCCGCGCGCACGAAAACGCGGACCGACATGTTGTTCACGCTCGGCGGAAGCATGTTCAGCTTCATGGCCATGACGTGCCCTCCTCCGGTTGCTTGCCCGGACAAGGATATTCGGGCGCAGAGATCACGGCTCGGGTGTCCGCGCGAGAATCGCCTTCAGCGCGTCGTCGTAGATGCCGTGATTCAGCCACCACTCCGCCGGAGCTCTGAGCAGTCTCGGGCGTGCAGCCTTCAGCGGCTCGACTGCCCTCGGATCGCCAAGCCGACCGAGGGCTAGGGCGGCTGAAGCACGGACTCGCAGAGAGCGATCGAGCAGCATCGGGAGCACCAGCTCGACGTCGGCCGGATCCCCCAGCTGTCCGAGGGCGCCGATCGCCCAGGACCGGACGAACGGCTCCTCGTCGTTCACCGCCACGTCTCGAAGGCGAGGAAGTGCCTCGGGGGAACCGATCCTGCCGAGAGCCGTTGCGGCCGACGCCCGCACGTGAGGGTCGGATGCCGCGAGCAGCCGCAAGATGGAATCGACCGCCGACGTCGCCCCGAGCTCGCCGAGTGATTCGGCGGCGAGCCCACGCCAGTCCGGATCGACGAGGGCGTCGATGAGATAGCTCTCGTCTCCGCGGTCTCGCGCTTCCAGAATGCGGTGGCGACGCTCGGCAAAGTCGCTCGGATCAGCCACGATTGCGCTTGCCTCAGCAGCCGCTCGCGATCGCCAGGGCGCGGCAGACCTCGGTCAGGCGATCCGGTCCGAGCTTCGTGATCCGCTCAACGAAGTAGGCGCTCGGGATGACGGCGAGGTTGTCGAAGGAGAGCGCGCAATCAGCGGGCATTCCGTCTTCCACGCCGAGTCGAACCTCGGTCGGGATTCCGCGGACGGTTCGCGTTGCAGGGACCGCGAGGTAGGCGTTGAGGACAGGAATCGCGGCCTGCCTCGCGAGCAGCAGATGCGGACGCCGGCCCGCCTCAGGATGTTCGACCCACCAGACTTCCCCGCGATTCACCAAGGCTCGGCGGCGACGGATCGCTTCGCTGAAGCCTCGGCCCACGGATCGAGCTCTACCGGAGGAACGCGCTCGTACCCTGAGACGATCGCCGAGTCGATCGCCGCCTCGCGATCACCCGCGAGCTCGTGCTCGACGGCTGTGCGGATGATCTCCGACCGCGAGCGGCCGGTTCTCGACGCCTGGGCGTCGAGCAGGGCAAGAAGCTCGTCGTTCAGCTGTACGAGCGTCTGCCTGCGCGCCATTGACCATATCGTACCATATGGCCCAATCGGACAGGTCTTCTCAGAGCTCGGCGCGAACCAGCGCCGCGCCTTCGACCAGCGCGCGGAGCTTGCCGCGGGCGACCTCACGCGGGAGGTACTTCATGCCGCAGTCGGGGCCGACCATGAGGCGGTCCGGATCGATGTGCAGTAGCGCCGCCCTGATGCGATCGGCGACGACCTCGGCGCTCTCGACCTCCATGTTGTTCAGGTCGAGGACGCCCAGGATCACCCTCTTCGTAGGCAGCTGCTCGAGGAGCGATGGGTCGAGCCGCGGCTGGGCGACTTCGATCGAGATCTCGTCCGCCGGGCAGGCGTCGAGCTCGGCCAGGAACGGGTAGCCGTCGCTCGGCTTCTCGTGCACGATCGCCGCGTAGCCGAAGCACGTGTGCAGAGCCTTCGTCCCGCCCACGCCCTCGAACGCCCTCTCGATCGCCTCGAGCGCGTACTCCCGCGCGTCCTCCGCCCGCGCCTGGAGGTACGGCTCGTCGATCTGGACGACGTCCGCGTCGGCGACGACGAGGTCGCGCAGCTCCTCGTTGACGGCGTCCGCATAGGCGAGCGCGAGCGCGCGCAGGTCGGCGTAGTGATCGTTCTGCGCCTGCTGGCTCATCGTGAATGGGCCGGGAACCGTGACCCGGATCGGACGGGACGTGAGCGACCGCAGGAACTCGGCGTCGCGCACCTGCACCGGGCGTGCGCGCCGGATCTCGCCCACGACCCGCGGCACCGGGTTCGGATGCCCGGTCCGGTCGAGCGCCGTCCCCGGCTCGTCGAGGTCGAGCCCCTCCAACGCGGTCGCGAAGTAGTTCGAGTAGCTCTCGCGCCGGATCTCTCCGTCCGTGACGACGTCGATGCCCGCCTCCTCCATGTCGCGCACGGCCAGCCGCGTGGCGTCGTCCTGCGCCTCGACGAGCCACGCCTCGTCCACCCGCCAGAGCTCGTGCGCGGGAACCCGCGGCGGAAGCCTTCCGGCGAGCTTCTCCCGGTCGATCAGCCAGTCCGGCTGTGGGTAGCTACCGATCACAGTCGTCGCGAGCGGGTGCATCGGTAGAAAGATACGAGCATGAAGACGCGGATCAGCCAGGCCTACCCGGATCGAGTCGAGGTGCGCGGGCGCGACCTGGCCGGCGAACTCATGGGCCGGCTCACGTTCACGGAGTACTTCCACCTGCTCCTCACCGGCGAGGAGCCGACCGAGGAGCAGCGCTTCTTCCTCGACCTGCTGCTCGTGGCGATCGCCGAGCACGGGCTGATGCCGACGAACATCGCTGCGCGAATGACGCTCGCCGCGGATCCCGACTCGCTCCAGGGCGCGGTCGCGGCCGGGATCCTCGGCTGCGGCCCGGTCATCCTCGGCACCTCGGAGGAGTGCGCGCGGCTGCTCGAGGCGAACCTCGGGCGCGAGCCCGTCGAGGTCGCGCGGGACGTGCACGCGGCCGGCGAGAAGATGCCCGGCTTCGGACACCCGGTGCACACGCCGGTCGATCCCCGCGCCGAGCGGATCCTCGAGCTCGCGGACGAGCGCGGCGTGACCGGACCGCACACCGAGCTCGCCCGTGGGCTGCGTGGAGCCGTCGCCGAGGTCTGGGACAAGCCGCTGACGATGAACGTCTCGCTGCCGATCGCTTCGGTCCTGCTCGATCTCGGCTACCCGGTCAGCGCGGTGAAAGCCGTTCCGATCCTCGCGCGCACCGCGAGCCTGCTCGCCCACCTGGCCGAGGAGCAGGAAGACCCGATCGGCCTCCAGCTGGCCGCGAAGGCGGAAGAGGCGGTCGAGTACGAGCGCTGACGCCGACAGCTACCGCGCGCAGATCGCGTACCTGCTCGAGCGCTCCGCGTTCTACCGCGAGAAGCTCGGCGCCAATCCGAGCGACCGGCTCGAGCACATCGCCGAGCTCCCGCTGACCGACAAGGCCGAGCTCCGCACGACCGTGACGCCCGCGGATCCGTTCGGCACGCACTTCTGCGCCGAGCGGTCAGAGATCGTCCGCATCTACTCGACGAGCGGCACGACCGGCTCGCCGAGCTACATCCCGCTGACCGCCGACGACGTCGAGAGCTGGCTCGTCGGCTCGTCGCGCAGCTACGCGGCTTCGGGTGTCGAAGCCGGGCCAGCGGATCGTCTCGACCTACAACGCGGGCCCGTTCGTCGCCGGCGCGGCACTCGCGGCGTTCGAGCGAATCGGCCTCGTCCACATCCCGGTCGGCACCGGAAACAGCGCGCTGCTCGTCCGGGCGATCGAGACGCTCGAGCCAGAGGCGGTCGTCATGACGCCGTCGTACGCGGCCCACCTCGCCGAGAGCCACGACCTGCGCGGCTCGAGTGTCGAACGCGTCCTCGTCGCGGGCGAGCCCGGCGGCGGGGAACCGGCCTTCCGCGCGAGGCTCGAGGAGGGCTGGGGCGCGAAGGTGACCGAGGCGATGGGCGTCGGCGACATCGGCCCGTCCCTCTTCGGCGAGTGCGAGGAGCAGGACGGCATGCACCTCGGCGCGCACGGCTTCGTCCACCTGGAGCTGATCGACCCCGAGACCGGCGAGGCGCGCGAGCTGGAGGACGGCGTCGAGGGGGAGCTCGTCCTGACGCACCTCCGGCACCGGGCCGCCCCGCTCCTGCGTTTCCGGACGAGAGACCACGTCACGCTCAGGACGAGCCCGTGCCCGTGCGGGCGCGAAGGCCCGCGCATCCGCTGCATCGGGCGCACCGACGACATGCTGATCGTCCGCGGCGTGAACGTCTTCCCGTCGGCGCTACGCGAGGTCGTGAACACGTTCGCTCCGGAGGTCAGCGGCCACATCCTCGTCCGGCCGGGATCACCGGGTGTGAAGCAGGAGCCCCCGCTTTCCGTCAGCATCGAGCTGTCGCCCGAGCGGCAGGCGACCGATCAGCTCACGGAGGCGATCAGCGCGAAGCTGAGGGAGGAGCTGACCGTTCGCACCGAGATCGAGCTAGTCCCGTTCGGAAGCCTGAGCCGCAGCGAGTACAAGTCGAAGCTCGTCGACCGTTGAATGCCGAGAGGCCGTTTTCCTTCCAGCGACACGGGAAGCAAGCGGCCGAGCACCGAAAGGAGCTGAGCCATGCCTCACTCACACTCCGAGAGCCACACGAAGACGACCGAGTTCCCTCGCGAGACGGCAGGACTGCCTGAGGCGAACGCGCCGGAGGTCGTCGAGCTGGCGGACGGCGACAGGTTCGAGCTCGAGATCGCGCCGGTCACGAAGCGAATCAACGACGCGACGGTGCGGATGCTCGCCTACAACGGCTCCGTCCCCGGCCCCACGCTGAAGCTGCCGCAGGGCGCGACCTTCACCGTCCACGTGACCAACCGAGGCGACCTCGACGCCACGGTGCACTGGCACGGCCTGCGCCTCGAGAACCGCTACGACGGAACCCACGACACCCAGGCGCCGGTCCCGGTCGGCGAGACGTTCACCTACAAGGTGCACGTGCCCGACGCCGGCGTCTACTGGTACCACCCGCACATCCGCGAGGACTACGGCCAGGAGCTGGGCCTGTACGGGAACATCCTCGTCACTCCGAGCGACGACGACTACTGGCCGCCGGCACACCGCGAGCTGCTCCTCACGCTCGACGACCTCCTGATCGAGGACGGCCGGATCGCCGCCTTCAGCGAGTCGGAGACGACGCACGTGGCGATGGGACGCTTCGGGAACGTCATGCTCGTCTCCGGCGAGCCGGACCTCGTGCTCCAGGCGAAACGCGGCGAGGTGGTCCGTCTGTACTTCACGAACACGGCCAACACGCGCGTCTTCAACGTGATGCTGCCGGGCGCGCAGATGAAGCTCGTCGGGGCCGACGCGGGCCACTACGAGCACGAAGCGATCGTCGGCGAGGTCCTGCTCGCCCCCTCGGAGCGCGTCGTCGTCGACGTGCTCTTCCCGACCGCCGGCGAGCTCCAGCTCGAGCACCGAACTCCCGAGCGCACCTACCGCCTCGCCTCGATCCGCGTGGCCGAAGAGGAGCCGCAGGAGCCCCTCGCCGACGAGTTCGAGCACCTGCGGACGAATCGCGACATGACCGATCTACGCGAGCGGACTCCAGCCGTTCCTGGAGGCGCCGCCCGACAAGACCCTCGCGTTCGTGGCCGAGATGGACCTGGGCGGGGCCGACGGCGAGGATGTCGTCTACCTGTGCCCGATGCATCCGGAGGTCAGGAGCGAGAAGGCCGACCGCTGTCCGAAGTGCGGGATGAAGCTCGTTCCCGAGCACCTCGCCGGCGGGCACGGCCACGATCACGGGCACGGCGGTCACGGTCACGGACGAAGCCCACCACGGCCACCACCATCACGAGCCCGGGGACGCACACGAGACGTCTCCGGGAATCGAGTGGGAGGACGACATGGTCGAGGTCAACCGCATGACGACGCCCGCGAACATGCGCTGGAAGCTCGTCGACCGCGACTCCGGAGCCGAGAACGCCCAGATCGACTGGAAGTTCCGCGTCGGCGACCAGGTCAAGCTGCGCCTCGTCAACGAAATGGACTCGGACCATCCGATGCCGCACCCGTTCCACGTCCACGGAGCCGGCCGGTTCGTGATCCTCGCGCGCGACGACGTCGTGGAACCGAACCTGGCCTGGAAGGACACCGTGCTCGTCCGCACCGGTGAGACCGTCGACATCCTGCTCGACGTCACGAACCCGGGCCGGTGGATGGCCCATTGCCACATCGCCGAGCATCACGAGAGCGGGATGATGCTCACCTTCGACGTCACGGCCTGAGAGACTCGCCCGAGACGTGGAGTCGGCCTCGGCTGCGGGAGAAGGATCCGGCGGGAGTCAACTGCTCGCGGTTCTGCTCTCGATGGCGATGTTCGTGCTCGTCGTCGACACGTCGCTGATGAACGTGTCGATCTCGGCCGTCGTCAAGGACCTCGACACGACCGCGAGCGGCGTTCAGTCGGCGATCGCGCTCGAGGCGCTCGTCTCGGCGGCGTTCATCCTGATCGGCGGCAAGATCGGCGACCTGATCGGCCGCAAGCGGGCGTTCATCATCGGACTGGTCTGTTACGCGGCCGGCGCCCTCTCGATGGTGCTGTCGCAGACCCTGCTCCCGATCGTCATCTTCTGGGCCATCGTCGGCGGCCTCGGCGCGTCGCTCCTCCTGCCGGCGATGCAGTCCCTGATCCACGGCAACTTCGAGGGGCCCGCTCAGCGGCGTGCCTACGCGCTCGTCGGCGCAGCTGCTGCGATCGCCGCCGCGATCGGGCCACTGATCGGTGGCTTCATCACGACCTACCTCTCGTGGCGCGTCGCGTTCGGCGGCGAGGTCGTGATCATCGCGATCGTGCTCGTCGGAAGCAGGCTCATCCGCGAGGTGCCGTTCACCGGCCCGAGACAGGTTGACGTCGTCGGCGCGATCCTCTCCGCGGTCGGCATGGGCGGCGTCGTGCTCGGGATCCTCGTCTGGCAGGAAGGCGGCGAGTCCGTTGCCGCCCTGATCGCCGTCGGCCTCGTCGCGCTGGGATCGTTCGCATGGTGGATCGTCAGTAGAAAGCGCCGGGGCAAGCCTGCACTGGTCGACCCCGCGCTCTTCGAGTCGAAGTACTTCCGCCTCGGGATCTCGTCCCAGACCCTCCAGCAGATCGCCCTGGGCGGCTTGATGATCGCCCTCCCGATCTTCCTGCAGATGGTGCTCGAGTACAACGCGTTGGAGGCGGGCCTCTCGATCGCGCCTTTGTCGCTGAGCATGTTCGCGGTCGCGCTGCTGGCCGGGAGGAAGCTGGGCGGCCAGAGCCCGAGCAAGATCATCCGTGCCGGATTCCTGCTGCTCGCGGCTGGTCTCCTGATCCTGGTCCCGATCGTCCCGCGAGCCCACTCAGGCTGGGCAATGGCCGTGCCGCTCCTCATCGCCGGCACCGGGCTTGGGCTGCTCGTGTCGCAGCTCAACAACTACACGCTGTCGCCGATCGAGGAGGAACGCGTCAGCGAGGCCGCGGCCGTGAACTCCGCGGGCGGGTCGTTCGGGCTCTCGTTCGGGCTCGCCTTCTCCGGCGCGATCATGCTGGCGTCGCTGTCGCTCGTCTTCACGCACCTGTCCGACACGAGCAAGGTTCTCTCGCCGAGCGAGCAGCAGCAGGTCTCCAAGGGGCTCGAGAAGAACGCGGAGGTGATGACCAACACGCACCTCGACGAGCTGCTCGTGGGCCAGCCGCCCGACGTGAAGGCCGAGATCCTCCGCATCAACACCAAGGCGCGGCCGCTCGCCCTTCAGATCGCGCTGCTGATCCCGTTCATCGCCGCGCTGCTCGGCCTCGTCCAGGGCTTCCGGATGACCCGGTTACCGGACCCGGAGCCGTCGGGGGGCGGCGAAGAGATGATGCTGGCCTGAGCACGCCGTCCGCGAAGGCCTCGATCCCGTCGATCACCGCCTCGAAACGAATCGAGTAGAAGAAGTCGAACCCGTGCTGCGCGCCCGGCAGCTCGGCATAGACGACGGGGTTGTCGGACCTTTTCCGGAGCGACGCAACGAACCGGCGGGCATCCTCGACGACGACGAGCGTGTCCCGCTCCGGATGCGCGACGAAGAACGGCGGCGCGCCTTCGCCGTCGAACGCCATCGGTGAGGCGCGGTCAGTCCCGACCGGGCCGTAGTAGCCGTACAGGCAGACGACCGCGGCCACCAACGGATCCTCCAGGGCGGTCATCGCCGCGAGATGCCCACCGGCAGAACTGCCCGCCAGGACGACGACGTTCGGATCGGCGCCGTACTCCAAACCGCGCTCGCGCACCCAGGCGAGCACCTTCTTCACGTCCTCCAGCTGATCCTGATAGCGCGTGCGAAGCCGATAGTTCGCGCTGATACAGACCCAGCCCCGACGCGCGAGCCGGTAGAGGAGCGGCCGCGCTTCGCGGCTCTTGCTGCCGACGCGAAACCCTCCTCCGTGCAGGTGGATGAGCGTGGGGCCGGTGCCCGAGTGAGAGCGGGATCGATACACGTCGAGCAGGTTCGAGCGCCCCGCGTCGCCGTAAGCGATGCGCGAGATGCGCTCGATCCCAGGGTGCGGGAAGGGAAAGGGCCAGTAGAGGATCCGGGCCCACGGGAGGGGTCGGTGAGAGCGAGGGGGTAGCCCGGCGCCGACCAGCGCGCGATCGATCACCTCGCCGGTCGGAAACGCCCGGCGAACGATCACGCCGAGACCCGCGGCCGCCGCGACGGCGAGCCCGAGTCCGATCCAGCCCACCGGAGTCGCGATGTCTCCCTGCGCGATCGCCAGAGTCGTCGACGCGACGAGCCAATAGAAGGCGACGAACGGCAGCTCGCTGACCACAAACCCAAGCCAGAAGCTGAGTCGCATCGGGCTCGAGCTGCGCGGCCGAGGCGGCGCCAAGGCGAACAGCACGAGGATGGCCGTCACCCCGGTCGTGAACAGGTAGCCGAACGGCACGAAACGAGGCTACGTCAGCCCCGCTTCCCGGGAAGTGATGACTCCGAAGTAGGATCGAGGCGATGCCTCTACGACGTGACCGCGGCGACCAGGGCGGAACGACGTACCGGATGCGCGAGCAGGTGTTCGCGATCGGCGACGACTACTGGGTCGAGAACGACGCGGGCGAGCGCGCGTTCAAGGTCGACGGCAAGGTCCTGCGCCTCCGGAACACGTTCGTGCTCGAGGATCCCTCTGGAGCCGAGCTCTACAAGGTTCAGAAGAAGCTTCTCCACATCCGCGACACGATGCAGGTCGAGCGCGGCGGCCAGCCCGTGGCGACGATCAAGAAGGCTTTGCTCACCCCGTTCCGCGAGCGCTTCTCGATCGAGATCGAGAACGGCGAGGACATGGAGGCGAAAGGCAACATCGTCGACCACGAGTACAAGATCGAACGCGGCGGCAACCGGGTGGCCGAGGTATCGAAGCGTTGGTTCCGCATCCGCGACACCTACGGCATCGAGGTCGCGCCCGGCCAGGACGACGCGCTGATCATCGCGACCACGGTCTGCATCGATCAGATGACGCACGACTGACCGGTGGTCGGCGTGGACGAGATCCGCGCGGTCGCGAGCGCGTTGCCCCGCACGAACGAGGGCCTCGTGCGCGGCAACGTGAAGTTCCGGGTCGGCCGGATCGTCTACCTCGCGATCTCGCGCGACGGCTCGACGATGGGCTTCGCGTTCCCGAAGGACTGGCGCAACGCGCTCGTCGAGTCCGAGCCCGAGAAGTTCTCGCTTCCGAGCGAGCACGACATGCGCTACCACTGGGTGCACGTGGATCTCGGGGCGATCGACGCCGACGAGATGCGTGAGCTCGTCGAGGACGCGTGGGCGTTCACGGTGCCGAACCGGGTCGCCGACGAATACGCCGCAGCCAACGGCTACCCTGATCTCTCGAGGCGCGCCAGCTCCTACCCCTCTCCGGACACCTAGGCAGCCGTCTCGAAGCAAGGTACGTTCACGCTCGCAAGCTTGGCGACGACAGCAGAAAAAACAGGGCGTGTCTCTTCGACGGGCGATGGTGTACGCCTCGTTACTTCTGCTTCCGATTAGTGGCGGCTTCGTTGCGGTGGGCTTCGTGGCCCAGGGGGAGGCCTTCGACTGGAACGTCGCTTCCGTATTTGGGACGGCTGTCGGAACGACACTCCTTGCGATCGCGACCCTCGCAGTCGCCTATTCAACGTGGCAAGACGTCCGCGCTTCGCAGCAAATCGCGCTTGAAACCGCAGCCACAGGCTGAGGCCGTCCGGCGATCCACCGAGCTCGCCGAGCAGGAACGCGAGGACCGGCTTCGCCCGGTCGTAATCGATTCGGTCACGAGGTGGAACGGAGCCGTAGACCTGGACGTTAGCCTGCACAAACATCGGCGGGGGCCCAGCCGTGCGACTCGACGTAACCGTTGAATACGTAGGCCCGCTTGACCTCACCCCCGTCCCCGTCTCACTCGCTTGGATGGCCCCCGGAGACTCGCTACAAGTCGGAGTGCGGGGACTGCCTCCGCTCTAGTCCGACTGAGGGTCGTTCACGGCTGGACCGAAAAGGGTCGATGCGTACTCCGAGAGTTCCTGCCTCCCTTTCTCGAACTCACGCAGGGCTCGACTGTTCCGGTGCCGTACAGCTTCCGCGAACCAGTCGTGGAACCCGACCACCGCATCCCGGTACTCAGTGACTACCTCACCGAGGTCGAGTGTGTCGCCAAACTCGTGAAGGTACTCACGCATGTCCGGGCTCCAGCGGTCCCACTGGAGTAGATCGTCGTGGTCGAATCGGACCCCGGACTTGACGGGCTCTCCCTGAGTCCACGACAGCCCCCCGAGTAACCGTGGGAGCTTCTTGTGCTGAACGATGATCCGAAGGCCCTCGACCAACTGGGCCGACCGCGACTCGGCGAACGTCGTCCTCACGCGCTCCTCGTACTCCTCCCCGAGTCTGTCGGTCTCGTCCTGCGTGAGCCACTTCTCGCGTACCCGTTTCGAATGCTCCCTCAGAGACATCGCGGCGGCGAAGACGTTGTGTAGGAGCCGCTCGACCTCGTCGAGAAACCGATTCGAAAGCCTCCCGATTCTCCAGGTCCCACAGCTCCATGAGGGCAACCTGATCCTCGGGAGTGTCCTTGAACGTCACGAACCTGAGCAACTCCTCGCAGTTGCCCAGGAAGACTCGGAGGCTGCGTTGGAGCGCGCTCAGGTCGGACAGGAGCTTGGCCCCATCGGTGTCTCGCAAGACCGCCTTTCTGCGTTGGTACTCATCGAGACTCACGGTTCGTCCGACTCTCCCCTAGCCTCGAACTCCTCGAAGAACAGCCGCGCAAATCCAGACGAGATACGTCTGAGCCTTGCCGCCGAGTCGGGGTCGGCCATGAACTCGAACAGGCGCGAGTCGTAGTAGCGGTCGTTCGAGACGTGGAAAACGGCGTTCCTGCATCGCCGTAGCCCGTCCGACATGGA
Source organism: uncultured Actinomycetes bacterium (assembly GCA_963850415.1). GTDB lineage: Bacteria > Actinomycetota > Thermoleophilia > Gaiellales > Gaiellaceae > VAXT01. The sequence goes on from CAWKLE010000003.1 coordinate 25,809, forward strand.
CTCGATGTCTTCCGCGAATCGTCCTCCAAGTTCGATCCTGCGGGCCCGGAAAGCCTCGATCACGGACCACAGGAGCGCGTACCAAAGGAACATCGCGGTCGCCGCAGCACCTGCCAGGTTCGGTGGGGAGTCGACCTCCAGAGGAGTTCTGCCCTCGCGGAGTTCGGCATCGAACTGTTCGCGCTGCGAGTTGGCCCAGATCCAGTGCCGATGAAGGAGGAGGAGTTGGGTTAGCTCGACGTCACTCAGCGGACGATCGGGGGCAGCCTCTCGCCACTCCTCGTCTGTGTATTGGAACTGAGGCGCGTTCTCGTTCATTGACCCTCGACCCCGCACAGCATCGTCGCCCGATCGGACTTCAAGACCGAAAACGTCCAATCTCGGCGGACCGAGGCCGGGGCGGTGAGGCGAACACCTCCTGGCCCGCTCAGGCGCTTCCCGCGGCCCGGCCCCGCATCGAGCGTAGGCAGCTCGGAGTCCGTCGCGCTAGACGCCGATCAAGACATGGCCGCTTCGGGCTGGTCGGCCCGAAATCTGAGGGGGGACCCAGGGGGTAGGAATCGATCACCGGGGGCCTGGCTGTCACGGATGACCGATGGAGGAATCAGGGATCCCGCCTGAGCAGCGGGATCCGAATGGGCCCGGGTGGACTCGAAGCTCCGGCGCCCGCCCTCGAGGCGGTTCAGTCATGTAGCTCCACGGCCCTACTCCGGACTAGCGTGCTTGTGCCACGCGCAAGGAAGACGGGATCTGGTCGGGCTTTGTTTCGCTCTGGCGGCCCTTGATTCTGAAGTCGAACCGGGTACCTCTTCGATAGTCCTCATCGGCAGCCGCGAGTATCGCCTCGAACGCGGCAGCCACCGACGTGTCGAATTGGCTTTCGACCGCCTGAGCTAGCCGCATCCGGGCTACTTGGCTAGGCATCGCATCACGATACGGCCGGTCAGATGTCATCGCGTTGTACGCGTCTGCAACGAGCGATTATCCGTGAAAGGAGAGGGATATCCTCGCCAACGAGCCCGTCGGGATAGCCCTGGCCGTCGACTCTTTCGTGATGGTGGCGGACAATCTTGGCGATCTCCGCGTAGTCATCGACCTCTGCAAGGATCCGCTCTCCGTTTACGGGGTGCTCCTCCATCTGTCTTCGCTCCTCAAGCGTGAGGGCACCAGGCTTCTCTAGGAGACCCGGCGGGAGGCCTACTTTCCCGATGTCGTGAACTAAGCCGCACAAATGGGCTAGTTGAATCTGTGCCTCTGAGAGACCCATCCTCGTTGCAATATCACGTGCGTAGATCGCGACAGCCGCTGAATGGCCAGCGGTGTACTTATCTCTAGCGTCGAGGTCTTGACCAGGGCGGTCGCAAACTGCAGGTTCGCGCGCTCAAGGTGTCTGTTGACCTCAGCTAGGTCGCCGGCGAGCTTTCGTTCACCCTGATAGAGGACGAAGGATCGCTGAGCTGCCAGCGCCGGGGCGAGGAACAACGGGAGGACCCACCAAGCGTGCTGCACAGCGTAGCCCCATGCCAGGAGTGACACGGCTGGGACGTAGAGAGGCAAGCCCATTAGCGAGAGTGGTCCAGTCTCGCGAAGCGCCGCGATGGGGCTGCCGTGCCCTCTCAAGCGGAAGACAAGTGCCGCGAAAGCAAGGTCGAGAATCTGGGTGCAAAGGGCTGCGGCAGCGGTCGCAGCGAGGATCGACGGAAAATTCTCTAGCCCAAACCTGGCCGCGACTAGACCTGCTACGGCGCCTGTAAGAGAGCGGCTCGACGCGTAGAGAACCCACCGCGTGAACGGGTGGGTCTCCTCTCCGAGCATTGACGACACGGACACCGCCATCGCTCCGATTGGGCCGCATAGTACGGCTGCCAGGAGGATCGGGAAGAGCGAGATCGAGACCTTGTGGGCACCGGTTACCTCGATCTGACCGCGCTGAGCGAGGGCTGCAGCAATACAAAGGAATACGAGGGCCGGCGGGTTCTTGAGCGAGGAGGCGGTGCCAGACAGCGCGATGGCCACGGCGATGCTCGCCCCAGCCAGGAAAATGGCATAACGCTCGACCGGCGACTTCGGGCTGGTCACCGCGACGGAGCCATTTCAGCGAAATTTCAGCCAAAGTCTTTTTTCCTCCCCCGAAAGGGTTACCGTCGATTTGCCGTCAGTCCCCGACTAAAGGAGAAGGCAAAGTGCGGAAGATCGTGCTTCGCTTGGCTTCCCGGGCCGCAAACCCCGGGGGCATCATTACTTGGTAGCTACCGCGTCGTAGCTTCCGTTCTCCACAGCCAACGGGCATCCCCCTGTTGAGGGATATCCACAGGGTGTGGACAACGGGACAGAGCTACGAGTCCCGGCGTAGTTGCTAGGCAATCAGGCCGCGGCGGAAGCCGACGGCGACTGCATGGGCGCGAGAGCGGGCCTGCAGCTTCGCCAGGAGGTGCCGCACGTGGCTCTTCACCGTCTCCTCCGACAGGAAGAGGCGCTGGCCGATCTCGCGATTGACGAGACCTTCCGAGATCAGCTGGAGCACCTCGATCTCGCGGGCGGTCGGCTCCTGCTCGAGCTCGCGGAGCGGAGCTGCGAACGGAATGACCTCTGCATTGCCCTGTCCTCGCTTCGCCGCCACTTCGTCGAACCGACGCGAATGGCTCACGTATCGGGACAGGATTTTTCTGCGCTCCGCAGCATCCACGATGCACCGCCTATCGGCCGCACGCAGCGCCTGCTTTAGCTGACCCCTGAAACGAGGGTTACCGGTTTGCGGTATCCGCTCGGCTACGAGGGCGGCGCTTCGACCGGGGCATCCTGCCGCTCGGCCTCGACCGGTGTGCTCTCGATCGGCTCGATCGCGCCGGCCTTGATCTTCTCGGCCCAGTGACAGGCCACGAAATGCCCGTCCTCGAGCTTGCGGAGCTCCGGGACCTCGCTCGTACAGCGCGTCGGCTGCACATACGGGCAGCGCGTGTGGAAGCGGCACGCTGCAGGCGGATTCACGGGGCTGGGCAGCTCGCCGGGGAGCAGGATCGTCTCGCGTTTCGCCTCGACGTCGGGGTCGGGGATCGGCACCGCCGACAGCAGCGAGATCGTGTAGGGATGCAACGGGTTGTCGTAGAGCGCCTCGGCCGGAGAGACCTCGACGATCACGCCGAGGTACATGACCGCGATCCGGTCGGAGATGTGGCGGACGACGGCCAGGTCGTGCGCGATGAACAGGTACGTGAGGTCGAACCGGGTCTGAAGGTTCTCGAGCAGGTTCAGGACCTGTGCCTGGATCGAGACGTCGAGAGCCGAAACCGGCTCGTCCGCGACGATCAGCTTCGGCTGTAGGGCGAGCGCACGAGCGACGCCGATCCGCTGCCGCTGACCCCCCGAGAACTCGTGCGGGAAACGGTTGTAGTGCTCCGGCGAGAGCCCGACTGTCTCTAGCAGCTCCTCGACCTTCCGCTTGCGCTCCTTGCGGTCGCCGATGCCGTGGATCTTCATCGGGTCGCTGATGATCGTGCCGACGCGCTTGCGCGGATTGAGGCTCGCGTACGGGTCCTGAAAGATCATCTGCATCTCGCGACGCAGAGGTCGCAGGGCCCGCGACCTGAGCTGGCCGGTGGAGCGACCGTCGAAGACGATCTCGCCCGAAGTCGGCGCGAGCAGCCGGACGATGCAGCGACCGAGCGTCGACTTCCCGCAGCCGGACTCGCCGACGAGCCCGAGCGTTTCGCCCTTGGCGAGGCTCAGAGACACGTCGTCGACGGCATGGACGTTCCCGACGACCCGCCGCGTGAAGCCCTTGTGGATCGGGAAGTACTTCTTGAGCCCCTTGACCTCGAGCAGGTTGCCGTTGTTCTCGCTCACGCGATGCTTGCCTCCGCCGGCGCGATCGTCTCGCCCCGTAGCCTGCGCTTGTCGTCGAGCGAGAGCCAGCAGCGATCGAGATGGTCTTGCGCTTCGACGCGATTCACGAGCTCGGGCTCCTCGATGCAGCGGTCGAACACATGCGGGCACCGTGGCCGGAACTTGCAACCGCGCGGCGCGTTGATCAGCGACGGCGGCGAGCCCGTGATCGAGTGCAGCTTCTCCTGCTTGGGCCGGTCGAGCCGCGGGATCGAGCCGAGAAGCCCCCACGTGTACGGCATTTGCGGGTCGTAGAAGAGCTCCCGCGTCGGGGCGGACTCGACCACGCGACCCGCGTACATGACGAGGATGTCGTGGGCGATCGACGCGACGACGCCGAGGTCGTGCGTGATCAGGATCACGGCGGAGTCGAACTCGGCCCGCAGATTGTCGAGCAGGGCGAGGATCTGGGCCTGGATCGTCACGTCGAGCGCCGTCGTCGGCTCGTCCGCGATCACGATGTCCGGGTTGCAGGAGAGAGCCAGCGCGATCATGACCCGCTGGCGCATGCCGCCGGACAGCTCGTGCGGATATGTGTCGATCCGCTCCGTGGCGTTCGGAATGCCCACCTGCTTCAGCAGATCGATCGCGCGCCGCCTGGCCTGTTTCTTCGAGATCGCTTCGTGCGCGACGATCGCCTCGACGATCTGGACGCCGATCCGGTACACGGGATTGAGCGACGTCATCGGGTCCTGGAAGATCATCGCGATCTCGTTCCCGCGGATATCGCGCAGGCGCGACTCCGGCATGGTCAGCAGGTTCTGCCCCTTGTAGACGACCTCGCCCTCGAACGCCGCGTTCTGGCCGCGGGTCAGCCCGAGGAGCGTCATCGCCGTCACGCTCTTGCCCGAGCCGGACTCGCCGACGATCCCGAGCACCTTGCCGCGCTCGAGCTGGAGGTCGACGCCGTCGACCGCTCGCACGACCCCGTCTTCGGTCGCGAATCGGACCTTGAGGCCCTTGACCTCCAGCAGCGGTTCGGCCATCAGGACGGTCGAATCCGCGGATCGAGCCAGACGTAGAAGATGTCGACGATGGCGCTGAAGAAGACGATGAAGAACGCGCCGTAGAGCGTGACGCCCATGATCGGCGGCAGGTCGAGGCCGCCGACCGACTGCGCCGCGTACCAACCGACGCCTTTCAGGTCGAAGACGGTCTCGGTGAGGATCGCGCCTCCGCCGAGCACGGCCGCGAAGTCGAGGGCAAAAAGCGTGACGATCGGGATCAGCGAGTTCCGCAGCACATGCTTCAGCAGCACGCGTTTCGGGCCGAGACCCTTCGCCTTGGCCGTTCTCACGTAGTCCTCGTTCATGACGTCGAGCATGTTCGAGCGCAGAACCCGCCCGTAGAACCCGATGAAGAGGATGGACAGGCAGAACCAGGGCAGGATCAAGTGGTGGGCCCACTCGACCGGGTCGACGGTTAGCCCGACGTACCCGCCGTCCGGAAACAGCGGGTCGTTGGGCTTCTCCGCGAGGAAGAAGCGAAGGACGAGCCCCAGCCAGAAGACAGGCATCGACACCCCGATCAGCGCGGCCGTCGTGATCGCCCGGTCAGAGAACCTCCCGGCGAAGACCGCCGAGATCACGCCTACGAGGGTCCCGAAGAAGAGCCAGATGATCGCGGCGCCGATGCAGAGCGACATCGTCGCGGGAATCCCGCGCTTGATCTCGTGCGCGACGTCCTGGCGCGTGTCGAACGAGCGCAGGACGTCGTACTGGCCGTGCTTGCCGGGTACCAGCCCGTTCGCGGTCTTCTGCATCATCCGCACGTACTGGACGTAGAAGGGCTTGTCGAAGCCCCACTGCTTGCGGATGTTGGTGATGTTCTGTGGCAAGGGATTCTTGCCGGCCATCCGCGAGGCCGGATCGCCGCCCGGGATCTTGATGAAGATGACGAAGACGAGGAAGCTGACGACGAACATCACCGCGATCATCCCGAGCAGCCTGCGGACGATGAACGCGCCCATCAGCGATCGATCCGAACCTTCGAACGCGGGTCGAGCGCGTCACGAAGCCCGTCGCCGAAGATGTTCAGCGACAGAACCGTGAGCACGATCGCGATCCCGGGAATGAGCGCGAGCCACGGGGCCGTCTGCAGCTGATCCTGTCCACTTGCGATCAGGTTCCCCCAGGACGGATTCGGAAGGCGAACGCCGGCGCCGAGGAACGAGAGCCCGGCCTCGGTGAGGATGTTCGTCGCGATGATGAGCGTGAAGAAGACGAGGATCGTCGACGCCACGTTCGGAAGCAGGTCGGAGAACATGACGCGTAGCGGACTGGCGCCCTGGCCGATCGCGGCGTCGATGAACTCCTTTTGACGCAGCGACAGGACCTGCCCGCGGATCGGCCGCCCGACGTACGGGATGAGGATGAAGGCGATGACCGAGGTCGGGATCCAGAGGCTCCCCGGTTCGATGCTGACGCCGAGGTGATGGAAACCGTTGACGGAGAGCGCCGTGCCCAGCGCGATCGCGAGCAGCAGCACCGGGAAGGCCCAGATCACGTCGAAGAAGCGAGAGACGAACCAGTCGGCCCAGCCGCCGAAGTAGCCGCCGAGCAGAGCCAGCGTGACGGCGAAGAACGTACAGATGAAGGCCGACCCGATCCCGATCTTGAGCGAGTTCATCCCGCCGTAGAGCAACCGCACCGCTTCGTCTCGTCCGAGGTTGTCCGAGCCGAGGACGAAGCGTCCATGGGCGTGCCACCACGTCGGGCCGAGGATGTCCACGCTCTTGACGTCGAACGTATCGGTCGCCGGGTTGTATACGGCGCCACCCTGGATCACCTTCCGCACCTTGCCGTTCACCCGGATCTGGTCGGTGGCGTGAATCGTGTTCGGCCCGGTGTGCGCGACGTGCCGCGCATACAACGGCGCGGACGCACACGCGACCACGATCAGGATGAAGACTCCGAGCGAGAGCAGCGCGACCCAGTTCCGTCGCAACCGGCGCCAGGCCAGGTACCACGGGCTGCGCCCGACGATCGCCACCTCGTGCTCTTCACTTGCGAGAAGCGACGGGGTGTCGAGCGTCAGTTCGGTCGCGGGCTCCGACATCTCTCCGGCTTTCGAGTGTAGAGCCAGAGGGCGCCCGGAGGCGCCCTCTGCCCTAGTCCTGAATCAACTCCCTACTTCTTGCACAAACGTGCGAGATCGATCCCGTAGAGGAGCTGGACGTGGATGCAGCTCATGTTCTTGGCGAAGAACTCCGGGAACACGCGGTTCGACCACGGTGCCCACGGAGCCTGCTGCATGATCTGCTTCTCGACCTTCGCCCACCTCGCGTTGACCGCGGGGGTGAGGATCGGAGCCTTCTTCAGGCTCTCGATCTGGGCGTCGGTCTTCTTGTTCTTGTACCAGGAGTAGTTGTTGTTGTCCTGGTCGGTGATTCGATTGCCGTTCAGCAGCACGTCGAACCAGTCGAGCGGGTGTGGATAGTCCTCGAGCCAGCGCGCCCACCCGGTCTGTGCGTGGGTGTTCACGTTCCCGATGGTCGTGTAGTACGTAGCCCTCGGGAGAACGTTCGAGCGACGCGTTGAGCCCGATCTGGTTCAGGAGGCTCGTGTAGTACTGCGCGGCCGTCACCGCATCGCTGACGTTCCGCGTCCAGACCGTGACCTTCGCGCCGTTGGCGCCGGCCTGGTTGATCAAGGTCTTCGCCTTGGTCAGGTTGTGCGGATACAGGTTCAGCTTGCGGTACGACGGATACGTCGGCGGAAGCACGTTCTGCGTCGGCCGGCCGAGACCGCCCCAGACGAGCGTCTGCAGCGCCTTGCGGTCGATCGCGTAGTTGACGGCCTGCCGGACCTTCAGCTTGTTGAACGGCGCCTCCTTGATGTTCATCCAGAAGTAGTACGTGTTCGCCGTCTTGCGAAGGAGCAGCTTGCCCTTGCTCTTGGCGTCTGCGATCCGGTCGGGCGGGATCGCCGCGTTCGAGTAATCGGCCTGGCCGTTGATCACGCGCTGTGTCGCCGCGTCCGCATCCCCGACGAGCTGGACGTCGACCGTGCTCGGGTTGCCCTTGGGGATGTACTTCGTCGGCTTGAAGAACGGGTTCCGAGCCATCGTGAAGCTGCGGTTCGGGTCGTAGTTCGTGAACTTGTACGGCCCGGTTCCCGGAATCGATCCGTTCTGGATCGCCGGGTCCGTGTTACCCGGCACCGGCGCCGCGAACAGGAGCGCGAGGATCGTCAGGAAGTCGCCTCGCGGCGTGTCCAGCCTGATGTTGATCGTTCGCTTCGCGTTGTTCGTGACGATTCCCGAGATGTCGCCGCCGGCCGTCGGGTTCTTCGAATAGGCCTCGGCCCCGGCGATGTCGGTGTAGAAGCCGACGCCCTGGCCCTGGGCGAGGAAGCCACGCTTGATCGCCCATTCGAAGTCGGAGGCCTTGACGGGGCTCCCGTTCGAGTACTTCAAGCCCTTGCGGAGCTTGAACTTGTAGACCTTGCCGTTCCGCGAGACGGTCGGCAGGGACTGGGCAAGGCCGGGCACGAGCTTGTAGCCGGCCGGCCCGTCGACGTGCCGGTACGTCAGGAGCGTCTCGTAGACGTTCCACATCGCCCACCACGACTGGCCCGTGTAGGCCTGCTGCGGGTCGAGGTAGTCGATCGTGTCGATCACTGCGCGCAGGGTTCCAAACGCCTGCGGATTCTTTGCGGAGACCTTGGCGTGATTGGCCGCGACACCGTGTGCCGCAACCATCAACGAGACCCCCGTCGCGAGCGCAATGACGCTCACGAACGGTCTCCAGTGTCGCTTCCTGCCCATCACACCTCCCGGTTCATAGTTCCTCGGATACTGCTCAGACGAGGAATCTTGGCAGAAGTTGCGAGATTGTAAAAAACCGGTTCCGATTCTTCGTCCGGACCGGGCTCTCGGGCGGAGCTAGCCGACTGCGACGGAGCTGAGCTCGCGCAGCGCCGACAGGCGGGCCAGCGCCTGAGCCTCGAGCTGCCGGACGCGCTCGCGCGTCAGGTCGAGCTCGTGACCGATGGCCTCGAGCGTCCAGGGCTCGCCTTCGAACCCGAAGCGCAGCTCGAGGATGCGCCGCTCGCGCTCGGGGAGAGCGTCGAGTGCCTTGCGCACGCCCTGGCGGCGGAGTGACTCCTCCGCCTCGTCGAACGGATCGGCGGCTTCGCGGTCGGCGAACAGGTCGCCGAGCTCGCCCTCGTCGTCCGAGCCGACCGTCTGGTTCAGCGACACCGACGCGTGCGCCGCGCCGAGCGCCTCGTCGACGTGCTGCATCGGCAGGCCGGTCGCCTCGGCCAGCTCGTCCTTCGTCGCCTCGCGGCCGAGCTCGACCTCGAGCCGGCGCGCTGCGCGTGAGAGCTTCTGCTGGCGCTCGACCACGTGCACCGGCACGCGGATCGTGCGCGCGTGGTTCGCGACGGCGCGCTGCACCGACTGGCGAATCCACCAGGTCGCGTAGGTCGAGAACTTGAAGCCGCGGCGCCAGTCGAACTTCTCGACGGCGCGGTTCAGCCCCAGGGTGCCCTCCTGGATCAGGTCGAGGAACGGAACGCCGAGACCGCGGTAGCCCTTCGCGATGGAAACCACCAGTCGAAGGTTCGACTCGATCATGCGGCGCTTGGCGAGCAGGTCGCCACGCTCGATCGCCTTGGCGAGGGTGACCTCCTCGGAGGCCGTGAGCAGCTTGTGGCGGCCGACGTCGGCCAGGAACAGCTGGAGCGAATCCGCGGAGCCGACGACCACGTCCGGGTTCGGCGTCTTGGGCACGGGCTGTGCCGGCTTCGCATCCTCCTCGGACCGCGGGTCGTTGACCTCGAGGCCGATCGCCTCGAGCTCCCGCGTCAGCTGCTCGACGTCAGCGTCGTCGAGCTCGTGCTCGAGCGCAAAGGCCTCGAGCTCGGTCGCTTCGACGTGGCCGCGCTCCTCGGCGGCCTCGACCAGGGAGCGGGCTCCCTCGGTCTCCAGTAGCTCAGAAATCTGCTGGTGGGTCAACTGCGATTCCTCTTCCCTTCCTACCTTCCCGGTTTGCTGCACTGTAAGACGGCGTCCGGTCATCGACTTCTCACTGTACGCCGCGTTTCCTGGTGTTTCCAGGACGAAGCGACTCCCTACTGCGGCTTACGAAGAAAAACGCGTTTCTGTACCTACTTATTCCGTTGCGGCGGGCTCTTTGGATCTCGCTCGAGCCGGAAACTCGAACTCGACCTTGCCCTCGTCATTCAAGACGAGCCGCGCGCGAAAAGGTTTGCCAGCTCTGGAACGAAAGCCTGACAGAACTTCCTTCGTCTTGCCCTCCTCAAGCAGCTGCCGGGCGACCTCCGGCGTCAGCGTCCGGCCGGCGACCCGCTTCCAGATCACGAACCCGCAGCCCGTCTCCTCGCGCGACTTCCAGCTCGTGCAGCCGTAGGCCTTCGCATTCTCGCGGATGATCTCGCCGGTCTCGGCGCCGCAGCGCGGGCAGAGACCGAGCTCCACGCGCTCCGGGCGGAGCTTTTCCTTGTCGAGCGCCTCGATCGCCTTGACGGTCGACTCGGTGAACTCCTCGATGCCCTTGATGAAGTCGTCCTTGGCGCCCTTGCCGTGCTCGATGTCGCCGAGCTGCTTCTCCCAGTCGCCCGTCAGCTCCGGCGAGGTGAGCTTGTTCTCCTCGAGCATCGTGATCACCTGGAGGCCCTTGGGGGTCGGCAAGAGGTCCTTGCCGCCGCGCTCGATGTACTCGCGGCGGATCAGTGTCTCGATCGTCTCGGCACGCGTCGCCGGAGTGCCGAGGCCGCGCTCCTTCATCGCCTCGCGCAGCTCCTCGTCGTCGATGAGCTTGCCCGCGGTTTCCATCGCCGAGAGCAGCGTCGCCTCGGTGTAGCGCGCCGGGGGCCTCGTCTCCTTGGCCTCGCTCTCGACGGAGACGACCTTGACCTGCTGGCCCTTCTCCAGCGGCGGGAGCTCGGCGCTCTCCGGGTCCTTCTCCTTATCGGCATCGGCCTCAACGCCGTAGACGCCGCGCCACCCGGCCTCGAGCGTGACCTTGCCGCGGGTGCGGAAGCGCTCGTCTTCGACGACCGTGACGACCGTTGTCCGCGCATAGCGGGCCGGCGGATGGAACACGGCGAGGAAGCGTCGCGCGATGAGGTCGAAGATGCGGCGCTCGTCGGGCGAGAACTCGCTGACGTCGTGCTCGACGTCCGTGGGGATGAGCGCATGGTGGTCGTCGACCTTCGCGTCGTTGACGACCCGGGCGAGCGGAAGCGATTCGAGCCTGAGCACGAACTGCGCCGCGGTCGCGTACTCGGGGATGTCGACGAGCGTCGCGGCGGTCGGCTTGAGCTGCGGAACGAGGTCGCCGGAGAGCCAGCGGGAGCTCGTGCGCGGGTAGGTGATCGCCTTCTTGCCCTCGTAGAGCGACTGGGCGGCCTGGAGCGTGCGGCGCGCGGAGAACCCGAAGCGGCTGTTCGCGTCGCGCTGAAGCGACGTCAGGTCGTAGAGGAGCGGCGCGCGCTCGGACTGCTCCTTGCGCTCGACGTCCTCGACGGTCCCCGTCTTGCCGGAAACCTTCTCGACGATCTCCTCGGCACGCTCGGCCTCCTTGAGCCAGGTCTCCTGGCCGGTCGGCGTGTCCTTGTCGTCGGCCCTGATCGGGTCGAACCAGAGGCCCTCGTAGCGCGGGTCGAAGCTCGCGTGCACGAGCCAGTACGGCTCGGGGACGAAGGCCTGGATCTCGCGCTCGCGCCGGACGATGATCGCGAGCGTCGGCGTCTGGACACGGCCGAGCGAGACGACCCCGCCGACCCAGGCGCGGCCGCGGATCGTCGCCGCGCGGGTCGCGTTCATGCCGACGAGCCAGTCGGCCTCGGACCGCGCGCGGGCGGCGGACTCGAGCGGCTGCAGCTGATCGCCGGGGCGCAGCTGGTCGAACCCTTCTCGGATCGCCTGCTTCGTCATCGAGCTGATCCAGAGGCGGTCGACGGGCTTCGGCGCTTCCGCGGCGGTCGGAGGCGTGCCGAAGACCGACTCGTAGAGGTACGCGAAGATCAGCTCCCCCTCGCGGCCGGCGTCGCACGCGTTCACGACCCGGTCGACGTCGTCGCGCTTGAGGAGCGTCTCGACGAGCTTCAGCTGCTTCTTCGACTTCGCGTCGCGGGGAACGAGCTTGAACCCGTTCGGCGGCACGATCGGCAGGTCGGCCATCCGCCACTTCTTCCACTTCTCGTCGTACTCCTCGGGCTCGGCGAGCTGGACGAGGTGGCCGACGGCCCAGGCGATGACGTTGTCGTCCGACTCGAGGAAGGTCGGCTCGTCCTTCGTGGCCTTTTTCCGCTTGGGATCGAGGTCGGCGAGGGTCCGCTTCTGGAAGACGCCGTCCAGCGCAGTCGCGATGTCGCGACCGACGGAGGGCTTCTCGGCGATGATGAGCGTCTTCATTTCGTCTCGGACCTTACCGCCGGTTGTCAACTTCACCGCTCTACTTCCTGGCAGCAATCGTCACCGGCCCGCCGGTTTGGCTGATCTTCCGCCTGCGGTCGAGCGGGAAGGAGCACATTCCACGCGAAGGCGGCTTTGTCCTTTCCGCGAACCACCTGTCGAACCTCGATCCCTGGCCCCTGGGGCTCCCGCTCTTTCCCCGCCGCGCAGATCCGCTTCATGGCCAAGGCCGAGCTCTTTCGGTTCCCGGTCGGGCCGATCGTCAAGGCTGGCGGGGCGTTCCGGGTTCGGCGCGGCGAAGGCGACACCGGTGCGATCGCGACGGCGGTGCAGCTCGCCCGCGACGGCGAGGTGGTGGCGATCTTCCCGGAGGGGACGCGGCGCAGGAAGGGGCTGCTGAAGACTCGGGTGGCACGGCCGCACACCGGGGCCGTCCGGGTCGCGCTGGAGGCGGGCGTGCCGCTGATCCCGGCGGCGATCTCGGGGACGGATCGCCTGAGCCGGCTCGGCCCTCTCCGGGTCGCCTACGGTACGCCGATCGAGCTGGACGATCTTCGTGACCGCGAGCTGAGAGAGGCAGCCGAGATCGGAACCGACCGGCTGATGGCCGCGATCGCCGAGCTGGAAGGAGCGCTGTGAAGCCGCTCCTCGTCGTGGACGGCGACTCGCTCGCGCACCGCGCCTACCACGCGCTCCCGAAGACGATCAAGCGCGCAGGTAACCGACCCTCGGGAGCGATCGTCGGGTTCACGAACTTCATCACGCGGCTCTGGGACGCGGAGGAGCCCCGGAGCGTCGTCGTCGGCTGGGACACGCTCGAGGTTCCGACGTATCGGCACGAGGCCTTCGACGGCTATCAGAGCGGCCGCGTGTTCGACGCTGCGCTCCTCGAGCAGCTCCCGATGCTGCCCGAGCTGGTGCGCGCGCTCGGCTTCACGGCCGGCAAGGCGCCGGGCTTCGAGGCGGACGACTTCCTGGCCGCGGCCGTGGCGGCGGCGAAGAAGAAGCGTTGGCCGGCGCTCGTCGTCACGTCGGACCGCGACTCGTTCCAGCTTGCGTCCAAGTCCGTGACGATTCTGACGCCGACCCGCGGTGTGAGCGAGCTGGCCCGGATCGGCCCGGACGAGGTGCGCGAGCGCTATGACGTCGAGCCGGAGCAGGTGCCCGACTTCATCGCGCTGCGGGGCGACCCGTCGGACAAGCTGCCCGGCGCGCCGGGCGTCGGGCCCAAGGGGGCGGCGCAGATCCTGCACGAGTACGGCTCGCTGGAAGGAGCGTTGAAGGCGGGACGTTTCGCGCCGATCGCGGAGGACTTGCGCCTCTACCGTCGAATCGCGACGTTGGACGCCTCCGCTCCTCTCCCTCCCCTCGAACCGCAGTCCCCGCTCTGGGCGGAGGCGTCCCGCCTTCTCGGCGACTGGGGAATGAACCAGATGGCCGAACGTCTTGCCGCCCGCGCCGAACCGACCAAGTAACACTGTGTTACAAGGCGGCTCGTGGAGGTTCTGAGTCACCCCGACCTGGTTCGCCTGCATCCGACCGGCCACCATCCGGACACGCCGCGGCGCATCGAAGTGCTGCTCGACTCGGTCGGCGAGTTCGGCGAGGCGGGGCCGGCGACCGAGGAGCAGGTCGCACGCTGCCACTCGCCGCAGTACATCGCGAAGCTCGAGTCCTTGACCGAGCCGACCTGGCTCGACGGCGACACGATCGCGTCCGGCACGACGTACGAGGCGTCGCTCCTCGCGGCCGGGATCTCGATCGCCGCCGTCGAGCGCGGCGCCTTCGCCCTCGTCAGGCCCCCGGGCCACCATGCCCGGCCGCACGCGGCGATGGGCTTCTGCTTCTTCGACAATGTCGCGATTGCGGCGCGGCACGCCCAGGCCGAGCTCGACATCGAGCGCGTGGCGATCGTCGACTGGGACGTCCACCACGGGAACGGCACCGAGGAGATCTTCCGCGGCGACCCCTCGGTCCTGTTCGTCTCGCTCCACGAGTGGCCGTTCTACCCGGGGACGGGCGGCCCCGACGACCAGGACGAGACGACGCTGAACATCCCGCTCTCGGCCGGCAGCGGCGACGACGAGTACGAGCGCGCCTTCGATCACGTCGTCGAGCCCGCGGTGCGCGAGTTCGAGCCCGAGCTCGTGATCGTCTCCGCCGGCTTCGACGCGCACACCGAGGATCCGCTTGCGTCGATGAACGTGACCGAGGACGGCTTCCGCGAGCTCGCTCGCCGCAGCGCCGCGCTGGCGCCGCGCTGCGCGGCCGTGCTCGAAGGCGGCTACAACCTGAGCACGCTCCCGAGGCTCGTCGGCGCCGCGCTGGAAGGTTTCCGCGCATCGAGCCCAACGGTGTGGCGTCGACGATGTCGACGAAGAGGACCGCAGTCAGCCGCCGCTCAGGCGCGGCGACCGGTGACCGGGGATTCGGCCCGGATCGTGTAACCGTCATGGTCGAATCGTCGCGAAGACACTCGAATCCCGCATCGCGGCCGAACCTGATCCTGGTCGTGGAGTTCTACGCATTGCTTTGAGGGCCGGCGCCTGTCCGCGCCGGAGCGTCTCAGCGTGCGCCGCGTGCCGGGCGGCCCATCCCCATCGGCCACGCCGGCGTCGAGTCGGGAAACCCAGCCGGGTGAGCACGGAGGTCGCGGAGAAGCCACCGGCCGCCGAAGGCGACGACACCGAGCGTTGCGGCCAGGAGCGCAAGTTCGGCGACGTGATGGTGACGGACCAGCTCGACGAGCACGATGAGCGCGCTCAGGCCGACGAGCAGGAGCGCAATCGCGCGATGGAAGCGCCCGGCCTCCGAGTGCGGCCAGGGGTCGAGCGGACGAACGACCTCCCGGCCACGGTCGGAGTCCGTGCACCGATGCTTGACCGCGCAGGCGTTGCAGACCTGTGCCCGCGCCCGGTAGCGAACAAGGCGTCGCTCGCGATCGAGCTCCCGCGGCCACAGCTGCTCCCCCTCCGGACAGAGCCAGAAGTCGTGCGTCTCGTCGTAGGCGAAGCCGGCAGTCCGGAAGCGCAACGCACGCCGGTGGGTGTGCGCCGAGAGCCATTCGAGCGCGAAGGCGCCGCCGGTCAACGCTCCTGCGTACCCGCAGGCGAGAACGACCTCCGGCGTCATACGAGCCTCGCCGCGGCGGCTTCCTCGTCGCTCATGCCCGCCGCACCCTCCGGTTCGTGGATCTCGGTGAAGAGGATGTCGTCGGGCTCCTCGAGCGTCACGTGCTTGACGGTGTGACGGACGCCGAGGTAGGCGATGTAGAGCGTCGGGATCGCGCCCCCGACGATGAACGTGATGTCGCCGGGAAGGCGGAGCCACTCGAGCACCGTGTTCGTGTGGTCGGTCAGGAACTTCGGCTCACGTGCCTCGAAATAGCCGGAGTCGACCGATTTGTAGAGCTGGAGGATGCCGAGCGGCAGCAAGGTCGCGAAGCACATCCAGGCGAGGCCGAGGTTCGTCGACCAGAACGAGATCTTCGCCCAGCGCTCGGGCCACTTGTCGGCGGGAATCAGGTAGCGGAGGCAGAACAGCGCGAGCCCGAGCGCCAGCATCCCGTAGACGCCCATCATCGCCGCGTGGCCGTGGTTCGCGGTCAAGGCCGTGCCGATCTCGTAGTAGGAGACGATCGGAAGGTTGATCAGGAAGCCGAAGATGCCCGCGCCGAGGAAGTTCCAGAAGCCGACCGCGACGAGGAACATCACGGCCCAGCGGTGGGGGAACGGCGTCTGCGACCGGGCCTCCTGCGCGGAGCCGAGCTGGAGGAACGACCATGCCTCCACGGTCAGGAACGTGAGCGGAATCACCTCCGCGGCCGAGAAGAACGCGCCGAGGGCCATGTGCTCCGCCGGCTCGCCGGAGAAGTACAGGTGGTGCATCGTGCCGATCACGCCGCCGGCCGAGTAGAGGATGATGTCGAGGAAGACGACCGTGAGCGCGATGCGTTCCCGGACGACGCCGAGCAGGACGAACATGTACGCGACCATCACGGTCGTGAACAGCTCGAGAAAATCCTCGACCCAGAGGTGGACGACCCAGAAGCGCCAGAACTCGATCGTGGTGAAGTTGTCGCCGGTGCGTGCGATCAGCCCGACCGCATAGAACGCGGGAATCGCGCAGGCGGCCAGGAAGAAGAGCCACGGCATGTTCCCCATGTGCTCGCCGGCGAGCCTCCCGCGCAGCACGCGCCAGAGCATGAACAGCCAGACGAGCAGGCCGATGACGAGCAGGATCTGCCAGAGGCGGGCGAGGTCGAGGTACTCGAGGCCCTGCAGGCCGAACCAGTTGGCTGCGACGTTCTCGAGCACGCCGTGGAGCGCGAGGAACGAGCCGATCAGCGTTCCGAAGACGACGACGGCGAGGGCGCCGAGGAGGGCGAACGCGAGCTTGCCCTGGTGCTTCGGCTCCCGCCTGGCGATCATCGGCGCGAGGAAGATCCCGGCAGCGACGAACGAGGTCGCGACCCAGAAGATCGCGAGCTGCACGTGCCAGGTGCGCATGAGGTTGTAGGGGAAGACGCGCGCGAGGTCGAGCCCGAAGAAGCTGCTGATGTCGGCGCGGTAGTGCTGCGAGGCGGCGCCGACCAGCGTCTGGATCAGGAAGAGCCCGGCCATCACGAAGAAGAACCACGCGGTCGCGCGCTGCCCCGGCGTGAGCGCGACGTCCCCCGGCGAGCGGAAGGAGAGCGTCGCCTGCTCGCGGCCGTGCCACCCGAGCTGCCGGCCCCAGCGGCCGAACGCCGCGAACAGGATGCCGATTCCGCCGAGCAAGGCGATCAGTGAGAGGACGGACCAGACGATGACGTTCGCGGTGGGCGTGTTGTCGACCCGCGGCTCGGACGGCCAGTTGTTCGTGTACGAGTAGCTGTGCCCCGGTCGTTTCGCCGCAGCCGCCCAGGCCGTCCAGGCGAAGAACGCGGTCATCTGGCGGAGCTGGGTCGGGTTCGTGATCGCGCCCGCCCGGAGCCCGTGCTCGGTCGAGGGGTCGGAGAAGTAGTTGCTGTAGTACGGGACGAGCTTGCGGAAGGCAGCGGCCTCGGCGGCGCTGAACGTCAGCGTCTTCGTGGACGAGTCGTAGCGGTTCGCGCGCATGTCCTCGATCGTCCTGCTCGCCGCGGCGGCGGACGCTGCGCCGCCGTAGGAGTCGCGAACCAGATCGGCCGACCGGCGCAGGTAGTCCGCGGTGAAGTCGGGCCCGAGGTACGCGCCGTGGCCGAAAACCGAGCCGAACTCCATCAACCCGTTGTGGAGGAACACCTGCTGGCCCTTGCTGATGTCGTCCCCGGTGAAGAGGACGGCGCCGCTCTCGTCGATGACGCGCGACGGCACCGGCGGGTGCGCCATGTACGTCCGGTAGGCGAGCAGTCCGAGGACGAAGAACCCGCAGAGGACGACGAGGATCACCGCCTGGATCCAGACCTTCGAGATCAGAAACGGACGCCGCGGTGTGCCTTCCACCACTCCTCCTGGGACGGACCGCGCGATGATCTCAGATCGGCCTCGGCGTGTCGACGTCCGCGCTCCTCGAGGCTCACGGGCTTGCTCCCGGCCGCCGCGTCCCGTACCCTGGGTGAGTCCCGCGACGAAAGGAGGTTGGACGATGACTGAGTTCTCCGTTGCCCGAGCCTCCGGTCGCGCCCGCTAGCACGCGGCACTCCTGAGGCTCACCGTCCGCGCCCGTTCCCGGGCGTTTCTCGTGTTCCGACAGCCAAAGGAGTTCGTTTTGAATCTGCAAGACCTCGGCTGGGACGCGTTCTTCGCGGACGCGTTCGGGCCATACGCAGCAGACAACCTGATTCCCGCGCGGGTCTCCGCGCGACACCACGGGCCGTGCGAGCTGATGACGGAGCGCGGCCGCATGGGCGGCATCCCGGCCGGAAAGCTGTCCGAGGAGGAGCTGCCCGCGGTCGGCGACTGGGTCGCGGTCCGTCCCGTCGACGGGGAGCGCAAGGCCGTGATCGAAGCGGTCCTGCCGCGACGCACGTCCTTCACGCGGAAGGAAGCGTTCCAGCGAACCGTGGCGCAGGTCGTGGCCGCGAACGTGGACACCGTGTTCGTCGTCACCGCGTTCGGCTTCGACCTCAACCCGAGGCGGCTCGAGCGCTACCTGACGTCGGCCTGGGACAGCGGCTCGACCCCGGTCGTCGTCGTCAACAAGAGCGACACCGCAGACGATCCCGAGGCCGAGCTGCTCGAGGTCGAGCCGGTCACGATGGGTGTCTCCATGCACGCGGTCAGTGCGGTCTCCGGGCAGGGCCTCGATGACCTCGACCCGTACCTGCAACCCGGCCAAACGGTCGCGCTCCTCGGCTCGTCCGGAGTCGGGAAGTCGACCATCGTCAACCGCCTCGCCGGACGGGAAGTCCTGGCCACGGCCCAGACGAGCGCCGGCGGGCGCGGGCGGCACACCACGAGTCACCGCGAGCTCGTCCCGCTCCCCTCGGGCGCGGTGCTCCTCGACACGCCGGGGATGCGCGAGCTCCAGCTCTGGGCGGACGAGGAGGTCCTCGACACGACGTTCTCGGAGATCAGCGACCTCGCGGCGCAGTGCAGGTTCTCCGACTGCTCACACGAGCGCGAGCCGGGCTGCGCGATCCGGCAGGCGCTGAACGACGGCACGCTCGCGCGCGACCGCTGGGACAGCTACTGCAAGCTCCAGCGCGAGCTGCGGGCGCTCGCGATCCGCAAGGACGCGCGGCTGCGCTCGGAGGCGCGCAGGGAGCGGGCCAGGTTCGCGAGAAGCCGGAGGAAGACGGTCTACTGAGCCGGTAGCTCTGCGAACAGGTTGATCCGAACGCCGTCAGGGTCACCGAGCAGGGCGTAGCGCTGCCCCCAGAACGCGTCCCAGGGCTCCTTCTCTCCCTCGAAGCCCGCTTCTGTTACACGCGCGTAGATCTCGTCGACCTCGGCGGGGCTCTCGCATTCGAAGGCGAGCGAGACCTGGTTGCCATCCGTCCGCTTCCAGTCGGGCAGGAAGCTGTAGATGACCTCTTCGCTGTCGAGCATCAGCCGCGCGCCGTCCGGCATGACCGCTTCGACGTGCCCTTCGTCCGGCGTGTCGGGCATGTCGAGCCCGAGTGCTCGGTAGAAGCGGGTCGACTCCGCAATGTTCGAGACAGCGATCCCGATCGCGTTCAGCGACGGCATGAGGGCCGGAACGCTACCGGCTCGCTACTCGTCCGTCGAGAGCTCTGCTCCCTCGGCGACCGTGCGGCGCAGAGTCGGCGCTCTCTACGGCTGCCGCGAAGCTCTCCCGCTCTCTGCCGACGCGCTGCCGATCGTGTCGGGACCCTGCCGGAACCGCGCGGCGCCGACCTCCCGGTTGAAGGGCTCGGCCCGGGCGTACTGCGCGGCGGCCTCAGCCTCTTGACCGGCGGCCTCGAGCGCCTTGGCCGCACGTAGGCGAGCGTACGCGGCGGCCGCCGTGTGGCCGATGCCTTCGACGAGGTCCGCGGCTCGCACGAGCTCCCCTTCGCAGATCGCGCGCGCCGCGTCGTTCCACGGGCTCTTGATCGGATCAGGATCGAGCACCGCGTCGCGGAATTCGTCCACGCGCCCGAGGTCGAGAAACACCCAGGCGACGTCGACGAGTGTCGGAAACGGCGAGCAGAGCGCCGGCACCATCACCGTCCCGATGTCCAGGAGCTCGGATGCGACCCGGTCCGCCTCGTCACGGTCACCGACGGCAAGCGCGACCGCCGCGCGTACGCAGAACGTGTGTGACTGCGCCTGCGCGTCCGAGCCGCGCCCAAGGTCGGCCGCCCGTGCGCTGTCCGCGTCGGCTCCGGCCGTGTCTCCACGTGCGAGGCGGATCGAGGCACGCAGCGCGAGCAGCGACGTGTCTGCGTACTCCCGGTCGCCGGACTCGGCCCTCGCGATCGCGTCGTTCGCGACGGCAAGCGCTTCGTCCCAGCGGCCGTCGAGGTACGCCCAGAACGCGCCCTCTGCCCGGCCGCTCCTCAGGCTGCGAGCAAGGCCGTAGTGCTCGGCGAGCTCGAACGCCTGGCGCCACGCACGCCGCGCGTCCGCGAGCCTCGCAAAGAAGATGAGCTCGGACGAAAGATTTCCGTAGCCGAGGACGTTCGCGGGGCTGCCGATCTGCTCCGCCAGCGAGATGCCGATCTCGATTTCGTCGAAACCGCCAGAGTCGCCGAGGCAGCAGCGTGCGCAGCCGACAACGATGTGAAGCCGAGCGCGCGCCTCCTCCATTCCGAGTGCTTCGATCAGAGGCAGCGCCTCGGCCCCGAGGAGAATCGCCTCCTCGAACCGCCCGGCGAGCATGAGCAGGCCGGTCTGCACTCTCAGAGCCGCTGCCCGCACGCGAGACTCGGGTTGCTCGGCGACGGCGTCGAGGGCCTCGGCCATGTAGCGATCGACTGCCGTGCGATCGCCTTGACTCCACGAATACTGCGCGGCGAGCGTGGCCGCTTCGGCGATTCCTTCACCGTCACCAAAGGCCCGGAACGCGTCGAGCGCCTCGAGCACGAGGTCGAGCCCGGAGCCCGCGAGCGGGGTCAGCGCGCGTGCGCAAGCGACCAGGAGCCGCGGTCGCTCTCGATCGTCCGGAGACGAGAGCGCGAGGGCGTCTGCGAAGAACTCTGCAGCCGCTCCGTAGGCGAAGAGCGCAAGCGCCCGTTCTCCGGCGACACGTAGCGCTACGCGCGTCCGCTCGACGAGGCTCGAATCGTCCTCGACACCGGCCGCGCGTGAGAGCCCGAGCGCCTGCGTGTAGTGGTGGGCGAGCAACTCGGCGTGGTCGTCGGGCCGTCCGAGCCCCTCGATCCACTCAGCCGCCCGTCGATGCTTCTCGGCCCGCGCGCGCCGCGGAATCTGACCGTACGCGACGTCACGAAGCAGGACGTGCTGGAACGAGTACTGCTCGTTCCCTGCGACCGTCGAGTGCCGCTCGCGCCGGACGAAGTCCTTCCGTTCGAGCGAGCGCAGAAGACGTTCTGCGTCTGCTTCGTCTGCACGCAACGCGCTCGCGACGCCCCCGAGCCAGAAGAGCTTGCCGAGCACCGCAGCCTCCTGGAGCAGCTCCTTCTCACGCCGCGGCAGGGCGTCCAGCCGGGCGGCGATCACCCCTTGCACCGACTCCGGCGTCTCGCCCGCCGTCCCGCGCTCGGTGAGCATGCGGACGTACTGCTCGGCGAAGAGCGGGTTGCCCCCTGCCTGCTCGAGCAGCACGCGCTGTTCGTCGGCCGGCTGCACGGGCTGCTCGAGGAGACCCGCGATCAACCGCGAGATGTCGTCGTCGCCGAGAGGCTGCAGCGAGATAGTGGTCGCGTTGGCCTTGCCGCCTCCCCACGCCGGGCGCCGCTCCAGAAGCTCAGGCCGAGCGGTCCCGACGATGAGCAGCGGAACGCTCCGGAGCCAGTCGACGACGTCGTCGAGGAAGTCCAAGAGGCCGTCGTCCGCCCAGTGCAGGTCCTCGAAGACGAGAACCGCGGGTCCGCGCTCGGCGATCGCCTCGAGGAACCGGCGCCAGGCCGCCGTCGCGCCCTCCGCTCCGGCACCCTGGCTGCCGTCGCCGGACAGGCCGACGAGAGCCCGCAGCTCTGCGACGAGCCAGCGCGCCTCGCTCTCCTCGGGAACGAGCCGGGCGACGGCGTCGTTCAGCTTCCGCTCGGCCTCCGCAGGTGCGTCGGTCTCCTCGATCGCCGCCTGCACCTTGACGATCTCGCCGAGGGCCCAGAAGGTCGCGCTCTCGCCGTACGGGAGACAGTGGCCCTGGCGCCATGTGATCAGCTCAGGCTCGCCGTCGGCAATCTGGAGGAGCTCGCCGACGAGTCGCGACTTGCCGATTCCGGGGACGCCGACGAGCGTGACGAGCTGGGCCGAACGCTCCGCGCGCACGCGCCCGAGAATCGAGCGCAGAAAGTCGAGCTCGCGCTCGCGTCCCACCAGCGGCGTCGCGTGCTCGGCGACGTCGACGCCGTAGTTCGCGATCGCCTCGACTGCCTCCCAAGCCGGAACGGGCTCGACCTTGCCCTTCGCCTGCACGGCTGCGGCTTCGCGGTAGCGGATCGCGTCACGGGTCGCCCAATACGTCGTCTCGCCGACCAGCACGCCGTCGACAGGCGCCGCCGCCTGCATCCGGGCCGCGGTGTTGACGACGTCGCCGGCAACCATCGCCTCGCCCTCCGCCGACCGGGCGCCGACATCGACCAGCGCCTCGCCCGTGTTGACCGCGACACGGACCTGCAGGTGCTCTTGCTCGGCGCTCCAGTCACGGATCGCGAGCGCCGCCCGCACCGCCCGCTCCGGATCGTCCTCGTGCGCGACCGGCGCTCCGAAGACGGCCATCACCGCGTCGCCGATGAACTTCTCGACGGTGCCGCCGCGCCGTTCGAGCTCGGCGCGCATGCGCGCGTGGTAGGGCGAGAGCACTCCTCGCACGTCCTCCGGATCGAGCCGCTCGGCCTGGGCGGTGAATCCGACGAGGTCCACGAAGACGACCGTGACCGTCTTTCGTTCTTCGCCGAGCGCACGCTCGTCGGTCTCGAGCGGGCTTGCGCACGCGTTGCAGAAGCGAGCACCGTCGGGGTTCTGCTGGCCGCAGCTCGGGCACGTCAGCACCCCCAAAGCGTACGACGCTCTGGTGGATCTGTCCTTCCCGAGCAGGAGCATGAGCTGCGAAACCCCCGCCGAAGCGAGGGTTTCGTCAGCATTCCGCTAGCCGCAGTTCGGCGGTTGATCCGCGTCGATGCGCCGCGTCGCTCCCTCAGGCAGGAACTGAACGACGATCGTCCTCGCGGCGGCGCTCCCGTTGTTCTTGATCATGTGCACGTGGTCGCCGCCTTCGTCCACGAACCCCTGTCCGGCGGTGTAGTCCTGCTGCATGCAGTGGTGACCGTCCGACATGTAGTTCGTGATCGTCCCGGACACGACGAAGATCAGGCTCGGCCCCGGATGCGAGTGCCAGCCGCTCGTTCCGCCGTTGGCCGCGAACGTGTTGTCGATCACGTAGAAATCGGACGTCCCGTGCGTCTTGAGCTTGAGGTGCCAGAGGTTCGCGGGATCCGACTGCGCCTTGATCTTGAGCTGGTCGAAGGGCGCCTTGGCGAGCGTCGTGGTCGACTGGCCCGAGGGCGGCGTCGCGAGAACGGTTCCTGCGTAGACGCCGACTACAGCCAGAACGCCGAGGAGCGCCCACAGCCATTTGGACTTCATGAGTCCTCCTTTGGTGTTGAGGACGAGACCGCCTCGACGATCCGGATGGGATCGAGGTCGGCACGCTCTGCCGCGAGCAGGGCGTCGCGACTCGACGGTGCATCGAAGACAAAGAAGCAGAGCTCGTCCTCTGGAATGTGTATTGAGCGGTCGAAGCTGACCTGCGTCAGTTCGTCCGCTGCCGAGCGCGCCCGCCGCTCACGCGTCGCGTGCTCTCCCGCGTCGCCGCGGGCGAGGTAGGTCTCGATGAGGTAGCTCGGCACGCCCTCGACGCTACGCCCGAGGTTGCGCCGAGAAAACGTCAGAACGTCTGAACTTTGCTCCTCAGTCGAGCACGCGTGCGAGCTCGGTTCTCGAGCGGATCCCGAGCTTCACGTAGATGTGCGTCAGGTGGCTCGCAACCGTGCGTTCGCCGAGGAACAACGCAGCAGCGACCTCTCGGTTCGTCCGGCCCTCTGCGACCAATACCGCAACGCGCCGCTCGGCCTGGGTCAGGCCTTCCTCACGCTTTCGGCCGCCGATGCTTCCGAGCTCTGACCGGGCTCGCTCGACCCAGGTCGCGGCGCCGAGCTGCTCGAACGCGGCGAGCGCCTCCACGATTGCGTCGCGCGCCAGGCGCTTCTGCCGGGCGCGCCTGCGGAGCACGCCGAGAGCGAGCAGTGCCCGGGCCCGTCCGTAGCGATCGTCGAGCTCTTCGTGTCGGGCGACCGCACCGTCGAGCAGTGCCATGGCCTCGTCGATGTCTCCGCGGGCGGCTGCGATTTGGCCCCGGCACCGCATGACGTGCGCCAGGATCTTCTCTCGTCCAACTCGCCTCGCGTCGGCTTCCCACAGGTCGAGGACTTCCACCGCGTCGTCGATCCGGCCAAGCTCCAACAGCGCATCGACGTACTCGTCCGTCCACGGGCGATTCTGGGGGTCGAACCATCCGAGTTGCAGCGCGCGCGAGTGCGCCCGGCCGAACCACTCGGCGCCGGTCGCAGCGTCTCCACGCCAGAGAGCGACGAGCCCGATGACGGCGAGGTGATAAGGCGGATGAAGCCCGAGGTGCTTCTCGGCGAGGTCAAGTCCCCGCATGGACGTCTCCCGCGCGAGGTCGAGCTGGCCACGATGAACGGCGATCAAAGCAGTGGGGAGATGGTGCTGGGGTATCTCGATTCCGTACTGAAACGCGATGTCGCGCGCTCGAGCGGCCTGCTCCGCGGCAAGTTCCCAGCTTCCGGCTTCGAGCTCGATGAGAGCGAGCTGCCAAAGGGCGTCAGCGCTTCGCGGCTCATCGCGCTCCCGCCAACGCTCGAATTCGTCCTCGAGATGTTGGCGGACCGCTTGTGGCTCATCGCTGAGTGCGATCCACGCGACGTCGGCAGCAATGTGCTCCAGCCTGGGCTGGCCCGACTCGTCAGCCAGTTCGAGCGCCCGTGCGGCTTGTGCCCGAGCCTCCTTGTCGCCCATACCCGAGCCGAGGTCCGCAAGCACGGCGAGCGCTTGCACCCGAAGCGCGTCATCGTCGAGACCCTCTGCGAGCTCGAGCGCGGCGCCGGCGCGTTGGTGGGCCTTGACGAACCCCTCGCGGAAGCGGACAGCAGAGGCGAGCCGGATCTGGATCTCCGCCTGCAGCACAAGGCTCGACTCGGCCTCCAAGAGAGCCTCCTGGAGCAGTGCAATCGAACCGTCGATCGACTCGAGCTCGGCCAGGACGATGAGCGCTTCTGCGCGTAGCGCCCCTAGTTCGGCATCGGCAAGCGAGGTCGCAATGGTTCGCGCACGCGTCCACTCTCCCGCGGCTTGATGCGCACGAGCGGCGGCCAGCGCTCGACGACCGCGCTCGTCTAGCTCGGGTTCCGGCGTCAAGCGCAGAGCTTGCTCGGAGAGCTCGGCAGCTTCGGCCAAGGCGCCTCGGTCGGCGGCGATGATCGCGGCCTCGTCGACAGTCATCGCAATCTCGGCGTTTGGTTCGTCGCTGGACAGCGCGAGGTGGCGCGCCCGGACGACAGGGTCGGCGACGACATCTGCAATGCGAGCGTGAACGCTCTGGCGCTGGTCCTCGAGGTCGTTGTAGAGCGCTGACGACAGCAGTGGATGGGTGAAGCGGATCGTTCCGTCGTCGCGCTCAACGACGTGTGCTGCGAGCGCCGGGTCGAGGGCACCTTCCGGGACGCCTGCTTGCGCCAGCAGCACGTCGGACGGCGTTCCGATCGCGGCTGCGAGACCGAGCGCATCGCGAGTCCTCGGTGGGAGGCCGGTCAGGCGCACCCGAACAAGCCCCTCGAGCGTCGGAGGGACCGGCAACGGTTCGAGCGGGTCGACGTCGCCGTCGAGCGCGCGGGCGATCTCGAGCGCGAAGAACGGGTTCCCGCCCGACTGTTCGTGAATCCGGAGAAGTGTCTGGCGTGCAAACGATCGGCCGAGCCGGTCGCGGAGCAGCCGGTGCACCGCGCCGACGCTGAGCGGCTCGAGCTCGACCTGCTCCAGTGGCAGGCCCGACTCGAGCTCGAACACCCCGGCTCCGGCGACAAGCCGCCGGGCAAGCAGGACGCGGATGTTTTTCTCCCCGAGCCGCCGGAGAGCGAAGGCCAGAGCGCGCGCGGACGACGGATCGAGCCACTGGACGTCATCGACCGCGACGACGACTGGCTCGCGATCGCTCAGCAGGTCCAGGACGTCCCGGACTGCGACAGCGAGTGCCCGGTGGTCGACGGGATCATCGTGCGCTTCTTCGACGAGCAGCGCGACCTCGAGTGCGTGCCGCCGAGGGGGCGCGAGAGTCGACAGCACATCGCCGAGAACGCCCTCGAACAAATCTCCGAGGCCGGCGTGCGCGAGCCCGCGCTCTGCCTCGGAGGGCCTGGCGCTGAGCACGCGCAGCCCCCGCGCGGCGGCCTCTTGGACGCCGACGACCCAGAGCGTCGACTTGCCGATGCCGGGCTCGCCTTCGAACATGAGCGCAGCAGGGCCTCCTTCTTCGCGTTCGATGAAGGCCCGGAGGGAGGCGAGCTCCTGTTCCCTGCCGACAACCTCGGTGCTCATCGTCCTTGCCCGATCGTCCCTCAAATAGAAAAGCCCCGCAAGCAGGGAGCTTTTCTTTGCCACGGAATCCGGCGACTGGGACCGTTTGCTCCGGGCTAACGGGGCGGCACCACACGCGCTGCCGTACGATCGAATCGATGGGCGCGGAATCGTTCTTCGCACAGCAGCACGACGTGATTGTCGATGAGGCAGAGGCAGCGCTCGCTCGGTCGGGAGCACGGCACTACGAGGCGGCCGGAGCCGCCGAGGTCCGGCGTCGGCTGGAGCGCCTCTTCGACCATCTGTTGGACGGTCTCCGGGAGCGCGACCTAGGCCCGATGATCGAGTACGCGGAGGCGCTTGCCGAGGAGCGGTTCGAGGCGGGCTTCGACCTCGTCGAGGTTCAGACCGCGTTCAACGCACTCGAAGAGGCTTCGTGGCAGCGAGCGCTCGCGGATCTCGATCCTTCCGAGTTCGCCAACGCTCTTGGGCTCGTCAGCACGCTTCTCGGTGCAGGGAAGGACGCGCTGGCGCGCAGGTACGTCTCCCTGGCGGCCGACACGCACGCTCCGTCGCTCGACCTGCGGGCGCTCTTCGCAGGAACCGACAGCGCCTGAACCCAAGCCGCCTGCGGGAGCGAGGCTCGTTCGTGGCGGGCTTCGCGCACGCCGTATCCTGGGCCACTCGATGTGGTGGGAGGACGCGGTCGTGTACCAGATCTACCCGCGCTCGTTCCAGGACTCGGACGGCGACGGGATCGGCGACCTGCGCGGGATCGCCCAGCGCCTCGACCATCTCGTCGATCTCGGCGTGGACGCGTTCTGGCTGTCGCCGATCTACCCGTCGCCGCTCGCCGACTTCGGCTACGACATCTC
Source organism: uncultured Actinomycetes bacterium (assembly GCA_963850415.1). Lineage (GTDB taxonomy): Bacteria > Actinomycetota > Thermoleophilia > Gaiellales > Gaiellaceae > VAXT01. The sequence goes on from CAWKLE010000003.1 coordinate 53,137, forward strand.
GAACTACACCGCCATCGATCCCGTCTTCGGGACGATGGACGACTTCGACCAACTCGTCCGCGAGGCTCACGGCCGCGGGCTGAAGCTGCTGCTCGACCTCGTCCCCTCGCACACCTCGATAAAGCACCCGTGGTTCCACGAGCATCCGGACCGGTACGTCTGGTCGCCCGTCGACGGGCCGCCGAACAACTGGCAAGCCGTGTTCGGAGGCGGCGCCTGGACCCGCGACGAGGAGAGCGGCCGCTGGTACCTGCACACGTTCTATCCGGAGCAGCCGGACCTCGACTGGCGCAACCCGGAGGTCGTTACCGCGATGCAGGACGTCGTCCGCTTCTGGCTCGATCGAGGCGTGGACGGCTTTCGCGTGGATGCAGTCAACGTCATGGTCAAGGACGCCGAGCTGCGGAACGACCCGCCCGCCTCGGGACGCTTCCCGTTTCCGCTCGTCGGCGAGAGCGCCGAGCTCGACCACGTCTACTCCGCCAACCGGCCAGAGGTCACGCAGGCGCTGGCGGCGCTGCGGGAAGCGGCCGGGGACGCGCTGCTCGTCGGCGAGGTCTATCTCCCGACGGCGGAGTACCCGCGCTACCTCGAGCACCTCGACCTCGCGTTCGCGTTCGAGCTCCTGTTCTCGCCGTGGAAGGCGGCGTCGCTGCGAGCGGCGATCGAGCCGGCCGCTGCCCTGGAACGCGTCGCCTGGGTGCTCTCGAATCACGACTTCGACCGGCTGGCGACGCGGGTCGGGGAGCAGAACGTTCGCGCTGCGGCGGAGCTTCTGCTGACGCTACCGGGAGCGGCGTTCATGTACCAGGGCGATGAGCTCGGGCTCCCGAACGGCCCAGGCCGGGAGCCGCCGTACGACCGGGCCGGGCGCGACCGGCTCCGCCACCCGATGCAGTGGGACGCCTCGCCGGCCGGAGGTTTCACCACAGGCGAGCCCTGGCTGCCGCTCATCGACCCGGCTGAGCGCAACGTGGAGGCGCAGCGCGCGGAGCCGGGCTCGCTGCTCAACCACTACCGCCGGTTGATCGCGGCCCGTCGCGAGCTGGGCAGCGCCTTTCGGATCCTGGACTCGCCGCCGGGAACCCTCTCGTACGAGCGGAACGAACACGTCGTGACCATCGAAGCCGACTAAGCTCCACACCCGAGGAGCGAGGGGCAATGGCAGAGATCGCCTACGAGCACGTCTCCAAGATCTATCCCGACGGGACGCAGGCCGTGCACGACCTCGAGCTCGAGATCCAGGACGCCGAGCTGATGGTCCTCGTCGGGCCGTCCGGCTGCGGCAAGACGACCGCGCTGCGGATGCTCGCCGGCCTCGAGGAGATCAGTGACGGCGAGATCCGCATTGGCGACCGAATCGTCAACGACCTGACTCCGAAGGACCGGGACATCGCGATGGTCTTCCAGAGCTACGCGCTCTACCCACACATGACCGTCGAGCAGAACCTCGCTTTCGGGCTCAAGCTGCGCAAGCTGCCGAAGAAAGAGGTCGACGAGCGCGTGAGGCGGGCGGCGAGGATCCTCCAGATCGAGGAGTTCCTCAAGCGCAAGCCGCGCGCGCTCTCGGGCGGCCAGCGGCAGCGTGTCGCGATGGGACGCGCGATCGTGCGAGAGCCGCAGGCCTTCTTGATGGACGAGCCGCTCTCGAACCTCGACGCGAAGCTGCGCGTACAGATGCGCGCCGAGATCCACCAGCTCCAACGGCGACTGGGCGTGACGACGATCTACGTCACCCACGACCAGGTCGAGGCGATGACGATGGGCGACCGCGTCGCCGTCATGAACGCGGGACACCTGCAGCAGGTAGACACGCCGCAGGTGCTCTACGACCAGCCGGTCAACGAGTTCGTCGCCGGCTTCATCGGCTCGCCGTCGATCAATCTGGTCGAGTCGGAGCTCGTCCGGAGCAACGGCAACCTCGAGGTCACCGTCGGCGAGCACAAGCTGGCCGTCGATGATCACGTCGCCCGCAACCGCTCAGGCCTCGGCGATTACGTCGGCAAGAAGATCATCCTCGGGATCAGGCCGGAGGACTTCGAGGACGTGGCCATCGAGCCCGATACGCCCGCCGACCGCCGGATCAAGGTCACAGCCGAACTCACCGAGCCGCTCGGCTCCGAGGTGCTGGTCCACTTCGGCACGGAGGCGACCGCCGTCGTCTCGAGCGCTGCCGCCGCGGACGCCGGCGAGGACGCGGACATCCGTCTCGGCGAGGGAGACGAGATCACGACGCGCCTGATCGCCCGCGTCAGCCCGAAGTCCCGCATCGCCCTGGGTCAGGAGGTCGAGCTCGCGGTCGACACCACCCGGCTCTACTTCTTCGACCCCGAGACCCGCGAAGCCGTCTAGCCCTTCACGGCTCCCGCTGTCAGCCCGGCCAGGATCCGTCGCTGCAGGATGAGGGTCGCCGCGATCAGCGGCAGCGTCACCACGATCGTCGCGGCCATCACGGTCCCCCACGGGAACTGGAACGCGTTGCCGCTCGACCCGGTGAAGGAGGTGATCGCGACCGGCACCGTGTAATGGTCCGGCGACTGGATGAAGGAGACGGCATAGAGGTACTCGTTCCAGGCCGAGATGAAGGCGAGCAGGCCGGTCGTGACCAGGCCCGGAGCGATCAGCGGCAGTAGCACCTTCCAGAACACTTGCAGCGGCGTGGCGCCGTCGACGTAGGCCGCCTCCTCGAGGTCGGCGGGGAGCGCGCGCATGAAGCTCGTCAGCACCCAGATCGTGAACGGCAGCGTGAAGATCAGGTAGCTGAAGACGAGCGCCCACAGCGAGTCGTACAGCTTCGGGAAGTCGATCGGGCCGAGAATGTGGAAGCCGCTGAACATCGTGTAGAGGGCCCCGAGGATCGCGATCTGCGGGAAGATCGTCATCGAGAGCATCAGGTAGAGGACGAACGACTTGCCACGGAAGCGGAAGCGGCCGAGCGCGTAGGCGGACAGCGAGCCGATCGCCAGCGAGATCAGCGTCACCGAGCCCGCGACGATCGTCGAGTTGAGCAGAGCCTTCCGGAAGAAGCTCGAGCTCAGCGCATCGTGGAAATGCGCCCACGTCGGGTGGCTCGGGAAGTACGAGACCGGCGTGGTGAAGAGCTCGGTGTCGGGCGTGATGGCCGAGCGCAGCGCCCAGTAGAACGGGAAGAGCGCGTAGACGGCGATCGCGACAATCAGGAGCCAGAAAGGCAGCCTGACCAGTGTCCGGCCGAGGCGGCTGCGGCGCAGGCGGACCGAGCGCGAGACCGGACGGATCGCGGCCCTGGTGGTCTCCGCGGCGGTGCTCATTCCTCGGTCACCCGCACGAGGGTGACGTAGATGACGACGAACAGCGAAATGATCAGGAAGATCGCGACGCTCATCGCCGCGCCGTAGCCGACGTGACCGTCTCCGACGATCGTGCTCTGGTTGTAGACCGCCATCGACTGCGCCCCTAGGCGGTTCCCGAAGAAGACCGCGAAGACGTCGAAGACACGCAACGCGTCAAGGGTGCGGAAGATCAGCACCACGAGGATCGCCGGCCGCAGAAGGGGCATGGTGATCCGCCAGAATTGCTGCAGCTGGTTCGCCCCGTCGACCGACGCCGCTTCGTAGAGATCGTTCGGGATCACCTGCATGCCGGCCAGCAGCAGCAGCGCGACGAACGGCGTCGTCTTCCAGATGTCGACCGCGCTGACCGCGGCGAGCGTGGTCGAGGGGTCGGCGAGCCACGCGTGCGGGTGCGACAGGATGTGCGTGCGCATACCGAGGTCGTTGATGACGCCGTTGGTGTCGTCGAGCATCCACAGCCACATCTTCGCGGCAACCACCGTCGGGATCGCCCAGGGCACGAGCATGATGGCCCGCATGATGCCCCGGCCCTTGAAGTGCGAGTTGACGACGAGCGCGATGATCAGACCGAGCAGGAACTCGAGCGAGACGGTGATCACCGTGAACTTGATCGTCAAGACGACGGTGTCCCGGAAGATCGTGTCGTGGATGAGGGTCCGGTAGTTGTCGAGGCCGACCCGCTTCGTCGGCTCGAGACCGGCCAGGAACTCCTGGTTCGTGAAGCTCTGGTAGACGGTCCTGGCGAGCGGGTAGATCGCGACGAAGACAACGACCGCGAGCGCGGGCAGGAGCAAGAGCCAAGCGAGGCGCGTCTGTCGGCGCTGGAGCTTGGTGTGGCGTCGACGACGGCGACGCGGAACCGGGGCTGGCGTGGCGACCGAGCTCATCAGTCGTGAGGGAGGATGACAGGTGCCATCCTCCCTCGTTCCATCAGGCCGTGCGGCCTACTTCGACTTCAGGATCTGCTCCAGCCTCGACTTGATCTGAGGCAGCACCTGGCTTGCAGACGAGCCGGTGAGGATCTGGTTGATGCCCTGGTAGACGACCTTCGAGGCCTCGTTGTAGTGCGCACCGAGGAACTTCGCGGGGCGCGTAACGCGAGGAACGCTCGCGATGGCCGGCTTCAGGTACGGGTTCGCCTTCACGACCGCCTTGTTCTTGGCCACCGACACGATCGTCGGCACGTTCGAGTTGGTGATCGCGTCGAACTTCTCGACCGCGGGGCTCGTCATGTAGCGGACGAGCTCGATCGAGGCGCCCTGATGCTTCGAGAACCTCGAGACTGCGAGCTGCCACCCGCCGACGGTGCCGACCGACTTGCCGGACGCGCCGTGCGGAAGCGTCGTGACGCTGAACTTGCCCTTCACCTTCGAGCCGGCGCCGGCGCCGATCCCGTACTGGTACGGCCAGTTCCGCGCGAATGCGGCGTCACCGTTGTCGAACGCGTGCTCGGTCTGGTCTTCCTGGTAGGTCGTGACGCCCTGCGGCGCGGTCTTGCCGATCTGGGCGGCGATGGTGTTCAGGACCGTCCGTGCCTTGGCGTTGTCGATGGTGACCTTGCCGTTGTCGATGATGTGGCCGCCGCCAGCGGACGCGATCCACTCGAGGGCGTTGCAGGTGAGCCCCTCGTACGCGTTTCCCTGGAAGACGAAGCCGGAGAAGTTCGGGTTCGAGCCCCGCTCGCCGTCCTGGATCTTCTTCGCCATCTGGAAGAGAGTGGTCCAGGTCTTCGGCGGGCTGGTGTACCCGTACTTCTTCAACAGGTCGGTGCGGTAGTACAGGATCCCGTAGTCACCGAACCAAGGCATCGCGACGAGCCTGCCCTTGATCGTGTCGTTGGCGACAATGCTCGCGAGGTGCAGCTTGGACTGCTTCGCGAGCTTCGGCTTCAGGTTGACCAGGTACGGCGCGAACGCCCCCGGCCAGACGACGTCGATCATCGCGACGTCGATCGAGGACGACTTCGACGAAAACGCGCGCGCGAGCTGCGCGTACGACTGGTCGGACGCCGCCGGATGCGGAACGACCTTGACCTTGATACCGGTGTTCTTCGTGAACTGTTTGGCGAGCGCCGTGTCACGCACGTGGCCGTTTCCGACCGAGTCGCCCACGAACGTGATCGTCTGCCCGCCGTACTTCTTTCTGATTGCGGCGGCGTTGGGCACCTTTGGCGCCGGCATCGTGGCCGCCGCTCTCTGTGCGTGCGACGACTTGCTGCTGCTCGCCGCGGCGACGCCGATGAAGGCAATGAGCGCGAGCGCGCCCATCGCTCCTGCGACGCCGAGCAATTTGCGGTGTTTCACTTCTCCCACGTCCTTTCCCTTAGACCCCACTGAACACTGAAGGTTATCGCCTTTTGCCATTTCAAATAGAGAAGCCCCGCGGAGCGGGGCTTCTCGGTAGCAGGCCTGTAAGCCGGATTCTGTCGAAGGTGACCATCTCTCTAGGCCATCGGTTCCCCGGTGGCTCGAGCGGTGTACCCGGCTCCTCGGCGGGCCGCGTCGGCGGAGCCTGTTTCACCTTGCACCGGACGGGGTTTGGCGAGCCGCTGTGTCACCACAGCGCTGGTGGGCTCTTACCCCACCGTTTCACCCTTACCGTCAGCGTCTCCGGAGAGTTTGTCGCTGCCGGCGGTCTCCTTTCTGTGCCACTTTCCGTCGGCTTTCGCCGCCTGGGGTTTCCCCAGCGTCCTGCCCTTCGGTGTCCGGACTTTCCTCGAGCCGCGAACGGCTCGCGGTCACCCGGCCTGCAGGCGCAATTGTAGCCGCGGCTGTCCGACGCTCCGGAACTCCGCCTGGCACTCCGGACACGACACGGATCCCGCCCGATGAAGCACGAACTCGCCGCACACGAGGCACTCCAGGCTGGCCCCGCGCAGGAGCGCGAACAGCTCCTGCTCGAGCGTCCGGTTGAGGGCTTCGACGCTCATAGCTGCCGGAAGACTCCGATCACCTTGCCGATGAGCTCGACGTGCTGCGCGTAGATGGGCTCGAGAGCATCGTTCTCGGGCTGGAGGCGCACGCGGCCGTTCTCCCTGAAGAGGCGCTTCATCGTGGCCTCCTCGGCCGTCTCGTCGTCACCGACGAGCGCGACGACGATGTCGCCGTCTCTCGCGTCCTGCGCCCGCTCGACGACTGCGATGTCCCCGTCGAGGATGCCCGCGTTGATCATCGAATCGCCCTTGACGCGGAGCAGGAACTCCTCGCCGCCGCGCGACAGCGGCTCGGGGACTGCGAGGTACTCCTCGATGTTGTCCTCAGCGAGCAACGGTCCGACCCGCGGCGACCTCGCCTACGAGTGGGAGCTTGTGGACATCGGACTCTGCGACTACAGGCGCCTTCGGCTCGCGTCGCAGCTCGATCGCGCGCGGCTTGGTCGGATCGCGCTTGAGCAGTCCGGCGCGTTCGAGGTTCGCGAGATGCGCATGGACGGTCGAAGGGGACGCGAGGCCGACCGCTTCGCCGATCTCGCGGACGGTCGGCGGGTACCCGTGCGCGTCCGCGTACTTCGTCAAGAAGTCGAGAATCTGGCGCTGCCGTTCCGTGAGCACTTGGCCTCCTTCGGCGAACATGTGTTCGATCACGGTAGCGAGCCGAACGGACGGCGTCAAACATCCATCGCCGCGGCGGCGGGCTTTGCCCGTCGCCGCTCACTGCGGTTCGGCCAAGAGACCGAGATCGCGCGAAGTCGTCATGGCGCCGGGGAGCGGCGCCGGACTTCGCGCGATGAGTGCGCTGGAGAGGACTTGAACCTCCACGGGGTTTTAACCCCACAAGGCCCTCAACCTTGCGCGTCTACCAATTCCGCCACCAGCGCGCGACGCGAATAGTAGCGGGCGCCCTTCCGGGGTCAGACCCCGACTCGGGACGCGCACGAATCTCGAACGAATCGCGCACTTCTCGTCCACAGGACGCGTAGACGAGCGGCCTGTCCCGCGGAGAGTTGTAAAGGGGTCTGACCCCGGTGGGGTTAGGGTTGCTCGCGTGAGAGCGCTTGCCGAAGCGGCGGTCGACGCGGCACTGGGGGCAGGGGCGTCCTATGCGGACGCGCGGGCCGTATCCCTGCGCCGCCAGTACGTGATCACGAAGAACGGCCAGGTCGACGACATGAGCGACACCGAGAGCGCAGGTATCGGGGTCCGCGTGCTCGTGGACGGCGCCTGGGGGTTCGCCGGCGCCGGCCGGCTCGACGAGACCGGCGCGCGCGACTCGGCGCTTCGAGCCGTCGAGTTCGCCCGCGCAGCGCCCGGGCGGCACCGGACGAGCCTCGCGCCTGTCGAAGCTCACAACGGCCAATACCGCACGCCACTCGAGCGCGATCCGTTCGCGGTCCCGCTCACCGAGAAGATCGACCTCTGCCTGCGGGCCGAAGACGGCATGCGGCACGCCGACGTGAAGGTCACCGTCGCGATGATCCGCGCCCAGCGCGAGCACAAGGTGCTCGTCTCCTCGGAGGGCACGAACGTCGAGCAGGAGCTCTACGAGTGCGGCGGAGGCATCGACGCGTACGCATCCAGTGACGAGGTGTCCCAGGTGCGGAGCTACCCGAGCCAGCACTCGGGCGTCAGCGGGCAGGCCGGCTGGGAATTCGTCGAGCGGCTGGGGCTCGACCGCGAGGCACCGCGCGTCGGTGAGCAGGCCGCAGCGCTCCTGCGCGCCCCCGCGTGCCCACCCGGCCGGACGACGATCGTCCTCTCGCCCGAGCAGGCGATCATGCAGGTGCACGAGTCCGTCGGGCACCCGACCGAGCTCGATCGCGTGTACGGAACGGAAGCCGCGTACGCGGGCACGAGCTTCCTCTCGCCGGACGACCTCGGCAGCCTCCGCTACGGGTCCGAGCACATGAACATCACGGCCGACTCCACCACGCCCGAAGGCCTCGGCACGTTCGCCTACGACGACGAAGGCGTGTCGGCCGCGCGCGAGGCGATCGTGCAGGCGGGCGTGCTCCGCGGGTTTCTCAGCTCCCGCGAGACCGCGGCGCAGCTCGGCGCCGGGCGCGGCGGGTCGATGCGCGCCGACGGGTGGGCGCGCATGCCGCTCGTCCGGATGACGAACCTCCACCTCGAGCCCGGCGAGGGCTCGTTCGAGGAGCTCCTGGCCGACGTCGACGACGGGCTCTACCTGGAGACGAACAAGAGCTGGTCGATCGACGACAAGCGCCTCAACTTCCAGTTCGGGACGCAGGTCGCGTGGGAGATCAAGAAGGGGGAGCTGGGCCGGATGCTGCGGGACGCGACGTACACGGGCGTGACGCCGGTCTTCTGGGGCAAGCTCGACGCAGTCGCCGGGCCCGAGGAGTGGACGCTCTTCGGGCTCACGAACTGCGGCAAGGGCCAACCCGGACAGGAGGCGCACGTCTCGCACGGCGCCGCCCACGCGCGGTTTCGCGACGTCGAGGTCGGGGTCTCCGCGTGAGCCGCAGCCTCGATCTGGCCGAAGAAGCGCTCCGCGCGACGAGCGGGGACGCCGCCGAGGTGGTCGTGCACGCCGAGCGTTCCGGCGTTGCCCGCTTCGCCGCGTCGATCGTCCACCAGCCCACGCTGATCGAGAACTCGGTCGTCCGCGTGCGCGTCCTGCGCGACGGCAGGATCGGCTGGGCCGCCACGAACCGGGTCGACGGCGAAGGGCTCGCCGAGGTCGCGCGCCGCGCGCGCGAGGCCGCCGACAGCGCCAGGCCCGATCCCGACTTCCCCGGCTTCGCGCTCCCGGCCGACTACCCGGACGTGGGAGGCTACGACGAGGAAACCGCGGCGCTCGGCGCCGCCGACCAGGCCCGGCTCGCAGCGGCTGCGATCGAGGCCGCGGGGGACATCGGGCTCTACGGCATCTACACGAGCGGGGTGACCGAGATCGCGGTCGCGTCCTCCACGGGCCTCGCCGCGGAGCAGACGACCACTGACGCCGTCTGTCTCTGCCTGGCCGCCGACAAGAAAGCATCGGGCTGGGCCGAGCGGACCGGCTGGCGAGCCGCGGACGTCGATCCCGCGGAGCCGGCGCGCGAGGCTGCGGAGACTGCTGCGCGGACGCGCGGCGGCGGCGACCTCGAGCCGGGCACGTACCGGGCGGTGCTCGAGCCGGTCGCAGTCGGCGATCTCGTGCGCTGGTTCTCGTACGACTCCATGGGCGCGCAGGGCTACCTCGAGGAGCGGAGCTACTTCTGCGGGCGGATCGGTGACCAGGCGTTCGACCCGAAGGTCTCGATCGCCGACGACGCCCTCGACTCGTCGAACCTCCCGAGGCCGTTCGACTTCGAGGGGACGCCGAAGCAGCGCGTCCCGATGATCGAGGACGGCGTGATCCGCGGCGTCGTCTGGGACCGCGTGACGGCGGCGCGCGCCCCGGACGGACAGGTCTCCACCGGACACGCCCCGCCGGACGCGTGGCGGTTCTTCGGCCCGCTGCCGGCCGCGTACTCGATGGCCGCCGGTGAGGCCGGCTCGTCCGAGGAGCTGGCGGAGCTCGTCGGCGAAGGCATCTACATCACGCGGCTCCACTACCTGGGCATCGTCGATCCGCGCGGCGGCGTCCTGACCGGCATGACCCGCGACGGGACGTTCAGGATCCGCGACGGCAAGGTCGCCGAGCCGCTCGTCAACCTGCGTTTCACCGTCGCGATGTCGGACGTCCTCGGCGACGTTCCCGGCCTGACCCGCGACCGGATGCTCGTCAACCTGAACGACCTCTACGACGAGCGCTTCGCGCACGCCGCGCTCGTGCCGGCGATCGCGACCGCCCGCTTCCACATCAGCGGAACCGGCTCCGGGCCGGGCCTGTAGCTACTTCAGCAGGTGGTAGAGGATGATCGAGTTGATGAAGAAGATCACGCCGACGACGACCGTCAGCCGCGTCAGGTTGCGCTCGACGATGTGCGTTCCGCCCTGTGAGGCCGGGACGTAGCCCATTCCGGCCATGCCCGTGTCGCGCCCCGAGTGCATCAGCACCAGGACGACGAGCAGGATGGCCGTGACGAAGTCGAAGAAGACGAACGCCGAGCGGCCGAAGCTGCTTACGAACGCGAACAGGGGCAGCACGCGGACAGAGTAGCCGCTACCTCGCGGCCACTTCGAGGATCGCGCTCACGAGCTGCGTTCCGATCCGGTCCTTGGTCAGAAAGCCCGCGACTCCGGCCTCGCGCGCGCGGTCGACGTCTGCTGCGATGCTCGATCCGGTCAGGATCAGGATGCAGGCGTTCGGTAGGTCGAGCCGGATGCGCCTCGCCGCCTCGATGCCGTCGAGCATGGGCATCGAGATGTCCATCAGCATCACGTCCGGGACGAGCGCGCGCGCCATGTCGACGGCGTCCTGGCCGTTGCTCACGGTCCCGATCACCTTGACCCGCTCGTCGTTCCCGAGCAGCGCCTCGACGCTCTCCACGAACAGGCGCTCGTCGTCGGCGATGAGCACGCTGACCGGCCGCGGGCGGGGGTCCTCGGCGGCTTCCATCTCTGCGCTGTCTTCCCCGATACGGCCAAGGCTACGCTTCGTGCGTGGCCGACTCGGCGCGTGAGCGGATCCAGAAGCACCTCGTGACGGGCGACAACCGGCTCAAGCAGGGCGTCTCGCCGGAAAAGGCGCGAGAGAGCTACGAGGCGGCGCTGCAGCTTGCGCAGGAGGCCGGGCTCGAGGAGCGGATCCGGCCGCTCGTCGAGGTCAGGCTCGCGGACCTCGAGCGGCTCTGTCCAGGATCGACTCGATCTTCTCGGCCTGAGCCCTGACGTCGTGCGCTGCCGCGGCCTCTCGCGCCGCGGGGTTCGGCGTCGGAAGCTCGGCGGCGCGGCGCATGGCGTCGGCGAGCGCAGCGGTGTCGAGCGGGTCGACGAGGACTCCGGCCTCGGGCGGGACGAACTCGGGCGGGCCGCCGACGCGCGTGGCGACGACCGACCGGCCCGAGGCCATGCCCTCGAGGAGCGCCTGGCCGAAGGGCTCGATCAGGGACGGCTGGCAGAGCACGGTCGACTCGGTGATGTAGCGGGCCACGTCCTCGTGCGGGACGCGTCCCGTGATCTCGACGTTGGCGCGCCCTTCGAGCTCGCCGCGCAGCGGACCGTCGCCGACGAAGACGAGGCGCCCGGTCTCGAGCCGGGCGAAGGCATCCGCGAGCCGGACGACGTTCTTGCGCGCGATCAGGCTCCCGACGCAGACATAGACGGGCCCGTTGCGGCCCTGTCCGGTGCCAGGCACCGGACGTGTCTCGAAGAGCGAGAGGTCGACGCCGCAGTCCACGACTTCCGTCTTGCCGCGGGCCTCCGGGATCTTCGCCTCGAGCTCGCGGCGGAGGTAGTCGGAGACGGCGATCAGCGAGGCGGCACGCCGGCCGACGACGCGCGTAGCCGCTGCGACTCCCGGATACGCACCGATGTTCCGGACGTCGCGCCCGTGAGCGGTCACGACCGTCGGCGCGCCTCCGAAGAGAACGGCGGAAAGCCCGGTCGGGACGAGGAAGTGCGCGTAGACGACGTCCGGCTCGAAGCGATGGGCCGCGCGGCGCACCTCACGCGCGAGCCGCAGGTGCCGGCGCTTGCCTCCGCCGCGACCCCGCCGTTACGACGCGCTCGATCTCGTGCCCGCGGTCGGCGAGCGCTCGCTCGATTCCCTGCACGAACGCCCCGAGATCCGGGTCATTCGGCCCGGGATACATCTGCGAGACGAGGAGAATTTTCAACGCGGCTATGGGACGCTGTAGATGTCGCCGCAGTCCCTGGTCGACGAGATCCGACCACCGTTCGTGACCGTGAAGTCCCACGTGTACATGGGTTTGCCGCGCGCCCGCTGGTTGACGACGAAGTCATGACTATCCCATCTGCCGTTGTCGCAGACGCTGCCGACGACCGTAAGCGCTGCGAGCAACCAGACGGCTTTCATGCCCGCTGGGCGTCGTACGTGCCGAACACGTCCCGGAGCTCGTTGCAGATCTCGCCGACCGTGACGCGGGCCTGCAGCGCGTCTCGCATCGGGGGAAGCAAATTGCCGTCGCCTTCGGCCACCCGCCGCACCTCGGCCAGCGCCTTGCCCGCCTCGTCCGCGTTCCGTTCCGCACGCACCTTCGCCGTCCGCTCCAGCTGCCGGCGCTCCGACTCCGGGTCGAGACGGTGCAGCTCGATCGGCTCCGCCTCCTCCTCCCGGTAGCGGTTCACGCCCACGATCACCTTCTCGCCCGACTCGACCTCGGTCGTGTGCCTGTAGGCCGCGTCCTCGATCTCCCGCTGGACGAAGCCCTGCTCGATCGCCTCGACCGCGCCGCCGACCTCGTCCACGCGCTCGATCAGCTCGCGCGCCGCCGCCTCCAGCTCGTCGGTGAGCGCTTCGATGAAGTACGCGCCGCCGAACGGGTCGGCCGTGTCCGTTCCGCCCGCCTCGTGCATCAGGAGCTGCTGCGTGCGGAGCGCGATCTTCGCGGAGTGCTCCGTCGGCAGCGCGAGCGCCTCGTCGAACGCGTTCGTGTGGATCGACTGGGCGCCGCCGGCCACAGCGGATAGGGCCTGAATGGCCACGCGGACGATGTTGTTCTCGGGCTGCTGCGCCGTCAGCGTCGAGCCGCCGGTCTGCGCGTGGAAGCGCAGGGCCTGCGCCTTCGGGTTCGTCGCGCCGAACCGCTCCCGCATGATCTCGGCCCAGAGCCGCCGCGCCGCGCGGAACTTCGCCACCTCCTGGAAGAAGTGGTTGTGCGCGTTGAAGAAGAACGAGAGCCGCTCGCCGAACTCGTCGGGCGAGAGCCCCGCGTCGACCGCCGCCTGCGCGTACGCGATCCCGTTCGCAAGCGTGAACGCGAGCTCCTGGACGGCGGTCGAGCCCGCCTCGCGGATGTGGTACCCCGAGATCGAGATCGTGTTCCACTTCGGCAGCCGCTCGCGCGCGTACGCGAAGAGATCCGTCGTCAGGCGCATCGAGGGCTTGGGCGGGAAGATGTAGTTCCCGCGCGCGCAGTACTCCTTGAGGATGTCGTTCTGGACCGTGCCGCGCAGCTGCTCGCCCTTGACGCCCTGCCCCTCGGCGACGAGCTCGTACAGCAGGAGGAGCAGGGACGCCGGCGCGTTGATCGTCATCGACGTCGAGACCTCGCCGAGCGGGATCCGGTCGAAGAGGAGCTCCAGGTCCACGATCGAGTCGATCGCGACTCCGGTCCGCCCCACCTCGCCCACGGCGCGCGGGTCGTCCGAGTCGTAGCCGAGCTGCGTCGGCAGGTCGAACGCGACCGAGAGGCCGGTCTGGCCACGCTCGAGGAGATAGCGGAAGCGCGTGTTCGTCTCCTCCGCCGATGCAAAGCCCGCGTACTGGCGGATCGTCCACGGCCGCCCTCGGTACATGTCCGCGTACGGGCCGCGCGTGAACGGGAACTCGCCCGGGAGCTCGAGCTCGAGGTCCGCGACGTCCTCGTCGGTGTAGACCGGCTTGATCTCGATCCCGGAGTCGGTCTCCCGGCCATCCTCCGTGGTCGCCATGACTCTCAATCTACGCTACGCCCGTGAGGGTGGTAGTCAGGCTCTTCGCCGGGCTTCGCGAACGAGCGGGCACGGGTCTGCGCGAGCTCGACCTCGACGTCGACGCGTCGGTCGGGGACGTCTGGCCCGCGCTCGACCTGGGCGACGAGCCGGCCGGGCTCCTCTACGCAGTCAATCGGGCCTACGCGGAACGTGGCCAGCCACTCGGCGAGGGCGACGAGGTGGCGCTGATCCCGCCTGTCTCCGGCGGCGCCTTCCGGCTGACCCACGGCCCGGTCAACCTGACGTCCGTCCTCGTCGAGGTCGTCGACGAGCAGGCCGGCGCGATCGCCACGTTCCTCGGCACCGTCCGCGCGCGCTCCCGGGACCGCGACGTGATCGCCCTCGAGTACGAGGCCTACGAGGAGATGGCCGAGGAGGTCATGGCCGGGATCGCGGACGAGCTGGACGCCCGGTACGAGCTCTGCAAGGTCGCGATGTCACACCGCCTCGGACGCGTCGAGGTCGGCGAGACGAGCGTTGCGATCGCGGTCTCTGCGCCTCATCGGCAGGATGCGCTCGCGGCCTGCGCGGACGCGATCGAGGCGCTCAAGTCGCAGGTGCCGCTCTGGAAAAAGGAGCTCTACGTGGGCGGCGAGGAGTGGATCGGCCGCGGCTCATGAGAAGTGAGGCCGGGCCCCTGAACGGGGACCCGGCCTCGTGGCTTCCGATCTGACTTCTGCTAGCTCCCGGCGGGATCCGCCTTCGACTGCGGCGGGATCTGCTGGGGCCTCGCCGGCCCGGTGCCCAGTGCACCGAACGGGGCGTAGACCGCGTTCACCTGACCGCCGAACGCATCCGTACCGGCCGCGAAGGTGCACGCCCGGAGGTCGACCGTGAACGTGCCGGCGCCCGCGACCTGGTACACCCAGTGCGAACTGAGCGTGTGGAGTGTGGCCTGACCGGCGCCGCTCCCGACCGATGCGTACACGTACGAAGACAGCGGACCGCTCGATGGGAACAGGTGCACCCGCGTCGTCCCACCAGCGCCGGTGTTCCGCGCCGTCACGGAGCCGGAGACGACCACCCATCCCGCTCCGGGCGCCGAGATCGAAACCTGCGCGACCGACGTCTCGGTCGTACCGCAAGAGCCGAGCGCGACCGTGCTCGGGAATGCGGGGCCGGCTCCGAGCGCGGTCCGGATCAGGCCGTTCGCGTGGTATCCGTTGAGCGTGTCGGCGTTGGGGTTCGACGGCCCGGCAGGACCCTGCGGTCCCTGCGGACCACGCGGCAACTGGCCGGACTTGAAGTCCACGGCCAGCAGCGAGCGGTTCTTGACCTTGGATGAGATGACAGCGTTCTTCTTGAGTTGTTTCGTTCCGACCGTGTTCGGGCCGAGCATTCCGGCCGCGTAGCCGGCGCCCGTCAGCGCGAACACGAGCGCGATGCAGGCGACGACCATCGCTGGCGACGGCCGAAGGCGGCGAATGATGCCTTTCATGACCCTCCTTTGATTGTTGGACCCCTGGCCTCAAGACCAGTGCCGGACCTGGAATCTTCCGGGCACAAACGTATCGGCGAACTCAGACGTCGCCTGAAGAAAGAGGGCCGCCCTGGGGGCGGCCCTCTCAGTGTCAGGTGTTGGTTCGCCTAGCCTCGACCGACCGCCAGCTTGACCGGGAAGTTCCGGCGCTTGATCGTGCCGGGCCTCGGTGACTGGTTCACCACACGGCCGCGGAGCGAGCGGCGCGAGCGAACGCGTCGCACGTTGCCGACCGAGCAGTGCGCCCTCCGGATCTTCGTCTTCGCGGCGCCGAGGCGCAGCCCGAGCACTCTCGGGACACGACAACGGACCGGAGGCGGAGGCGGCGGAGGTGGCGGCGGAGGCGGTGGCGGAGGCGGAGGCGGAGGCGGAGGTGGTGGTGGAGGCGGAGGCGGCGGAGGTGGTGGTGGAGGCGGAGGCGGCGGAGGCGGTGGTGGTGGTGGCGGCGGAGGTGGAGGTCCGGCGAGGTCCAGCTTCTCGACCGTGTCGAGCGACACGTCCAAGCCGTCACGGCCGCCCACGGCGAACAGCGTGCTGCCGACCGCCGTGCCTCCAGGGAACGATCGCTGGTGATTGAGGCTCGCCTCGCTCGACCACGTGTTCGCGACCGGATCGAAGCTCTCGACGGTAGGAATCCCGTCGAATGGATTGCACGGAGTGGTAGTACACCCTCCGAACGACCAGAGCCTATTGAGCGCAACCGCGGAGCCCGGCACGTTCGTCGGCTGCATCATGTCCTGCTTCTGAGTCCACGTATCGGACGCGATGTCGTAGTCCCACGTCGCGACCAGCGTCGCGTCGGGGTTCGTTCGACCTCCGGCGATCAGGAGGTGGCCGTTGACGATCCCGGTCGCCATGCCGGCCTGCATCTGCGGGCTGGGCGTCTTCACGGTGAACGTGTTCGCGACGGGGTCGTACTTCCAGGTCGTCGCCTGCACGCTGTCGATCGTCGACGTCTCGAAGCCGCCGTTCATGTAGATGCTCCCATCCGCCGGGTTGTAGGCGGCGGCCATCTGGTAACGCGGGGCCGGCATGGTCGCGCCCGAGCTCCACGTGTTCGACGCGATGTCGTAGATCAAGGTCGTGTCGTAGAGGACGACCGGATCCGGCGTGCGCGTCGCTCCACCGAAGACATAGATCTTGTTCGTCGGCGGGTAGTAGACCGCGGAGGCGATCAGTGACGGCTGTGGCATCGGAGCCAGCGTCGTCCACGAGTTCGCGACCGGGTCGTAGCGGTAGAGGGTGTTCAGCGTCGAGCCAACGGCCTCCGGGAAGTGGTAGCCGCCGAAGGCGTAGACGTAGGTGCCGTTGGTCGTCGTCGCAGGCCCGAACAGGGTCTGCGGCAATGGCGCAACGTCCACCCACTGCCCAGGCGGACGGTGGCGGTGGCGGCGGTGGTGGAGGCGGCGGGGGTGGAGGTGGCGGCGGAGGTGGTGGCGGTGGCGGAGGTGGTGGTGGAGGTGGAGGTGGTGGCCCGCCCGTCGGGATCTGGTCGTAGAAGACGTCCTGCTGGGCGACGCCGCTGATCGGCACGCGACCGTCGACCCACGTCGTGTGGATCGTCCCGCTCGCACCGAAGGAGCGGTCGTAGTCGCCGGTGTAGCACGACTGGACGTTCGGGTCGGGCTGTGTCGGCACCGGGTAGGTGACGTCGCTGACCGGTGCGGACGGCTGCCAGGTGGCGCCGTTGTCGGTCGAGAGGCGACCGAAGCGCTGCAGGTCGTCGCCCGCGGTGTTGCGCTGGTCGTACCAGCTGACGAAGACCTCGCCTGTCGGAGTGACCGCAAGGGAGGGCTGCCACTGACCACGCGTCCCACCGTCGCCGTCCAGCCGGAGCGGAGCGCTCCAGGTGGCGCCGTTGTCGGTCGAACGCACGTAGTAGATGTCGCCCTTGTCGCTCCCCGTACCGTGTGTCGCGTACGCGTAGTGGACGACGTTGTTCGGGCCGACGCCGATGTCGCCCCAGCCCATGTGTCGCCAGTACTGCGGATACATGTTGACGAAGTACGAGTTCGACGAGCAGAGCCCGACACCCGGCGGCGGGAAACTCGAGCCCATGTTCACCGAGGACCAGTTGCTGCCGCCGTTCGACGAGTACCGGACGATGTTCGTCCGCGGGCTCATCCCGCCGCCGCCCTCGTCCATCGTCGCGATGAAGACGCGACCGTCGCTCGGGTTGACGGTGATCTGGACGTCGCGGACGAAGCTGTTGACGACCGTGACCGGTGCTGTCCAGGTCGCGCCTCCGTCGTTCGACCAGGTCACCTGAAGGGCTCCCCCGCCCACGTTGAAGTTGTTCCAGCTGACGTACGCGCGGCCGTAGAACGGGCTCGACGGGTTGTTGTCGACCCAACCGGATTCCCGGTCGTCGCCGCTATTGCTGTGGGCGCACGGGCCCGTGCCCCAGGTCACGCCGTCATTCGACGTCCAGACACCGAGCCCCTGGCCTCCGCATCCGGAGGCGAGGAAGACGGCGATCCACTTCGAGTGCATCTGGTCGTACATGACGACCGGATCGCCGAAGCCGGTGCCATGGCCCGTGCAGAACGGCCGCGAGTTCAGGTTCGTCCACGTCGCGCCACCGTTCGTCGAGTACGAGCCGCCCGAGTAGCAACTCCCGGCCGTCCTCGAGTCGTTGTAGGCGGACACGACAGTGTTTCCGGCGGCCCAGACCTGCGTCTCCGACTGCGTCACGTGCGGGAACGTGCCCTCGCCGCCCGTGATGATGTTCACGTCCGTCCCGCCGTAATCGCGCGGGCTCTGCTTCAGCTGAGCCAGAGACGAGAAGCTCGAGTTCAGCTGCTCCTGGCTCGCAGGCGTGCGCCCACACGCAGCCAGGATCTGCGCCGCATGAATGTTCATCTGCTTCTGGAGCCCGTACTTGCTGATCGTTGCGCAGACCCCGTGCGTGGATTTGCCCGCATTCGCAGTCGCCGCTATCGCGCCCGTGAGCACGATCGCGAGCGAAACGAAGGCGGCCACCCAGGACCAGCGCCCATGCTGTCGCTTCTGCACAGACAAACCTCCCCTACCCGTGGTGTGTTTCGCCCCTCCTCCCCCTCATTCGGGAGCTTGGGGCTGTTCTACAACTTTGAGCGCCGTTTTTCAAATGCTCGCTCGAAGAAAGAGGGCCGCCCCGAAGGGCGGCCCTCTGTGCTGATCGGAGTCGGTTCGCCTAGCCCCGACCGACCGCCAGCTTGACCGGGAAGTTCCGGCGCTTGATCGTGCCGGGCCTCGGTGACTGGCTGACCACACGGCCGCGCAGCGAGCGGCGCGAGCGAACGCGTCGCACGTTGCCGACCGAGCAGTGCGCCCTCCGGATCTTCGTCTTCGCGGCGCCGAGTCGCAGCCCGAGCACTCTCGGGACACGACAGCGGACCGGAGGCGGAGGCGGAGGCGGAGGCGGAGGCGGAGGCGGAGGCGGAGGTGGAGGCGGAGGCGGCGGTGGTGGAGGCGGCGGTGGCGGAGGCGGCGGTGGCGGAGGTGGCGGTGGCGGAGGCGGTGGAGGCGGAGGTGGCGGAGGTGGTGGTGGAGGCGGCGGGCCGGCCAGCACCAGCTTCTCGACCGTAGAGAGCGAGGTCGCGGCGCCGTCGCGGCCACCGACCGCGTAGAGCGTGTTCCCGACGGCAGTCCCGCCCGGGAACGAACGACCTGCGATCAACGTCGGCTCCGGCGACCAGGTGTTCGCCGCCGGGTCGAAGCTCTCGACGTCGTTCATCCCGTCGAACGGCGGCGCGCCGTTGCCCCCGCCGATCGAGTAGAGCTTGCCGTTGTGGACGACGCCGGCCGGAACGTTCTTCGGCGCGAGCAGGTTCGACCGCGACGACCACGTGTCGGTGGCGATGTCGTAGTCCCAGGTCAGATCGAGGGTCGCGTCCGGGTTCGTGCGACCACCGGACATGATCAGGTGGCCGTTGACGACCCCGGAAGAGGTTCCGCCCTGCATGTTCGGGTGACGGAGCCTTGTTGGTGAAGGTGTTCGCGACCGGGTCGTACTCCCAGGTCGTGGCCTGGATCGAATCGATGGTCGACGTCTCGTAGCCGCCGTTCAGGTAGATCTTGCCGTTGCCCGGGTTGTAGCCCGCGGCCTGCTGCGACCGCGGCGCGGGCATCGTCGCACCCATCGACCACGTGTTCGAGGCGATGTCGTAGATCTGGGTCGTGTCCAGCACGATCGCCTCGTCGCGCTGGGCGCCGCCGAACACGTAGATCTTGTTCGTCGGCGGGTAGTAGACGGCCGAGGCAACGATCTCCTTGCCCGGAAGCGGAGCCATCGTCGCCCATGCGTTCGTCGCCGGGTCATAGCGGTAGACCACGTCGAGCGTCTGCGCCGTCGTGAACGAGTAACCGCCGAAGCTGTACACGTACGTGCCGTCACTCGCCGCAGGCGCCCCGAAGAGGTCCTGCGGGAGCGGAGCAACGTTCTCCCACTGCCCCGGTGGTGGTGGCGGTGGCGGAGGCGGGAGGTGGTGGCGGAGGGCCACCGCTGTTGTACGCGGCGAGCGCATCGACGAGGCCGTACCCGAAGTGGTTGTTCGGAACGTGGTCGATGCCGCCGCACTGCGTCCCGTTGCTGACCGTGACGTTCGGGTTCGCCGTGCTGTTCAGCAGCGCCTTCGTGGCCGCGATGTCGCGCACGAGCGCGGGCTTCGCCTGCCAGAGGAGCGCGACGACGCCGACGACGTGCGGGCCGGCCATCGACGTGCCGGAGAACGACGCGTACGCCGAGTCGCTCGAGTTCACCGACGACCGGTTCGGGTTCCCCGGAGCCGAGATGTCGGGCTTGATCCGGTTCGATCCGTCGACAGTGACGGGGCCCCGGCTGCTGAAGGAAGCGAGGCTCATCGCGCCAGTGTTCATGGCACCGGTCGAATAGGAAGCGTCGTAGATTGCCGGCGGGTCGGTGACACTCGAGCAGCCAGATCCGCTGTTCCCGGCCGAGACCTCGACGAAGATGCCGGCAGCCGTCGTGTTCTCGACGATCTGCTGCAGGCTGTCCGGCGCGCAGAGCTCGCTCGTCGGGCAACCCCAGCTGTTGTTCATCACGTCCGGCCGCTTCGTCGGATCGGGGTTCTGTCCGGTGAGGTCGGTCGGTGCGATGAACCACTGGAAGCACTCCGTATACGTCTCGGGCCTGCCAACGCCCTGGTCCATGTTGTGGCAGCCGATCCACTTCGCGCCGGGGGCGACGCCGATCTGGTTGCCGGCGCCGTCGTCGCCGACGGCGAGACCGGTCGTGTGCGTCCCGTGCCCGTGGTCGTCGCACGGCGCCTGGGTGTCGTACCCACAGGGGTTCTGCCCCTGGCCGCCGATCGGACCATGAATCGAGTCGTGCCAGTTGTAGTTGTGATCGGCGTTGGACCCGTTCCAGCCACGGTAGTGCGGCTTGATCGCGTTGTGCGTCCAGCGCATGCCCGTGTCCTGGTTGCCGACGACGATCCCGGTGCCCGTGAAACCGAGGTTCCACAGATCCGGAGCATGGACCTGCACGGGGCCCGGCTCGATGGTGTTCGGCCGGTCCGCCTTGAGGATCGCCAGCGAATCGAGCTCGACGCCCGCGGTCGACTCGAGCCAGTTCGAGGCGTCGTTCGCCTCGATCAGCTTGACGTCGGCCCGGCCGGCGAGGTTGTCGACGAGCGCACGGCTGCCCTGGTGGACGACGATCTCGTTCGCCACCCAGAACGACTTGTACGACACGCCCTGCGCGTCGAGCATGGCCTTGAGCGGGCCCTGAGTCTTCTCGGCCGTCCGCTTGAGCGTCCGGTACACGTACCAGCCGCGGGCGTTCTGGTCCTTCATGGCGTACGCCTTGCTCAGGTCCGCCTGCTGCGTGAGCTCGATGACGAACGACGACTGACGCCCAGCCGTCGTGTCATGGAGAACGAGGTTCTGGACCTTGCCGGTGTACCTCGCCATCGGCGTGCGCCCATGGCTGTCGTTGCTCGCTAAAACCGGTGTCGCACCAACGATCAGCCCGGCGAGCGCGAGCGTGATCGCAAGCTTCAATCTGCCTGGCACAGCGTCCCCTCCCTGGTATTTGGGTGCCCGGGAGATTAGGACTTTTGAGCCTTGTACACAAGGTTTTCGGCGCGCGCTGGGCACGCGCGCCGAGCGGAGTGGCCGGCTACTGAGCGGAGGTCGCGGTCCCTGCGAACTGGCAGCGGGCGACCCCCGCGATCGAGTACTCCTCGCCGAGGAACGAGACGCTGACCGTCCCGGTGCCGGTCGGCGTCCGGTAGACGATCGTCCCGGCCACGTCGTCGTCGTCGGAGCCGAGGACGTCGTAGTCGGAGCCCGCGTCGAGGTCGTCGTCCTCGCGGTAGAACGCGCCCGTGTCGTCGACGCCGGCCACGTGCAGGCGGGCGTTGTCGAGCGTCGATCGCGCGCCGACGGTCATGTCTCCGGCCGAGGAGCACGCGGCGCGGAGGATCAGCCCGCCGGAGGTGAGGATCGTGCCCGTCGGCGTGTTCGCCGGGACGTCGAAGGTGACCTTCGCTGCGCCCGGGCCCGCCGGGCCGTTCGCTCCTTGAGGCCCAGCTGGGCCGGCCGGGCCCTGCGGTCCCTGCAGCCCGCGGGCGCCGCGGGCGGTCGGAACCACGGAGCTCGGGAGCTTCGCGTTCCTGCCCAGCGGAACGAGCCGGCCGGCCTTCGGCGTGCGTGACGCCTTGATCCCGTTCACGGCTCCCGCGTTCCGGGCGAAGGCAGCGATCGAACGCCCGGCCGCGCCCCCGGCGGGCGATGCAGCGAGCACGACGAGCAGGAGCGCGACGCCTGAGAGCGCGGCAATGATTCGAGCTGTTCGCACGAGTGACCTCCTCGGTCGGAAACGAGTGGTCTCCTCAACTACCGGCCCACGCCCGCCCCGGCGCGCAAACGGGCCATTTCGTCACGGTTTCGGCGCGGAGTTGCCGATACACCGCCCGGGTACCATGAGTCACATGACCGAGTTGACGCCAGAGGAACGACAGAGGCTCGCGGAGCTCTCGTACTACGAGCCCCCAGAGCCGGTGCGCCACGAGGGCCGGTTCCCGTTCCTGCGCAAGCTGCTGGCGCCGCTGGCTGCGGCCGGCGCGTTCCTGCTCAAGTTCGGCGCGCCGCTCCTCAAGTTCAAGTTCCTGTTCTCGATCTTCATCTCGGCCGCGTTCTACGTCTGGTTCGGCGGCTGGTGGTTCGGCATCGGCCTGATCGTTCTGCTGTTCGTGCATGAGATGGGACACGTGCTCGAGGCGAAGCGGCAGGGGCTGCCGGTGAGCGCACCGATGTTCATCCCGTTCCTCGGCGCGATGATCACGATGCGCGAGATGCCGCAGGACGCCTGGAACGAGGCGAAGGTCGCGATCGCGGGGCCGCTCCTCGGCTCGCTCGGCGCGGCGGCGATCTGGGTCGCGGGCGCTGCGACCGACTCGAACCACCTGAAGGCGCTCGCCTTCCTCGGCTTCTTCCTCAACCTGTTCAACCTGCTGCCGATCGTGCCGCTCGACGGAGGCCGGGTCGTGGCGGCGCTCCATCCCGCGCTCTGGGTGGTCGGCTTCCTCGGACTGCTCGTGCTGGTCGCGTTCTCGCCGAACCCGATCCTGATCATCATCCTCGTCATCGCGGGCCTCGAGCTCTGGAATCGGTGGCGCATGCGCAACCACCCCGAGATGCAGGCCTACTACCGGGTGACGGCGCCGCGGCGCCTGATCATCGCGTCGCTCTACTTCGGGCTTGCGGCGCTGCTCGTCCTCGGGATGGAGGCCACGCACCTCCCGCGCGACGTCCTTCGCTGATGGACGACGAGCAGCTGCTCACGAGTCACCAGGGCGCGCTGCCCGAGAACGTGCTCTCGATCGCGCGCGAGTTCTGGGCCGGGTTCGCCGCCGTCGACAAGATCGACCGGCCCGCGGTCTCGATCTTCGGCTCCGCGCGGATCAAGCCCGACTCGCGCGAGTACGCGACCGCCCGCAAGGTGGGCCACAGCTTCGCGAAGCACGGCTGGGCCGTGATCACAGGCGGCGGGCCGGGAGTGATGGAGGCGGCCAACCGCGGCGCCAAGGAGGGCGGCGGTCTCTCCGTCGGGTTCAACATCGAGCTTCCGCACGAGCAGGGGTCGAACGCCTACCTCGACATCTCGTACACGTTCAAGCACTTCTACGCCCGCAAGGTCTGCTTCGTGAAGCCGGCGGAGGGGTTCGTCATCTTCCCGGGCGGCTTCGGCACGCTCGACGAGCTCTTCGAGGCGCTGACGCTGATCCAGACCGGCAAGGCCGAGAACTTCCCGGTCGTCCTCATCGACACCGACTACTGGGGCGAGATGCTCGGCTGGGTGCGGAGCGAATTGCTCGCCGACGGGATGATCTCGCCCGAGGATCTCAACCTGCTGCACGCGACCGACGATCACGAAGAGGCGGTCAGCACGATCATCGAGTGCTACGAGGAGAATTGCGCGGAGGTGCCGGTCCGGTCGAAGAAGGCCGACGCGCAGTGAGGCTGCGCGACCTGCCGTCGGTCGACGAGCTCGCGCGGAGGAGCGACGACGCGCTCGCGGTCGAGTCGGCTCGTGCGGTCCTCGCGCGCGCGCGCGAGGACATACAGGCCGGCGCCGACCCCGGCGACCTGGAGCAGCGGCTCCGGGAGGAGCTCGCGGCGGCTCGCAGCGCGAGGCTGCGCCGCGTGCTGAACGCGACCGGCGTCGTCGTGCACACGAACCTCGGCCGTGCCCCGCTGCCCGAGGCTGCGCTCGAGCGCGTCCGCGAGGTCGGTCGCGGCTACTCGAACCTCGAGTACGACCTGAGCGCCGGGACACGCGGCTCGCGCCAGGATCACGTGGCGGGCATCCTGCGGCGGCTGACCGGGGCCGAGGCGGCGCTCGTCGTGAACAACAACGCGGCTGCGGTGCTCCTGGCCCTGGCCGCGCTCGCCGAGGGCCGCGACGTGCTCGTCTCGCGCGGCGAGCTGATCGAGATCGGCGACGGCTTCCGGATCCCGGACGTACTGGCGCGCTCGGGCGCGCGGCTCGTCGAGGTCGGGACGACGAACCGCACGCGGGCGGCGGACTACGAGCGGGCGGTCACTCCTGACACGGCAGTCCTTCTTCGGGTGCACCAGTCGAACTTCCGGCTCGTCGGCTTCACCGAGCTGCCGTCGGTGGCGGAGCTGGCCAAGATCGCGCGGCGTCACGAGCTGCCCCTGGTCGACGACCTCGGCTCCGGCGCCCTGAGCCGAAGTAACAGTCTGTTACTAAGTGAGGAGCCGTCGGTGCGCGAGAGCCTCGAAGCCGGCGCGGATCTCGTCTGCTTCTCGGGCGACAAGCTCCTCGGCGGGCCGCAGGCCGGGATCGTCGTCGGCCGGGTGGACCTGGTCGAGCGTCTTCGCCGTCACCCACTGCAGCGGGCTGTTCGCGCCGACAAGCTGACGCTCGCGGCGCTCGAGGGAACGCTCGCGCTCTACCTGGAACCGGAGCGGGCGCTCCGCGAGGTGCCCGTCCTGCGAATGGCGCTCGAGGATGCGGACGCGGTGCGGCGCCGGGCGGAGCGACTGGCCAAGCTGACCGGCGGAGAGGTCGAGGAGACGGTCGGCCGCATCGGCGGCGGGGCGCTCCCGCTAGCCGAGCTGCCGAGCTTCGCCTGCGCCGTCGAGGAGGAGCTCACCGCGCCACTGCGTGCGGGCCAGCCGCCGGTGGTCGGCGTCGTGCGCGACGGCCGGCTCCTGCTCGACTGCCGGACGCTCAGCGACGCCGAGGCGGAGGAGGTCGCGGCAGCCGTCACCACGGCCCGCGGATGAGCAACCGCGCGCCCGAGTCCGACCTCTGGGACGCGCTCCGCGGTGCGCTCGTCACCCGCACGCTCGGAATCGTCGCCGACCTGGGCATCGCCGGGAAGCTCGCGGACGGCCCGCGGCCCGTGGCCGAGCTCGCAGAGGAGAGCGGCGCCGACCCGGACACGCTCCACCGTCTCCTGCGCGCCCTCGCGAGCGACGGCATCTTCGCCGAGCAGACGCCGGGCGTCTTTCGCAACACGGACGTCTCCGAGCAGCTGCTCCGCCCCGGCTGGGCCGCGTTCGCGCATTTCTTCGGCGGTGTCTGGCACCAGGCCGCCGGAGCGCTGGACGCCTCCGGGCAGGCGAGGTTCCCCGAGCTCCAGGGCACCGATTTCTGGTCCTGGCTCGCGGCTCAGCCCGAAGAGCGCGCTCTCTTCGACATCTCGATGGAGCAGGGCAAAGAGCAGCGAGCGGAGCGGTTCGACCGGGTCGAGTGGCGCGACGGCGAGACCGTGGTCGACGTCGGAGGCGGCAACGGCTCCCTGCTGACGGCGCTGCTCGAGCGGCACCCGGGGCTGGGCGGAATCGTCTTCGACCTCCCCGAGACCGTGCGCGACGAGGCCCTGCTGGGCGACCGCATCCGATTCGTCGAGGGCAGCTTCTTCGAGAGCGTGCCGGAGGGCGACGTCTACCTCCTGTCGACGATCCTCCACGACTGGGACGACGAGAGCGCGGCCGCGATCCTGCGGACGATCCGCGCCGGCGCGCCGCCCCACGCGCGCCTGATCCTGTTCGAGGCGGTCGTCCCCGACGGCAACGAGCCGGGCGGGGGCAAGTGGCTCGACTTGCTCATGCTCGCGCTTTTCGCCGGGCGCGAGCGGAACGAGGCCCAGTGGCGCGAACTGCTGGAGGAGAACGGCTTCGAGCCGACGAGCATCGAGCACGAGCTGATCCAGGCGCGATGCCGCTGACCGTCGGCACCGCTGGTCACATCGACCACGGCAAGACCTGGCTCGTCCGGGCGCTGACCGGGAAGGACACGGACCGGCTGCCCGAGGAGAAGGAGCGTGGGATCTCGATCGACCTCGGCTACGCGCCGCTCGAACTGCCCGACGGGAGGCGGCTCTCGCTGATCGACGTACCGGGCCACGAGCGGTTCATCCGCAACATGGTCGCCGGGGCGAGCGGGATCGACCTCTTCCTGCTCGTGATCGACGCGACCGAGGGCGCGCGACCGCAGACGCACGAGCACCTCGCGATCCTCGGGCTGCTCGGGATCGAGCGCGGGGTCGTCGCGGTGACGAAAGCGGATGCGGCCGATGCGGAGACGCTCGAGCTGGTGGTGGCCGAGGCGCACGAGCTCGTGCCCGGCGCGGCGGTGGTCGCCGTGAGCGCGAAGACCGGCGAGGGGCTGGACGAGCTCCGCGCCGCCCTCGCGTCCGCTGCGGACGGCCTCGAGCACCAAGCGCTGCTCGGCGCGACGAGGCTCTACGTCGACCGAGCGTTCACGCTGCACGGGATCGGCACCGTCGTCACGGGCACGCTCTGGTCGGGCTCGGTCGGCGAGGGCGACGAGCTCCGGGCCGAGCCCGCCGGAATCGACGTGCGCGTGCGAAGCGTCCAGGTGCACGACGAGCCGGTCGAGCGGGCCGAGGCCGGACAGCGGGTCGCGCTCGCCCTGCCCGGAATCGAGCGGAGCGCGCTGCACCGCGGCGATGCGCTCTCCGAGCCGGGCGCCTATCCGGTCAGCTACCGCCTCGACGTCGAGCTCACCGAGCTGGAGCCGATCGCCGACCGCGCGCGCGTGCACGTGCACCACGGGACGACGGAGACTGCCGCCGGCGTCGTGCGGGTTGGAGAGCGCTTCGCACAGCTGCGGCTCGCCTCACCGGTCGTTGCGGCGCGCAACGACCGCGTCGTCCTCCGTGACGCGACGACGCTCGGAGGAGGCCGCATCCTCGATCCGGCTCCCCCACGCGCGCCCGATCCCGCCCGGCTCGAGCTGCTCTCGACGGACGACCCGGAATCGATCGTGAAGGCGCTCGTCCACGAGCCCGTTCGCGCGGACGAGCTCGCCGCCCGGGCGCTCCTCTCTCGCGCTCAGCTGGAGCAGGGCCTGGCCGGAGTCGAGCGCGCGGACGAGTGGTACTTCTCGGCGGAGTGGCTCGAGCACGCCAGGCGCGAGGCCCGGACGAGGCTGACCCTGCGGGCCGAAGCGGCTCCGCTCGACGCCGGCCTCGCAGCCGGCGAGCTGCTGCCGGGAGCGCCGTGGGCGGACTCGATCCTGCCCCTGCTCGACCTCGAGCGGCGGGACGGAAAGGTTTACCTCCCCGGAGCCGACGCAGGTCTCGGCGAACGCGCCGCGGAGGCCGAGGCGCTCGAAGCCCAGCTTGCAGAGACGGGCCTCACCCCGGTCGCCGTCGAGGATCCTGAGCTGGCGCGCTTCCTCGAAGGCCAGGGACGACTCGTCCGAGTCGGCGACGGGCTCGCGATCGGCGGCGATGCATACGAGCAGGCGAAACGCGCTCTGCTGGACGAGTGCCGGCAGACGGGGTCGATCACGCTCGCCCGGTTCCGCGACCTCCTGGGCATCTCCCGCAAGCCCGCCCAGCTCCTGCTCGAGCGCTTCGACGCAGACGGCCTCACGCGCCGGATCGGCGACGCCCGTGTACTGAGGCGGGGAGCTACGATCGACGGCTAGGGAGCGGCATGGGCCCGGTGGCCCAGCTGGTCTTCAAAACCGGTGCGGTCGTGTAACCCACGGCTCGGTAGGTTCGACTCCTGCGCCGCTCCGTCAAGCGGAAAGGGCCGCGTTCGCGGCCGCGAGCCTTCGGAGACTTGCATTCCGAGTCCAGCAAGATCGATGCTGCAACGATGTCTGGGCGCGCCGTGCTCGCAGTCGACGTCGGTGGATCTCACGTCAAGGTACTGGTGTCGAGCGCCGGCCACGAACGCCGGCGGTTTGCCTCGGGACCGAAGCTCGGGCCAGAGGAGATGGTGGAGGGTGTCAGAGCCATCACACCGGACTGGTCGTACGAGGTCGTTTCGGTCGGCATTCCGGCACCTGTGCGTGATGACAGAGTCGTCGCAGACCCGGTCAATCTCGGTCCGGGTTGGGTCGGCTTCGACCTCGAGGCTGCTTTCGAGCGCCCGACGAAGGTCGCCAACGACGCCGCCATGCAGGCGCTCGGAAGCTACGAGGGCCGCAAGATGCTCTTCCTCGGGCTCGGGACCGGCCTCGGCTCGGCGCTGGTGGTCGACGGTGCGGTCGTTCCGATGGAGCTGGGCCACCTGCCCTTCAGAAAGGCGACCTTCGAGGACTATGTCGGCGAGCGAGGCCGCCTGCGACTCGGCAGAAAGAAGTGGGAGAAGGTCGTCAGCGAGACGGTCGAGCGATTGACTGCCGCGTTGGAGCCCGACTACGTGGTGCTCGGCGGCGGAAACGCGAAGAGGCTCGACGCTTTGCCTCCAAACGCGCGGCTCGGAGCAAACGACAACGCGTTCATCGGCGCGTTCAGGCTGTGGGATGAAGCGATGCCGTCAACGAAGATCGAGTGACGCCCATCCCGCCGGACCGCCCTACCGCCGGAGCGGTGACCCGAAGCGGATGAGGTTCCCGTCAGGATCTACGTGGGAGCCCTCACGCTTGCCGTACTCGTAGTCCTGGGGTTCGACGAGGTCGACACCGGCGCCTCTCCACTCGTCGGCGAGCACGTCTGCGTCGTCCACGTGCATATAGATGGATCCGCCGCCGACCCGTTCAGGATCGGCGCCTTGTCCGGCGAGATGGATGGTCAACTCGTCGCGATGGGCGAACGCATACCCCTCGTCGTGGTGCGAGGTGCTGAAGCCCAACTGCTCGTAGTGAGCAACCGCACGCGGTACATCCGAGACCACGAAAATCGGCTCGACACCGACGACGCGTTGCACAGCGAGATCATAGGGTCGCCTACCTGCAGCTCTGACCACCTCCGCTTCGGGGGACATTCGCGAACAAGAGGCCGCTACGACCTGAGCAGGAAGGATCAGTAGGTCGGAGGGAGAGGACGCGAATCACCGGTCGAGAGGCCGAGTGGCTAGACTGGACGCTCAGGCCACGGCGAGCAGTCGTAGCGGACGCCGAAGCCAGCCCATCGGAAGTCGCCGGCTCCTCTACTCGTTGCGACCGGTTTCCGGTCCGGAGAGAGGACATCCGATGTCGAACAACGAGACGCCGACGGATTCGCTCGACCTCTTCCTGCGCGATGCAGGTCGCCGTCCGCTCTTGACCGCGGCCCAGGAAGTCAAGCTGACGAAGCTGGTCGAACGTGGCGACGCGGGCGCGAGGCAGACGATGATCGAATCGAACCTGCGCCTGGTCGTCTCGATCGCCAAGAACTACCGCCACCAGGGCCTCCCCTTCCTCGACCTGATCCAGGAGGGCGCGATCGGCTTGAACCGCGCGGTCGACAAGTTCGACTGGAGGCACGGCTACAAGTTCTCGACCTACGCCCACTGGTGGATTCGGCAGGCGGTTTCGCGCTCGATCGCGGACCAGGCGAAGACGATCCGCATTCCCACGCACATCCGCGACCGCCGGCGCAAGCTTGCTTTCTCCGCCCGTACGCTCGCGCCCGCGCTCGGCCGGGAGCCGAGCCTGGAGGAGCTCGCCGAGGCAAGCGGCTTGCCGCTCGGACATGTCCGCCAGGCGCTTGACTGCGCCGAGGCCTCGTCCTCGCTCAACCAGGCGGTCAGCCCGGACGGCGAGACCGAGCTCTCCGACTTCCTTGCCGATCCGGCTTCCGCTGACCCCGTCGAGGAGGCAGAGCGCTCGCTTCTCCAGCAGACGGTGCGGCGTAGGCTCAAAGCGCTGCCGGACCGGGAGCGGCTGATCGTCGAGCGTCGCTTCGGCCTCCAGTGCGAGCCGCAGTCGCTCGAGACGATCGCGAGCGAGCTCGGGCTCACCCGCGAGCGGGTGCGTCAGCTGCAGGTACAGGCGCTGAAGCGGCTGGAACCGGAGTTTGCAGACCTCGCTCCGGTGGAGACCTTCGTTGGATCCGAAGGCGTGTGATGGGTATCGCTAGCGAACGCTGATCGCGAGCTCAGCCGAGGACGTGCCCGGTGGCGAGGGCAGGAGCGACGCATGACCAAGGGTCGCGCAATCAGCGCGGCCCCCAGTCGGGAGCGGAATCCCAGAGCTTGGAGCGCGTGACGCGCCGCACATGGCTGCCGTTGATCCGCATCACGTAGACGTGGAGGCTAGATCCGTGTGGGTCTTTCGCGAACACGATCGACTTGCCGTTCGGTGAGAACGACGAGGAACCGACGAGTGTCCCGCGCTTGAAGTGCGTGATCTTCTTCCGGCCTGTGCCGTCGGGGTGGATGAGGAATATCTGCGCCTGGCGGCTCGGGTCGTCGACGTGGGAGTGGAACAGGATCCACCTGCCGTCGGGCGACCAATCGGGGGCGTCGCCGTCATTCTCTGCCCAGGGCGTGAGCCTGCTCAGACCGCTTCCATCCGCGTTGATGACATAGATCGCATGCTTGTCGGCCGGCGTGGAGAACGGTGAGTTAAACCACTCGAAGACGATCTGTCTCCCGTCGGGCGACTCCAGGGGAAACAACAGGTCGGCGGCGTACGGCGGGGCCTGGAAGATGACGTGGGGCCCACTGCCGTCGGGGTTAATCGCCGCGATCGCAGAGTGCTCGATCTCTTGCTCGCCGTTGGGCGCGGGTCTGATCTGTCCGGTCGACTGCGTGAACGTGAGCTGCTTGGAGTCGGGCGAGAAGCTCGCGTTCTCGTCGTCCGGGCACGTGTCCTCGTGGGCACCCGGCGGGCAGAGGGGGCCGACCGGAGCGAGGCCGTTCCCGTTGGGCGAGACGACGTAGACGTGGCACAGTCCCTGGTCAGTTGGGCAGCGCGTGAAGGTGATCAGGCTGCCGTCTGGAGCCCAGTCGACCTGGTCGTCGACGACGCCTCTGGGCGGGTGCGTGATCTGTCGCGCTCCGGTCCCGTTCGTGCGGACCGTGAAAACGGCTCCGCGGGAATGCGCTGTATTGAAGTAGCGGCGAAACGCGATCGAGCCGTTCTTCCCTGGCGCGGTCGCGGACGCCGTTGTCACCACGCCCGCGATCGCGCCCAGCGCAAGAGCGGCCGCGACTGACCATCGAAGAGCCCGCGTTGCCGATGAGACACCGTCGCCCATCTCATCCACGACTGCGGAAGTACGACACGGTGCCGTCGACGTTGTCCGCCACGTAGAGCGTGCCGTCGGCCTCGTCCAGTGCAATGTTGATCGGCCAGCCGCCCGCCCGCAGCTCCAGCGCTTTCGCGTTACAGCCCTCCGTGTGGCCGGCCCGGCAGGATGCGCCGTTGATCAGCACTACGTCCGAGTCGAAAACGTTTGTGACATAGACGGCGTCAGTGGCCTCGTCGACAGCCACGCTCCGGCCCATGCCGGGGCCTGGCATTCCGGCTGCGCCTCCGATCGCCACTGCGGGCGCCGTCTGGCCGCAGTCGGAGCTGTCGACGCCGTTGCACCTGCGCCCGTCGACGACCGACACGGTCGCGTCGTCGCGGTTCCCGACGTAGATCGTGTCGGTGACCTGGTTGACGCCCACCGCCCGCGGCACCGCCCCGACGGCCACGGTGGGCGGGGTCTGGCCGCACCCGGAGTGGTTGAAGCCGTTGCAGGTTGACCCGTCGATCACGGAGACCGTGTTGTCGTTGGTATTGGTCACGTAGATCGTGTTGGTGGCCGTGTTGACCGCGAGCGCCTGTGGAGAGGCACCAACCGCGACGGTTGGCCAGCTCTGAGCGCACCCAGTCGCGTCTGAGCCGTTACAGGTTCGCCCGTCGATGACCGAGACGGTGCCGTCGTTGCGGTTCGCGACGTAGATCGTCCTGGTGACCTCGTTGACCGCGATCGCGAAGGCACCGTTTCCCGCCGTCACCGTCGCCGGGGTCTGGCCGCATCCGGAGGTGTTGCCGGCATTGCAGGTTCGCCCGTCGATCACCGACACCGCGTTCTCGCCGAAGAACCCGTCCGCCGTGTAGATGGTGTCGGTGGCCCGATCGACCGCGACGCCCTGAGGAGAATCGCCCACCGAGACGGTCGTCCAGGCCTGGCCGCAGGCCGAGCCGTTGTGCGCGTTGCAGGCGGCCGCGTTGATCACGGAGACCGTGCCCTCGCGGTTCGCAACGTAAATGGTGTGTGTGGACCGATTCGCCGCCACGCCCTGGGGTTCGAACCCGACGGTCGTCGTCGGCGCGAACCGGGTGCAGCCAGAGGTGTGGCTTGCGTTGCAGTGGGCACCATTGAGCACCGAGACGGCGTTGGCCGTCTGGCTCGAGGCATAGACGGTGTCTGTGGCCAGATCGACGTCGGCGGCGCCACCGTTGAACCCCATGGCCATCGCAGGCGGCGTCTCGGCACAGCCTGAGGTGACCGTCGCGTTGCAGGTGGTCGCGTTGAGCGCGGAGACGCTGCTGTCCAACTCGTTCATCACGTAGACCGTGTGGGTCGTCGGATTCAGGGTGACGTGAGTTGGGCCACTCCCGGCGGGCGCGGTCAGCGGCGGCTGGCTGCACCCGGAGCTGTGGCCGCCGTTGCAGGTGGCGGTGTCGATCATCGCAACGAAGCCCAAGGCGTCGTTGAAGAAGATCGGCACGTAGACCGTGTCGGTCGCCTGGTCGACGGCCAACTCGACAGGGTTACCGCCCACGTCCACGGTGGGCGGGGTCTGGCCGCAGCCGGAGCTGTCGGTGCCATTGCAACGCGATCCGTCGATCACCGAGACGGTGGTGTCGTTCCCGTTCGCGACGTAGACCGTATGGGTCGCCTGGTCGACTGCCACCCCGTCGGGGAACGAGCCCACCGTCACGGTGGGCGGTACCTGAGCACAACCCGAGCTGTTTCCGCCGTTGCAGGTTGACCCGTCGATCACCGAAATGGTGCCGTCGTCGAAGCTTCCGACATAGATCGTGTCGGTGGCCGGGTCGACGGCCAGGAGAGACGCTCCGCCGCCGACTGTCACCGTCGGCGGGTCCTGGCCGCAACCCGAGGTGTTGGTTCGGTTGCAGGTGGCGCCGTTGATCACGGAGACCGTGTTCTCACCGGCGTTTGCCACGTAGATGGTGTCGGTGGCTTGGTCGATGGCAACGCCAAGGGGGTTGCTGCCGACCGTCACCGTGGCCGCCGTCTGACCGCAACCGGACGTGTGGATTGCGTTGCAGGCCGTCCCGTCGATGACCGAGACGGTGTTCTCGCCGCTGTTTCCCACGTAGATCGTGTGGGTGACCTGGTTCACCGCCACTTCGACCGGAATCCCTCCGACAGGGACGGCGGGCGCCGCCCAGGGGAGCCGAGGCGGTGTCCAGGCGTTCCCGGTCGACCTGGCAGCGCCGGCAAGCGCGCTCGAAAGCGCGACGACCGTCGCGAGGGAGACGAGCGCTACAACTGGGACTCGTGCGGACGGGAACATGGCGAAGGACTCCTTTCCGCCGTCGACCTGCGGCGACGCGTGTCGGCTGCCGGGACGTCAAGAAACTGGTCGCGGCGCGTGAGGTACATCGACGCTGCCCAGGCAACCTCGCAAGAACCTCGTAAAGCGCTCGTAACAGTGCTTACATTCAGCGATGGAGTTCCGGGTTCTCGGACCCGTCGAGGTGTTGCAGGACGGCCGTGAGCTTCCCCTGGGTGGGCCGAAGCAGCGTGTGCTGCTCGCTCTCCTCCTCCTCCGGGCGAACGAGGCGGTCTCGCGCGATCGGCTGATAGACGGATTGTGGGGAGAACGCCCGCCCCCCAGCGCCGCCCATACGCTCGACAGCCAGGTCTCGCGGATGCGCAAGACGCTCGGTGAAGGCCGGCTGGTGACGCGCTCGCCGGGCTACTTGCTTCGGGTCGAGCCCGGCGAGCTCGACCTCGACCGCTTCGAGCGCCTCTACCGCCGCGGCCGCGAGGCGCTGGTTCGCGGAGCTGCAACCGAGGCCGCCGATGCGCTTCGGTCCGCGCTCGCGCTGTGGCGGGGCCCAGCGCTGGTGAACGTCCTCTACGAGCCGTTGGGGTCGAGCGAGGCAGAGCAGTTGGAAGAGCGCCGACTCCTGGCGCTCGAGGACCGGATCGACGCAGACCTGGAGCTCGGTCGCAGCGACGAGCTGATACCCGAGTTGGAGGCTCTCGTACGCGACCACCCACTCCGAGAGCGCCTCCTCGGCCAGCTCATGCTCGCGCTCTATCGTTCTGAGAGGCAAGGGGAGGCTCTTGCAGCCCTTCAGGCGGCGAGACACCGACTCGCCGAGGAGCTCGGCCTCGAGCCGGGCCCGCATCTTCGGCAGCTGGAGCGGCAGATTCTTCAACACGATCCGGCGCTTGCTGCTCCGCGAGCAAGGAGTCGCCGAGACAGACCCCTGGGCCGGCCGGTGGCGGTTGCGGTCGGCGCTCTGGCGATCGCTGCAGCAGCTGTTGCCGGAGTCGTGCTCGGAATCGGCCAGCCGACGGCGTCGCGAGCCGTGCTGCAGAACGGCAACACGCTCGTCTCCGTGGATGCCCATTCTGGGCGGATCGGAGCCGGAATGGCACTCGACGGCGGGACAACGGCGATGAAGGAAGCGGGCGGATCCGTCTGGCTCGCGGATCCGAACGACGACACGGTCTCACGGGTCAACGCCGCGACGGCGAGCGTTGTCGACCGGATCCCAGTCGGAGGAGCGCCAGGCGACCTCGCAGTCGGCGGCGGGTCGGTATGGGTGGCAAGGACGCTTGCGGGCACGGTGAGCCGGATCGATCCTCAGACGGGAGCGATTACGCAGACAAGCCACCTCGGGGGCAATCCGTCCGCTCTCGCTTACGGCACCGGGAGCCTCTGGATAGCCGATTCTGGCGCCGAGTCGTTGACCCGCCTCGACACCGCTACGGGAAAGGCGACGCAGTCGGTGTCGCTCGCGGTCCATCCCTCTGCCGTCGCCCTTGCAGCAGGTGCGGTCTGGGTCGCGAGCCACGATGCGGGCACGGTTACGGAGATCGATCCCACCTCGGGTGCGACGCTGGCAACGGTGCCGGTCGGACAGGGGCCCGCCGCTTTGGCTCTCGGCGCCGGCTCCGTCTGGGTCGCGAACGAGCTGGCTGGCACGGTCTCGAGGATCGACCCGAAGGCGCCGAAGGTGGTCGCGACGATCGTCACCGGCAGTGGGCCTTCGGCCGTAGCATTCGCCGACGGGGCGGTATGGGTCGCGAACGAGTTCTCCGGCGACGTCTCCCGCATCGATCCGCGGGGAAACACCGTCAAGAGCGTCGACGTCGGTGGACGGCCGGCCTCCCTGGCAGCCGGCAGGAGCTCCGTGTGGGTGGCACGAGGGGCCCTCGTGCAGCACCGAGGCGGGACGCTGAAGCTGCTCTCGACCGGGCGGTTTGTCTCTCTCGACCCAGGGTTCAGCTTCCAGGCTGCGCCACCGCAATGGCTGGGACTGAGCAACGACACGCTGGTCACATACGAGCACGTCAGCGGCCCGGACGGGCTCCACCTGGTGCCCGACCTGGCGGCGGCGCTCCCCGCCCCCACGGATGCAGGACGCACGTACGCGTTCCGGCTCCGGCCTGGAATCCGCTATTCGGACGGACGACCGCTCCGCGCAAGCGACTTCCGCCGCGCCTTTGAACGCCTCTTCGCGATCCAGGGCTCGAGCGTCACCGATTACGCCAACATCAGTGGCGCCCAAGCGTGCCTGCGCGCTCCGGACACCTGCGACTTCGCAGGCGGAATCACTGTTGACGACACGGACGGCACCGTCGTCTTCCACCTCTCCGGTCCCGATCCAGACTTCCTCTTCAAGCTCGCATCCGTTGCCACTGCGCCGATCCCGCCGGGAACTCCCTGGCACGACGCCGGCAGGACGCCGATTCTTGGAACCGGGCCGTACAAGATCGTCCGCGTCGTCAACCGGCAGATCACCTTCGCTCGCAACCCCTACTTCCACGAGTGGTCGCATGCCGCACAGCCCAACGGGAATCCCGATCGAATCCTCTGGCGTATCGGGCGCTCGCCCGAGGCTGAAGTCCGCGCGATCGAACACGGCCGAGCGGACTGGATGCTCGATTTCGTCCCGGTCGAGCGGAGGCCAGAAGTGCAAACGCAACACGCTGCACAGCTGCATTCGGATCCTGTGCCCGAAACCGACTTCTTTATCCTCAACACACGGAGATCACCGTTCAACGACGTTCGCGTCCGCCGAGCGCTCAACTATGCGCTTGACCGGCGCGTGATCGCGGGAACATACGGTGGGCCGGCGGCGGCGACGCCAACGTGTCAGCTGCTGCCGCCTGGTCTGCCCGGCTACAGCCGCTACTGCCCGTACACGAGCCACTCGAACCCAAGTGGCGCCTGGAGTGCTCCCGATTTCGCCCGCGCACATCGCCTCGTCGCTGCCTCGGGCACGAAGGGAACCAGCATCACCGTCTGGGGCTTTACCGACGACCCCACGATCCGACCGTCGGCCGTCCGTGATGTTGCCGGCGTGCTCCGGCGTCTGGGCTATCGGGTGCGGGTGCACCTACGGACGCACGAACAGGCGTTTCTCCACCCGGGCCGCGTCGCGAGCCATCAGATCGGCCCGGCTGGGTGGAGCGCTGCCTTCCCATCAGCGGGGAACTTCCTCAGCCCTTGGATCCCCTGCAACGGTTTCCACAACGACCACCGCTTCTGCGACCCCCGCGTCGACAACGAGATGCGTCGCGCGACGTTGCGTGCCCTCACCGACCTGCCCGGCTCGGCTCGGCGCTGGACGCGCATCGATCACGAGCTCACCGACCGCGCAGTCTGGCTCCCGCTCGTGAACCCCCGAATCATCGACTTCGTCTCCTCGCGCGTGCGGAACTACGAATTCCATCCGATCTGGGGCTTCATGGCCGACCAGGTCTGGCTGCGTTAGCTTCGGCCCTGCGCCGCTCGGTAGAACCGGTCGACGCCGTGCCGCATAGGTCTAGGGTTCACTCAACGACCAAGGAGGCTCACATGGCACTTGCCCGCGTTGTTTCGTTCGACGGCGTCGACAGCGAGCGGATGGCACAGATGCGTCAGGAGATGGAGCAGGGCGACCGGCCTGACGACATCCCGGCGAAGGAAGTGATCATCCTCCACGATGCCGAGGCTTCGAAATCGCTCGCGATCGTCTTCTTCGACAACGAAGAGGACTACGCGAAAGGCGATGCGGCGCTCAGCGCCATGCCCGCATCGGACACGCCGGGGCAGCGCACGTCCGTGACGAAGTACGACGTGGCGGTCCGCATGGCGGACTAGCGTCTGGCTCGTCACAGGTCTGAAATCCGGGCGTAACGCTTCGCGTCCTCGCGCGACTGAACCTGGAGCAAACAAGGGGTCGCGAAGGAGGCGGTATGGAAGCGGTTTACGTCCAGACGAACGATGCGCAGAAGAACGAGGTCGTCGCGTACCGGCGCGAGAGCGACGGGTCGTTGTCGAAGATCGGCAGCTTCGAGACGGGCGGCAAGGGGACCGGGAAGCCCCATCTTCCGTCCCAGAGCTCGATCGTCCTGAGCGGCGACGGAGCCTGGCTGCTGGTGACGAACAGCGGCAGCGACACGATCTCGCTGTTCGCCGTCGAGCCGGACGGTCTCCGGCTGACCGACAACGTCCTGTCGGGCGGCGGAACGCCGACGAGCGTTGCTGTCCACGGCTCGCTCGCCTATGTCGCGAACAACGCGGACGCCAGCGTCGCCGGGTTCACCATCGCAGGCGACAAGCTCGTCGCACTCGACGGATCGACACGGGCGCTCAGCGGCGACGGCGCCGACCCCGCTCAGATCAGGTTCAGCCCGGACGGGAAGACGCTCGTCGTCACCGAGCGCGGCTCGAACTCGATCAGCGCCTTCGCGATCGACGAACAGGGCTATGCGGACGGGCCCTCGACGATCGCGTCCGCGGGAGAGACGCCGTACGGGTTCGACTTCACGAGCGACGGAACGCTCGTGGTGACGGAAGCGTTCGGCGGCGCGAAGGGCGAGGCCGCGGCCTCCTCGTACGCGGTCCTGGAGCCGGGCCGGCTGAGCCCGGTGAGCGCGTCCGTCGCGGACACCCGCAGCGAGGTCTGCTGGGCAGCCGTGACGAAGGATGGCCGCTTCGTCTACGTCACGAATTTCGGGGACGGCACGATCTCGAGTTACGCGATCGCGCACGACGGGACGATCGAGCTTGCGGAAGCAGTTGCGGGAGCCACTCGGCTCGGCGAGCCCGGCATCCGGGACGAGGCGATCAGCACCGACGGCCGCTTCCTCTACGCGCTCGATGCCGACACGCAGCAAGTGCACGGCTGGCGCATCGACGCGGACGGTCGCCTCGACGAGGTCGGCGCCGCGGACGGACTGCCGAGCACTGTCGCAGGCCTCGCAGCAAGCTAGTAGAGGCGGTCGAGGGGACAGCACCGGCAGACCTTTCCGGTGCTGTCCAGCGGCCGATTCGAGCCTAAGTCGCCTTCCAGTCGCGAAAGGCCGCGAGCAGGGCCTCCTCGGCCTCGGGCGTGAGCCCCGCCGGCCGCGCCTCACTCGTCAGCGTTACGGTCGTCCGCATCTGCGCGATGTAGTCGCGGCACCCGTCGCAGCCGGCAATGTGCTGCTCGAGCCGATCGCGATCCGCCTCGGGCAACGCGCCCTCAAGGTAGTCCGTCACGAGCTCGACGAGCTCCTGGCAGCTCAGCTGTTCGATCTCGCTCGTCACGCGGCCTCCAAAACGTAGCCTTCCACGGCTTGCCGAACCTTTGACCGTGCGCGGTGGAGAAGCACCCGCTGATTGGTCTCGGTGAGGCCGAGTGCATTACACGTCTCGTCCGAGCTCCAGCCCTCGACGTCCCGCAGGCTGATCACGGCACGCTGCGCCGGCGGGAGTGCCTCGATCGCCTCTTTGACGACGCTGCGAGCCTCGGCTGCGAGAAGGCGATCCTCAGGCCATGGCTCGGGCCTCGCAGACCAGTGGCCCGGCCAGCGCTCGTGGTCGGGTGGGAGGAAGCGCTCCGGCCCGACCGCCGGCTCGGGCACCGTCCCGGGTCGCTCGAGTGCGGAGAAGGGCAGCGTGCGGCCTTCACGCTGGGCTCGCGTCTTCGCGATGTTCGTCAGGATCCGGAAGATCCACGTCTTCAAAGACGAGCGCGCCTCGAAGCGCTCGATGCCGTTGAGGACGCCAAGCCAGGTCTCCTGAACGACCTCCTCTGCGACGGAGCGACTCGTCACGTAGATCTGCGCAACCCGCAGCAACCCCGCGTGGTACTCGCGGATCAGCTGTTCGAAGACCTGCTCGTCGCGATCCCGCAGCGCCTCGACGAGCCGTGAGTCGTCTGCCGAGATGACCTGTTCCATCCGGCGACTGTAACGTCGCAGAGTCGTCCGAAAGGAGCCTCATGCAGATCACCAGGAACGGCATCGACACCAATCCCGGCCCTGCCGACTGGTTCACCGGCGCCGTCTACCTCGACCAGGTGGCGGCGCCGTCGGGCTCGTCACACGTGAGCGCGAGCAGCGTCCACTTCACGCCCGGAGCGCGGACCGCATGGCATACGCATCCGAACGGCCAGACGATCTACGTCACCGAGGGCGTCGGGCTCGCGCAGCGTCGCGGCGGCCAGGTCGAGGTGATCCGCCCGGGCGACCGCGTCTTCTTCGAGCCGGGCGAGGAGCACTGGCACGGCGCGGCGCCGAACCGCTTCATGACGCACATCGCGATCGTCGAGGTCGACGAGGACGGCCACCCGGCCACGTGGGGCGACCACGTCACCGACGAGGAGTACGGAGCAGCGCCTGCGCTCGACGCCTAGGAGCCCGCGAACGCGTCGACGCCGGTGAGCTCGGCCGAGAGCGTCCAGAGGCGCTTCGCTTCGCCGGGGTCGACCGCCCACGGGTTCACGCCACCGCGTTGGCCCTCCTCCGTGTCCGGATCGGCGACCACGGCGATGTCGCAATTCTCGAGGTAGACGCCGCCCATCCCCTCGAGCCGGGGTGACGTGGCGCCCCAGGCCGAGGTGGCTGCGCCCTGCTGCGGCGTCTTCCACCGGGTCAGCGGATTTCCCTCGTCGTCGACGCTGTCGGTCCTCTCCTCGTCGCTGAGATGTCGCTGGAGCGGTGTCTTGATCGCTCCGGGGTAGACCGCGAAGGAGCGCACACCGGAGGACTGTCCGAGCCGGTCGAGCTCCACCGCGAAGAGCACGTTCGCGGTCTTCGACTGCCCGTAAGCCTTCCACTTGTCGTAGCCGCGCTCGAACTGCAGGTCGTCCCACTGGATCGGGGACGCTTTGTGGAAACGCGATGTGACCGAGATCACCCGGCCGCCGCCGCCGTCGACGAGCGCGGGCCACAAGCCGTTCGTCAGCGCGAAATGACCGAGGTGGTTCGTCGCCAGCTGAGACTCCCACCCGGGGCCGACGCGCGTCTCGGGGTTCGCCATGATCCCCGCGTTGTTGAGCAGCACGTCGATCGTCCGGCCCGACGCGAGGAAGCGCCCGACGAACGCCCGGACCGAGCTCAGATCGGCGAGGTCGAGCTCGTCGACCTCCACCCACTCGACCCCGGCCAGCGCGGCCCGCGCCTCGTCGGGGCGGCGCGCAGGCACGACGACCGTCG
Organism: uncultured Actinomycetes bacterium; assembly: GCA_963850415.1. Taxonomy (GTDB): domain Bacteria; phylum Actinomycetota; class Thermoleophilia; order Gaiellales; family Gaiellaceae; genus VAXT01. The sequence goes on from CAWKLE010000003.1 coordinate 93,766, forward strand.
CGCCGGCGCGGCTGAACGCGCGCACGTTCTCGAGCCCGATGCCGGAGTAGCCGCCGGTGACGACGATCAGCTTGCCGTCCAGATCGACGCCCGCCAGCACGTCGTCGACCGTCGACTCGAACCCGAATCCGCTCCCGATCGGCGCCTGGGGGGTCGGCATGAGCTCACGGTAGCGGCGATCATGCGGCTGGCCATGACGGGTGTGGGCTCATTCCGCGAGAGGTTCGCCGGCGAGATCGTCCTCCCGGACGACCCCGGGTACGACTCGGCTCGCGCGGTCTGGAACGGGATGGCCGACCGGCGGCCGGCGCTCGTCGTCCGTCCCGTGGGCGTCGACGACGTCGTCTCCGCGCTCCGCTTCGCCCGCGAGGAGGAGCTCCTGATTGCGGTGCGCTGCGGCGGCCACAGCATCCCCGGGCTCTCGACCTGCGACGACGGGATCGTGATCGACCTCTCCCGGATGCGCGGCGCCGAGGTCGACCCGGAGCGGCGAACGGCGCGCATCGCGGGCGGCTCGCTGCTCGCCGAGCTCGACGGCGCCGCGCAGGAGCACGGCCTCGTCTGCCCCGTCGGCGTCGTCTCGCACACGGGAGTCGCGGGACTCACCCTCGGCGGCGGGATGGGCAGGCTCCAGCGCAAGCACGGGCTCACGATCGACAACCTGCTCGCCGCGGAGCTCGTCACCGCCGACGGGCGGGTCGTGCGTGCGTCCGAGGAGGAGCACCCGGACCTCTTCTGGGGGCTGCGCGGCGCCGGGGCGAACTTCGGCATCGTCACGTCATTCGAGTTCCAGCTGCACCCGCTCGACCACGAGATCACGTTCGGGACGGTCCTTCATCCCGCCGACCGCGCGCTGGAGCTCGCAGCGCACTGGCGCGAACTCGCGGAGAACGGGCCGGACGAGCTGTTCCTGTCTTTCGGCGTCGCGAACGAGGAGGCGTACCTCACCGCGCTGCACGCAGGCCCTCCCGAGCGAGCCGAGCGCGACCTGGCCGACCTGCGGGCGTTCGGCCCGCCGGCCGCGGACTCGATCAAGGCGATGTCCTACCTCGACACACAGCACCTGAACGATGAGGCCCAGGACTGGGGGCACCGCTTCTACATGAAGAGCGCGTTCCTCCCCGCTCTCACCGACGAGGTCGTCGATGTCTGCGTCGAGCACGCGACCCGGGCGCCGGACGGCTCCGACTCCGGCTTCTCCGTCTGGGCCGCGGGCCGCAGGATCTCCGACGTCCCCGAGGAGGGAACCGCCTTCACGGGCCGCGAGGCCGACGCGTGGCTCGCGGCCGAGGCGATGTGGGACGACGCCGCGCTCGACGAGGACTGCCGCGCGTGGGGGCGTGACGCCGTCGCCGACCTGGCGCCGTTCGCCACGGACGGGCGGTACGTGAACGACGTAGCCGAGGTCGGCGCGGACGTGGCCCGGACGGTCTACGGCGACGCGAAGTACGAGCGCCTCGTCGCGCTCAAGCGCGAGTGGGACCCGGACAACGTGTTCCGCCTGAACCAGAACATCCAGCCGTAGCCTCGTCTGAGCGGCGTGTGAGCGCCGTGTGAGAGGCCTCCCGCACGCTCGGTGCGTCGATCGAGGAGGTCGAGCTCTTCCATCCGATTCCCATCGCCCGGCAATGGAACGGCGCGGCCACGTCGAGCCAACACTCGTCCGTGACCACCGAGCACGAAGGAGAAAACATGAATCGCATCCGAACCCTGCAACTTGCGGTGCCGCTGGCGTGTCTCCTGATCGTCCTCTTCCCGCAAGCCGGCGCGAGCGAGCTCAAGCCGGACACCATCTCGCCCACTCACCGATCCGGCTCGGAGCCGCAGCTCGTCTCCGACGGCGCGGGGAACGTCCTCGCCGTCTGGCGTAACGTCGACGACAACGCGGAGTCGATCCGGGCGGCCTTCCGACCCAAGTTCGGCAGCTTCGAAGCCTCGGAGACGATCTCCGTCCCTGCGGTAGCGGCCGAGTCGCCGCGCGTCGCCATGGACGGCCTCGGCAACGCCGTCGCCGTGTGGCACGAGTCGACGACCGGCCACGACAGCATCGTCCGGGCCGCGGTTCGACCCGTGGGAGGCGTGTGGAGCGCTCCACAGGCCCTGTCCGATCCGAGCGAGCCGGCCTTCGGCGCGAGCGTCTCCATCGAGGCCGGCCGCATGGTCGCGGTCTGGGTTGCGCGCGAGCAGTGGCGACCCGTGATTCAGAGCGCCAGCGGGACGATGACGGGCCTCTGGACGCCGCCGGCGTCGATCTCCGGGCCCATCGGCAACTCCTACGCGCCGACGATCTCGCTCGACGACAAGGGAGGAGCCGTAGCGGCCTGGCAGTGGTGGGACGGCTCATACCGCCGCATCGAGGCCGCCATCCGTTCCTCAAACGGCATCTGGACGAAGCCGGAGGAGCTATCGGCGCCGGGGCACACGGCCTCGGCTCCACTCGTGGCGATGGACGCGGCCGGAAACGCGATCGCCGCCTGGATCCGCTCGAACGGCATCGCACCGGCAGCGCAGACTGCTTCCCGCCCCGCCGGCGGAGCGTGGAGCCCGCCGCGCAACCTGTCCCGTCGCGGCCGGAACGCCGCCACGCTCGACCTGGCGATGAACCGGCGCGGAGACGCGGTCGTGAGCTGGGTCCAGGCCGGCGGCCTGAAGACCGCATTCCGGGCTCCCGGAGAAAAGACGTGGAAGCGGGTCCCGATCTCCGCGAGCTGGGAAGGGATCGGGGCGCACGTCGCACTGGACGAGTTCGGGGACGCGACCATGGTCTGGGACGACGGCTACGAGGTGTCGGCGACCTACAAGCCCGTGGGCGAGCCGTGGCAGGACGACTACCTCCTGACCGGCTACAACGAGGAAGACGACGGGTACTGGAGCAGCACCGTCACCGCGCAATCGCGCAACAACGCCCTGGCCGCATGGGTCCGGGGAGACTCCAACGACGACATGATCGACGTCGTCGGCTACGACAAGGACACGTCCCGACTCGAGCACCAGGACGAGGGCGACGACTCGGGCGACGAAGGGACGTTCTTCCAAGGCACGAGTCACGCCGACACGCTCGTCGGCACACCCGGTAACGACGTCTTCTACGCTCGCGGCGGCAACGACGTGATCATCGGCCGCGGTGGCCGCGACGTCGTCTACGGCGGCCCCGGCAACGACCTCGTTCTCGGGGGCCCTGGCAGCGACCGCCTGTTCGGCGGGCCAGGCCGTGACCGCATCGTCGGGGGCCGCGGGAACGACGTCCTGGTCGGCAACGCTGGCCGCGACGTCCTCAGGGGCAACGGCGGAGACGACGTGCTGCGTGGCGCCGACAGGGCTCGCGACCGCGTCTTCGGCGGGACCGGGTTCGATCGGTACCGCCTCGACCCCTGGCTCGACCGCGCACGCTCGATCGAGTCGAGGCTCTGATCGACCGGAGACGGGCTGCTCTAACCTGCTCCCTGGGTTGAGCAGCCCGTCTCCTTCCGTCGCGCGTGAGGTCGTGCTCGTCCGTCACGGCGAGACGGACTGGTCGCGGGCCGGCAGGCACACGGGGCGAACGGACGTGCCGCTGACCGAGCACGGCCGCGAGCAGGCCGAGGCTGTCGGCTCCGCGCTCCGGAGCCGCGACTTCGCGCTCGTCCTGACGAGCCCCCTCGGACGTGCGCTCGAGACCTGCCGCCTCGCCGGCTTCGCGGACCGGGCGCAGCCGCGCGACGAGTTGAGGGAGTGGGACTACGGCGCCTACGAAGGCCGGACGACGACCGAGATCCGTGAGGAGCGTCCCGGCTGGACGCTCTGGCACGACGGCGTGCCCGACGGCGAGACGGTCGAGCAGGTCGGCGCCCGGGTCGACCGCGTGCTCGACGAGCTGCGTGCCGCCGACGGCGACGCCCTGCTCTTCGCGCACGGGCATGTGCTGCGCGTCCTCACGGCTCGCTGGCTGGAGCTCGAGCCCGCCGCAGGACGACTGTTCGCGCTCGACCCGGCCACGATCAGCACACTCGGCCACGAGCGCGAGACCCCGGTCCTCCGCCTCTGGAACCAGCCGGTTTAATCTGCTCGCAGCGGAAGGAAGGAGCAGTCCTGTGGCAACGACAGTTCGCACACTCGAGAACTTCATCGGCGGCGACTGGATGCAGTCGACCGGCGAGCAGGTGAGGCAGATCGTCTCTCCGGTCACCGGCGAGACCCTCGCCGAGGTCCCCGACGCGAGCGCAGAAGACGTCTCCCGCGCGGCCAAGGCTGCGAGGGACGCACAACCGAAATGGGCGGCGCTCTCCGCGTGGGAGCGAGCGAAGATCTGTCACGCGATCGCCGACGTGATCGACGAGCGCCGCGAGGACATGGCCCGCGAGCTCTCGCTCGAGCAGGGCAAGCCGTTCACGGCCGAGGCGCTTCCGGACCTGGAGGAGACGGCCGACAACTTCCGGATCGCGGCCGAGGACGTGAAGCGGATGGAGTCGGCGATCATTCCGTCGCAGGACGTCAACAAGCGCATCCTTACCTTCCGCGTGCCGAACGGCGTCTACGCGGGCATCACGCCGTGGAACTTCCCGACGCTGATCCCCGTCGAGCTGATCGCGCCGGGGATCGCCGCCGGGAACACGATCGTCATGAAGCCGTCCGAGTGGACGCCGATCGCGATGGCCACCTTCATGCAGGCCATGGCCGATGCGGGCCTGCCCGAGGGCGTCGTCAACGTCGTCTACGGCGGCGGTGAGGTCGGTGAGCGGTTGATCACGGACGACAACGTCGACTGCGTCGCCTTCATCGGCTCGCACACGACGGCCGAGAAGATCGTCCGCGCGGTCGGGCTGAAGCGGTCGCTGATCGAGGCGAGCGGCAACGGGCCCGTCGTCGTGTGCGCGGACGCGGATCTCGAGGCCGCGGCCAAAGGGGCGGTCTACGGAGGCTTCTTCTGCGCGGGCCAGGTCTGCTGTGCGACGGAGCGCGTTCTGGTCGACAGGAGCGTGCACGACGAGTTCCTCGCCGCAGTCGTCGCGGAGGCGGAGCGCTGGAAGCTCGGCGACCCGTTCGACGACGAGACGCTCGTCGGCCCGATGAACAACGAGCCCACCGCGCAGAAGATGGACGCCCACCTCGAGGACGCCGTGGCCAAGGGCGCCGAGGTCGTAGTCGGCGGCTCACGCGATCCGGGCCGGCCGACCGAGCTCTACTACCAGCCGACCGTCGTCGACCAGGTCGGGGTGGACACGCTGATCAACCGCGACGAGACCTTCGGGCCGATCGTTCCGCTGCTCACGGTCGACGGCGACGACCACGCGCTCGAGGTCGCGAACGACTCGTACCTCGGCCTCCAGGCGGCCGTCTACACGAGCAGCCTCAAGCGGGCGTTCCGCTTCATCGACAACCTCCGGGTCGGCAACGTCGTCGTCAACGACTCGACCGACTACTGGGAGGCCCACGAGCCGTTCGGCGGCGCCGCAGGGACACGGACCGGCTGGGGCCGGATCGGCGGGCGCTACACGATGCTCGACATGACCGACCTGAAGACCGTCGTGATCGACGCGGGCGGCCTGGACTGACCTAGACCGGACCTCGGGCCGGCGCGGCCTCGACGCCCGCCCGGGGCTGTCAGCCGGGAAAGCGCGCCAGGTAATGCTCCAGCTGGAAGCCATTCGACGCTTCCATATCCGCCGAGATATTCGCTTGCTTCTCGCAGTAACGCGAGCTAGTCTCATCGTTCAATGATGTTCGTTACCCACACCAACTGGCTCCGTGTTCCGCAGTCGGCCGCGGCAGCGGCTCGGAACTTCGGTCGCCAACTCGGCGTGCTCCGCATGGGAACGGCCCTCGCTTGGAGGTGCTCAGGCTAGAACCACAGCCACATGGCAGCTTCATGCGAGGGCGACCGAAAGGTCGCCTTCGTCGTTCCGGGGCTCGAGCGAGATTGCAAAGGAGGTGAGCAACTGAATCGCATCAGTAAGGAATTCAGGCACCACCAATAGTTGACGAATTCTCGCAAGGAATACGGACGTGCGGTGGCACGCCCTGCGTCGATTCGCCAGTCGAAACCATCGACAGAGCCCGAGAGGAGGAACGATGCTCTACCAGGACAGCCACGGACGCCTCTTGCTCGCGCAGGAGCACGCCGACCGCCTGGCCGAGGACTACGGCCAGTCGAGATCATCGGCCGCGCACCGTCGCGCCCATGACCTGGCACGCTTCCTGAGCCGCCGTCGCCGGCGCCGGCTTTACAGGCAGAGGGCGTACTCGGCGTGATGACGATCCACTACGTGCAGCGCGCGCCCGGATCGACGAGCATCTCCTCCGGGCGCGTGTTGCTGGTCCTGAACTAGGAGGGCTCGCGGGCAGGCGGCGCTTCGATCGGCGCCCGCGGCAGCCGTTCGAGGAACCGCGGCAGGTACCAGTTGCGCTCGCCGAGCAGCTTCATCGTCGAGGGCAGGAGCACGGCGCGCACGATCGTCGCGTCGAGCAGCACGGCCGTCGCCAGCCCGACGCCCGCCTCCTTCAGCTCCAGCGACGAGAGCGAGCCGAACAGCGAGAAGACCCCGACCATGACGAGCGCCGCGCTCGTTACCACCCCGGCCGTGACCGTGATCCCGTAGCGGACTGCCTCGTCCGTGGTCATCCCGGAATCGACTGCCTCCCGGATCCGGCTGAGGATGAACACGTGGTAGTCCATCGAGAGCCCGAAGAGGACGACGAACAGGAAGAGCGGGAGCCACGAGATGATCGAGCCGTTCGACGTGAAGCCGAGGATCGGCTCGGCCCAGTGATGCTGGAAGACGAGCACGAGCACCCCGTAGGCCGCGCCCACCGAGAGCAGGTTGAGCACGATCGCCTTGATCGGCACGACGATCGACCTGAACGCGACGAGCAGGAGCAGGAACGCGAGGGCGAGCACGAAGACGATCACGAAGGGAATGCCGTGCTTCATCTGGTGCGTGAAGTCGACGTCCTCAGCGGTCGTCCCGGTGACAGCGGTCTCGACGCCCGGGATCCGCCCGAGGGTCTGAGGGACCAGCTCGTTCCGGAGCGTCGAGATCGCGCGCTTGCTGGCTGCATCGTCGCCCTCGCCGCTCAGCGGAAACTCGATCGATCCTCCCAGGTGGTCGGTTCCACTCACGGTGAACGGCCGGTGCGCGATTCCATCCGCGAGCGCGAGCCGTTCGAGCTCTCCGGTCGCAGCCCTCGCCTTCGGCTCCCAGCCGCGGGGCCCCACGGCGACGACGATCGCCGAGTCCGCCGCGCTCGGGAAGCTCGTCCGGATCCTGGCCAGCGTCGCGAGAGCCGGCTCGCTGTGTGAGGCAAGGGCCTCGTCGCCCGGTTTGTCCACGTGCAGCCGCAGAACCGGGAAGGCAAGCGCGACGAGCAATCCGGCGGAGACGAGGCAGGAGAGGAGTGGACGCCGCAGCACCCGGTCGACGACGGCCGGCCAGAAGCGGGAGCTCCGGCTATCCGTCTCCAGGTGCGGCAGGAACGGAATCCGGCCCTTGTCGATCCGGGCGCCGAGCAGCTCGAGCACCGCAGGCAGAACCGTGACCGAGCCGGCGACCGCGCACGCGATGACCGTGATCGTGCCGCTCGCGATGCCGTTGAAGATGTCGAGGCCGAGCACGAACATGCCGGCCATCGCGATCGCAACCGTGGTGCCCGAGATGAGGACCGTGCGCCCGGAGGTCCGGGCCGTCCGCTCGAGGGCTTCGTGCGAGGAGAGGCCGCGATGACGTTCCTCGCGGGAGCGGATCACGTAGAAGAGCGCGTAGTCGACGCCCACGGCCATTCCGATCAAAAGGACGACCGTCTTCACGCTGTCGTCGAGCGGGAAGGCCTGGCTGATGAGCCCTAGCAGGCCGAACGTCGCCGCGACGGCGGTCAGGGCGAGCAGGACCGGCACGAGAGCCGCCACGACGGCGCCAAACGCGAAGAGCAGGATGATCAGCGTGACCGGGATCGAGAACAGCTCGGCCCGGTGCAGGTCGTTCGTCACGACGCGGTCGCGTGCGTCGCTCGCGGTGATGTCCCCCGACTCCTCGATCGTCACCCCGGGATGGGCCGCTCCGGCGGCGAGGACCGAGCTCCGAAACGATCCGAACGCGTTGAACCGCCTGACGACGCCCGCGACGAGAACGGCGTGGCGGTCCGGCGAGACGTACACGACCGGTGTGCTGCCGAGGCCCACCTGCATCCGCCGCCTGACGTCGGCGACGGCCGCTCGAAACGGGCCCTGCGCAGCCGTCAGCTGCGCACTGTGGACGTAGCCGTACTCGCGCGAGGGCGGCCACGCGCCGTGCTCGTCCATGAGCGCATAGCCGCGTGCTGACTCTCCGACCGCGCCGTTCTGCAGCTGCTTCGTGCCCGCCGCGATGCCGACGGCCAGGGCGATCACGACGAAAAGAAGCCAGGCGCCGATCGCTCGCCACGGGCGCCGCATGCTCCAGCGACCGATCGTCGCGACCGATCTCACGGGTCGATTTTACGGCCGGAGATAGGTGGGGCCGGCGCCGAAGATGGGTAGCCGTGCCGATGAGGTCTTCCCGGCTCACCGCTCACGCGGACGACGCGACCTGCGCTGCGAGCGCCGCATCGCGCGCATGGGACAGAGCCGTCAGGGCTACGCGCGCGGGCGACTAGTTAGACGGCCGCGGCGCGCCGCTCCCAGCGGACGCGCTTCTTCGCCGCCTCGTCCTCGCGGTTCTTCGGCGGCGCGGTCGTCACGAGCTCGTCCAGGAGGCGCGCCGACGCCGCGGTCACGACTTCGACCGCGCGTTCGAACGCGGCCTCGTTCGCCTGCGACGGCTTCGTGAAGCCGCTGATCTTGCGCACGTACTGGAGCGCCGCGTCGTGCACCTCCTCGCGGGTCGCCGGAGGCTCGAAGTTGTAGAGCGTTCGGATATTTCGGCACATGCCGCCAGACTAGCTAGCCAACCAACTCGAGCAGGGTCGCCAGCTCGCGACGGTGCTGCTCGCTGTCGAACGAGCGCGTCGGATGCGCGGGCAGCGCAGCCTCGATCAGCCGGCTCGAAGAGCGGATGTACACCGACGGATGGATCTCCCCGTCGCGGTTCATCTCGACGGCCACTGCGATCGCATTCGGCCCGGCCTCGTCGACGAACTGCTCGAGCGGCAGGATCCCCTCGTCTCGGATCTCCCCGTCGAAGCTGACGACACGGGCCAGAAACCCCTTCTGCACCCAGAGCTCGGGTGCGACCGCGAGTTCGTGCAGCAGGTACGGCAGCACGTGCTCCGGTCGGAGCACCGGCCGTTCGAGGCGCTTGCCGAAGCGCGTCTCGGCGAGGCGCCGCACCAGGACGCGTGCGTTGTAGCGGAAGCCGTTGACCGAGGTCGAGTTCGACCCGAGCCCCTGCTTGCGCAGCCCGGGATAGCCCGACGACGCGTTCCCGGCGAAGTAGATGCCCGGCACGGAGACGCTCTCGAAGAAGGGCGTCAGCGCCGGGATCCGGCCGTCGGCGACGGTTGCGAGCCCGAGCGCGGGCAGATCCAGAAGTGGCGTCCGGAACCCGGTCGCCAGGAGCACGTCGTCCATCTCGAAGAAGAGCTCGCCGGGCCACGTCGTCCCGTGCGCGACGACACGGAAGCCGCCGTCCTTCCGCTCGATGCGCTCGATCGTCGCGTCGACGACGTAGGCGCTCGCGCCGCCCCGGGCGTACTCGTCGAGCGGCTGCAGGTACCGGGCGCGAACCGGCGAGCGGCCGATCTGCGTCGTGTCGACCGGCCTCGGCGAGGCAAGCACGATCCGCGCCGCCCAGGCGAGCAGCCCACTCGCGACCTCGAAGCCCGAGTTGCGCTTGCCGACGATGAAGACGCTCCGCCCGCGGTACCGCTCGGGATCTCCCGTGTCGACGTAGTGCGCGGCCAGCTCGGCGCCGGGGATGGGAGCCTTCCACGGCTCGGTGACGCCGATCGCGAACACCACCGCGCGGCACCGGTACTCTCCGTCGGACGTGACGAGCACGAAGCCGTCGTCCTCGCGCCGCGTCGACTCCCAGCGGCAGCCGTAGCGGATCTCCAGCCGGGCCCGCTCCGCGAAGGCGACGAGACCCGCCTCCATCTCCTCGCGCGACGGGACGTCGAACGTGCGGTCCATCAGGCCGGGGACGAGCGCGCGGCACTCCGGCTCCTCCGCGAGCAGGCTGTTGTGGTCGAACCACTCGTACTCGCGGGTCCCGCGCTCGAAGGGCGCGTCCGGCTTCGTCCACGTGATCAGACGCTCGAAGACGGGGAAGCGCCGGAACATGCCGCCGGGCGAGTCGTCCGCCGACAGCACCGCGTGCCGGATGCCGAGCGCACGGAGCTCGTAGCTCGTCTGGAGCCCGCCCGGTCCGCTGCCGACGACGACGACGTCGTAGTCGCCGGGCGGAAACGGCCGGTCTTCTACTGACGCCATTCGAGCGCGTTCCGCAGCCGGTGCGCCTCTGCCTGGAGCAGGCGGAAGAGGAACCGCGGGCGCTCCATCAGGAACTGCTCGAAGTCCGGCCCGGCCACGACCGCGCACCGCAGCAGGCTCGTCGCGACCACGTCGGCGGTCGGAGGTTCGCCGGTCAGGACCGAGATCTCGCCGAAGAAGTCACCCGGCTTGAGCGTCCAGCGCGCCTCGCCGTCGATGTGGATCGCGGCCAGGCCTTCGAGGATCACGAAGAACCCGTTGCCGCTGAGCCCCTGCCGCAGGACGCGCTGGCCCTCGGCGAACATCTCCTCGTCGACCGTATGCGCGACCGCCTCCAACTCGGGCCGCGTGAAGTCGGCGAAGAGCGTCAGCCTGCCGAGGGTGTCCACGAGCTCCGAGCGGCCGTTCATCGACCGACCACCGTACTAGGCTCGCGCCGACCCACGCCAAGTGAAAGGAGCACCAAGATGAAGGGTCGACTCCCGACCGCCCTTTCCGCAACGGCTCTGCTGATCGCCCTCGCCTCGCTGACGCCCGTCGGCCAGGCCGCGCGCGACGCGATCACGCCGAAAGCGCGCTTCGCGCTGAACTCCGACCGCGTCGACGGCATCCACGCGTCGCGCCTGCCCAAGGCCGGCCGCCTGCTCGCGCTCGGGACGACGAAGAAGTTCCCGGCATCCGTCTTCTCCGGGCTCAGCGGCCTGGAGCTCGTGACCGCCGTCAGCGCCCAGGACTCCTCGAGCCCGAAGGTCGTCCTCGTCAACTGTCCCGTCGGCAAGCGAGCCGTGGGAGCCGGTGTGCGAGTGACTGGCGCCGCAGCGAACAGCGGGGACGTCGTGGTCAACGAGTCCTATGCGAGCTCGGCGACGCAGTGGACGGTGCGCGCGATCGAGAGCACCGCCGTCGGCACCAGCTGGATGCTGAGCGCGCAGGCCGCCTGCGTGGCGGGCACGTGACGCCGAGCCGGGCGCCTATGCTCTGACCGAGGCGCTCGACGTGAACACGGCGCTACCCAAGCGGGGTTTGCCCCGCCAGCTCGCAGGTCTGCTCGCATGCGCCGCCGCGGTTGCGATCGTCACGGCGTCGATCTTCGCGCTCGACTCGTTCGCGCCCGTGCTCAGCCTGGGCGTGCTCTACGTGTTCGCGGTCCTCCCGGTCGCGGTGCTCTTCGGGCCGGTGTACGCGCTCCTCGTCTCGGTCGCGAGCATGCTCGCGTTCAACTGGTTCTTCCTCGAGCCGACCCACACGTTCCAGCTGCGGGATGGGGAGAACTGGATCGCGCTCGCCGTCTACCTCGTCACGGCGCTCGTCGTGAGCGCGCTCGCAGCCCGGTCGCGGGCGCGCGAGGCCGAGGCCGAACGCCGCGCGCTCGAGGCATCGCTGCTGGCCGGAGTCGCAGGCTCGCTCCTCGAGAGCGACCACGTGCAGGATGAGCTCCGCGGGATCTCGGATCGAGTGGCCGAGGCCCTCGGCGTCGAACGGGCGCGGATCGAGCTCGACTCGGTGCGCCGACCGGAGCCCGGCGAATCGGCGCTGGAGCTCAGCGCGGGGGAACGCCGCGTCGGCCGCATGTTCGTCGAGTCGGAGCCCGACGCGGAGACCGCGAAGCGCGTCTCGACGTCGCTCGCCTCGCTGCTCGCGGTCGCGCTCGATCGGGAGCGGCTCGGCCGCCGGGCCGTCGAGGCCGAAGCGCTGCGCCGAAGCGACGCGATCAAGACCGCGATCCTGCGGGCGGTCAGCCACGACCTGCGTTCCCCGCTAACCGCCATCCGGACGGCGACCGACGGGCTCGAGAGCACCGCGCTCGAGCTGAGCGAATCCGACCGGGCCGACCTGCTCGCCACGATCGACGTGGAGACGCGGCGGCTCGACCACCTCGTCGCGAACCTGCTCGACCTGTCGCGGCTCGAGCTCGGAGTCGCAGAGCCCCGGCCCGAGCTGTGGACCGTGGAAAGCCTCGTCGGCCAGGCGCTGAACGAGCTCGGGGCACGGGCCGAGCGCGTCGACGTCGAGCTCGCCCCGGACCTCCTGCCGATCGAGGTCGACGGCGTCCAGATCGAGCGCGTGCTCGTCAACCTGATCGACAACGCGCTCAAGTTCTCACCGGATGCGCCGGTCGAGCTCGTCGGCGAGCAGCTGAACGGCGAAGCGGTCGTCCGCGTCGTCGACCACGGGCCGGGCCTCAGCGACTCCGAGCTCGAGCGCGTCTTCGAGCCGTTCGAGCAGGGACGCGTCCCGAGTCGTGGGAGCGGTCTCGGGCTCGCGATCGCCAAGGGCTTCGCGCAGGCGAACGGCGCACGGCTCGAAGCCGAGTCGTCCCGAAACGGCGGGGCGAGCTTCGTCCTCTCGCTCCCGTCGCAGCGGTGAGCGCACACATCCTCGTCGTCGACGACGAGCCGCAGATCCTGCACGCGCTCGAGACCACCCTGCGCGGGGCGGGCTACGAGATCGAGACGGCCGAGAGCGGCGAGGACGCGCTGACGAAGGCAAAGGTGCGTCCACCTGACGGCGTGATCCTCGACCTCGTGCTTCCCGGGATCAGCGGAGTCGACGTCTGCCGCGAGCTGCGCGGATGGAGCGACGCCGCCGTGCTCGTGGTCTCGGTCGTGGGCGAGGAGGCCGAGAAGGTCGCCGCTCTCGATGCGGGCGCGGACGACTACGTGACGAAGCCGTTCGGAATGGACGAGCTGCTCGCCCGCCTTCGCGCGGCGCTGCGCAGGGCCCAGCCCGAGACGCAGCCGGTGCTCGAGGTCGGCGGCCTCGAGATCGACCTCGAGAGCCGGGCCGTGCGCAACAACGGCTCCCTGTTGCAGCTGACGCCGCACGAGTTCCGCCTGCTCCGGCTGTTCGCACTTAACGAGGGCAAGCTGCTCACCCACCGCAAGATCCTGAGCGAGGTCTGGGGCGCCGCGTACCAGACCGAGTCGCACTACCTCCACGTCTACGTCTCGCAGCTGCGCCGCAAGATCGAGCCGGACCCTGCGCGGCCCCGATACCTGCTCACGGAGACAGGCGTGGGGTACCGATTTGTCGTTCCGAAATCTTGAGACCGCACTGAGGCCGCCCGGCCTAGCGTGGGGTCGTGAGCACCCGCCCGCTTGCGCTGAAGAGAACTCTGATCGGCCGACCCCGCGCGAGCGGCGAGATGAACGACACGCTGCTCTCGAAGCGCCTCGCCCTCCCGATCTTCGCCTCCGACCCGCTCTCGTCCGTCGCCTACGCGACCGAGGCGGCACTCGTCGTCCTGATCGGCGCGTCCGCCGCGGCCGGCCACTACGTCCTGCCGGTGTCGATCGCGATCGCGGCCGTGATGGCGGTCGTCGTCCTGTCGTACGTGCAAACCGTCAACGCGTACCAGACGAGCGGCGGCGCCTACGTCGTCGCGCGCGAGAACCTCGGAACGATGCCGAGCCTCGTCGCGGCCGCGGCCCTCCTCGTCGACTACATCCTGACCGTCGCCGTCTCCGTCGCCGCAGGCGTCCTCGCGCTCACGTCCGCCGCTCCCTCGCTCCGCGGGCACGAGGTCACGCTCTGCCTTGCGTTCATCGTCATGCTCACGCTCGCCAACCTGCGAGGGGTCCGCGAGTCGGGAGCCCTGTTCGCGCTTCCGACGTACGCGTTCGTCGCGTCGATGTTCCTGCTCGTTGGCACCGGAGTCGGGAAGTGCGCGACGGGCGAGTGTCCAACCGTGCAGGCGCCGCACCCGATCGCGGCGGGAGCCGGCGCCGTCGGCGTGTTCGTGCTGCTCCAGGCCTTTGCCTCCGGCGCGGCTGCGCTGACCGGCGTCGAAGCGATCTCGAACGGCGTCAACGCCTTCCGTCCGCCGCCCGGTCGGAACGCGGCCAAAACGCTGCTTGCGATGGGCGCGATCGCGATCACGCTGTTCATCGGCGTCTCCTACCTCGCGGTGCACATGCACGCGCATCCGAGCTCGAGCGTCTCGGTCGTCTCGGAGATCGCGCGGGCGACCTTCCCTGCGGGATCGGTGACCTCGCCCATGTACTACGCCGTGCAGGCGTTCACGTTCGCGATCCTCGTGCTGGCCGCGAACACCTCGTACCAGGGCTTCCCGCGACTGGCCGCGGTGCTCGCGCGCGACCGCTTCTTCCCGCGCCAGTTCGTGAACCTCGGCGACCGGCTCGTCTACTCGAACGGCATCGTCGTCCTGGCCGGGATCGCGTCGCTCCTGATCTGGGCGTTCCACGCGAACGTGATCTCGCTCATCCACCTGTATGTGATCGGCGTCTTCACCGCGTTCACGATCTCCCAGGCCGGGATGGTCCGCTACTGGCTGCGGAACAAGGAGGGCCACTGGCGGAAGAGCGCGGTCGTCAACGGCTTCGGAGCATTCGCGACCGGCGTCGTCACCCTGCTCGTGATCCAGGCGAAGTTCACCTCGGGCGCCTGGATGGTCGTGATCGCGATCCCGACGCTGATCGGGCTCTTCCTCGTCGTCAACCGGCACTACCGGATCGTCACCCGCCGGCTGAAGGCGGGAACCGCCGCGGTCAAGGCGTCCCCGGAGCCGACGAACAACGTCGTGCTCTACGTCGACGAGCTCGACCCGGCGACGAGGCTGGCGTCGTGGTACGCGCACGAGATCGCGGGCCAGAGCTACCACCCCGTCTGGGTCGCGAACGGCCACTCGAAAGACGGACCCGCGCGGACGCTGGTGGGAGTTCACGGGCGGAGGCACTCGGATCGAGCCGCTGGAGGGTGTCGGACACACGGAGGATGCGGTCCTCGACTACGTGTGGTCGCTCCCGCGCGGCGAGTCGAACTTCTTGACCGTCGTCGTACCCGAGGCCTTCGAAAAGCCGTCGCTGCTCACGGCAGTGCTCCGCCGGCACACGACGTTCTCACTGAAGCTGCGCCTCCTCTCGGAGCCGGGCATCGTGATCGCGAACGTGCCGGTGGTCGACGGGAACGGCGCCGACCCGATCCCGAAACGCGCGGTCGCCCGCGTGCTCGTCTCGGAGGTACACGCCTCGTCACTGCGTGCCGTGAACTACGCGCGCACGCTCAGGCTCGCCGACACGAAGGCCGTCTTCTTCGCGTTCGACGGCGAGGAGGCCGCCCGGGTCGAGCAGGAGTGGCACCGCGAAGCGATCGGACTGCCGCTCGAGATTCTCGAGGCGCCGTTCCGCGACCTCGGCGATCCGCTGCGCGCCTACCTCCGAGAGCTCACGGCCGATCCGGACACGGCCGTCTCGGTCGTCATGCCCGAACTCGTCTTCAACGGCGCCCGGAAGCTGCTGCACAACCAGCGCGCGCTCTACATCAAGCGGTTACTGCTCTTCGAGCCCCGGGTCTTCCTGTCCAGCGTCCCCTACCACCTGCCATGAGGATCCTGGTCGGATTCGACGGGTCCGATGCGTCCAAGCGCGCGCTCGTTCACGCCGCGGAGCTCGTCGGCCGCGGCGGGAACCTCGACGTGATCAACGTCATCGGCTCGCAACCGGTCAGCGCCCGCGTCGGCTCGCTCGTCGACGGCGAACGGAAGCGCCAGCAGAAGATCCTCTACGAGGCGCAGGCCCTCCTCGGGGAATGGGACGTGCGCATGACGCCGCTGAAGGCCGTCGGAGACCCGACGAGCGAGATCCGCGCCGCGGCGGAGGAGAAGGGCGCCCGTGTGATCGTCGTCGGCCACGGAAGCGGCATCCGGCGCCTGATCGACGGCTCGGTCAGCGCGAGGCTCGTGCGCAAGGCCCCGTGCGACGTTCTCGTCGTGCATTAGGCGGGCTCAGTCAAGATCGCGACATGAACTCGACGAGGGGACCGACGCGCCATGTGGCCGGAGTTCTGGCCAGCGTTGCAGCGGTAGCTCTCGTGACCGGCGCGATCTACGCGCTCGAGACGGTCGCGCCCGTCCTCAGCCTCGGCGTGCTCTACCTCTTCGCGGTCCTGCCCGTGGCGTTGGTCTTCGGTCTCGGCTACGCGGTCCCGGTCTCGATCGCGAGCATGCTCGCCTTCAACTTCTTCTTCCTACCTCCGAGATACACATTCCGCCTGAGCAACTCGCAGAACTGGGTCGCACTCGCCGTCTACCTCTTCACGGCGATCGTCGTCAGCGGGCTCGCTGCTCGCGCTCGGCAAAGGGCCCGTGAGTCGGCTCTCGTAGCCGAGATCGCGACCTCGCTCGTCGAGCGTCCGGACGTGCGGAACGAACTTGGACGGATCGCCGAAGACGCTGCGAACGCGCTCCAGGTGGAAACGGCCAGGATCGAGCTCGCCGACGGTCCCGGGACCGGCGAAGACGGCTATGCGCTCGAGGCCGGAGGGCGCCGCGTGGGAACGATCTACCTCGAACAGCCGCGGGCCGGGGCCGCCGCGAGCCGCCGACACCTCCTCCCGGCGCTCGCGTCGCTGCTCGGGATCGCGATCGATCGCGAGCGGCTCGCGGGCGAGGCGCTCGAGGCCGAGGCCCTGCGGCGAAGTGACGCGATGAAGACGGCTGTCCTACGGGCGGTGAGCCACGACTTGCGTACGCCGCTCATGGCGATCCTCACTTCGGCGAGCGCCCTGTCACGGGACGATCTCGAGCTCGGTCGCGAGGACCGGAGCCAGCTGTCCGGGACGATTCTCGCCGAGGCGGAACGGCTCAACCGGCTCGTCGGGAACCTGCTCGACCTCTCCCGGCTGCAGGCCGGTGCCGCCCAGCCCGCTCCGGATGTGTGGACCGTCGACGACCTCGTCGTCCAGGCACTCGACGAGCTGGGCGACGCCGGAAGACGCGTCGAGGTCGCTCTGCCCGACGAGTCGCCCGCGGTCCGGGTCGATGCACACCAGATCCAGAGCGTCCTCGTGAACCTGATGGAGAACGCGCTCAAGTACTCGTCGGACACCGTGGGCATGCACGTGACCACGACGCCGTCCGAGGTGCTAATCCGGGTCGTCGACCGTGGCGAGGGAGTCCCGCCACGCGATCTCGAACGGATCTTCGAGCCGTTCCAGCGCGGTTCCAATGGCACCGGCGGCGGGGCCGGACTCGGCCTCGCGATCGCGCGCGGCTTCGCCGAGGCGAATGAGGGCCGCGTCTGGGCCGAATCGCGCCCGGGGCAGGGAGCCACCTTCGTGCTCGCACTGCCCACGATCGAAGCCGAGGCGACGAAGTGAGCGGGCCGCGGGTGCTGGTCGTCGACGACGAGCAACAGATCCTCCGGGCGCTACAGACGAGCCTGCGCGGAGCGGGCTACGAGGTCGACACGGCCGAGACGGCCCAACAAGCGCTCGCCGCAGCCGCGATACGGCCGCCCGAAGCGGTGGTTCTCGACCTGATCCTCCCGGACGGAACCGGGTCGGACGTCCTGCGCGAGCTGCGCAAGTGGAGCTCGGCGCCGGTGATCGTCCTTTCGGCCGTGGACGACGAGCAGGAGAAGGTAATGGCCCTGGACGCGGGCGCAGACGATTTCGTGACGAAGCCGGTGGGGATCGACGAGCTCCTCGCCCGGGTCCGAGCCGTCTTGCGAAGGACGACCCCTTCGGGCAATCCGGTGATCGAGATCGGCGATCTCGTCGTCGACCTCCAGAAGCAGGCGGTCAGCCTCAGCGGCACGCCGATCCACCTGACGCCGCACGAGTTCGACCTGCTCCGGATCCTCGCGCAAAACGAGGGCAAGCTACTCACCCACCGCATGCTCCTGCGCGAGGTCTGGGGACCGGGCTACGACGGAGCCTCGAACCTTCTCCACGTCAACGTCTCTCAGCTGCGGCGCAAGATCGAGCCCGATCGAGCGCGTCCCCGGTACCTGCTAACCGAGCCGGGCGCCGGCTACCGACTCGTCGATCCGACGACCCGCTCGTAGGCGAACCGCAGCGTCCGTCGAACAAGCAGACGGCAGAACTTCGGCTGGCTCGTCGACCACGTCGACTCGTTCGCCGCGTTCGTCATTCTCGGGGTCGGCGGGCTGCTCGTCCCGCTCATCGCGCTCGTCTTCTGGCTCAAGCAAGCCGCCCTCAGAACTTCCTCAGACTGAAGCGGGAAACCTTTAGACCGCGCTTAGGCGAAGCGGGTTAGCGTCGCGCGTATGTTCGACCTCGCAGCGCTCGGGATCGCCGCCGCGTGCTTCGCGTTCGCGTTCCTGCTCATTTGGGCCTTCGGGAAGGTCTGATGGCAGCGGGTGACGTGATCGGGCTCGTAATCTCGCTCCTCGTCTTCGCGTACCTCGTGTACGCCCTGTTCCGGGCGGATCGCTTGTGAGCGGCCAGGGAATCGCCCAGATCCTGTTGTACGCGGTCGTGCTGGTCGCGTTCGGATATCCGCTTGGGCTGTACATGGCCCGCGTCTATGCAGCGGGCTTCCGGGTGCGCTGGCTCTCCGGCGTCGAGTCCGGCTTCTATCGGCTCATGCGTTCGGACTCGAACCGGGAGCAGGACTGGAAGAGCTACTCGAAGACCGTGCTCGTGTTCACGGTCCTCTTTTTCGGCGTGCTCTACGCCCTGCAGCGGCTGCAGGCGCACTTGTTCCTCAATCCGGATCACCTGCCGGCAGTACAGCCGCACATCGCCGTGAACACGGCCGCCAGCTTCACCACGAACACGAACTGGCAGTTCTACGGCGGCGAGTACACGATGTCGTATCTGACTCAGATGGCCGGGCTGGCGGTTCAGCAGTTCGTCTCCGCCGCCGTCGGCATGGCCGTGCTGGCGGCCGTGATCCGTGGGTTCAGCCGGCGGTCGGCGACAGAGCTCGGCAATTTCTGGGTCGACCTCTTCCGCTCGATGGTCTACATCCTCCTGCCGCTGGCG
Source organism: uncultured Actinomycetes bacterium (assembly GCA_963850415.1). GTDB lineage: Bacteria > Actinomycetota > Thermoleophilia > Gaiellales > Gaiellaceae > VAXT01. Next base: position 112,892 of record CAWKLE010000003.1, read on the forward strand.
CTCGTGCTCGGCCTGATCCTCGTCTCACAGGGTGTGCCGCAGACCTTCTCGGGGCACGCAGCCGCGACAACCCTCGAGGGCGCTGCGCAGACGATCGCCCGTGGGCCGGTCGCGCTGATGATCGCCATTAAGCAGCTGGGAACGAACGGCGGCGGCTTCTACAACTCGAACTCAGCTGTCCCGTTCGAGAACCCGAACGGGCTGACGAACTTCCTGGAGATGCTCTCGATCCTGCTGATCCCGGCGGCGCAGGTGTTCATGTTCGGGAAGATGGTGCTGGCACGCCGCCACGCCTGGATGGTGTTCGCGGCGATGTTCGCCGTCCTGGTGATCGGGATCGGGATCGCGTTGCCGTCCGAGCAGCATGGCTCACAGGTGCTGCGCGACTCCGGCGTCAACATCACGCAGGGAGACGGGCAGAGCGGCGGCAACATGTCCGACAAGGAGGTCCGCTTCGGGATCGCCAACACGGCCCTCTGGGGGACGGTCACGACCGAGGCCTCGAACGGTTCGGTCAACGGCGGCCACGACGCGTTCACCGCGTTCGGCGGCGCCGTGCCACTCGTGAACATCTTCCTCGGAGAGGTGATCTTCGGCGGAGTCGGCTCGGGCCTGTACGGAATGTTCTTCTACATCGTGATCGCGGTCTTCATCGCAGGGTTGATGGTGGGCCGTACGCCCGAATACCTCGGCAAGAAGATCGAGGCGCGAGAAATCAAGTTCGCGGCCGTCGGCGCCCTGTTCGTGCCGACGATGGTCTTGACCTTGACCGCCCTCTCGGTGGTCACCCATTCAGGCCTCGCTTCGGTGTTTAACCCGGGCGCGCACGGATTTACAGAGGCGTTGTACGCGTACACGTCGCAGTCGAACAACAACGGCAGCGCTTTCGCCGGTTACGGCGCGACCAATTTTTCCGCCGAGCTCGGGACCGTCGCCTTGATCTTGGGCCGCTTCGCGCCGATGGTGGCTGCGCTGGCGCTCGGTGGTGCGCTCGCCGGCAAGAAGGTTGCACCGGCTTCCGCGGGAACATTCCGCACCGACGGAGCGACCTTCGTCGTGCTGCTCGTCGGCGTGATCATGCTCACAGCCGGACTGATGATCTTTCCGGCGCTGACGCTGGGGCCGATCGTGGAGGCGCTGTCCTAGATGCTGCGCGACCTCAGGTCGTCCGCGATCGCCGTCGTCCTGATCACGCTCGTGTTCGGGCTCGGGATCCCGGCGCTCTTCACCGGCTTCGCTCAACTCGCCTTTCCGAACCGGGCCGACGGCAGCCTGATCAAGGTCGACGGCAAGGTCGTCGGCTCGAAGCTTGCCGCACAGGGATTCAAGAAGCCGGAGTACTTCCATCCGAGACCGTCCGCGACGGCGCCCGCCTACAACGCAGGCGCGACCACGTTCGCCAACCTCGGCCCGACCAATCCCGACCTCGCGAAGAACGTCAAGGCCGCGGCTCAGGCGATCCTGAAGCTCGAGAGCACCTACAACCCAGGCCTGAAGATCGGCGATATCCCGGTGGACGCCGTTACGACATCCGGGTCGGGGATTGACCCAGACATTTCGTCCGCAAACGCGAGGCTCCAGTCCCGGCGCATCGCGGCCGTCCGCCACCTCTCGCTCGACACGGTCGACCGGTTGATAGCCGACAACACGGAAGGTCGCTCGCTCGGCTTCCTCGGCGAGCCGGGCGTGAACGTCCTCGAGCTGAACCTCGCGCTCGATAGGGAGACCTCCTGATGGCCCGCAAGACCGGAATCTTCTCGAAGGACATCGTGCTCGCGGCGATCCGGGACTCATTCCCGAAGCTCGACCCGCGTCTCCAGATCAAGAACCCGGTGATGTTCATCGTCGAGCTCGGGAGCGTGGTCACGACGGTGATCTTCTTTCTCGAAGTCTTCCGTGGCCACACCGGCGACCTCTGGTTCGTGGGGACGATCGCCTTCTGGCTGTGGCTGACCGTGCTCTTCGCGAATTTCGCGGAGGCGATCGCCGAGGGTCGAGGGAAGGCCCAGGCGAATGCGCTGCGCGCGACCAGGACGACGACCGTCGCGCACCGCAGGCAGGATGCGGGCGGGCTCGAGGAAGTGCCGGCGCCCGACCTGCAGAAGGGCGACGTCGTGGTCATCCAGGCCGGCGAGGTGATCCCGGCCGACGGCGAAGTGATCGAGGGCGTCGGCTCAGTCGACGAGTCCGCTATCACCGGCGAATCGGCGCCGGTCATCCGCGAGTCCGGAGGCGACCGCTCGGCCGTCACCGGCGGCACGAAGCTTCTGTCCGACCAACTCGTCGTCATCGTCACGCAGGAGCCCGGCAAGTCCTTCCTCGACCGGATGATCGCGCTCGTCGAGGGCGCCGAGCGACGCAAGACACCGAACGAGATCGCGCTGAACATCCTCCTAGCCGGCCTGACAATCACATTCCTCGGGGCCGTCGTGACGCTGAAGCCGTTCGCGATCTACGCGGGCACGCCCGTCTCGCAGACTGTTCTGATCGCGCTCCTCGTCGCACTGATCCCGACGACGATCGGCGCCCTGCTGTCCGCGATCGGCATCGCGGGCATGGACCGCCTCGTCCAGCGCAACGTGCTCGCCATGTCCGGGCGCGCAGTCGAGGCCTCGGGCGACGTCGACGTGCTGCTGCTCGACAAGACCGGGACGATCACGCTGGGGAACCGCCAGGCCGCGGAGTTCGTTCCCGTCGACGGCATTCCAGCTGAGGAGCTCGCTGAGGCCGCCCAGCTCTCATCACTGTCCGACGAGACGCCCGAAGGACGCTCGATCGTCATCCTGGCAAAGGAGCAGTTCGGGTTCCGTGGTCGCGAGCTCGGCACGCACGAAGCCACGTTCATCCCATTCTCCGCAACGACTCGGATGAGCGGCGTCGATCTCGACGGGCGCAAGCTCCGCAAGGGCGCAGCGGATGCCGTCAAGCGCTTCGTCGAGGAACAGGGCGGCCGTGTGCCGGCCAAGCTGGATGAGGAGGTGGACAAGATCGCTCGCGCCGGGGGGACACCGCTGGTCGTCGCGCAGAACAACTTCGTCCTGGGCGTGATCCATCTCAAAGACATCGTCAAGGGTGGCATGAGCGAGCGCTTCGACGAGCTGCGCGCGATGGGCATCCGGACGGTGATGATCACCGGCGATAACCCGGTCACGGCCTCTGTCATCGCCCAGGAGGCGGGCGTGGACGACTTCCTCGCCGAGGCGACTCCCGAGGCGAAGATGACGCTGATCAAGGAGGAGCAGGCGGAGGGCCGCATGGTCGCGATGACCGGAGACGGGACGAACGACGCACCGGCTCTCGCCCAGGCCGACGTCGGCGTTGCAATGAACGCGGGCACGTCGGCGGCGAAGGAAGCCGGGAACATGGTCGACCTCGATAACAACCCGACGAAGCTGATCGAGGTGGTCGAGGTCGGCAAGCAACTCCTGATCACGCGCGGAGCGCTGACGACGTTCTCGATCGCGAACGACGTCGCGAAGTACTTCGCGATCCTGCCAGCGATGTTCGCGTTCACGTACGCGGACACGCCGGGCGCACGCGGCCCCCTCGACTCGCTGAACATCATGAATCTCGGGACGCCGCAGAGCGCCATCATCTCCGCGATCATCTTCAACGCGCTCGTGATCCCGGCCCTCGTCCCGCTCGCCCTCAGGGGCGTCAAGTACCGGGCGATCGGCGCGACGGCTCTGCTCCGCCGCAACCTCCTGATCTACGGCCTGGGCGGGATGATCCTCCCGTTCATCGGGATCAAGCTCATCGATCTCGTCGTCCACAACCTGCTGGGAGCATGAATGGCTCGAGGTCATTACCGGATCCTCCTCGGCATGGCCGCAGGAGTGGGAAAGACCTACCGCATGCTGCTCGAGGGCAGACATGCGCAGGAGGCGGGCCGTGACGTCGTCATCGGCTATCTCGAGCCGCACGACCGGCCCGAGACCGCGGCCCTTGCCGAGGGGCTAGAGGCGGTGCCACGTCTCCAGTTGCTGCACGGAGGGCTCGAGGTCGAGGACATGGACGTCGCTGCTGTCATCGCACGCGCCGCGGAGCTCGCACTCGTCGACGAGCTCGCCCATACGAACGCAGAAGGCATGCGGAACAGCAAGCGCTTCGAGGACATCGACGAAATACTCGCGGCCGGAATCGACGTCATCTCGACGGTCAACGTTCAGCACCTCGAGAGCCTGAACGACAGCATTTTCGAGCTGACGAACGTCCGGGTCCGTGAGACGTTTCCGGACCGGATCCTCGACGAAGCCGACGAGGTCGTGCTCGTCGACCTGTCTCCCGAGGAGCTGCGCGACCGCCTTCAGGCGGGCAAGGTCTACCCGCGCGAGCGGGCACAGATCGCGCTCGAGAACTTCTTCCAGCAGGAGAACCTCGCCGCCCTCCGCGAGGTCGCGCTGCGCGAGGTCGCGGAGGACGTCCAGTCTCGAAGAGGGCCCGCCGGGCTCGAGCCGCTGAGCAAGCAGGCCGTGGCGGAGCGCGTGCTGGCGCTCGTCGAGCCCCAGCCGAAATCGCAGCGCATCATGCGCCGAGCCTGGCGCTCGGCGCAGCGTCTCGGCACTGACATGGACGCCGTCTGGGTGCGGCCGGCCGGACACGAGCATTCCGAGGAGGAACAGGTTCAGCTCGCGGCTCTGAGGCGTCTGGCCTCGATACTCGGAGTCCGATTCCTAGAGGTTGACGGCGACGACCTCGTCGACACCGTGCGCCGTGTAGCAGCGGATCGCGGCTCGACCTACATCATCGTCGGCACGCCCGACGAGTCGCGGCGGCGCGAGGTGCTCAAAGGATCGCTCCTGTCGAGGCTCGTGCGCGAGCTACCGGGGATCGACATCCGCGTCGTGGCCGACCGCGCGCTCAGAGAGGAGCGCCCGGAATGATCGTCTTCGACGTCCTGATCGGCCTGGCCGTCGCCGTCGCGGCCATGATCGTCTTCACGCTGGTCCGGCGCTGGCGTCGGACGGAGCCCGGCTCCAGGCGGATCCTCGTACCGTTCACCGATGGAGAGCTCGACCAGACCGTGCTCGAGGCCGCGATCCGGATCTCTCGTGCCGAGCACGCAACGATGGTCCCTGCTTACCTGATCGTGACGCCGTTCCAGTACGCCCTCGACGCGCCGATGCAGCGACAGGTCGAGGTGGCAATGCCACTCCTGGAAGCGGTCGAGAACGCCTCGCTACGTGCGGGCGTCCCCGTCGATTCCCGGATCGAGAGCGGCCGCAGCCCGACGCATGCGCTGCGGCGCCTCTGGGAGGCAGAGCGCTTCGACCGGATCGTCGCCCCGGCGCCGACCAACGGGACCGGCTTCACGCCGAAGGAGCTGCAATGGCTCCTCTCGCACGCGCCGACCGAGACGGTCATCCTGCGACCCGACCCCGCAGCCGCCTACTGAGTCGCTAGCGTCCGTCCGCGTGGAGGCGTCCGCGCGCGTAGAGCGTGTCACCCCGCTCGAGCTCTTCTTCGACCTCGTCTTCGTCTTTGCGATCACGCAGGTCACGACGCTTCTGTCCGAGGACCCGACCTGGGGCGGGCTGCTCCGCGGCCTGGTCGTCCTCGCCGCGCTCTGGTGGGCATGGGCGGCATACGCGTGGCTGACGAACACGCTCAACCCCGAGGAGGGGCTGGTGCGGATCGCGATGTTTGTCGTCATGGCCGCGATGCTGGTCTGCGCACTCGCGGTCCCGGAGGCGTTCGGCGACCACGGCGTGATCTTCGGCGTCGCCTACCTCGTGGTGCGCGCGATGCACATCGTCCTCTACTCGCTAGCCGCGCGCGGCGACCGCGACCTGCTCGGCGCGGTGCTGCGCATGACGCCGTCCTCGACGATCAGCGGCTTCCTGATCCTCGGCGCCGGGTTCCTCGAGGGCAAGGAACGCACGACGCTGTGGATCCTCGCCCTAGCGATCGACTACCTCGGAGTGCTCGTCGGCCGGGGTCAGGGGTGGCACCTCTCGCCCGGCCACTTCGTCGAGCGACACGGCCTGGTGGTGATCATCGCGATCGGCGAGTCGATCGTCGCCCTCGGCGTGAGCGCGTCCGGAACGCCGCTGACCGCGGGCGTGATCACGACCGCGCTCGTCGGGATGACGATCGCGACCGCGCTCTGGTGGACGTACTTCGACTGGGTCGCGATCGTCGTCGAGCACCGGTTGCGCGAGGAGACGGGCACCGCGCAGACGACCCTCGCGCGCGACGCATTCAGCTACCTGCACTTCGTGTTCGTGGCGGGAATCGTGCTCTTTGCGATGAGCCTCAAGAAGGCGCTCGCGCACTACGACCAGGCGCTCGCGGCCGTGCCGGCCACGGCCCTCTGCGCCGGGCTCGGCGCGTACCTGCTCGCACATGTGCTCCTCCGCTACCGGATCTCGGGGACGATCGGCCGCGGACGGCCGGTGGCGTTCCTGGGCCTGATGGTGCTCTGGCCCTTCGCCGACGACATGCCTGCGCTCGCGGCGCTGTCGATCGCCGCCGCGATCTTCGTCCTCCTGATCGCGTACGAGGGGATCCGCTACCGCGAGCCGCGGGCGTACATCCGGCACGGCGCCATCCCCACGGCGGAGCTCATGTCGGGTCGGGCGCGGCAGGCGTAGCGGCCAGCTCCTCGTCGATAGCGTTTCTCAACTCGACGAGCCCTGAGGTGAGGGACGTCGTCTTCGCCTCGCCGAGCCGTGCCTCGACCGCCTCGGCGTAGCGGCGGAAGCGCGGCCGCGCCTTGGCGAGCAGCCGCCGGCCCGACGGCGTCAGGCGGATCAGGAAGGAGCGCCCGTCCGCCGGATTCTCGATCCGCTCGGCGTGCCCTCGGCGCTCGAGCCTCTTGACCCGGAAGATCGCGGTCGACAGCGGCAGGTCGAGCAGCTCGGCGAGCCCGGTCGGCGTCAGCGGCCCGTCGGCGCCGATCGTGACGTAGAACGGGTAGTCGTCTGGCGGGAGGTCGATCCCCGCGAGCGCGACCTCGACCAGACGCTTGCGCTTCTGCTGCGTCCAGAAGACTTCGAAGAGGATCGTCGGTGGTCCGGTGGCAGGCATGTAGTACAAGGTTGTTCTAGATTTGCTACAACATTGTACTAAGTGAGGCGGACGCTCATAGCGGCGAGCGTGGTCGGGGCAGCGGTGATCGCCTCGGCGTCCGCCAGCGCCCGCGCCTGTCGCCAAGATCAGGATCGGGGCCTCGTCGGGAATGGTGCTCCCGGCCGGCAGGAGCGCTCTGGACGACGGACCTCGTCATTCCTCGGGTCGTCCGGATCGATCCCGCGTCGAACGCGGTCGTCAAGCGGATGAAGGCCGGCCAGCGGCCGTTCGGCCTCGCCTACGGCGCGCGCAGCCTCTGGGTCTCCGACCGCTCCCTGAACCGGCTGACCCGCTTCAACCCGCGGACGAGCAAGGTGCAAGCGCGCATCAAGATCGGCTTCAGCTCGTACGGGCTCGCCTTCGGAGCCGGCAGTGTCTGGGTCACGAGCGAGAGCGACGGGGCGCTACGCCGGATCAACCCGAAGCGCAACCGCGTCGCGGTCAAGATCAAGGCCGGCAGGCAGCCGAACGGGGTCGTCTACGCGTTCGGCGCGATCTGGGTCGCCGACCTCGGCGGCGGCAAGGTGCTGAAGGTCGACGTCCGCCGCAACAAGGTCGTCGGCCGCTACGACGTGCCGAAGGCCGACTGGATCACGCCCTCGGCCGACGCGCTCTGGGTCTCGACGGAAGGGAACGAGGTCGTCCGGCTCGATCCTGCGACCGGCGCGGTGCTGGCGCGGATCCCGGTCGGCACGAACCCGCTCGCCTCGGCCTGGGTCGCCGGCGAGCTGTGGGTGCCGAACATCGACGACGGCACGATCTCGGTGATCGACCCAGCGAGGAACGCCGTGCGGACGACGCTGGCCGTCGGCCAGGGCCCGCTCGCCGTCGCCGAGGTTGGAGGCGACGCGTGGGTCTCGAACTCGACCGACGGGGAGCTCTGGCGGATCCGCCCGTAGAGCCCTAGTCCCAGGACTCGAGCACCGGATACCGGCTCACGCCGTCGATACAGTCGGCGGCGTAGAGCGCGACTCCCACGTCGCCCGTCCACAGCGAGTAGCGGCCGGTCCCGCGCCGTTCGACCTGACCGAGCGCGTGCATCGCAAACCGGCGCGCCCGCTCGAGCCAAAGCTCGTCGCCGGTGCGCTCGAACACCTTGAGGAACGCGTGGCCGTTCCCGGCTGTGCCGTGACAGATCCCTGATCCTTTCTCCATCCCCGGCGGGCCGGCCTGCCAGACGAGCTCGGCCCCGGCGAGCAGCAGCTCCTCGTCGAGGTAGGACGACGCGCCCGAGACGATTCCGGCCGCACCGGAGCACCACTGGAGCTTGAAGGCGCCCTCGCGAGTCGGCCAGTTCACGAGCCCGTCTTCGCGCACGGCCAGCCCTGCAAGCACTTCGCCGGTCTCGCGCTCGAGCTGCTCCCGGCGCGGGTCCGGCCTGAGAGCGAGCACGATCCCGACGAGACCGTGCAGAGCCGTGAGGCTGCGGAACGTCTCTCCGTAGAGGCGGTTCGTCCACAGGCCGTCGTCGTCCCTGGCCGCCCAGACCGACGCGGCGCTCTCCCGCCACGCATCGGCCCAGCGCTCCTCCCCGGTCCACTCGAGCATCGCCTGAGCCGCGAGCATCGTCCCGGGCGCGCCCCACATGATCTCGACCGCCTCATTGCCGACGTTCTCGCGCACGCGCGCGAAGAGCTCATCCGCGAGCTCGCCGCTCGGAGCGAGCCGCCACGCGACGATCAGCGGCCCGCTCTCGCCGGTCAGGAGCGCCGAGGCCGCCGCATCCGGCACGGGGTCCCACTGCGCGTAGTCCGGCAGTTCCCGCCAGGCCTCGAGCGTCCTCAGCGCCGCCGCCGCGAGGTCGATGCCGGTCTCCGCGAGACCGCGCCGCCTGAGCGCGTCGAGCGCCCAGATCACGCCCGACGCACCGACGTAGAGATCCTTGAGCGGCGGCGTCGCCATGTAGCCGTCCCATTCCTCGGCCGGCCACAGCCGGTCCGCATCGAACGCCGCGTCGGCGTCGGCAATGCGCCGAGCGACAGCGTTGCGAACGCGGCCCTCGTCCCACGCCTCGTCCGTCAGCGGCTCATGGAGCTCCGCGTCGTAGAGCACGCGCCGATGTTCGCACCGAAAGAGGTCCCGCGCGGACCATCGGCCCGCGCGGGACGTGATTCCTTAGCTCGTTTGCTCGCCCGCGTGCACCTCGCCGCGCCAGGCGCCCGTCTCTGCCCCGGTCGTCTCGACGAGCTGCTTGAAGCGCTTCAGGTCCTCGCCGACCTGCCGCGAGTCCATCCCGACCTTCGCCCCGAGCTGCTCCACCAGGCCTTCGGACTCGTACGACATCTCAACCGTGATGAGAGTCGTGTCCGGGCCCATCGACTCGAACGTGACCATCCCGTTCGGCCCATTTCCGGACGTCGCCCGCCAGCCGATCTTCTGATCGGGGACCTGCTCCACGATCTCCGCGTTCCACTCACGCTGCGCGCCGCCGATCTTGGCGACCCAGCGCAGATTCGTGTCGTCGACCTGCGTCACCGACTCGACGCCGTCCATGAACTTCGGGAACTCCTCGAACTGCGTCCACTGGTTGTACGCCGTGCTGACAGGAACGTTGACGTCGATCGATTTCTTGATCGTTTCCATGTGACCCCTTTCTCGGTTGTCACCTGGTGCTGCCCGTTTGGGTCGCTGCCAAACGCGGTCAGAGGACGGCGCGGCCGACATGCGCCCGCGTGACCTGGGCAGGTGACGTGCAGCCGCAGAGTGCCAGGGCAAGCTCGAGCTCGTCGCGGAGCAGGCCGAGCACCCGCTCGACCCCGTCGGAGCCGTCGACGGCGAGGCCCCACAGAGGCGGCCTGCCGGCGAGAACCGCCTGCGCCCCGAGCGCGAGCGCCTTGACGACGTCGGCTCCGCGTCGAATGCCGCCGTCCATCAGCACGGCCAGCCGGTCGCCGACGGCCTCGGCCACCTCCGGCAGCGCGTCGAGGGCCGCCGCCACTCCGTCGAGCTGCCGGCCGCCGTGGTTGGAGACGACGACCCCGGCCGCGCCGGCCTCCGCTGCGAGCACAGCGTCCTCGGCCGTGAGGATCCCCTTCACGAGCAGCGGCAGCGACGAGACGGAGCGCAGCCACTCCAGGTCGTCCCAGGTGAGCGTGTCGTCGACCGCCCAGCTGATGTCCTCCGGCGACACCGCTCTCGCAGCCTCGGCGAGCGCGAGAAAGGTGGGAACGGGCAGCTCCTCGGGAACCTCGAACCCGGTGCGGAGATCCCGCTCCCGCCGGCCGAGACGCGGCAGGTCGACCGTCACGATCACTGCCGTTGACCCAGCCGCCTCGGCCCGGTCGACGACGTCGCGGACGAACTCGCGGTCGGTCGACCAGTAGAGCTGGAACCAGCGCGACGCACCGGGCGCGGCTTCGTCGACCTCCTCGATCGTCGCCGTCGCGAACGTGGAGAGGCACATGACGGTCCCGGCGGCCGCAGCGGCACGAGCCATCGCGAGCTCGCCGTCCGGGTGCACCGTCCGCTGGAAGGCCGTCGGCGCCACGAACAGGGGCATCGAGCTCTTCGTCCCGAGCACCGTCGTCTCGGTCGTCACCCGCGAGACGTCGACGAGCATCCGCGGCCGCAGGATCCAGCGCTCGAACGCCGTCCGGTTCTCCCGCAGCGTCCACTCGTCGTTCGCGCCGCCCACGACGTAGCCGAACGCGCCGGGGTCGAGCCGAGCCTCCGCGGCGCGCTCGTAGTCCCAGACGTTGACGAGTTCGTCGCCCAGCGGGCCGGCTCCTAAGCGGTCAGCCGGACTTGAAGCGCGCGGCTTCGTCCGAGCCGCTGGTCGCGTCGCCCTCGCTGTACGAGTGCGCGCCGGCGCCGGCGAGATGGCCGCGATCGACGATCAGGTACTCGTCGCGGATCGGGCGGCCGTCGAACCAGCACTCGAGGATCTCGCGCGTCCCGGCCGCGTAGCGGGCCTGCGCGGAGAGGCTCGAGCCGGACGTGTGCGGGGTCATCCCATGGTGCGGCATCGACCGCCAGGGGTGGTCGCGGGGCGCAGGCTGCGGGAACCAGACGTCGCCCGCGTACCCGGCGAGCTGGCCGCTCTCGCACGCCGCCGCGATGGCGTCCCGATCGCAGATCTTCCCGCGGGCCGTGTTCACGAGATAGGCGCCGCGCTTCATGCGGCCGATCAGCTCCGCGTCGAAGAGATGCTCGGTCTCGGGATGGAGCGGTGCGTTGATCGTGACCACGTCGCACACCGCAACGAGCTCCTCCGGAGTCTCGTGGTACGTGACGCCGAGCTCCTGCTCGACCTCCTCAGGCAGCCGGTGGCGGTCCGTGTAATGGAGCCCGACCTCGAACGGCTTCAGGCGGCGGAGCACGGCCGAGCCGATGCGGCCCGCGCCGACGGTCCCGACCTGCATGCCCTCCAGGTCGTACGACCGCGAGACGGCGTCCGCGATGTTCCAGCCGCCGTCGAGCACGATCCTGTTCGAGGGCAGGTAGTTGCGAACGAGCGCCAGGATCATCATCACGACGTGCTCCGCGACGCTGATCGAGTTCGAGTACGTGACCTCGGCGACCGTGATCCCGTTCTCGATCGCGCCCTGGAGGTCGACGTGGTCGGACCCGATGCCGGCGGTCACGGCCAGCTTCAGGTTCGGCGCCTTGGCGATCCGCTCGGCGGTCAGGTACGCGGGCCAGAACGGCTGCGAGATGACGATCTCCGCGTCCGGAAGCTCGCGCTCGAAGGCCGAGTCGGGCCCGTCCTTGTCGGACGTGACCGTGAGCTCGTGCCCGCGGCCCTCGATGAAGCTCCGGAGGCCGAGCTCGCCGGAGACGCTGCCGAGCAGCTCCCCGGGCGTGAAGTCGATCGACTCGGGCGACGGGGTCGTCTGGCCACCGTGGTAGCCGGCGATCTCGGGGATTGCGTCACGCGCGTACTTCGGCGGGTAGCCGTCGACGGGATCGTCGTAGAGGACACAGAGGACCTTTGCCACGGGCCTATTTTGGCTGGAGTTCGGCGTGGATGCGGTCCGAGCCGTCTCTGAGCCGTCCTCCGGAGCGTCCTGCGCGGACCGCGAGGACCTCGGCGAGGATCGAAACTGCCGTCTCGGCGGGCGTCTCCGCTCCGAGATCGAGACCAGTCGGGCCCGAGAGTCGCTCGATTTCCGTCTCGGACAGGCCCTCCGCGAGCAACCGCTCCCGGCGGCGCTCCTGCGTGCGCCGTGAGCCGAGCGCGCCGACGTAGAAGGCCTCGCTGCGGAGCGCGACCGAGAGTGCAGGAATGTCGAGTCGCTCCTCGTGCGTGAGCACGACGACGGCAGTCTTGTCGTCCAGGACGACGCGCTCGAGCGCCGTGTCCGGCCACTCGACGAGCAGCTCGTCCGCGCTCCCGATTCGCTCCCGGGTCGCGTAGGTCGCTCGCGGGTCGGCGACGACGGTCTCCCACCCGAGCTCCTCAGCTCCACGACAGAGAGCCTCGGCGATGTCGACCGCCCCGAAGACGACGAGCCGGTTGGGAGCGGACTCCTCCGCGAGCCGCTCGAGCTCGCTCAGCGCGACGCGCTCGATGCCGACGTCGATCTCGCCGCCGCAGGGCAGGCCGACCGAGCCGGCCTGCTCGTCTGAGATCCCGTAGGTGAGCACCGTCGGCTCGCCGCGGGCGAGGACGTCGCGTGCAGCGACTGCAACCTCGCTCTCGACGCAGCCGCCCGAGACCGACCCTGCCAACTCTCCCTGCTCAGACACCGCCAGCTTCGAGCCGACCGGCCGGGGCGCCGAACGCCGTGTGGCGAGCACCGTGGCGAGAGCCATGTGCTCGTCGCCGCGGTCTCGCCATCGTTTGAGCTGGTCGAGGATCTCTCTCATCGCCCAGCTACGAGCCTAGCTGGGCCTAGGCAGCCTGCTCCAGCTCGTCTGCGCCGGCCTCCAGGGCGCCAAGCAGCTCCGCGAGCTGGGCCATCGCCTCACCCTCGATCTGGCGGACGCGCTCGCGGGAGATGCCGAGCTCCTTGCCGATCGTCTCCAGCGGCCGAGGATCGCCGTCGAGCCCGAAACGCAGCTCGAGCACGCGACGCTCACGCTCCGGCAGCTGGCCCAGGGCGCGCCGCACCTCGAGCCGCTGCAGCGAGTCGACAGCCTGATCCTCCGGATCCGCCGCAAACGGGTCGCCAAAGAGATCGCCGAGCTCGCCCTCGTCATCGGCGCCGACGCGCTGGTTCAACGACACCGGCGCCTCGGCCGCATCGAGCGCCTCGTCGACGTGACGTGGCGACAGCTCCGCGGCCTCGGCCAGCTCCTCGCGGGTCGGCTCGCGTCCCAGCTGCGTGCGCAGCCGGCCGGCGATCCGTGCGAGCTTGAGCCGACGCTCGTGGACGTGAGTGGGAACGCGAATCGTGGCCGACTGGCTCGAGATCGCACGCTGGCAGGCCTGCCGGATCCACCAGGTCGCGTACGTCGAGAACTTGAAGCCGCGCCGCCAGTCGAACTTCTCAGCGGCGCGGTTCAGCCCGATCACCCCGTCCTGGACGAGGTCGAGCAGCGGCACGTCGTGCCCCTGGTAGCGCTTGGCGATCGAGATCACGAGCCGCAGGTTGGAGTTGATCATGCGCTCCTTCGCCGCGGCGTCTCCGCGCTCGATCCGCTTGGCGAGCGCGACTTCCTCGGCCGCGGTCAGCAGCGGGTAGCGACCGGCCCTGGTCATGAACAGGGTCAGAGCGTCGGTCGTGCCCGGGAGCTCGTGGCCCTCAACCGCATCGGGCACGGGCGCGGCGACGTCGACCTCGCGAGCCTCGAGCTCGGCCCGTAGCGCGGCGAGCTCCTCCTCGTCGAGATCGTGCTCGGCCGCGAAGGCCTCGAGCTCGCTCTCCTCGATCGTGCCGCGCTCCTCGGCGCTGCCGAGGAACGCCTGAATCGGCTCTTCCATGATCACGGTCACACAGTCCTCGCCTTCTGCCGCCGCTGCTCGAAGCGAGCGATGCGGCTGCCACTCGAGGTAGCGCGCTCTCTGCCGGTGTAGGCCGGATGACAGTTCGAGCAGGCATCGACGACCAGCTCGCTGCGCGTCGAGCGGGTGGTGAATGTCGTGTCGCAGGACGTACAGCGAACGTTCGTGAGCATCAGCTCAGGGTGTATCTGCTTCAAAGAAATCTCCTCCTTCACGGAGGGCGTCATGGGAGCCGAACGGGTCCCCACCCTCACAGTGAAAGGAACGCTCTGCGGGCCGCTCATATTCCACTTTGCCAGCGCCGAAAGAGGGATTTCGCCGGCTCGAGAGAATCGATTTCGTCAGATTCGGCCAGATAGCAGTAGAAATGGCCTGAAGCCGCTCTGAACAGCCTATTGCGGGGCTCAAAGACAGCGCGCAGAATGAAAACGCAGCCTCGCCATTCAGAACGATTTAGTCCTCCAGGGAGGGTAGTACCTGTGGCCAAGAAGACTCCCGTCATGCCTGCGCCGATGCTCAGCGAAACGGCGCATAGAAGAGCGATGTCAGCAAAATGACCGACGCGAGGATCTTGCTCGTCGACGACGACGTCGCGCTGCTCGAGACGCTCCCGCAGTCGATCTTGCTCGGCATCGAGGGAATCCGGATCGACACCTCGGACGCGGGAGCGGATGCGCTCGAGCGGATGAAGGAAATCGACTACGACGCGATCGTGACCGACGTCAAGATGCCCGGGATCGACGGCCTCGCCCTGCTCGAGGAGATCGGGAGGATGCGGCCGGGAACGCCGACGCTTCTGATCAGCGGCCACGCCGACCACGAGCTCGCCGTCCGGGCGCTTCGCGGCGGCGCGTACGACTTCGTCGCGAAGCCGATCGACCCTGAGTACTTCATCGCCTCGCTCGAGCGCGCGATCGAGCTGCGCCGGCTCGACCGCGAGGTCCAGCGGCAGCAGCTCGCGCTGAAGCGCTACGCGAGAGTGCTCGAGCACGTCGACGACGGTGTCTTCCTGGTCGACGACGCGGGCGTTATCCAGCACTGGAATCCCGCGGCCGCCGCGGTCACGGGGCTCACGCCGAGCGAAGTCCTCGGGATGCCCGCTGATGATGTCCTGCCCGACTGG
The DNA here is from genome assembly GCA_963850415.1 of uncultured Actinomycetes bacterium. GTDB lineage: Bacteria > Actinomycetota > Thermoleophilia > Gaiellales > Gaiellaceae > VAXT01. The sequence continues at coordinate 127,972 of CAWKLE010000003.1, forward strand.
CACGCGGTCGGGCCGACCGTTCCTGTCGCATCGGCCCCCGGACCGGGCAGCACCGACGCGAGGACGCTCCCGTTCGTGATCGGAGGGCGCGAGATCTGGCTTTCGATTTCCGGCGTCGCATTCGAGGACGGCGTCGTCTACGCGTTCCGGAACCTGACCGAGGAGCGCGCGCTCGACGAGCTCAAGGGAGAGTTCGTCGCCACCGTTTCGCACGAGCTCCGCACGCCGCTCGCCGCGATCTACGGCTCGGCGCAGACGCTGCTCCGAGACGACATCGCGATCGACGACGAGAAGCGGCAGCGCCTGCTCAAGGTGATCGCGCAGGAGTCGAAGCGGCTCTCACGCGTCGCCGCGGACATCTTGCTCGCGAACCGGATCGACTCGGGACGCCTGCAGCTCGAGACCCGACCGCTCGACGTCACCCGCCTCGCGAAGGACGTCGTCGAGCAGATGCGCACCTGCTTCGCCGATCGGGAGAACGTCACGCTCGAGCTCGTCGCGATGGAACCGGGCTCGTTCGTCGCCGGCGACGAGGACAAGCTCCGGCAGGTCTTGATCAACCTGGTCGACAACGCCGTCAAGTACTCGCCGCACGGGGGCGCGGTCGAGGTGCGAGTCGAGCGGAACGGAACGACCCTCCGCGTATCGGTGCGCGACGAGGGCCTGGGCATCCCGAACGGCGAGGAGCAGCGGATCTTCGGCAAGTTCTACCGGGTCGACCCTCAGCTTTCCGGCGCTGTGGGCGGCACCGGGCTCGGCCTCTACATCTGCCGCGAGCTCGTCCGCCGGATGGACGGGAGGCTGACCGTCAGCTCGAAGGATGGCCAGGGCTCGACCTTCGTCGTCGAGCTCCCGCTCGCGGCCGCGCCGGCGCAGGAACCGAGCGCGGACGTCCCGGTCGTGCAGCACGCCTGATTAGCGTCGCTCGGATCGGGAACAACCGCCTGGATGACAGATCCCGCTCAGACGCCAAAGAGGCTCTACCGCAAAGCTGCGCGAGGCAAGGACGAGGAGAGCATGCCGATCCTCCTCGGAGGCGTGATGCTCGTCGTCACGCTGGCCGTCGTGATCCTGCTCACGATCACGTTCCTCGTGTATTTCCTGGCCTGACGGTCAGGGGCTAGCGCTCGAGCTCGAAGACGAGCTCCAGCCCGTCCTCCTCGTCGATCGCCTCGCCGGTCTGCCGGAAGCCGAGCTTGCGGATGATCGCGAGCGAGGGCTCGTTGTCCGGCGTCGCCGACGCGACGTAGTGGCGCACGCCGCGCTCCTCGGCCCGGCGCAAGAGCTCGGTGGCGGCCTCCGTCGCGTACCCGTGGCCGCGCCACGGCTCCTCGATCGTGTAGCCGATCTCGATCGCGTCGGGGCTCTGGTTGGCGTTCACGCCGGGCGGGCCGTGGTAGCCGGCGTGCCCGATCATCTGCCCGTCGAGGACGACCGCGTGCGGGCACCACTCCCGGAAGCGCTCGTCGCGGCGCATCTGGCCGAGCCGGAGCGTGAAGAACCGTACGACGCCTTCACCCGGAAAGGCGTCGGGCAACCGGACGTCCAGCTCCTTCGCGGCTCGCTCGCGGTCGCCCTCGAGGACCGCCTCGAGAAACTCGGGCGTCATCGGCCTCAGCTCGATCAATCGCACGCGGTCTCGCGTTGCGGCAGCCGCTCGAGGAGCGATGCCAGGGTCTCGAGCTCCTCGTGCTCGAAGCGCTCCGAGAAGAGAGCTCGCACGCTGGCGACATGCGTCTTCCGCGCTTGCTCGAGCTTCTTGCTCCCCTTGGGCGTGAGCACCGCGTAGGTCACGCGCGCGTCCTCGGCGCACGGACGGTTGCTCACCCAGCCGGCCTCCTCGAGACCCTTCAGCAGTCGCGTGATCCCCGACGGCGTAAGGAGCACGCGCTCGGCGAGGTCGACCCGCTTGAGGGCCTGGTCGGGGGCGCGGCTGAGCTGCGCGAGGACGTCGAAGTCGTTGATCGTCAGCGCGTGCGTTGCGAGCAGCTCGGCGTTGAACTGGCGCGTCACGGCCGCGTGCGCGCGCAGGAAGTTGATCCACGCCTCGAGCTCGATGCCTCTGAGATTAGTTACTTGACTACTCAATCATTCTCCGCTATATTCATGATCGCTCAACTATTGAGCGCACAAATATTAGCACCAGACAGGGAAGGAGACCAAATGACAGCCATCCAGACAGAGACCTCGACCCTCATCCCCACCGGGACGTGGACGGTCGACCCGGTCCACTCGAGCATCCGCTTCGACGTCGTCGACACGGACTCGATGATGAAGTCGATCAGCGGCCGGTTCACCGACTTCGAGGGTACCGTCGAGGGCGGCGAGGAGCAGTCCGCGCAAGGCGTCGTCCGCACGACGAGCGTGCTCACCGACAACGAGATGCGCGACGAGCACCTCCGGTCGAACGACCTGCTCGCCACCGAGCGGTTTCCGGAGATCAGGTTCGAGTCGAGTCGCATCGAGCACGTCGACGGCGACCGCCACCGGATCTTTGGCGACCTGACCGTCAAGGAGGTCGCGATCCCGGTCGAGCTGGACGCGAAGTTCCAGGCGACCGGCAAGGACGCCGACGGCGTCGAGAAGACGCTCTTCCGCGTCCAGGGCGAGATCGAGTGGGGCCCGACTCGCGTGGAGATCACCGCCGACATCACCGCGGTCCGTTCGTGACCAAGATCCTCGGCATCTCCGGCAGCCTGCGGGAGCGCTCGTACAACACAGCGCTCCTGCGGGCTGCGGCCGAGCTGGCTCCGCCGGACGTGGAGCTCGAGATCTTCGACCTGTCGCGGATCCCGCTCTACAACGACGACGTCGAATCGGTTGGCGATCCCGAGCCGGTCGCCGAGCTGCGTAAAGCCGTGGCGGAGGCCGACGCGCTCCTGCTCGCGACGCCCGAGTACAACCGCGGGACGTCCGGCGTCTTGAAGAACGCGATCGACTGGCTCTCGCGGCCCGCGCTCGCGTCCGTGCTGCGCTGGAAGCCGGTTGCGATCGTGGGCGCGTCGAGCGGACGCGGTGGGACGCGGCGCGCGCAACAGCAGGTGCGCGACGCGCTGCTGTTTCCAGGCGCGGTCGTGCTCGAAGAGCCGCAGGTCGCGCTCCCGATCGCGTGGGAGCGGTTCGATCCCGACCTGAACCTGACGGACGAGAACACGGGCGCGGCCCTAACCGAGTTGCTGGCCGGACTCGTCGAGCTGGCGCATCAGAGCCAAACCGTCGCTGCGTAGCGCTCGCAGAGGCGACCGAGAGCGCGTCGGTAGAGTCGGCCGGGTGGCCAAAGCGCACGGGATCGAGGCCGAGGGGCTCGTTCGCACGTTCAAGGGCGACATCCGGGCGGTCGACGGGATCGACCTCCGCGTCGAGCCCGGTGAGATCTACGGCTTCCTGGGGCCGAACGGCGCCGGGAAGTCGACGACGGTCCACATGCTGACGACGCTCCTGCCCCCCACCTCGGGCACCGCGCGCGTGGCCGGCTTCGACATCGTCAAGGACGGGCCCAAGGTGCGCACCGCGATCGGCGCCGCTCTCCAGGAGGCTGCGCTCGACAACCTGCTCACCGGCCGTGAGCACCTCAACCTCCAGTGTGCGCTGCACGGGATCGGCCGCTCAGAGCGCCGCGTCCGCTCGCAGGAACTGCTCGAGCGGGTCGGGCTCACGCTCGCGGCCGACCGTAAGGTGGGCGGCTACTCGGGCGGGATGAAGCGCAGGCTCGACCTTGCGCTGGCGCTCGCGCACCGGCCGACGATCCTCTTCCTCGACGAGCCGACCACCGGGCTCGACGTGCAGAGCCGGAGCGCGCTCTGGAACGAGGTGGCGCGGCTCGCGCGCGAGGACGGCGTCACCGTCTTCCTGACCACTCAGTACCTGGAGGAGGCCGACTCGCTCGCCGACCGCGTCGGGATCATCGACCACGGGCACATCGTGGCCGAGGGCACGCCCGCGCTGCTGAAGGCGCAGATCGGCCGGCCGACGGTCGAGGCGATTCCCGCCGACGGCGCCACGCCGGAGTCGATCGCGCGCATCCTCGAGCAGTTCGGCGAGCCGACCGGCGGCTCGGCGAAGGGCGTGGCGGTCCGGCTCGAGCACGGCGTCCAGGATCTCGCCGGAATCGTCCGGGCGCTCGACGCCGAAGGGATCAAGATCGAGAACCTCGCGCTCCACGCCCCGAGCCTCGACGACGTCTTCCTCGCCAAGACGGGCCGCTCGCTCGAAGGCGCCGCCGACGACAAGAAGAAGAAGAAGAAGAAGAAGCCGAAGTCGAAGCCGGGTGAGCGCCCTCGCGCAGGTCGGGTACGTCGCGCGCCGCTCGATCGTGCGGACCGCGCGCCAGCCGGCGAACATCATCTTCCCGTTCGTCTTTCCGACCGCGCTCCTCGCCGTCACCTCGGCGGGTCTCAGCCCGGCGACGAAACTCCCCGGCTTCCCGTCGAAGTCCTTCCTCGCCTTCTTCCTCGCCTTCCCGTTCATCCAGGGCGCGCTCTTCGCGACCATGAACGCGGGGACGGATCTCGCGCGGGACATCCAGACCGGCTTCTTGAACCGGCTGGCGCTCACTCCGCTGCGAGGCGGGGCGCTGATCGTCGGCCAACTCGGCGGGATCGCGGTGCTCGCCTTCGTCCAGAACTGCTACTACCTGACGGTCGGGCTGATCGCCGGAGTCCGACTGGAGTCGGGCATCGTCGGCGGGATCGTCCTGATCATCCTCGCGACGGGGGTCGCGATCGCATTCGGCGCCCTTGGCGCGTTCTTCGCGCTGCGGACCGGCTCGGGCGAGGCGGTGCAGGGCCTCTTTCCCCTCCTCTTCGTCGGCCTGTTTCTCTCGTCGATGAACCTGCCGCGGAACCTGATCCAGGCCGACTGGTTCCGGACGGTCGCGACCTTCAACCCGATCTCGTACCTGATCGAAGGGCTGCGCAGCCTGATCATCACGGGCTGGGACTGGGAGGCGCTGGGGCTCGCGTTCGGCTTCGCGGCGTTGCTCGCGGGCGCGGCGATGGTGCTTGCGAACTGGGCGCTCCAGCTGAGGTTGACGCGGACATGAGGAGTTTCTGGTCGGTGGCGTTTGCGGTCGCGTGGCGCGTGCTGCACAACGTGTTCACGACGCCGTCGCTGTTCTTGCCCGGGATGATCTTCCCGCTCTTCTTCTTCACCGCATTCGCAGGCGGGCTGTCGCGCGTCACGGACATCCCGGGCTTCGACTTCCCGAACGGGTACACGGCGTTCCAGTTCGTGTTCGTCCTGCTCCAGTCGGCCGCGTTCGGCGGCGTGTTCACCGGCTTCGGGATCGCGCGCGACTTCGAGTACGGATTCGCGCGGCGGCTACTGATTGCGGCGCCGAGGCGCAGCGGGATCGTCGCCGGCTATGCGCTCGCAGCCGCGGGGCGCTGGGCGGTCACGGCGACGATTCTGACCATCGTCGCGCTCGCGGTGGGCATGCAGGTCGGCGGCAGCGGGATCGACCTCGTCGCGCTCTACGCGCTCGCGCTGATCGTGAACCTCGCCGGGACGCTCTGGGCGAGCGGGATCGCGATGCGCCTGCGCACCGTCCAGGCGGGGCCGATCATGCAGCTGCCGGTCTTCCTGACGCTCTTCTTCGCGCCCGTCTACGTTCCGCTGGCGCTGCTCAGCGGCTGGCTGCACTCGGTCGCGAGCGTCAACCCGGCGACCTCGTTGCTCGAGGCCGGGCGGAGCCTGATCTCGGGCTCGACGGAGCATGTATCCGTCGCGTTCCCCGTCGCGATCGCGATGGCCGTCGGGTTGTCAGTGTGGGCGTGGCGCGGCCTGCGCAGCGCCGAGCGCGCGGCCCTCTAGCATCGTTCGCGATGATCGCCGAGGCCGTAGCCGCTGCGTTGATCTGCCTCGACCCGGGCCATGGGACGCCGCCCGCCGTCGGGCGCCAGACGGAGCCGATCGGGCCCGGCTCGCGCGTCTACAAGATCAAAGACGGGGGAGGAGCCTCCGGTGAGGCCGCGGTCGCGCTCGCGATCGCCAGGAAGACTCGAACGCTCCTCCTGCGCCGTGGCTACCGGGTCGCGATGACGCGGACCGGGCCTGTCTTCCGGTACGGAACCGGCGGGAATGTCGCCCGCGCGCAGTTCTGCAACCGGCGCCACGCCGCGCTCATGCTCCGGATTCACGCGGACGGCTCGACCGACCCGTCACGCCATGGGCTGGCGACGCTCTATCCCTCGTACCACCGCGGTTGGACGAGCGACATCTACGCACGCAGTCTGCGGGCGGCCCGCCTCGTGCAGCGAGCGACGGTCGCCGCCACTGGCGCCGCGGACAACGGGCTCGCGGGGCGGAGCGACCTGACCGGCTTCAACTGGGCGAACGTGCCCGCGATCCTCGTCGAGACCGGCTTCATGACGAACCCCTCCGAACGTCGTCGCCTCCAGTCGAGCTCGTACCAGTGGAAGGTAGCGCGCGGGTTCACCGCCGGAGTGGCCGCCTTCACCCCAGCGCGCTGACGGGGTCAGACCCCGGTAACAAACAGCGCCGAAAGCAGCACAGAACTGTCACGGCGCGCGGCCCGACGGCCGTAATCGGAGCCGAGCCGCGCCCCTGAGCCGTCACAAACTTGTTACGGGGTCTGACCCCAGACGCTACTCAGGAGGCGTGGCGTTCTGGCGCATCTGCTCCGCCAGCTCTCGACCGCGCTCGTGGACTGAAGCGCGGCGGTCGCCGAGCTCGGGCGGGACGGCCTCGGCCTGGTCGACCGGCGTCTCGGCGGCCTCGAACTCCTCGCGGTCCTCGGCCACGACCCTCGACTCCGCGAGCTTCGACTTCAGCGCTTCCGCGTGCGGCTCGGGAACGGCCGGCGCAGGCGGACGGCGGACGACGAAGCGGTAGGCAACGCCTCCCGCGACCACGGCTCCACCGAGCAGGAGGGCCAGCCGGCCTTGCACGAGGCCGATGCTACAGTGTCGCCCGGCACCTGCCTCGCCACCCGCCGCCTCGTTCCCGAGCGGCGCCACCACGAGCGAGGCCGACTCAGACCGAAGGAGGCCAGAGGGAACGTGATCGACTACGAGATCCTGCTGCTGTTCGACGTCGAGCTCCCCGAGGAGCGGCAGAACGAGATCGTCACGCGCACGCGAGAGCTCGTCGAGCAAGGAGGCGGAACCTTCGAGAGCCACGACGTCTGGGGACGCCGCCGGCTCGCCTACGAGATCGACCACAAGGCCGAAGGCACCTACCACCTCCTGACCTTCACGGCCGAGCCGGGAACGCTGGACGAGATCTCACGCGTGCTCAAAATCACTGACGGCGTCCTCCGCCATCTCGCAGTCAAGCGACTGAAGCCCGGCGCGACCCCTTCGGGACCGCCGCCGAGCTCCGACCGCGAGCCGGAGTACGCTGGAACGCTCGCCGAATCCGGTGCCGGGCCCGAGCCCGACGCCGCGGAACAGTTGGAAGGAGAGGAGTAAATGGCGAACATCAACCGAGTCGTCCTCGTCGGAAACCTGACCAAGGATCCCGAGCTGCGCCACACGCCGAGCGGCACGGCGGTCTGCAAGCTGCGCCTGGCCGTGAACACGCGCCAGAAGGATGGGCAGACCGGCGAGTGGGGCGACAAGCCGAACTACTTCGACGTCACGGTCTGGGGCAACCAGGGCGAGAGCTGCGCGCAGTACCTTTCGAAGGGCCGCCCCGTGGGCGTCGACGGCCGGCTCGACTGGCGGGAGTGGGAGGCGCAGGACGGCTCCAAGCGCCAGGCGGTCGAGATCATCGCCGACAGCGTCCAGTTCCTCGGCAGCCGCGGTGACGCGGAGAGCGGCGGCGGCGGCGGCGAGCGCCAGTTCGTGCCCGCCGGCGCAGCGACGACCGAGAACGCCGACTTCGGCAACGCGAACGACGACGACATTCCCTTCTGATGGCGCGGAGCGACCGAGACCAGAAAGACCGTCAGGGCGGCCGCCGTCGTCAGCCGATGGAGCGGCCCGGCAAGCGCCGGCCCTGCTACTTCTGCAAGGAGAAGATCGACGAGGTGGACTGGAAGAACTTCAACCAGCTTCGCCGCTACGTCTCCGAGAAGGGCAAGATCCGCTCCCGCCGCATCACCGGCACGTGCCGCCGCCACCAGCGCCAGGTGGCCGTCGCCGTGAAGCGCGCACGCGAAATGGCTCTTCTGCCGTACGTGTCGAACTGACATGAAGATCGTTCTCCGGGAAGACGTGGACAAGCTCGGCCTGCGCGGCGAGGTCGTCGACGTCGCGCGCGGCTACGCGCGGAACTTCCTGCTGCCGCGGAAGCTCGCGGAGCCGGCGACGCCCTCGCGCGTGAAGGAGCTCGAGAAGGTGAACGCGCGCCGCGCGCTGAACGAGGCGCAGAGCTTCGAGCAGGCGCAGGAGATCGCGCAGCGGCTCGGCCAGGCGGAGCTTCGCTTCGACGTCAAGGCCGGCGAGAAGGGCGTCCTCTTCGGGTCGGTCACCCAGACGAACCTCGCGGACGCGATCTGGGAGAAGCTCAAGGTCCGGGTCGACCGCCGGAAGATCGGGCTCGAGGAGCCCCTGAAGCGGATCGGCCGCTACCAGGTTCCGATCGAGCTGTTCGCGGATGTGACCGTCGAGACGCGCGTGCTGGTGGTGCCCGAGGGCGGGGAGCTCCCGCCGGAGGACGAGTTGCAGGCGATCGAGGAGGCCGCGGCGGCGGAAGCTGCTGCGGTCGAGGCGCAGGCCGAGGAGCAGCGCGCCGCCGCCGAAGCCGCGATCGAGGAGGAGATCGCGGAGGAGGAGGCGGTCGAGGAGCCGGAGGCCGAGGCCGCTGCCGAAGCCGAGCCCGCGCCGGAGGAGTCACAAGAGGCGAACTAATTCTCCACAGGCTTCTGCCCAGCCTGTGGACGAATCGACGAAGAATCCGCTGGCAGCGCGAAATTCACGCGCGGATCGTGTTCAGCGAGCTGGGGATGACATCCGACAGGCTGGGGACAATCGGACGAACGTGTGTTCCCTGACCCTGCAAGCGGGCATGTTTCGGCTCGGGCCGACCCTGTGCGAAAAACGGTTGTCCACCCGTTGAAATCGGCGCTTCCAGCCACCACTAATTCCGACGTGGCCGTGCTCGCTTCGTCAACCCGGGACGCCCCTGTTCCGCCGCAGAACCTCGACGCCGAGGAGTCTGTCCTCGGCGCGATGATGCTCTCCCCGGGTGCGATCGGGGCCGTCAGCGAGGTCCTCGACGCCGGCGACTTCTACCGGGAGAGCCACGCGAAGATCTACCGCTCGACGCTCTCGCTGTACGCGCGAGGCGAGCCGGTCGACGCGATCACGCTCGTCGACGAGCTCGAGGAGCGCGGCGACCTCGACGGGGCGGGTGGACGAGAGCGGATCCACGAGCTGGCGGCGCTCGTCCCGGCGACTGCGAACGCGGCGCACTACGCCAAGATCGTCCGCGAGATGGCGACACTGCGCGGCCTGATCCGCGTCGGCGGCGAGGTCGCGCGGCTCGGCTGGGAGCGGCCGGGCGACGCGCAGGAGCTCGTCGACCAGGCGGAACAGGTCATCTTCGAGCTCTCACAGAGCCGGGTCGCGTCCGAGTTCAGCCACATCGAGGAGCTGCTCAAGGAGAGCTTCGAGCGGATCACCCAGCTCTACGAGGCCGGCGAAGACCTGACCGGTGTGCCGTCCGGCTTCCGTGACATCGACCGGATCACGGGCGGGTTCCAACCCGGCAACCTGATCATCGTCGCCGCCCGGCCGAGCATGGGCAAGTCCGCGCTCGGGCTCGGCATGGCCGCGAACCTCGGCGTGCGCACGAAGACTCCGGTGGCCCTGTTCACGCTCGAGATGTCGAAGTCCGAGGTCACGCAGCGGCTGATGTGCAGCGAGGCCAAGGTCGAGTCGAACCGCCTCCGCACGGGCAAGCTCGCAGTCGACGACTGGCCGCGCCTGACCGCGGCGTGCGACAAGCTCGCGAAGGCGCCGATCTACGTCGACGACACCGGGTCGATCACGATGATGGAGATCCGCGCCAAGGCGCGGCGGCTCAAGACGCAGGAGCCGAAGCTCGGGTTGATCATCGTCGACTACCTGCAGCTGATGACCTCGGGCGCCTCGGTCGAGAACCGCGTGCAGGAGGTGTCGCAGATCTCGCGTCAGTTGAAGGTGCTCGCGCGCGACCTCGACACTCCTGTGCTCGCCATGTCGCAGCTCTCGCGCGCAGTCGAGCAGCGCCACGACAAGCGGCCGATCCTGTCCGACCTCCGCGAGTCGGGCGCGATCGAGCAGGACGCCGACCTCGTCTTCTTCATCTACCGCGACGAGTACTACAACGAGGAGTCCGACCAGCAGGGCCTGGCCGAGGTGATCTGCGCGAAGCATCGCAACGGGCCGACCGGCTCGGAGAAGCTGTCGTTCCTGAAGCGCTACGCGAAGTTCGCCGACCTCGCGGCATAGGAAGAGCCCCGGAGGAGGGTCTGCGGCCAACCCAACCGGGGCTCGTGATCCTTATCGGCAGCCTCGCCGGATTCATGACCCTCGAAATGACCACGGCGACGGCTGGGGCTTCTGGCACACTGGTTCGTCGTGCCCGCGACAGTCATCGTCGGCGCGCAGTGGGGGGACGAGGGCAAGGGCAAGATCGTCGATCTGCTCGCCCAGCATTCCGACCTCGTCTGCCGCTACCAGGGCGGCCCCAACGCGGGCCACACGATCATCGCCGACGGCGAGACGTACAAGTTCAAGCACATGCCCTCGGGGATCCTGTGGGGCAAGGAGTGCGTCCTCGGCGCCGGCCTCGTCGTCGATCCCGGCGTCTTCGTCGAGGAGCTCGACGACCTCGAGGCGCGCGGCATTTCGACCGAGACCGTGCGGCTCTCGGGCAACGCGCACCTGATCATGCCGTGGCACGTCGCGCTCGACGGCGCGAGCGAGCGGCGGCTCGGGAAGCTGCAGATCGGAACGACCCGCCGGGGGATCGGGCCCGCGTACGCGGACAAGTCGACCCGGCTCGGGATCCGCGTCCAGGATCTGTTCGACGCGAAGATCCTGCGCCAGAAGATCGAGGTCGCGCTCGCCGAGAAGAACGTCTGGCTGGAGCGCGTCTACGGCGCCGCGCCGCTCGACCTGGAGGAGGTCGCGGAGGAGGTGGAGGGCTACGCGCAGCGGCTGCGCCCGTACATCGCGGACACGTCACTGCTGGTCGAGAACGCGCTCAAGGACGGCAAGGCCGTGCTCTTCGAGGGCGCCCAGGCGACGCTGCTCGACCTCGACCACGGCACGTATCCGTTCGTCACGTCGTCGAACCCGATCGCCGGCGCCGCCGCCACGGGAATCGGGATCGGGCCGACCCGGATCGACCGCGTGATCGGAGTCGCGAAGGCGTACGTGACCCGGGTCGGCGAGGGGCCGTTCCCGACCGAGATCGTCGGGCCCGACCAGGAGCGGCTGCGCGAGCTCGGCGGCGAGTACGGGACCGTCACCGGACGCCAGCGGCGCTGCGGCTGGCTCGATCTCGTCGGCCTGCGCTACGCGGTGCGGCTGAACGGGATGACGTCGCTCGCGCTGACGAAGCTCGACGTCCTCTCCTCGTTCTCCGAGCTCCCGGTCTGCGTGCGCTACCGACTGCGCGACGGGACCGAGACCGACGAGTTCCCGGCGCACCAGAGCGACTTCCACCATTGCGAGCCCGTGTACGAGACGCTGCCCGGCTGGAACGAGCCGCTGGACGCGATCGACGACGTGGCCACGCTGCCGAAGGCCGCCCGGGACTACGTGGACTTCGTCGAGGAGAAGCTCGGCGTCGAGGTCTGCCTGATCGGGACCGGCGCCTCCCGCGAGCGGGTGCTCTCGCGCCGCGGAGTCGAAGCAGTCCTCAGCTGACCAAGTAACAGACTGTTACGAAGTCGGTTCGGGGGCTAGGCGCGGCCGGCGGCGTACCAGGCTCGGGCTGACAGCTCGAACGGGCCCTCGGGGTCGCCGAGGCGCCGAGCGAGAGCCGTGCGGAGCGCCTGCTGGCGCTCCGGGTCGAGCGACGCGCAGAACGCGCCCGCGGGGCCGATGCCGCTCGGGAACGGCGCCCACAAGTCGTCGAAGTCCTCGTACTGGACGGTCACCGACAGCTCTCCGCCGGTCACGTCGTCCAGGGCGACCGTCCGCCAGAGGCCGGTCAGCTCTTCGACCGTCGCGTAGTGCATGTTCTTCCCCTCGTCGAACTCCGCGCTCGCCTCGGGTGCGACCTCGTGGGCCGCGTCCCAGAACGCACGCAGCATCGTCATCCCGTCCCGGTAGTCCCAGGTGCAGGCGGCGACCGAGCCGCCGGGCTTGACGACGCGCTTCATCTCCCCCACGCCGCGCTCCGCATCGGTCATGAAGTTGACGACGAGCTGCGCGAAGGCGCCGTCGAAGGAGTCGTCGTCGAACGGGAGCTCCTCGGCCGCGGCGACCCGCACGTCGGCGCTCGGGAGCCGGGCGCGGCACACCGAGACGAAGGGCTGAGACGGATCGACGGCCGCGACGTTCTCCTGGCCGACCACCTCGGCGAGCGCCGTAGCGAGCCCGCCAGGCCCGCAGCCCACGTCGAGCACGCGGCTGTGCGGCTCGAGGCCGACAGCCCCGATCAGCGCGGCGGAGAGCGACGGCACGTAGCGCCCGATGAAGCGGCCGTACATGTCCGTCGCGCTGCGAAAGGTGGCGGCGCCTTCCGCTTCGGTCACGGGACGATCGTACTAGGCGGGTCTTTCAAACGCGCGTGGGCGAGATTAGGCTTGCCCCGTGAGAGTCCTCGTCGTCGGCTCCGGCGGACGGGAGCATGCGCTGGCCTGGAAGCTCGCGCGGAGCCCGTCGGTCGACGAGGTTCATGCCGCGCCCGGCAATCCCGGCATCGCGCAGCTGGGGCAGTGCCACCCGATCCGCGCCGAGGACGGCGACAGCCTGCTCGAGCTCGCCCGGACGATCGGCGCGGGCCTCGTCGTGGTCGGCCCCGAGGCGCCGCTCGTCGCGGGTGTGGCGGATCAGTTGCGCCGGGGCGGCGTCGCCGTATTCGGCCCGAGCGCCGCTGCGGCACGGATCGAGGGCTCGAAAGGCTTCGCCAAGGACGTGATGCGCGCCGCTGGGGTGCCGATCGCCGAGACGATGTCGGTGGCGAGGGTGCCGTGCGTGGTCAAGGCCGATGGGCTCGCGGCCGGCAAGGGCGTGTTCATCTGCCACACCCAGGAGGAGCTCGACGCGGCGCTGCGCGCGGTCGCGACGCTCGGCGACCAGTTCGTGATCGAGGAACTGCTCGAGGGCGAGGAGCTGTCCGTGTTCGCGATCGTCGACGGAAGCAACGTGCTCGCGCTGCCCGAGTCGCGCGACTACAGCCGCGTGGGCGACGGCGACACCGGTCCCAACACCGGCGGCATGGGCTCGTACTCGCCGGTGCCCGAGCTGGACGACGGTCGCGTCGCCGAGCTCGTGGAGACGATTCACCGCCCGGTCGTCGAAGCGCTCGCCGAGCGCGACACACCGTTCATCGGCTGCCTCTACGCCGGGTTGATGCTGACGGCCGACGGGCCGCGCGTTCTCGAGTTCAACTGCCGCTTCGGCGATCCCGAGACGCAGGCGATCCTGCCGCGGGTCGAGGGCGACCTGGGCGAGGCGCTGCTCGCTGCGGCCCAGGGCGACCTCGCCGAGGTCGAGCTGTCGGTCTCGAGCACGTGCGCGGTGACCGTCGCGCTCGCGGCAGGGACGTATCCCGAAGGGCGCGACACGGGCTCGGCGATCACCGGCACCGAGGAGGCGGAGGCGCTCGGCGCGCTCGTCTTCCAGGCCGGCACGGCGATGCGGGACGGGCAGCTGGTGACGAGTGGTGGCAGGATCCTCAACGTGACCGGACTGGGCGACACGCTCGAGCAGGCCAGGGCGCGCGCATATGAGGCGTGCGAGCTCGTCTCGTTCGAGGGCGCGCGCTTCAGGCGCGACATCGCGGCGAAGGCAGTGAACGTTGCCGGTTGAGCACGAGACGCAGACGTCGCCGATCGGCCTGCTGGAGGAGCTGGACGAGCCCGGCCCGCTCGTCGGGATCCTCGTCGGCTCCGAGTCCGACCTCGAGGCGATGGACCCGGCGCTCGCCGAGCTGCGGGAGCGCGGGATCTCCCACGAGCTGAAGGTTCTGTCCGCGCATCGCAATCCGCGCGGCGTCGCCGAGTACTCGTCGACCGCGCAGCTGCGCGGGGTGCGCGTGATCATCGCCGGGGCCGGCATGGCGGCCGCGCTGCCCGGTGTCGTCGCCGCGTACAGCGACCTGCCCGTGATCGGCGTGCCGCTGCGCTCGTCGAAGAGCGTGGGCGACGGCCTCGACGCGCTGCTCGCGATCGCCCAGATGCCGCCGGGCGTCCCGGTTGCATGCGTTTCGGTCGACGGTTCGCGGAACGCGGCGATCCTCGCTGCGCGCATCCTCGCCCAGGGCGGCGGGTACCCGCAGGCGCCGTCCATACAATCCGAGTAGTGATCTCACGCTACTCGCGACCGGAGATGGCCAGAATCTGGTCGGACGAGGGCAAGCTCGAGCGCTGGCTCGAGGTCGAGCTCGCGGCGCTGGACGGATGGGCGGAGACCGGGGTCGTCCCTGTGGAGGCGGCGCGCGAGATTCGCTCGGCGGCGACGGTTCCGACGCCCGACCGCGTGGCAGAGATCGAGCAGAAGACGCATCACGACGTGGCCGCGTTCGTCGACGCAGTGGCGAGGCGAGCTCGGGCCGGCCGGGCGCTGGTTCCATTACGGGTTGACGTCGTCGGACGTCGTCGACACGGCGCTCGCGCTGCAGATCGGCGCCGCCGGCGAGCTCCTCCTCAGTGGCGTCGACCGCGCGTTCGGGGCGGTCGTGAGGCGCGCCGAGGAGCACCGGCTGACGCTGACGATCGGGCGCACGCACGGGGTGCACGCGGAGCCGACGACGTTCGGCCTCAAGCTCGCCGTCTGGGCGTTCGAGCTCGAGCGCAACCGGGAGCGGCTCGCAGCGGCGCTCGCCGGTGTGCGGGTCGGCAAGCTCTCCGGCGCGGTCGGGAACTACGCGGCGATCGACCCCGAGGTCGAGCGGCTTGCGTGTGAGCGGCTCGGCCTGGAGCCGGAGCCGGCCGCCACGCAGATCGTGCAGCGCGACCGGCACGCGGCCCTGCTCTCCGCGCTCGCGCTGACCGCGGCCTCGCTCGAGCGGTTCGCGCTCGAGATCCGGCACCTGGCCCGGACAGAGGTCGCCGAGGTGCAGGAGCCGTTCGGCCGGGGCCAGAAGGGCTCGTCGGCGATGCCGCACAAGCGGAACCCGGTCGTCGCCGAGCGGATCTGCGGCCTCGCACGGGTCGTACGCGCGGCGGCGCTCGTCGGGCTCGAGAACGTGGCACTGTGGCACGAGCGCGACATCTCGCACTCGTCTGCCGAACGCGTGACGATCCCGGACGCGTTCCTCGCGCTCGACTACATGCTCGACCGCTTCGCCTGGCTCGTCGAGGGACTGGTCGTGCGGACGGAGCAGATGCGTCGCAACCTCGAGCTCAGCCGCGGGCTCTTCTTCAGCCAGCGCCTCCTGCTCGCGCTCGTCGACGCGGGACTTTCGCGCGACGACGCGTACAGGCTGGTGCAAGGACACGCGATGCGCGCCTGGGAAGAGGAGCTCGACTTTCCCGAGCTCGTGCGGGCCGACGGCGAGATCGGCAAGCGCCTCGACCCGGCAGCGCTCGACGCGATCTTCGATCTCGGCCACTACACGCGCCACGTGGACACCGTCTTCGAGCGCCTGGCCGCCATCACGAACAAGGAGGAACCGGTCCATGCCTGAGGCTGAAGCCGTGCACGTCGCGAGCGGCAAGGTTCGCGAGCTCTACGAGCTGGACAGCGAGCGGCTGCTCCTGACCGCGAGCGACCGCATCTCGGTGTTCGACGTCGTCCTGCCGACCGAGATCCCGGACAAGGGCCGCGTTCTGACGGGGCTCTCCGGCTACTGGTTCTCGCGCACGAAGTCGATCGTCCCCAACCACCTGCTCACGATCCGCGACGACGGCCGCTCGATGGAGTGCCGCAAGCTGCTGATGCTGCCGATCGAGTGCGTCGTGCGCGGCTACCTGTCCGGCTCCGGCTGGAAGAGCTACCGCGAGCGCGGCGAGGTCTGCGGGATCGCGCTTCCCGAGGGGCTCGGCGAATCGGATCGCCTGCCCGAGCCGATCTTCACGCCGACGACGAAGGCGGCAGAGGGTCACGACGAGCCGCTGACCGCGGAGCAGGCGGCCGCCCTGATCGGCGACGAGCGTTTCGCCGAGCTGGAGCGGATCTCGATCGAGCTCTACACGACCGCTGCGGAGGCGCTGCTCGAGAAGGGGATCATCATCGCCGACACGAAGTTCGAGCTCGGGCTTGCCGACGACGGCACGATCGTCCTCGGAGACGAGATCTTCACGCCGGACTCCTCGCGCTTCTGGCCCGCCGACGAGTACGAGCCCGGGGGCCCGCAGCCGTCGTTCGACAAGCAGTTCGTTCGCGACTACACGGAGTCGCTCGGCTGGGACAAGACTCCGCCGGGGCCGGAGCTCCCCGACGAGGTCGTGGCCGGCACTCGCGCCCGTTACATCGACGCGTTCGAGCAGATCACACGCCTGCCCTTCGACGAGTACGCGGCCGACCCCGCGAAGATCCTCGTATGAAGGCGACGGTGCTCGTCAGGCCGAAGCCCGGGATCCTCGATCCGCAGGGCAAGGCCGTCGAGGACTCGCTCCGGCACCTCGGGTTCAAGGTCGAAGAGGCTCGGGTCGGCCGAGTCCTCGACCTGGAGGTCGAGGCGTCCGACCCTGACCAGGCGCGCGCCGAGGTCGAGCGCATGTGCGCCGAGCTTCTCGCGAACCCGCTGATCGAGAGCTACGAGATCGAGCTCATGGAGAAGCCGTGACCGAGGCCGCGCCCCGCATCGCCGTCGTCGTCTTTCCCGGCTCGAACGACGACCGTGACGCGGCGCTCGCGCTCGAGAGCCTTGGCGCCGACCCGGTCCTGCACTGGCACGCCGAGCCCGAGCTGCCCGAGGTGGGAGCGGTGGTCCTGCCCGGGGGCTTCTCGTACGGCGACTACCTGCGCGCAGGGGCGATCGCGCGCTTCTCGCCCGCGATGCGCGCCGTGGCCGACTTCGCCGCCGACGGCGGTTTCGTCCTCGGGATCTGCAACGGCTTCCAGGTCCTGTGCGAGGCTGGCCTGCTCCCGGGCGTGCTGCGCCCGAACGAGTCGCTCTCGTTCGTGTGCGAGGACGTCCCCGTGCGCGTCGAGCGCAACGACGTGCCGTTCTTCACCGCGTGCGAGACGGGCCAGAGGCTCACGATCCCCGTCAAGCACGGCGAGGGTTGCTACTTCGCCGACGGCGAGCTCCTCGAGCAACTCCGGGCCAACGGCCAGGTCGTCCTTCGCTACGACGGGGAGAACCCGAACGGCTCGGTCGACGACATCGCAGGTGTCGCCAGCGCCGACGGCAACGTCATGGGCCTGATGCCGCATCCGGAGCATGCCGTGGATCCGCTGCTCGGCTCGGCCGACGGCGCGCTGATCCTGCAGGCGCTCGTAGAGCGCGCCCGCGAGCGGCTATTCGCTGCGGCCTGAGAACACGTCGTCGATCATCGTCTGAACGCGACGCGACCTGCTGGGTCGCACGAGCCCGGAGATCCACACGACGGCGACGCCCACGACCAGCACGGGTAGGAGAAGGAATCCCAATGTCAGCTACCCCTTCCCGATGGCGCCCTCCTTCATGCCTGGGTACCCGAGGGTCTCGGCCAGCTGCGGGCACCGGGCGAGGCCGTCGACGAGCTTCTCCACGTCACGCGCACGCAACGTGACGGGCCCGCGCCGCGCAGTCCCGCCCGTCGAGTAGGCGAACCGCACGAGGCGCTCGCCCTTCGCGCTTTCGAGCAACTGGACGACCGAGGCGAACCGCTTGTCGCCCGAGCGCTGCTGGACGCTCAGCTCCTCGACGAGCGTCGCAGGCCCCCAGGGTGTAGCCGTCTTCGTTGCCACGAACGGCAACCTAGCGCGGAACCTGTGACGTGTCTGTCGCAGCTTCGCGACAGATCACGGACCGACCCAGGACACCTCCGTGTCGAGCAGCCCGAGGAACGCCTCGGGGTCGTCGACGGCGATCTCCGGCGGATGGACGCCAGGTTTCGAGAGCCGTCCCTCCGCGAGCTCGACGGCGCCCCGCGCCGCAGGCTCCGACGTCGACCTGGCGCTCCCGCCGCGCGTCACCGTCCTCCCCACGACGCGCTCATCGCCGCCCCGCAGCTCGACCTCGTGCACCGCGACCGACTGCGGAGACTGCGTGTACGGCTCGGGCAGCTCGCCCTCGTCGAGCGCGAGCAGCTTCTCCAGGAGCCCCGGCGACAGGCACAGCCGGAAGCTCGCCTCGCGCAAGGTCGGAAGGCTCATCGGAAGCGTGGCCAGCTCAGAGTGCAGCGTGAAGATCCCCTCCGCGCGCCCGACCGGCTCCGGGAAGTCGCGAGCTGCGGTTCCGGAGAGCGGGTCGACCTCCTCGAGCACGCCGTCCCGCACGACGACCGGGCGCATCTGCAGCTCGTCGCGCAGCGTCTGCACCGAGTACGGCGCCGGAAACGGGTGGCCGGCCGCGGCGGGGTCGCGCGTCGCCGCCCAGATCTCCATCGAGACGGGCTCGCTCCCGAGACGCCGCGCCGCAGCGGCCGCGAGCAGGTTCGTCTTGCCGGGCGCCGAGCCGAGCCCGAGGATCGCCGTCAACCCGGCGTCGCGAAAATCCCCGTCCAGCTCCAGCTGCTCCCGCGTCACGTGGAAGAGCCCGCCGAGGTCGACGTAGTGCGCCCCGGCCCCGAGCGCGCCCCGCATGACATCGAGGTTGAGCCGGTAGTCCGCGGCGTTGACGACCACGTCTGCGCCCTCCAGCGCCGCGCTCAACGAAGCTGGATCGCGGGCATCGACATGCTCCGCTCCCTCGAGCCGAAAGTCCCTCCGCGCCACCTCCGCACCCCAGCTCTCGAGGAACGCCGTGACGTTCCGTCCGATCGTGCCCGTTGCCCCGACGACGCTGATCACGTCAGAATCGTCTCATGGCGGTGGGGCAGCGGACCGAGAGTGAGCGCATTCTGGCCGCCCGCGAGCAGTTCGTGCCGCGCGGGATCGCGACCACGCCGATCGTCGTCGCACGCGCGGAAGGCGCCCGCGTCGAGGACGTCGACGGCAAGACGTACGTCGACTTCGCCGGCGGGCTCGGGTGTCAGAACACGGGCCATGGCCTCCCCGCAGCCGTCGCGGCCATGCACGAGCAGATCGACATGTACCTCCATCAGTGCTTCATGGTCGGGATCTACGAACCGTACGTGGAGGTGTGCCGGCGGCTCGCGGAACTGTCGCCGTGCTCCGGCCCCGAGCAGAAGAGCCTGCTCCTGAACAGCGGCGCCGAGGCGGTCGAGAACGCGGTCAAGATCGCGCGCGTCGCGACCGGTAAGCCCGGAGTCGTCGTCTTCGAGAACGCGTTCCACGGCCGGACTCTGCTGACGATGACGATGACGCACAAGGAGAGCTACAAGAAAGGCTTCGGGCCGTTCGCGCCCGAGGTGTATCGCGCGCGCGGCCCGTACCCCTACCGCGGCGTGACCTCGGACGCCGCGCTCGAGGACGTCTCGGCACTTCTCGCCGAGTACGAGATCGGGTGCGTCGTCGTCGAGCCTGTGCAGGGCGAAGGCGGGTTCATCCCGCTGCCCGAGGACTTCCCCGCGCGGCTCCTCGAGCTCTGCCGCGAGCACGGAGCCGTGTACGTCGACGACGAGGTGCAGTCCGGGGTCGGCCGCACGGGACCGGTGTGGGCGATCGAGCGCTACGGCGTCGAGCCCGACCTGCTCGTGTCCGGCAAGTCGCTCGGCGGCGGGCTCCCGCTGGCCGCCGTCACCGGCCGCGCCGAGCTGATGGACGCACCCGAGGCCGGCGGGCTCGGCGGGACCTTCGGCGGGAACCCGGTCGCCTGCGCCGCGGCGCTCGCGGTGCTCGACGAGATCGCGCACGAGGACTTCCGGGCGCGCTCCGAGGAGCTCGGGAACCACCTGCGGGCGCGCCTGGACGAGATTGCCACCCGCGTCGAGAACGTCGGCGACGTGCGCGGCCTCGGCCCGATGCTCGCCCTCGAGCTCGTCACCGACCGCGAGAGCAAGGAGCCCGCTGCGGAGCTCGCCAAGAAGACGACTGCGGGGGCCCGGGAGCGAGGCCTGATCCTCCTCTCGTGCGGCACCTACGGCAACGTGATCCGCATCCTCGTCCCGCTGGTCATCGACGACGACGATCTCGCCCGGGGTCTCGAGATCCTGGAGGAGTCGCTTGTCGACGCCAGCGCCGGCTGACGTTCGCCTGGAAAAGGTCCGCAAGTCGTACGGCGACGTCGTCGCTGTCGACGGCGTCGAGCTCGAGGTTGCGCAAGGCGAGTTCTTCACGATGCTCGGCCCGTCGGGCTCGGGGAAGACGACCACGCTCCGCCTGATCGCGGGCTTCGAGCTCCCGGACGAAGGTCGCGTGCTCCTGCAGGGAAGCGAGGTCACGCGTGAGCCGCCGTACGCGCGAGACGTGAACACCGTGTTCCAGGACTACGCGCTCTTCCCGCACATGACGATCGCGGACAACGTCGCCTACGGCCTGCGCGTCAAGGGGATCGGGAAGGCCGAGCGGCAGGAGCGCGTCGAGGAGATGCTCGACCGCATGCGGCTCCCGACTGTCGGCGACCGCAAGCCGAGCCAGCTCTCGGGCGGCCAGCGGCAGCGCGTCGCCCTCGCGCGCGCGCTCGTCAACAGGCCCAAGGTGCTGCTGCTCGACGAGCCGCTGGGTGCGCTCGACCTCAAGCTGCGCCAGGAGATGCAGCTCTTCCTCAAGAGCCTGCAGCAGGATCTCGGGATCACCTTCATCTACGTCACGCACGACCAGGACGAGGCGCTGACGATGAGTGACCGCCTCGCCGTCTTCGACAGGGGCCGGATCGAGCAGATCGGCTCGCCGGCGGAGGTGTACGAGCATCCGGCCAACGCGTTCGTCGCGGGGTTCGTCGGCGTCTCCAACGTGATCGAGCGTGACGGCAAGCGCTTCGCCGTCCGCCCGGAGAAGATCCGCATGGACGAGCCCGGTACCGGCTCCGCCAACGGCGCCCATACAGAGCGGGGGCACATCCGAGACGTGGTCTACGCGGGCATGGTCACGCGCTACCTCGTCGACCTGGACCAGGGAGGCGAGCTTCAAGTGGTCAGGCAGAACCTCGAGACCTCGTCGTCCGAGGCACTCGATGCGAAAGGCAAGGAGGTGCTCCTGCAATGGAGCCCGGAACACATGCTCGAGATCGAAACCGACTCGGGGGACACGGAAGGAGCGGCATGAGGAAGCGTTACAGGCAGGTGCTCGGCTCGGGCGCAGTTGCGCTACTGGCAGTGGTGCTGGCGTTCGCCGCGGCGAGCTGCGGAGGAAGCAAGTCTTCGTCCTCGACGAACGGCACGACGACCACGTCGGGTCAAGCCTCGATCGGCGCGGGCGAAGGAAAGCTCAACCTGATCGAGTGGCCCTACTACTCGGATCCGTCGTTCGCGAAGAAGTTCGAGAGCCAGACCGGCTGCATGATCCATCGCAAGGACGCGGGCTCGTCCAACGAGATGGTCTCCCTCATGCGGGCGGGCGGCGGTGGCGGCGGCGGCCAGTGGGATCTCGTCTCTGCCTCGGGCGACGCTAGCCTGCGCCTGATCAAGGGCGGCGACCTCCAGCCGGTCAACGTCAACCTGATCCCCGACTGGAAGAACTTCATCTCGATCTTCAAGTCGCCGGCGCACAACACGGTCGACGGCGTCCACTACGGAACCTCGCTGCAGTGGGGCCCCAACGTCCTCCTCTACAGGACGGACAAGGTGAAGCCCGGCGTGTCCGAGTGGAGCGCCCTCTACGACACGAAGTACAAGGGCCAGATCACGGTCCCGAACAACCCGATCCAGATCGCCGACGGCGCGTTCTACCTGATGCACTCCAAGCCGGACCTCGGGATCAAGGATCCGTACGAGCTGAACAAGGAGCAGTTCGACGCCACCGTCAACCTGCTCAAGGAGCAGAAGAAGCTCGTCAAGCTGTACTGGAACTACGACACGGACGGGCGAGCCGCGTTCGCGAACGGCGATGTGAGCCTCGGCGCGATCTGGCCGGTCGACACACTCGCCCTGCAGGCGAAGAACGTGCCGGTGAAGGAGGTCATCCCGGCCGACGGGGCGACGGGCTGGGCCGATACGTGGATGCTGGCCAAGAAGGCACCGCACCCGAACTGCGCCTACATGTGGATGAAGTACGTGAGCACACCGCAGGTCCAGGCGCAGCAGGCGCTCGTGTTCGGCGAGACCCCGGTCAACCCGAAGGCGTGCTCCTTCATGGACAAGATCCAGGCCGGCTCGTGCGCCAAGTACCACCTGAACGAGCCGCTCAGCTTCTACGACACGATCAAGTTCTGGAAGACGCCGGTCGCCGACTGCGGCAACGGCAACAACGACTGCATGGACTACAACGCCTGGCAGAAAGCGTGGACCGAGATAACCGGGTGACCCTTGGCTGAAGTCGCGGAGGCAGGCGTCCCACTCAGGGGAGCCCGCCTCCGCGTCTCGGCCGCTCTGTGGCGACGTCCGTGGCTCAAGGTGGCTGCGCTCTTGGCGTTGCCGGTGCTCGCGTTCGCAGTCGTCTACCTCGGCTCGCTGGTCGCGCTGTTCATCTCGTCGTTTTGGACCGTGGACTCGTTCACCGGCAAGATCGTCCACACCTGGAGCCTCGACAACTTCAGGACGCTCATTGACGATCCGGTCTACCGCCGGATCGCGTTCCGCACGATCTGGATCGCGGCCGCCGTAACCGTCACGGACGCGATCCTCGCCTTCCCGCTCGCCTACTTCATGGCGAGGCTCGCGACGTCGCGCATGCGTGCTCTGCTGTTCGTGCTCGTCCTGCTGCCGCTCTGGACGAGCTATCTCGTTCGGATCTACGCCTGGAGGTTGATCCTCGCCAAGCAGGGCGCGCTCAACTGGGTGCTGAACGGCATCGGCCTTCCCGATGCGAACCTCGCCTACACGAACACGGCGATGTGGATCGTCTTCTCGTACGTCTGGCTGCCGTTCATGGTGCTCCCGGTCTACGCGGCGCTCGAGCGGATTCCGCAGAGCTACCTCGAGGCCTCACAGGACCTCGGCGCACGGACGTTCCGCACGTTCCGCACGGTCATCCTGCCGCTCACGCTGCCGGGCCTCGTGGCCGGCTCGATCTTCACCTTCTCGCTGACACTCGGCGACTTCATCACGCCCGCCCTCGTCGGGGGCGCCGACTCGCAGTTCATCGGAAACGTCGTTCACAACTACGTCGGGATCAGCAACAACGTGCCCCTCGCAGCCGCGTTCGCGACCCTGCCGGTGATCGTGATGGCCGTCTACCTCGTGATCGCGAAGCGACTCGGCGCGTTCGAGGCCCTCTGATGGAGACCCGCGCCACCCGGATCGGCCTCGGCGCGGCGACGACGCTCGTGATCGCGTTCCTCTGGATTCCGATCCTGATCATCCTGGCCTATGCGTTCAATGGCTCCGTCCTGCAGACGTGGCCGATTCAGAACCTGACGCTCCACTGGTTCCACGAGGCCTGGGTCGACCAGGAGGTCCGCTCCTCGCTCTGGCTCTCGGTGAAGATCGGACTGATCTCGACGGCGGTCGCGATGGTGCTGGGCACGGCCGCCTCGTTCGCGATCAGCCGCTTCCGCTTCTTCGGGCGCGAGGGGATCTCGTTCCTGCTCCTCCTGCCGATCGCCCTGCCCGGAATCATCACCGGGATGGCCCTGAGCTCCTTCTACACCTTCGCAGGCATCGGCTTCTCGATCTGGACGATCGTGATCGGCCATGCGACCTTCTGCGTGGTCGTCGTCTACAACAACGTGCTCGCGCGGCTGCGGCGCACGTCGCCGTCGATCGTCGAGGCGTCGATGGACCTCGGCGCCGACGGGTGGCAGACGTTCCGGTTCGTCATCTGGCCGGTGATCTCGACCGCGCTCGTCGCCGGAGGCCTGCTCGCGTTCGCGCTCTCCTTCGACGAGGTGATCGTGACGACGTTCACGGCCGGCGCGCAGACGACGCTCCCGATCTTCATCCTCAGCAACATTCAGCGGGGACAGCAGCTCCCGATCGTGAATGCCGTCGTCTTCGTCGTGATCGTGCTCACCGTCATTCCGGTCGTGATCGCGCAGCGGCTGACGCGTGAGTCCGGCGTGCTGACTGGTCGCTGAGGCGTTCATCGCGGTAGGCTGGACAGCGACGCGAAGCGGAGGTTTTTCATGAGCGTGACCCTTTCCACGTTCCAGAATTTCGTCGGCGGCGAGTGGGTCGACGCGGCCGAGGGCGGGACTGCCGAGATCATCAACCCGTCCACCGGCGACACGATCGGCGAAGTGCCGAACGGGACCCAGGCCGACGTCGACCGCGCGGTCGAGGCGGCGAAGGCCGCCCTGCCCGAGTGGCTCGAGACGACACCGGGCGAGCGCGCCGAGATGCTGCTCAAGCTCGCGGACGCGCTCGACGCGAACACCGAGGAACTCGCGCAGCTCGAGTCCCAGAACGTGGGCAAGCCCGTGCCCGCGGCGCGCGACGAGATTCCGGTCGCGTCCGACAACATCCGCTTCTTCGCCGGCGCGGCGCGGCTGCTCGAGGGCCGCGCGACCGGCGAGTACATGCGCGGGTACACGTCGATGATCCGCCGCGAGCCGGTGGGGATCGTCGGCCAGATCGCGCCGTGGAACTACCCGCTGATGATGGCGATCTGGAAGATCGGGCCCGCGCTCGCGGCCGGCAACGTCGTCGTGCTCAAGCCGTCCGAGCAAACGCCACTGACGACGCTCCGCATGGCTCAGCTCGTCGAGGAGATCTTCCCCGCGGGCGTCCTGAACGTGATCACCGGCGACGGCGAGCCCGTCGGCGCAGGGATCGTCCGCCACCCCGACGTGCGCATGGTCTCGCTGACCGGCGACGTGGGGACGGGCAAGGAGGTCGCGCGCGCCGCGGCCGACAACCTGAAGCGCGTCCACCTCGAGCTCGGCGGCAAGGCGCCGGTCGTCGTGTTCGACGACGCCGACCCGGCCGCGGTCGCCGAGGGGATCAAGGTCGCCGGCTACTGGAACTCGGGCCAGGACTGCACCGCGGCCTCGCGCGTGATGGCCGGCCCGGCGATCTACGACAAGCTCCTCGACGAGCTCGTGCCCGCGGTCGAGGCGCTCCAGGTGGGCGACCCGGCGACGAGCGAGGACGTCGAGATGGGCCCCGTGATCTCGAAGTCCCAGCAGGAGCGCATCTTCGGCTTCCTCGAGCGGGCGTCCGGCGCGAAGGTGCTCACGGGCGGCGGCTCGAACGGCGACCGCGGGTTCTTCGTGCAGCCGACGGTGATCGCGGAGGTCGGGCAGGAGGACGAGATCGTCCAGAAAGAGGTCTTCGGCCCCGTCGTCACCGTCCAGCGCTTCGCCGACGACGACCAGGCGCTCGCGTGGGCGAACGACGTCCCGTACGGCCTGTCCGCCTCGGTCTGGACGCGGGACATCGGACGCGCGCTGAACGCGGCGCGCAAGCTCCAGTTCGGGACGGTCTGGATCAACGACCACATCCCGCTCGTCTCCGAGATGCCGCACGGCGGCTACAAGCAGTCGGGCTACGGCAAGGATCTGTCTGCGTACTCGCTCGAGGACTACACGCAGATCAAGCACGTGATGGCGAAGCTGGACTGATGGCCGTCGAGGCTGCGGGCCGGCGTATGGTCACGATCGACCGCGACCGGCTGGGCGCGCTGCTCGAACGCGAGCTCGACGCGTTCCGCGCGGCACATCCCCGCTCGCTCGAGCTCAGCGAGCGCTCGCGCTCCTCGCTCCTGTTCGGCGTCCCGATGAGCTGGATGGCGCGCTGGGCCGGCGGCTTCCCGGTCTTCGTCGAGGAGGCGAAAGGCGCGCGGGTCGTCGACGTCGACGGCCACGAGTACGTCGACCTCTGCCTCGGCGACACCGGCGCGATGGCCGGCCACGCGCCGGAGCCGGTCGTGCAGTCCGTGGCGGCCCAGGCGGCCCGCGGCTCGACGGCGATGCTCCCGACCGAGGACGCGGCCTGGGTCGGCGAGGAACTGGCGCGGCGCTTCGGGCTCCCGTTCTGGCAGTTCGCGCTCACCGCCACCGACGCGAACCGGTTCGCCCTGCGGCTGGCCCGCGAGGTGACCGGGCGTGGAAAGGTGCTCGTCTTCGACTGGTGCTACCACGGCTCCGTCGACGAGGCGCTCGCTGCGACCGAGCATGGCGTCGTCGGGCCGCGCGCCGGAAACGTCGGGCCGCCCGTTCACCCCGCGCTGACGACGAAGGTCGTCCAGTTCAACGACCTGGACGGGCTGGAGCAGGCGCTCCGCGCGCAGGACGTCGCCTGCGTCCTCGCCGAGCCCGCGCTCACGAACATCGGGATCGTCCTCCCGGACGACGGGTTCCACGACGCGCTCCGCGAGCTGACCCGAAGCACGGGCACCCTGCTCGCGATCGACGAAACGCACACGCTGAGCGCGGGTCCCGGCGGCTGCACACGGGCCTGGGGGCTCGAGCCCGACATCGTCACGGTCGGCAAGGCGATCGGCGGCGGGATGCCCGCCGCGGCGTTCGGCGTCTCGGCCGAGCTCGCCGAGCGGATCACGGCGCGCACCGAGGCCGACTACGAAGACACGGGCGGGATCGGTGGGACGCTGGCCGGTAACGCGCTCTCGCTCGCAGCAGTCCGCGCGACGCTCGAGCACGTGCTCACCGAGGAAGCGTTCTCGCGCACGGTTCCGCTCGCGGAACGGTTCGCGGCGGACGTGTCGGAAACGATCGAGGAGTCCGCCCTCCCGTGGCACGTGACGAGGCTCGGCTGCCGCGCCGAGTACCGGTTCCGCCCCGATCCACCCCGGACCGGAGCCGAAGCCGCGGAGGCGATCGATCCGGAGCTCGACCGCTACATGCACGCCTTCGCGCTCAACCGGGGCGTACTCCTGACGCCGTTCCACAACATGGCGCTGATCTCGCCGGCGACGTCCGAGGCAGACGTCGACAGGCACGGCGAGGTCTTCCGGGAGGCGGTGAGCGAGCTCCTTGGCTAGCACCGTGCAGCCGACGACCAAGCCCGAGGCCGCCCAGCAGGCGGCCGACATCCGCCTCGAGAACGTCAAGAAGGAATTCGACGACGTCGTGGCGGTGGACGGGATCTCGCTGACCATGGAAGCGGGCCGGTTCTTCGCGCTCCTCGGCCCATCGGGCTGCGGCAAGACGACGACCCTCCGCATGATCGGCGGCTTCGAGGATCCGAGCTCGGGCGCGATCTACCTCGGCGACACCGACGTCGTCGGGCTACCGCCCTACAAGCGGAACGTGAACACCGTCTTCCAGAGCTACGCGCTCTTCCCGCACCTCTCGATCTTCGAGAACGTCGCGTTCGGCATGCGGCGCCAAGGCGTGCGCGGCACCCAGCTGGCCGGACGGGTGCGCGAGATTCTCAAGCTCGTCGACCTCGAGGGGATGGAGAAGCGCAAGCCGAGGCAGCTCTCGGGAGGCCAGCAGCAGCGTGTCGCCCTCGCGCGCGCGCTCGTGAACAAGCCTGACGTGCTGCTCCTCGACGAGCCGCTCGGGGCGCTCGACCTCAAGCTCCGCAAGCAGATGCAACTCGAGCTGAAGACGATCCAGCACGACGTCGGGATCACGTTCGTCCACGTCACGCACGACCAGGAGGAGGCGATGACGATGGCGGACACGATCGCGGTCATGAACAAGGGCCGGATCGAGCAGCTCGGCCCGCCGGACGAGCTCTACGAGCAGCCGAAAACCGCCTTCGTCGCGGGCTTCCTCGGGGTCTCGAACCTGCTCGCGGGCACCGCCTCCGGCCCGGGCGCGATCACGCTCGACGGCGGCGAAACAGTCAACGTCTCCCCGGACGCGCTGAACGGGCGCACCGGCCGCGTGGCCGTCGGCATCCGCCCGGAGAAGATCCGCGTCGGCACCGGCGCCCCGAACGCGCTCCACGGAAAGGTCTTCGAGCGCGCATACGTCGGCGTCGCGACCCAGTACGTCGTCGACACCCCCGCGGGGCGAGTCATGGTCTACGTCCAGAACACCGAGCCCGTAGCGGGTCTGGCCGCGCCGGGCGACCCAATCTCGATCGGCTTCGATCCCGAAGCCACCTTTGTCGTCGACCTTGCAGAGGAGGAAGTGGCGTGAAGCACCGTTTGACCCGAGATGAGCTCCTGCGGCGTGCCGCGTTCGGAGCGGCGCTGGCCTCGATTCCAGGCTTTGCGGCCGCCTGCGGCAACAGCAGTAGCAGCAGTAGTTCGAGCGCAGGGACGCAGAAGCTCGCGGACACGCTTCGCTTCTCGAACTGGCCGCTCTACATCGACGTCGACCCGAAGACGAAGAAGCCCGGGACGCTCGCCGCGTTCACGAAGAAGACCGGCGTCAAGGTCGACTACGTCGAGGACATCAACTCGAACTCCGAGTACTTCGGGAAGATCCAGGGCCCGCTCTCTCGAGGCCAGTCCATCAACAAGGACATCATCGTCCTCACCGACAACGAGCGCTACCTGTCGCTCATGATCGACAAGGGCTGGGCCGAGCCGCTCGACAAGAACGTGATCACGAACATCACGAACCTCGTCGACGTCCAGAGGCATCCCGGCTTCGATCCGGAGCGCAAGTACACGCTGCCGTGGCAGTCGGGCATGACCGGCATCGCCTACAACGCCAAGCTGACGAAGCCGATCCTCTCCATCGACCAGCTGCTCGAGGACCAGAGCCTCAAGGGCAAGATCACGGTCCTCAACAACTTCTCGGACACGCTCGGCCTCGTGATGCTCGCGAACGGCGACGACCCGAGCAAGGTCACCGACGCCTCCTTCAAGGCGGCGCTCGACCGCGTGAAGGCCGCGTCCGACTCGGGGCACATCCGCCAGTTCACCGGCAACGACTACGCGGGCCCGCTGAGCAAGGGCGATCTGATCGCGTGTGTCGCCTGGTCGGGGGACATCGTCCAGCTCCAGGCGGACAACCCGAACCTGAAGTGGAACATCCCCACTTCCGGCGGGATGATCTGGACGGACAACATGCTGATCCCGAAGGGCGGCGACGCGTACACGGCCTCGACGTACATGAACTACGTGTACATCCCGGCCGTCGCGGCGAAGATGGCCGCCGGGATCCAGTACGTGACCCCGGTCAAGGGCGCGCAGCAGGTGCTCGCGAAGACCGATCCGAAGCTCGCCGACAACCAGCTGATCTTCCCCAGCGAGGCGACACTCTCGCGCGTCCATCTGATCGACCCGGCTGCGCTGAAGAACCAGAGCTACAACGAGCAGTGGCAGGCCGTGCTCGGAGCGTGAGGCGCCGCTGAGATGGGCTTCTTCCACCGGCACCGGGGGCTGACGCCGTACCTGCTGCTCACGCCGGGCATCGCCTGGCTGGCGGTCTTCTTCCTCGTGCCGCTCGGGTTCCTTGCGCACCAGTCGCTGGAGTCGGGCAGCTTCGACGTCGGGTACGCGTTCAGCTGGGCCTGGGGCAACTACTGGGACGCGCTCCGCCAGTACCACCCGTGGCTGGTCAGATCGCTCGTCTACGCGGGCCTAGCGACCCTGCTCGCGCTCGTGATCAGCTACCCGCTCGCTTACTGGATCGCGTTCCGCGGCGGGCGCTGGAAGAACCTGCTGCTGGTGATGATCATCGCCCCGTTCTTCGTCACGTACCTGATCCGGACGCTCGCGTGGCAGACGATCCTCGCCGACCAGGGCCCCGTCGTCCGGGTGTTCCGTGACGTCGGGATCCTGGGCACCGACGGGCGTCTGCTCGCCACCTCGACCGCCGTCGTCGCAGGCATCACCTACAACTTCCTGCCCTTCATGGCGCTGCCGCTCTACGTGTCGCTGGAATCGATCGACAAGCGGCTGATCGAGGCGGCCGAGGATCTGTACGCGAGCAGCGTGCAGGCGTTCCTCCGGGTGACGCTCCCGCTCTCGCTGCCGGGCGTCGTCGCGGGGACGCTGCTCACGTTCATCCCCGCGACGGGTGACTTCATCAACGCCCAACTGCTCGGCACACCGAACCAGGCGATGATCGGAAACGTCATCCAGTCGAAGTTCTTCAACCTGCTCGACTATCCGGGAGCGGCTGCGCTCTCGTTCACGCTGATGGCCGCGGTTCTGATCCTGATCGCGGTCTACGCGAAGGTGATCGGGACGGAGAAGCTGACCGGATGAAGTTCATCCGCCGGCACCTGCTCACCGCCTACGCGATCGCGGCGTTCGCCTACCTGCTGGTGCCGATCGCGATCGTGATCGCGTTCTCGTTCAACGATCCGGCAGGTCGCTACAACTACACATGGCAGGGGTTCACGTTCCGCCAGTGGCAGAACTGGGACGGTGTGCCCGGGCTGAAGGACGCGATGGTGCTCTCGCTCGAGATCGCGTTCCTGGCCGCGATCGTCGCCACTGCGCTCGGGACGCTGATCGCCCTCGCCCTCGTCCGCTACGGGTTCCGCGGCCGCGGCGGCGCGAACGTGCTCATCTTCGTGCCGATGGCGACCCCGGAGGTCGTGCTCGGCGCGTCGCTGCTGATCCTGTTCCTCAACCTGAGCAGCTTCCTCACGCTCGGGTTCGGGACGATCCTGATCGCGCACATCATGTTCTGCATCAGCTACGTCGTCGTGACCGTGAAGGCCCGGCTGATCAGCTTCGACCGCAGCCTCGAGGAGGCGGCGATGGATCTCGGCGCCAACGAGTTCACGACCTTCCGCAAGGTGACCCTGCCGCTGATCGCCCCGGCGATCCTCTCGGGCCTGCTGCTCTCGTTCGCGCTCTCGGTCGACGACTTCGTGGTGACGTACTTCAACGCGGGCTCGACGGTGACGTTCCCGCTCTTCGTCTGGGGCGCCGCGCAGCGCGGAGTGCCGCCGCAGGTTAACGTGATGGGTACCGTTATCTTCGTCGTCGC
The DNA here is from genome assembly GCA_963850415.1 of uncultured Actinomycetes bacterium. Lineage (GTDB taxonomy): Bacteria > Actinomycetota > Thermoleophilia > Gaiellales > Gaiellaceae > VAXT01. Next base: position 158,935 of record CAWKLE010000003.1, read on the forward strand.
TCTCGGCCTGATGCTGCTCAACGTGCTGCTTCAGCGGCGACGGGAGGGAGTACCCGCATGAGCACCGAAGTCGTCCACGCACAAATCGACAGCCAGCGCGTCAAGGAACTGACCGCGCGCGAGGGGGATCGCCTCGAGGCGGCGACGCAGGAGTCGCGGCACATGTTCGAGCGCGCGCAGAAGGTCATGCCGCTCGGCGTTCCGTCCTCGTACCACGCGCGCGAGCCCTGGCCGATCTACCTCGATCGCGGCGAGGGCGCCGTCGTCTGGGACGCCGACGGCCGGCAGCTCTGGGACTTCCACAACGGCTTCGGGTCGATGGTCATGGGCCACGCCCACCCGGCGGTCGTCAAGGCGATCTCCGAGCGCGCCCGCCTGGGGACGCACTTCGCGGCGCCGACCGAGGACGGCATCGTCGTCGCCGAGGAGCTGGCGCGCCGGTTCGGCCTGCCCAAGTGGCGCTTCACGAACTCGGGCTCGGAGGCGACGATGGACGCGATCCGGATCGCGCGCGGCCTCAAGGGGCGCGACACGATCATGAAGATCTTCGGCTCGTACCACGGCCACCACGACGGCGTGATGGTCTCCGTCGGCGTCGGCGTCGACTGGAACGAGGTCGACCACGACGACATCCCGTCCTACCCCTACGGCGGCGGCGTCCCGCAGCAGGTCGTCGATCTCACCGTCGCGGTCCCGTTCAACGACGCCGACGCGCTCGAGCGGCGACTCGTCCGGCTCGAGCAGGAGGGCCGCAAGCCCGCCTGCCTGATCATGGAGGCGGCGATGATGAACCTCGGGGTCGTGCTCCCCGAGCCGGGCTACCTCGAAGCGGTGCGCGAGATCACCCGGCAGCACGACGTCGTGCTCATCTTCGACGAGGTCAAGACCGGGCTCGCGATCGCCGCGGGCGGGGCGACCGAGCGGTTCGGCGTACGGCCGGACATGGTCACGCTTGCGAAGACGCTCGGGGCCGGGCTTCCGTCCGGAGCGATCGGCGCCACGGATGAGGTGATGGCGGTCGTCGAGAGCGAAACCGTGTTCCAGGTCGGCACGTTCAACGGCAACCCGCTGACGATGGCCGCGGCACGCGCGGGACTGCTGGAGGTCCTGACGCCCGAGGCGTACGAGCACCTCGACAAGATCAACGACCGGCTCGTGGCCGGCTGCCAGGAGGTCGTCGACCGCTACCGGCTTCCCGCGTACACGGTCGGGATCAGCTCGAAGGGATGCGTCATGTTCTCGGAGACGAAGATCGTCGACTACGAGACCTTCATGACGAGTCAGAACGCCGAGCTCACCGAGCTGGCCTGGCTGTACAACCTGAACCGTGGGATCTTTGCCACGCCCGGCCGCGAGGAGGAGTGGACGCTCTCAGTCATGCACACCGAGGAGGCCGCGGACGACTACATCGCAGTCTTCGAAGAGCTCGCACGGGATCTCACGGGCTCGGATTAGCGTCACGGTCTCGCCGGGCGCGGCGCGGACCGAGCTCGTCGGGCGGCACGGCGACGGCTGGAAGGCGCGCGTGGCTGCGCCCCCGGAGCGCGGGCGGGCGAACGACGCGCTCGTTGCTCTCGTGGCGTCTCTGCTCGAGGTGCCGGCCGGTTCCGTGCGCGTCGTGGGCGGGCAGCGCGGCCGCGCCAAGGTGGTCGAGATCGACGCTCTCGATCCCGGGGAGGTAGAGCGCCGGCTCGAGCGAAAAGTAAGCTCGTCATCGTGAATCGACTTCTGGCAATCGGACTCCTCGCGCTCGCGTTCGCACTCGCAGGGTGCGGCAGCAATTCGAGCGACGAGCAGGCCGCGTCCACCAAGCCGGCTTCGCCGCCGCCGATGGCGACGACTGACGGCTGCCAGCCGCTCTCCGGCGTCTCGACGTCTCCGCAGAAGAGCTCGGCGAGCGAGAACCGCGAGACGATGTACCTCACAGCCGTCTCCGAGGACACCGAGTACAACGGGTGCTCCGCAATCGTGGATTTTGCTTTCGAGCCTCAGGCCCCGGGACCCGGCTTCGAGGTCTCGTACCAACCCGCGGACACGGCGCAGATCGAGGACGGCTCCGGAAACCGGGTGGAAGTTGCCGGCAACGCCTTCCTCGTCGTCAAGCTGATGCCCGCGATGACCGCGAAGATCGACGGCGACCAGGTCACGAAGACGTACACGGGCCCGAGCCGGGTCAAGTCGGACGTGCCGTCATTCATCCAGGAGATCGTCAAGACGGGCGATTTCGAGAGCACCGTCACATGGGTGATCGGGCTCGACCGCGAGCGGCCGTTCAAAGCGAACGCGGGCACTGCGGGTCTCGGGATCGCCATCGACGGCTCGTAGCCATGACCGAGGTTCGGGATGTCGCGCCCGGGCTCTGGCTCTGGCGGGTCGAGCACCCGGCCTGGCACGAGGGCTACGACTGGGAGCCGGCCGTCACCTCGACGGTCGTCGAGTCCGGCGGCGAGGTCGCTCTCATCGACCCGCTCGCTCCGCCCGAGGACGCGGCCGAGATCTGGGATCGGCTCGACGCGAACCCGCCGACGATGGCCGTCATCCTGAAGCCGGACCACGTGCGCGACGTCGACCTCTTCGCGCACCGGTACGACCTCCAGCATGCGTTCGGCCCGTACCTCTTCTGGGGCGGCGACGCGCCGCGGACCACGCTCGAGGGGCTCGAGCCCGAACGCGAGCTGCCCGGCGGGCTCGTCACGCTCTACGATGGCCGCGGCCGCAACGAGACGCCGCTCTGGCTCCCCGAGCAGCGCGCGCTCGTCTTCGCCGACGCGCTGACGGCGCCGGGAGGCGACCTCCGCATCTGGGGCATGCTGCCCTGGCACGAGAAGCGCGTCCTGCCCGCACTGCGCGAGCTGCTCGAGCTCCCGTTCGAGCACGTGATCGTCTCCCACGGAGAGCCGGTGCACGACCGCGCAGCCTTCGAGCAGGCGCTCGAACGCGCGCCGTGGGATGGTTGATGTTTACAACGCGCAGAGATCGGTAATACTTCGACTCGATGCGGAAACGGACGATTCTGCTCGTGGTTTCGCTGTTTGGCGCGCTCGCCCTCGTGAGCGTGGCGTTCGCGTCCAAGCCGCCGAAGCCCCCGAAGCCGCCACATGGCCACGGACACGGACACCACCACATGTTCGCCTGGCACGACGTCGCGACCGGCACGACAGCGCACTTCCGAGGCCTGGCTGCGATCAGCGCCAACAAGGCCTGGGTGAGCGGGTACAACGCGACCGGCGGCGTCGTCTTCCGTACGCTCGACCGCGGCGCGACCTGGCAGGACGTCAGCCCGGCAGGCACTCCGCCGACGCTCCAGTTCCGCGACATCGAGGCGTTCGACGCCAACCATGCGGTCGTCATGTCGTCGGGAACCGGCCCGGACTCGCAGATCTACCGCACCGCCGATGGGGGCCAGACGTGGACGCTCGTCTTCCAGAACACCGAGCCGAACGCGTTCTATGACTGCATGACGTTCTTCAACCGCAAGGTCGGCCTGGCCGTCTCCGATCCGCCGGACGGGCTCAAGTTCCGGGTCATCAAGACGACGGACGGCGGACGCACCTGGAACGTCGTCGACCCGGCGGGAATGCCCGACGCGCTTCCCGGCGAGTTCGCGTTCGCAGCCAGCGGGCAGTGCCTGACTTCGAATCACGGGCACACCGCCTGGTTCGGATCCGGCGGCGGAGCAGCGCGCGTCTTCAAGTCGCGCAACCGGGGCCGTACCTGGACCGTGGCTTCCACACCGCTGAACTTCGGCCCGACCACGGGCATCAACGCGCTCGCGTTCAAGAGCCAGCGGCACGGCCTCGCCGTCGGCGGCGACTTCGCAGCGCCGACCGCGTCGCCCAACAATTTCGCCAAGACGCGCAACGGCGGCGCAACCTGGGACCTGCTCGCCGGCGCTCCGGCCGAGTACCGCTCCGGTGCGACGTGGATGAACGGCAACACCGCGCTCGCCGTCGGGCTGTCTGGCAGCGACTTCAGCAGGAACGGCGGCCGCACGTGGACGCGCTTCGACGACGGCAGCCTGGACACGGTCGACTGCGCAAGCCCGAACGCCTGTTGGGCCTCGGGCGCCAACGGCCGCGTCGCCTACCTCACGCGCTAGCAAGCGCGACCGCTTCGATCTCGACCAGCTGGCCCGGGTAGCCGAGGGCCGCGACCCCGAGGAGTGTGCTCGGCGGTCTCGCCGGCGCGAAGCTCTCCTCGACCACGCGCCAGGCCCGAACGAGCTGGGCGCGATCGGACGAGGCGACGTAGATCGTCGTCTTCAGCACCTGCTCGAACCCGGAGCCGGCCGCCTCGAGCGCAAGCAGCAGGTTCTCGACCGCCGCGCGCGCCTGCAGCTCGTAGTCGCCCGGGCCGACGACCTCGCCCGCGTCGTTCAGCGGGCAGGCTCCGGCGGCGAATACGAGCCTCGCCCCGGGCGGCGCGAGCGCGGCATACTCGTACGGCGCTCCGGCGTGGAGGCTAGGCGGGCTGACGAACTCGGGTCGCATGGCCCACGACGCTAGCTGATCGATTAGCCTCCCACACCGTCATGGCCGAGCGCTGGCTGGAGCTCGACGCCGTCCTCAGGGAGCGCTTGCGCGACGTGCTCCGGGAACCGCCGCGTCCGGTCACTGAGACGGAGCTCCGGAGCCTGCTCGAAGAGGGCCGGGCGTGCATGCTCATCCTGAGCGCCGAGCTCGACCGGCTCGAACGGCGGCTCGCGGAACTTGACCGCGATCCACACGCTTCCTTCAGCGCGCTCACCGACGCGTTTCGCCGCGTGAGCGAGTTCCGGGCGCACATCGAGGGGTTGCGCGACCTGTTGTCCGCCCTCGAGTCGCGAGCTCGGGAGGTCCGCGCCGCCTGGCAACGGCAGGTCACGGACCGGGCCTGAGCGGCTACGTCCCTCGGCGCTCGATCAGCTCGATCCTGTACTCGTCAGGATCGCGCACGAAACACAGCCGCGAACCGCCTTCGCGGACCGAGTACGGCGGCCGCTCGGGCTCGATGCCTTGCGCAGCGAGGCGCTCCAGGGTCGCGTCCAGATCGTCGACCGTGACCGCGATGTGGCCGTAGCCCGTGCCGATCTCGTACGAGTCGACGCCGAAGTTGTAGGTCAACTCGAGCCGGTCGTCGTCGCCCGGCAGGCCCATGAAGACGTTGACCGCCTCGTCGCCGATCGGCAGGCGGCCGCGCTCCTCGAATCCGAGCGCCTCGTAGAACGCCACGGAGCGGTCGATGTCGGTGATCCGGTAGCAGGTGTGGATGAGCTCCACTCCCGGATCTTGACATGCGCCCGAGGCCCCGCGGGCTGGTGCTCGCGGGGCCTCGGCGTGTTGTCGGTCAGTGGTTGTGTGTTTGGTGGAAGTTGTGGTTGAGGATGTAGTGGGTGGTCTGTTTGGCGAGGAGGTCGCCGTCGGTGGTTGATTTGCGGAAGTGGAGGCCGCCCCAGATGCGGGCGTTGGCGACCTCGGCCCTGATCTCGCTCAACCGGTCGAAGGTGTGGGTGGTGCCGGTCACGGTGCTGTTCATCGACCAGGGGACGTGGTTGGTGCCGAAGTAGGCCTTGAGCGCCCGGGTGACGGCTCCGGTGAAGCAGGCGTGCCCGGATGGGTACTCGGGGTGGTTGCCGAGGAAGAGGTGCGTCCAGGTCGGGTCCTGGAGCGTGTCCGGGTTCCCGTCCGTGTCGGCGCGCTGGATCGCGGTCTGCGGCCGCCAGAACAGGTAGTGGAACTTCGCCTCCCAGCAGCCGACCAGCGAGTCTGCGGCGGAGACGTGCACCATCGCCAGCATGCGGGCCGTCTCGACCGTGTCCAGGCCGTGCTCCATGGCGAGGTTGCGCAGGTTGCGGCTGAACAAGACCATCGCCTGCTCCGTCCAGAACCGGGCGACCTCGGTCTGCTCCGGCGTCCGCTCCGCACTGTCGACCCGGCCGAGGCGCTTGACCTCGTTGAACTCCCGCGTATACGCGCGGCTCGTCAGAGCGTTGGGGCCGCCCGGGCGGAAGCGCGAGTTGTCGTCGAACGCCAACGGCCGCACCTGCTTCAACTTGATATCGACCGGCGTGCTGTTGAACGGAATCGGCTCGAACACACCCGGCCCCGGCGGCGGCTGCACCCACTGAACGACGTTGTCGAACCCGTCGTCCGCACGCAGAGCGATGTACGCGGCGGCGACCGCCTGCCCGAGGCGAATCCCGTTCGTCTTCGCCTCGCCATCCGGGATGCCGCCCAGGAAGGTCGCATAGGCGGCCTCGACGACCGAGGCCTGCCCCGGCACACGCCAGACCAGCACCCCGCGCGCCGCGGCGGCCACCGCCGCGTCCACCAACGTCGGCCCCGAGCTTCGGATCGAGACCGCAAACGGCTCGTATCCGCCGTCAACCGACATCACCGCGTCGTAGATCGCCGCATGGACGAGCCCGTTCAGCACCTCGGAGCTCGCGGGCGGCCGGCCGACCGAGATCGTGTTCTCGGCGACCTGGCTCCAGTACAGAACAGCATTCGGATCCGAAGACGGCCGAGCCGGCTGCGCCCGGCCACGCGTACTCGAAGCCGCACCCGCCGAAACGAGCGCGAGCGCGACAAGGGCGAAGAGCATGCGTTTCATGGGGTTTCCTTCCTCTCGTTGACTGAGAGATCAGGATCCGCGGCACCCGTGATTGAGTCCATACGACATTTGTCGTATTTTCAGAAGCGCCATGACGAGGCTCCGCAACTCGGATCTGCAGGCCGTCGTCGATTTTCTCGGCGAGGCGAGCTCGATCGATGGGCCCGACCCCTTCCCGCGACCGCTGCTCGCGTCATTCGGGCGGCTGGTCCCCAGCGATGCTGTCGCCTATTGCGAGCTCGACCGCGTCCGGAGGGTCGTTCTCAGGTTCGAGGTCTTCCCAGGCGAGCTGGACGGACCAGTGGAACCGTCCTACTGGGACGTCCGGCACCAGCATCCCGTCTGCCACCACCACGAGGTGACGCGCGACTTCCGCGCCCTGAAGATCTCCGACTTCCTGACCAGGGCAAAGCTCCGCTGCACGGACATCTACTGGGACTGGCTTCACCCCTGGAGCAGGGAGTACGAGATGACCGTCGGGCTCGACGCTCCGCTCTCGCACACGAAGGTCTTCCTCTTCGACCGCGCGGGAGGACGCGACTTCAGCGAGCGCGACCGAGCGGTTCTGGACTTCCTGCGGCCGCGGCTCGCGAACCTGTACGAGGCGGCTCAGGCGCGGCGCCGCGCCTCTCAGGCTCTCGCGCTACTCGAGGAGGCGGACGCGGGGCTCGTGATCCTCGACGGCACAGGCCGGATCGAGCACGCCACGCCGGAAGCGCTGCGGCTCCTGTCTGCCTACTTCCGCGAGCGTCGAAGCGGTCTGCCCGAGCAGATCGCCGGCTGGTTCCTCGAGCAGCAGCGGACCCCGAGCCCGGAACCGCTTCGGGTCGAAGGCGAGGAGCAGTCGCTGATTGTCCGCCTGGTCGGCGGCGCGCTGCTGCTCGAAGAGGAGCGGGTCGCGCCTCCGCTCACCGACCGTGAGCGCGAGATCCTCGAGCTCGTCGCAGCCGGGAAGACGAACGCCGAGATCGCCGAGGCGATCTGGATCGCCCCGGGCACCGTCCGCAAGCACCTCGAGAACGTCTACGAGAAGCTCGGCGTCCACAGCCGGACGGCGGCCGTGGCCACGCTCAACGGCGACTAGGTCCTTTGGCTCTCTAGTTTCGCCGCGCCGCCGCCGATAAGGGCTGAGATGAATCCCTCGTATTCCTGGCAACCGCTTGGAGCGCTGCTCCTCGCGAAAGGCCTGCTGACCGAGAACCAGCTCCAGTGGGCGCTGTCCGAGCAGCAGCGGACCGGCCGGCTCGTCGGCGAGATCCTCGTCGAGTCCGGCACCATCTCCGCCTTCACGCTCGCCCGCGCCCTCACCGAGCAGCACGGCGTCGAGCTCCAGTCCGCGAAGACGGAGCCCGAGCCCGCAGGGCCGCCTCCAGCGGCATGGCGCCCGCTCGGGAAGCTTCTCGTCGAGGAAGGCTTCCTCAAGAAGGACCAGCTGCAGCAGGCGCTCGTCCGCCAGCAGGAGAGCGGCGGCCGGCGCAAGCTGGGCGAGATCCTCGTCGGAGAAGGCTTCCTCTCGGGAGTCGACCTCGCGCGCGCGCTCGCGAAGCAGAACGGCGTCACGCTCGATCAGAGCGAGGACATGGAGACCGTGGTCCGGCCGGTCGTGAATGAGCAGTTCGTCTACCAGGTGTTCGAGATCTCCTTCGAGCCGCACTACAAGGCGCACGAGGTGCTCTACGAGAGCGCCAGCTTCCTCGAGGCCGTCGAGTTCGCCGCCGAGCACATCGAGGACGCGGACCCGGACGGGCTCGAGATCCAGCGCACGAGCGGCGGGACCCGCGAGACGGTCTGGACGTACAGCGACAGCCGCGCCGCAGCGGCCGCCGCGTCGCGAAAAGGCCTCACGCAGACGTTCGGCTTCGACCCCACGCTGTGGGGCGGGGCTCCGGCCTAGTCGGCCGCCAGGTCTTCGCGGACGAGCCCGAAGAGCACGCCGTCGGCCCACTCGCCGTGGCGCCAGTACGCCTTGCGCCTGACGCCCTCGCGGACGAACCCCGAGCGTTCCGCGTGTTCGATCGCCCGCCGGTTGAAGCCGTAGATCTCGAGCTGGAGGCGGTGGAAGTCGAGCTCGAGCAGGAGATGGCGTTGGAAGAGCCGCGCCGCGTCGTCGGACAGGCGGCGCCCGCGGTGGTCTGGATGGATCGCCAGGCCACCCAGGTTCGCGATCCGGCTCCGCTTGTTCGCGACGTCGAAGCCCAGCGCACCCGCGGGGCGCCATTTCCCGTCCTCGTCGACCTCGATCACGAACCGGCCCGACTCCCGCGGCTCGGCGAGGGACCGCTCGATCTCGTGCCGCACGCCGTCGGCGTCCCGCGCGCGCACAGCGGCGAGGAAGGGCTCGACGTCCTCGTGGCCGATGAGCGCGACGAGGAAGTCCACGTCCTCGGCCGTCGCCCGCCGCAGGCGAAAGCCGTCTCCGGACACGGTCTCTGTCACGGCGAAGCCGGCACGGGTGCGCGCCGCCGGAGCCGGAGCAGACCCGAGCCGAGCGCAGTGCCCGTCAGGATCAGGACGAGCCCGCCGATCGCCGACGTGGTGACGCTCTCGCCGAGCAAGACCGCACCGTAGATCAGCGCCGTCACCGGAAGCAGATAGACGACGAGACTCGCCCGCGCCGAGCCGTAGCTGTAGATCATCCGGAAGTAGATGAGCTGACCCGCCACGGTGCCGAGCAGCCCGAGCGCAAGGACGGCCGCGATCACGTCCCAGCCCGGCCAGTGCGAGGGAGCCTGGATCGCGCCGATCGGGAGCAGGAAGATCATTCCCCAGGTGACCGAGAACGCGGCGAGCACGTCGTTGTGCACCGTGTCGAGCAGGGTCTGCGTGTAGAGCGTCGCGACCGCATAGGAGACCGATGCAGCAACGACGGCCATGGTGCCGACGAAGCCCGCCCAGCCACCTTTCGGGTCGACGCCGGCGAGGACGGCGACCCCGATCAGCCCGAGCACCACGCCGAGGAGGCGGGCGCCGGTCGCGCGTTCCGTTTTGCGGAAGCGCAGGGCGAGCAGTGCGACGAAGATCGGCATCGACGCGTTTCCGATCGCGGCCACGCCGGAGTCGATCTTCGTCTCGCCCCAGGCGATGAGCGTGAACGGCAGCGCGGTGCTGATCACCCCGAGCATCATCGCCGGGCCGAGGATCGAGCGCATCTCGGCACTCGCCGGGCGGACGCCGCGCTTGATGAAGACGATCGCCAGTAGCGGGAACGCCGAGAAGACGAGCCTGAGTGCCATCGTCGTGGTCGGCGCCAGCTCGTCGACGGCGATCTTGATGAACATGAACGAGGCGCCCCAGATCGCTGCGAGCAAGAGCAGGAGGGCGACGTAGCCGCGCATCCAGGCAGGCTATCGATCCGCTTCACCGTCACAGATCCGGCGCAGAGTTGGCACGGACACGTGCGACTTTCCCCACTACGATTGCGTTCGGGAGGAGGCTGGGTGCGCCTTGAATAGGGCCGCGTTCAGAACAGGGCTCAGCGCTCCATGTCCCGAGACATTCCGAGATGGTCGGCGAGTAACACCGCAACGACCTCGGCCTCGGAGCTCCCTCGGATCCATCCGCAGCGGCCGGTCGACGATTCGGCCCCATCCCGGCCCATCGTTAGACTCGAATTCCTGACGCGGGTCGCCGAACAGCCGCTCTACCGCGCCCTCGGCCTGACCGACGGGGAATTCGACCGTATCCAGGAGCTGCTCGAGCGGGAGCCGAACCACTTCGAGCTCGCGGTCTTTTCGCTGCTCTGGTCCGAGCACTGCGGCTACAAGCACTCGGCGCTGCTCCTCAAACGGTTCCCGACCGACTCGCCGCGCGTGCTCCAGGGCCCGGGCGAGAACGCAGGCGTCGTCGATCTCGGCGACGGCGAGGCGGTCGCGTTCAAGGTCGAGAGCCACAATCATCCCTCCGCGGTCGAGCCGTTCCAGGGCGCCGCGACCGGGATCGGCGGGATCCTGCGCGACATCATCGCGATGGGCGCGCGGCCGATCGCACTCCTTGACGGGCTCCGCTTCGGCGAGCCCGGCTGGATGTTCGAGCGAGCCGTGTCTGGAATCGGCCACTACGGGAACTGCGTCGGCGTGCCGACGGTCGGCGGCGAGACGGTCTTCGACCCCTCCTACGCAGACAACTGCCTCGTGAACGCGATGTGCGTCGGGCTCCTCCCCACCGAGCGCGTGCTCAAGGCGCAGGCGCGCGGCACCGGGAACGTCGTCCTCCTCTACGGCGCGACGACCGGCCGCGACGGCATCGGCGGCGCGAGCGTCCTCGCCAGTCAGGAGCTTGGAGAGGAGGACGCTGACAAGCGGCCGTCCGTCCAGATCGGCGACCCGTTCACGGGCAAGAAGCTGATCGAGTCGAGCCTCGAGCTCGTCGAGCGCGACCTGGTCGTCTCGCTCCAGGACTGCGGCGCGGCCGGGCTCGCCTCTTCACTCGCGGAGATGGCGCGCGGCGGAGGCGGCATCGACGTCCACCTCGACCGCGTCCCGCTGCGCGAGGAGGAGATGGAGCCCTGGGAGATCATGATCTCCGAGAGCCAGGAGCGGATGGTCGCGGTCGTCAGCCCGGAGCAGCTGGCCGCGGTCGAGGAGGTCTGCGACCGCTGGGAGCTGGCGCATGCCCGGATCGGCGAGGTGACCGAGACCGCGGAGCTCCGCGCCTTTTTCGACGGAGAGCTCGTCGGAGCGATCCCCGCCGCCCATCTCACCGACGAGGCGCCCCGGTACGACGTGCCCAGGCAGCCGCGACCTCCGGCCGAGCCCGCCCCGGTGCCGGAGGGGCCTCCGACGCAGGAGGCCCTGCTCGAGCTGCTCGCCTCGCCGAACCTCCGAAGCCGCGACTGGGTCTTCCGCCGCTACGACCAGCTCGTCGGGTCGCGCACGGTTCGCCGGCCGGGCCTCGACGCCGCCGTTCTCCGTCTGCGCCCCTCGTACCGGGGGCTCGCGGTGAGCCTCGACGGCTCAGGGCGGATCGCGCGGCTCGATCCGCACACCGGCGGAGCGACGGCCGTGATCGAAGCGGCGCGCAACGTCGCCTGCGCCGGCGGCGAGCCGCTCGCGATCACCGACTGCCTCAACTTCGGGAGCCCCGAGAAGCCGGAGATCGCCTGGGAGCTCGCCGAGGCGATCGAGGGCATGTCCGCCGCCTGCGAGGCGCTCGGAATCCCGGTCGTGTCCGGCAACGTCTCGCTCTACAACGACAGGGACGGCCGCTCGATCCACCCCACGCCGGTCGTCGGCTGCGTCGGACTCGTCGCCGACGTGCGCGACGTGCCGGGCGTCTGGCGCGAGGGCGACGCGATCTACCTCGCCGGCGAGCCGGAGCTCTCGTTCGACGGCTCCGAGTACCAGGCCATGTACGGCGAGCTCGGTGGGCGACCAGCTCGGCTCGACCTTGCGCGAGAGGCCGAGTTGATCCGCACGCTGCACCAGGTCGCGCCGCGCTGCTCGTTCGTCCACGACGTGGCCGAGGGCGGCCTCGCGATCGCTCTCGCCGAGGCTGCGCTCGCTGCGGGCATCGGCGCCGAGCTCGACCTGGACGACGACGCGCTCACGCTCTTCGGCGAGGGCGGGGGCCGTGCGATCCTGGCCTCGAGCGAAGAGCTGCCGTTCGCATGCATCGGATCCGTCGGTGGGAGTACTCTCCTGGGTGTCCGGATCGAGGACCTGCGGCACGCCTATGAGGAGACCTAGTGACGGTGGAGATGAATCCGGATCGGTTCGACCGGTCATTTCCGACGGCCCAACGGGCAGAGTCCGTTCGGCCTGATGGCGGCACCGCAAAGGCGGCGCCTTAGTGTGCGGAGTGTTCGGCATTCGCGCCCCCGAGCGTGACGTCGCGCGCGTCACCTTCTTCGGCCTGTTCGCACTCCAGCACCGGGGCCAGGAGTCCGCGGGCATCGCGGTCTCGGACCGCGGCCGCCTGACCGTCCTACGCGACATGGGCCTCGTCGCCCAGGTCTTCGACGAGCAGAACCTGAGCGGCCTCCAGGGCGAGGTCGCGATCGGTCACACGCGCTACTCGACGACCGGCTCGACGCATTGGACGAACGCGCAGCCGATCGTCCAGCACGGCCGCGCTCGCGTCGTGACGCTCGGGCACAACGGCAACCTGACGAACGCCCAGGAGCTCCGCGAGGAACTGGCCGCGGACGGCGTCGCACTCTCGACGACCTCCGACACCGAGGTCATCGCTGCGCTGATCGCGAACGACACGGAGCCGCTCGAGGAAGCCGTCGCGAACGCGATGCGCCGGCTCGAGGGCGCGTACACGATCGTCGCGCTCGCAGAGGGCAAGCTGATCGGCTTCCGCGATCCGCACGGCTTCCGCCCGCTCAATCTTGGCCGGATCGACGGCGATCCCGTGCTCGCGTCGGAGACCTGCGCGCTCGACCTCGTCGGGGCAACGCACGAGCGCGAGGTGGCCCCGGGCGAGCTCGTTCTCATCGACGAGAACGGCGTCGAGGCGACGCAGGCCGTTCCCCAGGCCGGTGCAGGGGCGCTCTGCCTGTTCGAGTTCATCTACCTCGCGCGCCCGGACTCGATGCTGTCCGGCATCGAGGTGCACGCCGCGCGGGTGAAGATGGGCGAGCGGCTCGCGGAAGAGGCGCCCGTCGAGGCCGACCTCGTCATGCCCGCCCCCGACTCGGGCACTCCGGCCGCGATCGGGTTCTCGCGGGCGAGCGGGATCCCGTTCTCCGAGGGCCTGATCAAGAACCGCTACGTCGGGCGCACGTTCATCGAGCCCGACCAGGGCCTGCGCGAGCAGGGCATCCGCCTGAAGTTCAACCCGCTCTCGGAGGTGGCCGGCAAGCGCGTCGTCCTCGTCGACGACTCGATCGTTCGCGGCAGCACGATGCGGAAGATCGTCGCGCTCCTCTTCGACGCGGGCGCCCAGGAGGTGCACGTCCGAATCTCGTCCCCGCCGATCGTCTCGCCGTGCTTCTACGGGATCGACTTCGCCGACGAGGAGCAGCTCGTCGCCTCGTCGCGCAGCGTGGCGGAAGTGCAGGAGCAGATCGGCGCGACGTCGCTCGCGTACATCTCGCTCGAGGGCGTCCAGGCGGCGACGATGAGGCCCGAGAACGAGTTCTGCCGGGCCTGCTTCACGCGGACGTACCCGACTCGCGTGCCGGCCGACAAGACGCTCGCGAAGTTCCGTTTCGAGCCTAGTACCGCGTAAGGGAACCCATTAGCATCCCGCTGGCGTGACCACCGCCCGCCGGCTCCTCGTCCTGCTCGCGCTCGCTGCGAGCATCCTTGCGGTCCAGTCCGCATCCGCATCGAACAGCCCGAACATGCGGATCGACTACAGCCTCAACGACACGACGTCGGGGCGCACGCACTCGGACATCGCGATCTGGGGCAACATCGCAGTCGCCGGCAACTACGACGGCTTCCGCGTCTTCAACACGGACACGCACCAGCTCCTCGTCAGCTTCCTGTGCCGCGGCCCGCAGAACGACGTCTCGCTCTACCCGGCCGGCAACGGACACCTCCTGCTGTTCCTCTCGAATGACACGCCACAAACGGACGGCGCCACGGTCTGCAGCCAGAACCGGCTGAGCGACACGACCGCCTGCGGCCCGGCCTGTTTCGAGGGGATCCGCATCTTCGACCTCGCGAACCCGGAGCAGCCGCAGTTCCTGACGGCGGTCTACACGGACTGCGGCTCGCACACGCACACGCTCGTCCCCGATCTCGCGAACAACCGCGTGCTGCTCTACGTGTCGTCGTATCCGTCGAGCACGGGGCCGAACTGCCAGAACCCACACGCGAAGATCTCGATCGTCGGAGTGCCGCTCGACGCACCCGAGACCGCCAGCGTGATCGGGACGCCCCCGATCGACGCGCCGCCCTTCATCGGCATCGGCTGCCACGACATCACGGTCTTCCTGGCCATCCACAAGGCGGCCGCCTCGTGCCAGTCGGAGGGCCAGATCTGGGACATCAGCGACCCGGCCCATCCGGACACGCTGCACGCGGTCCACATCGACGACCCGGGCGTGAGCTTCTGGCACTCCGCCGAGTTCACCTGGGACGGCCAGTACGTCGTGTTCGACGACGAATCGCTCGGCAACGACACGTGCCAGGCAGGCAACCAGGGCCGCATCCGCATCTACCGTGTGAGTGACGCGCACCTGATGAGCTCGTACATGATCCCGCGTCCGCAAGGCAACTACTGCTCGGTGCACAACGGGAACCTGATCCCGGTCGCCGGGCGCTACCTGCTCGTCGCGGCCTGGTACTTCGGTGGCACGAGCGTGATCGACTTCACCGACCCGTCGAACCCGCACGAGATCGCGTACTACGACCCGGAGGGGAGCCCGACGGCCGGCGAAGCGTGGTCCGCCTACTGGTACAACGGCAAGATCTACACGAACGACATCCGGCGCGGCCAGGACGTCTACGACTACGTCCTCCCGGCGAACGTGTACGGCGCCACCTTCACGCACCTGAACGCGCAGACGCAGGAAGAGCTGCTGCCCTCGCTCTCCGCAACGCCGGTCCTGTCACGGGTGTTCAGGCACCGCGGCGCCCTGACGGGCCGGTGGGCCCGCCAGGCACGCCACCGGCGCGCTACTGCTCGAGCACGCGCGTCGCTTTCGCGAGCCCGCGGCTGACGAAGTAGCCGACCGTCACCCAGGTCGCGCCCCAGACGAACCTGTCGGAGCTCACCTGGTCGTCGAAGATCGCGATCAGCGCGAAGATGAGGAGCACGATCACGTAGACGAAGAATTCGGCGTTGCCCGGAATCGGCAACCGTGCGATGTCGAGCGTCGTCGTCCCCGGCTGGTACCCGTAGGTGCCTGGGCGGGACGGCTGCTCGGGCGGTGTCGCCATGCGTTCTCCTTTCAGACCGCGTGTGGGAGCCGGCGAGATCGTAAGGGAGTCAGGTCGACTCTGATAGCTCGTTCGCGCGACCGTACCGAACGGCCCGCCGGACCGAGCGCGGGTCGAGGCCCCGCTCCAGGAGCTCCTGGCGCAGCTCCCCCTCCTCGGCGAGCCGCAGGAAGAGCCAGGCCAGCGCGCCGATCGTGACGAGCGAGCCCTCGACCATCATCACGCCACCGGCGATCCCCTGGTCGGCGGCCGCAGACAGGTCCCAGGGGCGCTGGGCCTGCTCGTAGATGCCGTAGAACGGCGACCCCGCCCAGACGAAGACGTTGCCGAGGATCGTCGTCGCGACCCGGACTGCGACGATGTAGCCCATCTTCGCCCCCGTGCCGAACCACTCCGGGCCGGGCAGCACCTCGATCACGGTCGCCCACATGAGCGCGCCGGCCGTGAAGAACGAGACGTGCTCGAGCGCGTGCACGGACTGGTGGCGGAGCGCGGCCTCCCAGAAGAACGGCAGGTGCCAGAGGTAGAGGTTGATCGCCCAGAGCGGAAGCGAGACGAACGGGTGCGTGAGGAACCGCAGGGTGCGGACCGCGCGCAGCGAGAGGAGCGGCCGGAGGATCGGCCCGGTAAGCCCGGCCACGATGCAGAGCGGCGCGAGATCGCCGAGCAGCAGGTGCTGCACCATGTGGAACGCGAACGACTCCTCCTCGCCGAGCGTCGCGATCGGCGACACAAGAGCTATCACGAGGAGTCCGACGCCCAAAGAAAAGAGGAAGTAGCGCCACTCGGCGACCGGGGTCCCCTTGCGCGCGAGCGTCCTCGCCCGTTTCCAGTAGAGGAGCGCTCCGACCGCGATCGGGACGAGCTGAAGCGGCTCGAACGACCACGTGGCCTGCGCGGAATGAGCGAGGAGCACCCGCCGAGTGTAGGCCGCCGCTTCGCAAAATAGACTCGTTGACGTGGAGGGAAAGACGTACGAGGCCGCGGGGGTCTCGCTCGCGTTCGCCGAGTCGGTCGTCGAGCGGCTGCGCACGGCTGTCGAGTCGACCGGCACGACGCGTTTCGGCGCGTTCGCAGGCCTGTACCCGCTCGACGAGGAGCGACTGCTCGCTGCCTCGCTGGACGGGGCGGGCACGAAGCTCGTCCTCGCCCGCAAGGCGGGACGGCTGCGCGGGATCGGAGCAGACCTCGTCGCGCACTGCGTGAACGACGTGATCACGACCGGGGCGGAGCCGCTCTTCTTCCTCGACTACGTCGTCGGGCATTCGCTGGACATGGAACAGGTGGCCGAACTCGTCGAGGGCGCGGCCGAGACGTGCCGCGCCGCGGGATGCGCACTGCTCGGCGGCGAGACGGCCGAGATGCCGGGCGTCTACCGCGAGGAGGAGCTCGATTTCGCGGGCACGTGCGTGGGGCTGGTCTCGCGCGCCGACGTGATCGACGGCTCGCGTGTCGCGGCCGGCGACGCCGTGCTCGGGCTGCCCTCGCTCGGCCTGCACACGAACGGCTTCTCGCTCGTCCGGGGGCTGATCGGCGACGGCGACTTCGACGCCGACCTCTTGCTCGCGCCGCACAAGCTGTACGTCGATGAGGTGCGCGAGCTGCGTAGTCGCGCCGATGTGAAGGCGCTCGCGCACGTCACCGGCGGCGGGATCCTCGGCAACCTCACGCGTGTGCTCCCCGACGGGCGCGACGCCGATCTCGACTGGGGCTCGTGGGAGCGGCCACCCGTCTACGCGTGGCTGAGCGAGCAGGGCGTGAGCGAGAAGGAGCAGCGGCGCGTGTTCAACGTCGGGATCGGGATGTGCGCGGTCGTTCCGGCTGCGGACGCGGGAGCCGGGCTCGTGATCGGACGCGTGACGTGATCGGCGTGCTCGTCTCGGGCGAGGGCACGAACCTGCAGGCGCTGATCGACGCGGGGCTGCCCCTCTCGGCGGTCGCGTCGAACAAGGCCGGCGCGCGGGCACTCGAGCGGGCCGCGGCGGTCGGCATTCCGGGGGCGGCGTTCGAGCTCGACGACTACGAGAGCCGCGAGCAGCGAGACACGGCCATGGCCGACTGGCTCGTCGGGCACGGCGTCACGCTCGTCGTCTGCGCCGGGTACATGCACCTGCTCAGGCCCGCGTTCCTCGAACGCTTCGAGAGGGTAGTGAACACGCACTCGGCGCCGCTGCCCGACTTCCCGGGCGCGCACCCGATCGAGGACGTGCTCGCGGCGGGCGTCAGCCAGACAGCGGCCACCGTCCACTACGTCGACGAGGGCGTCGACACCGGAGCCGTGATCGTGGCCGAGCCGGTTCCGGTGCGCGACGGCGACACCGTCGAGACCCTGCGCGCGCGGGTCCAGGAAGTCGAGCACCGGCTGCTCCCCCAGGCGGTCAGGGAGCTGATCTCGTGATCCAACGCGCGCTCTTGTCCGTGTTCGACAAGGAAGGGCTCGCCGAGTTCGCGTCCGGGCTCGCCGAGCTCGGCGTCGAGATCGTCGCCAGCGGCGGCACCGCAGACCATCTCGCCGAACACGGGCTCGAGGTGACGCGCGTCGAGGAGCTGACCGACATCCCGGAGCTGCTCGGCGGCCGCGTGAAGACGCTGCACCCGCGCATCCACGCGGCGATTCTCGCGCGGCGCGACCACCCGGACGACCTGGCGGCTCTCGACGAGCACGGCATCCACCCGTTCGACCTCGTCTGCGTGACGCTCTATCCGTTCACGCAGGTCGTCTCGCGCTGGGGCGTGAAGGAGGAGGACGCGGTCGAGATGATCGACATCGGCGGCCCGTCGATGCTTCGCGGCGCGGCGAAGAACTTCGCCCACGTGGCGCCGATGTGCCGCCCCGAGCGCTACGGCTCGATCCTGGCCGAGCTCCGCGAGACCGGCAACATCTCGCTCGAGACGAGGCGTGCGCTCGCCGCCGAGGCGTTCGCTCTCACGGCCACGTACGAGGCTGCGATCGCGCGCTGGTTCGCCGACCGCGACGCCTTCCCCGAGCTCTTCATCCCGAGCTTCGAGAAGGTGACCGACCTCGCGTACGGGGAGAACCCGCATCAGCGCGCCGCGTACTACGCCGAGCTCGGGGCGCGCCGCCACCTCCTGTCCCGCGTCCAGCAGCTGCACGGGCGCCAGCTCTCGTTCATCAACCTGTACGACCTGAACGCGGGCCGCGTCCTGCTTCGCGAGTTCGAGCTGCCCGCCTGCGTGATCGTCAAGCACGCGAACCCGTGCGGGGTTGCCGTCGCGGGATCGATCGAAGAGGCCTACGACCGGGCGCTGGCCGCCGATCCGATGTCCGCGTTCGGGATGGTCTGCGTCCTCAACCGTCCCGTCGGCGCGGAGCTCGGCGGGCAGATCGCGAACCAGTTCGTCGACGTGTTGCTGGCGCCCGACTATGACGAGGCCGCGCTCGAGGCGCTCCGTCAAAAGCCGGACACGAGGATCCTCGTCGACCGCGAGCGGCGCCGCTTCGACCAGGGCGAGAAGGACTACAAGCGCGTCTACGGCGGGCTGCTCGTCCAGGATCGCGACTGGGACGTGCAGGACCGCGAGACGATGAAGGTCGTGACCGGGTCGGTCTCGGAGGACGAGTGGGGCGACCTGCTCTTCGCGTGGCGCGTGTGCAAGAACGTGACCTCGAACGCGATCGTGATCGCGAAGGGGCTGCAGACGCTCGGCATCGGGGCGGGTCAGACGAGCCGCGTGGATGCGGTTCGGATCGCCGTCGACAAGGCGCGCGACCACGGGCACGACCTCACGGGCGCGGTGCTCGCCTCGGACGCGTTCTTCCCGTTCGCGGACGGCCCGCAGGTCGCGCTCGACGCGGGCGTGACGGCGATCATCCAGCCGGGCGGCTCCAAGCGCGACCCCGAGGTGATCGAAGCGGTCGAGAAAGCCGGCGCGACGATGGTCTTCACGAACCGTCGCCACTTCCGCCACTAACCCCGGGGTCAGACCCCGCCACAAAAGTGCAACGCTTCATCCACAGGTTGGCGCAACGAAGCCGAACCCATGTCCGTACGGGCCGGTCCATTTGTAAAGGGGTCTGACCCCACGGGGTGGCACTAAGCTTCCGGCGAATGGCGCGCGAGTACCCGACCGTTCTCGACCTCGTCGGCCACACGCCGCTCGCGCGGCTCCAGCGCATCGTTCCCGAGGATGCCGCGACCGTCCTCGCCAAGCTCGAGTACATCAGCCCCGGCGGGTCGGTCAAGGACCGGATCGGGATCAAGCTGATCGAGCAGGCCGAGCGCGAGGGAAAGCTCAAACCGGGCGGGACGATCATCGAGCCCACGTCCGGGAATACCGGAGTCGGCCTCGCGATCGCCGCGGCGATCAAGGGCTACCACTGCATCTTCGTCATGCCCGACAAGATGAGCCAGGAGAAGATCTCCCTCCTGCGCGCCTACGGAGCCGAGGTCGTGATCTGCCCGTACGCGGTCGCCGCCGAGTCGCCGGAGAGCTACTACTCGGTCTCCGACCGGCTCGCCGAGGAGATCCCGGGCGCCTACAAGCCCGACCAGTACACGAACCAGGGCAACCCGCAGGCGCACTACGAGACGACCGGCCCAGAGATCTGGGAGCAGACGGGCGGCGAGATCGACGCACTCGTGATCGCGGTCGGAACCGGCGGCACGATCTCGGGCACGGGTCGCTACCTGAAGGAGCAGAAGCCGGACATGATCGTCGTCGGCGCAGACCCCGAGGGCTCGATCTACACGGCCGGCGAGGCCCACATGCACCCCTACCTCGTCGAGGGCGTCGGCGAGGACTTCTACCCGGAGACCTTCGACCAGGACATCGTCGACCAGTGGGTGACCGTGACCGACAAGGACTCGTTCCTGACGGCCAGGCGCATGGCCCGCGAGGAAGGCCTGCTGATCGGCGGCTCAGGCGGAACTGCCGTGCACGCCGCGATCGAGGTCGCGAAGCAGCTGGGCAAGGACAGGCTCGTCGTCACGCTGATCCCGGACAGCGGCCGGCCGTACCTCTCGAAGTTCTACGACGACAACTACATGCTCGAGCTCGGCTTCCTCGAGCGCGACGAGCCGTCGCCGAGTGTCGCCGAGGTGCTGAGCGCGAAGAAGACCGAGGAGCCGGACATCCCGGACCTGATCACGATCTCCTCGCACCAGAAGGTCGGCGACGCGATCGACCTCATGCAGCGCTACTCGATCTCGCAGCTCCCGGTCGTGCGCGACGGCGAGCTCGACTCGCTGGCCGACGTGATCGGATCGCTCCAGGACCGCGACCTGCTCGACCGCGTCTTCAAGAACCCGGACGCACTGCACGAGAGCGTCGCCGCCGCGATGCAGCCGCCGCTGGCCGCGATCGACGCGGACGAGAAGCTGGACGAGGTCTTCTCGACGCTGAGCGGCGGACGGGCAAACGCGGTCGTGGTCGCCGAGGGCGGGAAGCCGATCGGCGTCCTGACCCGCACCGACCTCCTGGAATACCTGGCGCACCGGCGGTGAGCGAGGTAACACCGGCAGAGGGCCGCCGCATCGCCGTGCGGGCGCAGCTGCTCGAGGGCTCCGCGCAGGGAGTGCTGGACACGGTTCGGCGCCTGGGCCGCCTGCAGATCGATCCGATCTCGACCGTTGCGCCTCCCCAGTACCTCGTCCTCTGGAGCCGGCTCGGCCCGTACGACCGCGCAGAGCTCGACCGGCTGCTCTGGGAGAAGCGGAAGCTCTTCGAATGGAACGCGTTCATCTACCCGGTCGAGGACCTGCCGCTGATCCGCGCCCTGATGCGTGCGCCGTGGGGCCAGGCCAAGTGGCAGCAGTGGCAGAAGAACTTCATGAACGAGCAAGCCGGGCTCCGGCGCTACATCCTGCGCGAGCTCGACCGAGACGGACCGCTGCCGTCGCGGGAGCTGGAACACCACGCCGCCCGGCTCGACGAGAAGACGGCCTGGTGGGGCACGCGGGCGCAGATGACCTGGATGCTCGAGCTCCTGCACCTTCGCGGCAAGATCGCTGTCGCCGGGCGGCTGAAAGGCCAGCGCCTGTGGGATCTCGCCGAGCGGGTCTATCCGAAGACCGAGACCGTGCCGTTGGCCGACGCTCGACGGATCCTCGACGAGAAGCGCCTTCGAGCGCAGGGCGTGACGCTGACGCGGAAGGGCCTCGTCGCGCACCCGGAAGCGGAGGACGGCCGCGTGCCCGGAACGCGGGTCACGTTCCTCTCCCCCTTCGACGGCCTCGTCAAGAACCGCGACCGCGCCGAGGCGCTCTGGGACTTCTTCTACCGGCTCGAGATGTACGTCCCGAAGGCGAAGCGCGAATACGGCTACTACGTCCTGCCGATCCTGCGCGGCGACCGGCTGATCGGCCGCATCGAGCCGGCGTTCGACCGCAAGACGGGCGTGCTGCACGTGCACGGCGTCTTCGCGGAGCCCGGTGCGCCCGCCGGCGCGGGCCGCGGAATCGCAGCCGCGACGAGGCGCCTCGCGAAGTGGCTCGGAGCGACGGACATCGCCTACTCGCGCAAGGTGCCGACCGATCTGGCGGACGGCCCTTCGGTGATGGAGCTCGACCACGTCCTGATCGCGGTCTCCGACCTCGAGGCCGCCGCGAGAGAGGTCGAGCAGCGCCACGGGCTCGCGTCGGTCGAGGGCGGCCGGCACCAGGGCCTCGGGACCGCGAACGCGATCGTTCCGCTCGGCGGCACCTACCTCGAGCTGGTCGCCGTCGTCGATGAAGCCGAGGCGGCCGGGAGCGGGTTCGGAAACTGGGTGACCGGCGGCGACCTTCCGCGCCTGCTCGGCTGGTGCATGCGAACCGACGACCTCGACTCCGTGGCCGGCCGACTCGGCCTGACGATCGCGGACGGCTCACGCGCTCGCCCGGACGGAACCGTGCTGCGCTGGCGAATGGCGGGCCTCGAACGCTCGGCCGAAGAGCCCTCGCTGCCCTTCTTCATCGAGTGGGGACGCGGCACGCCGTACCCGGGCGAGGCGCTCGCGCAGTCGGCGGCGATCGACGAGTTGCGGCTCCAGGGCGATCCCGAGCGGATCGCTCGGTGGCTCGGCGACGCGGAGGTTCCGATCACGGTCCGTGAGGGCCCGCCCGCGCTCCAGAGCGTCGTCCTGAACAAGGCCGTGCTCGACCCGGGGCTCTGGGCCTAGAATCGAGCCATGGACTTCGAGACCCGCGCGATCCACGACGGCCAGGAGCCCGATCCGACCACCGGCTCGGTGATCGTCCCGATCTACCAGACGTCGACCTACGCGCAGGACGCGGTCGGCGAGAACAAGGGCTACGACTACTCGCGGGTCGCGAACCCGACGCGCACCGCACTCCAGGCCTGCCTCGCCTCCCTCGAGAGCGCCGAGCACGGAGTCGCGTTCGCGTCGGGGATGGCGGCGGTGACCACGATCATGCACCTCGTCCACCCGAGTGAGCGAATCGTGTCGGTCAACGACGTCTACGGCGGGGTGTACCGCCTCCTGTCGCAGGTGTACGAGCCGAAGGGCTACGACGTCACGTTCCTCTCGGCGGACGAGATCAACACGGACCTCTCGGCTCACATCGACGAGCGCACACGCGTCGTCTGGTTGGAGACGCCGACGAACCCGCTGCTGAACGTGATCGACATCAAGGCCGCAGCCGAGGCGGCGCACGCCGTCGGCGCGATGGTCGTCGTCGACAACACGTTCGCGAGCCCGTACCTCCAACGCCCGCTCGAGCACGGCGCCGACATCGTCATGCACTCGACGACGAAGTACCTCGGCGGCCACTCCGACCTGATCGGCGGGTTCGCCGCGACGAACGATCCGACGATCGCGGAGCGGCTCTTCTTCCTGCAGAAGTCGCTCGGCGGGATCCCCGGCCCGTTCGACGCGTGGCTCGTCCT
The DNA here is from genome assembly GCA_963850415.1 of uncultured Actinomycetes bacterium. Lineage (GTDB taxonomy): Bacteria > Actinomycetota > Thermoleophilia > Gaiellales > Gaiellaceae > VAXT01. The sequence continues at coordinate 182,208 of CAWKLE010000003.1, forward strand.
GCGCGGCCTGAAGACGCTTGCGGTACGCATGGAGCGCCACTGCGAGAACGCGCATCGCGTCGCCGAGTACCTCGACGCGCACGACGCGGTCGAGGAAGTGCTATACCCGGGGCTTCCGAGCCATCCGGGGCACGAGATCGCGAAGCGCCAGATGTCCGACTTCGGCGGAATGGTCTCGTTCCTGGCCGGCTCCGAGGAGGAGGCGGTCGCACTCGTCGCGCGCACGAAGGTGTGGACGCTCGCCGAGTCGCTCGGCGGGGTCGAGAGCCTGATCGAGCACCCGGCCCAGATGACGCACGCGTCGACGGCGGACTCGCCGTTCGCGGCGCCGCGGAGCCTGATCCGGCTCTCCGTCGGGATCGAGTCGGCCGACGACCTGATCTCCGACCTCGAGTCGGCGCTCGTCCGCTCGCCGGCGGCCACCGGCGCCTAGTGCTCCTCCCCGGTCGGCTCCTCAGACTCGAGGGGCTGGCGCTGTTCGTGGGCGCTCTCGTCGTCTACTTCGAACAGGGCTACGGCTGGCTGCTGCTCGTCGTGCTCTTCCTCGCACCGGATCTGTCCTTCGCCGGCTACCTCGCGGGGCCGAAGGTCGGGGCGAGCGTCTACAACGCGCTGCACACGACGATCGGGCCGATCGCCCTCGTCGCGGTCGGCGTGCTCGCGGACACCGATTGGTGCGTGCAGCTGGCCCTGATCTGGCTGGCGCACATCGGGCTCGATCGGCTACTGGGCTACGGGCTCAAGTATCCGAGCGCGTTCAAGGACACTCATCTCGAGCGCGTCTAGGAACCTCGACGGAGTGTGCGGTGTAGAGGCGTCAGACGCCACTTCGAAAGGAGCGACCATGAAGCGCTTTCTCTTCCTGCTCGCGGCCGCCGCGCTCGCCCTGCCCGCAACAGCGTTCGCCAAAGGCCCGTCCGACGCCACGATCACCGGGCCCGGCCTGAGCAAGGCGATCAAGATCGCGGGGCCCGAGTCAGACGGCTCGGCGATGATGGATTTCGCCGAAGCGGCGGGCTTCTTCCCGGCCGCGTTCGGTCAGACACCGGTTGTGACGACGTCGACGCGACCGAAGGGAGACCTCGGCCCGAAGTTCTCGATCGAGTACGCCGTCCCGAACGGTGGAGTCAAGCCTGACCGCCTCCACCAGGATCTCTATCCGTATGCGAAGCCCGGAGCATGGACGTACATGCCGGCGGGCCAGCCGATCTTCGACATGAAGACTCACGGGGGCTGGTTCACCGATACGCGACTGAAGGGGATTCTCGTGGCCCGCGGGCTGCCCAAGTCTCCGCCCAGCGCGACCTCGACCAGCGCCGACTCCGCCGGATTCTCGTCGACCGGGAAGATCGGAGCCGTCCTGCTCGTCTTGTTCGGAATCGGAGCAGCGGCAGTGCTGACGAGACGCCACCTCCGTCGCACCGCCACCACATAGCTTCGACTTCTAGGATCCGGCGCGTGACGACGGGCGCGCCGGATCCTCTTGACCTGCACCACGAAGGTGCCGAGCGCGTGATCGGCGTCTATCTGCTCGAGACCGAGGACGGGCTCGCGCTCCAGGATTGCGGGCCCTCGACCTGCATCACAGCGCTGAAGACGGAGCTGGCCGAGCGCGCGCTCGTGCTGAGCGACGTGCGCCACCTCCTGCTCTCGCACATCCACCTCGACCACGCAGGCGCCGCGGGCACTCTCGTCCGCGAGCATCCCGGTCTCCAGGTGCACGTCTCGGAGATCGGGGCGCCGCACCTCGTCGACCCGTCGCGGCTCGAGTCGAGCGCGCGCCGCTTGTACGGGGACGACTTCGACCGCCTCTGGGGCGAACTGGCGCCGGTTCCGCAGGAGAACGTGCACCTCGTCGGCTCGTCCGTGCTCGGCCTCGAGTGCTTTCCGACTCCGGGCCACGCTGCGCATCACGTCTGCTACCTCGACGGCGAGGGCACCCTCTACGCGGGCGATGCCGCGGGCGTCCGGATCCTGCCCGACCGTCACATCCTGCCCGTCGCGCCTCCGCCGGAGATCGACCTCGAGGCCTGGGAGCGGACGATCGACGAGCTCGAGCTGCGGGCGCCGAAACGCCTCGCGCTGATCCACTTCGGCGTCGTCGACCAGCCGCGCGACCACCTGCGCCGCCTGCGCCGCCAGTTGCGCCTCTGGGGCCAGCGCGTTCGCCAGGGAATGGACGAGGAGGCGTTCGTCGCGGCGGCCCAAGCCGACCTCGAGGAGGAGGTCGGCGATGCGCCGTACTACGAGCGGGCCGCGCCGTTCTGGCAGTCGTACCTCGGCCTCAAGCGTTACTGGGACAAGGCGGCCCTGTAGGCGTTCTCGTAGTCCCGCACCATCCGTTCCGGCGCAAAGAGCTCCTCGACGTAGGCCCGACACTCGTTCGGGTCGAGCTCGTCGGCCCGGTCGAGAGCCCTGGCCATCTCGCGAAAGTTGTCGACGATGACCCCGCTCCGCCCGTCGTCGATCACCTCGGGCACCGCGCCGTGGCGGGTCGCGATCACAGGCGTCCCGCACGCCATCGACTCGATCATGACGAGCCCGAACGGCTCCTCCCACTCGATCGGGAAGAGCGTGGCGCGCGCATCCTGCAGGAGCTCGACCTTGTGGCCGTGCGACACCTCGCCGAGGTACTCGATGCCCCCGTGGCCGACATGCGGCTCGACGTACTCCGCGAAGTACTGCCGCTCCTTCGGCTCCCGGTTCTTGCCCGCCATCTTCAGCGGCAGGCCCAGTTCCATCGCCACGGCGATCGCCCGGTGCGCGCCCTTGTCCGGACTGAACCTGCCCAGGAACAGCAGGTAGTCCCCGCGGTGCGGCTTGCACGGGTAGAGCGAGAGGTCGATCGCATTCGGGATCGTCGCCGCCCACGGCAGGTCGGGCATCGGACGCCGCTGGTTCTCCGAGATGGAGATCAGCTTCACGCTCGGTGAGACCTTGGCGATCGCTCCGTAGGCGTCCTGGGCCTCATGCGTGTCGAGCGGGCCGTGCACCGTGTGCAGGACCGGAGTCTCGAGCAGGCCGCCGAGCGCGGCCGCCGGAATCCCCGAGTGGTCGTTGATCACGTCGAACTCGTCCGCGCGCGTGTAGCAGGCGAACGCGTGGCGCATTTCCGGCAGCGTGCGGCCGATCAGCTCGCTCGGCGCCTCCGGGAAGATGTACGACAGCTTCGCCTTGGTCAGCGAGTCGCCGGATGCGAAGAGCGTCACGTCGTGACCGGCATCGACGAGCCCTTCGGTGAGCAGGGAGACGACGAGCTCGATGCCCCCGTAGCCGGTCGGCGGTACCGCGAACCAGACCGGAGAGAGAACGGCGATGCGCATGCTCACGCGGATAGTTTGACTTGAACGGTTCGACCGGTCATTTCAGACGGACGACCGGGGGACCCGTCCGTCCTGAGAGCGGCACCGCAAGCGGCGCCTTGGTCATTCATGCGGCTCGACCCGAACGATGCCATCCTCGACGCGCACGTCCCAACTCTTGTCGAACGCGCGGACCCCGCTGAGCCGCAATGCCCCTGCCCAGGAGGGGAGCTCGAGCGGGAGCACGGAGCGCAGCTGGTGGTTCTTGCGGTCGGGTCGGAGCCCGAGCAGGATCTGCAGCAGCAGCACCGGAGCGCCCGCCGCCCAGGCCTGCGGCCGCGCCGCTGTCGGATACGCGATCGGGAACGGCGTCTCCGCGCGCGGCAGTCCGGCGAAGACCTCCGGCAGCTGGTACTCGAAGTGGCCGGCCGCGTTCAGCATGCGGCGGATGATCCGCTGCGCCTCCGGCCAGCGCGAGTAGCTGGCGAGGCCCCACGCGATGAGGGAGTTGTCGTGGGGCCAGACGGTGCCGTTGTGGTACGAGAGCGGGTTGAAGCCTCCGTCCGCGGCGGACATCGTCCTCACGCCCCAACCCGACCAGAGGTGCGGCCCCATCAGGCGATCGACGACCGCGTCGACCTTGGCCGGCGGGACGATCCCGCTCCAGAGCAGGTGCCCGATGTTCGAGCACAGCGAGTCGACCTGCTTCTTGTCGCCGTCCAGCGCGAGCACGTAGAAGCCGCCGCGGTCCTCGTTCCAGAACGCCTCGTCGAAGCGGGCGCGCAGCTCGTCCGCCTCGCGGTCGAGCCGCTCAGCCAGGTCGCGCTCCCGCCACACCTCGCGTGCGAGCTCAGCCAGGCGGCGCTTCGCGTCGTAGACGTAGCCCTGGGCCTCGACCGGTGCGATCGGGGGATCCGCGAGCGACCCGTCCGAGTAGCGCTGCGAGTCCCAGGAGTCCTTCCACGACTGGTTGGCGAGGCCGGTCTCGTTCCGCCGCTCGTACTCGACGAAGCCGTCGCCGTCACGGTCGCCGTGCTCGTCGATCCAGGCGAGCGCGCGCAGCGCCGGCTCCTTGAAGCGGCGCACGAGGGCCGCGTCGTCGGTCCAGCGCCAGACCTCCGAGAGCAGGATCAGGTAGAGCGGCGTCGCATCGACCGTCCCGTAGTAGCGCTCGAACCAATTGCGCGCCGCCTTCCCGCGGCGCAGCTCGTGGACGATCTTCCCCGGCTCGGCGTCGATCGACGGGTCGTCCTCGACCGCCTGGAGGCCGGCCAGCACCTCGAGTGCGCTCCAGGCGAGCTCGGGGCCGAAGAGGAGCGTCTGCAGGCACGTGATGATCGTGTCCCGGCCGAACACGGTCATGAACCACGGCATCCCTGCGGCGGGGAGGTTCCCGAATCCTCCCGTGCCCTGCAGCCGAAGCGACGCGAGGTCGGCGACGGACCGGGGGAAGGCGTGATCGAGGTCGTCCCACGACGCGCGCAGCCTCGGCACGCGCAGGTTCCAGGCCGCGAGCGACGCCTCGATCCGGTCGCGCTCCTCGCCGAACCGCTGCTTGACCACGTGCGCGCCCAGCTCGCCCCCGTCGAGCGACGGCACGACGTCGAACCCGAGCTCCCACGACGCGCGGGGCTCGAGCTCGATCCAAAAGCGCACCTTGTCCGGCTCGACGAGCCCGCGCTGCGTGAGGATGATCTGGGTGCGCGCGAGGCCGCCGTCGTCGACGAACACGAACTGGTTGTCGCCCTCCTCGTAAACCGCCTCGACCTCGTGTGGCAGCGCCCCCGCCTTCTCCGGGTCGCCGAGCGCGAAGTCGTGGTTCTTGACCGCGAAGATGTCCGCGAAGTCGTTGCCGAACGCGAGCCCGAGCTCGAGCGCGACGGGCTTGCGTGTCTGGTTCTGGACGATGATCCGGTCCTGCATGCCCTCGCCGACGAAGCGGTGGCGCGCGATCGAGACCGAGTCCTGCCGCAGCCCCTCGGCGGGCGGGTTGCGCAGGAAGTAGGCAGCCGAGTAGTACTCGGCCTTACCGGCGGAGAGCAGCAGTGGCCGGACGCCGTTGATCGTCAGCTCGAGCCTCGAGAGAAAACGGGTGTCGAACGCGAACAGCCCGCTCGCTGTGAACGTGAAGTCCCCGTTCTGGTCGCTGATGCAGAAGTTCGATCCTTCGAGGATCGTGATCGCCAACTACTGGTCCCTCACGATCCGGGCGGCGCTCGACTGGGCGAGCGCCTTGACCACGAGCTCGTCGACGTTCACGTGCGCGGGCCTGGTCACCACGAACAGGACACAGTCGGCGACGTCGGCGGGGGTGACCGGCTCGACGCCCTCGTAGACGCGCTTGGCCTGCTCCTCGTCACCGCGGAAGCGCACCTTCGAGAACTCGGACTCGACGAGGCCCGGGTCGACTGTCGTCAGGTGGATCGGGCGGCCGAGCAGGTCTTCGCGCAGGCCGTAGGTGAACCCGCGGACCGCGAACTTAGAGGCGACATAGGCGGCCGCGAACTCGTAGGCCTGGCGGCCGGCGATCGAGCCGATGTTGACGATGTGCCCGCCGTCGCGGATATGCGGGAGACACAGGCGGGTCAGACGCATGAGGCCGCGCACGTTCGTCTCGATCACCGTCGCCTCGTCCTCATCGGTCGACTCCCAGAACGGTTCGCGCCCCAGGCTCAGCCCGGCGTTGTTGACGAGGATGTCGATCCCGCCGAGGTCGGCCACGGCGCGGTCGACGAAGCGCTCGGAGCTCTCCTCGTCCCGCACGTCGAGGTCGAACGCGTACAAGCCGTCCCGGTCGGGGAGCAGCTCGACGCGGCGCGCGCCCACGGCCACCCGCGCGCCGGCCTCCGCGAGCGCGTGCGCGGTGGCCGCCCCGATCCCGCTCGAGGCGCCGGTGACGACAGCCGTCTTGTCCTCGAGTGCGGCCAAGGGGCGAACCTTAACCGCGCCGCGGCTCCGATCACGGGGTCAGACCCTGTAAAGAACGAGCCCGCCGCAAACCGGCTCGTCTCGGGGGACAGACCCTAAACGGGGTCAGACCCTGTACAGGCGACGCCTACTGGAAGAGGCCGAGCCGGAGCGCCGTCGCGACCGCGTGCGTACGGGTGCGCGCGTTCAGCCGCTCGCAGGCCTTGCGCACGTGCGTCCGCACCGTCTCGGGGCTGATCGAGAGCCGGCTGCCGATCTCCGCGTGCGACAGGCCGTCCGCGATATGGGCGAGCACCTCCGCCTCGCGCGGCGTCAGCGCCGGCTTGGTCACGGCGCCGTTGAGGAAGACCGGCGCGAGCGCGGGATCGACGTAGCGCTGTCCGGCGCAGATGGTCTCGAGCGCCTGCGCGAGATCGTCGAGCGGAGCGTCCTTGAGGATCAGAGCGCGAGCTCCGGCGTCGAACACCGCGCCGACGATGCTCTGGTCCGTGTCCGCCGTGTACACCGCGACCAGCGTGTCGGGCGCTACCTCCCGGATCTGCTCGAGGAGCTCGACGCCCCCGAGGTGCGGCATCCGGTAGTCGACGAGCGCGATGTCGGGCTTCGTTTCCTTGATATCGGCGACAGCTGCCACGCCGTCACGCGACTGACCGACGACCTCGAATCCGTGGCTCTCGAGGAAGTCCGAGACGGCCGCGACGAGCGCGGGATGGTCGTCCGCGACGAGGCAGCGGTACTGACGGCTCATTGCGCGGCCTCTCCGATGTGCCCGTGGCGGTGGCGGCGCGCCTTCGGCCCCGGGAAGCGCAGAACGGCGGCACCTGGAGGCGACTCGGCGAGCACGAGGCCGTCTGGCGCGAAGCTGATCGCGCCGCTCTCGACGAGCTTCAGGACGTGATCGACGATCGTCGGATCCCACTGCGTGCCCCGGCCGCGCTCGAGCTCCCGGACGATCTCCTCCCTGGGCAGGGCCTTGCGATACACGCGGCTCGCGGACATGGCCTCGACGGCGTCCGCCACGCTCATGATCCGGGCTCCGAGCGGGATGCTCTCGCCTCTGAGAGCGTCCGGATACCCGAACCCGTCCCAGCGCTCGTGGTGGTGGCGCACGATCGGGCGCACCGCCGCGAGCAGCTCGAGCGGCGCGAGGAGGTGGTCTCCGATCTCGGTGTGCGCGCGCATGAGCGAGCTTTCCTCGGCCGTGAGCGCAGACGGCTTGAGCAACACGCTGTCGGGGATGCCGATCTTGCCGACGTCGTGCAGCAGCGCACCCACGCGGATGGTCTCGATCTCCTTCTCTCCGAGGCCGACCTCGGCGGCGAGGCGCATCGCGAGCCGGGTGAGACGCTCCGCGTGGCCGCGCATGCCCTCCTCGCGGGCCTCGATCGCGTTTGCGAGCGCGCTCGTCAACGTCGGCGTCAGCAGCCGCTCCCGGAGGTCCCGCTCGCTCCGGCCCGCCCGGTCGAGCGCCTTCGCCAGCGCCAGCTCGAGCTCGGTCTGCGTGAACGGCTTGGCAACGAAGCCGTCCGCACCGCGGGCGAGCGCCTCGCTCAGGTCGTCGCGGGTGGTCGCCCCCGTCACGAGCACGATCGGCAGGTTCGGCCGCCGGATGCGCATGGTCTCGAGCAGCTCGAGGCCGGACCCGTCGGGCATGAACACGTCCGTGATCACCACGCGGATGCTCTCGTCGGCGAAGAGCTCCAGGGCCTCGGCCGCCGTCGACGCGCACACGACCTCGTAGCCGGAGCCAGAGAGCATCGCCGCGATCACCTCGCGGACGACGGCCTCGTCGTCGATGACGAGCACCTTCGTCACGACGCGTCTCCGGCGATCGGAAGCCTGAGGACGAACGACGCGCCGGTGCCGACCGAGGAGACAACGGCCAGGTCGCCACCGTGCGCGCGGGCGATCTCGAGGCCTGCCGCGAGCCCGAGCCCGGCGCCCGCCTTCGTCGTCGCGAACGGCTCGAACAGATGCTTGCGGATGGACGGATCGATCCCCTTGCCGGTGTCCGTGACGCTCGCAACGGCCCATCCTCCGTCGCGCTCGAGCCGAACTGTGACCGTGCCCCCGCCGGGGAGCGCCTCCCGCGCATTGACCAGCAGGCTCAGGAAGACCTGACTCAACCGGGCGGGGCTGCCGTGGACGTCGAGCGGCACGCGGCAATGCTCCTCTCGCAGCTCGACGTTCTTGTCCGCGTTCGTGCAGCGGACGAGCTCGACGGTCTCCTCGCAGATCCGGTGCAGCGAGACGGTCCCGACGTCGTCGGGCTCGGCGCGGGCGTACCGGAGCAGCGAATCCATGATCTGCCTGATCTCGAGCCCGCTCTGCCGGACGAGGAGCAGCCGGTCGTGCTCGTGCGATCCCGGCTCGAAGTCGGCGAGCAGAACGTCGACGAGGCCGAGGATCCCGAAGAGCGGGTTGTTGATCTCGTGCGCGACGCCTCGGACAAGCTCTCCGAGCGAGCCGAGCCGACCCGCCTCGAGGAGGGCTTCTCGTTCGGGAGTGGCTGGATCCGCGCCGAAGAACGGCGAAGCGGCTGCGGCGTGTTGCATCCGCATAGGTATCGGAAAGAATCGGCCGCTCCTGAAGTCACGGCGGCCCGAGAAAGCTCTAGTTGCGGGTCAGCAGGCCGCGGATCTCCCGCGTGAGCTCTGCGACCTGCTCGGTCAGTTCCTTGTCCTCACGCGTCAGATTCGTGTTGGACTCGAGAAGGTTGGACAGCTTGTCGGTCTCCGCCTTGATCGCCGCGACTCGCTCCTGCGCCAGGCGAACCTGTTCCTCGTGGTGCTTCTCGGCCCGGTCCTCCAGGTTCTTGTCACGGTCGGCCTGGCGCGTCTGGGCGAGCAGGATCAGCGGCGCGGCGTAGGCGGCCTGGAGCGAGAAGGCGAGGTTGAGCAGGATGAACGGGTACGGATCCCAGCGGCCGGCGAAGGCGAACGCGTTGAGGATCACCCAGGCGATGACGACGATCGACTGCCCGATGATGTACTGGGGCGTGCCGAAGAAGCGGGCGATGCGCTCTGCGATCCGGCCGAACGTGTCGACGCCGAAGGCACCGCGATGTTCCTGCACCGCCACCGCACGCGAAGCGTAGGACCGTCGACGGACGGATTCCCGGCGGAGCGTCGCATCAGCAGGACAACGTCAACGCGACGAGAACACGAACCGTCGAACCAATCGTCTGCGAGCTCGAGAAAGGAAAGCCATGGACGCCGTGCTCCAACGGAAGCTGGTCGTGGAATTCGTGGGCATGTTCTTGTTCGTGTTCACGGTCGGGATGGCGACCAACAAAGCGGGCGCGGGCGCGCTCGCGCCGCTCGCCATTGGATCGGTACTGATGGTCATGGTGTTCGCAGGCGGCCACGTGTCCGGGGGCCACTTCAACCCCGCCGTCAGCACCGCGGTGTTCCTCCGACGGAGGATGGCGGGAATCGAGTTCGCGACCTACGTCGTGACACAGCTCGTGGCAGCCGTCCTCGCCGGGCTCGTCGTGCGGTACGTAGGCGGCCGCGAGGCGCACGCTCCCGTCGCGAGCTCGGGCAAGATGCTGATCGCGGAGTTCCTGTTCACCTTCGCGCTCGCGTGGGTCGTCCTCCACGTCGCGACGGCGAGCGGAACGCTTGGCAACTCCTTCTACGGGCTCGCCATCGGGTTCACGGTCGTCACGGGTGCATTCGCGGTCGGCGGCATCTCCGGCGGCGCCTTCAACCCCGCCATTGCGATCGGCGCGATGGTGACCGGGCTTTTCGAATGGAGCAACATCTGGATCTACGTGATCGCAGAGCTCCTCGGAGCAGCCGTCGCCGCCTACCTCTTCCTGTTCGTCCTGCCGGGCGAGAAGGAGAGCGGTGACATGGAGGCCGCGAGCACGGAGTGACGAGCCGGAACCGAAAAGGCCCGTTCTGCGGGCCTTTTCTGTGTGGGCGGTGACAGGATCGAACTGCCGACCTCCTGCTTGTAAGGCAGGCGCTCTCCCAGCTGAGCTAACCGCCCCTTGAGGCTCTCTCGAGCCAGTCTAGAGGCCGCTAACCCCCGCCGATCGGCGGTGACTTTGCGAACGTCGCGTTCAAGCCTGCGATAAGCGCGTCCTTCTCTGCCTGGCTGAGCTTCGCGTTCGGATGGAGCGGCAGATAGAACCACGGCGGCATCGAGCCGCTGCGAATCGTCTCGGTGATGTCGTCGATGCCTGCGTCTTGCGGCTTGTCCCACTCGGAGAAGTTGAGCGCCGCCCGGCCCCCGTCGACGTCACGTTGCACGAGCCAGGACATCGGGGCGACGTTCGAGTACCAGCGCCACTTCGTGAGGTTGCTGTGGCAGTCGAAACAGGAGTCCGAGGCAAGCTGGCGCGTCCGCGCCGAGTCCCAGCTCGGCTCCTGCGTCACCGGCGGGTTCGAATGGTCGCGACCGTACGGGATGACCTGGATCGCGACGAACAAGCCGAGGGCGACGACCGCGCTCCAGACGAGAAACCGACGCCAGCTTCTGGGTCTTCGGGGGCGCGTTGGCACGCCTCGACAGTCTCAAATCGTCCTACCGCCGCAATCAGTATGCGCACTGATCGGCGCTCAGTGTTGTCACGGACGACGCGACTGCTCCAGCCACCGCACGGCGAACTTGGATGCCCCCAGCGGGATTCGAACCCGCGCTACAGCCTTGAAAGGGCTGTGACCTTGACCGCTAGTCGATGGGGGCCCGCGGCCAGTCTAGCCGCGGATCTCAGAGCTACACTCGCCCGCGAGGGCCGGTAGCTCAGTTGGTAGAGCAGGGGACTTTTAATCCCAAGGTCACAGGTTCGATCCCTGTCCGGCCCATTACTAAAGTGCCTGCAAATCAGCTTCTTTCTCACGCGAAGCACTGATGCCTTGGGCCGGTGGGTGTACGGGTGGGTGTACGGAGATCCACCGCGTCAGACCGGGAAGGCTCCCTCCATCTTGGCGGCCTGCAGCTTCCGCTCGGCACGTTCCCAGTGGCCGTAGATGTCGGTCGTCACCTTGAGCGTCGAGTGGCCGAGGTGCCGGGAGAGCCACGTGATCTGCGCGCCGCTCTCCAGCGCCCGCTTGGCGAACGTGTGCCGGAAGCTGTGGAACGTTCGCTTCTCGAGCGTAGGTCCCACCCGTGGGATGCCGGCGCACGCCATGGCCGGGTAGAGGTGGCGGCGGAGCACAACGTGAGGATCCAGAAATGCCGTGCCGTGCGGGTGGGGGAACACGAGGCTCTCGCCACCCGCGCCCCTCCGCTCACTCCCATGCCAAGCGAGCAACTCGACAACATCCGTGATCAGGTCGACGTCGCGGCGCTCGCGGTTCTTCGGCGTCCCGACTCCGCCGCCTGTGCGACTACGCCGCACGCGCACGACCGCCTCCTCGAGATCGACATCGCACCAGCGAAGTGCCAAGAGTTCGCCCTGGCGCATACCAGTCTTGAGCGCGACGAGACACAGCGACCTGTAGGGCTCGTCGTGGAGGTGACAGAAGAGGCGCGGCAGCTCGTCGTTCTCGAAGTACGCCGCCTCCTTCCTTTCCGGCCGGGGCCTCTGCGCAGGCGGCAGCTCCCGGACCGGGTTCGAGTCCGCGTACCGGTAGAAGACGGCCGCCTGCAGACACGCACCTAGCACGCGCAGGTGCTTGGCGCGCGTTGATGCAGAGCGACCTCGCTCGCGGAGGATCATGTTGAAGCGACCGATGTCTTCCGGACCGATCCGACGGACGCGCTGGCCGCCGAACATCTCCTTCGCGTGGACGATCGTCGAGCGATAGGAGTCAACGGTCGACGGCTTGCGCTCCAGCGAATCCAGCCATCGATCGGCCCAATCGGAGAATCCGATGTTCGGGCGCGGCCGATAGGTCGCCATCCTCGACGGAGTCCTCCAGTCGGAGCAGCGCGATCTCGGCTTGCTCGCGGTCTCGGCCCACGAGCTCTCGGTGTATCTGCTCGCCCTCGCGAACGACCACGTAGTACACCGGCCCATCTGGGCATGTGCAGCCGGTCCGGACTCCATCGAGCGACGTCCAGGAACGACCGAGAGCGCAACGCCGCGAGTGCTTTGCCTGCAGGCTAGGCACGCTCAGTGCGAGGTCGAGACAGATGTGGTGCTGCGCCAGGGCAGTCAAGTGCCGCTGAGCCGTTTTGCACTTCGCCGATCGCTTCGCGTGCTCCACCTGCGCCGGTTCGTCCGAAGGAGACATACCTGATACCCCGCAGAGCGATCAGGGCTTCCACCGATGGCACCCAAACCGCCCTACCGGGACGCTTCATGTGTCGACACAAAGGAGATCTCCATGCTCAGTCAAGAAACATCGAAGGCTGGGTCGCTTCCTGAGCAGGCACTGCTGCACGTCCTCGCGCAGAGCGGCCTCGGATACGAGCTGATCCAGCATCCACACACCGAGACGGCAAGTGCCGAAGCGCACGCTCTAGGCGTGACGCCAGAAGAGGTCGCGAAGACCGTCATCTTGAGAACCGCCGACGGCTACGCACGGGTCGTGGTGCCCGGCTCCGAGCGAGTCGCCCTGAGCAAGGTGCGCGCGCTTCTCGATTTGGATACCGACATACGGCTGGCGACGGAAGCCGAGCTCACCGCCGCCTATCCAGAGTTCGAGCTCGGAGCGGTTCCGCCGCTGGGCGGGCCGGCCGGCGACACGATCATCGTCGACCGGCGCCTCGCCGAGCGCGAGCGGCTCGTCTTCGAGGCGGGCAGTCACGACGAGTCGGTCCGGGTGGCCACGGAAGACCTGCTTCGTGTCTCGGAAGCCCGAATCGGCGACGTCTGCGTGGGCTAGGCGTGAGGGGCGGCGGTGCAGAGGCTCCGACGTCCTCCTCGACCGCTTCCGGCGAACCGCCGGAGTCCCGTCACGAGATGAGAAGAGTTCGTGGCCACCGACCGTTCCACCGGTGCCTACAGAAACGCGTGCAGGAGCTCCACGGGAAAGCGCGGACGACCAGTCAGTGGCAGCCCCGATGGCGCCGCCCCCTCCCGGCGCGATCCTTCGAACAGTCAGACGGAAGGAGGTTGCGATGGCGCGTTCACGCAGCGCACACGTCGGCGACCTGATCGTGATTCACGAGCACCGGCTTGGCGAGCCCCGCCGCAAGGGCGAGATTCTCAAGGTTCTCGGAACCGCCGAGCACGAACACTACCGAGTGCGGTGGGACGATGGCCGCGAGGCGCTTTTCTACCCAGGCGGCGATGCTGTCATTGAGCACGCTCGAGACGCCGACGATGAGCCGGTGCTCGTCCACGAGCCTTGAGGCAAAGCCTGATGTCCCCTTCAATAGCACAGACGTACCCTGCTCTTGGACAGCTTCGCGTCGTCGACGCGATGCATCCCGGTCTGATCTCGTGCTCGCCCGACATGCCGCTGCGAACGGTCGCGCGCATGATGGCGACGTACCGCGTGCATGCAATTCTCGTCACCGCTCACGGAGCGGAGGAGCTTCCCGGCGGCAGTGTGTGGGGCGTCATCTCGGACGCCGACCTGCTCCGCGCAGCTCAGGTTGGCGACCTCGACGAGCAGGCAGCGCGGACGATCGCCGCCACGCCCGTCCTGACAGTGACTGCCGGCGAACAGTTGGTGCATGCCGCGCAGCTGATGATCGAGCACGAGGTCTCGCACCTGATCGTGGTCGAGGCGCGGTCGGCGCGGCCGGTGGGCGTGCTCTCGACGCTCGACATCGCACGAGCGCTCGCCGGATTCCCCGAGCGTCATCCGGTAACGCAGTAGAACTGGAAGGGTCAGGCCAATGAGCAGCCTGGTCGTGGAAGCGGCACTCGCGCGTTACGGCCGCGAGCACAATCGCTACCTGCAGGTCGCCGACGCGGTCGCGTCTCGTTGCCGACGGCTGGCCAACGAGGCGGGAATCCGCGCGCCTGTGCAATGGCGTGTCAAGAGTCCAGAGCGCGTGCGAGCAAAGCTCGAGCGCATCGTCCCGGCGCCCGCCGGCAATGCAGACGCGGCAGCGCTGGACGCGGTGGGCGACCTCGCCGGCGTTCGGAACGCGACGTTCGTCGAGGCCGGCCGCGAGCCGATGATCGCTGCGATACAGCGAACATATCGCGAGGTGGACATCGAGGTGAAGCTTCAGGCCGATCGCTTCTACCGAGGGACGCACGCCAGCTTCGGCTCTCGCGCGAGGACGCTGCGGAGTTGCCACCCGAGTTGCTCGGACTCTCGTGCGAAGTCCAGGTGTGCAGCCTGCTCGCGCAAGTCTGGAACGAGATCGAGCACGGCCTCGTCTATGCCGGAACCAGCGAGCCATCGCCGGAGGAGCAAGCGACGCTCCACGCTCTCGGCCGAATGACGGAAGCAGGCGATGCGCTTGTCACGATGTTGCTGACCCTGGAGGGGAGGGCGGAGCAATGAAAGTCGAGGACCTTATGACCCGCGAGGTGGTCACGGTGCAACCCGGGGCCTCGCTCAAGGATGCCGCGCGTCTGCTCGTCGAGCACCGCATTTCCGGCTTGCCGGTCGTCGACAACGAGGACCACGTCCTCGGTGTCGTCACCGAGGCGGACGTGCTCCGTAAGGAAGCGGACGAGTTGCTGCTTCCCTCGCCACTCGCGTGGTTCGTCGGCTTCGATGCCGAAGTCGACCGGTCGAAGCTCGAGGCCCGCCTGGTCGGCGAGGCGATGACCACCCCGGCACTCACGATCGAGGCGCACCGGCCGGTGAGTCTTGCGGCACGGCGCATGATCGAGAGGGGTGTCAACCGCCTTCCTGTGGTCGAGGACGGCAAGCTCGTCGGCATCGTGACGCGTGCCGACCTCGTCCGGGCCTTCGTCCGCAGCGATGCAGAGATCGCGAGAGAGATTCGCGAGGACGTGGTCGTCCTCCGCCTGCAGCTGGACGAGCACAGCGTGCAGGTCGAGGTCGACAACGGCGAGGTGACACTCACCGGCATTGTCGACAGCCGCGCCGACACCCAATCGCTCGAGGCGCTCGTGAGCAAGGTGCCCGGCGTCGTCGGCGTCCACTCCAAGCTGGCCCGGACCGACAAAGACGGCGAACGCTGAACGGCCTTCAGTTGGGCACAGAGGCGCTCAGGTCGTATGCGGCGCGAGCGGTGTCGCCTCAGCACACGAGCGGGCGGTCCTTGGACAAGTGAGCGGAGCAGCCGCAGATGATCTGCCACAAGCCGGGTGATCAGGAAGTGCTTGCCAATGTGGGCGCGTCGGGGGTCTGCGAACGCATCCCCGATGTCCGTCGACAGGGCCACCGCTCAGACAGTACTTCGGAGCAGAAGAGGGCGCCTGCGGGCCGTCTATGGGCAAGGGATTGACGATCCGTGGCCGGCAACGCTTGGGTCCAGCACAAGACCGAAGACGACCGCATCCTCGCGTGAAGGTCACCAACCACTCGCCATCGTGATGAGAGTCCGGCTCAAGACAAGAAACGGACCTCCATCGCGATGCGGCAGCCTAGCTAGCGCAGCGGGTGGAGATAAGCACTGCGCATGCGATCGGCAGGCAGGGGCGACCGGGGCAATCTTCGCTACGAGGAATCGACCTCCGGGAGGTTGGCTGACTCGAGTTCATGCCCGAATGGCCCCGAGCCGGTGTCGCCGAGGATCAGCGGGCTAGGCGGGGCTGCGCAGCGCGAACACGCACGCTGTACGTCGATCTTGACGAGGACGTCGCACGCTGCCAACGAAAGACGGCGGACGCCCTCGAACTGGAGCGCGCACCCGCGAGCGGCGTCAGCTTTCCTTCAGCACGGAGTACCAGACACGCTCTGCAACCTCGCGGAGATCGTCGCTCATGCGCCCGAGCCTCCGGTAGAGCTCCCGCTTGGCGGCGACCTCGCGCAGGTCGTCCACCGCGACCAGCGCCGACATCGACTGGCGGTAGACCTTCTCGACTCGACTCTGGCTCTTCGCAGCACGGTCCGCGGCGTCTGTCGCCGCGACCCGTGCTCCGGCCGCGAGCTGCTCGAACGCCTCGCTGAGATCCCGAACACCCGCTGCGAGCTCGGCTGCCATCTCCGAGATCGCCTGGTCCGGACCGGTCTCCATGACCTCCGCCTCACGAACCGCGTTCTTCGCGCTGTTCAGCACACGGTCAAGCTCGGTCGAGAGCTCGAAGATGTCCTCGGGCTCGAGCGGCGTCGTGAACGAGATGCTCAGCGCAGCGCGGAGCTCGCGCTTGCGATCGTCGGCTCGGTGCTCGCAGTCCCGCAGGCGATCCGCGGCGCCCGGCTCGCCCACCGACCAGGCGATGAGCGCCTCCATACCCTCCACCGTGATCGCGGTCTGTTCGCGCAGCATGCCGAGGACGTCCGGCGTCTCGGGTAGGAACCAGCTGCGTCGTGTCATCCGATCGCGCTCCAGACGAGGAACGTACCGGCACCGAGGACGGCAGACCCGGGGAGCGTCAAGAGCCAGGCGAAGGCGATCGAGCGGACGACGGCCCAGCGGACGTGCCGCCAGCGGCTCCGCCCAGTGCCGACCCCGACCACCGAGGAGACGACGACGTGGGTGGTCGAGACCGGAGCCCCCAGGTACGAGGCGGGCAGGATGACCGCCGTCGAGCCGGTCTGGCTGGCGAAGCCGTCGATCGGCGCCAGGTGGAAGATCCCACGGCCGACGGTGCGGACGATCCGCCATCCGCCGAGCGCCGTTCCAAGCGTGATCGCCGCTCCGCAGCCGACCTTCGCCCAGAGCGGAACCTCGAACGTCTGCAGTCTGCCCGCAGCCAGTAGCAGCGCAGCGATCACTCCCATCGACTTCTGTGCATCGTTCGACCCGTGACTAAACGAGAGACCAGCCGCCATGCCCCACTCCGCACCAAGGATCGGGCTCCGGACTCGACGCGTCGCCCGGCGAAGCACAAGCCGGCCGAGCCGAATGAACACGAACCCCAAGGCGAGACCGATCAGCGGCGAGACTGCGAGCGCGATCAGGACGCCGAAGACGCCGACCGGTCGCCAGCCGTTCAGACCGCCCCAGTCAACCGCACCGATCCCACCTTCGACAAGCGCCGCGCCTACGAGACCGCCAACGAGCGCGTGCGCAGAGCTCGACGGCAACCCTCGCCACCAGGTGAGAAGGTTCCAGAGGACCGCCCCGAGCGCACCCGAGCCGATCACGACGACGGCGTCCGCGCCTGAGACTGTCACGATCCCCGCGATCGTGTTGGCGACGGCGGTCCCGACGAGGAGCGCGCCCAACATGTTGAAGACCGCCGACAGGACGATGGCCTGCCCAGGCAGAGCGCCGCGCGTGGCCACGAGCGTCGCAATCGAGTTCGCCGCGTCGTGGAACCCGTTCGTCAGCGCGAACGCGAGCGCAAACGAGATCGCCAACCACAGAGCCACGGATCAATCATCTGCTCGACGCCGCACTGGGGCGAGCGAATCCGTCGACCGCGAAGGAGGCGAAACCGTAGAGCGGTGTTCCCGCCGCCGGCCCGCGCCGCCAATGAGCTCGACGGTCGAGTCCGAGTGAGTGTTGCCGGACTTAATCGGAGTGCGTCGCGGACGGCAGAACGTAGCGCGGTGGTTTGTACGAGCTAGGTCGGCCTGGCGGCTGATTCGGGATGCCGCTGGGGCCCGGTTCGATCGCGAGCCGGGGGAGTCTGCGGTCGAGCCGGGCGGCGTCGATGCTCTTCGTGTGTTGCCAGTCGCCTCATCACCCAAAGCGCACGCTAGGCTCGCCCAATACCCTCGAGCGGAGGTCGACCATGTATGAGCCATGGAACGCCCTTGAGGCGCCTCGGTTTACCGGGCCACGGACGTACGCCCGGCTGCCCTGGGTGAAGGAGTTCGACGGGGTGGACGCCGCCGTGTACGGCCTCCCATGGGACGGTGGTACGTCGTTTCGGGCCGGAGCTCGGTTCGGCCCGGAAGCGATTCGCTCGGCATCGGGCATGATCCGAACGTACAACCCTGTCCAGCGCGTGCAGGTGTTCGGGGCCCTGTCGACGATCGACTTCGGCGACGCGCCCACTGCTCCTGGTTACATCGAGGAGTCGCTGAAGCGCATGGAACGCTTTGTGACGCCGATCGCCGAAGCAGGTGTCATCGGCATCGGAATGGGCGGCGACCATTCGGTCGCACTCGCCGAGCTCCGTGCGCTCGCTGAGGTGCACGGTCGCCTTGGGCTCGTGCAGCTCGACGCGCACACCGACCTGCAAGACACCTACAACGACTTGCCCTACTCGCACGGCACGATGTTTCGACGGGCAATCATGGAGAACGTCCTCGACCCTGCCCGCGTGATCCAGGCAGGGATGCGGGGGTCGTTGTACGCCGCGGGGGACGAAGACATCCCCTCCGACCTCGGAGTCGAGACGATCCCGTGGATCGAGCTGGCACTCTTGAGTCCCGAAGAGTTCGCGGCACGAGCACGTCGGCGAATCGGCGGCGGGCCCGCATTCCTGACCTTCGATGTGGACTTCGTCGATCCCGCCTACTGTCCAGGTACGGGGACGCCAGAAGTTGCCGGCCCAACGGGCTTCGAGGCGATGCAATATCTCCGAGTGCTCGCCGGAATCGATTTCGTTGGCTATGACGTCGTTGAAGTTGCTCCCCAGTACGACGGCCCGGGACAAATCACCGCGCTGTTCGCGGCCAACGCGATCTTCGAGATGCTCTCGATGATCGCGAAGCGACGGCAGTCTGAAGCGGAGGAGACCGCGGCGGCGGGGTCGCCGATTACCACCTCATAGGACACCCGCGCTGCATGTCTAGATGCGCAGCCAGAGATCGACATCGATCGACCTCGCAACGAGGCTGCCGCCGAGACGTTCAGTCCGGACAAGGCGACGAGCTGGTACGAGAAGATCGAGACGGTGCGGGTGAAATTCCCGGGGTTCGTACTGTCCGCTGTGGTGTAGACAGCGGCGCACGTTCGAACCTGATGGAGCAGCCGGACTTGAACCGGCGGCCTCCTGGTGCGATCGAGTTGCCAACGACCGATGCACCCGCAAAGAGGCGAGAGACCATGGGATTGACCAGTCCTCGCGTCTGGCAACGCGATTTCTTACCGCAGAAGACGACGCACCGTGTCGTCTTCTTTTGAACCACGTCCATCCGCTCGCGCGTCCGGTCAGCGTGCTGCGAGGTGGCCGTAGTGGAGATCGATCATCGCGATGTCGGGTCGCCGCGACACCGCCCAGCATGCCGGTAGTCAGACTTTGCGTTGCTCGCTCCTGCGGTATGCCCGAGTTGCGCGGGTTTCGGGCGGCGAAGGGGCACGTAGGGGATCGCGGTCGTTGGCTTCGAGCTCGCGATCCGGATCGGCAGCAAGGGCATCTCGCCTGCTGGGAGTAGCCTCTCGCCCGTGACCTACGAGCAGTGGATTACGGAGGTCGTCAAGGTGGTCGAGACGGTCGGCACCGGCATCATGGTCATCGGCGGGCTGGGCGCGTTCCTCGCGTTTCTGCGCGACGCAGCCACAGACGCGAGAAGAGCCAGGTCGTACGAACGGCTTCGCCGCAATCTCGGCCGATGCATCCTGCTCGGGCTCGAAGTGCTCATCGTCGCGGACATCGTCCGCACCGTCGTCGTAGATCAGACGTTCCAGAGCGTGACCGTGCTCGGAATCATCGTCCTGATCCGGATCCTGCTCAGCTTCTCGCTCGACGTCGAGATCGACGGCGTGTGGCCGTGGAATCGGTTGAGGGAGAGCAGGAACGACCAGGCCCCGTAGCCCCTCTCCCTACCATTCACCTGAGCGAGACGATGTCGCACCAAGGTCGCACGACCCTGCAAAACGCGGCAACACCCGACGTCTTCTGACGAGCGGGCAGATGACGAGGTCGCGCTCGGCGTGTGGGTTACCGCTGCGCGACGCTTCGATTGTCTCGCGCGTGATGATGTCGAAGTCGAGCCCCAGCTTTGGCGAGGTGCTCGTGTTGTTCTGCGCGAGGTGCTCGTGTTTCGAGCGGCAGGCCGCGCCGCGCTGGCGGGCACATGGTTAGGTGCTGCTGGCATGCGCGTCGACCGTGGGGAAGTGCAGATCGAGGAGCTGGCGGAAGGGCCGCGGCCGTTCAGGGCGCTCTACGAACACTGGGAGCGGCACCAGTGGTCGCCCTTCGCGATCGACTTCTCCACCGATGCCGCCAGTTTCGCGGCCCTTGACGAGCCGACGCGCGACGGCCTCGTCATGGTCTTCGCGCACCGATTCCACGCCGAGTTCAACGTCGCCGCCCTGCTCGCGCCCTTCCTGCTCGCCGCTCCCGACTACGACGTGCGGCTCCTGCTCGCGACGCAGGTCGCCGATGAGCACCGCCACATCGAGTCGGTCCTGCGCGTGTACTCGGACGTCTTCGCGGTCGAGGGCGGGATCGCGGCGGTCAAGGCGGTCGCTGATGCGCAGCTCGATCCCGTCGCGGCTGCGCTCTATGCGGCGCTCGACGGCATCATTGGCGCGCTCGAGGCGAGCCGTGACGAGGACAGCTTCCTGAGGGCAGTGGTCGCCTACCACTTGATTGCCGAAGGGTCGATCGGGCGTGCGAACCAGAACTTCGCCGCGGCGCAGTTCGATCGGGTCGCACATCCGCTCACAACTCTGCTCACACTCGACGCCCATCGGACGTACTCCCGACCTGGTTGCCAGCGCGTCAAGATCGCACTCCCCGGATTTGGGTTGAACAAACGCATTGAGCCGCGCTCATGCTTCTCTGCCCGGCCCGGAATTCGGGCGCTCGACAGGCTTCAACGCTCGCGCTCACATTGCTCACATTTGCAGGACTTTTAATCCCAAGGTCACAGGTTCGATCCCTGTCCGGCCCATCAACCCTGAGTCGCTCAGCGGGGGGCGCATGGTTGACGCGTCAGGCTTGTCGACGGCCGCGTGGATTCGGATGATGTCCAGAGGGATCAACCCAAGCGGCTCGAAACACTCCGTGCGCCCGGTTCGTTTCGGGTCATTTCGGAACACTCGCTCACGCTCCCGCTGTCGAACCTGAAGCGGTCACCCAACCCCCCGCGCGAAGTTACGGCGATGCAGGCACGATCGAGCTCACGGCACCCTCTGATAGTTGAGAGCAAGATCGTCCTCCCAGGTACTCCCGTCCTGCAGTAGCTGACCTCGGCCCGTGATCGTGTTGCCGTCATCGCTGAACGTGCCCGTGAAGCGCTGCGAGAAGTCCGGCGCAGGCGCGTCACGCCAGTGCCGCCACTCGGCTTGATTGAGGCTGGCGGCGTACACCCTGTACACGCCGCGCTGGTCGAAGTAATGCATGGACAGCTGCCCGTCGGTGACACCGATGATCGTGATCGCGTCCGGGATCTCGGGGTGGTCGTAGTGCGAGCGCCAGATCACGAATCGCTGGCCATCGAGCCACTCGAAAGTGCCCGTTCCACGGATAGCCTCGCCCGGGAGCATCGGGTGGGCTCCCTCGGTCTCCCACCTACCGATGAAGCGGTGCCATCCCTGGAGCCCTGATTCCTCGCTCACGGGCGTTGGTCGTACCCGTCGGGGGTCATTCCCGAACACTGGCCCAACCCACGATCTGCGACCCTGACTGCGTGGGTGACCGAGGCCGTAGCCGGCTGACAACAACGAGCGCGACGCCATTTCCTGACCTGAACGAACTCCTCACCGACTTCGTTGGCCGCGTCCAGTCGATCTTGGACGCGAACCTGGTCGGGGTCTATCTCGTCGGCTCGTTCGCGCTCGGCGGTGGCGACGTTGCGAGCGACTGCGACTTCCTCGTCGTCACGACTGGTCGTGTCGGCGACGAACACGAGCATGCGCTTCGCCAGCTGCACGAGGAGATTCCGGCCTGGCCGGGCTACTGGGCGTACAACCTCGAAGGCTCCTACGCGCCGACGGCCGATCTTCAGACGCTGGCAGCGCTCGGGCGACCATGGCTGTACGTCAACCGCGGCGCACGCGAAATGGGCTGGTCAGCGCACTGCAACACCGAGGATGTCCGCTGGGTGCTTCGCGAACGGCCGGTGGTTCTCAACGGAGCCGATCCCCACGAGTTCGCCTGCGAAGTCCCGACCACCGCCCTGCAGCGGAAGATGCAGCCTCAGATCGAGAGCTTCCTCGAGGATCTCCTTACCTGGACAACACTTGAGATCTCTTGGGCACAGCGCTACGCGGTCGAAGCCAGTAGCCGCATGCTCTACACCCTTGAACGCGGAGAGGTGATCTCAAAGCAAGACGCGCTGGACTGGGCGACATCGACGATGCCCGGCGAATGGCGTGACCTGATCGACCAGGTTCGACAGGACCGGTTCGTTCGGTGGAACGATCCTCCGCGCCCGGGATCGGTAGAGCGAACGCTGGCGTTCATCGAGTACGTGCAGGACCGCGCCCGCACGGGCGACGCTCACCGCTCCCTCAGGTGACATTCCCGCACGCTGGCCCAGCCCTGAGTTCATTCGCTCGCGGCATCTGCGAGCGCCGAGGGCGTCTGGCAACCGACGATTGCCGGGGCCTCGTGTACCAGCTCGTCGTTCGTCAGGGCCTCCACCATGAACAGGGCGAAGTCCACGCGACGGGTGAGGTTGCTCTTGAGGATTGGGTCGCCGACATGCCGGCTCCACACAGGCAAGCCCTGACTCTCCCCCTCCTCGAGATCGCTGCCGCGCACGACGGTCCACCGGGTGTCGCTGGCGAACACCCGTCGGCACGCCTCCACTTGGTCGTCCAGGTCGGCGAAGCGAGCGAGACGCGCGAGCGGGCCACCGACCTTCACCAACGCTTTGATCTTCCACGAGTACACGTCCTGGCCGTCGCGGGTGATGTGCCACCCGCACGAGAACACGAGGCGCGCGCCCCGAGGCGCGTGGTCGAGCACCGCCTGGGCCGTTCCAGTCGAGTAACCGTGGACGCCTCGCGGCACCAGCACGACGAGCACCCCGTCGCACCCTGAGACCGCCTTCTTGATCACTTCGGCGTCGTTCGTCGCTCCCGGAACGACGGTGATGCGCCCCTTGAACACGTCGAGCTTCCCCACGCTTTGCTCCCGGCACACGCCCACCACCTCGTAGCCCCGATCCAGCGCGTGTTGCACCATGTATTGCCCGAGCTTCCCAGAGGCCCCGACGATGCAGACCCTCCTCGTTCGCTCGCTCATACGTACAGGCTAGGTGCTCATCGCCGCCGCTACACCTTCGAGTGACATTCCCGCACGCTGGCCCACGCCAGTCGTGAGGCGGGGAAGCAGCCTCCTCACCTAGCGTGGCGTGCGTAAAGAGCGTCAGACCGGCTGGACGAGCCAACCGAATCGTTCCGTGACGACGTCGGGAGCGGAGAAGTGGCCGCCCTGCTCATCGATGACGACCTCGGCATTGGGCACGTTATGAGCGAGCCACTCGCCATGCTGGTGCGGCACGAGCACGTCCGTCAGGCCGTAATCGATGCGGGTCGGGACGCGGATCTCTGCCACGTCGAAGCCCCAAGGTTGGATCAGACAGAGGGCGTCGTCGACATAGCCCCAGACGCCCTGACGGAACGCCTCGTTGAGCATGCGTCGAACCATCTCCTGCCGCTCGGGATTCGCCATTACGGCACGGTCGGCCTCAGAGAACTCCACCTCGCCCGCCTTGGAAGGATCGTCGGCTAGCCGTTTGAGCCACGCAGTCGTCATCCGCTCGAGCTCTCGGGCGAGGACGTCTTCGCCTTCCAGTGCCCAGCGGATCTCCTCGATGTTCACCGCGTCCATGCCCGCGAACCAGTCGAAGCCAGGCATGTCGAAGGGCGCGACCCCCACTACACAGGCGGCTCTCGTCACCCGCTCGGGCAGACCTGCGGCAACAGCGAGGCTGTGCGGGCCGCCCCAGGAGCCGCCGGTTACACCGAATCGCTCAATACCCAAGCTGTCTGCGATCGCAGCAACGTCAGCGACGCAGTCCACCACACGCCGGCCGCGAAAGCGATCGGAGCCGCCGTAGCCGGGCCGGTCATACGTGATCACGCGCGCTCCGGTATCCGCATACACGCTCGCGTCGCCTTGCCCGGCAAAGCGCGAGCCCGGCGTGCCATGGAGCAAGAAGACAGGGAACGCATCCAGGTCGCCGCATTCCGCGATCGCCAGCGTCCGCCCATCAGCGGCCGCCACCGTCTGCGCTTCAGACGCCCCAGCCATCACGGCATCATCCTGCAACCTTCTTCACGGTGGCAAGCTCGTACCTCAGGCGACATTTACGAACGCTCGCCCAGGCGACGGCGAGCTATCTGGCGGAGTGGAGCGCCGTCGATTCGTGGGCAGGGCTATGCGACACCTCGTGCTGCCCAGGCGTGCGCTGTCAGCAGGAATGGTGCGGTAGGTAGCTTCGCGCGACAGCGGTCCCGCAGCTGGGCTCGTAGTGCAGGGTCGAGTCCGGCGACATAGCTTCCGGCAGGTCCGACGCCGTGCGTGAGCGGCTCCCACCATTCCTCGAAGCTCGAGTGCTCAACGCGGATCGAGTGAGTCGCCTCCTCGACCTCCTCCAGTCCGGCAGCGTCGAACAACTCCGCAAGATGGCCTTCGCGAACGCCTGCAAGGTGGGACTCGTCAACGATGTCCGGGTCGAGCTCGCGCGCTGCATCCCAGAGCATGCTGACCGGGCCGCGGCCGCCGGCGTAGTCCCAGACCGACGCCGCCACGACACCGCGCTTCCGGGTCACACGCACCATCTCCGCCACTCCCGCCGTGGGGTCCTCCATGAGAAGGATCACCAGTTGCGCCAAGGTCGCATCGAACTCCGCGTCCTGGAACGGCAACTGCTCAGCGGTTGCACGCCGCACGTCGACACCAGGATGACGCTCCTCCACCGCGGCGACGAAAGGCTCCGATGGATCGACGGCAGAAACCGCTGCCGCACCGAGTCGCTTGACCAACTCGGCTGTCAATGCGCCGGGGCCGCATCCGACGTCGAGCACTTGTTGACCCGCGGAGACCGTTGCGAGATCGGCCAGCTGGGGCGCAAGCAGTAGCGAATACCTGCCCATGTAGCGGTCGTACGCGCCGGGGTCCACGGTGAAGCTCACCGGCGGGACGCTAACGCCTCTGATGCCTGATCCAACGCCGAGGGACATTCCCGCACTCACCATCCGAAGGCATCGACGCACCCAGAGATCGTCGGCGGCCTGCGGCATGATGAAAAGCGTGGACACGCGTCTTGACCACGTTCGCGCCAACGTGGCCGACCTTCGCCGAGCCGTGGAGTGGTACACAACAATGCTCGGTTTCGAGGTCGAGTCGTTTTGGCCGACCGACCGCCCGAACTACGCGCACTTCAAATCGTCGGGCGGAGCAACCTTCGCCGTCATGGAAGCCGAGGGCCGAGGCGCGCGGTTCAACTTCACCGTCGACGACCCCGACGCACTCTGGGTCGAGCTGAAGGACCGGGTCGAAGTGGTGGAGCCGCTCTTCGATACGCCCTATGGGACTCGCAAGTTCACGATTGCAGACCCGGACGGAAACGAGCTCGGCTTCGTTCGAGCCTGAGAAGACAGCCGCGCGGGTGCAGCTCGCTCAGGGTGCACTCGCGAACACTCGCGCAGGCGATACACCCCACGACCGCCGCAACGATCTAGCGGGTGGAAGACTTAGGATGTTGTGACCGAGGCGGTGAGAGTGACGCTGGTTTTTGGGGGGGCGACGCGCCGCGCCGGTCGTGCGATTGCGGTCGAGGTTGCCCGTGCGGGCTTTTACGTCTACGCGACCGGTCGCAGTAGTCGGACGACCGGGCCCTCTGAGATTGGCAGGCGCGAGACGATCGAGGAGACCGGGGACCTGATCGCGGCGGCGGGAGGTGCGGGGTCGGCGCTGGTGGTCGATTACGAGGACCCTGCCTCGGTTGGCGAGCTCGTGTCGGCGATCGAGGCCGACCATGGGCGGGACCACCTCCATGGCAAAGAGGGGTCTCCGGTTCGAGTCCGTCAGAGGGCTTGAAATACGTGCAAATCAGGATGATCCGTTGTCTCTTCAGGAACGTTTCCCAAAGCTGGTATGGAGGGGGTCACTGAGTGGGGATTTGCAGGGACTTCCTGCCGCAGAAGGCCGAATGGGCCGGGACAAGGGAACTCTGAGGGATCAGCGCGAGCGTGGACGCCTCTGGGCTGAGGCTGAAGGCCCGAGCATCGTCCCAAGCAGGCGTCCTCGAGGTCACGTGCGGGGCGGCCGAGTACAAGCTGAACACGTACAGCGCGCAGGGTTTCCCGAAGCTGCCGGACGTGGGTGGCGCGCAGACCTCAAAGCCTTGGAAGGGATCGGTCTCTGCACGATGAGCACTCCCCTCGATTGCCTATTGGCCCAGGAGAGCGTGGTCGAAAAAAGCGATTACCCGGCGCTCGTACTCGGCGGGCCGCGTCGTGATCCCGGCGACATGTTGGCCGTTCGGGACTTCCCAGATTTGCTTCGGCTGTCGGGCCGCGGCGTAGAAGGCCTTGTTCGGCCGAGTTTCAGTGCCGCCTTGGCCACGCTCGCCGTAGACGAAGAACACGTGCGTCGGCGCGATCCTCGCGGCCTCGCTCTTCAGGCTCGGGGGCGGAAGCCCGTTCGTGAAGACGGCGAGCGCGGCGGTGAGTGTGAGCTGCGTCGGCAGATCCAGGAGCCGGCCCGACAATCCCGGGTTCGCGAGCTCATCCCGAACGGACTGTCCGCTCGCTCCCTCGGTCACGATCGCCTTGAACGCATCTGAGTGAGCGGCAGCATGAATCAGCATCTCTCCGCCGACGGAGAGGCCGATGGCCCCGATGCGCGAAGGATCGACATCCGGGCGTGAGCGAAGGAAGGCCGCGGCGGCATGCAGGTCGCGCTCGCCCCGCCAGCCGAAGATGTTCGGTTCGCCTTCGCTCGCGCCCTCGCCGCGGCGGTCGAAGAGCAGGACGCCGTAACCGTGGTGGGCCAGCATCCGCGCGTGCTTCTGCGGCCCGGAGCGCCCGGGGAAGCTGATCACCGCAGCGCCGTTTTTCGAGGGGATGTACCAGCCTCGCAGCACCAGGCCATCGCTCGTCTCGAACGCGACCTGCTCGTAGGCGGTTCCGAGGTTCGCCGCCGGCACCTGCGCCCTCGCTACATGCGTGACGACGTAGGCGAGCGCGATCGGGAATAGGACGAACATCGCGACCAGGGCGGCCGCGGCGGTGAGCAGGAGCCTCCGCCCGTATCGCCACGCCCGCCGGCCGCTGACTTTCCGAGAGGTCCAGAGCGTCGCCGAGCCGATGGCGAGCAGGACCAGCCCGGCCGCCAGCGAGAGGAATCCCGTGTAGTCATCGCCCGAAGGGCCGCCGTGCGCCGCGTAGTAGGCGGCCTCGGAGGCCGCAACGACACCGAGGAAACCCGCGATCAGCGCCAACGCGGCGCGGAAGCCGGGGCGCAGGCGTGGATACCAGACGGCAGCACCGACGACGAGCGCGAGTGCTACGAGCCCGCTGGCCAGATGTCTGCTCGCCGAGACGCCCGGTTCTGGCTGGAGGAAGTTGTCGTCCACGATGTGCAGGCCGATAACGGCGATCGCGACCCGGAAGAGCGCGGATTCGTGGCGGAACGAGCTCATGAATGACTCGCGACCGGCCGAGCCTGGTCCGCGACGAGGCGGCGGCCCGCCTTTCGCAACGAGGTGTACGCCCACACCGCCTTGACGATTCCCCACCCGAGTGCGACCACGCCGCTCGCGAAGAGGACGTATGCAATATCCGGCAAACCTTGGGCGGCCACGAGCAGCGGCAGCCCGAGCTGCTTCGGCACGAGCACGAGCACGAACACTCCCCAGATCAGGCTCAGTGACACCGAGAACGCGATGCGCACGCGTGGCCCGACGCGCCCGCCCTTCACGCGACCGCGCCGCAAATGCATGACCGACCGGGTCATCCCGCCCAGCTGGAGCACGATGATGCTGAACAGAAGGGTGTAGACGAGGAAGGGGCCGATGCTCGACGGCGGTGGTGAGGGCTCGCGCCCCTCAAGCAGACTCGTCACGCCCTCGGAGATGGTGCCCATGCGACCGTTGAGGAAAAGGTCGACGGAGTTCTCTGCGTTCATCAGCACGACGACGCCTCTCTTGCTCTCGGGCACGAGCACGGCGTTCGCGTGAAAGTTGAAGGTCTCGCCCTGATGGTGGATCGCCGGGATCCCGTTCACCGGCCCGACGAACCAGCCCATACCGTACGAGGTGCCGGCCTTCGGCGTCGCAACGGCCGGTCGGTGCAGCGCGCGCACCCCGGCCGGCGACAAGACCGATGCCTTGCGGTAACGGCCACCGTTCAACTGGGCGATCAGATAGTGGGTCATGTCCTCGGCGCTCGAGATCAGGTAGCCGGCGGGTACGAGCCCTCGGTTGTACGGCAGGTTGGCCGCTCGAGGCCGGCCGAACCAGTAGTGATGGCCCGTCGCCAGCCCATGGTGCTTCGCGGCGGGCTCGGATGCAAACGAGTGGCGCATGCGCAGCGGATCGAGGATCTCCTTCTGGACGTAGTTCTCATAGGAGCGACCCGTGAGCGTCTGCACGATCAGCCCGAGGACGGAGTAGTTGATCGTGCTGTACTGGTGCGTCTCCCCGACGGGCGCCGTCAGCTCGACGCTGCTCAGTTTGCGGACTGCCCTCTCCAGTGCAGCGTCGCTCGTGTCGCCGTCGCCCTGGAACGCCCGCCCCGTCTTCGTCGACAGCCCACTCGTCTGGTTGAGGAGATGGCGGACGGTGATCTCACGGGAAGCGACCTCGTCCGCAACCCGGAACCACGGAAGGTAGCGCCGCACTGGCGCGTCGAGGTCGAGCTTGCCCGCCTCGGCCAGTTGCATGATCGCCAGGGCGGTGAAGGATTTGCTCAGCGAACCGATGATGAACGGCGTCCGGGGCGTGACGGCCCGCCGCGAGTCGTCCGCGTGGCCAAAGCCGCGGAGGTAAGCAATCCGGTCGCCCTCGACGATGCCGAGGGCGAGCCCGGGGATCCGCTGCGCCGCCATCTCGTGCTTGACGAAACGCTCGATCGCAGCGAACTTGCCGGCGGTCGGTCGGCCGTTGGCAGTCGGCGTGTCTGACCCCGGCCTGCTCGCCAGATACGCAGCACCCACGACCAGGGCGGCGAGGCCGGCCCAGAGAGAGATCCGTTTCAGCGATGACATTCGATGCTCCTCTCAGGTCTGCAGAGGCTGCGCGTCGAGGGACTCGGCGAGCTGGCGCT
This sequence comes from uncultured Actinomycetes bacterium, assembly GCA_963850415.1. Classification (GTDB taxonomy): domain Bacteria; phylum Actinomycetota; class Thermoleophilia; order Gaiellales; family Gaiellaceae; genus VAXT01. The sequence continues at coordinate 211,502 of CAWKLE010000003.1, forward strand.
CTCGGGCTGGTAGGAAGCGCAGGACTACGAGGGCCGTAGCGGCCGCAAGCGCTGCAGCGAGCAGGAGGCCGACGCCCATCGCTTGAGTGAAGGCGTCGCCGGTGGTGGCGAGCAGGCTGGAGGCCGCGCGCGCTGGGAGCTGGGCGGCGATTGCGCCGGCCGCGCCGATCGAGTCCGCCGCTCCCGCCTGGGCCTGCGGGGGAAGCCCAGCAAGCGAGCCGTCTAGATCGCTCGAATAGAGGGAGCTGACGAGCGAGCCCAGGACGGCCACGCCGAGCGCTCCCGAGACCATGCGTGCGACGCTGTTCGTGGCGGAGGCGACACCCGACTTCGCGGCGGGCACGGCGCCCACGACCGCTTCTGTGGCCGGGGCCATCACCCAACCGATCGCGAGCGTGAGCCCGAAGAACCAGGCGGCCAGCGCGAACGCGCCGGTCTCCGGCTCCCACAGGGTCGTCAATGCAAGCATGCTCGCGAGCCCGAGCAGGCCCGCCGCCACGACGCGAGCGGTGCCAAGCCGACGGACGGCCTTGCTCGAAGAGCCGGCGCCCATCATCAACCCGAGCGCCATCGGGCTCATGATCGCGCCCGCCTCGATCGCGCTGTAGCCGTGCGCGAACTGGAGGTACTGCGTCAGGGCGAAGATCGCGCCCAGCAGAGCGAAGAACGCGACGCTGACCGCCGCGGTGCCGACGCTGAAGCGGGCGTCGCGGAAGAAGCCGAGGTTCAGCATCGGCTCGGGGATCCGACGCTCCCACGCGAAGAAGCCGCCCAGGAGAGCAACGCTCGTCGTGAGCGTGCCCAGCACGATGCCGGACGTCCAACCCTTCTCCGGTGCCTCGATGATCGCGTAGACGAGGACGCTCAAGCCGACGGTCGAGAGCGCAGCCCCCAGCAGGTCGAAGGAGCCGGGGCGGGGATCGCGGGACTCGGGCACGTAGCGGATCCCGAGGAGCAACGCGGCCGCCGCGAACGGCACGTTGACCAGGAACACCGACCACCAGTCGAACCACTCGAGCAGCAGTCCACCGGCAAGCGGTCCGAGGCCGATTCCGACTGCCGCGAGGGCGGCCCAGATGCCGATCGCTTTGCCACGCTCCTCCCCCGTGAACAGGTTGGCGATGATCGACAGGGTGGCGGGCATGATCAGCGCCGCGCCGACACCCATCACCGCGCGCACGAGGATCACCTGATCGGCCGAACTCGCAACGACAGCGCCGAGGCTGGCCAGACCGAAGATCGACACGCCCGCCTGGAGCGCGAGCTTGCGCCCGAAACGATCGCCGAGCGTCCCGAACACCAGGAGCAGCCCTGCGAAGACGAGCAGGTAGGAGTCCACCATCCACTGCAACTTCGAAGCTGACGCATCGAATTCGTCCTGCAGCGTCGGCAGCGCGACGTTCAAGATCGTGTTGTCGAGCCCGATGATCACCAGGCTCAGCGACAGCACGCCGAGTGTCTTCCAACGGCGTGCGTAATCGAGGGGATCGATCGTCATCGGATCGTGCTCCTTTCGGGTGTGTGGACGCCCGCGCCGGCGGAAGAGGCGCCGAGCGTCGCCGCATAGGCGAACGGGTGGTGGAAGGCGGCGAGCGCGTCCGCGCCCGCCACGTAGATCTCGAAGTGCTCGTCGAGCCGGGCGTCACTGACCGCGACCTTCACCCGGTCGGTGGCCCTGCTCCAGAGGAGCGAGACGGCGAGGCTGTCGCTTTCGCGGACCGCGAGCTCGGCCCAGGGGTGATTCGCACAAGATGCGCTCATGGCTCCTTCCTTTGGGTTGTGGCGGCCGACGCCGGTCACGGGATCCGCACCTCGCTGACCGGAACGGCCGTCGTACGCTCGGCGACGTAGAACGGCAGCAGCGCGAGCGCGCCTTCTTCGCTCGCGGCGTCCACCGTCCACCAGATCGAGTGCCCGCCGGAACTGCAGGAAGCAAGCGCCTCGCTGCGGCGCAGCGGACTCTCGAACCCGGCGAAGGCGGCGAAGACGACGCCGCATTCGTTCGCCGCGTGGTGGTGGTAGAGCAGGTAGTGGGACATGGCCCGACTCTGCCGTGGCGGCGCCATCCCAACATCGGGCGGCGACCCTGAATCCGCCACCCTGATTTTTCGATTCGCTGTCCCTGATTTAGGGTTGGCCACAGGAAGCAACACATGGCACTAGCGACCCACTTCGTCGGGCGCGTATCGGAACTCGACTCGGTCGACGGGCTCCTCACGCAACTCGGAACGGGCCGATCTGCGGCGCTCGAGCTCGTCGGCGAGCCCGGAATCGGTAAGACGCGCCTTCTCGCCGAGCTGGCCGCCCGCGCAGACACACGCGGATACCTCGTCCTCGAGGGCCGGGCGGGCGAGCTCGAGCTCGACCTGCCGTTCTGGGTCTTCGTCGACGCGCTCGACGAATACGTCCACGGCCTCGACCCGCACCGCCTCGAGGGCCTCGACGTCGCCGTACGGGGGGAACTCGCGACCGTCTTCCCCTCACTCGCCGACCTCGCAGGAGAAGGCCGGACTTCGATCCAGCACGAGCGCTACCGCAGCCACCGCGCCGTCTGCATGCTGCTCGAGACGCTCGCGCAGGCCCAGCCGGTGGTCCTCGTGCTCGACGACGTCCACTGGGCTGATCCGGCGTCGATCGAGCTGCTTGGCGCCCTGCTCCATCGACCGCCCGCCGCGCACGTCCTCATCGCGCTCGCGTTGCGACCGCGGCAGATGAGCGAGCGACTCAGCGCCGCGCTCGAACGCGCGCACCGCGCCGGCACGATCACGCGCATCGAGCTCGGGGCGCTGAGCCCGGAGGAGGCGCGCGAGCTCATCGGCGACGGAGCTGGCGCGACCAACCTGTACGAGGACACGGGCGGCAACCCCTTCTACCTGGAGCAGCTCGCTCGGTCTGCGGACCGCCGCGCCACGCCGGCATCGGACGCCGAGGAGCCGTCGCTCTCGGGCGTCGACGTCCCAGCTGCGGTCGCCGCCGCGCTCGCCGAGGAGCTCGCACTGCTCTCCAAGCAGGCACGGGTCATCCTCGAAGGCGCCGCGGTCGCAGGAGATCCCTTCGACCCCGAACTGGCGGCAGCCGCCGCGGGAGCCGCCGAGGCCGCAGCGATGGACGCGCTCGACCAGCTGCTTCGCCTGGATCTCGTCCGCCAGACGGACGTTCCGCGGCGCTTTCGGTTCCGGCATCCGCTCGTCCGCCACGCGGTGTACGAATCGATGCCAGGCGGCTGGCGGCTCAGCGCACACGAGCGCTGCGCCGGCGCCCTCTCGCTCAGGGGATCGCCGGCCGCGGCGATCGCCCACCATCTCGACCGCTCCGCGCGCCAGGGCGACGAGGCCGCGATCGCGCTCCTCCAGGAGGCCGGAGAGGCGGCGTCGGCCCGTGCACCGGCGAGCGCCGCACGCTGGTTCGGCGCAGCCGTCCGTCTCCTACCGGCCGATGCGCCGAGCGACCGCCGCGTCGAGCTGCTGCTGGCCCGTTCCGAAGCGCTCGCCGCCACCGGCCAACTCGGCGAGAGCCACGCAGCCCTTCTCGAGGGCATGAACATCGTCCCGCAGGAGGCCGAGTCGTTGCGTGTCCGCCTCACCGTCGCGTGCGCGCGCGTCGAGCACCTCCTCGGCCGCTACAACGAGGCGCACGCCCACCTCGAGACTGCGCTCGCCGGTCTCCGCGACCCCGGCTCCGAACAAGGCGTCGAGCTCATGATCGAGCTGGCCGGCGACAGCCTCTACCGCGGGGACTACGACGCGATGAACGCCTGGGCGAACCGGGCTGTCGATGCCGCGGCGTTGCTCGACGACCAGGCGCTGGTCGCTGCCGCGCAGGCCATACGTGCTCTCGCCAGCGCCGTGGGCGGCCGCGCGGCCGAGGGACAGGCATATTGCGCCGAAGCCGCCGAGCTCATCGACGCTCTCGCGGACGACGAGCTCGTTCGTCGCCTCGACGCGCTCGCGCATCTGGCTACGGCCGAGTTCTATCTCGAGCAGTTCGCCAGGACAGGGTCACACGCCGAGCGTGCGCTCAGACTCGGCCGCACGGCCGGCAAGGGCGATCTCTTCCCGCTCATCGTCCCGATGCTCGGAGGCAGCCTCTGGGTGCGAGGCAGGATGGCCGAAGCCGGCGAGGTCCTCGACGGCGCGATTGCCGCCGCCCGGCTGGTGGACAATCCGCAAGGCCTCGCCTGGAACCTCTTCAACCGGTCGTACGCTGCGTTCGCCGCGGGCGACATCGACCAGGCGCTCGCGACCGCAAAGGAGGCCTTCGACCTCGCGCAGCAGCTCGACCCGGGTCCCGTCCCTGCGCACGCGGCGGTCGCTCTTGCCTACGCCCGCCTCGAAACCGGCCACCCGGAGCGCAGCGCGGAGCTGCTGGTCCAGCACGCCGGCGGCCACGAGCTCCGCTTGATCGGAGGAGGTTGGCGGGCGAGGTACCTCGAGCTTCTCACCCGTTCATTGCTCGCAGCGGGTCGGCGCGACGAAGCCGAGCACGCCGCAGCGGCGGCGCAGAGCTGCGCCGAAGCGGTCGGCCTCCCGATGGCGGGAGCCATGGCAGCCCTCGCCGCGGCCGCAATCGATCTCCACGAAGGCCAACCCGCAGCCGCGGCCGAAAAGGGGTTAAACGCGGCAGCGGCGCTCGACGGGGTCGAGAACGCCTTCGACGCCGCGAACGCGCGGCTTCTCGCCGGACAAGCGCTCGCCGAGGCGGGGGAGTCCGACCGCGCGGCTGCGGAGCTGGAACTCGCTGCCGTAGCGTTCGAGTCCTTCGGCTCGCACCGCTACCGACTGCAGGCCGAACGGGAGCTCCGGAAGCTCGGACGCTCGATTCACCGGCGCACACGCCCAGGCACGAGGGACGGATCCGGCGTCGAGTCGCTCACCGAGCGCGAACTCCAGATCGCACGACTCGTCGTCGACCGCAGGACCAACCCCCAGATCGCAGCCGAACTCTTCCTCAGCCCGAAAACTGTCGAAACCCACCTGCGCAATACGTTCCGCAAGCTCGGTGTCACCTCGCGCGTGGAAGTGGCGCGTGCCGTCGAGCGCGCGGACCACGCCGCGCCCTAAGCCGCCCGGAAACGGGATCTCGGGGAACATCGCCCGACGCGGTCCCGCTGAACCAATCGGCCGGCAAGGGAACACTAAGGGAACACCATCTCGAGTATCGGCGGGCACGCGGGGTCACTCGTCTTCGGCGGTCTTCTTCCTCTTGCGCGGCTTTCGTGCCCGCGGCTTCCCGTGCCTGCCCTCTGTTCCCGTGTCGTCGCTCGATGGTAAGGAGGAGGTCAACGGTTCGAGTCCGTTAGGGGCTTCGAGAAAGTGCTGCGAGTCAACGCTTTTCATGGACGCTTTAAGCGGCGGCTGATCGGTCAGCGAACGTGCGAGGCCCTCGCAGTCAAGAAGTTGAGCGGGGTACGGTTCGGACGGCCAGGCGCTGTACCAAAGCAGGTCGTGCGCCGCATCGAGCGGCAGCGTGCGCGAGGGGATTTGCTGCGCGCGATCGCAGAGCGCCTGAACCGCGATGGCGACCGACCGCGCAAGGCGATGCCCAGTGGTACGCGGCAACCGTTCGCGGCATCATCGTGCGCGCTGCCTGAGAGCCTCGCGGAGAGAGGGATTTCATACGAGTCGATGCACTCGCGTCCGACCCTCTTTGCTCCTCATGCCGTCTGGTGCCGTTGGGTGCGATCGGCATCAGCAGCAGACATCTCGCAGGTCCGCGACGGTTGCGAGCGTCCGTAGCGCGTCCCTGTTGAGAGAGAGATAGGCCTGCTTGCCGCGCTGCTCGCGGTCGATAGGCCGCCCTCGGTGAGCTTCTTCAGATGATGCGAGACGGTGGCCTGCGACAGGGCAAGCGGTTCGATCAAGTGTTCTTCCGAGCTTGGGCCGCCGCATGCGAGGAGGTTGACGATACGTACCCGGTGTGGGCCGGCAAGCGCTCCGAAGACCCCCGAGGTCGCCAGCGCGTCCGCCTCCGAAAGCACCGGGGCCCCAAGCGGCGCGCAACACTCCACCGCAGGTGCCGTCGTGCTCACACGAGCCTCCAGCTCATCTCGTCCGCATCTCGTCGATTGGCCGATCCTTCGGATCCGACAAGTCCCAGTCTTCCGCCGCGACGAGGCGAGCACCGATGCCAACCGCCGCTGCGCGGGCGGGTGCCGGGGCCGGTGCCGCGAGCGGGCGTGGCTGTGGCCATCGCAGCCGTCGCGCCAGCCAGAGCGCGACGTAGACGAGGGCGACCAGAACGGGCACCTCGATCAGCGGCCCGACGACACCTGCGAGCGCCTGCCCGGAGGTGGCGCCGAAGACGCCGACCGCGACGGCGATCGCAAGCTCGAAGTCGTTGGAGCCGACCGTGAAGGCGAGGGTGGTCGTCTGCGGGTACGGCATGCGCATCAGCCGGCCGGAGATGAAGCCTGCGCTCCACATGATCGCGAAGTAGGCGAGCAGCGGTAGCGCAATCCGGGCGACGTCGAGCGGCTGCGCGGTGATCTTGTCTCCCTGGATCGCGAACAGCACCACGATCGTGAACAAAAGGCCGTAGAGCGTGATCGGCGCGATGCGGGGAATGAAGCGGTGCTCGAACGCCTCGCGCCCCATCCGACGAAGACCGATCCGGCGGGTGAGGAATCCTGCGACAAGCGGGATGCCGAGGAAGATCAGTACGGTGCGGGCGATCTCCCAGATCCCGACCTCGAAGCCCTGCGTGTCGAGTCCGAGCCAACCCGGAAAGACGCTCAGGTAGAACCAGCCGAGCAGCGCGTAGGCGACCACCTGGAAGAGGGCGTTGAAGACGACGAGCACGGCGGCGCGTTCCCGGTCGCCCTTGGCGATGTCGTTCCAGACGAGCACCATCGCGATGCAGCGCGCGAGGCCGACGATGATCACGCCGGTGCGATAGGCGGGCTGGTTCGGAAGCAGCAGCCAGGCCAGCGCGAACATGAACAGCGGCCCGACAACCCAGGAGAGGAAGAGCGAGACGCCGAAGAACTGGCGATCGCTGACGCCGTCGTGGCTCATGCGGCCGAGGTCCTCGTAGCGGACCTTCGTCAGCACCGGGTACATCATCAAAAGCAGCCCCGCAGCGATCGGCAGCGAGACCGTGCCGACCTGCAGCTTGTCGAGCCAGTCGTTCAGCGACGGGACCAGCGCGCCGAGTACGAGTCCGCCGACCATCGCGAGCCCGATCCAAAGCGGCAGGAACCGATCAAGCGTCGAGAGCCTTCCGATCACGTGTTCCTCAGCCGTCACTGGCTCTTCGACCGCCATGGGTCGGCGCGCGGTCTGCGGAGCAGCCATCAGGCCACCCCCGCCAGGCTCGGCGCGGCGCTGTCGGCGAGCTCACCGACGAGCGCTCCTAGCTGTCGGAGCCGTTCGCGGTTGGCGCAGTAGCAGACGCGCGGCCCCTCGATCTCGCCACGGACGAGACCGGCGTCCTTGAGGATTTTCAGGTGCTGCGAGACGGTTGCCTGTGCGAGCGGCAACTCCTCGACGATCTGCCCGCAATAGCAGGTCTCGCGGGCGAGCAGGAGCCGCAGGATTCGGATCCGCACGGGGTTGCCGAGCGCCTTCGCGAGCACGGCGACGTCGAGATCGGCGTCGGCCGGCGGGGTGACCTCCGGCTCGGGCGGGCAGTTCTCAGCAGTCATCGTCTTTTTGCGATGGTAGCTCACTGTTTGATCCTCTCCAGGTCGGCTTGGTTCGTCGGCAGTGCCGGGATTCGTGGCCGTTGCGACGCTGCTCGCGGCGGGGTGTCGGTCGTGACGCGCCACGGGACGCGCCAGACACGGCTGCTGAGGTCGTCGCGGACGCGTCGCAGGTAGGGCTGCTCGAGGGCTGCGCGACGCTCGAGCAGCGGGTCGCGGGTGCCGCTGCCGCTGAGCGTCGCGTTCACGATCCAGCCGTACGGCTCGATGCCGGCGCGGCGGAGGTCGTCCTGCAGCTCTGCCGCCTCCTGCACCGGTGTCGCCTCCGCAAGCGTCACGATCAGGACCCGCGTCTGCGAGGGATCCTGGAGGCGCATCAGCGGCGTGGTCATGTGCCCGGCCGCCCGTTCTGCCGTGCGCATGATGTCGCGGTGGTAGGCGCCAGCGGTGTCCAGCAGCAGCAGCGTGTGCCCGGTTGGGGCGGTGTCGAGCACGACGAAGCGCTCGCGTGCCTCGCCGAGGAGACGCGAGAACGCGGCGAAGACGGCGATCTCCTCGGTGCACGGCGAGCGCAGATCTTCCTCGAGTAACGCGCGCGCCTCGCGGCCGAGGTCACGTGCGGCCGCCAGCTTCCGCTCCGTGTACCGCTGGACCTCGGCGCGCGGGTCGATCCGGTCGACGCTCAGACTCTCGGGCGCGAGAGCGCCGACGAGGCTTGCCGGGTCGCCAGCGGGATCGGTTGTCGAGAGGTGGACGCGATGACCCTGGCGGGCGAGGCGAAATGCGAGCTCGGTCGCGATGGTCGTCTTGCCGACTCCGCCCTTGCCCATCACGAGCACCGCTCCGTGCCCGCTCGCGGCGAGCTCGTCGACGAGCGAGTCGAGCGGCGGCAGCTCGTTCACCGGCGTCGGTGGCAGCATCGCAGGCGCCTGCACGTTCACTGCCAGCCCGGCGAGTGCGCGCAGCGCATCCAGTCCTGTCAGGTCGCTCGCGACCAGCGGTACCCCAGCCGCAGGCAGGGCTACCAAGGTCGCGGGCAGATCGCCGAGCGCCTGCCGTTGTCGCCGCGAGATGTCGTCGGCGACCGGGTCGTCCCGGAGCGGGTCGTCGAGGACGGCGTTTACGACCAACTGTTGGTTGGCGATCCCAAGCGCCGCAAGCTCACCGCCCGCGCGCGCGGCCTCCGCCAACGCCCAGGACTCGGCGCGCGAGACGAGGACAACGGTCGTGGCAGCCGGGTCGGCGAGTGCCGCCACCGTCCGCTCGTACTGCTCACGGCGTGACTCGAGCGCCGCGAGCGGCCCCAGGCAGCTCGCGCCGGTGGTGCTGGTGGCGATGTAGCCGCTCCATGCGCTGGGCAGGCTCAACAGTCGCAGCGTGTGCCCCGTCGGGGCGGTGTCGAACATGACATGGTCGAATGGGGCCGTCAGCACCGAGTCGACGAGAAGGCGCGAGAACTCGTCGAAGGCGGCGATCTCGACCGTGCACTGTCCCGCCAGCTGCTCCTCGAGCGCGCGCAACTCCTCGTCCGGCACGACGCCCCGATAGGGACCGATCACCCGATCCCGGTAGGCGCTTGCAGCTGTCTCGGGATCGATGTTGAGCGCCCAGAGACGCTCCGTCCCCGTCACGACACGGGGCTCGGCGCCCAGAGTGGTTACGAAGACGTCGTCCAGGTTCGACGCCGGATCGGTGCTGACTACGAGCACGCGGCGGCCGCGGTCTGCGACCGCGAGCGCTGCGGTCGCGGCTACGGTCGTCTTGCCGACTCCCCCTTTGCCGGTGAAGAACAGAAAGCGGGTCGACCAGCCGGTCCAGTCCAGCCTCGGAAGCGCGGTCCCCGGCCTCTCCACTGGGCTCGTTCCTGTCCTCATGCGCAGCGCTCGTCGTCGACGTCGACCGCCTCTGCGAGCAGTTCGCCGATCAGCTCGTACAGCTCTGCCAGTCGCCCGTGGTTGGCGTGGTAGCAGGTGCGCGGCGGGTCGATCTCGCCGCCGACCAGCCCGGCCTCGCGCAGCACCTTCACGTGCTGCGACACCGTCGCCTGCGCGAGCGGCAGCCGCTCGGTCAGCTCGCCGTAGTAGCAGGCATCGTGGGCGAGCAGCAGCCGCAGGATCCCCACCCGCGCCGGGTGACCGACCGCCTTCGCGAGCAACGCGAGCTCGCGGTCGGCCGCCGCCGCTCCGACGCCGCGTTCGGCAGGCGCGACGGTCACCGCGGCGTCCCGGCTAGCTCCCCAACGCGGCCGTCTCTCGCGACCCGCTTCGCCGCCCTCGGCGCGGTCGCCGCCGCCGACAGATCGTGGGGACAGCCCCACAGCGTGCCGCCCACCCGGTAGCGCTGAGCCTCAGCGAGGTGCTCGGTGCACAGCCCGACACCACAGTGCTTGCAGGTCGCCACCGCCGGCACGGTCTCGCCTCGAAGCCCACACTCGTAACAGTTCATCACCATCTCCTTCATGAGAACGGGCGCCGGTCACAAGCCCGGCGGCGAATCGTTGATCGCAAATCGACGATAGGTCAGGAACGGTCGACTGCCATCCGTGCTCCGCCCGACCCGCCCATGTGGAGATCTACCGATGTTTGGCGCGCGTCGGCCTCGGACAATTCATCTAGGCTCGTGGCGCATAGCCCCGAGCCGCACAAGTGAGGACCGGAGGCCACAAAGTGGAGACCATCGTCGTAGGGGTCGATGGATCGGAGACCTCGCAGACCGCGCTCGCATTCGCCGCAACAGAGGCGGCGCGCCACGGGGCGAAGCTGCGCATCGTCGCCGCCTGGGAGATCCATCCCGCCCTCGTCACGGCCCCCTACAACGGATCGATCGACGCGGTACGCGAACTCGCCGAGCAGGTAGCCAAAGACGCAGTCGCGAAAGTCGAGAACGAGCATCCCAAGGTTGCGTGCGAGGGCGTGGCGCTCGAGGGCCGGCCCGCAGAGGTGCTCATCCAGGAATGCGAGCAGGCGAGCGCCTACATGATCGTCGTCGGCAACCGGGGCCAGGGCGGATTCACCAGCCTGCTGCTCGGCTCGACCAGCCAGCAGGTGATCCACCACGCCACCTGCCCCGTGCTCGTCGTCCGCGGCGTCTGCTAATCCCGGGTCAGTCAGAGTCCTGGAACGGCCGTCGCCCGCGGCCGGCTGATCTGCGTCCGCGAGCCGCTCGGCGGCATTGTCGATGTGCTGCTGAGTGACGGGATCGAGTGCCTGCGACATGCTGGCTCGGAGCGGCCGATCTCGTTTGCCGCTCGGCGGTGGAAGCGCCCGATCTGTTGTTGGAGCCGCGCGCGCTCGCCGCGACGCTGCGTCTTTGAGGGCAAGAGGTAGATCGCGTCCGCGTTGGACTCGCCTGTAGAGTCAGTCCAGGTGCGCCGGGAAGTCTGGTCGGCAACTCGATCCGCGACCGGCTGGAGGCGCATCAGTGCACACCGATTCCGTTCACCCCGATGTCGAGCGCCCCTCACTCCTGGCTTCTGCTCTTCGGGTCTCCTACTTCACGATCGTGTGGAACGGGGTGGTCGGAGCGGCTGCATTGCTCGTCGGAGTCACGACCGGCAGCCTCGCGCTCGCCGCGTTCGCACTCAACGCCCTACTCGACTCGACCGCTTCGGTCATGCTCGTGTGGAGATTCCGCAGGGAGCGAAGCGACCCGGTAGCGGGTGAGCGCCTGGAGCGGCGAGCTCAGACATGGGTCATCGCCGCGATGTACGCGGTGGCACTCTACGTCGGCGTTCAGGCGATTCGCGCCTTGATCAAAGGCTCCCATCCCGAGCCGTCCGCGCTTGGGTTCGGGATCGCCATGGCATCGCTATTGGTACTGCCCGCCCTCGCGGTGATGAAGCTTCGCCTTGGTGGACGGCTTGAGAGTCCGGCTCTTCGCGGTGACGGCGTCCTCACCGTCGCCGCGGCTGCGCTCGCAGCTGTCACTCTCCTAGCGCTCGCTGCCAACTCCCTGCTCGACTGGTGGTGGGCTGACCCGGCGGCGGCACTTGTCATCTGCGCTGCGCTGGCCGCAGAGGCCACGCGCGTAGCTGTCCGTCACCGCTTCGGATAGGCATGCGCGCGAGCTTTTCGCCGAAGGCGAAGTCGCCCCGGTACGCCACTCAAGTAGGAGCGCCCAACACAGGTGCGAACTGATGCGATTGCTCCGCAGTTCGAGACGGTCGCGGAGGGCGCGGTGGTGTGCGCGGAGCATCTCAGCAAGCGCTTCGGCGACCTTAGCGCAGTGGACGACCTGTCCTTTTCGCTCGAGCGTGGGACGGTGACCGGGTTCCTCGGGCCGAATGGCGCCGGGAAGACGACGACGCTGCGGATGCTGCTCCATCTCGTCGAGCCGACCTCGGGTCGCGCGTTCGTTTTCGGCCGTCGCTACCAGGATCTCGAACGGCCGGCCACGCGGGTAGGCGCGGTGCTCGAGGCGGCGGATTTCCATCCCGGCCGTTCGGGGCGAGACCATCTATTCGCCCTCGTACTCGCGCTCGGCCGCGAAGCCGACGGCGGGCACTGGTTCCTCGAACGTGAACGAGCCGCAGCGAAGCGCGTCGACGCGGTGCTCGATCTGGTCGAGCTAGCCAGCGCCGGTCACCGCCGTGTCAGCACCTATTCGCTCGGGATGCGGCAACGGCTCGGACTCGCTGCTGCGCTGCTCGGCGACCCCGAGCTGCTGATCCTCGACGAGCCCGCGAACGGCCTCGATCCGGAGGGCGTCCGCTGGCTCCGGGACTTCCTGCGCAGCTTCGCCGCCGACGGCAAGACAGTCCTCGTCTCCAGCCACGTACTCGCCGAGGTCGCGCAGACGGTCGACGACGTCATCATCATCAACAAGGGTCGGCTTGTCACGATCTCGCCCTCGCGGATCTGACCGCAAGGCGCAGCGGCGCCGTCCGCGTCCGCGCCCCAGGCGCGCACAGGCTGCAGGCGGCGCTCGAAGTCCAAGGGCTGAGCGCGACGCTGCTCGACGGCCGTGAGTTGCTGGTGGAGGGTGCGCCGGCCGCTCGCGTCGGGGAGATTGCCTTCCACGCCGGCATGCCGCTGCACGAGCTCGTGCCCGAGTCGTCGAGCCTCGAAGACATCTTCCTCGAGCTGACCACAGGGAGCCGTCATGACCGACCAGCTACTCGCAGAGCTGCGCAAGATGCGCTCCACCCGCACCAACCTCGGCCTGCTCGCTGGGATGGTCGCGCTCATCCTTTTGACCGTGCTGCTCAGGGATTCGTCCCGAAGCCCAACGAACTCGCAACGCATGACAACCAGCACGCACTCCTTTCGGCGGGTACGTCCGCGGCGCTCTTCGCCGCGCTGATCGGCGTGATGGCGATCACGAGCGAATTCCGCCACGGCACCATCCGCCCAACCTTCGTCGTCACCCCGCACCGGACGCGAGTCATGGCAGCGAAGGTCATCACGAGCCTGCTCCTGGGCTTCCTGTTCGGCCTCGCTGCGATCGGCCTCTCCTTCGGCGTCGGCTACGCGATTCTCACCATTCGAGGCCATGACGGCGGCCTGGGCCGTACTCGGCGTTGGCCTCGGCGCCATCGTGCGAAACCAGGTCTTCGCCGTCATCGGCCTGATCGTCTGGGCGATGGTCGTCGACAACCTCTTGCGTAGACTCATCCCGTCGATTGGCGGCTACACACCGGTCGGCGCCAGCGCTGTACTCGTTGCCGATCCCGGCGACTACGTCCTTGCGGCGACCGCGGGCGCACTGCTCCTACTCGGCTACGTCGCCGCGTGCGTCGCCGGCGGCTCGTTCGCCCTCGCCCGCCGCGACGTCACGTAGCGACGCCCGATATCCGGAATGAGGGCCTGTCGTCTCGTTTAACTCACGACTGTTAGAGCGGTATTCCTCCCGGAAGGGTGCGGTGAACGTGGCAGCACGTCGAGTGGATAGCACCAGCCGGGTCCAGTCGCCGTACGGCACGTTACGGTCTCTTTCGTAGCCGCCGCTGGACCAGCTTCTTCGCCTCGTCGGCCCAGAGGACGACGCTGGCGAGCCCGAGGCAGATCAGCCACTCGTCGAGCCCGAGCGGCGCGGTGTCGAAGGCGCCGTTCAGGAACGGCAGCTGCACGACGGCGACCTGGAGCAGCGCCGAGAGCGCGATCGCGCCCCACAGCCACCGGTTTGTGAATAGCCGACGGAAGGCGCTCGTCCGATCGGAGCGGGCGTTGAAGCAGTTGAAGAGCTGGGCCAAAACGAGTGTTGTGAAGGCCATCGTGCGCGCCTCGGCGACGCTTCCGGAGCCGCCGACGATGCCGCCGGGGAGGCGCAGGTCGAGCGCGAGCAGCGTGACGACCGCCATCACGGCACCGATCCAGAGGATGCCGACCCACATCTCGGCGTCGATCACTCGGTCGGACAGCCGGCGCGGCGACCTGCGCATGACGTCGTCGGGAGGCGCGTCCATGCCGAGCGCGAGCGCGGGCGCCCCGTCGGTCAGGAGGTTGATCCAGAGGATCTGGGTCGCGAGCAGTGGCACCGCGATCGTCTCGCCGGTGTCCTCGAGGCCGAGCGCGCCCGCGAGTGCGACGCCGAAGAACATCGTCAGCACCTCGCCCATGTTCGATGAGAGTAGGAAGCGCAGGAACTTGCGGATGTTCGCGAAGATGCCGCGGCCTTCGCGGATTGCACTCACGATCGTGGCGAAGTTGTCGTCCGCGAGGATCATGTCCGCTGCCTCCGACGCGACGTCGGTGCCCGCGATCCCCATCGCGACACCGATGTCCGCCGCCTTGAGCGCGGGAGCGTCGTTCACGCCGTCACCCGTCATTGCGACGATCTGCCCGTTCGCATGGAGCGCCTCGACGATCCGCAGCTTGTGCTCCGGCGATACGCGGGCGTAGACCGAGGCGTCCCGAACCAGCGCGACCAGCGCCTCGTCGTCGATCGTCGCGAGCTCGCCCCCCGAGGCGACAGGCGAGCCGACCGGTGCGATGTGGAGGTCGGCCGCGATCCGCGCCGCGGTGTGCGGATGGTCTCCTGTGATCATCAGCACGCGCAGGCCCGCCGCGTGTGCGTCGCCGATCGCGGCTCTCGCCTCAGGCCGCGGTGGGTCGATGATCCCGACCAGGCCGAGGTAGACGAGCTCCTGCTCCACCGACTCGTCCGTCGGCGGCCGCGTGTCTGCCGGGAGCGGCCGGTACGCGACTGCGAGCGGCCGCAGCGCCAGGTCGCCGAGTCGCTCGACCGTCGCGAGGATCCCGATTCGGCGCTCGTCGGTGAGTGGGCGCGTCCGGCCCGCGACCCGTTCCTCCGTGCATCGAGCGAGCAGGACGTCGGGTGCACCCTTGGTGAAGACCGCGATCCCGGGCTCGCCTTCGAGTGCGGCGTGCACCGTGCTCATCAGCTTACGCTCAGAGCTGAAAGGGATCTCGCCGACGCGTTGAAAGCGCGCGCGGCGCGATTCGGCCAGCCCCTCGACCTTTGCCTCCGCCACTAGGAAGGCCGCTTCGGTCGGGTCGCCCTGAATCGTCCACTCGCCGTCCTCCTCGCGCAGCACGGCGTCGTTCGCCAGGCTCCCGCCGGCGAGCACCGCGCTCACCTCGGTCAGCAGGACCGGGTCCTCGAGCGGCTGCCCGTCGACGCGCAACTCGCCCTCGGGCCGGTAGCCGCCGCCGCTGACGTCGACCTCGCCCGAGGGGGTCACGACCTTCTGGACGGTCATCTCGTTCTTCGTCAGCGTCCCGGTCTTGTCCGAGCAAATCACCGACGCGGAGCCGAGCGTCTCGACCGACGAAAGCCGTTTGACGATCGCTCGCTGCCGCGCCATCCGCTGCACGCCGAAGGCGAGCACCACCGAGAGCACCGCGGGCAGCCCCTCCGGGACCGCGGCGACGGCGAGCGCGACCCCGACGAGCAGCACCGAGACGACATCGGAGGCAGTGTCGATGTCGGAGGTGAGCATGATCGCCGTCACCACCACGACCGCGATCGCGATCACCGCGATGCCGAGCATGCGCCCGATGCGGTCGACCTCGCCTTGGAGCGGCGTGCGCCGCTCGTGCGTGCGGCCCAGGAGGCGTGCGACAGTTCCCATCTCCGTCGACATTCCGGTCGCAGTCACGACCGCCCGCCCGCGTCCACGCGCGACGGCGGTGCCGCTGAAGACCATGTTCACGCGGTCGCCGAGCTCGACCGCGCCGTCGAGCGGCGCGACGTCCTTCAGCACAGGCTCGCTCTCTCCCGTCAGCGACGCCTCAGCGACGGTAAGCGAGCTGGCCTCGAGCAGACGGCCGTCGGCGGCGACCGCGTCACCTTCGGCGAGCAGCAGGACATCGCCGGGCACCACCTCGGCCGCGGGGATCCGCTCCTCGCGCCCGTCGCGGAGCACGCCGGCCATCGCCGCGGCCAACCGCTGCAACGCGGCCACCGCTTGCTCGGCCCGCGCCTCCTGCACGTAGCCGAGCACGGCATTCGCGAGGACGATTGCGGCGATCACGATCGCGTCGTACGGTGCAGCCTCGCCGCCCTCCAGCACCCAGGCGACCAGCGAGACGACCACCGCCGCGAGCAGCAGGTAGATCAGCGGGTTGGCGAACTGCCCCAGGAGCTTCCGCCATTCGGGCACACGCTCGGCCGCCTCGAGCCGATTCGGGCCGAACCGCTCGAGCCGTGTCCGGGCCTGCGCCGGGCTAAGGCCACGGCCCGGGTCGGTCTCGAGCGCCGCAGCGATCTCGTGCCCGTGGTGCAGCCACGCCTCGGGCAGCAGGCCTGGAGTGGCTGCACTCGTCCGAGCCTCGATGTCAGGAATCAGGCTCACGGCTCCCCAGGGTCGCACAGTGTGCGAGCCGGTGAATCCGAGCCTGCCCCTGACTGGGCAGCGGGTTCTCATCGGCCCGCGCGGCCGCCGGCGAAGCCGCGGAACGTGCTACGGGTATCGGGGGATACAGTCCTCCGATGACGGTCTTCGCGCGTATCGTCGTCGGCGTCGACGGCACCGACTGGGGTTTCGAAGCGCTCCGCCAGGCACTCGCACTCGCACCGGCCGACTCGCGCGTGGAAGCTGTCACGGCGCTTCATACCGGCCCGGCGGCACGCACCGGCTTCGAGGCCGCGCACTGGGTGGACATGCTCAGCGAGGAAGCCAAAGAGGCCCGAGACCTGGCCGCGACCATCCTGGACGATCGTGCCGGCTCCTCCGCGCGAATCGTCAGGGGAACGCCGCTTCATGTGCTGCGGCACGCGCGCGACGAGGCAGACGCAACACTCCTCGCGCTCGGTGCGCGGCACAGCAGTCGCTTTCTCGGCGTCATGCTCGGAGACACCGCGAGCGAGCTGCTACACGACGGCTCCTGCTCGGTGCTACTGGCTCGCCCGCAGCTGGAGGGTGCCTGGCAGCCGCGACGGATCGTGGTCGGCCTCGACGGCTCAGCGCCCGCGCTCGCCGCACTCGCGACGGCGGACGAGCTCGCGAGCCGCGTCGGTGCAACGGTTGAGGTCGTCTGCGCGAAAAGCGGCGGTTCGCGAGTCGAGGGCGCCTGGACCGACCGCGTGGACAGCTGGGACGCCGCTCAGCCAGTCGCCGCCCTCGTCGGACGCTCACGGGGGGCGGACCTCGTCGTCGTCGGCTCTCGCGGCCTGCACGGCCTCCGCGCCCTCGGAAGCGTCAGCGAGAGAGTCGCACACCGGGCCGACTGCTCCGTCCTGGTCGTGCACGACGGCTGACGCCTGCTCGTCGTCGAGTTCGGGCACCTGACCGGAATCCTCACCTCGCGCGACATCGTTCGCGCGGTCGCCCGTGGTCGAGCTTCGCTGCGCCGCTGAGGTCGAGGATCTGGCCTCGATCGCCGTCTTTGGTGGAGTCGTCGACCCGACGAGGCTGCGGTTCCCGTTCAATAGCAGAGGCCCCCGGCTCCGGGAAGTAGAGGTGCAGACGCTCGATGCGGCCAGGCTCGAACCGCTGATCGGGCCCGAGCGGATCGCCCGCTACGAGGGAGTTGCCGAGGCGACCGAGTCGGCGATGCGAGGCCGGACGGTCCTCAACATCAACTCGACGGCAGCGGGAGGAGGCGTCGCCGAGATGGGCGCCTTGCGGCTCACCACGACAGGCCGACGCAGCGGTGAGCCGCGGAGCGTGATCGTGCTACTACGAGGACGGGCCAAAACTGGTCTCGATGGCGATGAACGGCTGGGGTGCGTCCGAGCCGGCCTGGGTGGCTGAACCTGCAGGCCGATCCCGAAGCGGTCGTCGAGCTGGGAGGCGGCATCCGGCGCGACGTGCTCGGCAGGCGCGCAGTCGGCGAGGAGCGCGAACGGCTGTGGCAGCGCTGGCGAACTCGACAAGAACCTCGACAGTTACGCGGCAAGACGCCCGCACGAGACAGCGGTCGTCGTCCTCGAGCCGCGCGCGGCGGCTGAATGAGGCTTGGGTGCTCGAGTGCGGGGATGTCTTGATCGATCGTGGGTGACGAAGCTGGAGGAACAACGGGAAGCGCACGCCCGAGTAAGACGCTGTGTCACGGGCAGTCTGCCCTCTTGCCTTTACGTGCTTCCCAGGCATGGAAGATCACCTAGAGCCAGAGACAGTCCGTAGTTCCAGCTACTGCAGGTCAGCGGAAGCCCGGATGCTTATCGGGCGGACACGCGGCATGGTTCTGGCGTGACCTCGCACGCCGATTTTGGCGACGCCGAGTCGCCACTCGATCACTCCACGAGCTTCCGTCACTTCACGACCGAGCTGGCGATCGTAATCGTCGTCCTGGCCGGGCTCATCACCGGCTCGGTCCTCCATATCCTCGGTGCCGACACGCCGGCAGACTTCGTCTGGGCCGGCGCAGCTCTCGTCGTTCTCGGGCCCCTCGTCTGGTCGGTCGTTCGCAGCCTGGCGCATGGTGATGTGGGCGTTGATGCGATCGCGCTCCTCGCAATCGCAGTTGCACTCGTGCTCGGCGAATACCTCACCGCCGTGATCGTTTCCCTCATGCTCGCCGGCGGCAACGCTCTTGAGGCGTCCGCCAACGCCCGTGCCCGCCGTGAGCTGCGTCTCCTCGTCGAGCGCGCGCCGCGAATCGCGCACCGGCGTAGTGGTGCGCTTGTGGAAGAGGTCATCGTTGAAGCGCTCCTGCCAGGGGACGTGGTAATCGTCCGCGCCGGTGAGGTCGTCCCGGCGGACGGCGTGATGTCGGATGGGGCCGAGGCGGTCATAGACACCTCTGCGCTCACCGGCGAGCCGCTCCCCGTAACGGTGCGGCCCGGTGGTGAGATCCTTAGCGGTACGGCGAATGCGGCCGACGCATTCGACTTCATCGTCACGCGCCCATCAGCGGAGAGCGCGTATGCAGGGATCGTCCGGCTCGTCGAGGGCGCTACCGACCAGCGTGCGCCCTTCGTACGACTCGCCGACCGCTATGCGGCGTTCTTTCTCCCGGTGACGATTCTCGTCGCGGGCGGGGCATGGATCGCTTCCGGAGATCCAACGCGCATGCTCGCCGTGCTTGTGGTGGCTACACCCTGCCCGCTCATCCTCGCCGCGCCGATCGCGCTCGTGTCCGGGCTCTCTCGTGCCGCTCGCGTCGGTGTGATCGTCAAGGGTGCCGGCGTCATCGAGCAGCTTGGCCGGGCGCGCACAGTGCTCTTCGACAAGACCGGGACCCTCACACTTGGCTCGCCGGAAATCGAGCGGATTGTTTCCCTTGACGGCGTCGAGCCGATGGAAGCACTTCGTCTCGCAGCTTCACTCGACCAGCTCTCGGCGCACGTCATGGCGGAAGCTCTTGTGCACGACGCCGAGCATCGCGGCCTCCGCTTGGTGCCACCGACTGAAGTGCGCGAGCAGCCCGGCTCGGGGATCGCCGGCACCGTCGATGGCCGCGCCGTCGTGGTCGGCGCCGCCGGCTGGCTCGAAGAGCTCGGCTTTAGCGGCGCTCTAGCGGCGGCGAGCGCCTCGGACGGTGCGCACGAGGTCGGCCGCGCGAAGGTGTTCGTCGGCATCGACGGCCGACTCGCGGCGACGATCGTGATGGCCGACCACCTGCGCGAGGACGCCGTTGGTTTGACGGCGTCACTACGGGAGAGCAGGTATCCGGCACGTCGCGCTTGTGACAGGCGACAGCGCGTCCGTAGGCGAGGAGATCGGGCGCCTGGCAGGCGTCGACCGCGTCTACTCGGAGCAGCGCCCTGAAGACAAGCTTGAAGTGGTCAAGGCGCTTCGAGCCCGAGACGAGCTCCGGCCCGTGGTCATGGTCGGTGACGGGATCAACGACGCCCCAGCGCTCGCTCTCGCCGACGTCGGAATCGCACTAGGTGCACAGGGAGCGACCGTGTCCTCCGAGACAGCAGACGTTGTGATCACCGTCGACCGCGTCGACCGGGTCGCGCACGCCCTCCGCATCGGACGCCGGTCGCTCCACATCGCGCGCCAGAGCGTGCTCGTCGGAATGGGCCTGAGCCTTGGAGCGATGGCGTTCGCGGCGGCCGGTTACCTCCCACCCGTCTACGGCGCTCTCCTGCAGGAAGGAATCGACGTCGTCGTGATCGTCAACGCCCTGCGCGCACTGAAGGGCTGAGCACAGCACCGCCGCGGCGCCGCTTTGTACGCCCTAACGGTCCGGGCTATGAGCCGGTTGGGACAGGCTGGCGCGAAGAGGCAGGCAGGAACTGCTCACAGGCGCCGTTTCTTGCGCTCACACGTTTGCGCACAAGGTCACAGGTTCGACCCCTGCCCGGCCCATCCGAGAAATGCCCGCAACGGGGCCGTTTCTCGAATGGTGGCTGTTACTCGGTCGGGCCGCATGGGACTAACGATCCCAAGACGGCGCTGGCCGAGCACGTCGACCAGAAGTCTCGCCGAGCGCAGGAGCCAGAAGGGCGGGAGGCTCTTGGGCGGCGAGCAGTAGATGTGCGCGCTGGGGTGTGCGCTGATGGCGCGTCCGAAGCTGCTGATGCTGGACGAGCCGTCGCTCAGGCTCGCCCGGATATTCGTGGAGAAGATCTTCGAGATCGTCGGCGAGATCAAACGACCAGGGGACGACGGTCCTGCTCGTCGAGCAGAACGCGCTGATGGCGCTCGACGCATCGCGCCGCGGCAACGTGCTCGAGACGGGCCGTGTCGTGCTCACCGACGACGCGAAGAACTTGCGCGAGAACGAGCAGGTTCGGTGGACGTATCTCGGCGTGAGCTAGGGCGCGCGTCTAGGATTTTCGTTGGCAAGGTCGGGACTTGAGCCCGGCTCCCAGCAGCGGAAAGGATCGAAGATGCGTCGTTTGAAGGTTTCACTCGGGAGTCTGGCGCTCGTCTCCCTCGTCGCCGCCCTCGCGGCTGGCTGTGGCGGCAGCAGCAAGAAGGCTGCGACGACCACGACGCCGTCCACGACGACTACTTCAGCGAACGCGAAGATCGCCGCCGAGGTTCCAGCCGCCATCAAGTCCAAGGGGACGCTGACCGTCGCGACGGACGCGACCTATGCGCCGAACGAGTACGTCGGGTCCAACGGCACGACGGTCACCGGCTGGGATCCGGAGCTTGCCCAGGCCCTGGCCAGCGTGCTCGGCCTGAAGGTCAAGCTCGTCAACGCGACCTTTGCCACGATCATCCCCGGCATCCAGTCCGGCAAGTACGACTTCAGCATGTCCTCGTTCACCGACACGAAGGAACGCCAGAAGGTCGTCGACTTCGTCACGTACTTCACGGCAGGCACGTCGTTTTACGTGAAGACCTCCGGAGGCCCGACAATCAACTCGCTCGCCGACCTCTGCGGCCACTCGGTCGGAGTCGAGACCGGGACGACCCAGGCCGATGACGCGAAGGCTCAAAGCGCGAAGTGCAAGAGCGCCGGGAAGGCGGGCGTGAAGCTCGCCACCTACCCTGATCAGAGCGCGGCCAACCTGGCGATCTCCAGCGGCCGCCAGCAGGTCGGGATGGCCGACTCGCCAGTCGCCGCGTACATCGCGAAGCAGTCGAACGGCCAGTTCAAGGTGACGGGCGAGTCGTACAACAACGCGCCCTACGGGATCGCGATCCCGAAGGGTAACGGTATGACCAAGCCGATCCTCGACGCGTTGAAAGAGCTCATGTCGAACGGCACGTACATGACGATCCTTCAGAAGTACGGCGTCCAGGCAGGCGCGATCAAGAACCCAACGATCAACGGCGCGACCAGCTAGGCAGGGGCGGCGCCGAGGCTCGGGATGGCGACCGACACCGCGGAGCCCGCCGCCCCCGAGGAAATCCAGGCGATCCCGGTTCGCCGCCCGGGCCGATGGGTGGCGGTCGCGATCCTGGTCCTCCTTGGCATCACGCTCGGGAACTCGGTCGCGTCGAACTCCCGCTTCCAGTGGGGGATCATCCGCCACTACCTCTTCGACGATCGCATCCTCAGGGGCGTCGTCGTCACGATCGAGCTGACCGTCGCCGCGATGGCGATCGGGATCGCTCTCGGCGTGGTGCTGGCCGTGATGCGCCTCTCGCCCAATCCGATCATCGCAAGCGTGAGCTGGGTTTACATCTGGTTCGTCCGAGGCGTCCCAGTGCTCGTCCAGATCCTGCTCCTGTACAACATCGCCGCGCTCTACCCCCGCTTCTCGCTGGGAATCCCGTTCGGACCGACCTTCGTTCACTTCACCTCCTCCGCACTGATCACGCCGTTCGTGGCCGGGATGCTCGCGCTGGGTCTGAACGAGGGCGCCTACATGGCGGAGATCGTCCGCGCGGGGATCGTCTCGGTTTCTGAGGGCCAGACCCAGGCGGCCCAAAGCCTCGGCATGACCCGCCTGCTGACCATGCGGCGGATCGTCCTTCCGCAGGCGATGCGCGTGATCATCCCACCGACCGGGAACGAGACGATCTCGATGTTGAAGACGACCTCGCTCGTCAGCGTCATCGCCCTTTCGCCGCCGGAATTGCTCTACGCGTCGCAGCTCATCTACTCAGTGAACTACCGCGTGATCCAGCTCCTGCTCGTGGCGTGCATCTGGTACCTGGTCCTCACGACCATCGCGACGATCGGCCAGTACTACGTCGAGCGCCGCTATGCACGCGGCGCGGCACGTGAGCTCCCGGAGACGCCGCTCCAGCGACTTCGCCGAACCTTCTTCACGCACCGGCCCGGGCCTGCGATCGAGGAGGTTCCCGAGGCATCCGGAGAGCGACGATGAGCCCGCCGATGGTCAAGGCCGAGGCCGTGCGCAAGCGCTTCGGCCGGCTCGAGGTCCTGAAGGGCATCTCGCTCGAGGTGGAGGCCGGCGAGGTCGTCTGCATGATCGGCCCCTCCGGGTCGGGGAAGTCGACCTTCCTGCGCTGCGTCAACCACCTCGAGAAGATCGACGCGGGCCGCCTCTCGGTCGACGGCGATCTAGTGGGCTACCACCAGGTGGGCGACAAGATCTACGAGCAGCGCGACGCGGAGGTGTGCCGGGACCGCTCCGAGATCGGGATGGTCTTTCAGAGCTTCAACCTGTTCGGACACATGACTGCGCTCCAGAACGTGATCGAGGCGCCGGTACACGTCAAGAAGGTGCCGAAGAAGCAGGCGATCGCGGAGGCGAAGGTTCTCCTCGAGCGTGTCGGGCTCGGGCATCGGCTCGACAACTACCCGTCGCAACTCTCGGGCGGCGAGCAGCAGCGGGTCGCGATCGCTCGCGCCCTTGCGATGGGGCCGAAGCTGATGCTTTTCGACGAGCCCACCTCAGCGCTCGATCCGGAGCTCGTCGGCGACGTGCTAGAGGTAATGAAGAGCCTGGCATTCGACTTCAACACGACGATGATCGTCGTCACCCACGAGATGGGATTCGCCCGAGAGGCCGCCGACCGCGTGATCATGATGGATGACGGGAAGATCATCGAGGAGGGAACGCCCGAGCACTTCTTCACGTCGCCCCGCGAGGAGCGGACGAAGCAGTTCCTCGCGGCGATCCTCTAGCCGGCCCAGACGCGCAGCGGGGAGTAGGGCGGCCGAGCAGGCAGCCGACGCGTGGATCGCCGTCGGCCCGGCCACGGGCGAGCTCGAGAGCGGCTCCGACGTTCGCGGCCGGTTCGAAGCCGAGGTGGCGCGCGGCGACGGAGTCGCGGCAGCCGGCGGCGAAGACTGCGAGCTGTCGCTTGGCTCCTGTGCCGGCACGGACTTGAAGGAACAGTGGAGCGCGGAGACTGCGTCGCGAGGGGCCGGGCTGTGGGCTCCGTCCCGCCGCACGGGTCGGGCTACATGGAAGCCGACGACGTGCACTCGTGGTTTCGCTTGCAGCTGGGACGGTGCGATGCTCTGGTTTGCGGGTTAGCGATGAGTGTCGGCTCGGATAGTTCTCTTCTGCGCGATTGGGGTAAGTATCGGCGGCCGCCCCGCCGCGGCCTGCCGCGCTGGATTTGGTTGCTGGTCGCGATCTCGGCGGTGGCGGCTGTCGGCGTCGTCGTCTGGCTTTCCCGGAGTTCGGAGCGGTGGCGGCCGCCGAGCGGCTCTCCGCGGTTTGTCTCCTGCACATACGGCGGCCGCGTCGACGGCTGGTGTGGGCGCCTGCGCGTGGCGTTTGATCCGGCCAAGCCGCAAGGGCCGACGCTTTCCCTGCGAGTCACGGTACTGCCGGCGACGAAACAGCCGGCAGCCGGCGCGCTGTTCTACCTCGAAGGCGGTCCGGGTCGGGCGGCGACCGCCGCCGCGCTGTCCGTGAACGCCTTCTTCGCACAGGTGGGGCGAACGCGCGATCTCGTCATGGTCGACCAGCGCGGCACGGGCGGGTCGAGCCGTCTCGCCTGCCCCGACCGGTACGTGCGCAGAGCTGACGCGGGGGCCGTCAGCGGCTATCTGCGAGCCTGTTTCGCCCATCTCGACGCGGATCCGCGGCTGTACACGACGAGCGTCGCCGCAGACGACGTGGAAACCGTCCGACGCGCGCTCGGGTACGGGAAGATCGATCTTTACGGCGGCTCGTACGGCGCGACCCTCGCGCAGGCGTACATGCGCCAATACCCGAAGTCCGTGCGCAGTGTCGTTCTCGACAGCGGCTCCCTCCCGGATGTTCGGATCTACGACGTCTCCGCCCGCAATGCAGAACGCGCGCTCGATGCGCAGCTCGCCCGCTGTGCCGCCGAGCGCACTTGCGAGCATGCCTACCCTCACCCGAGGCGGCAGCTCGACGAGCTGCTCGCCCGTCCACCTCGTCGCGTCACTCTTGTCACCGGGAAGGTTCTGCTTCGACCGAACGACATCGCTTGGACGGTGGACTCGCTCTCCGAGACGGCCGAGAGCGCCGCGGTGATCCCGCTCGCCATCAACGCGGCCGTGCACGGCGACTACACGCCGCTGGCCTCGACGTACGCCGCCGAGATCGGCTCGAAGCTCGATTCCCCCGCCCGGCTCGTCGCTTACTGGATGATCCTTTGCTCCGAGCCGTGGGCGGCCTTCGACCCGGCGACGACGGCGCGCGTCGGGAGGGGGAGCTACCTCGCGCGGGCCGCGCTCGCGCGCGCGCGGCTCTTCCGTCGCGCCTGCCGAGAAGTCCCCAAGGGACTCGTCTCGCCTGCTGACGGCGGCCTCCGCGTCGTACGTGCGCCCGTGTTGCTGCTTGCGGGCAGCACTGACCCGCTCGACCCGCTCGTCAACCTTCGCGGCTGGCGGCGCCTCTTCCCCCATGGACGGCTGATCGTCGTCGCGGGCGCGGGCCACGGCACGATCGAATACTCCTGCGTTCAGGGACTGGTCGCCCGCTTCATCGAGCACGGCAGTGCGACACGGCTCAACTCGGCCTGTGCCCGACACGTCTCGCTGCCGTCGTTCGCGACCGGCTAACGCCCACTCTGGCCGCCAGTTGCGTCACGATCGACTCTTCGGATCGGCTTCAACAAACGGATCGCGCCGCGTTCGTTCTTGTCCACCCTGCCCGTGGTTCGGGCGCGCAGCAAGCTTGAACACTCGCCTCCCCTGTCCGGCCCGCCTCCGTAGCGTAGGGCAGGTCACAAAACGTTGGCCGGGGTCTGGCCGCGCGGGAAGAACCAGAGAGCGGCGACGCAGAGCGACGATCCCCTACAGTTGGGGCCGCCCCGCGAGGAGGTTCGCACGATGACAAGCACGACTGTCGAACACGCGACGCCGCTTGCACCCGGCACCGCGGCACCCGATTTCGCGCTGCTCTCGACGCCCGATCAGAAGATCTCGCTCGCCGAGTTCCGAGGTCAACCGGTGATCCTCGCCTTCTATCCGGAGGACTGGAGCCCGGTCTGCTCCGATCAGATGGCCCTCTATCAAGAGGTGCTTCCGGAGTTCCGGAAGTTCAACGCCGAGCTCCTCGGCATCTCCGTGGACGGCATCTGGTGCCACCTGGCCTTCGCCAAGGATCGAAATCTTCGCTTCCCGTTGCTCGCCGACTTCGAGCCCAAGGGCGAGGTGGCGCGCGCGTACCACGTGTACCGCACCCAGGACGGAACGAGCGAGCGGGCCCTGTACGTGATCGATGCCGACGGCGTGGTGCACTGGAGCTACGTCTCGCCGGTGGGCCTGAACCCCGGAGCCGACGGCATTCTCCGAGCCCTCGAGTCGCTCGGCGAACGAGGCTCCCGGTGAGCACGAGTCAATGGGTCGCCGAGCTCACAATGCCGGTCAGCGAGGATCGCGACCACATCGCAGGCCCGGCGAACGCGCCGGTGACGCTCGTGGAGTACGGCGACTACGAGTGCCCGTACTGCGGCGCGGCGTATCCAATCGTCAAAGAGGTCCAGGCGCGGATGGGCGACTCGCTCCGCTTCGTGTTCCGCAACTTTCCGATCAGCACCGCACACCCTCGCGCGGAGCAGGCAGCCGAGGCCGCCGAGGCGGCGGACGCACAGGGCCAATTCTGGCCGATGCACGACATGCTCTACGAGCACCAGAGCCGCCTCGGGGAACAGGCTCTCCACGGATACGCCGAGGAGCTCGGATTGGACGTCGCGGCGTTCGACAAGGAGTTGGCCGAGCATGCCCACGCGGATCGCGTGCACGAGGACTTCCTGAGCGGAGTCCGGAGCGGCGTCAACGGGACGCCGACCTTCTACATCAACGGTGTCAGGCACGACGATTCGTACGAGCTCGAGACTCTGCTCGCTGCCCTGGAACGCGCCGCCTTGTAACGGCGACCTGTGCAGGCTGCGGGAAGAACTCGACCCCGCCACCCGTCCTATAGGAACGGTCGCAACACGAAGGAGGCGGTGACATGGACGGAGTCACCTTCGACATCGAAACTCGAGCGACTGCGGCGATCACGAGTATCTTGCTCGGCCGAGCCCTGGGTAGGCGCTAGGGGAGTCATGTCGACCTTCAACTTCGGACACCAGGACGCCGCGAGCATCCAGAACATCGAGGGCGATGCAAGGAGCATTCACGCGTCCGCGACGTGGGAGACCGTCGAGCTCCGGCGCACGATTGTCCAGACACGGGAAGAAGTCGCCGGGCTGGGCCTCTCGCCTCCCGTGCTCGAGTCGGTGAGCCACTCGCTCGACGCCGCGGCCCAGGAAGCAGACGTGACGAGGCCGGACCGATACAAGGTGGGAGAGCACCTCGGCGCGGTTGCGCACACGCTGAAGGAGGCGGGAGCTCTAGCAGGTGCAGGCATCGCCGTCCGCCAGGCGTTGTGCCGGGCGACTGAGCTTCTCGGTCCCGCCGGGCTCGCCACGATCGCCGCCGTCCTCTAGTCCGCGCCGTCGTAGACTTGCGCTCGTGGCCGACGTGCTGAACGGAAGCTGCCTGTGCGGAGGCGTTCGCTTCGAGGTCACCGAACCGCCCGTCTCGGCCAGCTACTGCCACTGCACGCGCTGCCAGAAGCGGACCGGCACCGCCGCCTCTCCGCAGGCGCGGATCGTTCCCGGATCGCTCCGCATCACGGCCGGCGAGGACCTCGTCCGCGCGTACGAGCCTCCGGACGGCTTCCCGAAAGCGTTCTGCTCCGGCTGCGGCTCCGCGCTTTGGAGCGTCAACCCGCACACGAACGAGATCGCCTCGGTCCGCATGAGCGCGTTCGACGACGACCCCGGCGTCCGGCCCTCGTACCGGCAGTTCGTGACCTACGCGGCCGCGTGGGAGCCGATTCCGGACGACGGCCTTCCACGGCACCCGGAAGGCATCCCTCCGCAGCCCGGCTAACCTAGGGCGATGAGCCGTCGGCGCCTCGCCATCCTCGCCTCCCTCGCAGGCCTCTCCGCCCTCGTCGTGGCGATGGTCGCGGTGCGCGTCGTCTACACCGGCAACGACTACTTCACGAACCTCGTCTGGAATCTGTTCCTCGCCTGGATCCCGCTCGGGCTCGCCGTCTACGCCTACGACGGCTACCGGAAGGGCCAGGGCCGGCTCCGGCTCTGGGCGGCCGGCGGGCTCTGGCTCCTGTTCTTCCCCAACGCGCTGTACATCGTCACCGACTTCAAGTGGCTCAACGACTGGGCCGGGGCACCGATCTGGTACGACGTCGTGCTCGTCTCGTCAGCGGCCTGGTGCGGGCTCTTGCTCGGGTTCGCATCGCTCTACCTGATGCAGAACGTGGTGCGAGGCGCTTTCGGGACGGCCCGCGCCTGGGCCTTCGCGCTCGCGACCCTGGCGCTGGGCGCGTTCGGCGTCTACCTCGGACGCTTCGAGCGCTGGAACTCCTGGGACGTCTTCACCAAGCCGCAGCAGCTCGCGCACGACCTGCTGCCGCACGTGGCTCATCCCCAGGATCACCCGCGGGCGCTGGCCGTGATGGTGCTGTTCACCGCGTTCCTCGCGATGAGCTACCTCGTCTTCTACGCCTTCGCCCAGCCGGAAGCCGCCGAGCCGGTCCGCAGCAACCGCTCCTAGGCGCTCAGACCGAGGCCATCCCCGGGCGGAGGCCGGACAGGCGGCTGGCGACGACCGCGTCCGCGGCCTCGACGCTCGCCGGGTGTCCCGTGACCGCACTCAGGAACTCGTCGCGCTCGAGCGCGCGGAGGCTGACCTCGCCCCTGGCGGTGACCGTCGCGGTGCGCGGCACGTCGCGCAGGAGCGCGATCTCGCCGAAGTGGTCGCCCGCGCCCATCGTCCCCACGTGCTCCCCGTTGAGCGACACGTCGACCTCGCCGGAGTCGATGACGTAGAAGCGGTCGCCGGGGTCGCCCTCGCGGACGATCTCGGTTCCCGGGTCGGCCCGGACCTGGATCAGGCTCAACGCAAGCTCGTCGATCGTGGTCGCGGGGAGCGGCCTGAACAGCGGAATCGTCCTGAGGAGCGCGATCTCCTTGGTCGGAGCGACGACGTCGGCATCGAGGGACGTGATCCGCCGCCAGGTCAGCCCGGCGCTCAACGGCAGCAGTGCGCCCGTGAGGATGAGCGCCCAGCGGATGCCGACGGCGTTGATCATCAGCGGGGCGAAGATCGCGCCGAGCCCGACGGTCCCGATGAAGACGCTCTGGATCACTCCGAACACGCGCGTGAGCACCTCGTCCGGCACGGTCCGCTGCAGGAGGGTCAGCGCGGCGACGTCGACGACCGTGTTCCCAACGCCGACGATCGCGAGCAGGATCAGCGCCACCGGCGGCTGCGGGAAGATGCCGATCAACGCGATCGGGATTCCCCAGAGCAGCAGGCCGAACGCGAAGTCGGAGGCGAGGCGCTGCCGCCCGACCAGTGCGAAGGCCGCGACCGCGCCGAGCAGCCCGCCGATCCCGACCGCCGAGTTCAGGAAGCCCACTCCCGCCTGCCCGAGGTCGAGCAGCTCGAGTGCGGCAACGACGATCAGGACGTTGAGCGAGCCCGCGACGAACGTCTGGATTCCGTACAAGGTCACGATCAGCGCCAGCTTCCGGTCGCTCGCAATAGCCCCGAAGCCGCCGAAGAACTCGCGCATGAAGTTGCCCTCGACGTCGCGCTCCGGAGCGGCCTCGACCTTCAGCCCGACGAGCAGCGCCGACGCGCCGACGAATGCAACCGCGGCCGCCGCGAAGACGGTCTGCGTGTTCGTCGCCGCCAACAGGATCCCGCCGAGCGCGGGGCCGAGGAAGATCCCGGAGCTCTCGACCGTGGTCAGCACGAGGTTGGCCGCGGTCAGCTCCTCCGTCGTCTTCGCGAGCTGCGGTAGGAGCGCGGACTGCATCGGGCGCACCGTGCTCGCCATCAACGCAACGCCTCCGCTCAGCGCGTAGACGAGCCAGTTCGGGCCCCCGGCGAAGAGGACGAGCGCCGTCGCTGCCATGAAGCCTGCCCGGACGAACGAGAGGACGACGAGCAGAAGCTCGCGCCGGTAGCGATCGCCGAGCACGCCGGCGAACGGCGCCGCGATAAAAGCCGGCAGGACCCGGATCACGCCGACCAGGCCGACCCCCGCTGCACCACCCTGGTCGTACGCGTACACGGCCAGCGCGATGATGAACGCCCAGTACGCGGTGATCGAAGCGGCCCAGGAGAGCTCGACACGGCGCAGCGCCGGATTGGTGACGACGGCCCGGAACGCATCCATCGATTCCCCGAACCGCTCGCGGAATGAACCGAGCACACGAGAACCATTGCAGGGTCGCGCCGAGGAGACTAGGGACTAGGGGCCTATTTGACCTTCTCGTGTGAAAAGAGGGAAGATTCCGGGAGCGACGACCGTCTAGTGGTCGACATTTCGATGTAATGCGGCTATGCAGCGAGAGGAGAAACAGGTGAGCGAAGATCGGGAGCAGAACATCAGCGAGGATCGCGAGCAGAACATCGACGACGTCGAGGGGCACAGCCTCCCCGGCCAGAACGTCGGTGCGAACGTCGGTGCGAACGTCGGCCAGAACACAGGTCAGAACATCGGTGAGACCGACGAGGACGCGCCAGACTTCGAGGGGCACGCACTCATCGGTCAGAACATCGGCGCCAACACGGGCGAGCCGACTGACGCGAACATCGGTGCCAACACCGGCGAGCCGACCGACGCGAACATCGCGTAGTCGCTAGTCAGCAGCAGTTTTACGAGGGCGGCCTAGCCGCCCTCGTTGCTTCTCAGGATCTCTTCCAGCGCGCCGAGCATCCGTAGCGCGGCCGCGCGCTCCTCGTCCTCGAGCCGCTCCACGGTCGTCGCCAGCCGCGCGAGCGTTTCGGCCCCCTCGCCGGTCGAGGCGAGCACGGCCTCTGCGTGGCGCGCGCGACGGAGAAGGTCGAGCGCGATCGCCGCCTGGTTCGCGAACAACCCGAGCAGGTCCATCTCGACGAGCGAGAACTGCGAGCGCTGCGGCCGGTCGAGGACCTCGAGCACGCCGAGCGCCCGCTCGTCGTGGAGCAGCGGGACGGCCATCAGGCCCTTCGGGATGTAGCCCGTCCCCTCGGCGAAGTCCTTCGCGAAGCGCGGATCCTCGGTCACGTCCTCGATCACGAGCGGCTGGCGCGTGACGAGCACCCAGCCGGCGATGCCCGTGCTCGACGGGAAGCGCTGCCCGAGGAGCGTTTCGGCCCCGTACCCGGCGATCGCCTCGAAGACGAGCTCGTCCGTCTCCTCGTCGAGGATGAAGATCGACGACGCCTTCGCGTTGAAGATCGCCCGCGCAACCTCGACGACGGACTCCAGCAGGGAGCGAAACGTGTCCTGCGATCCGACCACGCCCGCGGCGACCGCGGCCTTGAGCTCTTCGCTCATCGACCTCCTCCTACGTTCGACGATGTCAGGTAGAGAACGCTCTTGAGTTGAAACGGGGTCAGGTCCCGATGCTTGGCGAGGACGAGCGCGCACAGGCCGGTCATATGGGGCGTGGCGAAGCTGTTCCCCGTGCAGCGGATCCGGGCGCCGCCCGTCCAGGCGACCTCGACGTCTACCCCGCGCGCGAAGAACTCGACCGGTGGATCCGGGTTGTAGTAGAAGGTCGTCGCGTCCTGCTCCTCGTGGCTGCCGACGGAGATGACCGAGGAGAAGCGCCACGGGTAGCTCTCGACCGGCATGTTGTGGGCCGACGCCACGAGCACCGTGCGCCGGAAGTACGCGCGGTCGGTGAGCTCGTGGAGGATCCCGGCGAACTGGCGCTTCGTCGTCGACAGGCTCATGTTCACCACGTCGAAGCCCTGCTCGACCGCCCAGCGCAGGCCGGCCAGGAGGACGTCTCCGCTCCCGGTGAAGCCGGCCCCGAGCACGCGGACGCTCGTCAGCTCGCAGTCCGGTGCGAGCGAGCGGACGATCCCCGCGCAGGCGGTGCCGTGCCCGCAGAGGTCGCCTTCGGTGTCGTCGGCGACCACGGCTTCGCCGTCCGGGTCGAGCGAGACGGCCACCGACTGCTGGACGTGTCCAACGAGCGGATGCTCCGGGTCGACGCCGCTGTCGAGGATGCAGACACGGACTCCCTTGCCCGTCGAATCACCCCACGCCCATTCCCGCGTGACCTCGCCGGGCCACTGGACCGGCAGCGAGATGTCCGCGCCGGCCCCGGCGGGCAGGCTCCAGGCGGGCCTCAGCTCGCCGTGCGGCTCCTGTTCCTGGTTGGGGTCCGGTCGGGCCATCGGGTGGATCGTACGACGGCTACCCGGCCGCGGCGAGAGCCCGCTCGGAAGCATCGGCGGCGGACGCAACGAGCCCGCGGACGTGGCGCACCCTCGGATCGTCCTCCGTTGCGCCCAGGTTCGTCTCGACGAGCGTCGCGGCCACGCGGGCGCCGCTCTCCGCGAGGATCGACGCGGCCGCTGCGTCGGCACGCACCTCCGGGTTCCCGTTCTCGACGAGCAGCGCGGCGAGACACGCAAGGTCGCAGCCCGCCTCGGCAATGCGCATCGGGATCTCCGCGGATCGCTCGAGAGCCGCGCGCAGCTGCTGGTCGCGGTAGCGCTCCGCCAGCTCCTCGCGGCCGCGCAGCGCGGCCAGCGCCTCGTCGTAGGCCTCCGCGTCGGCCTGGGCGAGCGGCGCCACGCGGGCGCGGAACGTCTCGGCCTGGCCGATCACGCCCCCGGCCTCCTGCCAGTAGCCGTGCGAGGCGCGCGCCACCTTCGAGACGAGCCCCGCCGCCATGGCGACGACGATCGCCGCGGCCGAGCCGCCTCCGGGGGACGGTGTATCGCCCGCGAGCGTGTCGAGCAGCTCGCCGAGGGGTGCGTCAAGCAGGTCGCCGGTCATGCCGGGACCATTTTCTGCTTTTACGAGGAGAAGCGCTCGCGAACGGCGTCCAGCAAGACGGGATCCGGGTCGAATCCAGCCCCTTCGAGCGTGCTCTCGGTGTCCGCGATCAGTGCCTCGCGAAAGGCCTGATCCGCACGAGCGCGCTCGACGATGTCGTCCAGACCTCTCCGCGCGAGCGGAATCTCCTGCGCAGCCTTGACCCACGCCTCGGGGGCGGCGGGAAGAGTGCGGAGCAGCACAGCCAGGGTTTCCTCGTCGTAGTTACGCATACGTGATCAACCACCAGACTCCGCAGTGACCGAATTTCTTCCCTCGAGCTCCGTGCGGAGCTTGACGAGGCAGCGGGAGATGCGGCTCGCGATCGTGCCCGCCGGGAGATCGAGGGCGTCGCCGATCAACCGGTAGCTCTCGTCCCGGGCGAAGAAGCGGTCGAGGATCTCGCGGCAGTTACTCGGAAGCGTGGCGAGGGCGTCGTGGATGAAGAGGGCCTCGTCGAGCGTCGCGATCGTGTCGTCGACGCCCGACGGCTCGGGGATCTCGCCCGGTTGCTCGCGCGCTCCGGCGCGAATCGTGTCCAGGCAGAGCCGCCGCGTCAGCTGGGCCAGCCAGGGCCGGATCGCGGCGTCGTTCCTGAGCTTCGGCAGGTTCTGGTACGCGCGGGCGAAGACCTCCTGGAACACGTCCTCGGCATCCGCCTCCGAGAGGCGGAAGGCCTGGACCGCGATCGCGTACACGTAGCGGGAGAAGCGATCGACGAGCTCGCGCCACGCGTCGTCGTCTCCCGAGCGGCAGCGGGCGACGAGTTGTGCGTCGGTTTCTGCGACGGGCACGCCTCGAATGAAAGCGCAACCGCGCCGTTCAGAGCAAGATTCGAACCGCGAGGCGTGATGAGCAGCCGTGCACAGCGACGAGCGCGGTCGCCAGTTCGAGGTCGATGTGGTCCGCGCGAGCGATCACCATCGCGTCCTCGAGCTCGTAGCCGTGCTCCAGGAGCTGCCCGAGGCGCCATGCTCTGTGGTCGAGCTCCTCGGGCGTCAGCTCCTCGTTCGGGTCCAGCGCCTCGAGGACGGCGAGGCCGATTTCACGGTGGTCGAACTCGGTCGGGAGCGTCATGGCAAGCGCGTTTTCGGCCGTTCTGCGCGCCGCCTTGATCCCCAGGTCGTAGCCTCACGCCTGTGGAGACCGGCCTTGCAGGCAAGCGCGTCCTCGTCACCGGCGCTTCAGGCGGAATCGGAGGTGCCTGCGCGCGCGAATTCGCGGCTGAGGGCAGCCGTGTCGTCGTCCATTACCACCGGGGGCGCGAGCGGGCCGAGGCGCTGAGCGAGGAGCTCGGCGGGGCGCCGATCGTCGGCGGAGACCTGCGGGACGAAGGCGCCGTCGACGAGCTCTTCCGGCGGAGCATCGAGGAGCTGGGCGGGCTCGACGTCTGCGCTGCGGTCGCGGGGAAGTGGCCCGAGGAGGACGTGCCGCTCTGGGAGCTGCCGCTCGAGCGCTGGGAGGAGACGCTGCGCGCCAACCTGACGATCACGTATCTGACCGCGCGCGCATTCCTGCGCGAGGTGGAGCGCAGCGGGCACGGCAGCCTCGTCATGATCGGGTCGACGGCGGGGCTGTTCGGGGAGGCGGGGCATGCGGACTACGCCGCCGCCAAGTCGGCGATCGTGCACGGGCTCCTGCTGAGCCTGAAGAACGAGATCGCGCGCATCGCTCCGCTCGGGCGCGTGAACGTCGTCAGCCCCGGCTGGACAGAGTCGCCGATGACGCGTACGACGCTGGCCGATCCGGAGCTCGTCCGCCGCGTGACGCGGACGATGCCGCTCCGCAAGGTGGCGCGGCCCGAGGACGTCGCGCGGCAGGTGGTCGTCCTCGCGTCGGACGAGTTGTCGGGCCACGTCACCGGGCAGGTGGTGACTGTCGCCGGCGGAATGGAAGGGCGGCTCTTGAACGAGTGAACAGCCGCTTCTGCCTCGAGTTACAGCGAAGCGGCGGGTTCGCCGCCGCTTCGCCACTCCTGTAGCCGCAGGATTGCTTGCCGTCAGTCCCCGGCCCACGAAAAGGAGCAGTTCTTGTTTCGGCCAAGCAGATGAAGAGCTTTAGCCCGATCCAGTTTCATCCGGGAACGACGGAGCGGGCCGCCGCCCGGCCCGCTCTGACGTCTCCGTAGAGAACCGCAGTGATCGCGAGTTGCCCCTGCCGCATTGGGGCCTCGCTTTTTCCGAGAGCCCCCGCCGCATCGGGGCCGCTCGGTCTCCCGCATTGTGCCAAGTGGATATTGATTGATCTATCCCCCTTTACGCGGTTGACCGCGGCGCTTCACCTACGCCGAAACGTGGATGCTTCCGGCCCCATTTCGTCACGAATGCGTCGTGGTTCGAGGACTAGACTCGAAAGCGGGTGGCGGGTGGAGCCTCGATCCCCTCCCAGGGTGGGGACGTGGGGCGATTCTGCCGCTTCGATTGCTTCGATTGCTACGCTCGGCACGTCCATCACGAGCGACCGAGGGACTCGGCCCCGAGACGTCGCAGCAACCGGCCCGTGGGTGCGGTGCTACCGCCGAGAGCGATGGAGGTGACCTCGATGATCCGACAACGCAGGCCCCGCGACCCGGCCCGGCGCCGGAAGTAGGCTCCGCCGATGGCCAACCGCCTGCTCGAGCGCCTCGTCGACGGCCCGCCGCTCGTCGCGGACGGAGGCATGGGCGTCCTCGTCTCGAGCGCCGCCCCCCGCGTCCGCATCCCCGAAGAGGCGAACCTGCGCGCGCCCGAGACCGTGGTCAAGCTCCACGTCGGCTTCATCCAGGCCGGCGCGGACGTGATCGAGACGAACACGTTCGGCGCGAACCGCCGCAAGCTCGCGGCCAACTACCTGGAAGACGAGCTCCACGCGATCAACAGCACCGGCGTCAAGCTCGCGCGCGAGGCGAGGGAGATCTCGGGCCGCGACGTCTTCATCGCGGGCTCGATCGGCCCGCTCGGCGAGCCGGGCATCGATCCCGACCAGCGTCTCGACCTCTTCGCCGAGCAAGCCGCGGTCCTCGAGGGCCGCGGCGTCGACCTCTTCGCCGTCGAGACCTTCTTCGACCTCGACGAGCTTGAATCGGCGATCGAAGCCGTCCGGAGCGTCTCCTCGCTCCCCGTGCTCGCCATGCTCACGTTCGACGCCGGCGCCGAGACGCTCTCCGGGCTCTCGGCCGCGCACGCCGCGGAACGGCTCCGTGAGCTCGGCGTGGCCGCGATCGGCGCGAACCACGGCGCGGGCATCCAGGCCGCACTCGCCGCACTCAGCGAGATGGGCGACAACGGCCTCCCGCTCGCCGCGATGCCGAACATCGGGCTCGCGAGCATGGCCGGCAACCGCATCATCTACCCGCACGCCTCGCCCGAGTACTTCGCGGAGTTCGCAGCCCACGCGCGCAACCTCGGCGCCCGCGTGATCGGCGGCTGCTGCGGCACGACGCCCACCGAGATCGCGGCCATCGCCTCGGCGGTCAAGGAGGAGCGGGAGCCGAGCGCGCCGCTCGTGTTCGCGGAGCGTGAAGTCCACGTCACGGTCCCCGAGCAGCGCGAGGAGACCGAGCTCGCCCGCGCCTTCCGAGAGAACAACTGGGTTCTCTCGGTGCAGATCGACCCACCGCTCGGCGGCAGCTACGCCGGGATGATCGACGTCGCGCGCGCCCTCAAGGAGTCCGGGAACGCGGGCTTCGTCGACATCAACGACAACGCAACAGCCCGCGCCGCCGCGAGCGCCCTCATGCTCGCGGTCGAGATCGAGCGCAGCGCAGCCGTCGAGACGATCCCCCACCTGACGACACGAGACGCCACGATCATGGGCCTCGAGTCGCAGCTCCTCGGCGCGCACGCATGCGGCATCCGCAACGTGCTCTCGGTGACCGGCGACCCGCCGGAGGTCGGCGACTATCCCGGCTCCCGCGGCGTCTACGAAATCGACTCGATCGGGCTCGCGCACCTGATGGCGCGCCTGAACCGGGGCGAGGACTACAACGGGCGGGCGATCGACGCGCCCACGTCGTTCCACATCGGCGTCGCGGTCAACCCGGCTGCGGACGACCTCGAGTCGGAGCTCGACCGCTTCCACCGCAAGATCGAGGCCGGCGCGCACTTCGCGATGACGCAGATCCTGTTCGACCTCGAGTACATTGACCGCTTCGTCGACCGGCTCGGCGGCGAGTGGCCGATTCCGGTCCTCGTTGGGATCTTTCCCGTCTGGAGCCACCAGCTCGCCCTCCGCCTCCACAACGAGGTGCCCGGCATCGTCGTCCCGCAGCCGGTGCTCGACGCACTCCGCGACGCCGGGCCGAACGCAGCCGAGGTCGGGATGGAGATCGGCCGGGAGCTGCTCGAAGGCTCGCGCACCCGCGCGCAGGGCGCATACGTGGTCGCGCCGTTCCGCCGGCCGCTCGGCATTCTCGACCTGCTGTCCGAGGCTTAGCGCTCGACCTGGGACCGAGCCGCTGCCGACAGTGGCGCGGCCGGTTGCGCGGAGGGCATCGTCACACCTGCGGCCGCGTACGCGTCCTCCTGGTCGAGCGTCTCGTGCTCGAGGAGCGCCTTGGCGAGCGAGTCGAGCTTGTCCCGGTTCTCTTCGAGCAGCGCGACGACCTGCTTGTGCGACTCATCGACGATGCGGCGCACTTCTGAGTCGACCAGCTCCTGCGTCTCCGGCGAGACCTCACTACCGGCTGGCAGGAACGGGCCTGCTCCGTCGCGAGGCAGAACGGCGATCGGGCCGATGGCCGGGCTCATGCCCCAGCGCCCGACCATCTGGCGTGCGATCTCGGTCAGCTGCGCGATGTCCGATTCGGCACCGGTGCTGATCTCCTCGAACACGACCTCCTCGGCCGCACGGCCGCCGAGAGCGACCTTGATCTTGGCGAGAGCCTCGGGCTTGCTGTAGTTGTAGCGGTCGGTCTCGGGCGCCGCGAACGTTACTCCGAGCGCCATTCCCCGTGGGATGATCGAGACCTTGCGGACGGGGTCGGCGCCTTTGGTCAGCATGCCCACGATCGCATGGCCGCCCTCGTGGTACGCGGTCAGGCGTCGATCCTCCTGGGTCATCATCACCTGGCGCTCGGCGCCCAGAATGATCCGCTCGAGCGAATCGGTGAAGTCGGCCTCGGTCACCTTGTCGTGGCTGCGCCTGGCGCCGAGCAGGGCCGCTTCGTTGACGAGGTTCGCCAGGTCGGCGCCGACCATGCCAGGAGTCGTCGCGGCGATCCGCCCGAGATCGACGTCGGGAGCGAGCGGCACGCCGCGTGTGTGTACCTTCAGGATCGCCTCACGACCCGTTCGATCGGGAGGCTGCACGAAGACGCGCCGGTCGAAGCGGCCTGGCCGGAGCAGCGCTTGGTCGAGCACGTCCGGCCGGTTCGTCGCTGCGATCACGATCACGTTCGTCGTCGGGTCGAAGCCGTCCATCTCCGTCAGGATCTGGTTCAGCGTCTGCTCGCGCTCGTCGTTGCCGCCGCTGAAGCCGGCGACGCCGGAGGTCCGAGAGCGCCCGATCGCGTCCAGCTCGTCGATGAAGACGATCGCCGGCGCGGCCTCCTTGGCCTGAGCGAACAGGTCGCGCACGCGGGAGGCCCCCACGCCCACGATCGCCTCGACGAACTCGGACGCCGCGATCGAGAAGAACGGCGCATTCGCCTCACCGGCAACCGCGCGTGCGAGCAGCGTCTTCCCGGTGCCCGGCGGGCCGGCGAGAAGGACGCCGCGCGGGATCCTGCCCCCGAGCCTGCGGTACTTCTCGGGGTGGCGAAGGAAGTCGACGACCTCGGAGAGCTCGTCCTTGGCCTCGTCGATCCCCGCGACGTCCTTGAACGTCACCCGGTCCTCGGAAGGCTGATAGCGACTGGCCCGCGAGCGCCCGAACGAGCCGAGGATGTTCTGCACGTTTCCGGCGCGCCGCATGAGGAAGAAGAGCAGCCCCACGAACAGGAGCGTGGGCCCGAAGAAGAGGAGGAGGCTCTGCCACCAGGGCGTTCCGGTATCGAGCGGCTGCGCGTTGACGACCACGCCCTTGCTCTGGAGAAGCTTCGAGAGGGACGTGTTGTCGGCGAACGCGGGGATCTCCGTCCGGAAACGATCCGTGGGCTTCGAGTCCGCGTACTGCTCCTTTTGCTTGAACGTGCCCTGGATGGCGGTGCCCTTCGACGTGATCTCCTGCACGTGCCCGTCTCGCACCTGCTGGAGGAAGAACGGGCTGTAGGGGACACGCACGCGCGACGCTTCTTTCGTCGCTCGCGTGCCGAGGAAGACGTTCAGCGCGAGCAGCGCAAGCAGGAAGATGATCCAGTTCCGACCGAACTTGATCCGCGGCGGTTGCGGCGAGGTGGGCGAGGTGCCGCGCGGCGCGGGAGGAGCGATTGCGTCCTGCGGCCGGTCCTGGCGCGGCTCAGCCATCAGACAACCCTAGCGCCGTCGGCCCGCGCTCACGCTTGGCTCGCGGCGGCTCGCTGTCGTAGGCTGACACCGTGGAGGGCGCGGACCTACAGGAGTTCATCGACCGTTACAACGCGGCCTGGAACGACCACGACGTCGACGCGATCGTCTCGATGCACACGGACGACTCGGTGTTCGAGAACCACACGACGGGCGACGTCAACATCGGCAAGGAGGCGATCGCGAAGGCGATCACCGGCATCTTCGGGGTCTTCCCCGATCTCAGCTTCGAGGCGCGCAGCCAGTACATCCGCGACGACCTCGTCGTCCAGGAGTGGACGGCGCGCGGCACGCACGAGGGGCCGATGAACCGCTCCGGGATGACGATCGAGCCAACCGGCCGCACCGTCGAGTACCGGGGCATGGACATCATCCCGATCCGGGACGGCCTCGTCGCGCGCAAGGACGTCTATTCCGACGGGGTCACGCTCCTGCGCCAGCTCGGCTTGACCGAAATCGCGTAGCTACACTAGGCGCGCCCCGGGGGCGTAGTTCAGTTGGTTAGAACGCCGGCCTGTCACGCCGGAGGTCGCGGGTTCGAGTCCCGTCGCTCCCGCTCAAAAACCCGCTGCTAGTTGGCGGGTTTTCTCGCTGGTCGGCTCAGTTGACCTCGCCGTCGGACGCGAGATAAATGCCAGAGCGTGAGTCGCCCGGTCAAGTCCCGTGGCCCATCGGGTTCGCAGGACTCAGCAGTTTCGGGGTCCTCATCGCGCACCACAACGCCTCGCCGCAGGGCGCCGCGATCGACAAGACTTCTCGGAAGGTTTGCCAGTCGGTAGCCTCGACGCTGCGTTCCCTGGCTCCTCCTCACCGGCGTCGACGCTGTCGAGCCGGATGGGGACTAGGGGCCGCAGAATCGGTTTAGGCCATACCGGGGAGCTGCGAAGGATGGGTTCGAGTCAGGCTCGATGGCACCGAAGATCGATCCCGCCGTTGCTATGTCGAGAACCGAGCGGGATCGCGGAAATCTGCGCTCTCGGCGCTGCCCCGGCGCTGCTCTGCGGGAGACCGGGACTCGGGTGATCCCGAACCCGGACTGAGGCGATGACGGCTCGAGCGGCACCTGACCCGACCCCCGGAGCGGTCACGGCGCCCGACGCGTCGACGGCCGAGCCGCACGAGGTCGAGCTCTCCGCTACCGCGACGCTGCCGTGGGCGGACGTGCTGGCCGAGCTCGGCTCGTCCGACGCGGGCCTTTCGAGCGCCGAGGCGAGCAGGCGTCTGGGGATCTACGGGCCGAATGTGCTGGCCGCGCACGGGGTCAGTGCGTGGTCGGTGCTCGCCCGCCAGTTGCGCAGCTACCTGCTCTTGTTGCTGCTGGTCGCGGCTGTGGTCTCGGCGGTGGTCGGCGACCTGACGGAGGCGTTGATCATTGGCGCGATCATGGCAATGAGCATCGGCCTGAGCTTCTTCAACGAGTACCGCTCGGAGAAGGCGGTCGAGGAGCTGCATTCCGAAATCAAGCATCTTGCCGCGGTCGATCGCGACGGCGCTGCCGCCGAGAGCGCTGTGGCACAGCTGGTTCCAGGTGATGTGGTGCATCTGCGTGTCGGGGATGTGATTCCGGCCGACCTGCGGCTCCTCGAGGTGCACGAGCTCGAGTGCGACGAGTCGGTGCTGACGGGCGAATCGCGGGCGAGCGAGAAGACGGCCGAGGCTCAGCCGCCGGGGGAATCGCCCTTGGATCTCGGCTCGTGCGCGTTCATGGGCACGCTGGTGACCGGCGGCGGCGGGAAGGGCGTCGTCGTTCGCACGGGCTCGCGCACGGCTTTTGGTGCGATCGCGGTGCGCCTGGGCGAGCGGCAGGGCGTGACGGCGTTCCAGCAGGGGCTTCAGGACTTCTCCCGTCTGCTCGCGACTGTGACGGCGGTACTGGCCGGCTCGATCTTCGTGATCAACGCCGTGCTCGGGCGCTCGCTCCTCCAGTCGGCCCTGTTCGCGCTCGCGATCGCGGTTGGCCTGACGCCGCAGCTCTTGCCGGCGATCGTGACCGTCAGCCTCTCGACGGGCGCCCGCCGGCTGGCCAAGAAACGCGTGATCGTCAAACGTCTGGTCGCGATCGAGGACCTCGGCAACGTCCAGGTGCTGTTCACGGACAAGACCGGCACCCTGACCCAGGGTCAGATCTCGTTCACGCAGGCGCTCGACCGCACGGGCAAGCCAGACGATCACGTTCGCGTGCTCGGTCTGGCGTGCAGCGACAAGACCGGCAACGAGCTCGACCGTGCGCTCTGGACCACACCGCGGGATATCCATGGCGACGGCGTTCCGACGCCGCTCGACCGCCTGCCCTTCGACCACGAGCGCCAACTGGCCTCCGTCCTCGCCGACACACAGATGGGACGACAGCTGATCTCCAAGGGCGCGCCGGAAGCCGTTCTCGCTCGCTGCACGACCGTCCCCGCCGAGGCGCAGGCGATTCTCGACGGCCTCTTCGCGTCGGGCACACGAGTCGTCGCAGTCGCAAGCCGCCCGCTCGCCGCCGACCACCTCAACACGGATGACGAGGACGAGCTCTCCCTCGAGGGCTTTCTCTGCTTCACCGACCCTGTCAAGCCCGATGTCAAGGACTCGCTCGCCCGGCTCGCACGCCTTGGGATCACCGTCAAGATCGTCACCGGCGACAACGGCCAGGTCGCCGCGCACCTCTGCGGCGAGGTCGGCCTCGACCCCGGCACGGTCGTCACAGGACAGGAGCTCGAGAAGCTCGACGACCACGCCCTCGTCGCGCTGTTGCCGAGAACGACGATCTTCGCCCGAGTCACCCCGGAGCAGAAGTCGCGGATCATCCTCGCTCAGCGCAGCCTCGGCTCCGACGTCGCCTTTCTCGGCGACGGCGTCAACGACGCGATCGCGCTCCACCACGCCGACGTCGGCGTCTCGGTGGACTCGGCGGCCGACGTGGCCAAGGACGCCGCGGCCGTAGTGCTGCTCGATAAGGATCTCGGCATCCTCGCCGACGGTGTCGTAGAGGGCCGGCGCATCTTCGCGAACACGATCAAGTACGTCCTCATGGGCACCTCGTCGAACTTCGGAAACATGTTCTCCGCCGCGGGCGCGTCCCTCTTTCTCTCGTTCCTGCCGATGCTGCCTACGCAGATCCTGCTCAATAACCTCCTCTACGACGTCAGCGAGATGACCATCCCCACCGACAACGTCGACGAGGAGCTACTCGCCCGGCCAGCCAAAT
Organism: uncultured Actinomycetes bacterium; assembly: GCA_963850415.1. Classification (GTDB taxonomy): domain Bacteria; phylum Actinomycetota; class Thermoleophilia; order Gaiellales; family Gaiellaceae; genus VAXT01. The sequence continues at coordinate 253,749 of CAWKLE010000003.1, forward strand.
GGGACCTCCGAATGATCCGCCGCTTCATGAGCTTCTTCGGCCCGATCTCGAGCCTCTACGACTTCCTCACCTTCGCGGTCATGCTGCGCGTCTTCCACGCCGGCCCGGTCCTCTTCCGCTCCGGCTGGTTCGTCGAATCGCTCACCACCCAGACACTCGTCATCTTCGTGATCCGCACCCGCCGCGTTCCCTTCTACAAGAGCAACCCCAGCCGCCCGCTGCTCACCACCACGCTCGCCTGCGCCGCCTTCGGCGTCGCCCTCCCCTACATCCCCCAGCTCGCCCACCTGTTCGGCTTCAAACCACTTCCGCTCAGCTTCCTCGCGATCCTCGCCCTGATGATCGCCACCTACCTCGTCCTCGCCCAGATCGGCGTCGCGCTCTTCTTCAAACCCCAGGGCGGCCGCCCACTCGCCCGGGCCATCAGCGCGGTAGAACGACGCATCACCCGCAGAGCCTCACGCTGGACGAGTTGGCGACACCGCGCCACGCCACCGAAGCCCCCTCAACCGACGGAGAGCGGTAGCTCTGTTCCGGCACCAACGGCATAGAAGAGCGGCGCGAGCCACCAACGCGGCCGCGAGTCGCAGGACTGCCCCCACGAGTGACGACGATGCGGCTGCCGTCGAGGAGGCCGCTGCCCGCGTCGAGGCGGAGCGGCACATCCAGGAGCATTCCCTTGGTGAAGCCGCGCGGATCGGGCGGCTCTCGCGGATCCGCGAGTTCGTGCTCGGCGCCCAGGACGGCTTGCTCGTCCCGCTCGGGGTCGTCACCGGGATGGCCGCCGCCCATCCGGCCCGTTCGCTGATCATCGTCGCGGGCCTGGCCGAGGCGGTCGCGGGCGCGATCTCAATGGGCGGCGGCTCCTACCTCGCAAGCCAGGCAGAAGAGCAACTCTACGCATCCGAGATCGCCGCCGAAGGCCGGGAGATCGACGAGTTCCCGAAACGTGAAACCGACGAACTCGCGATCGTGCTCGAACGTGAAGGCCTCTCCCGAGAGCAGGCGCAGACGGTCGCGCGCGGACTCGCGTCCGACTCGAACGTCTTCCTCCGCACCAAGGTCGAGAAGGAGCTCGGACTCTCTCCCGACGCAGGCGGCGCCGCATTCGGCGACGCGGTCGTCGTCGGCGCCACCTATCTCGGCGCCGCGATCGTGCCGCTTTGGCCCTACTTCTTCTTCCCCATCAACGTCGCGCTCGCGATCAGCCTCGCCTGCACACTCCTCGCCCTGTTCGCCGTCGGCGTCGCAAAGGGCCAGGTGACCCGCCTCTCCCTCCTCCGCTCCGGCCTTCAGGTGACGATCGTCGGCTCCATCAGCGCCGGCGTCGGATTCGCGATCGGCCACCTCGTGACAACCCTCTCCGGCTAGGAGCAAGCTTCCGCGGGGGCGCGGTGGGGGTCGCTTCCGATCACGTCGGGCGTTGAAACGGTTCCTGCGCTGTCTTGGTGACTACGAAATGCCTTGCAAACGACAACCTCGCTATTCCGGTCGCATGTCGAATCGTGGCTCATGCGGGCCGATATCGAGGCGGAACGGCGGGTACTCGCGGGTCATGAACGCTGCGTAGGCGACGACGCGCAGCACCCAGCGGTTGAGGCCGAGCACGAGGTCGAAGATGTCCTGCGGGTATCGATCCTTGAAGAGCACCAGGACGCCGGCGACGAGAACGAGGATGCCGATGAACCCGAGGCTCCAGCCGGCCCCGGCGAGGATCCCAGCGATACAGAACTGTGGGATGCCGAGCAACCACCACCCCAGGAGGGGGAAACCGCGGCGGAGATTCTCCGGATAGTCGATCTCCAGCCGTGCCGGGTATTCAGGCACCTCCTTCAGAGTGAACGGCGGGTACTCGTCAGTGCCGAGAGCACCGAAGGTGTAGAAGCTGACGCGCCACGACCAGCGCAGCACGCCTACGTTGAAGCCGAAGATCCCTCGCGGGTAGCGCCCGGTGAACAGCACCGCGAAGAACGCGATCACGGTGAGCACCGCGAACGCGACCCAGAGGAAGACGAGCACGATGAAGTGCGGGATCGCGAGGATCCACTTCACGAGCCACAGCCAGCGGCTCAGGTGAGGGGCCAACTCGCCCTCGAGGGCGATCGGCGACCTTTGCGTAGCGACTTGCATGACAGTCACCTCCAGCTCCAAGGCTCGCTTGTGACGGCCGCCCCCGCATCGGGGAGAGCACGGGACGCGATGCGGCAAAGTTCGGAGTCGGCCGCGAGCTCAGTTGGCGGCTGGGTCGGTCGCCTTTAGCCGCCTGCTGGCGGATACAACTGCGGCGGGTTGTCCGATATCGGAGAATCGGCCTCTGAGGCATGCGTCGTTCTCGCTGCCTGCGTCATGGTCGCCCCCAGCAACGCTTTCTCGCGTCCTGAGGGAGTCGTGACCCGGACCAAAGAGCCCGGGCCACGACTGTCGCGAGATGTCAGCTAGTGGTCGTTTCCGTCGGTGAAGATGTCCGTCTCGCCGATGCCCGTCTCGCCAATGGCATCGTTGCGGCCGTCCGTCCACACCGGATAGACCTGCTGGTCGCTTGCCGCGAGGGCGTTGTAGTCGCCGATGAACGCGCCGCTCGAGAAGAATCCGTCGTTCGGGTTCCAGTCTTGCGAGCTGATCTTCGCGCTCGAGAAGCTCGCCGCATCGTTCCCTGACACCGCCTGCCACGTGTTGATGCGGACGTTGTCGGGATCGAGTCGCCGATCGAACCAGATCACGTAGAAGCGCCCCGACTCGGTCGACGCCGCCCACGGGAAGAACTGGTCGTTGGCGGCCGGCTGGCCTGACGAATCGGTCGAGAGGAACCTTGCGTCCGACCAGGTCAGTCCACCGTCGGTCGACGTCTGGTACGAGATGTCAGCCGCCGAAGTCGGACGGTTGATGTTGTTCTGGTAGACGAACAGCAGCTTGCCGGTCCGCGGGCTGTACGCCAGCGACGGAGTGTTCGGCGCACGGAAGTTCGTCGGCGGGATGGTGTCGGAGCCGGTCCCGTCATCGAAGTCCGTGTACTGCCCCGGCTTGTCGATCTGCACCGCGTCCGCCAGGAACGTCTGCCCGCCGTCGGTCGAGCGCTGGAAGAGCAGATGCGGGTCGATCGAGTCGTTGCAGTTCTCCGACACGAACCCGACGTCCAGCGCGCCGTTCGCTTCCACGACGGGGTCGCTGAACTGATTGGCGGAAGAGCCGGTCCCGTCACCGCCGGGGTTGTCCGGCTGGATGGCGGTGTGCGACCAGGACGTCAGGGCCGGATTCTGCGTCGGGATCGAATCGGTGTACGAGAGCTGAAGCGGGCAGTAGTCGCTGAACCCGTTCGGCTGAATGTGGAACTTCGTGTACGTGACGTAGATGCGGCCGTAATGCGAGCTGCCCGGATTGTTGTCGACGGCGATCAACTCCTTGTCGTTGAAGATCGACTCGTCGACGTTGCCGTTCGAGTAGTTGGACGCGGCGACCGCAGCCTGACGGCCCGGCGTCCACGTGCGCCCGTCGTCGACCGACTTGAAGACGTGAACCTCCGAGTACGGAAGTGCACGGAAGAAGCAGAGCTGCGACAGGTAGAACGCGCCGTCCTTGCGGCTGTACGCGACTCCCGGGTCTCCGCCGTTGCAGAAGTCCCGGGTGCCGAAGAACTGCGGCGTGATCCTCGTGCTCGCCCAGCTCTGCCCGCCGTTGGACGTGCGCATGACCACGACACCACCGCTGACGTAGTCGTTCGCTGCGGCGACTGCGATCTGGGGATGCGTCGTCTTGTACGCGACGGCCGTCTCGTTCTGAGGCAGCGGCGGGTAGCTGTCGTCGTTCATCTGGACGTTGTTCCCGGGGCTTCCGGCCGGCGCGCCCGGTCGGGCTCGCTGTGCACGCGTCGGCGAGGCAGTCCTCGCCTGGCTTGCGGCCAGCATCGCGCGCACGCCGCCCGAGATTCCGCCTTGGTAGCGCGCGACGTGTGTAACCCACCGAGGTGTCTTTGCGGCCGGAGTCGTCGGGCTGGGTTGCCCGACACCGACGGCCGTGGCGGTGGCGATCACACCGGCCAGCACAGTAACGGCGGCCGCAATCGGGATGAAGCGTCTCATAGGTCCTCCCTTGACTAGAGACCATTAACTAGTGCGCTGGCCGCACCCAAAGTTCGCGGGCGGCTCTCCCCCTAGGCCCGCCTAGCGCATCTTTGACCCTAACAGCCCCGGCTTCGAACGGTCGGTTCCACTGCGCGGTCCACCCGGAGGCGCGGTCCGGAATCATTGGCTTCCGGATGCACCGAACACTCGGGTTGGCATGGCTCGTCGCCCTTGGTCTCGCCGTCGGCTTGGCCCCGTCTCGGCAGTCGAGCGCGGCCCAGGTTCGAGCTCGAGCCCGTACCGTCTGGAACGGTGACATCTACATGGTCAACGCGGACGGCTCCGGAAGGAGGCGCCTGACCCGAGATCCCGCTGAGGAGTTCGACCCGGCCTGGTCGCCCAACGGAGCGAAGATCGCGTTCTCTCGCTTCGACGGGCGCCGCTACCAGATCTTCGTCATGAACCCAGACGGGACGGATCCGGTGCAGCTCACCCAGGGCGAAGGCTCTGCGTCCGACGCAGCCTGGTCACCGGACAGCAGTCGGATCGCGTTCACCCGGTGCAGCGCAGGCTCCTGCGACATCTACGTCATGAACGCGGACGGCAGCCGGGAGACAAGGCTCACGCAGGGGGAGCGCCCCGGCGAGTGGGATCCGCGGTGGTCGCCTGATGGTCGACGCATCGTGTTCGCGGACATTGGAGGCATCGTCGTCATGAACGCCGACGGCCAGGACTGGCAACGGGTGACGAACGGACCCGCCGACGACAACAACCCCGACTGGTCGCCCGTCGGCACGCAGATCGCCTTCGACGGATCGCGGGGCCTGTGGGACGGTGACATCTACGTCGTCGAGCCTGACGGAGCACGGATGACGAACCTCACGGACAGCCAGCCGCTCGACTCGAATCCGTCCTGGTCGCCGGACGGCCGAATGATCGCCTTCATGCGCAGGCGCAACCGGCATGTGCAGGCGCGTCTCTTCGTCATGAATGCAGACGGAAGCGGCCAGACGAATCTCCGCGCGATCGGCGATCCCTACTCCCGGCCCTCCTGGTCGCCTGATGGAGCCAGGCTGGTGTACTCCTGGCTCACGGCGTGTCTCGTCCCCAAGGTGACCGGCATGAGGCTGGAGGATGCGCGCGAGCGGATCCGGCGAGCAAGCTGCTCGGTTGGCGCGGTCCGCTCGACGGCCGCCCGCGGCCCGCGCGGAATCGTCGTCTCACAGCGCCCGCAGGCGCGCGCGGAACGCCGGATCGGCGCCCGAGTGAGCCTGGCCGTCAGCTTCCGGGGCTGAGCGCGCGCTCGAGGTCGGACCGGTCGTAGACACCGCCGTGTGCTGCGAGGACATGCTCGACCGGTCGATCGAGGAGCGGGCGCAGGCCGGCGGCGACCTCCTCGTGCGTCACGCCTTTGCGGAGCCACTCAACCTGGATCCCGAGGCCCTGGCCGAAGTCGGCAAGCGTGTCGCCGGAGATCACGGCTCGCTTGCTCTCGGCCCAGAGCACGACGTCGTTGTGGTCCCGCCCCGGCAAGACCTCGATCTCGAACGGCAGCTCGTCGCTCCGCAGATAGAAGTGCCCGTCGCCGCGCTCCCGGAGCCAGAGCAGATCGGGGCTGCCCTCTCCGGCCTGCTCTTCGGTGATGCCGAACTTGTCGATCAGGTCCTGCGCCGTGTCCGCCGGAGGCGTGTACACGGGGAGGCCGAGCCTCTCCATCAGGCTCTGTGTGTCGCGCTCGTGCCACGGCGCCGTCAAGACGATCGCGGTCTCACGCTCCGCTGCAAGCTCCTCGAGCTCGGTCGGCGGGTCGAGGGGATCGAAGAGCAGCAGCCGTCCGCCGTCCTCGATCGCAAAGGACGAGACATCCTTGGCCCACGGCTCGCTCGCCTCCCACTCCGGGTGGGACGACTCCCAGTGCCACAGGCCAGGTGCGATTTCCGGCATCAATCCTCCCAGCGGACGGCGATCCGCCCCTCGACCCCGGGTAGGGGCAGGGTCTGCGCCTCCGCCTCGACCGCTTCGCGCTTGGCGCGGGCCAGCCTAACCCAGGGCGTGATCGTCAGATTCGCCTGCGCTCGCCGCCACGTCCCCACGATCTCGCCGGCCACGAGCACAGCGCCCGGCCAGACGCGTGACGTCCAGAGCTGGTCGCGACGTTTTGCTTCGGGGACCAGGAGCTCGCGATCGGCTCCCTGGAGGAGGTAGTACGCGTCGCCGCTCGGCAGGAGCCGCGCTGCCGCGGGTTTGACGGGAGCGCGGAATGGCTCCTCGTCACGGCTCAGGATCCACGCGTCGCCGATCGGTGTCCGCACGGGCGTCAACGATCGCTTCAGCGCGTCGAACGCCGATCCCGCATCCGCCGGCCCGATGCCGGCCCAGGTGGTGAACGCCGCAGGCGTCGTGGGACCGAAGACGCGCAGGTATCGACGGGCCAGCTCGCGGCGTGCCGTGCGTGGGTCAACATCGGGTCGCGGCACGGTCCAGATCGTCGGCTGGCGTGCGCCTTCCCAGCGGATCAGGATCGTGCCTGTCGGCGCGGCGTACCGGAACGAATTCGAGTTCACACCGAGCGCGCGCCCAGCCTCGCCGTCGCCCATCCGCCTGCCGTCGAGGTAGGCATGGAGGCGGGAAGCGATCTCCTCTGCTCGCTTCCGGTCGGGCCCGTCATCCGACAGCCTCCCGACAGTGAAGATGGCGCGGTCGCGCTCCGGGACGACGTACGTGCTGAACCGCGGGCCCCACACCTGGACGAGCGACGGATCTTCCCAACTCGACTGGTGAGCCCCCTCGACACGTGCATGGATCGAGAGGAGCGCGGCGCGCGGCATGCTGTCCTGCAGTCCCGCCCAGGCAGCTTGCCGAAGCGAGCGCGGCCCGGGCCTGAGCCGCTCGTCGAGCGCGCCGACCCCCCGTCGGAACGCGAGGATCTGCGACCGCGAAAGGTCGAGCCGAGACCTCGTCACCACGGGCGCGATGCTACTAGAGGACGATCAGCCGCTCGGAGAGGCGCCGACCACGACGTCGTCGAACCAGACCGAGCCCGCACTCGGCTGGTTCCAGAGGTAGACGCGGCTGTAGGGGCTGGGTGTTCCCAGGTCGCCGGTCACCGATCCCACCGATGTGCCGTCGAGCCAGAGCTCGGCCCGGCCGTTGACGCGCTCGTCGAGATAGAGCTCGGCGCAGTGCCAGGCTCCGGTCTCGACCTGTCCGGTCGCCGCAAAGAGGTCGAGGCGATCGAGGTTCTCGTTGAAGAAGTAGGCCTCGAGCCCCTTCGCCACCGGGTTGTACGTGATCACCCAGCGCCGAATTCCGAGCGGGTACTCCTCGGTGATGGCCCGACCGTTGGCGATCTCGATGCCTTCGGTGAGCCCGGACTGGATCCGGAAGCAGAAGTGCGTGTACGACTGGGCATGGCCACCCCCGGCCAGATCTGCGTACAGACGCGAGGCCTGGTCACCGGTCGCGTTCGTGAACCGCACGCTGTGGCTTCCGGAACGCACGACGCTCGAGTCGCTCGCGATCGTCGAGTCCGCCGAAGACAGCGCGTTCCACTGAACGAGCGAGCCGGACTCGAAGTCGTCGCTGAACCACGTGCCGGGCAAGAGGCCCGCCCCCGAGAGCGCCACGGACTGGGAGCCGCCGGGAGCGTTGTCGCTCAGCGTCAGCGACGCGCCGTCCAATCCTGCCGACGCGGGATCGAAGCCGATCGTCACCGAGCAGCTCGCGCCGATCGCGAGCGTGCTGGGACAGTTGTCACTCTCGACGAAGTCCCCCGCATGCGCGCCCGTGACGCCGATACTGGCGATCGCGAGCGGCCCGCCGCCCGTGTTGGTGATCAGCACGGTCTGGTGGCCGCTCTCCGTCCCGACGGTCTCCGAGCCGAAGAACAGCGAGCTCGAAGAAACGCTCACCTGCGGGTCGGATAGACCGCGGCCGCCGAGAGCGATGGTCTGCGGGCTCGTGGGGGCGTCGTCGCCGATCGCGAGCGTGGCCGACTTCAAGCCCGCGCTGTGTGGGGTGAACGAGACGTAGATTGTGCAAGACGCGCCGGGCGCCAGCGAGTCGGGGCCGATGGGGCAGTCGACCCCCTGGGCGAAGTCGGCGGCGTCGGCGCCGTTGAGCCGGAACGTCGAGATCGTCAGCGGCCCGAGGCCGGTGTTGGTCAGCACGACGGACTGCGCGTCCGCGGTCGTGCCCACCGAGCGGTCGGCGAAGGTGAGCGAAGGGGGCGACAACGTCACGGCTGCGGCGCCGAGAGTCCCGGCGCCGGTCAGCGAGACGGTTTGACCGCCTCCTGCGTCGTCGCCGATTGCCAGGGTCGCCGACTTCGAGCCGGGAGTATCCGGGGCGAACGAGACGTAGATCGTGCACGCCGCGCCCGCCGGGAGCGAGCTCGGGCTGACGGGGCAGTCTGCTCCCTGGGCGAAGTCGGCCGCGTCGGCGCCGTTGATCCGGAAGGTGGAGATCGTCAGCGGGCCGGCGCCGGTGTTCGCGAGCGTCACGGCTTTCGCCTCGCTCCTCGTGTTGATGATCTGGTTTCCGAAGGCGAGCGCGCCCCCGGGGGCGATGGTGGCCACGGGCGTGCCGCCCCCGCCGTCGACGCCGGCGCCGCTCAGGTCGACGGTCTGCGGGCTGGACGGGGCGTCATCGCCGATTGCGAACGTCGCCGACTTCGGGCCCACGCTGTCGGGGCGGAAGGAGACATAGATGATGCACGAGCTCCCCGCCGCCAGCGTGTCGGGAGCTACGGGGCAGAGGGCGCCCTGGCCGAAATCGGCCGCGTCGGCACCCGTGATGCGAAACGTCGAGATCGTGAGCGGCGCATCGCCCGTGTTGGTCACCGTGACCGCCTGTGCTTCCGACCGTACGCCCACGGACAGGTCGTGGAAGGACAGAGCAGACGTGCTCAACGTCACATTCGGCCCTGAAGCGGCGGAGGCGGATCCGATCGGCGCGAGCAGAACCAGCGCAGCGACGCACGCAAGTGCGGCCACGGCGAGAAGCCTGGGACCCGTGTCCCAACTCAAGCGCCGACGACCACCTCCACGCATGCGTCACCCCCGTAGTTTGTTTACGCCCTTACGACAGCTTGGCAACAGCGGTCGACCGGGGCTACTGGCCGTTCGGCGAGTCTTGGTCCAGGTTCGACCGGCCTACGGACCCGCTCGGTCCTAGTCAGACAGCGCTTCGGCAGGCGTCGGCTGACGCCTCGCTCCGAACGGCGCCGTGATGAAGACGGCCACGCAGGTCGCGACGGCCGCGGCGACGGCACTCAATCCGAAGGCGATCGTGTACGCCTCCTCGCCGGGCAGACCGCCGCCGATTGCGTACGACGTGAGGATCGCCGCGCCGATCTGGCCGCCGATGACGCCGCCCACGGTGCGCATGACCGTGTTCATGCCCGTCGCGACCCCGGTCTCGGTCGGGCGCACGCTCTCCGTGATCAGCGCGGCCATCGCGGCGAACGCCGCAGCAACGCCGGCCCCCAGCAGCACCATGGACACGATCACGGGCAGCGGTTCGTCGTGCATGGTCGCGAGCCCGAGAGCAGCGAGCGCCACCAGGCCCATGCCCACGGCCAGCGGCCACTTCGAGCCGTAGCGCCGGCCGAACATTCCGGCCACCGGGCCCGAGAAGAGCATCATCACCGAGGCGGGAACGAGGTAGAGGCCCGCCACGATCGGCGAGGCGCCGAAGCCGTAGCCGGCGGACTCCGGCGCGCTCACGAACTGCGGCACGAGCACGAAGGTGCCGAACATCGCGAACCCGGCGATGAGCGCGGTCGTGTTCGTCAACAACACCGGCCGCTTGCTCATCATCCGCATGTCGACCATCGGCTCGGCGACGCGCAGCTCCGTGAGGATCCAGGTAGCGAGCAGGCCGGCACTCGCGAGCATCAGGCCCAGGAACGGCAGGGACGTCCAGCCCCAGCTTCCGCCCTCGGTGAGCGCAACGAGCAACGCGGTGAGAGCGCCGGCGAGCAGGACGGCCCCTGGGATGTCGAGGCGGGCCTGGGTCTTGATCGGGGATTCCGGGACGTAGCGATTGACGAGCAGGATGGCTGCGCCCACCGGGATCGCGCCCGCGATGAACAGCCAGCGCCACGACAGGTACTCGACGATCAGGCCCGAGAAGACGATCCCGAGGCCGCCGCCCACGCCGAACACCGACGAGAGCAGGCCGATCCCGACCTTGACCTTCTCGGGCGGGAACTCGTCGCGGATGATCCCGAAGCTGAGCGGGAAGACGGCACCGCCGGTGCCGGACAGCGCGCGAAAGCCGATCAGCGAGCCGATGTTCCAGGCGAACGCTCCGCCGATCGTGCCGACGAGGAAGATCGTCAGCGCGACGAGGAGCATCCGCTCCTTCCCGTACTGGTCGCCGAGCTTGCCGAGCAGCGGCGTGGCGACCGAGGCGGTCAACAGGAACGCCGTCAGGACCCAGGTCGCCCACGCGGGAGTCGTGTTGAAGTCGCTTCTCGAAGGTCGAGAGCGCGGGGAAGACCATCGTCTGCTGCAGGGCGTACGCCGTCCCGGCCATGGTCAGGATGGCCAGGGTCAGGTTGTAGTGCTGGCGCGCGGATCCCGGTTGTCGTCACGAATACATTCGGTCGAATGCCCACCAGACGATCTCGAGCTCGACGAGGAGCGCTGCGACGAGCCAGAGAGTCATCACCGAGCCGCGCACGGTCCCCTTCGCGTCAGCGAGTTACGAGAACAGCTGTTCTCGTAATGTACCGTACCATCGTGCCGCGCTCCGACACGAAGGCCCGGAGACGTCCCGGCCGGCCACGCCGCCACACGACCGACGACGCGATCACGCGCGCGGCGCTCGACCTGCTGGCGGAGCGGGGCTTCCAGGCCGCGACGATCGAGGCCATCGCGCTGCGAGCAGGGGTCGGCCGGAACACGATCTACCGCCGGTGGCGCTCGAAGGAGGAGCTGATCGCCGACGCGCTGCGCGAGCTGACCACCGACTTCGACGCGTGGGACGCGGAAGACCTGTACTCGCTCCTTCTCAACTGGCTCCGCGATTTCGCACACACGTTCTCCGATCCGCTCCTCGGCCGGCTCCTCGCAGGCGTCCTCGGCGAGCTCCAGCGCAACCCCGTGTTCGCGGACGTGTACGCGGAGCAGGTCGTCCGCCCTCGGCGCGAAGCGCTCCTCGCTCGCCTGAACGAGGCCCGTGCGCGAGGCGAGCTGCGCCCGGACGCCGACGTCGAGCTCGTCGCCGACCTGCTCGGCGGCGCGCTCCTGCTCCGGCTCCTGCCGCTCGGGCTGCCGGCGACCGGCGAGACCTACGCCGAGGAGCTGCTGGAGACGATCTGGCGCGGGATCGCGCCTCAGTCCGCGAGCCGCTGAAACAGCAGGTGGTCGCGCCACTCGCCGCCGATGTGCAGGTAGCCGCGCGCGATCCCGATCGGCTCGAACCCGTTCTTCTCCAGCACACGTTGTGACGCGATGTTGTCGACGAGCGTCCCCGCCTCGAGCCGGTGCAGCCCGAGCTCGCCGAACGCAACCTCGATCAGCTCGCCGACGGCCTTCGTCGCGAGGCCGCGGTTGTTGAGTCGCTCGGCAACCCAGTAGCCCAGATTGGCGCTCTTGTGGTAGGCGCGCACGACGTTCGACAGCGCAATGGTCCCGGCGATCCGCCCTCCGTCGAGGATCGCGAACGCGTTCTTGTCGTCGCGACCGAGCTGGTCGCGCTGGCCCTCGACGGTGTAGAAGCGCTCGTCGCGGTCGGGCTCGAAGGGAGCGAGGAACGCCCGGTTCTCGACCAGGAGCGCCGTGAGCTCCTCTGCATCGTCCGCTGTGAGCGGGCGAATCACCGCGCGACGACCCGCTGGTAGCGCCAAGCCGAGAGCGGCGCGAACACGACGATGATCGCGAGCGTCCAGAGCAGCGCCAGCCAGACGTCGTTCCCGGCCGGAATCCCGAGGAAGAGCGACCGGACTGCGTTGACCATGTATGTGAACGGGTTGTGCTCGGCGATCGGCTGGAGCCAGCCCGGCATCGAATCGACGGGGACGAACGCCGACGAGACGAATGTCAGCGGGAACAGGATCGTGAATCCGTACGCGTTCGCCGCCTCGGGCGACGACGCCGTGAGCCCGATGAACGCGAACACCCACGAGAACGCGTAGCCGATGAGGAGGCACAGCGCGATTCCCGCGATCACCTCACCGACGCTGCTCGAGAAGTTGAAGCCGACGAGGAGCCCGACGACGACCATCACGACGAGCTGGAAGACGTTCGTGACGACGTCCCCGAGGGTCCGGCCGGTGAGCAACGCGGAACGGGTCATCGGCAGCGAGCGGAACCGGTCCATGAGCCCCTTCTTCAGGTCATCAGAGAGACCGAGCGCGGTCACGAAGCCGCCGAAGCAGATCGACTGGACGATGATCCCGGGCATCAGGAAGTCGACGTAGTCGAAGCCGGGCGTCTGGATCGCCCCGCCGAAGACGAAGACGAAGAGCAGGACGAACAGGATCGGCTGCACCGTGAAGCCGACGAGCAGGTCCGGCTGACGCGGAATGCGCAGGAGGCTGCGCCGGGCGAGGACGAGCGTGTCCGAGATGCCGTAGCGAAGCGCCGTCACCGGGGCGCCACCTCGGTCTGCTCGCCCTCCTGCTCGGCCGCGTGGCCGGTCAGCGTCAGGAAGACGTCGTCCAGGGTCGGCGTGGCGACCGAGATGTCGTCGATCGCGATCCCGGCCTCGTCGAGGCGCCGGACAGCGGCGGCGATCGTTCCGCGGCGCTCGGTGACGGGGACGCGGACCGTCCCGTCCTCGAGGAACGGGCGGTCGCTGGCGATCGAAGCGAGAGCGACGACGGCCTCCTCGCCTCGCTGCTCGTCGCAGAGGTGGATCTCGAGCCGCTCGCCGCCGACCTGGGTCTTCAGCTCGTCAGGCGTCCCTTCCGCGATCACGAGGCCGCGGTCGATGACCGCGATCCGATCGGCGAGGCGGTCGGCCTCGTCCAGGTACTGCGTCGTCAGGAGCACGGTCGTCCCCTCCGAGACCAGCGCCTCGATCGCGTCCCAGAGCCCGATCCGGCTGCGAATGTCGAGCCCGGTCGTGGGCTCGTCGAGGAAGAGAACGGGCGGTCTGGCGACGAGCGCGCCCGCGAGGTCGAGCCGGCGGCGCATGCCGCCCGAGTACGTGCGGACGAGGCGGTCGCCGGCCTCGGCCAGGTCGAAGGAGGACAGGAGCTCTCGCGCGCGCTCGCGCGAGTGCGCGCGACCGAGGTGGTAGAGGCGGCCGACCATCTCCAGGTTCTCGAAGCCGGTCAGGTTCTCGTCCACGGCCGCGTACTGGCCCGCGAGCCCGATGTGCTGGCGAACCTTCGCCGCCTCGCGGACGACGTCGAAGCCGGCGACGCTCGCCGAGCCCTCGTCGGGGGCGAGCAGCGTGGTCAGGATCCGCACGGCGGTCGTCTTGCCGGCGCCGTTCGGGCCGAGCAGGCCGAAGACACTGCCGGTCGCGACGCGCAGATCGACGCCGCGGAGGGCCTGGACGTCGCCGTAGCTCTTGTGCAGGCGGCTGGTCTCGACGGCTGGATCGGCCGGCACGCCTCTACGCTAGCCGCTCGCTTCTAGCGAACGACGCGGTCCATGCCCACGGCGCGCCTCAGCCGGTCGAGGGCCCGGTCGAACGCCTCGTCGAGCGCGTTCGAGCGGCGGACTCCCGGCTCCAGGTGGAACGCCTTGACGACGAGCGTCCTCTCGCGGCGCTCCGACTTCAGGTCCGCGCGCCCGACGATCCGGTCACGCCACAGGAACGGGAGGACGTAGTAGCCGTAGCGGCGCTGCGGCGCAGGCTTGTACAGCTCGATCACGTGCTCGAAGCCGAACACGCGCCGGACTGAGTGAAACTCCCACAGCAGGTTGTCGAACGGCGACAGCAGGACGGCGCCGCCCGGTCGCGGTCGGTCGAGCTCGGCCCCGGCCTCGACGAGGACTGGCTCGCCGCCGTCGTCGACGGCGATCCGCTCGAGCTTCCCGTCCGCGACTAGCGAGTCGACGTATGGGCGCGCAGCCTTGGCGCCTCCCAGGAAGCCCCAGATCGGCCGCACGTGCTCCTTGATCGCGAACTCGCGCAGCGCTCCTCGGGCGCGAACGGCCTTCACGATCAGCTCCTGAACCGCCTCCTCCTCGGTGGGGAGCGGCGCATCGAGGATCTCGCGCGGGAGAACGCGCTCCGGCAGGTCGTAGCGGCGCTGGAAATTGACGCGCTCGGCGACCACGAGCTCGCCGGACGCGAACAGCGCGTCGAGCATCTGCTTCGCCGGCTTCCAGCTCCACATCGCCTCCGACGAGGTCCCCACCCGGTGCGGCGAGGGATCGGCCTTGCCCGCAAAGTCCTTCGATCCGAGAGGACCGCGCTCGCGGATCTCGTCGAGCACCCGGTCCGCCAGCCCCGGGTAGCGGGTTCGGACGTCGCCGTGCCAGGGAACCCCGTCGCGCATGCGTTCGCGCGCCCACGCGTACAGCGGCCAGTCCTCGGCCGGGACGACGCACAGGGCGTGCGTCCAGTTCTCGATGATGCGCCCCGCACGGAGCAGCCTGGAGACCGTGTCCCGCGGATAGCGGCCGGCCCGGGTCGAGATCGCAATCCGGTGGCTCCGCTCGACCGCGGTCACGGTGTCCAACTGGATGCACATCGCGCGCCGGATCGCGCCCTCTACGTCGTCGGCGTCCGCTCGGCGGGCACGCGGTACGTAAGCCTGAGCCGAGATCAGTAGGCGACGAAGCGTGGGAATCGAGATGGTCCGCACGCGCGAGAACCTACCGTGGCGCCTTGCATAGGCTCTCGGCTCATGGCTCGCCTGGTCGTCCTCCTGCGCGGGATCAACATCGGCTCGCGGAACCGGATCTCGATGCCGGAGCTTCGTGAGGCGCTCGAAGACGCCGGCTACGACGACGTTCGGACGTACCTCCAGAGCGGCAACGTCGTGCTGACGAGCAAGGCGAGCGCGAAGATGGTGGCGCGGAAGTGCGAGCGGCTGATCGCGGATCGCTTCGGGCTCGAGATCGCGGTCATCGCGCGGACGCGCAGCGAGCTCGTCAAGGTGGTCGACCGAAATCCCCTCGAAGAAGTGGCCAAGGATCCGAAGCGCTACCAGGTGAGCTTCCTGGAGACGAAACCCGCTTCCAAAGTCGTCCGCGAGCTCGAGGAGGTGGCTACGGCTCAGGAGGAGGTCGTCAGCATCGGCCGGGAGATCTACGCCTGGCACCCGGGCGGCGTCGCACGATCGAAGCTCTGGGCTCGGCTGGCCGGGAAGGACCTGGGAGTGACCGCGACGGCGCGGAACTGGACGACCGTCACGAAGCTGCTCGAGCTCGCCGACGCCGACTAGCTGGCGACCGCGTCGAGGCCGAGCCAGGCGGCCAGATCGTCGAGCTCTGCCTGCACCGCCTTACTCATCGCGCGCGTGAACTTCACGTCCTCGTGCATCGCGTTCACCCGAAGCACGGACGCCTTGCGATCGGCCTTGGCGTCGAGCTTCCCGATCAGGCGGTCGTCGTGGAGGATCGGGAGCGCGAAGTAGCCCCAGCGGCGCTTTGCCTCCGGTTTGTACATCTCGAGGACGTACTCGAACTCGAACAGGTCCTCCGTTCGGCGGCGGTCGTGAATGAGGCGGTCAAACGGTGACAGCAACGCCGTCCGGCCGTCGAAGTCCTTGTCGAGCGCCGCAGGATCGACGCGCCACTCGCCCTTCGTCCCTTCGACGACCGCAGGCTCGCCCGCCTCGCCGACGTGGACCGGCTCCATCGGCATCTTCGGGCCCTTCGGCCGCGCGATGCCGAGCGACGCGAGCCGCCGCTCGTTCCTCCTTCGCTCGGCCTCGTCCACCGACGGCACGTCGACCTCCGGATAGACCCGCTCGGCCAGGTCCCACACCCGCTCGCGTCCGACGCGCGAGGAGATCGCGATCTCGCCGCGCATCATCATGAACTCGAGCATCTGCGTCACGTTCCGGTTGTGCGTCCACCCGCTCGAGGCCCAGGGCACGGCGCACGTGTCCGGGATCTCGCGTGACGCGAGCGGCCCGGACTTGCGGAGCAGCTTCAGGATGTCCTTCCGAAACGAGTCGTTGTCCCGGAACCAGGCCCGCGACCGCTCGTACGTGGGGAACTCGGCGGTGCCCGCGAGGTACAGGCCGAGGTCGTCCACGTGCCGAACCATCGCGTCCAGCTCGAACAGCGTTCGGTCCTGCTCGAGGGCGTGCGTCAGGTCGGCGGGGCGATAGGTCGAGCCCAGGCGGCTCCAGGCGACGAGGTCCGCGCTGGGAGCGATGGCCGCGGTCGGGTCGATCTGGAGCATCGTCAGCTGACGGACGACCGCGATCAGGTCGCGCGGCCGTGACGAGTCGAGCATCTGCGCGCGCACCGCGATGCGACGGGCCTGCGGCTTCGTAAGCTCGTGCGGAGTCAATGCACCTTGTCGAGCGCAAGGACGCCGCTTCCCAGCCAGTCGGAGACCGCCGCGCTGATCGCGGACGTGCTCCGCAGCGAGTGCGTTCCGGGGACAAGGACGACTCTCCGGTTCGGGCCTTCGGTCGGGATGCCGAACGGGTCGCGCTCGCCCTGGACAACGAGTGTCGGGACGGTGACCGCGTCGAGCTCGGGGATCCGGCTCTTCGTCGGGTCGTCGCCGCGGCCGGGCGGGTGCACGGGAAAGGCGAGGCAGAGGACGGCGACGGGACCGACGTCGGCAGCCGTCCGGCACGCCACGCGCGCACCCGACGAGCGGCCGCCGCAGATCAGGGGCAGGTCGTGGAGGACGCCTTCGCGAAGCTGTGCGAGCACGGTCGTCCAGGCCGTGTCGAGCTGGTGCGCCGGAGCCGGACTGCGACGGCCGGCCACCCGGTAGGGCTGCTCGACGAGCACGACGCTCACTCCAGCCTCGAGCGCCGCGTCCTTCGCGGCCACGAGGTCCGGCGAGCCGACTCCGCCGCCCGCTCCGTGCCCGAGGACGAGCGCCGCCGTGGCCTCGTCGACCAGGTCGAGGTGCGCCCGCGCCGGGCCGGCAGGAGTCTCAAGCTCGAGGATGAGCCGAGCCTAGCGGGACAGCCGCGGCCGAGCTCCAGCGGAATGGCAGAGTAAGGCGCGTGGCGACGATGGCCGATCTCGACGAGCTCGCGCTCGCGATGCCGCAGGCGACGAAAGAGGTCTCCGACGACGGCAGGCCCTCGTACCACGTGCATGGGAAGCTCTTCTGCTTCCATCGCGGGCGCCGACCCGACGCGATCGATCCGGAGACCGGCGAGCGGATGGAAGACGTGCTCATGTTCCGCGTCGCCGACCTCGACGAGAAGGATCTGCTGCTCGCCGACGACCGCGGCCTCTTTTTCACGACGGCGCACTTCAACGGCTATCCGGCCGTACTGATGCGGATCCCCGCGCTGAAGACGATCGACCGGGATGAGCTCAAGGACCTCGTTGTCGAGGCCTGGCTGACGAGAGCGCAGAAGCGAGTCGCCAAGGCGTGGCTCGTCGAGCACGAGCCGGACGCGGTCGATGACGCCTGAGAGAACGCGCGGCGGGCGCTGAGCCCGCCGCGCGGAGGTAACGGCTAGCCGACGGCGGTGGCGCCGGTCTTGCGGTAGCTGTAACCGCCCGACTGCTTCGTCGTCAGGCCGAGGCCGATCGCGGCGATGCCGACGACGACGAACGGCGCCCAGACGTTCGCGCCCTGGTCGGCGAAGCCGAAGAGCCAGGGCGACGCCGCGAGCAGGGCGCCTGCGCCGATGTCGAACAGGTTGTGGACGTCCATCGGGAAGGTACGCCAGACGCCGAGCTCGTAGTCCGTGAACAGGCTGTAGACGATCAGCCCGATCCCGAGCACGATCGAGAGGACGGTCGGCGTCTTGAGCTCGGAGAACTGGAAGATCCACGGGGCTGCGATCAGCCCGGCGCCGACGATGTAGTCGAGCGGCGCGTGGAGCTTGGTCGGAATGAACCGCATGTGGGGCTCCTTTGTCTCGGACAGGGTTCCGAGCTGATTCGCAGGCGCCCCCGGTCCGGTTCGGACCTACTGTCCTTCCTCAAAGCGATCGAGCGAGCCGCTGATCAGGCAGCCCGCTCGACTCGAGGTTGTGTGTCCTAGAAGCGCCCGACTACGAGCCTCACCCTTGCTCCCGTGGGCCTCGCGGCGCCGGCCTTCGGGTGCTGCCTGATCACGCGGCCGACCCAGCGCGACCGCTTCCAGGAGATCCGGCCGACCGAGCAGTTCGCACGGCGGATCCGTACCTTCGCTCGGCCGAGGATCAGACCCACGACATTCGGCACCCGGCACTCCTCAGGCGGGGGCGGAGGTGGAGGCGGTGGCGGCGGAGGCGGTGGCGGTGGCGGTGGCGGTGGCGGAGGCGGAGGCGGTGGTGGTGGTGGTGGTGGTGGCGGCGGTGGTGGTGGCGGCGGAGGCGGAGGCGGTGGCGGAGGCGGTGGCGGAGGTGGTGGCGGAGGCGGAGGAGGTGGTGGTGGCGGAGGTGGTGGTGGCGGCGGAGGCGGAGGTGGAGGAGGTGGAGGAGGCGGCGGCGGAGGACCGCAGCCCGCGGACACAGCCGGTCGAGCGGTCCTTCCTGCTCCCGCGTTCGACGCACCGGGGGTCGGGGTCGTGTCGAGCGCCCAGTCGGCGACCGCGTTGTCCGTGTCGACCCCGTTCGGCTCACGATCGAGCGAGCCTTCGTTGACGTTCGAGTCCTCGAGCGGAGTCGGCGAACCCTCGACGAGGCTGACCGGCTGCGGGAAGCCGTCGATCTGAGCGCTCGTGATCGAGCCCTCGTACGAGAGGGCGTCGACCAAGGTCAGGGATGCCGTGTCGATCAGCGCGACGCCGTCCGGCGCCCCGTTCTGCACCTGGTTGTCCGCGCCAGGGAACGGGATCGAGATCGCACCGGGAGCCGGCACCACGAGCGGATCCATCACGACGGCGTACTGATTCGGCCCGAGGCAGTTCGGCCCCAGCGCCACCCGCGTGTACTCGGTGCCGGTCAGCCCGTTGACCAGGACGACGGCCTTGTCGGCCAGGTCGACCGGAGCGCCGGTTCCGTTGAAGACCTCGACGAACTCGCGGTTGTCGGCGCCGACGTTGTCGTAGTCGACTTCGTTGAGGACGAGGTGCGTTGCTGCAGGAGCGCGCGCGGTGCCGCCCGCCGCCTGCGTCGCAAGGCCGGCCCCGAGCACCAGGGCGAGGACGGCCGCGACGATGAGAACGTGCCTGGAGAGGTTGTCCATGCGGCCAACCTAGATACGGGCACACCCCACTCCGGCCGTTGTTTCACAACTGTTCGACTCCGGTCACAAAGCTGTGACCTTTGGCCGTCAGGCGTCGTCGAGTCGCCGCTCGAGCCCCTCCAGGATCAGGTCGAGCCCGAACTCGAACTCGCTCGGCTCGTTCGGGTCGGGATCCTCCAGGTGCTCCTTCGCGTGCTCGATCACGTACGGGTACTGGCCCGGGATCTGGGGAATGAACTCCGCCGCCATGTCCAGAAGCTCCTCGCGGCTGTCGAAGGGCATGCTCACGACCCAGAGCGTGAACCCGGTGATGTGACTGTCGAGCGCGTGGTACGCGTGGTGCGTCATGTTCGGCGAGAAGCCCGCCTCGCGCAGGGTCTTGAGCACTCCCTCCATCCAGAGCATGCGCGCGTCGCTGATCCTCGGCGTCGCGTTGTGCAGGCTGCAGGCCCACGGGTGGCGGATGAACGCCTCGTACGCCGAGATCGCGCTGCGGCGGAGGGCCGCCTTCCAGTCGCCAGCATCCGAGGGCACCTCGATCTCGCCCATGACGATCTCGACGATGCCGTGCCGCAGGTCATCCTTGTTCGCGACATGGTTGTAGAGCGACATCGCCTGGACGTCGAGCTCCTGGCCGAGCCGGCGCATCGTGAGCGCGTCGAGGCCTTCCTCGTCGGCGATGCGGATCGCGGCCTCCAGGACGCGGTCCCGTGTCAGCGGGATGCGCGGTTGGGGGCTCGTCTCGGGTTCGGCAGCCATCTCTTCTCGCAGCGCGTCTAACTTACAGCGTACACTTACATAGTACGTCGGTGCGAGGATAGCAATGCGGTCGTCACGCCCTGAGTCGTCGCGCCGCGGAGTCCCAGCGCCAGCCGCTCTCCGGCGTGACGTGGGAGCCGCCGAGCCAGCGGTCGACGCCGAGCAGCTCGACGCGATCGGCCTTGCCGCCGAGCACGCGTTCCCCGGCCGCTGTCACGCGGAGCAGGAGCCGCGCAAATTCCTGCCCGTCGCTGAGCGGCGGCGGCGCAGGTAGAGGCTCGCCCTCCTGCGTCTCGAGCAGCCTCTCGTCGCCCTGCCCGAGATTGGAGAGCGAGCGGTAGAACCACGCGTCGCCGAGGAACGGCGCCTCTTCCATGTCCTGAGTGGCCAGGAACGCGCCCATCGGTGTGCGTGCCTCGCCGGCGATCGCTTCGAGCGCCTGCCGCTCGGTCCTGGACAGCCCGCTTTCGACTGCCGGCAGCTCCTCGAGGAGACGCAGGAGCGCGGCGCCGAGAAACGGAAGCTCCTCGGAGCCTCGAACGGTTAGCTCTGCGAGCGCGACCGGCTCCGGTGCGCGGAACGCCGCCCAGGCGGCGGACGCCTCCCCGAGCGTCTCGGCCCTCACCTCGCGGCGCGCGGGCCAGAGCGTCTCGAGCTCGTCGGGCGTCAACTCGCCGAGCCCCCGGAACGATGGCTTGCCGGGAAACGCGGCGACGACGATCGACTCGAGCGAGCCCCCCAGCCCGTCGGCCAGCGCGAGCGCGTCGAGCAACTGGAGCTGGTCGTACAGGTCGTGCTCGAACCAGAGCACGAGGCCGCGCCCATCGCGCAGCGCCTCGCGGAGTTGCCGGTCGCGCCGCTCGAGCGACGACTGGATCGCGCTCCGTGGCCCCCAGCCGCACTCGGAGAGGAACGTCGCACGCGTCCGCAGCAGCTTGGCCCGCGAGACAGCAGGCACCGGCCCCTCGTGGAGAACGTCCTGCCACGGCAGAACGGCTCCGCCAAGCCCGGTCTGACGCAGCGTGTTGCCCGCGCTCTCACCGTTCGTGACGTGCAGGAGCGCCGGAGGCGAGCTCGTCTCCCGTCCGCGTCGAGCCAGATAGGCCGCCCCGCACGTGCAGTGGTCGAGCGAGTCGCAGGCGCAGCCGACGACCCGTGCGAGCTCTTCGCGCATGCGCCGCAACCCCGCGATCCGCGCATCGATCTCGTCGATCTTGGCCGCCATCCGGACACGCAGCGTCTCGGACGGCGAGCCGGTGCGCCGTGCCGCGCCGAGGTAGTCGCCGATCTCGGCGAGGGTGAAGCCGACCGACTGCGCTTCCTTGATCGCACGCAGAAAGCGGACGGTCTCCTCGTCGTAGCGGCGATGCCCGCTCGACATCCGCGCCGGCTCGGGCAAGAGGCCGCGGCGCTCGTAGTAGCGAAGCGTCTCGACGTTCACACCTGCGCGCTCTGCGACCTCGCCGACCCTCACCTGGCCACTATAGACCCGTACCTAAGTACGGAAAGCAAGAAGAACCCCCGGGCCGGTCGGGCGCCCGGGGGTTCGACAGAGGCTCTACGCGGAGACCGGGCTCGAGCTGGTCTCGGGCGGGGCGTCCGCCTCGGACAGGCCGAGGTCGGGCAGCCACTCCAGCCAGCTGGGCAGGTACCAGTTCCACTCCCCGAGCAGCTTCATCGACGCGGGCAAGAGCACCCCGCGGACGATCGTCGCGTCGATCAGGATCGCGACCGCGAGCCCGACGCCGAACTGCTTGAAGAACAGCATCGAGAGCGCGATGAAGACCGCGAACACGGCGACCATGACGAGCGCGGCGCTCGTGACGACGCCGGCGGTCGACTTGATGCCCTGGGCGACGGCCTCATCGGTCGACGCGCCCCGCTGTACGGCTTCGCGGATCCGGCTGAGCAGGAACACGTGGTAGTCCATCGAGAGCCCGAACAGGATCACGAACAGGAGCAGCGGAACCACCGGGTCGATCCCGGCCGTCGAGCTGAACCCGAACAGGCTCTTGCCGACGCCGTGCTGGAAGACGAGCACGAGGACGCCGTAGGCCGCGCCCACCGAGAGCAGGTTGAGGACGATCGCCTTGGCCGCGATCACGATCGAACGGAACGCGACGAGCATGAGCGCGAAGGCGAAGAGGAGGACGAACGCGACGACGGGAGGCAGGTTCGCCTTCATGTCGTCCTTCGAGTCCTTCCACTGGGCCGTGAAGCCCGTGACGCCGGCTTCGGCCCCGGGAAGCGCGCCCACCGTAGTGGGGACGATGTCGTTCCGCAGCACCGCGAGTGATGTGTTGGATTCGCCGTCGGCGCCCTTGCCCTTGATCGGGACCGTAATGTCCGCGACGGTTCCTGCCTGGTTGACGGCGACGCTGAATGGCCGGTACATGCGGCCGCTTGCCAGGGCGCGCTGCTCGAGCTGCGCGATTGCGACCCGAGCCTGCGGCGACTTCACGTTCGGCGCCTGGACCACGACGTTCACCGCCATCGCCGTTCCGGGGAACGCCTCCTGCATCCGGTCGTAGGCCTGTACGGCCGCGAGCGACTTGGGGAACGTGTCCGGGCCGCCCTGGACCATCTTGAGCTGGATCGCCGGGATCGCGAGCAGGATCAGGAATCCACCCGCGAGCACGGCCGAGAGCAGCGGCCGGCGCAGAACGCGGTCGATGATCGCGCCCCAGATCCGGCCCTCGCCGTCGTCGCGGCGCAGGCGGCTGACCAGCGGAACCCGGCCCCGGCCGACCCCGTCGCCGAGCCTCGACAGCAGTGCCGGCAGCACGGTCAGCGAACCGATCATCGCGATCGCGACGACGAGGATCGTCGCGACGCCGAACGACGCGAAGATCTGGTCGCCGGTCAGGAACATCCCGGCCATCGCGGTCATCACGGTCACGCCGGAGATGAGCACCGAGCGGCCGGACGTCGCGGCGGCGGCCTCGATCGCGGCCCGCTCGCTGAGGCCCGCGGCTCGTTCCTCCCGTTCACGCCGGAGATAGAACATCGAGTAGTCGACGCCGACTGCGAGCCCGATCAGCAGCACCAGCGCGGGCGCCTGCTGCGCCACGGGCAGGATGTGACTCGGGAGTGCGATCAGTCCGAAGGTCGCGAACACCGCTGTCAGCGCGAGCAGCAGCGGAATGCCCGCGGCCACGAGCGCGCCGAACGCGATCACGAGGATTGCGAGCGTGATCGGAAGCGACAGGAGCCCTGCCTTCCCGAGGTCGTCCGCGAACGCGGTCTGGACCGCCTTGACGGCGCTTGCGTCTCCGAACTCGCCGATGAAGAGCTCCGGATGAGCCCGCTGCGCCTTGTCGACCTGGGCGAGGACGGGATCGATCTTGTCGGCGGCCTTGTCGGAGTCGCCGCGGATCGCGAACTTGACGAGCGCCGCGTGGCGATCCTTGGAGATCTGATCCGCGTTGCCCGCCGCGAACGGCGCGCGAACATTCTGGACGTCCTCGAGCTTCGAGATTCTGGCGATGACGTCCGCAACCCCCGCCTTGAAGACAGGATCGGTCGCCGACAGCGATCGGCTCTGGACGAGGACGCTCTCGTCGGCGGGTTTCTTGAAGCCCGCGTTCAGGATCCGGTCCATCCGGCCCGACTCGCCCGGGCCGGGGGCGTTCGGATCGATCGACTTCGTGCCCGCCAGACCGCCGAGACCGAAGGCGACGATCACGAACGCGAGCCAGCCGAAGGTCGCGGTCTTCCAGTGGTCTGCGCTCCAACGCCCCATCCGGGCCGCCAGATTGTTGGACTTGGTCGGTGGCATCTGGTTCCTCCTTCGGAATCGAGAACTCCGGGATTGACGCTAGAAGGGCGGCCGCGGAACGGCGTCATCTGAAGGCCTGATTCGGAGTCAGACCGGGTGACGATTCCGACTCCTACTCAGGTAGGAGGCGGCGAGTGAGCGCGTGGAGTACTTTCAACGCATGAACCGGGTCGAATCCCTCGCCCGCGACTACTGGTACGAGCTGTTGATCGGCGCGCTTCTGATCGCGGCGCTGCTCGAGTTGGTCCTGGGCAGGGACGCGTCGCCCGTGTCGATCCGCTACGCCGTTCCGCTGGTGGCCCTGCTCGTGGCGCCGCTCTTCGCCCGCAGGCGGTTTCCGTTCGCGGCGCCCGCGTCCTACTGGCTGATCGCGACGGCCATCTCGTTCGTCGACGGAGCGCTTATCCCGTTCATGGTCAGCCTCTTCCCGGTCGGACTGGTCTCCGCCTTCCTGCTCGGGAACCAGCGCGATCTCAAGCGCGTCCTGGGCCGGGCTCGCGATCGTGCTCGGAGGGATCATCACGGTCGTCTACAACATCCCCGGCCACCTCACCGCCGAGCTGATCGTGATCCCGGTCGACTTCGGCATCAGCTGGGCCGCAGGTTTTGCCCTACGCGACCGCGCGCAGAAGGTGGAGGCGGCCGAGATCCGCGCGACGCAGGCCGAACGCGAGCGCGAGGCGGCTGCACGCGTCGCGGTAGCGGAGGAGCGGGCACGCATCGCGCGCGAGCTGCACGACATCGTCGCCCACGCGGTGAGCGTGATGGTGCTCCAGGTCGGCGCGGTCAGGCATCAACTGCCCGCTGAGCTGGATGAGCAAGGCGGGGCGCTCCGGGACGTCGAGCGCGCGGGCCGTACCGCGCTCACCGAGATGCGCCGCCTGCTTGCCGCGATGCGTCGCGAAGGGGAAGAGGCCGAGCTCGTGCCGCAACCCGGGCTCGACGGCATCGACTCGCTGCTGGCCGAGATCGGCCGGGCCGGTTTGCCGGTCGAGCTGCACGTTGACGGCGAGCCGGTTCCGCTCCCGCGCGGGATCGACCTCTCCGCGTACCGCATCGTGCAGGAGGGCCTGACGAACGCGCTCAAGCACGCGCACGCCTCGGACGCCGACGTGACGTTCCGCTACGGCTCGGACGAGCTCGAGATCGAGGTCCGCGACAACGGCCAGGGCAGCTCGACGACCGACGGGCTCGGGCACGGCCTCGTCGGGGTCCGGGAGCGCGTCAAGATCTACGGCGGCGAGATGAGCGCCGGATCGGCCAACGGCGGCGGTTTCGTGCTCAGCACGCGCCTGCCGCTCGACAGCAACGGACGATGACCATCCGAGTCCTCGTCGCGGACGACCAGTCGATGGTCCGCGCCGGCTTCCGCATGCTCCTCGCGGGCGAGGAGGACGTCGAGGTCGTCGCCGAGGCGAGCAACGGGCTCGAAGCGGTGGACAAGGCCGCTCGGTTCGACCCGGACGTCGTCTTGATGGACATCCGGATGCCCGAGCTCGACGGGCTGCAGGCAACCCGGCGCATCCTTGCGGCCAACAGCGGCGCACGGATCCTGATCCTCACGACGTTCGATCTCGACGAGTACGTCTACGAGGCGCTCCGCGCCGGGGCGAGCGGCTTCGTCCTCAAGGACGACTCTCCGGAGCAGCTGATCGCCGCGATCAGGACCGTCGCCGGCGGTGAGGCGCTCCTCTCGCCCACGGTCACTCGGCGTGTGATCCAGAAGTTCGCCCGGATGCCGCGTCCCGCGCCCCCGAGGGAGCTCGACGACTTGAGCGAGCGCGAGCGAGAGGTCTTTCGCCTCATGGCCCGCGGCCTCTCGAACGGGGAGATCGCGGAGGACCTCTACATCAGCGAGACGACGGTCAAGACGCACGTCACGCACATCCTCCAGAAGCTCGGCCTCCGCGACCGCGTCCAGGCAGTCGTGCTCGCCCACCAGACGGGCCTGTTCGAAGCAGACGCGCCCGCGTAGATCCGCCGGCTCGCCGAGCGTACGCTCCCGCCATGCGGTGCACCCAGTGCGGGCGAGTGGACGCTGAAGGAGCGCGGTTCTGCGATGCCTGCGGCGCACGCCTCGAGGTGTCCCCCGACTCGGCCGCGCGGAAGACCGTCACCGTCGTCTTCACCGACCTGGCCGGGTCGACGGCGCTCGGCGAACGCGTCGACCCCGAGACCCTCCGTGGCGTGATGTCGCGCTACTTCGCGACGGCGCAGGCCGCACTGGAGCGCCACGGCGGAACGGTGGAGAAGTTCCATCGGCGACGCGGTGATGGCCTCTACGCGCCGGCGGCGATCAGGAAGGGGCGTCCGAGGCGCTCGAGCTCGCGATCAGCCTGCACGAGGAGAAGGGGAACGTCGTCAACGCGGAGCAGTGCAGGCGGCTGCTCGCGGGCGAGCCCGCTACGAGCGCTGGGGCGTGAACGCGCCGAGCTTGTCGGTGCCGGGCTGCACGATCCCGTAGTGCGACTCCGGCGCCGGGTTCCAGGCCCCGGGCAGGTCGCCGAGCGGCTCGGAGACGACCACCCGTGTCTCGTCCGAGAGGTTTTCCAGCTCGGGCACGGCCGGATAGAGCAGCTTCAGCTCGTCCATCCGGGTGCTGAACCAGAGCGACCGCGAGTCGCCTTCACTCGAGTAGCGGAACGCCCAGATCGAGGTCCCGTCGGTGGTCGCGATCGTCATCTGGATCGGGTTCTCGATCTCGTGACGCTCCCCGGTCTCCTCGACGACGCCGACCATCTGCTCGACGGCCGCCACGGGGTCGCTCTCGAGCCCGAACGTGAGCGCGAGATAGAACATCGTCTCCGAGTCGGTCGTGCCCTCGATCGAGTTGAAGAGCGAGTCGTCGATCCTGTTCACGAGCTCGCGGTGCACGCGCGGGAACTCGCGGATCAGCCCGTTGTGCATCCAGAGCCATTTTCCGTAGCGAAACGGATGCGTGTTCGTCTCCTGGATCGCGGAGCCGGTCGACGCGCGGATGTGCGCCAGGAAGAGCCGCGACGAGATTCCGGCAGCGAGCTCCTTCAGGTTGCGGTCGTTCCACGCGGGATGCGTGCTGCGGTACAGCCTGGGCAGCCCGTCCTCGTCGTACCAGCCGACGCCGAAGCCGTCGCCGTTCGTCGTCGTCGCGCCCATCCTCGAGTGCAGGCTCTGGTCGATCAGCGAGTGGTCGCGCTTGAGGAGCAGCTCCTCGAGCTTGATCGGCGTTCCCGAGTAGGCGAGCCAGCGGCACATGGCGCTAGGACTCTACGCCACCGGGTTGGGTCTCCGGGATGCGCTGCGCGGCGAAGAGCGCGCAGAGGGTCAAGAGGGCGAGGATCGCGAGCGCTGCGCGGAGGCCGTCGAGGCGGGCCTCGGAATAGGCGTCGACCGCGGCGTCGGCTGTCCTCGAGTTGACGCCGGCCTCGTCCAGTGCGGTCTGCAGATCCGCGTCCGAGATGAACGGCACGCCTCCTGCGATCTCGACCTGCGCCTGCTCTTTCACGCGCGACGGGATAGCAGAGCTCTGTGCGATGTTGGACGAGAACGACAGTGCGAGAGCGCCGATCAGGAGCGAGCCCGCGATTGCCGTCCCCAGCGAGGCGCCGAGGTTCGTCATCGTGTTCTGGACGCCGCCGACCTCCGGGCTCTGGTCGTCCGGGACGGCCGAGACGGTCACGGCTCCGAGCTGCGAGGCGAGCGCGCCGATGCCGAGCCCGACGAGGAGCATCGGAACGAACACGATCTCCGGCCCCGTGTCCGTGTCGAGCGCGGCGAGCAGGACGACCGTTCCGGCGAGCAGCGAGAGCAGGCCGCAGCGAACGATCAGCCGCGGAGAGACAGTCGGAAGGAGCCGCGGGATTCCGATCGCGGCCGCGAGCAACGTGACGGACAGCGGCAGCAGGCGCGCTCCGGTCGCCAGCGCCGAGAGGCCGAGGCAGACCGAGAGGTAGAGCGGCACCACGAAAAAGAAGCCCGCCTGGACGAGGAACTGGAAGAAGAACATCGTGAGACCGCCGCTCAACTGCCTGTTACGGAGCATGTCCGGCCGCAGGAGCGGCTCTTCCCCCCTCGCCTCGCGGCGGTGCTCCCAGCGGAAGAAGACCCAGATCACGAGCAAGCCTGCGAGGACGAGCCACACGGTGGGCGAGAGATTGGCCCAGGACGGCCCATCCGGCTTCGGCTGGATCCAGCCCCACTCGCTCGTGCGAAGCACACCGAAGACGACCAGCCCCAGCCCCAGGGCCGACAGCATCGATCCGACCACGTCGAGCTTCGGGCGCTCCTCGACCGGTGCGTCCGCGATCCGCCTGGTGAGCAGGAGGATCGCGAGCACGACGACCACCTCGCCGGCGAAGACCCAGCGCCACGAGAAGTACGTCGTGCAGAAGCCGCCGATCAACGGGCCGACCGCGACGGCGACCGCGCCGGCCGCGGCCACCAGCCCGTACGCGGCGGGCCGCCGCTCCGTCGGGAAGTTCCCGGCGACGAGAGCCACGATCGCAGGCATGATCAGCGCGGCGCCGACTCCCTCGAGGAACGACCAGCCGAACAGGAGCATCGGCAGGCTCGTGGAGATCGAGGTCGTGAACGAGCCGCAGCCGTAGATGACGCAGCCGATCGCGAAGGCCCGCTTGCGACCGATGATTGCTCCGATCTTGGCGCCCGTAAGCATGAGCGCGGCCATGACGAGCGTGTAGGCGGTGATCGCGCCCTGGATCCCGGTCACGGTCGTACCCACGTCCTTCGCCACGGTCGCGATCGAGACGTTCATCACCGAGCTGTCGAGCGTCATCAGGAACTGCCCGGCGGCGAGCGTCAGGAGGACGAGCATCGAGCCGCTCGCCCTCCCGGAGGCAGTGCTTTCGGTGGCCGCTACGTCACCAGTCGCCAAGCGGTGCCACCTCGTCCGCCGGCGCGCTCGCTCCTACTCAGGAGGCGAGCGCCTTCTGCTTGATCGCGTCGAACTCGGCCTGAGTGATCGTGCCCTCGTCGAGCAACTTCTTGGCGTTGGCGATCTCGGCGGTCGCACCGCCGCCCGCGGTGTCGCGCACGTACTCGTCGAACTGGGCCCGCTGAGCCTGCGCACGATCGAGATTGCGCTGAGTCATGCCGTCGTTCTGCGTGATGATGTAGATGAAGACGCCCAGGAACGGCAGGATGATCACGAAGATCAGCCAGAGGGTCTTCTTTCCTCCGTGGATGTCGTGTCGCCGGAAGACGTCGACGAAGACGGTGAAGAGCAGCCAGAACCAGATCACCCAGAGGAAGAAGATGAACATCGTCCACAGGACGTCGAGGAACGGGTAGCTCGAAGCAAGCAGCATGCAGCCCTCCTGAATTCGCGTTGTCCGGCGACGTTATACGAGTGGCGAGTCGTCCGTCATGCAAGCTCGGCGAACGGGCCGACGCTCGGGCGGACGAGCGGCGTGTTCCCGATCGCGTCGAGGATCGATTCCACGGGCGGGATCATGGCCCGGAACCTAGGGTTTGTCGAAGTGCAGACCCTGCCGTACGTCTTGGTCTCCGGATGGGCGAGCGGAATCAGCGTCTACGCGACCGTGCTCGTGACCGGCCTGGCCGGCAGGTTCGGAGGGCTGGAGAGCGTTCCGCACGCGTTCGAGCGGACGGACGTGCTCATCCTCGCCGCGATCCTGGCCGCGTGCGAGTTCGTCGCCGACAAGATCCCGTTTCTGGACAGCGCGTGGGACGCCGTTCACACCGTGATCAGGCCGGCGTTCGGCGCGCTCATCGGCGGGCTGATCGCGGGCGAGACCGGTGACCTGAACGAGGCCCTGGCCGCGGCGCTGGGTGGCACGACCGCGTTCGGGAGCCATTCGACCAAGGCGAGCCTGCGCCTGGCGGTGAACGCTTCTCCCGAGCCGATCTCCAACATCGCGCTCAGCCTCTCGGAGGACGGCGCCGTCGTTGGCGTGTTGCTGCTCGCGATCCACCATCCGTGGGCCGCGCTCGTGATCGCACTAGCGCTGCTCTTCTTCGGTGTGGTGCTCGCCACGCTCGCGATCCAGCGCATCCGCCGGGGGCTGCGTCGATTGCGCAACCGCGCGGCGGCGACGAACTAGACTCGGCCCCATGGCCGGAAAAGGGGCATTCTTCCTCGGAACGACGGTCGACCCGAGCGGGAAGGCCAAGCCCGAGAACTTCACGCTCGACTCGAGCGACCTGACCACGCACGGCGTGATCGTGGGGATGACCGGCTCCGGCAAGACGGGTCTCGGCATCGTCATGCTCGAGGAGGCGCTGCTCGCGGGGATCCCGGTGCTCGTCCTGGATCCAAAAGGCGACATGGGCAACCTCGCGCTCACCTTTCCGGACCTGTCGGCAGCGGAGTTCAAGCCCTGGGTGAACGAGTCCGACGCGACCGCCGCCGGGCTCTCCGTCGACGACTACGCCGCACAGACGGCGAGCCAGTGGCAGAAGGGGCTCGAGGGACAGGGGATGGGCGCCGACCGGATCAAGGAGCTGCGCGCCGCCGCCGACGTGACGATCTACACACCGGGCTCGACGGCCGGCGTCCCGCTCAACGTCGTCGGCTCGCTGCGTGCGCCCAAGCTCTCCTGGGACACCGAGGCGGAGACGCTACGCGACGAGATCGAGGGCCTCGTCACCAGCCTGCTCGCGCTCGCCGGGATCGACGCCGCGCCGCTGTCGAGCCGCGAGCACGTCTTGCTCTCCAACCTGATCGAGAACGCTTGGCGGGCGGGCCGCGACCTCGACCTCGGTTCTCTGATCGGGGAGATCCAGACGCCGCCTCTGCGCAAGCTGGGCGTCTTCGAGATCGACGCCTTCTTCCCGCCCAAGGACCGGACCGAGCTCGCCCTCAAGCTCAACGCGATCGTCGCCGCGCCGTCGTTCGAAGCCTGGGGAGAAGGGGCCGCGCTCGATGCGCAGTCGTTGCTCTTCACGCCCGAGGGCAAGGCGCGCGCCGCGATCGTCTACCTCGCCCATCTGTCCGACGAGGAGCGGCAGTTCGTCGTCACGCTCGTCCTCTCGAAGCTCGTCACCTGGATGCGTGGGCAGCCCGGAACGTCGGATCTCCGCGTGCTCTCGTACATGGACGAGGTGTTCGGCTTCGTCCCGCCGACCGCGGCGCCGCCGGCGAAGAAGCCGATCCTGACCATCCTCAAGCAGGGTCGCGCATTCGGCGTCGGCATCGTGCTCGCGACCCAGAATCCGGTCGACCTCGACTACAAGGCGATGTCGAACGCCGGCACGTGGCTGGTCGGCCGGCTGCAGACCGAGCGCGACAAGGCCCGCGTCCTCGAGGGGCTTAGATCGGCTGCCGGCGGCACGGACGTCGCCGCGCTCGACGCGGCGATCGGCGGGCTCGAGAAGCGGCAATTCCTGCTCGTGAGCTCGAAGAGCTCGCAGCCGCAGATCTTTGCGACCCGCTGGGCGATGTCGTTTCTCCGCGGCCCGCTGACGAAGGACCAGGTCGCGTCGCTGATGAAGGACGTTCCGCGCGCGGCCGAGGCGCCCCCGGACGCGGCCCCCGAGCCGACTGCCGGGACGGCCCCCGAGGCGGCAACCGGGACGGCCGCGCCGGCACCGGAAGCCGCCGCTCCGCCCTCCGACGCGGAGACTCCGGTGGCGCCTGCCGCGCCGAGCGGCGTCCCCGTCCAGTACCTCGACCCAGCCGCTCCGTGGGCGTCGTCCGTCGGCGGCGCCGCGGGCGGCACGCGCCTGCGGGCATTCGTGGCCGCACGAGTCGATCTGCGCTACGACGACACGACCGCCGGAATCGACGAGGCGCAGGAGTTCGAGGCGCTCTACGGCCCGCTCGACGGCGGCCTCGACCTCGACCAGGAGACCGTCGTCGACTACGACGACCGCGACCTCGGCGCCCAACCACCTGCGGGGGCGACCTACGTTCTCCCGGAGGCTCCGATCGGGCAGGGGTCGTTCTTCAAGGACGCCGAGACCGAGATCAAGCGACGGCTGGTCGACAAGCGCGCGCTCGAGATCTTCCGCAACAAGGCGTTGAAGCTCACCTCGCGGCCCGGCGAGAGCGAGGAGGACTTCCACAAGCGCTGCGACGAGGCGGCGCAGACCGAGGCCGACAAGGAAACGGCCGAGGTCACCACACGACTGAAGGCGCAGCAGGATCGGCTGCAATCGGCTGTCGACCTCGCCCAGCGCCGCGTCGAGGAGCTCGACGTGGAGACGAAGACTCGGGCCACCAACGAGCTCGTCGCCGGAGCCGGGGCCGTCCTCGGCGCGATCCTGGGAGGCAGGCGCAGCACACGCTCGATCTCGGGCACGATCAGCGGGGCCTCCTCGCGCCGCGGAATGACGACACGCGCGGCCGAGCGGCGCAGGACGGCCGAGGAGCGCGTCACGGAGAAGAGCGACGACCTCCAGCAGCTCGAGCAGGAGCTCCTCGACAAGGTCACCGAGATCGACGCCGCGTGGCGCGAGAAGGCCGGCGCGGTCGAGAGTGCCTCGATCCGGCTCGAGGCGACGGACGTCCACGTCGCTCAGCTTGCCCTCGTCTGGGTGCCCACGGCCTAGCTCGCACCGCGGGCACGCACAAGCAGGGCCGCCGACAGGACCGCGGCTTGGCGCCGCGCGTTAGTTCAGCGTCACCTGTTGCAGCTGCTCGTCGACCTTGGCGTCGTCCACGGTCCCCTCGGGCGTGGCGTGATCGACGGCGGCCGGAATCGCCTGCGCCAGCACGTCCGCGGCCTGGTCCTCGGAGATGTTCGCCTGCTGTGCAACCTCGGCGATCTTCTCGTGGCCCACGACCTTCTGCACGTCCGCGCCGGAGATGGGCTGATTGTCGCCCTTTGCGACCCACGAGTCCGCCTGCGCGCCCAGGCCGTTCGCCTTGAACGACTCCATCAACTTGGACAGGCCCCCGCCTGCGAGCAGCCCTGTGACGACCGGAACGAGCGCACTGAGCCCGGGCGACTGACCGCCGCCTGTTCCCCGTGCTCCGCTCTGGCCGAGAACCCCTCCGAGGACCTCAGTGAGTGATGACATGCCTCCTCCTCTCTGTACTCGATGCCCGAGGATAGATGCTCTGGTCTCTGGCCGGGACCGCCCGAACGGCGCCCTGACAGGGGTTGGGCCGCAGGTCCTGTCCAATCCCCCCATCGGGGGAGGCCAGGGTTCGGTTCGAGGCTACGATCCGTCGGTCACGAACAGGCCAGGGCTGCGCCGTTCTCCACTTCCGCAGCCCGACGACCCGCTCGCCTCTATGCCGAACCGCTTCCGCAGCCGCCTGCTTGCGCTCGCCCTTGCCGCGTGCAGCTTCGCCTGCGCGATCTCGCTCACCGGCTCTGCGAATGCAACCCAGCCCGCACCGCACCTGAGACACAGGCCGTTCCACGTCACCTTCGGGCACTGGCGCTTGCCGAAGCGCCTGCGGCACAAGAAGCGGACGCTCGGCGAGCGCGCCGCCAGGATCGCGCTCCGAGAGGTCGGCGTGCCCTACCGCTGGGGCGGCACGTCCCCGAACAGCGGATTCGACTGCTCCGGGCTCGTCTACTGGGCCTATGGACGCCTCGGAATCGCGCTCCCGCACAGCTCGTACGCGCTCGCGGGCAAGGGCCGGCCCGTTCGCTCCTCACGGCTCAGGCCCGGCGACCTGCTCTTCTTCTACGGCTTCGGCCACGTCGGCCTGTACGTCGGCCACGGACGGATGGTGCACGCCCCGCATGCCGGCGAGCGCGTCCAGGTCGTCCGGCTCGCCGCCTCCGGGTACGGCAGCGCAATCGACGGCGCGCGGCGCCTGCGCTGACCCGCTAGCTGCTCGGGAGATCGAGCACCATCCCTTCGCGCGCCACGACCGGCGGATCCTCCGTCTTCGACTCGATCGACCTCGCCTCAGCTTCGAGCTGCTCCATGATCTCGTCCGAGTGGGTCGGATCGTGGTGGAACAGGACGAGCCGCCGGGCCCCCACCGCGTCCGCGTACGCAACCGCGGTCTTCACGCTCGAATGACCCCAGCCGAGCCGGCCGTCGTACTCCTCCGCGAAGTACTGCGCGTCGTGGAGCAGTAGGTCGACGTCCTCGGCGATCGAGCCGCCCGAGATCCAGTCGCGCGATCGCTGGGTGAAGTCGCCGGTCAGAGCCGGCTCGTGGTCGGGGATGTACGCGATGCTCGATCCATCCGCCTCGATCCGGTAGCCCACGGTGGGCCCGGGATGGACGATGAGGCTCGCGGTGAGCCGCGCGTCCCCGATCCTCCACTGCGTCTTCGGCAGCTCGTGGAAGACAACCTCGGCGGGCGTGTCCATGAGGTCGATCGGGAAGAGCGGCGGCGAGAACGAGCGCCTGATCCGCTCCTTCAGGGTGAGGACCGGGGAGCGCGGGCCCCAGAGGTCGATCGTCGTCTCCGGATCGAAGAGCGGGGCGAAGAACCGAAGCCCCTCGAGGTGGTCGAGGTGCAGGTGCGTGAGCAGGAGGTTCACCTGCTTGACGCCGTGCTCGACCAGCTCGTTCCCGAGCTCCCGGATCCCCGTCCCCGCGTCGAGCACGAACACGGTGCCGTCGTCGAGCGAGATCTCGATGCACGACGTGTTCCCGCCGCAGCGGACCGTCAGCGGGCCCGGCGTCGCCACCGAGCCGCGGCAGCCCCAGATCCTCACGCGCATGACGTGACCAAACCTACTCCCGCCAGAAGATTCCGACGATCCCGACGAACTCGTCCGCCTCCGCGAAGAGCGGGAACGCCGTGATCGCGATCTGCCGGTCGACACCGTCCCGGCTCAGGACCCACAGCTGCTCGTGGGCGGCGCGCCGCTCCTCGAGCGCGATCCTGGTCGGCCGCTTCTCCTCGGTCAGCGGCGAGTGGTTCCGGGTGCGCGGCGTGAAGCTCGCGGAGAACTCCTCCATCGGCATCTCGCCGATCTCGGCGAACGGACGGCCCACGACCTCCTCGGCGGCCTCGTTGAAGAAGACGAGCGTGCCCTCGGCGTCGGCGATCAGCGTCGGCGTGGCGAGATTCGACGCCAGCTCGCGCGCGAGGATCAGGACCAGATGCTTCGACCGTGCCGTGGCCACTGGAGAAGACTATGCAGGACGGAGCCCACGATTTGATCGGTAGGTTCTCCTTCGGAAAGCGACCAGGGAGCCTGCCATGCGCCTCGAGGGAATCCACCACGTCACTGCGATCACCGGCGACGCGCCGGGCAACGTCGACTTCTACGTGCGCGTGCTCGGCCTGCGCCTGGTCAAGAAGACCGTCAACCAGGACGACCCGACCGTCTACCACCTGTTCTATGCGGACGAGCGCGGATCGGCCGGCTCGGACATCACGTTCTTCGAGTACCCCGGCGCGCGGCGAGGGCGCGCGGGGGCGGGCATGGTGCACCGCGTCGTCTTCCGGGTCGGGTCCGACGAGGCGCTCGACTTCTGGGCGGAGCGCCTCGCCAAGGAGGGCGTCTCCGTCTCGCGCGCCGACGGAAGCCTCACGTTCACCGACCCCGAGGGGCTCGGCCTGGAGCTGGCGGTGGTCGAGACCGACGACGAGCCGCTGACCGCGGAGAGCCCGGAGATTCCGGCCCAGCACCGCATCCAGGGCTTCGACCGCGTGCGCGCGCTCACACGCGACCCCGAGGCGAGTCGCCGATTCCTGGAGGAGTCGCTCGGGTTCACGAAGAGCGGCGAGGCCGGCTTCGAGGCGCGCGGAGAGCAGCGCGGCGGGCACTACGAGTACGAAACGACGGAGCAGGCGGGCATCCCCGGCGCGGGCACCGTCCATCACGTCGCGTGGGCTTCGACGCCCGAGGAGCACGAAGCCTGGCGCGAGCGCGTGGCCGAAGGCGGTGGCCGACCCACGCCCGTGATCGACCGCTTCTACTTCAAGTCGATCTACTTCCGCGAGCCGAGCGGCGTCCTGTTCGAGATCGCGACGATCGGCCCCGGCTTCACCACCGACGAGCCGCTCGAGACCCTCGGGGAACGCCTCTCGCTCCCGCCGGACTTCGAGCACCTGCGCGAGCAGGTCGAGCCCGTGCTCACGCCGATCACGAACCCGCGCGACAGCTGGGCGCCACACTGAGCCTCGAGTCGAGAACCCGCCCGGCCGCGGGGGAGCCGGACGGCGCACTCGTCCTCTTCCACGGGCGCGGGACCGACGAGAACGACCTCTTCCCGCTCCTCGACGCGCTCGACCCGGAGCGGCGACTGCACGGCGTCACTCCGCGCGGGCCGCTCTCGCTGCCGCCGGGCGGCCGGCACTGGTACGTCCTCGGCGAGCTCGGCTATCCGCCCCCGGACACGTTCCTGCCCTCGTTCCGCGAGGCGTCGGGCTTCCTCGACGGACTCGCGGCCGAGACCGGGATCCCGCCCGAGCGAACCGTGCTCGGCGGCTTCTCGCAGGGCTCGATGATGAGCTACGCGCTCGGCCTCGGCGCGGGACGGCCCAGGCCCGCGGGCCTGATCGCGCTGAGCGGGTTCTTCCCCCGGGTCGAAGGGCTCGAGTACGACCTCGACCCGCCGCTACCGCCGATCGCGATCGGCCACGGGACGCTCGATCCGATCATCGGAGTCGAGTGGGGCCGGCAGGCGAAGGAGCTGCTCGAAGGGGCGGGCGCGGACGTCCTCTACCGCGAGTACCCGCTCCCGCACACGGTCGACCCGTCGTTCCTGGCCGAGCTCAGGCGCTGGCTGGAGCGCGTCCTTCCGAGCGGCTAGTTCGCCGTCGGCAGTGTGAGCGGCGCGTCCTCGGGATGCCTGTGCAGCCCGCGCGCGACGGGCTCCCTCCGCGTCTTCACCAGTGGAGCCGTCGGCGGGAGCGTGATGTCGAAGGTCGCGCTGGTCAAACGCTGGTGGCACCCGGTGTTGTTCGGGTAGCAGGAGCCGTTCGCACCCGAGTCGGGAGCCTTCGCGAGCGAGAAGACCGGATGCGCCTTGCCGTCGCCCGTGAACGAGGTCGAGATGTAGTCGCCGACCATGTAGCCCTGGTTCGTGTTCGCGATCCACGGCACCTTCATCGGGCCGGCGACCTTGATCGGCGGCGCCCAGGTCGCGCCGCCGTCGAGTGACGAAACGAACCCGACGCTCAGGTCGCTCGAGCCAGACGGGAAGTAGTAGTAGGTCAGCGCCAGGTGGGCCGTGCTCCCGCCGGTGTTGGGGTCGACCGCAAGGCCGGGGATGAAGTGGTCGACGCCGCTGTTCAAGGGATCGGCCGGGATGCGCACAACCGGCGTCCAACTGACGCCGTCGGTCGAGTTCGACATGACGATGTCGTTCGCGTTGCAACCCGACTCGAAGACGCAGTCGCTCCACGCGACGTAGACACGACCCGAGGAGTCAACCTCCGCGGTCGGCATCGGCGGGTCTCTCATTCCCTGGTCACCGGCCGAGATCTGGCTCGCAACGAAGCCCGTGGACCACGAGTTCCCGCCGTCTGTCGAGACCGCGGCCTCGACGGCCGAGTAGTTCGCCGTGTAGGGCACTACGACGGTCCCGTTCGGTAGCGCCACCGGCTGGCCACCGAGGCCCGACGCTCCACTCACGCTGTGGAGCGAGCCCCAGGTGAGCCCGCCGTCCGTCGAGGTGACCATCGTCACCTCGTTGCCGGCGCTGTTGTCGTCGAACTCGATGTAGCAGTTGCCGTAGTGCGGGCTCTGCGGCCACTGGTCGCACGCGATCCACGTCTTGTCCCAGAACGTCCCCGGTGCGGTGCCCGCGACGACCGGGTTCGACCCACGTCACGCCCCCGTCGGTCGAGCGGTTGACGAGCAGGATGTGTCCGTCCCCGCTGGCGTCGATCCCGAGGCCGAGCGCGAGCCAGACGTCGTCCTGCGCGTCGTAGGCGATCGAGGGGTCGCTGATCCGCGGCCAGACGCCGCCCTCGTTGATCGTCGTTCCGGGGAGGCCGCCGGTCGTCCACGTGCCGCCGCCGTTCTGCGAGGTGGAGAAGACGAGGTTGCTCGAGCCGCCGCCCGCCGAACCAGCGGCCGGACTGGGAGAGCGCGACGATCGTCTGCCCATGGGCAAACGAGTCGGGCTCGACCTGCGTCTTGTGCTGGTGGCCGGTTCCGCCGTCCGTGTATGGGTCGTTGCTGATCGGCGTCGGGATGACGCTCCCCGCCGAGACCGTCGAGACCACGAGCATCGCGAGGGCTGCCACAGCGGCAGCGGTCCAGACCGACTTCGCCCTAAGCCCTCTCTCCCCCACGTTGGCCCCGATCCTAATCGGTTCCCGCACGCAGGCCTAGTTCGCGGTCCGCGGTGCGAGCGGTGTCTCTTCCGGATGCCTGTGCAGCCCGCGCGCGATCGGCTCCCGGCGGGTCCGCACCGGCGCGACCGGCGGCGGCTGCGTGATGTCGACCGAAACGCTCGTCAGACGCTGGTGGCACCCCGTGTTGTTCGGGTAACAGGAGCCGTTCACGCCCGAGTCCGGCGCCTTGGCCAGCGAGAAGACCGGTGCGCCTTGCCGTCGCCCGTGAACGACGTCGAGATGTAGTCGCCGACCATGTAGCCCTGGTCCGTTCTCGCGATCCACGGCACGTGCATCGGGCCGCCGATCAACCGGCCCTGCGTCCAGCTCGCGCCGCCATCGAGGGACGACGTGAAGCCGACGGTCATCTGACACGTGCTTGTGCTGCAGGTATCGCCGTTGGGGAAGTAGTAGTAGGCGACGGCGAGGTGCGTCGAGCTGCCCGCCGTGTTCTTGTCGACTGCGATCCCGGGCAGGAAGTGGTCGATATGGCTGTCGAGGGCGTCGATCGGAATTCGCGTCACGGTCGACCACGTCAGGCCATCCAGCGATGAGCTGTACACGATGTCGTTCGACCTGGCAGTTCGTGCGGAAACGGCAGTCCTGCCAGGCGAGATAGACCTTGCCGTCACCCGCTACCTCGGCGGAGGGCAGTGAGAACGTGCGGATGTTCGCGGCCACGCCGTGCTCCGTGACGTTGGAGACGAGCACGCAGTCGCCCCAGCTCGTGCCGCCGTTCGTCGACCGGAACGAGCTCTCCGCGCCGCCGTCGTTCGAATACGGCACGATCACGTTCCCGTTCGGCTGGACGACCGGCTGGCCGCCCAGACCCGACGAGCAACCCGGCGGCGAGAGCACCGAGCCCCACGTGACACCACCGTCGGTGGACGTGACCATGCTCATGCGGTCGCCGGCGCTGGCGTCGTCGAACTCGACGTAGCAGTTGCCGTAGTGCGGGCTCTCCGCCCAGGTGTCGCACGTGATCCAGGTCTTGTCCCAGAAGGTTCCAGGCGCGGTACCTGCGGTCACCGGGTTCGACCAGGTCACGCCGCCGTCCGTCGAGCGGTTGACGAGCAGGATGTGACCGCTGCCGCCCGCGTCGATCCCGAGGCCGAGCGCGAGCCACACGTTGTCCTGCGGGTCGAAGGCCACCGACGGGTCACTGATGCGCGGCCACGGGCCGCCGGAGTTGATGGTCGTTCCGGGCAGGCCGCCGGTCGTCCACGTGCGTCCGCCGTTCTGCGACGACGAGAAGACGAGGTTGCTCGAGCCGCCGCCGCTGAACCACCGGCCGGACTGCGTGAGCGCGACGATCGTCTGCCCGAACGCAAACGAGTCGGGCTCGACCTGCGTCTTGTGCTGGTGCGAGCTCCCCGCATCCGTGTACGGGTCGTCGCTGATCGGCGTCGGGAGCACGCTGCCGGCGGAGACGGTCGCGACGAACAGCACACCGAGCGCCGCCACTGCGACAGCGGTCCAGACCGACCTCGCCCTACGCACCTTCTCCCCTACGCCCCCGACGTCAATCAGCTCCGGCTACTTGGCGATCGGTGGGAGCTCGAGATCGGGCACGAAGTTGTGCTTCGCATAGCGGATCGGATCCTTGCGTGCGCGCACGAGCGGCTTGGACGACGGAAGCGTGACGTCGAACCGCGCGCTGTACATGCGCTCGTCGAAGACGGCGCCCGTCTTGGCTTTGGCGACTGCGAAGACCGGGAACGCGAAGTTGCCGCCCGCGAACGACGTGGACATGTAGTCGCCGACCATCACGCCCTGGTTCGTGCTCGCGATCCAGGTCGTGCTGATCGGTCCCGCGACCTTCCGCGCCTGCGACCACGTCGCCCCGTCGTCGGTCGACGAGATGAAGCCGACGTTCAGCTGGCAATTGTTGCCGCAAGCGGCGACCGGGTAGTAGTAGTACCCGAGCGCGAGGTGGGTCGAGCTGCCGGACGTCGAGCGGTCGACGGCAAAGCCGGGGATGAAGT
This sequence comes from uncultured Actinomycetes bacterium, assembly GCA_963850415.1. Lineage (GTDB taxonomy): Bacteria > Actinomycetota > Thermoleophilia > Gaiellales > Gaiellaceae > VAXT01. The sequence goes on from CAWKLE010000003.1 coordinate 293,738, forward strand.
GATCGACACCGCTGTTGGTCGGATCGATGGGAACCCGGGTCTTGGCCGTCCACGCCACTCCGTCCATCGACGTGCTGTAGACGATGTCGTTGGACGTACACCCGGCGCGGAAACCGCAGTCCTGCCAGGCGACGTAGACCTTGCCGTCCCCGGCCACCTCAGCCGAGGGGAGTGGCGACGTGCGCAGGTTGCCGGCGACACCGTGCTCGCTGCCTGATGCGACAGCGACCGAGGCGAGCCACGTGTTGCCACCGTCCTCGGAGCGGAACGCTCGGATACCCGCGCCGCCCTCATAGGGGACGACGACGGTGCCATCCGGCTGCACGACCGGCTGGCCGCCGATACCGCTGCCACCCGCGAACTTCGGCGCGCCCCAGGTCAGGCCGCCGTCCGTCGAGGTGCTCATCGTCAGCCGCGAGTCGTCCCACTCCTGGTAGCAGTTGCCGTAGTACGGGCTCTGCTGCCACGTGTCGCACGTGATCCAGTTCTTGTCGTAGAAGGAACCGCTCGAGAGCGACGTCGTGACCGGATCCTGCCAGGTGAGCCCGCCGTCGGTCGAGCGGCTGGTCAGCACCGCGGCGCCCGACACGGAGTCGTCGATCGCAAGGGTCGAGATCATCCAGACGTTGTCCTGGGGGTCGTACGCGACGGCGGGGTCGCTGATCCGCGCCCACGGGCCCGCCGGGGTTGCGAAGATCGTCGTCGAGGGCAGCATGCCCGTCGTCCAGGTCCGGCCCGCGTTCGTCGTCGTCGCCCAGCCGATGTTGCTCGAGCCGCCGTTATAGAAGCGCCCGGTCTGGAACGTGGCGACGACCGTGTTGCCGTACCCGAACGAGTCGGGCTCGAGCTGCGTCCGGTGCTGGCTCGACGTGGTTCGTGTACGGGTCGGCGCTGATCGGCGTCGCAACGACGCTGCCTGCGTAAACGCTGGCGGCAACGGCGAGGCCACCGACGAGCACGACCAGGGCGACCGACGCGACCCTTCTTCGCTTTCCCCTCCCCACGAGCTTCCTGATCGTACGCCTTTCGGCGGATTTCGGCTAGCGCCTGGTGGCGAGCACCAACGGGGTCTCTGATGACGGGCGTTCCCGGAACCTGATCGGGTCGCGTCGCACCGGGATCAGCTGCCCGGCCTGCGGGATCGTGACGTCGAATCTCGCACTTGCCGCGCGCTCGTTGAACACCCCGCTCACCGGCGGCTTGGCGATCGCGAAGACTCCGAATGCGAGCGGCCCGCCCGCGAACGAGGTCGAGATGTAGTCGCCGACCATCGGTCCCTGATCCGTCTGCGCGATCCACGCGAGCCTGAACGGCCCGGCCACCTTGCGCGGCTGCGTCCACGTCGCGCCTCCGTCGGTCGAGGAGACGAAGCCGACGGTCAGGTCGCACGTGCTCGCGTTGCACGCGGCGACGGGGTAGTAGTAGTACGCGAGCGCGAGGCGGGCCGTGTTGCCCGAGGTCGAGCGGTCGACGGCGATGCCCGGGATGAAGTGATCGACGCCGCTGTTCGTGTCGTCGATGGGAATGCGGACCTTGCTCGTCCACGTCACACCGTCCGCCGAGGTGGACATCGCGATGTCGTTCGACGAGCACCCGCTGCGGAAGGTGCAGTCCTGCCAGACGACGTAGACCTTGCCCGCAGCGTCGACCTCGGCCGAGGGCAGCGGGGACGTCCGCAGGTTGCCTGCAACGAAGTGGTCGGTCACGGACGCGACGGCGACCGAGGGTTGCCACGTCTGGCCGCCGTCGATCGAGCGGAACGACCGGATGCCGGCGCCACCTTCGTACGGAACGGTGACGTTCCCGTTCGGTTGCGCTACGGGCTGCCCGCCGAGGCCCGACGCACCGACGCTGGCGGGCGCGCTCCACGTCAGACCACCGTCGTCGGACCGATTCATGAAGATCTGGCCCCCGCCGCCCACGTCGTCCCACTCCTGGTAGCAGGTGCCGTAGTGCGTGCTCTGCGGCCACGTGTCGCAGGTGATCCAGTTCTTGTCGAGGAATCCGCCGACGAAGGTCTCGACCGGAGGGTTCTCCCACGTCAGGCCCCCGTCCGTCGAACGGCTCACGAGGATGCCAGTGGGCGACCCGAAGGGACTGGAGCCCATTCCGAACGCGAGGGTCGAGATCATCCAGACACCGTGCATCGGGTCGTACGCGACCGAGGGATCGCTGATCCGCGACCAGGGCCCGCCCTCGTTGATCGTCGTCCCGGGCAGCATGCCGGTCGTCCACGTCCGGCCCGCGTTCGTCGTCGTCGCCCAGCCGATGTTGCTCGAGCCGCCGCCGACGTTGAACCGTCCGGTCTGGAACGTGGCGACGACCGTGTTCCCGTAGCCGAACGAGTCGGGCTCGACCTGCGTGCGGTGCTGGCTGTCCGGGTTCTGATAGGGGTCGGAGCTGATCGGGGTCGCGACGACGCTTCCGCCCGCCGCGGCCGCAGCGGTCACGAGCGCGACCGCGATGCCGGCGAGCACCGCTCTGGGCCAGCTCTCCCTCACGAGGCCTGATCGTATGCCCGGTATCCGATTCCGCAAAGAGCGTGTACATTCGAGGCCCGGTGGCGAAGCGGGTCCTTGAGCGCGATCAGCACGGGCTTCGAGCGGACGAGGACCTCGAAGACCTGAAGCGGACGCTGCGGGAACGGGCCGCCGCGGTCACGGTCCGCGAACGGGAGCTCGAGCGGGTGGAGCGCAAGCTCGTCCTTCGGGAGCGACGTCTGGGACGGCGGCTCAGGGCGCTGCGCGCCGAACGCAGCTGGTTCACGCCGGTCAGGAACCGGCGCGCCGATCCCGGCGAGGTCGAGCAGGTCGAGCGGATGCGGGCCGACCTGGCGCGTCGCGAGCAGGAGCTCGCCGCGCGCGAGGCGGACGTGAGCGGGAGAGACGACGAGCTTCGTCGCGCGGAGTCCGAGCTCGAGCAGCGGCGCGAGCGCGCGGAGGCCGAGGAGCGGGAGCGGGTCGAGCGCGAGTCTGCGGATCTCAACGCGCGCCGGGCCGAGCTCGAGCAGCGCCTCTCGGAGCTCGACCGTCGAGACCGGCAGCTCGCCGAGTCGGAGCAGCAGCTCTCGGAGCGGGCACGCGACGTCGACCTGCGCGAGATCGCGGTGGCCACGCTGGCGGAGCGCGAGGTGGCAGCCGACGCCGCGGCGGAGCTGGCCGCAGAGCGCGAAGGCCTCCTGGAGGAGCGGGAGCGGCAGCTCGGCGAGCGCGAGGCCTCGCTCGCTTCGCTCCAGGCCGAGGTCGAAGAGCGAGAGCGCAAGGCACGGCGCAAGCGGGAGCCTGCTCCCGAGAAGAGCCCGGAAGATCCGGTCTATGCCGAGACGGCGCTGTCGGCCCGGGAGGCCGACCTCGAGAAGCGTGCAGCATCGATCGAGGGAGTCGAGCAGCGGATCGCCGAGCGCGAGGCGGCGCTCGAGGAACGCGCGACCACGCTCACGGAGATCGAGCAGACGCTCACACGGCTCCAGGCAAACGTCGAGCAGGAGCAGCAGGCCACGGCCGAGACGATGCGGACGATCGAGTCGCGCGAGCAGGCCCTCGCCAAGGCGGAGGCCGACCTCCAGTCGCGCTCGGCTACGGTCGAGGAGGAAACGCGGCAGGCCGAGGCCGCCAGGAAGGAAAGCGCGGACGAGGCCGAGCGCCTGCGCCGCGCGAGCGACGAGCTCGCTGCCCGGGAGCGCGCGCTGTCGGATGCGCGCGTCGAGGCCGGCAGACAGAAGGAGCCCGAGCCGTCCTCGGCCCAGTCTGGCTTCCTCGCGGGCCTCGAGGCGATGGCGTCGGCGAGCGACGAGCGCCGCTCCCGCCGAGACCAACGCTGACCAAAACAGCCCTGTCCGGTGCCAGGCACCGGACGTGTCCGATCGAGGCGGCGTCTAGCGGGCGCGGCGGCGCAGGGGCTCGATCTGGAGCCCGCTCCGCTCGCCGACGTGCTCGACCTGGAGCGTCGTGTGCTCGAGCCCGAACTCCTCGGCGAGGAGCTGCTCGAGCTCGCGCCGTCGCAGGTGGCAATCGTCGCCACGCCGCACGAGGACGTGAGCCGAGAGCGTGGGAAAGCCGGACGTGATCGTCCAGATGTGCAGGTCGTGCACCTCGACGACGCCCTCGACCGCGGCCATACGCCGGCCGACCTCGTCAGCGTCGACTCCCGCCGGGGTCGCCTCGAGCAGGATCGACACGGAGTCGCGCACAATCGACCACGAGCTGCCCAGGATCAGCACGCCGATCGCCATCCCGGCCACCGGGTCCGCCCGCTCCCAGCCGGTCGTGAGCACGACGAGCGCCGCAACCGCGACTCCGACCGAGCCTGCGAGATCCGCGAAGACGTGCCGGAGCGCGGCCCGCACGTTCAGGTTGTCGCCCGCGTGCGAGAGGATGCCCGCCGCGACCGCGTTGACGGCGAGCCCGATAAGCGCGACCGCAAGCATCCAGCCGCCAAGGATCTCCCGGGGGCTGTCGAGCCGCTGTACCGCCTCGATGAAGACCCAGATCGCGATCACGGCCAGCGCGACACCGTTCGCGAGCGCCGCCAGGATCTCCGCGCGCCGGTAGCCGAAGCTCCGCTCCGGGGTCGCCGGCCGCCCGGCGAGCCATGCGGCGACGAGGGCCAGGCCGAGCGCCGCCGAGTCCCCGAGCATGTGTCCCGCATCGGCGAGCAGGGCAAGGCTGCCCGTGAGCCAGCCGCCGACGATCTCGCACACCGTGTACGCGACCGTTAGCACCAGGACGAGGCCGAGCGCGCGCCGGCTCTGGGCGCGATATCCGTGCTCGTGCCCGTGATCGTTCATTGCGGCGGCTCGATCGCGGGGCCGCTGTCGAAGTCGCTGTATCGGTGCAGCATGAAGTGCGCGGGGGCCGTCATCTCGGCCTCGGCGACGCGGCCCGAGGGCTCCACCGTCAGCCGGAACCACGCGGGGACCGGCTTGAGCCCGTACGCGGCGAGCTGTACGTCCCCGTTCGGCAGCCGCCGCACCACGCGCGGATTCTTCGCGTCGTACCACATCAGGAGCTCACGGGCCGCGAGGCCGGGGAACGGGCCCTCCTGCCAGCGGCCGCCCTGGTAGTCCCACCGCTTGTGACCGATGATCACGGAGCGGAAGCCGCTGTTCGTCCGCAGGCTGAGCCGGTCGGGCGCCTGAACCGCCAGGTGCGTAAACACGACACCGCCGCCGGACGTGAGCCGTTCGGTGAACCGGTACGACCGGAGCGCAGCCATCGTCCGTCGCGCGCGGTCGAACGCGGACTCGCCCGACGCGGGCAGCAAGCCCGGCAACTGAAACGAAACCGGCGCCGAGCCGGCACTGACCGTCACGCGGCTCGGCCGTCCCTGGAGCACGGCGACCTGTGCCCGGGAACAGCCCGTCCCACACGACTCGGTCGGGACGTCGCGGCCGTCGACCGAGACGCGAACCGCGTCGCTCGCCACGGGTGTGTCGCCGCGGACGGCCGCGACTTCCACCGGACCGCCCGGCCGAGCCGCAAGCCCGACGAGCAGGTCCCGCTGATGCCTGGCCAGGGCAAGCGTGTTCTTCTGCAGGCCGATCGGGAGGTCGAACGTGTCCGAAACCGACGACGAGGGGGCCGAGGTGCTCGATGCCGACGGCCCGCCGTTGTCCGTCACGAACGCGGCGACCACCGCCGCCCCGAACCCGAGCGCGACGATCCCGCCGAAGACGACGATCCAGAGCGTGCGGCTCCTCATCCCCCTAGCTTGCAGGAAGGGCTAGCTTCTTCGCTCATGGGCGAGTCGTCGTCTCTCCGCGAGATTCGCGTGCTCGATCCCGTGGCCGACCACTCGCGGATCGTCTACCTCGACACGTGCTTCGAGTTCCCGTGGGACACGACGCGGTCGCTCGAGCTTGCGCTGCTCCGGACGTTCGCCGTGCCGTCGGTCGCCGAGCTCCTCGACCGCACCGGCGAGTTCGGCCGCGCGGCTCAGAAGCGGTACGACGACACGGACCTGATCCTGTCGACGATCGTCGAGGCGGGGTACGACAGCGATGCGGGCAAGCGAGCGATCCGGCAGATGAACCGGATCCACGGGCGCTTCGAGATCGCGAACGACGACTTCCTGTACGTGCTCTCGTCGTTCGTGTTCGAGCCGATTCGCTGGAATGCGCGCTTTGGCTGGCGCCCGCTGATCGAGACGGAGAAGCTCGCGACCTTCGAGTTCTGGCGCGAGGTCGGGCGGCGCATGGCGATCCGGGACATTCCGGACGGCTACGCGGAGCTCGAGCGGTTCAATGAGGAGTACGAGCGCGAGCGCTTTCGGCGCACCGCGGCCACCGAGCGCGTGGGGCGCGCGACCCGGGACATGTTCCTCGCCTGGTTCCCCGGGCTGCCGAGGCGGTTCGGCTCGCAGGCGATCTATGCGCTGATGGACGATCGGCTTCTCGACGCGTTCGGCTTTCCGCACCCGCCGCGCGGGCTCCGCACCGCTGTGGAGTCCGCCCTTCGCACGCGCGGGAGAGTCGTCGCGCTCCTGCCGCCGCGCCGCAGTCCGCGCCTCCGCACGAGACGGAGGACGCGAACGTACGGACGCAAATGGCGGCTCGAGGCGCTAGGACCCGAGCTCGAAGCGCCAGACCATTCCGCCTGACGCGAGAATGCTTCCCTGGCTGATGTACGCAGCGCCGTCAGGGCCGAACGCGACTCCACCCGGGGTGAAGAGGTCGGTGACGACGGGCGTCTTCTCGCAGCCCGAGTCGATCCGATAGAGCACTCCCGGCCCGTTCAGCCCAGGTGCGCTCGCGAACTGGAGCACGTACAGGTGGCCGTCCGGCCCAAACGCGATCGAGATGATCGCCGTGAAGCCGGAGCAGTAGACCGTCGCCTGACCGTTCGCGACGCGGTAGACGTTCGCAGCGCCGGCGCTGAACGGAGCGCCCGAGAGCTCGCCGACGTAGTAGCTGCCGCCGGGCCCCTGCGCGACCGTCGTCGGAACCGCATCCGTGTTGCGCTGCGGACGCGACGGGAACGTCCCGAGCAGCTCGACGTGGTTGCCGTGGACCTCCAGCAGGTCGTTCCCGCCCGCATCCGTGACGACGCGATGGCCGCCGGTGCCGAGCAGCCCGTACGGATTGCTGTCCGGCACGCCGACCGGGTTGTGCGCCGCCTCGAAGGCCGAGACGTCGGTCGCGACGTCCCAATGGCTGTCCGGGTGGACCTTGATCAGCGTTCCCTGGCCGAGCGCCCGAAACGGCTGCATCGCCGGGTCGAGGGGGTTCCCGCCCAGACCGTCCGTGACGAACAGGTGGCCTCCCTCGACGGCGATGTTGTGCGGCCCGGTCGCGCCGTTACCGCCGGCCGGTGCGTTCGACGGCAGCCCGTCCGCGACGACCGCCTGGACGCCGTTCTTCAGCCGCGAGATGCGGCCAGTCGCGCCGTAGCACTTGGTCATCCCGTCAGAAAAGACAGCGCAGGGTGTGGCTCCGCCCTGCCCGGCCTCCGCGACGTAGAGGCTTCCGTGGTTGTCGAATGCGAGACCCCGAGGGTTGTGCAGCCCGGTCATCACCGGTGCTGCGCCTGCCGCAGGGCTCGCGCTCCCGCCTCCTGCGAGCGCGCCGAGCGCGACGCAGGCCAGGGCGAGAAGCATTGCGAGCTTCTTCATTCGTCTCTCCTCCGTTGTGGACGGGGGTCATAGCACGACGTCACGCAGGACCGAAATCGGGGGCTACGATGGCGAGCGTGGCGACCGAGCCCCTGCAGGAGCTGCTCCGCGTGGCGTTTCCGGACGCCACGGAGCTCGCCGTCGTCGACCGCACGGGCGGCGGCGACCACTTCCAGGTGACGGTGGCGACCCCGCAGTTCACAGGGCTCTCCCTCCTCGACCAGCACCGCCTGGTCTACGACGCGCTCGCCGCGCCGCTCGCAGACGGCTCGATCCACGAGCTCCGGATCAAGACGAAAGGAACGACATGACCCTCCGAGATCAGATCAGCGACATCATCGAGACCGAGCCGGTGACCCTCTTCATGAAAGGAACCCCGAGCTTCGTCGCGTGTGGCAACTCCCAGCGCGCCCTCTCGGCGCTGCGCACCGCTGGGGCGCCCGTCACCGCCGTCGACATCCTCCCCGATCCGCGCTTCCGCCAGGAGCTCTCGAGCCTGTCCGGCTGGCCGACGATCCCCCAGGTCTTCGTCAAGGGCGAGCTCGTCGGCGGCGCGGACATCGTCGAGGAACTGGCCGCGACCGGCGCGCTCGAGCAGAAGCTCACGGACGCGCTCGGCGAGGGCTACCGCGACGAGCGGGCCGAGCGCGTGATCGCACTCGACGCAGCGTGACCTGGCGCGTCGCCGGCACGTATGTCGAGTCGTGCAACTGCGACGCCCCGTGCCCGTGTAGGCGGATCGACGGCGTCCCGGGAGGACGGTCGACGCACGGCATCTGCGAAGGAGCCCTGTGCTGGCAGATCGTCGACGGCGAAGCCGACAATCTCGACCTCTCGGGCCTCCGAGTCGTGCTGGCGACGCGCTACAGCGACGACGAGGAGGGCTCTCCGTGGAGCTGGATCCTCTTTCTCGACGAGCGAGGCACCCCCGAGCACCACCGGGCGCTCGAGGAGATCTGGGCGGGCCGCGTCGCCGGCGAGCAGCTGGAGCACTTCCCGTGGGCGTGGAAGCCGAGCCACCTTCTCGGCGTGCAACCGGCGCAGATCGAGCTCGACCACACACCCCGCCGCCAGTGGTTCAGAGTCCGCGACGAGGTCACCGTCCGCGTCTCCGGCCCCTACGAAGGCGCCGAGACCATCACCTGCGTGATCCCGGGCCACGAACAGCCGGGCGAGGAGATCGTGGCCGGCGAGCTCAGCGTCGACGACGAGTTGCTCCGCTTCGAGTACGCCGGCGTGTGCGGCTTCGCCGCGAACTTCGACTACTCGGGCTGAAGCCGAACCCTTACCGAATTTTCAGAGATCGCAAACGCCCTGCTCATGCGCGGGAGTTTGACTGGAGCGCACAGGACGACGGCTATCTCCCCCTCCCTCAGCCTCGCTCCCACAAAGCCCGCCCTCGAGGCGGGCTTTGTCTTGGAAATGGAACGCTCAGGTGAGGGATGGACCGGGTTTTGCGGACGGTCGATGTTGCCACCAACGCAATCATCGGTGCGGCCTTCCGTACCGATCGTCCATGGAGGTCTGCACCGATGCAGAAGCTCTACAACTGGCTCACCCGTGAAGACGGGCAGACGATGGCGGAGTACGGCGTCGTCCTGGCTGTCATCACGATCGCGGTCTTCGGCGCCCTTGCCCTGCTCTCGGGCAACATCGTCAACGCGCTGACCCGCGTCGCCGGCTACATCACCTAGTAGTCAGCAGTGACCTGACGGCGTGGCTTGGATCGCCTGTCCGAGCCACGCCGTCCTTTTTCTGGCGTACCGCAGATCACCATCCAGGGGGATGAAACCGGTGGTCTGGCCGCCGATGACAAGGGAGTCCAACCGAGACGCGTCCGTCCGCGTCATTCGACCATGGAGGTCTGCACCGATGCAGAAGCTCTACAACTGGCTCACCCGTGAGGACGGGCAGACGATGGCCGAGTACGGCGTCGTCCTGGCTGTCATCACGATCGCGGTCTTCGGCGCGCTTGCCCTGCTTTCGGGCAACATCGTCAACGCGATGACGCGGGTCGCCGGCTACATCACGTAGTCGAGCTCGAAGGTGTGAGGCGTGGCTTGGAATCGCTGATTCCGGGCCACGCCGTTCCACTTCGGCGTACCCCAGATCACCACGCAGAGGGATGTCCCGCGCTGCCGGTCCAGCCGATGACACGGGAGTCCAACCAGACGCGTCCGTCGGCGTCGCTTCGTCCATGGAGGTCTGCTCCGATGCAGAAGCTCTACAACTGGCTCACCCGTGAAGATGGGCAGACGATGGCCGAGTACGCCGTCGTCCTGGCCGTCATCACGATCGCGGTCTTCGGCGCGCTTGCCCTGCTCTCGGGCAACATCGTCAACGCGCTGACCCGCGTCGCCGGCTACATCACGTAGTCGAGCCCCGGCAAGACCTGGCGGCGCGGCTTGGAACGCTGTTCCGAGCCGCGCCGCTTCTCTTTTCACTTCCTCTCGATCAAGATCATGAAGAGGGTCCTGACGATCGCGGGCTTCATCCACCAGGCCGACCGCTTTGCGGTACGCGGATCACGCCACCAGGGGATCTGCGCGCTGCTGCGACCGGCCGATGGTCCAACCATGCGGAACAGCGAGCTCCACCTCGAAAGCGGCCCCACGATGACGGAGTACGCGAGGACGCTCTCGGTCCTCACGATCTTCTGCCTCTCGGCATTCGCCCTCGTCGCGGCCGCCAGCACGGGCGCCCTCACACGCTTCGCCGGCTACCTCACCTGATCGGGGGATACTCGGCGCCGCCGAGTTCACCGATATTGCGTAGCGACAGGTAACCAAAGGCGCTGGCGGCCCACGCCGACCACCACCGGAGGGTCCAGCCGTGCTCCGACTCAGACGACATCGAGCTCCCGAACAGCCAGACTTCCTCGACCTCGGCGACGGCAAGTCGCCGGAGCGCAGGCGAGCGGATGCCAGGCGAGCCCATTACGAGCACCAGCGGCGACTGCTCGAGGTCAAGAACGTCGAGCAGTTGATCTCGTCGATTCAGCTCGAGAAGTCCGCTCCTTAAGAATCTCCTGAGAGACCATGGACGCACGCATGGGCGAGCCGTAGGCTCGTCACATGCGTCGCGTCCTGGCCCCGGCACTGGCAGCCCCCAGCTGGGCTGACGGTGATCGGGCTCGCGCCGGAGCAGCCGTCGCGGGACCTCTGGTCCCGACCGGCTGATCGGGACCTCCGGCGCGGATGAGCTCTACGGTCTTGGCGGCAATGACCAGCTCGCCGGGCGCGGCGCCACTTGACTCGATCAACGGAGGGCCGGGCCTGCGACCGGTTCTCCGGCGCACCCTCGGCTAGACGACCCAGGTGTCGCCGGCGTGGATGAGCGACTCGAGGTCGCCTTGGCCACGCTCGGCCGTCGCCGTCTCCAGCTGCCCGGACATCAGCTCGTCGTAGACCGGGCGCTCGACGTCTCGGAAGATCCCGATCGGCGTCGGGCCGTGCGGAGTGTGCGAGACCCGCGACAGGGCGAACGCAAGTGACCCGACCTCCTGGTGCTCGTCGTGCACGAGCAGGCCGCCCTCGTCCGCCGAGCACCAGCTCGCACGAGCCGTCGGCCCGCAGCTTCACGCCGCGCTCACTCTCGGCGCCGAAGCGGATCGGCTCGCCGTGGACGAGGCGGATCTGGTTCTCCGTCTGCTCCTTGACCGCGTCGAAGGCGCCGTCGTTGTAGACGTTGCAGTTCTGGTAGATCTCGACGAGCGCCGAGCCCTTGTGACTCGCGGCGCGGCGGAGCACCTCGGTCAGGTGCTTCTTGTCCGTGTCGATCGAGCGCGCGACGAAGGTCCCCTCCGCCCCGAGCGCGATCGAGACCGGGTTGAACGGATAGTCGAGCGAGCCCATCGGCGTCGACTTGTTGCGCGTCCCGAGCGGCGAGGTCGGCGAGTACTGCCCCTTCGTCAGCCCGTAGATCTGGTTGTTGAAGAGCAGGATCTTCACGTTCACGTTCCGGCGCAGCGCGTGGATCAGGTGGTTGCCGCCGATCGAAAGCGCGTCGCCGTCGCCGGTCACGACCCAGACGGACAGGTCTGGACGGGACGTGGAGAGGCCGGTCGCGATCGCCGGCGCCCGCCCGTGGATCGAGTGCATCCCGTACGTCTGCATGTAGTACGGGAAGCGTGCGGCGCAGCCGATCCCGGAGATGAAGACGATCTTCTCGCGCGGCAGGCCGAGCTCGGGCATGAACGACTGCACCGCGGCGAGGATCGCGTAGTCCCCGCAGCCCGGGCACCAGCGCACCTCCTGGTCGGACTTGAAGTCCTTCGCGGTCAGCTGCACCAGCTTCCCGTTGGCGCCGTTCTCGCTCAATGCCTGGGCTTTCCGTCGTCGGTCTTGACGTAGTCGGGCGGGAAGGTCGCCGGACCTCCACCTCCCAGCGGGTCCAACTTCTGGGACTGCGCAGCGGACGTCATCGCATCGATGTTGTCCACGGAACGCTGGCCGTCACCGGCCTGCACCGACTTCAGCTTCGACGGAAGCAGCTTCTCGAGCAGGTTACGAAGCATTCTCTCCATCCTCGTCGTGGGGGTTGGGCAGGATCAGCTCCTCGTCCTCTTCGGGCTCGATGAAATCGCCTGGCCGCTTCGTGCCGAGGGCCAGGTCGTCGGGCTCTCGCGAGCTCCCGCGGAGCATCTCGGTGAACCTGTCGATCCACCTCTGGAACATCAGAGCATCGCCTCCATTGCGTCCGCGAGCTCGTCGGAGCGGAACGGCAGGCCGCGCACGCGGTTGAAGCCGGCCGCGTCGACGAGGAACTCGGCGCGCACGAGCTTGAGCAGCTGGCCGAGGTTCATCTCCGGCACGAGCACACGGTCGTAGCTCCGGAGCACCTCGCCGAGATTGCGCGGGAACGGGTTCAGATGCGCCAGGTGCGCGTGGGCGACCTTCTTGCCGTCACGCCGCAGCCGCCGCGCCGCCGACTGGATCGGCCCGTACGTCCCGCCCCAGCCGAGCACCAGGAGCGACGCCCCGTCGGGATCGTCGACCTCGAGCTCCGGGATGTCCGCGGCGATCCCCGCCACCTTCTGCGCGCGCAGTCGAACCATGTGGTCGTGGTTGTCCGGGTCGTAGGACACGTTGCCGGTGACGTCCTCCTTCTCGAGCCCACCGATCCGGTGCTCGAGCCCGGGCGTCCCGGGGATCGCCCAGTCGCGGGCGAGCGTCTCCGGGTTGCGCCGGTACGGCATGAACGAGCCGTCAACGTTCGGCTGGTCGGCGAACTCGATCGAGATGTCCGGCAGCGAGTCGACGTCGGGGAGCAGCCACGGTTCCGAGCCGTTGGCGAGGTACGCGTCCGAGAGCACGAAGACGGGCGTCCGGTACTTGAGCGCGATTCGCGCGCCTTCGATCGCCGCGTGGAAGCAACCGCCGGGGGTCGAGGCCGCCACGACCGGCACCGGCGCCTCCGCGTTCCGCCCGAACATGACCGCGAGCAGGTCGGCCTGCTCCGGCTTCGTCGGCATCCCGGTCGAAGGGCCCGCGCGCTGGACGTCGAGGATGACGAGCGGAAGCTCGAGCGTGACCGCGAGCCCGATCGTCTCCTGCTTGAGGATCACGCCCGGGCCGCTCGAGGTGCAGACGCCGAGCGCCCCGCCGAAGCTCGCGCCCAGAGCAGCGCCCGCGGCCGCGATCTCGTCCTCGGCCTGAAATGTCCGAACACCGAAGTTCTTGTGCCGTGCGAGGTCGTGGAGGATGTCCGAGGCCGGCGTGATCGGATACGCGCTCAGGAAGAGGGGCAGCTTCGACTGGACGCTGGCCGCGACGAGGCCCAGCGCGAGCGCCTGGTTCCCGGTGATGTTCCGGTATGTCCCAGGGGGCAGCGGCGCCGGCGCGACCTCGTAGTGGACGGCGAAGCTCTCGCTCGTCTCTCCGAATGCGTAGCCGGCGTTGAATGCGCGCGTGTTCGCCTCGGCGATCTCCGGCCGCTTGGCGAACTTCTTCGCGATGAACTCGATCGTCCCCTCGGTCGGGCGCGTGTAGAGCCACGACATGAGGCCGAGCGCGAACATGTTCTTCGAGCGCTCCGCCTCGCGGTTCGTGAGCCCGGTGCCCTTGACCGCCTCTAGGGTCAGCGACGTCAGCGGCACCTCGTGGACGCGGTACTCGTCCAGCGACCCGTCCTCGAGCGGGTTCGCCGTGTAGCCCGCCTTCTGCAGGTTGCGGTCGCTGAACGCGTCGCTGTTCACGATCAGCGCCCCGCCCGCGGGCAGGTCCTTCAGGTTCTTGCGCAGCGCGGCCGGGTTCATCGCGACGAGGACATGCGGCGCGTCTCCCGGAGTGAGGATGTCGTGGTCGGCGTAATGGATCTGGAAGCCTGAGACGCCCGGCAGCGACCCCGCCGGCGCACGGATCTCGGCGGGAAAATCGGGAAGCGTCGAGAGGTCGTTGCCGAAGAGCGCGGTTTCGCTCGTGAAGCGCCCGCCGGTCAGCTGCATGCCGTCGCCGGAGTCGCCGGCGAACCGGATGATCACGTCCTGCAGCTGCTCGATGGGCTTGGCCATCGCCTCTTTGGGAGGTATAGCAGCCTTCTTCAGGCCGTCGCAGCGGCTGTCCGGCGGCGCAGCCGGTAGGTCAGATATGCCGTTGTGATGATTGGGGCGACGATCACGCCGAGTAGCAGCAGGGCACCGAGGAAATGCGGAAAGCCGCCCGAGCTGGAAGAGTCGACGCAGTTCCACTTTCCCGTAAATGGGTCAGTGGTACAGGTTGACGAACCCGAACCGCCGGAGAGGGTCAGGCTGGACACGAGGATGAGGACCGAGAGACCGAGCCCACCCGGCACAAACACGGTTCCAATGATCTTGTCGCGGACGTTCCAGGCGTTCGAGACCCAGAGCAGCACGACGCCGATCACCCAGCCGAAGATCGGAATGACGATTCCTCCGATCAGCAGCATGATCAGGGCGCCGACCTCCATCCAGCCCGGCTTGAACACCTGAGCCGGCGCAGTCGGACGGACGTCGAACCGCTCACGCGCGTCCTCGGCGATGTCCGCCGGGTCGCCGAGACCTTCGAGGATGTTGCGCACGTCGGCCTCGGTCTCGTGCTCGACCCCGGCACGCGCCTCGGCTATGTGCCCGGCGATCTCGTCCACAATCTCGCGCCGCCTGTCGCGCGGCAGGTCGTCGAGCTCGACCTCGAGGTGCTTCAGGTACCGCTCGACCAGCTTGTCGGGTGTCGTGCTCATCACCCTGCCTCCCTTTCCACGAAGTGATCCACGGCGTCACGGAATCGGCCCCATTCGCCCTTGAATGCGTCGAGCGCAGCGCGACCGGCGGTCGTGAGCTTGTAGTAGCGCCTCGGCGGCCCCGAGGTCGACTCGCGCCAGGTGGTATCGACGAGCCCATCACGGCGCAGGCGGCTCAGGAGCGGGTAGATCGTGCCCTCGCTCGTGACCATGCCATCCGTCTCGGCCAGCGAGCGGACGAGGTCGAACCCGTAGCGCTCCTCATCGGCGAGCAACGCCAGCACGCAGTACTGGAGCGTCCCCTTGCGCATCTGCGCCAGGAGTGCGTCCTGCTTCCCGGCGGCTACCATGCATCACAAGGTACCTGGGTAAGCCGCCTAAGTCAATCGACGCCGATGACGACGGACACGCGCGCGGTTCCCGCACGTTCCTCGATCGCACCACCGGCGCGTGTGGCTTCGCGTCTCGTCGACGAACGCTCGCCGACAGATCTCATCCGCGCAGCGCTTGAGACGCGGCCGCCTCGATCGCCGCAGGATCGAACCGAACGAGCCAGCGAGCACCCGCTCAGTCCGATCGATCCACTTCCCCCCGACGGGGTCGAACGCCACGACGTAGCCACCGTCCGGCTCCGCCTGGAGGTGCGCGCGCACGGGCAGGCGGCGCGAGACGGCGTTCAGCTCGGCGAGCTCGGGCCCAGAGAGCTGCCGGCCGGCGGCGACGGTGTCGGTCAGCCGCGCCAGCAACGTGCGCAGCTCGTCGAGCCTCCGTTGCTCGGCACGCGTGAACCCACGAGACGTCTCGACGACGCCGTCGTTGATGAAGTCCATCAGTGCTCGATCTTGCTCTTGCGTAATGCTCTAATTATAGTTAGGGCATTACACGGACGGCGCTCATGGCTCTGCTCTTCCTCGTCCTCGCCGGCACAGCTCTCGCCGCGGCGAGCTCGACGGCGCCGTCCGAGCCGCCGGTCCTGCCCTTCTATCCGCAGGCCGGGATCCTCTGGCAAGACCTGTACTTCGCGAACTTCGTCGACCTCGACCCCGGACCGGGAACGCTCGACTGGAACTGCGGCCACCAGACGTACGACGGCCACACCGGCGAGGACTCGATCATCCGCTCCTTCCGGGAGAAGCGGATCGGCGTACCGGTGTTCGCCGCCCTCGACGGAATCGTGATCGAGGTTTCCGACAACCTCCCCGACGAGCATGTCGAGCGAACCATGACCCCGGTCGACAACCACGTGATCGTCTTCAGCCGCGGACGCCACGTGCACACGGTGTACGGGCACCTGCGCAGGGGCGTCATGGTGCGGGACGGCCAGCGCGTCGTCGCCGGCCAGCAAATCGGCTGGACGGCGTCCAGCGGCCACAGCAGCTGGCCCCACCTGCACTTCACGACGAAGCTGGACTTCCAGGTGGTCGAGCCGTTCGCAGGCCCGTGCCGTTCCGGCAGGAGCTATTGGCGTGATCAGGCCGCTGTCCCGACCGAGCCGTACGTCCGCGACTTCACCTTCTCGCGGACGCCGCTCGGCGGCCGGCGCGACCCGCCGTGGGACGAGGCCGTCCGCACGGGCACGTTCCCGCGGGGCATGCGAAACGTCTACTTCCGCACCGAGTTCGCGTTCTTCGACGGCGGGCCGATGCGCGTGGCCTTCACCCGGCCCGACGGCAGCGTCGCGCTCGACGCCGTTCGCGCAACTCCACTCCAGGGCGACCGCGCCACGTTCGCGGACTGGCGCGAGCGGCTGAACCTCGACCAGTTGGGGACGTGGCGGCTGCGAATGGAGAGCGGCGGACAAGTGCTCGTGGACGCGCCGTTCACCGTCGGCGTCGCCCGGAACAGGCGGCCGAACCCCGTCGGGCTTCGGCTCGATCCCGCGCAGCCGACAAGCGACGACGTGATCCAGTGCGTCGTCCTCACTTCGCTCGTGACGGAGGACCCCGACTACGCGATCGTCCGCTACCGCTACCGCTGGCGCGTCGGAGGAACGCTCGTGCGGCAGGTCAGGAGTGCCGGGCTGTCGGACGTCCTCCGCCACCGGCTCGCCAAGCCGGGCCAGCAGGTCTCGTGCACGGTCAGGCCGTCGGACGGAAAGCGCTTCGGCCGGCCCACGACAACAGCAGTCACGGTGCGCTGACGCGCACGACGTTCAGGCCCCAGGCGCGCCCCGCCGCGAACAGCTCATCAGGATCGACCTCGTCGCGCCAGCCGATGAAGTGGCGGTCGGGCTCGTCCTCGGTCGAGCCGTAGACCGCGAGCCGCAACTCCTGATCGCGAGTACGGACTCCGCGCTCCAGCTCGTCGCGCCTGCGCTCCGCCTCCTCCGCTGCCGGGCCCTCGGCATACCCCTTTGCCATCAGGTCGCTTCGGCGAGCAGCGCCTCGAGGTCGAGCGGGATGCTGATCATCGCCACGCCCTTGCCGTCTGGCGCCATCGGCCACTCCTCGCGCGGCCGGTCGCGGTACAGCTCGATCCCGTTGCCGTCCGGGTCGTTGAGGTAGAGCGCCTCGCTCACGCCGTGATCGGACGCGCCCGAGATCGGAACCCGATTGTCGACGAGCCTCTTGAGCGCATCCGCCAGGGCGGCGCGGGTCGGGTAGCGGACGGCCAGGTGGAAGAGCCCGGTCGTCCCGGGCGAAGGCGGTGAGCCGCCCTTCGACTCCCAGGTGTTGAGGCCGATGTGGTGGTGATAGCCGCCGGCGGACAGGAACGCGGCCTGGTCGCCCATCCGCTGCATGAGGTCGAAGCCGAGCACGTCGCGGTAGAAGCCGATCGCGCGGTCGAGGTCGGCGACCTTCAGATGGACGTGCCCGATGTCGACGCCGGGATCGATGGCCACGTCAGCCTCTGCGCCCTCGGCTGACGGTGAGCTTGACCTTCGCGCCGTTTCGAAGACTCGTTCGCGGCCGTGGTGACTGGCGAACGACGATGCCTTTGCGTCGACTCGAGCGAACAGTCCGGACGGTGCCGACGCGGCAGTGCGCAGTCCGGAGCTTCCGTTTCGCCTTCAGGAGCGTCATGCCGACAACCTTTGGTACCACACAGCGAACCGGCCGAGGCGGCGCAGGTGGAGGTGGCGGAGGTGGCGGAGGAGGCGGTGGCGGCTGCGCACTGCGGTCGACGACCTCGCAGTCCTCCTCCACGTAGTCGAGGGGGTCGGCGACGACGGAGTCCTGCCCGAGGCCGCAGAAAACGCCGTCCTGGAAGAGGTCGCGACTTTCAACCGTGTCGTTTCCCGCCCCGGCGTCGAAGACATCCGAGCCCTCGAAACCCCGCAGACGATCGTTTCCGTCGCCGCCGACGATCACGTTCCCCGTGTCGTTCCCCACGAGGAGGTCGTCACCCGCGCCTCCGAGGATGTCCTCGACGTCGCGCTGCGTGGTATCGCCCTCCCCGGGCTCGCCGTCGTCGCCGGTCTGGCCGTCGAGATCGACGCTGACGGCAGCTGACCTGTCGGTGTAAGCAACCGCATCCAGGCCGTCGCCGCCGGAGATCGTGTCGGCGCCGAGGCCGCCCTGGAGGAAGTCGTTGCCGGCCAGGCCCGAGAGCGAGTCAGCGCCGCCGTTTCCGATGAGCGCATTGTCAATCGCGTTGCCGGTTAGAGCGTCCGCGCCTGATCCGCCGACTGCGTCCTCGACGTCGGCAGAGACCGTGTCGCCTTCACCAGCCTCACCGTCGTCCCCGGACTGGCCGTCCAGATCGACGCTGACCGGCGCCGATCGCTCCTCGTAGGAGACGAGGTCCTCTCCATCACCGCCCTGGAGGGTGTCCGCGCCCGGGCCCCCGATGAGCGCGTCGTCGTTGTTGCCGCCGTTCACCGTGTCGTTGCCGGGACCAGCGTAGATCTCGTCGTCGCCAACGGCCCCGTCGATCTGATCGTCGCCCGGCCCGCTCACGATCACCTCGCCATAGTCGTAACCGGTGATCACGTCGTTTCCCGACCCGGTCAGGATGATCCCGAATCCTCCGCCGACATCATCGTTTTCGCCGGCTTCGCCGTCCGGACCCCCTCCGAGGGGGGTGACGAAGACGGGATTGACTCGCGACGAGTAGTCCACCGTGTTGAAGCCCCCGCCTCCGAGGAACTGGTCCGCCCCGAGCCCGCCGTCCAGAACGTCGTCGCCTTCTTGGCCCCAGAGGAAATCGTTACCTGCGCCGCCGCTGATGCTGTCGTTGCCGTACCAACCGTCGAGTTCCTCGTCGCGAGCGCTTCCGACGAGCGTGTCATTCCCCGATCCAGCGCGGATGGTGTCGATCTGTACGAGTGTGTCCCCGACGCCGTCCTCCGGACCCCGTCGGGTGCGCCGTCCGAGAGATCGATCGTCAGGTCGGTCGTCCGGTACTCGTAGTAGGCGACATCGGGGACAGCGTCGAGCCCGCCGTCCATCGTATCGGCGCCGTTGCCACCGTCGAGGATGTCCCAGCCTGCTCCTCCCTCGAGCACGTCGTCGCCGGCCTCGCCGAACAAGATGTCGCCGTGACCGCCCGATTGGTCGCCTCCGACGAGGTGATCGTTCCCGTCACCGCCGGTGAGGATCGCGTTGTCGATCGCCCCGGAGTTCGACGCGTAGTCGTCTCCATCTCCGAGGTCGGCCTGGAGAGGCGTGGAAACGTCGCCGGCACAGGTCACATCGTTTGCCGTGACGGCCGAGCACCCAGGGCCGGCAGTGATTGCCGCACCGGTGTCCTCGATGCCGATAAGGTCGCTGGTGGGCCGGCTGAAGACGACGTGATTCGGCTCGCCCGCGGCGGCCTGAAACTCGATCGTTCCTCCGACGACCTGGGCGGTGCCCGCTTCGGCCCGCCCGGCGATGACCGCCGCTACAAGGAGCGCGCCTGCGAGAAGAACGCCCCTCCGCCGCATGGTTGCGCGATCCTAGCGCGCCGTCCCTAACCTGACTAGGGCGTTTTCGAGCTCTTTCCCTCGCGCCGTTCGAACTCGAGCATCAGCCGGCGGAGCAATGCGTTCAGCTGCTCCTTCTCCGTCTTTGTCAGCGCCGCCGCGATCAGCGCCTCGCGCTCGGCCTCGGCGCCCGTCGACTCGAGCCACTTGGTCCCTCCCGCCTTGGTCAGCTCGATCAGTACGCCACGACGGTCGTCCGGATCGGGCAGGCGCTTGACGAGGCCGGCCTTCTCGAGCCGGTCGAGGCGATTCGTCATGGCGCCGCTCGAGAGCTCGGAGTGCTTCGCGAGCTCACCCGCCGATCGCCTGAACGGAGGGCCGGCGCGCCGGAGGGCCCCCAAGACGTCCCATTCCTCGAACGTCAGCCCATGTTCTGCAAGCACGTCGTTGAGGCTCCGCTTGAAGCGACGGGTGAGCCCGCTCATGCGGTCGACGATGCCCTCGACCGCGAAATCGAGATTCGGGATGTCCTGGAGCCAGGCCGTCTCCAGCCATTTGTCGATGTGGTCCCGTTCCTCGACCTTCTTCACGGTCACAGTCTTGACCAAAAAACTCTTGACGTCAAGTGATTCGACTGCTACCTTCCCTCACTAGTTCGACGTCAAGATACTTCACCTCGAAGGGAGCCGCAGTGTATCCAGTCGACGTCCAGACGCAGAGCCTGATCACGAAAGAGCACGCGGACCGCCTGCGCGAGCAGGCCCGGCCGCCGAGGAGCGTAGGGTTGAAGCGTGACCGTCGAGCGGACGATCAGGCCCCGCGGGCCCTACTCGCTCGCGCTGTCCGGCCGGCGCGCGTCTGATCCCACGCGGCGGTTCGGGAACGGCGTCCTGACCTGCCTGCTCGCAGGCGGCGAGCGCGCCGGAGCCCGCCAGCTCTCCGACGGAGCGCTCGTTCTGCACGCCGAGACCGACGCCGGCATCGAGCAGCTGCGCTTCCTCCTCGGCGCCGACGACGACCACAGCGCGTTCCTCGAGCGCTACCGCGACGACGAGTTGCTCGCCGGCCCGATCCGCCACCTGCGCGGCCTCCGCCCGATCCGCACGGCGACAGTCACACATGCGCTCCTGCGGGCGATCGTCAGCCAGCTGATCACCTCCCGCGAGGCGCGCTCGATCGAGTGGCGGCTCCTGCACGCGACGACGGAGCGCGTCGACAGGCTCGTCGCGCCCCCTTTGCCCCACCACTTCGCCGGCCTTGCTCCGGCCCAGCTCCAGCGGTTCGGCCTGCCCGCCCGGAAGGCGACCGCTCTCGTCCGCATCTGCCGCACGTTCGACCCGGAGCGCCTCAGACGCCTGCCCGCGGACGCCGCCGCCGCGAGGCTCGAGAGCGAGCGCGGCATCGGCCCGTACTCGGTCGGCTTCGTCTGGACGCAGGGGCTCGGCCGCTACGACCGTGGGATCGTCGGCGACCTCGGGCTGCTCAAGATCTGCTCGGCGATCGAGGGCCGCTGGGTCGAGCCGGAGGACACCGCGCGGATCCTCGGGCGCTACGGGGAGTGGGCCGGTCTCGCGTGCGTGTACCTGATGGCCGGCGCGGCGCGCGGCATGGTGCCGTTGAAGCTGAGCCCGCCCGAGGTCAGGCGCGAACGCATCAGAGCGCGGTACGCCGCCTAAACTCACGAACATGGCTGTCGACGCCCGGCGCATCGCAATCCTCGGCGGCGGGAAGATCGGCGAGTCGCTGCTCGCGGGCCTCCTCAGCTCCGGCTGGCGCAAGCCGGAGGAGATCGTCGTCACAGGCCGCCGCCAGGAGCGGATCGACGAGCTCGCCGAGCGTTACGGCATCGAGACGACGCTCGCGAACGCGGAAGCCGTCACCGGCGCCGCCTTCATCGTGATCGCGGTCAAGCCGCAGGACTTCGACGTGCTGCTCGGCGAGGTCGGCGGGCTGATCACGCCGGAGCAGACGGTGCTCTCGGTTGCTGCCGCGGTGCCGACGGCGCAGATCGAGCGGCACCTCTCCGACGGGGTGCCCGTCCTGCGCGCGATGCCGAACACGCCTGCCACCGTCCACGAGGGCGTCGCAGGGCTCTGCGCCGGCGCACATGCAGGAGACGACCACATGGCGATGGCGGACGAGGTGCTGAGTCACGTCGGCCGCGTCGTCCAGATCGCGGAGCCGTACATGGATGCCGTCACGGCCGTCTCCGGCTCCGGGCCGGCGTACTTCGCGCTCCTCGCCGAGGCGATGATCGAGGCCGGGATCCTGCTCGGGCTCTCGCGCGAGGTCTCGACGCAGCTCGTCATTCAGACGATGTTCGGGACCGCCAAGCTCCTGCGCGACGAGGAGATGCACCCGGTCGAGCTGCGGGAGATGGTCACGTCGCCGGGCGGCACGACAATCCGAGCGATCCGCGAGCTCGAACGAGCCGGCGTGCGCGCCGCGTTCCTGAACGCGATCCAGGCAGCCATGGAGCGCTCGAAAGAACTGGCCGAGGGCGACTCCTGACCGAGATTCGAATTTTCGACACGGCGCGTGAGGCGCAGAGCGCCGCCGCCGAGCTTCTTGTCACCGCCGCGAGAGCAGGCGAGCACCTGGCGCTCTCGGGCGGGGACGCGCCCGGCCCCGCATTCGAGCTCGCCGCTGAGCTTGAACCGGACTGGAGCGCCGCACGGCTCTGGTGGGGCGACGAGCGCTGCGTGCCGCCGGACGACGAGCGTTCCAACTACCTGCTCGCCAAGCGGGCTCTTCTCGATCGGCTCGAGCAGCAGCCGTCCGAGATTCACCGCATCCGCGGCGAGCTCGGCGGCGCGGCGGCCGCGGCGGAGTACGACGCCGAGCTCGAAGGCGTGCGCCTCGGGCTCGCGCTTCAAGGAGTCGGACCGGACGGGCACACGGCGTCCCTCTTTCCGAGCTCGCCGACGCTGGACGAGCGCGAACGGCGAGCGGTCGCGACTCCGCACGAAGACGTCGAGCGCGTGACGATGACCCTTCCGGTGCTTGCAGGCGCCGCGCAGGTCGTCTACCTCGTGCTCGGCGAAACGAAGGCGGAGGCCGTGAAACTCGCGTTCACGGGCGACCCTGATCCCGCGATACCAGCGAGTTTGCTGCGGTCCGAGCACGGCGAGACGATCGTGCTCCTCGATCGCGCCGCTGCCGCCAGGCTTGACAACGACGCCTGAATCCCTATATGTAGGATCTATATGACCGTGGCAGCGACCACCACGACCAACGACGTCTTCACGATCGAGCGCGCGGAGCAGCTCAAGGCGCTCGGCCATCCGCTCCGCCTTCGTGTGCTCGAGATGCTCGGCGACGAGGGCGGCCAGAGCCTGACCAACCGCGAGCTGGCGCAGAAGCTCGACGTCGATCCCGGCCACCTGCACTTCCACGTCAAGATGCTCCTCCGAGCCGGCCTGATCGAACGCGCCGAGGGCGGCAGGGGGCGCGAGAAGCCCTACCGCGCGGTCGCCAGCACCGTTCGCGTCGGGCCCGAGCTGCTGGGCTCACGCCTCACAGGCGACCTCCAGGCGGCGATGCTGAACGAGGTTCAGGCCGGGTTCGCAAAGCGCGACAAGGCCCAGTTCAGGAGCGCTCAGGTGACGGGCCGAGTCACGCCCGAGCAGGCGATCGAGATGATCACCGAGCTCGTCGAGCGGGCGCAGGAGCTGGAAGACCCATCCGTCGACCCGATCGTGATCACCGCGTTCATGCACGCGCCGACGTCGCGGGGAGAAGCGAAGAGCTGAGCTCGACGGCCA
Source organism: uncultured Actinomycetes bacterium (assembly GCA_963850415.1). Taxonomy (GTDB): domain Bacteria; phylum Actinomycetota; class Thermoleophilia; order Gaiellales; family Gaiellaceae; genus VAXT01. The sequence continues at coordinate 317,153 of CAWKLE010000003.1, forward strand.
GGCCGCGACGCGCGGCGAGCGCCTGGAGGACGAGCACGGTATCGGCGACGGGGATGTCCTCGAGGTACTCCTCGCGGGTCTCGAAGGAGTCGAGGACGCTCTCGACCGCCTGCGTGTAGCCGACGACGTCCTCGGCCGCGAGAGACGCAAGCGCATCGCCGACGTCCCGCGGGAACTCGTCCCTCGTGCGGATGGCGTCCGCATGGATGACCGCCTCGTCGTTCCGGCCGAGGACGAGCAGCGCGAGCGCGGCCGCGTAGCGCCCGATCGGGGAATCGGACTCGGCAACGCCGAGCTCGAGCGTCCAGCGCGCGGCCGATTCTGCCTGCGCCCAGTCGTCGGCGAGGAGGAGAGCCTTCATCGCTCCGATCGGCCGGCCCCAGCTGCCGGCGGGAGCGCCGTCGATGCTCTCGCGGTAGCGCTCGGCCGCCCGATGAAGCCAGTCGGATGCCTCGTCGTCGCGTCCGGCCATCAGCAGCGCGAGCCCCACGCCGCCCGCAGCGTTGCCCATCCGCGTCAGTTGGCGCTGGCGGGCATCCGGGTCCTCGGGCAACCGAGCCTCGCCGTCCGCGTAGCGAGACGCCTCACGCTGGACATGCTCATCCCAGTCGGTCACCTGCCGGAAGATAACCTCCATTCGTGGGCGAGCCGGTGACCCAGTTCCACCTCGACCGGCGCGACTCGGTGGCGCTCGTGACGATGGACGACGGGACGCGCGCCGGCCGGCCGAACATTCTCGGCCGCAGCGCGCTCGAGTCGCTCGCACGCCTGCTGCCAGAGCTCGAAGAGAGCCGCTTCACGGCCCTCGTCATCACGGGTAAGCCTGGGAGCTTCTGCGGCGGCGCGGACCTCGACGAGTTCCCGCTCATCGAGACCCGCGAGCAGGCGATCGAGGGCAGCCGCGCCGGGCACGACCTCTTCGCGCGCATCCGCAAGCTTCCCTACCCGACCGTCGCCGCGATCAACGGCGGCGTCCTCGGAGGAGGCGTCGAGCTTGCACTGCACTGCGACTACCGCGTGATCGCCGACGAGGTCCGCCATGTCGCGTCGCCCGAATGCCTGCTCGGGTTCGTCCCGGCCTGGGGCGCGACCCAGCTCGCACCGCGGCTGATCGGGCCCGAGGCGGCCGTCAAGCTGATGGTCACGAACCCGATGCGCCAGAACAAGATGCTGAGCGCGGAGCAGGCACACGAGCTCGGCCTCGTCGATCGCGTGATCGAGCTCGAGCGACTGATCGACGAGGCGATCACGATCGCGCTCGAGCAGCCGGCCCGCGACCCGGCCGATCTCTCTTCGACCAGCGAGCTCGTCGCGCGAGCGCGCGGCCACCTGGACGACTCTCTACACGGAGCGGCGCCCGCGCCGTACCGGGCGCTCGACCTGATCGAGGGCGCACAGGCATGGAGCATCGACGAGGGCTACCGAGCCGAGGAGGAGGCGCTCGCCGACCTGCTCTTCACGCCGCAGGCGAGGGCGTCGCTCTATGCATTCGACCTGGTCGAGCGCCGTGCCCGCCGAGGCGCCGGTCGGCCGTCCGCCGATCCGCGCGCCGTGGCGAAGATCGGGATCGCGGGCGCCGGGTTGATGGCCGCGCAGCTCGCGACGCTCTTCCTGCGCCGTATGCGCATGCCGGTCGTTCTGCGCGACCTCGACGATGCGATCGTCGAGCGCGCGCTGGAGACGATCCGTGACGAGCTCGCAGACGCCGCCGCCCGGGGACGGCTCGACCACGAGCAGGCGCTGTCTCTCGCCGCGCAGGCGACCGGCACGACGTCGTACGACGGGTTCGAGCAGTGCGACTTCGTGATCGAGGCCGTCTTCGAGGAGCTCGATGTGAAGCGTCAGGTGTTCGGCGAGCTGGAAGGAGTGGTCCCGGACGGCTGCGTGCTCGCGACGAACACATCCGCCCTCTCGGTGACCGCGATGGGCGAGAACCTCGAGCACCCGGAGCGCCTCCTCGGCATGCACTTCTTCAACCCGGTCGCCCTGATGCCGCTCGTCGAGATCGTTCGCACACCCGAGACGGACGACACCGCGGTGGCGACGGCGTGGGCGGTCGCGGACAAGCTCCGCAAGCGGCCGGTGCTCGTTCACGACGCTCCCGGCTTCGTCGTCAACCGGCTGCTGACCCGCATGATGCTCGTCGTTCTCGAGTCGGTCGAGCGGGGCAACTCGGTCGAGGAGGCGGACGAGGGCGTCCTCATGCTCGGCCTGCCGATGGCGCCGTCCGTGCTGCTGCAGATGGTGGGCGAGCAGGTGGCGGCCCATGTTCGCGAGACGCTCCAGGCCGCGTTCCCGGACCGATTCGCGATCGCCGACGGGCCGGTGCGAAGCGTCGAAGAGATCCGCGACGCCGTGCTCGGGGCGCTCGCGGACGAGGTCGGCCACCTGCTCGACGAAGGCGTCGTCGCCTCGCCGAAAGACGTCGACGCGGCCCTCCTCCTCGGCGCCGGCTTCCCGTTCTTCATGGGCGGCCTCACCCCGTACCTACACCAACACGGTTATTCCTTCGAACTGAGCCCTAGGGCCTGACACCAACCTCGGAGACCAGCCCCATCCGTCGCCGGGAAAGCGAGCGTGAGCGAAGCGCCCTTTGCGGTATGCTTGGTCTTGCGACGCTCATTGGGGATTCAGAGCGCGCCCTCTCTAATTTCTGAGGCATCGCGGCCTTCGTGCCGCATCCATGCAGGAAACGACAGAGCAGCTATCAGCATCGCCTGCGGTCGACGATCTCGTCGCAAGCGCACGAACGGCCGGAGACTGGGCCGGGGAGCCCCTGCTCCACGGCGACGAGGACCCAGCTCAGGTGCTCGAGCCCGGAACGGCCCGCCGGAACGCGCTCGACGAGGCGCTCGCCGAGATCGAGGCCGGCAACAAGGAGCCGTCCTCGCAGTGGAAGGTGCGCTTCGCGCTCATGCTCGGACTCGAGCGCGTGCTGTCCGAGAAACCTCCGCACCTCGCGTCGGGCACCGAGCTGCGCCGCCACCAGGTGGACGCGCTCGCCGGGATGCTCACGGAGCTGATCGCCGCCAACCAGCGTCAGGCCGAGGAGCCGCTGAACGGCAACGGAAGCGCGAACGGCCACATCGAGCCCGGCGACGCCGAGGAGGAGGACGCGGACTTCGGCGTCATCGACGAGGAACCGCTGCCCGAGGAGCTGTCGCCGGCCGAGGACCCCGGCGCCGTCCGCCGCTACCGCTTCCGGCACCCGACCGCGTCCGGCAAGACGATCGCCGCCGCCGGGTTCGTCGAGGCGGCCCGGACGATGGGCGTCCTGATCCTCACCCACAGGCGCCTCCTCGTCTCCCAGTTCAATCGCGAGCTCGCCGCCGAGGGCTACGGCGATCGGCTGACCCCGATCGTCGAGCAGGGACAGACCTCACCCCAACCGTCTCCGATCACCGTCCAGACGTACGCGTGGTTCGCGCGGCACCACGACAGCGTCAGCCGCGACACGTACCAGCTCGTGATCGCCGACGAGGCGCACACGGCGCTCGGCGAGAAGACGAGTCTCGCGATCCGCAGCTTCCCCGACCCGATCTACATCGGGATGACGGCGACCGAGCAGCTGATCGCGAAGCAGGTCTCGGACGTCTTCCCAGCCTCGGTCGACGATCTTCCGCTGCAGGATGCGGCGCGGCGCGGCCTGATCGCGCCGCTGCGCAACCTCCGCGTGCCTCCGGCGGCCGCAATCCACTCCGTCCCCATCGTGGGCGGCGACTTCGAGGAGCGGGCCCTCGCGGCCGTCCTCGACCACAAGGCTCTGAACCAGGCCGCCGCCAGCCTCTATCGCGACCGCTTCGACGCGACGCCGGGCATCGTCTACGCGGCCGGGGTCGACCACGCGTACAACCTGGCGCAGGAGTTCCGCGCCGCGGGTCTCAAGGCCGAGGCGGTCAGCGGGCGGACGCCTCCGGTCAAGCTGGCCGAGATCCTCGCCGCGTACGAGCGTGGCGAGATCGACATCCTGATCAACGCGATGCTGCTCGCGGAGGGCTGGAACTCTCCGCGCGCGACCGTGGTCATGCATCTCGCGCCGACGGCTAGCCGCCGCGTCTACCAGCAGCGCATCGGCCGGATCATGCGCATGCACCCGCGCAAGGAGGCCGGGATCGTCGTCGACTTCGTGAACAAGGGCGCGACGCACAACGACCGCGTGATCTCCCTGCACAGCCTGCTCGGCGCCGACTTCTACCGCGAGGGCGCCCGCGTAACGCCCGCGCCGCGCCGCCGCCCGAACCGCCGCGCGCGACGCAAGCTCTCGCCCGCACCGTGGCTCGTGCCGGTCACGCCGGACGTCCGCCGCCGCCTCGCGGTCATCCAGCGCGAGTGGCAGCGGATCGACCCGCGTTACCTGGACGAGGACGAGCAGCGCTACTGGGCGTCGATCGCCGGTCGGCAGGTGCGCTTCGAGGAGCGCGCGGACTTCGTCAAGAAGCTCTCCGACGGCAAGGCGAGCAAGGCGTGCCTCGAGCAGTTCCTGGCCACGGCCGCGGCGGAGAACCCGAATCGCAGGCTGCGCATGATGGCCCTCTCGGACCGCGTCTCGATGACCGTCGAGCGCGCTGACTTCGACGACCTCGTCACGCTCGTCATCCAGGGCGCGACCTGGGACAAGGATCGCATCCAGGGCGCCCGCATCCTGTTGCGGGCGATCGGCGAGGGGAAGGCGGACGCGCCCGAGCAGATCCTTGCCCGCTGGACGTGGAAGCTCGCCCGGGCGACGCGCAAGGCGCAGGACCGGCGGGTCAGCGCCGAGTTCCCGGAGGCAAAGCGGCTGCTGGGCGCGCTCGCGAACTCACGCGGGCATCGCCACGAGGAGAACGCTGCGAAGCTCGTCAACGCGGCGCTCGAGCTGCCGATCGGCGTCGGCGTCGCCCTCCTCGCTTCTGCGGACGGCTACACGCCGCGCGCGACGAAGCTGATCGAAGGCGCGCGCGAGAGGATCGGGACGCTCTCCGAGGTCGCGTACGCGCTCGCGGAGAACCTCCCGCCGCCCAAGGCGCACACCGGCAGACGCAGGCGCAGGAGACGCAAGAAGAAGGGTGGTCAGCAGACGGGCGAGGCTCAGGCTGCACAGCAGGGTCAGGACGGCGCCCAGCCGAAGAAGCGACGTAGGCGGCGCAAGCCGGCCCAGGCGGACAAGGCGGAGCCTGCTCCGGATCGAGAGCCGGAGCCAGCACGGGCAGCCGAAGCGTCGTAATTCCCGCTTAACCACCTGCTCTCTACGCTTAGGGACGAATGCTCGTCCTGATCGGAATCGGCCTCGCAGCCGGGTTCATCACGGCCATCTCGCCGTGCGTCCTGCCCGTCCTGCCGATCGTCTTCGCGGGCGGAGCGACCGGTGGCCGCCGAAAGCCGTTCGCGATCATCGCCGGGCTCGTTCTCAGCTTCACGGCCTTCACGCTGTTCGGGGTCTGGCTCCTGCGCACGCTCGGCCTGCCCGAGGACCTCCTGCGCAATGTCGCGATCGCGCTCCTCTTCCTCGTCGCGGCCACGCTGCTCTTCCCGAAGGTCGAGGAGATCGTCCAGCGGCCGTTGCTGCGCCTGTCGCGGCGGCCGAGCGGGGACCTCGGAGGCGGCCTCCTGCTGGGCGCGAGCCTGGGACTCGTGTTCGTGCCGTGCGCAGGCCCGGTGCTGGCGGCGATCACGGTCGTCGGGGCGACGCAGGACGTCGGCTTCCGCGCGGTCGTGCTCACGCTCGCCTACGCGATCGGCGCCGCCATCCCGATGCTGCTCGTCGCGATCGGCGGCCGAGCCGGGATGACTGCGCTCAGGCCGCACGCCCACCGCATCCGGCAGGTGCTCGGCGTGGTCGTCGGGCTGACCGCGCTCGCGATCGCGTTCAACGTCGACCGCCACTTCCAGACCGCGCTCCCCGGGTACACGCAGGCGCTCCAGAACAAGGTCGAGGAGAGCTCGAGCGCGCAGCGGCAGCTGCAGAAGCTACGCGGCAACACCCGCCAGGTCGCCGCGACGACCTCCCTTCACGACTACGGCCGGGCGCCCCAGCTCGCGGGGCTCACGAACTGGATCAACAGCAAGCCGCTGACGCTCAGGCAGCTCCGCGGCAAGGTCGTCCTGATCGACTTCTGGACGTACTCGTGCATCAACTGCCTGCGCACGCTGCCGCACGTGAAGGCCTGGTACCAGACGTACCACGACAAGGGCCTCGTCGTGATCGGCGTGCACACGCCCGAGTTCGCGTTCGAGCACGTGCCGAGCAACGTCCGCGGCGCGGTGAGCCGGCTCGGGATCACATACCCGGTGGCGCTCGACAACGACTACGGGACCTGGAACGCGTTCCAGAACCAGTACTGGCCGGCGAAGTACCTGATCGACCGGCGCGGCCACCTCCGCTACTACCACTTCGGCGAAGGCTCGTACGACACGACGGAGGCGCGCATCCGAACGCTCCTCGGCGAGAACGCCGGGATGCTGCCGGTCGCGAACGAGCTCTCCGATCCGACGCCGCGGGGAATGATGACGCCCGAGTCGTACCTCGGCTACCAGCGCCTCGCACGCTTCGCGCAGAAGACGGTCACGCCCGGCAGGTTCGCGACGTACCACCTGCCGGCCAGCGATCTCCACGAGAACGAGCTCGCCTACGGCGGGCGCTGGAAGGTCCAGGCCGAGCGGATCGTCGCGGGCCCCGGCGCCCAGCTTCGGCTCCGGTTCGTCGCCCGGAGCGTGCACCTCGTTCTCGGCGGGCGTGGGTCGGTGGCGGTGATCGTCGACGGGACGCCGGTCGGCGTCGTTCCGATCCGCGGAAGCCGGCTGTACACGCTTGCGCGGGTGCCGACGCTCCAAAGCAGGCTGCTCGAGCTCCACTTCAGCCCGGGCGTCGAGGCGTACGCCTTTACCTTCGGCTAGCTCTGAGGGCTACTGGTCGCGGGCGACGTCGTCGCCGTTCTCGCGCTCGCGGTCACGGAGGAACTGGGTGAGCTCGGCCGCTAGAGCGTCTCCCGAGGGCAGATCCGCCTCCTCGGCGAGCGTGTCCGCGCGCTGCTCGAGCTCCTCGATGTACGCCGCGGTGTCGGGATCGGACGCGACCGCCTCCGACACCTGCTCCGAGTAGTTCTCCGCGGCCTCGGCGAGCTCGGTCGTGTCGATCGACGCCTCGAGCACGTCGGCGAGGCGTTCGCAGAGCGCGAGGGCCGCCTTCGGGCTCGGCGTCAGCGAGACGTAGTGCGGCACCGCGGCCCACAGGCTCGCAGAAGGCAGTTCCGCCTCGCGGCACGCGTCGTGGAGCACGCCGACGATTCCCGTCGGGCCCTCGTAGCGCGAGGCGGAGAGCCCGAGCCGCTCCACGAGCTCAGGGTCGCTCGCGCTCCCGGTCACGGGACACGGCCTCGTGTGCGGCACGTCCGCGAGCAGCGAGCCGAGGCTGATGATCAGCTCGATTCGCAGCTCCTGGAGGAAGCCGACGATCAGCTCCGAGAACGTCCGCCAGCGCAGGTTGGGCTCGATCCCGAGCAGCAGCACGACGTCCCGGTCGAGGCCCGGCGGCCGTCCGTGGTAGAAGACCGTCGAGGGCCAGTCGATGCGTCGAGTGAGCCCGTCCTCGAGCGAGACGTGCGGCCTCGTCGCCTGGAAGTCGAAGAAGTTCTCCGGCTCGATCTCGGCGAAGCGCTTCGCGTTCCAGAGCTTGGCCAGGTAGCCGGTGGCGAGCGACGCGCCCTGGCCGCCGTCGTTCCAGCCCCGGAAAGCGGCGATCAGAATCGGACGCTCGAGCTCGGGGCGGCTCGAGACGAGGAGCTCCTCGGACACTTCCCTGAGTGTAGTGCCCCGCCCAGCAATACATGTCGGCTCCTGACCCGCGACCCAGGAGCTCGACGGCATTACTGACGGGGCACTAGGTGTTCGCGGGCAGGAGAGAACGAGGTGGCCGGAAGAACAGCGCGGCCAGCGCGACCGTGCACGCCCAGACGGCCGCGGCGAACGCCACGTGCACGAGGACGAGCTCCCACGGCAGCTTCGTCCGCCACTGGAGCTCGCCGACGCCCATCTGCACGATCAGCAGCCCGAGCGTGAGGAGTGCGAACCGGAAGAGCTTCGGCGAGCGGTCTCTGTACGCGGCCAGATAGCCGATCGAGAGTAGGAACGAGAGCAGGAAGAAGCCGACGAAGACGCCGTGCACGTAGACGGTCGGCTGGAGCGAGCCGAAGCGGTCGATGTGCGCGCCCCCGCCGGAGTGCGGGCCGGCCGCGGTCGCGAAGGTGCCGCTGACGACGAGCGCGAAGCCGGCGACGGTGAACAGGATCGCCAGACGCCGGAGCTCGAGTGGCACGATCGGCTCAGAGAGCCCGTCGCGCAGACCGACCGCCTCGACCGCGAGCACGACTGCTCCTGCGAGGAGCGCGATCGAGAGCAGGAGGTGCGTCATCACCACGGGCCAGCGCAGGTCGCTCGCCACAGCGAGGTAGCCGAGCGGCGCCTGCGCGAGCGCACCGAGCAGCACCGCGAGCGCGAGCCTCCGCGCCCAGGCCGGCAGGCCCGGCGTCTTCCGGGCGGCGAGCCACGTCAGGAGCGTGACCGTGATCACCACGCCGCCGACGAGCCGGTTCCCGAACTCGACGAACGCATGGACGTTCTTCTCGGGCAGCGGCGCCCCACGCTCGCAACCCGGCCAGTGGCTGCAGCCGAGACCCGAGTCGGTGAGCCGGACGGCGGCGCCCGTGCCGACGATCAGCCAGAGGAGGAACACGTTCGTCCACGCGACCTGGACGAAGCGCACGGGCGAGATCTCGAAGCTGCGAATACGGGTTGCGATCTCCATCAGAGCGGCACGAGGAGGTCTGGATAGCCGTCGGCGCCGGAAAACGGCGTCGGGCGGGAGCCGAGGAAGAGCGGGCGGTCAGCGGCGTTCAGGAGCACCGGCATCATGTCCGTCCCGCGCAGGTGGCCGAGAATCCCGCGGGCACAGTCGAGCTCGCCGAAGCGCTCGACCTCGTCGGCGCGGATCCCAGGGCCGTTGACGATGAAGGGCACGGGGTCGCCGGAGTGGATCACGTCCGGATAGGTCGGCGTCGCGTGGTCGCCGGTGACGCAGACGATCGCGCTGTCGGTCGGCAGGTCGCCGAGCTCCGCGTCGAGCGCCTCGATCGTGCTCTTCTTGACCTGCGGGTCCTTCGTGTGGCCGGCCAGGTCGGTCGCCTTCAGATGCGAGAAGACGAACGTGTCGCCGTCGTCGAGCCGCTGGCGAGCCAGCTCCAGGCGGGCGCGCAGGTCGGCCGGTGCGTCGCCGGTCTCCGGAACGTGGCGCGGCTCCAGGCCGATCGTCCGGGCGAGGCCGAGCAGGAACTTCGAGTCGCCGAGGAAGCTGCCGCGCAGGCCGTGACGCTCGCGGAAGCTCGGGTTCGACCGGCCTCTGCCCCACCACTTGAGCGTGATCACGTCCAGCGTCGGGACTCCGTCGGATGCGCGGCGCTCGTTGACGGGATGTCCCTCGAGCAGCTCGATCGTCTGCCGTGTCCACGTCTCGGCGGCACGTGCCGTGGCCCCGGCCTCCGGAACCTGCGCCTGCGGCCTGAGCACCGGGTGCCAGTCCTTGAAGAACGCGTCCGAGTCGGTGACGCGGTCGTTGGCGCCTGGGAACACGCGCAGGATCGCCTCGCCGCGCTGCAGGTGCGCGAGCTCGAACTGCAGGCGGTCGACCGCGAGTCCGTCGCACGCGGCCACGAGCGCCACGCAGTCCTCCTCGTCCTCGCCGCCCTTGCGCGGCCGCCCCGTGAGCCACAGGCCGTCGGCGCGCCGCTCGGTCGGGCGCAGCGCCGCGAACGCGAACACGTGCTGCGGGTCGATCTCCTGCTCCGCACCGGTCGCCTCGAGCACCGCCCGGCCCGGGAACTCGCCCGGTGTGTAGCCAAGCATCGCCCAGTGCGCGAGCTCGCTCGCGGGCGCGCGCCCCGGGCCGAGGCTGAACATGAGCCCGCACGAGCCCTCCGCAGCGAGACGGTCGAGATTCGGCGTCTCCGCGATCTCGTTCGCGGTGCGCCCGCCGAGCGAGTCATGCGCTCGGTCGGCGAGCCCATCGAGGAGGACGACGAAGATCGGATACACCGCGGCGTGAGGCTACAGGCGCGCCCGAGGTCTCACGCGGAGCCAAGTTCCTGCCGAAGTACAAGGAGAGCCTGTTGACTTCTATAGCAGTCCTGCTATCATAGCAACTATGCGATGGAGTTCTCCGTGAACCGCGAGCGATTCGTCGCCGAAGCCGGCCAGGTCGGCATCGAGCGCAGTGCAGCGCTCTCGCTCTTCGAGCGGCTCTACGCGACGCCCGAGCGCGGCTCCGAGCTCTCCCGAAACGGCACTCCGCTCACCGAACAGACCCGGCTCTCGCGCACCGTCCAGGTGTTCGTAGGACTCGGCGTCCTGCTCGTGATCGGAGCCCACGCGTGGTGGTCGACCAAGGGCTACCAGGCGATGGGGATCGGGATCGTCCTCGCCCTGACGCTGCTCTGGCAGGCTGGCTTCCTGTGGGCCGCCGAGTGGGCGAAGCGCGCCCGCTACGGGCTGCTCGAGTCCGGCTTTGCGGCGATCGTCGCCTTCTACACGCCGCTGACGATCTTCTCGGTCGAGAAGCTGCTCGGCGTCGACTTCGAGCACGGCAACTACCAGGACTTCTACCCGTGGATCTCGGGCGGCTGGGTCCTCATGGAGATCGGCTCGATCGCGGTCGCCGCGGCGCTCCTCTACCGCTACCGGCGCCCGTTCCTGACGCTGCCGCTGACTCTCTTCACCGGCTTCCTGCTCATGGACGGAACGGTTCGGATCCTCGGCGGCTTCGACGACGACACGCTCCTCAAGCGCGTCGTGCTCGCGGGCGGGATCGTCATCGGGCTCGCCGGCGTGCTCCTCGACTACAAGGGCTGGCGCCGGTTCGCGTTCTGGCCGCACGTGACGTCGATCTGGCTGATCGCCTGGGGCCTGCCGCTCTGCACGGACGAGCGGACGCTGTCGCTCTTCATCGTGGCCGCAGTCGACCTCCTCCTCGGCATCTGGCTCGCGCGGCTCGTCTACCTCGCCGCGGGCGGAATCATCGGCTGGACCGCGATCAGCATGAACGCACACGGAGCGATGTTCCCCTTCATCCTCATGGCCGGCGGGATTCTGTTCATCGTCACCGCGATCTGGCTCGCGAAGGCCGACAGCCCGCTGCGCCGCTGGCTCGATGAGCGCACACTGCCCGCCCCACAGCGGGACCTGGCCTACTAGACAGCGACGCGGTCGAGGTCGCGCAGGACGCGCGCCACGCCGGGCGGCACGAGCGGCTCCCACTCGCCCCCGGAGCGCATGGCAGCCCGGACGTCGGCCCCGGAGAGCTGCTTCTCGGCGCCCTCATCGAGGACGACGACCTCGTATCCGGCCGCGCACAGGCGCTCGTGCTTCTCGCCTCCCCACGCTGAGAAGAGGCGCAGGTACTGCGTGATCCCCTCCGGAACGTACGCGCCCCACAGATCCGGCTCGTTGACGGGAAACGGGATCACGTGCACGCGCTCCGGATCGAGGCCAAGATCGCCGGCGGCCGCCTTCACCATCAGCAGGCGCTCGTCGTACGTGTACGGATTCGACTCAGGCAGGTGCCTCGCCGGGTCGCTCGCCTCGGGCAGGATCCGCGCCGGGTCCGGGTTCGTGATCCCGACCCACAGCTCGTCCGAGTGCTCGGCCGCCCCGCGCATGTACTCGAGGTGGCCGTTGTGGAACGGCTGGAAGCGCCCGTGAATCATTCCCCGCTTCATGGCGGACGGGAAACCTAGACGACTACGACGCCGGAGCCCTCTTCAACCCGGCCGACGCGGCGCAGGAAGAGGCGCTTCGAGGTGAACTCGGCCTCGAGCACGGCGCCCTGCTCGGACGGAAGCGCGACGAGCAACCCGCCGGCCGTCTGCGGGTCGTAGCCGAGCGCGACGAGCGTCTCGGGCACCTCGCGGAGCGTCAGGTGCCGTCCGGCGAAGTCGCGGTTGCGCGGATCGCCGGTCGTGCGGACTCGCTTGCGCGCGAGGTCGAGCGCACCGTCGATCGCCGGGAAGCGCTCCGACTCGAGCGTGATCCGGACACCGCTCCGCTCGGCCATCTCATGAACGTGCCCGAAGAGGCCGAAGCCGGTTACATCGGTGACGGCGTTCACTTTGTGGGAGCGCAGCACGTCGGCCGCGTTCCTGTTCAGCGTCTTCATCCAGCCGACGGCGCGCTCGAGCTGCTGCGTACCGATCGCGCCTTGCTTGTGCCCCGACATGATCAGTCCTGTTCCGAGCGGCTTCGTCACGTAGACCGCGTCGCCCGGCTGGGCGGATGACTTCGTCCAGATTCCGTCAGGGTGAACCGTGCCGACGACCGCGAGGCCGTACTTCGGCTCGTCGTCGCGAATCGTGTGCCCGCCGGCCAGGAGACCGCCGGCTGCGCGGACCTGCTCGTCGGCCGCAGCGAAGATCTGGCCCAGCATCTCGATCGGCAACTCCTCGGGGAAGGCGGCGATCGACAGCGCGAGCAACGGTGTGCCGCCCATCGCGAAGACGTCGTTCAACGCGTTCGTCGCCGCGATCGAGCCGTAGTCCGCCGGGTCGTCGACGATCGGCGGGAAGAAGTCGAGCGTGAAGATCAGCGCGCGCTCGTCGTCCAGCTTGTACACGGCCGCGTCGTCGGCCGGGGCCAGCCCGACGAGGAGGTTCTCGGCCTCGACCGGCACGAAGCCGGCCAGGAGCTGCTCCAGGCGGGCAGCCGGGTATTTCGCGGCACACCCTCCGCAGGAGGCGAGGTCTGTGAGCTTCACGTCAGCTGCGTTGAGATCCAACAGGGCTCCCCGGGACGGCGGACTGTAGCTGCAAGAACGCGCGATCGCGGAGACGCATTCCCCGAAGCCCGGCTGCAAAACCAGGGCTTTTCCGGATCCCGTCGAACGCGGTGGAAAAGAAAAGCTCCTCCTCTCCCCTGACAGCGGCGACGGTCTCGAATCGTCGCCGCTTCTTTTGGCCCAGGGCGCGGCGAACCGCCGACCCCACGCCTTACGAAGAGAGCACGCCTATCGCCCCGCAGAGAGGCTCAGTGCCTCAGGGACCGTCCCACCAGCTGTCCGGCATCCACTCGCCGAACACCAACGCCAGCTGGCACGCCAGAATCACGAGGAAGATGAGTTTTGCGCGCAATGCGTTCACCTCCCTCCTCTAGAACCTGACGTCCTGGAGCGCGTCAGCCGCGTTCCGGTAGTGACGCGCCGCCAAGCGGTCGTCGCCCCTGCGAGCGGCGAGGTCGCCGAGGGCGATCCAGGCGCGCGCGCGGTGGCTGGCAGATGACAACTGCTCGAAGCTGTCGTCAGCGGCCTTGAACGCCTCCTCGGCGTCATCGAGGCGCCCCTGTTCCATGAGCGCCCGGCCTAGGACGAGCTGTGAGGGACCGATCTCGTGGAGGAAGTCGACGCGCCCATCGAGCAGCGACAATGCCTGGCGTGCGAACCGCTCCGCCTGCTCGAAGTCGTTCAACTCGAGATGGACGGCGGCCAGTGAGCCGGTCGCCTGTGCTGCCTCCTCCTTGCTGTCGGCGTCGAGCGCGGTCGAGTACGAGGACTTCAGGTACTCGATCGCCTGCTCCGGCTTGCCGAGCATGAGGTTGAGGCCGCCGAGGTTGTTCAGCAGGCCGGCGAGGTTCCGCTGGTCGTTCAGCTCCTCGTACACGCTCTTCGCGCGCTCTGCGTAGTTGCGGGCGAGGACCCAGTGGCCCATGCGCTCGGCGACGAGCGAGGCCTGGACGTAGACGTTCGCCATCGTCGGGCTGTCGTCGAGCGACTGGGCGAGCTCGAGTGCGTGCTCGACGTCCTCGCGCGCGGCTTCGAGGTCGCGCTGGCGGCGGTAGCAGCGCGAGCGGTAGGCAAGAATGTTCGAACGGAGGAGATCGCAGGGGAGCTCGGATCCCTCGGCGACCGCGTACGCCTCGTTGAAGAGGCCGACGGCGGTCGAGATGCTCGAAAGCTTGTAGCGGCAGACACCGAGCCGGTAGAGGATCTCTGCGCGGTCGAGATCCGAGAACGGCTCGTGCTCAGTGACAGTCCTCGCGCGCGTGAGCAACTCGAGTGCCTCGCGAACCTCGCCCTTGTGCATCCGCGCCCACGCCTCGCCGGAGAGCAGACGGGCCTCGAGCTCGGCGGCGCCGGTCGCGGCCACAGCCGGGCGAACCTGCTCGAACTCGGTGACGGCCTCTTCGTAGCGGTGCGCCTCGACGAGCGCCTCGGCGCGGGTCAGCGTCGCCTCGACGCGGCCGCGCTCGTCGGTTGAGACGCCGTTCGCCAGATAGCCGCCGTCGACGCCGAGACGGCTCGCGAGCCACGCGATCGTCTCGCCGGTCGGGCGCGTCTTGCCGCGCTCGATCTGGCTGACGTACTCCTTCGAGAACCGATCGCCGGCGAGCTCGCTCTGCGTCAGGCCCGCGGCGATGCGCAGCTGGCGCAGGCGCTCGCCGAGCCGAAGGGCTGCGGGACGCGCGGCCTGCGCGACGGACGTCGGGGGCGTGGATCGACTCAAGTGGCGGCTACTTCCATGGCACAGTCAAGCGCACGCTTCACCTTTCCGCAAGGACCTTCCTGGACAGATCCCCCGAAAGGGTGGTATTTACGGGGAAACACGGGTCAAGTAGCCAAATGCAAAATCACTTGACTGAGCTACTTGACTTCCCGTGAGACCGTCTCTATTGTGAGTCCACCTTGCAGGGATGGCCATACGCCAGACCGTTCCTGCTAGGGGCGCGCCAGATGTGGCGACGTAAAGGCCCGGAGGCATTGGCTGGGCCGCAGAGCCAACAGCCTCCGGGCCGTCGCCTCTCAAGCGCGTAGGGGTGGTGGGTTTTCTCGCCGCTGAGGGATGAGCCCCCGGGGCCGCAGCCGGGGGCTCTCCCTTTTCTTGGGGAGCCCCGAGCCGATCGAGCTCAGATGTCGAGTGTGTCCGGGATGTCAGGCATGTCCTCGAGCCCGGTCATCCAGCGGCGCCGCTGCGTGACGATCGCGGGAAAGTCGTCGTGGATCAGCCCCCCGACGCGACGGCCGACGGTACCGAGCAGGCCGATCGCGAGGAAGATCCACGCCTCGGGGCTCGCCTCGCGGTCGGGATAGACGCCGCCGGCCTCCTGCGAGCGGCGGATCACGTCGGTCACGTAGTCGTGCACCTCGCGCATTTGCTTGCGGAGGAACTTCCGGATCACGGCGTCGTCGCTCGCCTCGGTGAGCGCCTGCACCCAGAGGTCCGCGCAGCGCACCTTCGGGTCCTTCGCCTCGAAGTACGCCTGCCCCATGGCGCCGACCCAGAGCCGCGGGTCCGGCTCGGCCTCGACGGCCGCGTCCCACAGGATCCGTAGACGGCGCCACGACTCCTCGAGAACGGCGAGATAGAGGTCGCGCTTCGACGCGAAGTGGCGGTAGAGGACAGGCTCGGTGACTCCGGCCGTCCGCGCGATCTGGGCGGTCGTCGTCCCGCGGTAGCTCCCGCCGGAGAAGATCCCGCAGGCGGTGTCGAGCACCGCAGCCTTGCGTTCCTCCGCTGGGAGGCGTGTCGCCACGGCCTTATGCGCCCTCGAGCGCGGGCTGCGCTTCCGCTTCGGGATGAGCGACTTTGCGAACCGTCGCGACGGCGACGATGGCGCCGACGATCGCGATCCCGGCGGCCACGTGCAGTGCGTTGTGGTAGCCCTCGACGAACTGCGCCGGGTAGGCGGGGTTCGTCGGCAGGACGCTGACCGAGGCAGCCACGATCGCGCCCATCAGGGCGATCCCGAGCGAGCCGCCCACCTGGCGCATGCTGTTCAGGACGGCCGAGCCGACCCCGGCCTTGTCCACCGGGACGGAGCCCATCGCGGCCGCCGTCGTCGGGGTCATCGCGAGCGACATGCCGAAGCCGCCGAGCACGAGCCCGGGGACGATGTCCCAGAAGCCCGAATCGACGCCCAGAGTCGAGAAGCTCAGCAGCGAACCGCTGAGCAGGACGAGCCCTGCGCCCATCAGCCAGCGCGAGCCGATCTTGTCCGAGAACCGGCCTGCGAGCGGAGCGACGAACACGATCAGGACTGTCAACGGCAGAAACGTCGCCCCGGTCTGGATTGGCGAGTAGCCGAGCACCTGTCCCAGGTAGAGCGAGTTGAAGAAGAAGACGCCGAACATGGCGAGCGCCACCAGCAGCATCGTCACGTTTGCGCCGGAGAAGGTGGAGTTCTTGAACAGCGAGAGGTCGAGCATCGGCACGCGCTGGCGGTGCTCGAGCACGACGAAAGTCACGAGCCCGACGGCCGCGACGGCGAAGCTGGCCAGAATCCGCCCGGATGCCCAGCCGTAGTTGTTCCCCTCGATCAAGGCGTACGTCAGCCCGAAGAGCCCGATGGCCGATGAGAGCAGCCCTGGCAGATCGAGCCGCTGTTCCTGAGACTCGTCACGGGACTCGGTGATGAAAAGGCGGGAGACGACGATGCCCGCGATCCCGACCGGGACGTTGATGAAGAAGATCCAGCTCCAGTTGATCTGCTCGGTGAGGATGCCGCCGATCAGCGGTCCGATCGCGAGCGCCATCGCGGACACGCCGACCCAGATGCCGATCGCAGTCCCGCGCTGGCGCGGTGGGAAGGTGGCGACGATGATCGAAAGCGTCGCCGGGTTCATCAGCGCCGCTCCGACGCCCTGCACGACGCGTGCGCCGATCAGGAATCCGGCGCCGTTCGCCAGGCCGCACGCGAGGGAGGAGGCCGTGAAGATCGCCAGGCCGACGATGAAGATCCGCCGGCGGCCGAGCATGTCGGCAAGCTTGCCGCCCGTGAGCATGAGCACTGCGAAGGTGAGCGCGTAACCGCTGACCACCCACTCGAGCTCGGACTGTGAGATGTGCAGGTCGCTTTGGATCGAGGACAGCGCCACGAAGACGACCGTGTTGTCGAGCATGATCATGAACAGCCCGAAGGCGACCGCCCCCAGCGTCCACCACTTGCGGTTCTCCTCTGCGAAGATGCGTGCTCGCACGTCCAGACCCCCTCCGGGTGGTTAGCGTCCACTAAGTTACCAGAACGATGGCGCAGGCAACGACGAAGTTCATCTGGGAGCCGGATGCGGCCACACTTGAGCGGGCGAACGTCGTCCGGCTCATGCGGAAGCACGGGTTCGAGAGCTACTGGGAGCTCGTCGCGCGCTCGCAGGAGGATCCCGAATGGTTCTGGCCCGCGGCGATCGAGGACATGGGGCTCGAATTCTCGAGGCGTTGGGACGCGGTCGTCGACCTCTCGCGCGGTCCCGAGTGGGCGACCTGGTTCGTGGGCGGCAAGGTGAACATCGCGTGGAACTGCGTGCACCGATGGGCCGAGCGCAGGCCGGACGCGGTCGCGTCGGTCGGGCTCGCCGAGAACGGCTCGCGCCGAGAGCAGACGTTCGCCGAGCTCTCGGACGAGGTGACGCGCCTGGCGGAGGCGCTCGTGCGGCTCGGCGTGCGCGAGGGCGACCGCGTGGCGATCTTCCTCCCGATGTCCCCCGAGGTGGCGGTGGCGTCGCATGCCTGCGCGCACATCGGAGCCGTGCAGGTGCCGATCTTCTCCGGCTTCGCCGCGCCCGCGGTCGCCCAGCGGCTGCAGGCCTCCGACGCGAAGGTCGTGATCACGGCGCGGGCCTCGACGCGCCGTGGACGCGAGGTGCCGATGCTCGAGATCGTCGAGGAGGCGCGGCGCGAGGCCCCGAGCGTGGAGCACGTCGTCGTCGCGCCCTGGGACGAGCTCGTCGCGGAGTCGCCCGGCGAGCTGCCGGCCGCCGAGCTCGACTCCGAGGCGCCGTACCTGCTCACGTACACGTCCGGGACGACCGGCACACCGAAGGGCGTCGTCCACGTCCAGGGCGGCTTCCTCGTCTCGATCGCGCGCGAGGTCTGCTACCAGGCCGACGCCGGCCCGGACGACCGGATCCACTTCGTCACCGACATGGGCTGGATCATGGGCCCGTGGACCGTCGTCGGCGGGCACGCGATGGGCTCGACGCTCGTCTTCGCCGAGGGGGCCCCGGACTGGCCGCAGGACCGGCTCTGGAAGCTGATCGAGTCGGAGCACGTGTCCGTGCTCGGGATCTCCCCCACGCTGACGCGCGCGCTGATTCCCCACGGCGAGCCGCAGACGGACCTTTCCTCGTTGCGCACGATCGTGACCACTGGTGAGCCGTGGAACCCCGACCCGTACCGCTGGCTCTTCGACGAGGTCGGCGGAGGGCGCTGCCCGATCATCAACTGCTCCGGCGGGACCGAGGTCGGCGCGTGCTTCCTCTCGCCGACGCCCGCGATCCCGATCAAAGCGTGCTCGCTCGGCGGGCCCGCGCTCGGAATGGCGATGGACGTCGTCGACTCGGACGGCAACTCGGTGCGCGGCGAGGTCGGCGAGCTCGTCTGCCGCAAGCCTTTTCCCGGGATGACGCGCGGGTTCTGGCGCGACCCGGAGCGGTACCTCGACACGTACTGGCGCCGCTTCCCCGGGATCTGGACGCACGGCGACTGGGCCTCGGTCGACGAGGACGGGTACTGGTTCCTGCACGGGCGCTCCGACGACACGCTGAACATCGCCGGCAAGCGGATCGGGCCCGCGGAGCTCGAGTCGGCCGCGGTCGGTCACCCGTTGGTCGCCGAGGCTGCGGCGATCGGCGTCCCGCACGACGTGAAGGGCGAGGTGGCGTGGATCTTCTGCGTCGTCACGCCCGGCACGCAGGTCGACGACGCGCTGGCTGCCGAGGTCGCAGCCGAGGTCGCAGGCGACCTGGGCAAGGCGTTCAAGCCGGACCGCGTGATCTTTGTGCCCGCGCTGCCGAAGACGCGCAGCGCGAAGATCGTCCGGCGGGCAGTTCGCGCCCAGGCGCTCGGCTCCGACCCGGGCGACCTTTCGTCCCTGGAAAATCCCGAATCACTGGAGGAGATCGCAAATGCCGTCTGATCGTGGAACAGCACTTGTCACCGGAGGCGGACGCGGAATCGGGGCGGACATCGCCCGCGAGCTGGCGCAGGACGGCTGGTCGGTCGTCGTCGCCGCTCGGAGCCGCGACCAGATCGACGAGGTCGCGGGCGAGATCGGCGGCCGTGCGCTCGAGCTCGACGTCTCCGACCGCGAGGCGGTCGAGCACGCCGTGGCCGAGACGGGCGACGTCGAACTGCTCGTCGCCAACGCCGGCGTCAGCGGGCCGGACGGGGCGACCTGGGAGGTCGACCCTGCCGACTGGTGGCACGTGCAGGAGATCAACGTCCTCGGCGTCCACCTGTGCTGCCGGGCCGTGATTCCCGGGATGCTCGAGCGCGGAAGCGGCCGGATCGTGATCACAGGGAGCGGCGCCGCGTACCTCCCGGGCTCGAGCGGCACCGCATACTCGACCAGCAAGGCGGCCGTTTGCCGCTATGGCGAGACGCTGGCGAACGAGCTGCGCGGGCGGATCCCGGTCTTCTTCTTCAGTCCAGGTCTCGTCAAGACGGCGATGACCGGCCACTGGGGAGACGATCTTCCCTGGACGCCGCCGGAGCTCGCGCCGCGGCTCGTGCGCGTGCTCGCCTCGGGCCGGGCGGACGCGCTCGCCGGGCGGTACATCCACGCCGAGCACGACGACATCGAGGATCTGATCGCCCGCGCGGACGAGATCGAGGCGAACGATCTGAACGCGATTCGCCTGCAGCGCTGACCGCGCGCTCCTCGGCTATGTTTTAGACTCATAGTCGAAAACCTATGCGACTCGCACTCGCTCAGATCAACACGACGGTCGGAGACCTCGACGGGAACCGGGAGCGGATCCTCACGCGGCTGGGCGAGGCGAAGGGCGCGGGCGCAGACGTCGTCCTCTTCCCCGAGCTCGCGGTCACCGGGTATCCGCCGGAGGATCTCCTGCTCCGCCCGAGCTTCGTCGAGGCGGCCAAGGAGTCGCTTGCGCAGATCGCACGCGAGACGCGCGGCATCGTCGCCTTCGTCGGCACGCCACATCTCGACCGCGACCTCTACAACGTGTGCGCCGTCTGCGCGGGCGGCGAGGTGAAGGCGCTCTACCGGAAGCGCTTCCTCCCGAACTACGGCGTCTTCGACGAGCACCGCTACTTCGCGCCCGGCCGCGACCTCTTCCTCCTCGAGCACGGCGACGTGCTGCTGGGGCCGACGGTCTGCGAGGACATCTGGCAGCCCGGGCCGCCCGCGACCGATCTCGCGCTCGCCGGCGCGCAGCTGATCGTCAACATCTCCGCCTCGCCGTTCCACGTCAGCAAGGAGCGCGAGCGCGAGCAGATGCTGCAGACGCGTGCGCGCGACAACGTCTGCTACGTCGCGTTCGTGAACGCGGTCGGCGCGCAGGACGAGCTGGTGTTCGACGGGCACTCGGTCGTGCTCGACGACGAGGGCGAGGTGCTCGCTCGGGCGCCCGGCTTCGAAGAGGCGCTGCTCGTGGTCGACGTCGAGCCCGAGGAGGCGGTCGGGCGGCGCCTGCGAGACGTGCGCCGTCGGTCGCTGGAGAGCGAGCGCGAGGCAGTTCCCGAGCTCCCCGTCGTGCACGTGGGCTCTCCGCATTCTTCTGCGGAGCGGGCATCTGGAACGGTCGCGCCGCTGCTGGGCGAGCTCGAGTCGATGCGGCTCGCGCTCGAGCTCGGGTTGCGCGACTACGTCGACAAGAACGGCTTCCGCGAGATCGTCGTCAGCGTGTCCGGTGGGATCGACTCGGCGTTGACGGCGGCGCTCGCCTGCGAGGCGCTCGGGCCGGAGCGCGTGCATTGCGTGTCGATGCCGTCGCAGTTCAGCTCGGAGGGAACGCGGAGCGACGCGCAGCTCCTCGCCGAGCGGCTGGGGACCGCCTTCCTCGAGCTGCCGATCGAGCCGCTCGTCCAGGACTTCCTCGAGACCCTGGCCGAGCCGTTCCGCGGCCGCGAGCCGGACCTGACCGAGGAGAACCTCCAGGCGCGCATTCGCGGCGTGCTCTTGATGGCGCTCTCGAACAAGTTCGGCTGGCTCGTCGTCGCGACCGGGAACAAGTCCGAGCTCTCCGTCGGCTACGCCACGCTCTACGGGGACATGGCCGGCGGATTCGCGCTCCTCAAGGACGTGTACAAGACGGACGTGTTTCGCCTGGCGCGGTATCTGAACGAGCGGGCGGGGCACGAGCTGATCCCCCCCTCGATCATCGAGCGCCCGCCGAGCGCAGAGCTTCGCGCCGACCAGCTCGACGAGGACTCGCTGCCGCCCTATGCGGACCTCGACCGGGTGCTCGAGGCGTATGTCGAGCTCGACCAGTCGCGCGAGGACCTGACCGGCGACGGATTCGACCCGGAGGTCGTCGACCGCGCGCTCGCGATGATCGACCGTGCCGAGTACAAGCGGCGGCAGGCACCGCCCGGTGTGAAGTTGCGCCCGAAGGCGTTCGGCCGCGACTGGCGCCTGCCGATCACGAACCTCTGGCGCGGCTGAAATCTGCCTCGGCGGGGAATAGATTTCTCGACTCCCGCGAACGAGGAGGGACCATGAACTGGATCGCGCTCATCGCGTGGCTTCTGACCGCGGTCGGCGGTTTCGTCCTGCTTTCGATCTGGGTCGCCCGCGGCGGTATGCAGCAGGCTCGCGAGCCCGGCTCGAGAATCCGTCCCGGCCTGATCCTCGGCCACTTCGCGCTGGCCGCGACCGGGCTCGTGCTCTGGATCATCTTCGTGGCGACGGGCTCCGACACGCTCGCCTGGATCGCGTTCGCGCTCCTCGTCGTGGTCGCGCTCCTCGGTTGGACGATGTTCGCGATCTGGTGGCAGCGGCGCCAGCAGGGTGGCGCGCAGGCCGTCGATCCGGCGATGCCGCCCGAGCAGCACTTCCCGGTGGCGATCGTCGCCGGTCACGGAGTGCTGGCCGTGACGACGGTCGTGCTCGTGTTCCTGGCCGCGATCGGCGTGGGCGACTAGACGCCGACGTCGAAGGGCTCGGCAGGCGGGCCGTGCTCGCGCAGGTCGCGGAGGAGGTGCGGAAGCCGCTCCGGGACGAGCGTCTCCGTGCTTCTGTCCAGCTCGTCGGGCGTCCACCAGCGAACGTCGACGACGAGCTCCGCGGCGAGGTCGACGCGCGGGGACGGATCGTGTCCTGCGACCTCGACCAGCCAGATTCGCTCGCGCTGGCGGAGGATCGTCCCTCGCCAGGCGAAGGTGTGCTCGCGCGTCCAGAGCTCGGGGCCGAGGTCGAAGCCGTCCAGCCCGAGCTCTTCGGCGAGCTCCCGGCGGAGCGCGGACTCGATGTCTTCGCCCTCGTCGATGCCGCCGCCGGGCGTGGCCCACCAGACCTGGCCCTCGTCGTCGCGGAACTTGACGAGGAGCGTGCGCCGGTCTTGGTCGAGGACGAGCGCGCGGACCGCGCTCCGGTCGACGGGCTCGAGCCAGTCGGCGAGGGCGCGGAACCAGCGCAGACGCTCGGCATAGGGGACGGCTGCGTTCGCAGGTGAGGTCGAGGGAAGCACGAAGAGGCCGACGTCCCTGATCGCTCGCTCCTGGGGGCCGTGCTCGGCGCGTGTGCCGAACGTGCCGCGGTAGGCCTCCTTGCCGACGAACGCGATCGCGCGCGGCCGGAGCTCGAGAGCGATGCGCCTCAGGTGGTCTTCGGAGCCGGCGAAGTCGGCGCGGCGGAGGTCGCTCGACCCTGGTGTCGTGCGGGCGGCTGCGTTTGTGACGCCGACGCCGAACTCGAGCAACTCGAACTGCTCAGCTGGCTCGAGCAGCCTCGGCGTGAACCCGGCGTCGTGGAGCAGTCGCCAGAAGTCGTTGCGCGGGTTCGCGAAGTGGGCGTGGGCGGCGGCCGACACACGGCCGGGATTGATGCCACAGAAGACGACGTTCAGGCCGGGGCCGAGCACGTCCGGGACGGCGCTGGCAGTTGGCGCAATTTCGGCACGATGGCGTTTCCCACGCGTCACGACTTCCTCGTTACGATCGCAGTGGGGAGGAGGTTGGGGCTACCTGGCTAGGCGGCGGCGGCCGGCTTGTGGCCGTTCGACACGGAGCCCGCGACGGAGTCCGGGGCGGTGGCCTCCGCGAGCGCTTCTGGGATCGTCTCGTGCGCGGGCTCCCGGCTCTGGAGCCTCGTCTCGAACGCAAGCCGAAGATCCTCGCCCGACACTCCGTAGAACAAGCGCGGCCGGCGCGGCTCCAAATTGACGAAGCGAACGCTCTCATCGCCTTCGCCGTAACACCGCGCGTAAGCCTCGGCTTCACTCAGCGCGCGCAACCTCACGATCGCCAACTTACTCCCTTTCCAACAGCCCAGTCAAAAATCCACAGCCTGTGGACGGATAGCGTTACCAGCATGAAGCTCCTGGTGCTCGGCGGCACGAAGTTCCTCGGCCGCGCGACCGTCGAAGTGGCCCTGGCCCGCGGCCACGAGGTCACGCTCTTCAACCGCGGCCAGACGAACGCGGACCTCTTCCCCGAGACCGAGAAGTTGCACGGCGATCGAGAGCACGACCTCTCCGCGCTCGCCGGTCGCACCTGGGACGCCGTCGTCGATCCGAGCGGCTACGTGCCGGGCGTCGTTCGAGCGGCAGCCGAGACGCTCGCCGAATCTGTCGGCTTCTACCTGTTCGTCTCGAGCCTGTCCGTCTATGCCGACCGCAGCAAGACGATGGTCGAGGGCAACGCGGTCGAGGAGCTCGGCGACATGCCTGACGACCGCCTGCTCGAGGATTTCTCGAACTACGGCGCGCTCAAAGCGCTGTCAGAGCACGTCGTTGCCGAGACCTTCCCCCAATCTCATGCGAACGTCAGGCCCGGGCTCATCGTCGGCCCGCACGACCCGACCGGGCGCTTCACCTACTGGCCCCACCGCGTCGCACGCGGCGGCCAGGTGGCGGCCCCGGCGCCTCCCGAGGAGCGAGTCCAGTTCATCGACGTCCGCGACCTCGCGAACTGGATGGTCGGGCTGTGCGAGCGCGGCGACGGCGGCGAGCTGAACGCCGTGAACGAAGGCGTCAGCTGGTCCGACCTGCTGGAGACCTGCCGCGACGTCTCGAGCTCCGACGCGAGCTTCGTCTGGATCGATGGCCAGTTCCTGCTCGAGCAGGGCGTCGAGCAATGGATGGGCCTCCCGATGTGGATCGAGGACGAGGCGGACAAGGGACTGCACCGCGCCGACATCTCCAGGGCGATCGCGACGGGCCTCACGCACCGGCCGCTCGCGGAGACCGTCAAGGCGACACTCGAGCTCGCCGAGACGACGGAGGCCGCCGGCCTCTCCCCGGAGCGCGAGACGGCGCTCCTCGAAGCGTGGCAAGGCCGGTAGCATCACGCCGGTGGAGGGGTTCGACTTCGTGCACCGCGAGCAGGTCCGCTTTCGGGACGTCGACGAGATGGGGCACGTGAACAACGCCGTCTTCCTCACGTACATCGAGGAGGCGCGGATCGCCTACCTGCTCCGCTTCGACGCCCGCGTGACGGACATGATCCTGGCCCGCGCGGAGATCGACTTCCGAGCACCGCTGCGCTCGGGCGACGAGCTCGAGATCGGCGTTCGGCCCGCCTCCGTGGGGACGAAGAGCTTCCAGCTCGAGTACCAGGTGCGAAGCGGCGAGACCGTCGCCGCCGAAGCGAAGACCGTGATCGTGTCCTACGACTACGAGACCGGCCGCTCCGTCGAGCTGCCGGAGACTTGGAAGGAGGCTCTCGCAGCCTGATGCCCGTGTTCGAACGACAAACACTCTCCAACGGGCTGCGGCTTCTGACCGCGCCCAGCGACTACGCGCAGTCGGTCTCCTGCTTCATCATGCTCGCGGCCGGCTCGCGCTATGAGACGCCGGACACGAGCGGGATCGCCCACTTCTCGGAGCACATGTTCTTCAAGGGCACCGAGAACCGCCCGACCGCACGCGACATCGGCAGCGAGATCGACGGCATCGGCGGCGAGTTCAACGCCTTCACGGGCAAGGAATACACGGGCTACTACGTGCGCTGCGCCGGCGAGCATCGCGCGATCGCGTCCGACGTCCTCGTCGACATGCTCCGGCATTCGAAGTTCGACCCCGAGGAGATCGATCGCGAGAAGGGCGTGATCATCGAGGAGATGAACATGTACTTCGACACGCCGCGCGACTACATCAGCGGCGTCTACGACTCGCTCCTCTACGGCGACCAGCCGATCGGCTGGGACATCATCGGGCGCAAGGAGACCGTCCGAGGAGCGACCCGAGACACGTTCCTCGGCTACATCGACGAGTGGTACCACCCGGAGCGCATGGTCGTCGGCGTCGCTGGCAAGCTCGATGCCGACCTGCAGGCTGACATCGAGCGGCTCCTGGGCGACCTCGAGCCCTCCGAGACAGGCACCCCCGCGCCTGCGCAGTTCGCGGCGAACGGAGATGCACGGGTCAAGATCCACACCAAGGCGTCCGACCAGGCGCACCTGTGCCTGGGAGTCCCGAGCTACCCGCTCGATCATCCGGACCGCTACGCCTTGCAGCTGCTCTCGACGATCCTCGGCACCGGGATGTCGTCGCGGCTCTTCACCGAGGTGCGTGAGCGCCGCGGCCTTGCGTATTACATCTACGCGATCAATCACAGCTACACGGACGTGGGCTCGCTCTTTTCGCAGGCCGGGGTCGACATCGAGCGGATCGACGAGGCGATCACGACGATCTGCGACGAGCTGAAGAAGATCACCGACGAGGCCGTACCGTCCGAGGAGCTCGAGAAGGCGCGCAACGTCGCGAAGGGGCGGTTCGTTCTCCAGACGGAGAGCCCGCACGGGCTGATCATGTTCGGGCTGCGCCGCGAGGTGCTCGAGCGGCAGGCGGCCGAGCCGGAGGAGATCCTCGCCGGCCTCGATGCGGTCACGGCCGAGGACGTGCAGCGGGTCGCGCAGGACGTGATCGGGAGCCATGGGCTGAATCTGGCGCTGATCGGCCCGTTCGAGCAGGACCAGCAGGAGCGCTTCGAGAACCTCCTCTCGTAGGGGTCAGACCCCGTCACAAATGTGTGACCGTGACCGGAAGCGATCCAAGCAGTTTGCGGGCGAACTGCCGCTCCGGTGACACTCACGTCACAAAGACGGCGCGCTTTTGGAGCGGGGTCTGACCCCGGCTACAGGGTGGCGAAGTCCTCGTCGAAGTGCTCGCGGTCTTCGGCGTCGGCGATCGCGTCGCCCGCCTCCCGTGCCTTCGACTTCCACTGCTCGGCCTCGCCGTCGCCGGCCAGCGCGTGCGCTCGGGCGAGCGCTTCGTACGCGTAGGCGAGATCCCAGTCCCCGATCCCGTTCGCCTCGCACAGCTCGAGGCACCGGCGCCCGTGCCAGGTCGCGGGTTCGGCCCGGCCGAGGATCGTGTAGACGCGCGAGACGAGCCACTCGCCACGGGCGAGGTTCTCCGGTTTGCACTCCTCGGCCTCGCCCCAGTGGTAGCGCGACGCGTGCGCAACGTGCAGCAGCCGGTCGTCGTCCTCCCTGGTCTCGATCAGTCGCCAGGCCTCGTTGAAGAGGTCGACCCCGCGCTGTCGCTCCTCGCTCATTCCGCCGGAGCTTCTGCGTCCGCCCGGTCTCGGATCTCCTCGACCACCGTCGGATCGGCCAGCGTCGTCGTGTCGCCGAGCGGCCGGTTGTCGGCGACGTCCCGCAGGAGCCGGCGCATGATCTTGCCGCTCCGCGTCTTCGGGAGCTCGGGCGTGAAGACGATGTTCGCCGGCTTCGCGATCGGCCCGATCTTCGTCGCCACGTGGTCGCGCAGTTCGTCGAGCATCTCCACCGAGCCCTCGTGGCCGGCCTTGAGGGAGACGAACGCGACGATCGCCTGGCCCGTTCGCTCGTCCGCCCGCGCGCAGACCGCGGCCTCCGCGACGCTCTGGTGATCGACGAGCGCCGACTCCACCTCGATCGTCGAGATGCGATGGCCGGACACGTTCATCACGTCGTCCACGCGGCCGAGCAGCCAGAAGTCTCCGTCCTCGTCGATCCGAGCGCCGTCCCCGGCGAAGTACGTGTCCGGGTACTTCGACCAGTACGTCTCGACGTAGCGGTCGTGCTCCTTGTACAGCCCGCGCAGCATCGCGGGCCACGGCTTCCGCAGCACGAGATAGCCACCACCGCCGGGCGCGACCTCGTTCCCCTGCTCGTCGTACACAGCAGCATCCACTCCGGGGAACGGCTTCGTCGCCGAGCCGGGCTTCAGCGTCGTCACCCCCGGCAGCGGCGTGATCATGATCATCCCCGTCTCCGTCTGCCACCAGGTGTCCACGACCGGCACGCGGTCGCCTCCGATCACCTCGCGATACCAGACCCAGGCCTCAGGGTTGATCGGCTCCCCGACCGAGCCCAGGAGACGGATCGACGACAGGTCGTGCTTGTCCGCGTGGTCCCGGCCCCACTTCATGTGCGAGCGGATCGCGGTCGGCGCCGTGTACAGGATGTCGACGCCGTAGCGCTCGACGATCGCCCACCAGCGGTCACGGTCGGGGTAGTCCGGCACGCCCTCGTACATGACACCGGTCGTCCCGTTGCACAAGGGCCCGTAGACGATGTACGAGTGCCCCGTCACCCAGCCGACGTCGGCCGCGCACCAGTACACGGAGTCGGGCTTGACGTCAAAGATGTAGTGGTGCGTCGTGGCGACGCCGACGAGGTAGCCGGCGGTCGTGTGCGCGATCCCCTTCGGCTTCGCGGTCGTCCCCGACGTGTAGAGCAGGTAGAGCAGATCCTCGGCGTCCATCGGCTCGCAGGGACAGCTCTCCGGGTCATCGTCCTCCGCCTCGGTCAGCTCGTGCCACCACAGGTCGCGGCCCTCCTGCATCGGCACCTCGTTCCCGGTCCGGCGCAGGACAACCGAGTGGCGGACCCCGGGCGCGTCGGCGAGCGCCTCGTCGGCGTTTCGCTTCAGCGGCACCGGCTGCCCCTTGCGCCAGGCCTCGTCCTGGGTGATCAGCACCTCGCAGCCCATGTCGTTCAGACGGCCTGACAGCGAGTCGGCCGAGAAGCCGCCGAAGACGACCGTGTGCGGGGCGCCGAGGCGTGCGCACGCGAGCATCGCGACCGGGACCTCGGGCACCATGCCCATGTAGATCCCGACCGGCGTCCCTTTGCCGACGCCGAGCTTCCTGAGCGCGTTGGCGAGCCGGACGACCTCGCGCTGGAGATCGGCGAACGTGATCGTCCGCCGCTCGTCCTCGGGCTCTCCCTCCCAGTGGTAGGCGACCTTACCGCCGAGGCCGGCCTCGACGTGGCGATCGACGCAGTTGAAGCAGATGTTGAGCGTGCCGCCCAGGTACCACCTCGCATAGGGCGGGCTCCACTCGTAGAGCTCGGTGAAGGGCTCGAACCACGTCACGCGCTCGCGGCCCTCCTGCTCCCAGAACTCCTCGAAGCCGAGGTCGTAGATCTCGGGCTGCGCGTTCGCCTGCGCGGCGAACTCGGTAGGCGGCGGGTAGCGCCGCTCCTCCAAGAACATCGTCTCGATCGCAGGCGACCGAGGCTCGGGGCTCATGGAGTCAGGTCGTACGGAAAATCCGTGAGGTTTTCGGCGCCGTCGTCGGTGACGAGGATCAAATCCTCAAGCCGGCAGCCGCCGAAGCCCTGGCGATAGAGACCCGGCTCGAGCGTCACGACGTCTCCGGCAACAAGCTCCGCGGTCCCGCCGCGCCCGAGGTTGGGCTGCTCGTGCACCTGGAGCCCCACGCCGTGGCCGAGGCCGTGGAAGAAGCCGTTCTCAAGCACTTCGCCGGGTGGCTTGGAGAGCACCGTCGGCTGGCCGTTCTCCTCAAAGAACCGGCACACCAGCTCGTAGATCTCGACACCCGGCACGCCGGCCTTCGTCGCCTCGAGCGACCGGTCTAGTGATTCCTTGACGAGGCGGTGGTACTCGACGAGCTCGTCCGGTGGAGTGCCGACGACGAACGTCCGCGTCATGTCCGCGTAGCAGCCCGACTCGGGATCCTTCGGCCAGAGGTCGATCACGACCGGCTCGTCGGGCGCAATCTCGCCGAAACCAAGCTCGTGGCCGATGGCGGTCTGGGCGCCGTGCGAGACGATGAAGTCGTCACTTGCGACACCGTGCTCGGTGAAGACGCGCCGGATCGCCGACTTCAGGAGCTCGCACGTCAGCGGCTCGCCGTCGACGCTCAGGTTCCCGTTCGACTGCTCCGCCTGGGCCATCAGGTCTCTTGCGGCACCCATCGCAGCGTCCGCTGCGCCCTGAGCCCTGCGGATCCCCGCGAGCTCCGCATCGTTCTTCACACGGCGTCGTGCGGAGAAGAAGCCGAAATCGGGCGTGAGCGTGATCCCGTTCGCGCGCAGATGGTCGGCGACGTACGTCGGGAAGCCCCACGGGATGACTGCCTCGTCGATGCCGAACTCTCGGCATGCATTCAACGGCGTGTGCAGCGCGATCGCGTCCAGACGGGGAACGCCTTCCGCGAGCAGCTCGTCGTAGCCGAACTCCTCGAGCGCGTGCGCCTCGATACCCACGGCCTTGATGCGCTCGACTTCGAATGCGGTCCCGGCCGTCATCTTCTTTCCGTCCTTCTCCGCGTACAGGAAGGGATCCGGAACGGTGATCGGCACCTCGTGCCGCATCTCGGCTGAGGTCTCCGTGTCGGAGAAGATCAGGACGTCGGGCACCGCGCGGCATCCTACCGTCCTCTGCATAGACTGACGTCTCGTGGAGGAGGAGTTCGAGCGGGCGCAGGCGCTGCTGACGCGGTACGAGGACGAGCTTCTCGACATGCTGCCCGCGGACGCCGAGATCTTCGACGCGCACGTCCATCTCGGCCACGACATCGACGGCCAGATCGGCGTCTACGAGGAGCTCGAGCGGCTCAACGACATGGCGGGCGTCTCGCGGTGCTTCATGTTCTGCATGGACGAGCCGGACCGCCATCCTGCGTTCCGCGCGCCGAACGACCGCACGCTCGAGCACGCGAAGCGCTCCGAGGGACGGCTGGTCCCGTTCGTCCGGCTCGACCTGACCGAAGGCCCGATCGAAGAGGCCGAGCGCTGCCTCGACCTCGGTGCGCGCGGGATCAAGCTTCATCCGCGGGCGCAACGCTTCCTGCTCAACGACGAGCGGCTGGCCCCGGTCTTCGCGATCGCCGCCGAGCGCCGCGTGCCGATCCTCATCCACGGCGGTCGCGGGCTGCCGCCGATCGCGGACAATCTCGCCCGCCTCGTCGACGGCTACCCCGACGCGCAGCTGATCATCGCCCACGCCGGCATCGCCGACCTGGCCGGCCTCGCGGGGCGTTTTGCCGGCCACGCGGGAGTCTTCTTCGACACGTCGGTCTGGAGCTCGGTCGATCTGCTCAGCTTCTTCCACCTCGTCTCGCCCGAGCAAGTGCTGTACGCGTCGGATTACCCGTACGGGCGGCCGCCGAGCTCGCTCCTGATCGCCGTCCGGACGGCGAAAGTCGCGGGCTTCACCGACGAGCAGATCCGCGACCTGCTCGCCGGGAGCGCGAACCGGATCGCCACGGGAGAGCCGCCGAAGAAGCCGACCAGCCCGACCGGCAACGGCGTGTTCACCCAGCCGATGACCATGGCGCGCATCCACCAGTACCTGTCGATGGCGACGCCCCTGCTCTGGATGCGCCAGCCGGACTCGATCGGCATCATCGGGCTCGCGCTCAACGCAAGCGACGAGCGGGACGGCTACGCGGGTGAAGATCTGGACCGGATCCGCGAGCTCCTGACGACCGCCCGCGACCTGTGGCGCGTCTTCCCCGAGGTCGAGGAGGAGGACCTGAACGAGGTCTCCCGCATCACCCGCGGGCTCGTCCACATCGCAGACATCCTGGCGGTGACGACCCGTGCCTGACCTCACGATCAACGGCGAGGCGCACGACGTCGACGTTCCAGTCGGGACGACCCTCGCCGACGCGCTCCGCGACGAGCTCGGCCTGACCGGCACGAAGATCGCCTGCGCGGAGGGGCACTGCGGCGCGTGCACGGTGCTTCTCGACGGCGTGCCCGTCTACTCGTGCATCACGCTCGTGCACATGGTCGGCGAGCGCGAGGTGACGACGATCGAGGGGCTGCGGGAGCACCCGCTCGTCGACGCGTTCGTCCGGGCCGACGCGCTCCAGTGCGGCTTCTGCACGCCCGGACAGATCGTCTCTGCGTCGGCGCTCGTCGAGGGCAACCCAAGTCCGAGCTCGGACGAGATCCGGCACGCGATGGCCGGCAACCTGTGCCGCTGCGGCACGTACCCCAAGATCGAGGAGGCGATCTCCGCATGGCAAGGCTGATCCGTACCGAGAAGGAGGTCGAAGGCCGCTACGAGGAGGTCTGGCTCGTCGTCGAGGAGGATGCGCTCGAGCAGTGGCCCGCCGGCCCTCGCGAGATCGTCGGGCGTCCGGCGCAGCGGGTGACCGGGCCCATGCGCGCGCGCGGCGAGGCGCGCTACACGGGCGATCTCAGGCTCCCCGGGATGCTGCACGCGGCCGTTCTCAGGTCCCCGCACGCGCACGCGCGCGCGAAGAAGATCTCGCTCGAACGGGCGCTGGCCGCTCCGGGCGTGCGAGGCGCGGTCGGCCCCGGAGACGTGGACGCCCTCACGGACGAGCCCGGCCACGAAGGCCAGGCGGTCGCCGCCGTTGCGGCGGACACGATCGAGCAGGCACGAGCGGCGGTCGAGCTGATCGACGTCGAGTGGGACGTCCGGAAGCCGCAGCTCGATCCCGAAGAGGCCGCGAACAAGGGGCAACTCGTCGGCAGCGTGAGCCGGTACGAGCGCGGCGACGTCGATCGCGCGCTCGCCCAGGCGGACGTCGTCGTAGAGGCCGAGTACCGCACTCAGACCGTCCTCCACAGCTCGTTCGAGACGCATCAGTCGGTGTGCGAGTGGCGCGGCGACTCGGTCGACGTCTACATCTCGACGCAGTTCATCTTCGGCGTCCGCGACGAGGTCGCGGGCAAGCTCGGCCTCCCGCCGGACAAGGTGCGCGTCGTCTGCGAGTTCATGGGCGGCGGCTTCGGCTCGAAGAACGGCGCCGGCGACTACACGTTCATCGCGATCGAGCTCGCCAAGCGCACCGGCCGTCCGGTCCGGTGCGCGCTCACCCGCCGCGAGGAGAACCTCGCCGCCGGGAACCGCAATGCCACGATTCAGCGGCTGACCGCGGCTGCGAAGGCCGACGGAACGCTGCTCGCGCTCGCGGCGAGTTCGTGAACGCGACCGGCTGGGACGGCTGGGCCGCGCCGACGGACGGCCCGATGCGACTGCTCTACGACTGCGAGAACGTGCGCACCGTCCTCTACCCGGCGAAGCTCAACACGCCGCCGATGAAGGCGTTCCGCGCGCCGGGCTTCGTCGAGGGGACGTTCGGGCTCGAGTGCCTGCTCGACGAGCTCGCGGCGAAGCTCGGCCTCGACTCGCTCGAGCTGCGGCGCCTCAACTACGCGAGCTCCTCCGACGACAAGCCGTACTCGTCCAAGAATCTGATGGAGTGCTACAGCCGGGCGGAGCAGCACTGGCAGCGGCGTGAGCAGGTCCGCGCCCGGAGTGAGGGGCCGTGGAAGCGCGGAGTCGGCCTCGCGAGCCAGATCTGGTACGGCGGCGGCGGCCCGCCCTCGTACGCCTGGGTGCGGCTCGGCTCCGACGGGCGCGCGACGGTGATCACGGCGATGCAGGACATCGGCACCGGCACGGCGACTGCGATGAGCCAGATCGCGGCCGAGGAGCTCGGGCTTCCGATCGAGAAGGTCGATTTCGTGCTCGGAGACTCCGCCCGAGGGCCGTACGCGTCGATCTCAGCCGGCTCCTCGACGACGCCATCGATGGGCCCGGCCGTTCGCTCGGCCGCCGCCGACGCGGCGCACCAGGTGATCGAGATCGCGGCGCAGCGCTACGACCAGGAGGAGCGAGTCCTGTCGCTCCAGGGCGGCAATGTCGTCTCGTCCGACGGCGGCTCGTGGCCGATCGAGGACGTCGTCGGGCTGCTCGAGGACGCGCAGATCCTGGGCAAGGGCGCGCGCGGGCCGAACCCGACCGGGATGCAGGTGCTGACCTTCGGCGTCCAGGTCGCGGAGGTGGCCGTCGACGTCGAGACGGGCGAGATCCGTGTCGAGCGCGTGGCCGCGATCCACGACGTCGGTCGCGTGATCAACCCGCTCGGGGCGTCGAGCCAGGTCGAGGGCGGGATCATCCAGGGCATCGGGCACACGCTCTCGGAGGACCGCCTGCTCGATCCCGCGAGCGGCGTGACGCTGAACCCGACGTTCGACATGTACAAGCTGCCGACGATCGCCGACGTCCCGGAGATCGTCACCGAGCTGCTCGACATCCCGGACGAGCATCTGACGAACCTCGGCTCGAAGGGGCTCGGCGAACCGCCGATCGTCCCGACGGCCGCAGCGATCGCCAACGCGATCCGCGACGCGACGGGCGCCGACGTTCGCTCGCTCCCGATCAGCCGCGAGGAGATGCTCCGGGCGCTGCGCGAGGCCCGCGAGCGCGAGAAGGAGAAGCGTGGAGCTCCTGCAGCCGTCTAGCCTCGAAGAGCTGCCGAAGCTCCCAAGTAACAGTCTGTTACTTAGTGGGGGGACGGAGGTCGTTCCGCTGCTCAAGGACGGGCTGCTCGAGGCGGAGACGCTCGTCGACATCCGCGGGATCGTCCCGCGCGGGATCGACGGGACGCGCATCGGAGCCGGGACGACCCTGGCCGAGCTCGAGGCCGACGCCGGGATTCCGGACGCGCTGCGCGAGGCGTGCCGCCTGGCCGCGAGCCCGCAGCTCCGCAACATGGGCTCGGTCGCCGGCAACCTGCTCCAATCGACCCGCTGCTGGTACTGGCGCCTCGACTTCCCGTGCCGGCTGCACGGCGGCGAGACCTGCCACGCACGCGCCGGCGAGCACCGGGAGCACGCGATCTTCGGCAACGGCTACTGCGCCTCGGCGCACCCATCGGATGTCGCGGCGGCGCTGATCGCCCTCGGCGCGACGATGCGGACGACGACGCGCGAGCTCCCGATCGCGGACCTCTACCGCCTGCCGACCGAGGACGACCGCAGCCTGACCACGCTCGAGCCGGGCGAGCTGATCCTCGAGCTCGACGTCCCGCAACCGGAGAAGAGCGCGTACTTGAAGGCGATGGATCGCCAGCGCTGGTCGTTCCCGATCGTCGGCGTGGCCGCGGCCCGCACGGGCGACGAGCGCAAACTCGTGCTCTCCGGCGTCGCACCTGTCCCGTGGGTGCTCGACTCGCCGGAAGCGCTCGCCGACGCGACGCCGCTGCCAGGAACGGCGTACAAGGTCGAGATCGCGGAGGCACTTGTCCGCCGCGCTCTCGACGCGGTCGCATGAGGCGTCTGCTCCTGCTCCTGCCGCTCATCGTGCTGCTTGTAGGGTGCGGCGGCAAGAAGAGCGACAACGCGTCGGGAGGGAGCTCGATGAACTGCGAGATCAGCGGGGACAAGTCGAAGGCCAACCTGGTCGACCTCGGCGACGGCAAGACGCACTCGGTCGCCGTCCAGACGAGCAAGGGCGACTTCACATTCGATCTGGCGACGAAGACCTCGCCGTGCGTGACGGGGTCGTTCGCCGGCCTCGTCGACAAGGGCTTCTTCGATGGCCTGACCTTCCACCGGATCGTCCCCGGGTTCGTGATCCAGGGAGGCGACCCGGAGGGGAACGGCATGGGCGGCCCCGGCTACTCGGTTGTCGACGCTCCCCCCAAGGACACGCAGTACAAGAAGGGCCTCGTCGCGATGGCGAAGTCGCAGAACGAGCCGGCCGGAACCTCGGGTAGCCAGTTCTTCGTCGTCACGAGCGACGGCGTCAACCTGCCGCCCGACTACGCGGTTCTCGGTGACGTGACCCAAGGCATGGACGTCGTCGAGAAGATCGGGAAGCTCGGCAACCCGGCCGACCCGTCGGGTGCTCCGACGGAGAAGGTCACGATCGACAGGATGGAGCTCAAGTAGAACGGGGAAACCCTGGTTCCCCCGTTAGCCCCCTCCTTTGCTGCGGCAGCGCACTCAGATGCGTTCCAGGAGCCGGCGGATGCAGCGACGGGTCGACGGCCGCCCATGATTCGACATAAGCCTCCAGCCGGGCAAAGCCCGGCTCCGGCGGCGCGCTGCTAGTTGTCTCCGAGATGGGAGCGTCGAAGTCCGTCACCGCCGTCGTTCTCGCAGCTGGGGCGTCGAGCCGCTTCGGCGACGTCAAGCAGCGCATCCTGCTCGGACCGGTCGTCGAACGCGTGCGCGCGAGCTCGATCGACGACGTCCTCGTCGTGCTGGGCGCTCACGAAGTCGAGACATCGGCGCGAACCGTCCACTGCCCCGAGTGGGAGCGCGGACGAGGCGCATCGCTCCGCTGCGGCCTGAAGGCGCTCGGCGAAGATGTCGAAGCCGCGGTCGTCGTGCTCGCCGACGGCCCGAACCTGTCGCCGGCCGCGATCGACCGCGTGCTCGAGGTCTGGCAGGAGAGCGGCGCCGAGGTCGTGGCCGCGACCTACGAGGGCAACCGAGGCCATCCGGTCGTCATCGCCCGCACGGTCTGGGAGCGAATCCCGGACGAGGGCGCGCGCGCTCTGCCCGCGCTGGTCGTCCCGTGCGACGACCTGGGCGCGCCCGGAGACGTTGACCTCCCCGACGACGTGCCCGAAGCGCCCTAGAGCTCGAGCCTGAGCGCCGCCAGCTTGGCCTTCAGCGCCGGTTCCATCGGCTCGACCGCCGCCTGCCGCACGAGCCGCCGCAGGTCGGTCTCGAACGTGAAGCGCTTCTCGCACCAGCTGCACCCGGCGAGGTGCTGCTTGACCTTCTCGACGTCGGTCTCGTTCAGGTCACGATCGAGGTACGGCTGCAGTACCTCTTCGCACCACTCGCACGGATCGACCTCGCTCATCGGGCCTCCACGGCCAGCTCCGCCAGCTGCTGTTTCAGGATACGCCTCCCACGATGAAGTCGCGACATGACGGTCCCGATCGGAATGTCGAGGATCTGGGCCGCCTCGGCGTAGCTGAACTCGCCGATGTCGACGAGGACGAGGACGTCCCGGAAGTCGTGTGGAACCGCCGCGAGCGCCTCGGCGACATGATCCTGCGAGAGGCGCTCGAGGATGCGCTCCTCGTCGCTCTCCCCGCTGCTCGACTCGAGCCGGTTGTAGAGGAAGTAGTCGCCTTCCTCGAGCGGCTGCTGATCTGGCGTCCGCTGCGCGCGCCGGCCGCGATCGATGTTCAGGTTCGTGAGGATGCGGAGAAGCCACGCGCGGAGGTTGGTTCCGGGCGTGTACGAGTCCCAGCTGCGAAATGCGCGGGCGTAGGTCTCCTGCATCAGATCCTCGGCCTCTTCCTTGGTACGGGAGACCCCTCGGGCAACCCGATATACCTGGTCTGCAAGCGCAAGCGCTTCCTCCTCGAACTGGACGCGATCACGCGCGCCTCGTGCGATTCGCCGGGCTTCCTCTGACGAGGTCTCGCTCATCCCGGCGACCCTAGCAGTGCAAAACGGGGCCACACGCCGAGTTATTCCCGCCCGCAGCGGGTATGAGCCAGGCACCCGACAAAGGAGAACCATGGAAGGCTACGAGGTGGTCACCGTCGACGAGGACAAGATCGGGAAAGTGGTCGGGGAATCCGGCGACTTCCTGATCGTCGAGCAGGGCGCGCTGCTCAAGTCGAAGCACGCGCTCCCGCGCGAGTTCGCGCGCGTCGACGACTCCGCGCAGCTGGTGCGAGTGACGGTGCCGAAGGAGATGGTCTCGGACTCGCCCAAGGTCGAAGACCGGATCGACGAGCGTGAGGTTGCCGAGCACTACGGCCTCTCGAACTCACCGGGCCCGGCTTCCGAGGGCCAGGGACAGGGGCCCCGACCGGCCGAGGAGGAACGCGCACGCATCCGTGAGGGCGACGAGCAGTCCGGCCTTCCGGAATCCTCGCCGGCGCTGCTCGGAGACCGGCTCGCCGGAATCGACGAGCGGGATCAGGAAGCGCGCTAGGCGGCGCGGAAGCCGCCGCGCGCCAGCGCGGCGAGCAGGTCGTCGCGGCTCGTCCGCTCGTCGTCCCAGGAGAGCGTGACCTGACCCATCAGGTTCGCGTTCGCCTGCTCGAGGCCCGGGTGATCGCGAAGCGTCACGGCGAGGCGGCCGACGCAACGCTCGCAGCGGATGCCGGTCACCTGGAGCGTCTCGGTCTGGACTGACACGCCCTTAACCTAGCGTGCGCTCGACGAGGTCCGCGCAGACGGCTTCGAGGCCGTTTGCGCGCCCCACCTCGAGCTGGCGATCGGCCTCGGTCCGCGTCGTGTCGAGCCGGTCGCCCGCAAGCTCGGCGGCCAGCTCCGACGCCCGCGCGGTGCGTTCGGCCTCCGGATGGAAGAGCTCCGCGTTCAGGCCGAAGCGCGCCGCCGCCCAGCGGTTCTGCTGGTAGAGGCCGCGCGCCGCCGGATCGAGCTCGGGGCGTGGCCGCTCGAGCGCTGCCCGGCAGAGCTCCCACACGATCACGGTGATCCCCGCTGTGACCGCGAGCGAGGTCGGCTGGTCGGGCATCCGGATCTCCAGCGTCCCGAACTTCGGATGCGGTCTGATGTCCCACCAGAACCGCGTGTAGTCGGCGCCGATGCCAAGCCGCACGAAGTAGTCGACGAACGCCTCCCAGTCCTCGTAGGACGCGAACGCGGGAGGAGCCCCGCTCCGGGGCAGCTGTGCGAGCACCTCGGCGCGGTTCGACTGCATGC
This sequence comes from uncultured Actinomycetes bacterium, assembly GCA_963850415.1. Taxonomy (GTDB): domain Bacteria; phylum Actinomycetota; class Thermoleophilia; order Gaiellales; family Gaiellaceae; genus VAXT01. The sequence goes on from CAWKLE010000003.1 coordinate 354,767, forward strand.
CCGTCTCCTCGCCCCGGAGATAGGGCGAGTTGGCCGAGAGTGCGAGCACGACCGGCAACCAGGGCAGGACGCCCTCGAGCGCGTGGAAGCACGCCTCGGAGCTCGGCATGCCGACGTGGACGTGCAGCCCGCTGACGCCCTGCCTCTGGGCCGACACGCCCGCGTAGGCGATGAACTCCTCGTAGCGAGACTCGTCGGCGATCTCCTCGTCCTCGGGCCGGCTGAGCGGATGGCTTCCTGCCGCCGCGAGACGCAAGCCCCGCTCCTCGGCCAGACGGCTCGCCTCGGCGCGCAGCTCGCGCAGCGCCTCCTCGGCCTCGGCCGGAGACGCGCAGACCTCGGTGTTCAGCTCGAGCGCGGAGGCGAAGAGCTCAGCCTTGAGCGTCCCAGGCAGCTCCGAGCCCTTGGAAGCAGCGATCAACTCGGCCGCCCGCGGAGCGAGCAAGAGCGTCTCCGCGTCGAGCACCATCAACTCTTCCTCGACGCCGATCGAGAAAGGCGGCGACTCCCCGAAATGTGACTCGATCACGAACCAAGTCTCTCAGCGATCCCGGCTCCTGAAACACACGAAGCGAGCCCCCACCCGCAAGGATGGGGCCTAACGGGGGAACCAGGGGGTTCCCCCGTTGAGCCGCCGTCAGGCCGGCGTGTCTCAGGGGAGGGGAGATTGCCGACCGAGCTTGATCTGAGCTTTCAAAGGCTCTGTGCCGCGGTAGAACTCGACGGACAGCGACTCGCCGGGCTTGTAGTGCGAGACGATCTCGCGCAGGCCCTCGGTCGTCGTGACGGCCATGCCGTCCGCCTTCGTGATTACGTCGCCGCCGAGCTGATAGCTCTCGCCTTCGACCACAACCTGGTCGGTGCCGCCATGCAGACCCGCCCGATCTGCGCCACTTCCGGCGGCCACGCTCTCTACGAGCAGCCCCCGTCTCAGGTTGAAGACCCGAGCCATCGCCGTCGACACGGGCCGCGTGACGACGCCGAGGTACGGGTGGTCGACGTGGCCCTGAGCCTTCAGCTCGGCGACGACGTCGCGCACAGTGTTGATGGGAATTGCAAAACCGATTCCGGTGTTGGCCTCGCCCGAGTCTCCGGTCGAGACCGCCGAGCTGACGCCGACCACCTGGCCCTGCGCATTCAGCAGCGGGCCGCCCGAATTGCCGTGGTTGAGCGCAGCGTCGGTCTGGATGACGCGGTCGATGGGCGTGCCCTCGGGAGAGGTCAGCGAGCGGTGAAGCGCACTGACGATCCCGAGCGTGATGCTGCGATCGAGGCCGAGCGGGTTCCCGATCGCCGCTACCTGGTCTCCGACGTGAACGCCGTCGGAGTTGCCGAGCAGGAGTGGCCTGAGCGCACGTGAGGTGGCCCGCACCTTGAGCAGGGCGACGTCGGTTGCCGGATCCTTGCCGATGATCTCGGCGCTCATCGAGTCGTTGTTCGAGAAACTGACCTGGACCGACCGGGCGTTGCCGACGACGTGGTAGTTCGTGACGATGTAGCCGGCCTTGTCGATGACGAAGCCCGACCCGAGTGAGCGCTGCACCTCGGTGCCGGGCGGGCCGAACGGGTTGCCGAACCAGTCGGTCTGCGGAAGCTTGACCTTCGTCGTCGTCGTGACCTGGACGACTCCTGGCGCGTCTCGGTCGTAGATGGCGCGGACGGTGAGTGGGCGAGCCTGGGAGGTCTGCGAGATGTCGCCCGGGAGACTCTGCGGAGCCGGCACGAGCTCGCGAATCGTGGTCGTGTGCTCGCCCGTTCCGACGAGCGCGGCGCCGATCACCGCGACTGTCCCGCCCGCAAGCGCCGCCACGAGCAGCGCGCCGGCCATCGGCATGGACTCTTTCCGCACGGGAAGCTGCACGGCCTCTGTATAACCCGCCGCTCGTTAACCCGAGTTTGAGGGATGGTTAAGACGGAGCGGGGGCCGAAGCCATGCGGTACCTGCGGGCCTCGATGCTCCGGCCGGTGAACGCGAGCACCGCGATCCCGGCCGTGAGCAGGAACACGTAGGCGACCCCGCCGGGAAGCCTCGTCACGTACTCCATCGCCGCGCCGACGAGGCCCGCGCACGGGATCGTGATGATCCACGCGACGAGGATGTTCCCGGCAACACCCCAGCGCACCGCCGACAACCTCGTGCTCGCGCCGGCGCCGAGCACCGAGCCGCTGATCACGTAGGTCGTCGAGACCGGGTACCCGGCGCGTGCGGTCAGCCAGAGCATGACCGCGGTCGACGTCTGCGCGGCGAAGCCCTGCGGCGGCTCGAGCTTCGCGATCCGCTGCCCCAGGGTGCGGATGATCCGCCAGCCTCCCGCGTACGTCCCGAGGGCCATCGCCGTCGCGGAGCAGATCTTGACCCAGAGGGGAACCGTGAACGGGTCCGCGGCGAGGTGCCCGGAGACGATCAGCGCGAGCGCGATCACGCCCATCGTCTTCTGCGCGTCGTTCGTGCCGTGGGTAAAGGCGACGAACCCGCCCGAAACGAGTTGCAGCCGGCGGAAGATCCGGTTGACCAGCGCCGGAGCCCGCTTGCGGATCAGCCAGAGCGTGATCGTCATCAGCAACGCTGCGCCAAGGAGCCCCGCGACCGGAGCGAGCAGCGAGGGGACGAGCACCTTGTTCTTGAGCCCGTCCCAGTTGACGACCGCGAAGCCGCCCGTCGCCGCAACAGAGGAGCCGATGATCCCGCCGACCAGCGCGTGGCTGGAGCTCGACGGGATCGCGAGGTACCACGTGATCAGGTTCCACGTGATCGCGCCGACGAGCCCGGCGAGGACGACCTTCAGCGTGATCGCGGCCGGGTCGACGATTCCGGTCGCGATCGTCGCCGCCACGGCGAAGAAGAAGAACGCACCCGCGAAGTTCAGGATCGCCGAGCTGAGCACGGCCATCCGCGGCGACAGCGCGTGAGTCGAGACGCTCGTCGCGATCGAGTTCGCCGTGTCGTGGAACCCGTTCGTAAAGTCGAAGAAGAGGGCGGTCACGATGACCACGATGAGCGTCAGCTGCATTTCAGTCTCGCCCTAGACGTTCTTGACGACGATGTTCCCGACCAGGTCGGCCGCGGTCTCGCAGGAGTCGATCGCCTCCTCGAGCGCCTCGAGGATGTCTTTCCAGCGAATGACCGTCAGCGCGTCAGTCGTGTTCTCGAAGAGCCCCGCGATCGCCTCGCGCACGATCCGGTCCCCCTCGTCCTCGAGCCGCTTGATCTCGACGACGTGCGGCTCGATGCGACGCAGCTGCTTGAGCTCCGCGAGCGCGGTGGAGAGATGCTCCGCGATGTCGACGAGCACCCTGCACTGCTCGAGCGCCGCGTCCAGCCGCGACTCGACCTTGTACAGCCCGAGCAGGTCCGATGCCTCGTCCATGTAGTCGACGACGTCGTCGATCGCCTTCGCGAGGTCGTAGATGTCCTCGCGGTCGAACGGAGTGATGTATTGCGTGTTGAGCAGCTCAAGTGTCTCGCGGGTGAGCTCGTCGCCACGGGTCTCGAGCGCCTTGACGTCGGACTGGCGCACGGTGTCCTGCGGAAACTCGGCGAAGCGCCGCTCGACGAGCCGCGCCGCCTCGAGCAGGTTCTCGCCGGACCGGGCGAACAGGTCGTAGAACGCTGTCGTCTTGGGAACGAGTGCGAGCCGCATTGCGGCGGGAACTTAACTAGGTATCGAGGCGCTCGGGGTCCGAGGCGTCCGTGAACTCGCGGAACTCGCCCGTCACGAGGTACGCGGTCTGCTCGCCGATGTCGACGGCGTGGTCGCCGATCCGCTCCAGGCAGCGCGAGATGAGCAGCATGCGCAGGCCCCACTCGCGCTTGTCCATCTCGCCGCCGAGGTCGAGGATGTAGCTCGCGACCCGCCTGTTCGTGCGGTCGATCAGCTCGTCCAGGTCGACGAGGCTCTCCGCGCCCTCGACGTCTCGCGCCGCGAACGAGTCGAGCGCGACGCGGATCATCTCCTCGGCCCGCGAGGCCATCTCGTCGAAGGCTTCGATAAGCGTTTCGTCCGGCGGCAGCCCGTGCGCGAGCTTCGTCAGCTTGGAGATCGTCACGCAGAGGTCGGCCATCCGCTCGAGGTGCAGGTTCGAGTGCAGGACCGCGAGCACGAACCGCAGGTCGACCGCGACCGGCGTCTGCCGCGCGAGCAGCGACTCGATGCTCTGCTCGAGCGCGAGGTAGCGGGCGTCGACGTCGTCGTCGAAGGAGATCACCTCGTCGGCGAGCTCCGGGTCGTTCTCGCGAAGCGCGTTGATCGACCCGCGCACGGCGCGCAGGACGAGGTCGCCTTCCTCGAGCAGCGACGCCTGCAGGGTGTCCATCTCTTCCTGCAGCGTGACGCGCATGGCCCGAACCTACCCGAATCTCCCGGTCACGTAATCCTCGGTTCGGCGATCGGACGGCTGCGTGAAGATCTTCGGGGTGAGGTCGTACTCGACGAGGATCCCCGTCCGCTCGGAGCCGTCCAGGCGCTCGACGCTGAAGAACGCCGTCCTGTCGGCGACGCGCGCGGCCTGCTGCATGTTGTGGGTGACGATCACGATCGTGTACGTCTCCTTGAGCGCATGCATCAAGTCCTCGATTCGCGTCGTCGCGATCGGGTCGAGAGCCGAGGCGGGCTCGTCCATCAGGATCACGTCGGGCTCGACGGCGAGCGCGCGGGCGATGCAGAGCCGTTGCTGCTGGCCGCCGGAGAGCGAGAGCGCGCTTCGCTTGAGCCGGTCCTTGACCTCGTCCCAGAGCGCGGCCCGCTCCAGCGCTCCCTGGACCCGCTCGTCGAGATTGCCGCGCATCCTCAGCGAGCGCGGCCCGTACGCGACGTTGTCGTAGATCGACTTCGGGAACGGGTTCGCGCGCTGGAAGACCATTCCGATCCGCTTGCGCACCTCGACCGGGTCGACACCGCGGCCGTAGAGGTCGAGACCGTTGTAGAGGATCGTCCCCTCGACCTTGGCTCCGGGAACGACGTCGTTCATCCGGTTGAGGCAGCGGATGAACGTGCTCTTCCCGCAGCCCGAGGGGCCGATGATCGCGGTCACCTCGTTCTGCTCGACCTGGAACGTGACGTCGCGCAGCGCGAGCCTGCCGTCGTAGCTGACCGCGAGGTCCCGGATGTCGAAGACCGGCTCGTCGCTCATCCGGGGAAGGTGATCCGGATCTCGAGGCCCTCGCGGCTCGTGGCCTCGACGTGGCCGCCGGCGCTCGTGACGATGTGCTTGACGATCGCAAGGCCGAGACCCGTCCCGCGGGAAGCTCGCGCGCGGTCGGCTCGGTAGAACCGCTCGAACAGGCGCGGAAGGTCGGCGGCGCTCACTCCGACTCCGTCGTCCGCGGCGATGATCAGCACGTCGTCGCCGGCCCGCTCGACGGAGATCGAGAACGTCACGCCGTCGCCCGCGTAGCGGATCGCGTTCTCGGCGAGGTTCTCGACCACGACGCGCAGCATCCGCGGCCGGAGCGGGACGTGCGCCTCGTCGTCGAGCTCGACCTTGAGCAGCACTCCGGCCCGCGAGGCCCGCTCGGCGAGCCCGTCCATCACGTGGCGCACGACCGGCGCGGCCGGGATCGATGCGAGCGAGACGACCGCGCGGCCGGTCTCCAGCTCGCTCAGGAACAGGACGTCGTCGATCAGCTCGCGGATGTTCTCGACCTCGGCCTTCCCCTGCTCCAGCAGCTCGTCGACGCTGGCCGAGGGCAGCATCGCGGTCTCGAGCAGCGCCAGCAGCCGGGCAAGCGGCGTCCTCAGCTCGTGCGAGACCGCCGCCGTGAACCCGGCGCGAAGCTCCTCGTAGGCGGCGAGATCGCCCGGCTCGCGCAGGTAGAGGAGCGATTCACGTTTGCCGTCGACCTCGACCGGAACGCGCCGAGGGCGCCACGGCTCGCTCTGCAGGAGCTGCTCCGGGACGGCCTGACCGGGCACGAGCCCGTCCAGGGTCTCGCGCGCGCGGCGGCTGGCGACGACTAGCCGATCGTCTTCGTCCAGCACGAGGACGATCTCCGAGCTCTCCTCGAGCAGCTGCCGCCCCCGTTCCGCCTCGAGCTCGGGGTTCTCCATAATCGGCGTCAGTATGGCGAAGGTCCTGATCGTCGAAGACGACGACGTCATCGCGCAGGGCATGGCGCACCATCTGGCGCTCGCGGGCTACGACCCGGTCGTGGTCGGCGACGGCGACAACGGCCTCAAGCGGCTGCGCTTCGAGACGCCCGATGTGTGCGTCGTCGACCTGATGCTCCCGCGAATGGACGGCTGGCGGCTGATCGAATCGGCGCGGGCTGAGGGCCTCGGAACACCGATCATCGTGGTCAGTGCGCGCGGGACCGAGCACGACCGGGTGCACGCGCTCGAGATCGGCGCGGACGACTATCTCGTGAAGCCGTTCTCGATGAAGGAACTCGTGGCACGGGTTCAGGTCGCGTCACGCCGAGGCGGGCGCGAGCAGCCGGAGCAGCGCGGCGAGCCGATCGAGATCGAGGAGCTCCGGATCGACCCGCTCAATGTGCAGGCGTACCTCGACGGCGAGAGCGCCGGGCTGACGCCGACGGAGTTCCGGCTGCTCTATGCGCTCGCGCTCGAGCAGGGCCGGGTCGTCAGCCGCGACGAGCTGCTGCAGAAGCTCTGGGGTCGCCGCGAGGGCCACCGCGACCGCACCGTCGACGTGTTCGTCCGCAAGCTCCGGGACAAGATCGACCGCCAGGCGCCGCGGCACACGTTCATCCAGACCCGCTACGGCGTGGGCTACAAACTCGAGCCGGAGCCGAAGTAGCCGCCAGGTAGGTTTCGGCGCTTGAGCGCGCGTGTCGCCTGGATCTCGTACTGCCCGGTCAAGGGCCTCGCGGTCCAGCAGCTAGACCGTTGCGAACTGACCGAGGCCGGAGTCGCGGGCGATCGACAGTTCTTCCTCGTCGACGAGAACGACCGCCTCGTGAACAGCAAGGGCCGCGGCATCCTCCAGCAGATCGCCGGGCAGTACGACGGCGAGGCGGATTCGTTGACACTCTCGTTTCCCGACGGCACGACGGTTGCCCGGCACGTCGGCTTCGACGGTTCGCTCAGGGCACTGTTCTGGAGGACGACCGTGGACGTGCGCGTGGTCGAGGGGCCGTGGAGCGAGGCGATCTCCGAGTTCGCCGGCCGGAACCTTCGGCTCGTTCGGGCCTCCGCGCCGGCCACGGATCGGCTGCGCGGCGGCGCGGCGACGCTCCTCGGGACCGGCTCGCTGCGCGCGATGGCGCAAGTCCTCGGCGTCGACGCGGTCGACGAGCGCCGCTTCCGGATGAACTTCGGCGTCGACGGCTTGCGCGAGCACGAGGAAGACGAGTGGCTCGGACTTCGCGTGAAGCTCGGCGATGCGGTCGTCGTGCCTCAGGGGAACGTCGGTCGCTGTGCGGTGACGATGCAACACCCGGACACCGGCTCGCCCGACCTCGACACGCTGAAGGCGCTGGCCGCCTACCGGCCGGGCATCGATGCGACGGAGCCGCTGCCCTTCGGCGTGTATGCGGCGGTCACGGACCCCGGCCGGGTCAGCGTCGGCGATCCTGTCGAGTTGGCCTGAAACCGCTTGACATATCGACTTCCGTCAATACGATGGGCGTCGATATGACGAACCTCCGGGTGATCGACTGCTGCGTTCCGGTCGGCACGCCCTCGCTCGCAGACGACGAGGCGGAGGCGACGGCCCGGGTCTTCAAGGCGCTCGGCGACCCGGCCCGGGTGAAGATCCTCAGTCTCGTCGCGACCGCCGGTGAGCCGGTCTGCGCATGTGAGTTCACGCCGGCTCTCGGGCTCAGCCAGGCGACGGTCAGCCATCACCTGAAGAAGCTGACGGAGATCGGCCTGCTCGACCGCGAGCAGCGCGGCAAGTGGGCCTATTTCTCGCTCAACACGGATGCGTTCGAGCAGCTCGCCGGTCTCGTTCGCATCCCGGAGAGCGTCGCATGACGACCGAGTCCGCCGACCTGCTGCGCGAGCAGGTCCGCGAGCGCTACGCCCAGGCCGCGCGGGCCGTCGGCACCGGATCGATCGCGACCTGCGGCGACGGCTCGTGCTGCAACGGGAAGGCAACCGACTTCGGTGAGGGGCTGTACAGCGCCGCCCAGCGGGACGAGATCCCCGATTCGGCCGCGCTCGCATCGCTCGGCTGCGGAAACCCGACGGCTGTCGCCGACCTTCGCGAAGGCGAGGTCGTCCTCGACCTTGGATCGGGCGGCGGGATCGACGTGATCCTGTCCGCGAAGCGTGTCGGGCCGAGCGGAACCGCCTACGGGCTCGACTTCACCGACGAGATGCTCGCCCTCGCCCGCCGGAACGCCGCCGAGGCCGGGATCCCGAACGTCCATTTCCTGAAAGGCGCGATCGAGCAGATCCCGCTCCCGGCCGACTCGGTCGACGTCGTCATCTCGAACTGCGTGATCAACCTCTCGGTCGACAAGCCCGCGGTCCTGACGGAGATGGGCCGTGTGCTGAAGCCAGGTGGGCGGCTCGGCATCTCGGACGTCGTCGCCGAGGACCAGCTGTCGCCCGCAGAGCGGGCCGAGCGCGGAAGCCACGTCGGATGCATCGCCGGGGCGCTTTCCAAGAGCGAATACGTCGCCGGGCTCGAGGCCGCCGGCTTCGAGGATGTCTCCGTCGAGTTCACCCATGCGGTCGCAGACGGTATGCACGGGGCGATCGTGAAGGCGGTGAGGTCGGAGCGACGCGCGCGTCAACTTCCGGTCCTGCAGCCCGCGACGAGCGCCCGGTGCTGTTGAGAGCTCCGAGTTGACGAGGAGGGACCAGTGCACGAGACACTCGACCCCGTTACGCGACACCACATCGATCAGGCGGCGGATCGACTGGCCGAGGAGTTCGCAGGAGTCTTCTCGCAGGAGACGATCGCCCACTACATGGCGGAATCGACGGATCTGCTCGGCGAGGCGAGGATCAACGTCTTCGTTCCCGTCCTGGCTCACCGGTTCACACGCGAGCGCCTGAAGGCTCTCGCTCAGGCGGAAGGCATCGTCGACAAAGAGCAGCCCGAGGTGCTGTTCGTCTGCGTCCACAACGCTGGTCGCAGCCAGATGGCCGCCGGTCTCCTGAAGCTGCGCTCGAGAGGGCGCATCAACGTGCGCTCCGCCGGCTCCACACCGGGAGAGGAGATCAACCCGAACGCGGTCATCGCCCTCGAGGAGCTCGGCGTCGACATGAGCGAGGCGTTCCCGAAGCCGCTGACCGACGAGGTCGTGCGCGCCGCAGACGTGGTGATCACGATGGGCTGCGGCGATGCATGCCCGATCTATCCGGGCAAGCGATACGAGGACTGGGTGCTCGAAGACCCGGCCGGGCAGGACCTCGAGACGGTTCGGCGCATCCGCGACGAGATCGACGAGCGCGTGCAACACCTGATCGCCGAACTGCTCCCCGAAGCCGTTTGACGACTGCGCGTCGGCTGACCGCCGAGTTCGTCGGCACGTTCGCGCTCGTCTTCGCAGGCTGCGGCGCGATCATGGTCGACGCGAAGACGGATGCGCTCGGACACCTCGGGGTCGCTCTCAGCTTCGGGCTCGTGATCATGGTCATGATCTACGCCGTCGGCCACGTGTCGGGAGCGCACCTCAACCCCGCGGTCAGCTTCGCCTTCGCGCTGAACCGGCACTTTCCGTGGACGAGAGTTCTCGGCTATTGGGGCGCCCAGCTGCTCGGCGCCCTCGCTGCTGCGGCGATCCTCCGCGCCTCGCTGGGAAATGTCGCGCACGTCGGCGCGACGCTGCCCGTCGGGCTCGCAGGCCCAGTCGTTCCTCTGGGAGCTGCTGCTGACCTTCTTCTTGATGTTCGTGATCATGGCCGTCGCCACTGATACGCGTGCCGTGGGCGAAGCCGCGGCGATCGCGATCGGGGGGACCGTGGGGCTGGACGCACTCTTCGGCGGCCCGATCTCGGGCGCGTCGATGAACCCGGCGCGCTCGATCGGGCCCGCATTCTTCAGCGGCGACCTGCACGCGCTCTGGCTCTACATCGCCGCGCCGCTGACGGGCGCCGTTCTGGGGGCGTTGACGTACCACTTCCTCCGCTCGAACCCGCAGGAATAGCACCGCGCGCGTTCACAGGCCTGACACCAGATCTTCACCATCCCGCAGCCCCCAGCTCCTCTAGCGGGCCGTACCTTGCGGCCGGACCGCATTGGTCTGAGACGACCCACGAAAGGAGACTCGAGGAGAGTCATGAAAGCATTCGCTACACGCAGGAAGCGGCCTCTTGCCGTGCTTTCCGTTCTGACAGTCGCTATCGCCACTGCGGTAGCCGTCAGCGTCGGCGGCGCACAGGCTCGTCCCCAGGCGGACGAGCTCAGAGGAGCAGGCTCGACCTTCGTCGCGCCGCTGGTCGGCGCGTGGCAGACGAAATACCAACCAGCAAAGATCTCCTACAACCCGATCGGGAGCGGCGGCGGCATCCAGGCGATCTCGACCAAGACCGTCGACTTCGGCGCCAGCGACGCGCCACTGACGGCCGACCAGTTCAAGACATGCGGCGGCTGCGTCCAGCTCCCATGGGCTCTCTCCGCCACCGCCGTCATGTACAACCTGCCCGGCCTTCCGAACAACATGCACATCACTGGCCCGATCATCGCAGGCATCTATCTCGGCCAGATCAAGAAGTGGGACGACCCGAAGATCAAGGCCGTCAACAACGGCGTCAACCTGCCTTCCCTCGACATCACCCCGGTCTATCGGAGCGATTCGAGCGGCACGACGTACAACTTCACCACGTACCTGAACACGGTCAGCAAGCAGTGGAAGTCGCAGATTGGACGCGGCACCAGCGTGAACTGGCCGGCCGGCGTCGGCGCACGCGGTAGCTCCGGCGTCTCGGGCGTCGTCTCGAGGACCCCCGGCGCTCTCGGCTATGCGGACATCGCATACTCGCTGAAGAACCACCTGAAGTTCTTCTCGGTTCAGAACCGCGCGAAGAAATTCGCCCGGCCCGGTCTCGCCGGCATCAGAGCCGCTTCGCTGGCCGACCGGAAGTTCAGCGCCACGAACGAACTCTCGATCGTGAACCCGCCTGGCGGTAAGCGATTCGCGAAGGCTTATCCGATCTGCACGTACACCTACGTGATCCTGCGAACGCAGTCCGACAAGGCGAACCTGCTGAAGCCGTTCGTCACGTGGGCGCTCACCTCGGGGCAGCAGTCCGGGCCTCCGCTGATCTTCCAGCCCGTTCCGAAGATCGTCGTCACACGCGGCAAGGCGACGCTCAAGAAGGTTCACTCCTAGGTCGTCAGACTCGCGCGGATGTCAGTCGCGCACGAACGAGCCCCCGGCCCCGCCGCCCTTCAGCGGCGGGGCCGCTTCCGCCCTGGGGACGCCGTTCTCTACGTCGTCGCGTGCGCGGCCGCGCTGACGGGAGTTGCACTACTCACGCTCATCACCCGCGAGGTCTTCGTCGAGGCCTGGCCAGCGATGCAGAAGTTCGGGCTCCACTTCCTGACCACTCAGGCGTGGGGGGACAAGGGCAACACGCTCTTCGGCGCGAAGTCGTTCATCTTCGGGACGATCGTCACGTCCTTCGGCGCCCTGCTCCTCGCAACGCCGATTTCGCTGGCAATCGCGCTCTTTCTCAGCGAGCTCGCGCCGCGCTGGATCCGCGCGGTGGTCGCTCCTCTTGTCGAGCTGCTCGCGGCCATCCCGAGCGTCGTGCTCGGGCTCTGGGGGATCCTCGTGCTCGGCCCGTTCATCACCGGAAAGATCGGGCCTGCACTGCACGGGTCGCTCGGTTGGCTCCCGATCTTCAGCACCGAGCCGACCGTCGGGTCGAACATGTTCGCGGCGATCCTGATCCTGACGATCATGATGATCCCGATCATCTCGAGCATCTGCCGGGAGCTCTTCGTCGGCGTTCCATCCGAGCTGAAGGATGGAGCTCTGGCACTCGGCGCGACTCGCTGGGAGGTCGTCAGAGGAGTCGTGTTTCCCTACGCCCGGGCCGGAATCGCCGCCGCGCTCATCCTCGGGCTCGGGCGGGCGCTCGGCGAGGCGATCGCGGTCACCCAGGTGATCGGCAACCGGGTCGCGATCAACAGCTCGCTCTTCCAGCCGGGCGACACGCTGGCCAGCAGGATCGCAGGCCAGTACCAGGGCGCTGACACGGCGCTCCAGATCGCGTCACTCGTCTACCTCGCGGTCATCCTCCTTGTCTTCTCCCTGATCGCCAACCTCGCCGCCCAGCTGATCGTCCGGCGCGTCGCGGGCCGCCACCAGATCCGATGAGCGCCCAACCCCCGACAGCCGATCTCTTCCGCAGCGAGCGCATGCGCCGGCGCCGCATCGTGAACCGGATCGTGGAAGGGGCCGCGACCGTAGCCGCCCTCCTGGCTGTCGCAGTGCTCGTCGTCGTTGTTGGATCCGTCGTGAGCCGTGGCTGGCACGCGGTCAACCTCGACTTCTTCACGAAGTCACAGGCGCTCTACTCCGGTTTCGGGCCGCGGCCTGCCTCAGGGATCGAGAACGCGATCATCGGCACGCTCATCATCATCGGGATCGCGCTCTTGATGGCGCTACCCGTCGCGATCCTGACGGCGATCTACCTGAACGAGCTCGCGCCGAGGAAGCTGGCCGGTGTGCTCACGCTCGCGTTCGACGTGCTGAACGGGATCCCGGCGATCGTGCTCGGCATCTTCGTCTTCGTCTTCGTCGTCGTCGGCCACGGCCAGGCGGCGTGGAAGGCGAGCTTCGCGCTCGCGATCCTGATGGTGCCGATGATCGCCCGCTCGACCCAGGAGGTGCTGGCCCTGGTCCCGGCGTCGATGCGCGAAGCGAGCCTCGCGCTGGGCGCCGCGAAGTGGCGGACGACCCTGAGCGTCGTCCTGCCCCAGGCGGTCGGCGGAATCGTCACCGGCGCGACTCTGGCGACCGCGCGCGCCGCCGGCGAGACGGCGCCCCTTCTCTTTACGAGCGCCCTCTACAGCGATTCGGTCAGCTACGACCCGCGACAGCCGGTCGCCTCGATCCCGATGTTCATCTTCACCTCGGCGGAGCAGGCCGACCCGGTTCTCCACCAGCAGGCGTGGGGCGCCGCCGCGGTGTTGATCGGAATCATCCTCATAGCCAGCCTGATCGCACGCTGGTTTGCAGACAGGAGCGTCCGGCGTCTGAAAGGAGAACGATGACCGAGGTCAACTACCCTTTGGACATCAGCGTGCAGGATCCCGCAGAACGCGCCGGGCTCCCCAGCGCGATCGACCCGTCCCTCTTGGCGGCCAAGCCGCCTGCGGAGACGCTGGCGCGCGACCGCGTCTTCGGCATCGAGAACCTGACCGCCTTCTACGGCGACGCGGCGGCGATCCGCGACGTCTCGTTCGAGATCTACCAGCGGATGGTGACGGCGATCATCGGCCCCTCGGGCTGCGGCAAGAGCACCTTCATCCGCTGCCTGAACCGGATGAACGATGTGATCCCGAACTTCAAGACCGAGGGCCGCATCCTGTACCACGACATCGACCTCCAGGCGAGGAACATCGACCCGGTCGGCGTCCGCCGGCGCATCGGCATGGTCTTCCAGCGGCCGAACCCGTTTCCGAAGTCGATCTACGAGAACATCGCCTACGGCCCGCGGATCCTCGGCCTGAAGCACGAGCTCGACGAGCGCGTGGAGAAGGCGCTCCGCCGCGCCGCGCTCTGGGACGAGGTCAAGGACCGGCTCAAGCGGAGCGCATGGTCGCTCTCCGGCGGCCAGCAGCAGCGGCTCTGCATCGCCCGCTGCCTCGCGATCGAGCCCGACGTGATCCTCATGGACGAGCCGGCCTCGGCGCTCGACCCGATCGCGACGACGCGGATCGAGGACCTGATGCACGAGCTGAAGCGCGACTACACGATCGTCGTCGTCACGCACAACATGCAGCAGGCCGCGCGCGTGGCGGACATGACCGCGTTCTTCAGCATCAGCAAGGGCGAGGAAGGCCACCGCTCAGGCGTGCTCGTCGAGTACGACGCCACGAGGACGATCTTCACGCAGCCCAAGGACCGCCGCACCGAGGACTACGTCACCGGACGATTCGGGTAGGCCGACGCACGCCTTTGCGGGCTCGCCCGGGGCTGTCGCCGCGGGCTTCGCCATTTCTCGCGGGGTGGGGCGAGAAATGGACGATTCGGCTAACCATCACGTGTAACGGTTGGCCGGATGGTGGCCAACTGGATAAAAGATGGATTCCTCTGGTTTTTCCGGTCCACAGCACGCACAATGTGCTGCCATGCGCGTCGCCCTGATCGCACATAGCGAGAGCGAAACGAACCTGAGACTGGTCGAGGCCGCGCCGCCTGGCGTCCAGGCGGAGATCGTCCGCCCGTCGCGGATCCGCGGGTGGCTCGGCCCCGGCGATGCGGCGCTTGCCCGTCTCGACGTGCTGCGCAGCCTGGACGGGATGGAGACCGGCAGCTGGGAGGTCGGGCTCATCGAGAACGAGGGGATCACGGTCCTCAACCCGCTCAGCGCGCTGATGGCGACGCACGACAAGCTTCAGACGTCCCGCCTGCTCGAAGCCGCCGGGCTGCCGCATCCGCGCACGCTCCACTTCGACGGAACAGCCGACGTGGGGACGATCGAGCTTCCGGTCGTGCTCAAGCCTCGGTTCGGGTCGTGGGGCAGCGACGTGATGCTGTGCACGACCCGCAGGCAGCTGACCGAGGCGCTCGAAGAGATCTCGGAGCGGCCGTGGTTCCGCACGCACGGAGTGCTGATGCAGGAGCTCATTCCGCCGCTGGGCCACGACCTGCGGATCGTCATCTCGGCCGGACAGGTGGTCGGCGCGGTTCGCCGGCAGGCCGCCGAGGGCGAGTGGAGGACGAACGTCGCGCTGGGAGCGGAGCGCCAGCACGCGGATCCTCCTCGCGCGGCGATCGAGCTCGCGCTGGCCGCCGCGGCCGCCGTGGGAGCAGATCTGGTCGGCGTCGACCTGTTGCCGATCGTGGGTGACGGCTGGGCCGTGATCGAGCTGAACGGCGCGGTCGAGTTCAACGACGAGTACTCGCTCGGCAGCGACATCTTCGCCGCGGCGATGAAGGCCCTCGTCGACGCAGCCATGAGCCGTCCGCAGTCGGCGATCGCGTCGCTCGGCTAGCTCACCCCTTTCTCACCCGTTCCTCACCACCCCGATGCCCATCGCGGTCCCTCAACGTGGAGACTCTGGCGCAGAAGTGACCGGTTCACGGCAGAGCCCTGAATTCCGGTCCACGGGGGAGGAACGGTCCGGACGCGAGGCCGTTCACTTTACCACGCGCATGGAGTGCGGGGAAGTTGGACGGCCTTACGACGGGTCGTGTGCTCTTCGTCGCGGAAAGTGCGAAGCACTTTTCGCGAGTCCCGGCCCGTAGCCCGGGCCCTTCACCACTCGGTTACAGGCTGTTCACCACGCTTCTACCCCCGTCCAGGCCATGAGCATGAAGAGTTTGTGAAGCGATGCCGAGGGTCTTGATCGTCGAGGACGACGAGCTGATCGCCAAGGGGATGGCCACACATCTCGCTGAGGCCGGCTTCGACCCTTTGTGGATGGGCAACGGCGAGGCCGGGCTCGCACGCCTGCGCTTCGAGCGGCCCGACGTCTGCGTCCTCGACCTGATGATGCCGCTCCTGGACGGCTGGAAGCTGATCGAGACCGCCCGCGCCGAGGGCATCGGCACGCCGATCGTCGTCGTCAGCGCCCGCGGCAGCGAACAGGACCGTGTGCACGCGCTGGAGATCGGAGCCGACGACTACCTCGTCAAGCCGTTCTCGATGTCCGAGCTCGTGGCCCGAGTGCGGGTCGCCGCCCGCAGAGGCGTTCGCGCCCAGGAGGTCCAGCGCGGCGAGAAGATCGAGATCGAGGAGCTCGTCGTCGATCCGCGAAGCTTTCAGGCCTATGTCGACGGCGAAAACGTGGCGCTGACGCCGACCGAGTTCCGGCTCCTGTACGCCCTCGCCTCCGAGCAGGGCCGCGTCCTGACGAGGGACGAGCTGCTCCAGAAGATCTGGGGCCGCCGGCTGACGAGGCGCGACCGGACGGTCGACGTCTTCGTCCGCAAGCTCCGCGAGAAGATCGACAAGCGTGCGCCGCGTCACTCGTTCGTTCACACTCGGTACGGAGTGGGCTACAAGCTGGAAGCACAACCGAAAGGGGAGGCAACGCTCGAGGCACGGTCGGGCTAGTGACGACCGTGGACAAGGAGAAAGCCTCTATCGAGGGACCCGAGCGGTTCCTCAACCGCGAGTTGTCCTCGCTCGACTTCAACGAGCGCGTCCTCGAGCTCGCCGCCGACCCGAATCTTCCGCTCCTCGAGCGCCTGAAGTTTTGCTCGAGGTTCTCCCAGCACCTCGACGAGTTCTTCGCTGTACGGGTCAGCGGCCTCATGGGCCAGGAGGCGTCGGGCCTCACGGTTCACTCGCTGGATGGCCGAACCCCGCAGCAGGCCCTGGCCCAGATCCGCGAGCGGGTGCTGGCGCTGTCGGCCGAACAGTCGAGCCTCTGGAAGCGCGATCTGCGCCCCGCGCTCGAGAAGGAAGGGATCCTGATCGGCCGAATCGCGGACTGCTCCGAGAAGGAGCTCGACGAGCTCGCGGCGCTCTTCGACCGGGAGATCTATCCCGTTCTGACACCGCTCGCGGTCGGGCCCGGTCAGCCGTTCCCGTACATCTCGGCGCTGTCGCTGTCGCTCGGCGTGTTCGTCAGGGACCCGAAGTCGGGCGAGGAACGATTCGCCCGCGTCAAGGTGCCCGAGCTCCTGCCCCGCTTCATCAGCGTCGGCAAGCGCCAGCTCTTTCTCCCGCTCGAGCACGTGATCACGTACTCGCTCACGTCGCTCTTCCCGAAGATGGAGATCACCGAATGTGCGCCGTTCCGCGTCACGAGGGACGCCGACTTCGAGCTCTCCGACGAAGCGGACGACCTGCTGGAGGCGGTCGAGCTGGAGTTGCAGCGGCGGCGGTTCGGCGGCACGGTCCGCATCGAGATCTCCGACTCGATGTCCGACGAGATGCTGAGGCGCCTCAAGGCCGGCCTAGGCGCACGCGACGACCAGGTCTACCCCGTCGACGGGCTCCTCGACCTCGCCGACCTCGACCAGATCGTCGACCTCGACCGACCCGATCTCAAGGAGGAGCGCTGGCGGGGCGTGACCCAGCCGCGCCTCGCGGTCCCGACGACCGACGGCGAGCTCTTCGACGAGATCAGGCGCGGGGACATCCTCGTGCACCTCCCGTACGAGTCGTTCGTGACGAGCGTCGAGACGTTCGTCCAGGCCGCAGCCCGCGACCCGGACGTGATCGCGATCAAGACGACGGTGTACCGCACGAGCGACGAGTCGCCGCTCGTTCCCGCCCTGATCGAGGCCGCGGACGCCGGGAAGCAGACGGTGTGCCTCGTCGAACTGAAGGCGCGCTTCGACGAGCGGCGGAACATCGAGTGGTCACGTGCCCTGGAGCGATCGGGAGTGCACGTCGTCTACGGCTTCCCGAACCTGAAGACGCACGCCAAGATGACGCTCGTCGTCAGGCGTGAGGGAGACGAGCTGCGGCGGTACGTTCATGTCGGCACCGGCAACTACCACGCGGTGACCGCCCGGGGCTACGAGGATTTCGGGCTGTTCACGATCGACGAGAGCATCGCCTCGGACGTCGCCGACCTCTTCAACTACATGACCGGGTTCGGGCGGCCGCAACGGTTCCGCAAGCTGCTGGTCGCGCCCTTCACGCTCCGCACGAGGCTGGTCGACGCGATCAAGTCGGTTTCGCAGGTCGCGGAGGCGGGCAAGAAGGCGCGGATCCGCGTGAAAGTCAACTCACTCACCGACGAGAAGGTCATCGAGGCACTGTACGACGCTTCCCGGGCGGGGGCCGAGATCGACATCGTGTGCCGGTCGATCTGCTCGCTCCGCCCGGGGGTCAAGGGCCTGAGCGAGAACATCCGCGTCAGGAGCGTCGTCGGCCGCTTTCTCGAGCACAGCCGCGTCTTCGTGCTCGAGGGAGGAGACAAGACGACCTGTCTGCTCGGGAGCGCCGATCTGATGCCTCGCAACCTCGACCACCGGCTCGAGGCGGTCGTGCCGGTCGACGACCTCCGCGCGCGCCAGCGGGTGAACGCAATGTTCGACGCCCTCCTCTCCGACAACACGAACTCGTGGGAACTGAATGGGAACGGCACCTGGCGCCGCCTGCGCCCCAAGAAGGAGGACCGCCGCGTGTCCGCGCAGGCACTGCTGATGCGGAACGCCCTCGCACGCGCTCGCCGAACCGTCTCCAGGCGCAGCTGAGCGCCTCGATGCCGACCTGTCCACTCATCAAGATGCCCTCCTGATGCGCGTAGCTGCGATCGACGTCGGCTCGAACACCGTGCGGCTCCTCGTCGCGACGCTCGAGGACGGCTCCGTCAAGCCGGTCCGGGAGGAGCGGACCGCCGTGGGGCTCGCCCGGGACATCGAGCGCACCGGCCGGATTCCGGCGGAGAAGATCGACCGTGCCGCGAAGATCGCGCGGAACTACGCAAGGGACGCGGCGAAGGTGGGGGTCACGCGCATCGAGGTGCTCGTGACGGCGCCGGCTCGACAGAGCAGGAACGGGAGCGAGCTGGTCAAGGCGATCGCTTCTGCGACGCGGCTGCCCGTGCGGCCGCTGAGCGCCGAGGAGGAAGGCCGGCTCGCATTTGCGGGCGTGGTCTCGACGTTTCCAGCGCCGCCCGCAAGCATCGCCGTCGGTCGACGTGGGTGGGGGCTCAACGCAGCTCGTCTTCGGAACGGCCGCGGGCCCGGTCTGGTTCCGCACCCTCGACATCGGCTCGCTCCGACTCGCCCAGCGGCACCTCGACCACGACCCGCCGCGGAGCGAGGAGCTCGACGAGCTCAAAGCCAGCATCGAGCGGGCGTTCGAGGGTCATGCGTCACCACTTCCGCGCTGCGCCGCGGCCACGGGCGGAACGGCTCGGGCGCTGCGCCGCGTCGTCGGGCGGACGCTCGGAGCGAAGCAGCTGGCGAAGGCCGAGGCGGTCCTCAGCTCGGCACCAGCCGAAGAGCTCGCCGAGAAGTTCGGCTTCCCGCTCTGGCGGGGTCAGACTCTGCTGGCGGGCGCGTTCGTGCTCGCCGAGGCGCAAAGGCGCCTGGGCGTTCCCCTCGTCGTCGCGCGCGCTGGCCTCCGCGAGGGCGCCGTCCTCGAGTCGCTGGCCGAAGAACAAGCCGCCTAGACGGTTCAAGCTGCCTAGGCAGGCGGCTTGATGTAGCGCTCCGGCTCGAGTTGGTCGTCCACGACCCACGTCGCGCCCTTCTTGAACTTCCGGTCGCCGAGCCACGGGAGGTCGCCGTGCGTGCAGACGGCCACGTTCTCGCCGCGCAGCCGTTCGAGCACGTCCCCCACCTCGTCCAACCTCGTCGCTCCGAGCTGCTCGTCGAGCTCGATCTCGAGCCCGCGCGCCTCGGCGAGCGGTTCGACGGTCTGAACGCAGCGCAGGTATGGGCTGGACACGATTCGATCGATCTGGAACGCGGCGAGCGCCTCGACGAGCGCGTCGGACTGGAGCCGGCCCCGGTCGTCCACGGGCCGCACGCGGTCGTCTCCCTCCCACGCGTTCCGGTGGCCCGCAAGCGCGTGGCGGATCAGGAGGAGGCTCACACGAGCTCCTCGACTGGCAGCGAATCGAGCACGGCCAGGTCACGATCCCATGTCAAGCGCTCCGCTGCATCCTCGAAGGCGACCCACAGGACCTCGTCGACGCCGTCTCCGGCGATCGGCTCCTCGCCGAATGGAAGCTCCATCGCCCAGTAGCGCACGACCTTCCGGCGACCCTTGGAGTCGCGGTACCTCGTGCTCGCGAGCTCGGGGCCGCGATCGGGGCGGAGACCGACTTCCTCCTCGACCTCGCGGAGCGCCGCGTCCTCGTCGCTCTCCGCGTCGTCCCTGGCCTTCCCCTTCGGGAAGCTCCAGTCCCCGTAGCGCGGCCGGTGGATGAGAAGCACCTCGAGGCCGTCCGGACCGCGCCGCCAGACGACTCCGCCGGCTGCCCGCACGCCGCGGCTCAGGCCCACACCTTCCGGGCCGCCTCCTCGTAGCGGCGCCACGCCTTCGAAAGCGCCGCGGCAGCCGCATCGCGGCGGTTCCGCTGCCGGCTGACGAGGATGCCCGCGGCGAGTGCCGTTCGCTGCGCACGAACGCCGCGCAGGAGCGCCCGGATCCGAGCCTCGGCGACGACGGCGTCGTGGTGCTCCCCCGCGGCGTCCTGGAACTCCTTCGCCGCGTCGATCAGCTTCACGCCGGGCTTCCCGAGCTCGTCCTCGAGCACTTCGGTCGCGTAGCGGGCGCGCTTGCCCTTGATGCGCGCCTGGTGGACCGTCTCGTCGGTCGGCTCGTCCTCCACCTGTTGCATCGCCTTCCGCAGCCGCTTGAACTCGTTCTCGACCTCGGCCCGCAGCGAGCCGGCTCCGCCCGGCGGCGGCCCCGCGGCCGCAGCCTCGATCGAGGCCAGCAGCGCAAGGTAGCGCTCACTCCGCAGCGCCTTGAGCATGCTCCTTCGAGCGTCGGCGCGCGAATCGTCGAGCTTCTTGAACAGCGGCGCCAGAGCCTTGCGGTCGGCCGGATCCAGGCGACCTGCCTCCTCACGCAGGTACGGGATCAGGACGTCTAGGTCGCGCGCCGGGCCCAGCTCCCCGCCGAGCCACGCCAGCTCGCTCCGCATCTCGGCCACCCAGGCCTGATCGAGAATCGGTGCGGCCGTCTTCAGCACCGAGCGCAGCCGCCGCGTTGCGACGCGCAGCTGATGCAGGTCCTCGGGGTCGTTCCCGACCCGTACGCCTGGATCGTGGGCGAGCATCCTCGCGTACTGGTCCCGAAGGTACGGGCGCAGCTGCTCGAGAGAGGTCGACGGCAGCGGCAGCTCCGGCTGCGGCTCGCGGGCCAGAGCCTGCTCCAGGGGACCGGCGCCGTTCGTGCGCTTGGCACCCGACTTGCGGAGAGCCGACTCCAGCCGCGCCAGCTCCTTGCGGGTCGCGGCCAGCTGCTCGAGCTCGATCTCGCTGAACGAGCCCGTCGTGCGCTGCCCGTCGAGGAGCGCGATCGAGGCGACGCTGATCTTCGCGAGCGACCTGCGTCCCGCCTTGACCCGCAACCCGGTGGCGTGCGTCCGCGTGCGCAGCACCGGAGCGAGGTCGAAGCCCGCGGACGCAGCCGACACCAGCTCACGCAGCTCCTCCGGAGGGCCGACGGGGCCTCCGGGCGCCTCGACGTCGAGCGTCGGGACCCCGTCGCAGACCACACTCAGCCGCCAGAGCCCCTTGCCGTTCTCGATCCGGCGCCGCAACACGAACCCGGCCAGCCCGAGTCGCCCGCCGGCGGTGTCGTAAAAGGTCTCCGTGAAGTCGCGCCGCGGGAGAGCTCGCCCCCTAACCGCAGGCAGCTCGAACGTGTCTCCGGCCTCGAACTGGAGCGTCTTGCGCGGCATGTACTCATCGTAGAACGTCCCGCCGAGCCGTTTTCCACATGTGTGGAAAAGCCCCTGAGTCGATCCTCACCGCACGGCGGCGGAATGCTTACCGGCCTTTCACATTTGCCGTTCGCGCCGACAGGTGAGCGGCCCTTTCAGTACGTTCCCCGGCCAACGGGCGCAAGTAGGCTCGCGCGGACACACTCGAGCGAGGAGGTCTCGTGAACACACGGCATCCGGCACTGATCGCGACCGCAGTCATCCTCGGCATCGTCTTCGTCGTGCTCGGGATCGTTTACTTTGCGGTGCCCGCGGGATCGCTCCCATCCTGGATCCCGGGTCACGAGGCAGGATCGAGCCATCATCACGTGAAGCACGGAATCGCCTCGTTCCTGCTTGGCGCTGCCCTCCTGATCTTCGCCTGGTTCCAGACCGGGAAGAAGGGAAGCGCAGAGCAGCCCTCCGGCACGTGATCGCCGCCGAGCCGATCACCTACTTCCAGGCGATCGTCCTTGGGCTCCTCCAGGGCGTCAGCGAGCTGTTCCCCATCTCGAGCCTCGGACATAGCGTCATCTTCCCGAGCCTGTTCGGCTGGAACATCCACCAGAACGACGATTACTTCATCACCTTCCTCGTCGCGACTCATCTGGCAACCGCGATCGTGCTATTCGGCTTTTTCTGGCACGACTGGATGCGGATCTTCCGCGGCCTCGGCCGCAGCCTGCGCGACCGCGGCATCGACCCCGAGGACTGGGATGCCAAGCTCGGCTGGCTCCTCGTCGTCGGCACGATTCCGGCGGGAATCCTCGGCCTCCTCCTCGAGCATGCCCTCCGCGGGCTGTTCGCATCGCCACAGTCGGCGTCGTTCTTCCTGATGCTCAATGGTGTCCTTCTCTTCGGCGCGGAGGCCCTCCGCCGTCGAGCGCCGCAGACCGACGAGGACGATGACAAGCGGATCTCTCGGCAGGTGTCGTTCCCGCAGTCGTTCGTCGTCGGCGCCGCCCAGGCGATCGCTCTGATCCCTGGATTTTCCCGGTCGGGCGCGGCCATGGGCGGAGGCCTCATCGTGGGTCTCTCGAACAAGGACGCCGCGCGATTTGCGTTCCTGCTTGCGACCCCGATCATCGGCGCCGCCGCCCTCCTCAAGCTCCCGGAGTTGTTCGGTTCGCAAGGGGACGGGATCCGGGGTCAGGCGCTCGTCGCGTCGCTGTGCTCGGGGCTGACGGCGTACTTCTCAGTCCGCTTCCTCATGCGCTACTTCGAGACGCGAACGCTCATCCCGTTCGCGGTCTGGTGCCTTGCGTTCGGCGCGGCCTGCACCGTCTACTTTCTCGCGACCTGACGTCATGTAAGATTGCCTAGGCGATGCCTAGGCAGACGTACACCGCGGGAGAGGCTGCACGGCGCCTCGGCATCAGCATCGACACGCTCCGGCGCTGGGACCGCCAGGGGCGTATTCGCACGCGTCGCGACCACGCCAACCGGCGCGTCGTCTTGGCGAGCGAGGTGGAGCGGCTCCGCGGGGGGTCGCTCCAACACGATCTGTCCGCACGGAACCGGCTGACCGGGACCGTGCGCGAGGTGAAGATCGAGGGCCTCCTCGCCCAGGTCGAGCTCGAGGCCGGCCCGTTCCGAATCGTCTCCGTGATCACCAGCGAGGCCGCGGAGGAGCTGGCCCTCGAGCCGGGCGACTCGGCGACGGCCGTCGTCAAGGCGACCTCGATCATGGTCGAGAGATGAGAGCGCTCGCCGTCCTCTTCGCGCTCGTCTCGCTAGCGCTTCCGAGTGCGACCGGCGCCGGCGGGAACTTCACCGTCTTCGCGGCCGCGTCGCTAACCGAGGTCTTCCCGAAGATCGACAAAACGCCCCGCTATAGCTTCGCCGGCTCAGACCAGCTCGCGCTCCAGATCCGGCAGGGCGCGCCGGCCGACGTCTTCGCCTCCGCGAGCCCGAAATACACGCAGCTCCTCTACCACGACGGTCTAGTCCGTAAGCCGGTCACGTTCGCCACGAACAAGCTGATCGTGATCGTCCCGAAGTCGAATCCGGCGGGCATCCATTCCGTCTACGACCTCAGGCGAAGCGGCATCAAGCTCGTGATCGGAGACCAGAGCGTCCCGATCGGCTCGTACACGCGACAGCTGCTCGACGCGCTCGGGATCAAGGACGCCGTGCTGCACAACGTCGTCAGCCAGGAGACGGACGTGAAGGGGATCGTGGCCAAGGTCGCTCTCGGCGAGGCGGACGCGGGCTTCGTCTACGTGACCGATTCGAGGCCCGTGGCGTCCAAGGTTCAGAAGATCTTCCTGCCGGCCTGGGCGCAGCCGCCGATCCGCTATCAGGTGGCGATGGTCGGTTCGACCTCGCGCCGAGTGGAGGCGCGCGCGTTCGTCAAGAACCTCCTGTCGAAGCGCGGCCGGCTGCTGCTCAAGCGAGCCGGGTTCGGACTGCCGAAGAAGTGAGCCGGATCGCGTTTGCCGCGACGACTGCCGTCGCGGCCGGCGTCGCCTTCGTGTTTCTGCTGCTGCCACTCCTCGCGATCTTCCTGCGCGTTCCGATCGGCGATCTGTTCGGCCAGCTCGGTAGCCCGGTGTTCCGCGACGCGCTGGTGGTCAGCCTGAAGACGAGCCTGATCGCACACGTCTCGGTGCTCGTGTTCGGAACGCCGACCGCGTACCTACTCGCACGGAAGCGGTTCCTCGGGCGCGGCGCGCTGATCACGCTGATCGAGCTCCCGCTCGTGATGCCGCCGGCAGTCGCCGGGATCGCGCTCCTCGCCGCGTTCGGCCGGCTGGGCCTCTTGGGCGACGAGCTGAACGCGCTCGGCATCAGCATCGGGTTCACGCAGACGGCCGTCGTGCTCGCAGTCGCCTTCGTCGAGAGCCCGTTCTACCTACGCGGGGCAATCGCGGCCTTCGAGAGCGTGGACGAGAACCTGATCTCCGCCGCACGGACGCTCGGCGCCGGCCCGTGGCGCGTGTTCGGGCGCATCGCGCTGCCGCTCGCGGCCGGGGGGCTCGGAGCCGCTTCCGCGCTGGCACTGGCGCGTGGGCTCGGCGAGTTCGGTGCGACGCTGATCTTCGCCGGCAGCCTGCAGGGCGTCACGCAGACCCTGCCGCTCGCGATCTACGCACAGTTCGACCAGGACTTCGACGTCGCGCTGGCGATCAGCGCGCTCTTCATCCTCGTCGGAGCGGCGATACTCGTCGGCCTCAAGGTCTTCACATGGGCACGGCTCGGCTCGATCTCAAGGTTCCGACTCGTGACTTCGACGTCGAGGTAGCGCTCGACGTCGGGGCCGAGACGGTCGCGCTCGTCGGCCCCTCCGGCGCGGGCAAGACGACCGTCCTGCGCGCGATCGCAGGGCTGGCGAAGCCGACCAGCAGGCTCGTCGCGGCGAACGGCGAGGTCTGGTTCGACAGCGAGCGGCGGATCGACCGCCGGCCCGAGGAGCGCGCAGTCGGCTACGTCTTCCAGGAGTACGCGCTGTTCCCGCACCTGTCGGTCGAGCGAAACGTGGCCTTCGCGGGAGGCGACCCGGGCGACCTGCTCGACCGGCTCGAGATCGGCGACCTGGCGAAGGCGAAGCCGACCGAGCTCTCCGGCGGCGAGCGGCAGCGCGTAGCCCTCGCGAGAGCGCTCGCCCGCAAGCCGCAGATCCTGCTCCTCGACGAGCCGATGGCCGCCCTCGACCCACACACGCGCGGACGCGTCCGGGCGGAGCTGCGGACGCTCCTCCACGAGCTCGAGCTCCCGTCGATCCTCGTCACGCACGACTTCCTCGACGCGGCCGCGCTGGCCGACCGGATCGCGGTCCTCGTCGAGGGCCGGATCGTCCAGACGGGAACCGCGGAGGAGCTGATCGCCTCCCCGGCCACGCCGTTCGTCGCCGAGCTCGCGGGCGGAAACCTCCTCACCGGCCAGGCCCGCCTGCGGGTCGACGGGCTGACCGAGGTCGTCCTGGACGCCGGGACGATGGTGCTCTCCACAGACGAAGCGGACGGTCCTGTCGGCGTGGTCATCCACCCGTGGGAGATCTCCATCTCGCGGGCGGAGACCGGCGACTCGGCCCAGAACCACCTTCGCGCCCCGATCGAGAGCATCGTCCCGGTCGGCAACCGCCGCCGGGTGAGGGTCGGGCCGCTGACGGCGGAGATCACGGCCGCGTCGGCCGAGCGCCTCGGCCTGAAGGCGGGCGAGGTCGTGGTCGCCGCGTTCAAGGCGACTGCGACCCGCCTGACCCCTCTCTCCTAGACGAGCCAGTCGATGATCGCGCCGACGGCGATCAGCAGTACCCCGAAGGCGCCGTACACAACCGATCTGTTGAGCGACGTCTGACGCTCGTAGCGCCCGAATCCGCCCTCGGGCATCCAATCGGCCGAAGGCCCGGTCATCGCGCCGAAGAAGCCGCCGACGGCGATCAGCGCGCCTCCCAGGTAGAAGGCGAGCGGGAAGGCGCGGCTCGGGCTCATGCCGCGCGCCTTGACCATGAGGAGCGCCGCGCCGCAGACGAGGGCAGACAGGACGAGGAGCGCGATCGCGCTCCTTCTCAGGCCGGCGATGAGAACGCGACCGCGGGTGGCGGGGACCTCCTTCTCTTTTCGCCGCCGCACCTTCTCGTCCGGCTCCGACGGTGACCACGTCGACTCGGGCCGGAGCTCCCCGCTCAAAGGCGTCAACGACCGGCGCCTTCGCTCGCCCATCAGCCGGCCGCACCGACGGTGCCGGAAACGAGCGTGATGCTGCGGATCGGATCACGGCCGAACCAGATGCGGATGCCGCTGTTGAGGCGCGCGCCGCAGGAGGGATAGAACTCATGCCCGCCAATGAGCGACTCGCCGGCCGACACCTCCCTGCAATCGAGCCGGTACTTGTTCCGGGCAACGTCCATCCGGTCGCCGATCGAGACGCCGCGCCGTGTCGTCGCGCCTGCGTCCGTCACGATGAACGCGTAGACGCCGCCCTCGGGCGCGGCGAGGAACGCGACGCCGTCGTACTTCAGCCGTCCTCCCGGCCCAACTGCGGGTATCCGCTCCGGAACGCCGACCACCGAGGGGCTCTCGCCGGCCGGCACGAATCCGGGAGTGCGATCCGGCTCACCAAGACCGTGAATCACGTCTCGTTCCGAGGTTCCGAAGCGAACGCCACGGTAAGCACCGGTTTGCTCGTCGATCGTGACGCTGGCGGTATCGGCTCCATCCGTCGCGACCGCGAACCACGCGCCCACGGCGCCGACGATCAGAGCCGCGGCGAGGACAACCAGCGTCCAGATTCGCCGGTTGGAAACTCCCATGAGATCGGTAGAGTGACCGAACCGGGGTGCCGCTTCAAGAGCGGCTGAGATCAGACCCGTCGAACCTGATCCGGGTCATGCCGGCGAAGGGAGCCGATGTGAAAGCGCCGAGCTGGGGAATCGAGCCTGTGCCCGAGCGGCTGCGGGTCCTGGGCTTCGTCGACACGACCCTGCTCTGGATCAACCTCGGCATCTCGCTGCTCGTGCTCGTGCTGCCGGCCTACTTCGACCTGTCGTTGAAGGACGCGCTGGGGGCGACGCTCGTCGGCGGGCTGATCGGGAACTCGATGCTCGCGCTGGCTGCGCTGATCGGTGCGGACGGGCGCGTGCCGACGATGGTGCTCCAGCGGGCTCCGCTCGGTCAGCGCGGCTCGTACATCGCGACCGTGCTCAACATCGCGCAGTGCCTCGGCTGGGCGATCTTCGAGCTGATCGTGATCGCTACCGCGGCCGGGCTGCTCTGCGACCAGCTGTTCGGGTTCCAGGCGACCTGGGCGTGGAAGCTTCTCTTCGGCGGGCTCGCCGCTGCGCTCGCGCTGCTCGGGCCGATCGGCTTCGTCCGCCGCTTCGTGCGCAAGTTCGCGATCTGGGCGGTCGGCCTCTCGGTCGTCTACCTCTCGTGGTGGATCGTCGACGGAGCGAATCTCGGGAACCTCTGGTCGGACCCGGGCACGCACCACGGCTCGTTCTGGCTCGCGGTCGACACGGTGATCGCGGTGACGGTCTCGTGGGCGCCGCTCGTCGCCGACTACACGCGTTTCTCGCGTGACCGGCGGAGCGCGTTCTTCGGCGTCGGGATCGGTTACCTGCTCCCGACCCTGTTCCAGTTCGGCTTCGGCTCGATCCTCGTGCTCTCGCGCGGCGTCGACCCGAATCACCCGGAGCTGATCCTGATTGCGATCGCCGGTGGAGGCGCCGCGGCCGCGCTCGCTCTTCTGGCGTTGACCGTGGACGAGACAGACGAGGCCTTCGCGAACGTGTACTCGTCGGCGGTCTCGACCCAGAACCTGCTGTCGCGAGTCCCGCAGCGCGTCCTCATCGCCGGCGCGTCGGTCGTCGCGACCGCGTGTGCCCTGGCGATCGACATGCGGAGCTACCAGCGGTTCCTGTCTGCTGCTCGGAGCGGTCTTCGTCCCGCTGCTGGGAGTGCTCGTCGCCCACTGGCTGCTGAACGGGGCGCACTATTCGGAGCGCGACATCTTCGGCAGCCCGAGCGTGCGCGTCGGCCCGATCGTCGCCTGGGCAGCGGGGTTCCTGCTCTACGAGTGGCTCTACCAGCCGACGCAGCTCGGCTTCTGGAGCGACCTGATCGCGAGGCTGCCGGCGCCGGGGTACCAGATCGGGGCGTCGCTCCCGGCCTTCGCGCTCGCGTTCGTTCTGACCGGCCTCTTCCAGACGCTGAGCTCGCCGCGGGCGGCCACCACCACCCAAGAGCCGGGTCAGACCCTGTAAGCGTCACGGGGTCAGACCCTGTTGAGGCGTCAGATCTTGAGCTCGCCGCGCGCGACGGTGACCGCCGCGCCGCCGACCTCGACTCGCTCGACCTCGTCTGCGGAGCCGTCGACGCGGGCGTAGAGCTTCGACGGGCGGCCGATCTCGGCGCCCTGCGAGATCTCGATCTCCTCGCCGAAGGCGATTCGCCCGTGGCGCGCGAGGTGCAGTGCCAGCGGCCCGGCCGCCGACCCGGTCGCCGGATCCTCGGCCACACCGCCCCCCGGCGCGAACATTCTGCTCTTCCACTGCCTGCCCTCGCCGGCGAAGCAGTTGAATCCGAGCGCAGCCGACTCCAGAGCTAGGCGGCCCATGTCAGGCTGAAGCGACCCGACCTCGTCCTGCGAGCCGAGACATACGTACACGTGCCGAACGCCGTTGTCGTAGAGCTCGACGGGGAGCTCCGCCTGCGCGACTCCCAGGATGTCCAGGAGCCGATCCGTGCCGTCGAAAGCCTCGACCGTCGGCAGCGGCTGCTCCATTCGCCCGAACACGATCCGCCCGTCCGCGCGCTCGAGCCGTACGGGAACCAGGCCGGCACCGGTCTCGAGCTTGATCTCCTCGAGCGAGAGCGGTGCGCTGAGGATGAACGCGGTGCCCAGAATCGGGTGCCCGGCAAACGGCATCTCGATCGTCGGCGTGAAGATCCGGATCCGCGCGTGCCCGTCGCCCTCGGGCTTGTAGACGAACACGGTCTCGGAGTAGTTCATCTCCCGCGCGATCGGCTGCAGCCGGTCCTCGGGAATCTCGCGCGCATCCGTGAAGACGGCCACCTGGTTGCCCTGCAGCGGCGTGTCCGTGAAGACGTCGGCTACGACGTAGCGGAAGCGGCTCACTGCGGAAGGTCGTGGGAAAACATCCAGCGGTGCCCTTCCGGGTCCTCGACTCGGTAGTGCCTGACGCCGACGTCGGGTACGTCCTCGGGCTCGGACAGGAGCGTCGCCCCGGCGTCCCGAGCCTGCGCGAAGTGGGCGTCGACGTCGTCGACCTCGACCAGCACGCCGTCCATCACATACGGCACCTGGGCCATCTTCCGCGCGTCCGGCGACAGCTCCCGCAGACGCTTCGGGCTCACGTAGTCGGGCGAGGGCGTCGCCAGCATCACAACCCCGCTTCCCGTCTCGAGCTCAGCGTGGGACACAGTTCCGTCGTCCTCCTGGAACCGCAGCCGCTCGCGGAAGCCGAAGGCGCCGGTCAACCAGTCGATCGCCGCGGCGCCGTCTTCGTAGGCCAGCATCGGTATGACGGCCACGCCGCAAGGCTATCCTCAGCCGCAGTGCGCCTCTACCTCGTCCGCCACGCCGAGGCCGCGCCCGGAGAGCCGGACGAGCTGAGACGGCTGACGCCGAAAGGCCGCGAGCAGGCCCGAGAGCTCGGCCAGCAGCTGGTCGCGGACGGAGCGCGCCCCGGAGCGATCCTGACCAGCCCGCTGCTCCGCGCCCGGGAGACGGGCGGCGAGCTCGCGAGGGCGCTCGACGTCGCAACCGAGCCAGACGACCGCCTCGCGCCCGGCGCGACTCCCGACGGCGTCCGAGCCGCGATCGCGGGCCGCGGAGACGAGATCGTCGTCGTCGGCCACCAGCCGGACTGCGGCCGGATCGCAGCAGCCCTAACCGGCGGTCCCGAGCCTGCGTTCCCCGCCGGCGGGCTCTTCGTCGTCGAGCTCGAATAGCGGCTCGCCGGCCTCCAGGCGACGCTCGACCTCCGCGTACCAGTCGCGTGCCCAGGTGATGAAATCAAGCCCGTAGCGCAGCACGAGGTACGGGTACTCGCGGCCCTCGTCGATGCCCGCGCGCGCCTCGGCCTCGATCTCGCGGAAGCGGTCGAGCACGAGCTCGAAGATCTGCTGCTGCATCCGCACGTTTGCGAGAACGTCCTCTTCCGACAGCACGTCGGCGAAGAAGAGGCGGAGAAGACTCTCGTCGCGGATCTCGAAGATCACGTTCTCGCGATCGGTCAGCCACTCGCGCAGAGCCGCCTCGCCTTTCGGAGTCAGCTCGTAGACGGTGCGCTTGACCTTGCCGCGAGGCTCCTGCCTCGAGCTGACGAGCCCGTCACGCTGGAGGCGTTTGAGCTCGGGGTAGATCTGCCCGAAGCTGGCCGTCCAGAAGAAGCGCGTCGAGCCGTCGATCACCTTCTTGATGTCGTAGCCCGTGGGGACGCCGAGCTTCAACATGCCGAGGATAACGCGCGCTGTCGGGGTCAAACTTGACATATCTGCCAGATAGGATAATCATATCGGCCAGATATGTCTAGCGCGATCGCCGTCACCGACCTCAGCAAGTCCTACAACGGGCTCCAGGCGCTCCGCGGAATCAGCTTCGAGATCGCGGAGGGCGAGATCTTCGGGCTCCTCGGCCCGAACGGCGCCGGCAAGACGACGACCGTCGAGATCCTCGAGGGCTACCGCGAGCGCGACGGCGGCGCGGTGACCGTGCTCGGCGAGGATCCGTCCACCGCCGGCCTCCCCTGGCGCGAGCGGATCGGCGTCGTCCTCCAGTCCTCGTCCTTCTACGACAGCCTCACCGTCGCCGAGAACCTCGCGCTCTTCGCCGGCTACTACACGAAGCCGCGCGCGGTCGGCGAGGTCGTGGAGCTGGTCGGGCTCGAGGAGAAGCGCGACGCGCTCGTCCGGAGCCTCTCCGGCGGGCAGCGGCGCCGCCTCGACCTCGGGCTCGCGCTCGTCGGGGACCCGGAGCTCGTCTTCCTCGACGAGCCGACCACGGGCTTCGACCCCGAGGCTCGCCGGCGCGCGTGGCAGACGATCGCGTCGCTCCGCGACCTCGGCAAGACGATCCTGCTCACGACGCACTACCTCGAGGAGGCCGAGCGCCTCTCGGACCGGGTGGCGGTCCTGCGGAACGGCGAGATCGTCGCGCTGGGCCCGCCATCAGAGCTGACGTCCACCCTCCCGGCGACCGAGATCCGCTATCGCCGCAACGGTCAGGACGTCGTCCTGCAGACCGAGCAGCCGACGAAGCTCCTGCACGAGCTGACGACCGAGGCGCTCGCGGCCGGCCACGAGCTCGAGGGGCTCGAGGTGCGCCGGGCGAGCCTCGAGGACGTCTACCTCTCGCTCACCAAGGAGGAGGAATCCGAATGAGGATCTTCGTCCACGAGCTGCGCGGCGAGCTTCAGCTCTACTCGCGCAGCCGCGAGCTCGCGTTCTTCACGTTCATGCTCCCGCTGATCTTCTTCGTGCTGCTCGGCTCGGTCTACGGCAGCGGTGACACGATCAACGGCTATCGCGGCGCCGACTACCTGCTGACGGGGATGATCGGCTACGGCCTGATCGCGACGGCCTTCGCCGGGCTGGCGATCGTGCTCGTCATCCGCCGCGAGAACGGCGTCCTGAAACGGCTTCGGGCGACTCCTCTTCCGGCACCCGTCTACATCGCGGCCGTTCTGCTGACGACGCTGATCGCCTTCGCGGTCATGGCCGCCTGCCTGATCGCGCTCGGGATGATCCTCTTCGGCGCGTCGTTTCCGAAGGCTCCCGGCTCACTGGTCGTGACGCTGGTTCTCGGCGGCGCGTGCTTTGCAGCGCTCGGCGTCGCGATCACCGGCTTCATCCGCCGGGCCGAGGGCGCGTCCGCGGTGATCAACGCGATCTACCTGCCGGTCGCGTTCATCTCGGGCGCCTTCTTCTCGCAGCAGCACTTCCCGGCGGTGCTCCAGAAGGTGGCCGACGTCCTGCCGCTGACCTACTTCATCGACCTGGTCGGAGACGTGATGCTGAAGGGCACCCCGATCTGGAACGAGCCGAAGGACGTCGCGGTGATCCTCGCCTGGGGGATCGCCGGAGCACTGCTCGCGCTGCGCTACTTCCGCTGGGTCCCGCGCGAGGAGTAGCTCTCTCATCGGCCTCTCACGCGGCGGGCGTACGGTCCGCCGGATGTTCCGTCCAATCGCAGTCGCAACCGCAGTGCTCCTGCTCGCTGCCTGTGGCGGAGGGTCGAAGTCGTCGAGCTCCTCGTCCTCGACCCTGCCGCAGGGGACGACGCCGATGAAGCTCGACCCCGCCGACTTCACGACGAACATCGACAACCCGTACTGGCCGATGCGCCCCGGGAGCCACTGGGTCTATCGCGAGACCGAGAACGGGGAGACGCAACGCGTCGACGTGACCGTCCTCGATAAGACGAAGGTGCTGGCTGGGATCACCGCGCGCGTCGTCCATGACCAGGTGACCAGAAAGGGGCAGGTCCTCGAGAACACGTACGACTGGTATGCGCAGGACTCGCACGGGAACCTCTGGTATCTCGGCGAGGACACGGCCGAGTACGAGAACGGGAAGCTGAAGACGAAAGAAGGGACGTGGTCGGCCGGAGTCGACGGGGCCGAGCCGGGGGTCGTCGTCCCCGCGAGCCCGAAGCAGGGGATGCGCTACCGGGAGGAGTACTACGCCGGCCACGCCGAGGATGGCGCGGAGGTCTTGAGCGCGAACAGCCAGGTGCAGGTGCCGTACGGGCGGTTCCGGAACGCGGTGCTGACGCGGAACTTCTCGGCGATCGAGCCGACCGTCGAGGAGATGAAGCTCTACGCGAAGGGCGTCGGCCCGGTGATGGAGCTGCTCGTGTCCGGCGGATCGGGTCGCACGGAGCTGCTCAGCTTCTCGCGGTAGACCTCGAGGTGCTCGTCCGAGAACAGGACGAACGTGACCCGTTGGATCGAGGAGTGGCGCTCGAGCTCCGCGGCGGCCGTGCCGAGTGCGATCTCGGCCGCCGGCCCGGCCGGATAGCCGTAGATGCCCGTCGAGATCGCCGGGAACGCGACCGTGCGGCAACCGAGCTCCACGGCGACCTCGAGCGAGCGGCGGTGACACGAGGCCAGGAGCGCGGCCTCGCCCGCGTCGCCGCCCTGCCAGACCGGCCCGACGGTATGGATCACGTATCGCGCCGGGAGGTCGCCGGCCGTCGTCGCCTTCGCGTCGCCGGTCTCGCAGCCTCCGAGGAGCCGCGACTCGGCGAGGATCGCCGACCCGCCCACGCGATGGATCGCCCCGTCAACGCCTCCGCCGCCCAGGAGCGACGCGTTCGCGGCGTTGACGATTGCATCGACCTCCTGCTTCGTGATGTCGCCCTGCACGAGCTCGACCCGGCCCATTGGCCGAAGCCTACGGTGACGACGGACGAACGACGCTAGTGTTGCTGTGCTTCGGCGCTCACACAGCGGAGGTACATCGTGCGTCTGGAACTCGGCAGCTCTGTGGACTGCACGGACGGGCCCTTTGGGAAGCTCGCGGACGTCGTCGTCGATCCGACAAAGCGCAGTGTCACCCACTTGGTCGTCGAGCCGCATGGAGACCATGGCAAAGCGAGGCTGGTGCCGATCGAGCTCGCCAGCCCCGAGGAGGGCGAGCCCGGTGCCATCACGGTTCGCTGTTCCGTGGAGGAGGCGGACCAGCTGGAACCGGTCCAGGAGTACGCGTACATCCGGCTCGGCGAATCACCGGATCTGGAGCCAGGGTGGGACATGGGTGTCGAGAGCGTTCTCGCCCAGCCGTACTACGCCTCCGGCCTCGGCTACGAAACGGTGCCCGCCGACTACGACCCGCACGTCTCCGTGACCTACGACCGAGTCCCCAAGGGCGAGGTCGAGATCCGGCGCGCGAGCGGAGTGACCTCGGCGGATGGCCACCAGCTCGGCAAGGTGGACGGGTTCCTCGTCGACGACGGCGATGCCATCACGCACTTCGTGCTCGAGCGGGGCCACCTCTGGGGTCGGCGAGAAGTGACGATTCCCATCAACGCGGTAGCGCACGTCTTCACCGACGCCGTCACGCTCACTCTGACGAAGGACGAAGTCGGTGAGCTACCGTCCGCGCCAGTCCACCGCTGGACGGGCTAGCAGCGGTACCCGACCGTAGCCCGGGACACCGCCGGCTTACTTCAAACCGGTTCTTCGAGCGCTGCGCGCGCGGCGATATCGAAGGGTGTCAGGTCGATCGGCAAGAGCTCGCGAATTCGGTCGTCTCGAACGACGGTCTCGGTCCGCAGCCCTTCGATCAGAGGCCGCGCCACCGCCGCTTTGACCGGCGTGACGACGTGCAGCCAGAGCGAGGAGAGGTACGGGGTCAGCACCGGCACTTCGAAGATGAACGGGTGCTTGTCTCGAAGGCGAGCAATCCGCTCGATCATCTCGCGGTAGGTCATCACCTCGGGGCCTCCGACGTCGTACGCGGCTCCGAACGCGGCCTCGAGCCCGCAGACACCCGCGAGATAGGCGACCACGTCCGGCAGCGCGACCGGCTGGGTGCGTGTGGAAACCCAGCGCGGCGTCACCATCGCGGGAAGGCGATCCACGAGCGCGACGATCGTCTCGAACGCGGCGCTCCCCCGGGCCACGACCATCGCGGCGTGCAAGGTCGTCACCGGAACGGACGTGGCGGCGAGGCGCTTACCCGTCTCGCGCCGGCTGCGAAGGTGGGCCGACAGGTCTGGCGAATCGTCTCCGAGCCCGCCGAGGTAGACGAGCTGCTTGACGCCGGCGCGCTCCGCTTCACGGGCCGTCGTCTCGGCAGCCTTGAGGTCCTGCTCCTCGAAGTCGGCGCTGCCGAGCGAGTGGACGAGGTAGTACACGACCTCTGCGCCCTCGAGCACACGCGAGACGGACCGGCGATCCGTCGCGTCCGCCGTCTTCCACGTCACATCCCCCGCATCGGGCCGTTGAGTTCGCGAGACGGCGACGACGTCGTGCTCACGTGCCAGCTCCGCGAGCAAAGGCCCGCCGATCGTGCCCGAGGCGCCGAAGACGACGACGTTCACTGGCCGGCCTCCGCGATCAACCGCGCGAAGTACCGGCGACTGACAACGACATGGATCCGGCTCTGCACCCGGTTGTAGAGGGCGCCGGTCCAATCCGGCGACGCGGTCCGGGACGCCAAGCTGGGAAAGAAGCCGCGAATCGCCGAGCGGACGACGGGCTGTCCGTCACCGACCTGCGCGAAGACGATCTCTCCCGCCGGGCGCCGCGCGAGCAGACCGCCCTCGATCGGATAGGTGCAGCAGACGAGGGTTGCCGTGGCCTCGATCGTGGGCGGACCGAACCGAAGCAGCGACGGGCCGCGTCCCAGCAGCCGCAGCTCGATCGAGCCCTGCCGCTCTCGCGCCTGCACCAAGCGCCAGGTGATTCGCTCGACCTCACGCCAGTACGCGCGGCCCAGGTGCTCCCCGCCGGCCACTGAAAAGTCGACCACGGGCGTGCGAAGAACGACGCGTTGCTCCGACTCGACCGCGCCGTCTTCCCTCTGGCCCTCCCACGCCTCCCACCCGTCCACCTCGACGGAGCCGGGGCGGCCGATCAGGGCGCGCAGTCGTTCCACCGAAGTGCGCGACGTCGTCACGTGACGAGCTCGGTCAGCCGCTGGGCCTCCTCGACCGGGCCCCCGCCGAGGAGGGTCGCCCCGATCGCCCTGGCGTCGGCCTCCCTCGCTCCTGCCCCGCCGAGGCAGATGCTCTGGGTGCGCGCCAGCGACTTCAGCTCCGCGGTGCTCCGCCTGAAAGTCTCCGAATCGACGGCGCTGAGGACGACGAACGCCGGATCGACGGCACGAGCAGCGCTGATCACGCTCTCGATCGGCAGGTCGCCTCCGAGGTACGCGATCCGCCAGCCGCGGGCGCGAAGGGCGAGCCCGAAGGCGATCAGACCGAGGTCGTGCTGCTCGCCGGGAAGGCAGGCGAGCATCGCCTGAGGGCCGAAGCCGCGTCCCCACCCCCGCGCAAGCCCGAGCAGGCGCCCCCGGAGCACCGCGGAAGCGAAGTGCTCCTGGGCGACCGTGATCTCACCCCGCTCCCAGCGCTCGCCGAGCCCGTGCAGGTAGGGGAGCAGGACCTCGGTGAGCAGCGAGTCGAGCATCGTCAGGCTGAGCAGC
The DNA here is from genome assembly GCA_963850415.1 of uncultured Actinomycetes bacterium. Classification (GTDB taxonomy): domain Bacteria; phylum Actinomycetota; class Thermoleophilia; order Gaiellales; family Gaiellaceae; genus VAXT01. The sequence goes on from CAWKLE010000003.1 coordinate 390,823, forward strand.
GAGTCGAGCACGGCCTGGGCGTAGGGCTCGTCGAACGCCTCGAGTGCAGCGCCGAGATCGCGGCGCGCCGAGCTCGCGTCGAACGCCGATGCGGGCGACTCGTAAGGGCTCTCGGCGGCGAGCGCCGCTGCCTCGGCCGCGGCCAGCCCCTCCGCGAGATGTTGCTGCATGCGGCGAACGCGTTCGACGTCGTCCGGCGAGTAGAGACGGAGCCCACCGGCGGAGCGGGTCGGCTGGAGCAGGCCGTACCGCCGCTCCCACGCTCGCAGGAGCTCCGGCGAGACGCCGGCCCGTCTACTGAGCTCACCGATGCGGAGGAGAGCGGGTTCCATGCGGCTGACTATACAACACTTGGACAACTTCTTGACAAAGCGGTAATCGACGTCTATTTTCCACCAGGACAGTTTCTATACAGGAGGTGTACAGCAATGAGAAAGCTCGATCTGCTCGCCGCAACGCTCTTGATCGTGGGCGGCCTCAACTGGGGTCTCGTCGCGGTCGCGAAGTTCGACCTCGTCGCATGGATCTTCGGACTCGACTTCGGACAGACGAACGCTGCCAGCCGCATCGTCTACGGCCTGGTCGGCCTGGCGGCGGTCTACGGCATCGTCGCGCTGGTCAGCCGCGTCCGTGGAACTAGCCCAGAGCCAGTCGCCGCTCGCTAACACCCAGAAGAGAAAGGACAAAACACGTGAAGAAGCTCATTCCAATCGGCATCGTCGCCGGCCTCGCCTTGTCCGTTGCGGGCACTCCGGCCACTGCGCAGCAACGTGAGTCGAAGAACATCGTCCAGACGGCACAGGCGGCCGGAACGTTCAAGACGCTGACGAAGCTCGCGGTCAAGGCCGGTCTCGCCAGAACGCTCTCGAGCTCCGGTCCGTACACCGTCTTCGCCCCAACCGATGCTGCGTTCAGGAAGGTCCCGAAGTCGACCCTGAACTCGCTCGCGAGGAACCGGGCGAAACTCCGCGCCGTGCTCCTCTACCACGTCGTGGCCGGCCGGGTACCGAGCTCGAAGGTGGTCATGCTGAAGTCGGCCAAGACGCTGAACGGCAAGTCCGTTCGGATCCACACCTCCGGCGGCACCGTGTTCGTGAACGACGCCAAGGTGACGAAGGCCGACATCAACGCGTCGAACGGGATCATCCACGTGGTGAACCGTGTGCTGATTCCGCCCGCTCGCTAGCCGTGCTCGGCTCGGCTCGCTCCACGAAGGCCCCCGTCCACGACGGGGGCCTTCGGCTCGGGTACGCGTGCGTCAACACCGGGCTGCCGTCGTCTGCGCGGACCGTGCGCCTGGCGAACGCGACGCCTGGGCGTTTACGCGAGTTGATCGCCGCGAACCTCGACGCGCTCGAGGCGATCCTGCGCTGGAACGAGCAGCAGGGCGTCGAGGTCTTCCGCGTCACCTCGAACCTGATCCCGTTCGGCTCTCATCCGGTGAACGGGCTCGCGTGGTGGGAGGAGCACGACGCGCGCTTCGAGCAGATCGCCGGCCTCGTTCGAAGGTCGGGGGCGCGCCTCTCGACCCATCCCGGCCAGTACACGGTGCTCTCGTCGGAGAGGCCGGAGGTCGTGGAGGCCGCGGTCGCGGAGCTCGAGTACCAGAACCGGCTCCTCGACTCGTTCGGCGTCGATGCCTCGCACAAGATCGTCGTCCACGTCGGATCGGTCGGGCGGTTCGAAACAGGGTTCGCCCGGCTGAGCGACGGTGCACGCTCGCGACTCGTCATCGAGAACGACGAGCGGACTGCTCTCGATCAGGTGCTGCTCCTCGCCGAGCGAATCGGGGTTCCGGTCGTGCTCGACGTATTCCACCATTGGCTCGCGCCGTCCCTCGACGGCCTCTCGACCCGGGAGCTCGTGGTCCGTACAGCCGAGACCTGGAAGGAGGTCGACGGCCGCCAGAAGATCCACTTCTCGACCCAGGCGCCCGGCAAGCGACCGGGCGCGCACGCGGAGACGATCGACCTCGATGCATTCACCGAGCTCGTCCATGAGGTGGGCGATCTCCCGCTCGATTGCATGCTCGAGGTGAAGGACAAGGAACAGTCCGTCCTCCGGGCGAGAAAGCGCATCGCCTCGGCTATCTTGCGCTCGCGCCCCCGTAGCTCAGTGGATAGAGCAGCGGTTTCCTAAACCGCGTGCGCATGTTCGATTCATGCCGGGGGCACTCTCAAACCCTCTATCCATCACGTTTTCGCTCCTTTCGCGACCCGGCTCGAGCGCGCCGGGATTTCCTAAACTCATGTTTCCTAAACTCCCCGACAGCCGCTCGGTGGAGTGGTCGGACTGTAGCGACGCCGTCCTGGGCGCGCCGGATGCTCGCCTCGCGCCTTGTGTGGTCCGGATCAGTGAACTCTCCTGGCGCGAGCAGTCCGCGAATTGTCAGCGAGTACGGGGCCGCAGGCACGTCGCGACGGGCGGAGGGGGAAGGAACCCATCTTCAGGCCGCGAACCACGTCCGCCTGGACAACTACTGGGGCACCGGGCGAACAGAAGCGTTCAGCGACGGCGTGTTCGCGATCGCGATCACGCTGCTCATCCTCGAAATCAGTGTGCCCGAGACGGCGTTCGGCAACCTGTGGAGAGGCATCGCTGAGCAGTGGCCTTCCTATCTGGCCTACGCAACGAGTTTCATCACGATCGGGGGGATCTGGCTCGCCCACCACGGCATCTTCCGGCGGCTGCAGTTCGCGAACACGCCGCTGATGCTGATCAATCTGCTGCTGCTCATGGCCGTCTCGTTCCTGCCCTTCCCGACCAAGCTGCTAGCCGAAGCGATCCATAACCCCGACGCCGAACGGGCAGCAGTCATCTTCTACGGCGGATCACTGCTCGTCATCTCGTGCCTAATCAGCGCACTGTGGGGCTCTGTTGCGCGTGACCGGCATCTCCTTCGACCAGAAGTGAGCGCCGAGGAGTTCAATGCGATCGCACTGGCAACAACCCCGAGTGTCGGCTTCTACCTCGGCGTTATCGTGCTGGCGCTACTGGCACCCAGGATCGCCGCGTTCGGCTATCTCGCCATCGCCATCGTGGCTGTGCTGCGCGCACGCGGCGACATGACGCAACCACTTTCAACGACGTAGCGATCGAGCGTCGCCCTCCGCTCGTCAGCCGTCGTGATGATCTGGCTCGCGTCTCGTGTTGCCGTTCCCGGGACCGTCGCCTGTACGACGGGCGCGCCGCTTGTGGCCGGCTGCTCTTTCCCGGTCCTTCTCGGCCATCCGAGAACGCTCGCGCAGCAGGCGACCTAGGCGTGTGACGCCCAGGCCCGCGGCCGACAGGGCTCGCGCGCGACCGAGCGATCGCCGCGAGCCCGGGACGATCAGGAGCCGTTGCTCCTCAGAGAGTTGCAGGCGCTCGAGCTGGCGAACGCGTTCTTCAGATCGCCCTTGGCGTCGAGCCCCTCGAACGTCGTCTTGACCTGTGTCTCCAACGTCGCGAGTGTGGCCGTCACGGTGGGGACGGCGGTGAGCGCGCCTTTCACGCCGGAGATCCCTTCGACCGTGTTCTCGATCGTGGTCATGTTCTGCTGCAAGGTCGTGGAGAGCTGGTCGAGCGAGTTCTTCGCCTGCTGCCCGCTCTGGGTGTCGGGCTTGCCCTGCCCCTTCAGGTCGGAAGTGAGCGTCTCGGTCGCCGCCTTCGCATCGGCGGCCGCGGTCTGCAGCCCGTTTTTGGTCGGATCGCTCTTCACCGAGCCGGCGGCCGACTTGATCGCGGCCTGCCAGGTCGTGATTGACGAGCAGACGCCGCTTGCCCAGGTATCAGTGGCAGAGGCACTCGTGGACGACGTCGTCGTTGCCGAGCCGCCGCCCCCGCTCGAACCACAGCCTGCCGCGAGGAACGCCAACGATGCTGCAAGAGCGACCAGGCTGTGTGTGCGAGTGGGTTTCATCATCGTGTCCTTTCGGTGGATCTACGAGGTGACTGCGCCCGACACCTCGTCCTGGGACTTCGCGATCGCCTTCTGCAGCTCGTCGTAGTCGCCCTTGTCGATCGCCTGGTTGATCCGCTTGTCCGACTTGACGAGAGCGTTCTCGACCTTGTCGGCATAGACATCGTCGACGACCGCCACGACCGCTGAGGATCCCGGCGGCAGGTACTCCTCGACCTCGACGCCCAGCTGCTTCTCCTCGTGCTTCTTGTTGAACTTCCCGATGACGGCGCCGACCCCCGCTCCGACCGCGGTCGCCGCCAGCAACGGCGGCGCGAACAGCCCAAGCACCAAGCCGGCACCCCCGCCGAGAACGGCGCCGCTCGCAACGTGCGCGTCGCCGTGCTCCTGCACATCGACCTTGCCGTTGGCGTCGCGGTTCAGCACGACGGCCCCGACGACCTGGTACTCGCCGGCGTCCTCTCCAGCCTTCAGCGCCTTGAAGTCGTCGGCTGCCGCCCCGGCTTCGCCGTACGTACCGGCCACCAGCATCAGATTGTCACTGTCCATGACTCCTCCTTCGTGTCCGTTCGAGTCTCGTTGTTGTCGGACGGAAGGCACAAACCCGCCCTCGCTTCGCTCGTGCTTCCTACTAGGCTTGCGACGCGATCTCTGCGGCCTCGAGCTCGATCTCGAGCCCTCTTGCGATCTTGCTGAGCGCCGAGACGATGCGTGCCGTTCCGACGATCGGAGCGATTGCGGCGAGCACGCCGCGAACCTGATCCGGGTCGATCTCGAGGTCGCCGAGAACCTCGAGGTTGGCAATGTACGAGATCGGCGCCGCGTCAACCGCCACGAGCGCGGCGATGCGGACGAGCATCAACGTATCCGGATCGAGGCTCGACGCCTCGATCGAATCGGCGGTCATGCTCGCTAGCAGATCGAGCACTGGTGTGTCTGCCATGGGATTCTCCTTTCAGGAGGTTCGGGGCACAGCGGACGCCGCGGCCCGGTCATTTCCGGTGGGAAGAAGGCCAGCACTCTCAGCGGACTCGACGGCCTCGGCTCGGTTCGTAGCCCCGAGCTTCCTGTAGATGTTTTGGACGTGGGTCTTCACTGTCGGACGACTGATCCCTAGCCGGTCTCCGATCGCCGCGAGCGTCCGATGGGTCGGGAGAAGCGTGAGGATGGCCGTCTCGGTCGGCGTCAGATGAACCGCCGCGTGAGATGCTTTCTTGCGGGACGCTCTCGGTTGGCTGACCATACGCCGAACGCTACGCCTGCTCGGACTGGTCTTCATCGGCCAAAGAGGTTGATATTCTCGTCTGAAGACCGTCTCGAGTGCGGACGCCGGGGCGCTCGCTGGTGAAAGGCGGCTGATCGTGGCCGTGATCGCTGACTCGCATCTAGAAATCCACAGCCTCCGCAAGCTTTTCCCTGCGCTCGGGCCGCGGTGTATGCCGGCAGCGGCGCGCGTGTCTCAGGACGGCGCCGCAGGGCGGTAGGCCGGAGCTATGGCTAGTTCTTCCCCTCCTCTCGCGCGTCGACGCCTGCTGAAAGGGTCGGCGGGACTGGTTCCGCCTGTGCGGGCCGATGCGGTACCGCGGGCCCGCCTCGCTCCGTTGCAGGAGGTCGTGCAGCGGAGCCGGGTGGTGCTGGTTTCTGCTCCGGCCGGTTACGGGAAGTCGACTCTTGTCGCGCAGTGGAGCGAGCTGGATCCGAGGGCGAGCGCCTGGGTGCAGCTCGCATACGGCGACAACGACCCGGTGGCGCTGCTCGCCCGCATTGCCGCGGCGCTCGAGCGCACTGGCCCGGTCCGAGGCGACCTTCTCGAGGAGTTGTCACGAATGACGCCGCGGAACGTCGAAGTCGCCCTTCCTGTCCTGGCTGCCGACCTCGACGAGCGTGACCCGTTCGTGCTGGTGCTGGACGACGTTCACCTCGTCACAGCCAAGAGGAGCCGCTCGATTCTCGGGTTCCTCGCCGAACAGGTGCCATCCGGCTCTCAGTTGGTGTTGGTCGGGCGTGGCGATCCGGGAATGCGGCTCGGCCGCCTCCGTGCAAGTGGCGATCTGGTCGAGGTCGGGGCCGCGGTCCTCGCTCTGGACACGGAGGAGACGCGAGCCGTTGCCGCCCGCGGTGGTCTGGAGCTGTCTGAGGAGGCGGCCGAGGCTCTGCGCGAGCGGACGGAGGGGTGGGCTGCCGCGGTCGCACTGGCAGCGATCTCGTTGCGAGACCGGGACGATGCCGCCATGAGGGCTGCCGGTCTGACCGGCAATCAGCAGCAGATCGCCGACTACCTCCTGGAAGAGGTGATGGAGCGCCAGCCGGACGATCTCACGACGTTCCTGCTCGGTACGTCGATCCTCGACCGGATGACGCCACCGTTGTGCGATGCGGTGCTCGGCACGGACGACGCGACCGATTCGCTCGAGGCCCTCGCGCGCTCGAATGCGTTCGTCGTCCCGCTCGACGATCGCGGCGGGTGGTACCGCTACCACCACCTGTTCAGTGATCTCCTCCGAGCGGAGCTCAACCGTCGCCATCCGGAGTTGCTCCCCGTGTACCTGAAGCGGGCAGCTGATTGGTGCGAGCTGCACGGAAGCCCTGACGAGGCGTTCGCCTACGCGCACGAGAGCGGCGATCTCGCGCAGGCCGGCAGGATCGCGCACGGGCACTGGGACGAGCTCGCAGGTCGCGGGCGGATCGAGACGTTGAGGCTCTGGCTCGACCGCTGCACCGACGAGGAGATCGAATCGGACGCCCAGCTGTCGATCGCGGCAGCCTGGGTGTCCGTGCTGCTCGGCGATCCGGTCCGAGCGAGGCGGTTCGTCGCTGCGGCCGAGCGGATGCCGCTCGATGTGGCATCCGCCGACGGGGCGTCCTCGCTTCGTTCGGCAGCTCGCGAATGTCCGAAGTGCCGTCGCTCCCGACGGAATCCACGGGATGCTGCGCGACGCCGAGTTCGTCTACGCCGCGGAGAAGCCCGATGGCACCCGCCGGCTCCTCAGCGCCTGTCGCGCTCTGGGGACGGCGAACGTTCTCCTGGGTCGACCGCAAGAAGCGATCGACGTGTTCGGTGAGGCACTCGCTCTGTCGAGCCACCGGCCAGAGCTCGCGCACGTGCGGCTCTACTGTCTCAGCTATATGGCCTTCGCGGCCACAGAGATCGGCGATCGGCGAAACGCGCAGAGATGGGCGGTCGAAGCGCTACAACTGGTCGAAGAAGCGCGTCTCGACGAGGTAGCCCAGAGCGCCATCGCCTACGCGGCAGGAGCGCTGGCGCAACAGCAGCGCGGTGACCACACGGAGGCCGCGCGCCAGCTCGAGAACGTCCGGCGGCTCCGCCCATTGCTCCACGGGGTCCCGTGGCTCGAAGCCGATCTCGCGCTGCGCTGCGCCGATATCAGCCTGAACCTCGGCGACCTCGCCGGCGCCCTCGAGTTCGCGCAGGTTGCGAGCGACGCACTCCAGGGCTACCCCGACGCCGGAACGCTTCCCGCCCGGCTGCAGCGCCTCGAAGAGCGGATCAGGCGAGGGAAGGACTACGAGCTCACACCGGCCGAGCTCCGGCTCATCGGTTTCCTGCCGACGCATCTCTCGCTCCAGGAGATCGCCGATCGTCTGTACCTCTCACGCCCAACCGTCAAGACTCAAGTCGCCTCGATCTACCACAAGCTCGGTGTCAAGAGCAGGTCCGAAGCCGTCGAGATCGTCGAGCAGTCCGGCCTCGGGGCGATCGACGGCCGGCTCACGATCCCGGATCCTGATTCCGAAGATTCCGAGTGAGCTCGCGGCCCGTGTGGGTAGCCACGCGGGTGAGGGCGGGCGATATCGGCCATTGTGGCCGATGGAGGGCCGCGTCGTCTCCGTCGTAGCGTTGGGCCGTCGGCCGATCGGAGAGAGAGAAGGAGTGCACGATGTCAGCTGATAGCAACGTACGTGTCGATCTCTATATCGCAGCTGGCAGCAGCAGGTCGAGAGCCGTTTCTCTCTCCGAGATCCTCGACCGCCGCAAGAAATGACTGGTTACGACCACACCAGCGAGGTCCCGGATGCAGCCCCCGAGTCGGCGGGCGGCCCTCACGGGCCGCAGCGGCTCGACGACGCATCGCCCCAGGGCGACGACGCTCGGCCCGGGCCGGCGACCGGGGCCACAGCGCCGGCGGCAGAGACCCCTCCGACCGGGCCGCCTGCACCAAGTGCGCCGAGTCCGGCCGCGGAGAAGAGCCCTCCGCCCAAGCGCGCCGGCCGCTCACAGAAGCGGCCTGCAGCGAAGAGCGGCGCCTCGCGAGGCAGGCGGTCCTCGAGGCCGAAGGTCGTACCTCACCTCACGCCGGTCGAGCGAGCGGCGCGGGGAAAGGCTGCGCGGGCCGAGGTGGGGCGCTCGGTCCTCGGCGAATGGGGCTCCGGCATCGAACCGGCGTGATCCGGTCGACCTGCTCGAGGAGCAGGCTGCCACTCGCGTGCCGGAGCTTGTCCCGATTCGATACGGGCGCATGCTCGTGTCGCCGTTCACGTTCTTCCGCGGCGCCGCCTACCTGATGGCGTCCGATCTCGCGGACGGCCCGAGGACGGGGTTGCAGGTCCAGCTCTGCGGGGACGCGCACCTCTCCAACTTCGGCGCATTCGCCGCGCCCGACCGGCGGCTCGTCTTCGACGTCAACGACTTCGACGAGACGCTGCCGGGCCCGTTCGAGTGGGACCTGAAGCGACTCGTCGCGAGCTTCGCCGTCGCCGGCCGCGACCGCGGCTTCGGCGCCAAACAGCGACAGACGATCAACCGCGCAGTGACCCAGGCCTACCGGGAGGCGATGAAGAGCTTCGCGGGCATGGACACACTCGCATTGTGGTACGCGCGCATCGAGGTGGACGAGATACTCCGTATGCTCGGGCAGCAGGCGGGCAAGAAGCAGACGAAGCGGGCCGACCGTGACGTCGCGAAAGCCCAGGCGAAAGACAGTCTTGCCGCGTTCGCGAAGCTGACGCATCTCGTCGACGGCGAGCCGCGGATCGTCAGCGAGCCGCCGCTGATCGTTCCGGTGGAGGAGCTCGTGCAGCCAAGCGAGCGCAGCGGGCTCGGCGAGTTCCTGCACGGTCTCGTCCGCTCCTACAGGGAGACGCTGCCGGGCGACCGCCGGCGGCTGCTCGAGCGCTTCCGCTACCTCCACTCTGCGCGGAAAGTCGTCGGCGTCGGCAGCGTCGGCACGCGCGCCTGGATCGTGCTCCTGCTCGGCCGTGACGAGAGCGATCCCATCTTCCTCCAGGCCAAGGAGGCACAGGCATCTGTGCTCGAGCCGTTCCTGGGCAAGAGCGAGTTCTCCCAGCACGGTCAGCGAGTCGTCGAGGGCCAACAACTGACCCAGGCCGCAAGCGACATCATGCTCGGCTGGCTGCGTACCACCGACCTCGAGGGCGTCGAGCGTGACTTCTACGTCCGCCAACTCTGGGACTCGAAGGGTTCGGCGGACATCGAAACGATGAATCCGAAATCGATGAGGACCTACGCAAAGGTGTGCGGCGCAGCGCTCGCAAGGAGCCACGCCCGCTCCGGGGACGCGATCGCGATCGCGAGCTACCTCGGAGCATCCGATGCGCTCGACCGGGCCCTGTCCACGTTCGGCGAGGCCTACGCCGACCAGAACGATCTCGACTACAAAGCGCTCAAGGCAGCGGTGACGTCTGGCCGCGTGAAAGCCGAAATGAGCATCTGACAGTGGCCCCCTCACGCGAAGGGCCGAGGACGTCGAGCGGGAACATCCGCGACCAGGCGGAGCTCGCGGATCTCCTGCAGCGCGTCTCCAATCTCGCGCTCACCCTGCTCGAGGTGAAGCCGCCGACGAGGACGTGAAGCACCATGGCCTCGGCGAAGACCTCCGAGCGATGCCGTCAGTAGGAACTCAGTCGTGACGGCTGCGCCGACCGCGTCTTCCGCCGCTGCGAAGGCTTCGGGTTTGGTTCTCCTCACGTTGGCGACGGGCAGTTCGTCATGGCCCTGGATATGACGGTGATGAACACGGCGATCGCGACGGTGGCCGAGGACGTCGGGACCGATGTGATCGGGATCCAGAAAAGCACCCGGAGGGACTGATGCCCGAGGGTCTGTCTCCAATCGAGGTCGGCAAGGAGATCGGCGAGCACGCCGATCACGGACGCGAGCATGGCGGGGATGGACATGGCGCCCGGCTCATCTCGGTCTCGGGGGCGGTGCTGCTCTCGGTCGTCACGATCGTGGCGGCCTGGTCGGGCTACTCGGCCGCGAAGTGGGGCACCGAGTCATCGCTCAAGCTCGCGAAGGCCTCCGCGACCCGGACGAAGGCGAACCGCGCCTTCCAGGAGTCCCTGACGTTCCGCACCGCTGATGGGATCCTGTTCAACACCTGGTTCGCGGCCTACCTGACCCACAACCCGAACGGGATGCGCCTCGCCGAGAAGCGCTTCCGACCCGAATACCGGGTCGCGTTCGACGCCTGGCTCGCCACCCACCCGTTCACGAACCCGGATGCGCCGGCGGGGCCGCAGGAGATGCCGCAGTACATCCCAACCGGCGAGGCGCAATCACGTCTGCTCGACGCGAGTGCCAACGCCTTCTACGCGCAGGGTCAGAGGGCTGCAGAGACGGGCGACGAGTACGTGCGGGTGACCGTCATCCTCGCGAGCGTCTTGTTCCTGGTCGGGCTCAGCACCCAGTTCCCGCTGCTCGGCGTGCGCCTTGCCATGATCGGTGTCGGCGCCGGGCTGCTCATCTTCGCTGGCGTCCTCATCCTCACCCTCCCAGGCCCTCCGTGAACCCGAATCAGCAGCCCACAATCGTCCGGCGCCGCCCGTCCGGGTGCTGCTCAGGATCGTCGTTATGACGGCCGCGCCGACCGCAGCTTCTGCCGCTGCGAAGGCTTCGGGTTTAGTGCTGCTCACGCTGGCGACGGGGCAGTTCGTCATGGCCCTGGATATGACGGTGATGAACACGGCGATCGCGACGGTCGCCGAGGACGTCGGGACCGATGTGATCGGGATCCAGACGGCGATCACGCTCTACACGTTGGTGATGGCGTCTTTCATGATCACCGGCGGGAGGGTCGGGGAGATCATCGGCCGGAAACGTGCGTTCACGATTGGGTGCATCGTCTACGCGTGTGGGTCACTGACGACGGCGCTGTCTCACAGCCTGACGGTGCTGATCGTCGGCTGGTCGTTCCTGGAGGGTTTCGGCGCGGTGTTGATCATGCCGGCGATCGTGGCGCTGGTCGCCTCGAACTTCGCACGGTCGGAGCGGCCGCGGGCGTACGGACTCGTGGCGGCTGCCGGCGCGATCGCTGCTGCAGTCGGGCCGGTGATCGGCGGTTTGTTCACGACGTACGCCTCCTGGCGGTGGGTGTTCGTCGGCGAGGTGCTGATTGTGATGGTGATCCTCGCTCTGGCGCGTCGGGTGAACGACACACCGGCCGAGAAGGGCGCCAAGCTCGATCTAGTCGGCACCGCGCTGTCGGCGGCCGGCCTGGGTCTGATCGTGATCGGCATCCTCCGCTCGGGTGCGTGGGGGTTCGTGCGGCCCAAGCCCGGTTCCCCCGAGTGGCTCGGGCTCTCGCCGGTGATCTGGCTCGTGCTCGCGGGCGGTGTGGTTGTAGGCCTATTCGCGATGTGGGAGAACCGGCGTATTGCGCGCGGCCAAGCTGCGCTGATCGACCCGAAGATGCTGCGCAACATCCAGCTGCGCGACGGCGTCACGTCGTTCTTCTTCCTGTTCCTGGTACAGGCGGGGATCTTCTTCGTCGTTCCGCTGTTCCTGTCGGTCGCGCTCGGTCTGTCGGCGGTCGCGACCGGCATGCATCTGCTGCCCCTTTCGCTGGCGCTGCTGCTCTTCGCTGCCGGAGTCCCCAAGCTGTTCCCGAATGCGAACCCGCGACGGGTCATCCGCCTCGGCTTCATGGCCATGTTCGCCGGGCTAGTGCTCCTGATCGCCTTGCTCGACTACGGCGCCGGAGCGGAGATCGTCACCTGGCCGCTGCTGCTCGCGGGTGCCGGGATCGGCTCGATCGCCTCCCAGCTGGGGAGCGTCACAGTGTCGGCGGTGCCCGACGAGCAGAGCGGCGAGGTGGGCGGAATCCAGAACACGGGGACACAGCTCGGCGCGTCCATCGGCACCGCGCTTGCGGGCGCCGTGCTCATCTCCGCCCTGACGGCCTCGTTCCTCACCGGTGTCCAGAACAACCCTGCCGTCCCCGACCGCGTCGCCGCCCAGGCTCAGACGAGCCTCGCCGGTGGGGTCCCGTTCATCTCGGACGCCGACCTGAAGGCCGCGCTCTCGGACGCGCACGTCCGCCCGCGGACGGTCGACGCGATCGTGCAGACAAACGAGCAGAGCCGGATCGACGGGCTGCGCGTGGCCGTCTCGATCCTCGCACTCTTCGCGCTCGTCGCCCTGCTGTTCACCGGAGGCATCCCGACAATCCAACCCGGCGCCCAAACCAAGCCAAGCTCAGCGCCAACATAGCCATGAGCAGCGCCGCGATACTCCTCGAAGATCGCCACGATGTGGGTCTTGTGGAAGCCGTCGTCGACATGGATCTTCCCGTCGGAGCGGCGGCCGACGAGGGCAAGCTCGTCGACCTGAGGATCGCACGGTGAGTTCCTGGGCGCTCGCGTCGGCCGCCGGAATTCTGATCGCCTATGCCGGGCTCTCGCGCGCCCTCGAACGGACGCCGGTCTCCGCGCCGATCTTCTTTCTCTCGGCCGGCCTGATAGTCGGGAACAAGGGGCTTGGCTGGATCGACTTCGGTCCGACCAGCGAGCAGATTCGAATCCTTGCCGAGCTGACACTGACGCTCGTGCTCTTCGGGGACGCTTCGCGCATCGACCTGTCGGCGCTTCGACGTGAGTACACCGTGCCCGCGCGGCTTCTCGGTATCGGCCTGCCGCTGACGATCCTGGCGGGCTGGGCGCTCGGGGTGGTGATGTTCGGCTCGTTCAGTCTGGGGGAGATCCTGATTCTCGCCGTGATCCTGGCGCCGACCGATGCTGCACTCGGGCAGGCGGTCGTGACCGATCCGCGTCTCCCCTCCCGCATCCGGCAGGGGCTGAACGTCGAGTCGGGGCTGAACGACGGCATCTGCGTGCCTCTGCTGTTCATCGGGCTCGCGATCGCCGGCACCGAAGCTAGCTCCGAGAGTTCCCACGGTGCGCTGGTGCTCGTCGTCGAGGCGATCGGCTACGGCGTTCTCTTCGGAGCGATCGCGGGTGTCGTCGGGGCGTTCGTGGCGAGGTTCGCACTCCAGCGCGGCTGGATGGACTCTGCTTGGAGCCAGGTCCTACCGGCAGCCACCGCGGGGCTTGCCTACGGGCTCGCGGCGCCGCTCGGAGGAAGCGGCTTCATCGCAGCATTTGTCGCGGGCTTCGCGTTTGGCGCCCTCCGCCGTCGCACCGACGAAGAGGAGAGGTACCTCGTGGACCAACTGGGCCAGCTGACCAACGGGGTGACCTTCATCGTCTTCGGCGCGGTCATCGTAGGACCGGTGCTCGCCGGTCTCACCTGGCGAGCGGCCCTATACGGCGTTCTCAGCCTCACCGTGGTGCGCATGGTGCCGGTGGCCATCTCGCTCCTCGGGACACACGCCAGCCGGCCGACGGTGGCGTTCGTCGGCTGGTTCGGGCCGCGCGGGCTCGCCTCCATCGTCTTCACGATCATCGTGCTCGAGGACGGGGGGCTGCCTCACATCTCGACGATCACGGTCGCCGTGGTCTTCACGATCGTCCTCTCCGTCTTTGCTCACGGGCTTTCCGCAAAGCCGTTGACGGATCGTTACGTCAACTGGTACCAGGCGCATCCGCGCGATCGCCGGCCCCGCATGGAGAGCGTGCCCGCGCCGCCCCAGCGCTGGCGGCGTCCCCTAACGGTGCCCGTCCCCCAGACGCCCCGACCGCTCGAGTAGAGGAATCCTTGCTCGTGGCCTTCAAGGATTAGCAGCAGGTTCTACGCCGCAAGCAGCGGTTTCAGCAGCGGTTTCCTAAACCGCGTGCGCATGTTCGATTCATGCCGGGGGCACTCAGCCAGATGCGAGGGCGAGCGAGACCGCATCTTCGAACGACATCGCGTGACCCTCGGCAAAGACGGCGTCCCCCTCTGTGCCGAGCCTGACGCGTGCGGCACCGATGTGGCGGTCCAGGAGGGCGTTCCAGAACGGCACCGAAGGCGTAAAGCCGATCGATTCCCAGAGCGCGTAGCCGGCTGCGGCCAAGCGGACCCCTCGCGCCCAGTCACCCTTTCCCGCCGCCGACATTCCGACGCCCTGCACTTCGAAGCTCGTCTCCAGAAGATTCCCGAGCGGGAGTGCGGCCCGCAGGCTCGCCCTGTACCGATCCTCGGCTTCGTCATAGTCGCCCCCAATAAGCGCGCAATCGCCCAAGAAGTGGTACGCGAAGTGCTCAGACCGCAAGTCACCCAGGTCACCTGCCAGTTCGAGAAGTTGCCGCGACAGCGGCTCGGCCCGGTCGACCTCGCTCTCTGCGACGAGCATCTGGCAAACACCGCCGAGCGAGCGCATCTCTCCGCGAGCATCGCCGGAGGCGTGCCGCAGCTCGAGACTCTCCTCGAAGGCCGCGAGCGACGGCAGGTTGTCACCGACGACGAAAAGAATCCAGCCGAGCGTCTCGAGGGCGTATGCAAGCTCGGCGACATCGCCTAGCTCACGCCACAGGGTGATGCCCTCGCTGAGCCAAGCGAGACCGTCGGCATCCGCCTGCCAACCAGCGATCCCTCCGACAGCGGTGAGCGCCACAGCGCGGACGGAACCCTCGGCCCGCGATCGTGCCAAGGCGTCGGTGAGTCGTCGTCTTCCTTCATGGAGATGCGAGCGAGATAGCCAGAACCAACCCAGAGCGCCGGCCAGCTCGAGCTCGGCATCCGGGTCGTGAGCGGCGAGCCACTCGAGCGCTGCACGGAGGTCGTCGTGGTCCGATTCAAGGCGCTCAGAGCATTCGGCCTCCGCATCCACGCGATGCCCATAGCACTCGGCGGCCAGAGACCGAAATGCATTTGCGTGCCGACTACGCAACTCGTCGGCCTCGCCTGATGCCTCGAGCTTCTCGGCGGCATATTCACGGATCGTTTCCAGCATCAGGAAGCGGTCTTCGGCGATCGGCTTCAGCAAGCTGAGGTCGACGAGCGCTGCCACCGCGTCTAGGTCCGCGTAGCAGACCTCCTCGGCGGCCTCGAGCGGAAAGCTCCCGAGAAAGACCGAGAGACGGGCGAAGAGACGTTTCGACTCCTCGTCGAGGAGGTCGTGGCTCCATTCGATCGTTGCCCGAAGGGTTCGTTGACGTTCGGGGGCGTCGCGCGCGCCGCCCGTGAGAAGAGACAAGGCGCGATCGAGGCGCTCCAGGAGCGCCTCCGGGCTGAGAAGCTTCGTGCGTGCAGCGGCGAGCTCGATCGCGAGCGGCAAGCCGTCGAGACGGCGACAGATCGACTCGATAGTCGGATCGGGCACGAGGTCTTTCCCGACCCCGCGGGCTCGTTCCAGGAAGAGCGTCACCGCATCGTGCGGAGGCAGTGGCTCGAGTGGGTACTCACGCTCCGCGAAGATCCTCAGCGGCGCTCGGCTGGTCACGATCACCCGCAGCCCGTCAGCGGCAGTGAGGAGCGACGCGAGGTCAGGCGCAGCCGCGAGCAGATGTTCGAAGTTGTCGAGCAGCAGCAGCAGCTGCTGTTTCCCGCGCAGATAGCCAAGAAGGTCGTCGCGGGCAGGGAGCGTTCGTGCGATCTCCGGCAAGACGAGCTCGGGATCGGTCAGGCCGGCGAGAGGAACCCAGAACACTCCGTCCGAGAACGTGCCGACCAGTTCGGCCGCGACCTGCAACGCGAGTCGGGTCTTACCCGTCCCGCCTGGGCCGGTGACAGTCACCAAGCGCGGCCCCTCCGTGAGCAGCGTCACGAGCTGCTCTAGTTCCTGCTCCCTGCCCAAGAGTGGGCTCGCCGTTACGGGAAGATTCGTCGCATCGAGCGTCCGAAGCGGAGGAAACTCGGTGTCTCCGAGCTGATAGAGGCGTTCAGGCGCGGTCAGATCCTTCAGGCGATGGACTCCCAGATCGCGGAGACCCGGGTCGCTGTCCACCAGATCGCGCGTGGTCTGAGAGATCACGACTTGCCCTCCGTGAGCGGCAGCGGCGATCCGCGCGGCTCGGTGGACGTCGATTCCCACATAGCCCTCGGCTGCTACGAGCGGCTCACCGGTGTGAACTCCGATGCGCACGCGAACCGGGCCCTCGGCCAGCCCATCCTGCCCTTCACTCGCCGCCTCGACAGCATCGCCGGCCCGCGTGAACGCGTAGAAGAACGCATCGCCTTGCGTGTCCACCTCGATTCCGCCGCGCTTTGCGAACGCGTCGCGCAGGATCCGTCGATGTTCCGCCAGAACGTCGGCGTACTCCTCACCAAGGCTGGTCATGAGGGACGTCGACCCCTCGATATCGGTGAAGACAAGGGTGACGGTTCCGGAAGGTAGATCGCGCATTCGCCTGAATGATGGGGCCAGCCGCACAGCTTCGCTAGAGGGCTGGCGCATTTTCTGGCGCGCAGGTGGCCGAGAGCCCTGCTGTCCCTGCAACTGGCGTTTCGGCAAGCTGGTTCCTAAAACGCGTGCGCATGTTCGATTCATGCCGGGGGCATCGCTCAGGGCAGCGGCACGCGCGGCGTTGAGACGACGCCGAGACGGTCGAGAATCGCTTTGCTCTCGGCTGCGGCGTCCGGGTCGCCGAGGCGTGTTCGGCCGAGTGCCTCTAGCGTCAGCGCCACTTCGTAGTCAGCCTCGAGCTCGCGGGCCAGCTCGAGGCTCCGCTCGAGGCGCGGGCGCGCCTCGTCCTGCCTGCGCGCCTGGACGAGGGCATAGCCGTAGAGCCGTTCGAGGAAGGGGTAGAGGAGCCGGTTCTCGCCGGCCGCCTCGAGCACGGTTGGCGCGAGGTCCAGGGCCTCCTGGTAGCGCCCCGCCAGCACGAAGCACTCGGCGCGCCGGGCCCGGGTCTCCTGGCCGAGCGCATCCGAGCCGAGCGCCTCGAACGCCGTCAGCGCCTCGGCGAGCAACTCGAGCGCCTCGTCGAAGCGACCCGCACGCGCGGCGACCCGGCCGAGGTTCGAGGTCGCCAGAGCGATGCCCACGGGGTACCGAGCTGCGCGCCAGACACGTCGAGCTTCGGAGAACAGCGCCTCGGCCTCGTCGAGCTTGCCCTGATCGGAGACGATCTCGCCCTCGTTGTTCTGCGCGCGGGCCACATTGACCACGTCGCCCACGCGCTCGCTCAGCTCGCCGCTCTGCCGATACAGCTCCGACGCCTCGTCCCAGCGCCCGGCGTAATACGCCTCGATTCCCAGGTTGTTGACGACGTTTGACTGGAGGACGAGGTCTCCGGCTTCCTCGAGCATCGACACCGCCAGGCGGGCGTGCTCGTCGTCCTTCTCGCCCAGCGAGATGTGGTTGAGGTGCAGCAGGAAATAGGCGTGTCCGAGCGCGGCGCGATCGTCGGCCAGCTCGGCGTGCTCTGCCGCCTGTGAGCTCCAGTGGATGCCCTCGTCGAACTGGCCCTGGCGATATTTGACGCCGGCGGTCGCAAGCTCGAGCTGGACACGGCCCTGCAGCCCGTTGCCGACCGCGGCCGAGTCGTCCAGCGCCTGGAGCCCCCGGCCGTACCATTCGAGCGCCTCCCGATAGCTGCCGAGACGCTCTCGCAGAATCCCCTCCTTGCGCATCAGACGCGACTGCTCGAGCCCGTCCGCTGCCAGCTCACGCGCGAGGCGATACGCAACCCCGGCCTCCTCGTACCGCGCCGCGAGCTCGCAGACGTCCCCGAGCGCCTCGGCGACGTGCGCCACCTCGAGCGGTGGCAGCTCGAGGTGCTCGGCGGCGGCGAGCGCCCGCTGGAAGAGCTCGGCGGCGTCGACGTTCGCGAACCGGTGCTGCGCCAGCTGGCCGACGGCGACGGAGTAGCGCCAGGCCCGCTCGTAGTCCTCCGCGTGCAGGAAGTGGAGCGAGAGCAGGGGCGCGAGCTCGACGGAGCCCTGACCGGCGCGGGATTCCAGCACCATGCCGACACGCCCGTGGATCTCACGCCGGCGGCGGAAGGAGAGCCCCTCGTACGCGACCGTGCGGAAGAGATCGTGCCGGAACCGCAGCTCGTTCGTCCCCTCCCAGGCCACGAACTCGCCGAGTCGGCGCCAGCGCTCCAGATCGCCGACGTCCGCGAGCTCGTCCGCCAGCACGTCGGCGAGCAGGTCGAGCTCGAACCGGGCCCCCAGGACCGAGGCGTTGCGGAGGAGGAATCGATCGCCGGGCTCGAGCGTGTCGATCCGCGTCGTGATCAGCGTCTCCACCGTCTCCGGCAGCGCCGCCACACCGCCGTCGGCCCGGGAGGCCGCGACGAGCTCGCGCACGAAGAGCGGGTTGCCGCCCGAGCGCTCGGACACCTCGCCCAGCAGGTCCTCGGAGAGGGCGACGTCTCCGGCGGCCGCGAGCGCGAGCCGGGCGGTCTCCTCGCCGGGGAGCGCCGCGAGCTCGAGCACCCGCTGCCCGTCTCCGGGCTCGTCGACGAAGGGCAGGCCCTGCGGCCGGCGCGTGATCGCCACGAGCCAGGGCCGCGGGGCGCTGCTGCGCACCAGATGGAGGAGGACGCTGTGCGAGGCGTCGTCGATCCAGTGCGTGTCCTCGAAGACGATGAGCGTGGGCATCACCAGCACGCGGAGCAGGAACTCCTCGACCGTCTTGAAGACGCGCTCGCGACGGAACGCCGGCTCGATCTCCTCGGTCTCCGGGGTCATCGGCACTTCGGCGTCGAAGGGGATCGCGAGCAGCGGCAGCCAGGGCGCGAACTCGGGCATGACCGCCTCGATCCAGGGCTTGAGGCGCGCGCCCGCTTCCACTGGGCTCTCCGCATCGGTGATTCCGGCGAGCGGGCGGAGCAGCGACCGGAACGGCAAGTAGGGGACGGACATCCCGTACTGGTCGCAGCGCGCGAGGAGCTGCGTGAAGCCGACGGTCATCGTCTTCAGCTCCTCGACGAGGCGCGACTTGCCGATGCCCGGCTCCCCGACGAGCTCGGCCACCTGGCCCTGGCGCAACCGCGACGCAGCGACCGCCGCGTGGAGCTCCGCCAGCTCCTGTTCGCGACCGATGATCGGCAGCTCCTGAGCTCGTTCTGCCTCCGCGACACCGGTGACGGCGCCGACGCTGTACGCGGTGATCGCTCGCTCCTTGCCCTTGACCAGGAACGGCTGCGGCGCGGTTTCGAAGCGGGTCGGCGAGCGCTCGAGCACCTCGGCGGTGGCGAGGATCTCCCCCGGCTCGGCCCGCGAGGCCAGGCGTGCGGCGAGATTGACGGTGTCGCCCATGACGGCATAGGTACGGCGAGCGCTGGCGCCGATGTCGCCGGCGAAGGCCGGGCCGCGGTGGACTCCCGCACGGAGCGTCAGGGCGGAGCCCTCGTCGAGGATCGCGCGCAGAGCCCGCAGCATTCGCTCCTCGTCGGCCCCGGTCGTCGACGGAGCGCCGGCGGCCAGGTAGAGCTTGCCCCCGTCGACGTCGATGTCCGACTCCAGCCAGGTCAACCCGAGCTCCGACGTCACACGGCCCACGATCGCGCCGAGCGCGTCGAGAGCCTCGCCGACCACGGCCGGTCCCTGCTGTGCGAGCAGCGCCTCGACGCCAGAGAACTTCACGAAGGCGGCCGTGACCTGCCGGTGCTCCGCCTCCCCGGCCTCCAGCCGCAGGTAGGAGCGAAGCGCGATCGGGACGAACGGCTCGAGCTCGAGCTCCACGGACGGTCGGCCGTCGTCCTCGACGACCGGCGGGGCCGCGGCGTCCGGCTCGCGGTCGAGCGCGAGCAGCGCCGCTCCACCCCGCTCGCCGGCGAGCCAGTCGGGACCGACCGCAGCAGCGGTCGCGGGGCTGACGAGAACCTCGCCCGCGCCGGACTCGTCCTCGAGCCGGATCGTGGCGGTCGCGGCGGGCCCCGCGACGACCAGCTCGCGGTGGCTCGACTCGACCAGGAAGAAGTGACACGTCCCGGAATAGATGCCGGTGGACATCCGGAGGTTCACCTCGCCGACGGAGCTCATCGTCTCCCCGGTGCGCTCGATGAACCACTGCATCTCCCAGGCCGCGCGGCAGGCTCGCTCGGCGTGTGCGTCGCCGGAGAAGAGAATCAGGAGCGCGTCTCCCCGAAATTTGAGCGTGTCGCCGCCGCGGCGGTTCGCGATCCCGATCAGACCTTCGAACACGCCGCTGATCGCCATGACGAGCTCCTCTGCCCCCGCCCGGCCCCTCGCCTGAAGCCGCTCGGCGAGCGCGGTGAACCCTGAGAGGTCGACCGAGACGAGTGAGCCGTCGACCTCGCGCCAGCGCTCGGCCGGCACACGTGCCGCCCAGTCGAGCACGAGCCGGGGGAGATACGGCTCGAAGGGTGCGTCGCCCGGGGCGTCCATCGCCGCCCGAGGGTACGCCTTCGGGCCGTCGATCGAAAGGACGCCCGGGCTATGAAAAGCCAGCCGAACTTACTAACGTCCTGGCGGGTTGTTCCTCATGAGGAATCAGCTGCGGCTCGTCATCGGCGTCATCGGGGCACTCGCACTCGCATTGGTGCTCCCCGGGGTTGCGCACGCGCACCACGTCCCGCCGATCGACTTCCAGGCAGCCACGGCGGCGACCACGCCCACCATCGACGGGGTGATCGGCGACGGCGAGTGGACGGACGCAGCCAGCTACGACGTCACGTTCAACGGGTTGCCGGGAACGGCGAGGTTCAAGCACGACGCCGGGTTCCTCTACGTCGCCATGACGGTGACGGACCTCTCGGGCGGCTCGAAGGAGATGGGCGCGTTCTTCGACGACAACCACGACGGGATCAAGGACCCGGGCGAGGACGTGATGCTCGGGTTCGCCTCGCCCTTCTCGTTCGGCGCCGACTACTACTACAGCAGCGCAGGCGCGTCAGGAGCGACGCATTACGCGGACACGAGCACCGACGGAACGAACCCGCCCGGCGACGGCACGGACGACATCGTGGGGGCCGGACAGGTCGTCGGCTCACAGGTGACGTTCGAGATGCGGCATCCGCTCTGCTCCGACGACACCGCGCACGACTTCTGCCTCACTCCCGGCGACACGGTCGGCGTCGACCTCATGTACGTCCTCAACGGCACGGGCTTCATGTACCCGGGGGCGGATGCATTCGCCCCCAGCGACTGGGCGGATCTGACGCTCTCGGCGGCTCCGGCGCCGGCCGGGCGCATCGTCTTCGAGTCGAACCGCGACGGCAACATCGAGATCTACCGGATGAATGCGGACGGGTCTGCGCCGACGAGGTTGACCAACGACCCGGCGACGGACGACCTCCCCTCGATCTCGCCCGACGGCAGGAAGGTCGCCTTCTCGAGCGACCGGGCCGGAACCTCCGACATCTGGGTGATGAACATCGACGGCACCGGCCTCACGCAGCTGACCTCCGATGCCAGCCTCGAGCAGCAGCCGGCCTGGTCGCCGGACGGGACGAAGATCGCCTTCCAGGGCAGCGTCATCGAGCAGTACGACATCTTCGTCGTCGATGCGACCGGAGGCACTCCCGTGGACGTGACCAACACGGCGGCGAACGAGGCCAGCCCTTCCTGGTCGCCGGACGGCACGCAGGTCGCCTTCATGTCGGACCGCGACGGGAACGAAGAGATCTACCGACAGAATTCGGATGGAACGGGGTCCGCGACTCGGCTGACGAACAACGCCGCGCGCGACTCCGATCCGGACTGGTCGCCCGACGGGCAGAAGATCGCGTTCTTCAGCGACCGCGCGGGGAGCCCGTTCGGGTCGGTGTGGACGCTGACCGCGGCAGACGGCTCCGATCAGGTCAACCTCACGAACGCGAGCATCTTCGACGCCGACCCGAGCTGGTCTCCGGACGGCACGCACATCGCGTTCGTCCGCGACGCGGGTGGACAGAACTTCAACGTCTGGACCGCGCTGGCGGACGGGTCGGGCCAGGTCAACCTGACGGGCATCGGCGGACGGAACTCGTTCCCGGACTGGGGGCCGACCCCCTCGAGCCTGACCGCGTCGATCTCGATCGCGGGGCCGGATAGCTCGAACCCCGGCGCCGCCTCGGCTCCGATCGACGGCATCCCGCTCGACGCGATCCGCGGCCAGTCGCAGACGACGGCGGGCGCACCGCTCGGCGGTATCCCGCTGGGCGGCATCCCGCTCGGAGGGATTCCTCTGGGCGGCATCCCCCTCGGCGGCATCCCCTTGGGCGGAATCGGCTTCACGGCGGAGAACCTGAGCCAGAACGGCCTCGGCGGGGTTCCGCTGTCGTCGATCCCGCTCGTGCTGCCGGACACGTGGGAGGCGCATCTCGCGCTCGAGCCGGCGTTCAAGGGCACTCCGCCGCAGAACGTGACGCTCGCGCAGGTGCTGGGGACGCAGGTCGTCGCCGGGATCACGCTCGACAAGCTCAATCTCGCGTCGAGCCCACTCGGAGGCATTCCGCTCGCCGGCATCGCCCTCGGCGGGCTCCCGCTCGGAGGCATTCCGCTCGGCGGCATCGCGGGCACGCCGCCGGACCAGAACCTCACCGACTGGTGCCATTACGTGAACCAGCAGCCGGGGTTCACCTGCCCGAACGGGCAGAGCCTCGGCCAACAGACGATGCTCGGGCTCGCGCTCCAGGGTGTGCCGCTGGGCGGCATCCCGCTCGGGGGCATTCCGCTCGGAGGCATTCCTCTCGGCGGCATTCCGCTCGGAGGGATCCCCGTCGGCACGCCGCTCGGGGGCATTCCTCTGGGCGGCATCAACCTCGTCGGCACTCCACTCGGCGGCATCCCGCTCGGCGGCATCGACATGAGCCCGAACGCGTCTCCGCTCGGCGGCATCACGCTCGGCCTGATCCCGCAGTCCGCGAAGATCGCGATCTTCGATTGCCCGACCGGCAACTTCCTGTGCGCGGACACGGACACGCTCGCCCAGGCGAAGGCCGCCGGCGCGATCAAGCAGACGGCGAAGCTGCAGGACCTCGGCTACTACAAGAACGCGAACGGACAGGACATCACGCTCAAGGACCTCGTGCGCGGACTGCCGCCCGACACGACGCTCGAGGATCTCCTCGCCACCGTCCTCCTGAAGACCGCGTACGACTGGGAGCAGCTGCCGCTACCCGGGTTCCCGCTCCAGGACTTCTCGACGGACGGCGGCACGGCGACGTACACGGTGTCGTTCCAGCTCGACGGCGCTGGACCGCCGGTCGACGGCTCGGTCGCCGTCCACGTCGGAGCAGACGCCCGGTACGTAACGGGCACGACGACGCTCTCGGGCGGACCGGGCAGCGTGGACGAGCCGACGCTGAGGTTGCCCGAGAACGAGCTGAACTGGCACCTCACCAACGTGCAGCTCGGCACGAGCTACCAGCTCACCTTCCACGCGAAGCCCGGCCTCAGCCTGGGAACCGAGTCGGCGACGGCGAAGATCGCGGCGACCGGCCTCAACGGCACCGTCCAGGCGCCCGAGGCCACGAGCACGCAGATCACCGAGCCGGGTGAGCCCGCGAACGGACAGCCCGAGACCGCGCAGCCGGCCCAGCCCGACACGCTCTACCTCGGCTACACGTCGAGCGGCTCCGACCGCGACTACTTCCAGGTCCATGCGAATCCGGGCGAGCAGCTGACGATCCACCTCAGCCACCTGAAGGTGGACGACGATCTCGTCATCTACGGGCCGGGCATCGCGCCACTGCGGACGCCGCACCCCGGCGCCGAGGCGCCCTCCGCGGGAGACGTGCCCTTCGATCTCGGCCAGCGCACGCAGTCGATCACACCCGAGGCGCTCACCGACGTGCCTCAGGACGCCGTCAACGGCCAGACCGCCCTCGACGTCTCGGACAACCGCGGCCTCGCAGACGAGGAAGTGTCCGTCGTCTCACCAGAGGGTGGGACGTACACGATCCAGGTCGCGAGCTTCGACGGGGGCTACAGCAACGATCCGTGGGTGCTGCGGATCGAGAGATCGCCCTCGATCGCGCTGCCGCCCACGTGCACCAACCCGCAGGGCCCCGGCACGGGCGTCACCAAGGCAATGCCTGCCGTGCCGACGACCGCGAGCACCCTCTATCTCTTCGCCTCGAAGCGCTTCGGCGACCTCTACGGGCTCCAGGCCGAGAACGACGTCTTCAGCCGGCTGCAGACACTTGCGGCTCGAACGGACGCGGCAGGGGGCGCGGTGATCCCGGTCGACGCCAACGCCGCCGTACTGAACGCCCTCAATGCGCGCGCCGCAGACTCCTGCTCGCCCGCGAAGGCCAACGACGTCGTGCGGGCCGTCGGCAACCTGCTCGACAACCCGGTGATCGTCCGGCCGTCGGTCAAGTACATCGTCGTCGTGGGCGACGACGCCGCCGGCGTGCCGTTCGGGCGCGTGCTCGACAACTCCGCGTACGCGAACGAGCGCGGGTACGCGAGCACGTTCTTCGGCGCCACGAACAACCAGTACCTGAGCACGTACGGGCTCGGCTTCCTGCCGACCGACGACCCGCTCGGCGACGTCAACTACTCGGGCCAGGGGCCGTACGTCCCCGAGCTCGCGGTCGGGCGGCTGGTCGAGACCCCGACCCAGATCCTCAGCCAGATCACCCAGTACATCACCCGGAACGGCGCGATCACCCCGACGAGGGCCCTGACGACCGGCTACGACTTCCTCTCGGACGGCGCGTCGCGGGTCTCGGCGGACTTCAAGGCCAGGCTGGGGACGAACAACGCGCAGGAGCTGATCAGCAACTCCTGGTCCAAGAACAACTTGCTCGCGGCGATGTTCCCGACCTCGAACCCGCCGATTCTCGACTCGATCAACGCGCACTACGACCATGCCCGCGCCCTGCCGGCCGACGAGAACGCCGCGCAGCGCGAGTCGATCCTCTACACGACCGCCGATCTCGCGGGCCGCTCGACGAGCGGGCGGGTCATCTTCACGATGGGCTGTCATTCGGCCCTGCCGGTGTCGGACTTCGTCTTCGGCAGCTCGCTCAGCGCCGACTGGGCGCAGGCGTACGCGCAGAGCGGAGCCGTCGTGTACATGGGCAACACGGGCTACGGCCTCGGCGACACCGCGGCCGTGCTCTATACGGAGAAGCTGAACGTGCTGTTCGCCGACCGGCTCGACGGGTCGATGACCGTCGGCCAGGCGCTCGCCTTCGCGAAGCAGGAGTACGCGGCGACGCCCACGCAGAGCGGATACCACCTGAAGGTGATCGACGAGGCCAACCTGATGGGCCTCCCGATGTACCGGGTCGGGACCGGCGCCACGCCCGCGCCGCCCACTCCGGCCGTGACGACGACGGACTCGGCCACCGGCCTGCCGACCGCGCCCTTCAACGTCTCGCCGAGCTTCACCAGGGTCGACACCGCCATCGGCAGCTACTACGTGTCGGACGACGCGTTCGCCGAGAATCGCCGCCCGATCGAGCCGACGACGAAGCTCGACGTCACCGAGCCCGGGCTCGTGGCCCACGGCGCGCTGCTGACCGCGCTCACCTCGACGGACGAGGCCAACTTCGATGCAGCCTTCAGCCGCGTCATCGACGACTTCTCGGCGTTCACGCCGGAGCTGGTCGGCGACGTCAGCTACCCGACGAAGCTGCAGTCGATCGCCTCGCTCGCGACCCCGAACGGCACGCGCCAGCGGCTCGTGCTGTTCAGCGGACAGTTCCGAAGCGACAGCACGTTCGAGCCGCAGGGAGTCGGCATCCAGCGGCGCTTCACGGCGCTTTCGGGCAACGTCTTCTACACGGCCCCGAGCGTCACCGACTTCACGCCGTCGAGCTTCGGGCCCGTCGAGGTCACGAAGGCGGACACGACGGTCGCGTTCGCCGTCGACGTGACGGACGACGTCGGCGGCGCGGGCGGGGTCAAGCGAGTGCTCGCGCTCTACAAGGACGCGAGCGGCGTCTGGAAGTCGATCGAGATGTCGCACAGCTCGCCCCGCTGGAGTGGCGCAGGGCCGCTGTCCGGTAACGACGTCGAATGGATCATCCAGGCCGTCGACGCTTCCGGGAACGTCGCCGTCACCAGCAACAAGGCGTTCCTCAAGTCGGTCGTCACGCCACCGCCGACCGGCGACATCCAAGCGCATGCGACCGGCCCGCAGGCGAACGGGTGGTTCACGGGCGCCGTCTCGGTGACGATCAGCGGCGCGCCGGGCATCAGCTACAGCCTCGACGGCGCGGCGTTCACGCCCGGCACCTCGCTCTCCGTCGACGGGACCGGCGTCCACTCGCTGGATTTCCAGGGCAGCGACGGTTCTCATGGATCGCTGACAATTCCGATCGACGAGTCCAACCCGACGGTGACCGTGAACACGACGTACGGCTTCGGATCGGTCGCGCACGCGAACTGCGCCGACTCGGGCTCCGGGATCGCCTCCTGCACCGTCCCGGATCCCCTCGATACGGGCTCGGCCGGGACGAAGACGATCCACGCGCACGCCGTGGATCGAGCCGGCCACGTCTTCGACGCCGACCTGACGTACCGCGTGACGGCGTACTCCTTCACCGGCTTCTTCTCCCCGATCAACAACCTGCCGGCGGTCAACGACGCCAATGCTGGCAGCGCCGTCCCGGTCAAGTTCAGCCTCTCCGGTTTCCGGAGTCTCAACATCTTTGCGCCGGGTTATCCGGCCAGCCAGGCAATGACCTGCGGAGGCCCTGTCACCGGGCCGCTCGTCCCGACGACACTCGGCCCTGACGGGTTCACGTACGACCCGCTGCTCGACCAGTACAAGTACGTGTGGAAGACGGACAGCACCTTCCGCGGCTGTCGCCAGCTCGTCGTGCGCCTGAAAGACGGTACCGAGAAGCGGGCCAACTTCCGGTTCAAGTAAGCGGCTCTTCGCCCGCGCGTCTGCCGGGTGAGCACCGCGTTTGCGACGGTCGCCTGGGAGGAACCTCCGTGGCGGCGGCGAACAGTCGCGGCTCGGAAGGAGGAACCCCCGATGAGCCCACCAGCTCGATGGCAACCAGTGTCCTGGCCTCGACCGTTCGAGCGGTCAGCCGACCCCGAGCAGCTGCGCAGGCGCGTCCTCGCGTTCAGCGGAATCTGGTTCCTGCTGGCCGGAATGCTGGCGGCTCTCGGCTTCAGCACCGTTCTGTTCGCGTCGCTTGCCCTTGTGCTCGTCGGAGGTCTCCTGGCGTTCGGGCGCTGGCTCGTGCGCCGCTACGGACTGGGACAACGAGTGCAAGCTTCCCTCAGGTCGATGCAGAGGGCTTCACGCGCGGTCGAGGCGCGGCTCGGCGAGCTCGACCTCGACCAGCACCGGCGCCGCGTCTCGAGCATCGCGGCCCAGCGAGCCCGGACCGTCGTCGAAGCTCGCCGGAAGGAACCAACCGCAGCCGACCGGCACCGCGAGGCGCGCCGGCTCAACGAGCTCGGGGCGCAGCTTCGACGCCAGGGCAATCGAGAGCAGGCAGCCGAGCAGCACCTGGCCGCGCTCGAGATCGTGCACGAGCTCGGTGACCGGCGGGCCGAGGCGCTGACGCGCAACAACCTGGCTCTTGCTCTCGTTCAGACCGGCGGCGTCGCCCTGGCCGTTCAGCAGTTCGAGGAGGCGCTCATCCTCCTGAGGGACCTCGGCGACGAAGAGCACGAGGGACAGGTGATCGCGAACCTCGCCTCTGTCCGCCGCCGCCAGGGCCGCGACGAAGACGCCGACAGCCTCCTGAACGCAGCACTCGACAAGCTTCCGCCTGAGTCGTCCGCGTACCGCCGGGTCGAAGAGCAGCTCCGCCGGGCAAGCTGACGCTGCGCGCAGGTTCGGCGGTTCTCTTGCGAGGCTAGACTGGCCTCGCCGATGAGCGTGCGAGACCCGGACCTGCTGTTGATCGAGAGAATGCTCGCGCCGCCGCCGCTCGACGACGCACGCGGCTCGCTCGCGTACTGGCAGACCCGGCGCAGGCAGCTTCCGCTCTACCGGCGAAGCGCTCGCCGAGAAGCGAAGGAGATGACCATGCGGTGGCAGGAGCGCGTGCGCGCGGCAGAGCTCGCCCGCTTCGAGGCGAGCACGATCGGCCGACTGCTCGCTTCCCTCGGAATCTCGAGCATCTGGTTCCGACGCGTCCAGCTCACGTCGCAGCTCATGTCCTGGGTCTTCTGGGCCGTCGTGCTGCGAAAGGTGCAGCTCGTCCTCGGAACGTTCGCGGCGCTCGGGATCCTGATCGTGGTCCTGCTCGTCGTCGTAATCGCTCAGCTGACGTAGAAAACAATCTGTGCGAACATACGTTCGTGCGGGTGGACGCGACCATCCTCCACGCAGACGTGGACGCGTTCTTCGCTGCGGTTGAGCAGCGCGACCGGCCTGAGCTCCGTGGACGGCCCGTGCTCGTCGGCGCGGGGGTCGTGCTCTGCCCGAGCTACGAGGCGAAGGCACGCGGCGTCCAGACCGCGATGGGCGTGCGCCGCGCCCTTCGGCTCTGCCGCGGGGCGGTCGTCGTTCCGCCGCGCATGGCGGCCTACTCCGAGGCGAGCAAGGCCGTGTACCGGGTCTTCGACGACACGACGCCGCTCGTCGAGGGGCTCTCGATCGACGAGGCGTTCCTCGACGTCCGCGGGCTGCGCCGGCTCGCCGGCTCTCCGCTGGAGATCGCGGAGCGGCTCCGCGCGGCCGTGCGCGAGCGCGTCGGGTTGCCGATCACCGTCGGGATCGCCCGGACGAAGTTCCTGGCCAAGGTCGCAAGCGGCGTGGCGAAGCCAGACGGCCTGCTGCTCGTGCCGCCGGACCGCGAGCTCGAGTTCCTGTACCCGCTTCCGGTCGAGCGGCTCTGGGGCGTCGGCCGCGTCACCGCGCGGAGGCTCAACGACGCCGGGATCACGACCGTCCGCCAGGTCGCCGAGCTCCCCGAGAACGCACTCGTGACGCTGCTCGGGCGCGCGGCCGGGCGCCACCTGCACGCGCTCGCCCACAACCGCGACCCGAGGCCCGTGCAGGCTCGGAGGCGGCGCCGCTCGATGGGAGCACAGCGCGCTCTCGGCTGGAGACCGACCTCGCTCGCCGAGGTCGACACGTCCCTGATCGGGCTCGTCGAGCGGGTCACGCGCCGGATGCGCGCCGCGGACCGGCTCGGCCGCACCGTCGTCCTCCGCCTGCGGTTCGACGACTCGTCACGCGCCACCCGCTCGCAGACGCTGCCGTACGCGACGGCGAACACGCGAACGGTTCTCCTCGCCGCCCGGGAGCTGCTCGAGGTCGCCCTGCCGCTGATCGAGCGCCAGGGGATCACGCTCGTGGGCGTCTCGATCAGCAACCTCGACGACGATCTCGGCCAGCTCCGGCTGCCGCTCGACGGGTCGTGGAGCGACACGCTCGACGACGCGCTCGACGAGGTCCGCCTGCGCTTCGGATCGGCCGCGATCACCCGGGCCGCGTTGCTCGGACGACGCCAGGGGCTGACGATTCCGCTGCTCCCGGACTGAGCCGAGGGTTGCAAGACGAACGTATGTTCGCTTTCATCTGAGGGGTGCAGCTCGCGCTCGACGCACTCGACCGGCTCGTGGACACGCTCGAGGAGCGGGGGACGCTGTCCGTCGTCGAGGCAGCTCGCGCCCTCTTCGCCACGTCCTCGATCCCCGACGGCCTGGCCCGATCGCTGCTCGAGGAGGTCACGGCCGGCGACAGTCGCGTCGTCTGCACGGGAACGACGGTCTCCCTCCTCGGGGGCCTCCCGGACCCGCTGCTGGAAGAAGCCACGCTCGTCGTCTTCGATCTCGAGACGACCGGGCTCGCGGCCGGCCGCGACCAGATCTGCGAGATCGGCGCGGTGCGCGTGCGGGGACTCGAGCTAGTGGGCTCGTTCCAGTCGCTCGTCAATCCGCGGGTCGCGCTCCCGGAGCCGATCGCGCGGCTGACCGGGCTTGCGCGAGCAGGAGCTCCGAGGCGCGCCGTCGATCTCGAGCGTGCTGCGCCGCTTCCTCGCGTTCGCGGGCGACGACCTGCTCGTGGCGCACAACGCGCGGTTCGACCAGCGCTTCCTCGAGCAGCAGCTGGGCGATCAGAGACTGTCCGAGCCGCCACTTTGCACGGCCGCGCTCGCGCGCCGCCTGCTCGAAGGACGGCTCCGCCGCGTGGGGCTGGCCTCGCTCGCGCACTTCTTCGGCGTTCCGACGCAGCCCTGTCACCGCGCGCTGCCCGACGCCGAGGCGACGGCCCAGGTACTCGTGCACCTGATCGGGCTCGCCCAGGAACGCGGCGCGAGGACGCTGTCGGAGCTGCGCGCCCTGGCCGCGCCGCGCACGCGCAGGGTTCACGGCAAGCGGCTCCTTGCCCGCGGCGCCCCGAGCAGGCCGGGCGTGTACCTGTTCCGCGACGGGCACGACCAGGTGCTCTACGTCGGCCGCGCCCGCGACCTGCGCGCACGGCTCCGGTCCTACTTCCGCAGTGACCGCCAGCGGCCGTCGGTCGAGGCGGCCCTGCTCGCCCTGGCGCGGATCGAGTGGCGCGTGCTCGGCTCCGAGCTGGAGGCTGCGCTGGAGGAACTGCGCCTGATCCGCGAGCTGGAGCCGCCGGCGAACTCGCGGGGGCGCCGAAAGGAGCAGGGCGTCTACCTGCGGCGCCGCGGCGAGGAGTTCGTCGTCTCCAAGCAGGCGGGCCCACTCGGCCCGATCGGCTCCCGGCGGCAAGCCTCCCTCGCCGCTCGTGCGCTCGCCTCGTGCACGGACGCGGAGCTCGACGGCCTGCTCCAGGGCGGTCCGCTGCCGCGGCTGCGGGCACGGCTCGACCATCTGTCCGAGAGCCAGCGCTACGAGGAGGCGGCGCGCTTGCGCGACCGGATCGAGGCGCTGGAGAAGGTCGTCGAGCGCCTGCGCCGCCTGGACCGGCTGCGGCGACTCGAGCTCTGCCTGATCGCACCGGCCGTGGAGCCGGGGTGGCAGAAAGCGTTCTTCGTCTCCGGAGGCGCTCTCCATGCGGTCCGCCCGCTGGCCCCGGGCGCGGGCGCGCAAATCGAGATCGAAGCCGGCCTCGCACTCTGCCGATCCGCCGCCAGAGCCGGAGGACACGCTGACCGCGGCCGAAGCCGAAGATCTCATGCTCCTGCACGGCTTCATTCGGCGTCCTCCACCCGAGCTGGCCGTGCTCCCGCTCGACCCCGAACGGATCGCGGAGCACCTCGGTCGCAGGCGCCTTCCGCGGGCCGCATGACTACCGGCCGCGACCGAGGTGTAACGCAAGAGGCGCCCCGCGACAGATAGAGGTATGGCCGTGCAATCGACTGGGACTCCCGAAGCGCGGTTCCGTCCCGTGTTCTCCCACCTCGGCGCGATCAGGGCCTACGCGCGGCGCCGCGGCTCCCTCGACGCCGACGCGCTCGCAGCCGAGGTGATGACCATCGCCTGGCGACGCCTCGCCGACGTGCCCGAGGACGACCCCCGGCCCTGGCTCTACGCCACGGCCAGGAACCTCCTGCTCGCGGAGTCGCGCAAGGTCGCGACGGAGCGCCGGCACCGGCACGAGCTCGCCGCCCCGGAGCCCGCACCAGCCGTTTTCGAGCTCGACCCTCAGCTCGCCGCCGCTCTGAACGAGCTCTCGCCGCTCGACCGCGAGGCTCTCCTCCTGACCGCCTGGGAGGAACTGACACCGACGGAGGCGGCCCGCGCGCTCGGCATCAAGCCGACGGCCTTCCGCGTCCGCCTGCTGCGAGCCCGGCGGCGAGTCGAGGCGAAGCTCGCCGAAATCGCGACCGCACCCGACACCAAGCTGACCATGGAGAGGACATGAAGAGCGACGCGCTTCTCACCCGCCTGCAAGCCGCAAACCCGGAGCCACTGATCGTGCTGACCGACTCCTTCGACCTCTTCAACGAGATCACGGCGAGCCCTGGGGATCCGAGGCTGTCCACGTCGAAGCGCAAGCCGCTCATCCGCCGGCGCGGGCTGGCGCTCGCAGTCGCCTTCGCGGTCGCTGCGCTGCTCGCCTCGACGGCGTTCGCGATCTCGCGGCTCGTCGGCGGCGACGTCGTCGGGCCCGACGTGACGAGGGCCGAGTACCTCGCCGCGCAGAGCCGGCTCCAGCTGCCGCCCGGGGCGACCTGGCCCCGCTACCACCTCGGCCCCGCGAACAGCGTGACCGGTCGAGGCGCCGGCGGAGGGATCGCAGTCCTGAACGCGCAGAACGCGTGGGAGTGCTTCTGGGTGCGGGCGATCCGGACCGGTGACACCGCCGCCCAGGCACGGGCTCACGCCGCCCTGAACGCGTTGCTCGCGCACAACATCCTCGAGGCGCCGGCAGGTGCCTCCGAGAACTACACGCCGCCGAATCCGCCCAAGGTGCCGTACGTCGTCTTCGCGCACGACGGCGGCCTCGACTCGATCAGGGCGAACTACGCAGCCGCCGCCGCAGGGCACCCGCGCGGCCTCGCGCAAAGCTGCTACGCGAACTCGCCGGGAACGATCCCCGGCAAGTAGCCCTCAGCGCCGGCCGACGACGAGGTTCACCTTGGTCCCGCGCTTGCGCACCGCGCCGGCCTTCGGGCTCTGGGAGAGCACCTTGCCGACCCGGGTCACCGCCGAACGCGCCCGGCGCACGCTGCCGGTCATGCAGTTGGCGCGACCGATCCTCTTGCGCGCGACCGCGAGGCGCATCCCGAGCACGCGCGGGACGACGCACTTGACCGGCGGCGCGGGCGGCGGGACTCCAAGCGGGTCGCGGACGAAGACGTCCGTGAAGCGATTCGAGTCCCCGGGAACGAGGTTCGAGGCGTCCGACTCGAAAACCGCGAGGTACCCGTTTCCGCCGATGGCCGGTCGCACGCTGTCGCCGTTCGACTCCTGTCCACCCGCGGCGACGCTGACGCGCTTCGTCGCACCGCTTCGACGGTCGTAGACGAACACGTCGGTCGCGCCGTTCGTGTCGCCGGGGACGAGGTTCGACGCCTCCGAGTAGAAGGCGACGTAGCGCCCGTCGGCACTGATCGACGGCCGGAAGCTGTCGCTGTTCGACTGGGTACCCGAGTCGTCCACGCTGACGCGGGTCGTGACCGTCGTCGCGCGGTCGTTGACGAACACGTCGAAGGAGTCGTTCGTGTCGCCCCAGACGAGATCCCAGTCGTCCGAGTCGAAGGCGACGTAGCGGCCGTCCGCGCTGATCGACGGACGCTGGCTGTCGCCCTCGGCCTCGTAGTGGCCGGTGTACTCGCTCACGCGCTCGGTGGTGTTCGCCTGCAGGTCGCGCACGAAGATGTCTCCGCCCTCGTTCTGGTCGTCGGGAATCAGGTTGTCCGCGAAGGACTGGTAGGCGACGAACTTGCCGTCCGCGCTCAGCACCGGCGAGGCGCTCTCGAGATCGCCCTGCACGCCGGCGGTACTGACGCTCACGTTGACCGCGGTTCCCGTCTGCCGGTCGTACACGAATGCGTCGCGGAGGTTGTTCGCGTCCCCGTTGACGATGTTCGACGCAGTAGATGTGAATGCGACGAGGCGTCCGTCCCCGCTCAGGGACGGCTGGTCGCTGCTCCCGTTCGCCTGGCTCCCGTCGAAGCCGACGCTGACCCGAGTGGTCGTGTTCGCCTGGCGGTCGCGGATGAAGATGTCGTTCGCGTCGTTGGTGTCGCCGTCGACGAGGTTCGACGCGGCCGACGAGAAGGCGACGAAGCGCCCGTCGTAGCTGAGCGCCGGCGCGAAGCTGTCGCCGTTCGCCTCGACGCCCGAGCTGCTGACGCTGACGCGCGTGGTCTCACCCGTGTGGAGGTCGCGGACGAAGACGTCCCGGGCGCCGTTCGTGTCGTTGTGGACGAGGTTCGACGCGTCCGAGTAGAACGCGACGTAGTGGCTGTCGGCGCTGATCGCCGGCACGAAGCTGTTGCCGTCCCCCTGCGCGCCGCCGGTCGCCGTGCTGACGCGCGTCGTCGAGCCCGGCCCTGCTCCTGCAGCCTGCAGGACGAGCAGTGCTGCCCCCACGCACGCCAGACGGATGGCGCCTTTCCCCCACCGCACGCGTAGGTTCTAACTCGATTCCGCCTGCGCGCCAAGCCGGAACCGTCGCGCTCAGGCCACCTGGGTGCGCGCGACGTTCTCGAGCGCGGCCCGAACGCCCACCGCGAGGGCGCCCGCGAGCACCGCCGCCTCGCCGACCGTCGACACCTCGACCTGCGGCGGGTAGGGCAGCCACGAGGCGAGGAGCCGCCGGACCGGCTCGAGCAGGAGATCGCCGTTCGAGCCGATCCCGCCTCCGAGGACGACGAGCTCGACGTCGACGACCGCGGCGACGGGCGCGAGATGCAGCGCGATGCGCCGGCCGACCTCGGCCACGACGAGCCGCGCCGCCTCGTCGCCCTGGCGCGCGGCGTCGAACACCGAGCGCGCCTCGAAGGGCGCCCGCAGGCTCGTCCCTTCGTGCTGCTCTGCGACCTCGGCCGAGAGCTCGGCAATCTGGGGAGCGGACGGGTCGACGTCCTCGTCGAGCGCGTCGAGGGCGAAGTCGATCTCCCCGGCGAAGCCGTGCCGCCCGGTGTGGAGCTCGCCGCGGAGCACGATCCCGGCCCCCATGCCGGTCCCGACCGACAGGAAGACGAAGTCGTCGACGCCACGCGCCACGCCGAGCCAGCGCTCGCCGAGGGCCGCGAGGTTGATGTCGTTCTCGAGCATGATCGGCAGGCCGAGGCGCGCCTCGAGCTCGGCCTCGAAGGGCCGTCCCTCGAGTCCGGGCACGTTCGCGGCGAGCTGGAGCGTCCCGTCGGCGGCGCCCGTGACTCCCGGCACGCCGACGACCACTCCGTCGATCAGGTCGCCGGGCAGGCCGGCCGCGGAGACGAGCGCGTCGCGCAGCTCGGCCACGGCCGCGAGTGCCCGCTCCGCGTCGGCGCCCTGGAGCTCGACGTCCTGACGCGCGCGGATCGTCCCGCTGAGGTCGCAGATCGCACCGCGCAGGAACCGTGCCCCGAGGTCGAGCCCGAGGACGAGCGCAGCCTCCGGAACCGGTTCGAAGTAGACGGCGCCGTAGCTCGGCCCGCTCGGAGCCTCGGCGCTCTCGCGCACGAGCCCGGCCTCGACCAACGAGCGGAGCGCGAGCGAGACCGTCGGCTTCGAGATCCCGGCCCGTCGCGAGATCTCCGCCCGCGAGACCGGGGCGAGGTCGCGCACGAGCTCGAGCACCGTCTGCTCGTTGAGACGCTTGAGGAGCGGCGGCGCCGCCGACGTCCGAGAAGTCGTTTCGGCCATCTCGTCAAGAAGCCTTACCAAATCTCGTGGACGGATGCGAGTTGACTCCCACCGCCGAGTGCGTTATCTATCCACCCTGTAAAGGTACTTAACGAGAAATCCTGGGTGAGGAGGCTCTCGATGATCCGCGTCATCGCCACACTGTCCGTCGTCCTGGGTGCGCTGGCTCTTGCCGGTTGCGGGGGCGGCGGCTCGAAGAACTCGTCGTCGAAGGACACTGCGGCGACGGACAAGACCCCGGTCACGCTCACGTTCTGGAGCCCCTTCACCGCCCGCGAGCTCAAGGTCATGAACGCGGGGCTCGCGAAGTTCCACAAGAAGTACCCATGGATCACGGTCAAGAGCGTCGGCGCGATCACGGCCGACAAGCTGACCGCCGCGATCCACGCCGGCAACCCGCCGGACGTGGCTTCGATGTTCGAGACCGACAACCTGGGCGCGTTCTGCAACTCGGGAGCCTGGCAGGACCTGAACCGCTACATCGACGCGGACAAGTTCGACATGAACCAGTTCCCGAAGACGATCCGGGACTACACGGCCTACAAGGACAAGCGCTGCGCGCTTCCCTTCCTCGCCGACTCGTACGGCCTCTACTACAACAAGAAGATGCTCGCCGACGCGGGCATCGCCGGCCCGCCGAAGACCGTCGACGAACTGGCTGCGGACGCGAAGAAGCTCACGGTCCGCAATCCGGACGGCTCGCTGAAGGTCGTCGGCTTCGACCCGCTGATGGGCTGGTACGAGAACGCGCCGGTCCACTGGGGGCCGATGTGGGGCGCGAGCTGGATGAAGGGCGACAAGTCGGGCCTCGCCGACAGCCCCGGCTGGGAAGAGATGGCCCGCTGGCAGAAGAAGCTCATCGACTGGTACGGGTACGACAACCTCGTCCGCTGGCAGGCGAGCTCGGGCGACGAGTTCTCGGCCTCGAACGCTTTCGAGACCGGCAAGGTCGCGATGAACCTCGACGGCGAGTACCGCATCGGCTTCATCAAGGCCGAGGCGCCGGAGCTCGACTTCGGGACCGCGCCGCTGCCCGTCTCGAAGCCGGATCTCTTCGGCACGGGCTTCGTGATCGGGACGATCATGGGCCTGCCGAAGGGCGCGAAGCACCCCGACCCGGCGTGGCTCTTCCTGAAGTACTTCTCGACCGACCCGACGACGCTCGCCCAGATGGCAAACGGTCTGCAGAACATCCCGTCCACACTCGCCTCGCTGAAGTCGCCGGAGCTCAAGCTCGACCCCAGGTTCAAGACGTTCCTGAACGTCTTCGCCAACCCGAAGTCGAGCACGCAGCCCGTGCTCTCGATCGGCGCGCAGAACCAGACGCTGTTCGCGTCGTTCCTGGAGAAGTGGCAGGCGGGACACGTGAAGGACGAAGATCTCCATGACGGGATCGCGAACGTGGACAAGCAGATCAACGCAGCGCTCGAGCAGGCTGGAAGCAACGTGCCGTGAGCACCGCTGAGGGTGTCCTTGCCCTCACCGGGCCGGCGGCGGTCGCGCGCCTGAAGGCAAAGAAGCGGGCCGCCTGGCGCCGCCGCGCGCTCGTCTTGCTCCTGATGAGCCCCTGGATCGTGGGCTTCACCGCGTTCTTCGGCTATCCGCTCGTCTCGAGCCTGTTCCTCTCGTTCACGCACTACGACCTGCTCTCGTCGCCGCGCTGGGTCGGACTCGCGAACTACAAGTTCCTGTTCCAGCAGGACCAACAGGTGTGGCCGGCGGTCAAGAACACGCTCTGGCTGATGGCCTTCTTCGTCCCGCTCCAGGTCCTCTTCGCGTTCGGTGTCGCGCTCATGCTCTCGCGCGCGCGACGCGGGATCGGGTTCTTCCGGACGGTCTTCTATCTCCCGGCGCTCGCCCCGGTGGTGGCGGCGACGCTCGCGTTCGTCTACCTGCTGAACCCGGCGACGGGCCCCGTGAACATCGCACTTGGCCACCTCGGCATCCAGGGCCCGCTCTGGTTCAACTCTCCCTCGTGGTCGAAGCCGTCGCTGACCCTGCTCGGCCTCTGGGGGGTCGGCAACCTCATGATCATCTTCCTGGCCGCGGTCATCGACGTGCCGCGCCACCTCTACGAGTCGTCGCAACTGGACGGCGCGGGCCCGCTCCAGCGCATCCGCTACGTGACGCTCCCGTCGATCAGCCCGGTGATCCTGTTCGCGGTCGTGATCGGGGTCATCGACAGCATGCAGTACTTCACGCAGGCCTACGTCGCCGCCGGCGTCGCCCAGGGCGCGGCCGCTTCCGAGAGCGCCACGAACCTCGGCTACCCGGAGGACTCGACGCTCTTCTACCCCGTGCTCCTCTACCAGCAGGGATTCCGCTACTTCAACATGGGCTACGCGTCGGCGATGGCAATGCTCCTGCTCGTCGTCGCGCTCGCGGTCACGCTCCTGATCTTGCGCAGCTCGCGGCTCTGGGTCTTCTACCAGGGGGCAGGGCGGAGATGAGCACTGCCGCACCGGCCGTGGTGCTCGAGCGGCGCAAGCCACCGGCGGCCGTGCGCCGCAAGCGGCTCCTGATCTCGGTCGCCGACCACTCCTTGCTGATCGCCGTGTCGATCATGTTCCTCGCGCCGTTCGCCTTCATCGTGCTCACGTCGCTGATGACGAACGAGCAGGCGCTCTCGCCCAGGCTCTGGCCGAGCCCGTTTCGATGGGCCAACTTCACGGACGTGTTCCACACAGCGCCGATCTGGCGCTACGCGCTGAACACGACCATCTACGCAGTGCTCGCGACCGTCGGCGTGCTCGTTTCGAGCATCCCGGTCGCGTACGCGCTCTCGAGGCTGCGCTGGAAGGGCCGGGACGTCGCCTTCATCCTCGTGCTGATCGCAATGATGCTGCCCGTCCAGATCACGGTCATCCCGGTCTACGTCCTCTTCTCGAAGCTCCACCTGATCGGGTCGCTCTGGCCGCTGATCATCCCGAACTTCCTGGGCGACGCGTTCTCGATCTTCCTCCTGCGCCAGTTCTTCCTGACCATTCCCGAGGAGTACTCGGACGCGGCTCGGGTGGACGGGTGCGGCGAGCTCCGGATCCTCGTCTCAGTCTTCCTGCGGCTCGCGAAGCCGGCGATCGCGGCGGTTGCGCTGTTCGAGTTCCTGTTCTGCTTCAACGACTTCTTCGGGCCGCTCCTGTACACGAGCGAGAACCCGAACCACTGGACGCTCTCACTCGGCCTCGCGCAGTTCCGGACGATCTACCAGGTGCAGTGGAACCTGACCATGGCCGCGACGCTGCTCTTCATGGCGCCGGTGATCATCGTCTTCTTCCTGGCACAGCGGGCATTCGTCGAGGGCGTGACCCTGACCGGGGTGAAGGGATGAAGATCGCGGTCGTCGGCGGCGGTTCGACTTACACGCCGGAGCTCGTCTCCGGGCTCGCGGGCGAGCGCGACCGGCTGGACGTGACGGACCTGGTGCTGCAGGACATCGACCCCGAGCGCCTCGAGGTCGTCGGCGGCCTCGCCGGGCGGATGCTCGCGCGGGCCGGGTTCTCGGGCGAGCTGACACTCACGGGCGACCTCGACCGGGCCCTCGACGGCACCGACTTCGTCCTCGTCCAGATCCGCGTCGGCGGCCAGCAGGCGCGGCTCTCCGACGAGACGATCCCGCTCGCGTGCGGCTGCGTCGGCCAGGAGACGACCGGCGCGGGTGGCCTGGCGAAGGCGCTGCGCACGGTTCCCGTTGTCCTCTCGATCGCCGACCGGGCGCGCGAGCTCGCGGGCGGCGGGGCCTGGATCGTCGACTTCACGAACCCCGTCGGGATCGTCACGCGGGCGCTCCTCGATGCGGGCCACCGCGCGGTCGGGCTCTGCAACGTCGCGATCGGGTTCCAGCGGATGGCGGCGCGCATGCTCGGCGCCGAGCCGGCGCGGCTCGTGATCGACCAGGTCGGGCTCAACCACCTGACCTGGGTGCGGGCCGTCCTCCTCGACGGGGACGACGTCCTCCCGGAGTTGATCGCCAACCACGGGGAAGAGCTGGCCGGCTCGTCGCACCTGCCGCGCGAGGCCCTCGAGGAGCTCGGCGCCGTGCCCTCCTACTACCTGCGCTACTTCTACGCCCACGACGCGGTGCTCTCCGAGCAGCGTCAGGGCGTGCCGCGCGCGGCGGAGGTCGCGGAGATCGAGCGCGGGCTCCTCGAGCTGTACCGCGACCCCGCGCTGGCCGAGAAGCCGGCGCTCCTCGAGCAGCGCGGCGGCGCCTTCTACAGCGAGGCGGCGGTCGGGTTGATCGCGTCGCTCGTGGCCGGGAACGGCGAGGTGCACGAGGTCGACATCCGGAACGAGGGCGCGCTGCAAGGGCTCGCAGTCGACGACGTCGTCGAGGTGCCGGCGCGCGTCTCGCCCGACCTCATCGAGCCCCTCTCCCAGAAGCCGCTCGCACCCGAGCTGCTCGGCCTCGTCCAGCACGTTGCGGCGTACGAGCGTCTCGCGGTGCGAGCGGCACTCTCAGGGGAGCCGGCTGACGCACGCAAGGCGCTGCTCGCGCATCCGCTGATCGGCCAGTGGGACGTCGCGAGCGAGCTGATCGACCTCCTGAGGGCGGCCAGCGAGGCTCCCGTATGAGCGGCGCCGCGCTCCTCGCCGTGGACGGCGGCGCGACGAAGACCGACCTCGCGCTCGTCGCCGCCGACGGAACACTGCTTGCACTCGAACGTGGGCCGCTGAGCTCACCCCACTATCTCGGGCTCGAGGGCTCGTTGGACGTGCTTGCAGACCTGCTCGACCGCGCGGCGGACACCGCCGAGGTGCCGACCGACGACGGGCCCGTGACCGACCTCGGCCAGCTGTTGGTCGCCGGGCTCGATCTTCCCTCTGAGGTGCGGGACTTCCACGACGCGGTCGGCGTCCGCGGCTGGTCGACCCGGACGATCGTCGACAACGACACCTTCGCGATCCTGCGTGCCGGCACGGAGCAGGGCTGGGGCGTCGCCGTGGTCTGCGGGACCGGGATCAACTGCGTCGGCATCGCGCCCGACGGACGCCATGCGCGCTTCCCGGCGCTCGGCGCGATCACCGGCGACTGGGGCGGCGGCTACGACGTCGGCCTCGCTGCTGTCTCCGCAGCGGCCCGGAGCGAGGACGGGCGCGGCGAGCGGACGACGCTCGAGCAGTCGGTTCCAGCTCACTTCGGGCTCGTGACCCCGAGCGACCTGGCCGAGGGGATCCACCACGGCCGGATTCCCCAGAAGCGGCTCGGCGAGCTGCCGCCCGTGGTGTTCGCGGACGCGGCGCGGGACGGAGTGGCCGCCGAGATCGTCCAGCGCCTCGCCGACGAGGTCGTCGCGTTGGCCCGCGTCGCGCTCGAGCGGCTCGACCTCACGCACGATCCCGTCGAGATCCTGCTCGGCGGCGGCCTGCTCAGGCCCGGGAACGGGACGCTCGAGGCCGCCATCGAGACGGGGCTGCGCGAGGTCGGAGACTCGATCACCGTTCGCAACACGGAGTCGCCGCCGATCGTGGGGGCCGCCCTCCTCGGCCTGGACGAGCTCGGAGCCGGCGCCGAGGCGCAGGAGCGGGTCAGGCGCGAGCTCGACGACGCGGTCGCCGCCCTCGAGCCCGAGAGGCCGGCCGATGGCTGACGTCCGCTTCCTGCAGGCGACGAAGATGTACCCGGGCACGGACACGCCTGCGGTCGACGCGCTCGACCTCCACGTCGAGGACGGCGAATTCATGGTCCTCGTCGGCCCATCGGGCTCGGGCAAGACGACCGCGCTCCGCATGCTCGCGGGGCTCGAGGAGGTCGACTCCGGAGCGGTGTACATCGGCGAGCGCGACGTCACGTACGTCCCGCCCAAGAACCGTGATGTCTCGATGGTCTTCCAGAACTACGCGCTCTACCCGTACATGACCGTGGCGCAGAACATCGGGTTCCCGCTCAAGATCGCCAAGGTCAGGAAGGACGTGCGCGATCAGCGCGTGCGGGAGGTGGCGCAGATGCTCGGGCTCGAGCAGTACCTCGAGCGCAAGCCCGGCCAGCTGTCCGGCGGCGAGCGCCAGCGCGTTGCGATGGGGCGCGCGATCGTCCGCGTGCCCAGCGTGTTCCTGATGGACGAGCCGCTCTCGAACCTCGACGCGCAGCTGCGTGTCCAGATGCGCGCCGACGTCGCAGCCCTCCAGCTGGAGTTCGGCGTGACGACCGTGTACGTCACCCACGACCAGGCGGAAGCGATGACGCTCGGGCACCGGGTCGCCGTGCTGCGCGACGGGAAGCTGCAGCAGTGCGGCCCGCCGCGCGAGCTGTACGACCGGCCGACGAACACCTTCGTCGCCGGCTTCATCGGCTCGCCGACGATGAACCTCTGCCCGGTGCAGCTGGGGACGAACGGCGCGATCGCACTCGGTGCGGCCAGCGTCGCGATCGACGACGCGCTCGCCGGAGCCGCGTGCTCGAACGGGCGCGGCGACATCGTCCTCGGGCTGCGGCCGGAATCGCTCGAGGTCGGGCAGGACGGCGTGCCGGCCCGCGTCGAGATCGTCGAGGAGCTCGGCGCTGACGCATTCGTGTTCTGCGTCGCCGAGATCGACGGCGAGGAGCTGAAGCTCGTCGCGCGGACGAAGGCGCGGGACGTGCCCCGGCGCGGAGACCGCGTCGCACTCAATCCGCGGCCGAACGAGGCTCACCTCTTCGACCCGGCCACCGGCGAGCGGCTGGAGGCGACGTGACAGCCCACGGCGAGACCTTCCTCGCGGAGATCCGTGACCAGCCCCAGGCGCTGCTGCGCCTGATCGAGCAGGCGCACGTGTACGAGGAAGCGGCGCACGCGGCCATCGGACGCGGCCCGCACATCGTCCGGCTCGTCGGCCACGGCTCGTCCGACAACGCCGCGTCGTACGGCGTGTACGCGTTCGGGCTCGAGCCCG
Organism: uncultured Actinomycetes bacterium; assembly: GCA_963850415.1. Lineage (GTDB taxonomy): Bacteria > Actinomycetota > Thermoleophilia > Gaiellales > Gaiellaceae > VAXT01. The sequence continues at coordinate 432,777 of CAWKLE010000003.1, forward strand.
GCTGGACCGCGCTGCGCGACTCGATCTCCCTCTCCGTGTACTACGGGGCGAAGCTCGACCTCGAGCGATCGATCGTCGTCGCGCTCTCCCAGTCCGGCCGCACGCCGGATGTCGTCGCCTACGTCGAGCGGGCTCGCGAACGAGGAGCCCTGACGATCGCGGTCACGAACGAGACCGGGTCGGAGTTAGCCGGTGCGGCCGATCTGACGCTGCCGCTGGCCGCCGGGCCCGAGCGCGCGGTCGCCGCCTCGAAGACGTACGTGAACCAGCTTGCGGCACTCGTGCTGCTCGCCGGGGCGGTCGCCGGCCGGACGAGCGAGCTCGTCGACCAGATCGGCCGCGCCGCCGAGTCGATGGCCGAGGCGCTCCCCCGCTTCGAGGACGCCGTCGCCTCCGTCGCTGGTGCGTTCGCGTACGTCGGCCGCATGTACGTGATCGGCCGCGGAATCGAGTTCGCGACGGCCCGGGAGATCGCGCTGAAACTGACCGAGACCTGCCGTGTCGCCGCCGAGCCGCTGACCTCGACCGACCTCGCGCACGGCCCGATCGCTGCGCTCGATCCGCTGTTCCCGGTCTGGACGATCGCCTCCAAGGACGAGGCGCTACCGACGATCGTCGAGGCAGCCCGGAGAGCGCGCGACGCCGGCGCGACGCTCGTCGCCAGCGGCAACGCGCACTCGGAGATCGCGGGCGCGGCGTACCGTCTCCCAGTGCCCGAGGCACCCTCACCGCTCCTCTCACCGCTGCTCTCCGTCGTCCCGGGCCAGCTCTTCGCGGGCGCGCTCGCCTCGGCCAAGGGTCTCGACTCCGATCATCCGACCGGCCTGACCAAGGTCACACTGGCCCAGTGATGCAGGTCGCGCTCACCTTCGACACGGAGCACCCCGGTCGCCCGACCCGCGCCGGAGGCGAGGACCGGATCCTCGAGACGCTCGCCTCGGCAGGGATCCGCGCGACCTTCTTCCTCCAGGGCCGCTGGGTGCGGGCCAACCCGGACGTGTCGAGGCGGATCGTCGCCGCGGGCCACCTGATCGGGAACCACTCCAACTACCACGCGCCGATGGACGCGCTCTCGGACGAGTGGCTTCGCCGCGACATCGCGAAAGCCGAGGCGACGATCAGGGAGACGACCGGGATCGACCCGAAGCCCTGGTTCCGGTGCCCGTTCGGCTCCGGGATGGACGACCCGCGGGTCCTGGCCGCCATCGAGGAGCTCGGCTATCGGCACGTTGGCTGGGACGAGGATCCCTTCGACTGGGAAGAGGGCCGCACGGTGGACGAGCTGGTCGCGGGCGTCGGGCCGGGGATCGTCCTGCTCCACGCCTGGCCGGCGGTCACGGCCGATGGTCTCGGACGCGTGATCGCCGACCTACGGGAGCGTGGAGCGGAGTTCGTCGGGGTCGACGAGCTGGTCTAGCCGACTGCCGTGCGCAGCGCGGGGGTGCAGCTCGAGCGGCCGCGCTTCTCGAGGTACTGCTGGTGGTAGTCCTCGGCCTCGAAGAAGGTCTGCGCGGGCTCGATCAGCGTGACGACCGTCTTGCGGTGCCGCGTCTGCTCCTCAGCCTTCGACCGCGTCGCGGCCTCGCGCTGCTCCTCGTCGTGGAAGAAGATCACCGAGCGGTACTGGTCGCCGATGTCCCAACCCTGGCGGTTGAGCTGGGTCGGGTTGTGCTTGCCCCAGAAGACCTGGAGCAGGTCGTCGTACGACAACCGCTCGTCGTCGTAGGTGACCTCGACCACCTCGGCGTGGCCCGTGGTGTGCGAGCACACGTCCTCGTAGGTCGGGTTCTCGGTGTGCCCGCCCGCGTAACCGACGCGGGTCTTCGTGACTCCGTCGAGCTGCCTGAACGCCGCCTCGACGCCCCAGAAGCAGCCCGCTCCGAACGTTGCCTTCCTCTCCACTATTCCTCCTCCAGTTTCAACGCCGCAGAGTTGATGCAGTACCGCTGCCCCGTAGGGTGCGGCCCGTCCGGGAACACGTGCCCGAGATGGCCTCCGCAGTTGGCGCACAGCACTTCGGTGCGGGTCATCCAGTGGCTCGTGTCCGTCTCCTCCTCGACCGCGTCTCCGGTCGCCGGCGCGTAGAACGCCGGCCAGCCGCAGCCCGAGTCGTACTTCGCGTCCGACGCGAAGAGCTCGGCTCCGCAGCCGGCACAGTGGTAGGTGCCCGGCTCGAAGACGTGGTCGTACTCACCTGTGAACGGGCGCTCCGTGCCCTTCTCGCGGAGCACACGGTACTGCTCCGCTGTGAGCTCGGAACGCCATTCCTGCTCTGTTTTCTTGATCTTGGTCATCGCTAGTTCAAACGTAGCTCAGAGCGAAAAGTTCCCGGCCTGCAAGTTGCCCCTTGACGAATCGGGAAACGTGTGAGAGGGTGTGCTCGTCAAGTCCTGCAGGCCTTCGGGTCGGCGGGACTTGGCACATGTAGGGCCTTTTTAGTTACAGATCGTGGCCATCTCGACGGGCTGCGGCATCGCCTGCTCGGCGGCGGCCTTCACGCCCTCGCGCGAAGGTCGGGAAGACGTGGTGCATCGCGCGCCAGGTCGTCGACCGTCCCCCCGAGCCGGAGCGCGAGCGAGAGGCCATGGACGATGTCGCCCCCGTTCGGCGCGACGACGTGGAGCCCGAGCACGCGTCTCGTTCCCGTCTCGTAGACGATCTTGTACAGGCCGCGCTGCTGCTCCTTGTAGGAGGAGCGCTGGACGTACTTGATGTCGTGCACGACGGCCTCGTGCTCGATTCCCCGGTCTCGCGCCTCCTGCTCGGTCAGGCCGACCGCGGCCAGCTCCGGCTCGGTGAAGATCGCGGTCGGCAGCACCGAATAGTCCGCCGGGGCCGGGTTTCGTTCGAACATGTCGTCGATCGCGATCCGCGCCTGGTACTGGGCGATCGGCGTGAACTGGTAGCGGCCGGTCACGTCGCCCGGCGGCCCAGATCCCGTCCACGGAGGTGCGCATCAGCTCGTCGATGACGATGCCCGCACGGTCGTGCTCGATTCCGAGCTCGTCGAGGTGCAGCGCCTCGACGTTCGGCGCGCGGCCCGAGGCGAGCAGGAGCTTCGCGACACGGATCTCCCTCGAGCCGACGGCGGCCACGATCCCGTCGCCTTCGGGCCGGACGCTCGACGACGGTCGAAGAGAGCACGATCTCGACTCCGTCGTCCTCCTCGAGCGCCGCGTGCAGCACCGTGGAGGCTTCCTCGTCGGAACGCGGCGAGATGCGATCCGCGCCCTGGACGATCGTCACCCGGGAGCCGAAGCGCGCGAAGATCTGAGCGAACTCGAGCCCGACCGGACCGCCCCCGACGACGAGCAGCGACTCCGGAAGCTCGGTCAGCTCGAGTGCCGAGACGTGGTCGATCCAGTCGATCTCGTCGATGCCCTCGATCGGCGGCACGGCCGTCCGCGAGCCGGTCGCGATCAGGATCCGGTCGGCGCGCAGCTCCTGGCCGCCGATCCCGACCGACCCAGGACCGAGGAGCTCGGCCTCGCCGTCGTACGTGTCGAATCCGGCTTCCTGGAGCCCCGCCATCCACTTCGCGTCGCCCTTCTTCAGCGTGTCCTTCCGCGCCTTGACGCGCGCCGAGGTCGAGCCGCGCGGGGCCGACGTCGATGCCGAGCTTCCCGGCAAGGCGGTTCACGTCGTGGAACAGCTCGGCCACGACGAGGTAGGCCTTCGTCGGCTTGCAGGCCACGTTTGGACAGCTGCCGCCCCACCGGGTGCTCTCGACGACCGCGACGCTCGCGCCGCACTGCTGGACGGCCTTCGCCGCCGCGTCGCGGGCCGCCGAGCCGGAGCCGAGCACGATCAGGTCGTAGTGGTTCACTCGAGTGCCTCCTTCTGGGTCGCCACGCCGGGAGTCTCGCGCACGCACCGAGGCTGAGCGCAAGAAGAGAGCCGCCGCGGCATCAGTCTGGGCGAGCCGGGCGGCCCGGCCTGCGTGCGGGCTCGAGCAAGTTGCGGCCTTGCCGCCGCCTGTTTCGGTCGGAAGCCGCCCGGCTCTTCCTCTCGCTCAGCCGGACGGTCCAGTCGACTGCGGCTCGATCGCCAGGCTCGTGACGGTGCGCCTTCCGGCAATGTCGTGGACGACGTCGACGCTGTCGTTCTGCCGGTACGTGCCGGCGATGCCGAGGAAGAGCGACAGCCAGCGCCAGAATCCCAGCCGCCCCTCACGGGCGAGGCTTCGCTCGAACACGAGCTGCCGGCCCTCGACGCGAAAGTCTCGGCCGGCCCGCTGAGGGACGCCGTTCAGGAACACCTCGAAGGGCTCGCCGACCTCCGGAGGGAGCTCTACGACGGACGCGCTCAGGCATGAGACATGAGACCCAAGGCGCGGACTTGGCCGCGCCGCCCAAGAAAAGGTCGTGGCAGCTCAGCTGTCACGACCGTTACCAATTCGCTTCCCGGAGCCCACCTTCTTAGAATGCCAGCGCCCGTGCGCCGGAAGCTCATCTTCGCCTGTCTGAGCATCGTGGCACTGGCGCTCGTCCTGACGGGGACGGCGCTTGCCGATGCCGGCAGAGCCTTCCCTCCCGCCGACTCCCCGAATGCCGGCGGGATTCGGGACCTCTATCTGGTCGTTCTGGCCGTGACCGGGGTGATCTTCGTCCTCGTCGAGGGCGCGCTGGTCCTGTTCGTCGTCCGCTTCCGCAACCGTGGCCGGGCGCGGACAGCCGAGGGCCCCCAGATCCGCGGCCACACGCGCCTCGAGTTGATCTGGACGGTGATCCCCGTGCTGATCCTCACCGCGATCATCAGCGTCGTCTTCTACAAGCTGGGCGGGATCCAGGACGTGCCCGCGGCCGGCGCGGCCGGCCCGAGGATGACCGTCCACGTGGAGGGGCGCCAGTTCTACTGGCGCTACGAGTATCCGAACGGCGCCGTCTCGATCAACCAGCTCGTCGTCCCGGCCCAGCGCCCGATCTACCTCGTCGTCACGGCGCCGTCCTTCGACGTGATCCACAGCTGGTGGGTGCCCCAGCTCGCCGGCAAGATGGACGCGATTCCCGGCAAGACGAACCACACGTGGTTCGAGGCGCAGCACGAGGGGATCTACCAGGGGCAGTGCGCCGAGTTCTGCGGGATCGAGCACGCGATGATGCTCACGCAGGTGCGCGCGGTCTCGAACAGCGAATACGAGAGGTGGGTTGCGACGCAGCTCCACGTGAGCCAGAACATCGGGCAGATGACCTTCGAGGGTGCTTGCGCTCCGTGTCACGGGATGCAGGGCCAGGGCATGATCGGTCCCGCGCTCAAGGGCAACGCGACGCTGGCCAACCCGCAGCAGCTCCGCACGCTGCTCGCGAACGGCAAGCGCAAGATGCCGCCCGTCGGCAAGGGCTGGACGCCGCAGGAGATCGCATCGCTCATCGCCTACCTGCGGAAGGAGTTCGTCGGTGGCGGTTAGGGCCGAGCCCGTCTATCCGGTTCCGTGGTACCGCGGCCGCTTCGCGTCGTGGATCACCACCGTCGACCACAAGCGGATCGGGATCCTCTACCTGATCACGTGCCTGATCTTCTTCGGCGCGGGCGGGATCCTCGCGGTGCTGATGCGCACGCAGCTCGCGCACACGAACGAGAAGTTCCTCTCGGCCCAGCACTACAACGAGGTGATGACCGTCCACGGGCTGACGATGGTCTTCCTCGTCATCGTCCCGATCCTGGCCGGCTTCGGGAACTTCCTGGTGCCGCTGATGATCGGCGCCAAGGACGTGGCCTTCCCGCGCCTGAACGCCCTCTCGTACTGGCTCTTCCTGTTCGGCGGGATCGTGCTGTACGCGAGCTTCTTCGCCACCGGGGGCGCCGCTCAGACGGGCTGGACCCTCTATCCGCCGCTCTCCGAGCAGTACGCCGGCAACGGGGTCGACCTGGCCATCCTCTCGCTGCACATCCTCTCGGTCTCCTCGCTGATCGGCGCGATCAACTTCATCGTCACGATCCACCGGCTGCGCGCGCCCGGGATGACGTGGATGCGCGTGCCGCTGTTCGTCTGGTCGATCGACGTCTACGCGTGGATCCTCGTCATCGTCTTGCCCGCTCTCTCGGCCGGGCTCACGCTGCTCCTGCTCGACCGGCAGGCGGGGACGCACTTCTTCCAGCCGAACGAGGGCGGCAACGCGCTGCTCTTCCAGCACGTGTTCTGGTTCTTCGGGCACCCCGAGGTCTACGTGATGATCCTCCCCGTGATGGGGATCATCTCGGAGGTCATCCCCGTCTTCTCGCGCAAGCCGATCTTCGGCTACACGGCAATCGTCTTCTCGACGGTCGCGATCGGGTTCTACTCGCTGCTTGTCTGGGCCCACCACATGTTCACGGTCGGCCTCGCGACCCCGCTCCTCGGCTTCTTCATGATCTCGTCGATGATCATCGCGGTGCCGACGGGGATCAAGATCCTCAACTGGCTCGCGACCACCTGGCGCGGAAACCTGATCTTCGAGACGCCGATGCTGTTCGCGCTCGGGTTCATCGCGCTGTTCACGATCGGAGGGCTGTCCGGGATCTTCCTGGCCACGTTCCCGGTCGACTGGCAGGCCCAGGACTCGTACTTCGTCGTCGCTCACCTCCACTACGTGCTCTTCGGCGGCTCGATGTTCGGGATCTTCGCCGGGCTCTACTACTGGTGGCCGAAGATGTTCGGCCGCAAGCTCGACGAGACGCTCGGGAAGTGGCACTTCTGGCTGCTCTTCATCGGCTTCAACCTGACGTTCTTCCCGCAGCACCTGCTCGGGCTCGCGGGGATGCCGCGCCGCATCTACACCTACAACCGCGGGTCGTGGGAGACGGACAACATGATCTCGACGATCGGCTCCTACGTGATGACCGCCGCGCTCCTCGTCTTCGTCGTGAACGTCGTCTGGACGAGGCGCCGCGCGGGCGTGCGGGCCGGGAACGACCCGTGGCTCGGGGACACGCTCGAGTGGTACACGACGTCGCCGCCTCCGCCTCACAACTTCGAGAAGGTTCCGTACGTGACGAGCGCGCGGCCGCTGCGAGACCTGCGCAAGCGGATCGAGACGAGGGGCGCATGAAGCCGAGCATCTGGTTCCGTCTGACGGCGCTCCTCGGGGTGGCTGGGACGCTCGTGGCGGTCGTCTCCGGCACGGCCGGGCTCGGAACCGCGCATCGCGTGCTCGCCGCGCTCGCGCTCCCACCGCTCGCGGCCGTCGTCGCGGCGTCGTGGGTCTCGTACCGGCGGCTCCTCTATCCGTCCGTGGCAGCACTCGCCCTGTTCGGCCTGGCCGCGGCAGTGACGGCGCCCGGCATCCATCTGACCCTCGCAGCCCTGTCCTTCGCAGCCACGCTGGTCGTCGTCGCGCAGTCCTGGCGCGCCACCGAACCGACTTTGCAACAGACTGTTACTAAGTCGTTTTGGGGGACTGTTCGCGACTACCTGACGCTGACGAAGCCGCGGATCATGTCGCTGCTCCTGCTCACGGGGCTCTGCGGGATGATCGTCGGCGCCGGGAAACTGCCTCCGTTCTGGCTCGTGGCGACGACGATGCTCGGGCTCGCGCTCGCCTGCGGTGGAGCGAGCGCTCTGAACCACGTGCTCGATGCCGACATCGACCGGCTGATGGGCAAGCGCACGCGGTCGCGGCCCGTCGCCGCGGGGCGCATCTCGGCGGCATATGCGCTCGAGTTCGGGCTCGCGCTCTCGGCGCTCTCGTTCGTGCTGCTCGCCGGGATCGTGAACGTCCTGACGGCGGTGCTCGCGCTCGCCGGGATCCTCTTCTACGTCCTCGTCTACACGAAGCTCCTGAAGCGCTCGACCCCGCAGAACATCGTCATCGGCGGCGCGGCCGGTGCGATCCCCCCGCTCGTCGGGTGGGCGGCCGCGACCGGAGACCTGACGCTTCCTGCGCTGGTCCTCTTCGCGGTCGTCTTCCTCTGGACGCCGCCGCACTTCTGGGCGCTCGCGCTCCTGATCAAGCGCGACTACGCGAACGCGGGCGTGCCGATGCTGCCGGTCGTGCGCGGAGAGCGCGAGACGGTCAAGGAGATCCTCCTGTACACGGCCGCCCTCGTCGCGTTCACGCTCGCGCCGGCGCTGTGGGGCCAGTTCGGGCTCGTCTACCTCGTCGCCGCGGCTGCGCTCGGCGCCGGCTTCCTCGGCCTCGCCTGGAACCTGCGGCGTGAGCGAACGCCCGCGCGAGCCGCTTTGCTCTTCCACTATTCGCTCGCGTACCTCGCGCTGCTCTTCGTCGCGATGGCGCTCGATACGGTGCTCGCATGAGCGACCGCGCGCCCGAGGCCTCCTTCCCGCCCCGCGAGCCGACGATGGAAGAGGCAGCGAGCAACACGCTGTTCGGGCTCGCCCTGTTCGGAATCGCGCTCCTCCTGTTCGGCGCGGTGATCGGGCTCGCCTTCGTCTACCTGGCGCTCGACTAGCGGGCTACCAGCCGTCTTCGAGCAGCGCGCGCACCTCTTCGACGCCTGCCTGCCAGACACGGAGCATGTCCTCGTCCGAGTGCTCGTAGACGCCGCCGAACGAGCCGTCGCCCATCAGCTTCCGGAACGCGGCGGGGTCGTGCACCGGCGGATCGGCCGGCGGCTTGCTCCCGGCCGGAAGCTCGACGCCCGGGAGCCGCGTCCAGGGGAAGTTCTCCATCCATGACGCGTGCGAGCCGACCGGGTCGATCGAGCGGACGACGTCCAGCACGCGCGGGCTGTTCCACCAGTCGTGGTAGCGGACGCGAGCGTCGGGACGCTTCGCGCCCCACTGCGCCGCCGCCGCTCGGGCGGGCGTGTTCCCCCCGTGGCCATTCACGATCAGGATCCGGCGGAAGCCTTGCCCGGCGAGCGAGTCGAGCAGGTCGGTGACGACCGTGAGGAAGGTCTCCACCCGCAGCGTGGGGCTGCCCGGGTACGCGGCGAAGCGCGGCGTGATCCCGTACGGCAGCACCGGGAGCACCGGCACGCCGAGCGGCTCCGCCGCTTCGACGGAGACGCGCTCGGCGAGGATGTTGTCGGTCGCCAGCGACAGGTACGCGTGCTGCTCGGTCGAGCCGAGCGGCAGGACGATCCGGTCATCGCGCCGGAGGTACTCCTCCAGCTGCATCCAGTTGCAGTCCTGGACGCGCACGACCCGGCCGGCTCAGACCTCCGCGGGCTCGGGATCGGGCCGCACGAGAACCGTGTCCGCGACCGGGATGATCTCGTCGACCGGAAGGATCGCGCGGGACGCGTGCTCGCGGATCGCCTCCGGGCTCGTCGCCTGGTAGATACAGACCGTCCCGACGGAGCCGCCGCCCTCGTCGAGCACGTAGGAGCGGATCCAGCGAACGTCGTCCGACATCTCCTCGTCGCCGACCTTCGCCGACCGGCCCGCGGCCTCCTGGAGCTCCTCGGCCGAACGCCAGCCGCTTCTGCGCAGGATCACGTACAGGTTCATCGTTGCCCTCCTTGAGGTAGGGGATTCAGGTTCTTACGCGAGGTACACGCCTTTCGGATTCAGCGAAGCCTCGTATCCTCGGGGGGTCATGGCCGGGCCGCAGCCTAACGGCATCTTCCTCGCCCGGCCCGAGGAGCCTTTCGAGGGCAAGCGGCTGGCCGTGAAAGACCTGTTCGACACGGCCGGATTGACGACGACCTACGGGTCGATCATCTACGCGGACCACGTGCCAGAGCGCAGCGCGGAAGCGGTGACGCGACTCGAGGCGGCGGGCTATGCGAACGTCGGCAAGACGAACCTGCACGAGTTCGCGTACGGGATCACGTCGGTCAACCCGCACTTCGGGACGGTGACCAATCCGACGTATCCGGGCCGCATGGCCGGAGGGTCGAGCGGAGGCTCAGCGGCCGCGATCGCCGCGGGGCTGGCCGAGTACGCGCTCGGCACCGACTCGGGCGGCTCGATCCGGATCCCCGCCGCGTGCTGCGGGATCGCCGGCTTCAAGCCGGGCTACGGGCTCGTCCCGCTGGACGGTGTCTTTCCGCTCGCACCCAGCTTCGATCACGCGGGGCCGATGGCGGGCTCGGTCGGCGCCTGCGAAGAGATGCTGGGCGTTTTGGTCGACGGCTTCGAGCCGATGGCCCTCGACTCACTTGACGAGCTCGAGGTCGGAGTCGCCTGGCTCGACCATGCGGACTTGCTCGTCCGCGCGCGAGTGAGCGAGGCCGCGGCGCTGTTCCCGCAGCGGCGTGAGGTCGACTTCCCGCTCGCCGAGCGGATCGGGCCGGTGTTCATGCACGAGGCCGCCGACGTCCACCGCGACCTCTTCGCCGAGTTCGCCGACTCCTACGGCGACAACGTGCGGACGAAGATCGAGCGCTGCCTGACCGTCACCGACGGCGAGTACGAGGCCGCGGTGCGCGCCAGGGAAGAGATCGCGGAGCAGGCGGAGCACGCGCTGGAGGGCCTCGACCTCGTCCTCACGCCGACGCTCGGCTCCGTCGCGCCGAAGCTTCCCGTGGACGACCTCGAGATCCGCGCGAACACGATCCGCCTCACGATCCCGTTCAACTCGCTCGGGTGGCCGGCGCTTGCGCTTCCCTGCGGCCCGGCCGAGGACGGGTTGCCCGCGTCATTGCAGATCGCGGGCCGGCCGGGATCGGACACGCTCGTCCTCGCTGCCGGGAAGCTGGTCGAATCGCTCCTTCGCGATTAGCAGTGCGCCTTCGGCCCGTTCGCCGCGCGAATCGTCAGCGGAGGCCCTTCGAGCCAGCGGCCGGCCTTCGCGACGCGTGAGGCCTGCGCGAAGGCGATCAGCTTCGGGACGCCGTCCTTGTTCGCGATCGCGGACAGCTCGATCTTCAGCGACCCGTTGCTCTTGGCAAGCGCCTCCCGGACCGGGCTCCTCCTCGGATCGGACATCAGGACGAAGGTCCCGTCCTGACGCGTCCGGACCGCTGCGATTTCTCCGTTCGCTTGAGTCTCTCCACCAGCGTTGGCGATGAACGCGTCCACGCGCGCCTTGGCCGGACGACAATCGGGACCGAGCACCCGACCGGTCACGAGGACCGAGGCTTCCTTGTCAAAGGCGGCCCGAGCGTCGGAGACGTAGTCGAAACCGAGGATCGCGACCTGCACTCCGGCAGGAGTCCCGTCGGGGTTGAGAGCGCGAAAGACAACCGGTCGGTAACTGTCGCGGGCGATGCCGATGCGAAGGATCAGGCCGCCGCCCTTCTCGAGCTCGATCCAGTAGACGGGACGGCCGTCCCAGACGCCCTGGCCGACGATCCGCGCGTCGCCGTTCGCGAGCGCCTGCTTGTAGAACGCCGCGCCTTCGAGTAGGCCCGGGAAGAAGCTGAACTCGTCCTCGACGGCCGCTGCGGTGTAGTCGCCCACCACCTTGCCTCCGCTGCGGCTGATCACGCGGACAAGCCCCTGCTGCCTGTCGTAGAAGCTCTCGCTGATCACGCTCGGGAACGTGCGTCCGCCGCGCAGCACGTCCATCCGCATCGTCATGTGCACGACGGGGCCCTTCGAGTCGATCGCGGCAAGTGCCCGATCGAGGACGCTTCCGCGCCCGCCACCACCGCGCTCCCAGGGTGCGGCGAGGACGAGGACGAAGATCGCGACGACGGCCAGCGCCACCGCGCCGACCGCCCGGAACGGTCGCAGCTGGCGCGGCCTGTTCTGCGTGTCGGTGACCGCGTCGGCGATTGCGAGCAGCTCCGGCTCGTCGCGGAGGAGGTTCAGGACTTCACGGTCGCGCAGGCTCATGGCTCGATACCCCTTTCGCTCAGGTCGGCGCGCAGCTGCTCGAGCCCGCGCACGAATCTCATCTTGGCCGCCGCCTCCGTCAGGCCGACCTCGGCGCCGATCTCCGCGAACGTCAACCCGCGGACGAGCTTGAGGAGGACGACCTGCGACTGCCCGCCCGGCAACGCGGCCAGGGCTTCTCGCAAGGCGCCTGCGACCGGCTCGTAGTCGGACAAGCTCCTCGTCGGGAGCAACTCGGCGAGACGACGCTCGCGTCCGCGTCGACGGGCCTCGTCAGCGAACCGCCGCCTCGCGACCGCATACAGCCACACGAGGACGGGCGGATCGCCCGGGCGCTCGGTCGGCAGCGAGGACGCGGCCGCGGCGAACACGTCCTGGGTCAACTCTTCGGCGCGGGCGGGATCGCCCAGACGCCGGCGGAAGTACCCGTAGACGTGCCCGTAGTGGCGTCGAAAGGCGCCTTCTGCGGCTCCGCTCACACCTTCTTTCTCGCTCAGACCGTCAGAAAGTAACGACGTCAGCCGACCGCACGGCTGGCCGCGGCCTCGTAGACCGGGTCACGGCCGAACTCGTCCAGCTCGGCGGAGAGGAGGTCGCTGCCCGTCACACGTTCGTGCGGCGGGGCGCATGGTTCGCCGTCGACGGCGATTGCAGTCAGCTCGTCGGCCTCGTCCTGCATGAGCTCGACGTCCCGGTCGAGACGCGAGCGGAGCCATCCTGCGAGGAGCGACGCCTCGGCGACGGGCCCGCGCACGTACAGGCCGTGCACGTCGCCGACTCCCGGCCAGAGTCCTGCGAGCATGCCGCGCCACGGCTCGGTCCGGCGCCAGGCGATGTCCGAGCAGGCTGTCCGCTCGAACGGAAGCTCCGCATACGCCTGGGGCGTGTCCGGCCACTCGTTCGAGTCGTAGATCAGCCGATCGCAGACGTCGATCAGCTCGTCGGCCTGGAGTTCCCCGAACGGCGGCCGTCCCCGCCAGCGCAGGAAGACGGGCAGCCCTGGCACGAGCAGCGGGTTGACGATGCTCGCCGCGGCCCCGCTGCTCAGCCCGCGCAGTCGCAGCTCGACCACCTCGACGGCGATGTGGCGGCGCTGCTCACGGAGCGGAAACGCGAGCATGGAGACCTTCGCGTCGATCCCGTCCGCGGCCGCGCGGTCAGGGAAGAGCAGGATCCCGCGCGACGGATGACGCTCGGCGAGCCCGGCCAGGGTCTCGACGGCCACCTCCTCCCACTCGCGCGGCACCCAGGCGAGGTGGGTCATGACGCTGGTCCGGAGATCCGGGCCGGCCGTCTCGTCGGCCGACTCCTCGCGCAGGCGGCAGAGCGCCTGGACGACGTCCGCGACCTCGACGTCCTCGCCCGACCACTCGACTGCATTGACGGCCGTGCTCAATGTCGCAGCCACTCCCTGCCGTCGTGGCTCATCAGCTCCTCCGAGCCAGCGGGGCCCCACGTGCCTGCGGCGTAGTTCGGGAAAGCCGGGCGATCCCGGGCCCAGCCGGCCACGATCGAGTCGACGAGTGACCATTGCTCCTCGACCTCGTCCGAGCGCGTGAACAGCGTCTGGTCGCCGAGCATCGCGTCGAGGAGCAGCCGCTCGTAGGCATCGGGCAGCTCCGTGCGGAAGGCTCCGCCGTAGAGGAAGTCCATGTGCACGGTGCGGATCTGCATGCCCTGCCCGGGCACCTTGGCGCCGATCGCCAGGGAGACGCCCTCGTCGGGCTGGACGTGGACGAGGAGCAGGTTCGGTTGCAGCTCCTCGGTCGTCCCGTCCTCGAACGGCGGATGGGGAGCCCGCTTGAACTGGATGCCGATCGTCGTCTCGCGCCGCGCCATGCGCTTGCCGATGCGCAGGTAGAACGGCGTGTCGGCCCAGCGCCAGTTGTCGATGCAGAGCTTCGCGGCGACGAAGGTCTCCGTCATCGAGCCTGGGTCGACGCCTTCTTCCTCCCGGTAGCCGGGCACCTCCTTGCCCTCGATGAAGCCCGGGCCGTACTGCCCGCGGAGGACGTGTCTCGGGGCGGGCGTGCGGACCGCCTTCAGCACCTTGACCTTCTCGTTCCGCACCGACTCCGCCGTGAAGTCGATCGGCGGCTCCATCGCGGTCAGCGCGACGAGCTGGAGGGCGTGGTTCTGGAAGATGTCCCGGATCGCGCCCGCGTGCTCGTAGTAGGCGGCGCGGCCCTCGACGCCGAGGGTCTCGGCGACCGTGATCTGGACGTGGTCGACGAACTGGCGGTTCCAGATCGGCTCGAAGATGCCGTTCGCGAACCGCAGCGCGAGCATGTTCTGGACCGTTTCCTTGCCGAGGTAGTGGTCGATCCGGAAGACCTCTTCTTCGGTGAAGTGCTCGCTGATCAGGGAGGTCAGCTCGCGGGCGGAGGTGAGGTCGTGGCCGAACGGCTTCTCGACGATCAGGCGCATCCAGCCTCCGGATTTTCGGCGCTCACCGAGCTCTCCGACGATCGTCGGCATCGCCTGCGGCGGGACGGCGAGGTAGTAGACGCGGTTCCCGCGCGTGCCGCGCTGCTCGTCGATCTCGTCCAGGAGCCCGGCGAGGTTGTTCTCGCGGCTCTCGTCGGCGAAGTCGAGCGAGATGTAGCGCGACGCCTCGGCCAGCCAGTCCCAGACATCCTGGTCGAAGTCGTCGCGGCCGAACTCGCGGACGGCGTGCTCCATCTGGTCGCGGAACTCGTCGTCCGTCCAGTCCGAGCGGGCGGCGCCGACGATCGCGAACTTCTCGGGAAGAAGTTTGCGACGGGCGAGCGAGTAGAGCGCGGGGAAGATCTTGCGGTGCGTCAGGTCGCCGGAGGCGCCGAAGACGACGAGCACGCACGGCTCCGGCGCGCGGCGGGCTCCGAGCCCCTCCAGCAGCGGGTTCTCGGCGACCGGAGCCTCGGTCATTCCAGCCCTGTCCGGTGCCAGGCACCGGACGTGTCTCGAAGAGACATGGCCGGGACTTCGCTGATCGCCAACTCAAGCGGATCACCGTTGAGCAGACACGGCCAATGCGGACATGCTGGGTGCCTGGCACCGGACATGGCCGTTCTCATGGCTCGGACTTGACCGCGTGGCCGCCGAACTGCTGGCGGAGAGCTGCGTCGATCTTGGCTGCGAACGACTCGTCCTGGCGCGAGGCGAAGCGCGCGTAGAGCGCGGCCGAGATCACGGGGACGGGCACGTCCTCGTTGATCGCCTCGAAGATCGTCCAGCGGCCCTCGCCCGAGTCGTCGACGTAGCCGGCGATGTCCTTCAGGTCGCCGCCGTGCTGGTCGAAGGCGTCGTGCAGGAGCTCGAGCAGCCACGAGCGCACGACCGAGCCGTAGCGCCAGATACCCGCGATCTCCTCCAGGTCGAGCCCGAACTCGGACGCGTTCAGCACCTCGAACCCCTCCGCGTAGGCCTGCATGAGGCCGTACTCGATGCCGTTGTGCACCATCTTCACGAAGTGCCCCGCTCCGGACGGCCCGACGTGAGCCCAGCCGTCCTTCGGCGCGAGTGTCTCGAGCGCGGGCTGAACGATCGCGACCGCTTCGTCGGGCCCGCCGGCCATCAGGCAGAAACCCTCCTTCAGGCCCCAGATCCCGCCCGAGACGCCCACGTCGAGGAAGCGAACCCCCTGCTCGGCCGCCTCAGCGTTCCGCCGCTGCGAGTCGTGGAAGTTCGAGTTCCCGCCGTCGACGAGCACGTCGTCCCGGTCGAGGATCCCGATCAGCTCCTGCGTCGTCTTCTCCGTGATCTCGCCCGCCGGGATCATCATCCAGACGACCCGAGGCGGCTCCAGCTGCTGTGCGAGCTCCTCCAGGGACGAGGCCGTCGACTCCACCTGAGGGTCGTACGTCATCACCTCGTGCCCGTCGCCGCGCAACCGCTCCGTCATCCCGGAGCCCATCCGTCCGAGGCCGACCATGCCGAGCTTCATAGGTCCTCCAGTCTCACACGACAGACCTTCCGTCCGCGCTCCTTCAACGATTCCAGGTCGCCCACCGCCTGCGCTGCGATCAGCTGCCGGAAGCCGAAGTCCTTGCCGGGAATCGCCAGCTCCTCGCCGAGGTCGTCCACGACCTGGATCGCGAGCACGCTGTTCGGACCGCCCTTGTGCAGCTGTCCGGTCGAGTGCAGGTACCGCGGCCCGAGACCCTTCGTCACGACGCAGCCGGTCTCGCGCGCGCGGGCGACGAGTGGGTCGAGGTCGCCCTCGCGCTCCGGGTCGATGAACGCCTGGATCGCGATGTACTGAGGCGGCTCGGCCTCGGCTAGCAGTTCCTCGAGTGACCCTTCCGGACCCGTCCCGGGACCTGGTCCCGGGGCATGTCCCGAAGAGAGAATCTCGGCGGTCTTGTCCTTCGCCGCCTGCACGTCCGGCTGGTTGAACGGATTGATGCCCAGGATCGAGCCCGCCACGGCCGTCGCGAACTCCCAGCGGACGAACTCGGCGCCGAGGTCGTACGGATCGTCGAAGCGCACGCGCCCGGGCTGGCGGTCCGACCCGCCTTCGGGCGACTCGCCGGGCGCGGGTACGAGCCCCTTGCCCTCCTTGCCGGTCGACTCGGCGATCAGCTGCTCCGCCCAGAGCCCGAACCCGCCGGGCGTCTCGTCGATGCAGACCTTGTCGCGGCCCTCGGTCCAGTTCTCCCCCAGCTCGAGCCCGAACTGGAAGCCGGGATTCTCCTCGCCGAGGCGGCACCAGCCGGCCATCGCGTCTGCCCGCTCCAGGAGCGCCTGGACGTCGACGTCGATCAGCACGGCCGGCACGATCCCGAACGGGGACAGCGCCGAGTAACGCCCGCCGATCGTCGGCTCGCCGTGAACGACCCAGAGAAAGTCGCGCTCCCGGGCGAACTGCTCGAGCTCGGAGCCGGGATCGGTGACGGCGGCGAACGAGCCTCCGCCCTGGTCGAGGAAGTAGTCGAGCTGAGAGCGCGTTTCGAGTGTCGTGCCCGACTTCGACGCGGCGACGAACAGCGTGCGCTCGAGGTCGAGCTCCTCCTGAAGGCGCCGGATCGCGCTCGGATGCGTCGTGTCGAGGACGTGCAGGCCGTTCGCGGCGAACGTGCGGCGAATCACCTCCGGCGCGAGGCTCGAGCCGCCCATCCCGAGCAGAACGACCTGCTCGAAGTCACGCGGGAGCGCCTCCAGCTCGTCGATCCGCTCGAGCATCCGCGCGGGCTCGTCGAGCCAGCCGAGCCAGTGGCCCTCGTCCGTCCCCGTCCAGACCGTCGAGTCTTGGGCCCAGATCCGGTCGACGAGCTCGATCGCCTCGAGCGAGCTCACCCGAGAAACTCCAGCACGAGCCGATCGAACTCCTCGGGCTGCTCCATGCTCGGCACGTGCGCTGCTCCGGTGATCGTCTCCCTGCGCGAGCCCGGGATCTCGGCCTCGAGACGGGTGGCGATGTCGATCATCTCGGGCCGGTCCAGGTCGCCGACGAGGATCAGCGTGGGAACCGCGATCTCGCTCACCCGGTCGCCCCAGTCCTCGGCGAGCGCCTGGTGATCGCCCTCCTCGCCCGCCTCGAGATAGATCTCGATCGCGCGCCGCTGCATCTCCGCGACCTTCCTGCGCACCTCCGGATCGACCTCGTCCGGAGAACGCGACGGGCCGTCGACCCACATCCGCATGTTGACCTCGACCGCCTCGTCCACGTCACCGCGCTCCAGCGCCGCCTCTTCCTCGTCCCAGCCCGCCTTCGTCTCGTCGCGCATCTCGAAACCGCGGAGGCCCGGTGCGACGAGAACGAGGCGCGACACGAGATCCGGGCGCGCGATCGTGGTCTCCATTGCCACCGATCCGCCGAGCGAGACGCCGACCAGCGTGGCCGGCCCCAGCTCGAGCTCCTCGAGGAGCTCGACCAGGTCGCCGGCCAGCGAGAACGTCCCGACCGCGGGCGGCGACTGCCCGAAGCCGCGCATGTCGAACCGCACGACTCGATAGCGCTCGGCGTAGGCCGCCCACTGCGGCTCCCACATCCGACTGTCCGCGATGCCCTCGTGGAGCAGCACCACCGGCGACCCCTGACCGGCCTGCTCCACGTAGAGGTCGCTCACGCGGCTGCGAGCTGGCCGCGCTTGGCGGCGATGCCGTCGAGGAGCTCTGTGAACGAGTCGATGAACTTCTGGACGCCCTCGCGCTCGAGCGTGTCGGTGACGTCGTCGTAGTCGACACCGGCCGCGGCGACCTGCTCGAAAACCTGCCTCGCCTCGTCGATTTCGTCCTCGAGCGTGAGCGCGACCTCGCCGTGATCCTGGAAGGCCTCGATCGTCTCGCGCGGCATCGTGTTCACGGTCCCTGTGCCGATCAGCTCTTCGACGTAGAGGACGTCGCGGTACTCGGGGTTCTTCGTCGAGGTCGAGGCCCAGAGGCACCACTGGGGCGTCGCGCCCTTCTCGACCAGCGCGTCCCAGCGCTCGCCCGAGAAGATCTCCTTGTAGTTCTGGTACGCGAGCTTGGCGTTCGCGACGGCGAGCTTGCCCTTCAGGTCGGGATGCCCGGCCTCGTCGAGCCGCCGGTCGGCCTCGGTGTCGACGCGGGAAACGAAGTAGCTGGCGACGGAGCCGACCGTCGACAGGTCGCCGCCCGATTCGGCGAGCCGCTCGAGGCCGCGGATGTACGCCTCGGCGACCTCTTTGTGCCGCTCCAGCGAGAAGATCAGCGTCACGTTGATGTTCCGGCCGCGCGCGATCATCTCCTCGATCGCCGGCAGCCCGGGCGCGGTCGCCGGGATCTTCACGTAGAGGTTCGGCCGCTCGACCCAGTCGTGGAAGCGCGCGGCCTCCTCGATCGTCGCGGACGTGTCGTAGGCGAGGTTGGGATCGACCTCCATCGAGATGTACCCGTCCTTGCCGTCTCCGTCGTCCCACACGGAGCGGAAGAGGTCGCAGGCCTCCTCGATGTCGGCGATCGCGAGCTGCAGGAAGATCTCCTTCAGGTCGTCTTCCTCGGTCAGCACCTCTCGCAGCTGCTCGTCGTACCAGTCGCCTTCGGACATCGCCTTCTGGAAGATCGTCGGGTTGGACGTGACTCCGGTGAGCGCGTCCTCGTCCATCCAGCGTGCGAGATCGCCCGACTTGAGCCAGCCGCGCGACAGCGAGTCGATCCACACCGATTGCCCGAGCTCGGCGAGCCCGTGAAGCCGTGACTTAGCCATGCGTCTTCTCCATCTCCTCGATCTTCTCCAGCCTACGTACGTAGCGTTCCCCGCCGTCGAATTTCGCACCAAGGAAGGTGCGAATCAGCTCTCCGGCCAGCTCCGCGCCGATCACCTCCGAGCCGAGGCTGAGCACGTTCATGTCGTCGTGCTCGACGCCCTGGTGGGCGGAGTACGTGTCGTGGCAGATCGCGGCGCGGATACCGGCGAGCTTGCTGGCGGCGATCGACGCGCCGACGCCCGACCCGCAGACCAGGATTCCGCGCTCGGCCTCTCCGTTCCGGATCGCGTCGCCGACCTCGCGCGCCTTGTCCGGATAGTCGATCCGTGGCTCGGGCGCATCGGTCCCGAGATCGACCGGCTCGTGCCCGGCGTGCGCGACCTCCTCGAGCACGCGCTCGCGGAGCTTCACGCCGCGATGGTCGAAGGCGACCGCGACCCGCATCGAGCGGTTACGTTACCTGGATGGAAGGCCCCGAACTCTGGCGTGAGCTCGGCCAGCAGCTGCGCGTCGACTCCATCCGTGCGGCGGCGGTCCCCAAGTCGGGCCATCCGACCTCGTCGATGTCCGCGGCCGACCTCATGGCCGTCCTGCTGGCGAAGCACCTCCGGTACGACTTCGATGAACCCGACGACCCGCGGAACGACCATCTCGTCTTCTCCAAGGGGCACGCGTCGCCGCTCCTGTACTCGATGTACAAGGCCGCGGGGGCGATCACGGACGAGGAGTTGCTCACGTTCCGCAAGTTCGGAAGCCGGCTCGAGGGGCACCCGACTCCGGTCCTGCCGTGGGTGGACGTGGCGACCGGCTCGCTGGGCCAGGGTCTGCCGTACGGCGTCGGCATCGCGCTCGCGGGCAAGCGGCTCGACAGGCTCCCGTACCGGATCTGGGTGCTCTGCGGCGACAGCGAGATGGCCGAGGGCTCGATGTGGGAAGCGTTCGAGCACGCCTGGCACGAGAAGCTCGACAACCTGATCGCGATCATCGACGTGAACCGGCTCGGCCAGCGCGGCGAGACGATGCACGGCTGGGATCTCGACTCGTACGCGAAGCGAGCCCAGGCTTTCGGCTGGCAGGCGATCGAGATCGACGGTCACGACGTGGAGGCGATCGACGCCGCGTACGCCGAGGCTCTCGAGACGACAGGCGTGCCGACCGTGATCGTGGCCAAGACGATCAAGGGCAAGGGCGTGAAGGCGGTCGAGAACAAGGACGGGTTCCACGGCAAGGCGCTGGACGATCCCGAGGCCGCGATCGCGGAGCTGGGCGGGATCCGCCACATCACGATCGACGTCGCGAAGCCCGAGCTCGAAGGCAAGCCGCACCGCTTCGAGCACGGCACGCTCGAGCTTCCGTCGTACGACGTCGGCGACGAGGTCGCGACGCGCAAGGCGTACGGCGACGCGCTCAAGGCGCTCGGCGACGCGCGCGGAGACGTGGTCGCGCTCGATGGGGAGGTCTCGAACTCGACCTACGCGGAGATCTTTCGCGACGCGCACCCGGACCGCTACTTCGAGATGTACATCGCCGAGCAGCAGATGGTCGCGGCGGCGGTCGGGATCCAGGTGCGCGGCTGGAAGCCGTTCGCCTCGACGTTCGCGGCGTTCCTGACCCGGGCGTACGACTTCGTCCGCATGGCGGCGATCAGCCGCGCGAACCTGAAGCTGGTCGGCTCGCACGCGGGTGTCTCGATCGGCGAGGACGGCCCGTCCCAGATGGCGCTCGAGGATCTGGCGGCCTTCCGGGCGGTGCACGGCTCGACGGTGCTCTATCCGAGTGACGCGAACCAGACCGCGAAGCTCGTCGAGGCCATGGCCGACCTCGACGGGATCGTCTTTATGCGCACGACGCGCGCGAACACGGCAGTCCTGTACGGAGCCGACGACGAGTTCCGCGTCGGCGGCAGCACGGTCGTTCGGTCTTCGGACGGCGACGAGGTCGCGCTGATCGGCGCGGGGATCACGCTGCACGAGGCGCTCAAGGCCGCGGACGCGCTCGCAGAGGAGGGCGTCGGTGCGCGCGTGATCGACCTCTATTCGGTCAAGCCGATCGACGTGGACACGCTTCGCGCCGCAGCCGAGGCGACCGGCGGCCGGTTCGTGATCGTCGAGGATCACTGGCCGGAGGGCGGCCTGGCCGAGGCGGTTCTGTCGGCGTTCGCCGATTCCGACGAGCGCCCCAGGGTCGTTCATCTGGCGGTTCGCGAGCTGCCCGGCTCCGGAACTCCGGCCGAGTTGCTCGCGGCAGCGGGGATCGACGCCGAGCACATCGCGGCAGCGGCGCGCGAGCTCGTCGCGAGCACCGTCGGCGCCACGAACTGACCGAGCGGGCCAGAGCCCGTATGTCCCAGTACATCCCCACCCGGGTGGGGAAGAAGAGTTCCACCCGCCACCCGCGCCGAGCGTAGCCGCCCAACGCGAACGCGTCTGAGACAAAAGCGCGCCGAATTCGAGCCTGCGGCGACCTCTACGCTGTGGCCATGGCCGTCGTCACCGCAACCAACCTGCGCAAGGAGCTCTCGGGCGAGCCGCTCTTCGACGGCGTCTCGTTCAAGGTCGAGCGCCGCGACCGCGTCTCCCTCTCCGGCCCGAACGGCGCCGGCAAGACGACGCTGCTCCGGCTCCTCAACGGCGAGACCGAGCTCCACGGCGGCACGATCTCGATGGCCAAGGGCACGCGCATCGCGCTCCACGACCAGCGCCCGCCCGCCGAGAGCACTGCCACGCTACGCGATTACGTCCTCTCCGGCGCCGCCGACCTGACCGCGGCCGAACGCGAGCTCCGCCGACTCGAAGAAGCCATGGCCGCCGGCGACCACGAGCCCGCAACGCTCCGCAGCTACGCCGAGACCCAGGCGCGCCTCGAACACGCGGGCGGGTACGCCTGGCGCGAGCGGCTCGACTCCGTCACACGGAACCTCGGCTTCACGACGAACGACCTGGACCGGCCGCTGTACAGCTTCTCGGGCGGTGAGCTGACCCGCGCCTCCCTCGCCCGCGCGCTCGGCGGCGACCCAGACCTCCTGCTCCTCGACGAGCCCACGAACCACCTCGACGTGGCGAGCCTCGAATGGCTCGAGCGCGAGCTGCAGTCGATCGACGCAGCAGTCCTCCTCGTCGCGCACGACCGCTGGTTCCTGGAAGCGGTCACGAACGCAGTCCTCGAGCTCGAAGCCGGCCGTTCGACCTACTTCGCCGGCCCCTGGCACAACTGGCGCCGCGAGAAAGCGGCACGCCTCGCCGCGGCCACGACGGCAGCCGACCGCATCGACGTCGACATCGCGAGGCTCGAGCGCTTCGTGGAGCGCTTCCGCTACAAGAAGAACCTCGCGAAGCGCGCGCAGGCCAAGCTGACGCACATCGGCCGGCTTCAGCAGGAGCGCTCGGAGCTGCGAGGCGAGATCGACCTCCTGACCAGGCGCGCCAAGAGCCTCGGCTTCGAGTTCCTGCAGCCGAAGCGCAGCGGCCGGACCGTCGTCGAGGCGGAAGGAGTCGAGCTCGCCGCGGGTGACAAGGAATTGCTGTCGGGTGTGAACTTCGCAATCGAGCGCAGCGAGCACGTGGCGCTCGTCGGCCCGAACGGAGCCGGCAAGACGACCCTGCTCGAGACCCTGCTCGGACGGCGCGAGCCCAAGGGAGGGAAGCTCCGGCTGGGACACGGAGTCGAGCCCGCGTACTTCTCCCAGCACGAGGTCGAGCTCGACGAGAGCCGGACCGTGCTCTCGCTGACCCAGCACGAGACGGGGCTCCAGCGGCCACAGGCGCAGAACCTGCTCGGACGGTTCCTCTTCACGGGCTGGGACATGCACGAGCGGTCCGTGGCGGCGCTCTCCGGCGGCGAGCGGCGCAGGCTCGCGCTGGCGCTCGTCGTCGCCTCGGGCGCGAACCTCCTGCTGCTCGACGAGCCGACGAACCACCTCGACCTGGAGAGCCGCGAGGCCCTCGAGGCGGCACTCGACGCGTTCCCGGGAACCGTGCTTCTCGTCTCCCACGACCGCGCTCTCCTGGATGCGATCGCAGACCGAACGCTCGCCCTCGAGGACGGCACGATCCGCTCCTACGACGGCGGCTGGGCCGACTACGTCGCGACGAGAGACGCGCGCGCGAAGCCGGACGCGCCGCCGCCCGAGAAGCGGAGGCAGGCCAGGCCGAAGCCACAGCCGGCCCGGAAGCCGCGACCGAGCGAGCTCGAACGCCTGGAATCCGACATCGCCGACCGCGAGGCCGAGATCGCAGGCCTCGAGCGGCAGCTCGCCGACGACTGGTCGAACGTCGACGTCGTCGCCGCGCATCGCCGCGCACGAGACGATCTGCAGACGCTGCTCACCCGCTGGGAGCAGCTCTTCGAACGCTCAGGCGCCTAGCGACTCGCGGGCGGCGGCCCGCCGGCTGCGAAGCCACCCCACGACCAGAAGCATCAGCGGCGCGAGGATGATCAGCGACAGGACCCCGAGCGGGACGAGAAGCCAGATCCCGCGCGTCTGAGGTGGCTGCCCCGCGTCAGCAGCCGGAGCGGCGGTCCTCTGCGCCGTCGCCTTCTTGGCGGTCGCGCGCGCGCTCTTCGTGGTCGCCTTGACCCGCGTCGCCTTTGCCGCAGGGCCGTGGAAGCGCTCGGGCATCCAGTAGTTGACCGACCACTGCCCGGCTCGGTCCTTGACCACCTCGGCAGCGGCGGTCATCGCCGAGTAGCCGGAGCCGGGTTTCGGGAAGACGAAGACCTCGAGCCCGACCGTGTTGCCGTACGAGTACTTGACGTAGCTCCAGTCTCCGAGGCCCTTGTGCGCCGCGGGGTAGTTCACGACCGGTATCGATCCCCTGTCCCACTGCTTGCGCGTGAGACCCTGCCTGAGGGCCGGCCCGGCGACGTCCCAGGCCTTCGAGGGATCCTCGCGGGCGACTGCGTACCTGATGAACTGCGCCAGCACCGGGTGCACGGCCCGCCGCTCGGCCTCCGTGAACGGCGAGTGCTTCGGAACGGCGTAGTTCGGAACCACGGGCCCGTTCGCGTTCTGGGCCTTTCCGCCCGTCGAGTAGTGCACACCGAGGTAGGCCAGCGGAATGCAGGCGAGGACCACGGCGATCTTGATCAGCCGGCGGCGACGGCGCGGTGACGTAAGAATTTTCACCCCCGTTCAGTGTGCCCAAAACGTCAAGCGTTCAAGGCTGGGAACCGAACGTCGCCAGCACGGCCTCGGCCACGACCCGCAGCGGCCGGCCCGAAACCTGGCTCGCCTTGCGCAACCGGGCGAACGCCTCGTCCTCGGACAGGTTCTCCTTCGACATCAAGAGGCCCTTCGCGCGCTCGATCACCTTGCGCGCCGCGAGCGCCTCCGAGAGGGACTCCGCCTCCTCGCGGAGCGCCGCGAGCTCCTCGTGCCGCGCCCTCGCCGCGTGGATCGCCGGCAGGAGGTCCTGCTCGCGGAACGGCTTCACGAGATAGCCGAAGACTCCGGCCTCGACGGCCCGCGACACGAGCTCGTCCTGCCCGTAGGCGGTCAGCATCACGATCGGGATCGGCCGCTCTTCGAGGATGCGCCGCGCCGCCTCGATCCCGTCCAGCCGCGGCATCTTCACGTCGAGCACGGCCACTTCGGGCTCGGTCTCGCGGGCCAGGGCAACGGCCTCCTCGCCGTCGCGCGCCTCCGCACAGACCTCGAACCCCGCACGTTCGAGCAGGGTTCGCAGGTCGAGCCTGATGATCGTCTCGTCCTCGGCGATGAGGACCCTCACGTGCCGGAGTCTACGAGGGGATCTCCGAGGTGAGGCTTTGCGCGAGCATGTACGAGTTGCCGTCGGGGTCGTAGAACATGCAGAGCTTGACCATGCCCTCGATCTCGTACGTGTCGCCGTCGAAGCGCACGTCTTTCGATTCGAGGTGCTTCCGGGACACCCCGATGTCCCTGACGCCGAAGGTCGGGGTCGTGCTCCCGGGCTTCACCTCTTCCGTCTGGCCGAGGCCGATCGTCACGTGCTTCGTGGCGGTCGACATCTCGCACCAGCCGAACTGCTCGAGCTTGTAGACGAGCTCGAGGCCGAGCACGTTGCTGTACCACTCGATCGCCTTCTCCATGTCGGAGACGCCCACGGAGATGACGAGGTTCTGGTTGTACTCGAACGGCGTGTTCGTCGCGACCGGAGCGACCTGCGTGTCCTGCGCCATTACTTCCTCCTCTCGATTCCGTGCTCCATCTTGTCCTGTTTTTATACTACGAATACTTCCATGTCAACTCTCGTCGCCCTCTTCCACAACCGCTGGTCGGTCCCGATCCTCGCCGAGCTGCGCCGCCAGCGCGGCAGTCGGTTCGTGGCGCTCGCGCGGACGCTCGGGATGAGCCGCGAGTCGCTGCGCCGGACGCTGGCGGCTCTGACCGAGAGCGGGCTCGTCGGTCGCAACCCCGGGTACGGCCACCCGCTGCGACCGGAGTACGTGCTGACCGCCCGCGGGGAACGGGTCGCCGCGCGCGGTGCACCGCTCGTCGAGCTGCTCCGCGCGCGCGGCCTCGAGGAGGTCGGGCTCAAGAAGTGGTCGATGCCGGTCGTGCACGCCCTCTCGGCCGACCCGCTTCGCTTCTCCGAGCTTCGCGAGCGGCTCGAAGGCATCTCGCCCCGCGCGCTCACCCTTGCGCTCAAGGAGCTCGAGGCCGCCGGCGTGGTCGAGCGGCGCGTCACGGACGACTACCCACCTGCGACCAGCTATCGACTTGCCGCCGACGCGCGGCCGATCGCGTCACTCGTCGGCAAGCTGGCCGGCTAGCTCCGCGAGTGCGCCACGTGCAGTCCACCAGCCCATGACGTCGACCGCCATCCGCCCGGCCTGCACAGACGGATCGGATTCGGCCAATCGGCGCGTCTCCTCGACGCTCGTCCGGTAGAGACAGAACCCACGCAGTGTCTCGTCCGGCTGCTCGGAGAACGGCCCGGCGAGCAGGAGGTGCCCCTGCTCCCGCATCTCGGCGAGATGGGCGAGGTGCTGCTCCTGCAGCCGGCCGAGCTCCTCGTCCGAGTACTCAAGCGCCCGCGGCCCGCGCTTGAGGAGGACGAAGCTGTAGCCGTCGAGCTCCATCAGGCCGGGAAGACGACCTCCGCCCGCAGGCCGCCGTTCGAGTGCAGGTCGAGCGTTCCTCGCAGCTCGTCGCGCACGAGGGCGCGCACGATCGAGAGCCCGGTGCCGGTCGCGTCCTCGTCGATCCCGCTCCCATCGTCGGCGATCGCGAGCACGACCTCGCCGTCGCGCTGCGCGAGCTCGACCCGCACGGAGTCGCCTCCGTGCTCGAGCGCGTTCTGGAGCAGCTCGCTGAAGACGAGCGCGAGAGCCGTCGCGCGGCCGCCGGCGAGCGAGACGTGCGCCAGGCGAGCCTCCACGTGCTTTTCCTGTCCGAGCCCCTGGACGAGCATCGCGCGCAGCCGGTCGAGCAGCTCGTCCAGATCGACTTCCTCGTCGCGCCGCTCGGTCAGCACCTCGTGCACGGCGGCGATCGCGAGGATTCGGTTCACCGAGTCCTCGAGCGCCTTGCGCGGCTCGACGTGTTCGGAGCGGGCCTGGAGCCGCAGGAGCGAGGCGACGGTCTGCAGGTTGTTCTTGACGCGGTGGTGGATCTCCTGGGCGAGGACTCCACGCATGACGGCGCGTCCGTGCTCGAGGGCGACAGCGGCGTGATGGGCGATCGACGCGAGCAACGCGCGCTCCTGCTCCGTGAACGGCGTGTCGCGGTCGCAGACGAGCTCGCCGATCGTCCGCTGCTTCCAGCGGAGCGGTAGCCGGATCGCGTGCTTGCCCGCGCGACCCTCCGGCCAGGCGATGTTCCCGTCCTCGAGGACGAGCGCGGCACCGGTCGCGCCGACGGCCTCCATCGTCGTCTCCACGATTGCCTCGAGCGACTCCTCGAGGTAGAGCGACTCGGAGACCGCCTCCGAGATCTTGGCGAGCGCCTCGAGCTCGGACACGCGTGCCTGGGCGTCCGCGTACAGCTTCGCGTGCTCGATCGTCTGCGCCACTTGGGCCGCGATCGCAACGAGCAGGTCGATCTCTGCCTCGGAGAATTCGTGCGGCTCGATCGTCCGCACGTTGAGCGCGCCGGCGAGCTTCTCGCGGGCCAGGATCGGGACGGCGAGGATCGACTCGTACTCGTCCTCGGGCAGGTTCGTGAACGCCTTGAAGCGCTCGTCGAGATGCGCCTGGGCGGGAATCATGATCGGCGAGCGCTCCGCTGCGGCGACGCCGGTGATCCCGTCGCCCGGCTTCATCCGCGGCGTCCTGGTCATCTCTTCGACCCGGGTGCCGTGCGTCGCGCGCAGGATCAGCTCGTCGGCGTGCTCGTCGTAGAGGTACACGAAACAGGCGTCGGCCTCGAGCGCGTTAGCGACCTTGCTCGCGACCAGGGCGAGCACCTCCTCGAGGTCGAGCGTCGAGTTGACGGCGGCGCTCGTCTCGGTCAGCAGTCGCAAGTGCCGCGCGGAGACGTCCACGGCCCGATTCTGCCTTAACAAAACCCTTACGACGCGCGTGGTTTTCCGTCATACGCCGCGGATAGCGTCAACGTCATGAGCGTCGCGCGACCAGAGTTGCTCCGCACGATCGGCTTTCTCGTCGCCGACGCGAAGGGCAAGATCGTCGGCACGGTGGAGGCCCCCATGTACGGGAGCGCCCCCGATGTGCCGGACGCGATCTCGGTCCGCTCGGGCTTCCTGTCGCGCCGCCGGAGCCTCGTCCCGGCCGATGCGATCTCCGAGATCGACAGCCGCAGCGGCGTGATCGGCCTCAGCGTCGACCGCGACGCAGTCCTCAGCTTCCTCTAGAACGACCACGGGCCGCCCTAGAGCAGCCCGCAGTCGGCCGTCAGCGGCCGTTGCCACCCGCCAAAGCGGCAACGACCGGTGAGAACTCGATTGTCCTACTTTCGAGCGACTTCGACAAACTAGAGGACGCTCAAGTAGCGCTCCTGCTCCCAGTCGGTGAGCTGGACGCGGTAGTCGTCCCACTCCTTGCGCTTGAGCTCGACGTAGCGGTCGAAGATGTGCGTGCCCAGGGCCTTCTTGGCCAGCTCCGAGTCGGCTAGAGCGTCGATCGCCTCCCCGAGCGTCTCCGGGAGCGACACGATCCCGCGCTCCTTCCGCTGCTCCGAGGTCAGGTGGTACAGGTTCGTCTCCATCGGCTCGGGCAGCTCGTAGCCCTGCTCGATCCCCTCGAGCCCCGCATGGAGCAGCGCTGCGAACGTCAGGTACGGGTTGCAGGCCGGATCGGGACAGCGGATCTCGGCGCGCGTCGCCTGCTCGTTCCCGGGCTTGTAGAGCGGGATCCGGATCAGCGCCGAGCGGTTCCGCCGCGACCACGCGACGTAGACCGGCGCCTCGTAGCCGGGGACGAGCCGCTTGTACGAGTTCACCCACTGCGCGAAGACCGCTGAGATCTCACGCGCGTGGCGCAGCTGCCCGGCGATGAACGCCTTCCCCGCGTCGGACAGGTTCCACTTGTCGCCCTCCTCGAAGAAGCTGTTGCGCCCGTCGGTGAACAGCGACTGGTGCGTGTGCATCCCCGAGCCGTTCTCGCCGAAGATCGGCTTCGGCATGAACG
This sequence comes from uncultured Actinomycetes bacterium, assembly GCA_963850415.1. Taxonomy (GTDB): domain Bacteria; phylum Actinomycetota; class Thermoleophilia; order Gaiellales; family Gaiellaceae; genus VAXT01. The sequence continues at coordinate 461,163 of CAWKLE010000003.1, forward strand.
TCGCGTGGTAGCCGGCCTTCTTCGCGATCTCCTTCACGATCAGCCGGTACGTGAGCGTGTGGTCCGCCATCTCGAGCGCAGGCGCGTAGCGCATGTCGATCTCGTGCTGCGACGGGCCCACCTCGTGGTGCACGTACTCGACCGGGATGCCCATGTGCTCGAGCGCGCGGACGGTCTCCTGGCGGAGCTCGCTCGCCGCGTCCATCGTCGTCATCGCGAAGTAGCCGCCCTCGTCGAGCGTCTCGGTCCCGCGGTCGTCCTTGAAGAGGAAGTACTCGAGCTCGGGGCCGACGTTGAACGTGTCGAAGCCCATCGACTGCATGCGGTCGAGCGCGCGGCGCAGCACGTGGCGCGGATCGCCCTCGTACGGGTTCCCGTCCGGCGTGACGACGTCGCAGATCATGCGGCCGACCTTCGTCTCGCCCTCCTTCCACGGCATCGACCGGTAGGTGCCGGGATCCGGGATCGCGATCATGTCCGACTCCTCGATCGCGTTGAAGCCGGTGATCGACGAGCCGTCGAACCCCATGCCGTCGTCGAGGGCGCCCGGGATCTCGCTCGGCGTGACGGCGAACGACTTCAGGTGCCCCTCGAGGTCGGTGAACCAGAGGAGCAGGAACTCGACTCCGTCGTCCTTGATCTGCTTCAGGGCGTCCTTGCGAGCCTCCTCGGTGGAGGTGGCCCGGTTCTTCGACTCGACCTGCTGCGCCATTACGCCTCCTTAAATGCGAAAAGCCCCGGGCGCCGATCGCCCGAGGCTCCGTTGCCTCAACAGAACATGGTGGAGCTTACTCTAGAGCATGCATCAGCGACGCGTGTCTGCCGGCTTTCTCGCCAGCACCCAGAGAAAGGCCGTGTCGCCCTCCGGCTCGTGCATCCAGACGACCTCGTCCACGAGGAGGTCGAACCCGGCCTCGTGGACGAGCCGGCTGTTCGTCTCGGCGTCGAATCCCGAGAAGAACATCTCGACGCCGAGCCACTCCTCGAAGCGGTCAGGGCCGCCGACGTGGCTCAGCGATGCGAGGAAGAGGCCGCCGGGCTTCAGCCAACCACGGATTCGAGAGAACAGCGCAGGGTGCTCGTCCCTGGGCACGTGCACGATCGAGTAGAGCGCGGTCACCGCGTCGAACGCCTCCGCGGGGCAGTCGAGCGCGGTGAAGTCCGCCTGGACGAGCGAGGCCTCCGGAGCCGCGGCGCGGGCGAGGTGGAGCTGGCGCTCCGAGATCTCGACCCCGGTGACGTCGAACCGACCCGCGAGGCGTGAGATCTTCTCTCCGTTCCCGGAGCCGAGGTCGAGCACGCGGGCGTCCAGGGACAGCCGCTCGGCCAGGTCGTCCAGGAAGCGGCCCCACGGGTCTCCCTCGACCTTCGCCCCCCACTCGCCGAAGCGGTCCGAAAGCTCGTCGTACCCGGTCCGGACGACCCGCTGCCGCCTCTCGAGCGTCATGACGTCGCCAACGGGAGCGTCGCGGCCATCGTGATCGCGACGTCGCGGTACTCGTAGCCGAGCCGCTCGTTGACGGCGCGCATTGAGTCGTTTCCGCTCTGGGTCCACGTGACGACCTCGCGCAGGCCCGCGTCCTTCGCCCACGCGAGCTCACGCTGCTTGAGCGCCTTGCCCAGGCCGCGCCTGCGCCAGACGCGACGGACAACCGTGAGCCCGTCCTCGGCGACGCCCTCGTTGTCGTGCTTCATCAGGCCCGAGTAGCCGACGATCTCGCCGTCTGCGAGCGCGACGAACGAGCCCTCCGGGAGCGTGGCCTCGTCGTGGAGCCACTCGTCGAGCGGGATCGAGATCGACCCCTCCAGGGCAAGGTCGGTGTAGCCCTCGTCCCTGGCGAGCGGATAAGCGGCTTCGAGCAGCTCCGGCCGGTCGGCGATGGTCACGACCTCGACGCCGGCGGGCACCGGGTCGAGCGCGATCTCGCCGTCCAGGAGGCGCACCTGCTCGACCTGGCGATCGGACTCGACGAACCCGTAGCGACTCGGCGAACGCCCTCGAGCCCGGGTCGGTGACCTGGCCGCTGAGCCTCGTCAGGCCGAGCGACTCGACGAACTCGACGAGCGGCCCGAGCAGTGCGCTGCCGACGCCGCGCCTCCGAGCATCGGGATGCACACGAGGCGCGATGAAACCGCGCTCGGGATCGTCCGAGCGCCCGCCGAGCCCGGCGCCGACGATCTCGCCGTCGAGCTCCGCGACGAGAACCGTTCGATCGGGCATCAGTCGCGTGCGGAACTCCTCGACCGTCCACGCAGACTCGTTCGGCAGGACGGCGCGCTTGACCCGGATCCAGCCTTCGAAGTCCGGGTCCGTCTCGGCGCGCCGGACCTGAATCATCCCGACCTCTTCAGCTTTCCGTGGCGCTTCGCGTACCTCTCGCCACGGCGGAAGACCTCGAGCCCGAGCGGGACGGAAACGATCCCGATCAGGATCAGCGGCCAGATGTCCGGCCACATCGCGCTGATGCCGGCGCCGTTGATGATCGCGTCCCGAATCCCGTCGAGCGCATAGGTCGCCGGCGAGATCTTGGCGAGCCACTGCATCCACTCCGGCAGCACGCTGACCGGGTAGTAGACGCCGGAGACGACGAGCAACACCCCCTGCGCGACGAATCCGAGCTGCGTGCCCTTCTCGGGTGAGATCAAGGGCAGGACGGCGGTCATCATCCCGATCCCGATGAACGAGATCGAGGCGACGACGAGCACGATCAGCGCGGCGGCGAAGTTGGCGTGCGCGAGCTCGAGGTGGAAGAACAGCGCGACGACCGCGAACAGCAGGATCGCCCGGATCACGCCGTAGACGATCGCGAAGAGGCCCATCCCGAACAGATGGATCGGGCGCGAGAGCGGGGCCATGAACGTGTACTCGATCGTCCCCTCCCAGCGCTCCCAGGCGACCGTCTCCGTGAGGATCTCGAAGATGATCCCGAGGTAGGCCCAGACGACGGCGCCCACGAGCAGGATCGTCGTCACCTCGTTGACGTCGATCTTCCCGCCGCCGGCCTCGATCCCCTTGGCGATGAACACGATCGTCAGCGTGTTCGCGACCGTCCAGAGGAAGAACGCGACGTCCCACCAGATGTAGCGCTTGACGAGGTAGATGTTCCGCTCGACGACCCCGGCGAGGCCGATCAGCTCGTGGCGGAGGGTTGCGGCTGCGCCAGCCGGCATTACTTCTCGTCCTCCTCGGGCTTCTCGTCCTCGAACGCCTTGCCCGTCGCGGCGAAGAACGCCTCCTCGAGCTTCTCGGCCCCGTAGCGGCGCTTGAGCTGGTCGACCGGCTCGAGGCAGAGCAGGCGGCCGTCGTCGAGGATCCCGATCCGGTCCGCGAGGGCTTCGGCCTCGTCGAGGTCGTGGGTGCAGAGCAGGATCGTCGCGTCGTGGGTCGCGCGGATCTCGCGGATGAAGTCCTGCACCTCGAGCTTCGAGCGTGGGTCGAGCCCCGTCGTCGGCTCGTCGAGCAGGAGCAGGATCGGCTGCGTCAGGAGCGCACGGGCGAGGGCGACCTTCTGCTGCATCCCGCGCGAGAGGTCCTCCATCGCCTCGTTGCGCCGGGCCGCGGGGAAGCCGACGCGCTCGAGGATGCGCGGGATCTCGTCACGGGTCTGGCGGGCCGTGAGCCCGTAGAACCTGGCCGCGTAGGACAGGTTCTCCGTCGACGACATCTTCTTGAAAAACGACGCCTCGACCGAGACTCGGTTGACGAGCCGACGGACGGCCCGTGTGTCGGAGATGTCGTGCCCGAAGATGGTTGCGCTGCCCCCGTCCAACAGGAGGAGCGTCGAGAGCAGGCGGACCAGCGTCGACTTGCCCGACCCGTTCTGGCCGAGGATGGCGACGCACTCGCCGCGGGCGATCTCGAAGCTGATCCCGCGGAGCGCGTCGACGCGCTCGCGGCGTCGCCGCAAGCCCGAGCGCCGGCCGTCGCTGCGGCGGAACTCCTTGCGCAAGTTTTTGACTTCTACTGCGGGCACGTGCTGCTCCAGACTCGACTCGAAGGGATACCGAAACGGCGCACCAACCTGCGTTTCAGGCCGTGCGCGCGGAAACCGGAATCAGCCGAGGCGCAACATCGCGGCGCTCAGGGTACCCACAGCTCCGGCGCAGCACAAGGCTTGCGTCCGTCCGCACTCGCGCCTAGAGTGGGCTCAGGTGCTCGCCGCAGAAGGCGGGCGCCGAGGCAATGGGGCCTCGGGACTCTCGTCAGTCCCGGGGCCTTTTTTGTTGGTCCGACAAGGAGGAGGCGGCATGTCCGAGCTGGAGACGAAGCACTACATCGCGAACGGGGCGAAGGAAGCTCCCGCCGCACGGGAGGCGATCGAGTGGGCCGGGCAGACGCAGGCGCAGCTCGTCGACCTGAAGTTCTGCGACCTACTCGGGCGCTGGCAGCACATGACGCTGCCGCTGAGCGCATTCGACGAGTCCGCTTTCGACGAGGGCCTCGGCTTCGACGGCTCGTCGATCCGCGGCTGGCAGGGCATCTCGGAGTCGGACATGCTGCTCATGCCCGATCCGGCGAGCGCGATCCTCGACCCGTTCACCGAGGCGCCGACGCTGTCGCTGATCTGCGAGATCGCCGACCCGGTCAGCCGCGAGCAGTACGAGCGCGATCCGCGAGGCGTGGCCAGGCGGGCCGAGGCCTATCTCAACGAGACGGGCATCGCGGACACGGCCTACATGGGCCCCGAGTGCGAGTTCTTCGTCTTCGACGAGGTCTCCTACGACCTCGGCCCGAACCACTCGCACTACGCGTTCGACTCCGCCGAGGGCCACTGGAACTCGGGGAAGCCCGGGCTCGGGAACACGATTCGCGAGAAGGAGGGCTACTTCCCGCCGGCGCCGCACGACACGCTTCACGACCTACGCTCGGCGATGGTGCTGACGCTCGAGCGCCTCGGCATCCCATGCGAGTTCCACCACCACGAGGTCGCGTCCGGAGGCCAGTGCGAGATCGACCTCCGCTACCAGACGCTGACCCGCATGGCCGATCAGGTGATGACCTACAAGTACGTGGTCAAGAACGTCGCGGCCGCGGCCGGGAAGACCGTGACCTTCATGCCGAAGCCGCTCTTCGGCGACAACGGCTCGGGCATGCACACGCACCAGTCCCTCTGGAAGCAGGACACGCCGCTGATGGCGGACAAGTCGGGCTACGCGGGGCTCTCGCAGCTCGCACGGGCCTACGTGGCCGGATTGCTGATGCACGCTCCGGCCTTGCTCGCGTTCTGCGCCCCGACGACGAACTCGTACCGCCGGCTCGTCCCCGGCTACGAGGCGCCGGTCAACCTCGTCTACTCGCAGCGCAACCGGTCGGCCTGCATCCGGATCCCGATGTACTCGGAATCGCCGAAGGCGAAGCGGGTCGAGTTCCGGTGCCCGGACGCGGCGGCGAACCCCTACCTCGCGTTCGCGGCGATGCTGATGGCCGGGATCGATGGCATCCAGAAGGGCCTCGAGCCGGGTGAACCCGCCGACTACGACCTCTTCGAAGAGGATCGGGGCCGGGTCGCTCAGGTTCCGGGATCGCTCGAGGAGGCGCTCGATGCGCTCGAATCGGATCACGAGTTCCTGACGGCCGGCGGCGTCTTCTCGGAGGAGCTGATCCACACGTGGATCGCCTGGAAGCGGGAGAACGAGGTCGACCTGGTCGCGCTCAGGCCACACCCGGCCGAGTTCGCCCTCTACTTCGACGCGTAGGCCGGTTGGAGATCAGGGAGCTTCGGGAGGAGGACTGGCCGGCGGTGCGCTCGATCTTCGAGCAGGGGATCGCAGGTCGGAACGCGACCTTCGAGACCGAGGCTCCCTCGTGGGAGGCATGGGACCGCTCGCAGCTCGACGGCCAGCGGTGGGTGGCCGTCGAGGGCGGGCAGGTCGTGGGCTGGGCCGCGGCGCACCCGGTGTCGTCGCGGCCCTGCTACCGCGGCGTCGTCGAACACAGCGTCTACATCGAGGACGGCTGGCACGGCCGGGGAATCGGGCGCGCGCTCCTCGAGCGGCTGTTCGAGAGCACGGAGCAGGACGGGATCTGGACGATCCAGACCGGCGTCTTCCCGGAGAACGAGGCGAGCCTCGCGCTGCACGAGAAGTGCGGCTTCCGCGTCGTCGGCACACAGGAGCGGCTCGGAAAGCTGGACGGCGTCTGGCGGGACGTCGTCGTCCTCGAGCGTCGCAGCGAGGTCGTTACGTAGGGCTCAGTGGACGACCAGGACCTTGAGGATGACGATGCTCAGCCCGAGGAGGAGATTGAGCCCGATCACGACTGCGGTGCCGGTCCTGCTCAGACGCTCCAGCCGCGCGTAGCGCACTCCCTGGGTCCCCAGCGCCGCGACGCCGAGCCCGAGCGCCAGCCAGATCGCCGCTGAACCGCCGATGACGCCGAGCGCTCCGATGACGAGCGCCGCCGCCGGAAGGACGACGGAGAGACCCATCGCGCGCTCGCGGTGGGCGATCTGCGCGAGCTCGGACCCGTTGAGGCGCCTCCCGAGCTGCAGGCTTTCTGCGAGCCCGTGCGCATAGATGTGGGCGGCCCAGAAGACCAGCGTCGTGACGACGACGATCGCCAGCAGGTGCCAGAGGTCGTTTCGGAACGCCGGCGCACCGGCGACGAGCGTCGCCATGACGATGATCGTCCCGTAGACGGTTCCGGCGATCGTCTCGGACGAGCCCGCGAGAAGCTCCCGGAAGCCGCCGCGCGCCTGCAGTGATGACGGTCTGGCCGTCTGCTGCGGCTCGGCCTCAGAGCCCATGGCTGGATGATAGGAGCGCGGCCGGGCTCCTACAGGTGCTTGAAGGTGACGCTCACGCGCCGCGTGACGTCGTCGGTGCACGAGGCGCCGGATCCGCAGTCTGCGAACGTCGAGCGCTTGTGGCTCTTCCCCACGACTGTCAGCACGCGTCGCCGCTTGACGGTCCCGGCGCGGGGCATCGGAATCAGCAGCTGACCTTCACGCGTCCCTCCAACGAGGCGGCCGTCGCTGAACATCGAGACCTGCGCGTGGCCGCACGCGCCGTGTCTCGGCTCGAGCTGCGCCCCGGACTGGTCCGCGTAGAGAAAGCGACGGTTGTACCCGCCGATCTTGGTCGTCGACGCACGCGAGATCGGCGCGGTGCCGCAGCCGATCTTGTCAGTGGGAGTGCAGTCGCCGCCTGGGTCGGGCGCCCGCTGCGTCGTGTTGTCGACCCAGGTGACGGTGCCGCTCGCCGGCAGGGCAGGCGTGTCGCGGATGCCTCCTGTTGGACCGGGAATGCCGACGATCCAGCTGCCCAGCGAATTGTTCGGCTCACCGTTCTTCGACGGATCGATGATGAGCGTCACAAGACGCGGCTTGACGAGCCGAAACCTGAGCGTGACCGTCCCTTCGCCGACCGCACCGCACGGCGCGGGATCGTTGTACGTCCAGTGGTCGACGAGCTCTCCCGTGACCGAGGTCAGACGATGAGTCCATGGACGCCCTTGCGCGGACGCGTGCGACGAGGAGGTCGACAGGAGAGCTGCCGCGCCTGCCAAGCCGACGAGGAGCAAGACGACTCCGAGGCGGATGCGGCTCACCCGGGCAACTCTGGCAGGTCGGGCCGGAGTTGCCTAATCGACCGCGCGGGGTTCAGGGACCGCTCAGGGTCCCGATCGTCAGCGCGACGAGGTCCGAGGACGTGGCGGTGGGGTGCTGAGCGCTCGCGTTGTCGATCCAGCAGCCGACGTAGACGGAGCCCGGTGCGTCGAACGTCGCTGCGAACGCCAGCGGGAGCGTTCCATCGCGCACCGCGCCGGTACCCGCCACCCCGACGCGCAGCGTTGCCGGCGAGCCGATTCGCGGGCCCGCCGATCCTGGCCCCTGGGCCTGGCACGTGACCGTGACGTCGTCCAGCGCGTGCAGGGAGACCTGGGCGTTGAACGCGTACTTGCCGGCCGGCAGCGTGCCGCTTGCGAGGACCGTCGTCGCGGTGTCCGAGGTCGTCCCGCTGATCTCGACCGCGTTCGCGTTGCGCGCCTCGAAGGCGTTCGGCAGGCCGCCCGCCTCGCCCCGGTCGCCCTTGACGCCCGGTGGGCCCTGGAAGCCGCGCGGGCCGCGATAGCCGCGAGGACCTCTCGGGCCGCGGCGTGCCTGCTTGGCGGGCTTCGCAGCGCGCACAACGTGTCTGACGGTCTTCTCGGCGGCGTTCCCGAGCGGTGTCGCACCGAGCAGGGCGACGACGAGCGCTGCGGCGGAGAGTGCGACGGCGAGGCGCTGCAAGGCGCTTTTGAAGCTAGCACCGTGCCGCGCTGTTGCCTACCCGATCGCGAAGGTCACGCGAACCGCAGCCTGGACCTGCTGCTTGCCGGGCTCGATCGGCGCCGAGGGAACGCGAGCCGTCAGGACCGCCTCGTAAACGGGCGCGGGCTCGCTACCGCTCTCGGTGATTGCAGTCACGCTGCCGAGCCGGACGCCGGCCGCGTCGGCGAGGACGCGCGCCTTTGCACGGGCCTTGTCGACGGCCGCGCGCAGCGCCTTCGCCTGAAGCTCGTCCTGATTCGAGCGGGTGAGCGTCGGGCCGTAGACGTTGTTGGCACCTGCATTCGAGGCGGCGTCCAGGATCGCGCCGGCCCTCGCGAGCTCCCGGATCGTGACCGAGACCGAGTTGCTGGCCGAGTAGCGGTTTTCGTCCGGATACGCCCGGGAGACGGAGACGTCCTGCGTCTGCACATCCCTCTTTCGCCACTCCAGCGGCGAACAACGCTGCCAGGACGCGGCGCATCCGTAGCGAGTTGGCGGCGAGGGCTGCGCTGGCCGTCGGCCCGCTGGTCTCGACGCCGAGGTTGAACTGCGCCTGATCGGGCGTCGTCTGCACGGTGCCCGTCCCGGTGACGGTGATCCCGCCGGAGGGCTCGGAGGCGCCCCCGGCGAGATCGGGCCGCCCGACTCCCGCGAGTGCGACGACTGCGGCGCCGACGACGACGAGCGCGGCGATACGGATTGGTTTCATGGCTTGCTCCTTTCGAATGCTCGATCCAGTACGCCGCCGCGACAGCTCCGCGTCACACTGCCTCCGTGCGCTACCAGTTCGTCGACTGCCGCTGGATCCTCGGCTCGCCGGGCGAGGGTCGAAAGCTCTACTTGAACGGCCACATCCCGGGGGCGTCCTTCCTGGACGTCGACTACGACCTCTCGGCCCCTCCAGGCGCGGCGGGACGCCACCCGCTTCCCGATCTGGACGACTTCTCGTCTGTCGCGCAGAGCGCTGGGATCGGTGACGACGTGTTCGTGATCGCCTACGGAAACATGGGTGGCCCCGAGCGGCTCTGGTGGCTCCTGCGCCACGTCGGGCACGACGACTGCGCCGTGTTCGACCTCGACGGCTGGCTTGGCCCGCTGCGCGCCGGCGAGGAGGAGATCGAGCCACGCCACTTGACGATTCGAGCCCATACCGGCGACACGATCGAGGCGGAAGAGCTCTCTGCCCGGCTCGACGAGCTCGTGATCGTCGACGCCCGGCTCCCCGAGCGGTACCGCGGTGAGCCGAACCCAATCGACAAGGTGCCGGGGCGAATCCCGGGTGCATTGAACGCTCCCTGGAACGAGCCGGTGCCCGAACTACCGGACGGCGAGCTCGTCGCCTACTGCGGCTCGGGCGTCACCGCGTCCGTGACGGTGCATCGGCTCGCGCTCGACGGGCGGGACGCGAGGCTCTACCCGGGGTCGTGGAGCGAGTGGGAACAGCGCCTCGACTTCCCGGTCGAGCGCGGTTAAGCGGTAGAGCCTTCGAGGTCGGGCAAATACTGGCGCCAGCCGTGCGGGATCTTCGGCGCGGCGAGGCGTATGAAGAGCACCGGCTGCGGCGGCCTTGGCGGGCGCTGAAGCTCCATCGACGCCTCTTCGAGCAAGCGGTTCCCCTTCTTCAGGTTGCACGGCGCACACGAGGTGACGACGTTCTCCCAGACGGAATCACCGCCCCGGCTGCGCGGCACCACGTGGTCGAGCGTGAGCCGCCCGGAGGTCGTCCCGCAGTACACGCAGCGCCAGCCGTCGCGGGCGAACAGGGCCCGGCGGGAGATCTTCCGCTGGACGGCCCGCGGCACCTTCACGTACTGGACGAGACGGATCACGTGCGGCCACGGATACGTGTCGCTGGCCGAGCGGAGCGGCTGCTCGAGTTCCTCGATCACCTCGGCCTTGCCCTTGAACACGAGCACATGCGCCCGTCTCACGGACGTCACGTTCAGCGGCTCGTAGCTGGCGTTCAGGACGAGAACCTGCGTCATGGCAGGAAAAATGTAGCTACTGGCCGCGAAATCGCGATGCCTTTTAGGATTCGACCGTGGGCTTGAGCGCGGCTGCGTGGATCGCAATCGGCGCGGCTTGCGTGGCCGTCGTCGCCCTCGGCGTGTGCGCGTACCTGTTCGTGCAGATCAGGCGCGTGCGCGCGAACCAGCTCGTCCTGCTCGGCGGCGGGAAGGACGACCTCGTCGATTTCGCCGTCTCGCTGCAGGCGCGCATGGACGACCTCCACGGCGCAGTCTCGGAGGTCGCAGCTGCTTTGTCGCGGGTCGATCGCCGGGTGGACGGGTCGATCACGAACACGTCGCTCGTCCGCTACGACGCCTACGAGGGCGCGGGTGGGCACCAGTCGGCGTCGATCGCTCTCCTCGACGCGAGCCGCACCGGAGTCATCGTCAGCGCGATCCAGGGCCGCGACTACGCGCGGATCTACGTCAAAGAGCTCGAGCGCGGCCAGCCGAATGTCGCCCTCTCACCGGAGGAGCAGGCCGCGGTCGAAAAGGCCATGGCCGGCTAGGAAACGCTGAACTGAACCTGGTACTGCGCGGAGTTGTTCGTCCGGTTCTGCTCGCCAGGGACCGGATCGACCTCGACCGTGAGCGTGGTCTTCTGGTCGAGCGGCGGTAGGCCGAGGCCGCTGAAGGAGACGCTCTCCTCGTTGCCCGGGTCGATCAGCGGGATCGTCTTGCGCGCCTTGATCGGCTTCGGGCTCTGCTGGATGGTCAGCGTCACGCGCAGGCCGACCTCCTGGGCGCAGCCCGAGTTCTTGACCGTCACGGTGAACACGAGGTCGGGACTGAGCGGAATCGTGTTCAGGCTGCTCGTGGACAGTTCCTTCCCGCTCGGGAGCGCCTTCGTGGAGACGAGCCCCGTGCCTCGCGGCGAGCAGTTCGTGCCTCCGGCTGCAGCCCCGTGGATGCGCTGCCAGAGCGACTTCATCGACGCCGTGGTGGCGATGTCGGGGTTCGCGAGGAAGATCGAATCGGGGACGTTGACGCCTGTGACGCCGAGCCTCTGCAGCTCGCTCTTCGTCGGCTCCTTGAACAGATCGGCCCAGATCACGTCGCTCGCGATCAGCCGCTGCATCTGCACGGCCAGCTCTGCGCCGGCCTGATTGGCGTTCTTCGACGAGGCCGTGCTCCGGAACGCGTCGGTCATGCCCCGGAGGCCGTTGGTGCGCAGGTCGAGCGCGTCGAGCATGTGCGCGTCCTCGTTGCGCAGGCGGCCGGGGGCGTCGAGCCCGCGAGCGGCGGAGGCGATCTGCTCCTGCTGGCGCGCCAGGCCGGAGAGCTCGCTCTCGACGTCCGACTCCTTCGTCCCGCGCGTCGTCAGCAGCGCGTTGAAGTTCCGTCCCAGCCGCTGGGACTGCTGGCCGTAGGTCTGGACCTTCTCCACGTAGTGGCGGTACGCGTCCTTCCGCTTGTTCTCACGGCACCCGTTCACCCACAGGACGAGGAGGAGCACGATCAGGATCGCGAAGCTGATCAGGCCGATCAGGCGCAGGAGCGGCGTGAGGCCGGTGGGCGGGCGTACGGGCGGTCGCGGTCCTCGCCGCGGGCGTTCCTCTGGTGTCTCCCTGGTGTCCGGCTCCTCGAAGAAGTCGAACTCGATGTCGTCTCGCTCGCTCATCAGGGCTCGGAGCCGCGTCACTGTATCGCTTCGCCCGGTCGGTGCAGGAGTTTTGGCGAGCGGAGCCAAGGGGGAGCAACGTTGTCGAGCGCCGTCGAACCCGTCGCCTCGAACGGTCTCGTCCTCGACCGCTATCGGCCCCTGCGCCCACTCGGGAGCGGCGGCTCCGGATCGGTCTGGCTCGTTCGCGACGAGTTCTCCGGCGAGCAGTTCGCGCTGAAGATCATCGCGCGGGAGGGCCGCGCCGCGCCCCGGGCCGAGCGCGAGGCCGAGGCGGCGACGACGCTGCGCCACCCGCACTGCCTGCGCGCCTACGGGCTCGAGACCGACGACAAACACCTCTACATCCCGTACGAGTACGTCCCGGGCGACACGCTGCGGCAGGCGCTCCGCACACACCAGCTCGGCGACGAGGGCGCCGTTGAAGCGGCGGCCCAGGTGCTCGAGGGCCTCGCGTTCGCGCATGCGCGCGGGATCGTGCACCGCGACGTGAAGCCGTCGAACGTGCTGCTCGCCGAGGAGGACCGCGTCTCGGTGCGGCTCTTCGACTTCGGCCTGGCCCTGATGGCGGACGCGGACACGCTCACGGCCGTCGGCGACGTCCCGGGCACGCTCGCGTACATCTCGCCGGAGCGGCTGCACGGACACGAGGCCGGCCCCGCCGCGGACGTGTGGGCGGTCGGGGTGCTGCTCTGGGAGGCGCTCGCCGGGCATCACCCGTTCTGGCGCACGTCGCCGCTCGAGACGGGCGAGGAGATCAAGACCGGCGCGCCTTCGATCCGCGAAGCGCGGCCCGACCTGCCGGACGGGCTGATCGGGGCGGTCGACGCGGCCCTGTCGGTCGACCCGGAGCGCAGGCCGGCCGCTGCGGCGCTTGCGATCGATCTGCGCGAGGCGTGGCAAGAGCGTTCGAGGCGCAGGGCTCGCGCTTCCAGGCGGCCGCGCGCCCGTGTCGACCGCCGGAAGCTGGTGGAGCGGGTGGCGCCGGCCGCACTCGCTGCGCTCGCCGTCGGCTGGACGGCGTCTGCGCTCCCGTTCTATCCCGCGTTCTGGCCGGGCCTGCTCGCCGCGTTCGCAGCCGCGCTGACTCTCGTTCGCCCGCGGTTCGGGCTCGCGCTGGCGCTCGCGGTTCCGGTGTTCCCCCTCGGCAATATCTCGTTCGGGCTCGCGGTGCTCTATGGCGCGGCTGCGATCGGTTGGTTCGCCGTCAGCTGGGGCGATGCGCGCTGGGGGCTCCTGTTCTGCTCGGGGATGGTTCTCGGGCCGCTGGGCCTCCTCGGGCTCACGCCGCTCGTGGCGTTGCAGGCTCGAGGGCTCGTCAGGCGCGCACTCCAGACGGCTGCGGCCGTCCTGTTCGCGGGCGCGGTCGCGGCAATCCGCGGCGTGCCGGTGCCCTTCGCGGGTGAGTCGCCGCCTCTCGTCATCACCGGGAGCGAGCATCCGATCGCCGTTCTGCAAGCCGTGTGGCAGTGGGTTCTCGGCGTGCCCGCGCTCGGACTGGAGGCGCTGATCCTGGCGGTCGTGGCCGCATGCATTCCGCTCGCCGTTCGCGGTTCCGACCTGACGATCGCGATGTTCGCCGGCGCCGTGCTGACCGCAACGCTCGTCGCCGCGCCGACCGCGAGCGCAGCTCCGCTCGTGGTCAGCGGTTGGGCGATCTATCTCGCGCTCACGCTGATGTCCCGTCGCCGCCCACAGGAATCCGCTGACAGACGCAGATTCGGCGCAGTCCTGTCACTGACACGTACGGCTTTCGCCGCTAGGCTGAAAGCGGTGGGTGGTCCGCGGCGGCCCCGACCGAAGTCCCGACCGAGGCAACGAATTCCGGCCGCAGGCGCCCGGTAAAATCGCCGACGGGGTAGAACCCCGCCCGTGACTGTGCTTCGAAACATCGAGCAGAAGATCGAGGCGCTTTTTGAGGGCGTCTTCGGCCGTGCGTTCCGAACCCACGTCCAGCCGGTCGAGTTGGCGCGCAAGCTCGCGAAGGAGATGGACGACCACCGCATGGTCTCGGTGTCGCGCGTCTACGCGCCGAACGAGTACTCGGTCTACCTCTCGCCGACCGACCGCGAGCAGTTCGCGAGCTACGAAGAGTCGCTCGTCAACGAGCTCCAGGAGTACCTCGGCGAGCACGCGAAGCGCGAGTCGTACGTCCTCCTCAGCCCGCCCAAGATCCTCATGAACACCGACTCCGACCTCGAGGTCGGCGAGTTCGGAATCGCTACCCGCATGGTCCAGCCCGAGCCGGGCGAGGCACAGGCGGAGCCGCTCCCGGCCGCGCCGCCCGCCGGAGCGACGATGGTCTACCGCCCGACGACGCCCGAGACGCAGGCAGCCACACCCGTCGAGCTGGGCGTTCAACCCGAGGTCGTCACGCTCGACGCGAACGGCAAGCAGCACGCCGTCGACAAGGTGAGCACGCTCATCGGGCGCTCGAAGGACTGCGACATCCGGCTCACGGATCCGAACGTCTCGCGCCGCCACGCCGAGCTCCGGCAGGAGGGCACCGCGTACTGGATCCTCGACCTCGGCTCGACGAACGGGGTCACAGTGAACGGCCGCCGCCAGCAGCGCGCGCAGCTCCAGAACGACGACCGGATCACGGTCGGCTCGACGGAGCTCGTGTTCAAACGATCCGCCGCATGATCGGCGCCTCCGTCGACGTCGAGGGCGCGCTGCTCCTGCTGAAGGCTGCGTTCCTCGTCCTGCTCTACCTCTTCATCTGGCGGATTGTCCGCACCGCGAGCCGCGACCTCCGCCTGCCTCAGGAGAGCTTCGTCCTCGGCCCGCAGCAGGCCGCAGCCGCCGGGCTCCGGCCGGAGCCGCAACCGGAGCCGCAGATGGGCCGGCTCGTCGTGATCAGGAGCACCGCAATCGACGAGAACACCGAGTACGAGCTCGATTCGACGGGCATCTCGATCGGCCGCGGCGGCCCAAACGACGTCCGGCTGGACGCGGACGACTACGCTTCCGCGAACCACGCCCGCGTCGAGCCACGGCGCGACGGCGTCTGGATCGAAGACGTGGGATCGACCAACGGCACGTTCGTCAACGGCGTCCGGCTGAGCCGGGCGCGCAAGCTTGCCGCGGGCGACCTCGTCCGCGTGGGCGACACGGACCTGAGGTTCGAGACATGAGTCGTACTCCGGAAGGTGCCTGCGCGTTCCTCGGGCGCCGCTGCGGGCGCGGGGCCGGAGGGCACAGTATTCGCAATACGGGCCCGGAGAGCACCGTGTTCGCAGCGGCGCCAGGCGGCGACGGAGGCCGGCTCCGCCGGCCGGGAGCCGTCGCCGGCGAGGGGCACGCATGAGCCAGCTGGGTCGCAGCACGGGGCTCTCGCATCCGGGGCGCAGGCGCCGCCGCAACGAGGACGCCTGGGTCTGCCATCCGCCGCTGTTCGCCGTCGCGGACGGCATGGGCGGCGCGCGCGGCGGCGAGATCGCGTCCCGGGTCGCGGCCACCGCGCTCGGCGAGACGGTCGACGGGAGCGGCGAGGCGCGCGTGGTCGCGCTCATCCAGGAGGCGAACCGCCAGGTCTACGAGCGTGCGCGCGAGGACTCGGACGCCTCGGGCATGGGCACGACGATCACGGTCGCCCTGTTCGAGAGCGGAATCGTCTCCATCGGCCACGTCGGAGACTCGCGTGCGTACCTGATCCGTGAACGGAAAGTCGACCAGCTGACCGAGGATCACTCGCTCGTCGCGGAACTCGTTCGGAGCGGCCGGCTGTCGCCCGAGGAAGCGGAGTCGCACCCGCAGCGCTCGGTCATCACGCGCGCGCTCGGAACCGATCCCGACGTGGACGTCGACTCGTTCTCCGTCGAGGCCAAGCCCGGCGACCTGTTCCTGATCTGCTCCGACGGGCTCACGTCGATGGTCGGGGACGAGGAGATCCTCGACGTCGTCGAGCCGCGCCGCGACGACCTCGACGGCGCCGCGAAGGAGCTCGTCGCCGCGGCCAACCGAAGCGGCGGCGAGGACAACATCACGGTCGTCTTCTTCGAGGTCGTCGAGGACGGCGCAGCGGCCCAGGCCCCGGGCGAGACGAAGCCGATGCCCGCGCTCGGGGACGCGCCCCAGCCGCAGGCGGACGAGGACACGCTGACCGAGGCCGACGGCGTGCCCGTCATCGACACGATGGTGGTTCCACCCGAGCAAGCGCGCGCCATGGCCGGCACGCGCACCGACGGCGACTCCCGCCTCTTCGCCGAGGAGGAACGAGAGGCCAAGCCGCACTTCGGCGTGCAGGCGGCGCGCATGATCATCGCGCTCGCGGTGATCGCGGGCCTCCTCCTGCTCGTGTACTGGCTGTTCGGCCAGAGCCAGTGATGTTCTCGCTCAGCTACCGCAACCGCGAGCTCGTCAACCTCTTCGTCGTCGCGGTGCTCACGGGCTTCGGGTTCGCGAGCGTCTACATCGCTCGCCAGGACGTCGTCTCCACGGGCTCGCTCTCGTACGCGCTCTTCTTCTTCGCCCTCTATCTCGTCGCGCACGTCGTCGCTCGGATCGCGGTTCCGCAGGCCGACCCGTACCTGCTGCCGATGGCGGCGCTCCTGACCGCGGTCGGCGTGACCGAGATCTACCGGCTGAACCCGGACAACGCGTTCCGCCAGGGACTCTGGATCGTCGTCGGCGTCGCCGCCTTCTCCGTGACGCTCCTGCTCCTGCGCTACGACTACCGTCGACTGGAGAGCTACAAGTACCTGTTCGGGCTGGCCGCGATCGGGCTGCTCCTGCTCCCGGCGCTGCCCGTGATCGGCGAGACGGTGAACGGCGCGCGGCTCTGGGTCCACGTGGGCGGCATCCAGTTCCAGCCCGGCGAGCTCGCGAAGATCATGCTGATCGTCTTCCTGGCCGGCTACCTGCGCGAGAAGCGAGAGGTGCTCGCCCAGGGGCGGATCAAGGACTTCGGCCCGCTGCTCGCGATCTGGGGCGCCGCGATGCTCGTCCTCGTCGAGACGAACGACCTCGGGAGCGGCCTCCTCTACTTCGGGATCTTCCTGGCGATGCTCTACGTCGCGACGGCGCGCGCGTGGTTCGTCGGCGCCGGGCTCGTGCTGTTCATCGCCGGCACCGCTCTCGTCTACAAGGCCGTGCCGCGGGTCGAGGAGCGGGTGAGCGTCTGGATCGACCCGTGGAAGCACAGCCACACGACCGGGTACCAGATCATCCAGTCGCTGTTCTCGATCGCGAACGGCGGCTTCGCGGGCAAGGGCTTTGGGAAGGGCGTCTTCGCGACGACGAACGGGCACGACCTGATTCCGTTCCTGCCGACCGACTTCATCTACTCCGCGCTCGCCCAGGAGCTGGGACTCGTCGGCTCCGCCGCGCTGCTTCTCGTCTACATGCTCTTCTGCCTGCGCGGGTTCCGGATCGCGATGCTCGCTCAGGACGGCTTCTCGAAGCTGCTCGCGCTCGGGCTCACCTTCGGCTTCGCGCTGCAGACGTTCATCATCGTCGGCGGCGTCCTGCGGATCATCCCGCTGACCGGGATCACCCTCCCGTTCGTCAGCTACGGAGGATCGAGCGTCGTCGCCAACTTCGTCCTGCTCGCGGGCCTCCTGCTCGTCTCACACCGTGCGAATGCGTCCAGCCGGCTCGCGCTCGGAGAGCAGCCGTGAACCGTCAGATCACGCGTGTCGCGGTCGTCGGGCTCGTCCTGCTCGCGTCCCTGATCGTCGGGACGACGTACTGGCAGGCCTGGGCCGCGAACGGGCTCGCCAACCGGCAGGACAACTCGATCCAGCGCGTGGCCGAGTTCACGGTCAAGCGCGGCAAGATCATCGCCGGCGACGGGCACACGGTCCTCGCCGACAACTACCGGCGCAAGGCCGGCGGGCAGACGCTCTATTTCCGCAAGTACCCGCAGCGCGGCCTCGCCGCCCACATCGTCGGGTACTCGACCCAGGTGCGCTCGCGGGCCGGCCTCGAGGAGTCCGAGAACGACTTCCTGACCGGCTCGAACACGAACCTGAGCACGGTGCTCGACACGACGTTCGACAAGCTCAAGGGCCAGACGGTCAAGGGCAACGACCTGCACCTGACTCTGCAACCGAAGGCTCAGCGGGTGGCGCTGAACGCGCTCGGGGGCAAGTGCGGCGCCGCGGTTGCGCTCGACACGAAGACCGGGGCGATGCTCGTCAGCGTCTCGAGCCCGACCTACGACCCGAATCTGATCGAGAACCACTTCAAGCTCGCGAGCCGCCCCAAGTTCGGCTGCTCGCCGCTCTTCAACCGGGCCGAATCGGGCCTCTACGTCCCGGGCTCCGCGTTCAAGGTCGTGACCGCCTCGGCCGCGCTCGACAGCGGCAAGTTCACCATCGACTCGACGTTCTACGACCCCGGCTTCTGCACCGAGTACGGCAAGCCGGTCTTCAACTTCGCCGACCAGAACGGGCCCGAGCACTTCGGCACGGTCACCTTCACGCAGGCGCTCCAGCACTCGATCAACGCCGTCTTCTGCAACATCGGGAAGGCGCTCGGGCCGAGGGCGATCCTCAACCACGCGAAGAGGTTCGGGTTCTATGCGGTGCCGCCGCTCGAGACGCCCGTGAACGAGCGGGCGATCAGCGGGCTCTACAACAAGGGCAGGCTGTTCTTCCCGAAGAACGACTTCCAGGTCGACCCGGGCCGGCTCGCCTTCGGCCAGGAGCGGATGCTCGTGACGCCGCTCCAGATGGCCATGGTCTCCGCCACGATCGCGAACGGCGGCGTCGTCATGCGGCCGTACGTCGTCGACAAGGTGACCGCCCCGGACGGCTCGACCGTGGTCACGACGAAGCCGGATCCGCTCGGGCGGGCCGTCGCCTCGCAGCACGCCTCCGAGATCAACCAGATGATGCAGGCGGTCGTCACCGGCGGCACGGGCACCGCGGCCCAGATCTCCGGGATCAGGGTGGCCGGCAAGACAGGAACCGCCGAGACGGGTGAGAACCACGTGAACACGACCTGGTTCATCGCCTTCGCGCCAGCCGACAATCCGCGCGTGGCCGTCGCGGTCGTCGTCGAGCGCCAGCACGCGACCGGGGGCGAGGTCGCTGCCCCGATCGCCAGGCAGATCATGGAGGCGCTGCTCCGATGACCCTCTCGGACACGCTCATCAACACGCTCTTCGACGGCCGTTACCGGATCATGCGCAAGCTGGGCTCGGGCGGGATGGCCGACGTCTACCTGGCGGAGGACGAGGAGCTCGGACGGCGGGTCGCGATCAAGATCCTGAACGACAAGTACGCGCCCGACGACCAGTTCGTCGAGCGGTTCCGCCGCGAGGCCAAGAACGCCGCGGGCCTGTCGCATCCGAACATCGTCTCGATCTACGACCGCGGCGAGGCCGAGGGCACGTACTACATCGCGATGGAGTACCTCGACGGGCGGAGCCTCAAGGAGCTCGTCGTCGCACGCGGGCCGCTCCCGATCCCCGACGCGATCGCGGCCACGCGTCAGGTGCTGGGCGCCCTTCGGTTCGCTCACCGGAAGGGCGTCGTCCACCGGGACATCAAGCCGCACAACGTGATGGCGGATGCCGACGGGCGCCTGAAGGTGACGGACTTCGGGATCGCCCGCGCCGGGGTGAGCCAGATGACCGAGGCAGGATCGATCATCGGCACCGCGCAGTACCTTTCGCCGGAGCAGGCCCGCGGCGCCCCGGTCGACCAGCGCTCCGACCTCTACTCGATGGGCATCGTGCTCTACGAGATGCTCACCGGCCAGGTGCCGTTCACCGGCGAGAGCCCGGTCGAGATCGCGATGAAGCACCTCTCCGACCCGCCGCGGCCTCCGTCCCTGCTGCGCACGGACATCCCGCCCGACCTCGACATGGTCGTGCTGCGGGCGCTGGCGAAGAGCCCGGAGGACCGCTTCCAGACGGCCGAGGAGATGGACGCCGAGCTCGGGCGCGTCGCCGCCGGCGTGGGCGTGACCGCGGAGACGGCCGACGCCGCGACGGCGGTGCTCTCGGGCGCGGCGCTCGCGAGCGCTCCGACGGCGATCGTCCCGCCGCGCCGGCCCCCGACCGAGGCGCGCCCCTCCTATCGTTACGCGGATCCTCCGCGGCGACGGCGTCCCGTTTGGCCGTGGCTGCTCGCGCTGCTCCTGGTCGTGGCGGCCGGAGTCTCCGGCTGGTACGCGTTCGGCAAGATCCAGGACTCGCTGGGCGGGTCGGGCACGGTGTCGGTGCCGTTCGTCGTCTCGATGCGCGAGGACCTCGCCGTCCAGAAGCTGAACGGTGTGGGACTGGCCGCCGCCGTCCACCGCCGCCCGAGCGTGACGACGAAGATCGGCCAGGTCTTCCAGCAGGGGACCGTTGCGGGGGCGCGGGTCAACAAGGGGACACAGATCGACATCTACGTCTCCCTGGGCGCCCCGAAGGTCCACGTGCCGGACGTGATGGGCAAGTCACGCGACAGCGCGATCGCCGAGCTCACCAGCGCGAAGCTCAAATTCAAGCTCCTGCAGGTCTTCTCGACGGAGGACGCCGGCACGGTCGTCGCCCAGCAGCCGCGCGGTGGAGTGATCGTCGACCAGGGCTCGATCGTGCACATCAACGTCTCGAAAGGGCTCCAGCCGCTGCAGGTGCCGGACGTCCGCGGGCAGCTGTACGACAACGCCGCCGGGCAGCTGCAGGGAGTCGGTTTCGCAGTCGCACGACGTGACGTCGAGTCGGCCCAGCCGAAGGACACCGTGATCGACCAGAATCCAGCCGGCGGCGCGTCGCTGGCGCGTGGCGGCACCGTCACGCTCTTCGTCTCGAAGGGACCGAAGCAGACGACGGTCCCGGACGTGACGAGCCAGGATCAGGACTCCGCCACACAGGTGCTGCAGCAGTCGGGCTTCACGGTCGACGTGCAGGAACAGGACACGACCGACCCGACGCAGGACGGAATCGTCCTCTCCCAGGATCCGGTCGGCGGGAAAAAGGCGAAGCCCGGCACCACGGTGACGATCGTCGTCGGCAGGCTCGTCGCCGTTCCCTGATGGCTCGGCTTCGCGTCGCCGTCGTCATGGGTGGCCGCTCGAGCGAGCACGAGATCTCGCTCGCTTCGGCGCGCTCGGTAATCGAGGCGCTCGACCCGGCTCGCTACGAGACGGTGACGGTCGAGATCGGACGCGACGGCCGCTGGGAGCTCGGCTTGGACTCGCGGGCCGAGCTGGAGCGGGACGGACGATCGGCCGCGGAGACCCTCCCCGTGCCGACCTCGCGCGTCCCCGAGACACTCGGCGGCGTCGACGTCGTCTTTCCCGTGCTCCACGGGCCGTTCGGCGAGGACGGGACCGTGCAGGGGCTCCTCGAGCTCGCGGACGTGCCCTACGTCGGCGCCGGCGTGACGGCCTCGGCGCTCTGCATGGACAAGGACCTGTTCAAGTCCGTCCTCCGCGACAAGGGGATCCCCGTCGCGAAGAGCGTCACGCTGCTCCGGAGCCAGGACGGCTTCGAGAATCCGTTCGGGTTCCCCGTGTTCGTGAAGCCCGCGCGGCTGGGCTCGTCCGTGGGGATCACGAAGGCGCGGAGCGACGAGGAGCTCCGGGCCGGGATCGAGCTCGCGTTCCAGCACGACGAGAAGGTGCTGGTCGAGGAGCTCGTGCGCGGCGTCGAGGTCGAGTGCAGCGTGCTCGGGAACGAGGAGCCGATCGCGTCGATCCCGGGTGAGATCGAGGCGAACGCGGACTGGTACGACTTCTCGGCGAAGTACGACGAGGGCGGGATGGAGCTCGTGATCCCGCCGCGCATCTCGGAGGAGGCGATCGAGCGGGTGCAGGAGGTCTCCGTGCAAGCCTTCCGCGTGACCGACTGCGAGGGCATGGCGCGCGCCGACTGCTTCGTCCGCGACGACGGCGAGGTGCTCGTCAACGAGCTGAACACGATCCCAGGCTTCACGGCGACGAGCGTCTACGCGAAGCTCTTCGAGGCGTCCGGAATCCCGTACGAGGAGCTCCTCGAACGCCTCGTGCAACTCGCTCTCGAGCGCCACGAGCGCCGCGCCAAGCTCAGGTTTTAGCCCGCACCTCGCTGATCAGCGCCTGCCCTTCGTGACCGGGCAGCCTGAGCCAGACCATGTAGTAGCGGTACTTCTTCCCGTGCGTGTTGATCGAGAACGTCACCGATCCGGAAACGTCCTTGCGATCGGACACGCTGACGAAGCCACCGTCCTGAGAATCGCTCGCCTGGATCACCGCGCTGAACGGTGTTCCCCCGCCGTCGACCGTCATCGAGCCGAGCGCGACGCGCTGAGGCGCCCTGAGGACCAGTCCGACGCCGGTCTTCCTGAATCCACCGCTTTGGTACTCCTCGGTCTTCCAGGCCGTGGCCGGATTGCCATCGGTCGCCTCGGCCGCCACATCGGTGTGCTCGTCACCGTTGTCCCCCTCGGGGTCGTAGCCCAGGATGCCGACCAGATGCACCGGCTTCGGAGATGCGGACGAGACGTGGAGCGCTTTCTTCGCCGAATCGTTCGACAGCAACAGGTACGCCCCGCCGGCGACCAGCAGCGCCGCGAGGAGCACGATCAGCGCGACGCCGACCGGGAAGGGCCGACGCTCACGTTGGGGCCGCGCACGCCGGGGCCGGGGCGGCGGCGGGACGATCATCGTCGCGCCCTCCCCGTCGCCACCTTCCAGCTCGGCGAGGCAGCCCTCGAGCTCCGTGCAGAGCTCGTCCATCGAGGCAAAGCGGTCGGCCGGGTCCTTCGCCATCGCCCGCTGGATCACGAGATCGACGCGCACCGGACAGTCCGGTCGGTGCGCGAGCACGCTCGGCGGCGGCTCGCTGACGTGCCGCATCGCGACCGCCACGAAGTTGTCGCCCGAGAACGGCACCTCGCCCGTGAGGAGCTCGTAGAGCACCACCCCGAGCGAGTAGATGTCCGTCTTCGGATCGACCTTCTGGCCGCGGGCCTGCTCGGGCGCGATGTAGTCGCTCGTCCCGAGCACGGTCCCGGTCTGCGTGACGCCGTGCACGTCGAGCGAGCGCGCAATCCCGAAGTCCGTCACCTTCGCCTGCCCTTCATCGTTCAGGAGGACGTTTTGCGGCTTCACGTCCCGGTGCACGAGCCCCCTGGCGTGCGCGAACGAGAGCGCGTGCGCGACCTGGAGCGCCAGCTGGATCGCCTCGCGCACGTCGAGCGGGCCGCGGGCCGACAGCTCCTTGAGGTTCTGCCCGTCGACGTACTCGAAGACGATGAACTGGCGCCCGTCCTGCTCGCCGCGATCGATGACCGTGACGATGTTCGGGTGCGTCAGCTGCGCGACCGCGCGCGCCTCGCGGCGGAAGCGCTCGACGTAGTCCTCGTCGCGTGTGTACTGCTCGTGCAGGATCTTGAGCGCGACGGTTCGCTCGAGCAGCCGATCGTGCGCGCGAAACACGTTCGACATGCCGCCCGAGCCGACGAGCTCCTCCAGCTCGTAGCGGCCAGCGATGAGCTCACCGACCACGGCCTGAAGTTTGGCTAAGGAGGTGCGACTACGAGCCGAGAACGTTTGCGAGGGCGTCTTCCCAGACCCCGAGCGCCTCGTCGAGCTCGGAGTCGGTGATCACAAGCGGCACCAGGACGCGGATGCAGTTGCCGTCGGTCCCGGACTTGATCAGCAGGAGGCCGTTCCTCGCCGCCTCCTCGATCACAGCGCTCGCGTCGTCGGCAGCCGGCGCCTTCGTCTGCGGATTCTCGACGAGCTCGATCGCGAGCATCGCCCCGAGCCCGCGGACGTCGCCGATCCGGTCCCAGCGCTCCTGCCAGGCGATCATCCGCGCCCGAATCGTGTCGCCGACCGCCTGGGCCTGCTCGACGAGGTTCTCCTCGTCGAAAACGTCGAGCACGGCGAGCGCGGCGGCCTGCGCGACCGGGTTGCCGACGTAGGTTCCGCCGATCGCGGAATCGGGCGGCGAGTCCATGATCTCCGCCTTGCCGATCACGGCCGAGAGCGGGAGGCCGCCGGCGATCGACTTCGCCATCGTCACGAGATCCGGCTCGACGCCGTGATGCTGGATGCCCCACATGCGCCCCGTGCGGCCGAACCCCGTCTGCACCTCGTCGACGACGAACACGATGCCGTGCTCGTCACAGATCTCCCGCACGCCCTGAACGAACTCCGTCGGCGCGACGACGAAGCCGCCCTCGCCGAGGATCGGCTCCATCACGATCGCGGCCACGCTCTCGGCGGGAACCTGCGTCACGAACGCGCGCCGGAGCGACTTGAGCGCCGAGTCGACGTCGATGCCCCGGTACTCGTGTGGGTACGGCACGCGATAGACCTCGGGCGCGAACGGGCCGAGGCCCGCCTTGTACGGGTGCGTCTTCGAGGTCATCGTCATCGAAAGCATCGTCCGGCCATGGAACGCGCCCTCGAACGCGATCACGGCAGGCCGCTTCGTGTACGAGCGCGCGAACTTGATCGAGTTCTCGACCGCCTCGGTGCCCGCGTTGAAGAACGCGGCCTTGGCTGGAGACGTGAACGGCGCCACCGCGATCAGCCGCTCCGCGAGCTCGACGTAGACCTCGTACGGGACGATCGTGAAGTCCGTGTGCGCGAAGCGGGCCAGCTGCTCCTGCGCGGCCTCGACCACCTTCGGGTGCGAGTGGCCCACGTTGAGGCAGCCGACGCCGCCGGTGAAGTCGATGAAGGTGTTGCCGTCGACGTCCGTCAGCGTCGCGCCGCGCCCCTCGGCGGTGACGATCGGGTGGACGAGCGAAAGCGGCGCCGCGATCACGCGCTCCTTGCGCTCGATGATCTCGCGGGACCTGGGGCCGGGGACCTCGGTCCGCAGCTCGATCGACTTCGTCATGGCCATACGTTGAAGATACAGCAGCAACCGGCTCTCTGCATAGATGCATAACGAATATTCATCGGACCCTCTCGAGCAGCTGCGGGCGTGGCTCGACACCGATGTGGTCGCGCTGGCGACGGCGAGCGCTGACGGCGCTCCATCGGTGCGGATGGTGTTGCTCAAGGAGGCGGGCGAGCGCGGTTGGCTCTTCTTCACGAACTACGAAGGCCGGAAGGCCCGGGAGCTGGCCGACAACCCGCGCGCGGCGATGCTCGTCCACATGCCCGGCCGGCAGATCAGGGTCGAGGGACCGGTCGAGAAGATCCCGGGAGCGGAGTCCGACGCCTACTGGACGACGCGACCTCGCGGGAGCCAGATCGCGGCATCGGTCTCGACGCAGAGCAAGCCGGTCGACTCGCGCGAGGAGCTCGAGCGCCGCTTCGCCGAGTTCGAGCAGACGCATCCGGGCGACATCCCGCGACCGGCTCACTGGGGCGGCTACCGGCTCGTCCCCGAGACCTACGAGTTCTGGGAGCACCGGGAGAACCGCCTCCACGACCGGCTCCGGTACCGGCGGGATCGTGAGCGGCTGGCTGGTCGAACGTCTCTCGCCCTAGCGGCGGCCGCTGGCTCACGACGAACCGGACGCGGGGCATGAGACCGCCATCGCGGTCTGGCGCCCCTCGAGGAAGCTGTGACAGGACGGCTCCCTTCTTCCGGCGGGAGCGCACGAACCGCGTCTGTCGCCCGACGCGGCAACCCGCTTTCTCGTATCCGCCGTCGCGCGATCGCGAGCATCTGGCCAACGACCTTCGGGACGTGGCACATCGTCCGACGCGGATTGGGCGGGATCACCGTGTGGAGCGTCGTGGAACGGCATGGTCTCACCGGCCGCGGTCCCCGAAGCGTTCGCCGCCGCGATCCTGAAGTAGTACGTCGTAAACGATTCCAGGTTCAGGAGCGTCTCGGAGAGCGTCGCAGGGGCCGCAGGCCGTGACGACCTGGACCGGTGTCGACGATCCGAGCGCCGGCGTCAGGCCCCCACTCGAACCACGCTCGCGTTTCGAGGCCACCCGGATCGACTGTGCCATAGAGCCACGCAAACACGTCGCCGGTCTGAGCAATGCCCGTCATGGCCACAGGCGGTGTCGCCGGAGTCTCGCCTCGACCGAATCCTGTGACGGCCAGCGTCGCGAGACAAAGCACGCAGATCGCCCCAATAGCCTTCACACCCGTCCCTTCTCCTGGCCGACGACAATGATAGTGCTGGATTGGAAATGATCCTCGGCCATCTCGATCTGGACGCTTTCTTCGCCGCCGTCGAGGAGCTCGAGGATCCCGAGCTGCGCTCGAAGCCGTTGATCGTCGGCGGCGACCCGCGTGGGCGCGGCGTCGTCGCGACCGCCAACTACGAGGCGCGCAAGTTCGGGATCGGGTCCGCGATGTCGTGCGCCGAGGCGCTGCGCCGGTGCCCGCACGCTGTTTTCGTCCGCCCGCGCCACAGCGTGTACCGCGAGTACTCGGCCTCGGTCTGGGACGCCGTGCGCGAGGTGGTGCCGACCGTCGAGCGCACGGGGCTCGACGAGGGGTATCTCGACCTGGGCGAGGTCGCGGACACGTTCGGAGATGCTCGGGCCGTCGCAGAGGCGGTCCAGACGTCCGTCCGCGGTGCGACGAGCCTGAGCGCCGCGATCGGAGTCGCGACGTCGAAGGTGGTCGCCAAGATCGCGAGCGACCGCCGCAAGCCGGGCGGGCTCACGGTCGTCCCGCCCGGGCGTGAGGCGTCGTTCCTCGCCCCGTTCGACGCCCGTCGCCTGCCGGGGGTCGGCCCGCGCTCGGAGGCCCGGCTGCGAGCTGCAGGCCTCGAGACGATCGGCGCGCTCGCGGCCCTCAGCGACGCGGACCTGAGGCGGCTCCTGCCCGGCAAGGTCGGCCTCCTCCTGCGCGACCGCGCTCGGGGCATCGACCCGCGGCCGCTCGAGACCGTCACCGAGCGCATCTCGATCTCGACCGAGGAGACGTTCGAGCGGGACATCGCCGACCGCGACCGGCTCAAGGACGAGCTGCGGCGGATGGCCGTCGGGCTCGCCGAGCACCTGCAGAAGAAGGGCGAGACCGCCCGTACCGTGACGACGAAGGTGCGCTACCCGGACTTCGCGATCCGCAGCCGCTCGACCAGCCTCGCCGTCGGCACCGATGACGCCGACCGGATCTCGGAGCTCGCCTGCAAGCTGCTCGACCGCGCGCTCGACGACCGGCCGGGGCCGCTGCGGCTCGTCGGGGTCGGCGTTTCCGGCTTCGAGCCCCATCGCCAGCTGGCGCTGGTCTAACGTCACCCGATGTGAAGAAGCACCTCGGCACGATGCTGACGACGATCGCCATGCTCGCGGGGCTCGCGCTGCTCGGCTTCCTCGCGTGGTCGTGGTGGCAGAGCCGGCTCCCGGGGCGCTACGACGTCATGTCCTACGGCGTGGTCGACGACGGCGGAGCGCAGCCGATCGCGCACAGCCACTTCGGCGTCGACTCCCTTACCGGCCCGAAGGGCAAGCCGGACTACAAGGTCACACTCACCGCCGAGAAGGCTCCGGTGCGGCTCGCATCGGGCCAGGAGGTGAACGCCTGGACGTTCAACGGCAAGGCGCCCGGCCCGGAGCTCCGCGTTCGCCGAGGCGACCTCGTCCAGGTCACGCTCGTCAACAAGGACATCGGCGACGGCGTGACCATCCACTGGCACGGACTCGAACGTTCCGAACGCGGAGGACGGCGTCGCAGGCGTCACGCAGAACGCGGTCGAGCCGGGCGGCCGCTACGTCTACCGCTTCCGGCCGGAGCAGGTCGGAACCTTCTGGTACCACACGCACCAGGATGCTTCGCAAGGCGTGAGGCAGGGCCTCTTCGGCGCGCTGGTCATCGACCCGAAGCAGCGCCCTCGCGGGGTCGACCTCGCCCTCCCGGTGCACACGTTCTCGGGTCGCACGGCGATCGGAGCCCACGACGACGTCTGGCGCAAAGCGGTGCGACCGGGCACGCCCGTCCGCCTCCGGCTGATCAACACCGACAGCGCGTCCGCGAAGGTCCAGCTCTCCGGGATGCTGCCGTCCGTGGTCGCGATCGACGGCGCAGACATCGCACCGGCTCGGGTTCCGCCCGGCAGGTCGATCGAGATCGGAGCGGGCGGCCGCTACGACATCGCGTTCGGCATGCCCGACGGTGTCGCATCCGTCGAGGTCGAGAACTCCAAAGCCGCGCTCGTGCTCAGTCCCGATGGAACCGGAAATCCGGCCGCGACTCCGTCAGGTCCGGTGTTCGACCCAGGCGTGCGGAGTAGCGGCTTCACCGGTTACGCGGAGGCCAGGTTCGATCGCACGTTTCAGCTCAGGATCCGCAAGAAGGTCGGCTTTCTCAACGGTCGGCCGGGACGTCACTGGGCTCTGAACGGAGAGCTCTATCCGCGAGTTCCGATGTTCGAGGTGGCGAAGGGCGACCTCGTGCGGATCAACCTCGACAACGACTCGTCTTCAGCGCACCCGATGCACCTGCACGGCCACCACTTCCTCGTGCTCGACGCGCAACGGGAAAGCCGTGAGCCCCTGGTCGACCGACACCCTGCTCATGCTCCCGCACGAGCGGTACTCGGTCGCCTTCCGCGCGAACAACCCGGGGCTCTGGATGCTGCACTGCCACAACCTCAAGCACGCGGCCGACGGCCTGACGATGCACCTCATGTACGCAGGCGCGACCACGCCCTACCGGGCCGGCAAGTCAGCGCACAACGATCCCGAGTAGCTAGGCGGCCGGTGTCGCGGTCGCCGGTGCGGCCTCGGTGCTTTCGACGCCCCTGCCCTTCCACTCGCGATAGGTGATCGAGGCGAGGAAGCCGAGGATGAGGAAGGCGTTCAGCGGGTGCAGCCCCCCGAAGATGTACGGAGCCCCGGAGCCGGTCCAGGCCAGCAGGATCTGCAGGACGAGCAACCCGACGACGCCCAGCGCACGGTAGATGCGCCTGCGGTCGCGGGTGCCGAACGAGATCAGCAAGAACACGAGCGTGCCCAGGAAGATCAGGTACCCGAAGCCGATGTGCGCACCGAACGAATCCTCGAACGACTTCTCGTCGACCGTCCCGTTCGAGACCTTGTCCGCGGTGTCGAACGCACCGAAGCCGGCGAAGAAGATCTGGAGGACGACCGCCGCAGTGAGGATCGTCGCCCAGATCCGATAGATCCCTCGAAACGCGTTCATCTCGGACAAGCTCCTTTTGTCGACGCCGCAGGACGGCTTACGTTAAACCGTTATCCGGCCCAACGGAAGCCCGCCGAAGCGAACTCGGGGGCGAGCGGGCTCTCGGGCAATCCCGGCTGCGGTTCGCGCGCGTTGTAGCCGCCCGGAGCGACGTCATTCGGCGTGTCCGGATGGAACAGCGAGGCGAGATACTGGATCTGCCCGCGGCCTGGGCCGAGCTCCCACTGGCCGCCGCCGTACGGCGCGATCTCGTGCTCGGCGCAGTAGTCGTACGCGTCGAAGAGCCGCCGCACGGCCCCGAAGCGCGAGGGCTTGATGTTGATCGTGCGCGGCGGCCACGGGCGGTTCTCGATGTCCGCGACCGAGTGGATCGGCGCATCCCACGTGATCCGGGCGGCGTGCGGCTCGAGGATCGGACGCGTCTCGTCGGTCACGTTCGGATCCTCGACCCAGGCATCCGGGAACGCGTCTAGCACCCTCTGGTACAGAACGGGGTCCGGCGGCTGGTCGACCGACGTGCCCTCGTACTGGCCCTTGAGGTCGACCGAGTCGATCGCGCCGGTCGCCGCGAGGTCGGCGACGAGCTCTTCCGTCCAGTCGCTCGTCGGGTCGAGCTTGAAGCGGAGGCTCGGGTACAGATCGAGCCAGGCGCGGATCTGGTCGGCCGAGGGCGGGTCGGCGAGGCGCCTCGAGGTGACGAACGTGACCGGACGCGGCTCGCGCTCGACGGCGTCCACGAGCGTCCGGCCAGCCTGGCGGAGCCCCAGGTCGAGCGCCGCGCTCTCGAAGGCCCAGCGGCGGTAGTCGTGCCAGGCCTCCATCTGCGGCGGCTCAGTGAACAGCGTGAGCGCATCGAGGAGCTGCGAGTACGAGTCGAGCGTGAACGAGCCCGCGAGCGGGAGGTCGTCCGGCGGCGGGTGGTCGGTCGCCGTGTACGTCACGTCCTCGCCAACGCCCTCCTCGCCGGCGCCGTGCAGATGGACGACCGTCGTCACGCGCGTGAACTCGGGAGAGACGACGTATTCGAGCCGCTCGAGCTCGTAGGAGTCGATCTCGATCGGGAGGTCTCTTGACGGCGTCGTAAAGGGCCATGAGGTGGGCAGCTTAGAATCGCGGCGTGGTCCTTTCAGACCGAACCATCGAACGCCTGCTCGACGAAGGGCGCATCGGGATCGAGCCCTACGACCCGGCGCTGCTCCAGCCGTCGAGCGTGGACGTCCGCGTCGACCGCTTCTTCCGCGTCTTCCACAACGCGCGCTACCCGTACATCGACGTCAAGGAGCCGCAGGAGGACCTGACCGAGCTCGTCGAGATCGACGAGGAGCGGCCGTTCATCCTCCACCCGGGCGAGTTCGTGCTCGGCTCGACGCTCGAGCGGATCCAGCTCCCGGACGACCTCGTCGCGCGGCTCGAGGGCAAGTCGTCTCTCGGGCGGCTCGGGCTGCTGATCCACTCGACCGCGGGCTTCATCGATCCGGGCTGGGACGGCCATGTGACGCTCGAGCTCTCGAACGTGGCCAACCTCCCGATCACGATCTACTACGCGATGAAGATCGGGCAGCTCTCGTTCGTCCAGCTGACCGAGCCCGCGGAGACGCCGTACGGCTCCGGGAAGCTGGGCTCGAAGTACCAGGGGCAGCAGGGCCCGACGCCGAGCCGCTACTGGCAGAACTTCGAGCGCGAGGCCGCGAAGTGATCCTGCTCACGGGAGGCACCGGCTTCGTCGGCGGTCACGTGCTGCAGGCGCTGCTGGCGGCCGGCCGGCCGGTTCGCTGCCTCGTTCGCGAGCCCTCGAGTGCGAACCTCGACTGCGAGCTCGTCCAGGGCGACATGACCGATGCGGCCAGCCTGAAGAGAGCGGTCGAGGGCGCGGACACGGTCGTGCATCTCGTCGCGATCCGCCAGGGCAAGCAGGAGCAGTTCGATCGCATCATGGCCCAGGGGACGCGTGACCTGCTCGCGGCCGCCAAGGAGGCGGGCGTCGGACGCTTCGTGCACATGAGCGCGCTCGGGACGAGCGAGGAGTCGAAGGATCTCGTCCCGTACTACGGCGCCAAGTGGAAGATGGAGCAGGCGGTCGAGGGCGCGGGCATCCCGTACGTGATCTTCCGGCCGAGCTTCGTCTTCGAAAGGGACGGCGGGATCCTGCCGACCTTCGCGAAGCTCGCGCGGTTCGCGCCCGTGACGCCGATCACCGGCTCCGGCCAGCAGCGCATCCAGCCGATCTGGGCCGGCGACCTCGCCGCCTACTTCGACAAGGCGATCGACCTCGATGCGGCGACGAATCGAACCTTCGAGCTCGGCGGGCCCGACGTCGTGACGTGGAACGAGTTCTGGGAGCGGTTGAAGAAGGCGCGTGGGATCCGGCGGCCGAGCGTCCACGTGCCGATGGGCCTGATGAGAATGAACGCGCTCGTCACCGAGCGGCTCCCCGGGAACGTCCCGCTCACGCGCGACCTCCTGAAGATGCTCGAGCACGACAACGTCGTCACGAACGACGACGCGGTGGAGACGTTCCAGCTCCCGCTCGTGCCACTGGACGAGCAGCTGCGGCGCGCGACCTGATGGCGGAGCCGCAGATCGTGGCCGCTGGCGGGCTCGGTGACGACGACGGCGCCGGGCGGCTGATCCGGTTCGTGCTCGGCCTCAGCGGCCAGGAGCGGCCGCGCGTATGCCTCGTGCCGACGGCGAGCTCGGAGCTGCCGGACTTCATGGTCCGCTTCTACTCGGAGCTCAGCCCGTACGCCGAGTGCTCGCACGTCTCGTTCTTTCCGTGGCCGCGCGAGGATCTCCGCGACCACGTGCTCTCGCGGGACGTCATCTTCGTCAGCGGCGGGAACACGGCGAACATGCTCGCCGTCTGGCGCGTGCACGGCTTCGACGGCATCCTGCGCGAGGCCTGGGAGCAGGGGATCGTGCTCGCCGGGTCGAGCGCCGGGATGATCTGCTGGTTCGAGGCAGGCGTCACGGATTCGTTCGGGCCGCACCTCGAGGGGATGCGGGATGGTCTCGGCTTCCTCGCCGGGAGCGCGTGTCCGCACTACGACGGCGAGGAGCGCCGCCGACCCGTCTACCAGGAGCTCGTCGCGGGCGGCTTCCCGGCCGGGCTCGCGGCCGACGACGGCGTGGGCCTGCACTTCGTCGGGACCGAGCTGAAAGAGGCTGTGAGCGTGCTCGAGGGCGCCAATGCGTACCGAGTCGAAAGCGGTAGCGAAACCACGATCGAGGCGCGGCTGCTCTGAAAAGAGTAGGGGCCACCCCTAAAAGAGGCGGCCCCTAGTCCGGTGACCAGCGTCGTATTGGTAGAGGCGCTTCCGGCCGGCTGCTAGCTCACCGGCGGCGCGTCTTCGCGAGCCCCCTACGCTGGCTAGGCGATTCCCCGTAGGTCCCGGGGACACGCCTCTACCCGCTGGTACCTCCACTGCCCGTACTGGAATCTGTCAAGCCGGACCACCTCCTTTCCGCGGTTGACGCAACTGTAGCCGTTCGGAAAGGACGTACGCCATTCCAGACACGTCCTGGGACCAGGTCCCGGGACTTGTCAGGAAAGGTCGGTTAGGACCACACTCAGCTCGAGGCCGCGGTCGAGGGGGACCGTGACGCTCTCCAGCGTGGGATCGGCCTGGCGGGCCTTCGAGTACTCGGCCAGCGGGTCCGCGTGCGAGAGGACGTTGTCGGCGACGAAGAGACCGCCGGGCTCGACCTTGTCCCGCGCGAGCTGGAACAGCCGCTCGTAGTCGTCCTTCTCAGCGTCGATGAACACGATGTCGAACACGTCCTCGATCTGAGGCAGCGTCTCGAACGCATCTCCCTCGATCAGTTCGGCGGCCTCCTCGAGCCCCGCCTCGGCGACGTTCCGGCGCCACGCCTGGACTTTCGCCGGATCGGCTTCCAGCGAGAGCACGCGCCCGCCGAGGTGGCGGACCCCAGCAGCGAACCAGATCGACGAGTACCCGCGGGAGCCGCCGAGCTCGAGCACCTCGCAATCCACCTGGGGCGCGACCAACGCGAACAGGAACTGACCGGTCGAGCGCGCCACCTGCCGACCGCGCAGCTCGCGGGAGACGCCTTCCTCGCGCTCCTCGGCATCCTCGGCCTCGAGCCGCTCGAGCACCGCTCGGACCCGGTCGTCGAGCATCAGGTGACGTCCACCTTGACGATCCCGTCCTCGACGACGACGGGGAACGTGTCCACCGGGAAGACGGCCGGCAGCGTCAGCGCAGCGCCGGTGCGGATGTCGATGTTCGAGCCGTGCCGCGGGCAGACGGCGAACCCCTCCTCGGCGTCGAACTCGCCCTCGCAGAGCGGGCCGTCATCGTGCGAGCACCGATCCTCGAGCGCGTACAGCTCGCCGTTCAGGTTGTAGACCCCGACCGTGATCGAGCCCGCGGTGACGATCTTCACCGAGCCGGGCGGAAACTCGTCCAGCGGCGCGACGTTGACCAGAGCCAAGGACCTACGAAATCTCGAGCTCGTTCGCGAGCCCGGCCCACTCCGGGGGCAGCGGCGTGCCCTTCGCCCGATGGAGCGCCACCTTGAGCACGCCCAGGCCGAGCAGCGCGCACTTGAGCCGGACCGGCGTCAGCGGGATCCCGATCTCCTCGAGCAGCTCCTCTTTCGGCAGCGTCGCCACGTCCGACGCGGAGCGGCCCTTGACCATCTCCGTCAGCATCGAGGTCGCCGCTTGCGAGATCGCGCAGCCGCGGCCCTCGAACTTGACCTCGTCGATCGTCTCGCCGTCGTCGGCGAGCGCGACCGAGATCGTCACCTCGTCGCCGCAGAGCGGGTTCATGCCCTCGGCCTGCGCGTCGGGAGCCTCCATCGCCCCGTGCCCGCGCGGGTTCTTGTAGTGGTCGAGGATGACCTCGCGGTAGAAGTCGCTCACAACCCCACCCTAGCTAGGCAAAGACTTTTCGGGCCTTGTGCAGGCCGTCCACGAGCCGGTCGATCTCCTCCGGCAGCGTGTACAGGTAGAAGCTGGCGCGGTTCGTCGCAGCCACGCCGAGCTTCTGCATCAGGGGCTGGCAGCAGTGATGGCCGGCGCGGATCGCGACACCTTCCATGTCGAGCACTTGCGCGACGTCGTGCGGGTGGATGTCGCCGAGGTTGAACGAGACGATTCCGGCACGCCGCTCGGCAGGCGGCCCGTAGAGCTTGATCCCCGGGACGTCCCCGAGCTTCTCGAGCGCGTAGGCCGCGAGCTCGTGCTCGTAGCCCTCGATCGACTCGAGCCCCACCTCGTTGATGTAGTCGACCGCCGCGCCGAACCCGACCGCCTCCGCGATCGGCTGCGTGCCAGCCTCATACTTCGCGGGCACCTCGCCCCAGGTCGTGTCCTCGAACGTGACCTTGCGGATCATGTGGCCGCCGAGGTTGAACGGCTCCATCGACTCGAGCAGCTCCAGCCGCCCCCAGAGCGCGCCGACGCTCGTCGGCCCGCACATCTTGTGCGCCGAGAACGCGAAGAAGTCACAGCCGAGCGCCTGGACGTCGACCGCCTTGTGCGGCGCGGCCTGCGCCCCGTCGACGACCATGATCGCGCCCTGCTCGTGCGCCCAGGCCGAGAGCTTCTCGATCGGGTTGATCGTCCCGAGCGCGTTCGAGACGAGGTTGTTCGCGACCACCTTGACCCGGCCCTCGCCCGCGATCGAGTCCAGGCCGGACAGGTCGAGCTCGCCGTTGTCGTCCAGCTCGATCATCTTCAGCGTCGCGCCGGTGCGCTTGGCGATGTACTGCCAGGGCACGAAGTTCGAGTGGTGCTCGAGCTCCGTGACGACGACGAGATCGCCGGGCTCGAGGTTCACGAGCCCCCACGCGTACGCGACGAGGTTCAGGCCCTCGGTCGCGCCGCGGACGAAGACGATCTCCCGCTCCGACGGCGCGTTGACGAACTGCGCGACCTTCTGCCGGGCGCCTTCGTACTCGGCGGTCGCGCGCTCAGAGAGCGTGTACACGCCGCGGTGCACGTTCGCGTACGACGTCTCGTAGAAGTCCGTCAGCTTCTCGAGCACCTGCCGCGGCTTGTGCGTCGAGACCGCGGAGTCGAGGTACGCGAGTGGCTTGCCGTGGATCTGCTGCTCGAAGATCGGAAAGTCCGCGCGCAGCCTCTGCGCGTCGAGCTTCGGCGGGCTCGTCACGGCCATGCGCTCATCGTACCGCCGTCCCTCTCCTTGAGGTTCGCTCGGGCTGGGGCCAAGATGCCGAATCGTGGTCACACAGACAACCACGTCCCGCGGTGCCCCCGCGCCGAGGGGTCGGACGGCCGGCCAGGTCGTCCGCTTCGGACTGGTCGGAGTCGTCAACACGGTCGTCGACTACGTCACGTTCATCACGCTGACGGTCGTCTTCAGCATCCCGCTCTCCAACGTCTGGATGGCGAAGTACCCCTCGAGCGCCGTCGGCATGGCCGTCAGCTTCTTCCTGAACCGGCGGTTCGTCTTCCGCGCGACTGCACATCGCGCCCGCGGGCAGGCGTTCCGCTTCATCGCGGCCACGCTGATCGGGATCTTCGTGATCCAGAACCTGCTCACGCAGCTCTTCGCGAGCAAGGTCCAGTACTTCGGGATCGAAGCCTTCCACGCCGTTGACGCCGCCGGAGTGCCGCGCGCCTTCACGATCAAGACCGTCGCCTTCGCCCTCGGAGCCGTCGCCTCGATCGTCTGGAACTTCCTCACGTACAAGTACTGGGTCTTCCGCCCCGACGAAGACGCGAAAATGGAGTCGGCATGAAGCTGAGCGTGATCCTTCCCGTGCGGGACGAGGCTCCCGTGATCCCCGATCTGATCCCACGCCTGACGAGCGCGCTGGATGGGCTCGACGAGAGCTGGGAGGTGATCGTCGTCGACGATGGCTCTCGGGACTCGAGCTGGGCGCTCCTCGAGGATGCGGCCAAGCACGACGAACGGATCCGCGCGATTCGCTTCAGCCGCAGCTTCGGCCACCAGATCGCGCTCAGCGCCGGGCTGCGCCTCGCGTCCGGAGATGCGGTCGTGACGATGGACAGCGACCTCCAGCACCCACCGGAGCTAATCGGGTCGCTGCTCGCGAAAGCCGCCGAGGGCTACGACGTCGTCTACGCCGTGCGCAGCGAGACGGACGGCGAGAACTGGTTCAAGCGCGAGTCGGCACGCGTCTTCTACTGGCTCTTCGGCCGCTTGACGGCTCTCGACCTGCCGCAGGCAGGCGGCGATTTCCGGTACATGTCCAGGCGCGTCGTCGATGCGCTCCTCGCAATGCCCGAGCGCCATCGCTTTCTCCGCGGCATGACGAGCTGGGTTGGGTATGAGCAGTCGATGGTCGAGTACGAGAGGCAGCCGCGAGCGGCAGGGGCGTCCAAGTACACGCTGCGCAAGATGCTCGCCTTCGGCTGGGACGCCGTTGTCAGCTTCTCCGCGCTGCCGCTTCGCGTCGCAAGCGTGCTCGGCCTGGTCTTCTCGTTCCTCGGGCTGCTCTACCTGGCATACGTGATCGCGGTCCGTCTGTTCACGGAACAGGCCGTCGCCGGCTGGACGTCCGTCGTCGCGGCCGTCATCGTCCTGGGCGGCGTCCAGCTCCTGTGTCTCGGGATCATCGGCCAGTACCTCGGGCGGATGTTCGACGAGATCAAGGGCCGCCCGCTGTACCTCATCGCCGAGGACACGAGCAGGCGCGACGTTCGACCACCTCCTGTCGAGTCGCTGTAAGCCGACGCTGGATTGGACAGTCCGCGCTCGTGCGGCGCTCGCCCGTCGGTACCCACTTCTCTCCGCCGGGGCTTTCCGCTTCAATGTCGCGGAGATGCGTCGCTTCGCCCTGCCCGCGCTCGTCCTCGTCGCGTTCGCCCTCACGGCCGCCGGTTGCGGGGACAAGGGCTCGTCGTCCGCGACCAAGGACGGGGGCGGCAGTGGGACTCCCGGCGCGAAGGTCTTCGCCACAGCCGGTTGTGCGGGCTGCCACACGATGGAGGCTGCCGGAGCCAAGGGCACGGTCGGGCCGAACCTCGACGAGCTGCGGCCCAACGAGCAGATCGTCCGGCGGCAGGTCACGAACGGCGGAAACGGCATGCCGGCCTTCAAGAGCAAGCTGTCGCCGACCGAGATCCAGCAGGTCGCCGCCTTCGTCTCGACGGCGGCGGGCACGGGCCGCGCGGGGAAGATCTCCTTCGAGCCCAACGACCAGAAGGTCGAGGACTGCACGGACACGGCCTGCTACGAGCAGGCCTTCGGCAACCTCGCCTACAACGACGGGCCGAAGAAGGCCCTCGAGGAGCTGGACAAGCTCTCGGCCACGAATGGAGCCGTCGCGGCCGACTGCCACCCGATCGCGCACAAGATCGGCGCCGGCGGGCTCCTCTACTTCAAGGGCGACGTCGGCAAGGCATTCGCCGACGGCAGCGCCACGTGCGGCTCGGGCTACTACCACGGACTTCTGCAGTGGAAGCTCGCTGGAGCCCGAGCGGACCAGGTCGCGGCCCTCGCGAGCACCGTCTGCAAGGACCCGAACATCGAGGCGAACGCGTTCATCTACTACCAGTGCAACCACGGCCTCGGGCACGGCCTGATGCTCTACACGGGTCTCGACCTGCCCCAGGCGCTCGACTACTGCCACAAGCTGCAGACCCAGGAGGACTCGATCATGTGCAGCGGCGGGGTCTTCATGGAGAACCAGAGCTCGTCCTTCGGCCTGCACTCGCAGTGGCTGAGCACGAAGAACCTGCTCTTCCCCTGCAACAGCAAGTACGTGAATAGGCAGGACAAGCTCTACTGCTACCTGCTGATCACGTCGCACATCCTCCCGTACGTCCACGGCAGCTGGAAGAAGACCTCCGACTGGTGCCGGAAGAGCGACCCCGGCTGGGTGCAGTTCTGCTTCCAGTCGCTGGGCCGCGACGTGTCTGGCGTCGCGGTGCACAACCCGGAGCAGATGAAGGCCTCCTGCGCGGAGGCGGGGAGCGGCGAGAAGGAATGCATCTACGGCGCGATCCGCGACGTGATGAACAACAACGCGCAGGACCCGAACGGGAAGGCGTTCTGCGAGGCCGTCGCCGGCAAGTTCCGCAACTACTGCTTCTGGGGCATGGGGACGATCCTCGGCACCCAGCACAGCGACGAGGCCGGGAAGCGCACCGCCTGCGAGCAGTGGGCGAAGGGCGAGGACCTGACGCAGTGCCTGTCAGGCGCCGGCGCGTGACGCGCTAGCCGCCTACGACGGAACTTCGAACACGACCCGCACGCCGTCGGGCGAGACGTTGCGGATCCGCCCGCGCGGATAGCGGTCGGCGAGCTGGGTCGAGACGGGCGCCCAGACCTCCCGGCGCATGAAGAGCGCGAACGGAGGCGCGGCGGTGAACTGCAGGAGCTGCTGCGGGTCGATCGCCTCAGGACGGATCCTGGGCGAGAAGAGCGAGATCCGCTCGATCGACGCGCTGATATCGCCCCATTCGTAGTAGGGAGTCGCGTCGCTCGTGGCGACGAAGTACTTCTGCCCGGGGACGTTCTCGTGTGCGTGCGCGTAGCGGCCGGTGCTCCCGATCGGATCGCCGACGCGGCGGCCCTGCTGGATGAAGTCCCAGCCGATCGAGACGTTCCAGACGACGAGCGCCGCGACGAACGCGCCCAGGATCAGCGGCGCGCCGAATCGGATCGACCGCCAGCGGTCGACGAGCCAGCGCAGGCTCTCGACGACGAAGAAGGCGACGAACGGAAGGGTCACGAGCAGGCGCGTGTAGTTCGGCGCCTTGTTCACGGCGAAGGCGAACGAAAGCCAGAGCACGAGGAACCCGATGAGCATGAGCAGGGCGCCCTCGTCCTCGCGCCGGCGCCGTATGAGGCCGACCGCGACGACCCCGACGCCGAGCCAGAGCAGAATCCCCGTGAGCGGATCGACGAAGCCGTGCCCGGGATTCAGATAGATCCAGCCGTGGTCGACGACCGAGCTGTTGAACGTGCCCAGGCCGTACTTCACGTTCGTCAAATACCCGCTGAGCTGGCTGTGCGCGAACACCCAGTCCTTCTGCTGCTCGCGCGCCGCGTTGAAGATCAGGAGCGTGTCGTTCTGGCCGCTTCGGTCGGCGGCCGGGACCTGCGACTCCGAGTACGAGATCGGGAGGGCCGTGAGCAGGACTCCGGCTGCGGCGACGGCGCCGATCAGGGCGAGCCGCTTCGGCGCGAACTTCTTCCGGTAGACGAGCCCGGTCGCGATCAAAAAGACGACCCAGATCGGAAACGCGACCCGCGCGGGGTAGTAGACGTAGAAGCCGAGGCCGGCGACGACGCCGCCGAGGAAGGTCGCGAGCTCGTGATTCTCGCGGAGGCCCCACAGGAGCAGGGCCAGTGCGACGACGAGCAGGAGCACCGCCGTGTTCTCCCGCATCGCGAGCCGGCTGATCATGAACATGGCGTGACTGAAACCGACGAGCAGCGACGCCAGGAAGGCCCAACCGCGGGGCATGAGCTGCCGGAAGAGCGCGTACGTGGCCGCGACCGCGAGCAGCCCGACGAGGGCGTGGAGCAGCCGCATGTGGAAGAGGTCGACCCCGCCCAGCGCGTTGCCGAGCTTGCCCCACGCGATGAAGAGCAGCGCCGGTCGCGTCAGGTAGAAGCTGACACCCAGAGGATCGGGGACGTGCAGCGTCGCGTACTGCTTCGCCGTGTCCATGATCGCGGCCTCGTCCGAGCTGACCTGGACCGGCCAGCGGTAGAGCGCGATCAGATAGACGGGCGCGCACAGCGCGGCTGCTCCGGCGGCGCAGGCGAGGTCGATGACACCGATGCGCGGCCACGTCTTCGAGCGAAGGCCGAAGCCGACCGCCGTGATCACGAGGGCGCCTAGCCAGAGCCAGAGCATCGCCTCGCTGTAGCCGGCGCCGATGTAGATCCCGACCGAGATCGCGCCGAGGATGAGGCCGAGCGCGACAGTCGCGAGCGGAACCAGCTCGTCCAGTGGTCGGCCGCGCCACACCGGCCGCGTCTCGCGCGCGGTTTCCTGTCCAATGACCCCCACGAGGGCCAAAGAGTAGCCCGTTGCGGGAGAAACGCCTAGACGCCAACGGTTCGGGTTTGGCTCCCGGGGAAGCCTCCGCTTGAATGTGCCGCGTGCGTGCATCGCCCATCCGCGGCGCGGCTCTCCTGGGCCTCGTTGTGCTCGCCCTGGCCGGCTGCGGCGACAAGGGAAATCAGAGCTCGAGCTCGGCGACGAGCTCGCTTCCCGGCGCGAAGGTTTTCGACAGCGCGGGCTGCGGCGGCTGCCACACGCTCCAGGCCGCGAAGTCGAAGGGAACGGTCGGTCCCGACCTCGACCAGCTCCGCCCTGACGCGCAACGCGTGGAGCGGCAGGTCAAGAACGGCGGCGTCGGAATGCCGTCCTTCTCGAAGAAGCTGACCCAGGTCGAGATCAGCCAGGTCGCCGAGTTCGTCTCCCAGTCGACCCGCTCTTCGACGATGGGGGGCTCCGTGGCCGCAGGCTTCAAGCCCGACGACACGAAGATCGCGAACTGCAAGGCGGACGACTTCCACTGCTACGAGCAGGCGTTCGCGAACATCTCGTACAAGGACAGCCCGAAGACGGCCCTCGATCTGTTCGACAAGGACATCAAGACGCCCGGGCCGATCGAGCGCGACTGCCACCGGATCGCGCACGCAATCGGGGCCGGAGCGCTCTCACACTTCCACGGCAATATCGGCCAGGCCTTCGTCGCCGGCCGCCCCAGCTGCACCTCCGGCTACTACCATGGCATCCTCGAGCGCGCCTTCCTCGGCGTCCCCCAAGGCCAGCTCGGGGCCAAGGCGCGCGAGTTCTGCGCCAGCCAGGTCGTTCGCAAGTCGGAGTTCATCGCCTACCAGTGCGTGCACGGCCTCGGACACGGGCTGATGATCTACACCGGCTACGACCTACCCCTCTCCCTGCACACGTGCGACAAGCTCGCCTCCGGCTGGGACGCCACCGGTTGTACGGGCGGTGTCTTCATGGAGAACTACCAGTCCTCATACGGCGTCGTTTCGCGTTGGTTGAAGGCGAAGGACCTGATCTACCCGTGCGACTCGGTCGCCGAGAAGTACAAGTTCTACTGCTACGACCTGGTGACTGCGCGCATCCTGCCGAAGGTGAACTACAACTGGAAGAAGGCGGCGGCGTGGTGCAGGAAGAGCGAGAAGAACTGGGTCAAGGTCTGCTTCCAGTCGATGGGCCGTGACGCGTCCGGGTTCACCCGGCTAAACCCGCCGGCGATCATCAAGATCTGCCGCAACGGCAAGGACATGGCCGGGGAGTGCATCTACGCGGCCGGGAAGGACATGGCCTACACGGACGTGAGCCCGCGCCGTGCGAAGGTCTTGTGCAACACCGCGCCGGCATCGACGCGCGACTACTGCTGGCACGGGATCGGCGAGATCCTCGGCTCGCTCAACCGCGAGACCGAGAAGCGCAAGGCGAGCTGCGACGAGGCGACGCACAAGCCGGCGTACCGCGCCGACTGCTACCGCGGCGCCGCGATTACCTAGCTCGAGCGTTTCGCTGC
The DNA here is from genome assembly GCA_963850415.1 of uncultured Actinomycetes bacterium. Lineage (GTDB taxonomy): Bacteria > Actinomycetota > Thermoleophilia > Gaiellales > Gaiellaceae > VAXT01. Next base: position 502,534 of record CAWKLE010000003.1, read on the forward strand.
AGAATGCGGGGATGGTCGCCCGCCCCGCTCGCGTCGTGGCGCTTGTCGTGCTCGTCCTCCTCCTCGCCGGGTGTGGCGGGAAGAAGAGCAGCCAGAGCTCCGCGTTGGCCTCGCTGCCCGGCGCCAAGGTCTTCGCCGGCGCGGGCTGCGGCGGCTGCCACACGCTCCAGGCGGCTAAGTCGAAAGGGACGGTGGGGCCCGACCTCGACCAGCTGCGGCCGGACGCGCAGACGGTGGAGCGTCAGGTGCGAAACGGCGGCGTGGGCATGCCGTCCTTCTCGAAGAAGCTGAACGAAGTCCAGATCAGCCAGGTCGCCGAGTTCGTCTCCGAGTCGACGCGGAGCTCCACCATGGGCGGCTCCGTCGCAGCCGGCTTCAAGCCTGACGACACGAAGATCGCGGACTGCAAGGCGGACGACTTCCACTGCTACGAGCAGGCGTTCGCGAACATCTCGTACAAGGACAGCCCGAAGACGGCCCTCGATCTCTTCGACCGTGACATCGCGCAGCCGGGCCCGATCGAGCGCGACTGCCACCGGATCGCACACGCGATCGGCGCCGGGGCGCTCTCACACTTCCACGGCAACATCGGCCAGGCGTTCGTCGCCGGCCGCCCCAGCTGCACGTCGGGCTACTACCACGGCATCCTCGAACGCGCCTTCCTCGGAGTCGACCAGAGCAAGCTCGGCTCCTCGGCCCGCAAGTTCTGCGCGAGCCCGGAAGTCCGCAAGTCCGAGTTCATCGCCTACCAGTGCGTCCACGGCCTCGGACACGGGCTGATGATCTACACGGGCTACGACCTGCCCCTGTCCCTGCACACCTGCGACAAGCTCCAGCAAGGCGACCAGCTGAGCTGCACGGGCGGCGTGTTCATGGAGAACTACCAGTCCTCGTACGGCGTCACGTCGCGCTGGTTGAAGGCGAAGGACCTGATCTACCCGTGCGACTCCGTGGCCGAGAAGTACAAGTACTACTGCTACGACCTGGTGACCGCGCGGATCCTGCCCAAGGTGAACTACAACTGGAAGAAAGCCGCGGCCTGGTGCCGCCGGAGCGAGCCGCGGTGGGTCCCGGTCTGCTTCGAGTCGATGGGCCGCGACGCGTCCGGGTACACGCGGCTCGACCCGGTGCGCATCCTGAGAATCTGCCGCGCCGCGGGGAACATGGCTCGCGAGTGCATCTACGCGGCCGCGGAGGACATGACGTACACGGACGTCAGCGCGAGGCGCGCGAAGACCCTGTGCAACACGGCGCCGGCGGCGGCCGGGAGCTACTGCTGGACCGGGATCGGCGCGATGCTCGGCTCGATCAACGCCGAGGCGGAGAAGCGCAAGGCGAGCTGCGACGAGGCGACGAGCAGCAAGCCGCGCTATCGCAAGGATTGTTACGCAGGGGCGGCGGTCGGTTAGCCCTGCGGGATGCGGGCCTCGAGCGCCTCGCCGAGCGCTTCGCGGACCGGCTCCAGCTCGATTCGGTCGAGCACGTCCTGGAAAAAGCCGCGCAGGATCAGGCGCTCCGCATCGGACCGCGTGAGCCCGCGCGCCATCGCGTAGAAGAGCTGGTCGCGGTCGACCTGGCTCACCGTCGCGCCGTGCGTGCAGCGGACGTCGTTGGCCTGGATCTCGAGGCCGGGGATCGAGTCGGCGTGCGCCTTCGGCGAGAGCAGGAGGTTCCGGTTCTCCTGGTACGCGTTCGTCTTCTGCGCCTCGGGCTCGACGCGGATCATCCCGCGCCAGACGGCGGTCGCCTCGTCGCGCAGCGCGCCCTTGAAGGCGAAGTCCGAGGTCGTGTTCGGCGCCTGGTGCTCCTGGAGCGTGTCGTAGTCAAGGTGCTGGTCGCCGTCCGCGAAGTACGCGCCCGTGACGCGGGACGTGGCGCCCTGGCCGGCGAGGTCGTTCTCGATCCGGATCTTGCCCTTCTTCGAGCCGAAGCCGCCGGCGACCCAGTCGAGCTCGGCGTCGCGCCCGACGCGCGCGCGGTGCGAGGCGAAGTGCCACGTCTCGCGCGCGAGGTTCTGCAGCGAGACGTACTCGACCTTGGCCTCCTGGCCGACGAAGAGCTCGACGACCGCGTTCGAGTAGCCCGCGAGCTCGGGGTCCGGAGAGGACAGGTCCTCGATGAGGCTGAACCGGCTCCCCGGCTCGGCGATCACGAGCAGCCGCCAGAAGAGCGCCTCTCCGTCCGGCGGGTTGGCGATGCGCACGTAGAGCGGCTGCTCGAGCACGAAGCCCTTCGGGACATGGACGAGCAGGCCGTGCTTCCACTGCGCTGCGTTCTGGGCCGCGAACTTCTCGTCCGCGCCGACGAGCTCGCCCAGCTGCGGGTGCGCCTCGTCGAGGAGCTCGAAGCGAATGCCGTCGGGCGCGCGCTCGATCTCGACGCCGCCTCCATCGACCGTGGCCAGTCCAGCCACGTCCATCTCCAACATTGTCCTGGGACCTGGTCCCGGGGCATGGCCGTTCTGGACGAAGGCCTCCGGGTCGAAGCCCTTCAGGTCGGTGAACCGCCACGATTCGTCGGTCGTCGTCGGCATCGGGAGCGCCCGATAGCGCTCGAGGAGCTCGGCCCTGCTCACGGAGCCGTGCCGTCGGGATAGGACGCGTAGCGGTGGTGGAGCATGATCCCGTTGCCGTCAGGGTCGGTGAAGGAGGCGCCGTTGCACGCGCCGGAGTCCCAGATGTCGCCGCACTCGACGCCGGCCGCCTCGAGCTTCTGCTTCGCAGCCTCGACGTCAGGAACGCGCAGCGCGATCGAGCCGTGTGGGAGCGGAGCAAACTCGAGGCCGTGGCCCTCGGCGGAGACGAGCGCGAGCGTCACGTTGCCCGTCTCGAACTCGATCCAGTCGTGCTGTGAGTTCGGATTCTTCTCAAGCTCGAGAACGTCGCCGTAGAACGCCTCCGCCCGCGCGACGTCGTTCGTCGGCACGGCGATGTAGTCGACCCGCTGCGCGTCGATCACGGTGCGTACCGTCGGTGGAGCATCAGCGCATTGCCCTCGGTGTCCTGGAAGAACGCCATGTGGCAGACACCGGTGTCTCGGATCTCGCCGAAGAACTCGACGCCGGCCTCCTCGAGCTGCGCGCGCTCGGCCGCCACGTCCGGGACGCGCAGCGCGATGTGCGCCGTGTGAGGCGCGAATGCCTGCCCGAACCGGGTCGGGTCGACGAGGTAGAGGGACACGTTGCCGGTCTCGAACTCCGGCCAGCCCTCGTCGAGGTTCGGGCTGTGCAGGCCAAGCGTCTCGCTGTAGAACCGCTTCGCCCGCTCCATGTCCTGCACCGGCACGGACATGAAGTCCGTCCGTTCGATCGTCAACCGACGGAACCTTCCATCTGCAGCTGGATCAAGCGGTTCATCTCGACCGCGTACTCGAGCGGCAGCTCCTTCGTGATCGGCTCCACGAACCCGGAGACGACCATCGCCGACGCCTCGGCCTCCGAGAGGCCGCGCGACATCAGGTAGAAGAGCTGCTCCTCGCCGATCTTCGAGACCGTCGCCTCGTGGCCGATGTCCACGTCGGACTCGTCGATCCGGATGTACGGATACGTGTCCGAGCGCGAGTCCTCGTCGAGGATCAGCGCGTCGCAGACGACCTTCGACTTCGAGCCGACCGCGCCCTTCGCCACCTCGAGCAACCCGCGGTACGACGCGCGCCCGCCGTTCTTCGAGATCGACTTCGACGTGATGATCGAGGACGTGTGCGGCGCGTAGTGGACGGCCTTGCCGCCCGCGTCGAGATGCTGGTCCTTGCCGCCGAACGCGATCGAGAGCACCTCGCCGTGGGCGCCCTCGCCCATCAGCCAGATCGCCGGGTACTTCATCGTCAGCTTCGAGCCGAGATTCGCGTCGACCCACTCCATCGTCGCGTTCTCGTACGCCACCGCGCGCTTCGTGACCAGGTTGTAGACGTTGTTCGACCAGTTCTGGATCGTCGTGTAGCGGCAGCGCGCGCCCGGCTTGACGATGATCTCGACGACCGCCGAGTGCAGCGAGTCCGACGAGTAGACAGGCGCCGTACAGCCCTCGACGTAGTGCACGTATGCGCCCTCGTCGACGATGATCAGCGTGCGCTCGAACTGGCCCATGTTCTCGGCGTTGATCCGGAAGTAGGCCTGGAGCGGCATCTCGACTTTGACGCCCGGAGGCACGTAGATGAACGAGCCGCCCGACCAGACGGCCGAGTTCAGCGCGGCGAACTTGTTGTCGTTCTGCGGGATGATCTTCCCGAAGTACTCCTTGACGAGCTCCTCGTGCTCGCGCAGGCCGGAGTCCATGTCGAGGAAGAGCACGCCCTGGTCCTCGAGCTCCTCCTTGAGCTTGTGGTAGACGACCTCGGACTCGTACTGGGCGCCGACGCCGGCGAGGTACTTCTTCTCCGCCTCGGGGATCCCGAGCTTGTCCCAGGTGTTCTTGATGTCCGGGGGCAGGTCTTCCCAGGAGTTCGCCTGGTTCTCGGTCGGGCGGATGTAATAGAAGATGTTGTCGAAGTCGATCCCGGTCAGGTCGCCGCCCCACTCGGGCAACGGCCGGGCCAGGAAGTACTCGAGCGACTTGAGCCGGAACTTGCGCATCCACTCCGGCTCGTTCTTGTGCTCCGAGATCGCAGCTACGAGCTCGGCGGACAGTCCGCGGCCCGACTTGAAGAAGTAGTCCTCGGGATCGTGGAATCCGTACTTGTACTCGTTACCTATGCCGGCGACAACTTCGGTTTCCGTGAGGGCCACTTAGGCCTCAGCTCCTTCCGGGAGGAATGCTTCGTAGCCTTCCGCCTCGAGCTTGTGTGCGAGCTCCGGCCCGCCTTCCTCAACGATACGTCCGTCGACGAAGACGTGCACGAAATCTGGCTTGACGTGGTTCAGGATCCGCTGGTAGTGGGTGATCACGAGCGCGCCGGTCTCCGGGCCGACCAGCTCGCGCACTCCTTGCGCGACGATCCGCAGCGCGTCGATGTCGAGGCCGGAGTCGGTCTCGTCGAGCACCGCGATGCGCGGCTTCAGCATCGCCATCTGCAGGATCTCGACACGCTTCTTCTCACCGCCCGAAAAGCCGTCGTTGAGGTACCGCTGGGCGAGCTCCCGCGGGATCTTCAGGTTCTCCATCGCGCCGAGCATCTCCTGGCGGAACTCGGAGATCGGGATCGGATCGTCCTCGCCGCCCGCGCGCGCCTTGCGGATCGCGTTGATCGCCGAGCGCAGGAAGCTCGTCACGGTCACGCCAGGGATCGCATGCGGGTACTGGAACGCGAGGAAGAGCCCAGCCTGCGCTCGCTCGTCGGCGCCCATGTCGGAGATGTCCTGCCCGTCGAAGAGCGCCTCGCCGCCGGTGATCTCGTAGGCCGGGTGGCCCATCAGCGCATAGGCGAGCGACGACTTGCCCGAGCCGTTCGGGCCCATCAGCGCGTGGATCTCGCCCGGGCTCACGGACAGGTCGACGCCCTTGACGATCTCGGTGCCGTCCTCGAGCGAGACACGCAGGTCTCTCAGTTCCAGCAGTGCCACTTTGTGCGGTCCAAAACCCTTTCCCGAAGCGGGTTTTCGCTTCGCTTCGTGTCATCGTAGCTAACCCTTTCGCGACCGCCGACAGTGCTACCCTTGCCCCATGCCCGGAAACATCGGTTGGCAGGGCGCGATCATCATCCTGATCGTCCTGCTCGTGGTCTTCGGGCCGAAGCGGCTTCCCGAGATGGGGCGCTCCCTCGGTCGGGGAATGCGCGAGTTCAAGGACTCGGTCACCGGCAAGGACGATGACGACGAGCCGCGCGAACTGCCGCCGGCCGCCGACGACGAGCCCGTGGCCGGGCCCCCGCCGCGCGAACGCGACTCAGTCTCCTAGCTCATGACCAGACTGCCGCGGCGCCTCGCTCACGGTGAGGAAGCGTCGCTCGTCGAGCATCTCGAGGAGCTGCGGACACGCCTGATCATCTCGCTGGGCGCGGTCGTGGTGCTGTTCATCCTCACGTACGCCTTCCGCGACACGATCATCGGCTGGCTCTCGAAGCCGCTTCCGGAAGGCACGAAGCCGATCACGCTCAGCCCGACCGAGCCGTTCACGACCTCGTTCAACGTCGCGTTCTATGCGGCGATCGCGCTCGCGATACCTGTGCTCGTCTGGCAGTTCTGGGCGTTCCTCGCACCGGCTTTCGACGACCGCCACCAGAAGACCGTCGTCAAGCTCGTGATCGTCGCGACCGTGCTCCTCGCTCTCGGGATGGCCTTCGCCTACTGGGTCGTGCTCCCGACGGCGATCCCGTTCCTGCTCAACTTCGACTCCGGCCTCTACAACGCGCAGGTGCGCGCGAAGGACTACTACTCGTTCGCGATCGTCACGATCCTCGCGTGCGGGATCCTCTTCGAGCTGCCGATCTTCATCCTCGGGCTCGTGCGGCTCGGGATCCTCTCGGCCGGGCACCTGCGCAGCAACCGGCGGATCGGGGTCGGGATCTGCATCGTCATCGTCGTCCTGCTCCCGGGCGTCGACTTCGTCTCGATGGGGCTCCAGATGATCCCGGTGCTCCTGCTGTTCGAAGGCTCGATCTGGGCGGCGGTCTTCTTCGAGAAGCGCTGGGCGGCACAGAGGCGTGCTGCCGGGCGAGCCGCTGACCGGCACCGGCGAGAGCTGCTTGATGTACCCCGAAGATCGAGCTGCACGTCCACCTCGAGGGGACGGTCCGGCCGGCAACCCTGCTCGAGATCGCGCGGCGCAACGACTATGCGCTGCCGGGGGACACCGTCGAAGGCCTTGCCTCGCTCTACGAGTACCGGGACTTCGAGCAGTTCATCGAGGTCTGGATCCTGACCACGAACGCGCTGCAGACCGCGGAGGACTTCCGGCAGGTGGTGGTCGACTACGCGGCGGAGGCCGCCGCGCACGGTGCCGTCTACCTCGAGGGGATCTTCTCGCCCGCGGAGCGCGTCGCGCGTGGCGTGGACTGGGACGAGATCTTCGCCGGCTACTGCGACGGCGCGCAGGAGGCCGAGGAGCTGCACGGGGTGACGGTTCGCCTGACGCCCGACATCTACCGGGGAGCGACCGGCGAGGCGGCCGAGAACGTCGTCCGCTACTCGTCCGCCTACCGCGAGCGCGGCGTCGTCGGAGTCGGGCTGGGCGGGCTCGAGGCGCAGTTTCCGCCGGAGCCGTACGCGCCCGTCTTCGAGCTGGCGAAGTCCGAGGGGCTGGGCTCCGTGCCGCACGCGGGCGAGGTCGCCGGCCCGACGTCGATTCGCGGCGCGCTGGACGCGCTGCACGCCGATCGCATCAGGCACGGAATCCGCGCCGTCGAGGATCCGGAGCTCCTCGCCGAGCTCGCGGAGCGGCGGATCGTCCTCGACGTCTCGCCCGTGTCGAACGTCCGCACGGGGGCAGTCGGCTCGCTCGCCGAGCACCCGCTGCCGAAGCTCGTCGAGGCCGGAGTCCTGTGCTCGATCTCGACGGACGACCCTGCGATGTTCGACACGGACCTGACCCGCGACTACGACGCAGCCCGCTCGCTCGGGGTCGACGCCCGCGCCGCGTTCGATGCGGGACTGGCCGGCGCGCTCTGCGACGAGCCGACGCGGGACCGTCTCCGCGAGCTCGGGAACGGCTTCGAGTGGGCGCAAGTGCCCGAAGCCGAGCTAGTCTAGGAGCATGGCCCGATCCGGAGCACGCCGCGGTAGCCAGACCCCTGTGCGGAAAGCGCCGCGGCCGCGCGAGCGTACGCGGTCCACACCGACTCGCTCCGAGTACAGCGCGGTCGAAGGGGACATGTTCTTCCCGAAGCTGCGAAGTCAGGCGAAATGGATGTTCGTCTTCCTTGCGCTGACGTTCGCCATCGGTTTCGTCGGGTTCGGAGTCGGGGCGAGCGGCAGCGGCCTCAATCAGCTGTGGGAAAACCTCGGCGTCGGCGGCTCGAGCGGGCCGTCGGTCAGCGACGCGCAGAAGAAGATCAACAAGGGCGACCTCGTCGCGTACAAGGAGCTGGCGGACGCCTATCGCCAGGACGGCAACCTCGACCAGGCGATCGCCGCCGGCGAGCAGTATCTGAGGGCTCGGCCGAAGGATTACGAGTACATGCGCACGGTGGCGAGCGACTACGAGAGCCGGGCGGGGCAGCAGCGCGACCAGGCGACCGCGATCCAGGATCAGGTGACCTCGAGCACAGGCGGCTCGACGTTCGCGCCTCCCGGGAGCACACCGCTCGGACGCGCGCTCGCACCGGGCAGAATCGACCAGGAGCTGACGACTGCGGCCAACCAGCAGCTGACCCAGCTCTACTCGGGCCTCCAGGGCTCGTATGCGCGCGCGACGACGCTCTACCAACAGCTGGCCGCGAACTCGCCGAACGACGTGCTGCTCCAGCTCCTGCTCGCGAACGACGCCTACCAGTCGCGGAACAACCCGGTCGCGCTCAAGGCGTACCGCCGCGTGATCAAGCTCGCGCCCGGCAGCAACGAGGCCGCGCAGGCGCGCCAGCAGATCCAGTTCCTGAAGTCTCAGCCGTCGGGCTAGTCGGGTTAGAGCCTGAGTGGAGAGGTTCACGCGGGTCGACCGGTCGGTTCAGACCGACGCCGAGCAGAGCCCGGCATCCTGAGGACGGCACCGCAAGCGATGCCTTAGACTCTCGCGCGGTGGAGGGGCGATGAACTTCGACGTGCAGACAGAGAAGGTCGACGACTCGACCTACGTGATCGCGCTCTCCGGCGAGGTCGATCTCTACACCGCGCCCGAGTTCAAGCAGCAGCTGCTCGAAGTGATCGCGAACGGCGGGAAGGATGTCGTCGTCGACTTCACGAAGACGACGTTCATCGACTCGACGACGCTCGGCGTCCTCGTCGGCGGAGTCAAGCGGCTCCGCGCCCAGGACGGCCGGCTCTCACTCGTGTGCAGTGACCGCAACATCACAAAGATCTTCGAGATCACCGGGCTCGACCGCGTCTTCACGATCTATCCGACTCGCGACGAGGCGCTGGGCAGGACCGGCGCCTCCGCACAGTCCTGAATTGCGCGCAGCGGGCGGCGCTCTCCTTGCAGCGCTGATCGTGGCCGTCGCCTCCGGCTGCGGCACGGGCGGCCCGACGAAGGGCGGAAACGCGAGCGCGGGCCGAAAGCTCTTCGTCGGAGACGCACGCTGCGGGAGCTGCCACACGCTCAAGGACGCACAGTCCCGCGGAACCGTCGGCCCGAATCTGGACGCCGCGTTCGCGCAGTCGAAGGCGGAGGACTACAAGCTGAGCTCGATCGAGAACGTCGTGCGCGATCAGATCCGCTACCCGACGAAGGGCAGCGGCATGCCGGCGAATCTCGTCACGGGACAGGAAGCGGACGACGTCGCCGCCTACGTGGCGCTGTGCGCCGCGAGCACGGACAAGCAGGCGTGCCCTGGGATCGCCGCGACGGGCGCGGGCGGCAAGGGGCTCTACGCCTCGCTCGGTTGCCAAAGCTGCCACTCCCTCGATGGCTCGAAGTCGACGGGGCCGACCTTCAAGGGGCTCTACGGAAGCAAGGTCGCGCTCACGAACGGCAAGACGGTGACCGCCGACGAGAAGTACCTGCTCGACTCGATCATCGACCCGGACCTGGACATCGTGAAGGGCTACCAGCCGGGCGTGATGACGTCGGTGATCAAGAAGGGCCAGGTCCCCGAAGACCAGGCTCAGCAGCTCGTCGACTTCATCAAGCACAGAATCGTTGAAAGCCGCGCGCACCTGGAGACCTGCGCGCCGGCGCCAGGACGACGTTCGAACCCGACTTGTCCTTGCTCCCAGCGTCGCGCTTCAAGCCCGCGAACGTGGTCAAGGCCTCGCCGCTTCGGGCGGCGAGGTGTGCACTCAAGAGCGCTGTAATGTCCGCGGTCATGATGAGCAGTCGTGATCAACTTGAACGGGGGATTGCCGCGCACATCGGAAGCTGGCTCGACGTCGCCGACGAGAAGTACGAGAACGGATACGAGGTCAAGACGTGGGCCTTCGTATTCGAAACTGAGTTCCCACCGTCTGAAGAAGGCGGATTTCCGGATAGCCAAGTCGGCTTCACGTGCCCTGACACTCGAGGCTGGGTGCGCGCTGGGCTCTTCCGGACGAGCGATGCTGATCGCTGACCAAGAGGTCTATGAGGCGGAACCCTGATGAAACGGTCGACGACGACCTATAGCGGGCCGACCAACCTAGTAACAGGCTGTTACTAAGTAGGTTCTTGGACCTCTTCCCGCTCGGCCGCTAGGTCGACCACTACATGCGTGATCGGGACTGCGAAGCGCTCCTTGGCCGTCTCGACGATGCCCTTCTCGAGCCAGTGCGAACGGCCCTCGGGGTGTGTCGAGATGATGATCTCGTCCGCGCCGAAGAGCCGGAGCGCGTCCTCCATCGCCTGCAGCGGCTCGCCGTCTCCGACCTCTCCCTTCGCGTCGATGCCGAGCGAGCGGAGCCGGTCGAGGCTCGCGTCCAGCCTCTTCTGCGCCTCCACGCGCGCGTTGTCCTCGTCCGAGGCCCAGTGGCGCAGCGGTGAGTTCAGCGCCGGGGTGACGACGAGAACCTGCTCGTCGTAGCCCTCCGAGCGGCTGTGGATCTCGTCCCGAAGGCGCTCGCCGCCGACGGTCTCGTTCGCGACGACGAGGATCCGGCGCTCGTTCGCGCGCCCGCGGCGCGAGGGCACGGCCTGGCGCGGCGCCTCGACCCTGCGCGCCCGCGAGACGTACACGACGCCGGCGAGCGTGAGCGCGAGGAACACGACGATCCCCGCCCACTTGCCGATCGCCAGCGCCGCGATCGCAATCGCGGCGAAATACCCCACCGTCAGCAGCAAGAAGCGGTAGGCCTCAGCTTCGCTGCGCAGCGGGTTGATCATCTCGCGCCCCTGGCCGGCTGCCGCTCCCGCCCGGCGGAGCCCGGCTCCGCGCCAGCCTGACGCCGCTGGCGCCCCGGAGCTCTCCGGGGCCGTGTTGCGAACACTGTCCCCTCCGGCCCCGAACCGCCAGCGACGTCCCAGGAACGCGAGAGGCAGCGCATCAGAGGATGTAAACCGTCGTGTACACGACAATCCACATTACGTCGACGAAGTGCCAGTAGATCCCGGAGATCTCGACTCCTCGGTGCTCCGCAGCCGTGAAATGGCCTCTGAAGGCGCGAATCGTCGCGAACGTGAGGATGGTCAGCCCGACGAAGACGTGCGCCCCGTGCAGCCCCGTCAGGCCGTAGAACGTCGACCCGAACGCGCCGTCCTGCGGCGAGAAGCCGACCCGCGAGTACTCGCGGATCTGCGTGAGCAGGAAGGTCAGGCCGAGCGCGAGCGTGAGCACGAGACCGGCCTGCATCCCGGCCCGGTTCCCCCGCTTGATCGCCTGGAGCGCCCAGTGCATCGTGAAGCTCGACGTGAGCAGGATCGCCGTGTTGATCCCCGCGACGAAGATCGGCAGGTGGAACGGCGGCGGCGGCCACTCCGAGGGCCCGGCCACGACCCGCGCGAAGAAGTAGACCGTGAAGAACGAGCCGAAGAGCATGACCTCCGACGCGATGAAGAGCAGCATCCCGAGCGTCGGGGCGTCGACCCGCGAGCTCTGGTGCGCGATCGGCGGCCCGTGATGGGCTTCGGCGTGGACGGCCATCAGACCGCGGCCTCTTCGAGGACGACGTGCTCCACCGGCAGCTTCGAGTCGTTGTGCAGCCGCTGGACGAGGTTCCGCTTCATCCAGGGCGAGCGCTCCGGCGCGAACGTCGACACGATCACCTCGTCGATCCGCTCGTCGTGGATCGCCTGCATCGCCGCGGTGTACGGATCGGGGTGCGCGACCTGGCCGTGGGCGTCGATCCCTTCGGCGCGCAGGACGGCGAGGGCGCGCCTCAGTCGCCGCTCGGCCTCGGGATGCTCGGCGCTCGACGGATCGCTCTGCGGGCAGATGATCAGGAAGCTCGCCGGAGAGCGCGCCGCGCGCTCGCGGATCCGTTCGAGGAGCGGGTCGCCGACGACGGTCTCGTTCGCGATCACGAGCACGTTCGCCTCGCCGCCGTTGTCCTTCAGGTCGACGACGACGTGCTCGACCGGCAGGCCTCCCGCGGCGTCACGGATGCGGTCGATCACCTTCCGCCGCAGCCAGCCGGACTTCTCCTCGGGGTGCGTCGAGACGATGACCTCGGTCGGCCGCGGCTCGAGCATCGCGATCGCGTCGCGCACCGCGTCGGCCGGATCCGAGTCGACGACGAGCCCGTGGGCGGGAATCCCGGTCTCGCGCAGCTTCGCCAGCGTGCGCTCGAGCCGCCGGCCCGCAGCCGCCCGGCGCGTGTCTTCATAGACGACGTAGCCCGCGTGCGGGTTGCTGATCGGAGCAAGCACCGTGACCAGATCGGGGTGCCGGCTCTCAACCGCCTCGATCAGGCTCGGCCCGGTCATCGTCTCGTTGGCGACGACGAGGACGTGACTGCTCACGGCGATCGCGCCTCCTCGAGCTCCTGCTCACGCGCTCCGTTGAAGACGGCGTGCCGCGCTCCCGGGACGCCGTACTCGTACGGCCCGCCGACGATCTGCGGGATCTCGTCGAAGTTGAAGATCGGCGGCGGCGAGGAGACCTGCCACTCGAGCGTCATCGCGTGCCACGGGTTCGCCTCGGCGATCGGCCCGCGGATCCAGCTCGTGATCGCGTTGTAGAGGAAGACGACGAACGACACGCCGAGGAAGAACGACGAGATCGAGATGATCATGTTCCACGTGCTGAACTGCGGGTCGTAGTCGGAGACGCGCCTCGGCATCCCCTGGACGCCGATGATGTGCATCGGGAAGAACGTCAGGTTGAAGCCGACGAAGGTGAGCCAGAAGTGCAGCTTTCCGAGCCGCTCGTTGTACATGCGGCCGGTCATCTTCGGGAACCAGTAGTAGATGCCCGCGAAGATCGTGAACAGCGAGCCGCCGAGCAGCACGTAGTGGATGTGCGCGACGACGAAGTACGTGTCCGACGTATGGATGTCGATCGGGACCGCGCCGAGCATGATTCCCGAGAGGCCGCCGATCACGAACATCGACACAAAGCCGAGGGCGAACAGCATGGGCGTCCGTAAGTGGATCCGCCCCTCCCACGTCGTCGCCAGCCAGGAGAAGACCTTGATCCCGGTCGGCACCGCGATCAGCAGCGTCGTCACCATCATCGGGACCCGGAGCCACGAGGCCATGCCCGAGACGAACATGTGGTGCGCCCAGACCGAGAAGCCGAGGACCAGGATCGCGCACAGCGACAGCGCCATGAGGCGGTAGCCGAAGATCGGTTTCCGCGAGAAGACGGAGATCACCTCCGAGGCGATCCCGAAGCCGGGCAGCATCATGATGTAGACGGCCGGGTGCGAGTAGAACCAGAAGATGTGCTGGTAGCCGAGGACGTAGCCGCCCTCGTGGAAGTTGAAGAAGTTCGTGTGCATCAGCCGGTCGAACATGACGAAGAACTGCGAGCCGGCGACGAACGGGGTCGCGAGCACGACGAGCAGTGACGTCGTGAAGTTCGCCCAGACGAGGAGCGGCATGCGCCAGAAGGTCATCCCCGGCGCCCGCATGGTGATGATCGTGACCAGGAAGTTGAGCGCGGTCATGATCGACGACGCCCCGGCCCACTGGACGCCCATGTTGAACCAGACGTTGCCGTTCGTCCCGACCACGGACAACGGCGCGTAGCCCGTCCAGCCGGCGCCGAACGCCCCGCCCGGCACGGCGACGCTCGAGAGCATGATGATCCCGGCGATCGGGAGGAGCCAGAACGAGAGGGCGTTCAGCCGCGGGAACGCCATGTCCGGCGCGCCGATCATCAGCGGGATCACGAAGTTGGCGAGGCCCGCGAACGCCGGGATCACGAACAGGAAGATCATCAGCGCCGCGTGCACCGAGATCAGGCCGTTGTACTCCTGGTTGTCCAGGTATTGCATCCCGGGCTTGGCCAGCTCGGCGCGGAAGATCATCGCCATCAGCCCGCCGGCGAGGAAGAAGACGATGGTCGTCACGACGTACTGGACGCCGATCACCTTGTGGTCGGTGTTGACGCGGAAGTAGTCCTTCCAGCTGCGCGCGCCGTGACCCGAGTGGTCCTCGGGCCTCGTCGGATAGCCGAGGGCGTAGTAGACCCAGTAGTCGAAGGCGCCGATCCCGGCGAGGAAGCCGAGCGGCGCGGTGATCAGTCCGGCGACGGTGACGATGATCAGCCAGTCGACCGCCGGGTCGTAGCCGGCGAGCGAGCGCAGGCCGACGACGATCCCGAAGCCGATCCCGAAGAAGAGCGGGGTCATCCAGGCGGCGCGCACGAAGCCGGGGCCGAGCAGGAGCCGATGCCACCTGGACCGAGGCGGCGCCGGCGGGGCGTGCGGCGTGTGGTCGACGACCTCGGTCACGAGAGAAGCACCCTAACCCGCACTTGCCTGGGCCCCCTTCTGCTGCTGCGCCCGAGCCCATTGCTGGAAGTCGGCGGGCCGCATCACGATCACCTTGGCGCGCATCAGCGCGTGCCCGAGCCCGCAGAGCTCGGTGCAGATGAGCGTGTCCGTGCCGACCTTGGTCGGCGTGATCGGCAGGTGCGTGGTGATTCCCGGCACGGCGTCCTGCTTCTGGCGGAACTCGGGCACCCAGAACGAGTGGATCACGTCGAGCGCACGCAGGTTGAGCTCGACCTGCCGCCCCTCCTCGAGCCGGAGCTCGGTCGTCTCGAAGTTTCCGTACTGCGGGTACTTGAAGCTCCACGCGAACTGGCGGGCGGTGACGTCCACCTTGAGCCGGTTCGCCTTCAGGTGCCCGTTCTCGGCGAGCGCGATCGCGCTCAGGACCGCGATGATCGTGACGAGCACCGCAGGGATCGCGGTCCACGTGATCTCGAGGCCCGTGTGCCCGTGGATCGGCGGCCCGTCGGAGTCGTCGTCGGGCCGCGCGCGGAAGGTGACGACCGAGTAGATGGTGATCGCGGCGACGACGGCGAACACCGCGATGCAGATCCCGATCACGACCCAGAAGACGAAGTCGATCCGCTCGCCCTCCTTCGACCGGACCGGGGGCAGCCACGGCACGAAGATCGCGACCGCGGTTGCAGCCGCAGCCGCGAGCAGAGCGATCACGACGAGCCGAACGATTGCTCCCCTGCGCACCGAGCGCGAGCCTACTGAACGGACCGGTGTACTGCCTAGTTAGTAACGGGCCTCACCCGGGTAGTAGAGGCGGGAAACCAAGGAGGTTCGTTTGGGAATCGCAGTTAGCTTGCTACTGATCGCCGCCGGGGCAATTCTCGTCTGGGGAGTCAATGCCACGGTCGCAGGTCTCGACGTCAATGCAATCGGCGTCATCCTGATGGTCATCGGCATCATCGGCCTCGTCCTCTCGATGATCTTCTGGTCGTCGTGGGGCGGCTGGAGCGGTGGTCGTCGACGCGCGACGTACGTCGAGGAAGGGCCCCCGCCGGCCTAGAGCAACCTTGCGGGCGGTCCCTCAGGCAAACGCCTCAGGGGCTCGCCCGTGGCTTACACCGCGGGCGTTGGCGCTGAAAGGCGCAGCAAATTGGATCGGCCCGCACTTTCGGCCTTGCCCGTGGCTTCGCCGCGGGCGTTGGCTTTGTCCGCAGGTTAGAGGGCGGACAAAGGATCCACGTTCGCGCCCCGCACGAGCACCTCGAAGTGCAGGTGCGGGCCGGTCGCCTCGCCCGTCGCGCCCACGAGGCCGACCGTGGCGCGGGCCTTCACGTACTGGCCGACGCGGACCGTGATCCGTGACAGGTGCGCGTAGCGCGTCCTGACGCCGTTGCCGTGCTCGAGCACCACGAGCTTGCCGAACCCGTCGCCGACGGCCGCGAAGACCACGCGCCCGGCCGCGGCTGCCCCGACAGGCGTCCCCTTCGAGGCCGGGATGTCGATGCCCGCATGGAAGCGGTCGCCCCGGGGGCCGAACAGGTCGCCGTAGGCGCCCGCCACCGGAACCAGGAGCTTGATCGGCGAGCGCGGCACAGGCCGGCGAAGGGCCCGGTACGTCGAGGGGCCCGCGGTTCCGTCCGGGTCGAGGCCGGCCCACAGCTGGAACTTCCGCAGCGCCGTGTCGGTGTGCGCGCCGAGCACGCCGTCGAAGACCGCCGACGGGAAGCCATGCCAGGCGAGCGCGAACTGGAGCGCCGCGACGTCCCACCCGCGGCAGCCGATCGCCAGGTCTCTCCGCCCGAGCGGCCCTCGCCGTCCGTACCGGCCGAAGGCCTTGCGCGTGCGCGGTCCGAGCACGCCGTCCGGGGAGAGGCCCGCCCGGCGCTGGAACCGCATGACCGCCCGCTCGGTGCGCGGGCCGAGAACTCCGTCGACCGTCCCGTGGTACAGGCCGTGCGTCCGGAGCCCAACCTGAAGGGCGGCCACGTTCGGGCTGCCTGCACCGGAGGCGCCTCCCGCGAAGGAGGCCGCGAGGAGCCCGAATACCGCGAGAGTCGCCCACCACGCTCTCATGGAGCCTTGAATCGGTACCAAATGCCGCCCTCCCATCCCCCAAAAGGGGGAATCAGAACGAGGGATCGAATCCCCACTCCGGGGGACGCCGCCAGAGCCTATACGCGTGATAGTGCGAACCAGGCGTTTTCCACGACCGGAAGGCAACTCTGCGGCTTCACCGACACTTCTCGCGGCCCCGTGCACGGGGCATCTTCGCCATCGGCAGGTTTCTCTGCCTCGGCCTGCTCGTAATCACAGCGGCCTACGGCATCGAGGCGCTGCTCGGCCTGCACGGGCCGGTCGACGCCTTCTTCGACAGCTGGGTCTACAACGGACTGCTGATCACGGCGTCGCTCGCGTGCCTCGCGCGCGGCTTCGCGGTGAGGGCGGAGCGTCTGCCCTGGCTCTTGCTCGGGGCCGCGCTCGCGCTGTGGACGGCCGGCGACCTCTACTACTTCTTCGCGTTCTCCGCGACGGCCAACGTGCCGATCCCGTCGGTGGCCGACCCGTTCTATCTCGCGTTCTACCCCGTGAGCTACATCGCGCTCGCGCTGCTCCTGCGCAGGCGGATGAAGGAGTTCCGCGGCAACCTCTGGCTCGACGGCGCGATCGCCTCGCTGGCCGTGGCCGCCGTTGGAGCCGCCGTCGTCTTCGACGAGGTGCTGAAGACGACCGGCGGAAGCACGCTGGTCATCGCCACGAACATCGCCTACCCGCTGGCCGATGTCCTCCTGCTCGCCCTCGTCGTGGCCACGTTCGCCCTGACCGGCTGGCGCTTCGACGCCACCTGGGCCTTCGTCGCAGTCGGGTTCGCGGTGTTCGCGCTCGCGGACAGCGCGTACCTCTACGAGACCGCGGCCGGGACGTACAGGGAAGGCGGTCCGCTCGACGTGGGCTGGCCGCTCGGGCTCGTGCTGATCGCATGCTCGGCCTGGCAGCCGATCCGGAGGCTCGAGGGCGTTCGCGACGAGGGCTGGCAGACGCTCACGCTGCCGACGTTCTTCGCTCTCGTCGGGCTCTCGCTGCTCGTCTACGACCACTTCGTCCGCATCAACACGCTCGCGATGGTGCTCGCGTCAGCCACGGTTGCCGCGGTCATCGTCCGTGCCGTGCTCACGTTCCGCGAGCGAGTGCGGCTGCTGGCTGCGAGCCGCGAGGAGGCTCTGACGGACGCGCTGACCGGGCTCGGGAACAGGCGCCGCTTCATGCTCGAGCTCGACGCCGCGCTCGGGCACGAAAGCGCCCCCTTCAAGCTCGTCGTCTTCGACCTGGACGGCTTCAAGGCGTACAACGACTCGTTCGGACATTCCGCGGGTGACGCGCTGCTCGCACGCGTCGCCGGCCGGCTCGACGCGGCGGTCGCGGGCGAAGGTCGCGCCTACAGGCTCGGCGGGGACGAGTTCTGCGTTCTGGCCGGCGTCCCTGACGGCGAGCCGGACGATCTCGCAAGGCGAGCTGCGGCGGC
The DNA here is from genome assembly GCA_963850415.1 of uncultured Actinomycetes bacterium. Taxonomy (GTDB): domain Bacteria; phylum Actinomycetota; class Thermoleophilia; order Gaiellales; family Gaiellaceae; genus VAXT01. The sequence goes on from CAWKLE010000003.1 coordinate 520,386, forward strand.
GCTGACCGAGGACGGCGAGGGCTTCGCCGTCAGCTGCTCGTACGGCGCCGTGCTGATGCCGTCCGAGGCGGGCCAGCTCAGTGAGGCGCTGAGCATGGCCGACCATCGCATGTACCTCCACAAGCAGCGGCACCGCGCTCCCCTCGAGGCCGTGGACGCGCTCGAGGCGGCGCGCGACGGGCAGCCTGCGACCGAGGCGAGCCGCCTCGCCGACGTGGCTCACCTGGCCGAGGCCGTCGCACGGAGGCTCCGCGTCTCCCCCGACGAGCTGGCGAGGATCCGGCAGGCCGCCGAGCTGCACGACGTCGGCAAGCTCGCGATCCCCGAAGAGATCCTCGGCAAGGAGGGCGACCTCACCGGCGACGAGTGGGAGTTCGTGAAGCGCCATCCGCTGATCGGGGAGCGCATCCTCGCGGCCGCGCCCGACTTCGGAGGCGCCGCGAGGCTCGTCCGCGCGAGCCACGAGCGCTGGGACGGGACGGGCTACCCGGACCGCCTGATCGGGCCGGAGATCCCGCTCGGCGCGCGGATCATCTCGGTCTGCAGCGCGTTCGAGGCAATGACGACCAGGCGGCCGTACGCGCCACAGCTGGAGACCGAGGACGCGCTGAGCGAGCTCGTCCGCTGCGCGGGGACGCAGTTCGACCCGGACGTCGTCGCGGCATTCGCCTCGGTCCACGTCGACCTGAACGCCGAGCTCGTCGCCTAGCCTCCGCGGGTTCTCCGTCCGGCTACACTCGGCCCGGCCAGGGCCGTTAGCTCAGCTGGTAGAGCAGGGGACTCTTAATCCCAAGGTCGCAGGTTCGATCCCTGCACGGCCCATTTCGGCTGCGCAAGGCGCAGCCGAAATGTGGAGACGCGACGGCTCGCGACAGCGAGCCGAGCCCGTCAGGGCAAGGAGGAGTCGATGCGCCAGGGAAGTCGGTGATGTACGTCGTGGGCGAGCTCGAACCGCGTTCCCCTAGCGCCGGGTAGCCACCGCCGCATACGGGTCGTACCGCGTCCGCGGGCACGCACCCCAGAGCCCGCGCTTCAGCGCCCGCGCGCGCCTGGCCCGATCGTCGAGCAGCCGTGCGTACATGCCGCGCGCACCGTCGTAGAAGTACGGCGCCGCCGCGCCGACAGTCACGAGCCTGACGTTGACGTTCAGCCCGTCCGAGACGCGCACGACGTACCGCAGGAGCCGGCCGTACCGGTCGACCCGGTCCGTCGCCGGGTCCGCCAGCAGCCGGACACGGGTGCCGGCCGGCAGCATCCGCTTCGTCCAGCGCGACGCGGCGCGCCCGTAGCACTCGGTGCCGAAATAGACCTCCGGCGTGTCGATCTGGACGAGTCGCACGCGCTGCCCGTTCATGAGCGTAACCGTGTCGCCGTCGACCACGTGGCCGATCCGGTAGACGGACAATGGACGCTTGGCCCCCGCTGAGGGCGCGACCGCAGCGAGCACGACCAAAATGGTCGCCGCGGAAGAGCAGCGCGCCCCGTCCAAAACGGCCACTGGCCATTCCGGACATGATGGCACCTCGCCGTGACTTGTGTGCATGCGAACAATTCCTGCAATACGGCCGATTTCTTTACAGGGCGCTAACCGGCGGGACGTACTCTTCGCAAGGCGATGAGGTTGAAGGCACTTCTGGCTTTGGCGGCCGTGTTTGCGGCTGTCTCGGCGTCCCTTTCGATCTCGCAGGCGCCCGCCAGGCAGGCAAGCCCGAACGCGCAGTGCTCGCTGACCTCGACCGGGCTGCTCCCTCTCACCGACATGGGCAATCGGCGCTACCGCGGCTACCGCGGCGGCCTCTATCCGGGCGGCGTCAACCGCCCCTCGGCGAAGTACCTGAAGAAGGGCATGACCTCCGCGCGCCAGGTGCGCCCGATCAACGGGAAGATCGTCCTGCTCTCGATCGGCATGTCGAACGCGAGCGCCGAGTTCTCCGCCTTCAAGCGCACCTCCGACCGCGATGCGCAGAGGAACCCGAACGTCGTGGTCGTCGACGGCGCTCAGGACGGCTTCGACGCGACGAACGTCAATGCGAAGGCCGTCTACTGGGACAATGTGGACGGCCGGCTCGCAGCGGCCGGAGTCTCCGCGTCCCAGGTCCAGGTCGTCTGGCTCAAGGAGGCGATCGCCGGAGAGCACCGCCGCTTCCCGAAGGACGCGAAGGCGCTCCAGACGTCGCTTCGCCAGATCATCAAGACCATGCGCTTCCGCTATCCGAAGCTGCGGCTCGTGTACCTCTCGAGCAGAACCTACGGCGGCTACGCGATCACCGGCTGGAATCCCGAGCCCGCGGCCTACGACAGCGGCTACGCCGTCCGCGGCGTGATCCAGGACCGGATCAGCGGCAAGCTGAAGGGCCCGTGGGTCGGCTGGGGCCCGTACCTGTGGACCGACGGGCTGGCCGGCCGGAGCGACGGGCTCCAGTGGACGTGCGACGACGTCGAAGTCGACGGGACCCACCCATCCCGAAACGGCGTGCAGAAAGTCGTGAACCTGCTCACGACGTTCTTCAAGACCGACCCGACCGCGAAACGCTGGTATCTGGCTAGAGCGCACTCGTAGGGCGTCTGTACCATCGTCCCGCGGTGAAGGGACCAGTCGCAATCGTCGGCGCCGGCTACGTCGGCCTGCCGCTCGCTGAGGCGTTCGCGGGAGCCGGAAACCGGGTCGTCCTCGTCGAAACGAACCCGGAGAAGGTCGAGCTCGTCAAGCGCGGCGAGAGCTACATCCGGGACGTCCCCTCCGATGGGCTCGCACGGCTCGTCGAATCGGGAGCGATCGAGATCACGACCGACTACGACGCGCTCGAGGAGGCGGACGCGATCCTGATCGCGCTCCAGACGCCGCTCACGGCACAGCGCGAGCCGGATCTCTCGATCGTGCTCGGCGCCGCCCTGGACATCGGGCCGCGCCTCCGGAAGGGCCAGCTGGTCGTCCTGGAGTCGACGACCTATCCAGGCACGACGCGCGAGCGCCTGAGGCCGATTCTCGAGACCGGCAGCGGGCTCACTGCGGGAAAGGACTTCCATCTCGCCTTCTCGCCGGAGCGCGTCGATCCCGGCCGCGAGGACTGGACGACCCAGAACACGCCGAAGATCGTCGGCGGCCTCGACTCCTGCCTGCACCGAACGGGCGGTCGAGCTCTACAGCCGGGCGCTCGAGACCGTGCACCCCGTCTCGTCGCCCGAGGCGGCGGAGCTGACGAAGCTGCTGGAGAACATCTTCCGCTCGGTCAACATCGCGCTCGTCAACGAGCTCGCCCAGCTGTGCGACCGGATGCAGATCGACGTCTGGGAGGTGATCGGCGCGGCGGCCACGAAGCCGTTCGGGTTCATGAGCTTCCAGCCGGGCCCCGGGCTCGGCGGCCACTGCATGCCGGTCGATCCCTTCTACCTGACCTGGAAGGCGCGCGAATACGACTTCTACACCGAGTTCATCGAGCTCGCGGGCAAGGTCAACGAGAACATGCCCTACTGGTGCATCGGAAAGATCGCCCGCGCGCTGAACGCGAACGAGAAAGCGCTCAAGGGCTCGAAGGTCCAGATCGTCGGCGTCTCCTACAAGGCGGACATCGACGACACGCGCGAGTCGCCGGCGCTGAAGATGATCGAGCTACTCCAGGAAGCCGGCGCGGACGTCTCGTACCACGACCCGTTCGTCTCCGAGGTTCCCGAGCTGGGCCTGAGCTCGGTTCCGCTCGACCCGGGTGCGTCGGACTGCGTCGTGATCGTCACCGCCCATTCGGGCATCGACTACGAGGACCTGGTCGAGCAGGCGCCGCTCGTCGTCGACCTGCGCAACGCGACCGGCTCGAACGGGACCGGGAACGGCAAGGTCTGGAAGCTGTGATCCGGATCGGGCACGCAGGGCTCGGCTACTGGGGCCCGAACCTCGCCCGGAACTTCGGCGCGCTCGCCGACCTGCGCTGGCTGTGCGACCTGTCGCCGGATCTGCTCGCCGCGGCAGCGAAGGCGCACCCACAGGCTCGGACGACGGCCGACTTCGAGGAGCTGCTCACCGACTCGGAGCTGGACGCGATCGTGATCGCAACGCCTGTCGTCACGCACTACGAGCTCGCGAAGCGGGCGCTCCTGGCCGGGAAGCACGTCTTCGTCGAGAAGCCGCAGGCGCAGTCGAGCGCGGAGGCGGAGGAGCTGCTCACGATCGCGGAGGAGCGCAACCTCGTGCTGATGCCCGGCTACCTCCTCCTCTACCACCCCGCCGTGTCGAAGCTGAAGGAGCTGATCGACGCCGGCGAGCTGGGCGACATCCTCTACCTGTACGGGAACCGGCAGAACCTCGGCCAGTTCCGCAGCGACGAGAACGCCCTGTGGTCGATCGGCTCTCAGGACTTCTCGATGATCCTGCACCTGATCGGCGAGGAGCCGTCCGAGGCGTGGGCACGCGGCGAGTCGTTCCTCCGGAAAGGGATCGAGGACGTCGTGTTCTCGTACCTTCGGTTCCCGTCGGGGATCGTGGCCCACACGCATGTCTCGTGGCTCGACCCGCACAAGATCCGGAAGCTGACCGTCGTCGGGCGTGAGAAGATGGCCGTCTTCGACGACATGGAGCCGGACCGCAAGCTCACGGTCTACGACAAGGGCCCGGTCGAGCGGCCGGCCAGCGACTGGCAGGTTCGAGTCGGCGACATCCACATCCCGAAGCTCTCGACGGAAGAACCGCTCCGCCGCGAGGTCGGGCACTTCCTGGCGCTCGTCGGAGGCGAAAGCGACCCGCTCGCGCCGGCGCGCGAGGGGCTCGCAGTCATACGAGCGCTCGAGCTACTCCAGGAGTCCCTGGACCGCGCACCGGCGTAGGTGGCCTGATGCAGATCGCAGAGACCGCGGTCGTCTATCCCGGCACGGTGATCGGAGACGGTTGCGTGATCGGCGACCATGCAGTCGTCGGCAAACAGCCAGCGCTGTCGCCGCGCTCGACCGCGACCCGTGAAGACCTGCCGCCGCTCGAGCTCGGGGCGGGGACGATCGTCTCGGCGGGCGCGATCGTCTTTGCCGGGACGCGCATCGGCGAGCGCGTGATCGTCGGCGACCAGGCCTGCATTCGAGAGCGCTGCGAGATCGGCGACGACGTCGTCATCGGGCGCGGATCGCTCGTCGAGAACGACACGACGATCGGTGCGCTGACGAAGATCCAGGCCAACGCGTACGTCACCGCCTACTCGACGCTCGAGGACGAGGTCTTCATCGCGCCGGGCGTGATCACGACGAACGACAACTTCATGGGCCGGACCGAGAAGCGGCACGAGCTCAGGCGCGGGCCGACGATCCGGCGAGGCGCCCGCGTGGGCGGGGGCGCCGTGCTCTGTCCGGCGGTCGAGATCGGCGAAGAGGCCTACGTCGGAGCCGGAGCGGTCGTCGTCCGCGACGTGCCGGCCCGAGCGGTCGTCGTCGGCAACCCCGCCCGGCAGATCCGCGAGGTCGCTACGGACGAGCTGCTCGGTGAGCCGCCCGCGGGCGCTTCCGGTACTTGAGCGTGTAGCTGCCCGCGCCGGGCGACCCCATCTTGACGACCACGTAGTACCAGCCGGGCTGCCTCACGCGGAGCCGGATCCTGTCCAGCGACCCGGGCGACTTGGACTGTGCGGCGAGGAACCGCCGATCGACGGCGGAGCCTGCAATGCTCGTCGTCCCGGGCTTCCAGAGGAAGAGGTTCGAGTTCAACCCCGCCGGTCCGCGCAGGGTGACGACGACCTTCTGCCCGCGGCGGATCTTGATCTTGTAGACGTCGTAGCGATCGTCCCAGTAGTCGACCGTCGCCTGGATTCGCTGGCCTTTGCGCCCCCAGAGCGCTGCAGCGGCGGATGCGCGGTCGTTTGCCTCGTAGCGATCCGGGTCGGGCAGCTGCGCCGCGAGCGCTCGAACGGCGGCGCCGATGTCGAGCAGGCCCCAGCCGGTCAGCGAGTCGCGCCCCGTGTAGCAGCGCACGCAGCCCGTGTCGCGGTCGGAGTCGTGGGCGGTCCTCGTCAGGATGTTCGCGACCTGATCGGCCTGCGCGGCGGGATCGGTCGCGAACAGGACGGCGGCCGCGGCCGAGACCTGCGGCGCCGAGAACGACGTCCCCTCACCGCGCCGGAACTCCATCGGTCCGCAGTCCGAGTACCCCTGCGGGAGGCACCCCGGTCGCGAGGACGCGGTCAGCGCGTAGGGCAGCGTCGAGAAGATCGACTCGCCCGGCGCTGCTATGTCGACGTAGCGGCTGTCGCGGTTGGAGAAGTTGGGCACGGTCCCGTCGCGGTTCAGTGCGCTGACGCCCAGGACGTGCGGCAGCGCGGCGGGGTAGCCCGCATAGCCCCACGGCTCGGTCGGAGCGCTGTCGGCGTTCCCGACCGCGGCCACGACGAGGACGCCCTTGCTGACCGCGTACTGCACGGCCGCGGCCTCGAGCGGCGAGTACGTGTCGAGGCTCGGGTCGTGCGGATCGCGGACGCCGCCGAAGCTCATGTTGATCACACGCGCGCCACGGTCGACGGCCCAGTGGATGGCGCGAGCCTCCGCGTCCGGAGAGATCGTCCCGTCGGCGCGCACGATCTTGGCGATCAAGAGCTCCGCCGGGAAGCCGATGCCGGCGATGCCCGTCCCGTTGTTCAGCGCAGCCGCGATCTCGCCCGCGACGAAGGTCCCGTGGCCGTTCGTGTCGCTCTCCCACGTGCTGGAGACGAAGCTCCGCCCGTCGGCGATCTGACTCTCCAGGTCCGGGTGTGACGAGTCGACGCCGGAGTCGAGCACGGCGACGCGCACGTTCGCGAGCGTCGGCATCTGCGACCACGCGTCGAACGCATGGATCCGGCCCAGGTACCACTGCCTGGTGATCAACGGGTCGTTCGGCGTGAACGCGAGCCGCCGCGTGGGCCGCACGCGCTCCACCCAGGAGGCGCCCTCGACGGAGGGCAGGTCTCCCGCGTGTCTAGCGCGCACGGACAGCGCGAACGGTCCGATCCTCGTCACCGGCTCCCCGGTCACGGCCTGCACCTCGCGCGCGACCACGCGGTCGTCTGCGCCCTTCTGAATCCCGATGGCGAACCGGCCGGCGGATGCCTGCCCGGGCACGGCCAGGGCGAGCACGAACGCGGTGAGCAAGAGCCGCTTCATGCCGGTCCCACTGTCAGCGTCGGGCTCACGCCGGGGACGAAGCCACGGCCGGGAGCAAGTCGCGCTCGGTACTGGCCCGGGGTCAGCTTCACGTGCGCCCGGAAGTCTCCGCTCTGGTCGATCGTCGCGCGCGCAATCGTCGTCCATCGGGCGCCGTCGAAGCGCTGGAGCGCGACGCTCCCGCCCGGCAAGACCGGCCTCGCAAAGCCGCGCAGCGTCGACGTGTCGGGCATGCCGCGGAAGCGGACGAGCGGAGCGACCGCGACGTGCGCGATCGCGCTGCGGGCTGCACCGCTGACGAGCCGGTAATCGGTCGGGACGCGAGGCTTGGCCGAGACGCTCACCGAGCCACCCGGGCCCGGCGAGATCGGGCGGACCTGCTCCCAGGGAGTCCCCGGCTGCCGCCGGTCGAGCCGCACCGACGGGAGCCGCCGCGCGACGCCGCTCAGCGCGACGTTCTTGCCGTACGTGACGGGCGCCTGCGGAGTGGCGAGCGAGAGCACACCGATCCGGAACCACGTCGAGCGAAGGTTCAGCGCGCGCCGAAGATCCGAGCCGGTCATCGTCGAGTCTCCCTGCGAGCCGATCGCGGTGACGCTCTGGACGCGGCCGGACGGGCCGGTCTGCATCGTCGCGTCGGTCATGCTCCCGCGCACGTGGAGAACGCGCCTCAGGCGCGACGCGGGAACGACGTACGGGCCCCACCGGTGATACGGCGAGATCGTGTCGTACGGGTCGTTGACGGACACGAGGTACGGAGCCCCGGGTGAGCTCGGCCAGACCTCGGACGCAGCCGAGGTGCGGCCTCCCGAGCTCGAGAAGAAGTACGTCGTCGCCACGCGTCCGTCGTAAAGGACGACCTGACCCGCGGTGTCCTGCACCGCCGCGGTCGTCGACGGCGCCTCGTGGGCGATGCCGAGATAGACCTGGCTCCGCGTATCCGGGTAGAGGTCGAACCACGACCCGCTCTTCTTCACCGCGAGTGCGTACGAGCGCGCCGCGACCGCTTGCGCCTTGAGCGCCTCCGGCACCCAGTCGCGCGGCATCTCCGACGGGACGACGCCGTAGAGGTACGCCTCGAGCCCGACGCTGTTGACCGCGCGCAGCGCGCCGTTCGCGACGGAGACCTGCACCTGGCCGCGGTACGGACGGTCGCCGAACCTGAGCGGCGAAGAGCCGGCGCTGAACGTGAGCGGACCGGGCACCTGCTGGCGCTGGGGGAAGTCGGTCGTCTTGATCCGCAATCCCGGCCCGAAGGTCTGCGGGCCCGCGGCGAGGTGCCAGAGCTGGCCGATCCCGTCACGCACGGTGAACGGCGCCAGGGACGAGACCGTCAACCGCGACTGTCCCTGCGCGAGGAACACGCGCACTTTCGTGACGGACGCCTGCCCGATCGTCGTGCCCTTGTAGTAGTGCGCGAGGATCTCGTCGTACGAGTACCCCTGCTGCGCGTAGCCGTACGCGCCCCACTGGGCCATGCCCACGCCGTGGCCCCAGCCTCGGCCGCTGATCACGAAGACGGGGGAGCCGGGTAGGGACTTCGGAGCGGACTGCCGGGCGACGCCCGAAGAGGCACCGGCGAGAACGACGGTGGCGACGAGCGCAGCAAGAAGCGTGGAACGAGCCATGTCGCAGTGATTTTCGGCTTTCGAGGTCGGTGTCCTGAGCGCCTACCGCAGGGCCGAATTGAGGCTATCGCATCGTTCTGAAGACGGCGTCGCTCTTTACAGGAACTTCAGAAAGGCCCAGCAATCGGAAGGTTTCTTCCGGTCGCGCTTCGGCTATGAATGGTCGAGGCCCCTGATGCGCTCCGAGACCGACCTCCTGCCGCCCCGGTATCTCCGACCCACGCGAATCGGCCAGGGCGGCATGGGCGAGATCTTCCGCGCCCAGGACGAGGTGCTCGGACGGACGGTCGCGATCAAGGTGCTGTCCGAGCAGTACGCGCGAGACGAGTCTCTGCGGGCTCGCTTCACGCGCGAGGCGCTGGCAGCGGCGAGGCTCTCCGGCGAGCCGGGCGCGGTCACGATCTTCGACGTCGGCGAGTGGGCGGGTCGGCCGTTCATCGTCATGGAGCACCTGGCAGGCGGCTCGCTCGAGGCGCGGCTGCACGAGGACGGGCCGCCGCCGGTCGACGAGGCGCTCGGTTGGCTCGACCAGGCCGCGGGCGCGCTCGACGCAGCGCACCGGCTAGGCGTCGTGCACCGGGACGTGAAGCCCGGAAACCTGCTGCTCGACGAGGCCGGGGATCTCCGCGTGGCCGACTTCGGGATCGCGAGCGCGGCCGGGCTGCACTCGCTGACCCTGACCGGCACGGTGCTCGGCACGGCGGGGTACCTCTCGCCCGAGCAGGCTCGTGGGGAGCGGGCGACCCCGGCCAGCGATCGCTACTCGCTCGCGATCGTCGCCTACGAGCTCCTGACCGGACACCGGCCGTTCGAGTCGGAGAGCCCGACGGTGGAGGCGGCCGCGCACGTTCAGGCGGAGGTGCCGTCGATCTCGCCGCAGCTCGACCCGGTCTTCCGGCGCGCGCTGGCGAAGGATGGGTCGGCGCGGTTCGAGACGGCATCTGGCTTCATGGCGGCACTGCGAGAGGCGCTTCAGGGCGGTGCCGCTGTCACCCGCGTGCTCCCCGCGGCCGGCCGGCGGTCGCGCTGGCCGCTCGTCGCGGCCATCGTCGCGGCGGCTCTGCTCGCAGGTGTGGGGCTCGCAGCTCTCTTCACAGGCGGCGATCGGCAGCAAGCGGCCCAGACGACGAGCGCCAAGACGACGGCCCCGCCGCCTCCAGCGCAACCGCCGCCTCCGGCCCCGCCGCCGCCGCCTCCTCCTCCTCCGCCACCGGCTCCAAGCGGCACAGCCCTGACCGACCAGGCAACCGCGCTCCTGCGCGAGGGGAATGCCGCGGGCGCCGAGCCGTTCGCCCGGCAGGCCGTCGCCGCGCTCGCCGGCACAGGCCTCAGGTATGAGGCATACGCCGAGTACGACCTCGGCGCGGCGCTCGCCCAACTCGGGCGGTGCGGCGAAGCGCTCCAGCACCTCGAGAGCTCGCGGCAGCTCCAGGGCAACCGGCCCGAGATTCGTGACGCGGAGAAGCTCTGCCGGCGAGGCCACAGTCGAAAGGGCGGTCCCGGCAACGGTTTGGACCGACACCCGGGCGACGAGGGGTGACGCGTACGATGCCGCCGTGCAGATCCTCGTCACCGGCGCGGCCGGGTTCATCGGCTCCAACTTCGTGCACTACTGGCTCGAGCGACACCCGGACGACTCGGTCGTCGCGCTCGACCTTCTGACGTACGCCGGAAACCGGGCGAACCTCGAGGGCACGAAGGAGCGCGTCCCGTTCGTCCAGGCGGACATCGCGGACATCGACCTGGTCGAGAACGTGCTCCTCGAGCACGCGATCGACGTCGTCGTCAACTTCGCGGCCGAGTCGCACAACAGCCTCGCCGTCGTCGATCCAGGCCTGTTCGCGCGCACGAACGTCCTCGGCACGCAGCTGCTGCTCGAGGCGGCGCGCAAGGCCGAGACCGGGCGTTTCCACCACATCTCGACGTGCGAGGTCTACGGCGACCTCCCGCTCGACTCGGACGAGTCGTTCAGCGAGGACTCGCCGTACCGCCCGCGCACGCCGTACAACGCCTCGAAGGCGGCCGCGGACCACTATGTGCGCGCTTACAGCGAGACGTTCGGGCTGCAGACGACGATCACGAACTGCTCCAATAACTACGGGCCGTTCCAGTTCCCGGAGAAGGTGATCCCGCTCTTCGTCACGAACGCGCTCGACGAGCGGCCACTCCCGATGTACTCGTCGACGCAGAACAAGCGCGAATGGCTGCACGTGCGCGACCACTGCCGCGCGATCGACCTCGTTCTCGCGCGCGGCGAGCCGGGGGGCACGTACAACGTCGGCTCGGGCGTCGAGGCGTCGATCGAGGAGATCGCCGACCGCGTGCTGGAGCTGACCGCGAAGCCGGAGTCGCTGAAGACGATCGTGCCCGACCGGCCCGGTCACGACCGGCGCTACCTGCTCGACTCCTCGAAGCTCCGTCGCGAGCTCGGCTGGGAGCCGGAGATCGGGTTCGAGGACGGCCTGCGAGAGACGGTCGAGTGGTACGCGGCGAACCGCGCCTGGTGGGAGCCGCTCCGCGAGCGCCTCCAGGTCGAAGAAACCGCCTGGCGCTAACAGCCATGTCCCGGGACCTGGTCCCAGGACCTGTCGCCTCCGGACCCGTCCTGGGACCTGGTCCCAGGACTTGGCCTTTAGAGACGGGTTAGGCAGGCACGAAGACCCTCTCGCCAGTGCGGGAGCTGCGGTGCGCCTCGTTCGGTGCGGAGGACCGAGTTCGCGGGACGCTGAGCCGGACGGCCGAGCTCGGCGGTCGTGATCCGGCGGACACGGCAGCTGAGGCCGGCCTCCTCGAAGATCGCCTCGGCGAACTCGGCCCAGGTGCAGTCGCCGGCCGCCGCGACGTGGTAGGTCCCGTACGGAAGCTCGAGTACTTCCTTCGTCGCCTCCGCGAGATGCCCAACGAAGGTCGGCGAGCCGCGCTGGTCGTCGACGACCGCCACCTCGTCCTGCTTCGACCCCAGCTCGAGCATCGTCCGCACGAAGTTCCTGCTCGTCCAGCCGAAGAGCCACGACGAACGGACGATCCAACCCTCCCGGATCTCACGCTCGCCCTCGAGCTTCGTCCGTCCGTAGACCGACAGCGGATTCGGCTCGTCGAACTCGACATACGGCCCAGGCTTGGCGCCGTCGAAGACGTAGTCCGTGGAGAAGTAGGCGACGGGCGCGCCGAGAGCCACGACGTTTCGGGTCCCCTCCACGTTGATTCGCGCAGCTCCTTCAGGATCGGCCTCCGCCCCGTCCACGTCCGTCCACGCAGCGGCGTGGAGCACCAAGTAACAGTCTGTTACTAAGTCGGTTCGGGGGCGCGTGACGTCCCAGTCGGCCCTCGTGAGCGCATCGGCTTCCGGGAAGACCTCGGCGAGCGCGGCGCCCAGCTGGCCGCCGGCGCCGGTGATCAGGACGCGGCCTGGTCCCGTTCCGACAGGATCGGCGATCTCGTGCTCCACAGGTCGACGACGCGCGGGTCGTTCCACGGCACTTCGTGCTCGTCCGGGTCGGCCGGGTCGTACTCCTCGGTCACGTGGTAACAGAACAGAAGGTCGGTCAAGGCCTCGAAGCCGTGCGCGCAGCGGCCGGGTACGTAGATCGCAACCGGGTTCTCGTCGCCGATGTCCTCCGTGAACGTCTCGCCGCTCGACAGGTCGAGCACGACGACCCGCGCCGTGCCCTCGAGGCAGACGAAGAGGTCGTCCTGGCCGCGCTCGTGGTAGTGCAGGCCGCGGATCACGCCCGCGCGAGAGAACGAGACATTCGTTTGGCGCATCGGCTTTTCGTGCCAGCTCGCACGGTTGAGCTCGACGAACCACCCGCGCCCGTCCTCGAAGCGCCGCAGCGGGATCCGGCGCAGGCCCTCGATCATCTGTTGGCGCCGTTCTGGCGCACGTAGTCGTTGACCTCGTAGTAGGCGTCGATCGACTCGCCCGCGTCGCCCCAGAAGCCCTCGACCACGTCGTACTCCATCGTCCCCTGCTCGACGAACCAGTTGTTCACGTCGGTGATCTCGAGCTCGCCGCGGTCCGAGGGCGAGAGCGATGGGAGGAAGTCGAACACCGTCGAGTCGTAGAAGTAGAGGCCCGTGACCGCGTAGTCGCTCGGCGGCTGCTCCGGCTTCTCGAGGATGCGGACGACCTTCTCGCCGTCCAGCTCGGCCACGCCGAGATGCCGCAGGTGCTCGGGCTCCTCGACCTTTGAGAGCACGATCCGCGCCCCTCGCTCCTGACGCTCGAAGTTCTTGATCGCCGGCTTGATCGAGCGGCCGAAGACGTTGTCCGCGAGCATGACGAGGATCCTCTCTCCACCCGCGAAGCGCTCCGCGAGCCCGAGTGCCTCGGCGATCCCGCCCTCGCGCTCCTGGTAGGCGTACTGGAGGAGTCCGATCCCGTGCTCGTGCCCGTCGCCGAGGAGCCGGAAGAACTCGCCTGCATGCGTCCCTCCCGTGACGACCAGGACCTCCGTGAGACCGCCCGAGACGATCGCCTCGATCGCGTACGTGACCATCGGCCGGTCGTAGATCGGCAGCAGGTGCTTGTTCGTGATCCGCGTCAGCGGATGGAGGCGGCTCCCGGTGCCGCCGGCGAGGATGACGCCCTTCATGTCCGCGGGATCGTACGGCCAGTGGCCGGCCGATGTGGCGCACGGGCTCTCGTATGAGATCGTTCGGCCGTGACCGACGCATCGACGCTCGTCCACGAGAAGCTCGACCAGGTGCCGGCGATCCTCGACCAGCACGGGGTCGATCTCTGGCTCACGTTCGTCCACGAGACGCTGCTCACCCCGGACCCGTGCCTCGACCTCGTCGTCGGCACGAGCTGCACCTGGCAGAGCGCGTTTCTCCTCTCCCGCTCGGGCGAACGGATCGCCATCGTCGGTCGCTTCGACGCTCCCGGCGTCGAGCAGGTCGGCGCGTACCCCCAGATCGTGACGTACGACGAGAGCGTCCGGCCCGTTCTCAAGAAGACGATCGAGCGCCTCGACCCGCAAACGATCGCCCTGAACTACTCACCGAGTGACCCGGCTGCCGACGGGCTCACGCACGGTCTGTGGCTGGTGCTGCGCGAGACGCTGGAGGGCACCGCTTACTCCGATCGGCTCGTGTCGTCCGAGCGGGTCGTCGGTTCGCTGCGCGGGCGCAAGTCGCCCTTTGAGATCGAGCGCATCCGCGCGGCGATCGCCGAGACGGAAGAGATCTTTGCGCTCGTCCGAGAGCGGGTCGGGCCCGGCAGGAAGGAGACGGAGATCGCGGCGATCTTCCACGAGGAGGTGTCGCGGCGCGGCCTCGGTTACGCGTGGGAAGCAGGGCAATGTCCCGCGGTCGACGCGGGGCCGGAGAAGGAGGTCGGTCACACCGGGCCGACCGAACTGGAGACACGGCACGGCGTGCTCCTGCACACCGACTTCGGAGTCCTGAAGGACGGCTACTGCAGCGACCTGCAACGCATGTGGTACTTGCTCGACGAAGGCGAGAGCGAGCCGCCCGGGGACGTCGCCGCGGCCTGGGACGCGGTCTGGGCCTCGATGGACGCGGGAGCAGCCGTGCTCCGGCCGGGTGTCCAGGGGCACCAGGTCGATGCCGCGGCCCGCGCGAGCCTCGTCGCCGCCGGCTACGACGAGCCGATGCACGCGCTCGGCCACCAGGTCGGCCGCGCAGCGCACGACGGAGGCACGCTGCTCGCCCCACTCTGGGACCGATACGGCGACGCTCCTCGCGGCCTCGTCGAGGAGGGCCACGTGTACACGCTCGAGTACGGCGCTCAAGTCCCCGGCCGGGGCTACATCGGGCTCGAGGAGGACGTGCTCGTCGAGGCCGACGGCCTCGAATGGCTGAGCACCCCTCAACGCGAGCTCTGGCTCGTCGGCTGAGCGAGCGCAGTTACCTGAGCTAATCGGGTCATCTGGCCCACCCCGTCACGCGACGCGCGCAAACGGGGTCAGATGCCCCTCCGTCGCTACCATCGGGCCCATGCCTCGCGACCCCATCGACCGGCTCCGCCTCGAAATGGAGGAGCTGTTCAACGACCTCTGGCAGGTTCCGCGCTTCACGCGCCGCCAGGGCGGCTTCCGCCCGCAGATCGACTGCTACCGCACCGAGCGCCCCGCCGCGTTTCACGTCATCGTCGAGCTCGCCGGCGTCGATCCGGCCAAGGTTCAGGTCTTCGCCGACGAGGGCACGCTGATCGTCTCCGGCGAGCGACGCCGCCCGCGCTGCACGGGCCGCGTCTACCAGCAGATGGAGATCGACTACGGCCGCTTCACGCGCCAGGTCGTGCTCGGCGCGGACGTCGACGTCGAATCGTCGAAGGCGACCTACAAGCGGGGCGTGCTGACGATCGTGCTGCCGCTGGCGCAGAAGCCGGCGAGCGCCGAGCGCATCGAGATTCCCGTCAGCATCCGGAGCAGGCGATGAGCGAGCTGTTCGACGACCAGGTCGAGGTCGAGGACGTCGAGCTCCCGTCGGAGCTCCCGGTCCTGCCGCTCAAAGACACGGTCGTCTTCCCGGACTCGGTCCTCCCGCTCGCGATCGGGCAGGAGCGCTCGGTCCGGCTCGTGGACGACGTCGTCGCGGGGAACCGGCTGGTCGCGCTCGTCGCGTCGAAGGACGCAGAGGTCGAGCAGCCCGGCTGGGACGACCTGCACGAGATCGGCGCGGCCGCGGTCGTCCAGAAGATGCTCCGGGTGCCCGACGGGTCGCTCCGCATCCTCGTCCAGGGCATCCGCCGCATCCGGCTGATCGACAAGCTCCAGGACGAGCCGTACCTCGTCGGCCGTTTCATCGAGGTTCCGGACGTGTACGAGGAGACGCCCCAGACGCAGGCGCTCTCGCAGAACGTGCAGACGCTCTTCGCACGGCTGATCGGCCTCATGCCGTATCTCCCCGAGGAGCTCGCGCTCGCCGCGGCCAACGTCGACGACCCGAGCGCGCTCTGCCACCTCGTGGCCTCGACGCTGCGCCTGAAGACCGACGAGAAGCAGCAGCTGCTCGAGCTGGACGACGTCGAGAAGCGCCTGCGCGCCGTGCTCGTGATCCTCAACCGCGAGCTCGAGGTCGCGGAGCTCGGCTCGAAGATCCAGAACCAGGTCGTCCGGAGATGGAGTCCACCCAGCGCGAGTACTTCCTTCGCCAGCAGCTGAAGGCGATCCAGGAGGAGCTCGGCGAAGCCGACCCGGAGCAGGCCGAGATCACGGAGCTCCGGAACCGGGCGAACGAGGTGACGCTCCCCGAGGAAGCGCGCAAGGCGGTCGATCGCGAGCTGGCGCGGCTCGAGAAGCTGCCGGCGGCCTCCGGCGAGTACGGCGTCATCCGCACGTACGTCGAGTGGATCCTCAGCCTCCCGTGGGACAAGGAGACGCAGGACAACCTCGACCTCGTCCAGGCGCGCGCAGTGCTCGACGCCGACCACTACGACCTCGACAAGGTCAAGGAGCGGATCATCGAGTACCTCGCGGTCTCGAAGCTCAAGGAGGGCGACCTCTCGGGGCCGATCCTCTGCTTCGTCGGCCCGCCCGGAGTCGGCAAGACGTCGCTCGGCCAGTCGATCGCGAAGACGCTCGGCCGCAAGTTCGTGCGCATCTCGGTCGGCGGCGTCCGCGACGAGGCGGAGATTCGCGGTCACCGGCGGACGTACATCGGCGCGCTGCCCGGCACGATCATCCGGGCGCTCCGCGACTCCGAGACGAAGAACCCCGTCTTCCTGATCGACGAGATCGACAAGATGGGCGCGGACTGGCGCGGCGACCCGGCGAGCGCGATGCTCGAGGTGCTCGACCCCGAGCAGCACTCGACCTTCCGCGACCACTACATCGACCTTCCGTTCGACCTCTCGAAGGTGCTCTTCATCTGCACCGCGAACCAGCTGGAGACGATCCCGCCTCCGCTCCTCGACCGGATGGACGTGATCCAGCTCTCCGGCTACACCGAGGAAGAGAAGCTCGGGATCGCCAAGAAGTACCTCGCCCCCAAGCAGCTGAAGGAGCACGGACTCAAGCGCGCGCTGCTCACCTTCACCGACAAGGGGCTGCGCACGATCATCCGCGACTACACGCGCGAGGCGGGCGTGCGCCAGCTCGAGCGGCAGATCGCGGCCGTGTGCCGCAAGTCCGCGCGCCGCGTCGCCGAGGGCGAGACGGAGAAGATGAGCGCGGACGAGAAGACCGTGCGCGAGCTGCTCGGCCCGCGACGCTTCGTTTCAGACGTCCGCAAGCGCACGTCGGAGCCGGGCGTCGCGACCGGCCTCGCGGTGACCGCGGTCGGCGGAGACGTGCTCTTCATCGAGGCGATCGCGTATCCGGGCGGCGGGCACCTGAAGGTGACCGGGCAGCTCGGCGAGGTCATGCAGGAGTCGGCCCAGGCCGCGCACTCCTGGGTTCGAACGCATGCGCTCGAGCTCGGAATCGACCCGAACTGGTTTGGCGAGAACGACGTGCACGTCCACGTGCCGGCCGGCGCGGTGCCGAAGGACGGCCCGTCCGCGGGGATCACGATGGCGACCGCGATCGCGTCGATCGCGACCGGCAAGCCCGTCTCCGACCAGGTTGCGATGACCGGCGAGATCACGCTCACGGGCCAGGTGCTCCCGATCGGCGGCCTGCGGGACAAGGTGCTCGCAGCGCAGCGGGCCGGGATCGCGAAGGTGATCTTCCCGAAGGAGAACGAGTCCGCCCTCGAGGAGCTCCCTCCCGAGACCCGCGAGGAGCTCGAGTTCATCCCGGTGGACTGGATCGACGAGGTGCTCGAGGTCGCGTTCGAAGGCTCGCTGCCGAAGGTCGCTGCCGCGCGCCCGCTCTCACAGGAGCGCAAGGCCGCCGCTTCCCGCTAGCGGTTTGTGGGCGATCGGAGCCGGGTAAAGTCCCAGAACAACCAGCCGAAAGGACTTACTGATGGCCAAGCTTCAGGATCGGGCGCTCGACCGCGCCGGCGACGTGAAGCCGTATCTCGAGCGGGCATTCAAGGACGAGCGAGTGCGGGACGACGTGAAGAGCGCGATCATGACTGCCCGTGAGATCTACGACGAGCTCCTGGGCGGGCGCAGCCAGATCACCGCGGCCGCGGCCCGTGTCGCGACCGACAAGGACATCCAGGAGAGCCTCCGCGACGCGATCGACGACCTTCGCAACGCGGCGGATCGCATCCAGGGCAAGACCTCGCACTCGGCCCGCAATGCGACTCTGCTCATGACCGGGATCGTGCTCGGGATCCTCTTCAACCCGCTGACGGGCCCTGGAACGCGCCGCTGGCTCCAGGACAAGGTCTTCGGCGAGGGCGAGGAGTTCGAATATAGACAGGACAACGCCAAGTAGAGGAAGCCGCCTCGGAGACCATTCCTGTCGCCGCCGGAGCCGGGCTTAGCCCGGCGGGAGGCTCAGCAAGCAATAGGAAAACATTGGAATCGGTGCTCGCCACGCCGGCTCCTGAAACGTCGGCGCCACGCCACCGCCCGCAAGGAGGGAGCCCACGAGGGAACCAGGGGTTCTCTCGTGAAGCGAGCGAAGCGAAGCGCTAGCCGCCGTCGGACTTGCCTAATTGCTTGAGCGCTTGCTTCAGCGAGTTCGGGTCGAGGCCGTCCGCCGTCGAGATGTCGGTTTGCGAGAGCAGGATGGCGCCGGGCCTCGGGGCGGCGCTCGTCGCTGAGACCGGCGGCGCCCAGCCGGCGACCTGCGCGAAGTCGACGTCCTCCAGGCGCTGCCAGGCCAGAAGGTACGTGTACGGGTTGACTGCGCCGTCGTAGCCCAGGTAGAGGAGCCCGACCGGGTGGATCTCGAAGTGCAGGTGGTACGGCGTCGTCGACGCGTCGCCGGTATTGCCCATGAACCCGAGCACGGTTCCCGCCTTGACCTGACGGCCGTTGACCGCGAACGGCGAGTACGCGGAGAGGTGGGCGTAGTAGAACTCGTTGCCGGCCTTGTCGCGGAGCCAGAGCCGGTAGCCGCCGATGTCGTTCCACCCGACGGAGAAGACCGTCCCGTTGGCGACGGCGAGCAGCGGTGTCCCGAGCTGCCCGAAGATGTCGACGCCGTGGTGCCAGCCGGACGCGATGTCGCCGCGTGGCGCACCGAACGAGTCGCCGAACGATGACGGCCCGTAGACGGGGAACACGTAGCCGCCTGCGGTCAGGCGAGGCGTGACGTCGGGCGGCGGCCGGATCGTGAGGCTCGGCTTCTCGGGACCGACCCCCGCGCGCGGAGCCTTCTTCGCGTGCTTCTTCTTTCGCTTGAGACTTCTCGTCTGCCGCTGCGGCTTGGGCTTTGGGGCGACCGACGGCGCCGGTGCGTACTTCGCGGCCGCCTCTGCGTAGCCGATCATCACCTCGGTCCCTGCGGGGAGCCCGTAGTGGTCGGCGATCAGTCGCACCTGGAGACCGGTCACGAATGCGCGCGTGCCGGCGGAGCGCTTCGTGTTGAGTGACGTCAGGCCCTGCTGGAGCGTGGTCACCGAGCCCCAGTCGCCGATCGGGAACTGCGTGCCGGGACCGGGCGTCACCGCCTGGCCCTGGATGGCGAGCCCGGTCACGATCGATCCGGTCGAATCGGCCGACGATGTCTTCTTGTTCGCGGAGGCCCTGGACTTGGCGCTGACGCCGGCCACCGTTACGTCGCCGCCGAAGATCGAGATCGTGGAGACGTCCGCGGATGCGCTCGACGTCGCGGACTCGCCCGGGTTCGCGAAGGCGCCGTACGTGACCGAGCCCGCGTTGATCACCGAGCCGTCCGCCGGATAAGCGAAGGAACCGCCGACGCCGACCGCGTCCGGGGGCGCGGAGACCGACGGCGTCGCTCCTCCCGGCTGGCCGGGAACGGCCACCTGGACAGCGAACGCACGGGCGGCGGTCAGGTCGGTCGCGGATCGGGTCGCCGAGGCAGAACCTCCCGACAACGCAACGACGGCCGCGAGCGCAAGCGCGGCTGAGACCAGGCGACCCACGGCGTCCATTATGGGCGATCCGAGCGATGCCCTCGACGTTCCGTGCCGTTCCACCTCTGAAAGTGAGAATCATTTTCAGGTAGCGTGGGGCCAATGGCGGGCGAGAAGGAACGTTCGTACAGGGGCCTGAAGCTGCCGGCGCGGACTCGGTTGACGCCTCAGCGACGCGCGGTGCTGGACGCGATCGAGGCCTCCGGCGGCCGTTTCACCGCGATCGACCTCTTCGAGCGCGCACGCCGCTCACATCCCCGCCTCGGCCTGGCGACGACCTACCGGACGCTCGAGCTCCTCCGCAGGACGGGGTCGCTCCACGCACTCTCCGGGGACGCGCGCCCCGCCTACGTCCGCTGCTCTCCCGAGCACCACCACCACCTCGTCTGCCTCAGCTGTGGATCGGTCGAGGACACCGAGCTCTGCGCCACGCCGAGCCAGCAGGCGCTCACGCGCAAGCACGGCTTCCGGGCCGAGTCGCACGAGCTGGAGATCTACGGCACCTGCCGTAACTGCGCGTGAACTGGATCGCGGTCCCGCTCGCAGGGCTGACCGTCGTCTCCACGCTGGCCGGCGGCTACGTGGCGCTCCGGCTCCATCGCGAGCTGACAACGCTCATCGCGCTGACGGGCGGGGTCGTCGTCGGCGTCGCGCTGTTCGACGTCCTGCCCGAAGCGATCAACGCGGTCGACAACGCGGACCGCGTCGCCGGCCTTGTCGGGCTCGGGTTCCTCTTCTTCTTCCTCGCCGAGCGGATGCTCGTGCTGCATCACCGGGACGACCCCGACCAGGCGCGGGCGCACGCGCAGGTCGGTGTGCTGGGTGCGGCCGGGCTGTCGCTGCACAGCTTCATCGACGGCTTCGGGATCGGGCTCGCGTTCGGCGTGAGCACGACGACCGGACTGCTCGTCTTCGTCGCCGTGCTGTCACACGACTTCGCGGACGGGATGAATACGGTCAGCTTCGTCCTCAGCCAGAGCGACAACAGGCGGAAGGCCGTGACCTGGCTCTCGGTGGACGCGATCGCACCACTGATCGGCGCGATCGTCGGCGCGTCGATCTCGGTCTCGCAGTACAGGCTCGGGGAGCTGCTCGCGCTCTACGTGGGGTTCTTCCTGTTCATGGGCGCGACCGACCTCCTGCCGGAAGCGCACCGTCATCCCTCGCGCCTGCGGGTCGCGTTGACCGCGGCCGGCTTCGTCGCGATCTATCTCGTCTCGGTCGCTACTCGGGTGTAGCCGAGCTCGCGCGGTGCGCGCGCCAGCCGAGCTGAGCGGCCACGATCAGCACGAGGATCGCGAAGAGGCGCCGCAGCGTCGCCTCCGGCAGCGCGTTGGCCGTCAGCACGCCGAGCTCGATCCCGGCCACCGCGACGACGCCGATCACCGCTGCGGCGCGCCACCGCACGTTTCCGTAGAGGTGCTGCCGCCAGGTGCCCGCGATGACCACCGGCAGGATCGCCAGGAGCGAGGTCGCCTCGGCGTCGACCTGGCCGAGACCGAGGAGCAGGACGAGCGTCGGCACGAAGATCAGCCCGCCGCCGATTCCGAAGAGACCCCCGAACGCGCCCGCGAGCAGGCCGATGAGGATCGCCGCGAGAATCTCCATCAGACGAGCAGCCAGATCCCGACCGCGGCGAGCAGCACCGCGAAGCCGTAGCTGAGCATCGGGCCGGCGGTGCGCTGCTGGAGCGCCGTCCCGCCGATCGCACCGACCGCAGCCGGAAGGCCGAGCAGGAGGGCGTAGCCGTAGTGGACGTCGCCGCGCACTGCGTACGAGATCGTCCCCACCGCTGCGATCAGCCCGATCGCGGCGAGGGACGTCGCCATCGCGGGCCGCTCCGCGAACCCGACCAGGAGAATGAGCATCGGCACGACGACGATCCCGCCCCCGACACCGAACAGGGCGCTGAAGAACCCGGCGACGAGGCCGATGAGTACGAGCGCCACGGCCGTATGGTACGAGCCGTGTCTGCGCTCACCCGCCTCGCCGAAGCTCCGGAGCAGGCCGCGATCGTGCTCGACATCGACGGGACGCTCGCGCCGATCGTGCGCCGCCCGAACGAGGCGGCCGTCCCCGAGGGCGCGCGCCGCGAGCTCGGGCGGCTGGTCGCGCGGTATGCGCTCGTCGCCTGCGTCAGCGGCCGCACCGGCGAGGATGCGAGGCGGCTCGTCGCCGTGGACGGCGTGCGCTACGTGGGGTCGCACGGGCTCGAGCTCTCCCCCGAGGCGGCCCGCTGGCGAGACGAGATCCACCGCTTCGCGGCGGGCGTGGACTGGCCCGTCGAGGACAAGGGCCTGACGGTCGCGTTCCACTATCGCGAGGCCGAGAACGAGGACGACGCGCTCGAGTACCTCGAGGCGGTCGCGAAGCGTGCGCGCGAGGCAGGCCTCGAGCCGCGCTTTGGTCGCAAGGTGCTGGAGATCCGGCCGCCCGTGCAAGCCGACAAGGGGACCGCAGTCACGCAGCTGCTCGGCGAAACTGGGCTGAAGCGGGCGCTCTACGCAGGCGACGACACGACCGACGTCGACGGCTTCCGGGCGCTCGACGACCTCGAGCTGGGGATCAGGATCGCGGTCTCCTCGGACGAGGCCCCGAGCGAGCTCGTAGAGGCGGCAGACATCGTGGTCGAGTCGCCCGCCGAGCTCCTCGCCCTCCTGGCGCGCCTCTGACCCTTTCGACTTAGTAACAGACTGTTACTAGGTCAGTTCCACGGCCTCGGAGAGGTGCTCGATCGACGCGCCCTGCCACCCTTCGCCGTCGGGCGTGAGTGCCTCGCCCGGCGCTCGCAGCTGGAGCGCGGTCATCCCGGCCCGCTCGGCGCCTGGCAGCTCGTCGTTCGCGCCGTCGCCGACGAACAGGCAGTCGGCCGGCTCGACTCCGAGTTGCTCACAGGCGAGCTCGTAGATCCGCGGGTCGGGCTTGGCGAGGCCGACCGAGGCCGAGAAGACGGTCGCGTCGAAGAGGCCCGCGAACGGCGTCTCGTCCCAGATGTCCGCGACCTCCTGCGAGCAGACCGTGATCAGCCCGACCTTCTGTCCGCGCTCCCGCAGCGCCTGGAGCGTCGGAACGGCGTCCGGCCGCGGGACCAGCGACCTCCGCGTCCACTCGAGCCGCCACGCGAGGACGCGATCGAAGTCGGGCTCGACCGCGAGCGCGGTGGCCACGGACCGCAGGTTGTTCTCGATCGGCTCGGTGGCGCGCTGGTAGAAGCTGCTCGTCCAGACCTGGTGGAAGCGCTCGTACGACGCTCCATAGGCGTCCGCCATCCACCGGTAGTAGCTCTCGGCCGCGTCCGCGGGCCACGGGACGAGCGTCTGCCAGAGGTCGAAGATGACCGCGCGGTACTTCACTTCTTGAGCAGCTTCTTGACCTCGCCCCAGGGACGCGTGTTCAGGATCTGATCCGGCCCGAGCCATGCGCGGCGAGCCTGCGCGACGCCGAACTCGAGGTTCGAGAGCGCGGGGAGCTCGTGGGAGTCGCTCGAGATCACGATCTTGACGCCTGCCTCGCCCGCGAGCCGCGCGTGTGCGTCGCGGAGATCGAGGCGGTCCGGCTGGGCGTTGATCTCGAGAAACGTCCCGGTCTCGAGCGCCTTCTCGACCACGCGCTCGAGGTCGATGTCCGCGGGTTCGCGCCGGTTCAGCTTGCGGCCCGTCAGGTGCCCGATGCAGTCGACGTTCGGGTTGTCCATCGCGGACAGGACTCGTTCCGTCAGGTCCTTGTCGAGCCCGGAGTGGATCGAGGCCATCACCCAGTCGCGATCGGCGAGCACCTCGTCGTCGACGTCGACGGAGCCGTCGGCCCTGATGTTGGCCTCGACGCCCTTGAGGAGCTTGAAGCGGCCGAGCTTCGCCTGCACGTCGTCGATCTCGATGCTCTGGGCCTCGAGGCGGCCATCGCGGAGGTAGTGCGAGTGGTCCGTGACCGCGATGTACGAGCGACCGAGCCGCTTCGCCTCGCGCGCCATCTCCTCGATCGTGTTCTTGCCGTCCGAGGACCACGTCGAGTGCGAGTGCAGGTCACCACGGATGTCGCTCAGCTCGACGAGCTCCGGAAGGCGGCCTTCGCGGGCGGCCTCGAGCTCGCCCATGTTCTCGCGGAGCTCGGGCGGGATCCACGGATAGCCGAGGCGCTTGTACATGGACTCTTCGGTCTTGTCCGTGAAGACCTCGCCGGTCTCGGTGTCCTGGATGCCGTACTCGGAGATCGAGAGCTTGCGGCGGACGGCCTCCTCGCGCAGCGCGACGTTGTGCTGCTTGGAGCCGGTGAAGTGGTGGAGCAGGTTGCCGTACGACTCCGGCGGGACGACTCGCAGGTCGAAGCGGAGGCCGTCGCTCGCGACCACGGTCGCCTTCGTGTTCCCCTTGGCGACGATCTCCTCGACCCAGTTCAGCTTCGTGAAGTAGTCGATGAGAGCCTTCGGGTCGCTCGCGGTGGCGATGATGTCGAGGTCGCGAACTTGCTCTTTGAGGCGGCGCACGCTGCCCGCCTCGCTGACCTGGTCGGCGGCCGGGTGTTCGCGGAGGACCTCGACCACGGCACGAACCGCCGGCAGCGCCTGGCCGAGAAGCGGTTTGCGCTCCATCTTCTTCTTCGGCGTGGCCAGCGCCTTGAGGACGTTCTCCTCGGTCTTCGGTCCGAGCCCGGCGAGCGTGCGGAGCTGCTCGGTCTCGGCTGCCTTCTTCAGGTCGTCGAGCGTCTCGACGCCGAGCTCCTGCCAGATCCGGCGCGCGGTCTTCGGGCCGAGGCCCGGGAGGTGCATGAACTCGACGACGTCGGGCGGCACGCGCTGCTCGCGCACGGCCAGCGCATCGATCCGGCCGTCTTCGACGATCTGGACGATCTTCTCCTCGATCGTCTTGCCGATCCCGGACAGGTCCTTCGCCTTCCCGTCGAGCGCGAGCTGCGCGATCGAGCCGCCCGTCTCGCGCATGCGCTGAGCGGCGCGCCGGTAGGCGAGCGGGCGGAACTGGTCGCTGCCTTCGAGCTCGAGAAAGTCGGCCAGGAGGTCGAACTGGTCCGCGACGTCAGCGTTCCGAGGGAGTGTCTTCGCCACCACCGCGATGATATGGGCCGTGCGCAGGGTCATCTGTCTACCGACCTACGACGAGCGCGAGAACCTGGAGCCGATGGTGCGGGCGCTCGGAGCGCTCGGACTGGAGGGGCTGGAGGTGCTCGTCATCGACGACGGATCACCGGACGGGACCGGGGGGATCGCAGACCGGCTCGCCGCGGAACTGCCCTGGGTGCACGTGCTGCACCGTGAACGGAAGGAGGGGCTCGGGCCCGCGTATCTCGCCGGCTTCGGGCGGGCTCTGGAGCTCGGCGCCGACTTCGTCTTCGAGATGGACTGCGACTTCTCGCACGACCCGGCCGACGTTCCCCGGCTCGCCGCGGCCGCGGAGGACGCGGATCTCGTGCTCGGGTCGCGTTACGTGTCCGGCGGCGGGACGCGGAACTGGGGTCTCGTGCGGCGCTTCATCTCACGCGGCGGGTCGCTCTACGCCCAGGTGCTGCTTCAGCTCGGGATCCGCGATCTGACCGGGGGGTTCAAATGCTACCGGCGTGCCGTGCTGGAGACGATCGACCTGAACGCGATCGACTCGAGGGGCTACGCGTTCCAGATCGAGACGACGTACCGGGCGGTCCGCGCCGGCTTTCGGGTCGTGGAGGTGCCGATCACCTTCGCCGACCGCGAGGTGGGCGGCTCGAAGATGAGCAAGTCGATCGTCCTCGAGGCGATCTGGAAGGTGCCGGCGCTCCGCCTGCGCGCCCTCGCGGGCCGTCTCTAAAAGCCATGTCCGGTGCCAGGCACCGGACGTGTCCGCTTTGGATGCGGGTAGCCTTGCGGTCGTGCGCGAGATCACCGACGAGACGTTCGAGGCTGAGGTGCTGCAGGCCGACAAGCCTGTCGTGATCGACTTCTGGGCCCCCTGGTGCGGGCCGTGCAAGGCGGTCGAGCCGGTTCTGGCCGACCTCGCAGACAAGCACGCCGGCCACGTCGACTTCGTCAAGCTGAACATCGACGAGAACCCGGCCGTCGCGTCACGCTACGACGTCCTCGCGATCCCGACCGCGATCCTCTTCGAAGGCGGCGAGGCGCGCGAGACCGTCGTCGGCGCCCGCTCGCGCTCGCACTACGAGGACGCCTGGTCGGACTGGCTCAGCCCTCGGTAGCCGTCTCGGTGATGCTCGGCTGAGGCCGGGAACGCCACCGGTTCGTGACCCAGCCTCGCTGCCGTCGCGGGCCACGAAGGCTCACCCGCGGGTCGAGCAGGGAGTAGACGATGTCCGCGATCATGTTGGCAATGGTGACCGTGACGCTGATCACGATCACGATGCCGAGAATCACCGGTAGGTCGTTGTTGGTCAGCGATCGGTAGAGAAGTGTCCCGATGCCGGGCAGCCCGAACACGGTCTCGATGAAGATCACCCCGGTCAGCGAGATCACGACCATGTCCATGCTGAGCATCGCCACCACCGGCATCAGCGCGTTCCGCAGCACGTGCTTGCGGAGAACGCGCCACTCGCTCGCACCTTTCGCCCGAGCAGTGCGCACGTAGTCCTCGTCCATCGTCTCCAGCAGGCTCGCCCGGATCATGCGCGCGTAGAGCGCGGCGAACAGGAACGCGAACGTGACCCACGGCAGAACCAGGTGGTACGCCCATAGCTTCGGCCCCCCACAGAGGTTCGGACTGTTCGCGTCGTACGAGAAGTCGCAGTAGCCCGCGGTCGGGAACAGATGCGCCCTGTAGCCGAGGAGATACGAGAGCGAAAAGCCAAGCCAGACCGGGTGCGCCGCGACTCCGATCAGGACGAAGACCATCAGGCCCCGGTCCAGGAACGACCGCGGCCGTAACGCCGAGATCACCCCGATCGGAAGGGCGATCAACAGCCAGAGGAGGGTGCCCCCAATGAGGAGCGCAAGCGTCACCGGAAGCGCCTTCCAGATCATCTTGCCGACCGGCTGGCTGTAGCGGACCGAGGTTCCGAAGTCCCCCTGGGCGGCGTGCTGGACGAACGACGCGTACTGCCCCGGCATCGACTTCCCCTCCAGGCCGTACTGCGCCGACAGGGTGGGCGTGACGAACCCCTGCCGCCTCGCGGCCGGGTCGTCCGGCGGGATGATGAAGAAGACGAGGAACGTGATCAGCGAGATCAGTGCCGCGAGCAGCACGGCCCACGCCAGCCGCTTGATCACGAACCCGACCACTAGGCCACAGACTCGTCGTTCGCGCGGGTCAGCGCAAGTGATCGGGGCCTTGCGTGCCGAAGTGATCCCAACCCGTCAGGGGTACGGGCTCGCCTCGGAGGCGGATTTCGACGCCGCTGCCCTCCTCGCAGCGGCCGATGACCGTGAACCGACCCGGCTCCTCGACGGCGGCCAGGAGCTCGTAGTCCTCGCCGAACCCGACGTCCTCGCGCTCGGCGCCTTCGGCCAGCGGCACCTGCTCGAGGTCGATCACGCAGCGGACGCCGGACCGCGAGGAGATGTGACCCGCATCGACGGCGAGCCCGTCCGAGATGTCGAGCAGCGCGTGTGCGACAGCGGCCAGCTCTTTCCCCTCGACGAGGCGAAGCGGTGGACGTGCCAGCCGGCCGTTCCTGAATGCGGCGCCGGCAGCGCCGAGCGGGCCGGTGACGACCAGGAGGTCTCCGGGTCGTGCTCCTGCGCGGCCGGGAACCCGTTCCGAACGGCCCAGCGCGGTCACGCTCAACATCGCGAGCCCGGAACGGCTCGTGTCGCCGCCGACGATCGGGACGCCGGGCTCGTTCAACCCCTCGTAGAGCTCGAGCACGTCGTCGAGCTCCGTCTCGGGGCGCAACGCCAGCGTGACCACGAGCGCTTCGGGCTCCGCCCCCGAGGCAGCCAGATCGCTGAGGTTGACCGCGGCGGCGCGGAAGCCGAGCTCGCGCCAGGAGAGGAGCTCGAGGCGGAAGTGCACACCCTCGACGAGCGCGTCCTGCGTGACGACGAGCCCTCCGGCCAGCTGCGCGGCGTCGTTCTCGATCCGCTGCGCAAGCCCTCGTTGCTCGAGCTCGGCGAGGAGGCCGAGCTCACCGACCTGCGAGAGCCTCACTGACCGCCCTCGCGTCGACAGCCGCGCGCACGACGGCGACCCCGGCCGCGCCCGCGGCGATGCAGTCGGCGGCGTTCGTCGCGTCGATGCCTCCGATCGCGACCACCGGGATCGACACCGCTTCGCAGATCCGAGCGAGACCGTCGAGCCCGATCGAAGGATCTGCGTCCGGCTTGGACGGGGTCGCCCAGACGGGGCCGGCGCCGATGTACGCGGCACCCGCTTCTTCTCCGGCCACCGCCTCCTCGACGCTCGAGGCCGACGTTCCGAGGAGGAGCCCGCCCTCGACCGCAAGCTCGGCGCCGGCATCGTCGCGCCCGAGATGCACGCCGTCGGCGCCCAGAGCGAGCGCAGCTTCCACGTCGTCGTTGACGACGAACGTCGCGGGCAGGGCGCCGAACGGCCTGCCGGTCTCGATCACGTCTGCCGTCGAAGCTCCCTTGAGCCGCAGCTGGATCACGGTCGCGCCTCCCTCGACCGCGCGCGTCGCGGTCTCGAACTCGGTCACGATCGCGTGCAGTCTCACCCGTCCACCTTCGACCGCGAGTCGAGCGTGGCCGGGTCGAGGTTGTAGAGCGCGTCGTAGAGAGCGGCATGGAACGTCCCCGGCCCCTTTGCTCCGATCGCAGCGTCCTCGCCCGCGACGCCGAACGCCACCAGGGCCTCCGCCGCGGCCTCGAGCGGTCGATCGGACGCCACGGCGAGAAAGCAGCCGGTGATGGCCGACGACATGCAACCGGTCCCGCTGACGGTGCCAAGCAGCGCGTCCCCGTTCGCGACCGCGATCGTGCGCTCGCCGTCGGACACGTGGTCGACCGGACCGGTCACGGACGCGACGCAGCCGAGCGCCCGGGCCGCGGCCTTCGCCAGCTCGCCGCCCGAGTCGGCTGCCCCGATCGACTCGACCCCGCGGATCTCCGCCTCGCGGCCCGCGAGCGTCGCCACCTCGGCGGCGTTCCCGCGCACGACCGCGATCTCGGCCTCGTCGAGGATGCGCTTCGCGGTCTCGGTCCGCAGGCGCGTCGCTCCGGCGCCGACCGGGTCGAGCACGACGGGCACGTCGGCGGCGTTCGCAGCCTTCGCCGCGAGCAGCATCGCCTCGATCCAGTGCTCGGACAGCGTCCCGATGTTGAGGACGAGCGCCCCGGCAACCGCGGCCATCTCCTCGACCTCCTCGACCGCGTGCGCCATCACGGGCAGCGCGCCGAGGGCGAGCGTCGCGTTTGCCGTCTCGTTCATGACGACGTAGTTCGTGATCTGGTGGACGAGCGGCTTGCGCTCGCGGATCGCGGCGAGGTCGGCTCCGGTTCTCATGCGAGGACGTTCACCGGGCCTTCGCCGGCTCCGATCTCAACGAGCCCGTTCCGGACCGCCTCGGACGCCGTTTTGGCAGCCCCACGAGCGGCAGCCTCGAGGGACAGGCCCTTCGCGAGCAGCGCGGCGAGCGTCGCCGAATGCGTGCAGCCGGCGCCGTGCGTTGCCGCCACGTCGTGGCGCTCGACCGCGATCTCGACGTGCCGCTCCCCGTCGAACAGGTGGTCGACCGCCTCTTCCCCGTGGCCGCCGGTGACGATCACCGCGGGAGCGCCGAGCTCGTGGATCCGCTCGGCGAGCTCGCGCCTCGTTCCCGTCCCGGCGAGCGTCTCGGCCTCCATCAGGTTAGGCGTGACCACCGTCGCGAGCGGAAAGAGCCGGTCGACGAGCGACTCGACGGCATCGTCCTGGAGGAGCTTCGCGCCCGAGCTCGCGACCAGCACCGGGTCGACGACCAGCGGGACGCGATGCACGGCGAGAAAGTCGGCGACCGTGTCGATCAGATCGCGTGAGAAGAGCATGCCCGTCTTCGCCGCGTCGACGCCGATGTCCGAGAAGACCGCCTCGAGCTCAGCCTCGACGAAGCCGGCTGGAAGCTCCTGCACAGCGGTCACGCCGAGCGTGTTCTGTGCCGTCAGCGCAACGATCGCGCTCGTCCCGAAGCAACCGGCTGCGGCGAATGCCTTCAGGTCGGCCTGGATCCCCGCTCCGCCTCCGGAGTCGGAGCCGGCGATCGTGAGACATCTCGCGACGCTCAAATCAACTCCCTTCGCCGGCATGACCCGGATCAGGTTCAGCGGGTTTGTTCTCAGCCTCGGCGACGAGGCACCCCGGTAGGCCAAGGCTACCATCGGCTTCATGGCCGTCGGGGTGGCGCGGTGGAGCGACCTGCTCCAGGGGGAAGAGCTTGCGTATCTGGGCTCCGAGGCCGCACGGGATGCGATCTCGGCACCGCTCCCGGACGACTTGCCGCCCGCGCTGCGCGAGCAGCTCGAAGCGAACGGCATCACCGAGCTGTACTCGCACCAGGCGGCGGCCTGGGATGCGGCGCAGCGCGGGGAGCACATTGCGATCACCACCGGGACGGCCAGCGGCAAGAGCCTCGCGTTCAACCTGCCCGTCCTCGCCGCGCTCACGAAGCAGCCGAAGCTGCGCGCGCTCTACCTCTACCCGACCAAGGCGCTCGCGCAGGATCAGGTGCGCGCGCTCGGCGGGCTAGGCGTCAAGCACATCCGCGCGGCGATCTACGACGGCGACACCGAGAGCGAGCGCCGCTGGCAGATCCGCAAGTGGTCGAACCTGATCCTGACCAACCCGGACATGCTCCACGTGGGCGTCCTGCCGCACCACGACCGCTGGGGCGACGTGCTCGCCAACCTCCGTTACGTCGTCGTCGACGAGGCGCACGTCTACCGGGGCGTCTTCGGCTCGCACGTCGGCAACGTGCTCCGGCGACTGCGCCGGCTCGCGCGCGTCTACGGAGCCGAGCCGCAGTTCCTGCTCGCGTCGGCGACGATTGCGAACCCGGGCGAGCTCACGAAGGCGCTGACCGGGCTCGACTTCATGGTCCTCGGCGAGGACGGCGCGCCAAAGGCGGAACGGACGGTCGCCCTCTGGAACCCGCCGCTCGTTGACGAGGAGCTGGGCCAACGGGCGAGCGCGCTCGCGGAGGCGTCCAAGCTGATGGCCGACCTGGTCGAGCGCGGCCTGCGAACGCTCGTGTTCGCGAAGAGCCGCCGCTCCGCCGAGCTGATCCACAAGTTCACGGCCGACCGGCTCCGGGACGCCTCACGCCTGTCTCCGTACCGCGCGGGGTACACCGCGGCGCAGCGCCGCGAGATCGAGCAGCGCCTCTTCGCCGGCGAGCTCCTCGGAGTCAGCGCGACGAACGCGCTCGAGCTCGGAATCGACGTCGGCATGCTCGACGCGGTCATCTCCGTCGGCTTCCCCGGCACGGTGGCGAGCCTGCGCCAGCAGTGGGGCCGCGCCGGCCGCCGCGGGCACGGCCTGGCCGTCCTCGTCGCGAGTGAGGACGCGCTCGACCAGTACTTCATGCGCGAGCCGCAAACCCTGCTCGGACGGCGCGTGGAGGCGGCGATCCTTGACCACGAGAACCGGCGCGTGCTCGACGGGCACGTGGCCGCCGCTGCGTTCGAGGCGCCGCTCGACGACGCGGACGCCGAGATCCTCGGAGCCGAGGCGCTCCGCCGGGCCGCCGAGCATCCGGAGCTGACGAAGACCGATGCGGGCTACGTCTGGGCCGGCCGCGACTACCCGGCCGCGCGCTTCGGCCTCCGCTCGGCGAGCCCCGACGTCTTCACCGTCGTCGAGACGGAGAACGGCTCGGTGCTCGGCACGATCGAACGCGAGCGCGCCTACTCCACCGTCCACGAAGGCGCGATCTACCTCCACCTCGGCGAGAGCTACCGCGTCGTCGCGCTCGATCTCGTCGCCCGCAGCGCCCTCGTCGAGCCGTTCACCGGCGACTACTACACGCAGGCGAAGAAGGAGACGATGACGTCGATCGAGGAGACGCTCCGGGCCGAGACGCGCCTGGGGCTCGAGCTCGCCTTCGGCCGCGTGAGCGTGACGGAGCAGGTCGTGGGCTACCAGCGGAAGTCGATCCGCGACCAGTCGACGCTCGAACTCGTGGGCCTCGACCTGCCCGAGACGACGTTCGACACCGAGGCCGTCTGGTACGTCCCGGAGCCCGAGCAGCTCGCCGGGCTCACCGAGATGTCGACGCTGCTCGGGACACTCCACGCCGCAGAGCACGCGATGATCGCGATCCTCCCGCTCTGGGCGATGTGCGATCGCTGGGACATCGGGGGCCTCTCGACGAACGTCCACTACCAGACCGGCCGTCCCACGGTCTTCGTCTACGACGGCCACTCGGGCGGGGTCGGGATCACCGAGCGCGGCTTCGCGGCCTTCGAGGGCTGGGTCGAGGACACGGCGACGATGCTCGACGGGTGCCCGTGCGAGAGCGGCTGCCCGTCCTGCGTCCAGTCGCCGAAGTGCGGGAACCTGAACGAGCCGCTCGACAAGGCCGGGGCGCTCGAGCTGCTCGGCCGTATGCTCGCCGCGTGATTCAGACCATGACCGCGCCGCTGCGGCGCGTCTTTGTACGCCGGCCCGGCACCGATGTCTCGCTCTGGCGCGAGTACGGCTGGCGCGCCGAGCCGGATCCGGCGAGTCTCGCCGCCGAGCACGAGGGACTGTGCGCCGCGCTCGAGGAGGCTGGCGCGGAGGTCGTGGTCGGCGACCCCTCACCCGACGGAAACGTCGACGCGGTCTACGTCTTCGACCCGGCGCTCGTCACCGATGCGGGCGCAGTCCTGCTCAGGCCCGGAAAGGAAGCGCGCCAGGACGAGACAGCCGCGATCCGGGCCGACTTCCAGGCGGCCGGAGTCTCGATCGCGGGCGAGCTGACCGCACCGGCCCTTGCCGAGGGCGGCGACACGCTCTGGCTCGACGAGAGCACGCTCGTCGTCGGGCTCGGCTACAGGACGAACGCGACCGGAGCCGCCCAGATCGCCGTCGCGCTCCCGACCGCGGACGTGCTGACGGTCGACCTCCCGCATCACCGCGGCCGCACCGAGGTGCTCCACTTGCTGTCGCTGATCAGCCCGCTCGCCGACGACCTGGCACTCGTCTATCTGCCGCTCATGCCCGTGCGGCTCGTCCAGCTCCTGGAAGAGCGCGGCGTGCGCATGATCGAGGTGCCCGACGAGGAGCTCGACTCGATGGGTTCCAACGTGCTCGCCCTGGCGCCGCGTGTCGGGCTCGCGCTGGACGGCAACCCGGAGACGCGCAGGCGCATGGAAGCCGCCGGGGTCGAGGTGCGCGTCTACTCCGGCGAGGAGCTCTCGCGCAAGGGCGACGGAGGTCCGACATGCCTCACGAGGCCTCTCGCGCGCGGCTGAGCGCGAGCTCGACCGCCCCATCGGGCGTGACGGCGCGACCGACGCCGTCCACGGCCAGGCCCGGCTCGAGGATCACGACCGGTCGGCCAAGTCGCATCGCGAAGCCGATCTCGGTCAGCGTTCCCCAGCTGCCCCCGACCGCGATCACGGCATCGCCCGACGCAGCGACCGCGAAGTTCCGCATGTGCCCCAGACCGGTGGCGACGGCGTGGTCGACCCATTCGTTCGCGTCAGAGCGGCTCGTCCCGGGGAGAATGCCGATCGTGGTGCCTCCAGCAGCCTTCGCGCCGCGCAGCGCAGCGGCCATCACCTCGCCGAGCCCGCCGGTGACGACCACGCAGCCCCGCTCGGCCAGGAGCCGGCCGACCTCCTCCGCGCGCGCCTCGTGCTCGGCGCCGCTCCCGATCACGGAAACCTGCACATGGCGATCGTAGAGCCGCGGCACGCCCAGGGCGGAACGCTCGTCCTCGGGGGCGGTTTCGCCGGTTCGTACGTCGCCCGCCTGCTCGGCAAGCGCGGCGCGACGATCGTCAGCGAGGAGAACTTCATGCTCTACACGCCGATGCTCCCCGAGGCCGCCTCTGGCTCGCTCGAGCCCCGCCACGTCGTCGTGCCGCTGCGGATGATGTGCCCGCACTCAGAGCTGCTCCTCGGACGGCTTACGGCGCTCGACCCGGAGCAGCGCGTCGCCACGATCGAGGCCGGTGCGGAGACGCTCGTCGTCCACTACGAGCGGGCCGTCCTCGCGCTGGGCTCGTTTCCGCGGGCGCTGCCGATCCCCGGTCTCGCCGAGCACGGTCTCGGCTTCAAGGACCTCGCGGACGCGATCCAACTCCGCAACCACGTGCTGCGCCGGCTCGAGGCGGCCGCGGCCGAGAACGACCGCCAGCGCGCCGAGGCACACCTGACGTTCGTCTTCGTCGGAGCGGGCTATGCGGGCGTCGAGGCCCTCGCCGAGCTCTCGGACCTCGTCCGCGACGCGCTGCGTTACTACCCGCAGTTCCAGCGGCCGCGACTGCGCTGGGTGCTCGTCGACGCGGCGCCGAAGATCCTGCCCGAGATCCCGACGCGCCTCGGGGAGTACGCCGCGAAGCAGCTCAGCGGGCGCGGGGTCGAGATCTACACCTCGACGACGCTCGCCTCCGCGGGGCCGGGCACGGTCGTGCTCTCCGGCGGGCTGCGGATCGCGACGCACACGCTCGTGTGGACGGCGGGCGTGACGCCGAACCCGATCCTGCGCCAGCTCGGCCTCCCGGTGGACGAGCGCGGAGCGGTTCGCGTCGACTCGCTGCTCCGCGTCGAGGGCCAGGAGGGCCTGTGGGCGCTCGGCGACTGCGCGCGTGTGCCGAACGAGCTCACGCCCGGCCCGGACCCGCCGACCTCGCAGCATGCGCTCCGCCAGGCGCGCCGGCTCGTCAAGAACCTGCGCGGCGACCCGAAGCCATACCGCTTCCGGATGCTCGGCCAGGTGGCCACGCTCGGCCGCTACAAGGGAATCGCGCTCGTCTTCGGGGTGCCCCTCCGCGGCTTCATCGGCTGGTTCATCACGCGGACGTACCACCTCTACCAGCTACCGCTCCTCTCGAGGAAGCTACGCGTCGTGACGGACTGGACGGTGGCGCTCCTCTTCCGGCGGGACATCGCCGAGCTGGGCAAGCTCGGCCACCCGAGGCGGCTCGGGGATGACTGAGCTCGAGCGCTGCATCGACTTCATCGTCCGCCTGGCCGATCGGGCGGCGAAGACGAAGGAGCCGTCGCGCTACGGCGTCGCGCACCTGAACACGGACCTTCCGCGCGTCTGGAGCCGCAACTACCTGTTCGCCGACGGCGACCTCGGCGCGGTCACCGCCGAGGAGCTGGCCGCAGAGACCGACCTCATTCTCGGATCCGCGGGACTGACGCATCGCAAGGTCGAGCTCGTCGACGAGGAGGCCGGAGACCGGCTCGAGCCCCAGTTCCGCGAGCTCGGCTGGACGGTCGAGTGCGACGTCGTCATGGTCCCGCAGCGGGATCCCGATCGCGACGTCGACACGTCGGTCGTGGACGAGGTGCCGATCGACGAGCTCGTGCCGGTCTGGTCGCACGGCTGGCAGACCGAGCCGCGCGTCGTGGACGACGAGGTCGTGCGCCAGCTCGTCGAGAACCGGCGTTTGATGGCCGACGCGGTCGCAACGCGCTTCTTCGCGGGCCGCGTCGACGGTGAGATCGGGAGCTACTGCGAGCTGTACTACGAGCCCGGGATCGGCCAGATCGAGGACGTGCTCACGCTCGAGCGGTTCCGCAACCAAGGCCTCGCGCGGGCGACCGTGATGCGTGCGCTCGCGGCCTCGCGCGCGGCCGGCCACGACCTCACGTTCCTGATCGCAGACCGCGACGACTGGCCGAAGGAGCTGTACCGGAAGCTCGGCTTCGACGAGATCGGCCGCATCTGGGAGTTCGTGCTGCCGAAGATCGCCTGACGGCCTCGGAACATCCCACGTCACAGGGGATCGGCGCGAAAACGGGCCTCCATTGGATGCGAGTAGCATCTCGGTGCCTGGAAGGAGGCAATGAATGGGCCTAAAAGAG
The DNA here is from genome assembly GCA_963850415.1 of uncultured Actinomycetes bacterium. GTDB lineage: Bacteria > Actinomycetota > Thermoleophilia > Gaiellales > Gaiellaceae > VAXT01. The sequence goes on from CAWKLE010000003.1 coordinate 555,921, forward strand.
TTGTGGCAGAAGTTGACGAGCGGCGACTCGGTCGATCGCGAGCTGGAGGAGGTTCGCGATCACCCCGATGACGCTCCGCAGATGGTCGAGGACTACGAGGGCATGAAGGACGATCAGCGGATCGACCAGCGCTACCCGGGCACCGAGCGTCTGTCCGACGACCATCTCTAGCGCAGCGTCTTCAACGCGGCAGTCAACGACTGCTTGGTCGTCAGCACGTCCGCGAACAGGTCGCCATGTTGCTCGACCCGGCGCAGGACCTCGTCCATCGTGAACGAGGCCGGGTCGAGTGACTGGTCGACCTCGTCCCAGCGAAGAGGAGTCGAGACCGGCGCCCCCGCCTTCGGGCGCACCGAGTAGACGGACGCGATCGTCTTCCCCTCGCCGTTCTGGTTCGAGTCGACCAGCACGCCCCGACGCTTCGCCCGCGTCCACTCCGTCGTGACGAGGCCCCGGTGCGTTCGCGCCAGCGCATTCGCGATGATCGCCGAGAACTCGCGCGTGTCCGCGTAGGTGTACCGACGCGCGATCGGGACGAGGATGTGGATGCCCTCGGAGCCGCTCGTCTTGACGACGCTCTGCAGCTCGAGCGTCTCCAACGCCTGTTTGACGAGCAGCGCGACCTCGATCGTCTCCGCGAACCCGACATCCGGTGAGGGGTCGAGGTCGAAGAGCACGAAGTCTGGCCGATCGGGCTTGTCGATCCGCGAGTACCACGCGTTCAGGTCGATGCAGCCCATGTTCACCATCCAGAGCAGCGCGAGCTCGTCGTTGACGAGCGGCGCGTCGATGCGCCTCCGCTGCCGCGGCTTGTCCCTCGTGCTGACGACGATCGACGCCGTCCGGATCCAGTCGGGCATCCCCTTCGGCGCGTCTTTCTGGAAGAAGAACTTCCCCTGCCATCCGTCGGGGTAGCGCTTCAGCGTGAACGGGCGGTCCTTGAGGTGCGGGATCAGCACCGGCGCGACCCGCTGGTAGTACGAGAGCAGGTCGCCCTTGGTGATCGCCTCGTCCGGCCAGAAGAGCTTGTCCACGTTCGACGGCTTGAAGACGCGCTTGCCCTTGCGGATCTCGGCCGGAAACGGCTCCGGATCCTCGCGCCGAACCTCGGTCGGAGCCTTGTCCTCCCGCAGGCCCTTGTACGCGGGCGCCCGGAGGTGCCCGTCGTGCGTCCACTCGACGAACTCGACCTCGGCAACGAGCTTCGGCTCGACCCAGACGACGTCCCCCTTCTTCACGCGCGGCATCTTCGGAACGCCCTTGAACGGCGACGTGCTCTGCTCGAGCGCCTTCAGCTTCTTCAGGAGCTGGTCGATCTCGCGGTCACTGAAGCCCGTGCCGACGTTCCCCACGAAGACGAGGTCGCCGCCCTCGTACGTCGCGAGCACGAGCGAGCCGAGCGTCGCCTGGCGCCTGCCCTTCCCGCGCGTGTAGCCGGCGATCACGAACTCCTGGCGCCCGTGGCCCTTGATCTTCAGCCACTCGCGCGAGCGCCTGCCCGGCAGGTACTTCGAGCCCAGGCGCTTGGCCATGATCCCTTCGAGGCTCTGCTGGTTCGCCGCCTCGAGCAGCGCCTCGCCGTCGTCGAAGGTCTCCGAGTAGCGGACCGTCCTGTTCCGCTTGTCGAGGAGCTTCTCGAGCCGTTTGCGCCGCTCCTCGAGTGAGAGCTCGACGAGCGGCTCGCCCTCGACCTCGAGCAGGTCGAATACGAAGTAGACGATCGGCGTCCCGGGCTTGCCCTGCTGCATCGCCGAGAAGCTCGGGCGCCCCTCCTCGTCGAGCGCGCAGACCTCGCCGTCGACGACGCAGTCCGGAGTCTTCAACGCCTTGACGAGCTCCTTCGCGACGTTCTCGAAGCGCTTCGTGTAGTCCTGGTCCTTGCGCGTGCGCAGCTCGGGCTCGCCGCCCGAGACGGTGGCCACGATCCGATAGCCGTCCCACTTGATCTCGTAGAGCCAGTCGCCGCGCGGGACCTCCTCGGCCGGGGTCGCGAGCATCGGCCGGTACTGGCGCGTCATCCGCGCCGCCGGCGCCGTGTCGTCCTTCTTGCGCAGGATCAGCCAGTTCTTCGGGTCGCCCGAGAGCTTGGCCGGGACGAGCGCGTAGGTGCCCTTCAGCCGTTCGCCGTGCAGCCGCACCGTGAGGCCGCCGTCCTTCTTCTCCTCGACGAGCTCGTACGTGCCCCGGTCCCAGATCTCGACCGTGCCGGCCCCGTACTGCCCCTTCGGGATCTCGCCCTCGAACGACCCGTACTCGAGGGGATGGTCCTCGACGTGGACGGCGAGGTGCTGCTGCCCCGGCTCGAGCGGCACGCCTTTCGGGACGGCCCAGCTCGCGAGCGCCCCGTTCCGCTCGAGTCGAAAGTCGTAGTGGAGGCGACGCGCATCGTGGCGCTGGACGACAAAGACTTGGGCCTGGCCCCGCTTCTTGGAGCCGAACGGCTCCGGTGTCTTCTTCGGGTCGCGCTTGCGCTTGTACTCGACCAGCTTCGCCTTCGCCACGGCGCTAGCTTGCCTTGCGGGAGGCCCTCTTCGCTCGCTTGCTCTTCTTCCGCGTCTGGTCGACGGACTCGCGGAGCGCAGCCATCAGGTCGACGACCTCGGCCTCCTCTTCCTCTTGCGGCTCGGGCAGCTTCTTGCCCTTCGCCTTCGCGCGGATCAGGTCGAGCAGCTCCTTGCGGTATGTGTCGTCGTAGCGCTCCGGCTTGAAGCTGCCGCTGAGGTTCTCGACGAGCGACTTCGCCATCTCGACCTCGGCCTTCGTCAGCCTCGTCCTGCCGTTCACGGACTCGGGCTTCCGCACCTCGTCCGCGTAGTACATGGTCTCGAGGACGAGCACGCTGTCATGAGCCCTGAGCGCGGCCAGATGCTGCTTGTTCCGGATCACGACCTTGGCGATCCCGACCTTTCCGGTTTCGTCCAGCGCGCGGACGAGGAGACGGTAGGGCTTCTCGGCTCCGTCCTGCGGCCCGAGGTAGTACGCCTTGCGGAAGTAGATCGGGTCGATCTCCTCGAGGTCGGCGAAGTCGAGGATGTCGATCGCGTGGGTGAGCTCGATGTCCAGCCGGTCGAGATCCTCGTCCTCGATCGGCACGTACCGGCCTTTCTCGATCTCGAACCCGCGGACGACATCGTCGGGATCGACGTGCTTGCCCGTGTCTTTGCGCACCTTGTCGTAGCCGATCGGCTGCAGGTCGTCCTTGTGCAGGAAGTGGAACCGAAGCTCCTTCGACTCGGTCGCGGAGTACATCTGCACGGGCACGCTGACGAGCCCGAAGGAGATGGAGCCGCTCCAGATCGGTCGCATGTCCGGTTTCTACCTCTGCGGCTCTCGAGAGAAACCCGTCGACACGTGTTTCGCGTTCCGCAAGCCGGGAAGACACGGCGTGGAAACGGGGAGCGTAGGTCCTTAAAAGCTCATCCCTGACCAGGGGGTCACACTCGAGGCCGGCGTTCGCGTCGGCCTCGAGGCTTCTTGGGCCGTTGAAAACACTGTGGATGCTGTGGATAGCCGGACCGGGAAGTTCTGTGGAAAACGGTCAGGAACCGCTTCGTAGAGCGGGTTCCGTCGTTCCAGCGGTGTAAATCCCCATCCGGCGGTAGCGCTCGCGACGTTGTGCACGAAGTTCTCCGCCGGGCACGGCGGACAACTCGTCGAGGGTCCGGCCGAGCGCCTGTCCGAGCATGCGGGCGGCCTCGTCCGGGTTCAGGTGCGCGCCGCCCTGCGGCTCCGGGACGATCTCGTCGATCACGCCCAGCTCGAGGCAGTGCACCGCGTCGGGCTTGAGCGCGACCGCAGCCTTCACCTTCTCGGCGCCGTCGCGCCAGAGGATCGCCGCGCAGCCCTCGGGTGAGATCACGCTGTAGATCGCGTTCTCCTGCATCAGCACGCGGTCGACGAGCCCGATCGCGATCGCACCGCCCGAGTTTCCCTCGCCGATGATGCACGAGACGAGCGGGACGCTCAGTCGAGCCATCAGCGCCTGCGAGCGGGCAATCGCGCCGCCCTGGCCGTGCTGCTCGGCGGCCACGCCCGGATAGGCCCCCGGCGAGTCGAGGAACGTGGCGATCGGGAACCCGTGCCGCTGCGCGACCTCCATCAGGCGCATTCCCTTGCGGTAGCCCTCCGGGTGCGCCATTCCGAAGTTGCGGCGCGTGCGCTCGTTGAGGTCACGACCCTTCTGCTGGCCGATCAGGGCGACCGTCCGCCCGCCGAGGCGCCCGAGGCCGGTCACGAGGGCCGGGTCCTCGGCACGAGCGCGATCTCCGTGCAACTCGACGAAGTCCTCGAAGAGCCGCTCCACATAGTCGAGCGTGTACGGCCGCTGTGAATGGCGCGCGAGGTCGACCGAGCGCCAGATCTCCTGGTCGGACGGCTCGTCCTCCATCCGTTCGAGCTGCTTCTGCAGACGGTTCGCGTCACCGGACAGCCGCGTTCCCCGGAGGAGCGGCAGGCCGCGCAGCCTGGTCAGCCGCTCGCGGAGATGTCGTTCGTCTTCACCGGCCATTGCTGAAGAGTCGCAGAGTGCGGCCGAGGAAGGGCCGGAGCTCGGTTCTGGGCAGGATCGCGTCGAGGTGGCCGAAGCGGAGGTTGGACTCGGCGAGCCCGAAGTCCGCGGGCAGCTTCTCGCGCGTAGTCTGCTGCACGACGCGGGGGCCGGTGAACGCGAGCAGCGCTCCCGGCTCGGAGACGATGATGTCGCCGAGGCTCGCGAAGCTGGCCAGGACGCCGGCGGTTGTGGGATGGGTCATGACGCTGATGAACCCGCAGCGAGCGTCGCGGAGGTCCTCGATCGCACAGACGGTCTTGGGCAGCTGCATCAGCGACAGGATCCCCTCCTGCATCCTCGCGCCGCCGGAGGCCGTGACCGCGACGAGCGGCACCTTCCGCTCGACGGCGCTGTCTGCGGCCCGGGTCAGCTTCTCGCCGACGACGCTGCCCATCGAGCCGCCCATGAAGCCGAAGTCCATGACCGCCAGCTCGCACGCCTCGTTCTCGATCGCGGCGCTCCCGATCACCATTGCGTCGCCGAGGCCGGTCGAGACCTCCGCCTCCGCGAGCCGCTCCGTGTACGGGCGCAGGTCGAAGAAGGCCAGCGGGTCCTCGGACCGCAGCTCGACGGCCTCCTCCTGGAACGTCCCCGTGTCCACGAGCTGCTCGATCCGCTCGCGCGCGCGAACCGGGAAGTGGTGGCCACACTGCGGGCACACGCGCAGGTTCGCCTCGAGCTCGTCGTTGCGGTAGTGCGACCCGCACGAAGGGCACGTGTTCGGGTGCTTTCCTGCTCCGTCCGAGTTGTCGGGGCGATGCTTGTGCTCGATCGAGACGTCTATGCGTGGCTCGGCCAAGACCCCTCGATTATCCCTGAAGCTTCTCGAACAGCAGGTTCGTCCGCTCGACGTGCATCCCGGCCCGCTCGTAGACGCGAAGCGCGCCCGTCGGGTTCTCGGCGTCGACCCCGAGCCCGACAGCGGTGAAGCCACGCCTTGCAAACTCGGCGAACGCGTGCTGGAGCAGCGCTTGCCCCAGGCCGCGCCGGCGGTGCTCCGGCAGGACGCCCAGGACGCGCACCCAACCGAGGCCGGGCTCGTTCTCGGGCTCCCGCGAAAGGATGATTCCCGCGACCTCGTTGTCCTGCTCGGCGACGAACCACAGCGAACGGTCGAACGACGGCTCCTCGACCATCCAGTGCAGCCAGCTGTCGTAGGGATCGGGGGCGAACATCCACGTGTCCGCGAACGACGCCATGCATGCCTCGTAGACCCGCCGCTCCTCGCCCTCTCGCATCGCGCGGACCGAGACGCCGTCGGGCCACTGGGGCTCGGAGTGATTGCCGTCGAGGTCGATGCGCATGTGGAAGGAGTGGCGCGCCTGTCGATAGCCCGTCCGCTCGAACAGCTCGACGAGCGGGGCGTCTTCGGCCGACGTGTAGCCCCAGAGATTCTTGTCCGGCTCTTTCGACCTCGCGCGCTGCTCGATTGTTTCGAGCAGCGTCGGCAGGGTCTCGGGATCGGTGCCTCTGACATCCAGCCAGACCACGTCTCCGTGAACGCCGAGATCGGCGTATCCGCCGAGCCTGCCATCCGGGGTCTCAGCGAGCAGAACGTCCCGGCCGAGCTCGACGTCCGGTGACTTCCAGTACGTGAGCAGATCGGCGGCGGTCATGTCGTCGGCGCCGTACAGCCGGCGGGAGTGCTCGTTGAGCATCTCCGCGGCAGCCTCGACGTCCTCCTCACGAGCAGGTCGGATCGTGGTCATGCCGGCACGAGCTCCTCGAGTGTGTCCGGCAGGTCCCCGAGGTCGGCCAGCTCACGGTCCGGCTCGGGCCCGGACTGCTCGTCGAGGCGGTTGATCCAGACGCTGTGCAGGCCGAGCTCCCGCGCCGGCGCAATGTCGTGGAAGAGGCTCGCCGCGACGTGGACGTGACGGTCGCGGTCAGCGCTCGTCGCGTCGAAGAAGCGCTCCCAGTGCCCGTGCGCAGGCTTGTAGGAGCCGACGTCCTCGGCCACGATCGCGAGGTCGACCGGGACGCCGAGCTGCTTCTGCGACGCGGCGATCAGGTCGCGGTCGGTGTTGGAGAGGAGTGCAAGCTTCCAGCCGCGGTCGCGCAGCTCTGCGAGCGCTGGCGGCACGTCCGGGAAGGGCGGCCAGCCGGGGAGCGACTTCGCGAGGGCGCCCGCCTCGCCCTCGGGGAGCTGGACGCGCTCCTCCTGCGCAAGCCGCTCGAGCGCGAGCGTGAGCACTTCCCCGTAGGTGTGGAACGGCTCGGACTCGAGCTCAGGCTCGAGCTCGTGGTAGCGCTCGAGCAGGCGCGGCGCCTCCTGGACGCCGAACAGCCGCTCGAGCTGGCCGCGGATCCCTGCGTTCCAGTCGATCAGCGTGCCGTAACAGTCGAAGGTCGCCCAACGCGCAGCGCTTGTCCGTGACGTCGGCGAAGCCGGCATCACGGATGAGGGAAGGGGGTCTCGGGGAAACGGGAGTTTCCCCCGGCGCCAAAGATCTCGTTGGCCACGGCGACAGACTAGTTAAGGCGCACCCGGCCTCCTCCCCACGACGAGCATATTCGGGAAGCTGTGACGTGTCCGTGCCAAATCTGTGCCGGAACTCAGTCGGCGAACTCGCGCAGCACGATGCACGCGTTGTGGCCGCCGAAGCCGAACGAGTTCGACACGGCGACCTTCACCTCGGCCTTCCGCGACTCGTTCGGGATGTAGTCGAGATCGCACTCCGGATCCGGCGTCTCGTAGTTGATCGTCGGCGGCAGCGTGCCCGTGGTCACCGCCAGCGTCGTGAAGATCGCCTCCACTGCGCCTGCCGCGCCGAGGCAGTGCCCGGTCGCGCCCTTGGTCGACGAGACGGGCGTCTTCATCGCCGCCTCCTCGCCGAGCGCCACCTTGATCACCTTCGTCTCGCTGGCATCGCCGAGCGGCGTCGAGGTCCCGTGCGCGTTGATGTAGTCGACGTCTTCGGGCGCGATCCCCGCGTCGCCGAACGCCATCTTCAACGCGCGCGCCGGGTTGGCCCCGCTCGGATCGGGCTCGGTGACGTGAGCGGCGTCCGAGGACAGCCCGTACCCGATCAGCTCGGCGTAGATCTTCGCGCCGCGGGCACGCGCATGCTCGAGCTCCTCGAGCACGATCACGCCACCCGCCTCGCCCATCACGAACCCGCTTCGGTCGGCGTCGAACGGGCGGCTCGCCCGCTCGGGGTCCTCGTTCCGCCGCGCGAGCGCTCGCATGGCGCTGAACCCGGCGATCCCGACCGGCGTGATCCCGGCCTCGGTCCCGCCCGCGAACACGACGTCGGCTCGGCCCAACCGGATCATGTCGGCGGCCTCCCCGATCGCCATGTTCGAGGCCGCGCAGGCGGTGCACTGCGAGGACAGCGGCCCGCGCGTCCCGAGCTCCATCGAAACCCAGGCCGCGCCCATGTTCGGGATGATCTGCGGGATCGAGAACGGGTTGACACGGTCGGGCCCCCGCGTGAGCAGCACGTCGTAGCAATCCTGGAACGCCTGCAGGCCGCCGATCCCAGTCGCGATCGAGGCGCCGATCCGCTCGGCCTCCGGCTCGACCTCGAGCCCCGAATCCGCTTCGGCCTGTCGCGCCGCAGCCACGATCATCTGCGCGAAGCGGTCCATGCGACGCGCCTGCTTGTGATCGATCCACGTGCGCGGCTCGAACTCCTTCAGCTCACAGGCGAACGTCACCGGATACGCGCTCGCGTCCCACTGCACGATCGGCGCAGCACCGGACTTGCCGGCGAGCAGGTTCTGCCACGACGTCTCGACGTCGTTGCCCAGCGGCGTCACTGCCCCGAGGCCGGTGATCACGACCCGGCGCCGCCCGTTTTGCGTGTAGTCGGTCACATTCCCAGCCCACCGTCGACAACGAGGACGTCGCCGGTGATGAACGACGCCTCGTCCGAACAGAGGAACCGTACCGCTCCGGCGACGTCCTCCGGATCTCCGAGCTTGCCGAGCGGCGTGTTCGTGAGCATCGCGGCCTGGGCCTCCTCGGGCAGCACGTCGGTCAACCTCGAGTGGATGTACCCCGGAGCGACGACGTTTGCACGCACATTTCTGCTCCCGAGCTCGCGGGCGAGCGACTTCGTGAACCCGATGATCCCGGCCTTCGACGCGGCGTAGTTCGTCTGGCCCATGTTCCCCCGCAGCCCGACGATGCTCGAAACGTTGACGATCGAGCCTGAGCGGCGCTTCATCATCCCGCGCGCGACTGCGCGGCACGTGTAGAAGACCGCGCTCAGGTTGGTCTCGATCACCGCACGCCAGTCGTCGTCGCTCATGCGGGCAAGAAGGGTGTCGCGGGTCACCCCTGCGTTGTTGACCAGGATGTCGAGATCGCCCGCCTCTTCGACGAGCCGCTGTGCGTCCTCCGCGCTCGAGACATCCGCCTGCACGGCGCGCCCGCCGATCTCGCCCGCGACCTCCTCCGCCTCCGCGGATCCGGCGTTGTAGCCGACGACGACCGAGGCTCCGGCCCTCCCGAGCTCGACCGCGATCGCCCGTCCGATGCCACGCGACCCTCCGGTGACGAGGGCCGTGCGCCCGGACAGCGAGCAAAACTCAGTTGGCAGAGACGGTCTCCTCCGCCTTGTTGAGGCCGGCGAGGTTGTTGACCGAGATTGTCTTCACGGTCCGGTCGATCCGCTTCACGAGGCCGCCGAGCACGTTTCCGGGCCCGACCTCGACGAAGATCTTGGCGCCCTCCTCGACGAGCCCCCTCGCCGCCTGCGTGAACCGCACCGGGGCGGTCAGCTGCTCGACGAGGAGGGACGCGAAGCGCTGCGCCGGCTCGATCTTCGCCGTCACCGTGGACATGAACGGCGCGATCGGGTCGCGGAAGCGCACTCGCTCGACCGCGGGCCGGAGCCGATCGGCCGCGCGGGCCACCAGCGGGCTGTGGAACGCGCCGGACACCTTCAGCTTGACCGTGCGCCGGGCCCCCAGCTCCTCGGCCTTCGCGCACACCTCGTTCACGGCCTCCTGCTTACCGGAGACGACGATCTGCCCGGGGCAGTTGTAGTTGGCCGGCCACACGCCTTCGATTTCGTCGCAGATCTGCTCGACGAGCTCGTCCTCGAGGCCGAGGATCGCGGCCATCGAGCCGTTACTGATCCTGGCCGCTTCGGCCATCGCGAGCCCGCGCTCACGGACGAGCGCGATCGACTCGAACGGCGTCAGCGACATCGTCGCCGCGAGGGCGGTGAACTCGCCCACCGAGTGGCCGACGACGTAGTCGGGCTCGAGCCCGCGCTGGCGAAGCGCGGCCAAAACGGCGAGGCTCGTCGCGACGAGCGCGGGCTGCTGGACCTCGGTGTGCACGAGATCCTCGAGCGGCGATTCGAAGCAAAGCCGCGGCAGGTCCAGCCCGGCCGCCTCGCTCCCCTCGGTGAAGACCGCCATCGCCTCCGGCACCGCCTCGGCGATCTCCCTGCCCATGCCCGCTTCCAGCGATCCCTGACCCGGGAAGCAGAACGCGACCTTGCTCATGTCTTGCCACCTTTCCCGTTCGCCGTCCACTCGATCAGGGCCGAGCCCCAGGTCAAGCCTGCCCCCATCCCTGTCATCAACACCATCTCACCTGGTACAAGTCGCCCGTCAGACTCGGCATCGCCGAGCGCCAACGGGATCGAGCCTGACGAAGTGTTGCCGAAGCGGTCGACGTTGACCACCGTCCGCTCCTCCGGAATCCCCAGTTTCTTGCGCGCGTGCTCGATGATCCGCACGTTCGCCTGGTGCGGCACGTAGACGTCCACGTCGTCGACTGAGACGTCGCATTCGCGCAGCACCTTCTCGGCGGAATCGACGAGGACACGGGTCGCGAACTTGAAGACCTCGCGCCCGTTCATCTTCGCGTAGTGCTGGCGCGCGGCCACCGACTCCGCCGACGCCGGCTGGCGTGAGCCTCCGGCAGGAATGTAGAGCTGCGGCCCGCCCGATCCGTCGGCGCCGAGCTCGAACCCCAGGAACCCGCCCTCGGGCACCCGCTCGAGCACGACCGCGCCGGCTCCGTCACCGAAGAGGACGCACGTGCTGCGGTCTTCCCAGTCGACGATGCGCGAGAGAACGTCTCCGCCGACGACGAGCGCCCGATGGGCGAGCCCGCTCGCCACCATCGAGTGCGCCTGCGCGACCGCGTAGACGAAGCCCGTGCAACCCGCGGACAGGTCGTAGGCGGCCGCGTCCTTCGCGCCGAGGCGATCGGCGAGGATCGCGCCCGTCGACGGGAACAACATGTCCGGAGTGACGGTCGCGACCACGATCAGATCCAGCTCCGACGCCTTGACGCCCGCCTGGTCGAGCGCCGCGAGCGAGGCCGGCAGCGCGAGATCGGACATCGCCTCGTCCGGAGCCGCGACGCGGCGCTCGCGTATGCCCGTGCGCTCCATGATCCACTCGTCCGAGGTGTCGACCATCTGCGCCAGCTCGGCGTTCGCCATCACGCGCTCCGGGGCCTGCGCACCGATGCCCGTGATCGAAATGCGCCCGTTCGAGGTCGCACTGCCGATCATTCCGGCTCCACGGCGAAGGTCAGCGTCCCGCGCGCGGCGAGCTGCCCGTCGACACGGGCCTCGGCGCGGCCCTTGCCGATCGGCCCGCGCACGCGTTCGAGCTCGCAGGTCAGCTCGAGCTCGTCACCCGGCTCGACGATCCGCTTGAAACGGACGCCGTCGATTCCGGCAAAGAGCGCGAGCCGCCCTCGGTTCTCCTCGCTGCAGAGGACCGCGACCGCTCCGGTCTGCGCCATCGCCTCGACGATGAGAACGCCGGGCATGATCGGCCGCCCAGGAAAGTGGCCCGCGAGGTACCACTCGTCCGGCCGCACGCGTTTGCGGGCCACCACGCGGCGGCCAGGCTCCAGTTCGATCACTTCGTCGATCAGGAGAAAGGGGTCGCGATGCGGCAGGATCTCTTCGATCTCCGCGCGTGACCAAGGCAACGCTTGCGTTGCCGCCATCAGAACGGCGGGGCTCCGCCGGGTCGTTCGTCGGAGCTGACCGGTCGAACCAGGGTGAGCTTCACCTGAAGCGTGCTGAGCGCGGCAATCGGCACGGGCGGCCTAGTGTAGTTGGCCGTGACTCCGCTACTGACGCCAGAAACCGTGGTTCCGAGACTGCGCGGGCGTTTCGGGCATCCGTACGTCTTCGTCGAGCTGTGCCCGTCGACGCAGCGACTGCTCGGCGAAGAGCTCTCGGAGGGCGCCGTCGCACTCACCGAGGAGCAGACCGAGGGCCGTGGACGCCTCGGACGCCGCTGGCTCTCGCCACCCGGAGTGAGCCTGCTCTTCTCGCTCCTGCTCGAGCCGCCCGTCGAGACGGCACGCCTGCCTGAGCTGACGCCCGTCGCCGGCCAGGCGTGCGCGGAGGCGATCGCCCGCGTCACCGGCCTGACGCCCGAGATCAAGCTCCCGAACGACATCCTGGTCGGCGGTCGCAAGACCGCGGGCATCCTCGCGGAGGCCCGGGACGGCCGCGTCGTGCTGGGCATCGGCGTCAACGTCAACGTGACCTCGCCGGACCTGCCGCAGGGGATCGACCCGTCGGCCACCTCGCTTCTGCTCGAGACCGGCCGCGAGCTCGACCGGGTCGAGCTCCTCATCGAGCTTCTCGAGCGGCTCGAGCGCGCCTACGACGACTGGGTCGCGGCTACGGGTACCTGATCGGCCGGCCGTCGTTGCCCGCGAAGTCCCGGGCGACGGCGGCGAAGGATGTGAACGGGTCTCCCGACGGGAAGGTGAACCTGCCCGGCTGGAGCCGGCGGAGGGTCACCGTCCTCGTGCCGTCGAAGACGACCGTCACGTCGGCCGGCTCGTTGACCGAGAAGCGAAGCGGCGACACGGAGACGCGTTTCAGCCGCGGCCCGGTCGTGTCCGTCGCGAACGCGACCGAGCTCGTGACCGTCGCCACCGGCGAGGTGACGCGCAGATCGGCCCTGAACTCGTGCTCGCCGACTCCGCGGCGGAAGCGACCGTTCCAGTCGATCGCCTGGAGCCCTGCCTGCAGTGGGCCCGAGAAGACCTGGCCGATCCCACGCTTCCCGCGGCGGATCGTGAGCGTCGCCCGGGCAGGCTTGTCGAGCGTGAAGCTGAAGCGTGTCGTGTCGAGCCGGCCGTCGTTGTTCGGCGAGAAGACCTGCGGTGAGACCTGGAACCCGGCAGTCGTGCGGTCGACGATCACCGCCAGCGTGGCCGTCGTCTCGATCCCGATCGCGTTCCGCGCCGTCAGCACGATCCCGTAGCGCCCATCGGCGATCCCCGCCGCGTCCCAGCGAAACGCGTACGACCCCTTGGTCTTCGACTCGACAAAGAGCGTCGTGAGCGGAGTCCCGAACGCGTCGACGAGCGTCCCCGTGACGATCGCCGGCTCCCGCACCTGGTAGCGGACGAGCGTCGAGTCGGCCTTCCCGTCGCCGTTCGGGGTGAACAGGGCCGGCTTGGCCAGCGCCGTCAGCATCGAGCGCGTGGTCGTGCCGGTGACGATGCCCGTCGCCGGCCGCACGGTCGGTCCCGCGTCGATCGCGTAGAGGTACTTGCCGGCCGGGATCGTCCGCGCGTCCCAGGTCCAGTCGATGTTGGTGCCCTCGCCCTGGCCCGAGCCGACGATGTTCCCGTCCGGCTGCGTCACCGTCACCGACCACGGCAGCGACTGCGTGAGCGTGCCCGTGAAGCGCACGGGCTCGCCCGGCGCGCCCGTCGCCGCGGGGAAGTACATCTTCGGCAGGCCGGTCTGCGAGACGGCGCGCGCAATCGAAGGCAGCTGCCCGTACAGCTGGCTCCCCGGGCACGACGTGTACCCGGTGTCCCGGTGCCCCGAGATCGTGCGCAGCGTGATCATGCGCCCCGCCGGGTACTTCGGGATTCCCGGTCGAGCGCCAGCTGAAGGTCGAGAGCGGATCGACGTGCGCCACGTCGAGGCGCCACGCGAGGAGCCGGATCAGCGCGGCGCGCGCGGCGGGCGTGATCGAGGTCGAGTCGTAGGTCCCGATCAGCGCGACGCCGACCGAGCCCTGGTTGAACCCCTGCGCGTGTGCACCGACGACGTTGCGGTCGACGCCGCCCCATCGGCCTTCGAAGATCTGGCCGTACTTGTCGACGAGGAAGTTGTAACCGATGTCGTCCCAGCCGTTCGCGAGCACGTGGTAGCGCTCGATGCCACGGACGATCGACGCGGATTGCGCTCGGCTGTACGAGTTCGTGCCGACGGTGTGATGGACGACGGCGAAGCGCAGCGTGTCCGCGTACGCCGGCTTCTTCTTGCGGCGGATCTTCTCGTCAGCGCCCCAGCTGGCGCGGGTGATGATCAGCGGCGAGCCCGCCTTCGCGACCGTCCGCAGGCGGATCTTCCGCGCCGGGCTCCAGACGTAGTACGCACGGACCCGGGTGACGCGGCCGAACGTGCGCACCTGGATCCGGTTCGACGGCCCGGTCCAGAACGGGCTTCCGAGCTGCCAGCCCCGGGCCCGCAGGTCGTGGGTTCCCGCGTCAGGCCCGTCGGCCTCGGGCGCCGCGTTGCGCCAGCCGGTCCAGCGTCCGGCCACGGTCCTCGTCCGGAACGAGACGGCCCCGCTGCCTTTCCAGTGCAGGCCGACCAGGTCGAACCTGTGGGCGGGTCGATTGACCCCCGGCCTGAGGTCGTGCGAGGTGAGCGTCGTGCCGGATGCGAGCGCGGTGCCCGGCGACACGACCAGCAGAAGAAGGACTAGGCGAAGAACCTTCATCGGGCGGCCCCACTACGGAAGCAAAGACCCGGGTCGGCCACAAGTCCGCAGATAGAATTCTTACAAGTGAAAAGGCTGCTCTTGCGGTGCTTTTTTGTCGCGACCATCGCGGCTGTCGTCTTCTGCGCCACCGCCTCAGCTACGACGTCGCGGCCTCGTGTCCTCGCGGTCAAGTTCGAGAACGACGTCAACCCGGTCACGCAGAGCTACGTCAACGACCAGATCGCCCGCGCGAACCGCGACCATTACAACGCGGTCGTGATCCTGCTCGACACGCCCGGCGGCCTGAGCACGTCGATGCAGAAGATCTACAAGGCCGAGCTCGCGTCGAAGGTGCCGGTGATCGTCTACGTCTCCCCGCCCGGGTCTCGAGCCGCGTCCGCCGGCGTCTGGATCAGCCAGGCCGCCGACCTGCTGGCGATGGCTCCGCAGACGAACATCGGCTCCTCCACGCCGATCGACGTCGGCGGCGGGAACATCCAGTCCGACCTGCGGCGCAAGGTGGTCAACGACGCCGCCGCGTCCCTGAGCGAGCTCGCGCGCGCCCACGGCCGCAACGCCGCCTGGGCGCAGGCCGCAGTGCGCCGGGCGTCGAACCTCGGTGCGACCGAAGCGCTGAAGAGGAACGTGATCGACGTCATGGCCCCGACGCTGCCCGCGCTGCTGAACAAGGTGGACGGGACGAAGACCGTGCCGAAGGGGATCGTCCTGCACACGAAGGACGCGGAGATCACGAACGTCGACATGTCCCTCTGGCAGAAGGTCCTCGACACGCTGATCGACCCGAACCTGATCGTCCTCTTCATGTCGATCGGGCTGCTCGGCCTGGTCGTCGAGCTCTGGAACCCGGGGCTGATCTTCCCGGGTACGGTCGGCGCGATCAGCCTCATCCTCGGCCTGTTCGGCCTGCAGGTGCTGCCGATCAGCGCCGCGGGCCTCCTGCTGATGCTGCTCGCGTTCGGGTTCTTTGCGGCGGAGGCGTTCGTCCCGACCCACGGCGCGATCACGCTCGCGGGGGCAGTTTGCTTTGTGCTCGGCGCGATGCTGCTCTTCGAGCCGGCCGGCAACACGTACCAGGTCTCACTGCCCGTCGTGATCGCGATCGCCGGGGTGATCGCCGGGTTGATGGCCTTCGTCGCGTTCAAGATCGTCCAGGCCCGCCGGGCCCCGGTCGTGACCGGGAGCAGCGAGCTCGTCGGACAGGTCGGAGTCGTGCGCGAAACCCTGTCGCCGGTCGGGACGGTGTTCGTCCGCGGAGAGCTCTGGCACGCGCGCTCCAGCGACGGACCCCTCGAGCGAGGCGCGCCCGTCCGGATCGACGCCATCGACGACGACCTCGTCCTCGAGGTCGAACCGGCCGAGCAGCCGATTCCCGTGACTTAGGCGCCGCTTGCGGCGCCGCCATCAGGACGGGCGGGCTTCGCCCGTTCGTCCGTCCGAACTGACCGGTCGAGCCGCTCGATCCACGCCACAAACACAGTAGGATTCTCGCTCCGTGGGCGCCCTGATCGCAGTCGCAGCAATCGCGGTCTTCCTGTTGATCGTGCTGGCCGCATCCGTGCGCGTGGCGCGCGAGTACGAGCGGGGCGTCATCTTCCGGCTCGGCCGCCTGAAGTCGCCACCCAAGGGCCCGGGTCTCTTCCTGCTGATTCCGATCGTCGACAAGATGGTCCGCGTCGACCTGCGAACGGTGACGCTGAACGTCCCGCCGCAGGAAGTGATCACGAAGGACAACGTCCCGGTCCGCGTGAACGCCGTCGCCTACTTCCGGATCATCGACCCGGAGAAGGCGATCGTGCAGATCGAGAACTTCATGGTCGCGACGTCGCAGATCTCCCAGACCACGCTGCGGAGCGTCCTCGGCCAGCACGTGCTCGACGAGCTCCTGTCCGAGCGCGACAAGATCAACGCGATCCTCCAGCAGATCATCGACGAGGCGACCTCGCCGTGGGGCATCAAGGTCTCGATCGTCGAGGTCAAGGACGTCGAGATCCCGACCGGGATGCAGCGGGCGATGGCGCGCCAGGCGGAGGCAGAGCGCGAGCGGCGCGCGAAGGTGATCGCCGCCGAGGGCGAGTTCCAGGCCTCCGAGCGGCTGAAGGACGCCGCCGAGGTGCTCGCGCAGAACCCGATCTCGCTCCAGCTGCGCTTCCTCCAGACGATGCTCGAGATCAGCTCCGAGCGGTCGTCGACGATCATCCTTCCGGTGCCGATCGATCTCTTCAGGCCGTTCATCGAGACGATGCAGCGCTCGGGCGGACCGGCCAACTGACGCCGGACCTCAGGCGAGACCCGATCTCAGGACGAACGGTCGCAATCGCGCCTGCCCGGGCGCGGCGGCCCGGGGTCGAGCGCCCCACGATCCCGGAGCCGACCCAGGCCGAGCTGGACGAGTGCCCGTTCTGCGAGGGACGCGAGGACCGCACGCCGCCGGAGACGTACGCCGTGGCTCCCGCGGGGCGCCTCCCGGACACTCCAGGCTGGCAGGTCCGCGTCGTCCCCAACCTCTACCCGGCGCTCGAGCGACAGGAGGTCGTCGTGCACACGCCGCGACACGCCCGCTCGCTGGCCGAGCTGGAGGAGACGGAGGTCGAAGCCGTCGCGACGGCCCTGTACGCGCGCCGCCGCGCCGCGGAAGCCGAGGGGTTCGCCTACGTCCAGGTCGTGCTCAACGAGGGCCGTGTCGCCGGCTCGAGCCTGCCGCACAGCCACTCGCAGCTCTTCTGGCTGCGCGAGCCGCCACCGACCGCCCTCGAGGAGCTGCCCCGGCTCCGGGACGGCAGCTGCGGCGTGTGCGAGGTTCTCCGGCAGGAGCAGCTCGAGATCGCCCTTCGCGGCGATGTCACCGCGTTTGCCGCGCCTGCAGGCCGTGCCCCGTACGAGCTCGTGCTCGCGCCGAGAAAGCACGCGGCAGAGCCCAGCGAGGCCGACCTCGTCGACGCAGCTCTCCTTCTCCGTGACGCGATCCGCCGGCTACGCGAGACCGAAGGTCCGGTCCCCTTGAACGCCTGGCTGCACACCGGGGCGCACTGGCACATCGAGCTCGTGCCCAGGCTGACCGTCTTCGCGGGGCTCGAGCTGGGCGCGGGGATCTACGTCAATTCGCTCCCCCCGGAGGAGGCCGCGCAGCGCCTCAGGGCGTAGGTTCGGCCCCGTCCTTGCCGTTCAGCTCGCGAAAACGGCGCGCCGCTTCGATCGCCGCACCGAGGTTCAGGCCCTTGTCCTTCGCCTGCTTGATCAGCATCACGGTCTCGACCGCGTCCATGTCGTAGATGCGCTGCTTCCGGCCCTGCGTCGGGATCTGCGCCTTGTTCGTCCAGTAGTCGAGCTGCATCTTCGAGATGCCTGCGATCTGGCACACCTGACCAAGATAGAGCTGGATCTTGTCGAGGTGCGCCGAAAGATCGATCGGCTCTAAAAGGTCTACTTGTCTGCTGGCGGCCATACCCCTCTCCCGGCGAGGACAGGACCCCTCGGCGCGAAGATATATCGCTCTCAACGCGTTT
Source organism: uncultured Actinomycetes bacterium (assembly GCA_963850415.1). Lineage (GTDB taxonomy): Bacteria > Actinomycetota > Thermoleophilia > Gaiellales > Gaiellaceae > VAXT01. The sequence continues at coordinate 573,666 of CAWKLE010000003.1, forward strand.
TGTGAAGGGTTTCGACCTGGAAGCCGCTGAAATAGCGGGGCTCAGGCGGTGTCGCCGGCGGGCGCCGCGGCCGGTTCGGAGCCGTCTTCCGGCGCCTGAGCCTCGTCGGCCTCGACGACCGGAGCGAGCGCGGAGACCAGCTCGCCCTCGCGCAGGCGCATCACGATAACGCCCTGCGTCGACCGTCCGAGCCGCCTGACGTCGTTGACCGGGATCTTGATCACCGTGCCGCCGTTCGAGATCAGCATCACCTGGTAGTCGTCGCGCACGATGCGGGCTCCGACCAGGTGGCCGCGGGCCTCGGTCAGCTGGACGGTCTTCACGCCCAGGCCGCCGCGGCCCTTGCGCGGATAGTCGGCGAGCTTCGTCCGCTTCCCGTACCCGTTCTCGGTCACCACGAGCAGGTCGCCCTCGTTGACACCGATCACGTCGGCCGAGATGACCTCGTCGCCCTTGCGCAGGCCCATGCCCTTGACGCCGGCCGTGTCGCGGCCCATCGATCGCGCCTCCTTCTCGCTGAAGCGGATCGCCTGGCCCTTGCGCGAGACCATGAGAATGTCGTCCTCGCCGGTCGAGTGCCGAACCGAGACGAGCTCGTCGTCCTCCTCGCGCATCTTGATCGCGATGATCCCGTCGGCCTTGAGCGGCGTGTTGTACGCCTGGAGCTCCGTCTTCTTGACGATCCCGTTCTTCGTCGCGAAGACGAGGAACTTCGACTCCTCGAAGTCGCGCGTCTGGATCACGGCGCGCACCTGCTCGTCCTGGCGGAACGGGAGCAGGTTCTGGATCGCCCGGCCCTTCGACTGGCGCGACCCGAGCGGGAGCTCGTGCACCTTGAGGCGGTAGACCTTGCCGACGTTGGTGAAGAAGAGGACGTAGTCGTGGGTGGACGCCACGAACAGGTGCTCGATGTAGTCGTCCTCCTTCAAGTCCATGCCCATGACGCCCTGTCCGCCGCGGCGCTGCTCCCGGTACGTCGTGACCGGAAGGCGCTTGATGTAGTTCGACCGCGTGATCGCGATCACCATGTCCTCCTCGGCGATCATGTCCTCGAGTGAGAACTCGCCTTCGGCGGCCATGATCTCCGTGCGCCGGTCGTCGTTCTTGCCGTAGATGCTCTTGATCTCGAGCAGCTCCTCGCGGATGAGCGCTCCGATCCTCGACTCGTCGCCGAGGATCGTTCGCAGCTCGCCGATCCGCTCCACGAGATCCTTGTGCTCGTCCTCGACCCGCTTGCGCTCGAGCGCCGTCAGCGCGCGCAGACGGAGGTCGAGGATCGCCTGTGCCTGGATCTCGGAGAGCTCGAACTCCTTCATCAGGCCCTCGCGCGCCGCGTCGGCGTCGGCGGCATTCCGGATGAGCGCGATCACCGCGTCGAGGTTGTCGAGCGCGATCAGGTAGCCGAGGAGGACGTGGGCCCGCGCCTCGGCCTTGCGCAGCTCGTACTTCAGCCGGCGGGTGACGACCTCGCGCTGGAAGTCGAGGTAGTGGCCGAGCAGGTCGCGCAGCGCGAGCGTCCGCGGCACCCCGTCGACGAGTGCGACGGCGTTGTAGCCCCAGGTCGCCTGCAGCGCCGTGTGCTTGTAGAGCTTGTTCAGGACGACCTGCGGGATCGCCTCGCGCTTCAGGTCGATCTGGATGCGCATGCCGGTCTTGTCGGAGAGGTCCTTGACGTCGGAGATCTCCGAGATCACCTTCTCGTTGACGAGGTCGGCGATCTTCTTGATCACGCCCGAGTCGCCGCCCTTCTTCACCCCGTAGGGCAGCTCGCTCACGATGATCGCGGTCTTGCCGCCGCGCAGCTCCTCGACGTGAGCGCGCGCCCGCATCACGATTCGACCGCGGCCCGAGCGGTACGCCTCGCGGATCCCCTCGCGGCCGACGATGATCCCGCCCGTCGGGAAGTCGGGGCCCTTGACGTGGCGCGTCAGGCGGTCGACGTCGATCTCGGGATCGTCGATCAGCGCGACGAGCGCGTCGACCACCTCGCCGAGATTGTGCGGCGGGATGTTCGTCGCCATGCCGACTGCAATGCCCTGCGACCCGTTGACGAGCAGGTTGGGGTAGCGCGAGGGGAGAACGCTCGGCTGCCGGCGCGACTCGTCGTAGTTGGGGACGAAGTCGACGGTGTCGGCGTCGATGTCGCGGAGCAGCTCGGTCGCCAGCCGCGTGAGCCGGCACTCGGTGTACCGCATCGCCGCAGCGGGGTAGTCGTCGATGTTCCCGAAGTTCCCCTGCCCGTCGACGAGCGGGTAGCGCATCGAGAACGGCTGCGCCATGCGGACGAGCGTGTCGTAGATCGCGACGTCGCCGTGCGGGTGGTACGAGCCCATCACGTCACCGACGACGCGCGCGCACTTGAGGCGCGGCCGATTCGGCTGCAGACCGGCCTCGTGCATCGCGTAGAGCACGCGCCGGTGCACCGGCTTCAGCCCGTCGCGCACGTCCGGGAGCGCGCGCGCCACGATCACGCTCATCGCGTAGTCGAGGAAGCTCGAGCGCATCTCCTGCTCGAGCTCGCGCGGTTCGATCCGGCCGGCGCCGAGTGGTTCGACGCTAGACATCGAGGAAGCGGACGTCCTTTGCGTTCGACTCGATGAACTCGCGCCGCGGCTCGACCTGATCGCCCATCAGCATCGAGAACATCCGGTCGGCGGCCGCCGCGTCTTCCACCTCGACCTTGACCAGCATCCGGTTCGCCGGGTCCATCGTCGTCGCCCAGAGCTCCTCCGGGTTCATCTCACCGAGGCCCTTGAACCGACCGACGTTGATCCCCTCCTTCGCGAGGTCGAGCGCCTCGTGGCGGAGCCCCTCGAACGTGTCGGCCGTGCGCACCTTCTTGCCCAGCGTCAGCTCGAACGGCGGCATGCCGACGATCTCGACGAGGCGCGCGTAGGAGCGGCGCAGGTTCGCGTAGACGGGCGAGGCGAAGACACCGGTCGGAATCGTCACGTGGCTGGCGGCGCTCGACTCGACCTCGACGACCTTGATCGTGGTCGACTCGTCCGTCTGCTCGAGGATCGACAGCTCGTGGCCCTCTTCGCCAACGGACAGGAGCGTCTGCGCGAGGTCCTTGCCGGCAGCGTCGTCGATGTCGACCTCGACGAGCCGGTGGCTGATCACGAAATTCGCGGCCGCGCCCCCGAAGTCGGCGCGCAAGCGCGCGGTCCAGCCCTCGAACTCGTTCAGCGCCTTCGTGAATCGCCGGTAGCGGGCCTCCGTGAGCTTCTGGCCCTCGCCGTCCCGGGCGGAGAGGACGACGTCCTTCACGCGCTCGCGGACGAGGATGTCCTCGAACTGCGACTCCTTCTCGACGTACTGCTCCCGGCCCCCGATCTTCACGCGGTAGAGCGGCGGGACCGCGATGTAGATGTATCCGCCTTCGACGAGATCCTGCATCTGGCGGTAGAGGAACGTGAGGATCAGCGTTCGGATGTGCGACCCGTCGACGTCGGCGTCGGTCATGACGATCACCCGGTGGTAGCGCAGCTTCTCGAGGTCGAACTCGTCGCCGATGCCCGTGCCGATGGCGGTGATGATCGACTGGATCTCCGCATTCGAGAGCACCTTGTTGATCCGGTTCTTCTCGGAATTGATCACCTTGCCGCGCAGCGGCAGGATCGCCTGGAACGTCCGGTCCCTCGCGTCGATCGCGGAGCCACCGGCCGAGTTGCCCTCGACGAGGTAGAGCTCCGCCGAGCTGGGATCGTTGATCGAGCAGTCGGCGAGCTTGCCCGGCAGCGACATGCTGTCGAGCGCGCTCTTCCGGCGCGTCAGCTCGCGGGCCTTGCGGGCAGCCTGCCTCGCGTTTCGCGCAGCGAGCGCCTTCTGGAGGATCTGCTTCGCCTCGGTCGCGTTCTCCTCGAGGAACTCGCCGAGCTTGACGTTGACCGTCTGCTCGACGAGACCGCGCACCCAGGCGTTTCCGAGCTTCGTCTTCGTCTGCCCTTCGAACTGCGGGTCCTGGAGCTTGACGGAGATCACGGCCGCAAGCCCTTCGCGGACGTCCTCGCCCTCGAGGTTGTCGTCCTTCTCCTTGAGGATGCCGTTCTTGCGCGCATAGTCGTTGAGCGTGCGTGTGAGCGCGGACTTGAAGCCGGAGAGGTGCGAGCCGCCTTCATGGGTGTTGATGTTGTTCGCGAACGAGAAGACCGATTCGACGTAGGACGTGTTCCACTGCATCGCGACCTCGACCTGGCCGGTCTCGGCGGAGTCGCCGTTCGTCGTCCCCTCGAGGTAGACGATGTGCTTGTGGGCGGGATCCTTCGAGTCGTTCACGTAGCCGACGAAGTCCCGGATGCCGCCCTCGGCGTAGAACTCGTGCCGCTCGTCGCCCTGGCGCTCGTCGATGAGCACGATTCGCAGCCCCTTGGTCAGGAACGCGGTCTCGCGCAGGCGCTGGACGAGAACCTCGCTCGACCATTCGAGCTCGTCGAAGATCTCGAGATCCGGCAAGAACGTGATCGTCGTGCCCGACTCCTTCGTCGGCCCGACCTTCTTCAGGTCGGTGGTCGGCTCGCCTCGCGCGAATTCCTGCCGAAAAACCTTGCCGTCGCGCTTCACCTCGACGTGGAGCCACGCCGAGAGCGCGTTCACGACCGAGACGCCCACGCCGTGCAGGCCGCCGGAGACCTTGTAGCCGCCGCCGCCGAACTTCCCGCCGGCGTGCAGCTTGGTCAAGACGACCGTCACCGCGGGAAGCCCCTGGTCTTTCATCACGTCCGTGGGAATGCCCGAACCGTTGTCGCTGACGGTCACCGAGTTGTCCGGATGCAGCGTCACCTCGACGAGGTCGGCCCGACCAGCCATGGCCTCATCGACCGAGTTGTCGACCACCTCGAAGACGAGGTGATGGAGCCCCCGGGAGCCCGTCGAGCCGATGTACATGCCGGGTCGCTTGCGAACCGGCTCCAGACCCTCGAGAACAGTGATGTCTTTTGCTGTGTAAGCTGCTTCTGCCATTAAAAAAAGCCCTGCAAATCTTCCCTTTTTGGGCTACGCACAGTGTACCAGATCCACCGGCCGTCAGTCGGGCCTGGAGAGGCTCGCCAGCGCCGCCTTCGCAACAATTTTCCGCAGGGTCTCGTCCTCGATCCCAGCCGCCAGCGCAGCGGCCAGCTCGCGCTCCTCGGCTGTCGGCTCTCGACCCCGCCTCGGACTGCTTTCGAGCTCCTCCGGGGACTGCTCGGGGAGCTTACCCGGCGCGAATCGCAGCGCCGCCGGCGCCGTCTCGCCGAGCGCTTCTCGCAGCCGTTCGAGCAGCTTCGGCTCGAGCTGCGCGAGCTCGAACGCCCAGGCCGAAGAGGATGTCGCAACGTGGAGCGTGCGGTCCCGGGCCAGCCGCCCGGGCCAGGCGTTGCGCGCGATCTGGTCTCCGACCGTGCCCGGCCAGGCGCGCACGATCTCGCTCATGCCCTCGGCCGGGCCGAAGCGCGCGAGCTCCCGGTGAACGGCGCTGCCGATGCGGTCGGGCTTCAGCTCGCGGCTCCGGGTGTCACCTCGACGAGCTGGGCCGGCTCCGCGGGCAGGGCTGAGGCGGCCGTGGCCGTGATCAGGGTCTGCCCCGGCCCTGCGAGGCGCTCGGCGAGCGCTGCTCGCCTGCCCTCGTCGAGCTCGGAGAGGACATCGTCAAGAAGGAGCAGCGGCGGCGCGGGACCGCGTTCGGCCAGGAGCGCAGCTTCGGCCAGGATCAGCGAGAGGACGGCCAGGCGCTGTTCGCCCTGCGAGCCGAAGCGGCGCAAGTCGCGGTCGTCGGCCCTGAGCTCGACGTCGTCCAGGTGCGGCCCGAGGCCCGTGGTCCCGCGGTCGAGGTCGTCGTCGAGGCGGGCCTCGAGCGCTTCGACCGTGGGCGGATCGGCCTCGTAGCGCAGCTCCCCACCCGGGAGGCCGAGCTCGTCGGCGCGCTCGGCGAACGGAGGGGCGAGGAGCGAGATCGCCTCCCGGCGAGCCTCGACTAGCGCCGAGCCCAGGTCGGCGACCCGCTCGGTCCACGGCGAGACGGCGTCTTTCGACGAGGCGCCGATCGCGACCCGCCTCAGCGCGGCGTTCCGTTGCGCCACGGCCGCGCCGTACTCGGCCGGCACACCCGCGCGGGCGGGAAACAGCCGTCCCAGAGCACGGTCGAAGTACGCCCGCCGGGCAGCCGGCCCTCCCTTGACGACGACGAGCCGGTCCGGCGTGAAGACGAGCGTCGAGACCTCGGAGCGGAGCTGCTCCGCTGCGCGCAGGGTCGCGCCGTTCAGCCGAGCCTTCTTCGCGTCGCCGGGACGGAGGGTGACCTCGATCTCGAGCCGGGAGCCGCCCCGCGAGCCGGCCAGCTCGACCCTCGCAGCCTCGGTGCCGAAGCGAACGAGCTGGGCGTCGTTCCGGCTTCGCGGCGAGAAGCCCTGCGTTCCGACGTGCAGCGCCTCGAGCAGGTTCGTCTTGCCCGCGCCGTTCCGGCCGACGGCGAGCACCAGCCCTGGCCGAAGCTCCAGTTCGAGCGACGCGTAGGAGCGGTAGTCGCGGAGCGTGACGTGCTCGACGATCAGCCTGCTAGGCGGATCGGCATGATCAGGTACGAGAAGCTCTCGTCCTCGGAGCGCAGGAGGCCAGGGCGGAGCGGGCTGATCAGCCGCAGCGCGATCTCGTCGGTATGCACCGACTCGAGCCCGTCCCGCAGGAACTCCGGGTTGAACCCGATCTCGAGCGGCTCGCCAGTGAACGGCACCGGCAGCGACTCCTTCGCCTCGCCGACGTCCTGCGTCTGCGCCGAGATCGTCACCTCGCCCTCGGCGAACCGAAGCCGGAGCGGCGAGTTCCGCTGCGCCATCACGGCCGCGCGCCGCACGACCTCGAGGAACTCCTCGCGGGGCAGCGCGATCTCGTGCTCGAAGGTCTCGGGGATCAGCTGCTTGTGGTTCGGGAACTGCCCGTCGATGCGCCGCGTCGTCAGCCAGACGTCGCCTGCACCGAAGACGACGTGGTTCTCCTGGACGCCGATTCGCAACTCGGCGGCGTCCTGCGCGATCCGCGAGAGCTCCGTCAACGCACGGGCCGGGACGATCGCCTCCAGTTCCGCGCCGGCAGCCTCCTCGAGCTCCGTCATCTTCACCGACATCCGGTACGAATCGGTCGCAGCCATGACGAGGTTGGAGCCCTCGAAGTGGACGAGCACTCCGGTCAGCACGGGGCGCGACTCGTCACGCGACGCTGCGCGTGCAACCTTCGTCACGGTGTCGAGGAAGGCGGCGCTGTCGATGGTGAAGGTCTGCGCTCCCTCGACGTCGGGCAGCTTCGGGAAGTCCTCCGCGCTGTACGTGTTCAGCTTGTACGCGGCCGGCCCACAGGTGATCTCGAGCACTCCCTGCTCGGGCCGATGCTCCAGCACCACCTCGCCCTCCGGCAGCAGGCGCGCCAGGTCGACCAGCAGCCTCCCGGGCGCAACGACCGCGCCCTGGCCCTCGACCTGCGCCTCGACCGAGAGACGAAGCGAGAGCTCCATGTCGGTGGCCGCGAGGTGGAGCCGCCCTTCCCCGCCGTGCAGGAGCACGCCGCCCAGCACCTGGACGCTGGCACGAGTCGAGACCGCTCGTCCGACGACCGCGAGCGCGCGAGTGAGCTCGTCCTTGGGGCACGTGACCTTCACGGCCGACCCAACAGCAGTTTCTATGTCAGTCATTTAAAAGAAGGTCGTAGTAGCAGTAAGGGGTGTGGACTCTGGGGAAGATGGTATGCGCTGAGGCGGGCAGCAGGTTTGCCCTGGGGACGTGTTCTGTGGGGAATCGACGGTTTTGAACATGTCTTGCGGCGCCGTGTCCAGGTTTCCCCAGATTTACCGGGTTTGCTTGACCCTCGCGGTCAGCTCTTGCACAAGGTTGTAGACAGACCGGTCCTCGCGGATCATGCGGGCGATCTTCGACGTCGCGTGGATGACGGTCGTGTGGTCGCGACCACCGAACTCGCGCCCGATCTTCGGCAGCGAGGCGTCCGTGAGCTCGCGTGAGAGGTACATGGCGACCTGTCGCGGGTAGACGATGTTTTGCGAGCGTCGGTCGCCGCAGAGCTCCTCCATCGAGAGGCCGAAGCGGTCCGAGACCGCGGTCTGGATGCGCTCGATCGAGACCTCGGGCGCCTCGCCCTGCGGGAAGACGTCCTTGAGCACGTCCTGGGCGAGCTCGACGGTCATCGGGCGAGCCGTCAGGCTCGAGAAGGCGACCACTCGCGTGAGCGCGCCCTCCAACTCACGGATGTTCGTCGACACGCGGCCGGCGATGAAGGTCAGCACCTGTGGATCGGGGACGTGGATGCCGTCCGTCTTCACCTTCTTGCGCAGGATCGCGATGCGCGTCTCGAGGTCGGGCGGCTGAATGTCCGTGATCAGCCCCCACTCGAACCGCGACCGCAGGCGCTCCTCGAGCGTCGAGATCTCACGCGGCGGGCGGTCGGAGGAGATCACGATCTGCCGGCCGGCCTCGTAGAGCGAGTTGAAGGTGTGGAAGAACTCCTCCTGGATCCGCTCCTTGTGCTCGAGGAACTGGATATCGTCGATCAGCAGCAGGTCGTACGTACGGTAGCGCTGCTTGAAGCCCTCGATCCGCTTGTCGCGGAGCGAGTTGATGAAGTCGTTCATGAACGTCTCGCTCGTGATGTAGCGCACCGAGAGCGCGCGCGAATGGGCGCCGACGTACTGCCCGATCGCCTGCAGGAGGTGCGTCTTCCCGAGTCCCGTGCCGCCGTAGATGAAGAGCGGGTTGTACGCCTGCGCCGGCGCCTCGGCGACCGCGAGCGCGGCCGCGTGCGCGAACCTGTTCGACGAGCCGATCACGAACGAGTCGAACGTGTACTTCTGGCTCATCTCGAATGCGCGGCGGGCCGTCTGCGCCGGCGCGTCCTCGATCGGGCCCGAGGGCTCGACCTCGCGCTCGACGAAGAGGCTGATCTCCTTCTCGTCGCCGGTCGCGTCGCGGACAGCGGCGCCGATCAGGTCGAGGAAATGCCCTTCGATCCAGTCGCGGGTGAAGTCGTTCGGGACCGAGAGCACGAACGCGCGCTCGTTCAGCTCCCGGGCCGAGACGTCTCCGAACCAGGTGCCGAACGTCGTGTCGTTGAGCGCTCCCTTGAGTCGGTCGGATACCTCTGCCCAGAGGGTGTCTGCTGTCAACTCTTGCTGGCGCGCCAAGACGCCGGGATCTCCTCGACTCAGGGGAAGGAATGGCGAGCATAACAGCGTCTCCCGGGCGTCACAAGGAGGGTCGCCGTGGGCAAATACATGCAGATTTGCAGGGAGTTTTTCTCACTCCACATGGCTTTCCACAGGTGTGGACAATACGATCGGACCGCCGTGCTTAGCGTTCCCTAGCCGCCTCCGCGCAGCGGTTTTTCAAAGCTGTAAACACCCGCCAAGCTGTGGATAACGCGGGGACAGAGGGCTCGTCTATACTGGCCCGACGCCCGTGCGAAAAGGGCGCTCGTTCCTCTTTTTCTCTTACCTCTCGCCGTGAAGCGCACCTACCAGCCGAACGTACGCCGCAGGAAGCGACGGCACGGATTTCGCGCGCGCATGTCGACGCGGGCCGGCCGCGTGATCTTGAAGCGACGCCGAGCTCGAGGCCGCAAGCGGCTCTCCGCCTAGACTCGACAACTTGCAGCGCAGGAACCGCCTCTCCCGCTCCAGGGACTTCGACGCCGTCTATCGGCACGGGCGGTCGACCTCGACGCGGTTCCTCGTCCTGTACTGGTTTCCCCGTGAGGACGGCGACGACCCGCGGCTCGGGATCGCCGTGCCCAAGGGAGCCGGGGGCGCGGTCGTCCGCTCGAAGATCAAGCGCCAGCTGCGCGAGCTCTGGCGCGCACGGCTCGAGACGCTCCCGCCGGCGCACGACTACGTGCTGATCGTGCGCCCCGGGCTCGTCGAGGGGACGGAGGCGAAGGGCTTCGACTGGCTCGGAGAGCGGGTCGACGAGGTGCTCGGGAAGGCGGCCGCATGACCCAGATCCTGCGCCTGCCCTCGTATCTCGGGATCGCCCTCGTCTACGCGTACCGCTACACGCTCGGCGTGCTCTTCCCGGGCGGCTGCAAGTACCACCCGTCCTGCTCGCAGTACGCGATCGACGCGCTGCGCCGCTACGGGCTCGTGCGCGGCGTGATCCTGGCCGGCTGGCGGCTGCTCCGCTGCAACCCGTGGAGCCTGGGCGGGGTCGACCACGTCGAGCAGCAGAGGCTCTTCCGATGATGCTCTTCTCGATCCTCACGCCGCTCGAGAACGTCCTCCGCAACATCCTCGAGTGGCTGCACGGGACGATCGGGCTCCCGTGGGCCTGGGCGATCGTCGCGCTGACCGTGATGGTGCGGCTCCTGATGGTCCCGCTCGCGGTCAAGCAGATCCACTCGATGCAGGCAATGCAGGCGCACATGCCGGAGATGAAGGCGATCCAGCAGCGCTACAAGCACGACAAGGAGAAGCGGAACCAGGAGCTGATGAAGTTCTACCGGGACAACCGGGTCAACCCGGCCGCTCCGTGCCTGCCGCTCCTCGTCCAGTTCCCCGTCTTCATCGCGCTCTACCTCGTGCTGCGGCAGTTCTCGAAGCACCCGCCAGCCGGAAGCCTGTCGTGGTTCGGCGGACTCGTCCCGGACATCACGGCCCACGCGAACGCGCACTGGTCGGGCTACCTCCTGCTCGCGATCTACGTCGGGAGCCAGCTCGCGTCGACGTACTTCATGTCCACGACGATGGACAAGACGCAGCGGACGATGATGATGATCCTCCCGGTCGCGTTCGTCCCGGTGATCGTCAACTTCCCGGTCGGGCTCGTCATCTACTGGGTGACGACGAACCTGTGGACGGTCGGCCAGGGGGTCGTCACCCGCCAGTTGATGCCGAAGGCGGCGGCTCCTCCGAAACGGTCCTCGCGGACTCCGCCGAAGTCCGAGCCCCCGCAGAGCAAGGACGGCGCCGCGGAGCCCGAGGACAAGCCGGACGCTCCTCCCGCGCAGCCGCGCCGCGTGCGACGGAAGAAGAAAAGGGCGAGGCGCTGATGGAGGACCTGCGCCAGGTCGAGGCGACCGGCGAGACCGTCGGCGAGGCGAAGTGGGCCGCGCTCCGCGAGCTCGAGAAGCTCCATCCGGGGCTCGACAAGGGCGCCGTTCGCTTCCAGGTCGTCTCCGAGGGCGAGCGCGGGCTGCTCGGCGTGGGCTATGCGCCGGCGCGGGTCGTCGCATTGGTCGACGCGGAGGTCGCGCAGGCGCCGACGGGGGACGGCGACAGCGAGCTTGCGGCCGACGTGCGCGACCTGCTCGAGCGCATCACCACCGGGATCGGCGTGCGCTGCCGGATCGACATCCTCGAGGACGACGAGACGGTCACGGCTTCGTGCTCCGGCTCGAACCTCGGCCTGCTGATCGGCAAGCACGGGCAGACGATCGACGCGATCCAGTACCTCGCGAACGCGATCGTCTGGCGCTCCCGTCCGGACGACCGCAAGGAGGTCGTCGTCGACGCCGCCGGCTACCGGGATCGGCGACGTGCGGCGCTCGAGTCGCTCGCGCTGCGCAGCGCCGAGGAGGCGCTCGCGACCCGCTCACAGGTCGAGCTCGAGCCGATGACGGCCGTCGAGCGGAAGACCGTGCACCTGCGGCTGAAGTCGTTCGACGGGATCGAGACCGGGAGCGAGGGCACGGAGCCCAACCGCTTCGTGGTGATCACTCCGACCGGTTGACCGATCCTCGGCTCGAGCGCTGGCTCGACGCGGTTCTCGCGACCCCCGGACTGACCGCGATCGAGGACCGGGACGAGGCTCGGGCGATGCTCGTCGAGGACGCATTGCGCGGAGTCGAGGTCGTGCGCGCCTTCGGCGGGCGGATCGTCGACGTGGGCTCAGGCAACGGTTCGCCGGGGCTCGTCGCTCGCCGCGAGGCTGCCCGACCGTGAGGTGACGCTGCTCGACTCGAACGGGCGCAAGTCCGCGTTCCTCGAGCAAGCGGCGGCGGATTTTCCGAACGTGACCGTCGTGCGCGGGCGCGCGGAGGAGCAGGAGACGGATCGCTACGGCGTCGCGGTTGCGAAGGCGCTCGCCCCGCCGCCGGTCGCGCTCGAATGGGTGCTGCCGCTCGTCCGGGAAGGCGGCGCCGCGGTGCTGTGGCTCGGGCCTTCCGCGGACCTGGACGCGCTGTCACGGGTCTCGGAGCAGCTCGGCGGCGCGCCGCTCGAGGAGCGGAGCGGACTGGCCGTCGCGCGCAAAATCGCCCCCACTCCAGCGGGTTTCCCGAGACGGCCCGGCCTGGCCCGGAAACGTCCTCTCGCCTGATCAGAATGGACTGCGTGCCCGGGCGGATCTACGCCGTCGCCAACCAGAAGGGCGGGGTCGGCAAGACGACAACTGCCGTCAACCTCGCAGCCTGCCTCGCGAAGGCGGGCGAACGGGTGCTGCTCGTCGATCTCGACCCGCAGGCGAACGCGACCTCGGGGCTCGGGGAGCGGGCGAACGGGACGTCCAGCTGCGACCTGCTCGACGGGGCCCCGCCGGGCGAGCTCGCGAAGCCGACGCGCTTCGAGAACCTCGACCTGATCCCGTCCAAGCCGGACCTCGCCGGAACGGCCGCAGACCTTGCGCGCCGCGGCGACGGCGAGCGCTTCCTCGCGGAGACGCTGGCCCCGGCGACCGAGACGCACGCGTTCGTCTTCGTCGACTGCCCGCCCTCGCTCGGGCCGCTGACCGTCAACGCGCTCGCGGCCGCGAGCCGAGTGCTCGTCCCGGTGCAGGCCGAGTACTACGCGCTCGAGGGCCTCTCGCAGCTCGTCACCTCACTCGGTGCGATCCGGACGCGGCTCAATCCTAGCCTCGCGCTCGCCGGAGTGATCCTGACGATGGTCGACGCGCGGACGAAGCTGTCTGCCGACGTGGCCGCGGAGCTCGAGCGCCACTTCGGCCCGCTGCTCTTTCGCGCGCGCGTTCCTCGCTCCGTTCGGATCGCAGAGGCGCCGAGCCACGGTGAGCCGATCATCACCTACGACCCGCGCTCGGCCGGCGCGGAGGCCTACTGGAAGGTGGCGATGGAACTTGTCGACCGTTCCTCTGAGGCGCCGCTTGCGGCGCCGCTGTCAGGAGGGGCGGGCTTAGCCCGTGCCTCCGTCTGAAATGACCGGTCGACTCAACCAGAGTTCAACCGAGAGCGCAGCAAGGCGAGGACTCGGGCGGGGGCTCGAGGTCCTGATCGGTGGCGCCGGCGGCGCGGAGCTGGCGCACGTCCCCATCGACCAGATCCACCCGAACCCTCGGCAGCCGCGCAAGCGATTCGAGCACGAGGCGACTGCGGCGCTCGCCGAGTCGATCCGGGCGCAGGGGATCATCCAGCCGGTCGTCCTGCGTCCACGAGCCGCGGGTGGCTACGAGCTCGTCGCGGGCGAACGGCGCTGGCGGGCGGCGCGCGAGGCGAACCTGCAGACGCTTCCGGCGCTCGTCCGGGACGCGGCCGATCGCGACGCGCTCTTGCTCGGCCTGGTCGAGAACGTCGCGCGCGAGGAGCTGACGCCGATCGAAGAGGCGCGCGCCTTCGCCGTGCTCGTCGACGAGTTCGACCTCTCGCTGGGCGACATCGCCGAGCGCGTCGGCGCGTCGAAGCCGGCCGTCTCCAATCGTTTGCGGCTGCTGGAGCTCTCGGACGACATTCTCGCGATGGTCGAGCGGGGCGAGCTGACCGAGGGTCATGCGCGCGCGGTGCTCGCGGTGCCGGACAACGAGGGCAGGCGCCGGCTCGCACGCAAGATCGTTCGCCAGGGGCTCTCGGTGCGCGCGTCCGAGCGCGAGGCGCGCTGGTCCGGGCGCCGCGACGAAGCGCCGCCGGCGGCCGGCTGCGGATCCCCAGCTCGCGGAGCGGGTCAAGATCGCGGCCGAGCGGCTGACGGGGCTTCCCGTCCGGGTCAGCGCGCGCGGGCTCGAGATCCCGGTCGAGAGCGAGGTTCAGCTCGAGGAGCTCGCGGAAGCCCTGGAAGCGGCGGCCCGCTGATGTTCGCCGAGTGGCTCGAGGATCTCGAGTCGCTGGAGGCGATCTCGCAGGACGCCGAGGCGCGCCAGATCTTCGCGCACATGGCCGCAATGTCCCAGGAAGGCCGTCTGGGGACGTTCCTCGTCGAGCTCGCGGGGACGCCGGACCTGGACGACTTCACGAAGGGAACGCTGAGCGAGATCGCCCGGGACGAAGCGTTTCTGCTGACGGTGGACGACTACCTGCACCGCACGCAAGTCCTGCACTAGCTCCTTGCAGGAATTTGCACGTGACCTTCGCCGCTGCGGCGCGCTTTGCCGCCGCAGCTCACCGACGCTTCGGATCGAACGACGAATCCGATTGAAGTCGTCATGGCCCGCGCAGCGGGCCGGACTTCAATCGGAGAGTGGGCGATCGTGGATTCGAACCACGGACCTCCGCCTTATCAGAGCGGCGCTCTAACCAACTGAGCTAATCGCCCGGGACGTGGGATTCTAGCGACGGCTGCGTACCCCTTGAGGGGACGGACGGGCCGGAGCTCGGCGCTAAGATGAATCGAGGTCAGGCATGCATGAAATGGTCATCTACGGGGTCAGTTTCGACCTGGGCAGCAAGCAGCCCATCGTCTTGCTGAAGACGGCCGACGGCAACCGGTTCCTCCCGATCTGGATCGGCCACCCCGAAGCCGCCGCGATCCTGATGAAGCTCCAGGGCGCCTCGACCCCGCGCCCGATGACGCACGACCTCGTCACGGACATGCTCGAGCAGCTCGACGCGCAGGTGATCCGCATCACCGTCACCGAGCTCAAGGAGAGCACGTTCTACGCGTCGATCACGGTGCAGCAGAACGGCTCCGAGGTCGAGATCGACTCGCGGCCGTCCGACGCGATCGCGCTGGCCGTCCGCGCCGAGGCGCCGATCTTCGCCGCCGACGACGTGATCGAGGAGTCGGCGATCGAGTTCGAGGGCGAAGAGGTGAACGAGGAGGAGATGATCGACGAGTTCAAGCGCTTCCTCGACGACGTCTCGCCGGACCAGTTCGCAGTCGGCGAAGAAGAGTCCTAGTAACAGGCTGTTACAAGGCGCCGGTCAGCGGCCGGCCCAGTCGACGTAGACCGGCTCGTCCGCCGGGAGGCTGAGCAGGCGGTACGGGTACGTGACTTGCGGCTCGACGTGGTCGGCTAGCGACGGTGTGTCGCTCGCTGACCTTGACGGTGATCGCGTCGTCCCGCTCGGTCACGCTGAGGACTTGCACCGAATAGCCGGTGCTCGAGCGTGGGCCGGGCGAGACGAGGAGGAGCTGGCGGGTCGAGAAATCGACCGGCGCCTGCGCTTCGGAGCCGAAGAACTCCCTGAACTGCTCCTGCGTCCGGAACAGCCGCCGCGTCACATCGGAGGTCAGCACCGGGCCGACCCGCCCGCTGGCGTCGCGCCAGGCGACCGGCTGGCTCTTCCCGTGCGGCAGGAGGACGACGACGAGGACAGCCGCGGCCAGGAGCCCGCCCAGCAGCGCGGCGACGCTAGTAGTAGATGTAAATCGGCTCGCCGTAGTAGCTCGAGGCGAAGAGGATCGGGGCCGCCCAGATCGGCGTGCGCACGCAGCCGTGGGAGGCGGGATAGGTGGGCACGGACGGGTAGCCGTGGATCGCGAAGCCGCGCAGGAAGAAGTTCGAGTCGAACATTCCTGTCGGGAGCGTTCCCGGGAACCTTGCTGTAGATGTGCCAGAGGCCGACCGGCGTGTTGCCCGTCGCGCCGGTCGACACGTGCACGACCCGGACGACGTGTCCGTGGTCGACCTCGAACAGCACCTGCTTCGACTTGTCGACCTCGATGTGGTGCCCGTACCGGTACCGCGGCCGCGGCGCGTGCGCGGACTGGAGCCGGCGCCAGACGAGCCGGCGTGACGCGGCCGGTTCGCGCCAGGCCGTTCACCTTCTGGAAGGCGAGCACCGCGTCGGCGGTGTCGTACGAGTAGAAGCTGTCGACTCCGCGCAGGAGGTAGTGGAGCTGGGCGAGCCGGCGCTCGAGAATGCGCACGCTCGGCCCGTGGGCGCCATCTGCCAGGTAGGGCAGGAAGACGTTCGTGCGGACCGTCTTCTGGCGGCCGACGAAGGCGCCGGTCGGGGTCGCGGTGATGCGGACGACGTAGCTCGCGATGCGCTTCGTGCTCAGGTGGACGACCGCGCGGCCGCCGAAGTCCTTCGCGGGCAGCTCGTGGCCCGACCTCCAGACGCGCACGTGGAGCGTTCCCGAGCTCCTCGGCCTGAGAACGGCGCGCACGACGAGCGGCCGGCCGAGCATTCCCGAGCGCGGCACGGCCACGTCCAGCCCGGGGCGAACGGCGACCGCGACCGGGTTCGACGGGACCGTCTCGAAGCGGGCGCTGTAGGTGGTCGGAGCGCTCTGGCGTACGCGGACGACGAAGCGTCCCTTCTTGTCCAGCTTGGTCGTGCGCACGGGCGCGTCGCCGGAATAGAGCGTGATCGGAGCGCCTCTGAGAGCCGGGATCATCCGTCCCCGGAAGGTCGTGCGGCGCCCGTAGGTGCCGACCTTCGGGCCGTTGAGCGTGAGCTGGGCGGACGTGATGACGACGCTCGCCTGGGCGGTCTCGCCGCCGGAGTCGGTCGCGGTCACCGTCGCGGTGAACCGGCCGGGCCCGAACTGGTGCTGTACGAGAGGGCCGTCCGCGGCCGAGCCGTCCCCGAGGTCCCAGTGGTACGTCGCGGCGTCACCGCTCGCCGTGAGCGTCACCGTGAGCGGCGCTGCTCCCAGCGTCGCGCTCGCTTGGACGCTGACGATCGGCTTCGCGTGCGCGGGTGCGGCCCAGACGAAGAAGACGGCCAGAGCTGGAGCGATGCGCCGCATTGCCAAAAGGCTAACTCGCGATGCCGACGATCAGCCCGAAGGCGTTGAAGGACGCGTGGAGCAGCATGCACGGGTAGATGCTGTCCGTTCTAGAGCGCAGGTAGGCGAGGCCGATCCCGAACACCGCGATCACCGGGAAGCCGGCGACGAGCCCGTGGACCAGCCCGAAGGCGATCCCGACGAGCAGGATGGCGGCGGTGCGCCCGAAGCGCTCGAGGAGCCCGTAGCCGACGCCGCGAAACTGCAGCTCCTCGACGATCGGCGCGACGACCACGACGACGATGGCGAAGGCCGCGAACGGGGCGATCTTGCTCGAGTCCCAGTTTTGCGGGATCAGGCCCTGCTCCTTTTCGGGGTTGGCGAACTGGCCGACGACTGCGCTGACGACGAACACTGCGATCAGGATCAGGAACGCGATTCCGACTGCGCGCCGCCACGACGTCGGTCGTCGGAACGCGAGGAAGCTTCCGGCGATCGAGGCCGAGGGTGATCAGGTAGAGGATGCCCAGGATCACGTCCGTACTGGACGAGCCCGAGGATGCTCGAGCTCCACTGGTACGCCACGTCCTTGGGCGGCGGGCCGCTCGTGAGCTGGGACGCGTACGCGACCGTCGACATGAAGACGATCAGCGCGCACCAGGCGCCGAGGCGCCAGTTCATGCCGGGCGGGTCACGCGACCCATTGCCAGAGGGCCCACTGGACGACCGCCACCCCGAGGAAGAGCGCGCTGATCGAGACGATCGCGGTATGTGCGCGCGGGCGGCCGCCGATCGCCGCCAGGGCCAGGAAGAAGGGGAAGACCCCTAGCCCGAGGCGCGGCAGGGAGAGGAGCGGCCAGCGGTCGCTCGGCAGGCTGAGCGGGATCGCGAGGCTCAGTGCCGCGAAGAGGCCGTACGGAGCGCCGAAGCGGCGCCAGGCGACGACGGTCAGGAACGCGAACAGGACGAGCGCGGCCAGGCACTCGAGGTTGACCGCCGCGACCCGCATCGGGTCCGTGCCCTGGACCTCGGGCCAGTACGAGTGCGTGTGTGATCCCGATGCGAGCTGTCGGATGCCCGCCCAGCCGGCCCGCAGGCCGTCCCAGGCGCCTCCGAACGGACCGGCCGGCGAGAGGTGTCGCGACCAGAAACCCTCGGCGCCGAGGAATGTCCAGGGATCGCCTCGCTGCGCCCAGAGCAGGAGCGGGTAGGCGGCGAAGACGAGCGGTGCGACCGCGAGCTGGGCGAGGTTCCTCCAGGGCCGAGCCGAGCGCCAGGCGAAGAGCGCGAGCGCCGGCAGAAGCGCGACCGCGACGGGTCTCGTGAGGAGCGCGAGCCCGCAGGCGATCCCCGCGCCGAGGAAGCGGCGCCGTTCAGCGGCCAGGAACGCGACGACGGTGAGCAGGAGGTAGAGCGACTCGCTGTAGACGGCCTGGAGGAAGAGCGCCATCGGGAAGAGGGCGAGGTAGAGCACCGCGCGGCGGGCGCCGTCGGCTCCGAGCTTGCCTTCGGCGAGGTCGTAGAGCAGGACGAACGTCGCGAGGCCGGCCGCGAGCGAGACGACGATCCCGGCGAGCAGGTAGTGGCCGAAAAGGACGTGTCCGAGTAGGCCGACGGCCGCCGGGTAGAGCGGGAAGAAGGCCGTGGCCGAGCTCGAGAGGTGCTGGTAGCCGTGCTCTGCGATGCGGAGGAACCAGACGCTGTCCCAGCGCGCCCAGACGTCCGTGACGGCGCCCAGGTCGTGCGTCACCGAGGGGTCGTCCCAGCGCGCCGCGTCGGGGTTTCGGCTCGGTTCGAAGACGAAGAGGGCGAAGAGCGCCGCAACCCAGATCGCCAGGCGGCTCCAGATGAAGATCTCGACAGCCGGATTGCGCGCGCTGACTCGAGCGGGCAGGTCGCTCGCCTCGGCGCGTGGCTCCCGAAGCCGTTGACCCGCGCTCACAACGGCCGGATCATACGGGCGTGGAGGAGCGGTACTTCACGGTTGAGGAGGCGAACGAGGCGCTCGGAGAGGTGCGTCCGCTGACGGAGGAGCTCGTTGAGCACCGGCGCGCGCTCGTCGAGCTCCAGGAGCGGCAGTCGGCGCTCACGGCGCGGATCGCGGGCAACGGCGGCAACGTCGAGCCGCACGAGTTGGAGGACGTGCAGGAGCGGTTGGACAAGGAGGTCGCCGGCATCGCGCGCTGTGTCGCGCGGATCCACGAGGTGGGCGGGCTGGTCAAGGACCTCGACGACGGCCTCGTCGACTTTCCGGCGACCCACGAGGGGGAGGAGATCCTGCTCTGCTGGCGCCTGGGCGAGGACGAGATCGCTTTCTGGCACGGCCTGGACGAGGGCTTCTCGGGCCGCAAGCCCCTCTAGCTCGATCCTAGCAACCCCAGATCCCCACCCGGGTGGGGAAGAAAGTTCCACCCGCCACCCGCTGCGAGCGTATCGCCGAACACGCGACGCGGCTGTGCCGATTCCGCGCCAACTCGAACGCGCGCCGCCGCCGCTGAGGATCGCCCGCCTACCCGTCGAATAGAACGCGATGGAGATCTGGGAACGCTGGCTGCTGGTGAGCCTGATCGTGATCGGGGCGATCGTCCTCGCGAAGATCGTCGACTGGCGCATGTCGAAGCGCGAGCTCCCCGCAGCCGCGGCCACGCGTTACGGGATCCTCCGCCGCAGCCTGATGACGGCGATCATCGTCGTCGGCGTCCTCTCCGCGCTCCTCGTCGTCCCGCAGGTGCGAGCGATCGCCGCTGGGCTCCTCGCCTCATCGGCGATCGTCGGCCTCGTCGTCGGCCTCGCCGCCCAGCGCCCGTTGGCCAACTTCGTCGCCGGCATCGTGATCGCGTTCACCCAGCCGCTGCGACTCGGTGACACGGTCACGGTCGACGACGTCGAGGGCGTCGTCGAGGAGATCGGGCTCACGTACACCTTCATCAAGACAGCCGAGAACAAGCGCCTCGTGATCCCGAACGAGAAGCTGGCCTCGGATACGATTCTGAACTCCACCATCGTCAGTCGGGAGAAGCTCGCTCAGGTGTCGATCCAGGTACCGCTCGACAAGGATCTCGATGCGGTGGTCGACCTGCTGAAGACGGAGACAGCTGGCGATCCCCGCGCTGACGTGCTCGTCACGGGGCTCAACGGCGCCGCGACGGTCACGGTTCGCTCGTGGGCGCCCGACGCCTCCGAGCTCGAGGGCGTGCAGAGCGAGCTGCGCCGGCGCGTTGCGCGCCGCCTGCGCGAACAGAGCCTGCTGTGAGCACTCCGCCCGGCAACGGTCGAGCCCGCGGCGGCGCGCGTCCATATGTGCCGAACCACCGGCGCCAGCGGCGGACCGCGCGCCGGGCCCGCCGACGCCGCAAGCTCGCCGTCCTCCTGGTCGTGCTCCTCGGGCTGCTCGCCGTGCTCGGGACGGTCGGCTTCAGCAGCGCGCGCTCGATCCAGGCCGACTGCGACCTGCAGGACCTCCGGCCAGCGACGATCGGCTCCAACTCGTTCATCTACGCGGCGGACGGCTCCTCGCTCGGCTCGATCCCCGCCGAGAAGAACCGCCAGCCGGTGACCCTGAAAGAGATGAGCCCGTGGATGGGCAAGGCGACGGTCGCGATCGAGGACCGGCGCTTCTACGAGCACGGCGGCATCGACTTCCGGGGCATCGCGAGGGCGGCCTACAACGACGTCCGGGCCGGCCGCACGGTCGAGGGTGGTTCCACGATCACGCAGCAGCTCGTGCGCAACCTCTACATCCGGCACCAGGAGCGAAGCCTCCACCGGAAGCTGGTCGAGGCCTGCCTCGCCATCAAGCTGAGCGATAAGCACGGGAAGAACTGGATCCTCGCCAACTACATGAACACGGTCTACTACGGCAACCATGCGTACGGCGTCGAGGCGGCCGCGCAGACGTACTTCTCGCGCCGCGCGAGCAAGCTCTCGCTCCTCCAGTCGGCTCTGCTCTCGGGGCTGCCTCAGGCTCCGTCGATCTACGACCCGTTCAAGAACCCCGAGCGCGCGCTCGAACGGCGCAACGACGTGCTGAAGGCGCTGTACGCGAACGGCGACATCAGCTACGGCAACTACCAGGAGGGGATCAAGGTCACCGACCTGCACCTGCGCCCGGGGAGGATCTACAGCCGGATCCGGGAGCCCTACTTCTTCAGCTACGTGCGCGACGAGCTGATCAGGAGGTACGGCGCCGCAACGGTGCGCTCGGGTGGGCTCAAGGTCTACACGACCATCGACCGGCGCATGCAGCGCGCGGCGACGACCGCGATCAAGGACACGCTCTACTACGACACCGACCCCGCCTCGGCACTCGTAGCCATCGACCCGCGCACGGGCGCGATCAAGACGATGACCGCGGTCACGCCCGGACGGTCGGGCAACCAGTTCAACCTCGCCGCACAGGCACGCCGCCAGGCCGGCTCGACGTTCAAGACCTTCGTCCTGACGCAGGCCGTGTCCCAGGGCATCAACCCGGACACGACGTCCTATGTCTCTGCGCCGCTCCACTACCAGCCGAACCCGAACGTGCCGGCCTGGGACGTCTCCACCTACTCGCACACGTACGTCGGCTCGACGTCGATCACGCACGCGACGCTGCTTTCGGACAACACCGTCTACGCGCGGCTGACGCTCGATCTCGGGGCCGAGAAGGTCGCGGCGATGGCGAACAGGATGGGCATCCGCTCGTCGCTGAAGACGCGGGAAGGGGCGTATGTGCCGTCGCTCGGCCTCGGCTCGATCGGCGTCTCACCGCTCGACATGGCCTCCGCGTACGCGACGCTTGCCGCCGGTGGCATCTACTCGGAGCCGATGGCGATCACGAAGGTCGTCTTCGCGGGTGGCGGCGAGGACAGGAACTGGGGCAGGCCGAAGCGTCACCGCGTGATCGCGGACTGGGTAGCGGCCGAGGTGACGAAGATCCTGGAGGAGAACATCCAGGCCGGGACCGGCGTCGGCGCGAACATCGGCCGCCCCGCGGGCGGGAAGACGGGGACGACCGAGAATCACGCGGACGCCTGGTTCGACGGGATCACGCCGACGCTGACGGCCGCGGTCTGGGTCGGCTATCCACAGGCGGAGATTCCGATGGAGAACGTGCACGGGATCGCGGTCGCGGGCGGAACGTTCCCGGCCACGATCTGGAAGCTCTTCATGGACGAGGCGATCGGGCCGACTCCGGTGCGCGATTTCCCGCCGGCGCTCTCCGAGCCGATCTGGCACTCGTGGACGCCGGGGAGCTACGGTGGCCCGCCGCCGCCGAGCTCCTACTACTACGTGCCCCCGGCCGCGCAGCCGCCTCCGACCGGCCCGCAGCCTCCGCCGCCGACTCACGCGACTCCCCCGCCCCCGCCGGTGCCGATCCCGCCGCCGCCTCCGGCCGAGCCGCCTCCGGCCGAGCCGCCACCCCCGCCACCGCAGCCATAGCCGCCGACGCCGGCACGAGGCTGGCCGCGCGCGTCACGGCTCTCGCCGCTCCGCTGTTCCTGCTCGCCTGTGCGGTCCCCGACGGAGGCCTCTTCCGCGCCGAGCGGTATCGCGACGTCCACATCTACGGCCTCTACGCCGACGGCTTCCTGCGCGGAGAGCTCCCGTACCGCGACGTCTTCGTCGAGTACCCGCCGGGAGCGTTCGCAGTGTTCATGCCGCCGGCGTTTCTGCCCGGGGGCGCGTACAACGCCGCCTTCAAGACGCTGATGGCGCTGTGCGGGATCGGGGCGCTCTTCGCCGTCCTGCTCACGCTCGTCACGCTCGGCGCGTCCAGGCGACGCCTCTACGCCGCAGCGGCGCTGTTCGCACTGGCGCCGATCGCGGTTGGGCCGATCTCGCTGAACACGTACGACCTGTTTCCCGCGGCGCTCACGGTCGGAGCGCTAGCGGCCATCCTGCGTCGCCGCGAGCTCCTCGGATTCGGCCTCCTCGGGCTCGCAGTGACGGCGAAGCTCTACCCCCTGGTCATCGTCCCGCTCGCTGCCGTCTACGTCTGGCAGATCGCGGGCCGCGCCCGCACGGTGCGCGCGCTCGGCGTGTTCGCAGCCGTCGCCGTGCTCGTCGTGCTCCCGTTCGCGATCCTCTCGCCGGGCGGGCTCTGGGACAGCTTCCACTCGCAGTCCGCGCGGGGCCTGCAGATCGAGAGCCTCGGCGCGAGCGTCCTGCTGGCCGGGCACCAGCTCGGCGTCTACACGGCGACGGTCGTGCACGGAGCGACGGGAGCGGCGACGAGAGACCTCGCCGGCCCGCTCCCGGACGCGTTGGCGACGATCACCACGCTTCTCCAGGCGGCCGCCGTCGCCGCAGCCTGGTGGCTCTTCGCGCGTGGCGCGCGCGAGCCGGAGCGCCTCGTCGTGGCTTCGTCTGCCGCGGTCACGGGATTCCTCGTCTTCAACCGCTTCGTCTCGCCGCAGTACGTCGTGTGGCTGATCCCGCTCGTCCTGCTCATACCCGGCGCGACCGGGATCGCCGCGGTCGCGCTCGTGGCCACGGCGCTCGTGCTCGCGCAGATCTGGTTCTTCCACTACAGCCACCTCTTCGAGCTCGAGGGCATCTCGTGGCTCGTCGTCATGCGCGACGCGGTGCTGCTCGCCCTCTACCTGCTGCTCGTCGTGCGCTTGAAGACGAGCACGCCGTCGTCGGAGAAGACGAGCCGCCAGTTCGGATTCCGCCGCAGCCGCACGAGCGCCTCCGCTGTCGCGGGCGGGTCCCAGCGGTCCGCGTAGCCGGGCTGGGTCTCGTCGGCCGCCACCCATTGCGCGTCCTGTATGTACGGGAAGCTGAGGAACCGCCTACGGCCGGACAGGTGTGAGCCGAGCGAGTTCGTCGCGCTGACCACGGCGCCGTCCGGGATCAGCCGGAGTGCACGGTCCGTGATCCGGTCGTGCGTCGCGACGTGGGCCGCATACGCCTGGTACGTCTGCCCGCCGGGCAGCCCTCTCCACACGGGCACGGCGCCGCGCACGTAGTTCGCCCCGACCATCACGACGACCAGCGTCATGGCGAGCGGCACGCGCAGGCCGGGGCGTGACCTCGTCAACCTCGCGGCGCCGAGCACCGTGGCGACGATCAACGGCGGGATCAACCCGGCCGTGTAGTGGTGGTGGATCGAGCTCTGCGTGTGCGTCGCCGACAGCAGGTTCAGCCCGAGCTCTGGAATCGCGGCAACGAGCACGACCGGTGCGGCGACGACGAGCAGCAGGAGCGGCACGAACAGGTCGAGGAGGTAGCGCACGCCCTCGCCGTCGAACACCGTCGCCAGCACCTTGCCCGGATCGGTGAACACGGTCGCGAGAATTCCGCCGGGCGAGTGCCCGAGCGCGCCGTAGCGCTGGTAGAAGCTCGACGACGCGCCCTCGTTGAAGTGCGGCAGCACGATCTGCACGGAGATCGCGGTCAGGCAGACGCCCAGCACCGCGATCGCGCCTCCGACGCGCCACTGCCTCCGAGAGATCGCGTACCAGACGCCCATGCCCGCGAGCACGAGCGGGATCTCCTCCTTCGTCAGCGCGGCGAGGCTCGCGAACAGCGCGAACGCCCCGAGCCGCTCCTCGTCGAGGTACCAGAAGGCGTAGAGGAGGAGCGGGCAGGCGAGCGCAACCGGATGGAACTCGTTCAGCGTCAGCCACTGGACGGCCGGGTACAGGAGGTACGCGAGCGCGAACCCGAGCGCGGCCTGCTCCGAGCCGAGGTGCTTTCGGGCGAGCCAGAAGACGGGCAGCGCGCCGAGCGCGATCGCCACCGCCTGTGCCGCGACGAGCATCGCCGCGCTCGGCCAGATCCACCAGAGCGGCGCGAACGCGGCGAGGATCGGGTCGACGTGCGAACCGAGCCGCGAGGCCTGATCGCCCTGGAGATTCGTGATCTCGAGCGGGTGGCCGTGCGCCGTCGCCCAGACCGCCTGCGCCATGTTCCCGAGGTCGAAGCGGCCGGCGTTGTACGCCCGGTACTGGAGGATCGACAGCGCCGCGAACCCGACGGCGTACGCGGCGATCGCCGTCCAGAGCAGGACCTTCGGCCGCGGCCTCACACCAGGAGCTCTTCCAGCAGCGAGCGCCAGCGCGCGCCGAGGACCTCCTCGCTCGCCTGCTCCTCGTAGACGCCGCGCCCACCGCGGCTCAGAGCTCGGCCGAGCTCGGGATCCGCAGCCAGGCGACGCATCGCCTCCGCGAGCGCCGCCGGGTCCCCGGGCGGCACGAGCAGCGCGTTCTCCTCGTCACGCAGCAGCTCGCGGGCCGCAGGCGTGTCCGCCGTGATCAGCGGCGCCCCGCACGCGAGCGCGTGGAACGCCTTGTTCGGGATCACGCGCTGCGCCTTGTCGGACGTTCCGAAGATCCCGAGCGCGCAGCCGGCGCTCCAGTACTCGCGTGGCAGGTCGTCGTACTCGAGCCACTCGACCCACTCGACGTTCTCGGGCCGGTCCTCCATGACCCCGTTCAGCTGCCCGGAGCCGATCACGCGCACCTCGAGCTCCGGGGCGAGGCGCGCTGCCTCGAGGATCGTCTCCACCCCGTGCAACGGGATCAGCTTGCCGACGAAGAGGACGCGGAACGGCTCGTCTGGGCGCCAGCCCGCATGGAAGAGGCGGTCCTCGGCGCCGACCAGGCAGACCTGCACGCGCTCGCGCGGGAGGTCGCCGAGCTCGGCGAGGAAGTCGGCGTTTGCGTCGGTATCGGCGACGACGAGGTCGGAGAGCCGGAGCGCCCGGCGGTCGACGACCCAGAGGACGCGCGCGGTGAACAGCCCTTGTCTGAACCGGCTCCGATCGCCGACGAGCGTGTCGTGGAGCGAGATCAACGGGTTGAAGACGAGCGGCCGCTTCCCGGCGACTCGCCGTGCGTGGGGCACGTCGAAGTGCCCGGGATAGCCGACGAGGACGATGTCGAACGCATTGTGGTTCGAGAAGCGCAGGCGCTGCTCGGCGAGGAAGAGCCGGAACGCGACCGTCCAGCGGACGGCCCAGTTGTCGCGCCGCGCCTCGAACACGGGCTCGTGGTGCTCGACCACCTCGACCCCTGCGCCGCGCAGCGCCGAGATCACCTGCGCGTTCCGCGGGTAGTTCCGCTCGTAGGTCCCGAAGTAGAGGACGCGCACGTTCAGGTCAGGTCAGGATTTCGTCGACCAGCGCGCGCTCGCGGTCTGCTGCGCCGCTGCGCTCCTCGTGATGGCTCGTGACCATCTCACTGAGCAGCCCGAGGGAGAAGAACTGGAGGCCGACGACGACGAGCAGGACGCCGAGGATGAGCAGTGGGCGCTGGCCGATCGCGTGCCCGGTCGCCTTGAGCACGGTCAGGTAGACGAGGATCGCCGTCCCGGCGGCGCCGAGGAGGAGGCCCAGTCCGCCGAAGAGGTGGAGCGGGCGGTGCCGGTAGCGGCCCATGAACGTCACGGTCAGCAGGTCGAGGAAGCCGCGGAGGTAGCGCTCGAGCCCGTAGCGCGAGCTTCCGTGCGGCCGCGGGCGGTGGTTGACGGACAGCTCGGCGACGCGGAAGCCGCGGTAGTGCGCGAGGACCGGGATGAATCGGTGCAGCTCGCCGTACAGCGCCATGCCCTGCACGACCTCGGCTCGGTAGGCCTTGAGCCCGCAGTTCATGTCATGCAGCCGGAGGCCGGAGACGCGGCCTGTGACGGCGTTGAAGATGCGCGAGACCGCTCGTCGCCGGAGCGGGTCCCGGCGCTGGGCTTTCCAGCCCGACACGAGGTCGAAGCCCTCGTCCAGCTTGGCGAGCAGGCGCGGGATCTCGCCCGGGTCGTCCTGGAGGTCGCCGTCGATCGTGACGACGATCTCGCCGTCGGCATGGGCGAATCCCGCGGCGAGTGCGGCCGACTTGCCGAAGTTCCGGCGCAGCCGAACGACCTTCGTGTTCGTGGTCCGGGCGTGGAGCCTCGTCAGCGCGGCGAACGTGCCGTCCTGCGAGCCGTCGTCGACGAAGACCGCCTCCCAGGGCTCGTCGCCGGGCTGGAGCGCGGCCTCGAGCTCCTCGTAGAGGAGGGCGACGCTCCGCTCCTCGTCGTGAACGGGGACGACGACCGAGATCACGGTTTGGAGCCTAGCCGCGTGCCTGGGATTACGGAGGCGGTGGAGGCGGCGAGGGAGGAGGCTGCGGCGCAGGAGGTGGCTGGGGCGGCGGCGGAGGCGGGGGCGGCGGAGGCGGGGGCGGTGGGGGCGGTGGGGGCGGAGGCGGTGGGGGCGGTGGTGGAGGCGGGGGCGGTGGGGGCGGTGGGGGCGGAGGCGGTGGGGGCGGTGGTGGAGGCGGGGGCGGTGGGGGCGGAGGCGGTGGGGGCGGCGGAGGAGGAGGAGTCACCGTCGTGGAGGCGGGAAGAGGCGTGTTCGAATCGCCCTGCGTGGCGATGACCGCCAGGGCCGCACCGACGATGACGAGCAGAGCCAACGCGATCAGCCCGATCGCCCATGGCGACCACCGCCGGTCCTCGGGCTGCGCGATGACCTGCGTGCCCGCGGCCGGCATCACTTGCGTGGCCGCTCCGCCGAGCGTTGCTGCGGTCGCGCCGGTCAACAGGCCGACGAGCGCCGAGCCGTCTGGAGGCCGCTCGGCAGGTTCCTTGGCCAGCGACTCCTCCGCGATCGCGGCGAGGTCGTGCGGCGCGTCGGGCCGGAAGGCGCTCACGGGCGGAGGAAGATCGTGCAGCTGGCGGCGCACCAGGTCGACCGCGTTCGTGGACTCGAACGGGAGTCGCCCCGTCAAAATCCGGTACAGGATCACGCCGAACGAGTAGACGTCGCTCGCAGGCGTGGCGCCTTCGCCCGAGGCCTGCTCCGGGGACATGTACGCGGCCGTTCCGATCAGCGTGCCGGCCTCGGTCAGCGTGTCCACTCCCGACATCCGGGCGATGCCGAAGTCGGAGACTTTCGCGCGGCCCTCCTCGTCGAACAGGATGTTGGCCGGCTTCAGATCGCGGTGAACGAGCCCATGCCCGTGCGCGTGCGCGAGCCCGGCCGCGACCTCCGTCGCGATCTTCCGCGTCTCCGCGTCCGGCAGCGGGCCGCCCTGGCCGAGACGCTCCTCGAGCGTGCCTCCCGGCAGGTGCTCGAAGACCATGAACGGCCGCCCGCCCTCGCTTCCGTAGTCGTAGAGACGGCAGATGTTGGGATGCGACAGCGAGGCGACGGCCCGCGCCTCGCGGTCGAAACGCTGCGGATCGGCGTCCGCGCGGAGCAGCTTGAGCGCGACCGGACGTCCGAGCTGCGTGTCGGTTGCGAGCCAGACCTCGGCCATCGACCCGGCGCCCAGCTGCTGCTCCAGCCGATAGCGGCCAGCGATTGTCTCGCTCATTCGGAAGTAGCTTATGGGCGCCTTGGCCGCGACCAGAAATCTGATCTCGATCGATGACGCGCGCCGCCTCGTGCTCGACCGGGTAGAGCGCTTGCCGGCCGAGACTCGCGACCTCGAGACCGCGGCCGGCAGGGTGCTCGCCGAGGACGCAGCCACGACCGTCGACCTGCCGCCGTTCGACAGCTCTGCGATGGACGGCTTCGCGCTGCGGTCGTCCGACACGCCCGGACGACTGCCCGTCGTCCATCGGATTGCCGCCGGCGCGCCGGCTCCCCGCTCGCTCGAGGCCGGTGAGGCGATGGGCATTGCAACCGGCGGCCTCGTACCGGAGGGAGCCGATGCCGTCATCCCCTTCGAGTATGTTGTCGAGAATGACAACGCGATCGAAGTCGAGCAGCCGGTCGAGCGGGGCGCAAACGTGCGCCCGGCCGGAGGAGACATCGGCGCGGGCGAGACCGTCGTCGAGGCAGGCGCGCGCCTGGAGGCGCGCCACCTCGCCGCGCTGGCCGCAGCGGGCCTTCCCGAGGTGCAGGTCGCCCGGAGGCCGCGGGCCGCCGTCGTCGTGACGGGCAGCGAGCTGCGCCCGCCGGGCGAGGAGCTGGAACCGGGACAGATCTACGAGGCGAACGGAGTCCTGCTCGAGGCTCAACTGGTCTCGGCCGGAGCCGAGGTCGAGCGGGCGAGCCCGGTCCTCGACGAGGAAGCGGCCCATCGCGCCGCCCTCGCCCACGGGCTCGAGGCCGACGTCCTCGTGACCTCGGGCGGGGTTTCGGTCGGCCCGCACGACCTGGTTCGGTCGATCCTGGCCGAGCTCGGAGTCGAGGAGGTCTTCTGGGGCGTCTCGGTGAAGCCGGGCAAGCCGATCTCGTTCGGCGTTGCCCGAAACCGGCTCGTGTTCGGCCTGCCCGGAAACCCGGTGTCGGTGCTTGTGGGCTTCGAGCTCTTCGTCAGGCCGGCTCTGCTGGCGCTGCAGGGCGAAACCGATCCAGGGCCGCGCTTCGAACGCGGCGTGCTCGGCTCGCAGCTGACACGAAACCCCGGTCGAGACGAGCTCGTCCGAGCCCGAGTTCGCCGACCCTCCGACGGCCCGGTCCTCGACCCACTGGCCGGTCGCGAGTCGCACATGATCGCGCGGGCAGCGGCGGCGGATGCGCTGGTTCTCATCCCGCGCGGCGACGGCGATCTCGCCGCGGGCGAGCGCGTCGAGTTCCTGCGGATCTAGCTAGGGCTCGACCGCCCGCTGGTGCCGCTCGTCCGGCCGCCTCCGGCTCCGGGAGGCCAGCACTGCCCTTCGAACCAGGCGTCTCGCAGGCCCGAGCCGCGGTCGTTCGGCCGCACTCGGATACGGCGCGTACCGGCGCGCGGTGATCGCGCTCAACTGGGCGGCGACCGCGAGCCAGGCGCCGCCGACGAGCAGTGTCGGGAGCTTCACGTAGCCGACCGCCGCGAGCTGCCCGAGGTACCACGGCGCGTCGAGCCCGAGCCCGAGCCGCGTCGCGAACGAGCCGACGAGGAGCAGCGGCCCGAGAAAGCCGCCGACGAGCGCCGCGAGCTGGATCGGAGCCGGCCTGTTTCGCGTCTGGGCGAGCCAGATCCACGCGTGCAGGGAAGGCAGGACGAAGATGACGGCGTACGGGTTCAGCGCCACGATCAGGAGTGAGAGCACGGCAAGCGCGAGCAGCGCGGCGACCTGGCCCGAGAGCTCCTCGCCGTCGCCCAACGGCCGTCTCGGGACGAGCCGATCGCGCCCGAAGAGCCAGCCGAGCGCCAGAAGGCAGCCGTACACGACCAGCGCGACGACCGGCCACTGCGTTCCGGGCGACAGCTCCGGCGCAAGCGGCCGAGCCGCGCCCGTTGCCCACGCTCCGAGGAGCGCGAAGAGCTCGAAGAGCAGCACGGCGAAGAGCCAGAACAGCAGCCGCGTGCGGTAGCTCCTCAGCGCCGGAGCGAGCGGAATGTGTCTCCGGCGCAGGTGCGCGAACAGGTCGACGATCACCGCCAGCGCGGGAAGCATGGCGGTGACGAGGATCAGCACGATCGCCCAGCCGCGGACGACGCGCCCGCCGAGGTAGATGTAGCTCGACGTCCCTTCCGCGAGCTCGACGTCGTTGTCGAGCGACTCGAGCAGCGCCTGGCCCGAGCGCCCGATTCGGGTCAACCGTGCGCTGTTCAGGCGATCAGGCGTGTCGCCGAAGGCAGGCGGCGGGCGGTCGCCGCCGGAGGTGAGCGCGACGGCCGCGACCCCGTGTGCAACGAACGGCGCCTGCTCGTACAGGCTGAGTGGGAAGGCCAGGTCGAGCAGCTGCGCGAACGCGCGCGGCCAGGTCGGCTCCACGCCGGTCTGCTCGGCCAGCCTGGCCGACGCCGTGCGAACGAGCACCGGTGACGCGAATCTCGATGTGTCGCCGGAGAACACGATGTGCGGCCGGCCGTTGCCGGCGATCGCGTCGAGATCGACGACGGCGACGACACGGTCGCGATACCGGTAGTGGGTGATGAAGTGCTGGACGCCGAGGCCCCCGAACGAGCCGGCATCGCTGGAGAGAAACAGGATCGTGTGCGTCGGCTGCGGTGGCCGCGGCGGCGCTTGCGGCGTCGCGTACGAGCGCGCCAGCTCGAGGAGCGCGGCCGTCCCCGACCCGTTGTCGTTCGCGCCGGGGCTGGCACCGGTGTTGTCGCGGTGTGCGACGACGACGATCAGCTGGTTCGAACGGCCCTGGCGCACCGCGAGCAGGTTCTCCAGCTCGACGTTTCCGCGGCCGGGGATTTTCGCGTGAAAACGCTCTCGACCAAGCTCCAGGCCGTACTGCCCGAGCCGTTGAGCGACCCAGTTCGCCGCCCGCCGCGCGCCTCGTGAGCCAGGAACGCGGTCAGGATTGGTGTTCGCGAACTGTTCTGCGGTCAGTCGCGCGCTCGCGCCGTCGAAGTCCGGCTGGAGGGTCGGCGCAAGCAGCGGGTGCGGGTGGAAGACCGTGAACGCGGCGATCAGCAGCGGGATGCCGACGAGCAGCCACGTGCCCCGGTACATACGGCTGTTGACGGGCCGATCGAGTGATCCCGGACGCGCCCGGCGCCGTTCCCTGAAGGGCGGTTGGGCGGCCATGCGTGGCAATAGTAGGCCCGGCCCCGGCACAATTACCTCGGATGCCGGACTCTTCGACCATCCTCCTCGTCGACGACGAGGACTCTGTCCAGAAGCTCCTGACCTATCCGCTCGAGCGCGACGGGTTCCGAGTCGTGTCGGCGCGGGACGGCGAAGAGGCGCTGTTGCGTTTCGCCGAGGAAGCGGTCGACCTCGTCGTGCTCGACATCATGCTGCCGAAGCTCGACGGGCTCGAGGTCTGCAAGCGTCTGCGCGCGGAGAGCTCGGTGCCGATCATCATGCTCACGGCCCGCGACGACGAGTTCGACACGGTTCTCGGCCTCGAGCTCGGCGCGGACGATTACATCACGAAGCCGTTCTCGATCCGCGAGTTCCGCAGCCGTGTCCGTGCGCTGCTGCGCAGAGCCGGCGCGTCTCGACGTGACGTTCCCGAAGCCGAGCCGCTCGAGTCGGGCGCGCTCCAGCTCGATCTCGATCGCCGCGAGGCGAGGGTCGACGGCCGGTCGCTCGAGCTGACGTACGTCGAGTTCGAGCTGCTGCGGACGCTCGTCGCCCAGCCCGGCAAGGTTTTCAGCCGCCGCGCGCTCCTACAGGCGATCTGGGGCGATTCCTCCTACCGAGAGCCGCGGACGATCGACGTCCACGTCCGCCACCTGCGCGAGAAGGTGGAAGAGGACCCCAGCGAGCCGGAGCTGATCCTCACCGTGCGCGGCGCCGGCTACCGGCTGCGCGAGGCATGAGACACCTGCGGACCGTCGGCGCGCGCCTGGCCCTGGCGCTTCTGCTCGTCGTCGCTGCCGTGCTCGCGTTCGTCTATCTGATCGTGACGCCGTCGCTCGAGGACCGGCTCATCGGCTCTCGGCAAGATCAGGTGGCGGGGATCGCAGACGAGGTCGCCGGGCGCTGGCCGCCACCGCCGTCGCTCACTCCGGATCAGCTCGCTGCCAGCTACGCGGCCGCCACGAACACACGCGTGAGGATCTTTGGCGTCGACAACCGCGCGCCGCTGTCACTGAGCGCGATCACGGACAAGGGGGGCGGGCCGACTGTGCTCGCAACCGACTCGGACCCGGTGGCACTGAAGGCCGCGACCACACTCGACTCCGAGCGAGGAGTCGTGACGTTGGGCGATCGGCGGTTCGCAGAGGCTGCCCAGCCCTCGGCGGACGGGAAGTACGTCTTTCTCGTCTCGAACTCGATCGAGGACTCGCTGGGGAGCGTTGAGCTCGTCAAGCATCGTCTGTTCATCTCCGCTCTCTTTGCGCTTGCGGCCGCATTGCTCCTGGGCTACGCGGGAGCACGGCTCTTCGCGCGGCGGATCCGTCGTCTCGAGCGGGCGGCCGAACGCATCGCGAACGGCAAGTTCGACGAGCCGATCGTCGACACGAGCCCCGACGAGCTCGGCCAGCTCGCCCGCGCCTTCGAACGCATGCGCCAGCGTCTCGCCGGCCTCGAGCACGCCCGCCGCGAGTTCATCGCCAACGCGTCCCACGAGCTGCGGACGCCGCTGTTCTCGCTGGGCGGGCACCTCGAGCTGCTCGTCGAAGAGGAGCTCGACGACGCGACCAGGCGCGAGTTCCTCGGGCGCATGCGCGAACAGGTCGACCGCCTGACGAAGCTCGCCGGCGAGCTGCTCGACCTCTCCCGTCTCGATGCCGGCCGCCTGCGGGTCGACCGCGATCCGGTCGACCTCGCCCAGGTGACCGAGCTCCTGCTCGAGGAGTTCGACTCGTACGCTCAGGGGACGGGACACGAGCTCTCGAGGGACGGCGTCGACGGAGGGGCCACGGGCCTCGGCGACCAGCAGCGCATCCTCCAGGTCGGCCGTGCGCTCGTCGAGAACGCCCTGCGCCATACACCCGCGGGCACGCACGTGCTCGTCAGCGCAAGTCGGAACGGCGACCGTGTCGCGCTCAGCGTCGAGGACGACGGCCCGGGCATCTCCGAGACCGCCTCGGTCCAGGTCTTCGAGCGCTTCTACCGCGGCGACACGGGCGGCCGCGCGTCTGGCAGCGGCCTCGGGCTCGCGATCGCGCGCGAGCTCGCCGTCGCCATGCACGGCGAGATCGAACTCGCCTCGGAGCCAGGGCGCACCGTTTTCACATTCTGGCTTCCGGCGGCATCCGCCACCTCCTCTCCTGCGATCGAATAGGTTGTCAGGATAGACAACGGAGCGGACGGAGCCGAGGTGGCTACAGTTGAGTCCGTGCGCCGGGGCCCAACGATCGCCATCGTCGCGCTCGCAGCCGCGGTGCTGGGAGGCGTCGTCGCAGTGCTCGTCGCTTCCGTGGCCGGGCTGACGGACCGTAAGACGACCACCGTCTACGTGCCGACGATCGCGAACGAGTTCGGCCCGAGCAGGAACGAGCCGATCATGCGCGCGACGCCGCTGGGCGGGAAGGGCTTCAGCCCGTCGCGCATCTACACGGCGCGCTCGCCCGGTGTCGTGACGGTCTTCGCGTTCTTCGCCAAGGCCGGCGGTCAAGAGGCGCAGGGCTCCGGCTTCGTCGTCTCGCCGGCCGGGTACATCCTGACGAGCGCCCACGTCGTCACGGACGCCGCCGAGTCGAGCAATCCGAGCAAGGCGCGCGACGTCTTCATCGTCTTCAACAACGGAGATCGGGTCCGGGCGAAGATCGTCGGCTGGGACGGCTACGACGACGTGGCCCTGCTCCAGGTCGATCCTGCCGCGCGCCGGCTCGTCACGGTTCCGCTCGGCGACTCGTCACGCGTGCGCCCAGGGGATCCGGTGGCGGCGCTGGGCACCCCGTTCGGCAACGAGAACTCGATCGCGGTCGGGGTCGTGTCGGCGATCCACCGCTCGATCTCGTCGCTGACGACGTCGTACAACGTCGTGGACGCGATCCAGACCGACGCTCCGATCACGCACGGGAACTCGGGCGGCCCGCTCTTCGACGCACGCGGGCGCGTGATCGGTATCAACGCGCAGATCCGAAGCGAGTCCGGGGGCGCCGAAGGGGTCGGCTTCGCGATTCCGATCAACGCGGCGAAGCGGTCGATGGCGCAGCTGATCGCGACCGGCCAGGTGGTGTACGCATTCCTCGGAGTGACGACCGAGGACCTGACGCCGACGCTCGCGCGGCACCTCGGGTACTCGGTGAGCCGCGGCGCCATGGTCGGCCAGGTGCGGGCCGGCAGCCCGGCAGACCATGCCGGGCTACATGGAGGAAACGACGAGCAGACGTTCAACGGGCTCGACGTGACCAGCGGTGGAGACGTGATCGTCGCCGTCGACGGACAGCCGGTGCGCAGCGCGGACCAGGTCGTGCGCGACGTCAGCTCCAGGCTTCCCGGCGAGACGATCAGCGTGACCGTCGTCCGCGGGCAGACGCGGAAGACACTGACCGCGAGGCTCGGCGCTCGGCCCGACGCGGAGACCAACCCCTAATCGATGACGTTAAGGAAGCCGGTTACCGGGTACCAACAGGGCAAAAGCTGATGTCCACCCACAGTCATCCCGCAGCCGAGCTGGACAATCCGACCGTTCGACTGACGATTCCTGCGAAGGCCGAATACATCACGCTCGTGCGCCTGGCGCTGAGTGGGCTCTCGGGCCTTCGCCCGCTGAGCGACGAGACGCTCGGCGACCTGAAGCTCGCCGTGACCGAGGCGTGCACGAACTCCGTGCGCCACGGCTACAACGACGGCGACGGAACGGTGGAGGTCGTGTACGAGCTCCGCTCCGACAGGCTCGTCGTCGAGGTCGCAGACGACGGTCCCGGGTTCGACGCCGCCGGTGACCGGCCCCACGGAGACGGTCTTGCCGAGGGAGGTCTCGGGATCGCGATCATCCGGGCGGTCTCGGACGAGTTCGAGTCCGGTAAGCAGGCCGACGGCACCGGGTCGCGTCTCCGCTTCGTGAAGTTTCTGGACCAGTAGTCGCGAAGCGGCTCCTCGTGCAGGATGCGGGGGTATCTTGCTGAACCCCTCGGGGACCGCTGATGCTCCAACTCGTCAACGTCGGACATAAGTCTCTGGCGGACTACGCGTCGCTCGCGACGCGTGGCCTGATGTCGGAGATCCGGCGCCTCGCCGAACCGCTCCAGGGGAAGCGGATCGTCCACCTGTCCGCGACCGCGTTCGGCGGCGGCGTCGCCGAGATCAACTACGCGCTCGTGCCGCTGATGGCGGACGTCGGCCTGGACGTCGAGTGGCGGATCATCCAGGGAGACGACGAGTTCTTCGGCGTCACGAAGACGATCCACAATGCGCTCCAGGGCGACCCGAACGGCCTCTCGAAGCAGCAGGAGGCGACGTTCCGGCACTACAACGCGCTGAATGCGGAGCAGTTCGAGGACGACTACGACTACGTGATCGTCCACGACCCGCAGCCGGCGGCGATGGTCGACCACTTCCCGGACTCGGACGCGCACTGGATCTGGCGCTGCCACATCGATCTCTCGACGCCGAACCAGGACGTGCTCGGCTTCCTCGCGCCGTCGCTCGAGCGCTACGAGGCGGCGATCTTCCACATGCCCCAGTACGTGCCCCGCCACGCAGCGCTCAGGCAGGCCGTGATCTGGCCGCCGGCGATCGACCCGCTGACCCCGAAGAACATGGCGCTGTCGGCCGAAGACGCCGCGTACGTCGTCGACCAGTTCGGAATTCATCTCGAGCGGCCGCTGCTGACGCAGATCTCGCGCTTCGACCCCTGGAAGGACCCGCTCGGCGTGATCGACGCGTACCGGCTGGTCCGCCAGACCCACCCCGACGTGCAGCTCGCGCTCGTCGGCTCGATGGCGCACGACGATCCGGAGGGTTGGGACTACTACAACCGCACGGTCGCGCATGCCGCCGGCGACCCGGACATCTTCATCCTCTCGAACCTGAACAACATCGGCTCCGTCGAGGTGAACGCCTTCCAGGTGCATTCTGCGGCGGTGATCCAGAAGTCGATTCGGGAGGGTTTCGGTCTGACCGTGACCGAGGCGCTCTGGAAGGCGAGGCCGACGATCGGGGGCCGGGCCGGCGGGATCGTCGCCCAGATCAGGGATGGTGAGACGGGCTGGCTCGTCGACTCGGCCGAGCAGTGCGCCGACGCGTGCCGCTCGATCCTCGACGACCCGGCCTCGGGCGCGGCCCGTGGGCGGCGCGGGAAGGAGGACGTGCGAGGGCGGTTCCTGATGCCGCGGCTGCTGCGCGACTGGCTCGCGCTCTTCAACCAGCTGGCCGGGAACGATCTCGGCGAGACCGCGCTGCGAAACCGTGGCGGCCGCGTGACGTAGTCTCCGCGCCGATGGCGCTCCGCCGGAAGCTGATCGTCGTCTCCAACCGCGGCCCGGTGTCGTTCGCGCGTGACGAGGACGGGAACCGCCTGGCGCGACGTGGAGGCGGCGGGCTCGTCACTGCGCTCCGGAGCCTGGTCGCGCATCACGACGTGACGTGGATCGCGAGCGCGATGACCGACGAGGACCGGACGGTCGCGGAGGAGTCCGGTGGCGACGCGATCGAGGAAGTGGCGCGCGACGGCTCTCCGTACCGGCTGCGGCTCGTCTCGCACGACCCTGCCGCGTACGACTGGTTCTACAACGTCGTCGCGAATCCGACGCTCTGGTTCCTGCAGCACTACCTGTGGGCGCTCGCGTACGCGCCGGACATCGGCCCGGGTCTCCATCACGCCTGGGATGACGGTTACGTCCCGGTGAACCGAGCGTTCGCCGATGCGGTCCTCCACGAGCTCGACGTCCAGCCCGACGCAGCGGTCTTCTTCCACGACTATCACCTGTATCTCGCGCCGCGGTTCGTGCGCGACGCCCGGCCCGACGCCTCGCTCGGCCACTTCGTGCACATCCCGTGGCCGGAGCCCAACCTCTGGCGCGTGCTGCCCGAGCGCATCCGGCGTGCGATCCACGACGGGCTGCTCGCAAACGACGTCGTCGGCTTTCACGCCCATCGCTGGCGCCGGAGCTTCCTGCGCTCGAGCCGCGACCTGCTCGACGCCGATTGCGACTTCGACTCGAGTGTCTGCTCGTTCGGCGGCGGGCGGACGTTCGTGGCCGCGAGCCCGATCTCCGTCGATCCGTCCGAGTTCTCAGAGCTCGCAGAGAGCGAGTCGGTGCTTCGCCTGGAGACGGAGCTCGAGTCGCGCCGGCCCGAGTTCCTGATCCTGCGGGTCGACCGGACCGATCCGTCGAAGAACGTCCTCCGCGGCTTTCGGGCCTTCGAGTTCTACCTCGACGCGCATCCCGAGATGCGCGGGCGCGTCGGGATGCTCGCGCTGCTCGACCCGTCCCGCCAGGACATACCGGAGTACGCCGAGTATCTGGGCGCGATCCAGCGCGCGGCCCGGATGGTCAACGACCGCTTTCAGAGCGAGGGCTGGCTGCCCGTCGACCTGCGGATCGAGGACAACTTCCCGCTCTCGGTCGCTGCGTACAAGCAGTACGACGTGCTGCTCGTGAACGCGATCTACGACGGGCTGAACCTCGTCGCGAAGGAGGCGCCGCTCGTCAACGAGCGGGACGGCGTGCTGATCCTCTCGGAGAACGCGGGCGCGCACGAGGAGCTCGGGCCGTGGGCGCTGTCGGTGAACCCGTTCGACCTCGAGGAGCAGGCGCAGGCGATCCACACGGCGATCGAGATGGGCCGTGAAGAGCGGCGTGCGCGGCTGGAGGCGCTCCGCGAGTACGTGCGCGCGCACGACGTCGGCGCCTGGCTGGAGACGCAGCTCGAGGACCTCGACCGATGGTCGGTGAAGGCGCCCCGGTGAGCGATCTGTCGCACATCGACGAGTCGGGTCGCGTACACATGGTCGATGTGGGCGCGAAGGAGGTCTCGCGTCGCCGCGCGGTTGCCCGGGCGAGCCTGCGCATGGCTCCGGAGACGGCCAGACGGCTCCGGGAGCTGCCGAAGGGCGACGCGCTCGCGGCAGCGCAGCTGGCCGGGATCATGGCGGCCAAGCGGACGAGCGAGCTGATCCCGCTCTGCCATCCCCTGCCTTTGACGCACGTGGACGTTGAGCTATCGGTCGCGGAGGCGGCCGTCGAGATCACCGCGTCTGCGGAGACGACCGCGCAGACGGGTGCCGAGATGGAGGCCCTCGTCGCGGCGAGCATTGCGGCGCTCACGGTCTACGACATGGCGAAGGCCGTCGACGATGGGATGGAGCTCTCGGAGGTACGGCTGGTCGAGAAGACGAAGGCGCCCGCGTGAAAGCCGCGGTGCTGACGGTCTCGGACGGCGTCGACATGGGCACTCGCGAGGACGCGAGCGGCGACCTGCTCGCGGAGCTGCTCGCGGCGGATGGCTTCGAGGTCATGCGGCGCGTGGTGCCCGACGAGCGGGCTGCGATCGCGGAGGCGATCGAGGAGCTGGCCGGGGAGGCGCGGCTCGTCTTGACCACCGGCGGCACCGGGGTCGCCCCGCGCGACGTGACCCCCGAGGCGACGGCGAGCGTCCTCGAGCGGATGGTTCCCGGGATTGCAGAGGCGATGCGCGCCGACTCGATCGACAAGACTCCGCATGCATTGCTTTCCCGGGGAATCGCAGGAGTGCGCGGGACGACGCTCGTGATCAACCTGCCCGGCTCGACCGGCGGCTGCCGCGACGGGTTCGCGATCGTGCAGCCGGCCCTTCGGCACGCGCTGGGGCTGCTCGCGGGCGAGGAGACCGCGCACCGACAGACGTGAAGGCGACGCGGTTCATCTCGCTCGTCAAGTTCGAGCACACGATCTTCGCGCTGCCGTTCGCGTACGTCGGCGCGTTCCTCGCGGTCGACGGCGTTCCGTCCGCGCACGACCTGCTCTGGATCACGGTTGCGATGATCGGGGCCCGCTCGCTCGCGATGGGGCTCAACCGCCTGATCGACGCGACCATCGACGCGAGGAACCCGCGGACGGCCAGCCGCGAGCTTCCGTCCGGCCAGCTGACGGAGCCGCAGGTCGCGCTCTTCTGCCTCGTCTCGCTCGGCGTGTTCCTGCTCGCGGTCTGGCAGCTCGACCCGATCGTCCGCTGGCTCTGGCCGATCCCGGTTGCCGGGTTC
The DNA here is from genome assembly GCA_963850415.1 of uncultured Actinomycetes bacterium. Lineage (GTDB taxonomy): Bacteria > Actinomycetota > Thermoleophilia > Gaiellales > Gaiellaceae > VAXT01. The sequence continues at coordinate 612,860 of CAWKLE010000003.1, forward strand.
GTGATCTACCCGTACCTGAAGCGGTTCACGTGGATCTCGCATCTCTGGCTCGGCGCCGTAGACGGACTGGCGCCGATGGGCGCGTGGATTGCGATCACCGGCCACCTGCCGCTCGCCGCCTGGCTGCTCGGGGCCGCGGTTGCGTGCTGGGTGGCGGGGTTCGACTGCTTCTACGCGCTGCTCGACGTCGACTTCGACCGACGCGAGGGCCTCAAGTCCGTGGCGACCGGGTTCGGTGAGCGCGGCGCCTTCTGGGCTGCCCGCGTGCTGCATGTCGCGACGGTGGGACTGCTGATCTGGGTCGGCGTGCTGCTCGACATCGGCGTCCTCTACTGGCTCGGCGTGGTTGCGGTCGCCGCGCTTCTGATCTATGAGCACGCACTCGTGCGTCCGGGCAACCTGCGGCGGCTCGACACGGCGTTCTTCCTGATGAACGGGGTCATCAGCGTCACGTTCTTCGGGTTCGTGCTGCTGGACTCGCTTTTCTAGAAGTCACACGTTCGGCACGGTTGCGTTTCCCACCCGTGACACCTTCGGCGATACGATGAAATCGGCGGGTGGTCCGCGGTGGCCCAAGACCCCGACCTGATTACACTCGGGCCGTGATTCACGCCCGCAAGCTCTCGAAGCGGTTCGGCGACAAGCGCGTCCTCGAGAAGCTCGACCTCGAGGTGCCCCGCGGCGGGTTCGTGCTCGTCACGGGCCCGAACGGCTCCGGGAAGACGACCTTGCTCAGGCTCTGTGCCGGGCTCTTCGCACCGACCGATGGCGAGCTCGAGGTCGAAGTCGAGCGCGGGGCGATCGGCTTCCTCGCGCACGAGCCGCTCGTCTACCGGGAGCTCACGCCGCTCGAGAACCTCGACCTCTACGGCCGCCTCTACCGCCTTCCGGAGCGACGCGAGCGCGCAGGCGCGATGCTCGAGCGGTTCGGGCTCTGGCGCGTGCGGAACGAGCGGGCCGGGACGTTCTCGCGCGGGATGCTCCAGCGGCTCGCGCTGTGCCGAACGTTCCTCCACGACCCAGACCTGCTGCTCCTCGACGAGCCGTTCGACGGGCTCGACGTCGAGGGCGCCGACCTGCTCCACGCCGAGCTCGCGCAGCGCACCGGGGTCACGGCGCTCGTCGCGACTCACGACCCGGAAGCGCTCGCCTCGCGCGCGACGGCCCGGCTTGCGATCGCATGAGCGCGTACGCGGGAGACGTGGCGGCGCTCGCACGCAAGGACCTGCTGCTCGAGCTGCGCTCGCGGGACACGCTGCCGGCGATGCTGTTGTTCGTCGTCTCGGCGCTGACGATCTTTCACTTCGCACTCCCGAGCGGGTCGTCGGAGCGCGCGGAGACCGGACTGCTCTGGATCGCGATCGTCTTCACGGCGCTCCTCGGCCTGACCCGCGCGTTCGCGGCGGAACGCGAGCAGGGGCTCCTCGACGGCCTCGTTCTCGCGCCCTGCGACCGGAGCGCGATCTGGCTCGGCAAGACGATCGGCGTGACGTTGTTCCTCGTCCTGGCCGAGGTCGTGGCGCTTCCTGCCTTCGCGCTCTTCTTCCACCCGCTGTCCTGGGAGCTCGTCGCCGCGGTCGCGCTCGCCGATATCGGCATAGCTGCGATCGGCACGCTGCTCGCCGCGATCGCGGCCGCCAGCCGGGCGCGGGAGCTGCTGCTGCCGCTCCTCTTCTTGCCGCTCGCGATCCCGGTCGTGATCGGCGGCGTCGGGGCGAGCATCGCCGCGAATCCGGGCACGTTCCTCGCCTTTCTCGGCCTGTACGACGCCGTTTTTGCGATCCTCTCGTGGGCGAGCTTTGAGTACGTGGTCACTGAATAGAGCTGTTGCGCTTGCGGCCGCGACGCTGTTGATCGGCGGCTACGCGCTTGCCTTCTACTGGGCACCCGAGGATGCGGACCAGGGCTTCAGCCAGAAGATCTTCTACCTGCACGTGCCGATCGCGCTGACGGCGTACGCCTGCTTCGGCTGGGGCGCGTGGAAGGCGCTGCGGCTGCTCTGGACGGGCGAGCGCCGCTACGACCTCGAGAGCTACACCGCGGTGCACATGGGTGTCATCTTCGGCCTGCTCACGCTCGTCACCGGCTCGATCTGGGCCAAGATCTCGTGGGGCGAGTGGTGGACCTGGGGCGAGCGCCAGCTCGTACTCTTCCTGATCCTGTTCCTCTTCTACTCGTCGTACTTCATGCTTCGCTACTCGACCGAGCCCGGGCCGCGGCGGGAGCGGAACTCGGCGGTCTACGCGCTGTTCGGGGTCGTGCTGATCCCCGTCAGCTTCCTCGCGGTGCGGATCGCGGGGACGATTCTCCACCCGACGGTGTTCACGCACGAGGGGGCGAACCTGCCCTGGCAGATGCTCGTGTCCTTCCTCGTGTGCCTCGGCGGGATGCTGGCGCTCGCGGGCACGCTCTACCGCGTCGAGCTGGCCGGCAAGCGTGCGGACGCGAGCCTGCGCGAGCTGCGGGAGCTGCTCGCATGACGACTGCGGAGAAATACGTGACGGGCGCGTACCTCGTGCTCCTCGGGGCGCTGCTCGTCTATCTGCTGATCATCGCGCTCAAGGTCTCGCGGATCGAACAGGAGCTCGCCGACCTGACGCAGGCGGCGCGGGAGAAGCTCGGTGGCTGAGCTCCTCTTCTGGCCCGCGTTGCTCGCGTACGGCGAGGCTGCGGTCGCCTACGCGGGGGACGCGCGCCGGCCCGGCACGACGGGCAGGCTCGGGACCTGGGGCGTGCGCATCGGGTGGCTCGTGCAGACGGCGCTGCTCGTCGCGCAGGCGGCTCGCGCGGACGGCTTCCCGTGGGACACCTGGGCCGGCTCGCTCAACCTCTTCGTCTGGCTCGTCGTCGGCGCGTATCTGATCTGGGGCTGCAAGCCGCGGTTCAGGCTGCTCGGGCTCGTCGTGATGCCGCTCGCGGCGCTGCTCCTGGCGATCTCCTACGCCGCCGGCGGGGTGGACGGCTCCGGTCAGAGCGGCTACTCGACCCTGTTCCTGATCGCGCACGTCGGTCTCGTCCTCGCCGGGTTCGCGGGCTTGACGCTCGCTGCGGCGCTTGCCGCGCTCTATCTCTGGCAGGAGCGGGAGCTGAAGCGGCGAAGCTCGACGGTTCTGCGCTTCCGCGCGCCGTCGCTCGTCACGCTCGAGTCGCTCTTCGGGCGCACCGTCGCCTACTCGCTGCCGGTGCTCACGCTGGGGATGGCCGTCGGCTTCGCACGCCTGCGCCACAACTCGCAGCTCGATCCGCTGATCGTGCTCACGGTGCTCACGTGGGCCGTGTACGGCGCCTTCCTCGTGCTGCGCTTCGGAGCGGGCTGGCACGGCCGGCGCGCCGCGTACACGACGCTGGCGGGCTTCGCGCTCGTCGTCGCGCTCCAGCTCAGCCTGCACATGGGGCACTTCGCGTGAGCCTCGTCCTCGTCGGCACGTCGCACCGCCTCTCGCCCGTCGAGGTGCGGGAGCGCGTCGCCTTCGATCTCGACGGAGCGGCGGAGCTCGCGCGGAAGATGGCCGGCGGCGGCGAGGCGGTCTGCCTCTCGACCTGCAACCGCACGGAGCTCTACCTCGTGGACCCGGATCTCGAGGCGGCCGAGAAGCGCGCGTCGCACGCGTTGCTCGGCGACGAGGTCGAGCTGTACCGCATGGCCGACGAGGCGGCTGCTCTGCACCTGTTCCGGGTCGCGGCGGGGCTCGACTCGCTCGTCCCGGGCGAGGGCGAGATCCTCGGCCAGGTGCGCGACGCGTACGAGGCGGGCGCGCACGGGCCGGTGCTGGACCGGTTGTTCCGCGAGGCGCTTCGCGTCGGGAAGAAGGTGCGGACCGAGACGGCGATCAACGAGAGCCCCGCATCGGTCTCCTCTGCGGCCGCTGCCCTCGCTCAGCAGGTCTTCGGCGACCTGACGGGATGCCGTGTGCTGCTCGTCGGGGCCGGAGAGGTGAGCGAGCTCGCCGCCCGGGCGCTCGCGGCGCGCGGCGCGACGATCGGGGCGGTGACGAGCCGGACGCAGGCGAACGCGGAGAAGCTGGCCGATGCTTTCGACTCGCACGCGGTTCCGTTCGACCAGCTCGGCTCGGAGCTCGACCGCGCAGACGTCGTCGTCTCGTCGACGAGCTCGTCCGAACCGGTCATGTCCAGGGACCAGGTCCCGGACCGGAAGGGTCGGCCGCTGTTCGTGATCGACCTGGCCGTGCCGCGTGACGTCGACCCTGCGCTTGCGCAGCTCGAGGACTGCTACCTGTACGACATCGACGACCTGCAGGCCGTCGTCCGCGAGAGCCTCAGCGGCCGCTGGCGCGAGGCAGAGCGCGCCGAGGCGATCGTCGAGCACGAGGCGGAGCGGTTCCGCGACTGGCAGGCGAGCCTTCGGGTCGTGCCCGCGATCGCGTCTCTGCGCGAGCGGGCCGAGACCATTCGCTCCGGGGAGCTGGCCAAGGCGGAGAGCCGGCTCGAAGGGCTGTCCGAGAGCGAGCGCCGCACGGTCGAGTCGCTGACGACCCAGATCGTGAACAAGCTCCTGCACGTCCCGATCGTCCGGCTCAAGCAGGCGGCCGCGACCGAGGGCACGGGCTACGTCGAGGTGGCGAGGGACCTGTTCGACCTGCCTGACGACGAGAGTGCTGGTCAGGGTCGGAAGTCGCGGCAGTAGGCTCGCGCTGACGCAGGCGGAGCTCGCTGCGAATGCGATCCGCGGGCCGGGGATCGAGATCGCGCTCGTTCCGATCACGACCGCCGGCGACCGCGACCGCACGAAGCCGTTCGGCGAGATCGGCGAGCGAGGTGTCTTCGTGAAGGAGCTCGAGGAGGCGCTGCTCGACCGGCGCATCGACGTCGCGGTGCACTCGGCCAAGGACATGACCTCGACGGACGCTGACGGCCTCGCGGTCGGGGCGTACCTCCCTCGTGAGGATCCCCGGGACGCGCTCTGCGGGGCCACCGGGATCGAGCCCGGGATGCGGATCGGCACCGCGTCGATTCGCAGGCGGGCGCAGCTGCTCGCGCTGGAGCCGTCTCTGTCGATCGAGCCGCTGCGCGGGAACATCGACACGAGGCTCCGCAAGCGCGGGGAGCGCGGGCTGGACGCGGTCGTGCTCGCGGCGTGCGGCCTCGACCGGCTCGGTCTCGGGGGCGAGATCGGCCACCGCTTCGAGCCGGAGGAGCTGCTCCCGGAAGCGGGCCAGGGGGCGCTTGCGCTCCAGGTCCGGCGCGGTGACGAGCACCTCGTGGCGGCGGCGACCGACGCGGAGACGGCGCGCAGGGTCGAGCTCGAGCGCGCCCTCGTGGCGGCGATCGGCGGCGGCTGCCTCGCTCCGATCGCGGCCCATCACGACGGCGAGACATTGACTGCGCTCGTCGCGGACCCGGACGGCCGCTGGGTCGAGCGCCGCACGGGAGACGACCCGGTGGCGCTCGCGTCGGAGCTGGCCGGCCTCGCCGCGTGAAGGTCGTCGTCACCCGTCCCCGCGGTCAGGCCGGGCCGCTCGTCGGGCGCCTCGAGGAGCAGGGTCACGAGGTCGTCGAGTGCCCGTTGATCGAGATCGAGCCGACGGACGACGACGTCGACGTCGAGGGCTACGACTGGGTGATCGTCACGAGCCCGAACGGGGCCGCCGAGCTCGTCAGGCGCGCGAACGGGCAGCTGCCGCGGGTCGCGGCGGTCGGTCCGGGTACTGCCGAGGCGCTGCGCGAGCTGGGCGTCGAACCCGCATTCGTCCCGCGTGTCTCGTCGCAGGACGGCCTCCTCGCCGAGTTTCCGCGTCCCACCGGCCGGGTGCTCTTCGCGGCCGCCCAGGGATCCCGGCGAGGGCCGATCGACGAGCTCGGAGCCGACTTCGTCCCGCTGTACACGACGCGGCTCGTGCGGCCGGACGAGCCTCCCGGGGGCGATCTCGTCGTGCTCGCCTCAGGGTCGGCAGCACAGTCGTTCGCCGCGCTCGGGGTGGACATCCCGGTCGTCTCGATCGGGCCTCAGACGACTCGCGTTGCAGAGTCGGTCGGCCTCCGGGTCGTCGCCGAGGCGGACACGCACGATCTGGACGGCCTCGTCGCGGCCGTCGGTTCGTTAGCGTCGCGCTGACGTGCTGATCACCTTCCTCAGCGACTTCGGGCTCGAGGACGATTTCGTCGGCACCTGCCACGGCGTGATGAAGGTGATCGCGCCCGAGGTCGAGATCCTCGACATCACGCACGGGATCCAGCGGCACGGGGTGCTCCAGGGCGCGATCGTGCTCGCGAACACGCTTCCGTACCTGCCGAAGGGCGTCCATCTGGCCGTGGTCGATCCCGGCGTGGGGGGCGGTCGCCGCTCGATCGCCCTGCGGTCCGGCGACCGGCTGTTCGTCGGGCCCGACAACGGGCTCCTCGTCCCGGCGGCCGAGAAGCTGGGCGGGATCGAGGCGGCGCACGAGATCACGAACCGGGCCTATGTCCTCGAGCACGTCTCGGCGACGTTCCACGGGCGCGACGTGTTCTCGCCGGTGGCGGCCCATCTCGTCGACGGAGTGGCGCTCGAGGACGTCGGCCCGGCGATCGAGCCCGAGTCGCTCGTCAGGCTCGAGGTGCCGAAGCCCGACGTCACGCACCGGCGGATCCGCGCTTCGTGCCTCTACGTCGACCGCTTCGGGAACATGGAGCTCAACCTGACGCGGAAGGATCTCGAGACGCTGGCGGCGGAGCCGGGCACCCGCATCGAGCTCGAGATCGGGTCCGACCGCTACTACGCCGTGACCGCGCGGACCTTCGCGGATGCGCGCGACGGCGAGATCATCCTCTACGAGGACGCGTACGAGAACATCGCGATCGCGATCAGCGGAGGCAGCGCGGCCGGGACGTTCTTCTCGGCGCAGCCCGGCGTCGACGTGCTGATCAGGCTCGCGGACTGATGCTGGAGCAGATGGGACGGAGATTCGCGCGGTTCACTACGGACCAGGTCGTACGCTGGCCTCGGCTCTGGCCGCTGTTCCGATGGCTGACGCGTGCTCAGTTCAACCGGATCGCGCCGGCCTGGGACCAGAGGCGCACGCCCGAGGCCTTCGCGCCGCTCGAGGCGGCTCTCGATGCGCTCGACCTGAGCCCCGCGCGCGTGCTCGATCTCGGGACCGGCACCGGCCGGGCCGCGTTTCTGCTGGCGCAGCGGTACCAGCAGGCCGAGGTGGTCGGCGTCGACCTGGCGGAGGACATGCTCGCCGAGGCCAGACGCCTGACCCCGCCGGAGGTCGCGGGGCGCGTGCGCTTCGAGCAGGCCGATGCGGAGCGGCTCTCGTATCCGGACGGCTCGTTCGACGTCGTCTCGCTCGCGAACATGATCCCGTTCTTCGAGGAGCTGGCCCGTGTCACCGCGTCGGGCGGGGCGGTCGTCTTCTCGTTCTCGGCCGGGCCGGAGACGCCGATCTACGTGCCGCCCGAGGTACTGCGGGCACGTCTGGGCGAGCACGGTTTCGCGGAATTTGCGGAGTTCTCGGCCGGCAACGGGACCGCGCTATCAGCGCGGAAAGCGCTCGCGGCGTAGGGTCTAGCGCAACAGGACGTCGGCGGCACGGAGACACCGGCCCTGACGTCCTTTTTAGCGCGCAGAGCCCGCAAAAAGTGAAGAGCCGCGGAGCGGCTCGAACTACATCGCGTCGGGAACCGGCGGCTGATTTCCAGGGAGCGACGTGGCTACACTGCGGGGCGCGGCGAGGTAGCTCAGTTGGTAGAGCACACGGCTGAAAACCGTGGTGTCGCCGGTTCGATTCCGGCCCTCGCCATTTTTCGCGCTCCTGCGCGAAGAATGTCCCACGTCGCCGCAGGCGGTCGTCGGCTCTATCGACCTAGGCCGGGACTTTTGCGGCGGTCAAGCGCCCCAGGAGGCCGTCGACGAACGCGTTCTTCACGAGCACCTCGTCCGCGCCGGACTCCTTCGCCGCCGAATGGAGCGCGGGCGCGTCGTCCCCGGTGAGCGCGATCAGGCAGAGGTGCGGATGGTCGCGGCGCAGCCGCGCCATTGTGGTCACGCCGTCGAGCAGCGGCATGTGGAGATCGAGCACGACCGCATCCGGCGCGAGCTCGTCGACGAGCTCGATCGCGGACAGCCCGTTCGTCGCCGTCGCGACGACTGACAACTCCCGCTGGGCCTCGATCAGCTCACGGAGCGACACGAGGAAATCCTCGTCGTCGTCGGCGAGCAGCACACGGACCCCGCCCTCGGTGGCCACGATGTTCAAGGGCTCGCATCTTCAGGCCGGAGACCGGATCGAGTCAAGCAGGATCGGAAGCAGGTCGCGGGCATCGCCGGAGACGGACACGTCCACCTGGTCGGAAGACTCTTCCCCGATGCCGACGATCACGCGGGCCTTGACCACGCCTCCCCAGTGCTCGGGATCGTCCCCGACTCCGATGCCGACGTAGAGCTGCGGCGCGATCGGCCGGCCGAGGAGGCCGACCTGGCGCGTGCGTTCGACGATCCCGGCCTCGCACGCCTCCCGGGTGCCCGCCAGCGCCGCGCCGGTCCCTTCGAGCGCGGAGAGCACCTCATCCCGCACGCCTGGCCCGACACCCACGACGACGTCGCTCTCGTCCAGGTCGTACGAGTTGCAGTCCCGCTTCCGTTCAACGACACGCACCTTCGGCTCCGGCAACGAGCCGAGCTCGAGGCGCTGGACCTCCGCGTCGAGGTCGCGCGGCTCCAGCGGCTCGTACATGCGGGGGAGCACGGTCGCGAGCTGCGGAGTCGTCGCGCCCAGGATCACCGACACGATGTTCCCGCCGTATGCCGGCTTCTGCTGGAGCAGCCGGCCTGCCTTGGCGATGTCGACGCCGACGCAATCTGCGGTCATCCCGAGCTCGAGCTCGCCGGCGGTTCGCGGGCCGTAGTCGCGCCCGCGGCCCGTGGCCGGGACCAGCAGCACGCGCGGCGAGTGCTCGACGAGGGCCTGCCGGAGAACCGCCGTCCACAACTCCGTCTGGTACTCGGCCAGCGCCGGATCGTCCGCCAGCTGGACGACCTCGGCCCCGTGGAGCGATGCCTCTCGTGCAGCCTGGTCGAGCTCGTGGCCGATGATGAGCGCCACCGCCCGACCTCCGAGCTTGCCGGCCAGCTCGCGGCTCCTGGCGATCAGCTCGAGCGACACGCGCCGGAGCCGGCCGTCCACGAGCTCGCAGACGCTCCAGCAGTCGTAGCTCGCACCGGGCTCGTCGGCGATGTGGGCGGGCTTCTCCCAGCTCTGTGGCTCGGGGGCGCGCTCGGCGAGCAGCGCCCGCACCTTTACGGCCGCGTCCTCGGCGCTCGTGGCTCGGATCCCGGCACGCTCGGGACGAGCGTCGCGGACGGCGAGCACGCGTGTCGGAGATCCGGTCTGGCCGAAGCGCTTGTCGTTCGGCTGGAGGTCGTCGACGAGATCGGTCGCCTGCCAGACCTTGATCGGGCCGTTCCGATCCCCGCTCGGCGCCTGCTCCGGGGGAAGGCCGACGGAGAGGACGACCGGCAACCCGACCTGGTAGACCTCCTCGCCGAAGTCCGTGTGCCGCGTGATGCGGAGCGAGTCGCCGGAGCGCTCGACGGCCGCGGCGCTCGTGACATGCGGCCAGCCGAGGAACGCGGCGACCTGACACGGAACCTGCCACGTCTCGGAGTCGAGCGCCTTGCGTCCGCAGAGGACGAGGTCGGCGCCCTCCTTCTCGATCGCCAGCGCGAGCGTTCGCGACGTCCCGAGCGTGTCCGCGACGGCGAAGACGCGATCCGAGAGGTGGATCGCCCGCTGGGCGCCGAGCGCCAGGCAGTCGCGCAGTGCCTCCTCGGCCTGCGGTGGGCCCATGGTCATCGCGACGACCTCGTCGGCGAGCAAGACGGCGTGTCGCACGGCGTAGTCGTCGAACGCGTTCAGCTCGAGCGGCACGCCTTCCCGCTTGAGCGAATGCGTCTCCTCGTCGAACTCGATCGCGCCGAGCGCCGGCACCTGCTTGACGAGGCAGATCGCCTTCACAGCTGCGAGCCTATACACCCGTGCTGGGAGTCCTGTACGACATCCACGGGAACCTGCCGGCGCTCGAGCGGATCCTTCCGGAAGCCGACGGGCTCGGGATCGACGGCTGGTTGCTCGGAGGCGACTACGGGACGCCGAGCCCCTGGCCCGACGAGACGCTCGAACGGCTGAAGAAGCTGCCGAACGCGATGTGGATTCGCGGCAACGGCGAGCGCTGGCTCCGCGAGCCGCCGCTCGACCGCCCGGAGGTGATGGAGACGTACGACGTCTTCCGCGGGTCCTACGACGAGGAGCTCGTCGACTGGCTGTACGCGCTGCCCACGCAGGCCGAGCTCGACGGGATCCTCTACGTCCACGGCTCGCCGCTCTCGGATGTCGAGAGCTTCCCGCCGCAGCCATCGGACGAGGACGAACGGATGCTCGCGGGCGTGCGCGACCGGACGGTCGTCTTCGGCCACAGCCACCACCAGTTCCGGCGGCCGGGGCCGAACGGGACCGACCTCCTCAACCCGGGCAGCGCGGGAATGCCGCTCGACGGCGACGTGCGCGCCGCGTGGGCGACCTGGGACGGCGACTTCGAGTTCCGGCGCACCGACTACGACGTCGCGCGCGCTGCTGCGGGCTACCGCTCGCTGGGCGGAGACTTCGGCGAGTTCGCAGCCGGGCGGATCGAGCGCGGGTCCGATTGACCGATTCGGGTTGAACGTTTGGCTCCGAAGGCAGATACTCGCCGCATGCGCCGCGTCCCCTTGGCGGTTGCCTTCGTAGTCGCAGCCTGCTCGGCGGCTGTCGTGCTGGCTGGCTGCGGTGGTGGCAGCAGCAGCGGCGGGAGCAATCCGAGCGATCCGCACGTTGCGATGGGCGGGCACCTGTTCGTCAGTTTCGCGTGCGCTTCCTGTCACGGCGAGCAGGGCAAGGGCGGGGTCTCGCAAGACGTCCCCGCGCTCAAGGACGTCGGTCAGACCCTGACCGTCGCCCAGCTGAGCTCGATCATCAACCACGGGCTCGGCGAGTCGGCGAACCCCCAGAAGCCGTACATGCCTGTCTGGGGCCCCGTGATCTCACCGAGCCAGGTGTCCGATCTCGTCTCGTACGTCCGGGCCGGCCTGCCGAAGGTGAAGGACGCGGATCCCGTCCCCGTTCCACGCGATCAGGGAGCCGCGGTCGCCGGCGCCGCGCTGTACGTGCGGGACGGCTGCATCAACTGCCACGGCCCGAGCGGTCTGGGCGGTGTACCGAATCCGGCGTCTCCGGACAAGACGATCCCGCCGCTCTCGGGGCAGGACTTCCGACAGGAGTTCAACACCGACGCCAAGATCACCGAGATGATCCGCTCGGGCAGCGTGCTCGGCACGCCGCCGATCGCGAGCATGCCGCACTGGGGCGGGATCATCCCGGACGAGGACCTGGCGGCGCTCGTCGCCTACCTGAAGACGCTGAAGTAGCTCAGGCGAGCGTCGCGTCGACGCTGATCTCGACGTTTCCCTTGAGCGCCTGCGAGACCGGGGCAGTTCTCCTTGGCTCCCTCCGCGGCCTGACTGAACGCCTGCTCGTCGATCCCCTCCACCTGCCCGCGGATCCGCAGGTCGATCTTCGTGATCCCGAAGCCTTCTCCGACCTTGTCGAAGGTCGTCGTCGCCTCTGACTCGAGCCTCGTCGGCGGCGTCCCAGCGCGGGCCAGGCCCGCTGCGAGCGCCATCAGCACACAGCCCGGCGTGGGCGCCCGCGATCAGCTCCTCCGGGCTCGTGCCCTCGCCGCCTTCGGCGCGGTCCTTCCAGGTCACGGCCAGATCGGTGACGGCCCCGCTGCCGAGGCTGACATGCCCCGATCCCTCCGCGAGCGTGCCCTCCCAGGTCGCATGCGCTGTCTTCTCAGTCGCCATCGTCGTCCCCCTTCTCCTCGCCTGAATTGGACGGGCGATAGTACTTCTTGCCCTTCAATGGGTCGGGCAGATAGTCGACGTCGAAACCGGCCGGATCGGAGTGGGGATAGATGTAGCCCTGGCCGCGGCCGAGCTTCTTCGCACCGTAGTAGTGCGTGTCGCGCAACTCGTCGGGCGGGCGCACGTGGCCCTGCTCGCGGACGTCCTGCGCGGCCTCGCCGAGCGCCGTGATGACCGCGTTCGACTTCGGCGCCAGTGCCAGGTAGATGGCAGCCTCGGCCAGGTTGAGCCGCGCCTCTGGCAGTCCGACGTGCTCGACCGCCTGCGCCGCGGCGACCGAGACGAGGAGCGCCTGCGGGTCTGCGAGCCCGATGTCCTCGGAGGCGAGCACGATCATGCGGCGCGCGATGAAGCGCGGGTCCTCGCCGCCCTCGAGCATCGCGGCCAGGTAGTAGACGGACGCGTCCGGGTCGGAGCCGCGCATCGACTTGATGAACGCGCTCACGAAGTCGTAGTGCGCGTCACCGCCCTTGTCGTAGACGAGCGGCCGTTTGCGCGCAGCATCGTCAATGTGGCCATGTCCCAGGACCTGGTCCCGGGCCATGGCTGTTTGGGACGCGAGCTCGAGGATGTTGAGGGCGTTCCGGGCGTCGCCGCCCGCACGATGCGCGATCAGCTCGACCATCTCGTCGGAGGCCTCCGTCCCGAGCTCCTCGGCCCCGCGGCGCACGATCAGGGCCAGCTCCACGTCCGACAGTGGCTCCAGCTCGTAGATCTGCGACCGCGACAGGAGCGCGGAGTTGACCTCGAAGTACGGGTTCTCGGTCGTCGCCCCGATCAACGTCAGGACCCCCTCCTCGACCGCCGGCAGGAGCGCGTCCTGCTGCGCCTTGTTGAAGCGGTGGATCTCGTCCAGGAAGAGAATCGTGCGCCGGCCGTGCGCCCCGAGCCGCTCCCGTGCGCCCGCGATCACCTCGCGCACCTGGGACACGCTCGCGGACACCGCCGAGAGCTCCTCGAACTCGGCACCGGTCGTGTTCGCGATCACACGGGCAAGCGTCGTCTTACCGCTTCCCGGCGGACCGTAGAGGATCGACGAGCCGACGCGGTCCTCGGCGATCGCGAGCCGCAGGGCCGACTGCTCTCCGAGGATCTGCTCCTGGCCCACGAATTCCTCGAGCCGCTGCGGCCGCATCCGGAGCGCGAGCGGCGCGGTCTCCGGCAGCCGTTCATTGGCCGCGTCTGAGAACAGATCGCTCACGGCCACCGAAGTATGCTGCCAGCGAAGCGGCCTAGGAGGGCAGCGTGGCGTTCGAAGAGCTGAAGGCGAAGCAGAGCGTGATCTGGGGCACAGGCCCCTACCAGAACGTGACCGAGACGATCACCGACATCCACGAGCGCATCGTGGATCGGCTGGCGCCCGCGGCAGGGGTGCGCTGGCTCGACCTCGCGTGCGGCACCGGGGCGGTCGCGGAGCGTGCAGCCGAGGCAGGGGCCGATGTCACCGGTGTCGACCTGGCGCCCGCGCTGATCGAGACCGCGAAGGAAGCGCGAAGGAGCGCGGCCTCGAGATCGACTACCGAGTCGGCGATTGCGAGAACCTCGAGTTCGAGGACGGCGCCTTCGACGTCGTCTCCTCGACGTGCGGAGTGATGTTCGCGCCGGACCACGTGGCGACCGCACGCGAGCTGGCTCGAGTCATCGAGCCCGCGGGCCGAATCGGGCTCGCGAACTGGACTCCCGCCGAGAAAGGCCTCGCCGCGATCTTCCGGATCATGAGGCCCTTTCAGCCCACGCCGCCGGAAGGCGCCGGCTATCCGTTCGACTGGGGCGACGAGCAGCACGTGAACGATCTCCTCGGGGATGCGTTCGAGCTCGAGCTCGACCGGAGCATCTCGCCGCTTCGGCTTCCGAACGGCGAGGCGTACTGGCAGCTGTTCGTGACGAGCTATGGGCCGACACGAACGCTCGCGGATTCGCTCGACGACGAACGGCGCGAGGAGCTCCATCGCTCCTGGGTCGACTTCGTGGACACCGAGCTGGCGGACAACGGCGAGATCGAGCACAAGCGTGAGTGGGTGCTCGTGTACGGGACGCGCCGCTGAGCGCGACCGTCTCGCTTCGCGACGAGGTGGCGACGCTCCTCTCGGAGCTGGTCCGCCTCGACACCGTCAACCCGCCCGGGAACGAGACCCGCGCCGCCGAGCACCTGCGCGGCTACCTCGAGTCGCACGGCGTCGCCTGCGAGCTGTACGCCAAGGTTCCCGAGCGCGCGAATCTCGTTGCCCGGATCCCAGGCAGCGGCGACGGGCCGCGGCTGGCTCTTCTCTCGCACACTGACACGGTGCTCGCCGATCCCGCCGAGTGGGAGCTCGATCCCTGGTCCGGCGAGCTCCGCGACGGCGAGATCTGGGGCCGCGGCGCGCTCGACATGAAGGGCCAGGTGGCCGCGAGCGCGGTCGCGATGGCGTCGCTCGCACGGGAGGGCTTCCAGCCGAAGGGCGACGTGATCTTCATCGCGGCCGCCGACGAGGAGGTTGGCGTCGACTTCGGCCTCGCCTGGCTCTGCCGGGAGCACCCGGATGCGGTGCGCGCCGAGTACTCGATCAACGAGGGCGCGGGCGATCGGATCGAGCTCGCGGGGAAACCGTTCTACCTCGCCTCGACAGCCGAGAAGATGAGCTCGCCGTTCATGCTGCGCGTTCGCGGGCGGAGCGGGCACGCGTCGATGCCGTCGATCGCGGACAACGCGCTCGTCAAGGCCGCGAAACTGATCGAGCGGCTCGGCGAGTTCAAGCCGGAGCCGCGGCTCGAGCCCGAGGTGTCCGCGCTCTTCGAGGCCGCGGTCGGCGCACCGCCGGAGGATGCGAACCAGGTGCTCGACGCCGCGCGGATGGTCGATCCGATCGCGGTCGAGCTCGTCGAGCCGCTCCTCGGAATGACCGTCTCTCCGACGATGGTCACCGCGTCCCAGAAGCGGAACGTCATTCCCGCGCTCTGCGAGGTGACCGTCGACTGCAGGTTGCTACCGGGCCAGACGCAGTCCGAGGCGGAGCAGGTCGTTCGCGAGCTCCTCGGCGAGGGCGACTACGAGCTCGAGTGGCTCGAGGGGCAGGGAGGGACGAGCTCGCCGATGGAGGGGCCACTCTGGGATGCGATCGCGGGTTGGGTGGCCGAGACGGAGCCGGAGGCAGGGCTCGCACCGATCTGCCTCAGCGGCTTCACGGACAGCCACTGGATGCGCGACGCGTTCGGGACGACCGCGTACGGCTTCTTCCCGCTGCGCTACATGGACGCACAGCTCGCGACGCGGCTCGTCCACTCGGCCAACGAGCGGGCGAGCGTGGACGACCTGGAGCTCGGCGTCGAGTTCCTGCGCTATGCGGCCCGGGCGATGAACTAGCCGCTACGCTCAGTTCATGGCCGACGAACCGATCCGACTCGGCGGGATGGCGCTCACGAACGGCGTGCTGGTGCACGGGCCGAACTCGTGGTCGTGCGCGATCCGCCTGCCCGACGGGCGGCTCGAGGTCGCTGCCGAGCTCAAGCGCTTCCGAGCGTCGGAGGTCACGAACCCGCTCTTTCGCGGGCCGGCCCGTCTCGCCGAGGCGATCTCGCTGCTCCCGACCGCCCGTCGCCGGCTCCCCGGCATGAAGCTCCCGTTCGAGCGGCCTCGGGTGCTGACCGCGATGATCGCCGGCGCGGCCATCACCCAGATCGCCCGCGGTTCGAAAAGCCTGTCCCCGGCCGCGCGCGAGGTCGTCGCGGCGATCGCCTCGCTCGCTCCGGCCGCGATCGCCCTGCGCAGCTCGGACCTCGCCGCCTACCACGGCGCGGAGCACATCGCGATCGGCACGTACGAGCACGGCGAGGCCCGCGACAAGGAGCACGAGCGCTGTGGCTCTCATCTGGTCGGCCCGCTCCTCGGCTCGCTCATGATCGGCAACGTCCTCGCGTCACGAGCGCCACGTCAGTTCCGCCTCGCCGCGCGCGGCCTGGCGTCGCTCGGAGCGGTCGCGGTCGCGACGGAGATCTTCTCGTGGATGGTGCGCAACCCGGAGCATCCGCTCTCGAAGGCGCTCGCCAAGCCCGGGCACGAGCTCCAGCATCGGCTGGCGACGGCCGAGCCGACCGCGGAGCAGCTCGAAGTCGCGGAGGCGGCCCTCGCGGCGTGCCTCGCGCTCGAGAATGGCGACTCGCACTAGGACGAACGCCTCGATCCCGAGGTCTTCGACCTGCCGGTCGAGAAGATGCGCGCCGGCTACTACACGGACGCCTACTTCAACCACGCGCGTGACGCGCTGCTCGAGGACGGGCGTCATCCAAGAGTCGTCATGCAGGCCTTCCAGAAGAACCGCTCGTACCTGGGGGGCATGGACGAGGCGATCGCGATCCTCAAGCTCTGCTCGCACGACTGGGAGCAGCTGACGGTCCATGCGCTCTACGACGGCGACCTGATCGAGCCCTACGAGCCCGTCCTGCACATCGAGGGCGACTACACGCTGTTCGCGCACCTGGAAACCGCGTACCTCGGCGTGCTGGCCCGCAGAACGCTGATCACGACGAACGTCGTTCGTGTGCTCGAGGCCGCACGGGGCAAGCAGATCATCTTCATGCCCGCGCGTCACGACCATCATCGCGTCCAGACCGGTGACGGCTACGCGGCGTACGTCGCGGGCCAGATCGTCGGCGCGCCGGTCGGCGTGACCACGGACGAGCAGGCGTCGTGGTGGGGCGGCAAGGGCGTGGGCACGGTGCCGCACTCGCTGATCGCGGCGTACGGCGGCAACACGGTCCTTGCAGCGACGAAGTTCGCGGCGTGGGCGCCCGAGGACCTGAACGTGACCGTGCTCGTCGACTTCGAGAACAACTCCGTCGAGACGGCGCTCGCGGTTGCACGGGAGCTCGGGCCGCGGCTCTGGGGCATCCGCCTCGACACGTCCGAGAATCTCGTCGACCGGTCGCTTCTGAACGAGCTGGGCGATTTCCGGCCGACCGGGGTCAACGAGCGTCTGGTGCGCAAGGTGCGTGACGCGCTCGACGCGGACGGCTTCGAGCACGTGAAGATCGTCGCCTCGGGCGGCTTCACGGTCGACAAGATCGAGGCGTTCGAGCGGGCTGGCGTGCCGGTCGACGCGTACGGCGTCGGCTCGTCGCTGATCCGTGGGCAGAACGACTTCACGGCGGACGTCGTGATGACGGACGGCCGTCCGTCCGCGAAGGTCGGTAGGACGTTCCGCGCCAATCAGCGCCTCGAGCTCGTCGCCTAGCGCAACCCCAACCGACCTAGTAACAGTCTGTTACTAAGTTGGGTGCGCTGCGGACGTGGCTCGTGCTGCGATACCCGGCCAGTCGGCAAGGGGCGTGGTCGAGCGGACGACGTGCATGCCTGCCGCGGCGAAGCGCTCGAAAGCCGCATCCGCCTCGTCCGTGTAGTCGACGGCCCCCTGAACGACCACCGGCGACGTGCAGTCCTCCAGCAGGTAGACGCGCTCGGCGAGCTGCCGAGTGCCGCCGTCGCCCGCGAGCAGGTCGTCGATCGTCCAGGCCACGCAGTGGCTCTTGGCCTGGCCCGCGACGACGACCGCGTCGTAGCCGAGGAGCTCCTCGATCAGCTGCTCGTTGCGGCGGCCGAGCTCCTCGCCGTCCGGCCCCCGCGTCACCTCCGGGCCGAGGATCGAATAGTGCTCCGTGAGCGTCTCCTCGCCTTTGACCTGGAAGGACGGCTGCGTCTCGCGCGCCAGGCCGTGGAAGAAGAACGCCTCCTCGACCGACGAGACGAGCGCGTGCCCGATCCCGCCGAGCAGCGCGTGGTAGGGCCAGATCGTCAGCTCGTACTTCCCGCCCGCGGCGAGAGCCCGCGTGTAGTGGACGAGTTGCCGCCCGGCGTGGTCGAGCTCGATCCCGAGGCTCGTGCACACGGCCGGGTTGACGCGCCAGCGACCCGACTCGACGTCCTCGGCCGAGACGAGCGTGTACGGCTCGGGATGGTTCCCGTCCTCGTCGACGAGCCAGACCGCGTGAAAGATCTGCAGCACCCGGTGCGTGTCGAGGCTGGGAACGATCCGTGTGATCGCGCC
Organism: uncultured Actinomycetes bacterium; assembly: GCA_963850415.1. Lineage (GTDB taxonomy): Bacteria > Actinomycetota > Thermoleophilia > Gaiellales > Gaiellaceae > VAXT01. The sequence goes on from CAWKLE010000003.1 coordinate 630,779, forward strand.
GAGGTTCCGGTAGACGAACGCACAGAGGCGCCGGTTGTCGTCGACCGCGCCCGTCCCCGACCGGCCGCCGACGAAGAGCTCGAAGCCCGGGATGCAGAACGTGTTCTGGACGTCGACGGCGAGCAGGCAGATGCGGAACGCGTCTTCGGAGGCCGGACGAATCTCGTACTGTTCGGCCCAGAGCCGAGCGTCTCGGGCGCGCTCCTCGTACGGCACGCGCCAGATCTCTCCAACCTGCTCCGGCCGGTAGAAGTCGGGCACCGGGAGCTCGCGCATCGCTCCGAGTCTAGTTCTGCGCTTCAGGTTCGCTGCTTGGCTGCCGATGGAGCAACCGGATGCCGAACATCGGTCACCTTTTGACGCAAATCGGCGCCGTGGCCCTCATCTGGCTGCCGCTCATGATGTTCGGGATGATCATCTACCTGCTGTGGCGCACCCTGCAGGTGATGCCGCGCATCCAGACGAAGTCGGCCAACACGACCTCCGAGTCGTCGGTCTCGTGGGACGAGGTCGCCGGGCTCGAGGAGGCGCGTGACGAGATGCAGGAGATCGTCGACTTCCTCAAGGACTCGAAGCGGTTCGCGAAGCTCGGCGCGCGTGTGCCGAAAGGGATCCTGCTCTACGGGCCGCCGGGCACCGGGAAGACGCTCCTCGCCAAGGCGGTCGCCCGCGAGTCGGGCGCGAGCTTCTACTCGCAGAGCGCCTCGGCCTTCGTCGAGATGTTCGCCGGGCTCGGCGCGGCCCGCATCCGCAAGCTCTTCGAGCAGGCGCGCAAGGATGCGCCCGCGATCGTGTTCATCGACGAGCTCGACGCGGTCGGCGCCGCCCGCAGCGGGCACGGCTTCAACCGCGAGCAGGACCAGACGCTGAACCAGCTGCTCGTCGAGCTCGACGGCTTCAACAACCGCGAGCAGGTGATCGTGATGGCCGCGTCGAACCGGCTCCAGGATCTCGACCCGGCTCTTCTCCGTCCCGGGCGTTTCGACCGGCAGATCCTCGTCTCGCCGCCCGACCTCGCGGGTCGTGAGGCGATCCTCGAGGTGCACACGCGCGGGAAGCCGCTCGACTCGGACGTCGACCTCGTCGCGATCTCGCGCCAGACCGCGGGCCTGACCGGCGCCGATCTCGCCAACATCGCGAACGAGGCCGCGATCTTCGCGGGCCGCGAGAACCAGGAGCGCATCCACCACATCCACTTCGAGAACGCGATGGAGCGCGTCATCGCGGGCCTCCAGCAGCGCCGCGTGATGACCGAGAAGGAGAAGCGGATCCTCGCCTACCACGAGGGCGGCCACGCGCTCATGTCGCACCTGATGGGCGAGAGCTTCCCCGTATCGAAGGCGACGATCGTTCCGCGCGGACAGGCGCTCGGCTACACGTTCAATCTTCCGCAGGAGGACCGCTATCTGCACACGCGCGAGGAGTTCATCGACTGGATGAAGATCGCTCTGGCCGGCCGGGCCGCCGAGCAGGTCGTCTTCGGGCGCGTCACGAACGGCGCGGCGAACGACCTCGAGAAGGTGACCGAGCTCGCGCGCTCCATGGTGTTCGAGTACGGCATGTCCGAGGGAGTCGTCTCGCGGACGATGCGCGCCGACAACTACGCGCTCTCCGAGGAGACGAAGCGCGTGCGCGACCAGGAGCAGGCCCGCCTCACCGACGACGCCTATGCCGAGGCGGTGCGGCTGATCACGAAGCACCGGCCGGCGCTCGACCGGCTTGCTCAGGCGCTGCTCGAGAAGGAGACGCTCGTCCGCCGCGAGATGGAGGCGCTGCTCTCGGAAGTCGAGCCGGAGTCGCGCGCGAGCGAGGCCGTGGGCCGGATCGTTCCGCTCCCGAGGATCGACGGCGCCCCCGACGAGAGAAGCCCCGTCAGCGGATAGCATCCTCCTCGCGTGCAGGCGAAGGGGATCCATCATCTGGGAGTCGCCGTCGAGGACCTCGACGAGGCGGTCGACACGTACCAGCGGCTCTTCGGAGCCGAGGTCGAGGGCCGCGACACGCTCGAGTCGCAGGGCGTCGAGGCGGCCGCCGTCCGGCTGGGTGAGAGCCGCGTCGAACTGCTCGCGTCACTGGGCGAGGACACTCCGGTGGGCAGGTTCCTGGCCCGGCGCGGCCCCGGGATGCACCACGTCGCCTATGCCGTGGACGATCTGCCACGCGGCCTGGCCGACCTGGAAGGGCAGGGCGTGCACGTCATCGACGACGTTCCGCGCCGCGGTCTCTTCGGCATGCAGGTCGCTTTCGTGCATCCTGAGTCCGTGCACGGAGTCCTTACGGAGCTGGTGAGCGTTGGCTGAGGAGGACCGGGTCCGGATCGAGATCGGCTTCGACGGCGGCCAGGTGATGAGCGCGCACGTCCAGACGTCGGTCGCGGACGAGCTCGAGACGTCGCTCGGCGGCGCGTCCAACGGCACGGCCCAGATCGAGGCCGAGGACGGGCGGTACACGATCTCGCTCGCGCGGGTCGTCTACGTCAAGCGGTATTCGCGCGAAGGCCGCGTCGGCTTCAGCGGCGGCTAGCCCCCTGGTTACAGGGCGCGCCTCTTCGGGCACCACCTCAGTGGATGGTGCACGGGACGGCAACGAGAACCGGCCACGGCGCAGGGGTCGACCTGCGTCTCCTCGTCGCGCGGGCACAGGAAGGTGACCGTGCCTCGCTCGAGGAGCTGTACCTGCTCCACTTCGACCGCATCTACAGCTACCTGCACGTCACCGTGCGTGAACCGCCACGACGCCGAGGACCTCACGACGCAGACGTTTCTGAGGATGCTCGAGTCGATCGGCCGCTTCCGCTGGCAGTCGGCTCCGTTCTCGGCGTGGCTGTTCCGGATCGCGCACAACCTCGCGATCGACCACTTCCGCGCTGGGCGCCGGGTGCAGGCCGAGGACGAGGTTCCCGAGCAGGAGGAGGAGCCTTCGGCGGAGGATCGGGCGCTGCACTCGATCGGGCGGGCAGGGATGCTCGAGCTGATCGACCGGCTCTCGTCCGAGCAGCGCCAGGTGCTGACGCTGAAATTCCTGTTCGGCTTCGGGAACGCGGAGACGGCCGGGATCCTCGGCAAGACGGAGGGCGCCGTGAAGTCGCTCCAGCATCGCGCGCTCGCCTCGCTCGAGAAGCAGCTCGTGCGCGCGTAGTACCGTCCCGGCGATGCCGCTCGACGTCGGGATCGTCGGCCTGCCCGGGGCCGGGAAGACGACGCTCTTCACCGCGCTGACGGGCGTCTCGCAGACTGCCTACGGGCAGGAGCACGTCGGCGTGGCGCCGATTCCGGACGAGCGGCTGGAACCGATCGCGGAGGTCGAAGGCTCGGCCAAGACGACGCCGGCCACCGTCAGGCTCGTCGACCCGCCCGGCCTGAGCGCGGCAGTTCTCGGCGAGCTGAGGAAGGCCGATGCGCTGCTCGCCGTGCTGCGCGGCTTCGGCCCGGACGCTGATCCCGCCCACGACCTGGAGACGATCGGGCTCGAGCTCGTCGTCGCCGACCGCGACCACGTGGAGAAGCGCCTCGAGCGCGTGCGGACGATGGCGAAGGGCGGCGACCCGCGCGTGCGCGACGAGGTCGTCGAGCTGGAGCGCATCCTCGCGCACGTCGAAGCGGGCGGGCCGCTGAGCTCCTACGAGCAGGATCTCCTGCCGGAGCTCGCGCCGCTGACGACCAAGCCGGTCGTGCAGATCGTCAACGGCGACGGCGGGATCGACCTCAAGTTGGAGTCGGAGCTGGCCGAGCTCACGCCCGACGAGGCGGCCGAGTTTCGCGATGGTCCCGGCGGCTTCGAGCAGGTGCTCTCGAGCCTCTTCGAGACGGCCGGCCTGCTCACGTTCTTCACGGGCGGCGAGAAGGAGACGCGGGCATGGACGCTCGGGCAGGGCCTGACTGCGCTCGATGCGGCGGCAACGATCCACACGGACATCGCTCGCGGGTTCATCCGCTGCGAGGTGATTGCGTGGCGCGACCTCGTGGAGGCGGGAAGTCGCGCCGAGGCCGCCCGCCGCGGCCAGCAGCGGCTGGAGGGGAAGGACTACGTCGTCGCCGACGGAGACATCCTCAACATCCGCTTCAACGTCTAACAGCAGTCGCAGCAGTCGCAGTCGCAATCCGGGCCGCAGTCACAGTTGCAATCGCAGCGCTTCACGGTGCCTCCTTCCATCGATGATTGTCGATGTAACGTCTAGCTGTTACATTGATGTTTGTCAATGAAGAAGCTCACGACGATCACCTGTTGCGCCCCCGGCGCCCCGCCGCTGAAGCCGAAGGAGTTCGAGAGCCTCTCGGCGCGCTTCAAGGCGCTCGCCGACCCGACGCGGCTCGCGATCGTCAACCGGCTGGCGAACAGGGATGCGGCGTGCGTCTGCGAGTTCAACTCGCTCGGCCTCTCCCAGCCGACGATCTCCCATCACCTGAAGGTCCTGCGCGAGGCCGGCCTGATCGAGGTCGCGTACCGGCGAGGCACCTTTGCCTTCTACCGGCTCGTTCCCGAAGCTGTGGAAGCGCTCGCCTTCGCGCTCGGCGGTGCGCCGCAGCCGGAGCTCGTGCTCGCGACCGCGGAGGGCACCGTTGCCCGCTGAGAAGGTCCTCTTCGTCTGCATCGGGAACGCAGGCCGCTCGCAGATGGCGCAGGCGTTCGCCGAGCGGGCAGGGCTCGACGTCAGGTCGGCCGGCTCTCACGCAGAGGCTCACCTCCATCCCGAGGTGGTCGAGGTGATGAGCGAGCTCGGCTTCGACCTGAGCGGCCGCGTCCCACACCAGCTGGCCGACGAGGACGTCGAGTGGGCGGACCTGGTCGTGACGATGGGCTGCGGCGACGCCTGCCCGGTCTTGCCCGGCAAGCGCTACCTCGACTGGAAGATTCTCGACCCGATGGGGCTGCGAATCGGGATCGTGCGCGAGATCCGCGACGAGATCGCCGGTCTCGTCGACGAGCTGGCTAGTTCTCCGGCACCGGCCGAGTAGCGGCGACGGCGTCGAGCTGGTTCGCGTGGTAGAGCACCGAGGCCTCGGCCGTGCGCGCGGCCCGCGCGTCGTGGTGCGAGCCGACCGCGTGTAGGAGCTCCGCTCTGACTCCGGCCTCGAGCGGCGCTGCGCGCTCTTCGATCAGGCGGAGCCCCAGATGGACGTGCCCGAGCAGCCGGCCCTCTTCGGTCGGTTTGAAGACGGGCCCGCGCGTCAGCTCGACGGTCCGGCCGACGTCGTGCAGCAGCGCCGCCGCCAGGAGCAGGTCGGCGCGCAGCCTCGGATGGAGCTGCGCCACCTCGCGGCAGATCGTCGCGACTCCGACCGTGTGCTCGAGCAGGCCGCCCGCGTAGCCGTGATGGCCGTCGACGGTCGCGGGCAGCGCGCGGAGCCGACCCCGCAGCGCGTCGTCGCCGACGAAGCGCCCGACGGCCGCCTTGAGGCCGGCATGCGAGATCTCGCCTGCGAGGAACTCGAGGAAGCCCTCGAGCTCGTCTCCGTCGCGGCGCAGGGCGGGTGCGAGCGACTCCGGATCGAGGTCCTCGACCGGCTCGAGCGAGCGAATCTCGAGCTGCAACCGGTCGCGAAAGCGGTCGACGCGGCCGAGGATGCGCACGGCGTCGCCCTCGTCGAACCTGGTGTCGAGCAGGTCGACGTCGCTCCAGACGCGCGCCTGGATCCGACCGCTCGGGTCGACGAGCTCGAGGGCGAGGTACGGAGCGCCCCCGCGCGTGCGCAGCCGCTCCTTCTTCGCGACCGCGTAGACGCCCTCGACGACGCGGTCCTGCTCCAGCTCGGCGATCGCAGACACGTCCCGAGTCTAGGTCCGGAAACGGATGGTACGGTGGCCCGCGATGGCCGAGATCAAGCCGTTTTCGGCGCTTCGCTACGACACCGGCCAGGCCGGTCCGCTCGAGCGTCTCGTCGCGCCTCCGTACGACGTGATCGGCCCCGCGGAGCGCGAGCAGTACCTCGCGCGAAGCCCGTACAACGTCGTGCATCTGACGCTGCCCGACTCCGAGGAGGAAGCCGGCCGCGACCTGCGCGCGTGGCGCGAGAACGGCGTCCTCACGACCGAGGAGCCGGCCCTCTGGGCGCTGTCGCAGGACTACGTCGGGCCCGACGGCGTCGCGCGCACGCGCACGGGCGTCGTCGTCTCGCTCAGGGTCGAGCCGTACGAGAACGGAACCGTCCTGCCGCACGAGCGGACGCACCGCGGACCGAAGGAGGGACGGCTGCGCCTCCTGCACGCGACGCAGACGCAGCTCGAGCCGATCTTCCTCCTGTACGAGGGGCAGGCCCCGTTCGCGGTCCCCGACGGGCCGCCGGAGCTCGAGGTCGAAGGCGCACGGCTCTGGCGTCTCGAGGACGGCGGCATCGGCGACGCGTTCGCCGACCGGCGGCTTCTGATCGCCGACGGTCACCATCGCTACGAGACCGCGCTCGCGTACCACGAGGAGGTCGGAACCCCGGCCAGCGGGTACATGATGGTCGTGCTCGTCAGCCTCGAGGATCCCGGCCTCACGATCTTCCCGACTCACCGGGTCTTCCGCGAGCCGCCGGCGGACCTGCTCGCGGGCGAGAAGCGCGACGATCCAGAGTCCGCGCTCGAGGAGCTCAGCCGGCTCGAACGTGGCCGGGCCGCTGTCGTCCTCTACGACGGGAGCACGGAGCTGGCCGTGGACGGGACCGGTGAGCTCGACGTGCAGCTCGTCGACCGGCTCGGCCAGGAGGGCCTGAGCTACACGGCCGACTGGCGCGACGCGGTGCGCGCCGTCGACGAGGGCGACGCGGCCGTCGCGGTGCTGATGCGCCCGACCCGGATCGAGGACGTCTTCGAGGTCGCGGCGCGCGGCGAGACGATGCCGCAGAAGAGCACGTACTTCTATCCAAAGCTCGTCTCGGGGCTCCTCTTCCACCCCCTCGACGCGTGAATCCCTGGCTCGAGCTCTGTCGCGCGGCCGTCGGCGACGTGGAGCAGGTGCTCGACGGCATGCCGAGCCGCAACGAGCGCGAGCCGGTCGTGGGCGCGGGCAAGGGCGGAGACGACACGACCGCCGTCGACGCTGCGGCCGAGGCGGCGATCATCGCGCGGCTCGAGCAGCTGCACGCCGACGAGGGGCTCGACTTCCACCTCGTCTCGGAGGAGCTCGGCGAGCGCACGTACGGGCTCTCGCCGACGACGCACGTCGTGGTCGACCCGATCGACGGCTCGCTGAACGCGAAGCGCAACATCCCGTTCTTCTCGGTGTCGATCGCGGTCGCCGAGGGCCCGACGATGAAGGACGTCGTCTTCGGATTCGTCCACGACTTTGGAAGCGGTGAGGAGTGGACCGCGACCAGAGGCGAGGGCGCGTGGCTGAACGGTGAGCGCCTGGGTTCGGTTCCTCCGAAGGACAAGATCGAGGTGCTCGCGCTGGAGGCGACCGTCGCGGCCTCGATCGCGGACAAGGCCGTCGCGCTCGCACCGCTTGCGCATCGCCTGCGGGTCATGGGCTCGCTGGCCCTGTCGCTCTGTTACCTCGCCGCGGGCCGCGTCGACGCGGTCTGCTCGCTCAAGGAGGCGCGTGCGGTCGACATCGCGGCGGCGCAGCTCCTGCTGCACGAGGTCGGGCTGCCGATCATCTTCGTCGACGCCGGCCCGTTCGAAGCGGGCCCGCTCGACACCGCGGCGCGCTCACCGGTCGCCGCGGCCGCGACCCAGGAGCTCTGCGAGCAGCTGGCGCACATCATCGCGACGTAGGGCCGCTGCTAGGCTCGAAAGCGTGGAACAGCCAAGCCGCGAGCAGATCACCGAGGCGCTCGGAAAGGTCATCGACCCCGAGCTGAAGCGGCCCGTCACCGAGCTGGACATGGTGCGCGAGGTGCTCGTTGAGGGCGGTCACGTCGCGATCACGATCGCGCTGACGGTCGCCGGTTGTCCGCTCCGAGACAGCTTCGAGAACCAGGTGCGCGAGCACGTGCTCCCACTCCCCGGCGTCGAGTCGGTCTCGCTCGAGTTCGACGTGATGAGCCCCGACGAGCGCGCCAAGCTGACGCAGCGGCTGCGCGGCGGCGTCACCGGGCGGTCGAAGGGCATCTCGGTCGGCGCCTCGACGAGGGTGCTCGCAATCGCGAGCGGCAAGGGCGGAGTCGGCAAGTCGACGCTGTCCGTCAACCTCGCGGCAGCGTTCGACCGGCTCGGTCTGCGAACAGGAATTCTCGATGCCGACGTCTACGGCCACTCGATCCCGCTCATGCTGGGCGTCACACAGCGCCCGGTCGTCGTCGACAAGATGATCGTGCCGCCGGTGCGCGGCGACCTGAAGCTGATGTCGATCGGCTTCTTCCTCGAGGAGAACTCGCCGGTCATGTGGCGTGGGCCGATGCTGCACCGCGCGCTCGAGCAGTTCCTCTCCGACGTGCACTGGGGCGAGCTCGACACGCTCGTCGTCGACATGCCGCCCGGGACCGGCGACGTTGCGATCTCGCTCGGACAGCTGCTCCCACGCGCGGAGGTCGTGGTCGTCACGACGCCGCAGCCGGCGGCGCAGCAGGTGGCGGTCCGCGCGGCGCAGATGGCGCAGAAGACCGGCATGCGCCTGATCGGGGCGCTCGAGAACATGTCGCATCTCGTCGGCACCGGCGAGGAGATCTTCGGTTCGGGCGGCGGGGACGAGCTCGCCGCGGCGATCGACGCCCCGCTGCTCGGCCGGATCCCGCTCGATCCGCGTCTGCGCGAGCAGGCCGACCTGGGCGAGCCGCTCGTCTGGGCCGAGCCCGAGAACGAGACCGCGCGGGCGATCTACGAGGCCGCCGAGGCGATCGTCGAAGCCGGGCGCGAGCCGGGCACGATCAAGAAGCCACTCCCGCTCGTGACGTAGAAACGCGAAGGGCGCCTCGGAGGCGCCCTCGGCGTTCCAGACCGGACGGCCTTCTAGCAGCCGCCGCGGTAGAGCAGAGCGGAGTTGTCCGGCGCTACGGGCGTGTTCGCGCCGAGCTCTCCGGACAGGGTGTTGCCGATGACCGTCGCCGACACGTTGCCGAGCAGGCGAGCCCACGGGGCCCAGGCCTGGCCGGTCGCGAGGCCGTCGAGGTGGTTGCCGTTGTCGATGACTCCCGAGAGCCGTGCGTTCGCGTGTGGGCGACCGCCCTTGCCCGGGTGCATTCCCGCCGGAGCCTTCGAGCGCCAGGTTCCCGAGAACCATCCGTCGCCGGTCGTCTCGTTCAGGACCGTTCTCGTCGAGATGACGAGATTGCCCGAGAGACGCGGCTCGGCGCTCGTCGCGGTTCCGCGCCAGACCGCGTTCGTGATCCGGAACGTGTTGCCGTCCTGAGTGCACGTGCGGCTGTGCGAGCGGGCCTGATCCGCGGTGAACGCTGCGGAGACGTCCGCGGTCTGCGGATGTGGCTGCGTGGCCGCCGCGACTCCGACGAGCACGAACAGGCCGACTGCTGCGAGCCAGAAGAGGTGCTTCTTACGGCGCATGCCGATCGTTCCCCCTTTCGCTGATCCTCGGACGATCCCGCGTCGGCGTGAAGACTTCGGGTGCTGCTCGTAAAGGTTTTGTGAGGATGAGCGAATGAACGACCGCAGCGAAGTGCTGGACACCCTGCGCGGGCTTGGCTACGGCGAGGACGACGCGACTACGCTCGCCGACCACTTCCTCGATGCCGAAGCGCGGGGGAAGCGCGGGCATGGGCTGACGCGGGTCGAGTGGCTGACGACGCTGAACGACCTCGATCCCGCCGCGCGTCCCGAGCGCGTGCTCGCCGAGCCCGGGTTCGAGCGCTGGGACGGCCGGGGCGCGCTCGGGTACCTGACGCTGGCCGCGATCTGCCGCGCGCAGCTCGAGGACCCGCCCGCGCACGCTCGCGTGATCGTGGCCGCGCACTGTTTCCCCACCGGCACGCTCGGCTACTGGGTGCGCAAGCTGGCCGACGGAGGGCTCGTGGCGGCCCTGACCGCGACCTCCCCCGCGCGGCTGGGCCATCCCGACGGCGGTCCGCCCCTCACCGGGACGAATCCGCTCGCGATTGCGATCCCGAGCTCGGACGGCAGGCCGATCGTCTCGGACGTCTCGATGGGCGCGGTCACCTACGGGGACGTGCTGGCGGGCGCGGCGACGAACGACGAGCTCGTCCCGTTCGGTGGCGAGCACGCGCACAAGGCGTTTGCGCTCGCGGTCGGTCTTCAGCTCCTCGTTGACTCGTTGCTCGGCGACGGCCATGGGGCGGTGATGCTCGTCGCGCGGCCGGAGGCCGACCCGGTGCCGGCGCTACGAGCCCGCGCCGGCGGGATCCGCCTGCCCGGTGATCGCTGAGAACTCCGGGTCGTCGCGGATCGCGTCGAAATCGGGGTCGCCGACGGCATCCCGCTTGAACCTCTCCTCGGTCTCGACCGCTTGGCGCAGGTGCTCGAGCGCCTGTTCCTTGCGGCCCAGGCGACTTTCGGCGCAGGCGAGGTTGTAGAGGAACCCTGCGTCGCCGGGCCGTTCGTCGAGGAACCGCTCGTACGTCGCAACCGCCTGCTCCCAGTCCTCGTTCGCGAAGTGAACGAGGCCCTCCGCGTTCCGTTCCCACGGAGACGGGCTGAACGCTTCGCCGGGCTTGCCGCCGACGATCACGATCGTCGTTTCGGCCTCCTCGGCGATCGCGGTTCGCTTCGCGGCGGGGTCGCGGACGAAGACGAACGTGCCTGCGGGAGCGTCGATCTCGTCGCCATTGACCGTGAAGGTCGCCCGGCCGCTCGAAACGAAGTAGAGCTCCTCGTGCCGTCCCGCCCGCTCGCCCAGCTCGTCGTGGTCCTCGATGAGCCTGATCCCGGGCTCCTCGGCGATGTAGGCGTTGACGCCGAACGCCTGGATGTCGAAGTGCGTTCGCACCATCGCCCAGGACGGCCCGTCGCCGAGCCGGAGCGCGAGGTCGCCGATATTCGCGGTCCCGCTCAGGCCGGGAACTCCGGGTCGTCTCGCATCCAGTCGAAGTCCGAGTCGTTGGCCGCGTACTCCTTTGCCTTCGGATCGAGCTCGATCGCGCGCCGGAGATGCTCGATCGCCTGATCGCGATTCTTCGTCAGCGCCTCGAGACAGGCCGCGTTGTAGTGCCCCTGCCAGGCATCCGGGTGCTTGGCGAGAACCCTGGCCATGTGCTCGCGGGCTCCAGTCTCGTCTCCGCTCCTGTAGAGGCCGAAGACGACGAAGATCTCTTCCCAGGCCGAGATCTCGTGCGGAACGCCCGGCTTCGCGCCGATCGCGAGGACGGTCGTGTTCGGCTCGGTCGCGACCGCGCCGCGCCTCGTGCCCGGCTCTGCGTGGATGAACGTGCCGGCCGGAGCGTCGATCTCCTCGTCGCCCAGGACGAACGTCGCGCGACCCGTCGCCACGAAGTAGAGCTCCTCGTGGCCGCCCTCCTCGTGGTGCTCCTCGACGACGCGCTCGGTGCCCCGCTCGGCCGTGTACGCGTTCGTGCCGAAGGCCGTGATCCCGAGCCGACGACGGACGGGACGCCAGAGCAGGCCCTCGTCGTCGACCGGGAAGCGGTCGAGCTCGTCGAGGTGGACGACTTCGTACGCCTTCTCGGTCATGTCCGACTCCGCAATGCCTCCAGGACGACCGGGTCGACCTGCTCGATGCCGTCGACGCGGTCCTCGAGGTTCTCCTTCCCCGTCCAGCGCGTGAACGAGTCCTCGAGCTCGCCGTCGTAGCCGAGCTTTGCGAGCCGTTCGCGGAGCTCCGCGGCGAGCTCGTCGTCGACGGGTAGCCACTTGTCACGCGGGGTTACGCCAAAGATCTCGTCGTGCAGTGTGTAGATCCGCCGCAGCTCCTCGATCGGCCGCTCGTGATCCTCGACCCGCAGCTCGACGACCACGTCCGACATGCCCGCGTAGCCGCCGTCTCGCTGGACGACGAGGAGCGCGGAGGACTGCTGGCCACGGCTGTCTCCGCCTGCCTCCTGGGCGGCGGCGAGGCAGTCGATCAGCCGGACGGCGAGCGGCTTGTCTCCAGTCGCCTCGAACGTCTCGGCCAGAGCGTCCACGGTCTCCTTGCTGACGAGGATGTTGCCCTGCGCCGCGTAGTTGGCTCCGGTGCGCCCACCGGCCCAGTCCATGCATTCCTGGCCGGTGTACGTCGCCGCGTTGCCCTGGCCGTCGACGACGCCGAGCTGCCGGTGGTCGCGGCCCTCGTCCTCGCCCGTCAGGCGGCCGACGACCTCCTGGGCCGAGAGGCCCTCGCGCAGGAGCTGGAGCCCGTTCGGCCCGTAGCGCGGGTTCGCGTACGCCTGCGTCGCGATCGCTCCGACCTGGGGCTCGGCCCAGGGGACGACGGAGCCGACGGACAGGAACTTCGACTGCACGGAGACGCCCCACTGCTGCGCTTCGAGGTCGCAGGCGACGATCGAGTACGTGGCGACGATCGTCCTAGCCATACGTCAACTCGATGAGGTCGATCTCGGTCAGCTCCTTCGTCGGCACCAGGACGCAGGCTACTTCCGGGCGGGTCAGCGCGGCCAGCACCTTCTCGGGCGTGTCCGCGCGGACGACGACCGGCGTCCCCTCCTCGTGCGCCTTGCGCAGCACTGCGTCGTCGAGCTCGTCGAGCACGAGCGGCTCGGCCGGGAACTCGATCTCACCCTCGACCGCGAGCTGAGGCACCTGCTGGCGCGTCGCGCCGAACCAGCGCTGCCTCAAACCTCGACCGTCTCCCCAGGCTGCATCTCGACGATCTCGACGCCCGACGGCGCCAGCTCGCGCAGCTGGTCGGGCGTCCCGGCGAGGAGCGGGAACGTGCCGTAGTGGCACGGGACGCACTTCTGCACGCCGAGGAACTCGAGTGCGACAGCCGCCTCCTTCGGGTCCATCGTGTAGTGGCCACCGATCGGCAGGATCGCCACGTCGGGCGCGTACAGCCGCTTGATCAGCTGCATGTCGCCGAACACGTTCGTGTCCCCGGCGACGTAGATCTTCGTCCCGTTCTCGACCTCGAACACGAAGCCGACGGGCTCGCCCAGGTAGACCATGTGGTCGTCGTCGATCGTGCCGCTCGAGTGCTGCGCGTGGGTGAGCGTGACCTTGACGCCGTCGAGGTCGACAGTGCCGCCCTTGTTCGGATCGCGGATCTTGTCCTCGGCCACTGCCTTCTTCATCCAGACGAGCCAGTCGGCGAGCTCGACCGGCGCGACGACCGTGCAGTCGAACTTCTTGACGAGGTCGAGGGTGTTTCCGACGTGGTCGTCGTGGCCGTGCGTGATCGCGATCACGTCGATCCGCTCCGGCTCCTTCTCGTTGTCGGGGCACTTCGGGTTCGTGAGCCAGGGGTCGATGTAGACCCGCTTGCCTCCCGGCGAGTCGAAGCGGAACGTGCCGTGGCCGAGCCAGGTCAGTTGGACTTCAGGCATCTCTCTCCTTTCATGGGCGGACGCGGCTGAGACTAACCGAGGCGCACCAGCCGGAACGCCTGGACGGGCTCGCTCTTCCCCTTGAGGTCCAGAGCGCCCAGCGGCTCGAGGATCGCGCCCGTCAGCTCGGCGGCGGTGGTCGCGCCGATCACGACTCTTCCGGGCTCGGCTTCGGCCTGGAGACGCGCCGCGAGGTTCGTCGTGTCGCCGATCGCGGTGAAGCTCCGCTGCTCCAGTGCGCCGACGTTCCCGATCACGGCCGGGCCGCTGTTCACGCCCACGCGGAAGCGCGGCCACTCCGGCCGCCCGTGGGCGACGGCCTCGGACACGTCGGCGAAGGCGAGGGCTGCGCGTGCGGCTCGCTGCGCATGGTCGGGCTGGTCGGTGGCGGCGTTGAAGACGACCATCACGGCGTCGCCGGCGAAGCGCTCGATCATCCCGTCCTCCGCCGCGACGACGGGCACGACCTCGGCCCAGTACCCGTTCAGCATCCCGACCACCTCCGGCGGCGTCGAGCGCTCGCAGTAGGCCGTGAAACCCTGGAGATCGGCGAAGAGGACGCTGACCTCCCGCTGCTCGCCTCCGAGCTCGCCCGCGCCGGGCTGCTCGCGGAGCCGGGTCATCAGCTGCGGAGACAGGTACGGGCTGAAGAGCGCGTCGAGCCGCCGCAACTCGCCCGCCGCCTGGTCGAGCAGCTTCGCCTCCTCGTCGCTGAAGTGCTCGCGCTCGCGCAGGGTCCGGGTATCGGTCTGCTCGTTCGTGAGCGCGCTGAGTGCGTTCGCGTAGCGCCGGTCGATCAGCTCGCCGGTGTGCTCCAGGTAGAGATCCTTGAAGAGCGCCGTGGTCGAACGCCTGCGCCGGTACTCCTGTCGCGCCACGAACGCGACGAGGCCGAACGCGGCCGCCATCAGGACGTGCCACTCCCACCACGAGGCGTGCCAATTGTGGCCGAAGGCGATCGCGATCACCGCCTCGGCGAGCAGCGTGAAGGCGGCGGCGACCGCGGCGGGCATCGGAGCGGGCCTGCGGCGGTAGAGCTGGACGTAGCGCACCGCTGCGAACGCGTAGAGAGGCAGTCCGAGCGCGGCGAGCGCGTACAGCGGGCCGTGCGCCTCCTCCTCGGTCAGGGCCTGATCGAGGGGTGGCAGGTTGGACAGCGAGTAGACGCCCCACGCGCCGAGGAGCGCGAAGACGATCCCGCGCAGGAGCCACTGGCGGCGCATGACGGCCGCGGAGGCGGAGGGCGAGAGGTCGAGCGCCGACGCCGCTGCGAAGATGCTTGCGATCGCGAGACCGACAGGAGTTGCGACGACGAAGCCCGCGTTCTTCTTCTCGAGCAGGACTCCCGGAGTGGCGAGCGCGTGCAGCGCCAGGAAGCCGGCGCTCGTGACGAACGCGAGTGAGACGAGGAAGAGGCGGGCGTCGCCGAGCCTGCGAGCCGCCTCTCCGGCCAGGTACCCGAGCACGACGCTCAGGAGCGCCGTGATCAGGACGAGCCAGAAGTGCGCGGGATGGTGCTCCCAGTGGACGTCCAGCTCCGGCTCGCTGAGCAGGAGCCCGAGGCCGATCAGGGGCAGCGCGAGCGGGATCAGCCAGCGGGCCACGCCCGACCCTAACCCGGAAGGACCATGAGGGTCTCCGGCGAACTGCGGGCCATGCGACGCTGGCTTCCGACCACGGTGGTGCTCGCCGCGGCCGTGGCGGAGGCGATCGGACTGGGCCAGATCGCGTTCTACCTGCTGCTCGTGGCGGTGCCGATCGTCGCGGCGAGCGCGCTGATGCTGTTCGGAGAGCTGCTCGACGCCCGCTTCGAGCCGGCGGAGTCGCTCCAGGCGCTGCTCTACGGCGTGGCGCTGCTCCTGCTCGTGGCCGGAGCTGCGGCCGGATCGCCGGCGTTCGCGCTCTCCGCGTGTCTGGCCACGTTCGCCCTCCAGGCGCTGCTCGGGCTCGGCGTCGAGCTCAGGCGGCCGGTCGAGCCCGCCCGTCTAGAGCGGTAGCGAGTTCGCCGCGCTCCGTGCGAAGTCGACGAGCGGCTGCACGGCGAAGAACGAGCCAACGTTGACGACCATCGCCAGGAACGCCGCGCTCGAGAGCATGATCTCCCGCGGCGGCGAGCCGCCGATCGGCGCGAGCCCGAGCTCCGCGGCCGGCCTCATGTACATCGAACGGATCACGGCGAGGTAGTAGTAGAGGCTGACGAGCGTGGCCAGGACGCCCACGATCACGAGCCAGTTCCAGCCCGCCTCCGACGCGGCCGAGAAGACGAGGAACTTCCCCATGAAACCGCCGGTCAGCGGGAACCCGGCGAAGCCGAGCATGAACGTCGCCATCGAGAAGCCGAGCAGCGGCCGCTCCCAGCCGAAGCCGGCGAGGTTGTCGAGCGTGACCGGCTCGCCGAGCTCTCGCTCGCGGGCTACGACGACCGCGAAGGCGCCGACCGAGATCGCCGAATACGGGATCAGGTAGTAGAGGAGCGCGCGCACGCCGAGCGCGTTTGCCGAGGAGACGGCGATCAGCATGAAGCCTGCGTGCGAGATCGAGGAGTACGCGAGCAGCCGCTTGATGTTCGACTGGACGAGGGCGGCGATGTTGCCCCACGCGAGCGAGATCACAGCCAGCACCGCGACCGCGATCGTCCACACGTCGCGCTCCTGCGGGAACGCGACCACGAGCACGCGGTACATGAGGACGAGCGCGACCGTCTTCGTCGCCGCGGCCATGAAGCCGGTGATCGGCGTCGGCGCGCCCTCGTACACGTCCGGCGTCCACATGTGGAACGGCGCGACCGACGATTTGAACGCGAGCCCGGCGAGGAGCATCGCGAGCCCGACGAGCAGGATCGGGTCGCCTGACAGGTTCTGGACCCGCGTCGCGTCCGCGATCGCCGAGTAGCCGAGCTCCCCGGTCGCGCCGTAGATCAGCGCCGACCCGAAGAGGAGGACGGCCGAGCCCATCCCGCCGATGATCAGGTACTTGAGGCCCGCCTCGAGCGACCCCACGATGTCGACCTCGATCGCGCAGAGGATGTAGAGGCAGACCGAGAACCATTCGAGTGAGAGGAAGAGCGTCATCAGGTTGGCCGACTGGACGAGGAAGGCCATGCCCGCCCCGGCCGTGACCAGAAGGGCGTAGTACTCGCCGATGTGGTCCTCGCGCATGCGGGCCGAGTACGAGACGAACACGCTGAGCAGGCCCGCGCCCATGACGAGGATCTGCGTGAACGCGGCGTAGCGGTCGCGGTAGATCGCGTCTGCGACCTCCAGGCTGCCGTGCGGGGTCTGGATGTAGACGAGAGTCGCGAGCGCGGCTCCGACGATGAAGCCGAGCGCGCAGAAGAACGCGGCGAAGGGCCGCAGGATCCAGCGCGGCATGAACGCGCCCGAGAGCAGGCAGATCGCGGCGGCGCCGAGCGCGGCCAGCGAAGGCGAGATCGCGAACCAGTCGACGGACGGGGTGTTGATCACCTGTTCACGTCCGACGTGACGAAGTCCATCCGGCCCTCGGGCGGCTGGTCGTTTGGACGGGACCGGACGAACCCTGTGGAGGAGGTCGTCCCGAAGAGCGGCGTGTTCTCGTCGACGACACGGCCGCTGATCCCTGCGGGCCACGCAGACAGCGCCAGCAGGCAGGCGACCAGAGGGACGACGATTCCGATCTCCGCGGGCCGCAGGTCACGCGCCGACTCGGAGACGGCGGGGCCAGGGTCCTTGTGGAGGACGGCCGAGATCAGCCGGAGCATGTACATCGCGGCGAGGACGATCCCCGTTGCGCCTGCCACGGACCAGCCCCAGCCGGTGCCGAAGATGCCGGCGAGGATCAAAAACTCACCGGCGAACGCCGAGGAGCCCGGCACCGCGAGGGCGATGATCCCCGTCGCCATGAGCACGGTCGCGAGTGCCGGCCGTCCGCGTGCCATGCCGCCGAGCCGCTCGAAATTGCCCGTGGCCGTCCGGCGCTCGATGATCCCGGCGAGCAGGAACAGCGCAGCCGAGATCAGCCCGTGGTTAACGGTCTGGAGGATCGCGCCGCTGATGCCGATCGTGCTGTTGGCGAACACGCCGATCGTGATCAGCCCCATCTGCGCGAGGCTCGAATATGCGATCACGCCCCGAACGTCCGGGGCGCGGAAGGCGAGGAGCGAGCCGTAGACGAGCCCGACTGCGGCGAGCGCGAGAACGACGTTGCGCCAGTCGTCGAAGGGCCCCGGGAACTTCGCGAAGCAGATCCGGATGAAGCCGAAGACCGCCGCCTTCGAGATCACTCCGGACAGGACCGCGGCCACCTCGGGCGACGACTCACGGTAGGCGTCCGGTAGCCAGCCGTGGAACGGGAACAGCGGCGCCTTGATCGCGAACGCGATGGCAAAGCCGAGGAAGAGCCACGTGCTGTTGCTCGTCGTCGTCGAGATCAGGTCGAACGAGCCCTGCTGGAGCCCGAAGACGATCACCGCGGCCAGCATCAGCAGCGAGCCCGCCATCGTGTAGATCACGAACTTGACGGTCGCGCCGAGGCGTCCCGGCCCGCCCCAGACGCCGATCAGCACGTACAGCGGGATCATCATCGCCTCGAAGAAGACGTAGAAGAGCAGGAGATCCTGGGAGGCGAAGACGCCGACGACCGCCGAGGTCAGGAAGAGCATCAGCCCGAAGTAGGCGCTCGGCCGCTCGCGCCCCACCCAGAAGCCGTAGGCGATGGCCGCCGCCATGACGACGACCGCGAGCCCGGCCAGCCAGAACGAGAACGCGTAGAAGCCGACGTGGTACGAGACGCCGAGGTCGCTGAACCACGTCCACTGCTGGTCGAAGTTCGGCGTTCCGCCGGACTGGTCGAAGTTCATCTGGCCGAGCGCGGTGATCCAGAACCCGATCTCGGCGAGCGCGAACAGGAGCGCGACCGGGCCGGCGAACCGGCCGAACGGAAGCAGCCAGATGAGGATCGCCCCCGCGAGCGGGAGGAAGATCAGGATCGTTGCGAGCCAGTCCGTCATCTCACTTCACCCACACGAAGACGAAGGCGAGCACGGTCACGCTCCCGGCGATTGCGAGCGCGTACGTGCGGACGAGCCCGGTCTGGACCTCGCGCAGCCCGCTGCTCGCCCGGCGCGCGACGGCGCCGATCTCACCGAGCGAGCCGAGCACGAGGGGACGCTCGAACCAGTCGCGCAGCGCGACCGCGAGCGCCACCGTCGGCCGGTAGAAGACCGCGTCGTAGAGCTCGTCGAAGTAGAACTTGTGCTCGAGGACGGTGCGGACGGCCGGAACCTGGGGGATACGGAGCGTGCGCGCCGAGAACGCGGCCCAGGCGACGGCGATCCCGGCCACGCCAAGGGCGACCGCGCAGATGCTGGCCAGCCACTCCTGAGACCCGCTGGCCTCGACGACCGACTCGACCGTCGGCGCGAGGAAGCTCGTGATCCCGTCCGTGATGCCCGGGATCTGCACCCACCCGCCGATCACCGACAGCACGCTGAGCACGGCCACGGCCGCGCCCATCCAGAGCCACGGCTCCGACCGGTCGGGCCGGTGCAGATGCTCCTGCGCGTAGGGCGAAGGCTCGCCGCCGAAGACGAGGAAGACCATGCGGAACGCATAGAGGCCGGTCAGGAACGTGCCGAGCACGCCGACGACGAACAAGATCTGGCCGTACGTGCCCGCAGCGAGGGCAGCGGCGAGGATCGAGTCCTTGGCGAAGAACCCGGCGAGCGGCGGGATCCCGGCGAGCGCGAGCGCCCCGATCAGGAATGCCCAGTACGTGTTCGGCAGGTAGCGCCTGAGCCCGCCCATCCGGCGCATGTCCTGCTCGCCGGCCAGCGCGTGGATCACGATTCCGGCGGCGAGGAAGAGCAGCGCCTTGAAGAAGGCGTGCGCCATGAGCAGGAACATGGCGTTCGCGTAGGCGCCGAGCCCCGCGCCGAGGAACATGTAGCCGATCTGGGACATCGTCGAGTACGCGATCACGCGCTTGATGTCCGTCTGGACGAGGGCGATCAGCCCGGCGAGGACGAGCGTCGCAGCGCCGAGGCCAGCGGCGAGCTCCTGGACGTGCTTCGCCGCCTCGAAGATTGGAGCGGTGCGGACGAGCAGGTAGACGCCTGCGGTGACCATCGTCGCCGCGTGGATGAGGGCGCTGACCGGGGTCGGGCCCTCCATCGCGTCCGGGAGCCAGGTCTGGAGCGGAAGCTGCGCCGACTTGGCGACGGCGCCTCCGAGCAGGCCGAGCGCGACGAGGTTGACCGCCCACGTGCCGGTCTCGCCGCCGGCCCAGTCGAACGAGGACTGGAACGAGAGCGACCCGGTGCGCTGGATGAGCAGGAAGAAGGCGAGCGCCATCGTCGCGTCGCCGAACGCGTTCATGATGAACGCCTTCTTCGCGGCGGCGACCGCCTCGGGACGCTGGTGGTAGAAGCCGATCAGCAGGTACGAGCTGAGGCCGACGAGCCCCCACCCGACGAGCAGCATCAGCAGGTTCCCGCCCTGGACGAGGAGGAGCATCGAGAAGACGAACAGCGCCATGTACGCGAAGTAGCGGCGCTCCTCGTCCTCACCGTCCATGTAGCCGATCGAGTAGCCGACGATCAGGGCGCCGACGCCGGTCACGATCAGCATCATCAGCACCGCCAGCGGGTCGACGAGGACGCTGAGGCCGACGTTGAAGCTCCCGGCCGACAGCCACGTCCAGGCGGTCGAGACCTGCTGCTGGTCGCTGTCGCTGCGACCGAGGATCCCGACGAAGTCGACGACGGCTGCGACGAAGGCGACGGCGACCGAGGCCGTGGCCAGGTAACCGGCCACGCGCCGCGGGATGAGCGTTCCGCCGAGCGTGATCAAAACCGTCGCGGCGAGCGGCGAGAAGAGGCAGACCCAGGCGGCCGCGGTCACCGGGCCACCTTCTCGGGCGCGAGCTCTCCTGCGAGTCTGGCGGCGATTCCCGGCACGCGGTTCTCGTGGTCCTGACTGGGGTCGTAGGCGGTCAGCGCGGCCGCGGCGATCTCGAAGCGGCTCGAGATCGCGGCGAGCGCCCGCTCGAGCTGCTCGGTGTCGAGCCCGCCTTCGACCGCGAGCACGTTGGCGCGCGCCACGGACGGGTCGAGGACGTCGAGGTCGATGTGGACGTAGACGGCGTCGACCCGCGTAGCGAGCTCGTCGAGCGCGGCGTCGAGCGTGTCCGCGTCGGCACGGCGCAGCTCGGAGGCTTCCACGCGCTGGATCTCGCTTGGCTCCAGGTCGCGCGCTCCGACGAGGACCGCGTTCTCGGCCTGCACCGAGGGGAGGCCTTCGCGCATCTCCCGCCAGCCGTCCCCGGTGAGCATCGCCAAGCCCATCCCGTCGAGGAAGCCGGTCGGCGTCGAGTCGGGCGTGTGAAAGTCTCCGTGCGCGTCGAACCAGACGACGCCGACATCACGGCCGAGGCCGGCCACGGTTCCGAGCGAGGTGAAGCAGTTGACCGCGAGCACGAGCGGCAACCGGCCGTCCTCGACCGTTTCCCGAACCGAGGAGCGCACCGAGCGGATGACGTCGAACGAATCCGCGACCTCGTTCGGGACCGGCCGCTTCTCGGGGCCTGGGACGACGACTGTGTCGCCCCCGATCGCCTCTGCGAGCACACCCGGCCCGCGGCTCAGTTCCGGGTGCTCGCGCCCGAGGTACCAGGGCACCTGGATCAGCCGGACGTCGCTCATCCGCGCAGCGTCGAGAGCTTGTCGACGTCGAGGTCGAGCTTTCGCCGGTGGACGGCGACGATCAGGCCGAGCCCGACCACGACCTCCGAGGCGGCTACGGCCATCACCGCGAGCGCGAAGATCTGCCCGTCCATCTGCGCGTGGTGGCGCGAGAACGTGATCAGCGCCAGGTTCGCGCCGTTGAGCATGATCTCGATCGAGAGCAGGACGATCAGCGGGCTGCGTCTGAGCATCACGCCGAGCGCGCCGATCGCGAACAGGAACGCCGACACGGCGAGGTACCAGGTGAGGTCCGGGCCCATCACTCCGCCCGAGTCCCTCCTTGTAACAGACTGTTACTTGGTGGCTTGGGCTGGTCGTCGCGGGCCTGGCTGCCGAGGACGACGCCGCCGACCGCGGCCGCCAGCAGCACGATCGAGGTGATCTCGAACGCCAGCAGGTGGTCGCTGAGAAACACGCGCCCGACCTCGGAGGGGCTCCCGAATGCCGAGCCAATGTGCGGCGTCTCGGACAGGCGTCCGCTCGCCTTCAGCCCAACGACGACCACGATCTCGACCATCAACGCGCCGGCCGCGGCCACTGCGCCCAGCGCCTGCCAGCTCGGCCCGCCGGCCCACGGCGCCTCGGCGTGCCGCCCGAGGTAGGCGATCACGAACAGGAACATCACCATCACCGCGCCGGCATAGACGAGCACCTGCGCCGCCGCGACGAACTCTGCCGAGAGCAGCAGGTAGAGGACGGCCAGCGAGCCGAGGTTTCCGATCAGCGCGAGCGCCGAGTAGAACGGGTTGCCGAAGCTGACGACCGCGACGCCGGAGCCGAGGCACGCGAACGCGGCCACGAACCACACGACCCAGACGAGGAAATTGCCCACTAGTGCCCCTTCCAGTGCTGCCGCTGAGCTTCTCGGTCGCGAGCACCAAGCCAGAGGCCGCACTCGCTCGAAGCCAATGCTGAACGAAGCCTTGGTGAGAGCGAGGGTGGCCTCTGGCGCCGCGTGATCGCGGGCGAGAAGCCAGCATGTAGTGCTGGGAGGGGCACTAAGAGCGCTCCTTGTACGCGGGGACGGGCGTGTCGTAGAGGCTGCGGTCCGCGACCGGCACGCGCTTGATCGGCTCCGCGAGGAGCATGTCCTTCGTGTAGATCAGGTCGTCGCGCGAGTACTCGGAGATCTCGTACTCCTGCTCGAGGGTGATCGCGTCGAAGGGGCAGGCGAGCTCGCAGTAGCCGCAGAAGATGCAGCGCGAGAGGTTGATCTCGTAGATGCGCGCGTAGCGCTCGCCGGCGGAGACGCGGGTGTCGTCGGTGTTCTCGGCGGCGACGACGCGGATGCAGTCGGCCGGGCACGCGGCCGCGCAGAGCGAGCAGCCGACGCACTTCTCGAGCCCGTTCTGGTGCCGCCAGAGCCGGTGGCGCCCGCGGAAGCGCGGGTAGAGCGGGCGCTTGTACTCGGGGTACTGCTGCGTGATCGGCTTCTTGAAGATCTGCCTCAGCGTCACGCCGAAGCCGCGCAGGGAGTCGACGGGCTGCGGGCTCACGAGAACGCCACCACCAGGGCGGCCGTGACGAGCGCGTTCAGCGTTGCCACGGGTAGCAGTACCTTCCAGCCGAACGCCATCAGCTGGTCGTAGCGGAGGCGCGGCAGCGTTGCGCGCAGCCAGATGAACAGGAAGATCAGGATCAGCACCTTGAGCAGGAACCACACCGGCCCCAGGGGCGCCCACGGGCCCAGCCAGCCTCCGAGGAAGAGCGTCACGCAGAGGCCGGAGAGGACGATCATGTTCACGTACTCGGCCATCGAGAAGAGGCCGAAGCGCATCCCGCTGTACTCGGTGTGGTAGCCGGCGACGAGCTCGGTGTCGGCCTCGGGCAGGTCGAACGGCGGGCGGTTCGTCTCGGCCGTGCCTGCGGCGAGGAAGACGAGGAGCCCGACGAACTGCGGGACCGCGTACCAGATCGTGTCCTGCTGCTTGTCGACGATCCCCGTCAGCGACAGCGTGCCGGACATGAGCACGACCCCGAGCACGGACAGCGCGAGCGCGACCTCGTACGAGACCATCTGCGCGCACGTCCGCATCGAGCCGAGCAGGGCGTACTTCGAGTCGGACGCCCAGCCGCCGACGATGAACCCGTACACGCCGAGCGCGCCGAGGGCGAAGATCAGGATCAGCGAGATCGGGACGTCGGCGATCTCACCGGAGATGTCGTACCCGGCGACGTGCCAGCCCTCGCCCCAGGGGATGACGGCGAAGGCGGCGAGCGCGGTGAACGCGGAGACGATCGGCGCCGTGATGTACAGGAAGTCGACCGCGGTCGCCGGGTAGAAGCTCTCCTTGCGGATCAGCTTCACGAGGTCGGCGATCGGCTGCAGGAGGCCGAACGGCCCGGCGCGGTTGGGCCCGTAGCGGAGCTGCATGCGCCCGAGGAGCTTGCGCTCGACCCAGGTCATGTACGCGAACATGCCCGAGCAGCACGTTGATGATCACGACCGCCTTGATCAGGTCGATCCACCAGGGCTCGTTCACGTGGACACCTCGACGTGCGTCCCGAGCTCCTGTGCGTGCTCGGTGGCGACGCGGGCGACTCCGGCGAGAAGCTTCCTGTTCACGCGCGCGCGAAGCTCGACCGAGGTGCCGTTCGACCGCACCTGCACTGGCGAGCCCGACTCGATGCCCAGCTTGCGCGCGTCGTCGGGGGAGAGCTCGATCTCCGCGCCGGGGCGCTGGAACTGGAGCTCCGGGATCCGCTCGATCGCCGGGCCTGAGAAGAGCGGGCGGTAGCTGACGAGCCGCAGGCCCTTTCCGCGCTCGCTCTTCGGCGCCTTGGGCGGCGCGGGGACTTCGAGGGCTGCTGCGCGCTCCGGAAGCTCGGCCAGCTCGCCGATGGCGGGATAGTCGATTCCTCCGTAGCAGCGCTCGGACACCTCCGCGAAGATCTGCGGCGCGTGCGGCGAGAGCTCGACGTCGAAGCGCTCGGCCAGCTTCGCGATCCAGGCCAGCTCGTCCGGGCACGGCGGGATGACCGCGCGGCGCAGGCGCTGGAGGCGGCCCTCGAGGTTCACGTACGTCCCGTCGCGCTCGAGGTAGCTCGTGCCCGGCAGCACCAGGTCGGCCCAGCCGGAGACCGGAGTGCGGAACATCGAGATCGCGAGCACCCGCTCGGCCCGCTCGGCGAGCGCGCGGACGTCCGGGTTCGCGGCGGCCTCGTCCCCGGACACGATCAGGAGCTCGATCGGCTCCGGATCCGCGTCCTCGCCGTCGGCAGCCGCTGCCCAGCCGTCCGCGACCCCCCGGGCGTTCACCGTCTCGGGGAGGTGGAACGCGCCGCTCGACGGCTTCTCGGCGAGGCCGAGCTCGGCGGCCAGGCCGGCGATCGTCGCGCCGCCGTTTCCGCCCGGGCCGGACCAGATCAGGACCGTGCGCTCAGCGGTGCGGATGCGCTCGCCGAGCTCGTCACGGACTCTGGCGACGCCTCCCCCCGGTTCGCCGATCTCGCTCTCGACGACCTCGGCGCCTGCGCGTCGCCCGGCCTTGATCCAGAGATCGACCACCGGAGCCCGCTCGACGACTGGATCGTCGCCGAGGATCACGATCAGCTCGGCGTCGCGGATCGCGGACAGCGGGAGCCGGAACGCGTCGAGCGCGGGGCTGACGTCCTCCGGCATGACCGCGCAGTGGGCGCCGAGGCCCTTGCGAAGGAGCTTCCCCAGCGCATAGGCCTGCTCGGTCGTCTCGGAGCCGGAGAGCGCCGTGACGATGTTCGCCCCGCCCGCGCGGAGCAGCTCCTCCGCCTCGTCGAGCGCGGCGTCCCACGAGAGCGTCTCGTAGCGCCGGACCCCGACCTTGCGGCTCGGGTCGGCGACGCGGTCGCCGGCTCGCAGGTGCGTGAAGCCGAAGCGGCCCTTGTCGCAGAGCCAGCCCTCGTCGATCTCCGGGTGGTTGCGCGAGCCGATCCGCTTCACCTTCCCCTCACGCGTCGTCGCCTCGACGTTGCAGCCGACCGGGCACAGCCCGCAGACGGTGGGGACGTCCTGGATCTCCCACGGCCGTGCCTCGAACCGGTATTGGGTCGACGTGAGCGCTCCCACCGGGCAGAGCTCGATCACGTTCCCCGAGAACGGCGCCCGGTACGGCTGGTCCTCGAAGGTGGCGATGATCGACTGCGACCCGCGTTCGCGGGCGACCAGCTGGTCGTCCTCGGAGACGTCCGAGGAGAAGCGCGTGCAGCGGTAGCAGAGGATGCAGCGCTCGCGGTCGAGGGCGATCGTGGGCGAGATCGGGATCGGCTTCTCGAACGTGCGCTTGGGGAACGTGTTCCGCGTGACCGGCGGGCCCCAGCGGAACGTGAGGTCCTGGAGCGGGCACTCGCCGCCCTTGTCGCAGACGGGGCAGTCGAGCGGGTGGTTGACGAGGATGAACTCGAGGGTCGAGCTCTGCCCGTCGGCGGCAAGCTTCGAGGTCTGGGCGGTCCTGACGACCATGCCGTCGGTCGCGGTCAGCGTGCAGCCGGCCTGGAGCTTGGGCATGCCCTCGACCTCGACGAGGCACATCCGGCAGGCGCCGACGGGCGCTCCGAGCCGCGGCTCGTAGCAGAAGACGGGGATCTCGATCCCGGCTGCCAACGCCGTCTCGACGAGCCCAGTGCCCTTGGCGACCTGAACGTCGCGCCCGTCGATCGAGAGAGTGACCATTTCAGCCATGCCCATCTACAACCCGTCCCCGGACCTGGTCCCGGGACATGTCCTTGCACCAGGTCCCAGGACATGGCTCATGCGGGCACCTCGGCGATCGGCAGGTGGCGGTGCAGGTCGATCGGGGCCACGACTCCTTCGACCGACGAGTTGCCGCCGGACGGGCACCCGCCCTCGTCGATGTGCGCCTCGAACTCGGCGCGGTACTTGTCGATGTAGCTCCGCACCGGCCAGACGGCGAAGTCGCCCAGCGCGCACAGCGACCGGCCCTCGACGCGATCGCACACGTTGCGCAGGAGATCGAGATCTGAATGCTCGGCGCGACCCGACTCGATCTTCTCGAGCAGGGCGACCATCCAGCGCGTCCCCTCGCGGCACGGCGTGCACTTTCCGCACGACTCGTGCATGTAGAACTTCTCGGCGCGCAGGGCGAGCTGGACCATGCAGGCCCGATCGTCCACGACGATGATCGCCGCCGAGCCGAGGAACGATCCGGCGGCCTGGATCGAGTCGAAGTCGGCGGGGGTGTCGATCTGGTCGGGCGTGAATACGGGCACCGACGAGCCGCCGGGGATGATCGCCTTCAGCTGGCGGCCGTTCGGGATCCCGCCGCCGACGTCGTAGATCAGCTCGCGCAGCGTCGTCCCCAGCGGAAGCTCGTAGTTCCCGGGCCGCTCGACGTTGCCGGACAGCGAGTAGACGACCGTGCCGGGCGACGACTCGGGCCCGATCTTCTTGTACTCGGCGACTCCGAGGTCGAGGATGATCGGCACGTTCGCGAGCGTCTGGACGTTGTTGATCAGCGTCGGCGACCCGTACAGGCCGGCGATCGGCGGGAACGGCGGCCGGGGCCTCGGTTGCCCGCGCTTGCCCTCCAGCGAGTCGAGCAGCGCCGTCTCCTCGCCGCAGATGTACGCGCCCGCGCCGCGATGGATGACGAGCGTCACGTCGCCGAGCACGCCCGCGTCACGCGCCTCGTCCGCGGCCGCCTTCAAGACCTCGTACTCGGCCAGGTACTCGCCGCGGATGTAGATGAAAACGAGTCTCGACCCGATCGCGTGCGCGGCGATCAGGCAGCCCTCGATGAACCGGTGCGGAACCCGGCTCATGATCTCGCGATCCTTGAACGAGCCCGGCTCGGACTCGTCCGCGTTGGCGACAACGTACGTCGGCTTGCCCGCGGCCTCGGGCGGCTGGACGAGGCTCAGCTTGCGGCCCATCGGAAAGCCGGCGCCGCCCCGCCCGCGAAGGCTCGCGCTCGAGATCTCCTCGATCACGGCCTCGCGGCTCATGCCCCGCGCCTTCTCGAGCATCGCGTAACCGCCGATCGCACGGTACTCGGCGAGCTTCGTCAGGTCGCGCTCGTCGGCTCCGGCGAGAACCATCTGCAGCTCGTCAGCCATTGCGAAGCTCCTCGACGATCGCGTGCACGTCCTCCGGGCGCGTGGGCTCCCGGTAACGGTGGTCGAGGACGACGACCGGCGCGTAGCCGCAGCCACCTGCGCACTCGATCGTCCTCAGCGTGACCTTGCCGTCGTCGCTCGTCTCGCCCGGCCGGATCCCGAGCTCCTCCGAGAATGCGTCGACGACCTGCTGCGCCCCGACGAGCGCGCACGAGACGTTCGTGCAGACCTCGACGACGTGCTCGCCTGTCGGAGACAGGTTGTACATGTCGTAGAACGACGCGACCGACTGCACGTGCGCAGGCGTCAGATCGAGCGCCTCGGCCACCTCGACGAGCGCCTCCGGCGGGAGCCAGCCGCCGTACTCGTGCTGCGCGAGCCGCAGCCCGCTCATCACAGCCGACTTCTTGTCCGGGTACGGCTCGGCGGCCGCGCGGATCTCGTCCTGCAAAGCGCTCACCGGTCGACCTCCCCCATCACGCTGTCGAGGGAGCCGACGATCGCGATCATGTCCGCCACGAGCGAGTCCCGCATGCAGGTCGCCGTCGCCTCCAGCGCGACAAACGAGGGGGCGCGAAACTTCACGCGCCACGGCTTCGGCCCGCCGTCCGAGACCACGTAGCACCCCAGCTCGCCGCGCGGGGACTCGACGGTCACGTAGACCTCGCCCTCGGGCACGCGGTAGCCCTCGGTGACGATCTTGAAGTGGTGGATCAGCGACTCCATCGAGGTGTGCAGCTCGTGCCGCGGCGGGAGCACGACCTTGCGGTCGTCCGCGATCCACGGCCCCTCGGGCATCCCGTCGAGGCACTGCTCGATGATCCGGACCGACTCGCGCATCTCGTCCATGCGCACGAGGTAGCGGTCGTAGACGTCGCCGTTCGGATAGACCGGCACGTCGAAGTCGAGCGCGGGATAGGCGAGGTAGGGCTTGTTCCGACGCAGATCCCAGTCGACGCCCGACGCGCGCAGCACCGGGCCCGACTGCCCGAGCGCGATCGCGTCCTCGGCGGAGAGCAGCCCGATTCCGCGGGTCCGCTCGAGCCAGATCTCGTTGCGCGAGAGGATCGCTTCGTACTCGTCGAGCGCCTTCGGCATCCACTCCACGAACTTGCGGCATTCGGCCTCGAAGCCGGGCGGCACGTCCTCGGCCAGCCCGCCGGCCTGGAAGTAGCGCGTGTGCATGCGCATCCCCGTCACGAGCTCGGACAGGTCGAGCACCAGGTCGCGCTCGCGGAAGCAGTACCAGAACATCGAGATCGCCCCCAGCTCGAGCGCGCTCGTCCCGAGGAAGACGAGATGCGAGTGGATTCGGTTCAGCTCGCAGAGGAGCGTTCGCATCCAGGTCGCCTTCGGCGGGACCTCGAGCCCGAGCAGCTTCTCGATCGCGAGCACGAAGACGAGCTCGTTGTTCTGGAAGGAGACGTAGTCGATCCGCTCCGGGTACGTGATCGCCTTCCACCACGTCTTCTGCTCCATGTTCTTCTCGAAGCCGGTGTGCAGGTAGCCGATCACCGCGCGCAGGCCGACGACCCGCTCGCCGGAGAGGTCGACGACGAGTCGCAGCACGCCGTGCGTCGACGGATGGTTCGGCCCGAAGTTGACCTGGAGGACGTCTTCCGGGTCAGCGAGGTCGAGCGGAACCTGGAGCGTGGTCGGGATCGGAGCCGGGATGCGCGTCCCGCTGTAGATCTTCCGGGGCTCGGTGACCGCCATCACTCGTCACCCGAGAACCGGACCGGCTCGCCGCCGATCGGATAGTCCTTGCGGAGCGGATGCCCCTCCCAGTCGTCCTCCATCAGGATCCGGCTCAGGTTGGGGTGGCCGTCGAAGCGGATGCCCATCAGGTCGTAGGCCTCGCGCTCGTGCCAGTCCGCGGTCGGCCAGACCTCGACCACGCTCGGCACGCTCTGACCGTCCTCGAGCCAGACCTGGACGCGGACGACGTTTGCACTCGGGATCGCCAGCAGGTGGTAGTTGACCGCGAAGCGGGTGGGCTTCGGGTCCGGCCGGCGCGCGAAGCCCTGTGAGCTCTCCGAGCCCAGGTCGCGCCCGGCCGCGGTCCCGTAGTAGCCGGCGACGTGGCGCTCGCCCCAGCCGAGGTAGTCGACGGCCGTGATGTCGGAGAGGAAGTTGAAGCCGTCCTCGTCGCGGAGGTGCGTGCAGGCCTCGACGATGCGGGACGGATCGACGACGAGCGTCGTCTCGCCGTACGCCTCCGTGCGCTCGACCAGCCCGGGGACTCCCTCGTACGGGCTCAGCTTGCGACCCCGCGGATCTCGTACGCGGGAGGCACGCCTGCCTTGATCTTCTCCTGGAGCCGGACGATGCCCTCGATGAGCGCCTCCGGGCGAGGCGGGCAGCCCGGCACGTGGATGTCCACGGCGACGATCTTGTCGACGCCCTGCAGGATCGCGTAGTTGTTGAACATCCCTCCGGAGCTCGCGCAGGCGCCCATCGCGATCACCCACTTCGGCTCGAGCATCTGGTCGTAGATCTGGCGAAGCGGCGCGGCCATCTTGTGCGCGACGCGGCCGGAGACGATCAACAGGTCCGCCTGCCGCGGCGAGGAGCGGAAGACCTCGGCGCCGAAGCGCGCGATGTCGTACCGCGACGAGACGATCGACATCATCTCGATCGCGCAGCAGGCGAGGCCGAACGTGTCCGGCCAGATCGAGTTGCCCTGCGCCCAGAGCACCGCCTTCTCGACGGTGGTCAGCCCGAGCTTGGACTCGAGCTCGCCCAGCTCCTCTTCGAACACGCCCGGGCCCTTCCCCGACATCAGCACGCGCTCCGAGTTGAGGCCGTAGTCGGCGAGCCGCTGCTTCTTCCTCACCGCCACTTGAGGGCTCCCTTCCGCCAGATGTAGACGTATGCGAGCGCGAGGATCGCGATGAAGAACCCGAGCTCGGCGAAGCCGAACCAGCCGAGCTTCTTGAGCACGACGCCGAGCGGGTAGAGGTAGACGATCTCGATGTCGAAGACGATGAAGAGCATCGCCGTCAGGTAGAAGCTGATCGTGAAGCGGTTCTGGTGCGGCGGGCCCTTGGAGACGCCGGACTCGAACGGCAGCGTCCGCGTGCGCGTCCTGCGCGCCGGGCGCGTCGCGAAGATGAACGACATCAGGATCATGGACGCCGGAATCACGAACGCGAGCACCCCGTACATGAGGAACGGGAGCCAGCTATCGAGCATCTGCGCACCGACCGTTCCGGGCCAATTCGGCGAGTAACGTACCACGGCACGATCGGCCGCGGATTCCGCTTAACGATGCGGGTATCGGCTGTTACAAACTCTCCGGCTTTCAGGCGCGTTGAGACGGCTCGGCACGTTGCTACGATGAGACCGATGGCAACGATCGAACAGGAAGCGCTGGTCAGCCTCACCGCGGATGCCGCGACGAAGATCCGCGACCTGATGGCGGAGGAGCCGGCCGGCGAGGCGGAGGTGCTGCGCATCGCGGTTCAGGGTGGGGGTTGCTCCGGCTTCGAGTACGCGCTCGGCTTCGACACGGGCGCCCAGGAGGGCGACCACGAGATCGACGCGCTCGGCGTTCCGGTTGTCGTCGACCCGTTCAGCGCGCCGTACCTGCAGGGCACGCAGATCGACTTCGTCGAGGGCCTCCAGGGCGGGTTCGCGATCAACAACCCGAACGTGAAGTCGGCCTGCGGCTGCGGCCACTCCTTCCAGGTGGAAGAAGGCGCCGAGGGCGAGATGCCCGCCGGCGGCCCGCCGTGCGGCTCGGGCTGTTAGTCGGACGAAGTCCGGCCTCCGCTGCGCGGAGGCCATGACGACTTCGCCCGAGCTTCTCTTGGCCCTTTTCGGAGTGAGCGACGCCGGGCAAAGCCCGCCGTCGCGGCGTGGGCTAGAACGCCGCTCCGCTCTCTAATTGCTCAGCTCGCGCTACGCCTTCAGGCGTGAAGCGCCACGTGTAGTCATCTGCTTCGGCATAGCCCGCGGCGACGAGGATCGGGATGAGCGGCTCGAACTCATCGATGACCCCATCTGTGTGATCTTCGATGCGGAGTTTCCAAGCACGCATGAGAGCCGCATCGGGCTCTTCCTCAGTGGCCATGTGCTGAGGCTAGCCGGCGTACCCCGATCTGCCTCGGAGCCTCGCGGTTAGCATCAATGTTCGTGACAGAAGCTTCTGACGTCGTCGACATCACGATTCTCGGCGCGGGGCCCGTCGGGCTGTCCGCGGCGTACTACGCCGGGCATCGCGACGCGACGGTGCGGATCGTCGAGAGCCTCGAGCAACTCGGCGGGCAGGTCGCGGCGACGTACCCGGAGAAGCACGTCTACGACGTCGCCGGGCACCCGAAGATCCTCGGCCAGAACCTCGTCGACCTCTGTGTCGAGCAGGGGCTCCAGTACGGAGCCGAAGTGATCCTCGGCGAAGAGGCGAAGTCCCTCGAGCGGCTGAGCCAGAACGGCGAGGAGATCTACGCGCTGACGACGGAGACGGGCGGGCCCTACCTGTCCCGCGCCATGATCGTGACCGCCGGCCACGGCGCGTTCGAGCCGCGCAGGCTGGGCGTCGAGGGGATTGACGAGTGGCTCGGGCGGGGCCTGCACTACGTCGTTCGCGAGAAGGCGCAGTTCTCCGGCAAGCGCTGCGTCATCGTCGGCGGCGGCGACTCGGCGCTGGACTGGACCCTCGGCCTCCAGGACACGGCCGACCTGCCGATCACGCTCGTGCACCGGCGCGATCGGTTCCGCGCGCTCGAGACGTCCGTCAACGAGGCGAAGCGGCTCGAGGACGAGGGGGCGGTTCGGATCCTGACGCCGCACGAGGTTCGCGAGGTGCACGGCGACGGCTCGATCGAGGCGGTCACGATCGAGAACACGAAGACGGGCGAGCTGGAGCGCTACGACTGCGAGGCCCTGATCACGCTGCTCGGGTTCGTGTCGCATCTCGGGTCGATCGCCGAGTGGGGCATCGAGCTCGAGGGCAAGCGCCAGCTGAAGGTGGACCCGATGACTATGGAGACGAACGTGCCGCTCGTGTTCGCCGCCGGCGACGTGGCCGGTTACCCCGGGAAGATCACGCTGATCACGATCGGCATGGGCGAGGCCGCGATCGCCGCGAACAACGCGATTGCGCAGATCCGCGGCGAGAAGGTTCAGCCCAAGTACTCGACGGACTGAGCGTCCGAACCCTCGATCGGGGGTCGCAGGAGCCGGACTGTGTGCCGATCGCACCAAGCGATGGCCCCGAACTCCGTCGAGTGCTTGGCGTGTGGCGAGCGCCGCTCGCTCGTCGCCGATGCACACACGCATCTCGCGACCGGTGAGTGCCCGCGCTGCGGGTACGTCGGGTGGGCCCAGCCGGACGATCTGAGCGAGAAGTCGCGCCGGGCGTTGCGTGACCGGCCGCTCGAGCTGCGCGCGCTACAGATTCGCCGCCTGCGGACCGTCCACTAGGAAGGCATGACACAGCGACCACGTTCGGCTGCCAACGCGCCGGAGCATCGAAGCTGCTTCGCGTCCGGAAAGGACGAGGCCGCTTCCTCCAGGGCCGCCGCGACCAGCCCCGGCTGATCGTCCTGGATGAGGTGTCGACTGTCGAGGGCGACGATGCGGAGCGTGTTCGAGGAGTCGCCGGCTAGCTCGTGCTGCATCCTCGTCCAGCTTCGCTCGGCCCCCTTCGTCGAGAACGTCCGCCGGCCGTGACTCAGGACGATGATCGGGAGGTCACCCAGGTCGCGCGCCCGTCGAAGCTTGCTCAGTCCCCCTGAGAAGTCGAGTCGCGTCTTCCCGTCGTCAAGGGCCGTCGGCGGCGGAGGTGCCGATTCACTCGGGGAGTCGACGAGTACCAGCCCGTCGATGTCCGAGCCGTACTTGCGCGCGTAGAGGAGGGAATCGAGTCCTCCGGTCGAGTGGCCGACGAGAATCACGGGGCGACTCAGGTTCGCGGCTCGGATGAGCGCGTGCACGTCCTCGACGTTCTGCTCCAGCGTCCCGCAGCGGCAGGCCCGGATGTCACTGCGCCCGACCCCGGCCCTGTCGAATGCGCAGAAGCGAATATGTCGCACCTGCCTGCGGACATCGGCCCAGGCCTCGGTTGGCATGCCGAGCCCGTTGTCTGCGAGCACCACGGGCCCGGTACCGCTGCAGGAGATCCAGAGCCGGACGTTCGGCTCGACGCGGACCCGTTTCGCGAGGGGGCCGGAGACGCTTCGCGCACCATGCGACGAGCAGCCGGCCAGAAAGAGGATGCAGAGCGCGGCGCCAGCACCCTTCGCATCCGGTTTGGCCACGCCTCGCACCTTACGCTCGTCGCCGTCGTCCTTGGCAGCCCGATCCTTAGAAGGCGCGCCCAGCCTCCTCCCCACTGCGATCGTAGTGATGAAAGGCGCACCTGTCTGTGGCGAAACAGCGCCGAGATAGACTCGGTCGATGGACGAGCTCTGGGGTGATGAGACGACGAAAGCGGTAGACAACTTCCAGGTCTCGGGCGAGCCGATCCCCACGCACGTCGCCCGCTGGCTCGGGCGCATCAAGGCCGCGGCCGCGCGGGTGAACGCCGATCTCGGGCTGCTCGACGCCGACAAGGCCGAGCGCATCGCAGCGGCCGGCGACCGCATCGCGAACGGCGAGCTCGACGACCAGTTCCCGATCGACGTCTTCCAGACCGGATCGGGCACCTCGTCGAACATGAACGCGAACGAGGTGATGGCCGCGCTCGCCGGCGACGGCGTCCACCCCAATGACGACGTGAACCTGGGCCAGTCGTCGAACGACGTCTTCCCCTCCGCCGTGCACCTCGCCGCCCTCGAGCAGTTGACGCACGACCTCGTCCCCGCCCTCGACCGGCTCGCGCAGTCGCTCGAGGCGAAGGCATCCGAGTTCGACGACGTCGTCAAGTCCGGCCGCACGCACCTGATGGACGCGGTGCCGGTCACCCTCGGCCAGGAGTTCGGAGGCTACGCGGCCCAGGTCCGCCAGGGCATCGCGCGCATCGAGTCCACGCTCGAGCGAGTCGGCCAGATCCCGCTCGGCGGCACCGCCGTCGGCACCGGCCTGAACACGCATCCCGAGTTCGCCGAGCGCGTTCGCGCACGCCTGAGCGAGGAAACGGGCCTCACGATCCTCGCGGCGGCCGATCCGTTCGAGGCCCAGGCGGCGCGGGACGGGCTCGTCGAGGCGTCGGCTGCGATGAAGGTCGTTGCGGTCTCGCTGACCAAGATCGCGAACGACCTCCGGCTGATGGGTTCAGGCCCCCGGGCGGGCCTCGCCGAGATCGCGCTGCCCGAGCTCCAGAAAGGAAGCTCGATCATGCCCGGCAAGGTCAACCCGGTCATCCCCGAGGTCGTCACCCAGGTCGCTGCGCAGGTGATCGGGAACGACACGGCGATCACGGTCGGCGGCATGCAGGGCCACTTCGAGCTGAACGTGTTCGTCCCGGTGATCGCGCGCAACCTCCTGGACTCGATCCGGCTGCTCTCCGCGGCCACGCGCCTCCTCGCCGAGAAGTGCGTCGACGGCATCGAGGCGAACCGCGAGACCTGCGAGCACTACGCCGAGCTCACCCTCTCTGCTGCGACGGCGCTCAACCCCTACATCGGCTACGACAAGGCGACCGAGATCGTCAAGGAAGCCGCTGCCTCCGGGCGGTCGCTCAGGGAGGTCGCCCGGGAGGCCGGCGTCGACGACGAGACGCTCGACAAGGCGCTCGACTACAGGGCGATGGCGCAGCCGCACGCAGAGGCCGCGCGTCCTTGACATCCCCAGCTAGATAGAGAATCATCTATCGGTTCGAGGGGAGGGTCGGCAGGAGCCGCCGGAGTTCCGGTGGATTGGCGTAGCTGTGGCACGAACAACAGGGAAAGGGAGAGGCATGTCACTTTTGAGAGGAGGCGTCCTCGCATCGCTGGGCGCCCTGACGATCGCGTGCTTTGTCGTGATCGGCGCGAGCGCGGCGTCGTCGCCGAAGCGCGCGAAGAGCAAGTTCACGAAACAGGACCGGGCGGCGCTCGCTCGGCAGGAGGCGCGGGGTGTAAACGTCGTCTCGCTGCTGATCGCGACCCCTCGGGACGGGACGAAGAACGTCGCGAAGAGCGTCCGCGCGCTCGGCGGGACGGTCGCGTACCGCAATGACAGGCTCGGCTACATGCGAGTCCGTGTGCCGGTCCGCAAGGCTGACCAGACCTCGCGGCTGAGTGGGATCCAGACGATCAACGTCGACACGGTCATCCCGCTCTCCGATCCGCCGCCCACCGGCTCCCAGAACCCCGATCCGCAGCCACCTCCGGGGGCGGACACGCCGCGCGTCAACCCGTACATGCCCACGAAGGACACGGGCGCGGCACAGTTCGTCAACGCGCACCCGACGTGGGACGGCCGCGACACGACGATCGGCATCCTCGACACCGGAGTCGACCTCGACAACCCGGTCGTCAACGTCACGAGCACGGGCCAGCGCAAGATCGTCGACTGGGTCACGTACACGGACCCGCTGACGGACGGCGACCCGACCTGGCGGAGCATGACCGCATTCCCGCAGGTGACCGTTGCCAACGGCGAGTTCACCGCGCCGTTCGCCGGCAACCCGCACTACGTGGGCGTCCCGCAGGACGGCACGTACCGGATCGCCCGCATGATCGAGTCCCAGCTCGGAGCGACGAGCGAGTACGGGACGGCCTGCGGCGCCGATCTCAACCGTGACGGCGACTGCACGGACTTCTTCGCCATCCTCTGGCGCGAGTCCGACAACACCGTCTATGTCGACTCGCAGAACGACAAGAACTTCACCGGTGAGCCGGCGATGCACGACTACAAGATCAGCGACGACGTCAACCACTTCGGCACGGACAACCCGGCGACGCCGGTTCAGGAGTCGGTCCCGTTCGTGATCCAGGTCGACCCCGTGAACAAGTTCGTCAACATCGGGATCGTCTCGGGCGCCCACGGCACCCACGTGACCGGGATCATGTCCGGCAACAGCCTCTTCGGCGGCCAGATGAGCGGCGCGGCCCCGGGAGCGAAGGTCGCGGTCGTGCGGGTCTGCCTCTTCACGGCCGGCTGCACGTCGCACGCGCTGATCGAGGGGATGATCTACGTCGTCGAGACCGACCACGTCGACGTCGTGAACATGAGCATCGGCGGCCTGCCGGCGCTCAACGACGGCAACAACACGCGGGCGGTCCTCTACAACCGCCTGATCGAGGACAACGACGTCCAGATGTTCTTCTCCGCGGGCAACGACGGCCCCGGCGTGAACACGATCGGCGACCCGGCGGTCACGTCGAAGGCGATGGCGGTCGGCGCGTACATCACGAAGGAGACCTGGCAGCGGAACTACGGCTCCGACGCCAACTTCGTGGACAACCTCCATCCGTTCAGCTCGAGAGGCCCGGCCGAGGACGGCGCGTTCAAGCCGAACATCGTCGCTCCCGGAGCCGCGATCTCCTCGACGCCGCTGTGGCAGAACGGCGCGCCGGTCGGCGGGACGTATGACCTTCCGCCCGGCTACGCGATGATGAACGGGACGTCGATGGCGTCGCCGCAGGGCACAGGCGCCGCGGCGCTGCTGATCAGCGCCGGCAAGGCGCAGCACCGCGGGATGTTCTGGCGTCCTTCGCAGCTGCGCATGGCCATCAACTCGACGGCCCGCTTCATTCCGGGGTACACCGCGAACGAGCAGGGCAACGGCCTGATCGACGTCGGCAAGGCGTGGAGCCTGCTCAGGAACAACCTCGAGCCGGTGAACATCACGTCCCGCGTCGAGGTGCACACGCTCCTCAGCGACTTCCTCGCCGATCCGGGCCACGGCCCGGGCATCTACGACCGGGAGGGCGTCACCGCCGGGCAGAGCTACATGCGCACGTACACGTTCACGCGGACGTCCGGCCCGGACCGGCCCGTGCTGTACCACCTCGACTGGGTCGGGAACGACGGCACGTTCAGCACGCAGAACAACGTCCTGCTCCGGCCGGGGGTGCCGACCGACGTCGCCGTGAAGGTCAATGCGCAGACGAGCGGGATCCACTCGGCGATCCTGCAGCTCGACAATTCGTCGACCGACGGGGTCGACTACGAGACGATGAACACGGTCGTCGCACCTGACGTCTTCACGGCGGCGAACGGCTACACCGTCACGAAGACCGGCCTGGCCGGGCGGAACCACGTGGATCGCTACTTCTTCCGCGTTCCCGCCGGAGACCCGGTGCTCAAGGTCGACCTGGCCGGCCCCGACGGCACCCCGGGCACGGGCCAGGTGCGGTTCCTGCGCTTCCATCCGTGGGGCCTCGGCGTCGACTCGAACGCCAGCACGTCCTGCTACGCGCCGCCGGTCGCCGGCTGCGCGACGGGCAGCCCGCTGAGCCGGACGGTCGACGGCGCGGACGCGGGTGTCTGGGAGGTGACGGTCGAGGCCAGGCGCACGTCCGACACCGCCTGGGCGCCGTACACGCTCACGGCGTCGCTCTACGGCGTCGCGGTCTCGCCCAATCCGGACGTGATCGCCGACGCGACTGTCGGCGTGCCCGTGGCACGGTCGTACTCGCTCCAGAACAACTTCGCGTCGTTCACGGGGCAGGCGGTGGGCTCGCCGCTCGGCAGCGCGCGGAGGGGCGTGTTCACGATCGCCAACCACACGCAGCAGGAGTACACGACCAACATCCCGGCCGGCTCGACCTCGTTCCGCGCGACGATCGGCGGACCGTCCGACCCGGCCGCGGACCTCGACCTCTTCGTCTACCAGTGCTCGGACTCGTCGTGCACGACTCGCACGCTCCGGGGCCAGAGCGCGGATGGAGACGCCGAGGAGTCGGTCACGATCGCGAACCCGGCGGCCGGCACGTGGCTCGTGCTGATCGACGGCTTCTCGGTCCCGTCGGGGTCGACGACGTACAACTACGTCGACATCTTCGCCAACGCCGGGCTCGGCTCGGTGGCGGTGAACGATGCCAACGCACCTCGTCCAAGCGGCTCGTCGTGGACGGTTCCGGGCTTCGTGACGGCAGGCGCCGTCCCCGAGGCCGGCCGCGTCCTCCTCGGAGCGGTCAACGTGATGACCGACGCCGGCGTGAAGGTCGGCTCGAACGAGGTCGTTGTCGAACACGTCTCGCCGTAGAACGCGGCATGCATGACCGGAGGGGGCCGTGATCGGGGCGGCCCCCTCCTCCACCACGGGGGTCTTGTCAGTCTTTATGGATTCACCTAGATTGCCGGTGAATTGACCCGTCGCGGAGGCGACGTGAGGGAGGGGACTTGAAAAGCATGCTGCGTGTACGTCTTCTGCTGGTCGGTGGCCTTGTCGCCGCGCTGATCGCGGGTGCCGTGTTCTTGCCTCGCTCTGCCTCGAGCAGCGCGCCCGTTGCGAATTCGGTGCTCAGTCACGCCCTCGACGTCGAGCTCGGACGGGCCCCGGCAACACGACACGAGCCGGGCCTCTCCTCGAGCGTCATGTACTCGCTCCTCGACCAGACCGGAGCACTCGGTCGCCGCGCCGGGCGCGCCGGGTTCAGGCCCCCTCCGATCGAGATCGCCGGCACCGAAGGCTGCAGCAACGAGTTCACCGGCAACGGGCAGACGAACACACGCGTCACCCAGGACTGCTCGCTCCGCTCTCAGGCAGGTGAGCAGATCGCCGTCAACCCTCTCGACCCGAACAACATCCTCGTGGGCCAGAACGACGCCCGTACCGGTTACAACCACTGCGGATACGCCTGGACGCTCGACGGAGGGGCGCACTGGGGCGACGAGACTCCGCCGTTCTTCCAGGTCCCGCTCCTCGACAAGCACGCCGCCGAGGCTTGTTCGGATCCGACGGTCGCCTGGGATTCGCGGGGTAACGCCTACATCGCGAGCACGATCTATAGGGTCGGAGCTCCTGAGAACGCGGTCGTCGTCGCGAAGTCGAACCCCGGCATCCACGGCGCGTACTTCCACTCGCCCGACGCACAGGGTGGGTTCCAGGAGTACCGCGCGTTGCCGATGGGCGTCGTCAGCAACGAGGACGTGGGCTTCCAGGACAAGCCGTACGTGGTCGCCGACACGAGCGCGTCGAGCCCGAAGCGCGACTGGGTGTACGTCACCTGGACGCGGATCGGTCCCGAGCAGGAGGATTCTCCCGACGGGGTCCGCGAGGTCTTCCCGATCATCTTCAGCCAGTCCGAGGATGGCGGTGTCACCTGGTCGGCACCCATCGAGATCAGCGGCGAGGCCGAAGGCGTCTGTCCGACCGAGTGCAACCTCGACCATGCGTCGCGTCCATTCGTGGGGCCGGACGGCACCATCTACGTCTCTTTTGGAAATGACAACGCGATCGACGGCGGCTCGCAGATCCTGATGGTCAAGTGCCCTGCTGACGCGGACTGCACCCAGGAAGAGGCATGGACCGAGCCCGTCATCGTCTCGAACCTCGTCGGCGGCGAACCGGTCGGTCCCAACGACGCGGGCTGCCCGGTGGCGCTCCGGTGCCTCCCGCCGAACTCGTACCGGATGTCCGAGGCGAACTCGGTCTCGAACTCGGTCGACGACCAGGGTCGGGTCTACATCGTCTGGGCCGACTTCCGGAACAACACGAATCAAGGTTGCACGGGCTCGGCGATGACCGCAACCTCGCCTTGTGACAACGACGTCTTCTACTCGTATTCGACCGACGAGGGCGAGACCTGGAGCGACCCGATCGTGATCACACCGCGCTCAACCCCGCGTTTTGGCGAGACGGCGCAGTGGCAGCCATGGAGCGAGGTCACGCCTGACGGAAGTCGGCTCTTCGTCGCGTTCTACGACCGTTCGTACGGCAGCTGCGAGTCGGCCGGCTGCAACGACATCACGCTGGCCGAGGTCGACAACCCGGCGTCTGCGAGCCCGACCTTCGACTACTCGCGCGTGACGACTGCGTCGATGCCGAACATGACGACCGCCGAGAATCCGATCGAAGCCGGGTTCCTCGGTGATCGGATGTCGCTGAGCCTCGACGGCCAGGGACGCGCGCATGTCGTCTGGGCAGACACGCGAGCGCACGCAGGCTCTGTGCCGGAATCGGACGTCTATTACGCACGCGTGCCTGCGGCCGGGCCGCCTCCTCCGCCTCCTCCTGCTCCCCCTGCTCCACCTCCTCCCCCTCCGCCGCCTCCTCCTCCTCCTCCTCCTCCACCACCACCGCGGGTGCGCTGTGTCGTGCCCCGTGTCGTCGGTCGTTCGTTGACTCGGGCCCGCTCTCTGCTTCAGCGCGCGCACTGCGGAGTCGGTCGTGTGAAGCGCGTCCAGTCGCATGCACCGCGGGGACGCGTCCTTCGTCAGTCGAGGCGGCCAGGCTCGAGGCTGGCGAAGGGAGCGAGGATCGGCCTGCTCGTGAGTTCCGGTCGCCGGTGAGCAGCTAGGAACCGGCTACCCGGAGGAGGGCATTAGCAGGCACATCGGCGCCGGCGGCACGTTCACGATCGCGTAGCCGCGCTTCGCGTCGGCCAAGCGCGACCGGGAACCTGGCTCAGCCGGGCCGGTTCGTGATGTGGACGAATACCTTGCTGTCGTTGCCGCACTCGTTGCGCAACGCCACTTGGCCAGAGCGGCCTTGGCCTTTCCAGGACACCTCCGAGTCGTTCTCCTCGAGCTCGTCGAAGAGAATCGTGAACCCGGCCGCATCCAGCTCGCGCTTGTACTCGTCGTGTGCCGCCTTCACGTCGCCGTCGAAGTAGCCCTCGACGACGGTCGTCGGACCCTGTTGCGACTGCTGCGTATACGTCACGTTCTCGATCTGTGGCCACGTCTTGGGAAGGTCGGGCGCGCTGCTCAGTGCTGATTTCGTGCATGCCGCCTCTGTCTCGTCTCCAGGCTCGGTGCTCTTGCCGTCGCTGCCGCCACAACCGGCCAACAAACAGCCGAGAACAGCCAAAATCGCCCAAGATCGAGTTGCGCGCACGGGTCTCCTTCCGTTGAGTAGCGGCCACTCTATTTTGCAAGCCTGAAGGTTCCTTAAGAAACTTGAATCCGGCACCGCGAAGGGCACTTTCGTATATTTCACGGATCCAAACCGTCGGCGGGAGGTCCGGCGGGGGAGGGAGAGAAGGATGAAGAAGGCAGCACTACGCCTGCTTCCGGTGGCGGCTCTTGCCGTGTTCGCGGTCGCGGGCTCAGCACTGTTGCCGCAGAGCGCGAGCAGCAACTCGCCGATCGGCAACAAGATCCTCGCGCACAAGCTCGCCGTCGAGCTCGGCAAGGAGCAGCGGCGGGGCAAGGAGATGCCCGTTTCGTCGGGCATCATGTACACGCTCTACGACGCGGCTGGGATCCTCCAGCAGCGGGCTGCCCGCAACCCGGGCGCGATGCGCGCACTCGGCGGTGGTAACCACGGGATCTCGAGCCCGGACACCGAGGGTTGTCAGAACGTCTTCCATGGCCACGGGATGACCAACACCCGCGTCAACCAGGACTGTTCGTTGCGGCGGCAGGCCGAGGAGACGATTCAAATCAATCCGACGAACGAGAAGAACATCATCGCCGGTCAGAACGACTCTAGGATCGGCTTCAACCACTGCGGGTACGACTGGAGCTTCGACGGCGGCAAGCGTTGGGGCGACCAGGTTCCGCCGTTCTGGCAGTTCGTCCTGCTCGACGGCCACACGGCGGACGCCTGCAGCGACCCGACGCTCGCCTTCGACTCACAGGGCAACGCGTATTCGGGCGGTGTCTTCTTCGACATCACCAGCGGGGCGAACGCCGTGCTCGCAATGAAGTCGAATGCGCCGAACGGCGGGAGCTTCTACCACTCGCCGGATCCAACCGGGGGGTTCCAGGAGTACCGCGACACCCCCGCCGGTGTGATCGCGAACGACGACGGCAATGAGTTCGCGAACGACAAGGAACTGATGACCGCAGACGCGAATCCGTCGAGCCCGAAGAAGGACAACGTCTACATGACGTGGACACGGTTCAACGCTGCGGGTCACAGCCCGATCTACTTCAGCCAGTCGACGGACGGCGGTGCGACGTGGTCCGATCCGATCGAGATCAGCGGCTCCGATGCGAACATCTGCCCGCTCGGCGGCGGAGCGTGCAACGACGATCAGGGCTCCAATCCGGTCGTCGGCCCGGACGGCACGATCTACGTCTCGTTCTCGAACGGGAACGTGCCCGGCAACGGCATCGAGCAGGTGCTGAACGTGACCTGCCCCGCCAGTGCCGACTGCAGCAACCAGGCGAGCTGGACTGGACCGACGAAGGTCGGTGACATGATCTCGACCCAGCCGGTCGGCCCGCCGAGCCAGAACGGCTGCCCGAACCGGCAGTGCCTACCGCCGAACGGCTACCGCGCTCCCGACGAAACGACCGTGACCAACTCGGTCGACCGGAACGGAAACGTGTACGTCACGTGGGCGGATCACCGCAACAACACGAACCCGAACTGCGAGCTGGGCGCGGCCGGCGGCGGATCCTCGCCGTGCGACCACGACATCTTCTACGCGTTCTCCACGGACGGAGGGTCGACGTGGAGCGACACGAGGGACGTCACGCCACGTTCGAGCTTCGGCGAGACCGCACAGTGGCAGCCGTGGAGCGACGTGACGAACGACGGCTCGCGGCTCTGGGTCGCGTTCTACGACCGCAGTCACGGCAACTGTGAGACGACGGGTTGCAACGACATCACAGCCGCGCAGATCAGGAACCCGGCTTCGAACCATCCGCACTTCAGCTACACGCGGGTGACGACGAGCTCGATGCCGAATCTGACCCCGGCGAACAACCCGGTACAGGCCGGCTTCCTCGGCGACTACATGTGGGTCACCACCGACCATCACGGTGACGCGCACGTCGTCTGGGCGGACACGCGCCCGATCAGGGGCGACGCTCCCGAGGAGGACGTCTACTACTCGGAAGTGCACCGCAGCGGAGGCGGCCACTAGCCCTCCCTGACGAAAGAGGGTCGCCCCCCGAGGCGACCCTCTTTCCGTCTAGTACGCGACTGCGCCGCGACCGGTTTCGGCCGCGTGCCGCTGCTCGTCGGCGCGGTAGCTCGAGCGAACCCGAGGCATCGCTTGCGATGCCGCTTAAGAGGGCGAGCGGTTCATCCGCTCGCCCGGCCAAACGCTCGTTCGCAGCCCCTAGTACGCGACTGCGCCGCGACCGGTTTCGGCCGCGTGCCGCTGCTCGTCTGCTCGATACGAAGAGCGAACGAGCGGGCCTGAGAAAACCGATCCGAAGCCGAGCGCCTCGCCCTGCTCGCGGAACCAGCGGAACTCGTCCGGGTGCACCCAGCGGTCGATCTGCGCGTGCTTCGCGGACGGCTGGAGGTACTGGCCGATCGTGACGACGTCGACGCCGTTCGCGCGGAGATCGCGACATCGTCTCGACGACCTCGTCGTTCGTCTCGCCGAGCCCGACGATGATCCCCGACTTCGTCAGGACGGGAT
The DNA here is from genome assembly GCA_963850415.1 of uncultured Actinomycetes bacterium. GTDB lineage: Bacteria > Actinomycetota > Thermoleophilia > Gaiellales > Gaiellaceae > VAXT01. The sequence continues at coordinate 674,245 of CAWKLE010000003.1, forward strand.
AGTCGCGACCTCCTTCGCGCGCGCGAGGAGCCACAGCGCCCGGTCGTAGTCGACCTTGGCGCCGCGCATCTTCCGGTGCAGGCGGCGCACGGTCTCGATGTTGTGGTTGAAGACGTCCGGCCGCTCGGCGAGCACGACCTGGAGCGCCTGCTCCTCGTGGCCGAGGAAGTCCGGTGTCAGGACCTCGATCGTGGCCGCGGGCACCTTCGCCTTCAGCGCCCGGATCGTCGCCGCATAGTGCCCTGCGCCCTTGTCGGGCAGGTCGTCGCGGTCGACCGAGGTGACGACCACGTGGTTGAGGTCCATCTGCGCGGCCGTGTGCGCCAGGCGCAGCGGCTCGAGCGGGTCGGGCGGATGCTCGGGCTTGCCCGAGTTGACGTAGCAGTAGCGGCACGCGCGCGTGCACGTCTCGCCGAGGATCTGGAACGTGGCCGTGCCGCGGCCCCAGCACTCGGCGATGTTCGGGCAGCGGGCCTCCTCGCAGATCGTGAGCAGGTTCTGTCCGTGGATCAGCTTCTTAACGTCGAAGTAGCGCGAGTCGGCGCTCGGCGCGCGCACCTTCATCCACTCCGGGCGGCGGGGCCGGCCCGCGACGGGAAGCGACTTCTCCACGTCTGTCAGTCTATGGATGGTGGCACCTGAGGCGCCGCTCGAGAGCACGAAGTTCGGCCTTCGCCCAGGCGGCGAGGGCTGGTTCGTGATGAACGCGAAGGACAGCCGCTGGCGCGACACCGGGACGTTCGGAGCGTTCTGCAACTTCGAGGGCAAACGCCGCTTCCCGGGCCTCGGGATCAACCTGAACGTCCTGCAGCCCGGGCAGCCGATGGGCCTGTATCACCGCGAGAACGCCCAGGAGGACTTCCTCGTTCTGGCGGGCGAGTGTCTCCTGCTCGTCGAAGGCGAGGAGCGCAAGCTGAAGACGTGGGACTTCTTCCACTGCCCGTCCGGAACGGAGCACATCATCGTCGGCGCCGGCAAGGAGCCCGCCGTGGTGCTGGCCGTCGGCGCGCGAGGCCGGCGGAGAAAGGGCCTCGTCTATCCGGTCTCGAAGGTCGCACTGAAACACAAGGCCGGCGTCGAGCAGGAGACGACCGACCCCTCGGAGGCGTACGGAGGCTTCGCAGACTGGAAGCGCTCCCTCTACGAGCAAGGCTGGCTCCCCGACCTCTAGCGCGCTGCGACCTGTTCGATGCCCTGCGCCTCGCCGGAGCCGGTCGAGCCGGTCGGCTTCGCGGTCAGCCGCTCGTGAAGCGGCTGCGGCCAGAGGCCTGCGCCTTCGTCGGCCGGGCAGCTCCTCGAAGCTGAGGTCGAACACGTCTTCGAATCCGGATGTGGCGTGCGGGCGGAGCTCGTCGACGGAGATCGGCCGGCCGAGCTCCTCGGCGATCGTCGTGAACGACGCGTCCTCGAGGCCGCACGCGGTGATCCATTCGGTGAACGGCGCCGTGTCCAGATCGACGTTCAACGCGTAGCCGTGCGTCGTCACCCACTTCGTGATGTGGACGCCGATCGAGGCGATCTTCCTCGGCACCGGCTTCGTCTCGACCCAGATCCCGGTCAGCCCCTCGATCCGCGTCGCCTCGACGCCCACGGCCGCGAGCGTGCGGATCAGCGCCTCCTCGAGGTCGCGGCAGTAGCGCTTCACGTCCTGGCCGTGCCGCATCAGGTCGAAGATCGGGTAGCAGACGAGCTGGCCGGGGCCGTGGTAGGTCGACTTGCCTCCGCGGTCGGTCTCGACGATCTCGACCTCGGCTCCTTCCGGAACGTGCAGCTCGCCCTCCTCGGTGCGCCGCCCGAGCGTGATCACCGGCGGATGCTCGAGCAGCAGCACGGTGTCGGGGATCGCGCCCTGCGAGACGGCAGCCGCCAGCGAGCGCTGCAGGTCCCACGCTTCGAGGTAGGGAACGCGCCCCAGGTTGAACAGGTAGGCGCCTCTGGTCACGCGCTGAGCCTAGTCGGTGTCGATCAGCTCGCGCGCCCGGTCGAGATCCTCCGGCCGCACGAGGACTTCGCGTGGGCCGAAGGCCGAAGCCGCCGCGTCCGCCATCCCGGCCGCGAAGTCGGTCCTCTGCTGAATCGATTCGATCCCCTCCGTCTGGAGCAGGGAGATGATCGTGTCGGCTGCGAACTCGTCACCGACGATCGTCAACCGGACGAGCTCAGTGCTCACGGCCGTCCAGCACGATCGTCCAACCCTCGATGCGCACGGGACGGAGCATGCCATTGATCCACCAGGGATCGGTCAGGAACAGGTCGCGTATCGCCTGCTCGGACTCCGCCTCGATCACGTGCAGCGTCTCGCGGTCGCCCTCGAGCGGGCCGCCGAGGATGATCGAGCCCTTGTCGACGAGGTCGTCCATGAAGCGCGCGTGATCGTCCCAGCCGTCCTGCTCCCGCATGTCGCGGCTCCAGTCCCAGGGCCCGCCGCGCTCGAGCCGCAGGACGAAGTAGGGCACTACTCCTCGCCGATGATCGCCTTGGCGGTTTCTAGGTCCTCTGGCTTGACGAGGATCTCGCGGGAGCCGCTCATGGCGCCGCTGCCACCGATGCTGCCAGCGCCGGTGTCCGTCGGCCGCTGCATCGACTCGATCTTCTCGAACTTGAGCAACGACTGGACCTGGTCGGCCTCGATCTCGTTCATGACGATCGTGAGCAGAACGAGGTCCACTAGTACGCGACTTCGTCCCAGGTCTCGAGCGCTTCCTTCAGGTCCTTCAGGAAGCGGCCCGCGAGCGCTCCGTCGACGAGGCGGTGGTCGTACGTGAGCGTGATGTTCATGATCGGCCGGATCGCGATCACGTCCTTGCCGAAGGAGTCCTGCACGACCCAGGGGCGCTTGACGAGCGCGTAGGTGCCGAGGATGCCCGCCTGCGGCTGGCTGATCACGGGCGTGCCGTGGAACGTGCCGTACCCGCCGGGGTTGGTGATCGTGAACGTTCCGCCTTGCACCTCGTCGGGGGTCAGCTTCTTGTTGCGGGCGCGGTCGGCGATGTCGGTCACCGCCTGCGCCATCCCGAGCAGGTTCAGGCCCTCGGCGTGCTTGACGACCGGGACGATCAGCCCCTTGCCGTCGGTGAGCTCGACCGCGAACCCGAGGTTGACCCACGGCCGGGTGACGATCTGCTCGCCCCGGATCTCGCCGTTGATCCACGGGTACTTCTTGAGGATCTCGACGACTGCGCGGGCGACGAAGATCAGGTACGTCGGGTTGACGCCGTAGGTCTTCTGGTACTCGGGCTTGAGCGCGTTGCGGATCTCGACGACGCGGGACATGTCGACCTCGATCGCGCTCGTCACGTGAGCGGCGGTGTCGAGGGAGCGGCGCATGTGCTCGGCGATTCCCCGGCGCATCGCGTTCATCGGCTCGAGCTGCTCGCCGGCGGTCGCGGCCACCGGCTCGGGGGCCGGAGCCGGTGGAGGCTTCGGCGCGGCCTCGGCGGCAGGCGCCGGGGCGGGAGCGGGGGCCGGTTCGGGTGCCGGAGCCGGGGCGGGCTCCGGAGCGGCCGCGGGCGCTTCCTGCGGAGGGGCGGCCGGCGGGCCGGACTCGACGAAGCTGAGGATGTCCTTCTTCGTCACGCGGCCTCCGCGGCCCGTGCCCGGGACGCTCGAGACGTCGACGCCGTGCTCGGAGGCGATTCGGGCGACGACCGGCGAGACGAAGCTCTTGCCGTTCTGCTGGGCCTCGGCCGGCGTTGTCGCAGAAGTGGTGGGTGTCGGCTCAGTCGCCGGGGCCGGCTCGACGGCCGGCGTCTCCGCGGGCTGGACGACCTCCTCGGCTGCAGGAGCGGGCGCCTCGGGCTCCGGCTGCGCGGCAGGAGCCTCGGCGGGAGCACCGGCCTCGCCGCCGATCACCGCGAGCTTCGTCCCGACGTCAACTGTCTCGCCCTCCTGGACGAGGATCTGCGTCACGACTCCGCTCGCCGGGCTCGGCACCTCCGTGTCCACCTTGTCCGTCGAGATCTCGAGCAGCGACTCGTCGGCGGCGATCTCCTCGCCCACCTGCTTGAGCCACTTCGTGATCGTCCCCTCCGAAACGGAGACGCCCATCTGCGGCATGACGACGTCGACGGCCTCGGTGGTGGCCATCAGTACTCGGCCAGCTCCTTCAGTCCCTTGACGACGTCCTCGACCTGCGGGATGAACGCCTTCTCGAGCGGCGGCGAGAACGGCACCGGCGTGTCGGGCGCCGCGATCCGCATGATCGGCGCGTCGAGATGCTCGAACGCCTCCTCGGCGATCGTGGCCGCGATCTCGCCGCCGAAACCGCCCGTGCGCGTGTCCTCGTGCAGCACGAGCACCTTCGACGTCTTCTCGGCGCTCTCGAGCACGGCCTTCCGGTCCCAGGGGATCAGCGTCCGCAGGTCGAGGATCTCGACCGAGACGCCGTCGCTCTCGAGCTCCTTCGCCGCGTCGTCGGCCGTGTGCACCATCGCGCCCCAGGTGACGACCGTGACGTCGTCGCCCTCGCGGTGCGTGCGCGCCTTGCCGAACGGAATCGTGTAGCGCTCCTCGGGCACGTCGGCCTTGATCCGGCGGTACAGGTGCTTGTGCTCGAAGTAGAGGACCGGGTTCGGGTCCTCGATCGCCGTGATCAGAAGCCCCTTCGCGTCCTCGGGCGTCGCCGGGCAGACGACCCTCAGGCCCGGGATGTGCGCGAACGAGCTCTCCGGGTTCTGCGAGTGGAACGGGCCGCCGGAGAAGCCGCCGCCGGACGGGAGCCGGACGACGATCGGGACCGGAGTACCGGCGCGGTAGCGCTGCTTGGCCGCGACCGTGACCAGCTGGTCCCACGCGCACGAGATGAAGTCGGCGAACTGCATCTCGGCGACGGGGCGCATGCCCATGATCGCGGCGCCCGTGCAGCTGCCGACGATCGCCGTCTCCGAGAGCGGCGCGTCGATCACGCGCCAGGGCCCGAACTCCTCCTGGAACCCGAGCGTGACCTTGAAGGCGCCGCCGTAGACGCCGACGTCCTCGCCGATCACGAACACGCGCTTGTCGCGGCGCATCTCCACGCGGAGACCGTCCGAGATCGCTTGCAGGTAGGTCATTTCGGCCATCAGGAGCTCACTTGTGGTGGGGCGTGTCGAGGTCTTCGGGCGTTGCGAAGACGCCCTCGGTCAGGGTCGACGGATCGGGCAGCGGCGACTCGTCGGCGCGGATGATCGCGTCCGCGAGCAGCTTCTTCACGCTCGCGCCGATCTCGTCCTCCTCGTCGTCCGTGAGCGCGGCGTTCTCGCGCAGCCAGCCGCGGAAGCGCTCGATCGGGTCGCGCTTCGCCCACTCCTCGAACATCTCCTTCGGAACGTAGAAGGCGTCGTCGTGCACCGCGTGGCCCTCCATGCGCAGGGTCATCGATTCGATCAGCGTCGGGCCGCCGCCCTCGCGCGCCTTCTCGATCGCACGCTTGGTCTCGCGGTAGACGGCGAGCACGTCCGTGCCGTCGAGCACGACTCCCTCGAAGCCGTACGCCTGTGCGCGATCGGCGAGCGTCTCGCACGCGTACTCGAGATGCGTCGGCGTCGAGTACGCCCACTGGTTGTTGTCGCAGATGAACACCACCGGGAGTCGGCGGACACCCGCGAGGTTCATCCCCTCGTGCGTGTCGCCGCGGGCCGATGCTCCCTCGCCGAACCAGGCGAGCGCTACGCGCTTCTCCTCGCGAATCCGGAAGGCGAGCGCGCAGCCGACCGCGACCGGGAGCATCGCCGGGAGGTGGCTGACCATCGCCAGCAGACCGAGCCTCGAGTCGGCCATGTGCACGTTGCCGTCGCGGCCCTGCGTCGGGCCGTCCGCACGCCCCATGTACTGGGCGAAGATCCTCCAGGGCTCGACGCCGCGCGTCACATGGACGCCCATGTCCCGGTGCAGCGGCGTGCCGACGTCCTCCTGGCCCATCGCGGTTGCGACACCGACGGACGAGGCCTCGTTTCCGCGGCCCGTGTAGAAGGAGCCGGGGATCTTGCCCTGCTTGTAGAGGATGTGCCCGCGCTCCTCGATCCCGCGCGTGGTCAGCATGTTGCGGTACATGCCGAGCAGGTCCTCGCGGTCGAGGCCCGCCTCGCGGATCTCGTGCAGGGAGCTGACCGGCTCGGCTTCGCGGGCGATCGCCACGGACGAGACTCTAACGACTGGGGTCTACGGCAAGGGCGAGTCTCACCAGTCGCCGCGCACGCCGAAGTAGATGAGCGACCCGAAGAGCGGGAAGACCAGGATCACCACGATCCAGAGCGCCCTCGAGCTCCCGGTGAAGTCTTCGTTGCGGAACACGCTGCGCAGCGCGGCGAGGGCGAGGATCACCGAGAGGGCGGCGACGACCCAGAAGCCGCCGGCGACCAGTCCGATCGCGAGCGTCGCTGCCTCGATCACGCGAACTCAGAGGAACCACGGTACGCCCGGGACTGGGCATACGAGCTGAGGTCGAGCACGACCCCGAGCCCGACGAGGATCCAGCCGGCGACGTGAATCGGGCCGACCGGAGCGTCGACGAGGACGAACATCAGCGTCGTCCAGGGCATGAAGATCAGGCCCAGGAGCGGCAGCAAGAAGCCTGCGAAGGCCCCGTCCACCCAGGGTGAGAAGAGCCAGAGGAGCAGCAGCGCGAGTCGAGGGGAGAGAACAGCGATCAGTGCGAACAGGCAGGGCATCTCACGTACCTCCTCTGGCTCGAGGCGAGTCCGGCGCGGACCCGAAGGCCCGCGCCGTCATCAGCCTTGGAGCGTTATTCGAGCGTGTAGACGTCCTTCCAGCGCACCGTGAGCGCGTAGAGGACGACGATCTCGAGGGTGATCACAGTCAGTGACCAGAGCGGATACTGGGCGTTGCCCAGGAAGCTGAGCTGGCTCAGCAGGTTGATGAAGAGCAGGATGATCGTGAACCAGCGGGCCCAACCGCTTTTCGCCGCCAGCCCGAGCGCTGCTAGGAACAGCAGGACTCCCCAGAACAGCATGATCCAGCCCCATGTCGAGACATCGAAGAGGAAGACCTGCTGCCGGGTGACGACGTAGTAGTTGTCCCGGATGATCGCGATTAGCCCTTCGAAGAACGTGATCGCGCCGATAAACGCCATCATGATCGCCGCGAAGCCGATCCAGCCGGTCCATTGCGAGGACATGTCCCGGCCTGAGTCCATCGTGCTCATGCACAGCTCCTTTCTCGGCCGCCGCGGCCGCGAGGGCCCGGAGCGGCGCTACGGGGGGTCAGATGTCCAGTATCTCCTTCTTCTTGGCCGCGAACTCCTCGTCAGTGAGGATTCCCTGCTCGTGGAGCTTCGCCAGATCCTGTAGCTGCTCGGTCATGTCGGGCTCCGCCGGTGCCTGGGGCGGCGGAGCCTGTTGCGGCGCGTCGTCGTAGCCCTGATCGTCTTCGTACATCGCATTCTGGCGTCGATTCACGCGTCGTGAGGTGCGCCGCGCCGTGCGGCGCGAGACTCTGCGGCTTGGTCCGAACATCGGTTCCTTCCTTTCGTGTTTGAGCCGATTCTTCCTCGTTTTACGACTCGGAGGGCGTGAGCGCGTCCGCCTCTTCAGCCGCGATCAGGCCGACGGCGACGAGGTCGAGCGGGTGGATGAACGCGTCGGCGATCGGCATGCCGTTCGCGCGGACGACTGCTTCGCGCAGCGGGATCGCCCAGCGGTGCTCGAGCAGGATGATCGCCGCGGCGGAGCCGTTCGGGATCTCGTCGATCACGTCGAGGGCATCCTCCTCGTGGAAGACGTCGACGCCCTCGGCGGTCCTTTCCGCACCGAGCTCGGCTCCGGCTTCCGCGCCCTCTTCGCCTGCGACCCCGAGGCCGATCAGCGCTCCGACGGTCGCACCGAACTCGGCGGCCTCATCGTCGCTGAGGTCGGTTCGCTTCAGCACCGTCACTTCGCCTTCTGCGTCCTTGTGCACGGCCAGGCCGTCGATCACGCGGACGATGTCGTTCTCCTTCAGCCGGTCGAGCTCGGCGAGGATCTCGCCGCGGAACTCGGGCTCGTCGAAGCCCAGCACGATCAGCTGCACAGGTCCAATTGCCATCACTGCCTCCTTGTCATTGCCGGAAATCGTCCCGTGGGCACAGGTGTCCGGTCATCACCCGTCTGGGATGAATCTTCGCGACTCCGCTGCGAGGTCGTGCAGCACGACCGTACCGGCGACGTAGTCGGGGAGCGCGCGCCGCCGCTCGTCGAAGAGGGCAGGGATGAAGCCGGCGAAGAGCGGGATGATGGCGAGCGCGAGCCCGACCGTCCGCACGATCGCGCGACCGACCGAGAGCCCGCCTCCACCCTGGCGCCGAACGTGCAGGCGCATGAGCCGCATGCCCGGGGTCTGACCCGCTGCGCTCCAGAAGAGGACGAAGTAGCCGCCTGCGACCAGGATCCACTCCGCGCCCAGCAGCGAGCCGGCGAGCCAGTGGGGCCGGATGCCGCCGACGAGCGAGGCGATCAACGCGACAACCGCGCTGCCGAGGACGAAGATCGAGAGCGCGGCGAGCGCGTCGACGGCGAGCGCCGCGGCCCTCGTCGCGATGCCCGCGTAGACGGGCTGCCGTCGCTGAGCAGGACGGGCGATCCGCTCGTCGAGACGGGTCGCGGAGTGTCGAACACCGGCGACGACGTCCTCGGCGAGCCCCGCCGACTGCCGTGTGACCGCGCGCCGCAGCTCCGGGCTCGAGGCGATGCTCTCGAGCATCCGCTGCATCTCGTCGCTTGCGAGGATGCGGTCGGTGAGCTCGAGCGTCTGCCGGTTTCCGAGCGACTGCTCGATCAGCCGTTCGAGCTCGCCGGTCGCCGCCAGCTCGCGGACGACGCGCTCGATCACCTGATGCCTGACGAGCGAGCGCGCGATCTCCTCGGGCAGCGGCCCGGCCAGCGCGCTGTCGACGATGCGGGCGAGCTCGGGCGCCGAGACGACGTCCTCGGCCGCGGACTCGATCCCGCCGCGCCAGGCGCGCGCGGCGACGCGGGCCGGGTAGAACGCGGCGCGCCCTGCGGAGTCTGCGATCCCTGGGCGCTTGCGAGGCGTCGACATGCAGGACCAGAGGACCAGAAATGACCTACCTGGGTCAAGCGGCCCGTGGGAGAGGCGCGCGAGTCTTGCAGGCATGGACCTTGGCTACGGACTCACCGAGACTGTCCAGTTCGAGCTGCCCGACCTGGCCGGTGCGGCGCGTCTGGCGACCCTCCTGCGCTCGCGCTGGGCGGTCTCGGTGAACGAGGAAGACGACGTTGCGATCGTGGACGTCTACATCAGAGCTTCACGCACGGACCTCGCATCGCTCATGCGGACCGTCGAGGACTGGGTGGCGCGGGAATCGCTCCGCGCCATCCGGTTCGAGCTCGACGGACGTGTCTACATCCTGGAATCGGGCGAGGTGAACTGGGCGTTTCTGCCGCGTCCGACGATCGAGGTCGAAGCCGCCTGACTTGACGCGGATCGCCGCCGGACCGCACACTCGGTGACAGTGCCGAGCTTGCGCGACATGGGCCACGACGTCACCGGTGCGCTGGAGAAGGTCCGCGTCCCTTCGTATGTGATCGACCGCCACGGCATCATCCGCTGGCTCAACCCGGCGGCCAGGGAGATCGTCGGGGACGCGCGCGGGCGGCAGTTCACGTCCGTCCTCTCCCCCGAGGAGACCCGTCGCGCCCGGGAGATCTTCGCCCGCAACATCTCCGGCTCGGTCGAGCGCTCCGACAACCAGGTGGTGATCGTGGGCCTGAACGGCGAGCGCGTTGCCGTGGACATCAGCGCCGTTCCGCTCCGAGACGGCGACCAGGTGATCGGGATGTTCGGACAGGTCGTCGACCTCGAGGTCGACGAGCCGCCGCCGACGGCGCATCCGCACCTGACCCCTCGTCAGACCGAGGTGTTGCGACTGCTCGAGCTGGGTCGCTCGACGAACCAGATCGCAGGCGAGCTCCATCTCAGCACCGAGACGGTGCGGAACCACATCCGCCACATCCTCCGCGCGCTCGGCGTGAATTCGCGCCTCGAGGCGGTCGCGCTCACGCGGCGCGGTCATCTGCTCCAGGAACAGAGCTAAGCAGCCGGTCGAGCCTTCTGCGCGGGGAACTCGCGCACCGTCTGGCGGTGCAGCATCGCCACGCCGAAGAAGAGCAGTCCGCCGAGCAGGAGAATTCCCCACCACTCGCGGGTCGCGCGCGTCGGGCCCCACGCGATCACGAGCAGGAACAGCAAGGCCACGGCTCCGTAGACGATCCAGACCTGGTCCTCGAGCAGGGGCGCCAGCCGCCGGCGAGCGGCGACGGCCAAGCGAGTCGGTCCCGCAAGCCAGGCGCCGATGAGCCCGGCCACCCCGTAGAGGATGAGCGCGTACGCCACGCTGCGCAGCAGCTCGGTCCCGATGCCCCACGCAGCGTTACCGGCGGGGCGGACCGCGTCCGTCTTGATCAGCGAGCCGACGACGACGCCTCCGCTGACCTTCTGGATCACGAGGACGAGCACGCCGACGAGCAGGAAGCTGGCGGCGGTGGCCCGGAGGATGCGGCGGCGATGGCCGTGGGCAAGGTAGATCGCGAGCCCGTACAGGAAGAGGACGAGCAGGAGCAGGAAGACGGAGCCCACCTTGATCACCTTGAGCGCGCGCTGCGCGTTCTTCAGCTGACCCGAGTGGAGGATCGTGATCCTGCCTGCGTCGGGGGCGGCCTGGATTCCGAAACGGTCACTCAGCCGCTGGACGAGTGGGCTCAGGTCGAGGACGACCTCGCCTTTCTGGGTGGTCTGAACGGCTCCCGTGTCCTTGCCCTCCAGGACCTGGATGAGGCGCGTGTGCGCGCGACGATTCGCTTCTTCCCACAGGGCCTGAGCCCGCGGTGTCTCGAGGATCCGGTCGGCGGCCTGCACCGCGACGTTCTGCAGCGCGCCTGCGATGACCGGCGCGAGGGCGGCGCCTTTCGGCGGAAGCGCCTGCTGGATCTTTGCGGTCGCATCGGCGCTGTTGAACAGCGAGTCGACGAGGTAGAGCGAGAGCTGCCCGCGGATCTCGTCGTTCGCAAGCATCTGTCCGGAGGCGTTCGTCCACGCGTTGGTGTCGAGCGCCTGCCGCTTCACCCAGATGGTGAGCGACGAGATCAGCATCAGGAGCGACGCGACGACGACGAGCGTCCAGACGGCGATCGCTCGATTGCGCGAGAGCGGTGCGCTCTCGGCGCGGATCGGTGCTGCTGGAGCCTGGGCACCGCTCGCCATCGGTGCCATCATCCACTACCGACGGGTGAGCTGTCATCACCCTCGATGGGTGACCCCCGATCGAAGGCGAGGTTCTGAGTGTTCTTTTTGCTGGGAATCGTGCTCCTGATCTTCGTTCCGTCGCCGTGGAACGTCGTCAGCGCCACGGCCTGCCTCGTCCTCTTCTGCGGAGAGCTCTTCTTCTGGAATCGGACGATGCGCGGGCGGCGAAAGGTCGTGGGCGCTCAGACGCTCGTCGGCCAGGAGGCCGAGGTGATCGCGCCATGCAAGCCGGCCGGTCAGGTCCGGATCGGCGGTGAGATCTGGGGGGCCCGCTGCGAGGACGGCGCAGAGGCTGGAGAGACCGTCCGCGTCGTGGGGCTGAGCGGGCTCACGCTCCTCGTGGAGCGCGTCTGATCAGACCCGTTCCTTCATCGCGATCCACGTGATCAACGCGACCGGGAGGCCGGCCATCGCGACCATGATCCCGAGGACCCAGTGGTCGACGTGGTAGAGCCAGGCACCGACCACGAGGCCGGCGATGAGAACTCCGAGTGCCGCGAGTCCGGCCATCAGACTGCTCCTCTCATGTGTTTGAGCGTGAAGGCGAAGATGATCTCAGAGATCCCGCGGATGAGGGCGGCGACCCCGACCCACACGACGAGCAGGATCACCTTGTGGCCGAAGTCGCCGGCGGCCCAGAAGCCGAGGACGATCTCCACGATGCCGGCGATCAGCCCGAGCCACCAGAGGTCGTTCTCCGGCCGCGTGGCGAAGGCGATGATCAGGTCGAACGTGCCCTTGAGGATGAAGTAGAAGCTCATCACCGCGGCGAGCGCCTTGAACGTGTTGCCGGGATGGATGAAGCTCACGATCGCGATCACGACGAAGGCGAGCGCGAGGACGGCGTGCAGCAGGCGCCTCCAGCCGTGCGTCGTCAGCAGCGACACGACCTCCATCAGGGCGAAGCCGAGCATCAGGATCCCGAACACGATCGCGATCGCCGAGACGGTCGTGTAGTCGAAGCGGAAGACGATGATCGAGAACAGGAGCCACGCGGTGCCGGTGATCAGGAACAGCCACCACACGCGGGCCGCGTCGAGCATCGTGCGTTGGTCCGACGCAGAGAGGGGAGCTGCAACGTCGCTCATGGGGCCTCCTTCCAGAGCTCGTCGAGTGAGGACAGGCTAACGGCGTCGACGGACCTCGACTGTGTCGTCCGGCCCGCGTAGCCTCGGGGCATCGGCATCAACCTGAGATCGCGTCACACGCGCCGGATCGGCATCGGGGCTGTCGGCGCCGCGGTCGTCGTTGCGACGTTCGTCTTCGTCCTGCCCCGGATCGCCGACTACCGGGACGTCTGGGGCGTGGTCAAGGATCTCTCCTGGCCGCAGATCGGCGTGCTCCTGGCCGCGACGGTGCTTAATCTCGCGACCTACGCTCCGCCGTGGCAGGCAGCGCTTCCCGGGCTCAGCTTCCGGAACGGGTTCGTCCTGTCGATGTCGAGCAGCGCCTCGACGTACCTCGCGCCCGGCGGGCCTGCGGTCGGCGTCGCGCTCTCGTACGGGATGCTCCGGAGCTGGGGCTTCCGGAAGAAGGACGTGACGCTCGCCGTTGCGCTGACGGGGACGTGGAACCAGTTCGTCATGCTCGGCCTGCCGAGCCTGGCGCTCGCCCTGCTCACGATCGTCGGCGAGCACCACCCATTGCTGAAGACGGTCGCGCTCATCGGGCTCGGCGTGTTCGTGATCGCGGCGTCGTCCTACGCCGCAGGGCTCTCGAGCCGCCGCCTCGCCCGCTGGTCCGGGAACCTGAGCGCGAGAATCGTCTCCTGGGGGCTGCGGATCGTCCGCCGCGGCCCCGTCTCCTGGACCGGCGAGACCTTCGCCGGGTTCCGCGCCGAGGCGGTCAGCCTGCTCAGCCGCCGCTGGCACGTGCTCACGGCGGCGACGCTCGCGGGCCAGCTGACGGTGTTCCTGGTGATGCTCGTCTGTCTGCGCGTCTTCGACGTTCCGCCCAGTCAGGTGAGCCTGGTCGAGGCATTCGCCGCGTGGGCGCTCGTCCGCCTGCTCGGGTCGATTCCGATCACCCCGGGGGGTCTCGGCATCGTCGAGCTCGGTCTGACCACGGCGCTCGTCGGCTTCGGAGGCGGGAACGCTCAGGTCGTCACGGCCGTCCTCGTCTACCGGTTCCTGACCATCGTCCCGACCCTCCTGCTCGGCCTGGTCGCGGGGGCGACCTGGAAGCGGCACCGCCCGCCCAAGCTGATCGAAGAAGGAGCGCCCTAGGGGACGGGACGCTCGGTCTCCGCGAGGCGCTGCTCGTCGAGGAATAGGGTCCGCGCAATGGCGGGCTCCGTGGAGAAGCGCGAGCTGCTGATCCCGATCCGGACGATCCTGATCGTGTCGGCTGCGATCGGCGTCCTGGGCGCGTTCGTCGCGATCGGGGACACGTTCCTGATCGTCTTCGTCGGGATCTTCCTCGGGCTCGTCTTCGAGTTCCCTGTGCGCTTCTTGATCCGGAAAACCGGCTGGTCTCGAGGGCTGGCCGCGACCGTGACCGTGCTCGGCACCGCCGTCGGGGTCGTCGTGATCGGGCTCCTCTTCCTCGTCCCGATGGTCGGCTCGGTGCGGGACTTCCTGCACGACCTGCCGCAGACGATCGACCAGCTGCGCTCCTCGGACGAGCTCTCCTGGCTCGGGAACACGGGGATCGGGAAGAACCTGCACGAGGGGGCGGACAAGACCTCGGTCTCGGTCCCGGACGCGGTCTCCCACGTGCTCGGCATTGCCGGCGGCTTCTTCAGCGTCTTCCTGGCCGGGTTCACGATCCTCTTCATCTGCCTGTTCTTCCTGAGCGACGTCACGAACATGAAGCGGGCTCTCGGGAGCGTGCTCATGCCCGGCGAGGACGAGCGCTGGCTCGGGGTCTGGGAACGCGTGACGGAGTCGGTCTCGCGGTGGGCGATCGGTCTCGTCGTGATCGCGACGATCGCCGGGACGACTCAGGGCGTGACGGCGTGGCTCCTCGGCTCGAGCTTCGCCCTCGGGCTCGGCGTGATCGCCGGGCTGCTGGACATGATCCCGAACCTGGGCGCGACCCTCGCAGGCTTCATCCTCGTGCCGGCGATCTGGGCGGAGTCCGGGATCGGCGCGGCGATCGTGATGCTGGTCGTGGTCCTCGTCTACCAGCAGGTCGAGAACAACATCCTCACGCCGAAGATCCAGGGCCGGGCCGTCAACCTCTCGGGCTTCTTCATCATCGTCGCGGTCACGCTCTTCGGGGCGCTGCTCGGGGTGCTCGGCGCGCTGACCGCGGTGCCGCTCGCGGCGACGGTGCAGATCTTCGTCCAGGAGCTGACGAAGGCCCGCCGGGACAAGGTCGCCGCCGCGCGCGCGGCCGCGGGCTCGTCCTAGAGCTCGAGCCGCTCGCCCGGCTGCAGGACGCGCACCTCGACCTCGGGCGCGGTCTTCGCCATCTCGCGGACGAAGTCCTCGGCCGGCTGCTTCAGGAACGCGGGATCGCGTCGCACGCCGTGGTGTAGCGGGCGGTACGTGCCCCAGTGGATCGGAACGGCGACCCGGGGGCGGAGCAGGCGGACAGCCTCCGCGGCGCCCGCGGGGTCGAGGTGCTCGCCGCTGCCGAGCGTCGGGCCCCAGCCCCAGATCGGGATCAGCGCCAGGTCGAGCTCCGGGACGAGGCCGTCCATCTCCGGGAAGAGCGACGTGTCGCCCGCGAAGTAGATGCGCTGCGAGCCGCTGATCGCATAGCCGAGAGCCGCGCCGCGTAGACGGCCGATGCGGCGGCGTTCGTCGTGGTCCGCGTGCGTCGCGCGCACCTCCACCGATCCAATCGAGACCGACTCCCCTTCGTCGACCTCGACCACGCGCTTGAAGCCGAGCCTCTCCACTGGATGCGCGAGACCCCGTGGGACGATCGCGGTCGAACTGCGGTCGAGCCGACGGAGGGACGGCAGGTCGAGGTGATCGCGGTGCGCGTGCGAGATGAGGAACGCGTCCGGGCTGCGCAGCGGCTCGAGGTCGATCGGCGATCGCCGGTGCAGGTGCAGCACCCGGCGACGAAGCAGCGGATCCGTCAAGAGCCGCACGCCGTCGAGCTCGACGAGCACCGTCGAGTGACCGACGTAGAGGACGCTGCTCACTGCCCGAGTATGCGCCACGCGGGGACTACAGTCTCCCCATGGGCAAGGCGTCGGACTGGCTCCGCGAGGAGCGGCGCAAGACACTCGGCGACTGGGTCGCGTTCTGCCGGACGTGCGGGTTCGCCCAGCGCTACTTCGACGAGTCGGAGCGCGAGCTCCCGGCGGAGTGCCCGCAGTGCGGAGGCGAGATCCGCTCGCGCTGTCCGGAGTGCGACGCGCGCTTCAGCTCAGCGTTCGCCGTCGCGTGCGAGGTGTGCGGCGCGGAACTGCGACCACCCACCGCCTTCGGCGGCCCGATCAGAAAGCCGGGTCGCTAGAAAGTCGTCATCGCGGCGCAGCGTGCCGGACTTTTCAGGCCCTGATTTCCGAAAAGCGGATCAGCGTGACGATCTCGTCCGGCGTCACGTCCCGGTTGTAGAGCTGCCCGAGGAAGATCGCGAGCTCCTCGGGGCGCCGCGCCTCCGGGTTGTCGTGCTCGATGTCGCGCGGCGAGAGCTCGTTCAGCATCTTGACCTCGACCTTGTCGATGACCGCGTCGAACACCTTTTCGCGAGGCCCGTACCGCGCACCCACGAGCACCTGCACGACCATCCCTTTCTTGTACTTCCGCGACTTGTCCCCGAGGCGGATCGTCGCCGTCTTGCGACGCGAACGCAGTTGGTCGGCCACGATCGGCGAATAGAAGTTGAGCGCGTACATGAGCGGCGGAGAGCTAGGGCACCAGGGGCGCGGAGATCATAAGCCGTTGTCACGCACGAAAGCGAGTGCTTTCTCCGCCATCTGGCGTTCGCCCCCGTAGGCAAGGAGCTTCGGGGCGTCGGCCAGTGGGAGCCAGCGCGCCTCGTCGACCTCGATCCGCATCTCGGGCTCGAGCTCGCCGAGCCGGCCCTTCGAGTAGCGGAGCAGGTAGAAGCTGACGACCTTGAAGACGCGCTCGCCCTCCCACGTGTAGACGTAGCGGATGTCTCCGAGCTTCGTCACGAGCCGCGCCTGGATGCCCGTCTCCTCCTCGGTCTCACGCAGCGCCGTCGCGTCTGGTTTCTCGCCCTCGCCGATCAACCCTTTCGGGAGCGCCCAGACCCCCGGCTGCTTGCCTCCGGGCCGGATCGCGGCGAAGACCCACTCGCCGCGCAGGCGCCTGATCGCGACCCCGCCCGCGGAGAATTCCCGGCGCATCGAGAGTTTGTAACACGTGGCTACCATGCCGAGTCACCCCCGCGCCTACGCGTGAGTGCAATGCCGTTTGCACAGAGGCGGCGAGTGCCGTTAGAATGCCCTGGCACTCGCGCCGCAGGAGTGCCAGAGACTGTCACAAAGTGTACGTAGAACAGGAGGTCCTGAATGGATCTGCAGCCGCTGGGCGATCGTCTGATCGTCGAGGCGCTCGAGGAGGAGGAAATGACCTCGAGCGGCATCGTCCTGCCCGACACCGCGAAGGAGAAGCCGCAGCGCGGCCGCGTCCTCGCAGTCGGTCCGGGCATGCGCAACGACTCGGGCGAGATCGTCCCGATGGAAGTCGCCGTGGGCGACGAGGTCATCTACTCGAAGTACGGCGGCACCGAGATCAAGCTCGGCGCCGACGACGTTCTGATCCTGCGCGAGTCGGACGTGCTCGCGAAGGTCGCAAAGGTCAAGTCGAGCAAGAAGAAGCAGCTCGCGGGCGCGTCCGCCTAGAAGTCACAACTCTTGAGGGAGGTACTCAATGGCTCATAAGGAGCTGAAGTTCGACGAGGAGGCACGGCGCGCGCTCGAGCGCGGCGTGAACGTCCTCGCCGACGCGGTCAAGGTCACCCTTGGCCCGAAAGGCCGGTACGTCGTGCTGGACAAGAAGTTCGGCGCACCGACGATCACGAACGACGGCGTCACCATCGCGCGCGAGATCGAGCTCGAGGACGTCTTCGAGAACCAGGGCGCTCAGCTCGTCCGCGAGGTCGCAACGGCGACGAACGATGTCGCCGGTGACGGCACGACGACCGCGACCGTCCTCGCACAGGCCATCGTCCGCGAGGGCCTGAGGAACGTCGCCGCGGGTGCGAACCCGATCGCGCTCAAGCGCGGGATCGAGGTCGCCGTCGACCAGGTCGTCGCAGACCTGCAGAAGCAGTCGAAGGAGATCTCGGGCAAGGAGGACATCGCCCGGGTCGCGACGATTTCCGCGCGCGAGCGCGAGATCGGGGACGTCATCTCCGACGCGATCGAGAAGGTCGGCAAGGACGGCGTCGTCAACGTCGAGGAGGGCCAGACCTTCGGGCTCGAGCTCGAGTTCACCGAGGGCATGCAGTTCGACAAGGGCTATCTCTCGCCGTACATGATCACGGACGCCGAGCGCATGGAGGCCGTCCTCGAGGACCCGTACATCCTGGTCGCGAACCAGAAGATCGGGGCCGTCAAGGACCTGCTTCCCGTGCTCGAGCAGGTGATCCAGTCCGGCAAGCCGCTGCTGATCGTCTCGGAGGACGTCGAAGGCGAGGCGCTCGCCACGATCGTCGTCAACAAGCTCCGTGGCACCTTCACCGCGGTCGCCGTCAAGGCGCCCGGCTTCGGTGACCGCCGCAAGCGGATGCTCGAGGACATCGCGATCCTCTCCGGCGCCGAGGTGATCACCGAGGAGATGGGCCTCAAGCTCGAGAACACGAAGCTCTCGCAGCTCGGCAAGGCCCGCCGTGTCGTCATCGACAAGGACTCGACCACGATCATCGACGGGGCGGGCGAGTCCGACGGCATCAAGGCCCGGATCAAGCAGCTCAAGTCCGAGATCGAGAACACGGACTCCGACTTCGACCGCGAGAAGCTGCAGGAGCGGCTGGCGAAGCTCGCCGGCGGCGTTGCGGTGATCAAGGTCGGCGCTGCGACCGAGACCGAGATGAAGGAGAAGAAGCACCGCGTCGAGGACGCGCTACAGGCCACACGGGCAGCCCTCGAGGAGGGCATCGTTCCCGGAGGCGGCGTCGCGCTTCTCAATACGGCCAAGGCGATCAAGGTCGACGAGCTCGAGGGCGACGTTCGCACAGGTGCGCAGATCGTCACGCGCGCGCTCGAGGAGCCGATCCGTCAGCTGGCCGACAACGCCGGCCTCGAGGGCTCGCTCGTGGTCGACAAGATCCGCACCGGGACGAAGGGCCACGGCCTGAACGTCGAGACCGGTGAGTACGAGGATCTCGTCAAGGCGGGGATCATCGATCCGACGATGGTCACGCGCTCGGCGCTGCAGAACGCGGCTTCGATCGCGAAGAACATCCTGACCACCGAGGCGATCGTCGCCGAGCCGCCGGAGAAGAACCCGGTCGGCGCAGGCGCCGGCATGCCGGACATGGGTGGAATGATGTAACGAGTCCCTCGGGACTCCATTTCGACCGAGAGGGCCGGTTCGCCGGCCCTCTCACTTTGTCCCAAACAAGAAGGCCGGCTAAGCGCCGGCCTTTTGTTCACAAATGCGGTTCGATCTGTAGATCCGCATAAGGAGGGGGGAGGTGGGTACTTGCCGTATCGGCTCGCCGAACGGGCGAACCATCCCCCGATCGGGTGTTCCTGAGATGCTTCGCGCATGACTCTGCTCTGGTTCGTCGTCTGGTTCGTCAGCAACCTCATCGGGGACAAGGAAGTGCTCACGTTCAACCCGGTGAACTGGTGGGCCGGTTTCCTGCTCCTGGCGATCGCGCTCGACCTCAACAAGTCGTACGTGATCAAGCACGGCTAGGAGCTAATAGGGCCTATCCCTCGTCAGGGCCTGTCCCGCAGTGGGGCCGGGCCCGCCTGGTCAGAATTCATACCGTTCTTCTTTCCAGTAGTCCGCGTCGTTGTGGTAGCCGTAGCGCTCCCAGAAGCCGGGCTCGTCTGACGGGACGAGCTCGATGCCTCGCAGCCACTTTGCGCTCTTCCAGAAGTAGCGGCTCGGGATCACGAGCCTGAGGGGCCAGCCGTGCTCCGGCGTGAGCGGCTCGCCGTCCGCCTCGTACGCGATCAGGGAGTGCTCGTCCTCGAGCGCGGCGATCGGCACGTTCGACGTGAACCCCTGCTCCGCGTGGGCGACGACGAAGCGCGCCGACGGTTTCGGCTTCACCAGGTCCGCAAGGGTGGCCCAGCCGACGCCGCGGAAGCTCGTGTCGAACCGGCTCCAGCGCGTCACGCAGTGGATGTCGATCGTCACTTCGCTCGACGGCAGCGCCCGGAGCTCGTCCCAGCTCAGCGTGACCGGATTCTCGACCTCGCCGAAGACCTTGAAGTCCCAGGTCGCGAGGTCGGTCGCGGGCACGTCGCCCGCGTGGAGGACGGGCCACTTCTCGGTCAGGTACTGCCCCGGCGGCAGCCGCGCGGGGTCGAAGCCGGCGTCGGCGACCTTCTGCTCTGCTTTCGACCGGAACACGATTCCTACACTAGTGACCATGGCAACGGTGACGCGCAGAGTTGCGGCCCGGCCGCGCGACTACGTCCGGGTCGCCGGGCCCGACGCCGAGGACTTCCTCCAGCGAATGCTCTCGAACGACGTGACCCAGGCTCCCTGTCGCGCCATGCTGCTCACGCCCAAGGCTCGACTGATCGCTCCGCTCGTCGTCGTGCGCCGCGCCGACGACGACTTCCTGCTCCTGACCGAGCCGGGGCTCGGCGAGACGGTCGCGCGCAACGCTGCTTCGCGCGCGGTTTGCGGCCAAGGTCGAGATCGAGCCGGAGGCGCACACGTCGGTCGTCGTCTTCGGCGAGGACGGCGGCATCCCGAACGAGGAGCTCGGCGAGCCCGGCAACGAGCTGCTCGACGCCGACGTCGCGCCGACCCTCTCGGCCGACGAGGTCGAGCGCATCCGGATCGAGTCCGCCGCACCGGCCTGGGGCAAGGAGCTCGACGACACGATCCTTCCGGCCGAGGCGGGCCTCGACGAGACGCACGTGTCGTTCACGAAGGGCTGCTATCCGGGCCAGGAGCCGATCGCCAGGCTGCACTACCGCGGGAAGGTCAACCGGAGCCTGCAGGCGCTCGAGGTCGAGGGCGCCGAGCCGGGCGACGAGATCCGCCACGGCGAAAAGGTCGTCGGCCGCGTCACGAGCGCAGTCGGCGACCGGGCGCTCGGCTACGTACGAGTCGATGTTCCAGAGGACGCCGAGCTCGAGCGTCGGGGGGAACGCCAAAACCGCTCGGGTGCTCCGTGCGTAGGAACTACGCGATGGGGCGAATTCGGGGAGTGGTCGTGATCGCGGCGCTGTTCCTGCTGTTCGTGGCTGCGGGCTGTGGCGGCAAAAGCGGAGGCAGCAGCGAGAGCGAGCAGGCGACGACCACGAACATCGGCGGCACCGAGGCCGAGAGCCACGGGACGAAGGACGTCTCCACCGCGTCCGGCAAGGTCGAGATCGAGCTCTACGACAACTACTTCGAGCCGACGGTCCTGAAGGGGAAGCCCGGTCAGATGGTCGAGCTCGAGCTCAAGAACAAGGGCAAGGTCGCGCACACCTTCACGCTCTCCGAGCAGAGCGTCGACAAGGAGATCCAGCCCGGAGACGAGACGGAGAGCGCAGGTCACGTTCCCGCAGAGCGGCGAGCTGAAGTTCGTGTGCAAGTTCCACCAGAGCGGCGGCATGATCGGCGCGCTCCAGGCGTCCGCCTCCTCCTCGTCCTCCTCGACGACGACCTCGAAGTACTAGTCAGAGCCTGGCGCCCGGCGAGGAAGATCAGTCGGTAGCCGCCCGCAACGGGTTCGCGCGCAACTGCGGATGCCGAAAGCGCGGAGTGGGTGGATCCTGAAACGCGTAGATGACCGTTTCAGCCCCGACCACTCCAGTGGCATCGCCGTCCCGTGGCCGAACCGGCACGGGCCGCACGAGCCAAGGTGCTCCTCGAAGGAAGGAAGCGCTCTCACTCGCGCCTCCGCCGGTGCACCGGCTCGAGCTGGATACGCTCGCCTCGCACTGGCAGCGAGCCCTCGACGCGGCTCAGAAAGCGCTGGCCGCGGCCGCCGCGTCGCTGACCGCCCCCGAGCTCGGCCGCCGACAGCGCGAGCTCACGTTGGAGCGCCGGGCGGTGGCAGAGTCCCTCGCAAGCATGGCCCGAGCAGCCGGCGTCAGGCCGGTGCCGTGGCTGTCGCCCGAGCCGGTGACAACGGGGTCGCTCGGGCTGCCCGCCGGCATCGGAGCGGGCCTCTTCGACCTGGACGGAGTCCTCACCGACAGCGGCCTCCTCCACGCCTCGGCCTGGGGTGAGGTCTTCGACGAGCTCCTCCTTCGTCTGAGCGAGAAGACCGGTTGGCATTTCATTCCCTTCGACGGCGTCGCGGACTACCGGGCGTATATCGAAGGGCGACCGCGGCTCGAGGGAGTCCACGCGTTCCTCCGCAGTCGCGGAATCCGTCTGCCCGAAGGGAGAGCGGATGAGCCCGCCGGCGCCGATACCGCATACGGGCTCGCCCGGCGCAAGGGCGAGGTGCTCGATCGAGGGCTGCGCCACCGGGGTGTGAGCGCTGTCGCCGGAGCGCGCCGCTACCTCGAGGCCGCCGGTCATGCGGGACTCACGCGCGCCGTGGTCTCGGCGAGTGCGAGCACGCTGCCGATGCTCGAACGCGCCGGCCTCGCGAGCCTGGTCGAGACGCGGATCGACGCGCAGGTGATCAGCGCGGAGGAGTTGCGCTCACCACCCGCGCCCGACCTGCTCCTGGCTGCTTGTCGCGGACTGGGCGTCCGTCCGGACGACGCCGTCTATTTCACGCACAGCGCTGCGGGCGTCGCTGCGGGCAGGGCGGCCGGGGTCGCTGTGATCGGAGTCGGCGACGAGACCCAGAGGGAGCTCCTGTCCGGCTTCGGCGCGGGGCGCACCGTGGCCGGATTGAGTGCGCTCCTCGACCCTCGGATACTCCGACAGCCGTAGCTCCCCGAGCGCGTGGTTGAGCGATGCGCGCCCCGGTACGATCGGGCACCGTGGCTCCTGACGCCGGAGGTGGTCCTGAGGAGACGATTCGGGAGTTTGGCCTCGGCGACGAGGATCTGACGGCCTGGCGTGCGAGCGGTCTGGCGGATCAAGCGTTTGTCGATTGGCTCACCGACCGCGTCGCGCGGAGGCCGAGCGGCTCGCGGGCACGACAGGTCTACGGCGCTGAAGACGTTCACGACTTCGCCCGGCGGGCAATCCTCGACGCGTTGGCACTCGGCCCCGGTGACCACGTGCTCGACCTGGGTTGCGGAGGCGGTCTTCTGCTTCGGGACGCTCTCGAGCAAGGCGCTAGCGCGACCGGTCTGGATCACAGTGAAGAGATGGTCTCCCTCGCACGGGAGCGGGCGCCTGGCTCGACGGTCGTACTGGCCGAGGCCGAGCATCTGCCATTCGAGGATGCGACCTTCACGGCCGTGTCGATGTCGATCGTTTTCTTCTTTCTCGCCGACCCCGTTGGCGTGCTGCGCGAGTGCAATCGTGTTCTGCGTCCCGGTGGGCGCCTTGCGATCTTCACGAGCGGGCCGGAACTGCGAGGAACACCCGCGGCCCCAGAACCACTCGCAAGCCGAGGCCATTTCTACACAGACACTGAGCTCGCCGAACTCGCCCGCGATGCCGGTCTAGGCGCAGTATCGGTGCAACACGCCAGTGGGGGTCAACTCCTGACCGCGGAGGCCTGACCCTCCAGTACCGAACGCGCCTCCGTCGTTCGGGTCTGTGCAGGAAGGTCGGGACGATGCGCCCGGCATGATTCGAACATGCGACCTCTGCCTCCGCAGGGCAGCGCTCTATCCCCTGAGCTACGGGCGCAGGGACAGCCAGTCTAGCGGCGACCGAATCGGAATCCGCTGAAGCGGGTACTGGCGAGAGGTGCTTCGACGTGGGGCGCTGATCGCACTCGGGCTGCTGCTCCTCGCCGGCTGCGGCGGGGGCGGCTCCGCCTCGCAGAAAGACATCCAGAAGCAGTTCGAGGCGATCCAGTCGCTCGCCGCCGAAGGCGCGCTCGTCGCCGACGGTGCGGCTGACGGCCGGACGACCGACGTCTTCGTCCGGGTCCACACCGGATACCTCGCTGAGGCTGCGCACAAGGTCCACGCACAGCTGTCCTCGCAGCGCGCGAGCGGGGCGGCCGAACGCGATCGGATCCGAGCCGCGAGGTTGGCGTCGAGCGTCGCGGATCAGCTCGCCAGGTTGGCCGACGACCCCGGCGATCACGAAAAGGCGCGCCGGATCCAGAAGCAACTCGAACGCGATGCGGCTCTGGCGGAGCGAGGAGCCGGATGAGGAAGATCTTCCAGGTCGCGCTCGGGATCCTCGCCGCGATCGGCGGCTTCGTCGACATCGGCGACCTCGTCTTCAACGTCGAGGCGGGCGCGACGCTCGGCTACCAGCTGCTCTGGGTGGTCGTCGTCGGCGTTGTTGGCATCATCGTCTACTCCGAGATGTGCGGGCGCGTCGCCGCGGTGTCGAAGCGGCCGGTGTTCGACGCGATCCGTGAGCGGCTCGGCTTCGGTGTCGGCTTCGGAGCCCTCGTTGCGTCCCAGATCGTGAACCTGATGACGCTGGCGGCCGAGGTTGGCGGCGTCGCGCTCGCTCTCGAGCTCCTCTCGGGGCTTCCCTACCGCGTGTTGATCGTGCTCGGCGTCGCCGCGCTTGCGGTCGTCATCTGGGTCACGCCGTTCGAGTGGATCGAACGGATCTTCGGCTACGGCGGCCTTGCACTGCTCGTATTCGTGGTCGCGGCGATCAAGCTGCACCCGGACTGGGGCGACGTGGCCTCGGGCTTCGTGCCGCACGCGAACACGTCCGACAAGCTCGTGTACGCCTACTTCGCGGTCGGACTGCTCGGAGCGGCCATGACGCCCTACGAGGTCTACTTCTACTCGTCGGGCGTCGTCGAGGAGGGCTGGACGCCGAAGGACCTCGGGCTGAACAGGGTGAACGCGATCATCGGTTACAGCCTCGGCGGGACGTTGTCGCTCGCGCTGATGATCGGCGCCGCCACGCTCCTCTTGCCTCTGGGCGTCGAGCCGCAGTTCATCGGAACGGTTGCTCTCGGGGCGCAGGTGCCGCTGGGGACGATCGGCCTTCTACTCGCGCTCGTCGGCATCCTGTTCGCCGTGGGCGGCGCGGCGATCGACACGTGCTTCTCTGGCGCGTACAACGTCGCCCAGTTCTTCGGGTGGGAGTGGGGCAAGGAGCGCCGCCCGAGTGGTGCGCCCCGGTTCACGCTCGCCTGGATCGTCCTGCTCTTCCTGGCGCTGCTCGTGATCATGACCGGCGTCGATCCGGTGCTCGTGACCGAGTACGCGGTCATCTTCTCCGTCGTCGCGCTTCCGCTGACCTACATCCCGATCCTGCTCGTCGCCAACGATCGCGCGTACATGGGTCGGTACGTGAACGGCAAGCTCGCCAACACATTCGGCCTGCTCTACCTCGTCGTGATCCTGCTCGTCTCGATCACGGCGATTCCGCTGATGATCGTCACTCACCAGGGGCAGGGATGAGCTCGCCGCGGGAGCTCGACGTCGGCCTGGGTCTGCTCGATCATCAGCTCGTCGACTGCGACGGCCGACGCTGCGGCAACGTCGACGACCTCGAGCTCGAGGGCTTCCGTGACGGCCGCCCGCGTGTGACTGCGATCCTCGTCGGGCCGCCGGTTTGGCGGGGGCGCGGCTGGCTGGGACGTCTCGCGGCGCTGATCGCGACTGGCGGAACCGTGCGCGTGCCGTGGGAAGAGGTCGACAGAATCGATGCGGCGGTGCACCTTCGGAGATCGGCCCACGAGCTTCGGCTCGGCCGCGGCGACGACCGGGCGCGCAAGTGGGTCGAGTGGATACCGGGCTCCTGATGCGGTTCAGCGACCTTCTCGGCACCCAGGTGACCACCGAGTCGGGTGAGGCGCTCGGCAGAGTCCACGACCTGCGCGCCGAGCTCACGCCGCGCACGTTGAAGATCAACGGGCTCGTCGTCGGGCGCGCCGGTCTCCTGGAACGTCTCGGGATCGGCGCGCCGGAATCCGGCGCCGCGATTCGGACGAGCGACGTTCTGCCCTGGTCGTCCGTCGTTCGCGCCGACAGCCGCAGGATCGTCGTACGGGACGACGCGAAGAAGCGCCAATAGGCTTCAGGACCTGCCTCTCTACCTGACCGAAGCTCACATCGAGAAGCTGCTCACGCCGGCAGATGCGCTCGCGGCGATCGAGGCATGCTTCGAGCGGCAGGCGCGCGGTGCGATCCGGAATCGTCCGCGCACACGGACCCGCGCCGGCGAGGGCGCGCTCGCGGTCATGTCCGCTGTGGACGAGGAGCTGGGACTCGCCGGGCTCAAGTCGTACGTGGCGCTTCCGGGAGGAGCGCCGTTCGTCGTCGTCCTCTTCGATCTGGAGCGGGCCGAGCTCGCGGCCGTGATCGAGGCCGACCGGATGGGCCAGCTCCGCACCGGGGCGGCGAGCGGTGTGGCGGCGAAACACCTCGCCAAGCCCGAAGCGCGGACGCTCGGGATCATCGGTTGCGGCTGGCAGGCGGAGAGCCAGGTCGCCTGCATCCGCGAGGCGCTGCCGTCGATCGAGCACGTGGTCGCGTACTGCAGGACCGAGAAGAGCCTGCTCGCGTTCTGCGACAGGGTCGGCGCCGAACCGGGCGAGAGCCACCGCGACGCGGCCCAGCAGGATGTCGTGGTCACGGTCACGACCTCGGACGACCCCGTTCTGCGCGGCGAGTGGCTCCAGCCGGGGGCGCTCGTCTGCGCCGTCGGCGCGAACCGGCCGAGGGCGCGCGAGCTCGACAACGTCGTCCTCGAGCGGGCCGTCCTCGTCTGCTGCGACTCGATCGAGCAGGCGAAGGTCGAGTCGGGCGACCTGATCGAGCCCGTCGACCGAGGCGTCCTCGACTGGCTCGAGGTGCACGAGCTGCACGAGGTCGTCTCCGGAGAGCTCCCGGGCCGCAGCTCGCCCGACGACATCGTCCTCTTCAAGTCGAACGGGCTCGCCGCCTGGGACGTCGCCATCGGGGCCGTTGCGATCGAGCAGGCGAAGAAGAAGAAGCTCGGGAAGCGGCTCTAAGTTCGTCCGGCGCGGACGCCGGAGACGACGTCGTCGCCCAGCGCCCGGATCAACTCCGGCCGATCCAGGAGCCGCTCGACCTCCTGCGGCGTGCACCGGTTGCGCACGTACGGGTCCTCGAGGATCTCGGCCAGCGTGCGCCCGCGCTCGTGCTCGCGGATGACGTACGCGGCGACCCGGTCCTCCTGGCTCGACCGAGTGAAGAGAAACGAGAACGGATTCCGGAGAAGAGCCGCGAGCCGCGCCATCGGGACGATTGTATCCTGGCCCCATGCGCAAGCTGTCGACCGCCTCGCGGTTCGCGGAGCGCGAGCTGCACGGGTTCGACGAGTCCGGGACCGAGGAGCGCATCGTCGTCTGGATCGAGCGCAAGGAGGGCGGCCAGTGGGCCGTCGGGCGAGCGGTGAACCCTCAGCACCGCCCAAGCGACGAGCCCCGCGCCGACGACTACGTGTTCGAAGGGCACGAGCTCGACGACGTGCTCGAAGAGGCGAACGGCATCCTCGACGACGACGCCCGCGTGTCCGAGGACGATGGCCGGCCGGAGCACATCAGGCCCTTCACGCGCAAGGAGCTGCTCGGACCGCTCGAGCGCTGGTTCTTCGGCAGGTAGGCTCGCGCCGCTTTGTTGATTCGCCTCGGCCACAGTCCCGATCCGGACGACGCGTTCATGTTCTGGGGCCTCGCCAAGGGCGAGGTCGATCCGCGCGGGTTCGAGTTCGAGCACGTGCTGCAGGACATCCAGACGCTGAACGAGTGGGCGCTCGAGGGCCGGCTCGAGGTGACGGCGATCTCGCTGCATGCGTACCCGCACGTGCAGGACCGCTACGTCCTGCTGCCGCACGGCGCAAGCATGGGCTCCGGGTACGGGCCGATCGTCGTCGCCCGCGAGGAGCTGGGCGAAGACGACTTGCGGGGCATCGAGATCGCGGTTCCGGGGCGAATGACGACCGCATTTCTCACGCTCCAGCTGCGACTCGGCGAGTACCGCTGGCGCGAGGTTCCGTTCGACCTGATCATGGACGAGGTCCTGTCCGGCAAGGCAGACGCGGGTCTGCTCATCCACGAGGGGCAACTGACGTATGCCGCGGCCGGGCTGCACAAGGTGATCGACCTCGGCGAGTGGTGGCTCGAGGAGACGGGGTTGCCGCTGCCGCTGGGCGCGAACGTGGCGCGGCGCGATCTCGGCCCGGACACCCTCCGTGAGCTCTCCGACGTGCTCGCCGAGTCGATCCGCGCGGGCCTCGACAACCGCGAGCGCGCGCTCGAGTACGCGCTCCAGTTCGGCCGCGGGCTGGACGACGAGCTGGCCGACCGCTTCGTCGGCATGTACGTGAACGAGCTGACCGAGGACTACGGCGAGGAGGGTCGGCGCGCGGTCCGCGAGCTCCTGCGTCGCGGCGAGGAGATCGGCGCCTTCACGGAGCCCGTCAGGGTCGAGTTCGTCGGCTAGCTTTCGCGGCATGGCCCTGGAGATGCGCGGCTCCTGCGAGCGCTGCGGCACTCAACTCGCTCCGAGCGAGGAGGCGTACATCTGCACGTTCGAGTGCACGTGGTGCGTCGTCTGCGCGGGCGAGCTCGCGTACGTCTGTCCGAACTGCGGCGGTGAGCTCGTGCGCCGCCCGCGGCCGGCTGCTGCGTGAGCCGCGCGGTCGTTCTCTCCGCGGTGCGCACGCCCGTCGGGCGCTACGGGGGCGTGCTCGCAGGCGAGCGGCCCGACGATCTCGCGGCGGTCGTGATCAAGGAGGCCGTGGCGCGCGCCGGCGTGAGCCCCGGCGAGATCGAGGACGTCTACTTCGGCGCCGCGAACCAGGCCGGCGAGGACAACCGCAACGTGGCGCGCATGGGCGTCCTGCTCGCGGGCCTGCCCGACTCGGTCGCGGGCGTGACCGTGAACCGGCTCTGCGCGTCCGGGCTGTCGGCAGTCGTCTCCGCCTGCCATGCGATCGCGGCGGGGGACGGCGACCTGTTCGTGGCCGGTGGCGTCGAGTCGATGAGCCGTGCGCCGCTCGTCATGGCCAAACCGGACACGGCCTGGCCGCGCGGGAACCAGACCGTCTGGGACACGACACTCGGCTGGCGGTTCCCGAATCCGAAAATGGAGCGCATGTTTCCGCTCGAGTCGATGGGCGAGACCGGCGAGAACGTGGCCGAGCGCTACGGCGTCAGCCGCGAGGAGCAGGACGAGTTCGCGCTCCGCTCGCAGCAGCGCTGGGCCGAGGCCGCCGAAGCTGGGCGCTTCGACGACGAGCTCGTGCCGGTCGGCGACGCCGTTCGCGACGAGCATCCCCGTCCGGACACGAGCGCCGAGAAGCTCGCGACACTGAAGCCGGCGTTCCGAGCGGATGGTTCGGTCACGGCCGGGAACTCGAGCGGGATCAACGACGGCGCCGCCGCGCTCGTGATCGCGAGCGAGGAGCGGGCGCAAGCCCTCGGCGCGGAGCCCCTTGGGACGTTCGTCGGCAGCGCGGTCGCGGGCGTCGACCCGCGCGTGATGGGCATCGGCCCGGTGCCGGCGGTGCGCAAGCTGCTCGAGCGCACGGGTGTCGAGGTCGGCGACATCGACCTCGTCGAGCTGAACGAGGCGTTCGCGTCGCAGAGCCTCGTCGTCATCCGCGAGCTCGGGCTCGACGCGGAGCGCGTGAACGTGAACGGCGGCGCGATCGCGATCGGCCACCCACTCGGGATGAGCGGCGCGCGCCTCGTCGTGACGCTGCTGCACGAGCTCCGGCGGCGCAACGGCAAGTACGGGCTGGCGACGCTCTGCGTCGGCGTCGGCCAGGGGCAGGCGGCACTCTTCGAGCGATGACCGACGTCGCGATCGAGTACATCGAGCTTGGGCTCCGTCTCGGCCGGCACCTGGACGGGCTCGTCGACTCGTACTACGGGCCGGCCGAGATCAAGGAGCGGATCGACGCCGAGGAATTGCGCGCGCCCGACTCGCTGGCGGAGGACGCGGCTGGCCTGCACGACTCGCTCGACGGCCTCGAGGACGATCGCCGCACGTGGCTGGAAGCGCAGCTCGTCGGTCTCGAGACCGCTGCGCGCAAGCTCGGCGGCGCAGAGGTCTCGTTCGAGGAAGAGGTCGAGCTCTACTACGGCATCCCGGCGCACCGTACGCCGGAGTCCGAGTTCGAGCAGGCGCACGAAGCGATCGACGCCCTCCTGCCCGGGAACGGGCCGCTCGAGGAGCGGTACCGGGTCTGGCGCGAAGACGACGCCATCCCGGCGGACAGGCTGCCTGAGGTCGTCGCCCGCCTGAACGCGGCCCTACGGGAGCGCGCGGGCGAGCTCGTCGGGCTGCCCGACGGCGAAGCGGTCGAGTACGAGTACGTCTCGGACAAGCCCTGGACGGCGTACAACTACTACCGCGGCGAGTCTGCAGAGCCGCATCGAGGTCAACACCGATGCCCCGTCGGTGCCCGATGCCGTCGTCGAGTGGGTCGCGCACGAGACGTATCCGGGACACCACACCGAGCACGCGTGGAAGGAGCAGCTCCTGACCCGGAACGGGCGGCTCGAGGAGACGATCGTGCTGATCCCGACGCCGCAGTCGGTCGTGTCCGAGGGCATCGCGACGCTCGCCGCGGAGATCACGCTTGGGGCCGAACGCCATAAGTTCACGGCCTCCGCGGTGGACGGGATCGGGGTCCGCTACGACCCGGAGCTGTCTCGGGCGGTGATGGAGGCGTACGAGCCGTTCTCGGGGGTCGCGACGAACGCGGCGCTGCTGCTGCACGTCGACGGCGGCTCGGTCGACGAAGCTCGCGAGTACGTCATGCACTGGGCACTCGCGTCCGAGAAGCGCGCATCGCATGTGATCGCCTTCATCAACGACCCGATGTGGCGCTCGTACACCACGACGTACCCGAACGGCCACAGGCTGTGCAAGAAGTACGTCGCGGGCGACGCCGGGCGCTTCAAACGGCTGCTCACCGAGCAGCTCACGCCCGCCGATCTGCGCTAGCTCACTAGCTGACGGGGGGCCGGATGTAGATCGTCCCCTCGTGCTTGATTGGCACGAAGGGCGCGCCGATGCTCATGATCACGGTCTCCGCGTGGGCGAGAAGCTCATCCGCGAGCTTCTCCGGGGCCCCGTCGGAGTACGGCACCTCGATCCCGACCTCCTCGACCGCTCGCGCATCGAGACCCGAATCACGCAGCTCCGCGAGCAGACGGTCTCGATCCGGTATGCGTGCTGCTTCGACCTGAACTGTGTCCATGGAGGAAGTGTCATCCAGGCCGCGGACGAAGACATCAGTACTAACGGGCAGTTCTCGTCCGTAGGAGTCCAGTAGACGCCTTCCAGTCGACGGCCCCGGGCCGTTGTTCAGCCGGTATCGTCCGGCCCCGATGGCCGTCGCGACCGAGCGCGAATACCTGCTTTTCATCAACGGCGAGTCGACGGAGGCCTCCGGCGGCGAGCTGAAGGAGCTGGCCGAGCCCGCGACCGGTGAGCCGCTGGCGAAGGTGGCCATGGCCAACGAGGCCGACATCGACCGCGCTGTCGAGGGGGCACGAGTCGCCCTCGACGGCGACTGGGGCAGGACGCCGCCGACGGAGCGCTCGCGACTGCTGCACGCGCTCGCCGACGCGCTCGTCGCGAACCGCAAGGAGCTCGCCGAGCTCGAGGTGCGGAACGTCGGCAAGGCGCTCTCCTCGGTCAAGGCCGAGCTGAACCAGGCGGTCGAGAACTTCCGCTTCTACGCCTCGGCGATCGGCTCGATCGGAGGCCGCTCGAACCCGCTCGGCGGCTCGCTCCTCTTCTACTCGCTGAAGGAGCCCGTCGGCGTCGCGGGTCAGATCGTGCCCTGGAACTACCCGCTGATGATGACGACGTGGAAGCTGGCGCCCGCGCTGGCCGCCGGTTGCACGGTCGTGCTCAAGCCCGACTCGCAGACGCCGCTGACGGCGCTCCGTATGGCCGAGCTCGCGACCGAGGTCGGGTTCCCGGCGGGAGCGATCAACGTCGTGCCCGGCCCGGGGACGACCGTCGGCCGCTACCTCGTGCAGCACCCGGGCGTCGACAAGATCGCGTTCACGGGCTCCACGGAGACGGGCGCGCAGATCATGCGAGACGCGTCCGACGGCATCAAGCGGCTCACGCTCGAGCTGGGCGGCAAGAGCCCGAACATCGTCTTCGCCGACGCTGACATGACGGACGCGGTTCCGAGCTCGGTCTGGTCGATCTACTACTCGGCCGGCCAGAGCTGCGAGGCGCGCTCGCGGATCCTCGTCGAGCACTCGGCCTACGACGACTTCGTGGCGAAGTTCACGGAAGCCGCGAACAGCCTCAAGGTCGGCGACCCGCTGGAGAACGAGACGCAGGTCGGCTCGCTGATCTCGCCCGAGCACCGCGACCGCGTCCACGGCTACGTCGAGACCGGGCGCGAGGAAGGGGCAGAGGTCGTGGCCGGCGGCGAGGCGCCTGACGGCAAGGGCGCGTTCTACCCGCCGACGGTGCTCGCCGGGGTCAAACCGGAGATGACCGTCGCCCAGGAGGAGATCTTCGGCCCGGTGGTCACGATCTCGCCGTTCGACGACGAGAAGGACGCGATCAGGCAGGCGAACGCCGTGCGTTACGGGCTGATGGCGACAGTGTGGACCGGCGACCCCGGGCGTGGCCACCGACTGGCGCGCAGGATCAAGGCGGGCACGGTCGGGATCAACATGCCCTTCACGGCCTTCCCGGGCATCCCATTCGGCGGCTACAAGCAGTCCGGCTTCGGCCGCGAGCTCGGCCTGGAGACGCTCGAGCTCTATCTGGAGACGAAGAGCGTGATCGTCTCCACGAGCCCCAAGCCGTTCAACCCGTTCGGCCTCTAGGCGGCCCGCACCCTTCAGGATGACTCTGGATCAGAAACGAGCGCGAGTCTTCGGTGTGCTCTATCTGATCACGTTCGTCACGTCGATCCCGGCGCTGGTGCTCTACGAGCCTGCGCTCCGTCATCCGGTCGGCTTCATCGCGGGCTCGGGGAACGTCAACAAGATTTACCTCGGCGCGCTGTTGGAGCTGCTGCTCATCATCGCCAACATCGGCACCGCTGTTGTGATCGTCCCGATCATGAGGCGGCAGTTCGAGGAGCTGTCGATCGGCTACGTGACGGCGCGGATCTTCGAGTGCACGTTCATCCTCGTCGGCATCGTCGCGATGCTCGCGATCGCCACGTTGCAGCAGGAGAACGCCGGCGCGGCCGAAGCGACGGCCGCATACACGCTCGCGGCAATCAAGGACTGGACGTTCATCCTCGGGCCGGGCTGGATGGT
Source organism: uncultured Actinomycetes bacterium (assembly GCA_963850415.1). Classification (GTDB taxonomy): domain Bacteria; phylum Actinomycetota; class Thermoleophilia; order Gaiellales; family Gaiellaceae; genus VAXT01. Next base: position 706,819 of record CAWKLE010000003.1, read on the forward strand.
CGGCTGGGGGAACGGGTTGATCCTCGGGTACATGATGTACCGCTCGGAGTTGGTGCCGCGCAAGGCGACGTGGCTCGGGCTCATCGGCGGACCGCTGCTCATCATCTCGGGAACTGCCGTGATGTTCGGCGGCGGACACCCAAGCACGGCCTTGCAGGGCCTCGCGACGATTCCCGAAGCCCTGTGGGAGCTCTTCCTCGGCGTCTACTGCACGATCTGGGGTTTCAGGCGCGACGCACCGATCCTGTCCGAGAGCGTTCGATGACGGTTCGACTACACAGCGTGTAAGCCCCTAGCGCGAATCCGGCGCGGGATTTCTGCGCCTCGCGTCTAGGATCGGGCCAGTGCGCGCCACTGCGACGACCCGGATCGCCTGCGCGCCCGAAGGAGTCTTCGACACGCTGGCCGACCTCCGCAACGAGACGCAATGGAACGCGCGGGTCAGCAGCGCTGAGCTTCGGAGCGACGAGCCGATCGGGTTGGGCTCGCGTTTTGGAATCGTCAACGGCGGCGCGTCCTACGACGTGACGATCACCACGTACGAGCGGCCGTCACGGCTTCTGCTCGAGGCGAGCGGAAAGCCCGATCTGACGATCACATATGCGTTGAGCCCGGCCTCTGACGGGACGGAGCTCGAGAGTGAGCTCGACTTCCGCCCGAGAGGAGCCTCTCAAGCTGCTGTTTCCGTTGCTTGCCCCTGTGATCAGACGCGACGTGCCCAAGCAATACGGATGGCTCAAGGCGCTCTGCGAACGCTGATTCGCGTTAAGACGAGAACGCCGCCGCGTACTGAAACCGTCCCGCGACAGACTCTGTGTACGCGGTGAGCGGTCGGGCTTGGAAGGCATCTCCCCAGTCCGGCTCCGGAGGTATCACGCCCAACTCCTTGGCCGGACGGAACCCGAAGCGGCTGTAGTACTGCGGCGCGCCGAGCAGAACGATCAACGGCACGTCCGCGGCATCAGCGGCGGCGAGAAGCGCGTCCATGAGGGCGCTACCGATGCCGGTGCCTTGATGATTCGGAAGGACGCCGATCGGCCCCACGGCGACCACTGGGTCGGTGGAGACGGTCGCGCGGCTCGCCGTAACGTGGCCGACCACCCCGCCGTCGGTTAGTGCCGTGAACGAGAGCTCGGGAATGGCGTCGCCGGCCTCCCACAGCGCCTCGAACAGACCGACCTCGGGTGGGACGGAACCAGGGTCCTGCGGCCGCCGAAAACGCGGCCGCCGAAAGGCCTCGGCGTAGACGTGGCGAATCGCCTCGTAATCGTCGGCCTGCTGCTCCCTGACGATCACCGGCTCATCCTCGCATCACCTGCAACGACTCGGCTGCGCCAGCGTGCAGATGCATTTGGAAGGCGCTCTGGATGTACGCGTTAGTCTGCTGCCCGCGAGAGCCCAGGAGGGTCGATGGATACCTACGTGGTCAAACCGCTCAGTGTCGATACTTGGGACGCGTTCGCCCGTCTCGTCGAGCGGCACAACGGCGTGTTCGGTGGGTGTTGGTGCACCTGGTTCCACACCTTCCACGCCGAGAAGACGTTCACTGCGGAAGGCAACCACGCGCTCAAGGAGCAGCTGGTCAAGGAGGATCGGGCGCACGCCGCCCTGGTCTTCGACGGCGACGAGGCAGTCGCCTGGGCCCAGTACGGCCCTCCGGGGGAACTGCCGAATATCCACCACCGCAAGGAGTACGAGGAGACCCTCGACAAGCTGCCTGACTACCGGATCACGTGCATCTTCGTGGACAAGAAATACCGGCGGAAGGGCGTGACGGCGATCACGCTCCGTGGTGCGATCGACCTGATCGCGGAGGCCGGAGGCGGAATCGTGGAGGGGTACCCGCACGACACCACCGACGGCAAGAAAGTATCCGTGCTCTACAACGCAACACGGTTCCTGTACGAGGGGGCCGGCTTCGACTACCTCCGCCCCAAAGGCAAGAGGAACTGTGTGATGCGCAGGGTCGTGTCCTAAAGGCTTTGGACGCGGCCGAGGTAGCGAAAGCGAACACGCGCTGCTCGTTCCTCGGCGTGCGGGAACGTCACCCGAGTGCTGGCGACGTGTACTAGCTGAGGCTGGCCGCCAAGTCCTGATAGGGAGGGACGAGTTCTTCCCAGCGTGCCTCGACGTCGTCGGGTTCACGGCCGGCGAGGTATGCGCCGAGGTTTTCGGCGTGGATCTGCCAGCCGGCTCCGAAGAAGGCGATCTTGTCCAGGGGCATGCCCTTGACCTCAATGACCAGGGTGGTCTGGTCGCCGTCGGCGGTCAGCGTGATGTCCCAGGCCGCGTCGAACGGCGCCACACCCTGCCCTCTGCGGTAGGACTCATCGGTTTCCCTGGTCGTCACCAATAGCCGCTGCGGGGCGTCGCACGCCTCTACCTGCCCCGTGCGCTCTCCCGCGTCGGCGATGTGCACACGGAACTCGCCTCCTAGAGAAAGCTCGCCATCCACCTCGCCGAACCAGCGGGCGAGCCGGTCGGGATCGGTGACTGCCGACCAGAGGTCGTCGATGTCGGTGTCGTAGCGGTCTTCGATTCGGACGATGCCTGCGCCGTCTGCTGATCGCAGGCTGCCAAGAATGCGGGTGCCCGGACTCGCGTTGCCCGTCATGTCGCGCTCCTTCGTTCGCGTTTTCCTCGCGCCACCTCGGTATGCAGGGCGTCCAATCGCTGCTCCCACAGAGACCGGTAGCGGCCAAGCCACTGATCGACTTCTGCGAGCGGTGCGGGGCGAAGACTGTAGACCCGCCGCTGCGCCTCCTGGCGGGCCTCGACCAGCCCCGCTTCCCTCAACACTCGCAGGTGGCGGGAGACGCCCGGACGAGCAATCGGCAGCAACGCCGCCAGCTCACCCGCGGTCGCCGGGCCGCGGGCCAGCGTTTCCAGCAGCGTCCTCGGCTCTCGTCGGCAACCGCCCGCAGTACAGCTTCCATGCCGCAAACGTACCAAGACGGTTACGTAACTGTCAAGGTACATACGTCGAGTGCTCGCCTGCGCGAGTGTGCTCTCGCCTGGCGGCCGTCGCTCTAGCTCTCTTCGAAGCGGATCGGCTGCGCGCCCTCCCACAGGGTCCTGCGCCCGAGCTCGCTGAGCTCTGCGGCCCCCTCGAGCACCGTCGCGAAATGGTTCCCGGCCAGCGCGCCGGCCTTGCTCGCGAACGCGGTCGGCCCGTACGGAAACAGGATCTCCGTCTCGCTCACGCCCCCCGGGTAGAACAGGATCTGCCCAGGCGCCGGGAAGCGCGTGGCGTTCTCCGGCCCGAAGCCCGACGTCGAGCTCGCCGAACGGGATCCAGCACGCCTCGCCACTCCAGCGCACGTGGATGATCCGGCTTTCGAGCGGCAGCAGCCGCCGGAATGCGGCAACGGTCTCGGGGGCGGCCTCCTCCTCGAGGCGCGCCGTGAAGCGGAGCTCGCCCGAAACGATCTCCAGCACGCGGCCTCTAATTCCTCCTCCGCCTCGGCCTAGCGCTCGCGGCCGAAGATCCGCAGGAAGAACAGGAACAGGTTGACGAAGTCGAGGTAGAGCGTCAGCGCGCCGAGGATCGCCTCCCGCTTGTCCTCGTCCGTGCCGGTGTTCCCTCTCGAGTTCAGCTGCTTGATCTTCTGCATGTCGTACGCGGTCAGGGCCGAGAAGATCACCACGCCCGCGTAGGTCGTCACCCAGTACAGCGTCGAGTTTGCCCAGAACAGGTTCACGATCGAGGCTGCGATCAGTCCGAAGAGGGCCATGAAGGCGATGCTTCCGATCGACGACAGGTCGCGCTTCGTCGTCCAGCCGAAGAGGCCGAGCGCGCCGAACATGGCGCTCGTGATCAGGAACGTGGAGACGATCGAGGTCGTCGTGTAGACGGCGAAGATCAGCGAGAACGTGATGCCGTTCAGCCCCGCGTAGAGCAGGAAGACGCCCGCCGCGACCGCGGGCGTCATCTTCGAGACCCGGAAGGCGAGAGCTCCGACCAGGGCGAGCTGGGCGATGATCAGCCCGAGGAAGACGAACGGGTGATCGGACACCCAGTTGACGGCGCGGTCGCTCGTCCCGATCGCCCAGGCGATGACCGCCGTGACGAGGAGGCCCAGGCACATCCAGCCCATGACGCGGGTGAGGAAGGACAGCTCGTCCTCGACCGCCAGGGCGGGATAGGTTCCGATTGCTGCGTCGTCGACGTTGCTCATCCGAGTTGGCGCAACTATCACGCACCGAAGCTCGACTCGCCAACCCGCGGTATCGCTGGGTCGTGCTCGCGGCAGGCACGGCCGCCCAGGGCGGCTTCTCGGCCGTCCTGATCGGGCTTCCCGTTCTCGGGCCGGCGCTGCAGGACCGCTACGGGCTGTCCTTGAGCGAGGTCGGCATCGCGTTCTCCAGTGTCTGGATCGGGCCGATCGCGACGCTTCTCCCCTGGGGGCTGCTCTCGGACCGGATCGGAGAGCGCATCGTCCTTGCGAGCGGCCTGGCCGGGTGCGGCGTCGTCGTCGCGGCGGCCGGTTGGGCGGGCTCGTTCTGGCTGCTGGTTGCGCTCCTGACGATTGCCGGGGCGCTCGGTGCGAGCGTGAACGCGGCCAGCGGACGCGCGGTCATGCAGTGGTTCTCAGCAGGACAGCGCGGACTCGCGCTGGGTGTCCGCCAGACGGCGATCCCAATCGGAGGCGCCGTCGCCGCACTGGCCTTGCCGGCCGTGAACTCGGCCGCGGGGCTGAAGGCGTCGTTCATCTTCCTCGGCGCCGTGTGCATCGGCTGCGCGCTCTTCGCGGCGATTGCGGTTCGCGAGGCCGTGCAGCCCGAGGTCACGCTCGAAGCGGAGGCCGTCGACTGGACTCTCCGCGACAGGCGTCTGTGGATCCTTTCGGCCGGAAGCGACCTCTACCTGGTCGGGCAGGTCGCGCTGCTCTCGTTCTTCGTGCTCTTCCTGCACGACCAGCACGGCCTGACCGATGCAGCAGCGGCTGCGGGCCTCGCGGTCATGCAGGTCGGGGCCGTGGTGACGAGGATCTCGGCGGGCCGGATCTCGGATTCCCTCGGCGCGAGGATTCGGCCCCTGCGCTGGATCGGCCTGGCCAGCTGCGCGGGCGTGTTGCTCACGGCGGTTCTCACGAACGCGCCGGTTGCCGTCATCCTGCCGGTCATGGTTCTCGCGGGCGCGATCTCGATGGCCTGGAACGGGCTCTCCGTGACGGCCGCTGCGGAGCTTGCGGGCCTCGCGCGAAGCGGCGCTGCGATCGGGTTCCAGCAGACGACGCTGTCAGTGACGGGCCTGATCGTCCCCGTCGCGTTCGCCTACGTGGTCGATTCGTCGTCCTGGGAGAGCGGGTTCGCGCTCGCTGCGCTCGGGCCGTTGTTCGGCTGGTGGCTGCTCGGCCGGCTGCCCGAGAGCGCGCCCTAGCCGAGCTCGCGCCGGACGACCGACGCCACGGCGCTCAGCGCGATGCGGGTCTCCTCGATCGTCGGCTCGCGCGTGGTCACCCGCTGGAGCGCGAGTCCCGGGACGAGGAAAGCGCGCGCGATCGGCAGCGCCGAGCCCTGCACCACGCGCCAGAGCTCCATCGTCAAGCCGAGCGAGAGCACCGCGACGATGACGGGCGTCCAGAGCGCGGGTGCGAACGGCCACAGACGGTCGGCCAGAAGCGCCACGGGGAGTGCGAGCGCGACGAAATTCGTGCCGCAGCGCAGCGAGAACCGCGAGGGGCGCGCCTCCCCGCCCCAGGTCCTGCTGAGCAATCCCAGCTCGGCGGCGGCGATCGCGCGATGCTCGGCGCCGTGCAGGTAGAGCGTCCGGCCGCGCATCAGCCACGCGATGAGGCCGACCGTCAGCGCGATCCCCGCGACGAGCGCCGCATGGCTCGGGAGGAACACGAAGGCGATCGGCGCCAGCAGCACGCCGAGCAGCACGAGTCGCTCGATCTGGCCCGCTACTCCGCCGCGCCGCAGCAGGGGCGAGACGGACAATCCGAGGCGGGCGATCCCGCGCAGGAGCGGCACTCGACGGGCGAAGCGGGGAACCCGGGGCATCTCGCCCTCGAGGAGCGACCCGTCGCGGCCCGCGAATGCGAAGAACCGCTCGCTCGCGATCACGACGCCGTCCGGGCGGGCCATGCCGCCGAGCGCTGGCAGCGCTGTTGCGTCTGCACGGTCGAACAGGGCGGCGAGGCTGTTCCCCTGCACCCTTGAAAGGTGCCTGAAAACACGACCGCCCGGCAAGTGCCGGGCGGCCTATTCGTTGCTGCTCGGGGTCCTACCAGCGCCCACGGCTGAAGAAGCCGAGCAGCACCAGGACGATTACGACGATCAGGATGATCCAGAGAATGCTCATGAGTAAGGTCACCCCCTTTCCGAGGCTAGGCCTCTGATTCCACGTATGCGCCGATCTCAAACGGCGCGGTAGGCTCGGCGCGTCAAATCGAGCCAGGAGGCCGAATGGTCAGAGTGTTCGTCGTCTACGAGAGCGAGCCCGACCCGGAGCGCTACGAGCAGCACGCCGAGCTCTGCCGCAAGGTGCCCGGCTCGACGTTCCGCCACGGCCGGATCTTCGGCGCGCCGATGGGCGAGCCGCAGTACAGGTACTACGCCGAGTGGGAGTTCGCGGACATGGACGCCTTCAAGGCCGCGGCGCGCACGGACGAGTTCATGGCCACCGGCAAGGACGGGATGGCGATGGGGATCCCGTTCCACGTCCACTTCGCCGAAGTTGACTGAGCCCACGTACCCGAGGCCGCTTTCGCCGGACGAGCTCGGCTTCGAGAAGATCCTCTATGAGAAAGCGCCGCCCCGGGCGACGATCACCTTCAACCGCCCGGAGATCCTGAACGCGTTCGACTTCCAGATGCTCCGCGAGCTCGCGCGGGCCTGCGAGGACGCGTCCTGGGACGACGAGATCCGCGTCGTCGTGCTCACCGGCGCGGGGCGCGCGTTCTGTGTCGGAGCCGATCTCAGCTCCTGGGCCGACGATTACCTCGACAAGCCGACCGAGTACTGGAAGTGGTTCGGCGCCTTCAAGGACGCCCACGACCGGCTGCGGGAGATCGGCAAGCCGACGGTCGCGCGGATCAACGGGATCGCGGTCGGCGGCGGCAACGAGTTCCAGATGGCCTGTGACCTGGCCGTCATGGTGGACGACGCGTTCGTCCGGCACGTGGGCCCCGAGCACGGCTCGGTGCCGGCCGGCGGAGCGACGCAGTGGCTGACGATCATGGTCGGCGACCGGCGGGCGCGGGAGATCGTCCTCATGTGCGAGGAGATCCCGGCGCAGAAATGCCAGGAGTGGGGCCTCGTGAACCGGGTCGTGCCTGCCGCCGAGCTCGACGCCGAGGTCGATCGCATGGTCGAGAACCTCGCGCGCAAGCTGCCGCAGACGACGCGCTACGCGAAGCAGCACCTGAACTTCTGGAAGGACCTCGCCTGGCACGAGACGATCAACCACGCCCGCGACTGGCTCGCGCTCTCGATGGCGACCGAGGAGCCGCAGGCCGCGATCAAGCGCTTCCTCGAGCGGAAGAGTGACTGAGCTCGTCCTCGCCGAGCGCGACGGGGCTGTGGCCGTCGTCACGCTCAACCGGCCCGACGCGCTGAACGCGCTCTCCGACGAGCTGATGGAGCAGCTCGTGTCGACGCTCCAGGAGCTCGATCGCGACGACGCCGTTCGCTGCATCGTCCTCGGCGGGAACGACAAGGCCTTCGCCGCGGGCGCGGACATTGCCGAGCTCGCCCGGTCGTCGGCGATCGACCTCTACTACCAGCGGCGGATCGAACGCTGGGACGCGATCCGCGGCCTGTGGACGCCGCTCGTCGCCGCGGTCTCCGGCTACTGCCTCGGCGGCGGCTGCGAGCTGGCATTGGCCTGCGACCTGATCGTCGCCTCGGAGAGCGCGAAGTTCGGCCAGCCCGAGACGGGAGTCGGCGTGTTGCCGGGCGCCGGCGGGACGCAGCGGCTGACGCGCGCCGTCGGGAAAGCGCTCGCGATGGACGTCATTCTCAGCGGCCGGTTCCTCTCGGCGGACGAAGCGCTCGCCGCGGGTCTCGTCGCGCGAGTCGTTCCCGAGGGCGAGTGGCTCGAAGAGGCGAAGAAAGTGGCGCACGAGATCGCGTCCAAGGCGCCGATCGCGACGCGCCTCGCGAAGGAGGCGGTCGACCGCGCCTACGAGGGGCCGCTCCAGCTCGGCCTCGAGTACGAGCGGCTGCTGCTCTACCTCGCGTTCGCTTCCGACGACGCGAAGGAGGGCCTGACCGCTTTCATGGAGAAGCGGAAACCCGAGTTCAGAGGGAGGTAGAGATGCCGAACGTCGACGAATTGCTCCAAGGCGCGCGCGACGCCATCTCGGTCAAGCGCGTGTTCGGCGACCCGATCGAAGCCGAGGGCGTGACCATCATCCCGGCCGCGAAGGTCGGCGGCGGCGGAGGCGGTGGCGGCGACAGCGAGGACAACGGCGGAGGCGGCTTCGGGATCGGAGCAAAGCCGGTCGGTGTCTACGTGATCAAGGACGGCGACGTGAGCTGGCAGCCGGCGGTCGACGTGAACCGGATCATCGCGTTCACGTTCGTCCTCGGGCTCGTCTTCGCATTCAGACGCTGAGCTCACTCAGCCGCCTGAGCGAGCCGCCTCGCCTGCGGACGCTCGGCGAGGACGAGGCGCGGCGCTCGACCTGGCTCGAGCTCTTCTTCGATCTCGTGTTCGTGGTCGCGGTCGCTCAGCTCGGCCGCCAGCTGGGGCTCGACGTCACCGCGGGAGGCTTCTTCCGGTTCCTGGCGTTCTTCATCCCGGTGTGGTGGGCCTGGATGGGCTTCACGTTCTACGCCAACCGCTTCGACACGGACGACCTGCCGTACCGCCTCGTCGTCTTCGCGGCGATGCTCGGCGTGGCGGCTCTCGCGACGACCTTGCCGGCCGCGTTCGCGGGCGCCACTCGGGGCTTCGTGCTCGCGTACGTGTTCGTCCGCCTGATGCTGCTCGTCCTGTACGCGCGGGCGATTCACCACGTCAAGCAGGGGCGGGAGATCGCGGTCTTCTACTTCGCCGCGTTCTCGGCCGCCGTGGTCGTCTGGCTCGCGTCGCTCCTCTTCCCGGCACCGGAGCGCTACTGGATCTGGGCGCTCGCCCTCGCGATCGAGATCGCCGCGCCGATCGTCGGTTGGCGGCTGGTTCCGAGCGGGCCGGTCGATCCGATGCATGCGCCCGAGCGTCTCGGGCTGCTGACGATCATCGTTCTCGGTGAGTCCGTCTTCGCCGTCGTGTTCGGAGTGGGCGACGTGCACTGGAGCTGGGAGCCGCTGCTCGCCGCGCTCGGAGGCTTTCTCTGCGCGGCCGCCTTCTGGTGGATCTACTTCGAGTTCGTCAACCCGGAGTACGCGTTCGCGGTGTTGAGACGGCGCGGGCGAATCCTGCGCGGGCTCGTCTTCGTCTACGCGAACTATCCGGTCATCGCCGGGCTCGCCGCGCTCGGCATCGGAGTGAAGCTTGCGGTCCTGGCTGCCGGTGGCCACTCCGCGTACGACGACAGCGGCTGGGTTCTCTGCGCGGGGCTCGCGCTCTCCATGACCGGGCTCGCGGCCGTCGAGCTCGTCATGCCGCCGTACTGGCTCGCCGTCGATTTCTGGCTGCGGGTCGCGACGGCGGTGCTCGCGTTGGCCCTGATTCCGTTCGCGTCTTCGCTCTCGCCGGTCGTGATCGTCTGGATCCTGGCGGTCGCTCTCGTCCTGCAGGTCGTGGTCGAGCTGCTCGGCCACGAGCAGCACCTCGAGGAGCCCTAGCCCACTCCGAGCTCGGCCGGGACGATCTCGACGGAGATCGACTTCCCGCCGCGAACGACCTGCATCGCGGCCGCCTGGCCGATCAGCTCGCCTGCCATCAGCCGCTGAAGGTCGTTCACCTGCTCGACCGCGGTCCCGTCGACCTCGACGATCAGGTCCTCGGGCCGCAGCCCGGCCGTCTCCGCGGGGCTCCCGTCGACGACCTCGACGACCTCGATCGCCGAGCTCCGTCCGAGGCGTGAGGCGACCCTCGGCGGCAGCGGACGTGACCCGCCGGCGATCCCGATGTAGGCGCGCCGGAACCGGCCTTCGCTCATCAGCGCACCGATGATCTTGCGCGTGGTCGCGTCGATCGGGACGGCGAGCCCGAGGCCCTGGCCGGCGACCGCGGTGTTGATGCCGACGACGTTTGCGTTCGCGTCGGCGAGTGCGCCGCCGGAGTTGCCCGGATTCAGCGCGGCGTCGGTCTGGATCACGTTCTCGACGACGCGTCCGGCCGGTACGGGCAGCGACCGGCCGAGCGCCGAGACGACGCCTGCCGTGACCGATCCGCCGAAGCCGAGCGGGCTTCCGATCGCGACGACGAGCTGCCCGACCCGCAGCTTCTCGGCGTCGCCGAGTTGAGCCGCGGTCAGTCCGTTCGAGTCGAGCCGGAGCACGGCGAGGTCGGAGAGCGGATCGGAGCCGATGACCTTGAAGTCGGCCTCGTGGCCGTCGGAGAACGTTGCGCGTCCCGAGCCGTCGGTGCGCGCGACGACGTGGGCCGACGTGAGCAGGAACCCGTCGGGCGTGATCACGACTGCGCTTCCACCTCCGTCGAGCCGCCGTCCTCCTCGCACGCGCCGCGAGACCTTCACGCTGGCAACCGACGGCGCCAGGCGTTCCGCGATCGAGATCACGGCCTGCGAATAGGCGTCGAGTGCCTCGGATTCCGTCGGCGGATCGGAGACGAACTGCATCGGTCGAAGCTAGCAATGCGGCTATAGGCTGCGGCGGATGGCCGAGGTCGAAACGAGCCGCGACGGCGGCGTTCTGACGATCACGCTCAACCGACCGGACGTGCTCAACGCCTTCAACGCCTCGATGCACGAGGCTTTGCGCGCCGCGCTCGCCGAGGCGGAGGACGCGTCGGTGCGGGCGGTCGTTCTCACCGGCGCGGGACGCGGCTTCTGCGTGGGGCAGGACCTGACCGAGTTCCGCGAGGCGGCCGGCGACATCGGCAGCCGGCTCCGCGACAACTACCACCCGAACATCCTCGCCATCCGCGCCCTGGAGAAGCCGGTGATCGCGGCCGTCAACGGCGCCGCCGCGGGCGCGGGCCTCTCGTTCGCGTGCGCGTGCGACATCCGGCTCGCATCGGACGCCGCGAGCTTCGTGCCGGCGTTCATCAACGTCGGCCTCGTCCCCGACTCCGGCGGGACGTACTTCATCGTCGAGTTGCTCGGCTACGCGCGGGCGTTCGGATGGATGACCTCGGGCCGGAAGCTGTCGGCGGCCGAGGCGCACGAGTGGGGCCTCGTAACGGAGGTCGTCGAAGGCGACGGCCTCGCAGCACGTGCTGCCGAGGTCGCTGCGCGGTATGCGTCGATGCCGACCCGGGGCGTGGGAATGACGAAGCGGCTCTTCTCGGACGCGGCGCGAAATCGCCTCGAGGATCAGCTCGAGCTGGAAGCCGAGCTGCAGACCGCCGCGACGCAGACGGACGACTTTCGCGAAGGCGTGGCCGCCTTCCTCGAGAAGCGCAAGCCCGAGTTCAGCGGCTCCTAGGCTTCGGCGATGGGACGGCCGACGACGAGCACCTCGCGCAGCTCCGGCTCGAGCTCACCGTAGAACGCGTCGGGCAGGACGCCGAGCGCGTCGAGCGTCTTCGAGAAGAAGCAGCGCACGGCTGCGGCCAGGACCACGTCCATGATCTCTGCGTCCGTGAGCCCGAGGTCGCGCAGGCGCTGAAGGTCGGACTCGGCGATCGAGGTGGCGTCGTCGGCAACCCGATCGGCCAAGTCCATCACGGCCACGTCCACCTGGTCGAGGCCGGCGGCGTGGTGGTCGAGCGCGATCTCGCGAACCGGCGCGCCGAAGTCCTCGATCAGCACCTTGCCGTGCGCGAGGCAGCAGTAGCTGGAGCGCAACCTGCGCGCGGCGGCGAGGGTCGCCAGCTCGTAGCGTCGGAGGTCCATGTTGGCCTTGATCGCTCCGAGGAGCTGGCCCCACGCGGCGTAGACGTCCGGCCGCTCCGCGAACGCAACCTCCATGTTCGTCGGCATCGCGCCGCAGACGTTACGCGTTTCGGGGCTGCAGCTCGACCGTGAGGTCGCAGTCGAGCGCCTCGGCGATCCCGAGCAACGTGTCGATGCGGGGAGGCCGTCCACCGGACTCGAGTCGCGCGATCGCCGACTGCGTGGTGCCGGTCAGCTCGGCGAGCTCCTTCTGCGAGAGGCCGTGAGCCTTTCGCTGGTCGGCGACCTGCTCGGCGATCTGCGCGAAGAACCAGCCCTTGTCCTCGTCGACGTGGGCGAGCCGCTCGCGCAGCTTCTCGAAGGTGTCAGGGCTCATATCTCACCACTGCGATAATAGCAAGACCGCTATTGACAGCTATCGCACGGTGGCTATAAGATAGCAAACATGAGATACGGCACACGGCGGTTCGGCATTGGCGTGGTTCTCGTGCTCATTGTGGCTGTCGGACTGCTGGTCACCGCCATCTTCGGCCACCCAGGCGGCAGTACGACCGTGACGCCGAAGGGGAACTTCAGCGTTTCGCAGGCGAGGGACTACCGCGGGTTTCCGGTCTTCTACCCGGGCGAATCCATCAACGGCGATGAGTTGACTGCCGTCGCGCGCGACCCGCTTGGCCCAATGCGCCAGAACCAGGAGTCCGTGCTCTTCACGTACGGCACCTGCGAGATACCTGCGGGAGCAGAAGGTGGATGTTCGCTACCCGTGTCGGTGTCGAACGAGCCGGCCTGTTCGCGCAATCTCGCGATGTATAGCGGATCACTCAGCCCGAAGCCGGTCGTGACCCGAGTCCGGGGAGCGACCGCTGCTTTCTTCGAAGGTGGTAGCCGGCTCGAGATCCAGACCGGGACGACGACGGTTGTCATTTTCGCCTTCGCGAAGCGAAAGGCGTTGTCGGTGGCAAGAAATTGCGCGGACTCAACGTCTCGATCTCCGCAAGCGAACCGCTTCCACCTCCGGCAAAGGGGCACTGATGGAACGGTGCCTTGCCCCAAGCGATGGTCGTTCGCATCTGCTCGCGGTGGGACGCTACTTCGGAAGGCGGCGTTCTTGATCTGCTCGTGCTCGCGGGCGCGGCCGCCACGAGGCCGCCGTCGCGCTCGATGGATCGGTCGGCACGGCCGGGCGAGGGCCGTTGCGGGCTTCGCTTCTGGCTCACATCGCGGTCGGGATTACCGCGGGCGTCGTCGCGCTTTATGCTCTCCACTCCGCTTCAAGAGGGAGCGCTCTGCTCTGGTTCTTCGCGCCGCCCCGCCGCGCTCATGGCCGCGCTTCACCTTTGCGTTACTTCGTCTGGCCGACGAGCAACTCGACTCGCATCGTTTTCGCCGACGTGGTGCCTCGGATGCGATGCCGGCCGTGACCTTCGCGATCGGGTTCTTCGATCGGCTTCGTGGCGGCCGAGTGGGCAGCCTAGGCAGATGCTTCTGGATCGGCCACTGAGGGAGCGCGCGGATCTCAGCGCCGTCCGGGAAGCGTCCCTGGTCCTGCTTCGAGAAGATGAGCTCGCCGTCCGCGAGCACGTCGTACTGGCCCTTCGCGCCCTCCTCGGCGACCGCCTCGTGCTCCGTCTCGGCGTTCAACTCGGCCGCGAGACTCGCGGCCCGCACGTCATAGCCGTCTCAGACGGGGCAGTACTGGATCAGGACGCGCGCCATGACGAAAACCTAGCCGTTGGCTCGGCGCGCTAGCCGGCCGGCGCGCCTTCGATCACGAACATGCCGCTCTCGGTCGGCGTCGTGCCGACGAGCTTGTAGCCGGCCGCTTCGAGGAGCGACTCGAACTCCTCGAGCGTTCGCTCCTGGCCCCCCGGGCCGACGAGCATGTTCAGGTCGGAGAGCTTCGCCTCGGGCGTCGCGTTCGGCGGGCCGAGGATCCGCTCGACCAGGAGCAGCGTGCCTCCCCGGCTGCGTACGTTCCTCAGGATCGCGATCGATTCCTCGTCCTCCCAGTCGTGGATGATCCACTTCAGGAGGTAGGCGTCGCCCCCTTCGGGAACGGACTCGAAGAAGTTCCCGGCGACGACGCTTCCGCGCTCGCCAAGGTCGACACCTTCGACCACGTGCCGCTGGTCGAACAGGACACCCTTGAGCTCCGGGTGGGCTTCGAGCAAGCCCGCGAGCAACGTGCCGTTGCCTCCTCCCACGTCGACGATCGTCCCGAACCGCCCGAAGTCGTAGGCGGCGAGCAGCGAACGGAGCACGACGTTCGAATTGGCCGCCATTGCGCGGTCGAAGATCGCTCCTTCTTCTGGATGCTCGGCCCGGTACTCCCAGACCCTGACTCCGTGGGCCAGGAGAAAGGCGTTCTCTCCGGTCCTGATGCTCTCGGCGAGCGCGCCCCACGAGTCGCGGATGGTTGGGGCGGCCGATGAAGGCGGCCCAGCCCGCCAGCGACTCGGGCACGTTGCTGCGCAGCGGCTGGCCGAGATCTGTCAACGAGAACATGCGGTCGTCGTCCTCGTGGAAGACCCCGAACGCGGCGAGTGCCCGGAGGAGCCGGTAGAGCGTTCGGGGATTCGTCCCGGTCGCCCTGCGAGGTCGTCACTCGAGCGCGGGCCCTCGGCCAGCAGGTCGGCGATGCCGAGGGTCGCGGCGACATGGATCGCCTGCGAGACCTGGTAGGAGTTGACGAGCCGACGCAGGTCAGCCGCAGCGTTCATCGGCTCTCGCATCATCAGATCGTCTTGAACTGCTCGAAGGGCTGGCGGCAGCTGTCGCAGTAGCGGACCGAGCGGCACGGCGTTGGGCCGAAGATGTTCTCGAGCCGCGTCTCCGTTGAACCGCAGTATGGGCACTTGAACGCCTTGCTCTGCAGCTGGACGAGCCGCGGGCCGCCGGCCTCACGCGGCGTAGGTGGAGCGAACCCAGCCGCGCGAAGCTTCTCGCGGCCCTCGGGCGTGATGCGGTCGGTCGACCACGAGTCGTCGAGGATCACCTCGACGTCGGGCTCGGCACCGAGCTCGCGAATGCGCGCGGCCATCTGGTCGCGCATCACCTCGAGCGCGGGGCAGCCGAGGAAGGTCGGCGTGAACTCGACCCGAACGCGACTGTCCACTTCGGCCCCGTCCCGGGACCTGGTCCCGGGACATGGCTCAACGGACACGCTTCGCACGACGCCGAGGTCGACGATCGAGATCGGCGGGATCTCCGGATCGGGGATCTCGGCCAGCGCCTCCCAGACACGTTTCTCGGTTACCACGTCGCACCCGCGACCGAGCGGCGCACCTCGGTCATCTCTTCCCAGAGCTGCTCGAACTCGGGCAAGTGTTCGCCGCGCTGGTCGACCATCGGCCGCAGCTCCTCGAGCGCCTCCTGGAACTGCGACTCGCCCTCGAGCCGCTCGAACCACATCCGGGCGTGCATCCGGTGGTACGCCTCCTCGCGGTCGATCTTCGCTGCGAGGCCTGCGACCTCGGCATCGTCCGACTCGACCAGCTCCTTGATCCGCCGCTCGTCCGCGTCCTCGTAGAGACAGTGGCGCGCGATCGTCTTCGCCCAGTCGGGGACGAGGCGCAACTCGACGAACTGCGAGCAACGGTACTCCTCCGGCTTGCGATCGAACGCGAGCTCGTCCGCGGTCGTGCCCAGTTCCTCGGCGACGAGCTGGTACAGGGCGCGCGCATGACCGACCTCGTTCTGAGAGATCGACGAGAACGCGACGTCCTCCTCGAGAAACGGCGCGATGCCCGTCCACTCCGAGTTGCGCCAGCCGAGAATCAGCTCGTCGTCAGCGATCGGGAGCAGCAGCTCGGCTCGCCCGCTCACGCGCCTCCTTCAGCTTCGCCTTGAGCGGATAGCCGTCGACCCGGTGGTAGTTCCGCTCCAGCTCGTCGACGAACTCGTCGATCTCGTGCACGGCCTCCCGGGGAACGACCCAGAGCGCGACCGACTCGCCGCGCCGCCCGTACTGCTCGCGCGCGTACCACTCGGCGAACTCCTCGTTCGGCGCCTCGATCGAGCCGGCATGGGCGAATGCCTGCCCTTTCCGTTCCTGCCGGAAGACCTCGTAGATCACGCCGCTTCGGGAAGCACCACGCGTCGCACCCACTCGGTCTCGTCCCGGGTCGCGCGCCGCAGGCCGAGCCGCTCTTCGGTCATCGGGCCGTGGCCGGTGACGACGTGCATGAGCTCGTCCCAGTCGGGCTCCGTGAACTCCCAGACGCCGTCGTCGCGCTTGCGCAGCTTCGGGTCGGGAACCGTCAGCCCGAGCTCCCAGATCTGCGGCACGTAGCCGTCGAGGAACTGCTGGCGCGCCTCGCCGTTTCCCTGGCTCTTGATCCGCCAGAGGTACATCGGGTCGTCCTCGGACGGAATCGGGTTCCCGTGGAACTGCATCAGCGGGCCCCACCAGCGGTCGAGCGCCTCCTGGACGAGCTCCCGCTGCTCGTCGGTGCCGTTCATCATCGTCAGGATCACGTCGCGCCCGTGGAGGATGTGGAACGACTCCTCCCAGCAGATCTTCTTCATGATCCGCGCGTACGGCGCGTACGAGCACTTGAGGAGCGCCTTCTGGCTGATGATCGCCGCGGCGTCGACGAGCCACGCGATCACGCCGACGTCGCCCCACGTCTTCGTCGGGTAGTGGAAGACGTTGTGGAACTTCGACCTGCCGGAGATGAGGTCGTCGAGGCACTGCTCGCGCGGCTTGCCGAGGTCGGAGACGACGCGGTAGATGAGCTGCGAGTGGCCGACCTCGTCCTGGACCTTCGCGGTCAGCGCGAGCTTGCGCTGCAGGGTCGGCGCGCGGAGGATCCACTCGCGCTCGGGCAGCACGCCCATCAGCTCCGAGTTGCCGTGCATCTCGATGAACTTGATCAGCTTCGCGCGGTAGTCGTCGGGCATCCAGTCGGTGGTCTCGACCTGGCCGCCGGACTGGACGTACTCGAGAAATGCCTGTTCGCGCGCTTCCATATACCGAACGATCGTTAGGGTAATCCTACTATCTCGACCCGCAAGTCGCAGCTAACCCGCGAGGCGGCCCGGCTCTTCGCCGAGAAGGGCTACCACGGCACGTCGATCGGCGACCTCGCGAAGTCGATGGGCGTCCAGAAGGGCTCGCTGTACGCGCACATCTCGTCCAAGCAGGACCTGCTCTACGACACGATGCGGGAAGGCGCCGATGCGTTCCACGCCGCGCTCGACGCGATCCCGGACGAGCTGCCGGCGACGGAGAAGATCCGGCTCGCGCTGCGCGGCCACCTGCGCGTGGTCGCGGAGCAGCTCGACGTGGCGACGGTCTTCGTGCGCGAGTGGCGCTACCTCGAAGGCGAGCGCCGCGACGAGATCGTGGACGAGCGCCGCCGCTACGAGGACCGCGTGCGGGCGCTCTTCCGCGAGGGTCGCGAGCTCGGGGAGCTGCGGACGGATCTCGACGATGCGACGGCTGCGTTGCTCAGTCTCTCCGCAGCGAACTGGGCATACACATGGCTCCAGCCCGGCCGCGACACCGACGAGCTCGCCGATCGGTTCTACGGATTGCTGCTCGATGGGATGCGCGGCTACGCGACTCCGTCCTCGTAGCTCCTGACAGCGCCTACGCTTCGCTTCGGTGCGGCTGCTGATCGTCAACCCGTTCGCGAGCGGCGTCACGGACGAGCGTTCCGAGCAGGTGCGGGCCGCGCTCGGCGACGTCGAGCTCGAGCAGACGACCCACCCGGGCCACGCGACCGAGCTCGCCCGCGCCGCCGGAGACGCGGAGGCGGTCTACGTCTTCTCCGGCGACGGGACCTTCAACGAGGTGCTGAACGGGATCGGGCCGGAGACGCCCGTCGGGTTCATCCCCGGCGGCGGCGCGAACGTCCTGCCGCGCGCGCTCGGCCTGCCTCGCGACCCGGCCGCGGCCGCCGAGCGCGTCGCCGCTGGCACGCCGCGGCGGATCTCGGTCGGGCGCGTCAACGGCCGGCGCTTCGGGTTCGCGGCCGGGGTCGGCCTCGACGCGGAGGCCGTGCGGAGGCTCGACGCCTACGGGCGCACCGTCGAGCATGGGCGTGCGGGCAACCTTCGCTTTGGCTGGGAGGTCGCGCGGATGATCACCGAGCACCGCGGCCGGTTCGAGCCCGCGCTCGAGATCCTCGGCCGGGGCCGCGCCGCCTTCGCGTTCGTCGCGAACGGCGATCCGTACACGTACGCGGGCCGCGTGGCGCTGCGGGTCGCCCCGGAGGCGCGCTTCGAGCTCGGGCTCGACCTCGTCGCGCCGCGCGTGGTCTCGCCCGCCGCGATCCCGCGCCTGGTCGGCTACGCCCTGCGCGGTCGTGGCCAGGCGAAGGCCGGCGACGTGCTGTACGCGCACGATGTCGACCGCATCGAGATCGTCTGCGACCACCCGATGCCCCTCCAGGTCGACGGCGAGGATCTCGGCGACGTCACGTCCGCGCTGCTCGAGGCCGAGCGCAACGCTGTAGTCGTGCTCAACTAGATTTCCACCATGAAAACGCCCTCCTGGCGTGCTGCGCTCCCGATCGTCGGGCTGCTCGGGATGCTCGCCGTGGTCGCGGTCGCCGCTGCGGGCCACTCGCCGGTGGGAGGAACCAGCCGGCCGACGGCGTCCACGCCGAAACTCGTCCAGGACTACCTGGCGACGATCTTCCTGATCATGATGCCGATCGGGGCGTACCTGATCTTCTGGGCCGCGTTCTTGCGCCGGGCGTACGCAGACGTACCGCTGAAGAAGAGCCAGCCGTTTCCGGGCCAGATCGTCCCGAAGCCGCTCGTGACAGTGGCACTCGTCTTCGTGGCCCTGTTCATCGCCGTCCGCTGGGCGCACCCGACGCACAACCTGCTGCCCGGCGGTGCCGGGGCCGGCGGAAAGTCCGGCACGCAGAAGGCGCAGGCCGGGCACAAGTCGTACGAGCCGCACTTTCAGTGGTTGCCCGTCTTCGTGATCGGCTCGCTGATCGTCGGGCTGGGCGGCGCGATGGCGTTCTTCGCACTCCGTCGCCGGGGCGAGGAGCTGGAGGGGGCTCCGGTGCGCGAGACGCTCGCGGCGGTGCTCAGCGAGACGCTCGACGACCTGCGCCGCGAGCGCGACCCGCGGAAGGCGGTGATCGGCGCCTACGTGAAGATGGAGCGAACGCTCGCCGCGCGCGGCTTCCCGAGGCGCGAGTCGGAGGCGCCGCTCGAGTACCTCGGCCGCATCCTCGGCATCGTCGAGGGGAGCGGCCACTCCGCGAGCCGTCTGACAAGGCTGTTCGAGCGCGCCCGGTTCAGCCCGCACGAGATCGACCAGAAGATGAAGGACGACGCGATCGAGTCCCTGGTCGGGCTGCGCGCCCAGCTCGAGGCGCCGTCGACGTGATCTGGGCGGCGCTGCGCTGGGTGGGCTTCGCGGTCCTCGCGGTGGTCGCGCTCGTCGTCGCCCGCATGCTC
The DNA here is from genome assembly GCA_963850415.1 of uncultured Actinomycetes bacterium. Lineage (GTDB taxonomy): Bacteria > Actinomycetota > Thermoleophilia > Gaiellales > Gaiellaceae > VAXT01. Next base: position 726,162 of record CAWKLE010000003.1, read on the forward strand.
GCGCCTGGGCGGAAGGAGCTCGAGTTCGACATCTTCGTCCTCGTCCTCGGCGCGTTCGGGCTCATCGTCCTCGCGGCCGAGTTGCGCCGGCTCGCCCCGACCGCGGGCAGGTCGCTCGTCCAAGAGGCACTCGAGCCGGATCGGCCCGAAGAGCGCCCGATCGCGGGCCTGCTCCGGCTCGAGCGCGAGCTCTCGATGGCCTCCGCGAGGCAGTTCGACCTGCACTACCGCCTGCGGCCGATCCTGCGCGACGTGGCCTCCGCGAGGCTCGAGCGACGCGGGCTCGCCCTCGACTCGGGCCGCCCGGTCGTTCAGGAGCTTCTGGGCGACGAGCTCTTCGAGCTGACCGCGCCCGACCGCGAGCCGCCGGCTGATCGCCTTGCTCCCGGCCCCGGCCCCGAAGGGCTCGATCGAACCATCGGCCGTCTGGAGCGTCTCTAAGTACGTGTCGATGACCATCTCCGAGCTGACCGCGCAGGCGGAGAGCATCCTCGTCGAGGTCGAGCGGGCTGTGGTCGGCAAGCGCGAGGCGCTGGAGCTCGTCCTGCTCGGGATCCTCGCCGACGGGCACGTGCTGCTCGAGGACTTCCCCGGCCTCGCGAAGACGCTCATCGCGCGGTCGTTCGCGCACGTCACCGGGATGACGTTCTCGCGCGTGCAGTTCACGCCCGACCTGATGCCCGCGGACGTGACCGGGTCGTCGATCTACAACCAGCAGCGCTCCGACTTCGAGTTCCGGCCCGGGCCGATCTTCGCCAACGTCCTGCTCAGCGACGAGATCAACCGCGCCCCGCCGAAGACCCAGGCCGCGCTCCTCGAGGCGATGCAGGAGCGCCAGGTGACGACCGAGGGCGAGACCCGGCGGCTCGAGCCGCCGTTCATCGTGCTCGCGACGCAGAACCCGATCGAGTACGAGGGGACGTATCCGCTGCCCGAGGCGCAGCTCGACCGCTTCATGCTGCGCATCGGAGTCGGCTACCCGTCGCGCGAGCACGAGTGGGAGATGCTCGAGCGCCGGATCGAGCGGGCCGAGGACGAGGTCGAGCTCTACCAGGTGGTCAACCGGGAGAGCGTGCTCGAGATGCAGCGTGCCGTCGAGCAGGTGCACGTCGAGGAATCTCTCGGCTACTACATGGTCGATCTGACCGTGGCGACGAGGAGCGCCCCCGGCGTCCAGGTCGGCGCGAGCCCGCGCGGGTCGCTCGCGCTGCTCAAGCTCTCGCGCTGCCGCGCCGCGCTGGCCGGCCGCGACTACGTGACGCCGGACGACGTCAAGGAAGTTGCGGTGCCTGCGCTCGCGCATCGGCTCGCGCTCAGGCCGGAGCTCTGGGTCGAGCGCCGCCGCTCGGACGACATCGTCCGCGACGTGCTCGACAGCGTGCCGACGCCGGCGGTCGAGCAGGCCGAGGCGCGCGCCCGCGCGCAATGACGGGCGCCGCGACCGGCAAGCTCCGCGTCTACGTCGTTCTCGCCGGCCTGGGACTGCTCGCCGCGCTTGCGCTCGGCCGGCCCGAGCTCGCAGCTCTGGCGGCTCCGTTCGCGCTCTTCGCCGGCCTCGGGCTCGCTCTGATGCGCCCCGTCGAGGTGCGGGCGCTCTCGGAGCTCGACCTCGAGCGCCAGCTGGAGGAGCGGAACGTGACGCTGCTGATGGAAGTGTGGGCGAACAGACCGGTCGAACATCTGGAGTTCGTCTTCGACGTGGACGAGGGCCTCGTCGCCGAGGCGCCGAACCCGATCCTGATTCACCTCGGCCGGGGGGAGCGGCGCGAGCTCGAAGTGCCGTTCCGCTGCGCGCACTGGGGGACGTACGAGGTCGGGAACGTCGTCTGGCGCGCCCGGGACCCGTTCGGCCTCTTCGTGTACGAAGGGAAGGTCGCCGGGGGTCACCGGCTCAAGGTCTACCCGCGCGGCGAGACGCTCCAGCGGCTGCTCCGGCCGCTCGAGACGCAAGCATTCTCCGGCAACCAGGTCGCGCGTGTCCGGGGCGAGGGGATCGAGTTCGCGGACCTGCGGCCGTTCACGTACGGCGACCAGGTGCGCCGCGTCAACTGGCGCGCGACAGCGCGCCGCGGCGAGCCGTGGGTGAACGAGACGCATCCGGAGCGGAACTCGGACATCGTCATCTTCCTCGACACCTTCGCCGAGGCGAGGCGGCCCGACCTGGGGACGCTCGACATCGGCGTCCGCGCCGCTGCGTCGCTCGCCGCGCTCTACCTGCGCGAGAAGGACCGCGTCGGGCTCGTCGCGTTCGGCGGGGTCCTCAACTGGCTGACGGTGACCTCTGGGACGACGCAGCTCTACCGGATCGTCGACTCGCTGCTCGACGCCGAGATCCTCCTCAGCTACGCGTGGAAGGACCTCGACGTGATCCCGCCGCGGACCTTGCCGCCGCGAGCGCTCGTGTTCGCGTTCAGCCCACTGCTGGACGAGCGGGCGGTCGGCGCCCTGCTCGACCTGCGCGCACGCGGCTTCGACCTCGCCGTGATCGAGCTCTCGCCGTACTCGTTCGTGCCGGAGGGCGAGACCGAGCTCGAGCGGCTCGCCTACCGGCTCTGGCGGCTCCAGCGTGATGCGCTGCGCACGAAGTACGCGTCGCTGGGCGTGCCGATTGTCGAATGGCAGGAGGGCGTCCCGATGGAAGCGGTCGTGGAGGAGGTGCGGGCATTCAGGCGCCACGCCCGAACCGTTCGCGTCTAGCGACCGGCGCGGTCTCGGTGTTCGCTGCCGCTGCGCTCGCGGCGTACCCTGCCTCGCAGAACCTCGATCTGCAGTGGGCGGCGCTCGTCTTCGCGATCTCGGGTGTGCTCGTGTTCGCGATGGGTCTCGCGGCCCGCTCTCCGGGCGCACTGGGTCTCGGCCTGGCCCTGCTAGGCGCGGACTACGCGGTGCTGTTCGTCGCCGAGGGCAGCGCGCTCGACCGGTTCACGCCCGCCTACGCGGCGGGGTTCATGCTGGTCGCGGAGCTCGGCTTCTGGTCGATCGAGCCCAGGATTCCGGCATGGAGCGAGGCGGCGGTCGCCGAGTGGAGGCTGGCCCGGATCGCCGGGGCCTGCACCGGTGCGGCCGTGCTGGCCGCGCTCGCCCTCGTCGCCGCGTCGGCGGCGACCGGGACCGGAGGATTGGCGCTCGAGAGCCTGGGAGTCGTGGCGGCGATCGGGTCGCTCGTCCTGATCACCGTCCTGGTCAGCCGCTGGGCGGTTGACGAGTAGTTCTTAGCAGACTAGTCCGGTACGGACTATGATGCAGCGGGTGGCGACGGCGCAGAGGCGGAAGACGGTCACGCTCTCGACGACCGAGCTCTCGGTGCTCGGGCTCCTCGCGACGTTCGGCGAGCACTCTGGCTACGACCTGAAGAAGCGCGCCGCGGCCGGTGTCGGCTACGTGTGGACCGCCGCCAAGAGCCACATCTACGCCGTCCTGCCGCGGCTCGTCGAAAGCGGTTACGCAACGTCGCGCCTCGTCGAGCAGAGCTCGCGCCCCGACAAGCAGGTGTACCGGATCAGCGCCAGGGGCGAGGAGTCGTTCCGGGCCTGGCTCGAGGAGCCGGTCGAGGAGCGCCCGGACGGACGCAGCACGTTCCTGCTCAAGATCTTCTTCGGGAGCCACATGAGCCGCGAGACGCTCGTCGCGCACATCGAGCGCAAGCGCGAGTGGGCGGAGGCCTACCTGGACGAGTTCCGCGCGATCGAGGAGCAGATCCGCGACGAGGAGTCGTCCTACTTCGGGTACGTGACGCTTCGCTGGGGGCTCGCCCACGCCGAAGCCTGGATCGGCTGGGCAGACGAGATCCTGCGCGAGCTGGAGGAGCGGCCATGAGGGTCGCGCTCGCGATCCTGGCCGTCGCGCTCGTCGCCGTTCCGGCCGCCGACGGGTACCGGAACCCGACCGCGGGCAAGGCCCTCGTCCTGCAGCTCCCGGGCATGCATCGCGCGAAGGTGAGACGCAACGTCGTCTACCAGCGGTCTCCCCGGCTGCGGATGGACGTCTACCGGCCGCGGAGCGCGCCGGGTCGCTTGCCTGCCGTCCTCCTCGGCGGGCCTCCGGGCTCCGGCCGGACGAGCGGCCAGAAGGTCGGCTGGGCGCAACTGATCGCCGCGTCCGGGCTGAGCGCGGTTGCGTTCAACATCCGCTCCGACGGCGGGCTCCGGTCGCCGCGCAACCCGGCCGTGGATGTCCAGGCCGCGATCGCATACGTCCGCTCGCACTCGAAGCGCCTCGGGGTCGACCCGAACCGGCTCTGCACGCTCGGCTTCTCGGCTCCCTGGCATCTGTGGGCGACGATGCGCGATCCCCGATCGTGGCTTCGCTGCAACGTCGTCTACTACGAACCGCTCGACCTTCAGAGCCGCGCGCTCGGGGACGAGTTCTCCGCCCTGGCCTACCTCCGCCGGTCTCCGGCCTCGATCCCGCCGATGCTGGTCGTGAAGGCGGGCCGAGACGCGAACGCGGGGATCGAACGAGTCGATCGACCGGTTCCAGGCGGCCGCGACCGAGCTCCACGCGGACGTCCGCGTCGTCACCGATCCGGAAGCGGCGCACGGCTTCGACGTCGGGCCGAGGACGGCTCGGGCGCGCGCGGTTGTCAAGCAGACGCTGCGCTTCCTGAAGACGCGGCTCGCCCCGCCGCTTCCGGTGACCGAGTCCTGTGCGACGAAGGCGGAAAGGGCCTCGGCGCTGCGCTTCTTCGGAGCCGACGACACAACACTCCTGGGCGTCGTCGTCGGCAGCGGGCCGCGCGGGCTCGTGCTGGCGCACGGCCAGAACCAGGGCTTCTGCGAGTGGCTGCCCTACGCGCGCCAGCTCGCGGCCGGCGGCTATCGCGTGCTCGCCTACAACTCGCGGCCCGGGAACCGGGTCGACCTCGACATCGCGCCCGCGGTCGAGGCGCTCCGGCGAACCGGGTCGCCGCACGTGATCGTGATGGGATCCTCGGCCGGGGCGATCGCGGCTCTCATCGGAAGCACGTCGCTGCCGTCGGCGCCGGCAGCCATCGTCAGTCTCTCCGCGCCCGCGTCGTTCGGGCCGCTCAGGGCCCTCGAAGCCGTGGCGCGGCTGTACGCGCCGACGTTCTTCGCCGCATCCGCGGACAATGACCCGTTCACCGGGGACGCGAGAGCGCTGTACGCGGCCTCCGCGTCACCGGACAAGCGGCTCGAGATCCTGCCCGGCGCCGCGCACGGGTCGGCCATGCTCGCGGATCCGGGATTCCGCAGCCGGGTCGAGGCTTTCATCGCGGCGCACTAGATACATTCCTCCCGATGGCGCAGGTGCTTCCGGCCGAGCGTGACCTTCGGCGCGTGATCGGCGACGGCGAGTCGGTACCCGACGGCGAGGTCGACGGGCTCACCGACCACGACCTGGTCGAGCTCTACCGCGGGCTCGTCCTGCTACGCACCTATGACGAGCGCTCGGTCGTCTACCACAGCCAGGGGCGGATCGGGACGTATGCGATCTACTGGAACCACGAGGCGATGCAGGCCGGCTCGGTCTACGCGCTGGCCGACGACGACTGGATCTTCCCGAGCTATCGCGAGTCGGCGATCGGGCTCCTGCGCGGGTTGCCCGTCTCGACGGTGCTGTCCTGGTGGCGCGGGCATCCGTCCGGCTGGTGGAACCCGGCGGACTACAACGTCGCCTCGATTTGCGTGCCGATCGGGACGCACGTGCCGCATGCGGCCGGGCTCGCGTGGGGCAAGCGGCTGCGCGGCGAGAACGCGTGCGCGATCGCCTACTTCGGCGACGGCGCCACCTCCGAGGGCGCGTTCCACGAGGGCGCGAACTTCGCGGCGGTGATGCGCGCGCCGCTCGTCCTCTTCTGCAACAACAACGGCTGGGCGATCTCGACTCCGGTCGAGGCGCAGACGCGTGCGGAGACGCTCGCGGACAAGGCCGTGGGCTACGGGATGCCCGCGTCGCGCGTGGACGGGCTCGACATCCTCGCCGTGTACGAGGCGACGCGCGAGGCCGTCGCGCGTGCCCGGGCAGGCGAGGGGCCGACGTTCATCGAGGCGGTCAGCTACCGGGCAGCGCCGCACGCGACGGCGGACGACCCGAAGGCGTACATCGACCTCGAGCGCGTCGAGGAGGAGAAGAAGCGCGAGTGCGTCGGGCGGTACGAGGGCTACCTGCGGCGCGCCGGGATCCTCACCGACGAGATGGCCGAGTCGATCCGGGCCGAGGCCGAACAGGCGATGCGCGACGGGATCGCGGCGGCCGAGGCGGAGCAGCCCGCGGACCCGGGCCTCCTCTTCGAGCACGCCTACGTCGATCCGCCCGCCTCGTTCGCGACCGATCTCGCGGAGCTCAGACGGGTCCTCGAGGGCCATGACTGACCTGGTAACAGACTGTTACTTGGAGTCGTTCGGTGGCTGAGCTGACGCTGGTCGAGGCGATCAACGACTGCTTCCACGTCGAGCTCGGGCGCGACGAGAACGTGATGGTGATAGGCGAGGACGTCGGCCGAGCGGGCGGCGTCTTCCGGGCCACGGCCGGCCTGCGCGACAAGTTCGGCGCGGATCGCTGCGTCGACACTCCGCTCGCCGAGGCGGGGATCATCGGCAGCGCGATCGGCCTCTGCATGGCCGGCTTCCGTCCCGTCTGCGAGATGCAGTACGACGCGTTCAGCTACCCGGCGCTCGACCAGCTGATCACGCATGTTGGTCGCTACCGCTGGCGCACGGGCGGGCAGATGGCGTTCCCGCTGACCGTGCGCATGCCGTACGGCGGAGGCGTCCGCGCGCCGGAGCTGCACGACGACTCGCCCGAGGCGTACTACGTGCACACACCGGGCGTGAAGGTGGCGATCCCCTCGACGCCGAGCGACGCAAAAGGCCTGCTCGCAGCTGCAATTCGCGACCCTGATCCGGTCGTCATCTTCGAGCCGAAGCTCCACTACCGGACGATGCGCGGCGAGGTCCCCGAGGGTGAGCACGTCGTCCCTCTCGGACAGGCCCGAACCGTCCGCGAGGGCGACGACGTCACGCTCGTCGCGTACGGGTCGATGGTTCCGCTCGCGGAGCAGGCCGCCGATGCGCTCGCGGACCGGGCCTCGGCGGAGATCCTGGACATCCGCAGCCTGAAGCCGCTCGACGAGGATGCGTTGCTCGCAGCCGCGGCGAAGACGGGACGCGTCGTGATCATCCAGGAGGCGCCACGGACGGCCGGCTACGGCGCCGAGCTCGCGGCGATCCTTGCCGAGAAGGCGATGCTCGACCTGCGCGGGCCGGTGCTCAGGGTGACCGGCTACGACGTCCCGTACCCGTACTGGCAGATCGAGGACGCGTACATGCCGTCGGTCGAGCGGGTCGTGGACGCGGTCGACAAGCTGCTCGAGTACTAGTGCTCCACGAGCTCCCGTGCGAGCAGCGGTACCTGCACGGGTACTTCTCGCCGGACCTGCTCGAGCCGGTCGTCGAGATCGACCCCGGCGACTCCGTGCGGATCTCGGTCCCGAATCATGCGTGGGACACCGCGCGCGACGAGCATCTCGAACCGAGAAGCCTGGAGCACGAACCGGGGCACGCGCTGGCAGGCCCGATCCTCGTTCGCGGAGCACGGCCGGGGCAGACGCTCGTCGTTCGGATCGACGAGGTCGAGCCATCGGATTGGGGCGTGACCCACGGCGGGCCCCAACACGCGATCCACTGGGAGCTCGCGGACGGTGTCGGCCGTGCCCTTTCGTTCGAGCTCGATCTCGCGCCGTTCCTCGGCGTGATGGGAATGCCGCCGCCGGACCCGGGCGTCCACAGCACCGGGCCGCCTCGCCGGTGGGGCGGCAACATGGACTGCAAGGAGCTGGTTGCGGGCACGACGCTCTATCTCCCGATCCCGGTCGAGGGCGCTCTCTTCTCCGCCGGCGACGGTCATGCCGTTCAGGGCGACGGCGAGGTCTCCGGGACCGCGATCGAGGCTCCGACACGCGCCCGGCTGACGCTCGACCTCCAGGACGAACCGGTTCTCGAGTGGCCCGTCGCGCGACTCGACGGCGCCTGGATCACGCTCGGGTTCGACGAGGACCTCTCGGTAGCGGGGCAGGCCGCGCTCGAAGGCATGCTCGCGTTGCTGGGCCGGGAGCTCGGAGTGAGCGGCGCCGATGCGCTTGCGTTGGCGAGCCTCGCCGTCGATCTCCGGGTCACGCAGGTCGTGAACGGGACGCAGGGAGTGCACGCTCTGCTCCGCGACGACGCGATCCAGTCCGAGTAGATTGGCCGTATGGGCGCCGGCTCGGAAGCGCTTCGGCGCGCCTGGGAGCACGACAGCGCCGGCCGCGAGGCGGAGGCCGTCGTCGAGTACCGGGCCGCGTTCGAGGCGGGGATCGACGACGTGGACCTGCCGGGTGCGATGCTCGGCTTCGGAAGCACGCTGCGGAACGTCGGCGAGCTGGAGGAGTCCGAGCGGGTGCTGCGCGAGGCGGTGACGCGGTTCCCGGACAACGCGGCGCTGCGCGTCTTTCTCGCGCTCACTCGCTGGGAGCGCGACGATCAGGGCGGAGCCTGGCGCGAGCTCGTCGAGGCGCTGTTCCGCGCCGATGCGCCGGGGATGGCCCGCTACGAGCGCGCGATCCGCGGCTACTCGGCCGAGCTCTGAGCGAGCGGCTGCGCCTGGTGCTCGAGCGCGCCGGCTCGGGGTACCGGCTCCGGGACGCGGCGACGGACGAGGTCGTTCGCTGGGAGGACCCGCGGATCCTGGTCGTTCCTGTGGCGGGAGTCTCGTTTCGCCCGGAGGCGCTCGACGATCCGTCGTTCGATCCGGGCCGGGGTCTGGCTCTCGTTCCCGAGCCCGAGAACGAGCACGACCCGCATGCCGTCGGGATCTGGAACGAGGAGCGGACGCTTCAGCTCGGCTACGTGCCGCGGGAGGACGCGCCTCGCCTGGCCGGCGACGAGCAGGTCGTCTCGATCTGGAGAACCGAGGGCGGGCTCCGCGTCCTGATCGCGCCCGGGGACGCCTGGATCGGGCGCCCGCGATAGATTCCGCCGCCGTGGCGTACGAGTTCAAGCTTCCCGATCTCGGCGAGGGCCTGACCGAAGGCGAGGTCGCCCGCTGGCTCGTGTCCGAGGGGGACGAGGTCGCCGAGGACCAGCCGCTCGTGGAGATCCAGACGGACAAGACGACGGTCGAGATCCCGTCTCCGGCCGCGGGAAAGGTCGCGCAGATCCTGGTCGAGGAGGGCAGCATCGTCCCGGTCGGGACGGTGCTGGTCGTGATCGGCGAGGACGGTGTCGCACCGGTTCTCGGGGAGAAGTCCAAGACGGAGCAGTCCCCTCCAGCCATGTCCCCGCACCAGGTCCCGGGACGTGCCCACGGGGGACGTGTCCGCGCGACGCCGCTCGTCCGACGGCTCGCCCAGGAGCTCAACGTCGACCTCGAGCAGCTCACCGGCACCGGCCCGCAAGGACGGGTGACCGAAGCGGACGTGCGCGGAGCGGCCGGGTCCGGGGACCAGGTCCCGGGACAGGTCCGGGAGGGACGGCGGGAGCCGCTTCGAGGGGTGCGCCGCCTGATCGTCGAGCACATGGCCCGCGCACACAGGGAGGTTCCGGCCGTGACGTGGGTCGAGGAGTGCGACTTCTCGGGCGTCGACCTCAAGCTCCTCGTCCCGACCGTCCTCAAGGCCGCCGCCGAGTCGCTGCAGGAGTTCCCGGAGCTGAACGCGCGGCTCGAGGGCGACGAGATCGTGTACCTGGACCGCTACGACCTCGGCGTCGCCGTCCAGACCGACGACGGGCTCGTGGTCCCCGTCGTCCGCGGCTGCGACTCGGCCTCGATCGACCAGCTCGCCGACGAGGTGAAGCGCCTTGCCGAAGCCGCCCGCGCTGGCTCGCTCAAGCCCGAGGAGCTCCGCGGCTCGACGTTCACGGTCACGAGCGCCGGCAAGCTCGCCGGCCTGCTCCAGACGCCGCTCGTCAACCATCCCGAGGTCGCCATCCTGAGCATCGGCCGGATCGCCGAGCGGCCCGTCGTCCGGAACGGCGAGCTCGCGGTCGCGCAGACCGGCTACGTCTCGCTCACGTTCGACCACCGGGTGGTCGACGGCGCCCGCGCAGCCGAGTTCGGCCTGGCCGTGATCCGCCGCCTCGAAGGCACGTAGAACGAGAAGAGCCCGGCCGGGACCGGGCCCTTCGCGTACCGGCAGAGTCAGCGCCTAGTGGTGGCCGCCGCCCCCGCCTTCCCCATGACCATGGCCGGAGCCCTTGCGGATCTGTCCACGGATCAGTCCGGCCGGGTTGAGTGTCGTGTGGACGTTCGCGTACGTGTAGCCCTTCTTCATCGCGGTGATCAGCTCACCCATCTCGCCGGGCGCGATTCCCTGGCCCGACGGACCGACCACGTCGGACGCAACGATGTCGCCCTCGAACGTGCCCTCCGTCGGCGTGCACGCCGGCTTGCCGCCGCCGCCGCACAGGAACGCGCTCACTCCGCCCGCCACGCCGGGCTGGCCGAAGTGGATGTGCGAGAAGAGCGTGTTGCCCTCTGCCGACTCGAAGCCCTGGTAATGCAGCTTGTAGTGGATTGTGTCCCCGTTCACGATCTTGGCCTTGAACGAACCGCGGCCGGGAGTCGATTCCGACGGCGTCTCGTCGAAACCGGTGAGGCGTGCGGAGAATCTGTCGCCCCCGTTCCCACCACCATGGCCGTGGTCTGCGAATGCGGCGGCGGCCAACACCAACAGGCCTGCCGCAACGAGCAGCGAAACCGCAACTGCGAGCTTGCGCATGCTTCTCCTCCCCGTGAGGTTTGTGTCCGGCATTACGGTCGTTCCGCGGGGCCGGTTTCGGCGCCGAGGTGCCGGTCGACGAGCTCCTCGATCTCGGCCGCCTTCGCCCTGCCTTCGAGCCGGGCCACGGCGCGCTTGCCCTTGACCAGGATCAGGGTCGGAACGCTCCGGACCTCGAAGCGCTCGGCGAGCTCGGGTTCCTCGTCGACGTCGACGCGCTTGACGCTCAGCCGGTGCCGCTCCTTGCGCTCGAGGTGCGCAAGGAGGCTCTCCATCCGCCTCGCAGGCCCCGAGTGCCCGGCGGAGAAGAAGACGAGCAGGTTCCGGCGGCGGTGGCCGGCTGCTGCGGATCGGCCGGTCATCGGTCACCTTGTCCCCGCGCGCGCCGGCCGCGAAACGCGCTGGAACTACACTGACCCCGATGGGTGACTGGTATTCGATCGGCGTCTTCGCAGGCCTGGGTGTGGCGCTCGGCATCGCGGGCGCAGGCCTTTTCGGAGGTCGTCGCTACGCGCTGGCGGCGCCGTTGCTCGCGGCCGTCGTCGGCATTGCGCTGGGAATCGCGCTCGCCGACGCGCCGGAGGCCGCAGCCGCGGGAGTCGGTGGAGTCCTCGGCGGGGTCGGGGCGCTCGAGCTCGTCCGCGGCGCCCTGGGCCGTGGCGGGACGCCGCTCGCGACTGCGCTGCTCGTGCTGGGCGCGGCGGTCGTTGTCGCCGGGCTTGCGTTCGTGCCGGTCGTCGGCTACGTCGAGCTCGTGGCGGTCCCCGCCCTGGGCATGCGCCTGCGCAGACGCGCGGGCAAGCGCTACGCGGGGCTTCGCACGCTCGCCCGGGATTAGGGCGTGCCGCCCGAGAAGCTCGTCCTGATCGTCATCGACGGGCTCACGCCCGCCATGCTCGAGCGCGCCGTCGAGTCCGAGGACGTGCCCGCGCTCCGCTTCCTGATGGGCCGTGGTGAATACCGGCGGGCCGTGACGACGTTCCCTTCACTGACCCCGGTCTGCCTCTCCTCGATCGCGACCGGTGCGCATCCGGACGTCCACGAGATCCCGCACCTCGTCTGGTACCACCGCGGAGAGCAGCGGCTCGTCGAGTACGGCTCGTCGTTCGGCGCCGTCCGGGCCGCGGGCACGACCCGCACGATCCGCGACGTGGTCTTCAACCTGAACGAGGAGCACCTCTCGAAGGAGGCCGTGACGGTGTTCGAGGCGCTCGAGGCCCAGGGGCGCGTGACCGCCGCGGTGAACATGGTCTGCTACCGCGGGCCTGTGCGGCACGCTCCGCTCGTCCCCTGGCTGACGCGCCCCGCGTACGGGCCGAGCCGCTTCTTCTACTTCAACCTGTTCGAGTCGGACGTGACCGGATCGCCGCTCGCGGTCCGCACCCGCGCGCGCGGGTCCGTGGACGAGTACGCGAGGGTCGTCGGCCGCTGGCTCGTCACGAGGGACGGCTTCGACTTCCTCGTCTTCTACCTTCCGGACTACGACTTCGCGTCCCACGCCGCCGGCCCGGAGGTCGCGCACGCCGCTCTCGCGCACGCCGACCGGGCGATCGCGACGCTGTTCGAGGCGGCGGGCGGGCCGGAGGAGTTCCTCGCGCGCTACGCGGTGCTCCTCTGCTCGGACCACGGGCAGACGCGGGTCGAGCGCGCGGTCCGGCTCGAGGAGTCATTCAGGGGCCTGACGCTCTTCCACCGCGGCAACGGCCGCGCGGCGGAGCTGGCCGTGACGGCGTCCAACCGGGCCGGGATGGTCTACCGCCTGCCCGGCTGCCGGGAGAGCCCGAGGGAGCTGGCCGAGCGCCTCGACGGCGGCGGTCACGTGGTCCTGTTCCGGGAAGAGGGGCCCGTGGTCGCTCGAAGGGACGGCGACGAGCTTCGCTTCGCCCCGTCGGCTGACGGCTGGGAGACGAGCGGCGCCTCCGAGGTGCTCGGTCAACCCGATGCACTCGAGCGTGCCTGGGCCGCGCTCGCGAACCCGAACGCCGGCGACCTCGTCGTCTCGGCGGCGCCCGGGGTCGAGTTCGCCGACCTCGGTGGACGCCACCACGTGGGCGGGGGGAGCCACGGCTCGCTCGAGACGGGCGACTCCGAGGTGCCGATGCTCTCGATCGGAGCCGGGCCGCCTCCGGCGAGGATCGTCGACGTGACGCCCCGCGTGCTCGACCATTTCGGCGTCTCCCATGAGCGCTGATCAGGACGCCCGGCACCGGATGGTCGAGGACCAGCTCCGCGCGCGGGACATCGTCGACCAACGCGTGCTGGAAGCGATGGAGCGTGTGCCGCGCGAGCTCTTCGTCCCCGCCGGCGAGCACCACCGCGCCTACGCCGACGCCGCGCTTCCGATCGGGCACGGGCAGACGATCTCGCAGCCGTACATGGTCGCGCGCATCGCCGAGGCGCTGGGGCTGAGGGGCGGAGAGAAGGTGCTCGACGTCGGCACCGGGTCCGGCTACCAGGCGGCGGTGCTCGCGGAGCTCGCGGGCGAGGTGCACACGATCGAGCGCATCCCCGAGCTAGCAGAGGAGGCGGGGGAGAACCTCGCCGCTGCCGGCTACGAGCGCGTGCAGGTGCACGTCGGCGACGGATCGCTCGGCCTGCCCGACGAGGCGCCGTTCACTGCGATCGCGGTTGCGGCCGCGGCGCCCGGGCTCCCCGAGCTCCTGTACGAGCAGCTGGAGCCGCGTGGACGCCTTACGGTCCCGGTCGGCGGGCGCTGGGGCCAGCGGCTGGAGGTGATCGTGCGCAGCCCGGAAGGGCCCGCCGTCGTGCATTCGGTTCCGTGCCGCTTCGTGCCGCTCGTCGGAGAACAGGGTTTCCGCACATGAATTTTTCGCCCCCGGGCGAAAAATGTGAAGCCCCACGGCGAAGCCATGGGGCGAACTGCACAAGGGCGGAGTCCGCAACGTGAAACGCGCGCAGGTCGTCGTGCGCGGGGCCGTGCAGGGCGTCTTCTTCAGGGTCGAGGCGAGTGACCGGGCACGCTCGCTCGGAGTTGCCGGCTGGGTTCGGAACACGGCGGACGGCTCTGTCGAGGCGGTCTTCGAAGGCGAGGACGACCGGGTCGACTCGATGGTCGACTGGTGCAGGCGGGGGCCTGGAGGTGCGCGCGTCGACGATGTCGAGGTGACCTGGTCCGAGCCGCAGGGCGAAGCCGGCTTCTCGATCCGGTGAGCTTCCACGTCACACGGTCCAGGCACAATGGGACGCGCGTGACCGGGGTCGAGCATCTCAACAGGCGCGTCGTCCTGGACGGCATCGAGCTGGGCCGCGTGGTCGACGTGATCCTCGACGGGACGGGCGAGCGACCCGTCGGCTTCGACGTCCTCTGCGGAGACGGCAGCCACCGGTTCCTGCCCTACGCGACGGCACTCCTCGACGGCGAGACGGTCGAGGTCGGATCGCCGCTCGTGCTGCTCGGGCGCGACCAGCTCGAGTTCTACCGCCGGCACGGCCGCGCCCTCCGCTCCTAGCCGGGAGGCGCTGCTACGCTCGCGCGCTGTGAGCAACGGGGCGTCGAGCATCGCGACGCGGGCGACGAGCGCGCTTCGGCGGCCGCACAACTGGGTCCAGCTCGCAAAGTTCTGCACGGTCGGCGTGGTCGGCTATGCGGTCAACCTCCTCGTCTACACGACACTCGTGCACTCCGGCATGCACTACAACCTCGCCGCGGCGTGCTCCTTCCTCGTCGCGGTCACGAACAACTACACCTGGAATCGTCTCTGGACGTTCCGCGGACAGCGTGGCCACGTCGGCTACCAGGGTCTCCGCTTCTTCGTCGTGTCGTTGCTCGCGCTCGCCGCCAACGAGCTGCTGCTGACCGCTCTCGTCGCCGGCGGCGTGGGGAAGGTCGTCGGGCAGGCGATCGCGATCGTGCTCGTCACGCCGATCAACTTCGTCGGCAACAAGCTCTGGTCGTTCCGGCGTCGGTAGCGAGGTGACGCGGCGAGTCGTCCTCGCCCTGCTCGCCGCCGCGGTGCTCGCTCCGGCCGCGCACGCAGCGACCGGCACGGGCACGACTCAGGAGCTCCCCGGCTCGTTCAGGCCCAAGACCGGGCCGGCGACCCTGAACGAGAAGCGCGCGACCGCGATCTTCCTCCGCGACGACAAGGTGGCTGACTGGCTCGGCCGCTACCCGAGCAAGGACCGCGTCACCGACGCGACCTTCGACAGGGATCGGCGCGACTGGCAGGTCGGAGTCTGGTCGAGCTCGGCCGGCGAGATCGCGACGGGACGCGTGGACGACGAGACGGGCGCCGTGACCGAGGCCTGGACCGGGCCGCAGGTCGCCTGGAAGATGGCCCGCGGCGGGAGCGGCGCCTTCGGCGGGCGGGAGATCAACCGCCTCCCGATCTGGCTCGGCCTGTGCGCGATCTTCCTGATCGGCCTCGCCGACTTCCGCAAGCCGCTGACGATGCGGAACCTCGACCTCGTCGTGCTGCTGTCGTTCTCGGTCTCGCTGTGGTTCTTCAACCGCGGCGACATCTTCACGGCGGTCCCGCTCGCCTATCCGCCGATGGCCTATTTGCTGGCGAGGATGGTCTGGTCGGCGTGGCGCGGCGGGCCCGAGCGGGGGCGGCCGGTGTGGCCGGTCTGGCTGCTCGCCTCGGCGACGGTCTTCCTCGTCGGGTTCCGCGTCGGCTTGAACGTGCGCAGCTCGAACGTGATCGACGTCGGCTACTCGGGCGTGATCGGAGCCGAACGGATCGTGCACGGGCAGTCCCCGTACGGGCACATGCCACGCGAGGGAAGCCTGAAGGCGTGCGGCCCTGCGGACGCTGACGGCGAGATCCGGGCGCGAGTCCAGACGAACGGCCGCTGCGAGTCTGCGAACGAGCGCGGCGACACGTACGGGCCCGTCGCCTATGAGTCGTACATCCCGGGGTACCTGCTGCTCGGCTGGAGTGGGAAATGGGACCGCTTGCCTGCCGCGCACGCGACGGCGCTGCTCTTTGACCTGCTCGCGCTGCTCGGACTGGCCCTGCTCGGACGCCGCTTCGGCGGTACCCGCCTGGCCGCGACGCTTCCGTTCGCGTGGGCCGCGTACCCGTTCACGCAGTACGTGTCGAGCTCGAACACGAACGACGCGATCATGCCCGTGTTCCTGATCTTCGGCTTCTGGCTCGTCACCTCCGCGTTCGCGCGCGGCGCGTTCCTCGGCCTGGCGGGGTGGACGAAGTTCGGCGCGTTACTGCTCGTCCCTTTGTGGGGCTCCTATCCCGAGGGCCGGCGCCTCTCCGGAAAGGTCCTGTTTGCAGGAGGTTTTGCGCTGGCGACGGCCGCTGCGTTCTCGATCTTGCTCCTCGAGCCGAATCCCGCGCACGCGGCGCGCGTCTTCTGGGACCGCACCTTCGGCTGGCAGGTCGGCCGCGACTCGCCGTTCTCGATCTGGGGCTGGGGCCAGTACCACGCCGCGGGGATTCCCGACCTCGGCCCCTTCCAGCAGATCGCGATCGCGCTGCTCGTCGCGGGTGCGATCGCCTGCTACTTCGTCCCGCGCCACAAGACACCGCTCCAGCTGGCCGCCCTGACCGCGGCCGTCCTGATCGGCTTCGAGCTCACGCTCACGCACTGGTTCTACCTCTACATCCCGTGGTTCTTCCCCTTCGTCGCCTTCGTCGTGCTGGTTGCCCGCCGCCGACGGGTGGAGACTGTGCCGGCGCATGACGACGCTGAGCGCGAGCTCGTCCCGGCCGGCTGACGCGAGTTTCGCCCTCGCGGCGACGCTTGTCGCGTGCGTGCTGTTCCTCGTCGGCTGGGGCGTGCTCCACCGCGGGTTCTTCACGCATGACCGGATCGTCGACACGCCGGTCTACGAGCGCTACGGCTCCGCGATCGACTCCGGGCAGGTGCCGTACCGGGACTTCGCGCTCGAGTATCCGCCGGGCGCCCTGCCGGTGTTCGCGCTGCCCGCGCTCGGCGGAGCGCACGGGGATACGTTTCGCCGCCGCTTCGAGCTCGAGCTGGCGTTCCTGGGCGAGGTGATCGTCATCTGCCTGGCCGTCGCGCTCGTCGCGCTCGGCGCCGGGAGGCGGCGCGTGCTCGCCGTGCTCGGGTTTTCCGCGCTCGCCGTAGTCGCGCTGGGGCCGGTCGTGCTCTCGCGGTTCGACCTCTGGCCCGCGGCGTTGACCGCAGCCGCGCTGGCCGCGCTCCTGAGCGGGCGGCTCCGGCTCGGGCACCTCGCGCTCGGCGCGGCGGTCGCCGCCAAGCTCTATCCGGCCGTGCTCGTGCCGCTGACACTCGTCTACGTCTGGCGGCGCAAGGGCAGGCGAGAGGCCTTGCTCTGCGGGGGTCTCCTCCTGCTGGTCCTGACCCTCGCGTTCGTCCCGTTCCTGGTCGTCGCTCCGCACGGCGTGGCGCACAGCGTTGGGACCCAGGCGGCGCGCCCGCTGCAGATGGAGAGCCTCGGCGCTGCCCTTCTCCTCGTCGGGCACAACCTCTTTGGCTTCGGCCTGACGATGGACTCGAGCCACGGCTCGCAGAACCTGGCCGGGACCGCGCCGGATGTGCTTGCCGTCGCGCTCTCGGTGCTTCAGGTCGCGGCGCTGGTCGCGACCTGGATCCTGTTCGCCCGCGGGCCGGCCACCCGCGAGCGGCTGCTCCTCGCGAGCGCGGCGGCTCTGGTCGCGTTCGTCGCGCTCGGCAAGGTGCTCTCGCCGCAGTTCCTGATCTGGTTGATCCCGGTCGTCCCCCTCGTCCAGGGGCGGCGCGGCCTGACCGCGTCCCTGCTGCTCGCGGCCGCGCTCGTCGTCACGCAGCTCTGGTTCCCGTACCGCTACTGGGACCTGGCGCTGCACTTCGGTGCGCTCGAGTCCTGGCTCGTGCTGATCCGCGACCTCGTGCTCGTCGCGCTCTTCGCGTACCTCGCGCGCGGGCTAGTCGACCGAGACCCGGAACGTCTCGCAGCTCGTAGCGCGGCCTGAGCCGTCGCATTCGAGGAGCGCTCCCTCCAGGCGGATGCCCCCCTCGGCGGTCTCGAACCGGACCGGGATCCCGGTCCGCATGCGCTGGATCGCCAGCTCGGCTTTCACGCCGATCACAGAGTCGTGCGGGCCGGTCATGCCCGCGTCGGTGATCGCGGCCGTTCCGCCCGGCTGAACGCGCGCGTCGTTCGTCTGCACGTGCGTGTGCGTCCCGAAGACGGCCGTCACCTGCCCGTCGAGGTAGCGGGCCAGCGCCACCTTCTCGCTCGTCGCCTCTCCATGGAAGTCGACGACGATGATCGGCGTCTCGCGCTTCGCCTCCTCGACGAGCTCGTCGACGACCTCGAACGGCGTCACCGCCGGAGCCATGAACAGGTCGCCGAGGAGGTTGATCACCCCGACGCGGGCCCCGTCACGAGCTGCGATCACCGTCGAGCCGCGCCCGGGCGACGAGCCGGCCAGGTTCGCCGGACGGATCACGCGGTCGGTTCCGGACAGGTAGGGGATGATCTCGCGGCGCCGCCAGACGTGGTTCCCGAGCGTGATCACGTCCACGCCCGAGGCGAGCAGCGCGTCGGCGATCTTCGGCGTGATCCCGAGCCCGTCGGCTGCGTTCTCGCCGTTCGCGATCACGAAGTCCAGCCCGAGCTCGTCGCGCAGCCCGGGGATCCGCTCCTCGACCGCGCGGCGGCCGGGGCGCCCGTTCACGTCTGCGACGAAGAGGATCTTCAGGGCGTAGCCAGCGTGGCCGCAGGGTGGATCTCGAACGAGACGTGGTTGCCCGCGTCCTGCGTGTACCGCGCGAGCGCCTGCTGCTCGACGTGCGAGAAGTCGATGATCGTGCCGATCTTCGAGATCGACGCGGCCACCGACGACCCGACGGTCAGCGCAGGATCGGGACGGAGGTGCGTGACGCGCACGACGAGGGCGGGCGTGCTCGTGGGCTGGATGTCGATCCGCGACCCGAACGTCTGGCCGCGGAGCGTCAGCGGCGTGATCCCGACGATCGTCCCGTCGACCGGCGAGTAGACGTCGGTGCCCACGGCGGCGCCGACGTCGAGCGACGCGGTGCTCGGTCCGCTCTCGCCGCCGAGCATGTAGTACGACAGCCCGTGCCCGTTCCCGCCGAAGAGCTTGCTCGCGATCCGCTGCAGGAGCCCCTCGTTGGCTTGCCGGCCCACCGGCTCCATCGCGAGCGCGCCGCCGCCCACCGCGTGGTAGCCGATCGCCGTGACGCGGTCCTGGGCGATCGGGATCTGCAGCCTGAGCGACCCCCGGAGCGCGACGACCTGCGGGCGCGGCTGACCGGCCGGCAGGAACCGATTCGCGGGCGCGGGCCGCGTCTGTGTGGGCTGGGACGAGCCGCTGTTCGCGAAGGCGGTGAGCAGGAACGTGACGATGAGCGCAATCGAAACCGCGATCAGGCCGGCAATACGCCGGGTTCTTCGTCTCGCCAAGGCTCGAGCCTTGGACGTGCGGCGCGCCTGCCCGGCAGGGGGCGAAGGCATGCGCGGCACCGTAACCGATGTTTGTTCGTCCTGCAAAGACGCACCGGACGCACGGCTTTGTAGGAGCGAGAGCCTCGGCGAGGGCGGAGCTTCCTCCCACGCGTCCGGAAGCTCGAGCGCAAGGGATCCCTCCTCGAACGCGGACCAGTCCCACGCAGGCGGCCTGAGCGTCAGGACCTGCGCGGTACGATTGCCGTCATGTCGGGAGGGGCTCCGACGATCCAGATCCCCCGCTGGATCCAGCTGGTCGGCCTTCCGATTCTGGCGCTGATCGCGCTCCTGATCGTAGGGAAGGTCTTTCACGCGGTCTTCCTGTTCCTCGTGGCCGCGCTGATCGCGCTCCTGCTCGAGCCGCTGGTGCGCTCTCTGGAACGGCTCCGGATCCCGCGCGGCTTCTCGATCGCGATCGTGTACCTCAGCTTCGCGGCCGCGCTGGTCGCTGTCGTGATCGCTGTGAGTGTGATCGTCATCGACCGGACGCAGTCGGCTGCCAATCGGGTCGACAACTACCTTACGACCGAAAGCGGACGGCCTCCGCAGACGGGATTCGAGCGGGACGTCGACCGCCTTCAGCTCTGGCTGGACACGCACCACCTGGAGCGGGTGGACGTCAAGAGGCAGGGCACCGACTTCGCCCAGAGCATCAAGGGCAAGGACGTCGAGAAGTACACGACCGACGTGATCGACTTCCTTCGCGGCGCGGCGATCTCGATCTTCCAGCTGATCTTCGGGCTCGTGCTGATCCTCGTGGTCTCGATCTACATGCTGCTCGACATGAGCCGGCTGAAAGCGAGGGTCGACCGGCGCTTTCCGCCCTCGCCGGGCCAGCCCGGGTTGATCGTCCAGATGGAGCGGGCCGTCGCCGGCTACGTGCGCGGGCAGGTGCTGCTCTCGCTGATCATCGGCACGAGCGCAGGGGTCGGGATGTGGGTGCTCGGGACGGTCGGGCTCGTCCCCGGCGCCGACAAGTACGCGGTGCTCTTCGGCGCCTGGGTCGCGGTGATGGAGCTGATCCCGTACCTCGGGCCGTGGCTCGGCGCAATTCCGCCGATCATCTACGCGCTCGTCGTGCACCCGATCTCGGCGCTCTGGGTCGCGCTCCTCTTCCTTGGGATCCACCAGATCGAGGGCCACGTCGTCGTCCCGAACGTGATGGGGAGCGCGCTCCGGCTCCACCCGCTGCTCGTCATCTTCGGGCTGCTCGCCGGCGGAGAGCTGTACGGGCTGCCGGGGATCCTCGTCGCGCTTCCCTTCCTCGCCGTGATGCGGGCGATGTGGGAGTTCTTCGGCGAGCGGGTCCAGCTCGACTCGTGGACTGGTGGTGCAGTGCCCGTCGAAGTGGACGTGGAGGAGACTCGTCCGGTAAAGCCCGTGCCTCCCGAGGAACCGCCCGAGGCTAAGGTGGCTCCGTGAGCGCGTTTCCGGCCACTCGTCTTCGGCGGCTCCGGCGCAGCGGCGCCTTGCGCTCGCTCGTGCGCGAGACGCGGCTCGACCGCGCCGACCTCGTCTACCCACTCTTCGTCGGCCCGGAGAGCCGCGCGAACGAAGAGCTGCCCGCGCTGGGGCGCTTCTCGGTCGACGACCTCTCCAGTGAGGTGGAGGAGCTGCTCGGGCTGGAGCTGTCGGCGGTGATCCTGTTCGGCATTCCCGAGGAGAAGGACGAGCAGGGCTCTGGCGCGTACGCCGCGGACGGGATCGTCCAGCAGGCGCTCCGGTCGCTTCGCGAGCGCTACCCGGATCTCGTCCTCGTCACCGACGTGTGCCTCTGCGAGTACACCTCGCACGGCCACTGCGGCGTGATCGAGAACGGCGAGGTCGCGAACGACGCGACGCTCGAGCTGCTCGCCCGAACCGCGGTCAGCCACGTCGAGGCGGGCGCGGACGTCGTCGCTCCGAGCGACATGATGGATGGGCGCGTCGCGGCGCTTCGATCGGCGCTCGATGATGCGGGCTTCGGCGAGACCGCAATCGTCTCCTATGCGGCGAAGTACGCCTCGGCCTTCTACGGGCCGTTCCGCGAGGCGGCCGAGTCGGCGCCGTCGTTCGGCGACCGCCGCGGCTACCAGCTGGACCCGGCGAACGTGCGCGAGGCGCTCCGCGAGTGCGAGCTGGACGTGGCCGAGGGTGCGGACGCGCTGATCGTCAAGCCGGCTCTGCCGAACCTGGATGTGATCCGCGCCGCCCGCGAGCGCTTCGACCTGCCCGTCGCCGCGTACAACGTCTCGGGCGAATACGCGATGGTGAAGGCGGCTGCGGCGCGAGGCTGGCTCGACGAGCGGCAGGCGGCGACCGAGTCGCTGACGGCGATCTCGCGCGCGGGCGCAGATTTCATCGTCACGTACTGGGCCAAGGAGCTCGCCGCCTGGCTCTGAAGGCGAAGTCCGACCTGGCTCGCCAGGCGGAACGGCTGATTCCGGGCGGCGTCAACTCGCCTGTGCGGGCGATGACGGCCGTCGGCCTCGACGACCCGCTGTTCGTGCGCCGTGGGCAGGGCGCCTACCTCGAGACCGTCGAGGGCTCGCGCTACGTCGACTGGGTGATGTCGTTCGGGCCGCTCGTCTTCGGGCACGCAGATCCGGAGACAGTGGAGGCGGTGCGGGAGGCCGCGGAGGCGGGCACGACCTACGGCGCGTCGACCGAGCGCGAGGTGGAGCTCGCTGCCGAGATCGTCGACGCGTTCTCGTCGATCGAGCAGGTGCGCTTCGTGAGCTCCGGAACCGAGGCCGCGATGACCGCGATCCGGCTCGCGCGGGGCGCGACGAGGCGCGATCGCATTCTCAAGTTCGCCGGCTGCTACCACGGGCACTCCGATGCGCTCCTGGCGGAGGCTGGCTCCGGGCCCGCGACGCTCGGCGTTCCCGCGACCTCGGGCGTTCCGAGCGGGGCGACCGCCGACACGGTCGTCGCGCCCTACAACGACATCGACTCGGCCGCGCGGGCGGTCGAGCGTTACGGCGAGGGGCTCGCGTGCGTGATCGTCGAGCCGGTCGCCGGGAACATGGGTGTCGTCCCGCCCGAGCCGGGGTTCCTCGAGGCCTTGCGCGACCTCTGCGACGCCTCGGGCGCGCTCCTCGTGTTCGACGAGGTGATCACGGGCTTCCGGATCGCTCGCGGCGGCGCGCAGGAGCGGCTGGGCGTGCGCGCCGACTTGACCGTGCTCGGGAAGATCGTCGGCGGCGGGCTTCCGATCGGCGCCGTCGGCGGCAGCGCCGAGTTGATGCGCCACCTGGCTCCCGTCGGCGACGTCTACCAGGCGGGGACGCTCTCCGGGAATCCGCTCGCGACGGCCGCGGGCCTGTCCGTGCTCCGGCGCCTGCGGGATCCGTCGGTCTACGAGGAGCTCGAGCGCAGGGCCGCGCGCGTCGAAGAGGGCCTGGCCCCGCTCGGCCGCGTCCAGCGCGTCGGCGCACTTTTGACGCTCTTCTTCTCCAGTTCCGAGTCGGGGTCTGACCCCGTCACAGACTTTGCACAGGCGTCGGCCTGCGACACGTCCAGGTACGGCGCGTACTTCAGGCACATGCTCGAGCGCGGCGTGTACGTCCCGCCCTCGCAGTTCGAGGCCATGTTCGTCTCCCTCGCGCACGGCGACGAGGAGATCGACCGGACGGTGGAGGCCGCCGCTGAGCTCCTCGCAGACTGACCTCTGGCAGGAGATCGCGCTCGAGGCCGAACGCGACGGCTCGCTCTGGCGATCCGCGCTCCGCCCGCGCGGCGCCCGCGATCGCGAAGCGGTCTTCTCCCCGCTCACCGATGCGCGCTTCGCCCTGGCCGTGGAGACGATCTACGAGGGCTACCTCGTGCACTACGGCCGGCCGCGTCTCTTCGCGCCCGGCGACTCGGACACGATCCTGCTGCTCGGCGACTACCTGTACGCGCAGGGCCTCGTCCGGCTCTCGGCCGCAGGCTCGGTGGCGGCGGTCGCGGACATGGGCGAGCTGATCTCGCTCTGCGCCCAGCTCCAGGCCGAGGGCGAAGCCGACGACGGCCCGGCCTGGGCCGCCTGCGTCGCGCTGCTCGGTCACGGTGGGCTCGAGGAGACCGACGACCCGGACGCGCTCGTCGCCCTCGCCAACGAGACGGCCGGCGAGGAAGCGGTCGAGCGCGCGCTCGCGGCTCATCGCCAGCGGGTTCGTTAGAGTCGCGCCGATGGCTCACGCGCTCGCACTAGCCCCGGTGCTCGCCGATGCGGCCTCCGAGGGCAGGAAGGTCATCGTCGGGATGCTGATCACCGGTCTCGTGCTAGCCGCCCTCCCCGTCCTGGGCGAGACGTACATGTACTTCCGGTACCACCGCCGCGGCCGCAGCCCGCACTAGACGCTTCGTCCCGCGCACGTTTGACTTGACCGGCATGGCCGAGCTGCCCACCGGCACAGTCACGTTCCTGTTCACCGACATCGAGGGCTCGACGAAGCTGCTGCACGAGCTCGGTGACGGGTACGCCGACGTGCTCGCCGACCACCGCCGGATCCTGCGAGACGCGTTCACCAGGCACGACGGCCTCGAGGTCGACACCCAGGGCGACGCATTCTTCGTCGCGTTCGCGCGAGCAACGGATGCTGCCGCTGCTGCCGCAGAGGCGCAGGGTGCACTCGCCGACGGGCCGGTCCGCGTGCGCATGGGCATCCACACCGGCGAGCCGATCCGAACCGACGAGGGCTACGCGGGGATGGACGTGCACCGTGCGGCCCGCATCGCTGCCGTCGGGCATGGAGGCCAGGTGCTCGTCTCGCAGACGTCGCGCGACCTGCTCGACGGCCAGGTCGAGCTGCGCGACCTCGGGGCGCACCGCCTCAAGGACCTGACGCAAGCGCAACGCATCTACCAGCTCGGGGACGGTGATTTCCCGCCGCTGAAGAGCCTCCAGCGCACGAACCTGCCCGTCACTGCGACGGCGCTCGTCGGACGGGAGCAGGAGCTGACCGAGCTGTGCGGGCTCCTCGGGAACGGCACGCGCCTCGTGACGCTCGTCGGGGCCGGCGGGAGCGGCAAGACGAGGCTCGCGTTGCAGGTTGCCGCCGAGCTCTCGGACGGGTTCGACGACGGCGTCTTCTTCGTGCCGCTGGCGCCGGTCCAGGACGTCGAGCTCGTCGGAGCGACGATCGAGCAAGCCGTCGGCGTCCGAGAGCTCTCGGAGCTCCGAGAGGCCGAGGCGCTGATCGTGCTGGACAACATGGAGCACTTGCTGGCGTCGGCAGGAGTCGTCAGCGCCTTGCTGGGCGACGCGCGCAGCGTGAAGCTCCTCGCCACGAGCCGGGCGCCGCTGAGGGTGTCCGGAGAGCACGAGTACGCCCTCGATCCGCTGCGGCAAGACGAGGCGGTCGAGCTCTTCCTCGAGCGGGCGCGCTCGGCCCGGCGGGACGTGGCGCTGGACGAGGCCGTTCCCGAGATTTGCCGCCGCCTCGACGGCCTGCCGCTCGCCCTGGAGCTCGCTGCCTCGCGGGTCAAGGTTCTCGACCCGCCGCTCCTCCTCGAACGCCTCGAGCGCCGCCTGCCACTCCTGACCGGCGGCGCGCGGGACGCACCGGAGCGCCAGCAGACCTTGCGCGCGACGATCGAATGGAGCCACGAGCTGCTCGAGGAACCGCTCCAGAGCGCCCTTCGCCGGTTGTCGGTCTTCGCCGGCAGCTTCTCGCTCGAGGCCGCCGAGTCGGTGACTGAATCCGACTTCGAGCAGATCGCCGAGCTCACCGACTGGAGCCTTCTCAAGCCGACGGGCGAGGGACGCTTCTTCATGCTCGAGACCATCCGCGAGTACGCGGCCGAGCGGCTCGAGGCTTCGAACGAGCAGAAAGCTCTACGCGACCGCCACCTCGCGTACTTCCTCGACCTTGCCGTCGAGGCGGAAGCCGAGCTAACGGGCTCCGAGCAGGCCGAGTGGTACCGCAGGCTCGGCGCGGAGCAGGACAACATCCGCGAGGCGCTCGAGCACGCCTGCGACACGGCTGAGGGAGAGCGGGCGTTGATGTTCGCCGGATCGATCTGGCGGTTCTGGCTCAACCGCGGCCAGATCGGTGAAGCAACTCGTTGGTACGAGCGGGCGTTCGCAATTGGAGGCGATGTTTCGCCCGTCGCGCGGGCGCGCAGTCTTTTCGGAGCCACGCACATAGCGGAGGCTCGCGGTGACGAGGACCTGATCGAGAGGTTCGAGGAGGTCGTGGACGCGCTCCGCGTCAGTGGCGAGACCCGCTGGCAGATCCTCGCCATGACGCACCTCGCGCTGGCGTATGCCTACGAGCGGGGAGACAAGGAACGAGCAGAGCGCCTGTCGACCGAAGCGCTCGCGCTCGCTCGTGAGACCGGCGACAAGCGTGGCGAGGCGATCACCATTTCCAATCTTTCCCACCACCTGCTGCTCGAAGGCGACGAGAGCGGTGCGGAGAAGACTCTCGAGCAGGCCGTCGGGCTCCTCCGCGAGCTCGGCGACGCCTACGGCGTTGCGTCCTGCCTGTGCGATCTCGCAACGTTGGCGTTTCGTCGCGGTGATGTCGAGACCTCGATTGCGGAGCTCAGCGAGAGCATCGAGCTCAATGCCTCGATCGGCGACCGCATGACGTTGATCCACTGCCTCACCGTCGGTGGCGCGATAGCGCTCGTGCGCGGCGACCCCAGGACGGCGGTGGTTCTGTGCTCCGCCACTGTTGCTCTCTCGACGGCGGACGGCTTCGTGCTCGAAGCACCCGCCGACCAGTTGTGCGCCGATACCAGTCGGGCGGCGTGTGACGCTCTCGGCGACGGTTTTGCCGAGGCGTTTGCGGCCGGCTCGGAGATCGAGCTCGCCGAGGCGGTCCAGCTCGTACTGGCAGCCATAGACTGAGCCTGGTGTCCACGCCTGCCGACCTGCGCGAGTGGATTGCGCTCCTCGAGCGCGAGGGCGAGCTCGTTCGCGTGTCGGCCGAGGTCGACCCGTACCTCGAAGTGACGGAGATCGTCGACCGCACCGTGCGCGCGGAAGGGCCGGCGCTCCTGTTCGAGCGGCCGAAGGGCGCCTCGCACGCGTTGCTGATCAACCAGTTCGGCACCGAGCGCCGCATGTGCCTCGCGCTCGGTGTCTCGAGCCTCGACGACGCAGCCGCCAAGCTCGGCTCCGTGCTCGAGATGCAGCCGCCCGAGGGCCTCGTCGACAAGGTGCGCGGGCTCAAGAAGCTGAAGTCGATCGCCGACTCGCGCCCCAAGACCGTCTCGCGCGCCGCGCACCACGACGTCGTCCTCACCGGCGACGACGTCGATCTCGACCTGCTCCCGATCCAGCACTGCTGGCCGGGCGACCCGGCGCCGTTCATCACCCTGCCGGCCGTGATCACGCACGATCCGAAGACGGGCACGCGCAACGTCGGCATGTACCGGATGCAGAAGCTCGACTCGCGCTCGACCGCGATGCACTGGCAGTTGCACAAGGACGGGCGGATGGACTACCTGGCGACGGACGGGCGGCTCGAGGTCGCCGTTGCGCTCGGGCTCGACCCCGTGAGCGCCTACTCCGCGTCGGCGCCGCTCCCGAAGCACATCGACGAGTTCATGCTCGCGGGCTTCCTCAAGGGCGAGCCGGTCGAGCTCGTCGCTGGGAAGACGATCGACGTCGAGGTCCCGGCGAACGCGGAGATCGTGCTCGAGGGCTACGTGGAGCAGGGCGACCTGACCCTCGAGGGCCCCTTCGGCGACCACACCGGCTACTACTCGGCCGCGGAGCCGTTCCCGGTCTTCCACGTGACCGCGATGACGATGCGCTCGGACGCGATCTACCCGTCGATCGTCGTCGGCAAGCCGCCGGCCGAGGACGCGTGGCTCGGCAAGGCGACGGAGCGGATCTTCCTGCCGGCGATCAGGATGAGCGTGCCGGAAATCGTCGACTACGACCTGCCCGTCGCGGGCGCATTCCACAACTGCGTGATCGTCTCGATCCGCAAGAGCTTCCCCGGCCAGGCGCAGAAGGTGATGCACGCGATCTGGGGCCTCGGCCTGCTCAGCCTCACCAAGTCGGTCGTCGTCGTCGACGAGCACGTGGACGTGCACGACTACGAGGAGGTCTTCTTCCGCGTAACCGCGAACGTCGATCCCAAGCGTGACGTGCTGCTCAGCGAGGGGCCGCTCGACCACCTCGACCACGCGCCGACACGGCAGTTCTACGGCGGAAAGATGGGGATCGACGCGACGCACAAGGGCCTCGACGAGGGCACCCGCGAGTGGCCCGAGGAGATCGTGATGAGCGAGGAGATGCGGGCGCTCGTCGACCGCCGCTGGGCCGAGTACGGGATTGCGTCGGAGCCTGGAACGACAAACGGAACCGATCGGCGTTCGTTGCGCCAATTGCTACGTCGTTGACGCTGGCTCCTAAGCCCGATTGAATCCGCGCCACGACGTGGATCCGCATGAGGGTCAGGGCACTTCGCACGAGCCGACCCCGTCCATCTGGCCGGTCGGCTTCGCCGTTGGCATCGCCTGCATCTTCGTCGGCCTGATCATCAGCAAGATCGTCCTGGTCGTCGGCGTGGTCGTGGCCGCGATCTTCGGGTTCCTCTGGATCCGCGACGCGACGAAGCCGTTCCGCGGCGAGGAGGCGCCGGCCGAGGTCGAGCCGCCTCCGGCTCCGCGGCAGCCAGCCGGAGCCCGAGCTGCAGGCCCCGACCCCGGTGAGGGCGAGATCGTCCGCTTCCCGCGCGCGAAGTTCCTCGAGGCGACGACGCTCGGCCTGGGCGGACTGATCGGGGTCATCGTCACCGCGCCCGTGCTCGGCTTCACGGTGCTGCCGCCCTTCATCAAGCAGGGCCACCCGAAGATCGACGTCGGCGCGATCGAGGACTTCCCCGAGAACAAGTTCGTGATCGCCACGTACATGCTCAAGCCGGCCGACGGCGAGGTCTCACGGCGGACGGCGTACATCCGCAACAACGGCCTCCTCGGCGAGAGCCCGAGCTTCACGATCCTCTCCAACCGCTGCGTCCATCTCGGCTGCCCGGTCCAGGTGAACGGCCTGCCGCTCGCGGACGAGACGAAGACCGAGAGGACGCCGGTCAACAACGTCGTCACGCGGATCCCGACCGCGGCGGCCGCGGGCTTCGGCTGCCCGTGCCACGGCGGCCAGTACGACACCGAGGGCAACCGCACGGCCGGCCCACCCGTTCGAGCGCTCGACCGCTACGAGTTCGAGATCGTCAACGGGCGGCTCCTCCTCGGCAAGACGTTCTCGGTCTCCGACGTCGACGGGACCGGCGCCGAGGCGAAGATCCACACCTATCCGCTCGCCGGCCCCGGTCAGCACGTCGACGGGCCCGAGGCCTGGCTCTACCCGGTGCAGCCGCCCCGCTGATGGCGAAGAAGAAGCAAGGCCGCCTCCACCAGCTCCTCGAACTACTTCTCTACCCGCTGAACTGGCTCGAGGAGCGCACCTCGATCCCGGGCCACTCGGGGCTCATCGGAGGCATCAAGTACTTCCTCTTCCGCAAGGTCCCGAGCGACATCAGCTGGGGGCACACGCTCGGCTCCGCCGCGCTGACCGCGTTCATCGTGCAGGCGGTCACCGGCGTCATCCTCGCCATGTACTACACGCCGGATCCGAACTCCGCGTACGAGTCGATCCGGCACATTACGGACGACCTCACGCTCGGCTGGCTCGTGCGGGGAATGCACCGTTGGGGCGCGAGCGTCTTCATCATCCTGCTCTTCCTGCACATGGGGCGCGTCTTCCTGTACGGCGCGTACAAGTACCCGCGCGAGCTGAACTGGATCATCGGCGTCCTGATCCTCGTGCTGGGGATGATGGAGGGGTTCTTCGGCTACCTGCTGCCTTGGGACCAGACGGCGTACTGGGCGACGGTCGTCGGCGTGAACCTCCAGGCGACGGGGCCGTTCGTAGGGCCGTTCCTGGGCGACGTCCTACGCGGGGGCGCCGAGATCGGCCCGACCACGCTCGCCCGCTTCTACTCGCTGCACATGCTCGTGATCCCGGGTGCGCTCGCCGGGCTGATCGGGTTGCACCTGTGGCTCGTCGTGCGCATCGGCGTCAGCTCGCCGCCGTGGTCGCCGACCGCCGCGGGACGTGAGCAGCCGGGGCCGCCGCCGCCGCCGAAGAAGGGTCTCGTCGCGCCGGCTCCGAGAGGAGCGCGGAAGCGATGAACAGGCGCCTCGAGGCTCGCCGAGCCGAGCACGCCCGCTACAAGCAGGACGTCAAGCAGCGTGGGAAGCCCTTCTTCCCGTACGCGATGTTCCACGACACGGTCATGAGCCTGCTCGTCGTGTGCGTGATCGTCGCCCTGGCCGTGATCTGGAAGTACTCGACGCCGCACGAGGATCCGAGCTCGTCGGGCTGGCTCGGGAAGCTCTACGACGAGAAGGCCGACCCGGGGACGACGAACTTCGTGCCACGGCCGGACTGGTACTTCTACTTCCTCTTCTACCTCCTGCGGATCTTCAAGTGGCCCGAGTCGGTGCTCCTCGGCACGGTCATCATCCCGACGATCCTGATCGTGCTCCTGATCGCGCTGCCGTTCATCGACATCGGGCGCGAGCGGCGGCCGCTGCGTCGCCCGGTCGCGATGACCGCCGCGATCCTGGTGATCATCTCCATGGGCGCGCTGACCTACAAGGGCGCGGTCGCGAAGGAGCCGCTCGCCGCAGAGAACCTCGTGCTCGTTCCGAAGTGGGCTCAGAAGCAGGGGTTCGCCGGCAACCAGACGGCCGTGGACGGGGCGAAGATCTTTGCTCAGGTCGGCTGTATGAACTGCCACACGTACCTGGGGGCGGGGACGTCGAACCTGGGCGCGCCCGATCTCTCGTCGATCGGGAAGACGTCGAACCGCGGCGTCGCAGGCTTTGCGGACTACGTCGCTAACCCGTCGAAGTTCGGCAACAACGTGATGCCGCAGTTCGCCGACCTCGGGGCGGACAACCTGCGCAAGCTCGGCACGTTCCTCCAGTCCTCCGGCACGTGTAGTCCGAAGACGGACACGTGCCCCGCTGCGGGCGGGCAGTAGTGCGCGTCTTCCTGGGGATCACCGGTGCTTCCGGGGCGCCGTACGCCGCGCGTCTCGTCGATTCGCTGGCGGCGGCCGAGTGCGAGATCGGGCTCTGCGCGTCCGCTGCCGGGATCCAGGTCCTCGCGACCGAGCTGTACGGCGACCCGCGCTTGCCGCGCGACGAGGTGCTCGCGCGCTTCACCGAGCGGGCCGCGGACGCGGTGACGGTCTTCGACCCGCACGACTACTCGGCGCCGTACGCGAGCGGGTCGGCGCCCGTGGACGGCTACGTCGTCTGCCCGTGCTCGATGGCGACGGCCGGGACGATCGCGACCGGGGGTGAGGCGAATCTCATCCACCGCGCCGCGGGGGTGGCCCTGAAGGAGGAGCGCAAGCTCGTGCTCGTGCCGCGTGAGACGCCGCTGTCCACGATCCACCTCGAGAACCTGCTGACTCTGCGCCGTGCGGGGGCGACGATCCTCTTTGCCGCGCCCGGCTTCTACCACGGCGCCGAGACGGTGGACGACCTCGTCGACTTCGTGGTCGGCCGCGCGCTGGCCCAGCTCGGCCTCGAGCAGACGCTCGTCAAGCCGTGGGGCGACGAATGAGCCGTGTCCAAACGATCCATGTCAGGTGCCTGGCACCGGACGTGTCTCGTGCGGACGGGGGGATTGCGTGAGCGTCGAGAGCGGGTCGCTTCCGTCCGAGGGCGTGCGGTCGATGTTCGACCGGATCGCGCCCGTCTACGACTCGATGAACCGGCTGATGACGGCAGGGCTCGACCAGCGCTGGCGCCGCGAGGCGGCCGAGGCCGTCGTCAAGCCGGGCGACCGCGTGCTCGACTGCCTGCTGCGGAACGGGCGACCTCGCGATCGCGGACGCGGCAGCAGGCGGCCAGGTGACCGCGATCGACTTCTCGCGCCCGATGCTCGAGCGCGCCCGCCGCAAGGCTCCCGAGCTCGAGTGGATCGAAGGGGACGCGCTCGCCCTTCCCTTCGCGGACGAGTCGTTCGACGCGGCGACGGTCGGCTTCGGCGTCCGCAACCTGTCCGAGCTCGACCACGGGCTCCGGGAGCTGCGCCGAGTGCTCCATCCGGGCGGCCGGCTGGCGATCCTCGAGATCACCCGACCCACGGGCCTGCTCGCACCTTTCTACCGCCTCTGGTTCGACTTCCTGATCCCGGCCGCTGGAAAAATCTTGCCGGGCGGCTCCGCCTACACGTACCTTCCGGCCAGCGTGCGTCGCTTCCCGGACCCGCAGGGACTGGCCCAGCTCATGGACGAGGCCGGCTTCGGAGAGATCCGCTGGCGAAAGTTCTCCGGTGGGATCGTCGCCCTGCACACGGGTGTCGCGCGGTGAGCGCGCTCGCCACCGTCCGCGCCGCACCCGGGCTCGACGCGTACCTCGACGAGCTCGAAGATCGTCTCGCCGTGTCCGTCGGCGCCCGACCCGGGCTCGTCGCGGAGATCGGCGTCGAGGCGCTCGCCTCGGGCGGGAAGCGCATGCGCCCGCTGCTCGTCTTCCTGACGGCGGACCCCGAGGCCCAGAGCACCGTCGCCGCGGGAGTCGCGATCGAGCTCGTGCACATGGCGAGCCTCGTTCACGACGACCTGATCGACGGCGCCCAGCTGCGGCGCGGGCGCGCCTCGGTCTGGTCCGCGTACGGCCCCGATGCCGCGAGAGCCGGTGGTGTCTACCTGTTCGCGCGCGCCTTCGCCGAGCTCGCAGCGACCGGAGACGGGCAGGCCGTTGCGATCCTCGCCGATGCAGCGCTCGGGCTCGTGCGCGGCGAGAGCCTGGAACGCGCCCAGCGGCGCCGTCCGGACACCACGGTCGACGAGTACCTCACCCGCTGCACCCTGAAGACGGCGAAGCTCTTCGAAGCCGCCTGCCTCTTGTCCAGCCGTCGCCCGGAGCTCGGCGAGTTCGGGCTCGCGCTCGGGATTGCGTTCCAGATCGTCGACGACTGCCTCGACTGCGCGGGCCAGACCGTGGAGACGGGGAAGATCGCGGGCACGGACCTGCGGGAAGGCATTCCCACGTTGCCGCTCCTGCTCGCTGCCCAGGAGGACGAAATCGTGCGGTCCGCGCTCGCGGGCGGCTCGCTCGACGGGGCTCTGCTCCGGGTCGCGGCGAGCGGGGCGATCGACGAAGCGCAGCAGGTCGCTCGCAGCTACGCGGAGCGCGCGCTCGCCTGCCTCGACGGCATCGAGGCGCGCGACGAGCTCGAGGCGATCGCCGAAGCCGTGGTAGACAGGACTGCGTAGATGGCGATTCTCGACCGCACCTCGACGCTCGAGCGCATCCGCGAGAAAGTCGTCGCGGGCGAGCGGCTCGATCTCGAGGACGGCCTCCTGCTCATGGAGTCGGACGACGTCCTCGCGCTCGGCGAGCTCGCCGACCTCGCGCGCCGGCAGCGCGGCGGCAACGACGAGGTCTACTTCGTCCAGAACCTGTACCTCAACCAGACGAACGTCTGCCGCGTGAAGTGCAAGTTCTGCGCCTTCGCGGTCACGCAAAAGCAGGAAGGCGCGTACACGTACACGGCCGAGGACCTCGTCGAGGACGCGCTCCGCCAGCGCGAGCTCACCGGCTTCACCGAGATCCACATGGTCGGCGGCGAGAGCCCGCACGTCGACTTCGACTACTACGTCCAGATCGTCGCGCAGCTGCACGAGGCGATGCCGGACGTCCACCTAAAGCTGTTCACGGCGAGCGAGATCCACCACATGTCGAAGCTCTGCGGCCTCACGCATGAAGCGGTCCTGCGCGAGCTGCGTGACGCCGGCCTCGGCTCGTTGCCCGGCGGTGGCGCGGAGGTCTTCGCGGATCGCGTGCGCCGGCTCGTCGCGCCCGGCAAGGAGCATCCCGACGAGTGGTTCGACGTCCACCGCACGGCGCACGGGCTCGGCGTCCCGACGCACTGCACGATGCTGTACGGGCACGTCGAGACCTACGCCGAGCGGGTCGACCATCTGCTTCGGCTCCGCGACCTTCAGGACGAGACCGGGGGCTTCCTCGCGTTCATCCCGCTCGCGTTCCATCCGGAGAACACGGTCTTCGAGCAGCGTGGTTGGAAGCACACGGCCGCCTCGGACGACCTGAAGCTGATCGCGGTCTCGCGGCTGCTGCTCGACAACATCCCGAACGTCAAGGCCTACTGGATCATGATGGGCCTGCCGCTGACGCAGATTGCCCTGCATTTCGGCGCAAATGACGTCCAGGGCACCGTCGTCCGTGAGCAGATCTTCCACGCGGCCGGCGCGCAGACCGAGACCGAGCAGAAGATCGACGAGCTGGTGCGCGTGGTCAAGGAAGCGGGCCGGATCCCGGTGCAGCGCGACACGCTCTACAACGAGCTGCGGCGGTGGGATGACTGATGCAGAGCCGGCACGATCGGTCACAGACATGTGCGGGTTGCGCCCGTAGCCTCGGCGGCAGGGGCGCGGTCAGTGGGGTCCCCTGTTCACCCGGGCGCGCGAGTAACCGGGACGAGGCGGAGGCGTGACCAGCGCCGCGCGACTGTCGCTCGTTGCGTTGGCGCTCGGGCTGGCCGCCGCGGTCTGGGACTGGTTCCTGATCATCGCTCCGCAGGAGGACAAGAGCGAAGTCCGTTGGTGGTTGACTCTGGCGCCGGCTTTGCTCGTCCCCTTGCCGGTCCTCCTACCGAGATACCTCGTCCGGATCGCCTGCGCAGTCGCGATGACAGCATGGGTTTGGCTCAGCACGTTCTCGCTCGGCCCAGCGTTCATCCCGTGCCTGTTCGTGATGTGGGTCGCGTCACTCTCCACCGTCCAAGCCCCGATGGAGCGGCACGCGTGATCCGGCTCGGCCGCATCTCCTACGTGAACATGGCGCCGGTCTTTCACCGGCTCGAGGCCGAGGTGGAGGAGGTGACGGGCGTCCCGACCGAGCTGGCGCGCAGGCTCCTCGCGGGCGAGGTCGATGTCGCGCCGATCCCGTCGATCGAATGGGCGCGGAACGCGGCGCAGCTCCGGCTCCTGCCGCGGCTCTGCGTCTCCTCCGAGGGTGCCGTCGACTCGATTCAGCTCGTCTCGCCGAAGCCGATCGAAAAGATCCTCTCGATCGCCGTCACGCCCGAGAGCGCGACGTCGGTCGTGCTGGCGCGGATCCTCTTCCCGAACGCGAGCCACGTTCCGCTCGAACAGCCGGCGGACGCGAAGCTGCTGATCGGCGACTCAGCGCTGCGGAGCGCGTTCGAGGACCCCACACCGCACCACGACCTGGGGCGGCTCTGGACGGAGCGGACCGGTCTGCCGATGGTCTTCGCCGTCTGGGCCTGCGCCGATCCGCCGCCCGAGGGAGTCGAGGAGCTCGAGGACGCCCTCGTCGCCTCGGTGCGCCGCGCGCGCTCCGAGCCGGAGGTGCTCGCGCACGAGGCGATGGACCGCTACGGCTACCCGGCCGGGTTCCTGGCCCGCTACTTCGAGAAGCTCCGCTACCGCTTCGGGCCCCGCGAGCGCGCCGCCCTGTTCACGTTCCTCGAGCTCGCCCGCGACGTCGGTGAGCTCGACCGCGTCCCGAACCTGAGGTTCGTCTACGGCGAGGCGGTGCCGGCGTGAGGGGCGGGCTGCTCCTCGGCGCGGGCGTCGTGCTGCTCCTGGCAGTCGCCTGCGGTGAGGACAAGACGCACTACTCGTACGCGAAGAGCATCGGCTGCCTGAAAGGCGTCGGCAAGACGCAGACGAGTGGGCGAGGGCAGACCGCGCTCCGGGTCACGGACGGGACGAAGATCTACGACCTCCTGTTCCTGCCGAGCGGTGCCAGCGCCGACGCGTACACGAAGCGCTTCAAGGTTCCGAGGGGCATCCTGCAGACGAAGGGCAACGTGATCGTCTACGGGCACCAGACCGGCGTCGGGCCTGAAGTCTCCACCGACGAGATGGACACGATCGAGAAATGCCTGGCCTGACCGCGCCGATTCTCGAGAAGGCTCTCGACGGTGAGCGGATCTCCGACGCCGAGGCGCTCACGCTCCTCGAGTCGAAGGACCTGGTCTCGATCGGCAAGGCCGCAGACGACCTCCGAGCGCGCCGAACGGACGCCGGCCGGATCACGTTCATCATCGACCGCAACGTCAACTACACGAACGTCTGCGTCACCGACTGCGACTTCTGCGCGTTCTACCGCCGCCCGGGCGACCGGGCCGAGGGCTACCTGCTCCCGAAGACGGTCATCTACAAGAAGGTCGAGGAGACGCTCGCGATCGGCGGCACCGGCGTCCTCATGCAGGGCGGTCACCACCCCGATCTCGGGATCGACTACTACGAGGATCTCTTCCGGTCGCTGAAGGAGCGCTACCCGATCCACCTGCACGCGCTGTCGCCGCCCGAGATCCAGCACATCGCGCGGCGGTCGAAGCTGACCGTCCCCGCAACGCTCACGCGGCTCCGCGATGCCGGGCTCGACTCGATCCCGGGCGGAGGCGCCGAGATCCTCGTCGACCGCGTCCGCGAGATCATCGCCCCGAAGAAGACGAAGACCGCGGACTGGCTCGGCGTCATGCGCCACGCGCACCGGCTCGGCATGTCCACGACTGCGACGATGATGTACGGCCACGTCGAGACCCTCGCCGAGCGGATCGAGCACATGCGCCGGATCCGCGAGCTCCAGGACGAGACGCGCGGCTTTCGCGCGTTCATCTCGTGGACGTTCCAGCCGGAAGGCACGCGGCTGGCTCCGCTCGTGACGCACCACCCGACCTCGTTCGAGTACCTGCTCACGCAGGCCGTGAGCCGCATCTACCTCGACAACGTCGACCACATCCAGTCCTCGTGGGTGACGCAGGGGATGAAGGTCGGGCAGGTCGCGCTCGAGTTCGGCGCCGACGACCTCGGCTCGGTGATGATCGAGGAGAACGTCGTGTCGGCCGCGGGCACGACGCACCGCGCGTCGACGGACGACTTCATCCGCGCGATCAAGGCGCTCGGGAAGACGCCCGTGCAGCGAGACACGCTGTACCGCGACGTCCGCGTCTGGAACTGATCCCCGGCGGGCTTTCCCAGCGTCGGCGTTGACCCCGGTCGAGATCCGGTGTCAGTATCCGGAGGGAGGGGAGGTCATGCACTCGAGCGCGCGCCGGCCAGCGTTAATCACAGTCGTCGGCTGCTGCGTGGGCCTGATCGCGGCTGCGATCCTGGCGGGCGGAGCGCGTGGGCGAACTGCGAGTGCCCCGACCACGACTACGTCCCATGAGAAACCCGACGTGGCGTTCGACGGAACGAACTACTTTGCCGTCTGGGAGGACTACCGCTCGTCGCAAAGCGACATCTACGGCGCCCGTGTGAGCTCGGCGGGGAGCGTGCTCGACCCGAGCGGGATCCAACTCACGCATGCGAGAACGTACGAGCTGTCGCCCACCGTCTCCTTCGGAACCGGCGACTACCTCGTCGCCTGGGGCGGCGCGCCCGGCCTGCGCGGCACGCGGGTCCTGCCCGACGGCACCGTCCTCGACCCGAACGGCTTCTCGATCTCGACGGCCAACGTTCTCCCCTCGGACAGCGCCTTCGGCGGCATGTACCACGTCGTGGTCTGGTCCAGGGACGACGGACCGACCGACTCCATCCACGCGGCGCGGGTCGACGCTGACGGCAACGTGCTCGACCCGAACAGCATCGTCCTCGCGTCCGGCCAGGGAATCCTGACCCAGGCGCCGCGCATCGCGTACGACGGCGCGAACTTCCTCGTCGTCTGGGCCGAAGCGCGAGGAGCGGAGGACGTGTTCGGAGCGAGGCTCGCGCCTGACGGCACCGTCCTCGACCCCGGCGGTTTCCAGATCACGCACGGGGTCAACGCGGAGCGGTACCCGGACGTCACGTTCGACGGCGAGAACTACCTGGTCGCGTACAACGGGTCGGGGGGAACGACCTATGACGTGTACGGCGTCCGGGTCGACCCCGGCGGCGTGGTCCTCGATGCGGAGCCGTTCCCGATCAAGGTGGCTCCCGACGAGCAATTGCTACCGAGGGTCGGGTCGGACGGACAGCGCTCGCTCGTGCTGTGGTACGACAACCACGGAGCAGACCTCGTCGGCAGCAGGGTGGATCGGGACGGCCTGGTGCTCGACCCCGGTGGATTCCCGATCTCGACGGCCATGTTCAGCCAGCAGAACCCGCAGGTCACGTTCGGTGGCGGGCAGTACTTCGTCGTCTGGGAGGACGATCGACTCGCCGGGCCGCCGCCTCCGCCGCCCCCGCCGCCCCCGGCTCCTGGTGTTCATTGGTTCGAGATCTTCGGCGCGCGCGTCACTTCCGATGCGGAGGTTCTCGATCCGAGCGGCATTCAGATCTCGGTCGACTCGACGCCGCCGCCACCGCCTCCCCCCGCTCCGCCGCCGCCACCAGCGCCTCCACCGCCGCCTCCACCGCCGCCTCCACCTCCCCCCACCTCCACCTCCACCTCCACCTCCACCTCCGCCTCCGCCTCCGCCCCCACCGCCGCCCCCGCCTCCTCCTCCTCCACCTCCACCTCCTCCTCCACCACCTCCGAGCCCTCCACCACCACCACAGCCGGCGCGCTGCCTGGTGCCACGGGTGATCGGCCTGAGGCTCTCCGCCGCGAAGCGGAAGCTCAGACGCGCGCGCTGCTCGGTCGGGCGGGTTCGCCGCGCGCCGTCTCGGCGGATTGGGCGTGTGATCCGCCAGAGCCCCGCTCCTGGAGTTCGGCGACCACCCGGGGCGAAGGTGAGCCTCGTCGTCGGCCGGCGCTGAGCGGGGCGCCCAGCCAGGGGTTCAGCTAGCCTCGTCGCGGGTCTGATGCTGCGCAGAATCCTGATCGCCGCCCTTCTCGCGGGCGTCTTCGTGCCGACCGCCGGAGCGGGCGGCGTCTCGCTCGCGCCCGGGATCACGTACACGCGGCAGCTCGCCTTCACGCCGCACGGGCCCGAGGTCGTCCACGTCATGACCGTCCCCAAGCCGGGCGGCCTGTACGCGCTGCACCCGGTGTTGTCGAACAACGCCGTGCTCGGTCGCGAGACGGTGACCTCGATGCAGAAGCGGCTCTCGTCGACCGCCACTGTCGGTGGAGTCAACGCCGATCTCTTCACCTGGAACGACGGCCGGCCGGACGGGATGTTCATGGACTCGGGCGTGCTGACGACGCCTCCGCACCCGAGGCGCTCGACGGTCGGGGTGACGACCGACGGCCGCCTGCTCGTCGACCAGGTCGCGATGATCGCCACCTGGCAGGGCTCGAGCCAGCGTCGCCCGATGACCGGACTCAACCAGCCCGCCGGCCCCGAGGGCGTGTCGCTCTTCACGTCCGCCTGGGGCTCGTTGACCCCGCCGGCGAACGACACGGTCGAGGTCACGCTCGACTCGCTGCCCCCGGTCGCGCCGCTCACGGACCTGACCGGCACAGTGGTCGCCGCGAAGCCCGCGGGCGGTACTCCGATCCCGCCCGGCGGAGCCGTCCTCGTCGGGCGCGGGGCCTCCGCAGGACGGCTCGCCACCGAGGCGCCGGTCGGACAGCAGGTCACGGTCCGCCTCGTGCTCCGGCCCCAGTGGAACGACGTCGCCGACGCGGTCGGCGGTGGACCGTTGATCGTCCGGAATGGACGGCCGATCTTCCGGGCGGGGGAGGAGTTCACCGGCACCCAGCTCTCGCTCCGCCGCGCACGGACCGCGGTCGGCCAGCGGGCCGACGGGAAGATCGTCCTCGTCGCGGTCGACGGCGCGCTGCCCGGCTACAGCACGGGGATGACGAACTTCGAGCTCGCGCAGCAGCTCGTGCGGCTCGGAGCCGTGACCGCGAGCGCGCTCGACTCGGGCACCTCGACGACGATGGCCTTCGACGGGAAGCTGATCAACCGTCCGTCCGACCCCGGCGGCGAGCGCGGAGTCGCCGACGGCCTGTTCGTCTTCTACTACGGTGTCCAGGCCCCGGCGCCGGCGACAGACGTCCTCTCCCCGAACGGGGACGGGGTCGACGAGGCGCAGCAGCTCAGCTACAAGGTCGTGCGCCCCTCGACCGTGACCGCGAGCCTCGTCGGACCGGACGGCGTCGCCCGCCAGACGGAGACCGGCCCGAAGGCCCCGGGGACGTACACGATCGACTGGACGGGCCGCACCGCGCAGGGCGCGCCCGAGCCCGAAGGCCGCTGGCACTGGGTCGTGAACGCCGTCGACGACCGCGGGCAGGCGTCGCGGGCGGAGCGGGTCTTCTACCTGAACAACACGCTCGGCTATCTGCGCGTGAGCCCGTCGCGCGTCGTTGTCCGTCGCCGCGGCGGAGCGCTCCGGGTCGCCTTCCGGCTTGCCCACCCGGCGACGGTCACGCTCAAGATCCGCACCGTGAGCGGCGCGACGGTGCAGACCTTGCGCCGCCGGCTCCGTGCAGGCACTGCCAGCATCCGCTGGAACGGGCGCTACGGAACCGGGATCCGCGCGTTCTCCGGCCCCTACGTGGCCAGCGTGAAAGCGACGAACGCCTTCGGCCCGAGCCAGCTCGAGCGTCGCTTCCTGGTGCGACGCGGCCGCTGACAAGCCGCATCGACCTTTTTTGCAACCTGTAAAGACTTCGTTCGGCGGGGCCGTCGTGCGCTAGCGTCCCCGCCGTCCGTGTTGCGCAGAACAGCCATAACTGCCCTGCTCTTTGCGATATTCGCGGCGCCCGCGCACGCAGGCCGCGTCTCGCTGATGCCCGGCGTGTCGTACGAGCGCCAGCTCCAGTTCACACCGGCGGGGCCGGTCGTCGCCCACATCCTGCGCGCGCCGCGTCCCGGCGGCCTCTATGCGCTCCGCCCGCTGCTCTCGAACGACTCGCTTCTCGGAAGAGAGACCGTGACGTCCATGCAGAAGCGGGCGATGACGAATGCGAACGTCGCGGGCGTCAACGGAGACCTCTTCACGTTCGACGAGGGCCTCCCGAGCGGGATGCTGATGCAGTCCGGCGTGCTCGAGGCGCCACCGCATCCGAAGCGCTCGACGCTCGGCATCACCGACGACGGGAGCCTGCTCATCGACCGCGTGACGATGCTGGGCCAGTGGCAGGGCTCGGGCCCGCTGAGAGCGCTCAACGGCCTCAACCAGCGGCCCGGCGCGCAGGGGATCTCGCTCTTCACTCCCGCCTGGGGCGCGGCGACCCCGCAGGCGAGCGGCACGGTCGAGGTCGTGGTCGAGCCGTTTCCGCCCGCGGCCCCGTTCGCCGCCCTGAGCGGAACGGTGATCGAGATCAAGACCGGTGGCAGCACGCCGATTCCTCGGGACGGCGCGGTCCTGGTCGCCCGCGGCAGCGCCGCGACCCGGCTGGCCGCGGAATCCGCGGTCGGCGACCCGATGATCGTGAAGCTCGTGCTGCGACCGCAGTGGG
Organism: uncultured Actinomycetes bacterium; assembly: GCA_963850415.1. Lineage (GTDB taxonomy): Bacteria > Actinomycetota > Thermoleophilia > Gaiellales > Gaiellaceae > VAXT01. The sequence continues at coordinate 766,586 of CAWKLE010000003.1, forward strand.
GCGCCGTGGTCGACGCGATCGGAGGCGGTCCGCTGATCGTCCGCGACGGACAGCCAGTGTTTGCGGCGCTGGAGGACTTTGCGCCCAGCCAGATCAATCCGCGCAATCCCCGCACGGCGGTCGGTCAGCTCGCGGACGGGCGGATCGTGATGGTCGCGGTCGACGGGAGGCAGTCGGGCTACAGCGTCGGGGTCACGACCTTCGAGCTCGCGCAGCAGCTCGTCCGCCTCGGAGCCGTGACGGGCACCGCGCTCGACTCCGGCGGCTCGACGACGATGGCCTTCAACGGGAAGCTGCTCAACCGGCCCTCCGACCCGGGAGGCGAGCGTGCGATCTCCGACAGCCTCGATGTCTTCTACTACGGCGTCGTCGTCCCGCAGGCGCCGAAGCCGGTGCTCTCGCCGAACGGCGACGGGGTCGCGGAGACGCAGACGCTGACCTACAAGCTCGTGCGGCCGGCGACCGTGACCGCGAGCCTCGTCGGCCCCGACGGCATTCCGCGCCAGACCGAGACCGGCGTTCACGACCCGGGCACCTACCGAACCTCGTGGTCGGGGCGCACTCCCGACGGAGCCGCCGAGCCGGAGGGCCGCTGGCGCTGGGTCGTGAACGCGCTCGACGACCAGGGACAGCACTCCAAGGTCGAGCGCCGCTTCTACCTGAACCGGACGCTCGGCTTCCTTCGCGTGCGGCCGACGCGCGTCGTCGTCCACCGGAACGGTGGCAAGCTCAGGGTCGGTTTCCGCCTCGCCCATCCTGCCGTCGTGACGGTCACGATCCGAAACGCGCGCGGGGGGCGGGTGAAGACGATGCGGCGCCGCCTCGGCTCCGGCCGGCGGACAATCCGCTGGAATGGGCGCTACGGGAACGGCGTCCGCGCGTTCACTGGCGCGTACGTGGCGAGCGTGCAGGCGGCCAACGCGTTCGGGCCCACGCAGCTCGAGCGGCGCTTTCTGGTGAAGAGAGCCCGGCGCTAGCCCGCTAGGCTCCCGCCGGTGCTGCTGGCCTCCCTCTCCGGCTCCCTGACCACGTTCATCGGCGATCACGGCCTGTACGCCGTGTTCCTGCTGATGCTGCTCGACTCCGTGCTCCCTGCCGCGAGCGAGCTCGTGATGCTCTACGCGGGCGTCGTTGCCTCGGGCGCGCTGGCCGGGCAGCACGTCGCCCTCTTCGGGCACCGGATCGACTCGCACTTCTGGGGCTACGTCGCGATGTCGCTGGCGGGGGTCGCGGGTCAGACCGTCGGCTCGATCATCGGCTGGGCGATCGGCCTCTACGGCGGTCGGCCGCTCGTCGAACGACACGGACGCTGGCTCCACCTCGGGCCGGAGAACCTCGACCGCGCGGAACGCTGGTTCGACCGGTGGGGCGACTGGGCGGTCTTCCTCGGTCGCATGACGCCCGTCGTGCGCTCGTTCGTCTCGATCCCGGCCGGGCTCGCACGCATGCCGCTCGGCCGCTTCACGCTGTACTCGGTGCTGGGAACGATCCCGTGGTGCTTCGGAATCGCGGGCGCGGGCTGGGCGCTCGGCTCCAGCTGGGAGACGTTCCACCACGACTTCCGGTACGTCGAGGTGCTCGTCGGAGTCGGGATCCTCGCGCTCCTCGTGTGGTATCTCCGGCGCAGGCGGGCGACTAAGATGGGCCGCCGTGCCTCAGATTCCGCTGGTTGACGTCAAGGCGCAGTACGCGCCGCTGCTGGACGAGCTGAAGGAGCGAATCGCCGACGTCCTCGACTCGGGGCGTTTCATCCTCGGCCCGAACGTGCGCTCCTTCGAGGAGGAGGCGGCCGCGTACCTCGGCGTCGAGCACGCGATCGGCGTCGCGAACGGGACGGACGCGCTCGTGATCGCGCTCGATGCACTCGACGTCGGCCCCGGGGACGAGGTGATCTGCCCGACCTTCACGTTCTACGCGACCGCGGAATCGATCGCCCGGCGCGGGGCCAAGCCGGTGTTCGTGGACATCGACGCGCGGACGATGAACTTCGACCCGGCCGAGGTCGCTACGCGCGTGACCGAGCGGACGAAGGCGATCATCCCCGTCCACCTGTTCGGACGGCCCGCGGCGCTCGGCGAGCTGGCCGGCCTTGGGCTCCCGATCGTCGAGGACGCGGCGCAGGCCTTCGGCGCGCAGGGTGCCGGCACCACGGGCGTCATCTCGACGTACAGCTTCTTCCCGACGAAGAACCTGTTCGCGCTCGGCGACGGCGGTCTGATGACCACCCGAGACGAGGAGCTCGCAGAGCGCATCCGCCTCCTGCGCTTCCACGGCTCGAAGGCGAAGAAGGACTTCGAGCTCATCGGCTACAACTCGCGGCTCGACGAGCTGCAGGCCGCTGTGCTGCGGCTCTTCCTGCCGCACCTCGACGAGTGGAACGGACTTCGACGCCAGGCTGCGGCGCGGTACGCGGAGCTCGGCCTCGGCGAAGTGTGCGAGCTCCCTGCGGACGAGCCGGGCCACGTCTACCACGTCTACGTCGTGCGCTCGTCCGAGCGAGACCGGATCCGCGAGCACCTCGCGGCCTCCGAGATCGCGTCGAGCACGTACTACGAGACACCGCTCCATCGCCAGCCTGCGTTGCGCCAGTTCGGCCAGGCTGACGGCGACTTCCCCGAAACCGAGCGCGCGGCTCGTGAGAATCTCGCGCTGCCGATGTGGGCCGGGATCGGCGCCGACGTGCAGGAACGCGTCGTCTCGGCCGTAAGAGAAGCTGTATCCCTGGAGGCCGTTCGATGAGATCGCCGGTGAACCGGCACCGGATCTGGCAGATCGCCGCCGACGGCGTCCTCGTCGCGGTTGCCTGGCTGCTCGCGTTCCAGCTGCGCTTCGACTCGTTCGAGCGGATCCCGCCCTTCTACGACAAGCTCGTCAACTGGCGGACCGTGCTGCTCGTGGTCGCGATCAAGCTCGTCGTCTTCACGGCATTCGGCTTCTACAACCGCTGGTGGCGCTACGTCTCGACCCGGGACATGTGGGGCGCCGCGCGTGGTGTCACGGTCGCGTGCCTCGCCGCAAGCCTCGTCGTCTACTTCTTCCCGCCCGCGGACACCGCCCGGCTACCGCGCGGGGTCGCGATCCTCGACTGGCTGCTCCTGCTCGGGCTCGTCGCCGGCTCACGCCTGCTGGCGCGCACGATCTTCGAGCGGCCCGGTGCGGCGAGCCTCGTCGCGCGCGGCAAGGAAGTGATCGTCGTCGGCGCTGGCGACGCGGGCCAGCTGGTGATCCGAGAGATGCAGAAGTCGCGTGCGCTCGGGTTCACGCCGATCGGCGTCGTCGACGACGACCCGCGCAAGAACAACCTCCGCCTCCACGGTGTGCGGGTGCTCGGGACGACCGAGGAACTGCCGCACATCCTGCGAGACAACCGGCCCGACGAGCTCCTGATCGCGATCCCATCGGCGGCCGGCGACGTGCGCCAGAAGGTCGTCGAGTACGCGCGCGACGCCCAGGTGCCCGTGAAGACGCTGCCCGGCCTCTACGAGCTGATCTCCGGCGACCACGACCTCGCGGCGCAGATCCGGCCCGTGCAGGTCGAGGACATCCTCGGCCGCGAGCCGGTGGACGTCGACTTCGAAGCGATCTCGGAGTACCTGCGCGGCGAGACCGTGCTCATCTCGGGCGCGGGCGGGTCGATCGGCTCCGAGCTCTGCCGCCAGGTCGCGCGCGCGGGCGCTTCGCGGATGATCCTCGTCGACCAGGCCGAGTCGCCGCTGTACGAGATCGAGCGCGAGCTCGTCGACGACCGCAACTTTCCGGCGGGCGTGCCGGTGATCGCCGACATCGGGAGCCACGAGCGGCTACGCCAGGTCTTCGAGCGCTACCGGCCGACCGTCGTCTTCCACGCCGCCGCCTACAAGCACGTCCCGATGATGGAGGCGAACCCACTCGAGTCGGTGCGCAACAACGTGCTCGGGACGAAAGTCGTCGCCGAGGTCGCAGTCGAGTTCGGCGCGCGGCGCTTCGTCCTCGTCTCGACGGACAAGGCGCTCAACGCGCAGGCCGTCTACGGGCAGTCGAAGGCGTTGTGCGAATGGATCGTCGAGGCCTACGGCGCGCGCGACGACATCTCGACGCGGTTCGTCGCCGTGCGCTTCGGGAACGTCCTCGACTCGGCCGGCTCCGTGATCCGGATCTTCAAGCGCCAGATCGCCAAGGGCGGGCCGGTCACGGTCACGAACGCGGAGATGACGCGCTATTTCATGACGACGCCCGAGGCGGTGTCGCTCGTGATCCAGGCCGGCTCGATCGGAGGCCGCGGCGAGATCTTCGTCCTCGACATGGGGGAGCCGGTGAAGATCCTCGACCTCGCCCGGTCGATGATCCGGCTGTCCGGCAAGGAGCCCGACCGCGACATCCCCATCGAGTTCATCGGCGTGCGCGCCGGCGAGAAGCTGCACGAGCAGCTGTGGGGCGAGGACGAGGTCGTCGCCGACACGCAGCACCCGAAGATCAAGCGTGCGCGGCGTGCTCCGATCGACGGCGTCTGGCTCGACGAGGAGCTGGCCACGCTCGAGCAGCTCGTCGCCGCCGGGGAGACGCTCGAGGTCGTGTCACGGCTGTCCGCGATGGTGCGCAGCCCGCAACGTGTCGGGGCAGCGTCGACGGACTCCGTCTCGGAGCAGACGCTCCACTAGCCCCTGCGCCCCAGGCTGACGACGAGCCTGACCTTGCCGCCCGTGGGCAGCACGTTCTCCGCCCTCGGCTTCTCCGAGATCACGCGGCCCCTCCTGACGGTCTTCGAGTATCCGTGGCGGATCTTTCCGGTGCTGCAGTTGGCGGAGGCGATCGCCTGCTCGGCCGTCACGAGCCTCATCTTCCTGACGGCGGGCACCTTGCAGAGGCCGTACGCGTTGACGAGCACGATGACGCTGCCGTAGGGGACGAGGTCGTTCGTGGTCACGAGGTCCGGCCGACCGTCCCTGTTCAGGTCGCCCGCCGCCAGCGCGGTCGGGGCGCCCACGAAGTAGTCCCACCTCGCTCTGAACGTGCCGTCGCCGCCGTTCAGGCGCACGGTGATCTTCTCGTCGTCGCCGGCCGCGAGCACCAGGTCCAGCCATCCGTCCCCGTTCAGGTCGGTGAGTGCGACCGCGAGCGGAGCGCTGGCCGTCCCGTAGTCGACCTTGGGCCCGAAGCTGCCGTTGCCCCGGTTGAGGAGCACCGAGGCGGTGCGCCCGCCGTCGAGGTCGTAATTCGCGGTCGCGAGGTCCGGCTTCCCGTCACCGTTCACGTCGCCGATCGCGAGGTCGTACGGGCCGCCTCCGGTCTGGTAGTCGAGCTTCCCCTCGAACGTGCCGTCTCCCTTGCCCAGGAGCACGGAGACGGTGTTACCGAAGGCGTTCGTCGTGGCCAGATCCGGCTTGCCGTCCGCGTTCAGGTCGGCGACCGCGACCGAGATCGGGGCGCTGCCGGTTGGGTAGTCGACCTTCGGCTCGAAGGCGCCGTCGCCTCTGTTGAGCAGTACGGAGACGGTATCGGTGTCGGAGTTTGCGACCGCGATGTCGGGCTTGCCGTCTCCGTTCAGATCACCGATCGCAGCCTCCCAGGGTCCGCCGTCGACGCCGTAGTCGACCTTCGGCTCGAAGCTGCCGTCGCCCCTGCCCATCAGGACAGACACGGTCCCAGAGCCGTAGTTCGCGACGGCGACGTCCGGCTTGCCGTCCCCGTTGAGGTCGCCGATCGCCAGCCGGTAAGGACCGACCCCCGTTCTGTAGTCGCGGCTCCATGCAAATCTCCCGCGGCCTCTGTTGAGGAGGACCGACATCGTGTCCGAGGCGGTATTCGCAACCGCCAGGTCCGGTTTGTCGTCCCCGTTCAGGTCGCCGATAGCCACCGAGGTGGGAAAGGCTCCGACGTTGTAGTTCGCGGGTCGTGCGAACGATGGCTTCGACGCCGGGAGCGAGGCAGCGCCGCTTAGGGTCAAGACGGCGCTCAGGACGCCGACGAGGAGCACGCAACCCAGTGAGCGGGGAAGCATGGCGACAAATCGTAGGCAGTTGACTCACTTCGGGCACTGAACAGGCGCGAACGTCGTCGTATTGCCTGACTAGGGTGGCCGAGTGCTGAACTCCGAGCAGCAGCGTGCCGTCGACGCCGTCCGCGGGCCTGTCTGCATCCTCGCCGGCGCCGGCTCCGGGAAGACGACGACGATCACGCACCGCGTCGCGAATCAGGTCGAGAGCAGGGCTTTTCGGGCGGACGAGATCCTCGCGGTGTCGTTCACGGACAAGGCTGCAGGCGAGATGCGGGCGCGGCTCGACGAGCTCGGCGTGCCCGGGGTGCGCTGCTCGACGTTCCACTCGGCTGCGCTCGGGCAGCTGCGCTTCTTCGCGTCTGAACCGCCGCAGCGGATCCTGGCCTCGAAAGCGCTTCCTCTGCGCCACATCGGAAACACTCTGCGGCGGCCGTACCGCTTCCGGCCCGCGGCCGACCTCGCGACCGAGATCGAGTGGGCGAAGAACCGCCGCATCCCGCCGGACGACTACCTCCGCTCGCTCGGCGACCACGAGCCGCCCATCCCGTCCGACCTCATGCTGCGCGTCTACCGCGAGTACGAGCGGCGCAAGGCCGATCAGGGCTGGGCCGACTTCGAGGACCTGCTGGAGTTCACGATCCGCCTCTTCGACGCGGACGGGGGCGCGCTCGAGCAGGTGCGCGACCGCTACCGCGCGTTCACCGTCGACGAGTACCAGGACGTCAACCTCCTCCAGCAGACGCTCCTCGACCGCTGGCTCGGCGACCGGGACGAGCTCTGCGCGGTCGGCGACGACTACCAGTCGATCTACGCGTTCACCGGGGCGAGCCCCGAGCACCTGCTCTCGATGCGGAAGCGCTTTCCGCACGCGGCGGTCGTCCGCCTCGAGGAGAACTACCGCTCGACCCCGGAGGTGCTCGAGTTCGCAAACCGGCTCGTCCCGAAGCTCGGCGGCGCCGAGAAGGTTCTGCGCGCGACCCGTCCTGCGGGGCCGGTGCCCGTCGCGCGGTCGTTCGCGGAGCCCGTCCTCGAGGCGGCGTTCCTCGTCGAACGCGTCCGCGAGCTCCACGCGGGCGGCACGCCGTACGAGGAGATGGCGATCCTCTTCCGGACGAACGCGCGCTCAGCCGACTACGAGGAGGCGTTGAGCGAGGCCGAGATTCCGTCCCAGGGCGCGGCGCTCTTGAGCCGCGACGCCGCGAAGCAGCTCCTGAAGGCGTTGCGCGGGCGACCGCTCTCGGACGTGCGCCGGATCGCACGCGAGCAGGGGATGCTGGAAACGATCCCCGATCGCCTGGGCGAGCGGGAAGTGACGCGTCAGAACGACCTCGCACGGCTCGTCAAGCTCGCGGATGCCTTCTCGGGCACGGCCGACGAGTTCGTCGCGGACCTCGAGGAGCGCTTCGGCAGCCGGGCCGGGCGCGGCGTCCACCTGCTGACCTACCACCGCGCCAAGGGCCTCGAGTTCGAAGCCGTCTTCCTGCCGCGGCTCGAGGAGCGCGAGCTGCCCTCGAGGCTCTCGAAGACCGCTGCGGCCCTCGACGAGGAGCGGCGCCTGCTCTACGTCGGCCTCACGCGCGCGAAGCGCCACCTGACCGTCACATGGTCCGGAAAGCCGAGCCGCTTCCTCGCCGAGCTCGACCTCCGCGAGCCGGCCGCGAAGCCCGTCGAGCCGGACGACCCCGTCTACGAGACGCTCAAGCGCTGGCGGCTCCAGACGGCGCACGCGGAAGCGCGGCCCGCCTACGTGATCTTCCACAACTCGACGCTGGCCGAGATCGTCCGCAGGGCGCCGCGCACCCGCGAGGAGCTGGCCGCGGTCCCCGGCGTCGGCCCGGCGAAGCTGGAACGCTACGGCGACGCCGTGCTAGCCGCGCTCTCGGGCTGAGAGCAAGAGGTCGAGCATGATCTGCGGGTCGCGCCGGACCCGCTCCGTCTCGCCGGGCACGCGTTTCTCGAGCTCGAGGGCGCGCGGGTCGGTCAGCGGCCGCAGGCGGCCCTCGCGCAACAGCATCTCGTCGACTCCTCCGAGCCGGCCGCCGTACGTCGTGTACACGGGCACTCCGAGCGCGGCCGCTTCCCGGTTCATCGTCCCGCCCGCCGAGACGACGAGATCGGCGAGCGCGATCAGACTCTGGGCGTCGACGGCGTGGTCGGGGACGATCAGCGACGGCAGGCTCAGGCTACGGACGTATTCTCGCTGCTCGGGGCTGCGCGGCAGGACGACCGCGTGCACGTCGCTCTCGCCTCCCAGGTACGCGAGCAGCCGGGGGAAGAACGGATTCGAGCGCCGGTGGTAGAGCGAGACGTCCGGCGGGGTGCGCACGACGACGAGCGTGCGCTCCCGGTTGACGAGCAGCTCTGCGAGCACGGCCGGGTCCGGCTTGAAGTCGTAGAGGTAGTACTCCTCCTTCAGCCCCGGGTACTGGAGGAGCTTCGGCGGACGGACGCCGAAGCGGGCCATGCGCTCCTCCGGGATCGCGGCCGGGACGACGACCCTCGTGGCCGCGCGGTCACCGAGATGGTGCTGGAGCGTCGCGTACTCGTAGTCGTGTGTCGTCGCGCTCGGGATGCCGAGGCGCCGCGCCGTGATCGTCAGCTCGTGGGAGCCGTGCGCGAGCGCGATGTCGTAGCCACGGCCCTTCGCGTACTTCCTGAGCGCCCTCAGCCTCGACGTCAGCGCGTACGCCTTGGCGACGCGCGAGCGGCCGCCGTGCGCGCCGATCACCTCTGCCTCGATCGCGTGCCGCTCCAGGAGCTCCAGCGTCTGCGCGTAGTCGCGTGTCGTGACCTCGACCTCGTCGCCGCGCTCGCGCAGGATCGCGATCAGCGGGCGGAACACCAGCACATGTGCCGGAGCCGAGATGTCGATCCACACCTTCACGCGAGCGCTTCGAGCCTCGGCTCGCGTAGCGCCCCCGGCGTTCGCTCCACGTGCCGCTCGTGCCAGAGCGTGAACGCGAGCAGACCCCAGAGCTGGCGGCTCAGGTCCTCGCGGCCGGCGACGTGGTCGTCGATCAGCCGCGTCACCGCCTCCGGGCGGAAGAAGCCCTGGCGCCGGAGCGTCTCCGCCGAGAGCGTCTCGCGGGCGAACGGCTCGAGGTCGCCCCGCAGCCAGGCCGCGGCCGGGATCGAGAACCCCCGCTTGCGCCGGCCCAGGAGCTCGGACGGGATCAACGGCGCGGCCGCCTTGCGGAGGAGGATCTTCTTGCGCAGCCCGCGCACCTTGTGCCGGTCGGCGAGCCCGAGCGAGAAGTTGGTCACGGCCGGATCGAGGAACGGAACGCGAGCCTCGAGCGAATGCGCCATCGACGCGCGGTCGGTCTTCACGAGCAGGTCGTCGACGAGGTACGTGCCGAGGTCGACGTCCTGGAGCCGCGCGAGCAGCCCGGCCGCCTCCTCGGTCTCTGCGAACCGCGCACGCAGCAGGTCGACCGGGTCGAAGCCGGTGCGCCGGCCGGTGAGCTCGGCCCGCGCGTCAGGCGAAAAGATCTCCTTCCAGCCGTGATGGCGTTCCAGCGGAGGCAGGTGCGCGGCGCGCACGAACCGCTTCGCCTTGTAGTCGAAGCTCGCCCTGGCGCTGGACGAGGGCAGCCGCTCGACCAGCGGCCGGAGGAGCGGAGCGGTCCAGCCCGCGCGCTCGGCGAGCAGGTCGGCCGCGTACGTGTAGTAGCCGCCGAAGAGCTCGTCGCCGCCCTCGCCCGAGAGCGCGACCTTCACGTCCTCAGCGGCGAGCTGCGCGACGAGGTACGTCGGGAGCGCGGAGGAGTCGGCGAACGGCTCGTCGAACGCCTCGGCGAGAGCCGGCAGGAGCAGCGCCGCGTCGGGCCGGAGGACGAGCTCGCGGTGCTGCGTCCCGTAGCGCTCGGCGACGAGCCGCGCGTCGGCCAGCTCGTCGAAGCTCCGCTCCTCGAACCCGATCGAGAACGTCCGCAGCGGCTCCGAGGCCTCCTCGGCGGCGAGCGCGGCGAGCACGGACGAGTCGACCCCGCCGGACAGGAGGACGCCGACCGGAACATCGGACACGAGGTGCGCCCGCACCGAGTCGCGCAGCCGCGCCCGCAGCTCCTCGACGAGCTCGGCCTCGTCGTCTCGGCGAACGTCGTCCGCGGAGACCGGAGCCGGCCTCGCGTAGCGCGCGACCTCGCTCCGCCCGTTCTCCCAGGTCAGGACGTGACCGGCCTGGAGCTTGCGCACCTCGCGGAAGATCGTCAGCGGCCCTGGAACTGAGTTGAAGGCGAGGAACGCGTCGAGCGCGTCGAGGTCGATCTCGCCGCGTGGAAGCGCTCGCAGCTCGGATGCGAACTCGATCTCGCCGCCGGGCTCGCGGTAGTAGAGCGGCTTGATCCCGTACGGGTCGCGCGCGAGCACGAGCCGTCCGCGCTCCGAGTCCCAGAGCGCGATCGCGAACATCCCGCGCAGCCGCTCGGCGAAGCGCTCGCCGTGCTCCTCGTACAGGTGCACGAGCACCTCGGTGTCGCCGCTCGTCGAGAACCGGTGCCCGGCCCGCTCGAGCTCGAGACGGAGCTCGCGGTAGTTGTAGAGCTCGCCGTTCTGAACGACCGTGATCCGGCCGTCCTCGTTCGAGATCGGCTGGTCGCCCGTCGCGAGGTCGATGATCGCGAGGCGCCTGGCGGCGAGCCCGACCCGCCCGTCGAGGTACGCGCCGTCCGAGTCCGGCCCGCGCTGAACGAGGGTTGCGCTCATCGCCGCGAGCCTGCCGGGGTCGACGGTGCCGCGGGTGGACGCGATTCCGCAGATCCCGCACATGCGTCACTACTCTAGATCCCGCGGTGGGCAGCTTCGGCGCACACGAAGAGCTTCAGCTCCTGCTGCTGCTCCTGACGGCCCTGGCGCTGCTCCTGCTCGCCGACCCGCTGCGCATCCCGTACCCGATCCTGCTCGTCGTCGGAGGGCTCGTGCTCGGCTTCGCGCCCGGCGTCCCGACGGTCACCCTGCCGCCCGACGCGGTGATCATCGGAATCCTCCCGCCGCTCCTCTACTCGGCGGCCTTCAACACCGGCCTGCGCGACCTGAAGCGGAACATCCGCTCGATCTCTCTGCTCGCGATCCCGCTCGTGGCCGTGACCATGGTCGGCGTCGCCGTCGCGGCGCACTACGTGGTCGGCCTCTCCTGGGCCCCGGCGTTCGTGCTCGGCGCCGTCGTCTCTCCGACCGACCCGATCGCCGCGACGTCGATCGCGCACAGGCTCGGCGTCCCCCGGCGGGCGATCGCGATCGTCGAAGGGGAGAGCCTCGTCAACGACGGAACCGCGCTCGTCCTCTTCAAGTTCGCCGCCGCCGCGGTCGTCGCCGGCTCCTTCTCGCTCGCCCACGCCGCGGGCGACTTCGTCTGGACCGTCGCCGGTGGAATCGCGGCCGGGCTGCTGATCGGGCGCGCCATCCGCTTCATCCGCTTCCGGGTGAACAACCCGCCGCTGGAGGTGACGATCGCCTTCCTCACCGGCTACATCGCCTACCTGCCCGCAGCGGCGATCGGCGTCTCCGGCGTGCTCGCGGTCGTGACGGCGGGCGTCTACATGGGCTGGCACACGCCCGAACTGACGAACGTCGACACACGGCTGCAGGGCGACGGCTTCTGGCAGATCTTCAACTTCCTGCTGAACGCGCTCCTCTTCGGGCTCGTCGGCCTCCAGCTCAGGCCGATCCTCGACCAGCTGCACGGCCTCTCCTGGCAGCAGCTCGTCGGCTACGCGGCGCTCCTCTGGGTCGTCGTCATCGCCGTCAGGTTCGCGGGCGGGTTCCCGATCGCACACGTCCCGCGCTGGGTCTCGCGAAGCCTCCGTGAGCGCGACCCGACGCCGCCGTGGCAGTTCATCGCCTTCATCGGCTGGGCCGGCATGCGCGGCGGCGTCACGCTCGCCGCCGCACTGGCGATCCCGCTCGAGACCGACGCCGGAGCTCCGTTCCCCGACCGCGCGCTGATCGTGTTCCTCGCCTTCTCGATCGTGCTCTCGACGCTGGTCATCCAGGGGCTTTCACTGCCCGGAGTCGTGCGCCTGCTGAAGCTCGAACGGGACGACGACCTAGACGAGCGAGAGGACGCGAAGGCCAGGATCCACGCGGTCGATGCAGGGCTCGCGCGGCTCGAAGAGCTCGTCGACGAGGAGTGGGTCCGCGAGGACACGGCCGAGCGTGTCCGCGGCATGTACAACTTCCGCCGCAACCGCTTCGGCGCCCGGCTCGACGGCTCCGACGAGGACGGGCTCGAGGCGCGCTCGCAGGACTTCCAGCGGCTGCGGCTCGAACTGCTCGACGCGGAGCGCATGGCCGTCGTCGCGCTCCGCAACGAGGGGAGGATCAGCGAGGACGTCATGAACCGCGTCACGCGCGACCTCGATCTCGAGGAATCGCGGCTAGACGTGTAGCTAGACGGGAGTAGCTGGCGCAGGATGCGCCAGGCGGTGGCGCCGAGGTTGCGCAGGTAGAGCCGCACGGAGCGGTCGGCGATCCACTCGAGGTCGTGCGCGAGCTTCTCGGCCATCGACGTCTCGTAGCCGCGCCGCACCTGGGCGAAGCCGGTCAGCCCGGGCCGGACCACGAGCCGCTGCCAGTACGCCGGCAGCTCCGCGGCGAGCTCCTCGAAGAAGCGCGGGCGGATCGGGCGCGGGCCGACGAGGCTCATGTCGCCTCTGAGCACGTTCCAGAACTGCGGGATCTCGTCGAGCTGCGTCGCGCGCAGCCAGCGGCCGAGCTTCGTCACCTCGGACTCGGTCTGCTCGACGAGCTCCGACCCGAGGTGATGTCCGATCCGCGCCTCCGCGCCCGGCCGCAGCGTCCGGAACTTCGTCATCGTGAAGACGCGTCCGCCGCGTCCGACGCGCTCGCCGCGGTAGAAGACCGGACGTCCCGAGCTGACGAGGTTGGCGATTCCGATCGGAATGGTCAGCGGCAGCGTGATCAGCAGGAGGGATGCGGAGAGAACGACGTCGAGCGTCCGCAGCTCGAGGTCGACGCGGCGCCGGTCAGGTGTCTCCTGTGCGAGGCGCGAGAACCGCTCGGCAAAGGTGTCCCGGCCTTGCATCGTCAGGGTCACAGAGTGGTCATTGTTGCCGATGGAGGCGCGGGCAGGGGCGCGGTGCGATACGGCGTTTGCTATAAGCGTCACTTATGGACACGCGCCAGCTGGCTGCGTTCTGCGCTGTGGTCGAGCGCAAAAGCTTCTCCGAGGCAGCCGAGCGACTGGGTGTCACGCAGCCCGCGGTCAGCCAGCAGATCCGCTCTCTCGAGCAGCGCCTCGGACAGCAGCTCCTCGACCGCTCGGGCCGGCGCGTCGAGCCGACCGAGGCGGGGAACCGGCTCTACCGCAGCGCCCAGCGCCTGCTCGCGCTCGAGCGGCAGCTGCTCGATGAGGTCGCCGGCGACGCCGAGGGCCCGCTGCGCGGGCAGCTCGCCATGGGCGCCTCGACCGGACCGGGCGGCACCGTCGTCCCCGTGCTCCTGTGCGAGTTCGCCAAGGCAAACCCAGAGACCACGGTCGACCTCACGATCTCGGACACGCAGACGATCGTCGAGCAGGTCGCGCGCCGGGAGCTCGAGCTCGGCGTCGTCGGAGCGACGCCGCGGAACCGGGCGGTAGCCTACGAGCCGTTCTTCCACGACGAGGTGATCCTCGTCTGCCCGCCGGATCACCGGTTTGCCGGCAAGACGATCGCGCTCGACGAGCTGCGTAACGAGGGCCTGATCGCGATGCAGGAGGGCGCGGGCGTGCGGCAGGTGATCGACGACGAGCTGCGCGACGCGGGGACGCGGCTCGCCGATCTCGGCGTGCGGCTCGAGCTCGGGCTCCAGGAGTCGGTGAAGAGCGCCGTCGAAGCCGGGCACGGGGTGACGTTCATCTCGCGGACGGCCGTCGAGCGCGAGCTCGAGACGGGGACGCTCGCCGAGGCGCGGGTGCGCGGCCTCGAGCCGTCGCGCGAGATCTCGCTCGTGCGGGCCGCGGGCCGCGTGTCGACCCGGGTCGCCGATGCGTTCGTCGAGTTCGCCCGGGCGCGGCTGTGATCGTCCGCTGGGGTCTCGACCAGCTCGAGGCTTTGCTCGCGGAGCTCGGCGCGGCCCGTCCGTTCCTCGTCGCGAGCCCGCGCTGGGATCCGCCCGTGGAGGTAACCGCCGAGTGGCGCGAGGTGCCGTCCGACCGGATCGCGGACGCCGTCGACTCGGCCGGCGGCTGCGACAGCGTCCTGGCAGTCGGCGGCGGCAGCGCGATCGATCTCGCGAAGGCGATCTCGGCCGAGAGCGGCCTCCCGCTGGTCTCGGTGCCGACGACGTATTCGGGCGCCGAGTGGACGCCGACCTTCGGGATCCGCGATCGCGGCCGGCGCATGCGAGGCGGTGGCTCCGGCGCGAGGCTCGCCGGGATCGTCTACGACCCGGAGCTCACGCTCGGCCTGCCGCGGCCCGAGACCGTCGGCACTGCGATGAACGCCCTCGACCACACGGCCGAGGCGCTCTACGTGAAGGGCCGGAACGAGGAGGGCGACCGGGAGGCGGTGGCCGGCGCGAGCCTGATCGGCGAATGGCTCCCGCGGGTCGTCGAGGCGCCGGACGACCTGGAGGCCCGGCGGAGGCTGCTCGAGGGCGCGATGCACGCCGGCGCAGCGCTGGCCGCGGCCGGCCTCGGCCTCGCACACGCGATGGCCCAGGCGCTCGGCGGGCGCTTCGGACTCCCGCACGGCGCGATGAACGCGATCACGCTCCCACCGGCGCTCCGCTTCAACGAGCCGGTCGCAGGCTCCGAGATCGCGCGCTTTGGCGACGCGTTGGGCACCGACGAACCGATCGCCCGCGTACAGGAGCTCGCCCTGCTCGGCGGGTACGAGCGCCTCCGCGACCAGGGCGTGCCCGAAAACGAGCTCGCCGAGGTCGCGGAGGCCGCCGCAGGCCGGCCGGGCGCGCGGGCGAACCCGCGGCCGGCAACGCCTTCTCAGATCTCAGACCTGCTGCGGTCCGTCTACTAGAACGGCCCTGCGCCTTCCCACCAGCTGGTTTTCACTCCCATGTTGCTCCCCTCTCTTCGAGTACAGCCTCCGGTTGGTCTGACGGCTCCACGCCGGTAGGAGGCTGCTCGTCTTCCGCGTGCGAGAGGATGCTCACACGCAGTCCTGAAGAGTCACTGAAAGCCTCCGCGTTACGATCACCCCGCGGCAGGAGGTATGGCTTGGAGTACCGGATGCTCGGCCCGATCGAGGTAGTGCTGGACGGCCCGCCGCTCTCGGTCCAGGGCAAGAAGCCGCGTGCCCTGCTGGCGCTTCTGCTCATGCGCCGGAACGAGCCCGTCCCGACCGAGCTGCTGATCGAAGACCTCTGGGGCGACAAGGCGCCGGCCACGGCGGCGAACACGCTCCAGGTCTACGTCTCGCAGCTGCGCAAGATCGTGAACGATCGCGTGTCGAGGGAGGGCTCCGCGTACCGGCTGCGCGTCGATCCGGACGAGCTGGACGCGGAACGCTTCGAGCGGCTCGCCGAAGAGGGAGACGCTGCGCTGCGCGGGCGCTCGTTCCGCGAGGCCGCCGACCTGCTGGCCGAGGGGCTCGCCCTCTGGCGCGGGCCCGCTCTGGCGGACCTGCGCTACGAGTCCTTTGCCCAGGGCGCGATCGCGCGGCTCGAGGAGCTGCGACTCGTCGCGAACGAGAACCGGATCGAGGCCGACCTCGGGCTCGGCCGCCACGACCAGGTGATCGGCGAGCTCGAGGCGCTGATCGCCGAGCACCCGGCGCGTGAGCGGCTGCGGAGCCTGCAGATGCTCGCGCTCTACCGGGCGGGGCGTCAGGCCGATGCGCTCGACGCGTACCAGGCGGCACGCGACATGCTCCTCGACGACCTCGGGCTGGAGCCCGGCCCCGAGCTACGCGAGCTCGAGCAGGCGATCCTTCGCCAGGACGAGACGCTCTCGCGCCGGCCTCTACCGCAGAGCAACGTCCCGGTGCGCGCTAGTACGCTCGTCGGCCGCAGGCGCGAGCTGGACGAGGTGACGAGCGCGCTGCGCGGCCCGACGCGGGTGCTGACGCTGACCGGGCCCGGCGGCTCGGGGAAGACGAGGCTCGCGATCGAGGCGGCGAACATCCTTGCGGACGAGCTCGTGGACGGCGCCTTCTTCGTCGCGCTGGACGCGATCCGCGATCCGGCGCTGCTTCTGCCGGCGATCGCGGAGGCGGTCGCGGTGAAGGAGAGCGGCGACCGCTCGCTCGCCGAGAACCTCGCCGAGCGCCTGGCCGGGCGCCAGGCGCTGCTCGTGATCGACAACTTCGAGCAGCTGGCGGAGGCGGCTCCGGTGCTGTCCGAGGTGCTGGAGGGCGCGCCGGGCCTTTCGTTCCTCGTCACGAGCCGTTCGGCGCTGCGGGTCTCGGGCGAGCAGGAGTACCCGCTCGACCCGCTCGACCTCGAGGACGCGGTCGCCCTTTTCGTCGAGCGCGCCAGGGGAGCCGACCCGCGCTTCGCGCTGACGAACGAGAACGCATCCGCGGTCGAGGAGATCTGCGCACGCCTGGACGGGCTGCCGCTCGCCGTCGAGCTCGCCGCGGCGCGCACGAAGCTCCTGCCGCCCGATGCGATGCTCGCGCTGCTCGACGAGCGCCTCGACCTGCTCAGCCGCGGCGCGCGCGACCTGCCGCAGCGGCACCAGGCGCTCCGCGACACGGTCGCCTGGAGCTACGACCTGCTCGGACCGGACGAGAAGACGCTGTTCGCGCAGCTGTCCGTCTTCGGCGGCGGCTTCACACTCGAGTCCGCCGTCGCCGTTTGCGACGCGTCGCTCGACGGCGTGGCGACGCTGCTCGACGACAGCCTGCTCGAGCGTGACGGCCCGCGGTTCAAGATGCTGGAGACGATCCGCGAGTACGCGCTCGAGCAGCTGGCAGCCGAGCAGGAACCCGACGACGTCAGGCGCCGCCACGCGGAGCACTTTCTCAAGCTCGCGGAGTCGGACCCCGTGGCCGAGCAGGCCGCCTGGCTCGTGCGGATGGACGCAGAGCGGGACAACTTCCGCGAGGCGCTTTCGTGGTCGCTCGACACGCGTGAGGCGAGCCTCGGCCTGCGGCTCGCGGCCGCGCTCTGGGAGTTCTGGTGGGTGCGTGGCTACCTCGCCGAGGGGCGCGGCTGGCTCGACGTGGCGCTTCTCCGCGGCCGGTCGGCGGCGCCGGAGCTCCGCGCGCGCGCCCTGCACGCGGCCGGAAGCCTCGCTACCCGCCAGGGCGACTACGAGTCTGCCGGCTCGTTGTTCGAGGAGAGCCTCGCCATCTGGGAGGAGCTGGACGACGCTGCCGGGACGGCGCGCTCGCTGCTCTCGATGGGCACGGTCGCCGCAGAGCAGGGCGACCAGGAGCGTGCGATCGAGCTCTCGGAGGGTGCGGCTGAGCTCTACGACGAGTCCGGGGACCAGCGGGGTCACGCGCTCGCGATCAGCAACCTCGGCGGGATCGCCCTCGAGCGCGGCGAGTACGCGAAGGCGGCGTCGCTGAGTGAGCAGGCGTACGGGCTCTTCGAGACCCTCGAGGACAGCGAGGGCATGGCGTTCGCGCTCGTCAACCAGGGGTTCGCGGCGCTCTCGCAGAAGCAGCACGACCGGGCGATCGACCTCCTTCGGCAGGCGCTTCGTAGGCTCGCCGAGCTCGAGTTCAGGGACGTGATCGGCTATTGCTTCGAGGGGCTTGCCGCGGTGCTCGCGTTCACGGATCGTCCCGAGGAGGCAGCGCGTCTGCTGGGCGCCGCGGAGGCGCTGCGGGAGAGCCTGGGCGTCGGGCTTGCGCCGGCGGAGCAGACGACGCACGAGGAGACGGTCGAGGCGGTGCGGTCGGCGCTGGCCGAGCCTCAGTTCGGCGGGGCCTGGCGAGAGGGCCGGGAGCTGCCGCTCGAGGATGCGATCGCCTACGCGCTCGAGGAAGAGACCCTACGCATCCAGCGGTAGTCTCTAGATAAGGCAGGCTTATGTCTGCGATTAGTATTTGGCTGATATAGTCGCGCTGTGGCCGAGCCGCTCCAATTCGACGTGCTCGTTGTCGGCAGCGGCGCCTCCGGCCTCGCCGCCGCGGTGTCGGCCGAGCGGGCCGGCGCGCGCGTCGGCCTCGTTGCGAAGGACGCCGTCCAGTCCTGCAACTCGGCGAAGGCGCAGGGCGGCATCCAGGCCGCGTTCGACGACGACGACTCTCCCGAGCAGCATGCCGAGGATGTCTGGAAGAGCTCGCACGAAACCGCGGACCGCCGCCTCGTCGAGGTACTGACCGGCGAGGCCCCGAGCGCGATCCACTGGCTCGAGGAGCTCGGCGTCGAGTTCACGCGCGAGAACGGCGGCTACCGGCTGGCTCGCTGCGGCGGGTCCTCCCGGAAGCGCCTGCTCCAGGTCGGCGACCGGACCGGACACGCGATCACGAAGGCGATGCGGGATTTCGTCGAAGGGTCATCCGTGCAGACGTTTCCGAAGTCTCCGCTGACCGGCCTCGAGCGCCGCGAACACGGCTGGCGCGCGACCTGCGGCGAGCACGTGATCGACGCGGGTGCCGTCGTCCTGGCCGCGGGCGGCCGCTGCTACCGGATCGCCGAGGAGCGTGGAGAGCTGACGACGAACCATCCGGGGGCCACCGGCGAGGTGACGAAGATCGCCGTCGACCTCGGCGCCGAGCTCCGCGACTACGACGCGCTCCAGTACCACCCGAACGGCGGCGCCTGGCCGCCGCCGATGCAGGGCTATTCGATTCCCGAGACGACTCGCGCGTACGGTGCTGTGCTCCTCAACTCCGACCGAGAGGAGTTCACCGACTCGCTCGGCCCGCGCGACGAGGTCTCGCAGGCGATCGTCGACGAGGTCGCTGCGGGCCGGGGCGTCGAGACCCCCGACGGGCGGCCCGCGGTCTACCTCGACACGACCCGGATCGCCGAGGACGACGCGAACGTCTCGCTCCCGTACATGCTCCGCCGGTACCGTGCCGGCGGCATCGACCCGCTCGCGGATCCGATCCTGACCTACCCCGTCCTCCACTACCAGAACGGCGGCCTCGTCATCGACGAGCAGTCCGAGACGACCGTCGAGGGCCTCTACGCGTGCGGCGAGATCGCCGGCGGGACGCACGGGCGGAACCGGATGATGGGCAACTCGCTGCTCGAGTGCACGGTGTTCGGTCGGCGCGCCGGCAGGGCGGCCGCGGAGAAGGCGGCATGAGCACCGTCGCGACGGATCTGCGCCAGACGGTCGAGGATGCGGCCGCACACCTCTATGTCTGGGCGCTGAAGGACATCCCGCAGGACCTGCGCGACGCACTCGCGGCCGCGAAGGACCGGGAGACCTCCGTTCCCGGCCGCCGCGTGCTGGAGACGATCGTCAAGAACGTCGATGTCGCCGAGACGGAGAACAACATCGTCTGCCAGGACACGGGGATCGCCGTCTACACGTGCCGTGTCGGCGAGCACTTCCCGCTGCATCCGAGCCGAATCTACGACGCGCTGAAGATCGGCACGGAGCGCGCGACCATCGACACGCCGCTGCGCTCGAATGCCGTCCACACGCTGACGCGCGAGAACACCGGGCCGAACACGGGCTACCGGTTGCCTATCGTTCACTGGGAGTTCATCCCTGACTGGGACGGGCTCGACGTGAAGTGCATCCCGAAGGGCTCGGGCTCGGAGAACATGAGCTTCCTGAAGATGTGCGTCCCCGCGGACGGGGTGAAAGGCATTAAGACGTTCGTCCTGGAGTCGATCGTCGGCGCGGGCGGCAAGCCGTGCCCGCCGGGGATCGTGGGCGTCGGGATCGGCGGTTCGGCCGACTATGCGATGTACCTCGCAAAGGAGGCGATCGCGCGGCCGGTCGGGACGACGAACGCGGATCCCGAGGTGGCGAAGCTCGAACGCGAGCTCTACGAGCTGCTGAACGAGACCGGCATCGGCCCCATGGGCCTCGGCGGCGACGTGACCGTCCTCTCCTGCCACGTCGAGCACGCGGACACGCATATGACTCTCAACCCGGTGGCCGTGAACTACCAGTGCTGGGCCGCGCGCCGCGCGAGCGCCCACATCGCCCCGGACGGCCATGTCGATTTCGACCGAGAGTTCTGATGCAGACGCCGTCTCAAGGAGCCATGCCCCGGGACCTGGTCCCAGGGCCTGTCGGATCGAGCCATGTCTCCGGACCAGGTCCCGGGACGCGTTCGGAGGGGACATGGCCGAGCACAAGCTGACATTCCCGGCGAGCGAGGAGGACATCCGCAAGCTCCACGCGGGCGACCTGGTCACCGTGGACGGCCACATCCTCGGGATCCGCGACCGCACGCAGATCCGGATCTTCGACCAGGGCGTCGACCCGCCGCTCGACCTGAACGGCGCCTTCCTGCTCCACACGGCGCCCAACGTGCGCAAGCTCGGCCCGGGCAAGTACGAGCCGATGTGCGTCGGCACGACGACGAGCGCCCGCATGGTGCGCTTCACGGAGCCGCTGGGCCGCGACCACGGCGTGCGCGCGATCGCCGGCAAGGGCGGCCTCCCCGACGAAGCGATCGAGCCGATGGCCAAGTACGGCATGGTCTATTTCGCGCTCGTCGGCGGGGCAGCAGCGCTCGAGACGACCCAGATCGAAGAGATCGAGGAGGTCTACTGGGAGGAGCTCATGCCCGAGTGCCTCTGGAAGTTCCGCGTCAAGGACTTCGGCCCCCTCTGGGTCGGCATCGACTCGCACGGCAACTCGATGTACCGCGACGTTCAGACGGAAGCCAAGAAGAGACTGGAGGGAATCCTTGCTGGACTTTGAGCCACGTTCGGGCGGCCTGACCCACGTCCTGGACAAGGGCCTCGGCCCGCGCGCCTGGGAGGACGTCCTCGAGACCGCCGGCGTCTACATCGACGTCGTCAAGCTCGGCTGGGGCACCGCGTACGTCACACCGAACCTGCGCCGCAAGCTCGAGGTGCTGAGCGGCAAGCCGGTCGTCATCGGCGGCACGTTCTTCGAGGTCGTCTACGTGAAGGACAAGGTCGACGAGTACAAGCGCTGGCTCGCAGACCTCGGGCTGACCCACGTCGAGATCTCGGACGGCACGGTCGAGATCCCGCGCGAGGAGAAGCTCGAGCTGATCGCCGACCTCGCGCGCGACTTCACCGTCCTGTCCGAGGTCGGCTCGAAGGACTCCGAGGTCAACTTCGCTCCCTACCTCTGGGTGCAGTGGATCAAGGAAGAGCTCGAGGCCGGCGCCTGGAAGGTGATCACCGAGTCTCGCGAGAGCGGGACCGCCGGCATCTTCCGGCCCTCCGGCGAGATGCGCACCGGCCTGATCGACGAGATCGTGAACGAGGTCGCCGTCGCCGACCTCATCTTCGAGGCGCCGACGAAGGCGTCCCAGGCGTGGTTCGTGAAGGAGTTCGGCCCGACCGTCAACCTCGGGAACATCCCGCCGGACGAGGTGATCCCGCTCGAGACGCTGCGCCTCGGCCTCCGGGGCGACACGCTGAAGGAGGTGCTGCTCCCTGACGAGCGCGCCCGCACTTCCTGACGTCGACTTCGAGACGAAGACCGCGGAGGCGCTCCTCCAGTGGGTCTACGGCGAGTACGGCGACCGGCTCTGCCTCACGTGCTCCTGGCAGAAGCAGTCGTCGGTGCTCGTGCACATGGTCTCCGAGCTCGGCCTCGACCTGCCCGTGATCGAGCTCGACACCCAGCTCTTCTTCCGCGAGACGTACGAGACCCGTGACCGGCTCGTCAAGCGCTACGGGCTGAACCTGATTTCGAACCCGATCATCACGGTCGCCGAGCAGCACCGGCAGGAAGGCCCCAACCTCTGGGAGCGCGATCCCGATCGCTGCTGCCAGATCCGCAAGGTCGAGCCGCTGCTGGCCGCGCTCGACCCCTACGACGCCTGGATCTCGGGCATCCGCCGCGACCAGTCGCCGAGCCGCGCCGAGACGCCGAAGCTCCAGTGGTCGGAGCGCTACGACGTCTGGAAGGTACACCCGCTCGCGGACTGGGACGAGAAGCGCGTCTGGGCCTACATCAAGGTGAACGAGATTCCCTACAACCCGCTGCACGAGGCGGGCTATCGCTCGATCGGCTGCATCCCCTGCACCCGGCCGATCGCGGAGGACGAAGAGGAGCGCGCAGGCCGCTGGGCCGGCTCCGACAAGCTGGAGTGCGGGATTCACGAGGAAACGCCCCTGAAGGAGGCTCATGGCTGATCACATCTACGCGCACGACCACCCCGACTCGGAACGCGTGCGCCCGGGCGGCTTCACGCTCTGGTTCACAGGACTGTCCGGTTCGGGCAAGTCCACGATCGCTCATCTGATCGGCCCCGAGCTCGACGGGCGGGGGCTCGTCGTCGAGTACCTCGACGGCGACAACGTGCGGATGCATCTCTCCAAGGAGCTCGGCTTCTCGAAGGAGGACCGGGACACGCACATCGAGCGCCTCGGCTGGGTCGCTTCGAGGCTGACCCGCCAGGGCGGCGCGGTCATCACCGCGGCGATCTCCCCCTACGAGGCCACGCGCCGCATGGCCCGGGAGATGATCGAGGAGGTCGGCACGTTCGTCGAGGTGTACGTGAAGGCATCGGTCGAGGAGTGCGCCAAGCGCGATGTGAAGGGGCTCTACGAGAAGGCTTTCAAGGGCGAGATCAAGGAATTCACGGGCGTCTCCGATCCATACGAGGAGCCCTCCGCGCCCGAGATCGTGCTCGACACCGAGGCGCACAGCCCGGAGGAGAGCGCGGCGTTCGTCGTCGGGGAGCTCGAGCGGCTCGGCCTGCTCCCGGTCGAGGTCCCAGCGTGACCGAAGATACTTTGCAACAGACTGTTACGAAGTCGTTGATCGCGCCGCATGGTGGGTCGCTCGTCGACCGCACCGGCGAGCGGCCGGGTGATCTCGATTCCCTCGAGACGCTGACGCTGACCCCGCGTGAGGTGGCCGACCTGGACATGCTCGCCTCGGGAGCGCTCTCGCCGCTCGAGGGATTCATGAGCCGCGACGACTACGAGCGCGTCGTCGAGGACATGCACCTCGCGAACGGGCTCGCCTGGGCGCTCCCGGTCTGCCTCGCCGTCGAGGCCGCGCCCACAGGGGACCGCGTCGCGCTCGCCGACGGCGGCGGACGACCGCTGGCCGTCCTCGAGGTCGAGGAGGTCTTCGAGTACGACAAGGAGAGCGAGGCCGAGCGCTGCTTCAGGACGACCGACGAGGCGCATCCCGGAGTCGCGCGCCTCTACGCGCAGCACCCCCTCTATCTCGCCGGCAAGGTCACGGTCTTCGTGCGCCCGGACCCACCGTTCCCCGAGCTGGCCCTCGATCCCGCGGACACCCGCAAGGCCTTCGAGGAGCGGGGCTGGCGACGCGTCGTCGGCTTCCAGACCCGAAACCCGATCCACCGCGCGCACGAGTACCTGACGAAGGGCGCGCTCGAGACCGTCGACGGCCTGCTCATTCACCCGCTCGTCGGCGAGACGAAATCCGACGACGTGCCCGCCGCGACCCGCGTCGAGTGCTACCGCGTCCTCGTCGACAACTACTACCCGGCCGACCGCGTGATCGTCTCGGCGTTCCCGGCCGCGATGCGCTACGCAGGCCCGCGCGAGGCGATCTGGCACGCGCTCTGCCGCAAGAACTTCGGCTGCTCGCACTTTATCGTCGGCCGCGACCACGCAGGCGTGGGCGACTACTACGGCACGTACGACGCGCAGCTGATCTTCGACGAGTTCGAGCCGCACGAGCTCGACATCGAGCCGATGTTCTTCGAGCACGCGTTCTGGTGCAACGCCTGCGGCTCGATGGCGACCCCGAAGACGTGTCCACACGGCGGCGACGACCACGTGTTCCTGTCCGGGACGAAGGTGCGCGAACTGCTGGCCGCCGGTGAGCTGCCGCCGGTCGAGTTCTCGCGTCCCGAGGTCGCCGAGGTGCTCATAGACGCGTACCGATGACCTGGCAGTTCACGCTCACGGGCCTGCTGATCGGGTCGCTCGTGGGCCTGACGGGGATGGGCGGCGGCTCGCTGATGACGCCGATCCTGATCCTCTTCTTCGGCTTCCAACCGACGTTGGCGGTCGGCACGGACATCCTGCATGGCGCCGTCTTCAAGTCCTTCGGCGCCGTGCGGCACCGCAAGCTCGGCACCGTGCACGCGCGGATCACGTTCTGGATGTTCCTCGGTTCGGGGCCGATGTCGCTGGTCGGGGTGGAGCTAGCGAACTGGATCGAGAACCAGTACGGGAGCGGCGTGGGCGACGCGATGGCCAAGGTGATCGGCTGGGCGCTCATCCTCGGCGGGCTCGGCTTCCTCGCGAAGACCTTCGTCAAGCGTGGCGTTCAGCCCTCGGACGCGCCGTTCCTGCTCACCAAGCGTGACCGCGTCATCTGTGTCGCACTCGGCGCGAGCGGCGGGTTTCTCGTCGGCCTGACCTCGGTCGGCAGCGGCACGTTTTTCGGGCTCATCATGCTCCTCGTGTTTCCGTTGACCGCGGCGAAGATCGTGGGGACGGACATCTTTCACGCGGCCGCGCTGCTCTGGGTAGCGGGGATCAGCTATCTCGTGCACGGGAACGTCGACCTGCACGCAATGGCCTGGCTCCTGCTCGGCTCGATTCCCGGCGTGCTGTTCGCGAGCAAGCTGACGGTACGCGTGCCCGAGGGCGCGCTCCGGGTCGGGCTCGGCACCGTGCTGCTGGCGAGCGGCGTCCGCCTGATCGAGTTTCCCCACTACACGATCCTCGTGCCGGTGATCCTCGTGCTGGGCGCGATCGCAGCCGGGTTCACCGAGTTCCGCCGGCTGAGCGCCCGCGCGATCGCCGAGGCTTAGGGGACCTCGGTCGACGAATCGTCGCGCCAGCTGCCGCCGGCCTGCTCGGCCAGGTCCGCAAACGTCGTTCGCTCGAGGATCTCGATCGTTGCGTCGCGCACATCGCTCCACGTCACCCGTAGCGAGTCGGCCACGAACTTCGGCGCGCTGTCCGGGCTCCGCCGCGTCGCGTAGCCGATCGGCGCGAGCTGCCCCTGGAAGAGGCGGACGACCCGCTCGAGCGTGATCTCGTCCGGAGGCTTGTTCAACCGGTAGCCGCCGGAGGGCCCGCGCTCTGAACGGATGAGCCCCGCCGTGCGCATGACGGGCATCACCTGCTCGAGCACGGACGGGGGGGCTCCGGTCCGCTGCGCGAGCTCCTCGAGCTTCATCGACCCGTCGCCGTCGAGGGCGAGGGCTAGGAGCGCCCGGGTCGCGTAGTCGGTTCGGCGGGAGATCCACATGTCCGGATTGTCGCGTGTTTGACGACGTCGCGAGCGATCTCTAGACTGCCTTCTCGACTTTGTTTACATAAACAGTAAAGAATATCGATAAATAAGGGGGATCGATGGTTCGGATTAGCACTATCGAAGTTGTTCTGGCGGTTCTGGTCGCGGCTGTGGTCGCGACCGTGACCTCGAACGACGCGTCTGCGCGCCCGTCTTCGGGCTCGATCAGCCTCGTGGCGTACTCGACTCCGCGCGACGCCTACTCGCAGCTGATCCCGGCCTTCCAGCGCACTCAGGCCGGACAGGGCACCTCGTTCCAGCAGAGCTACGGCGCATCCGGCGAGCAGGCGCGGGCGGTGATCGCCGGGCTCAAGGCCGACGTCGTGGAGTTCTCGCTCGAGCCGGACATGACCTCGCTCGTCAAGGCCGGTCTGGTCGGCAAGTCCTGGAAGAAGGAGCCGTTCCACGGGATCGTCACGCGCTCGGTCGTCGTCTTCGTCGTCCGCAAGGGCAACCCGAAGCACATCCGGACCTGGAACGACCTGGTCAAGCCCGGCGTCGACGTCCTCGTGCCGAACGTCCAGACCTCCGGCGGCGCCAAGTGGGACGTGATCGCCGCGTACGGCGCGCAGCGCAAGCTCGGCAAGTCGCACGCCCAGTCGGTCAAGTATCTGAGCAAGCTCTACGACCACGTCGTCTCGCAGGACAAGAGCGCGCGTGAGGCGCTCCAGACGTTCCTCGCCGGCCGCGGCGACGTCCTCCTCTCGTACGAGAACGAGGCGATCTTCGCCCAGAAGCACGACCAGCCGATCGACTATGTGATGCCGAAGTCGACGGTCCAGATCGCGAACCCGATCGCGGTCGTCAAGAACAGCCCCAACAAGACCGCGGCCCGCGCGTTCGTGAACTTCCTGCGCACGAAGCCTGCCCAGGTGATCTGGGCGCAGAACGGCTACCGACCCGTTGTCCGCAGCGCGGCGAAGGGGTTCAGCTTCCCGTACCCGCCGGGCATGTTCTCGATCCAGTGGCTCGGCGGCTGGGCGAAGGTCGACAAGCAGTTCTTCGACTCGAGCACGGGAATCGTGACCAAGATCCAGAAGCGCCACGGGAGCTGACGTAGCCGGTCGCGCCGAAGCTCTTTCGCGACCGACGGCGGTCCGTGGCTCTGGGTCCGGAGCCGGGATCGCCGTCGGGCTCGCGACCGCGTACCTGAGCCTGATCGTCATCCTCCCGCTCGCAGCCCTCGTCTGGAAGGCGGGCAAGGCCGGGCGGGGGAGCTTCTGGGATGCGATCACCGACCCGCAGGCGATTGCGGCGTTGAAGCTGACGCTCGCCGTCTCGGTCGGGGTGTGCCTGATCAACGCGGTGATGGGCACGGTCGTGGCGTGGATCCTGATCCGCGACCGCTTCCGCGGGCAGGGGCTCGTGAACGCGATCATCGACCTCCCGTTCGCCCTGCCCACGATCGTCGCCGGCCTGACGCTCCTGGCCCTGTACGGGCCCAAGGGGCCGGTCGGCCTGAACATCGCGTTCTCGCGCACGGCCATCCTGCTCGCGCTGCTGTTCGTGACGCTGCCGTTCGTGATCCGGACGGTGCAGCCCGTGCTGCTCGAGCTCGACCGCGAGATGGAGGAGGCCGCCGCCTCGCTCGGGGCAGGGCCGCTCAGGACGTTCCGCTACATCGTCTTTCCGAACCTGTTCCCGGCGATCCTCTCGGGCGTGGCGCTCGCCTTCGCGCGGGCGATCGGAGAGTTCGGGTCGGTCGTGCTGATCTCGGGGAACCTGCCCTTCAAGACCGAGGTCGCCTCCGTCTACATCTTCGGGCGCATCGAGAGCGGCGACCCGGCCAGTGCGGCGGCGGTGTCCGTTCTGATCCTGGTGATCACGTTCGTCGTCCTGCTCGGGATCGGAGGCGTGCGACGCTGGGCGACGAGGCACGACCGTGCATAGGTGGCTCCTCCGCTTCGTAGGGCTCTTCTATCTCCTGGTCGTGCTGGCGGCGCCCGTCGGGCTCGTCTTCTACCGTGCCTTCGAGCACGGGCTCGGGCCGGCCTGGGACGCAGTCACGACGCCCGAGGCCAAGCACGCCTTCTACCTGACGGTGCTCATCGCAGCGATCGCCGTGCCCGCGAACACGATCTTCGGGGTGATCTGCGCACTCGCGATCGTGCGCCAGCGTTTTCCGGGAAAGGGCATCGTGAACGCGCTCGTCGACCTTCCGCTGGCCCTCTCGCCGGTGGTCGTCGGGCTCGCGTTCCTGCTCCTCTACAGCCGGACGGGCTGGTTCGGAGGCTGGCTGACCGGTCACGGGATCCAGATCGTCTTCGCCCTGCCGGCGATGATCCTGGTCACGATCTTCGTCTCGTTGCCGTTCGTCGTCCGCGAGGTGGTTCCCGTCCTGCGTGAGATCGGCACCGAGCAGGAGCAGGCTGCCGCCACGCTCGGAGCTTCACCGTGGCAGACCTTTCGGAAGGTGACGCTGCCGGCCATCCGCTGGGCGATCGCCTACGGCGTCGTCCTGACGACGGCTCGTGCGCTCGGCGAGTTCGGCGCGGTCAGCGTCGTGTCGGGGCACATCGTCGGGAAGACGGAGACGCTGACCCTGCACGTCGAGGCGCAGTACCAGCAGTTCGACTACACCGGCGCGTACGCTGCCTCGGTCCTACTCGCGATGCTCGCGATCGCGACGCTCGTCGCCATGACGCTGTTCAAGCCCAAGGAGGAGACCAGGTGACCCATCCGGGGACATCCTGCGGCTTCTGGCGCGCGATAAGACGGCGCCATGCCGCGTCCTCAGTCGCCCCCAGGCTGACTAGCCTGGGGGCTCCCTGCGTCCTCGCCTGGCTTGCTTCTCGCACTCCCGAAGCTCGCCAATGTCACCGGATAGGTCACTAGATGGCCATCGTCGCCAGGTCGGTCACGAAGCGGTTCGGTGACTTCGTCGCGCTCGACGATGCTTCGGTCGAGGTCACCTCCGGCTCCCTGACGGCGCTGCTCGGCCCCAGCGGCAGCGGCAAGTCGACGCTCCTGCGCGTCATCGCCGGGCTCGAGCAGCCGGAGTCCGGAACCGTAGAACTCGACGGCGTGGACGTGACGCGCCAGGCGGCGCAGAAGCGCGGCGTCGGCTTCGTCTTCCAGCACTACGCGGCGTTCAAGCACATGACCGTTCGCGAGAACGTCGCCTTCGGGTTGAAGGTCCGGAAGCGGCCGCGGGCCGAGATCCGCAAACGCGTGGACGAGCTGCTCGACCTCGTCCAGATCGCCGGCTGGGCCGACCACTACCCCGCGCAGCTGTCGGGCGGACAGCGCCAGCGCATGGCTCTCGCGCGAGCGCTTGCGGTCGAGCCCAAGGTGCTCCTGCTCGACGAGCCGTTCGGCGCGCTCGACGCACGCGTCCGCAAGGACCTGCGGGCCTGGTTGCGGCGCTTGCACGACGAGATGCACGTGACGACGATCTTCGTCACGCACGACCAGGAGGAGGCGATGGAGATCGCCGACCAGATCGTGCTCATGAACCAGGGCCGGATCGAGCAGGTTGGTGGCCCGCGCGACCTCTACGAGGAGCCGGCGAACGAGTTCGTGATGAGCTTCGTCGGGCCTGTGAACCGCTTCGGCGAGTCGTTCGTTCGCCCACACGACCTCGAGCTCAAGATCGAGCCGAACGGGGAGACGACCGCGGGCACGATCGAGCGCGTCGTCCATCTCGGCTTCGAGGTGCGGGTCGAGCTCGTGCTCGAGGACGGGCGCGACTTGTGGGCCCAGGTCACGCGCGACGAGGCCGAGCAGCTGGAGCTGGCACCGGGCGGGAAGGTGTTCGTCCGCCCGCGCCGCTCGAAGGTCTTTCAGACTACGTAGCCCCTCATGTCGTCTCGGCTTCGCTCCGCACGGAACGCGACCCTGCGCGCGCTCGACCGGATGTCGCTGCTCGCGCCCGCCTATCGCGCCTACGAGCGCGTGCGGTCGATGCGTGGCTCGGAGGACGGCGAGGTCGACGCAGATGGGCTTCCCGTCCCGCCGGCCCGCTTGCGCGTCGAGGTCGCGGGGACGCCCGGGCTCGAGTGGTTCCTCGAGAGCGGAAGGCAGCAGGCCGACATCATCCGCTCTGCGGCGGAGCGGCACGGCGCGCCAGTCGAGTCGGCAGGCTCACTACTCGACTTCGGCTGCGGTTGCGGGCGCGTTCTTCGGCACTGGGCCGGGGTCGAGGGGGCTGAGATCCACGGAAGCGACTACAACGAGCGCCTCGTGGGCTGGTGCGCGGCGAACCTCCCGTTCGTCACGGCGTCCGTCAACGAGCTCGCTCCGCCGCTTGGGCACGTGGACGGGAGGTTCGGGCTCGTCTACGCGATCTCGGTTTTTACCCACCTGCCGCACGACCTCGAGCGGGCCTGGATCGACGAGCTGAGCCGGATCACCGCTCCCGGCGGCCTGCTCCTCCTGACCACGCACGGCGACTCGTATGCCGACCGGCTCGACCCCGCCGAGCGTGCGCAGTACGACTCAGGCGAGCCCGTCGTGCGCTGGCCAGGCGTCGCGGGCTCGAACCTGTGCACGACCTTTCACCCCGAGGCGTACATTCGCACTCGCTTCGCGCCCGACCTCGAGTTGCTCGAGCACACGCCCGGCGGCGGCACCGTCGGCAGCCGTCAGCAGGATCTCGTCGTCTTCAGGAAGCCAGCGTGAGAAACGGCAGCTCGGTCGTGAGCTCGAGCGGGCCTACGGCCGGCAACCAGTCCTTCCGGCACGTCGTCCACTGCAGAGCGGCCGACTCGCGGCGCATGAGCCAGTTGTCGAAGACCGAGTCCTGAGCGTCCTGCACGAGGGCGGCGCGGATCGACGACCACGAGTCGCTGAGCGAGAAGGCCCCCAACGGCGCCGTCGGGCTCAGCGCGCGCACGTGCAAAATGCCGTCGCGGGTCTTCACCCTCGACCAGCCGTGGCCGGAGATCCTGAAGACGGGGGCGGGCGCCAGGCCGTCGATTGCGACCCCGCGGCTGCGGTGCCCGAGCCAGGCCGGGGCGGGCCGGACCTGGACGAGGCGGGACGGCGTCGACGCGTAGCTCTCGCGGTAGCTCGAGATCGCCTTCCCTGCGGGAGCCTTGACCCGGAAGTTGCGCTCGATCCGCGCCTGCCGGAGCTCGTCGGAGATCACGCCGCGCGCGATCGCGGTCGAGGCGCCTGCGCGGGCCAGCGCGCCTCGGTAGGCGGCGCCGCTGCCGCCGAATCGGTAGCGGATGATCGCCCGTTCGGCGGCGTGCAGATCCTGGGGCTTGACCTGCACCGCGTTCTTCAGGACGAGCCGGCCGAAGAGCGACGTGTACGCGATCTCGCGGTCGCCGGTGACGTGCGCGACGCTCGAGAGCTGAGAGCTTCCGAGCAGGCCCCACGGGGTCGTGCACTGCGATCTCGCGGGCAGGATCAGCTGGCCCTCGGTCAGCGACGTGTCGAACTTGCGCCCGGCCATCTTCGGGCCCGAGCAGAGGCTGTGGTTGCGCGTCCACAGGTAGACGCACGCCGCGGCCGGCTTGTCGGGGTCGCGGTCCGCCGCAGCCCACTCTCCCCAGCCCCAGGACCAGACCGTCGCCAGCGGAATCTCGCGGCTCACCTGCTCGATCGCGAGCACCTGCCATTTGATCGTGTCGAACCACGCGCTCGCGGGCTTCAGGTGCTCGCGCCCGCCCTGGCCCGGGTTCGTGTGGAAGCCGAGGAAGATGCCGATCTTCGACGCGGGGATGCCGATCGAGGTCAGGTCGGTGACTCCCTGGCGGAAGGCGTTCCGCAAGTTCCGCGAGCCGAGCACCGGTCCCTGGCGATAGACCTGCGGCGCGGCGAAATAGACCTCGCGCACGAAGTTGGTGTAGAGGGCCACCTGGCGCCACCAGTCGCCGGCCTCGCCGTCGGTGAACGGTCGGCTGTTCAGGAGCAGGAACGGGTGCGCGCCGAGAGCGCTCAGCCGGCGAACGAACTGGAGCACGTTGTCGCGGTACTGCGTGTTCGTCGGCGACCAGGGCGTCGCGAGGTTCGAGCCCCACATCTCGTTGAGCGCGATCCACGGAGTCGCGCAGCCCGACGAGGCGACGGCGCGGTAGAAGACGCGGTCCGCCCAGTCCTGGACGATGCCCGGGTCGATCGGGTTGGTCGGAGTCCCGACGCGCTGGCGCAGGTTCATCTCCCAGTAGACCGTCTTCGCCCCCAGGGCGCGGAGCTGCGCTGGATAGATGAAGTTCGACGCCGCCCCGACGACCCCCGGCCGCGCGAACATCGTCCAGAACGGCACCGATCCGTCCGCGAAGTCGACCCAGACCGGAGCCTTGTTCGGCAGGCCGCACTCGCGCGCCTGGGCGTGACCGGGATGCGCCGCGAACAGCGCGACCGAGCCAAGGAGGACGACGAGGAGCCGCTTCACGCGTGCCATGTTAGAGCGAGCGGCGGCAAAGCCACCACCCGCTCAACGCTCGGCATCGCAAGCGACGCCGAGGGGCTAGCTGTCTGCGCGAACGAGGAAGCCACTACGTCCCTGTTTGATCAGGACGCGGCTGAACCCTGCACCGCCGAACAGGAAGCGGAGCTCCCGCTCGGTGTAGTTGAAGATCGGGCAGTTGTTGATCACCTCGTAGCGAACCTTCCGCACCGGGCCCTTGAGCCAGTTCCAGCGGGGGAAGCTCGCGACGGCGGAACCGGATGTCAGCTCCGCCATGCGCCGCACGAAGAGGTGCGCGTCGGGGATGTAGTCGAAGAAGCCGAGCGCGATGGTGACGTCGAACTTGCCCTCGAGCGGGGCGGACAGGAAGTCGCCGTGGACGAGCTTCACCTTGTCGCCGAAGCGCTCCAGGCGCTTGGCCGAGAGGTCGAGCATCTCCTGCGCGATGTCAGCGTTCACCCACTCGCGCGCGCCGGCCTCGAGGATCAGCTCGCCGACGCGGCCGGAGCCTCCGCCGATGTCGAGCACCCGCGGCTGGTCGTACTCGCGGACGACGTCGAGCGCGAAGTCGCGGCGCTTCAGCAGTCCGGGGCGGACCGCGCGCTGGAGCGGATGCTCCTCGTCGTAGAGGGCGTCAAACGACGACGCCTGCTCGCGAAAGTGATCTCGGACGAGCTCCGTAGCGTTCGACGACTTGTCCATGGGCCTCCTCGTAGCTGGTCAGCGTGTATTCGCGGGCGATCGCACGAATCCGATCCGCGACCAGCCGCCTGCCCGGGTTGCGCTGGACGCTCTTCCAGGCTGTGAGCGCTCGCTGCTTCGGAGTCGGGCTCTCGGGCAGCGACGCCCGCAGCGGTTGCGGGTCGAGCTCGTACGGATGGAAGTACAGCACAGGGAAGGCGTTCTCGGCGGCGACCTCCCGGAGCGCCCTGCGCAGCACGGACGTGGGCAGCGCGCGCCAGTACGCGCCTCCGCCCATCGGCACGGGGCGTCCCCGAACGGGCCAGACGGTGACCGGGTACTCCCAGATCTCCCGGCCCCCGTCCAGCTCGAGCCGGTACGGCGTCCGGGGGACGCCGCGGATCCGGTTGGGGATGCGCGGCGAGTCGTACTGGCTCGAGTCGTAGAGGAAGCCGAGCTCGGCCAGCACCTCGTAGGCCCACGGCGTCTCGCGGGTGATCGAGAACGCGGGCGCCCGGTAGCCGAGCGGTCTCTTGCCGGCCAGCTGCTCGACGAGGGCAGCGCAGCGCTCGACGTCCGCTTTGAACTCGTCCCTGCTCTGGGCCGGGACTCGCCGGTGCTCGTAGCCGTGGCACGCCAGGTCGTGGCCCTTGGCTGCAATCGCCCGCACGAGGTCGGGGTAGCGCTCGGCGGTGATGCCGAGGACGAAGAACGTCGCCTTCGCCCCGAGCTCGTCGAGCAGCTCGAAGATCGCGGCCGTCTGCCGCTCGAGCGCGTGCCCGCGGGAATCCCAGTCCGCGTGGTCCAGGCCGCGGTGCACGAGCTGGTGCCAGTCCTCGAAGTCGAAGCTGAGCAGGAGCTTGGTCATCGGTTGAACTCTAAGATCGGAAGCGCTTGAAGAAGTTCGCTCCCACGCTGATCGTCGCCGGGCTGCTCGCTGCGACGGCGACCGCCTTCGCGGTCACGGAGCGCCTCAAGCTCGAGGACAGCCCCGTGCTGGGAACGCGGATCACCGCTCTCTTTTCGCCGAAGTCGCACAAGAACGGCGAGGCGATCATCCGCTTCCGGCTCCGGCGAGAGGAGGACATCCGGCTCGACGTCGTCGACGACCAGGGGACGGTCGTGCGCCGTGCTCTCGGAACCGGCGTCTTCGGTGCGGCCTTCCACCAGTTCGCGTGGGACGGCCGGAACGACTCGGGGCAGATCGTCCCGGACGGCGTCTACCACGTTCAGCTGCAGCTCAAGGACGAGGACCGAACGATCGAGTTTCCGAGCACGGTCCGGGTCGACTCGACGCCGCCGACGATCGAGAAGGTCGAGACCGGCCATCGTCTCTTCTCTCCGGACGGCGATCACAGGGCGGACCACGTCAACGTCCATTACACGTTCAGCGAGCAGGCCTACGCGATCCTGTACGTGGACGGAAAGCGGGCCGGGCAGAGCTACCGGAAGAAGGCAATCGGGAGCTATCCGTGGTACGGCCACGGAAAGCGGCCGGGAGATTATCGCCTCGCGCTCGGGGCGCGGGACCTGGCAGGGAACAAGGCACCCTCGACGCGCGAGTTCACCGTCCGGCTCCGGTACATCGACCTCCTCAAGCACAAGTTCACGCCTCGCGGCCGGATCCTTCGCGTCCGGGTCTCGACCGACGCGAAGACCGTCGGCTGGCGGCTCGGGCGAACGCGTGGGAACGGCAAGCCGCCGCTGCTCAGGCTTCCGGTGCCGGCGAAGCCCGGCCGCTACACGCTGACCGTGACCGCGAACGGGCACCGCGCGCGTGCAACCGTCATCGTCCGGAAGTAGCCCAGCTAACCTGCCCCGGATCTTGCCGCTCGCCGCATCGCTCGAACGCGCGGTCACCGACTCCGCCGAATTGCTCCTCGCCGCCGGCGCGGTGCTGGCCATCGCCTACGCGCTGACGCGGGCCCGCATCGGTGTGTTCCAGTGGCCCCTGCTCGGAGCCTCGATACTCGCACTCGGCGTCGGGGCGGGCCTCGGCGGCTGGGCCTGGCACGAGAAGCAGCCGCGGACGGTCGTCGGCTCTCCGACGAAAGAGTTCTCGAACACGCTTCGCGAGCAGCCGAAGAAGTCGAAGCCGTCCGAGAAGCCGAGCGTCGAGCTCACGCAGGTGCAGTGGCCGACCTACGGCTACGACATCCAGCGGACACACCTCGCACCCGACTGGCGCAACCTGAGGCCGCCGTACCACGGGCTCTGGAAGCTCAAGGCCCGGGCCGACATCGAGTTCCCGCCCTCGGTCGCCTACCGCAAGGTCTACGTCGCCCAGCAGAAGGGGCGGTTCTACGCCGTCAACGCACGCACCGGGAAGATCGTGTGGACGAAGCACTTCCCGAACTGCTCGGCCGCCTCGCCCACGATTGCCGACGGGATCGTCTACCAGGCGTACATGCACGAGCTCCCGTGCAGCAAGCACGCGACGGGCGCCGAGGGGTTCGTCATCGCCTGGAACGCGAAGAACGGTCGGGAGCTCTGGCGTGTGCGCGCGGGCACCGTGGAGTCGACGCCGCTCCTCGTCGGCAAGATGCTCTACTTCGGCTCCTGGGACCGGCACCTCTACGCGTACCGGATCCGCGGTCAGCGGCGACCGCTTCTCCAATGGACGTTCGCCGCCGACGACCAGATCGTCGCCGCTCCGGCGCAGCGCGGGGAACCTCGTGATCGTCGCCACCTCGAACGGGAGCGTCTACGGCGTCGACCGGAAGACCGGCCGTGAGCGCTGGCACGCGACGTCGTTCTCCCGCTTCGGCAGCCGCGAGTACTTCTACGCCACGCCCACGGTCGCATACGGCCGCGTCTACATCGGGAACGCGGACGGCACCGTCTACGCGTACGGCGCGAACAGCGGGCATCTGCTCTGGGCGCGGCAGGTGGGGACGTACGTCTACACGGCAGCAGCCGTCTGGCGGAAGACCGTGTTCGTCGGCACGTGGGACGGGAACTTCGTCGCGCTGGATGCTCGGACCGGCAACGTGCGCTGGAGGTACGACGCGCCGTCGTCGATCACGGGCGCGCCGACCGTTCTCGCCGGTCTCGTCTACTTCTCGACGTGTGGGCGGTGCGGCGCCGGCGGGCTCCGCCGCGTGAAGAACGGGCCGCGCGGGACGTGGGGGCTGAATGCGCGCAACGGCGAGCCGGTCTGGCACTTCCCCGACGGCAAGTACTCGGCGCTCGTCGCGGACGGCAGGCGGATCTACATCTCGGGCCGGAACAAGGTGTACGCGCTCATTCCGCAGCTGCGCTGGGAGCAGCTCCAGCGGCTGAAGGCGAAGGAGAAGTGCGCTCGCCTGAAGCGAGCAAGAGCGCGAGCCCGATGCCTGTCAAAGGCCAGGCGAGGTACGAGCTCTGGAACACACGGCTCAAAAAGAGCAGGACGAACATCGAAACGGAAAAACCGATAGCGCCGGCCCAGAGCGTCCCGGCGCGCCGTTGCGTCCAGAGCAGCCATGCAGTCAGCGGCAGCCAGAGGACGAGCGCGAGCCAGACGAACGGGTAGTTGCCGAACCGGTCGTCGATCGCCCCGAGGTTGAGGAGCAGGGCGGCGAGGCCGTAGCCGACGATCCGGTAGGTGCCCGCGCCGTAGGAGACCGTGTCGCGCCACAGGGCGCCGGGGTCGGCGACGAGGAACGGGATCACGGTCGCGAGGAAGACCCCGCCGAACGCGGCGCCGGCCCGGTAGAGCGTGTCGCGTGACGCGTGCTTCGTCAGCAGCATGACGGCGAAGAACGGGACCGCGACGAGGGCGAACTGCTTCAGCGCGAGCGCCGCGCCGAGGCTCGCTGCCGCCCACACGAGCCGCCCGCGGGCCAGGAGCCCGAAGGCGAGGACGAGCGCGAGGATCGCGGGCGCGTCCGCGGTCCCGAACCACGCGCCCTTGAGCAGGATCGGGTTCGCTGCCAGGCCCGAACCGACGGCGAGACGCACGTAGAGGTCGCCTGGGAACACGAGCGCCGCGGGTAGGAGCGCGAGCGTCGCGAGGAGCACGAAGATCCGGTAGTCGTCCCAGGGCCGCGGGAGCACGCGCCACGCGGCCGCGGTCAGCGCCGTGCCGGGGAAGTAGGCGAAGTGGTGTCTCGCCGCACGGTCGAACGCGGCCTCCTGGTCGTTCGCGGCCGGGTAGAAGCGCTCGAGGCCCGAGCTGCCGTAGTCGTGTCCGTACGGGGTGTGTCCGTGCCGGACGAGGTCGCCTGCGATCTCGATCTGGTACGTGGAGTCGTTCGTGAAGTACCACGGCTCCGTTGCGTCGCGGAGGCCGACCTGGAGCAGCGTCGCGGGCACGAGCAGCATCCCGCAGACGACGACCGGGAGCGCGATCGCGAACCAGCGCGGCCAGGAGCGTATGCGCCACGTCGCCGCGGCGGCGAGCGCCACGAGCAGGCCCGCGAGGACCGCCGTCGAGCGGAGGATGCCGAGGTCCCAGTCGCGGTCGGCGACGCGGACGAGCGGGCCGAGGAGGCCGCGGGGGTGGACCGCAGCCGGCATGAACGGCCACGGATCGGCGCCGAGCTCCGGAATCGTGATCGCGACCAGCACGCCCAGCGTCGCGAGCAGCGTCCAGGGACCGAATCTGCTCACGCGTCGAGTATGGCCTCGTTCCGCGACAGCATGTACGAGGCCGCGACCCCGATCGCGAGCCACGTGACGGGATCCTCGAAGAACCCGCTGTACGCGAGCGAGTGGACGAACAGGGCCAGGAACACCGCGCCGAGCCCGAGGCCGAGGGGCGGCGCGCGCCGGCGCACCTGCTCGATTAGGACGGCGGAGCCTCCCAGCAGTGCCAGATAGGCCGCGAGCCCGATCACGCCGAGCTCGGCGGCGACCGTGAGCGGGGTCGTGTGCGAGACGAAGCGCGTCGGCGATCCGCCCTGCTTCGAGCGGGCCTGGCTCGCCACCGGCTGGCTGCCGAGGCCCACGCCGACGACAGGGTGCGCGCGGAACACCTTCCAGGTCAGCTCGACGCGCCGCGAGCGGTCGCTCGTGAAGCGGCGCGCGGAGTGATCCCTCACCGAGGTCGCGAGGATCCCGGCGGCGCCGACGAGCACGACCACCGCGGTCAGCGCCGCTACTAGCTTGAGGCTGCGCCCCCCGGCAACCGCGGCGAGGGCGAGCGTGACCACGAAGAGCGCCGCCATGCTCGACTGCGAGTACGAGAACCAGAGCCCGACGAACAGCAGGACGATCAGCCCCGCGGCCAGGAACGGGTTCACCTTCCGGTAGAGCACGCATACGAGCAGCACGGCGATCCCGATCACGACGTGGCGGCCGTACAGGCTCGGGTCGCGGAAGAGCGACGTGACGCGGAAGAACGAGCTGTACGCGTTCCCGACCTCGACCGCGGGCGAGAAGAACCAGAGCTTGTGCGTCGCCGCCTGGATGATCCCGACGACTGCGAACAGCGTCGCCAGCCCGACCGCGATCACGGCCAGGGCTCTCGTCAGCCAGGGCGGGAACGGCGCGTGGGCGACGACGACGACGAGCAGGGCGAACGGCAGGAGGAAGTAGGCGAGCACGCTCTCGCCCGAAAGGAGATCCTCGGTCCACAGCACGGACAGGCCCGCGACGGCGATGAGCACGGCGGCCGGGATCGAGACGA
The DNA here is from genome assembly GCA_963850415.1 of uncultured Actinomycetes bacterium. Taxonomy (GTDB): domain Bacteria; phylum Actinomycetota; class Thermoleophilia; order Gaiellales; family Gaiellaceae; genus VAXT01. Next base: position 804,477 of record CAWKLE010000003.1, read on the forward strand.
TGAACGGCACGGCGCGGTTCACCCGCCCGCGGAACACATGCCACGCGAGCGCGAGGGCTGCGGCGCCGAGCACGCCGTACAGGGGCAGGAGGCGCCCGAGCTGACCCGAGCTCGCCACTCCCACGTAGTAGCGGTGCTCGCTGCCGAAGGAGAGCGGCGGGCGGAACGGGGCCGCGATCGCGACGAGCGGCGTCACGACCGTCGGCCAGCGGACGAAGATCCAGCCCCCGATCGCCATCGGCGCGAGCCCGACGATCCCGAGCGCGGCGAGCTTGGGCGAGATGCGGTTTCCCGAGAGGTCGTGGACGAGGCCGAGCTCGGCGACCGCGAGCAGCGCCAGCCCGCCGAGCAGCATGAGCCGCCCGCGCCCGAGAAGGATCAGAGCGGCGCCTGCAGCGCCGACTACCGCAGCCAGCTCTCCCGAGTCCACCGGCGGATTAAACGCGACCGGGGAGCAACCGCCTGCCGAAGGCGCCGATCCGGGCCCGCTCCTCGGGCAGGTAGAAGCCGGTCAGCCTGAGCACGAGCGGGTAGCTGGCCGTGAGCGCGATCACCAGCGGGAGCCCGCCGTGCACAAGCTTCCCGACTACCGTCAAGCCGGCCGCAGTGCCAGCAGCAGTCGCGAGGCGCCGCCACTGGTAGTGCACATGGAACACGCGCTGCGCTTTCCACGTCATGCCGAGGAAGATCACGAAGTAGGCGAGCAGCATCGACACCGCGGCGCCGGTCATCCCGAAGGGCGGGATCAGCGCGAGGTTGAGCAGGACCCCGATCACCGCGGCGATCCCCGTGATGATCCAGTTCGATCCGCGGCGGCCGACGCGCCCGATCGAGGTCACGACGACGACGTATGCGCCGAAGACCACGAACGCGAACGACAGCATCGGCACGACCCGCGCGCCCCCGTAGAAGTCCGGCGTCGTCAGCAAGCGCACGATCCACGGCGCGGCGAGGCCGAGAGCGAGCGCGGCCCACGACGAGAAGAACGTGACGTAGGTGAGGACGAATCCGTAGGTGCGCCGCGCCTCGTTGTCCTCGCGGATCGAGTAGGCGAACGCGGGCCACGCAGTGCGGAACGCGGCGAGCACGAAGAGGAGCCCTGCCGAGATCCGCATCCCGATCGCGTACAGCCCGAGCTCGTGCTGGCCTTTGATCCGGACGAGCAGAATCCGGTCGGCGAAGTCGATCGCGTTCAGCGCGATCACCGAGGGCACCAGCGGCATGCCCCACTCGGTCATCTTCCAGAAGACGCCTCTGTCGAACTCGAGCCCGAGCTGGGTGCGCCGGTAAGCGAGGAGCACGGCGTACACCGCGAGCGTCCCGCTGAAGTTCCCGACGATGACTCCGAGCGGCCCCTGGTCGAGGACGACGACGAGCAGGATCGTGATCCCGATCGTCAGGGCGACGTTCGCGAGGCTCGCCATCGAGTAGCTCACCGAGCGCTCCTCGACGCGGAAGAGCGCCGTCAGCTGGTCGTAGTTCATCGTCGCCCAGAGGCCGACGAAGGCGGCGCGGACGAGGTCCGTGTGCACACCCGAGCCGTAGAGGAACTGCGAGATCTGCGGGGCGAACAGCTCTCCTGCGGCGAGCGCGATCGTCGCCGCGCCCATCGTGAACCAGAACGAGGTGCGAACGACCGTCAGTCGCTCACGGTCGGTCTCCGCGCGGAAGTAGAAGCGGAAGAACGAGCTCTGGATCCCGGCACGGAGGAGCGCGAAGATAACCGCCGTCAGCGCGACGAGAGCCTCGATCGCCCCGTAGTCGGAGGGCGAGAGGAAGCGTGTGTAGAGCGGGAGCAGGAGGACGGCGACGAGCCGCTGGATCAGGCCGCCGACGCCGTAGATCGCCGAGTGCTTGCCGAGCCGCCTGATCTCCTGGGCGAGCCCCATCTACAGCCGACCGTAGAGGTCGAGCAGGCGGTCGGTCATCCGCTCGACGTCGTGCACTTCCTCGACGTACGCGCGCCCCGCCTCGCCCAGGCGCTTGCGCTCCTCGAACGACTCCACGAGCGGCCGCAGCACGTCCACGAGGTCGTCCTTCGTCGTCCGCACGATCGGCACCTTCAAGCCGAACGCCTCCTCGGTCTGCCGCACCGCGTCCTCGTCCAGCGACGTGACGACCGGCTTCCCGAGCGCCATGCCCTCGATCGTGAACACGCCGTGCCAGTCGCGGAGCACCTGGTCGACGACGATGTCGGCCTGCTTGTAGCGCTCGAGCGCCTCCTCGTTGCGGACCCCGTGGACGACGTCGAGGTCGACCGGGAGCTCCTTGCAGGCCTCGATCACGTGCTCGGTGCCCTTCTTCTCCTTGTTCGACGGCGCGTGGACGATGCGGACGCGTTCCCGCTCGACCGGCGGGACCGGGTCGTACGCGGTGAGGTCGATCCCGGGCGGCAGCACCTCGGCGTCGTACGGGATGAAGCGCAGGGCCGCGAACGAGCCCACCACGCGCGCGTCGGCCTTCAGGCCGTACATGAGCTGCTCCTTCGGCCGCTCGCGGATGTCCGCGCCGAGGAAGTGGAAGAGCGACTTGCGGCGTGTGGCCTTCAGGATCGGGAACTGGAGGCTCTTCGGGACGAGCGTGAGCCCGAAGTAGAAGTGGAAGATGTCCGTCTGGGGGAGGAGCTTCGAGAAGGCGCGCCACTGGACCGCCTGCTGGCGGAGCAGGCCGTGGCGAGGCCGCTTCAGGTCCCAGTCGGCCTGATCCGGCCGGAACGGCTGTGTGTTGAAGACGACGAGCCGCGCGTCGATGCCGCGCCTGCGCAGCGCCTCCACGTTCGTCCAGCCAACCCCGGCCAGGTTGACCGGGCAGTGCGTCACTCGGAGGGCCATCGGCCCGGAAGTATCGTCAGCTGATACCAGGGAAGAGGAAGTCGACCTTCTTCCAGCGTTCGAGCTCGCAGCCGTTTCCGCGGCTGAACTGCGTGTCGACGGGCTCCCCGTTGAACGTGCCGCTGACGTCGGCGATCTCGGGCCCGCCGTAGATCTGCGTGCAGGCCGTGCCCGCTGGGACGGGCGCGAACGGATCGTGGATCTGCCCCAGCTTGCGGCAGGCCTCGGCGGCATCCGGCAGGGTGCCGCCCGGGGGACAGTGCAGCGTCCAGAGCTTCGTCGGCGCCTCAGAGCCGCGGATCGAGATCGAGATCTGGAGGTCGGCCGTCGGGCCGTCGGCGGCTTTGTCCGAGCCCGCACGGCTTGTGCAGCCGGTCACGGCGAGCGCCGCCAGGGTCAGCGCGGCTATTCGCATCCGGCTAGACCGCGTTCGCGGGGAGGAGCAGCGCGTAGCCGTCGCGCAGGAACGGCGTGCGGTCGACGAGCGCTCCGACGCAGTCGGATGGCGTCGCGCCTTCCTCCGTGACGATCTCGCTGATCAGGTCCGGCGGCGTCATCTCGAAGAGCGTGCGCTCGGCCTCGCTCGGCGCGGGGGCGGACGCAGCTTCGATCGGGGCGAGCTTGATGATCTCGCACGCGACGACGGTGGGTATGCCACGGGCCGCAGCGGCCTCGGCCAGCGCCGTCGTCCCGATCTTGTTGTTGAGCGTCCCGTCGCGGAAGACGGTGTCGGCCCCGATCAGGAAGATCGTTGCGTCGTCGAGCGCGGACGATGCGTCCGCGTCCTCGACGAGCTCGATGTTCAATCCTTCGCCGCGCAGCTCCTCGGCGAATGCACGTCCTTCGCCGACGGGCTCCGAGACGGTGCAGATCGCCCGGGCCGGTGGTGTGTGGACGAGGGCCTCGCGAACGGTGGCTGAAGCCGAGTGAGTGAGGACGACTGCGTCCTTGAGGCGTTCCTGGAGCTGGATCGCAATCGAGGCGGCGGCCCGCTCGCGGCCCTGGAGGATCGACTGGCCCTCTTCCGAGACGAGCTGCCGGAGCTGGTCCGGCTCGAGGAACGTGTGGGCGTTCGCGGCGGCGAGAACCCGGCCCGCGGCGCCCGCGATCGCGCCGACGCCGGGCCTGCTCTCGGACAGCTGCCGGCCGGCGTTCATCAGCGCGTCGAACAGCTCGACGGAGGTCTCGAAGGGCTGTTCCGCGACCTCGAGCAGCGTCTCGACGGTGCGGCGCGCCATCCAGCTGGCGCCGTGCTCGCGATCGGCGGTCAGCTCCTCGACGACGGCGGCAAGGCCTGCCATGCAGGGAGTTTATCCGTAGGCAGTTACATTTCCGGCGTGGCCAGTCTCGGCCAAGAGACGTTCGTCGCGCCGCTTGCGCTCGATCCCGACGCGCCGTCGCCGTCGATCTCGGTCGTGATTCCCGTCTACAACGAGGGGCCGCGGCTGGCCGAGCTCTACTCGCGGACGGCCGCGACGCTCGACGAAGCGGCGCGCACGTTCGAGCTGATCTTCGTCGACGACGGGTCGACCGACGGCACGTTTGCGGAGCTCGAACGGCTTCACGACGCGGACGAGCGCGTGCGGGCGGTTCGCCTCAAGCGGAACTTCGGGCAGCACGCGGCGATGCACGCAGGCCTCGTGCGCTCGCGCGGAGAGATCTGGGTGACGATGGACGGCGACCTCCAGAACGCGCCGGAGGACCTGCCGCGGCTGATCGCCGCCGTCGAGGAGGGAGCCGACGTCGCGAGCGGGACGCGCAACGCGCGCCGCGACTCCTGGGGGCGGACGATTCCGTCGCGCGTGATCAACGGGATGCTCCGTCGCTTCACGGGCGTCGACATCTCGGACTTCGGCTGCGCGTTCAACGCGTACCGGCGGAGTGCGATCGAGCCGATGCTCGGGGCGATCGGCAAGCAGAAGTTCACGAAGGCGCTCGTGCTGTCGGGCGGCGCGAGCGTCGCGGAGGTCGACGTCTCGCATGCGGCGCGGGCGGGCCGGTCCCGCTACTCGCCCTTGCGGTTGACGCGACTGGCGCTGCACGTGCTCGCCGGCTTCTGGCCCCAGCCGATCCAGTGGATCGGGGTCGCGCTGGGCGTGCTCTGCACGACGGCTGCGCTCGCCCTCGGGATCTACGGCGTCGTGTTCTGGATCAACGAGTCGAACTTCCCGGGACCGCTGTTCGGCGGCGTGGGCGTCATCTTCGTGCTCGGCATGCAGGGCTTCATCCTGGCCCTCGTCGGCGAGTACCTGGGCCGCATCCAGCGAGACGTCGAAGGCCGCCCGCTGTACACGATCGACCGCGAGCTCTAGCGGAGGAGGCTGGCGAACTCGGTCTCTGCCAGGGCGTCGCGGACCTCGCCGTAGTTCTCGATCAGCTCCTCGTGCGCGGTCGGGTTCAGCTTCTGGAGCGACGACGTGACCGGGGCCGGCTCGACGTCGAGGAACTCGAACAGGGACGCGAAGCCGCTCTCGTCGGCGGCCAGGTCCTCGTAGACGACTTCGGTGTACGGCAGCCCGACTCGCTTGAAGCGGACTCGCGCACCGGCGATCCCGCGTTCGTGAAGCGTCATCCGCCTCAGCAACGTGTTCGTGTCGAGGTTGAGGCGCACCTGCTCGACGTCCTCGCCGTCCCGTGCGTGAAGCCGACCCTCCCGCGCGGCGCCCGCCTCCTTCGAGAGGACCACGTCCAGAGCGTTGCGGCGGATCAGGTGGATGATGCGGACGCGCTTGAGCCACAGCGCGGGCATGAGCGGTCTGCTGATCCGCGACAACTGGCTGTACATGAGCTTGAACCCGACCGCGTCGATCCCCGCCCGCTCGCGATACGCCTGTCCGAGGTACTCCCACAGCCAGTACGGCTTCGTGATCCGATATTTCCCGCGGGCATATGTCTGCCAGTACGGAAGGTCCTGCTCCTGGCCCCACTTCGGCTTGCCCTCGCCGCCGTGCATGAAGAGCTCGGAGTAGGCGATGACCTTCGGGTGGCTCGTCAGCATGTCGACGACCCAGGTGGAGCCGCTGCGCTGGGTTGAGAGCACGACGAAGTTCGTCACGGCCGGAGAGCCTAGCTAGGCTTGCGGGCCGTGAAGGCGAAGCGCGTACTCGTCACCGGCGGCGCCGGGTTCATCCCCTCGAACTTCGTGCGCCACATCCTGCAGGCGACGCCGTACGAGGTCGTTTCCCTAGACGCGCTCACGTACGCGGGCAGCATGGAAAACCTCGCCGCGGTCACCTCGCACGAGCGTCACTCGTTCGTGCACGGCGACATTCGCGACCCGGATCTCGTCCGCGAGGTCGTCGCCGGAGTCGACGTGATCGTGAACGCAGCCGCCGAGTCGCACGTCGAGAAGTCGATCGAGGCCGGCGCGTCCGAGTTCGTGACGACCAACGTCGAGGGCACCCAGATCCTGCTCGACGCGATCCGCGAACAACCCGTCGAGCGCTTCATCCTCTTCTCGTCCAGCGAGGTCTACGGCACCGCGCTCTACGAGCCCATGGACGAGGAGCACCCGCTCAACCCGCGCAGTCCGTACGCGGCGACCAAGGCGGGAGCCGACCGCCTCGCCTACTCGTACTACGTCACCTACGGGCTCCCGATCGTGATCGTGCGCCCGTTCAACAACTACGGCCCGCGCCAGCATCCGGAGAAGGTGATCCCGCGCTTCATCACGCAGGCGCTCTCCGGCGAGCCGCTGACGATCCACGGCGACGGGCACGCGAGCCGCGACTGGCTCTACGTCGACGACGACGCCGAGGCGATCGAGGCGATCATCGCTGCCGACGACTCTGTTGTCGGCGAGGTGATCAACGTCGCGACCGGTGTCGACGTTCCGGTGACGGAGATCGCGTCGAAGGTGCTCGAGATGCTCGGCAAGCCGGGCTCGCTGACGGTGAACGTCGAGGAGCGGCTCGGCCAGGTCGACCGGCACATCGGCTCGACCGACAAGGCGGAGCGGCTGCTCGGCTGGCGGGCGCGAACGTCGTTCGAGGACGGGCTCGAGCGCACCATCTCGTGGTACCGCGACAATGAGGCCTGGTGGAGGGCCCCGGAGCGGCGACCGGCAGACGTCTTCTCGTCCTAGGGGCCGGGCCGGCGCAGCTCGGTCTGCTCGGGGCGGCTCGGGAGCACGGGCTGTTCGTGATCGCGCTCGACCGCGACCCGACCGCGCCGGGGTTCCGGTACGCGGACCGGCGGGCGATCATCTCGACCGAGGACGAGCAGGGCATCGAGCGACTCGCCTCGGCTGAACGCGTCGAGGGGATCATCGCCCCGGGCATCGACTGGCCGGTAGGGATCGCCGCGCGCATCGCCGAGCGGATGGGGCTGCCGCATCCGATCGAGGCCGTGGTTGCGAACCGGGCGGTCTCGAAGCAGAAGCAGCGGGAGGCGCTCGCCGAGGCGAAGGTGCCGCAGCCGAGCTGGCACATCGTCTCGGAGCCGGAGGACGGGCTGCCGGTTCCGTCGGTCGTCAAGGCGCCCGACCGGCAGGGGCAGAAGGGCCTGACGCTCGTGCGCTCCGAGGAGGAGCTTCCAGGTGCGATCGCGCGGGCGATCGAGGAGTCGCGGAGCGGCGTCGCGATCATCGAGGAGCTCGTCGACGGGCCCGAGGTGACCGTGAACGCGTTCTCGCTGCGCGGCGACTTCCATCCCCTGACCGTCACCGATCGCTTGACGGCCGAACCGCCGGCCTTCGGCGTTGCGCTCGCCCACGTCTGGCCGAGCGAGGCGGGTGGACAGGCGGCCGACGTGGCCGAGGCCGCGGTCCGCGCGCTCGGGATCGAGAACGGCCCGACCTACACCCAGCTCCGGATCGGGCCCGACGGGCCGCAGGTGATCGAGGTCGCGGCGCGCCTCGGGGGCGGTCACGATGCCGAATTGGCGAAACTCGCGCTCGGCGTGGACCTCAACGGCCTGGCGCTCCAAGCCGCGCTCGGCGAGCCGATCTGGTCCGCCGCCCTGCAACCGACGCCCGAGGTCGGCGGAGCGATCGTCCGCTTTCTCGTCCCGCCGGAAGGCGTGCTCGAACAGGTCGAGGGCGCAGACGAGGCACGTGCGGTCGAAGGCGTCCGTGATGTACGCATCTACCGCGAGCCGGGCCATGTGTTCGGCCCGTTCCAGCGCGGTGCAGACCGGGCCGGCGCGGTGCTTGCGATCGGGGACAGCCGCGAGGAGGTCCTGGAACGATCCGACGAGGCCGCTCGTCTCATACGCTTCAAGGTCGGTGCAGAAAGTCTCGTCTGAGAAGAGGCCGACCATGCTCGGGTTCCAGCCGCCGGCGATCGGCGACGAGGAGATCGAGGCCGTCGCCGAGACCCTGCGCTCGGGTTGGTTGACGACCGGGCCGCGCGCGGCCGAGCTCGAGCGGCGCTTCGCCGAGTACGTCCAGGCCGAGCATGTGCTCGCGGTCGCTTCCGGGACGGCCGCGCTCCACCTGGCGCTGCTCGCAGTCGGCGTCGGGCCCGGGGACGAGGTGATCACGACGCCCATCACGTGGCCGGCGACGGCGAACGTGATCGTCCACGCGGGCGCGACTCCTGTCTTCGCAGATGTGCGCGACTCCGACCTCAACATCGACCCCGATCGCGTCGCGGAGCTGATCACCGAGAAGACGAAGGCGATCGTCCCGGTCGACCTCGCCGGGCAGCCCGCCGACCTCGACCCGCTGCTCACGCACGGGATCCCGCTCGTCGAGGACGCCGCGCACGCCGCCGAGAGCGTGTACCGCGGCCGCAAGATCGGCTCGATCGCCGAGGCGACCTGCTTCTCGCTCTACGCGACGAAGAACATCGCCGCGGGCGAGGGCGGCCTGATCTCGACGAACGACTCGAACGTCGCGGAGTCGATCGAGAACCTGCGCCTCATGCGACGCGGCGACGGCTCGCTCTACGACATCGTCGTCCCCGGCTACAAGGCCAACCTCTCCGACGTCCTGGCCTCGATCGCGCTCGTCCAGCTGGACAAGGTCGAGCGGCACGGAGAGATCCGGCAACGTCAGTTCGCGCTCTACGACGAGGCGGTCGCGGAGCTCGACGGGATCGACGCGCTCGCCCGCGATCCGCGCGACACCCACGCGTACCACCTCTACGTCATTCGGATCGATGCCGAGCGCGCCGGCGGCACCCGCGACGAGTACCAGCGGCTTCTTGCGGACGAGAACATCGCGACGAGCATCCACTTCCTCCCGGTCCACAAGCTGACCGCGTACCGCAAGCTCCTGCCCGACCAGCCGCCGCTGCCCGTGGCGGAGCGTGCCGGCGCCGAGATCCTGTCGCTTCCGCTCTCCCCCGCGCACTCGGACGACGACATCGCCGACGTGATCGCCGCGCTCGGCCGTGTGCACTCCTCCCTGACCAGATGAAGCGCCCCCTTCGCGTCTTTCTGACGCTCCTGGTGACCGGGCTGTGCCTCGCCTACCTGATCTGGAAGATCGACCTCGGCAAGACCCTGCGGGTGATCGCGGACGCGAATCCGTGGTATCTGCTGCTCGCGCTCGCGCTGATGCTCTTGACCGTTCTGCCGATGGCCTGGCGCTGGCAGCTCCTGCTCAGGGCGAAGGGCGTCGACGACACCATTGCCTGGCTGACGCGGGCGTACTTCGTCGCGTACGCGGCGGGGCAGATCCTGCCCACCTCGGTCGGCGGGGACGCCGTTCGCATCTACGAGACGGCTCGACGCCATCCTGGCCACGGCGACACGGGTGCGGCGACCGTGCTTCTCGAACGTGCGATCGGTGGCGCGGCGACGCTCGTCCTGGCCGCGGTCGGGTTCCTGCTCGCGGTCGGCCACTACGACGTCGGCGCCTACCTATGGATCGAGGCGTTCTTCGTCGTCGCGACGATCGTTCTCGGCTTCCTGCTCTTCTCGCGCCGAGCGCGGCCGCTGCTCAAGCTCGGTCGCCCGGTGCTCGCATGGGTTCGGCTCGACAAGCTCGTCGCGCGCGTCTACCACGCGATGCATTCCTACCGTGACCACGTCGGCGTCCTCTTCGCCGTCTTCGTGATCACGCTCGGCGTGCAGTCGGTCCGGGTGCTGGCCGTCTGGCTCAGCGGCAAGGCGGTCGGGATCGATCTCTCGCCTCGGCCCTACTACGTGATGGGCCCGCTCCTCTTCCTCGTCATGCTGATCCCGTTCACGGTCAACGGGTTCGCCGTGCGCGAGTCGTTCTTCGTCAGCTTTCTCGGAAAGCTCGGAGTCAGCTCCGACCAGGCGTTCGCCGCCGGATTCCTCTTCTTCGTGCTCACGATCCTGCTGGCTGCCCCGGGCGCGGTGATCCTCGCCTGGGAGGGCCTGCGCGGGAGGAGTGGCAGTGCGCGGATCCCGCGCGAAGCCGATGGCTGAGCCGGTAGTCAGCGCGGTCGTCGTCACGCACAACGCGACGCCCTGGATCGAGCGCTCGCTCGACAGCCTGCGCGGGACGGGCGCCGACGTCATCGTCGTCGACAATGCGTCCACGGACGGCACCCCCGAGCTCGTTCACCGGACGTTCCCCGAGGCTCGCCTGATCGAGCAGAAGAACCGCGGGTTCGGCGCAGGCAACAACGCGGGCATGCGCGCCGGGTCGGGGCGGTACTTCCTCCTTCTCAATCCCGACGCCTGGCTCATGGACGGCGCGCTCGAGGCGATGGTCGCCTTCGCCGACGAGCATCCGGAGGCCGCGGTCGTGGGGCCGCGGCTCCTCAACCCCGACGGCACGCTCCAGCGCTCCGTGCGCGGCTACCCGAGCCCGTGGCGGATCGCGACCGAGTACTTCTTCCTGCGCAAGCTGGCTCCGCGCTCGCACGCGCTGAACGCGTTCTTCGGCGAGCAGTTCGATCACGAGTCGGTGCGAGAGGCGGAGTACCTGTTCGGCGCGTGCCTGCTCGTCCGCCGCGAGGCGGTCGACTCGGTCGGCGGGTTCGACGAGGACTTCTTCCTGATGAGCGAGGAGGTGGACTGGTGCTACCGGTTCCGCCAGGCCGGCTGGAAGATCCTCTTCTTCCCGGGCGCCGAGGTCACGCACGTCGTCGGCGCGTCGCTCAACCCGCGGCAGTTCAAGGCGATCGTGCGCGGGCACCTGCAGTTCCTCCGCAAGCACCGCGGCCTGCGCGTCGCCGAGCGCGCCAGGCGCGTGATGCTCTGGGGGCTGCGGCTGCGCGGGGTGTTCTTCCGAGGCGATCGGGGGCGCGCCTATCGTGAGGCGGCGCAATGGCTGGGGTCGGGCAACACTGCAGCGCTCCTAGAATCGGCCCGGTGAAGGCCGTCGTCGTCGACGTCGGCTGGGTGAACGGCCTTGCCGCGATTCGCTCGCTCGGACGGGCCGGGATCCCGGTCTTCGCGGTCGATCACCGTTCGAGCCCGCTCGGGTTCCGCTCGCGGTACGCCCAGCCCGTGACGGTGCCCGATCCGCTGGCCGACGAGGAGGGCTTCGTCGACGCGGTGGCGCGCATCGGAGGCCCGGCGGTCGTCTTCCCGACCCACGATCCACCGCTCAACGCGTTTGCGCGCCATGCGGACCGGCTCGACGGCTTCCTGTTCCCGTTTCCGGTCGGGGAGCGGCTCGAGGCGATCCAGGACAAGCGCCACCAGCTCGAGACGGCCCGTGAGGCGGGCGTCGACATCCCCGAGACGCTGTATCCAACGACAGCGACCGAGGCGGCCGGGCTTCCGCTTCCGGTCCTCGTCAAGCCTCAGCATCCCGACGGCTTCAAGCGCCGGTTCGGCAAGCAGGCCTTTCGTTGCGAGACGAGTGACGAGCTCGAACGCGCGTATGCGGACGCGGAGCCGTTCGGGCCGATGGTGCAGGAGCTCGTCCCCGGCGGCGACGAGGAGCTGTACAGCCTCGGCAGCTACCTGCGCGCGGACGGCGAGCCGCTCGGCCTCTTCAGCGGGCGGAAGCTGAAGCAGGTGCCGCCGCTCGTCGGCACGTGTCGGGTGGGCGAAGCAGTCTGGGTGCAGGAGGTGGTGGACGCCGGTTTGCGCCTCCTGCGCGCTCTTGGCTTCCACGGGATCTCCCAGGTCGAGTTCAAGCGCGATCCGCGAAACGGCCGCTTCAAGCTGATGGAGGTCAACCCGCGCCTGTGGCAGTGGCACGGGCTCGCGGCGGCGTGCGGCGTCGACCTGCCGTTGATCGCGTACCGCGACCTGACCGGGGAGGAGGTCGAGCCGGTTTCGATGAACGGCGCGCGACGGACGTGGTCGATCTCGTTGATGCCCGGCGAGCGGCCCGAGCTCCAGCGGCCGCCGTACGTGGACGCGGTCTTCGCGCGGGACGATCTCAAGCCCGCGCTCGTCCACGCAGCCCGGGTCGCGCGGGGCGTGTTCCGGTGATTCCCGAGCGGGTCGAGCGGCGGGCCCGCTGGGTGCTCGACACGATCGGCGCCCGCAACCTCGGCTTCGGGGACGACGTGCCCTTCAGCGCCGAGGCGTGGGAGCAGGTCGAGCGCGGGGAGCGTCCCGACGGCGACGACCTCGCGCAGGCGTTCTTCGACCTCGCGCGGGTCGAAGAGCGAAACGGCGCCCGGGACGAGCACGACCGCTTTCGGGCCACCTCGTCGTCTCTCGACCCGCTCGATCCGCCGCTCGAGCGGCTGCGTGTGCGCCTGGGGCTCGAGCCGCCGCGCTGGAGCGGGGCCCGGTTCGCGGTCGCGCTGACCCACGACGTCGACGTCCCGTGGAAGTGGACTCGCCAGGGCGTCAAGGGAGCTGCGGCGAGAGCGAAGAGCGACCTCACGAACGGGCGGGTCGGCCACGGGCTGCGCGAGCTGCGCGGGCTCGCCGCCGCAACCGTCCACAAGGTGCGCGGGACGGACCCGTACTGGAGCTTCGACCGGATCCTCGAGGACGAACGGCGGAGCGGGGCGTCGTCGACGTTCTTCCTGCTCGCCGACCACGCGCACGAGTTCGACGGCGCAGCGGCCGAGTCGTACGAGCGCCTGCGGCCCCGGCTCGTCGAGACGCTCCTGGAGGCGAAGGCCGAGGTCGGGCTCCACGGCAGCTACTCGGCAGCAGCGGACGCCCGGCGGATCGCGGACGAGAAGGAGCGCCTCGAGCGTCTCTCCGGTCCCGTGCAGGGCCAGCGCTACCACTATCTCCGCATCGATCCGCACCGAAATCTCGGGTCGCTGGAGGCCGCCGGTTTCGCGTACGACTCGTCGCTCGGCTTCGGAGATGCGGTCGGCTTCCGGGCCGGGATCGCGCACCCGTTCCGCCCCTGGGACTTCGAGCGGGAGGCGCCGCACGATCTGATCGAGGTCCCGCTCGCCGCGATGGACGTCACGCTCTCCGCCGAGCGATACCTCAACCTCAGCGTCGACGAGGCCGGAGCACGACTGCACGCGCTGCTCGACTGGGCCGAGGAGCACGGCGGCGGATTCGCGATCCTGTGGCACTCGGAGCAGTACGACTCGGCGCTCCTGCCCGGGTGGGATGTCCTCTATCGCCGCCTGATCGAGGACGTCCGGGCTCGCGGCGGCACGTGCCTCCAGGCCGGTGTGCTCGCGGAGGAGGCGCGCGCGTGGCTGTCGTGACCCAGCCGGTGCGCATCTACCGCGTGCGTGCCGGCCGGCTCGTCTCCTCGGCGCTCTTCCTGGCGCTCGTGCTCGCGGCTCCGGCGGCGCTCGTGCTCGGCCGCGCACTGCCTGCACACGGGCTCGGCCTCGTCCTGCGGCTCACCGCCGCGGCTGCGTGCGTGCTGATCGTCCCGGGTGCGATCTTCGTGCGGGCGCTCGGACGCCCGCACACCCTCGGCGTCGCGATTGCGGCGTCGTTCGCGTGGAGCCTCGCCGCCCTGGCGGGAGCGCTCGCGCTCACGTTCGCCTCCGACGGGACGATCACGACGACGCTCTGGCTCGTCGCCGGCTTCTCGGTCGCCTCGCTTGTTCCGGCGCTGCTGCGGGCGCCGGTTCCATCGGAGGAGAGCGAGCGCCTGACTGTCGCCGGCGTGGCCGCGGCGGCGACGCTGTTCGCGGGCGCGGTCTGGTGGGCTTCGAACACGGTGTACGGCGACGCGCTCTTCCATCTCGGCCGGGTGCGGAAGCTCGAGTCGTTCCACCTGACCTCGCTCAACGTGGTCGACGAGTTCCGCCACGGCGGCCTTCATCCCGGCTACGCGTTCCCGGTGTGGCATGCCGGGCTGGCGATGATCGCGCGGCTGGCCGACGTCGACCCGACCGTCGTCATGCTCCACCTGCCGGCCATCCTCACCCCGCTGGCGGTCCTGCTCGCGTACGCGGCCGGCGCCGCGCTCTTCCGCTCGTACGGAGCGGGCGTCGCGACGGCAGCCGCCCAGGTGGGACTGATCGGCTTCTCCCGCGCGGGAACCGGCTCGTTCGACTTCCTGGCGCTGCCGCCGACGGTCGCACGGGCGCTGATCGCCCCGGCGCTGCTCGCGCTCGTCTTCTCGCTGGTCGCTGGTGGACGGCGCCGTCAGGTGCTGTCCATCTCGGCCGCGTCGATCGCGCTCGCCCTCGTGCACCCGACGTACGCGTTCTTCGCCGCGGTGCCGCTCGTCGGCTTCCTGCTCGCGCGGCTGATCCTGGCGTCGTCGCTCTGGCGTGAGAACGTGCGCATTGCGGCGTCGTTGCCGGCGGTGCTCATCCCTGCCGGCCTGTACGCGCTCTGGTTGAAGCCGATCGTCGACCAGACGGTCTCGCACCGGCCCGATGCCGTCGAACGGCGGCGGGCGATCATCCATTACCACGGGCAGATCGATGTCGTCCACGGGCTGCTCCGACTTGCGCCTGAGACGATTTCCCGCGGCGGCGCGGTCGCGGTCGCAGGCCTGGTGGCGATCCCGATGGCCGCGCTTGCGGGGACCCGGCGCTGGGCCGCATACGTGCTCGGCGCGTCGCTCGCAGTCCTCGCCCTGGTTCTCCTCCCGTGGGCGTTCGACGCCCTGTCGAATGCCGTCTCCGTCTCGCAGGCGAGGCGGCTCGCGATCTTCCTCCCGATCCCCTTCGCGGTCGCCGGAGCGGCTTCCCTCGTCGGCCGCTACCGACTCGCCGGCTGCCTGGCCGCGTTCGGCGCAGGAGGCCTCCTGCAGCTCGTCTATCCGGGCGAGTTCTCGTATTTCCTCGTCGTCGGCGGCCCGCCCTGGCCGGTCTGGCTCGCGCTCGCAGGCGCGGGGGTCGGGCTGATCGTGGCCGCGATCGTGCGCAGATCGGCGCCCGAAGCCGCTCCGCTGTGGACCGCCGCGGTGGCGCTGTCCCTCGTCGCTCCTGTCGGTCTCGCCGGCCTCGCCTACGTCAAGCGAGACCCACCCGACCGATTGCGCCTCACCCCGGGCCTCGTCCACGCCCTGCGGACAACCGTGCCGGCCCGCGACACCGTCTTCTCCGACCTCGAGACGAGCTACCGGATCGAGGCATACGCGCCCGTCTACGTCTCGGCCGCACCCCCGGCGCACGTCGCCGACACGAAGGACAACGATCCGAACGGGCGGCGCGACGACGTGATCAAGTTCCTGAACAGCGGTAGCGTCTCGATCCCGCGTCGCTACCACGCGCAGTGGATCGTGATCGCGAAGCGCCGGTTCGACCTTCCTCTCGACCTGCCGAAGGCCTACTCCGACTCGCGCTTCGTGCTCTACAGGCTCAGCCCGCGTTCGTGACGGTGAACGCGAACGAGGCCTGGCCGACGTTCTCCTGCTCGTCGAGCGCCTCGACCTGGAGGACGTAGGAGCCGTTCGCAAGCGTCCTCGTGTCGAACTGATGCGCGAGGTAGAACTCGTAGCGCCCGCGCCGACCGGCCCTGTTCTGGAACGTCCCCGGCGCGTAGACGAAGCTGAAGAGGTTGAGCGGCAGGAGGAATCTTCGGAAGTCGACGGGCGTCTCCCAGTGCCGGAGGGTGTTCTGGCCCTGAACGATCCGCCAGCGGAGGACGGACGGGGTGAAGATCGCCTGGTTCCAGGGCAGCGGGATCGGAACCGGAGGCGTGTCGAATGCGTCGGCTGTGATGTCGACCACTCCGGTCACGCCCTCTGGCGGGATCGGGCTGCCCGAGGAGTAGAAGGTGAGCTTGGGAATCTGCGGCACCGTGTCGTCGATGTACGGCGCGAGGCCGCCGAGGCGCAGCGGGTTGACGTACGTGCCGTCCTGGTACTCGGCGAGGTGCACGTGCTCGGCTCCGACCACGACGTGTCCGATCAGTTGGTGGCGCCGGACGCGCTGGTTCTTCACGACCGCCGGAACGATGTGCCAGTACGAGAGCAGGTGCCCGCCGCGCTTCGGGAAGATCGACACGGTCTGGCCTCGAGCCCGGACTCGACCGGGCTCGATCGCGTAGACGGGCGTGCCGTCCGGCGCGGAGATGTCGACGCCGAAGTGAAACCCGGTCTCGTCACCGGAGAGACGCGGGTCGTTGAAGTACCCGCGGATCAGATGCTGCTGGTAGAAGGGCTTGATCGGCCACCCGTAGGCCGACGCGGCCGCGGGGACGAGCAGCGCGAGGGCGCTCATGGCGAGCAGGAGTCGAAGTGGGCCGCGCACGACGCGAAAGTTGTAGCACCGAGGTTCGTTAGGGTGCCGCTTCATGGCCAGTCAGGAAACCGTGGAGAAGGCGCCCGCGCAGAGCTCGGTCTACGCGGAGCCGCGCGCCGTCACCGATCTCGAGGAGTGCTATTTCTACCACTCGATGGAGATCCCTGGGTACGGGCTCGTGCAGGGCCCGTGGGACATCCGCGGCGGCGTCGATGACTACCTCGGCAACGTCGACCTGAACGGCAAGCGGGTGCTCGAGGTCGGGACTGCGAGCGGCTTCCTCTGTTACACGATGGAGGGCCGCGGAGCCGACGTCGTCGCCTACGACCTCTCGGACAAGCAGTCGTGGGACGTCGTCCCGTATGCGCAGTACGACCACACGTCGTTCGACTCCGATCGCCGTGAGCACCTGCGGAAGCTGAACAACAGCTGGTGGCTCGGGCACGGCGCTTTCGAGCTCCTCGGCGAAGGTCGTCTACGGCACGGTGTACGAGATCCCGGAGGAAATTGGACGCGTGCAGGTGGCGACCTACGGCAACGTGCTGCGGCACTTCCGCGACCCGTTTCTCGCCCTCGAGCGCGGGCTGCGGCTGACGACCGAGACCGCGATCGTCACCGAGAACCCGTCGCTCCGCTACTCGCTCCCGCAGATGGCCGCGAGCCTGCTCAAGCCGAACATGGCGTTCCTGCCGAATTTCGAGCGCGTCCAGCCTCGCGAGTCGTGGTGGCACTTCACGCCGGCCGTGATCAAGCAGATGCTCGGCGTCCTCGGGTTCGAGGACACGAAGGTGAACTACCACGTGCAGCGCTTCTCCGGCCGGCGCAACCCGCAGTTCACGGTGGTTGGTCGCCGCACAGTCCCGCTTCCTGACTAACGTGGCGCCCGATGCGGGTGCTGCTCGTCACGATGTACTTCCCGCCCGCCGGCGGCGGCGGCGTCGCGCGGCCGACGAAGCTGGCCGGGCATCTCGCGGACCTCGGACACGAGGTGCACGTCCTCGCCCCTGATGATTCGAAGTGGCTCTACCGCGACGACGAGCTGGCGATCCCGCCGAACGTGGAGGTTCATCGTGCGAAGTACGTCGGGCCGAAAGGGCGCCTGCCGGCGGAGGAGCTGCACGGGCTCGACGGCCTCGACCGCGCGCTGCGCCAGGCGGGCCTCTTCTCGCGGCGGCTGCTCGTGCCGGACGAGTTCGTCAGCTGGGGGCTGACCGCGATCCCGGCTGCCCGGCGGATCGTGCGAGACGAGAAGATCGACGTGCTCGTGACCACGTCGCCGCCCGCCTCGCTCAACCTGATCGGCGCTGCGGTCAAGCAGGTGACCGGCGTGTACTGGGTCGCCGATCTGCGCGACTCGGTCGCGGCCAACCCTGACCGCCGGGTCGACCGGCTCGCCGTGCGCATGAAGGAGCAGGCGCAGGCGTCCGTCGCGAAGCTCGTCGCTCGCTGGGCCGACGCCGTCGTCACGGTCTCGGACGCGATCTCGAGCGAGATGCGTGAGCTCGGCGCCGAGCGGGTGGAGACGATCCCGAACGGCTGCGACTTCGAGGACTTCGAGGGGCTCGAGTACCACCGGAACGAGCGCTTCCGGATCACGCACACGGGGACGTTCTTCGGCCACCGCGACCCGCGCCCGTTCCTGACCGCGCTCGCCGAGGTCGACGGTGACGTCGTCGCGCGATTCGTCGGCGGGCTGCGCTCGGCCGATCGGGAGTTCGCAGAGGGGCTCGGGCTCGGCGACCGGATCGAGGAGATCGAGCACGTGCCGCGCCAGTCGGCGCTCGAGCTGCAGCGCGACTCGGAGGCGCTGCTACTGCTCCTGCCCGAGGCGGGCGGCCGCGGCAAGACCGTCCCCTCCGGGAAGATCTACGAGTACCTCGCCGCCGAGCGCCCGATCCTCGCCGCGGTGCCTCCGGACGGGGTCGCGGCCGAGCTCGTCCGACGGGCGGACGCGGGCGTCGTCGTCGCTCCGGATGACGTGCCCGCGCTGAAAGCGGCGATCACCGGCCTGCGGGCGCGCTGGGAGAAGGGCGCGCTCGACAACGGGAGCCTGCCGCCGGAGTTGAAGGAGCAACTCTCGCGGCGCACCCGCTCCAGGGAGTTCGCCGAGCTCTTGGAGGACGTGGCGTGAGCAAGGTCGGAGCCCGGCTGACGACGTTCTTCTTCCTCGCGACGGTGTTCTCCGTCTCGTTCCAGAACGTCTACTGGAACGTCGCCGGGCGCGTGAACCTTGCGGACATCCTCGCGCTCTTCTTCCTGATCGCCTTCCTCGCGGGCCGCATCTCCGAGCGCGACAAGTTCGTGCCGCGGACGACGCTCGTCGTGCTCGTCTTCGCCGCGGCGCTCCTGATCGTTTACCTCGGCGGCTTCTTCAACATCGAGACGAAGCAGGCATTGTCGCTGTACGAGAAGGGCCTGACGAAGTTCGCGATCCACTTCGCGTTCCTCGCGGCGGGCGTGGCGTACCTCGCGCGCCGCTCGGAGCGCTTTTACTGGCGCACGGTCTGCTGGTTCGCTGCCGGGTTCGCGGCGAACGCGGCCTACGGCGTGCTCCAGCTCATGGCGACGCTCGGCGGCCGCAACCTCGACGCGCTCGTTCTGAATCCGATCACGGGCGGGGCGGCATCGATCAACATCTGGGGCGCCGTCGGGCAGTCGAGCGTCTACCGCGTGAACGCGCTGACCGGTGACGCGAACCACCTCGGGGTGATGCTCGTCGTGCCGCTCCTCCTCCTCACGCCCGTCTACCTCCGCCTCGAGCCGGGCCACAGGCTGCGCCTGCCGCTGGCTGCGCTGCTCGGCTTCCTGCTCATCGTCGAGCTCGCGACGCTCTCGCGGAGCGGCCTGCTCGGGCTGGCCGCGGGCGGCCTCGTGCTCGCGGTCGTCTACCGGCGGCTGCTGCTCTCGCGCGCGCTCCTGATTCCGCTCGGCGCGGTCGCGGCAGTGCTCGCGTTCATCGTCACGCGCCGGCTCTCGTACTTCTCGAACGTGTTCCATGCCCGGCTGCAGACGAACGACAGCTCCTCGACGCTGCACTTCCAGGTCTACGACTTCATCCCGCAGACGATCCACGCGCACCCGCTCTTCGGCTTCGGGCTGAACACGTTCTCGGTCTACTTCGAGTTCGTCACCGGGCGGACGAAGTGGGGAGCGCACTCCTACTACGTGGCGACGGTCGTCGAGACCGGGCTTGTCGGGACGATCGTGTTCGCTCTCTTCCTCGTCTACCTCTTCCGCCGGCTCGGCGCGGCGCGGAGGATCGGCCGGGCCCTCGCGGCCGCCGGCGACCCGATCGCGGCCCGCGTGCGCCCGCTCGCCTGGGGGCTGACGGCGGCGCTCGTCGGGACGATCGCTGCGAACGCCTTCTACCTGACGATGCAGTTCTACTACTTCTACGCGCTCGCACTGCTGGCCCTGGCCACCCCGATCGTGTTCGCCCGCCGCCTGGAATCTTGAAGGTCGTCGTCCTGACGACGTCGTACCCGCGCGGGCCGGGAGACGTCGCCGGCCTCTTCGTCGCCGACCAGGTGGAGCACATCCGCGGGCGAGGGGTCGACGTGCGGGTCGTCTCGCCGGCGAGCTTCCGGCACTACGGGATCGCCTACGGGTCGGGTGTGGCCGGCAACCTCCGCCAGAAGCCGTATCTCGCGCTCGCGGTGCCGTTGATGCTCGCCGGGTTCGCGCGGGCCGCGCGCCGGGCTGCCGCGGACGCGGATCTCGTGCACGCGCACTGGCTTCCGTCCGGCGTCGTGGCGATGGCGACGGGCAAGCCGTTCGTCGTCCAGGTCTGGGGAACGGACCTCGAGCTCGCGCGACGGGCTCCGGCTCTGGCGCGGCAGGTGCTGAGACGGGCGCGGCTCGTGATCGCGCCGTCGACGGCCCTGGCGGACGAGGCGCGACGTCTCGGTGCGGCGGATGTGCGGACGATTCCCAGCGGGGTCGAGCTGCCGGCCGAAGTGGGGGAGGAGGCGGAGCCGCCGGAGATCCTCTATGCGGGCCGGCTCTCGCCCGAGAAGGGAGTCCGCGAGCTCGTCGGCGCGACCGACGGACTCCGGCTCGTGGTCGTCGGAGACGGTCCGTTGCGCGACGAGGTTCCAGGCGCGCTCGGGTTCCTCCCGCACGACGAGCTCGAGCAGCGCTACGCGCGGGCGGCGGTGGTCGCGTGCCCGTCGCACCGCGAGGGGTTCGGCGTCGTCTGCGCCGAGGCCATGGCGCATGCGCGGCCGGTCGTCGCCGGTGACGTGGGCGGGCTTCGCGACCTCGTCGTGAACGAAGAGACCGGGCTGCTCGTCCCGCCGGGCGACGTAGCGGCGCTCCGGGAGGCCTTGACCCGCCTGCTCGACGACGCCGGCCTCCGCCGCCGCTTCGGTGATGCGGGACGGGAGCGCATAGCCGAGCACTTCACCTGGCAGCGCTTCGGGGACGACACGCTACGGGCCTACGAGGACGCGCTCCACTAGTCTCGAACACCGATGCTGGCGCTGAAGATCGTCTTCTGGACCTCGCTCGGCCTGCTCGTCTGGACGCATGTCGCCTACCCGCTCGCAGCGGGGCTCGCAGCGCGCCTGCGGCGACGTCGCGTCGACAGCTCGGCGATCGAGCCGACGGTGAGCATCGTCGTCGCGGCACACAACGAGGAGGACGTGATCGAGCGCCGAGTGCAGAACCTGCTCGACCTCGACTACCCGGCCGGGCGACTCGAGATCCTCGTCGCGTCCGACGCCTCGATCGACCGGACCGACGAGATCGTCGAGCGTCTGGGCGGCGAGGACGAGCGCGTGAAGCTGGTTCGCTGCGCCCGGGCCGGAAAGGTGTCGGCGCAGAACCGCGGGGTCGCCGAGTCGACCGGTGAGATCGTCGCGTTCTCGGACGCGAACGCCGTCTGGGAGCGAGAGGCGTTGCGGAACCTCGTCCGCAGCTTCGCCGACCCGGCCGTGGGCTACGTCACCGGCCGCGCGTCGTACGAAGCGGCGGACGGGACGAACCGCGAGGGCGCGTACTGGCGCTTCGAGCTCTGGGTGCGCGCGCAGGAGTCGCGGCTCGGGTCGGTCACGGCCGGCAACGGGCCGATCTACGCGGTGCGTCGCGCCGACTGGATCGATCTCGAGCCCTGGTGCGGCCACGACCTCGGACTCCCGTACCTGATGGTGCAGCGCGGCCGGCGGGCCGTCTATGACCCCGACGCGGTCTCCGTCGAGAAGCCGTCGCGGGACATCGAGGACGAGTACCAGCGAAAGGTGCGGATGCTGCGCGGCGCGTGGGTGCACGTGTTCCGCGGAATGCTGCGACGGGTCGGGCCGGTCTACTTCGTCGAGCTCGTCTCGCACCGGCTCCTGCGGTACGGGAGCGGGATCCTCCACGTCCTGCTGCTCGTCTCGAACGCGGCGCTTGTCGGCGAGGGCTGGATCTACCAGGCGGCGCTGGCACTGCAGCTCGTCTGGCTGCTGCTCGCCGGCGCGGGGCGGCTGCGGCTGCCGATCCCAGGCGCGGGCCTCGCCTATTACTACCTCGTCGTCACGTGGGCGACGCTGGCCGGCCTCGCGCGCTACGTCCGCTTCGGGCCGCCGCTCCTCTGGGAGCGGATCGAGGGCACGCGGTGAACCGGGCGCTCGACGTCGCGGGCGCGTCGCTCGGGCTCGTCGTGGCGAGCCCGTTTCTCGCGGCTGCCGCGCTCGCGATCAAGCTCGACGGCGGCGGACCGGTGCTCTACCGCCAGCAGCGGGTAGGGAAAGACGGGCGTGAATTCGAGCTCGTGAAGCTGAGGACGATGGTCGTCGGTGCGGAGCGCCAGGGCGCCGGCTGGGCCGTGGACCACGGCGATCCGCGGATCACGCGGGTGGGCTCGTGGTTGAGGCGGCTTTCACTGGACGAGGTGCCGCAGCTGTGGAACGTCGTGCGCGGCGAGATGAGCCTGATCGGGCCGCGGCCGACGCTCGCGTACCAGGTCGAGCAGTACACGCCGCATCAGCGGAGGCGCCTGGACGTGCGGCCCGGCATCACCGGCTGGGCGCAGGTACAGGGCCGCGCGTCGCTGCCGTGGGAAGAGCGGATCGAGCTCGACGTCTGGTACGTCGACCACCGCTCTCCCTTGCTCGATCTGAAGATCCTCGCGCGCACGCCGGGCGCGCTGTTCGGCGGGACGTACAAGGGAAAGACCGGTGGCTGGCGGGCGGGCGGCCAGCCTCCGAAAACGCCATAAGAGAAGGCACATCCCACCTCCTCCCCGTCGCAATCGTATTCACGAAGGTGTCACACGCGTGAAACACGACCGTGCCGAGAGCGTGACTTCCGAGAAACGCGTTGGGGGAACCTCCCGGTTGCCCCAAACCCCCTCCACTCGCCCGCTCCGCGGACAGGCGCTTCGCGCCAGTCGTTACGCTCTTTCGCCGTGACCACCGTCCTCTTCACCTGCGCCGGCCAGCGCGTCGACATCGTCTCGGCCTTCGGCCGGGCCGGCGCGACCACGATTGCGGTCGACGTCAACCCGCTCGCCCCGGCGCTCTACCACGCCGATCGCTACGAGCTCGTCCGGCGAGTCGACGATCCCGGCTACGTCCCCGAGCTCTCTGCCCTCGTCGCCGAGCACGAGGTCGACCTGATCGTCCCGCTGACCGATCTCGACCAGTTGCTCCTCGCGCGCGCCCGCGACGAGATCGCCGCCGCGGTGCTCCTGTCCCCGGCCGACGTCGTCGAGCAGATGGGCGACAAGTACCTCGCGCACGGAGCCCTCGGGCGCCACGGGCTCGCGTCACCCACGAGCTGGCTGCCCGAGGATACGCCCGCCGACGTCACCTTCCCGGTCGCCGTCAAGGCCCGCGAAGGCTTCGGCTCGCGGCACATCTACGTCGCGAAGGACCGCGCCCAGCTCGACTACCATCTCGCCCACACGCCCGTGCCGTCGTTCGTCCAGTCGTGGTGCCTGGGCGAGGAGTTCTCGATCGACGTCCTCTGCGACTTCTCCGGCACCTGTCTGAATGCGATCCCGCGAACGATGATCGAGTCCAAGGGCGGCGAATCGATCAAGGGCATGACGATCAAGGACTGGGAGTTGATCGAACACGGGCGCCGGGTGGCCGAGGCGCTGCCGATCTGGGGGCCCGCGAACATCCAGTGCTTCCGGGAGGAGGACGGGTCGCTGCTGGTCACGGACGTCAACCCGCGCTTCGGCGGGGCGTTCCCGCTTCCGCTCGCGGCCGGGAGCCGCTACCCGGAGCTCGCACTCGCGCTCGCCTCCGGGGAGCGGCCCGAGCCGACGGTCGGCGAGTTCCGCGAGGGCGTCGTCATGACGCGCTTCTTCTCCGACCTCTGCCTGGCCGAGGGAAGCGACGGCCGCCTGGAGCCGTTCGCCGAGGAGCTCCCGGAGCCCGTGGCGAGCGAACCGGGGGAGGCATGACCGCGACCAGCGAACGCCCGCGCTCGCAGCCGGGCCCCGAGCCCGAGCGCGAGGTCGACTTCAGCCGGTACCTCGACGCGCTCGTCGCCCGCTGGTGGCTGCCCGTTGCAGGCCTCGTCATCGGCGCCGCGATCGGCTATTTCGTCGCCCTCGGCGGCAAGGACGTGTACCGCGCGCAGGCCACGGTGTACGTGGGCACGCCGTATGGCGCCAGCGGGCAGCTGATTCAGACTCCTGCGACGAATCCGAACACCGTTGGCCAGCTCGCTCGCGGACAGGGGACGCTGCAGCAAGTGGCCCAGGCGTCGGGCATGTCCGTGCGAGAGCTTCGCGCCGGCGTGTCGACCAGGCCGATCAAGAGCGGCGCTCCGAAAGGCGCGCCGAACCAGCTCTACGCAGTGACGGTCGAAGGGCCGAAGCGCGGCCAGGTGAGCGCGGCGGCCAATGCGATCGCCGCCAAGATCGCCGCCGTCACGGGCGGATACGCGAAGCTGAAAGTCGACACCTTCCGGCAGCAGATCGCCTCCGACCAGCAGCAGCTCGACGCGATCGATCAGCAGGCGAATCAGGTCCGTACCCAGTTGGGCAGCGCGGCCCCGACCGAGCGCCTGACCCTCGGCACGCTGCTCCTGACGATGGAACAGCGGCGCGGAACGCTCGAGCAGGACCGGCTCCAGGCGCGGCAGCTCCTCGCCCAGGCGGAGCAGGTCGAGCTCCCCCGCGTGCTCGACCGCGGGGTGGCCGCGAAGGCGACGGCCCGGAGCCCGCGCAACTCGGTGGTCGTCGCCGGCCTGATCGGACTGATCATCGGCCTCTTCGCCGCCCTGCTCTGGGAGCCGATCGCGGCGCGCACCGGTCGCGAATAGATGATCGACGGCAAGACGGTCGCCGTCGTCGTGCCGGCGTTCGACGAGGAGCACCTCATCTCGACGACGATCGCGAGCATGCCCGAGCTCGTCGACCGCGTGATCGTCGTCGACGACGCCTCACGCGACGGCACGGCGGCGGCCGCCGGCACGAGCGGCGACCCGCGGGTCGAGGTGATCACGCACGAAAAGAACCGGGGCGTCGGAGCCGCGATCCTGACCGGCTACCGCCGCGCACTCGAGCACGGCGTCGACGTCACGTGCGTGATGGCGGGCGACAACCAGATGGACCCGGCTGACTTGGAGGCGATAGCCGGGCCCGTCGCTCGCGGCGAGGTCGACTACGCGAAGGCGAACAGGCTCTTCACCGGCCGCGCCTGGGAGCTGATCCCGCGCAACCGCTACCTCGGCAATGCCGTCCTTTCGCTGCTGACGAAGATCGCGTCCGGCTACTGGCACGTCGCCGATTCACAGGCCGGCTACACCGCGGTCGGCAAGCAGACCCTCGAGCTGCTCGACCTGGACCGCATCTACCCGCGCTACGGCTTCCCGAACGACATGCTCGTCCACCTGAACGTGATCAACGCGCGTGTCCGGGACGTGCCTTCGCGCCCGGTCTACGGCGTCGGCGAGAAATCCGGGATCCGGCTCAGCCGGGTGATCCCGTCGATCTCGTGGCTTCTGACGAAGGCCTTCTTCTGGCGGATGCGCGAGAAGTATGTGATCAGGGACTTCCACCCGCTCGTCTTCTTCTACGTGTTCGGGCTCTTCTTCTCGCTGCTCGGGCTCGCGCTCGGAGTCACGGTCACGGTTCTTCGTATCGGCGGCAACCAGCTGACCGTGGCGACGGTCGTCCTGATCGCCCTGCTCCTGATCGCAGGGCTGCTGTTCACGCTCTTCGCGATGCTGTTCGACATGGAGTCGAACAAGGACCTGAGGTAGTCCCTAGCCGGGGGGCTCGTCCCAGAAGTCGTCACTGCGCATCTTCCAGATCGCGGCGACGACCAAGACGACCATCAGGATGATGCCGCCGATGAGGAGGAACCCGAAAAGACTGAACGCGAGGACGGCTCCGAGCTGCATGGGGCCAGCATCTCGCCCCCAGCCCCCCTTGTCAACGAGGAAAGGGACCGCGGTTAAGGGTTCGTAAGAATCGGCAGGCCGGTCCGGGGGCATGGCTATCCTGCGCCCCTCGTGTCTACGGCGGTCGTCACCGGCGGAGCCGGCTTCCTCGGCTCCCATCTCTGCGAGCACCTGCTCGAGCAGGGACAGCGCGTCATCTGCATCGACAACCTGGAGTCGAGCTCGCTCGCCAACCTGGAGCACCTTCGGGACGACGCATTCACGTTCGTGAACCACGACGTGATCGAGCACATCGAGATCGACGAGCCGGTCGATTACGTCTTCCACCTCGCCGCGCTGGCGAGCCCGATCGACTACCTGCGCCAGCCGCTCCACTCGCTCAAGACCGGCTCCTACGGAACGCACCACGCGCTCGGTCTGGCCAAGTGGAAGCGCGCCCGCTTCATGCTCGCGTCGACGAGCGAGATCTACGGTGACCCGCAGGTGCACCCGCAGCCCGAGACGTACTGGGGCCACGTCAACCCGATCGGCCCGCGCGGGGTCTACGACGAGGCGAAGCGCTACGCCGAGGCGCTGACGATGGCGTACCGCAGCCAGCAGGGCGTGAACACGGCGATCGTGCGGATCTTCAACACCTACGGACCGCGGATGCGCGCCCACGACGGCCGCGCGATCCCGACCTTCGTCCGCCAGGCGCTGGAGAACAAACCGCTGACGGTCTTCGGCGACGGCTCGCAGTCGAGGAGCTTCTGCTACGTCGACGACCTGATCCGCGGCCTCTACCTGCTCGCCGTCAGCGACGAGCACCTCCCCGTCAACCTCGGCAACCCGAGCGAGTTCACGATCCTCGATCTCGCCGAGACCGTGCTGCGCGTGACCGAGTCGAAGAGCGAGATCGTGTTCGAGGCGCTGCCCGTGGACGACCCGCAGATCCGGCAGCCGGACATCACGCGCGCCAAGCAGCTGCTCGGGTGGGAGCCCGAGATCGACCTCGAGGAAGGCCTGCGGCGGATGCTGCCGACGATGGAGCGGATCCGTGCGTAAACAGCTCGTGCTCGCGGCGTTCCTCGCGCTCGGCCTCGCGGTCGTCGCCGGGCTGGTCGCGCCGTCCGCGCAGCCGCATCCACAGTCGCGGAACCTGATCGTGGGCATCTTCGACGAGCAGGGGACGCTCGGCGACCCGACATGGGCGTTCGACCAGTACAAGCTGCTGGGCGTCGAGGCGCTGCGGGTCAATCTCTACTGGGGAGGCCCGAGCGGCGTCGCTCGCAAGAAACGCCCCGCGAACGCGCTCAACCCGAACGATCCGGCCTACGACTGGTCGGTCTACGACGCGATGGTCAAGGAGTCTGCCGACAACAAGATCAAGCCCGTGTTCTCGATCCTCTGGACGCCGTCGTGGGCGGGCCCGGCGAAGAACATGGCGCCGCGCCGGACGATCGATCTTCGCAACTTCGCCTTCGCGGCCGCGAAGCGCTACAGCGGCAGCTTCCATCCGACTCCCGATGCACCGGCCCTGCCGGCCGTACGGTTCTGGATGGCGTGGAACGAGCCGAACAACCCGGTCTTCCTGAAGCCCCAGTTCACGAAGATCAGCCGGAGCAAGTACAAGCTCGCCAGCCCGCGGATCTACGCAGGCATGTGCAACGCGGTCATGTCCGGCGTCCACCTGACGGGGCTCGCCGGCGAGAAGGTGGCCTGCGGCGCGACCGCACCGCGCGGGAACAACACCGGAACGCAGCCGCGGGCGTCCGTGTCACCACTCATCTTCCTGCGGGGCCTGAAGCGGGCCCACGCGAGCTTCGACGTCTACGCGCACCACCCGTACTACCAGCATCCGAACGAGTCGCCGCGCAAGCCTCCGCCCGGGCCGCGCGCGATCACGCTCGGGAACATCAACGAGCTGCTGCGCGAGCTCACGCGGCTGTACGGCAACAAGCATCTCTGGATCACCGAGTACGGCTACCAGACGAACCCGCCCGATCGCAGCTTCGGCGTCTCCTGGACGAAACAGGCCACGTACCTGTCGCAGGCGTACGGGATCGCGCGTGCGAACCCGCGGATCGACATGATGATCTGGTTCCTCCTGAAGGACGAGGCCAGGATCGGAAACGGCTGGCAATCGGGCCTCTACACGGCCACCGGGCGCCGTAAGCCGAGCTGGCAGGCCTTCCGGCGAATGCCGAAATAGCGCGACCGGGCCGTATCATGAAACGGCCCGTGGCTACCGAACACGCGCCTCCGGCGCAGTCGCCGAAGTCCGCCCCGAGCCTCCGAGGCGACGATCTCGAGACCGCCCAACTCGGAGACATCCGTTCGACGACGCCGTTTCTGCCGCTGCAGGGCGCGATTCGACGCATTGCCAGCGTGACGGCGCTCGTCGTGCTCGACCTCGCCGGGCTCGTGCTCGGCGTCTACGCGGCGCTCACCCTGCGTGCATTCGTCTACGGGAACGACGTCTCGCTGTGGGGGCTGCGCTGGAGGGTCGAGACCGACTGGCTGCCGTTCCTGACCGTGATCACCGTGCTCGTCTTCTGGCGTGCGGGCCTCTATGCCGAGCGCGAGCGGCGAGCCGGGTTCGGACGGATCCTGGCCTCGCTCGCTCTCGTCGCCGTGATCACGCTGATCTTCACGATCGGCACGGGCCACAACTTCCGTACGTACGGCCTTGCGCCGACGGCGGTCTTGACGAGCGCGTTCTTCATCGGCCTCTTGCGCGGCAGCTACGACGTGATCACGAGCGACCTGCTCAAGTTCGCCGGGGTCCGGAGGCGGGCGATCCTCGTCGGCACGGGCGAGAGCCTGGAGCGTCTCCGCCGTACGCTCGGCGCGAGCCGCGGCGGGATCGACTACGAGTTCGTCGGCGCGCTCTCGACGCCGCCGGACAGCGCCGGCCTGCGTCCCCTGGGGCCGCCCTCCGCGATGCCGGCCGTGCTCGCGGCGCACCACGTCGACGAGCTGATCGTCGCCGATTCGGACTTCAGCGACCGCGAGCTGGTCGAGATCGTCGAGCAGGCTCATCGGCGCGGTGTGAAGGTGCGGGTCGCCCCGCGGGCGACCGAGCTCCTGATCGAGCGCCGGGGCGAGTACGTGCCCGGGCAAGGCCTGCCGCTGTTCGAGCTGCGCCCGCCCGTCTTCGTCGGCGCGGACTGGCTCGTGAAGCGCGGGTTCGACCTCACCGTGAGCGCGTTCGTCGCGATCGTCGGGCTGCCACTCTGGGCGTTCATCGCGCTGGCGATCAAGCTCGACTCGCCAGGGCCTGTCTTCTATCGCGACAGCCGGATCGGGCTGAACGAGAGCGAGTTCGGGATGATCAAGTTCCGCACGATGCGTGCCGACGCCGAGGCCCAGCAGGAGGAGCTGGAGCGCCGCAACGAGGCCGAGGGCGCGCTGTTCAAGATCAAGGACGATCCGCGGGTCACGCGCGTCGGGCGCTTCCTGCGCCGCTTCTCGCTCGACGAGATCCCGCAGGTGCTGAACGTCCTGCGCGGCGAGATGAGTCTCGTCGGACCGCGCCCGCTCCCGGTGCGCGACTACGAGCTGCTCGAGCCCTGGCACCGCAAGCGCTACCTCGTGCTCCCCGGGATGACGGGTCTCTGGCAGGTCGCCGGCCGCTCGGCCCTCGGCTTCGACGACCTCGTCCGGCTCGACTTCTACTACCTCGAGCACTGGTCGATCTGGCTCGACGTGTCGATCCTGCTGAAGACGGTCCCTGCGGTGCTCGGAGCCCGGGGCGCCTACTAAGCGTCGTTGACGGCGCTCGACCGGCACCGGCGGGACTGGGAGGACCTCGCCGACATCGATCCGCTGTGGGCGATTCTCGCGTCGCCGGAGACACGTGGAGGGCGGTGGAACGTGGACGCCTTCTTTGCGAGCGGGGAGGCGGAGATCGCGGAGGTGCTCCGGATTGCAGAGACCCTCGGGTACCCCCGGCAGCACGAGCGCGCGCTCGACTTCGGGTGTGGCGTGGGCCGGCTGACGAGAGCGCTTTCGAATTCGTTCGAGGAGGCGGTCGGGCTCGACATCTCGGCTGAGATGATCCGGCTCGCCCGGGAGTTGAACGAGGGGCGGAGTTGTCGGTTCGAGGTCAACGACCGGGTGGATCTCGGAACCTTCGAGTCGGCCTCCTTCGATTTCGTCTACTCGTCCCTCGTGCTCCAGCACATGCCGCGCACCGACCTGATCCGGTCGTACATCGACGAGTTCCTGCGCGTCGTTCGTCCCGGCGGACTCGTCGTGTTCCAGAGCGTCGAGCACCTTACGCTTGCGCGCCGGCTTCAGCCTCGGCGCCGCGTCTACGCAGTGCTTCGCCGGCTCGGGGTGCCGCACGACGTGCTGCTCGGAAAGCTTGGGCTGTTTCCGGTGCGGTTGACGGCCATCTCCGACGCCGACGTGCAGACGATTGTCGCCGCGCGAGGCGGCACCATAGAGCGCGTCGAAGGCCAGCCTGAACCTGCGGATGGGGCCCGAAGCGTCCGTTACTACGTTCGCGCCGCCTAGCCGGACTATTCTGGCTCCATGGCCGCGCGGCGCAGAGTCCTGTCCGTGGTCGGAACGCGGCCGAACATGATGAAGATCGCGCCGATCGCGGCCGAGCTCGCGCGGCGCGGCGACGAGTTCGAGCACGTGCTCGTGCACACGGGCCAGCACTACGACCGCGAGATGTCGGAGATCTTCCTCGAGGAGCTCGGCGTCGGCGAGCCGGAGTACGCGCTCGGAGTCGGTTCCGGGTCGCACGCGCAGCAGACGGCCGGCGTGATGGAGCGGCTCGAGCCCGTGCTCCTCGAGACTGAGCCGGATGTCGTGCTCGTACCCGGGGACGTGAACTCGACGCTCGCCGCTGCGCTCACCGCGGCCAAGCTGCTCCTCCCGATCGGGCACGTCGAGGCGGGCTTGCGCTCGTTCGACCGGACGATGCCCGAGGAGATCAACCGCATCGTCGCCGACCAGGTCTCGCAGCTCCTGTTCATCCACTCGCCCGAGGCGCGCGAGAACCTGCTCGCCGAAGGCCGCTCGGCCGAGAGCATCTACGACGTCGGCAACACGATGATCGACTCGCTGGTCGCGATGCGGGAGCGGATCGACGAGGCGGGGGCGCCCGAGGCGCGTGGCCTGGTGCGCGGCGACTACCTCGTCGTCACGCTGCACCGGCCGAGCCTCGTCGACGGGACGCTGCTGGCCGAGGCCGTCGCGGAGCTGGAGACGGTCTCGGAGGCGCTCGAGGTCGTCTTCCCCGTCCATCCGCGGACGCGCGCGGCCCTGGAGACGCTCGGCGTGGACGTCGCTTCCGAGCGGCTGCGGCTGATCGAGCCGGTCGGCTACATCGAGTTCCTGAGCCTCGTTGCCGGCTCGGCCGGAGTGCTCACCGACTCAGGCGGAATCCAGGAGGAGACGACGTACCTCGGGCTACCCTGCTTCACGCTTCGCGCCAACACGGAGCGCCCGATCACGGTCTCGCTGGGCACCAACACGTTGCTCGGCCTCGAGCCGGCGCGCATCGGCGACGTGCCGGCACTGCTGTCGGAAGCCCGTGAGCGGGACGCGCAGGTGCCACCCCTCTGGGACGGGCACGCGGCGGAGCGGATCGTCGACGTCCTCTCGCGCACGCTCGACGGCGAGCTCGCCGAGCAGCTGGATGTCGCCGGGTGACGCTGCCCGGGCTCCGTCGCCAGTACGTCAAGCTCTGCGACCTCCGCGACTTCGACGACCCGGTCGTCCAGGAGCGGATCGACGACATCGTTCCCGGGCTCGACCCGTCCGAGCGGGTGCACCGCAAGAACTGGGAGTACGCGCTCCTGACGCTCTTCCTGGAGGACGCGGGCCTGCTCGGGGACGAGACGCGGATTCTCTCCGTCGGAGCGGGGCACGAGACGGTGCTCTTCTGGCTCGCAAACCGCGTCGGCAAGGTCGTCGCAACCGACATCTACGGCGAGGGCATCTTCAGCGGGCTCGAAGCCGATCGCACGATGCTGAACGACCCCGCCTCGTTCTCGCCCTACCCGTACCGCGAGTCCCACCTCGAGGCGCGTCACATGGACGCGAAGGAGCTCGAGTTCGAGGATGGCTCCTTCGACGCCGTCTTCTCGCTTTCGTCGATCGAGCACTTCGGCTCGTGGGCGGACATCCGTCGTTCCGCCGAGGAGATCGGTCGCGTCCTGCGGCCTGGGGGCGCTGCGTTCATCGTGACCGAGTGCTTCCTCTGGCGGAGCCTGCTCGGTCCGCGCGCGGTGCAGGAAGCAGGGAGCAAGGTGGCCTGGCCGATCAGAATCTTCACGCCCGAGACCCTGTCCGCCGAGATCGTCGAGCCGAGCGGGCTCGAGCTCGTGCAGCCCCTCGATTCGAAGCCGCCCGAGACGGGCGGCAACGTGATCGAGCTCCACGGGGGCGGCCGGGTCACGTCGACCACCGGCGCCGACTATCCGCACGTCGCTGTGCGAGTGCGGCGGTTCGGGCTACGCACGCAGACTTGGACCTCGGTCGCGCTCGCGATGACCAAGCGGCCCGTCAGCGGCGCCTGAGAGCGAGCCCGAGCACGTTGTTCGGAGCGGGGTCGTCCACGGTGCCCACACGCATTGCCCGCCGGCCGAGCAGCGGGAGCACGGGCCCGAGGAGGTGGCCGACCGGCCAGCCGCTCGGGATGATCGTGCGGGCGCGCGCCTGAGCCTGCGGGACGCCTTCCTTTCGCCACAGCACGCGCTCGACGACGTCGAATGCGCCACCCGCGAGCAGTCGCTCCTGCACGGCGTCACCGGAGTAGTGGCGGCAGAAGAAGATCGGCTCGCCCTCGAAGCGCGTCCCGTAGAGATCGTGCTCGACGAACTCGTCCTCGAACTCCTTGCGGTAGGGGAAGGTGAGGACGAGCAGCGCGCCGGGGCGCAGGACGCGCGCGAGCTCGGACATCGCCTTCGCGTCCCCGTCGCCGGGGATGTGCTCGATCACCGAGATGCTGTAGGCGGCGTCGAAGCTCGCGTCCGGGTAGGCGAGCGCCGTGCCGTCCGCGGTCTCCAGCGTGAGTCGCCGATAGCGGTTGCCGACCGGGTCCGCGGCTCGGATCAGCCGCCGCCAGCGTTCGATCTCGACCGGCCAGAGGTCGGTCGCGACGACGTTCGACGCGGTGTGCTCCGCCAGCCAGGCCGCGAGCAGCTTCGGGCTGGCGAGGTCGAGCACGCGCGCCGGCGACTTCGCGCTGACCTGCGCGCCGGCCCACGGAAGCTCGACCACCCGGTCGACGTCGAGCGGCATCCAGACCCTCCGTGCCGCCTCACCGCCACCGCCGCGCAGGAGGCCTCGACCGCCGAGGGCGACGCTGTAGCGCACGAGCTCCCCGGCCGTGGGCGCGGCCCTCGCCCGATCGAGGACGGACATCGAGGGAACGATAGCCCGCTGGTAGGGTCGCGCCCGTGTCCGGCTCGATCGCGGTGACGGGAGCCAAGGGCTTCGTCGGAGGTCATCTGCTCGCCCATCTCGGTGCGCGGGCGATCGCCCTGGACGCTGACGTCACCGATGCGGACGCTCTGGCGCAAGCCTTCGCTGCGACGAGCGCCGACAGCGTCGTCCATCTCGCCGCGGCCTCTTCGGTTGCCGCCTCGTGGACGGATGCGGGCGAGCCGTGGCGTGTGAACGCGCTCGGCACCGTGAACGTCCTCGACGCGGTGCGCTCGCATGCACCCGGTGCGCGCGTGCTCGTGGTCTCGACGGGTGACGTCTACGGCCAGGCCGACGAGATCCCGACTCCGGAGACGGCTCCGTTCCGGCCCACTTCGCCCTACGCAGCGTCCAAGGCGGCAGCAGAGCTGGCCGCAAACCAGTTCGCGCGCGCCGGCTCCGACGTGGTCGTCGCCCGAGCCTTCCAGCACGAAGGCCCCGGACGCGACGAACGCTTTGCCGTCGGTTCGTGGGCCGCCCAGATCGCGCGTGCGGAGGAAGCCGGGCGCGGAACGGTGCTCGTCGGCGACCTCAGCCCCAAACGCGACATCACCGACGTCCGCGACGTGATCCGGGCGTACGAGGCCCTGCTCGACCCGTCCGTCCCGGCCGGCACGTACAACGTGGCGTCCGGACGCGCCGTGGCGATGCGCGAGGTGCTCGACAGGCTCGTGTCGCTCGCGAGCTGCCCGATCGAGGTCGAGGAGGATCCGTCGCGTTTCCGGGCGAGCGAGGTCACCGAGCTCTGCGGCGATGCGTCCAGCCTGCGAGCGGTGACAGGTTGGGCGCCTACCATTCCGCTCGAGCAAACCCTGGCCGACGCCCTGGACGCGGCGCGGGCGGCCGTTGCTGAGAGGATGGCGAGCGCGTAGATGGCAAAGCGGGCCCTCATCACCGGGATCACAGGGCAGGACGGGTCGTATCTGGCCGAGCTCCTGCTCGACAAGGGCTACGAGGTGCACGGCATGGTCCGGCGTTCGTCGACGGAGAACTTCGAGCGCATCCAGCACCTGACGGACCGGATTCGGCTCGTCCAGGCCGACCTGCTCGACCAGTCCTCGCTCGTCGAGGCGCTCGAGGAGGCGCAGCCGGACGAGGTCTACAACCTCGGCGCGCAGAGCTTCGTCCCGACCTCCTGGCGCCAGCCCGTGCTGACTGCCGAGTTCACCGCGGTCGGGGTCACGCGACTGCTGGAGGCGATCAGGCGCGCGAAGCCGGACACCCGCTTCTACCAGGCCTCATCGTCGGAGATGTTCGGGAAGGTGCGCGAGGTTCCGCAGAGCGAGACGACGCCGTTCTACCCACGCTCTCCCTACGGCGTGGCGAAGGCCTACGGGCACTTCATCACGGTCAACTACCGCGAGTCGTACGGCCTCTTCGCGGTCTCCGGGATCCTCTTCAACCACGAGAGCCCTCGCCGCGGTCTCGAGTTCGTGACGCGGAAGATCACGGACGGCGTTGCGCGCATCAAGCTCGGTCTCGCCGACGAGTTGCGGCTGGGCAACCTCGATGCGAAGCGCGATTGGGGTTTCGCCGGGGACTACGTCGAGGCGATGTGGCTGATGCTCCAGGCGGAGGTGCCCGACGACTACGTGATCGCGACCGGCGAGGAGCATTCGGTACAGGAGTTCGCCGACATCGCCTTCGGACACGCGGGCCTCGAGCGGAACCAGTACGTGCAGATCGACCCCGCATTCCTCCGGCCGGCAGAGGTCGACCACCTCGTCGGGAACGCGGCCAAAGCGCGCGAGCAGCTCGGCTGGGATCCGCGCGTCTCGTTCCGTGAGCTGGTCGAGATGATGGTCGACGCCGACCTCGAGCGACTCTCGTCCACGGCCTCCACATAACAGCCGGCCCCGAGGCCCGCGACACGGGAGCCTGATGCAGACCGACGCAGACGACATCCTGCGCTCGCCCGAGGCCGGGCAGCGCGTGATCCGCGGAGGGACGATCCGCGGCCTCGGGTACGCGCTCGGCGTCGGGCTGACGGCAGTCGCCTCGGTCTTCCTCCTCCGCTACCTCGGCGTCGACGATTTCGGGCGCTACGTCACCGTGCTGTCGCTGATGGCGATCGTGAGCGGGATCACCGACGCCGGCCTGACCGCCGTCGGGGCACGCGAGCTCGCCTTGAGACCCCGGGGCGAGCCTCGCCGGCAACTGCTGGAGAACCTGATCGGGCTCCGTCTCGTGCTGACGCCGATCGGCGTCATCGCCGCCGTCATCTTCGCGATCGCGGCCGGCTACGACAGCACGCTCGTCATCGGGACGGCACTCGCCGGAGTCGGCCTCGTGATGATCAACGCGCAGGCGACCTTGATGCTGCCGCTGTCGGTCGAGCTGCGGATCTTCCAGATCACCGTCGCGGAGGTGCTCAAGCAGGCGGTCGCGGTGGTCGTGATCGCGCTCCTCGTCGTCGCCGGCGCCTCGCTCGGGCCGTTCTTCACGGTGCAGATCGCGGTCGGCATCGTCCTGCTCGGGATCACCCCGTGGCTCGTGGGCAGGAGCTGGCTCGTGAAGCCGGCGTACCGAGCGTCCGAGTGGAGCTTCCTCATCCGCGAGGCGCTCCCCGTCGCCGCGTTCCTCGTGATGAACGTTCTCTACTTCCGGATCCTGATCATCCTCATGTCGTTGCTCGCCACGGCCCGGGCGACCGGCCTCTTCGCCACGTCGTTCCGCATCTACGAGACCCTCTTCGGGCTTCCGGCGCTCGTGCTCTCCGTGGCGTTGCCGGTGATGGCGACCGCCGAGGCCGACCGCGAGCGGCTCCGCTACCAGTTGCAGCGCATGGTCGAGGTGGGGTTGATCGTCGCCGCGTACCTCGTGCTGATGGTCGTCTTCCTGGCCGAGCCGCTGATCAGGCTGCTCGGCGGGAGCCAGTACCTGGACGCCGTGCCGCTCGTTCGGATCCAGAGCGTCGCGCTGCTGGCGGTGTTCCTCGGCCTCGTCTGCCAGTTCGCGTTGATCGCCATTCGCAGGCAGGGCGCGCTGGCGATCGCGAACGGCATCGCCCTCGTGATCGTGATCGCCCTCGGGCTGATTCTGATCCCGCTCTACGAGGAGGTGGGCGCAGCCGTGGCCGCGGTCGTCGGCGAGACGATCCTCACGCTCCTGCTCCTGCTCGCCCTCGGGCGGTCCGATCGCTTGCTCTTCCCCAACTTCGCCTTCGCCTGGAAGGTCGCGTTGGCAGCCGGAGTTGCCTCCGTCGCGTTCTTCGTGCCGGTGCCGTCGCTCATCGCGGCAGTCATTGCGTCGGTGCTCTTCGCCGGCGTCGTCTGGCTCACTGGCGTCCTCCCGCCCGAGGTCAAGGACGCGCTGCTCGGATCAGCAGGCCGCTGACGGTCAGAATGCAGCCCGTGCCCGAAGCAATCCCCCTCGGCGAGAAGCCGGCCGGCTACTACGGACAGGAGCGCGAAAGCCTCGTCAGCGAGCTGCCGAGACCGCTCGGCCGCGTGCTCGACGTCGGCTG
Organism: uncultured Actinomycetes bacterium; assembly: GCA_963850415.1. Classification (GTDB taxonomy): domain Bacteria; phylum Actinomycetota; class Thermoleophilia; order Gaiellales; family Gaiellaceae; genus VAXT01. The sequence goes on from CAWKLE010000003.1 coordinate 840,998, forward strand.
CGGCGAGGGCGGGGCGAACGGGCCTCTGCGCGCGGCGGGCGCCACGTGGATCACCGGTGTCGAGATCCAGCCGGGGGCCGCGGCGAAGGCGGCGGAGGTCTACGACCGCGTCGAGGTCGGCGATGCCCACGAGGCGCTCATGGGCATCACCGACAAGTTCGACACGATCCTCTGCTACGACGTCCTCGAGCACCTCGTCGATCCCGGCGCCGTCCTGACCCGGCTCCGTGAGCTTGTCGCGGCCGACGGTCATCTCAACGTCTCGGTGCCAAATGCGCGTCACTGGTCGCTCGCCGGAGACCTGATCCTGCACGGCACGTTCGGCTACACCGAGATGGGCCACCGGGACGCGACGCACATTCGCTGGTTCACGAGGAAGGACATGCACCGCCTGCTCGCGCAGGCTGGATGGGCCGTCGAGGGCTCGACCTCGTCGATGACGCACCGGCTGCGCGAGCTGCGCGTCAAGGTGCCGGCCAGCGTCTCGAACGGCGTCGCGGGCGAGTTCTTCGGCCGGGTCTGGTACCTGCTCGCTCGACCGGCGTGACCGGAATCGACGTCGTCATCCCGACGTGGAACGGTCGCGAGCTCTTGGCGCGCTGCCTCGAGAGCCTTGGGCGGCAGACCGTCGCGCATCGCGTGATCGTCGCCGACAACGGCTCGGTTGACGGAACGGACACGCTCGTCCGCGACCGCTTCCCGGCGGTCGTGGTCGTCGAGCTCGATCGGAACTATGGATTCGCGGGCGGCGTGAATCGCGGTGTCGAGCGCGGGGAGGCGCCCATCGTCGTGCTCGTGAACAACGACGTCGAATGCGATCCAGTCTTCGTCGAGCGGATCGTGGCGCCGCTGGCCGATGACGAGCGGGTCGGGATGGTGAGCGGGCTGCTGCTGCGGCCCGGGCGTGCCGAGATCGACAACTACGGGCTCGAGTGTGACGCGACCCTCGCGGCGTACCCGCGCTTCGCGGGAGCGCCGTATCCCCAGACTCAGGTCGACGACGAGAACCTGCTCGGGCCGAGCGGCGGGGCAGCCGCGTACCGTCGCGAGGCTCTGACCGCCGCCGGCGGATTCGACGAGCGGATGTTCGCCTACATGGAGGACGTCGACCTCGCACTGCGCCTGCGCGCCGACGCCTGGCTCGCGGCCGGCGCGCCGGAGGCGACCGGAATCCATCTCGGGTCGGCCACGATCGGGCATCGCTCGCGCCGGCAGGTGGAGATCGCAGGTGCATCGCGCGCGTACATGCTGCGGAAATACGGCGTGCTCGGGCACGGTCTGATGACGGCCGGCTGGGCGCTCGCAGTCGAGGCGGGCGTGACCGCGATGGAGACGGTCAGCGGGCGCGATTTGGCTGCGGCGCGGGGCCGGCTGCGCGGCTGGAGAAAGGCTGCCGGCGCACGGCAGGACCTCCCTGAGGGAGCGATCAACTCTGAGCTCGGCTTTCGCGACGGCCTGCGCCGCCGTGCCGCGGTGCGCTAGGCGAGTGCGCGCTCGTAGCTTGCAATCGTCGCCTCCGCGGTCCGTGCCCAGCTGAACTCCTTCGCGCGCTCCCGGCCCGACTCGGAGAGGCGCTTCCGCAGGTCGGAGTCGGCCAGGAGCGACTCGATCGCGCGGGCCATCTCCTCGACATCCGTCGGCTCGAAGTAGCGCGCGGCGTCTCCGGCGACCTCCTGGAGCGGTCCGATCCGCGAGCAGGCGACCGGCACCCCCCGCATCATCGCCTCAAGTACCGGGAGCCCGAACCCCTCCGCGAGCGAGGGGAAGACGAAGCAGGTCGCGGCCCGGTACAGGCCCTCGAGCTCCTCGTCGTCGACCCAGCCGAGGAACCGGACGCGGTCGCCTGCGCGCTGCCTGAGCTCCGGCTCGAACACGGTCTCGTATCCGGGTGCGACCAGCACAGGCTCGGGATCGGCCTGGACGAGCGCGATCGCTTCGAGCAGTCGCTGGAGGTTCTTGTGCGGGCGCTTCGCGGAGACGGTCAGGACGATCGGCGCGTCGCCGAGCGCGTGGCGCCGCCTGAGCTCCGCCTCGCCGACCGGTGGGACGTCGTCCCGGAGCCCGGGCCCGAGCGGCGTCACGTCGATCCGGTCGCGCTCGACGTGCAGGTAGTGGGCGATGTCCTCCTTCGCCGCCTCGGACAGCGTGAGGATCCTCCGCGAGCGCCGCGCGGCCAGCGGGACGAGCAGCGCCACACCCGCCGCCAGCACCCCTGCGTGGGTCTCCGGATGGCGCTTGTAGATCACGTCGAGGATCGTCGTCACCTGAGGGACGCGCGGCATCGCGGGCGCCGTGTTCTGGACGTTGTGGAGCAGATCGACACGAGCCCTGCGGGCGGCGCGTGGGAGCAACGTCTGCTCGGCGAGCACCCGCCTCGGCCGGCTGCGAGAGCGGACGGGCACGTGCACGAGCTCGACGTCGTGCGCCCAGGGCTCGGCCGCGAGCGAGGGCGACGCTTCGTGGCCTGCGAACACGACCAGCTCGAGGTCCGGCGCCGACTCGAGGAGCGCCGGAACGAGCCGCCGCACGTACAGCTCGCCGCCGCCGGTCTCGCGCGGGACGAGGTGCAGCGCGTTGAGGCCGACGCGCACGCGCTAGCGCCGGCCGTAGACGGCGAGCACCCGCTCGACCGAGGTCTCGAGCGAGAGCCGCACGCGGTTGCGGCGGAACCAGTCCGCGGTCGACTCCCGCAGCGCGGGCCCCGCCTCGTGCACGCGGAGAATCGCCTCCCCGAGCTCCTCCGGCTCGGCTGACTTCGCGACGAACCCGTTCACGCCGTCCTCGACCAGCTCGACGGCTGCGTTGTCGGGCGCGTCGACGACGACCGTGGGCGTCCCGACGGCCGCAGCTTCGACGACCACGAGCCCGTACCCCTCGCGCCTGCGACGGGAAGACGAGGCACAGAGCCCGCCGAACGGCGTCCTCGACGAGCTCGCCCGCGACGAAGCCGGGCGCTTGAACCGCTCCGTCGAGCCCGCTCTCGTCGATCAGCCGGAGCAGCGCCTCCCGCTCGGGCCCGTCGCCGAAGATCGTCGCCCGGAGCTCCGGGACCCGCTCCCGGGCGAACGCGACTGCGGGCACGATCGCCGTCGCCTGCTTCTCCGGGATCAGGCGTCCTGCGAAGACGACCGTCGACTCCGCCGGCAGGGGCTCGGAGGCTTCGACTCCGGGTCGCAGGAGCCCCTCGAGCAGCGTGACCTCCCCCGAATACCCAATCTCCTGGAGCCGTCGGGCATGCCGCCGCGAGAAGCAGAGTGCGTGGTGCTTCGTCCGCGCCGAGAACCGCTGGCCCCACCAGCCGAGCCGACCCGCGATTTCGCCCAGGTAGTCGAGCCAGTACTCGCGCGTCCAGACCTCGAACCAGTCGACGACGAGCGAGAAGCGGCGCCACGGCCGCGCCGCGAGCACCGCGAGCAGCGAGACGTGGAGCGCCGGCGTCTGCACGACGTCGTACCGGCCGCCGTGGCGCACGAGATGGCTGAAGACGCCGAAGCCGAACCGCAGCTGCGCGCCGATGCTCCGCCGTCCGTGCGCGTACAGCTCGGCCCGCCCCGCGACCGCCAGCACGTCCACGTTCGCCACGCCCGGGCCCGTGTCGGGGTCCCACTGGAGCAGCGTCAGGTACGTGACCGTGTGCCCGCGGCGCGCCACATCCTCCGCGAGGTTTCGGTACCAGCGCTCGGCTCCGCCGACGGTGTGCGGGTACAGGCAGTCGAAAACGAGGCAGATACGCATGAAATGCCCTCAGAAGGTTTACAGACCGCTAAGGAAGGTCGAGAACGAAGCCACGTAGAATCTCTGATCTTGTGAGGGCCGTCGCCGAGACCCTGCCGGCAGCCCGCGACGACCGGATCGTGGCGGTGCGTCGAGTAGCGATCGTTCCAGCGCTGAACGAGGCGCCGACGATCGCCCGCGTGGTCGAGGAGATCCGCGCCGTGGATCCCGGGCTCGAGATCCTCGTCATCGACGACGGTTCGACCGACGGCACCCGCGCCGAGGCCGCGCGCGCCGGTGCGCTCGTCGCGCGACTCCCGTACAACGTCGGCATCGGCGGAGCCGTCCAGACGGGCTACCAGTACGCGCGCGACCACGGATTCCAGGTCGCGGTCCAGATCGACGGCGACGGGCAGCACGACGCGGGCGACCTGGCGCATCTGCTCGAGCCGATCGCCGCAGACCGGGCGGACATGGTCATCGGGAGCCGTTTCCTCGACGTGCGCGAGTACCGCGCCTCGTTCGCGCGCTTTCTCGGGATCCATCTCCTCGCCTGGTTCGTCACGCTGATCACCGGGCAGCGGATGACCGACCCGACCTCCGGCTTCCGCGCCGTCAACCGCCGCGGGATCGTCCTGTTCGCCGCCGACTACCCGCACGACTACCCGGAGGCGGAGGCGAACGTCGTCGCCTCGCGCCACAAGCTGCGGATCGTCGAGGTGCCCGTCGCGATGCGCGCCCGGGCCGCGGGACGCTCGTCGATCACGGCTCCGCGTTCCCTCTACTACATGATCAAAGTCATGCTGGCGCTCTTCATCAGCGTCTTTCGCCGCTACCCCGCCCCCGCGGAGGAACAGTGACCCCAATTCGCGTCTCCATCTTCGCGGCCATCGCCGCGATTCTCCTGCTGATCGTCATCCTCGAGCTGATCCGCAGCCGGCGCCTTCAGGAGCGCTACGCGCTGTTGTGGCTGGTCACCGGCGTCGTGCTGCTCGTCTTCGCGGTGTGGCGCGATGGGCTGAACGTGCTCGCGAAGACGATCGGGATCGCCTACCCGCCGTCGGCGCTCTTCCTGCTCGCGGCCGTCTTCATCCTCGTCGTGCTGCTTCACTACTCGACCGCGATCTCGGAGCTCGCTGAGCGCAACCTGCTGCTCGCCCAGCGGATCGCGCTGCTGGAGCAGAAGCTCAAGGAAACGGAAGCCCCCCAGAGCTCGGACTCGTCGTAGCCTCCGCCAGATGGCTCAGGCGGTAAAGCAGACGCAGGCTCGAGCCACGCGCTGGACCGAATGGGTCGCGCAGACACGGGTACTGACCGCCTCGCTGGTCGTGTTCGTGCTCGTCCTCGCGGCGATTCGGATCTGGATGGCGCACCAGATCGCGACCCCGTGGATCATGGGCGACGAGCTGATCTACTCGGAGCTCGCGCGGAGCCTCGCGGACTCCCATCAGCTTCTCGTCCGCGGCGCGTCGTACCCGATCTACAGCGTCGGCTATCCGCTGCTCGTCTCGCCGGCGTGGCTCGCGGCGTCAATGGCCACGACCTACATGATCGCGAAGACGATCAACGTCGTCCTGATGACCGTCGCCTTGATCCCCGTCTACTTCTGGTCGCGGCGGCTGATGCGGCCCGTCTACGCGGTCGTCGCGACGGCACTCGTCGCGCTCCTGCCGGCGTTCGTCTACACGGGGACGATCATGACCGAGAACGGATCGTTCCCGGCAACCATCCTTGCGTTCTTCGCGATCGCCTGGATGCTGGAGCGGCCGACGCTCCTGCGCCAACTGCTGGCCCTGGCGGTCGTCGGGCTCGCGTTCTTCGTTCGTGCGCAGTCGCTCGTGCTCTTCGTGGTGCTGCCGCTGGCGGTCATCGTGAAACTGCTGTTCGATGCGCGCGTGGCCGACCCCGGCGCTCGCCGGCGCGCATTCGTACGCGGCTGGCGCGCCTACCTGCCGCTCGTCGCGATCTACCTCTTCGTGGCGGTGGGATACGGGCTCTTCCAGGCGGCGCGCGGCGTCCCGCTCAATCGCGGCCTCGGCGCATATGGCGGCGTCGCCTCGGCCCAATACTCCGTCGGCGATGTCGCCAGCTGGACGCTCGAGCACGCGGCCGAGCTCGGCCTTGCGGTCGCGATCTTCCCGGTCAGCGCGCTCATCGTCCTCACCGTTCTCGCCGTCAGCCGCGGGGCCAACGACGCGGCGGAGCGCGCCTTCCTGGCCGTCGCTACGTCGGCCGTGTTCATCGTCGTCGTTCAGGTCGCGGCCTTCGCCTCGCGGTTCTCACTCCGGGTCGAGGAGCGCTACATGTTCTTCGTCGTCCCGCTCCTGTTCATGGCACTGGCGCTCTGGCTCGACCGCGGCCTGCCGAGGCCGGTCGTCACGACGGCGGTCGCGACCGCAGTTCCCGTGCTGTTGCTTCTCGATTTGCCGCTCGAGAAGCGCCTCAACGTCTCGATCACCTCGGACACGTTCGGCTTCATTCCGCTGCTCCGGCTCTCGTACCACTACTCGATCCCGACCGTGCGCTTGCTGATGATCGCGGGAGCGGTAGTCGCGGCTCTGGCGTTCGCTCTCCTCCCGCGCCGCTTCGCGCGAGTCGTCCTCCCCTCGGCGCTCGCGCTCTACCTCGCGCTGACGACGGTCCAGGTCTTCCGGACGGTCCGCGACTTCGCGCAGAACACGCGAGCCTTCCTCGAGCCTGCGCAGCTGAACTGGATCGATTCGACCCTACCGCGGGGCGCCTCCACCGGAGTCATCTTCGGCTCGACCGCCGATCCATTCAGCGAGGCGCAGCGCATGTGGCAGGCGGAATTCTGGAACCGTGACGTGAAGAACGTGTACGACCTCACGCCCGCGCCGGCCGCATTCCCGAGCAAGACGATCGCGCTCGACCCCCTGTCCGGGAGGCTCGTGACTCAGGATCACCAGCCGTACCCCTACCGCTACGCGTTGGCGGCGAGCGGTCTTGCGCTCTCCGGGAGGGTGATCGCGAGCAAGCCTCCCTGGGCGCTGTACGAGGTGCGGAAGCCGCTGAAGCTCTCGCGTGTTGTCGAAGGCGTCTATCCCGACGGCTGGATGGGATCGTTCGCCGCGCTGACCGAGCACGCCGGCACCACCGGGCGGTTGTCGATCGGCCTCTCGCGCAAAGCATGGCGCGGGGCGCTCGCGCCGGCCAGGGTCACCATCGCGGTCGGAAAGCCGGTTCTCGGGGCCGACGGGCAGGTGACGCTCTCGCGGCCGCTCCTCCGCCGGAACGTGGTCCTCGGGCGTCAGTCGCGTGTCCTCACCGTCGGGGTTCCGAAGCCGCCGTATCGCGTCGAGATCCACCTCGAGCCGACGTTCTCGCCTGCAGACTTCGGCCAGGCCGACACGCGGGACCTGGGAGCCCAGATCAGTTTCGGCCCGGCTCCGGGGACGCGTTGATGTCGGCGCGCCCTTCCTAGAATGACCACGTGACTGAGCCGCCTGCTCGAGCAGAACCGGTCCCGGTCGACCGCATCATCGATCGTCTCGAGGACGAGCTTCGGCGCTCGCAGCGGGTCGACGGGTCGTCGCCGCGGCTCGCGGCGCGGGCCGAGGCGGAGCGCCTGGCCGGGGTCTCAGCGGACCGTCCGTACCTCTACAAACCGGGCCTCAGCGGGCGGATCCGCGGTTATGCCCTGATCCCGGTCAAGTGGGTCCTGCGGAAGCTGATGCGCTGGTACGTCGAGCCGGTCGCCGCCGACCAGCGCGCGTTCAACTCGAGCGTCCTCGCGATCGCGGACTCGCTCACCGAGCGGATCGAGACCGTTCGCCATGAGGCCCACGCGCGGATGGACCTCATCGCGCAGGCCGGCTCGGAGACCCAGGCGAGAACGGACGGTCTGTCGACGCTCATGGCCGAGCACGACGACCGTCTCGTCCGCGTCGAGCAGCGGCCTGCCGCTCAGAGACCACCTCAGCCGCGACCTTCCGTGCCCGGAGCCGTGCCCGCCTCGACTGCGCCTCCCTTCGACTATTTCGCGTTCGAGAGCCGCATGCGCGGCCCGCGGGAGCTGATTCGCGACCGCCAGCGCGCGTACGTCGACGACTTCCGCGAAGCGGCGCCGGTGCTCGACGTCGGCTGTGGGCGCGGCGAGTTCCTGTCGCTCCTCGCCGAGGCGGGCGTCGAGGCCAGGGGCGTCGACCTCGACCCGGACATGGCCGCCTTCTGCCGCGGCCAGGGCCTCGAGGTCGAGGAGGGCGACGCCCTCGCGTACCTGAACGACCTCGACGAGGGCTCCCTCGGCGGGATCTTCGCCGCGCAGTTCGTCGAGCATCTGAAGCCCGGCCCGCTGACGACGTTCATCGCTCTCGCGGCCTCGCGACTCCGTCCGGGCGGCGTCCTGGTGCTCGAGACGATCAACCCGCTTTCGCTCTTCGCCCTGCGCAACTACTTCGCCGATCTCACGCACGCCCAGCCCCTGATCCCGGACACGCTCTTGCTGCTCGTGAAGGAGGCAGGCTTCGACCGCGCGGAGGTCCGGTTCCTGAACGAGCCGGAACAGGCCCAGGTGCTCGAGAGCGTCGAGCTTCCGCCCGGCCCCGAATTCGACCCGGCGCGCCGGGCGCTGGAGGCGAATCGCGTGCGGCTGAACGAGGTCGTCTTCGGCCCGCAGGACTACGCGCTCGTCGCGCACCGTTGAGAATCCTCGTCTGCCATACGCAGGTCCCGTTCGCCCGCGGCGGGGCCGAGGTCCTGGTCGAGAACCTCGTCGCGGAGCTCCGCGCCCGCGGGCACGAGGCGGAGCTCGTCGCGGTGCCGTTCAAGTGGTATCCGCCGAGCACAGTCGTCACCCAGTCACTCGTCTGGCGCCTGCTCGACCTCGAGGAGGTGCAGGGCCGGCCGGTCGACCTCGTGATCGGGACGAAGTTCCCCTCCTACGTCGTTCGCCATCCCAACAAGGTGGTGTGGCTCATCCACCAGTTCCGCCAGGCCTACGACCTCGACCGCACCGAGCTCGGCGAGTACGGGGAGCAGCCGTTCGACCGCGCCGCGCGACGCGCAGTGCACCGGCTGGACCGGGCGACGCTGTCGGAGGCACAGCGACTGTTCGCGATCTCCGAGAACGTCGCGTCGAGGCTCGAGAAGTCGGTCGGGCTCGAGGCCGAGGTGCTGAGGCCGCCGCCTCAGCCGCTCGAGTACCGCTGCGACGAGTACGGCGACTTCGTCCTCTCCGTGGGACGGCTGGACCGTGCGAAGCGGGTCGACCTCCTGCTCGAGGCCGCGGCCGCCGACGGCGAACTGCGCGTCGTGATCGCGGGCGAAGGCCCCGATCGCCCACGGCTCGAGGAGCTCGCGGGCGGCCACCGGCTCGACGGGCGGGTCACGTTCACGGGCCGGCTGGACGACGACGCCCTCACCGACCAGTACGCGAAGTGCCTCGCGGTCTTCTATGCGCCGATCGACGAAGACATGGGCTTCGTCCCCTTCGAGGCGTTCCTGGCCGAGAAGCCGGTCGTGACGACGCGCGACGCGGGCGGCCCGCTCGAGGTCGTCGAGGACCGGCGAACCGGCCTCGTCTGCGAACCGACTCCGGGCGCCGTCGCCGAGGCGCTCGCCTGGCTGCGCGCCCATCCCGACGAGGCTCGCGCTCAGGGCCGGGCCGGAAGGGGTGTGGCCGCTCAGCTGACCTGGGACGCGACCATCGACCGACTCCTGTCATGAGAGTCGCCTACTACTCACCGCTGCCGCCTGATCGGTCCGGGATCGCCGACTACAGCGCGCACCTGCTGCCCGCGCTCGAGCAGCGGGTCGAGATCAAGGTTGCGAAGCATCGGCGTCCCCCGCGCGGCTCCGATGTCGCGCTCTACCACGTCGGCAACAATCCGGACGCGCACGGCTGGATCGTCGAGGCGCTCCGCAAGCGGCCGGGCATCGTCGTCCTCCACGACGTCGTCCTGCACCACCTCGTGGCAGGGATGACCGTCGCGCGCGGCCACCCGAGCGGCTACCTGGACGCGATGCAGCTCGAGTCGGGCGTGGTCGGAAGGCTGCTCGCACACGGCGTCGTCGACGGCCTCCTCCAGCCGTTGTGGGAGGACCGAGCAGCCGACTTTCCGCTCACGATGTGGGTCGTCCAGCCCGCGACCGGGATCATCGTCCACTCGCGGTTCGCGGAGCAGTGGGTGCGCGAGCTCGGCTTCAGTGGCCCCGTGTGGCGGATCCCGATGCCTGCGTGGCAGGTTCCGGTCGCGGCGGCAGAGGCGCGGCGCCCCGATGTCGTCATCGGCTGCTTCGGCCACATGAACACGGCCAAGCGCATCCCACAGGTGCTCGACGCCTACTCGCGCCTCCTCGTCCGCCGGCCCGAGGCCCAGCTCGTCCTTGCGGGCGGCCACTCGCCGGGGTTCGACCTGGAACAGCTGCTCGAGTCGCGGAACCTGGGCGATGCCGTCGTCCGCTACGACTACCTCGCCGAGGAGTCGCTCTGGCAGCTGATCGCCGATTCCGACGTGCTGGTCAACCTCCGCTCGCCGACGATGGGCGAGACGTCGGCGATGGTCGTCCGGGCGCTCTCGCTCGGCAAGCCGATCGTCGTCAGCGACGTGGGCTGGTTCTCGGAGCTGCCGGACGAGGTGGCGATCAAGGTCCCGGTCGACGACGGCGAGACGGAGGCGCTCGTGCAGGCTCTGGAGGGGCTCGCCGGCGACGCGGGGTACCGCGAGCGGATGGGCAAGGCGGCGGCGGACTGGGCGAGGAGGGGGCACGATCTCGATCGGGTCGCCGACCTGTACGTGGCCGCGCTCGAGGAGTCGCTCGGGCTCGAGGACGTCGAACGGGCCGTTCTGAACGATGTTGCGAGCGCAGCCGCCGAGCTCGGCGTCGAGCCGGACTCACCGAACCTAACCGATGTTGCCACACGCCTGCGCGAGGCCGGGCTGGGACGGGACTAGCGCGAGGACCTGGCGAAGCGAAGTTGAGGATTCGGCGCTCGCATGTCCCTGGCTTGACGCTGGTGGCTCTCGTCGCCTCCTCCGCGCTGGTTCGCGTTTGGGTGAACCGCGGCTTCGAAGGGCCGCAGCTCCTCTGCGACGAATACATCTACGCAGGAATCGCGCGTCGATTCGCGACCACGGGCCACCTCGATCTGGGGGGAGGCCCGAGCGCAGGAGGAAGCCTGCTCTACCCGGCTCTGATCGCGCCGGCGTGGCTCGCGCACAAGATGTCGACGGTCTACGAACTCGCGAAAGCGATCAACGCGACGCTCGTCTCTCTGACTGCGGTACCCGTCTACCTCTGGGCGCGCCGCGTCGTTTCGCCGTGGTGGGCTCTCCTCGCCGTCGGCCTCGTACTTATCCAGACCGGGCTCGTTCTATCGGGGATGCTGATGAGCGAGAGCGCGTCGATCCCTGCGTTCATGCTCGCGTTGTTCGCGATCGGCATCGCTGTCGAGCGGCCCACCCCGTGGGCGCAGGCGGTCGTCGTCGTTGCGGTCGCCGTCGCTTATGGAGTGCGAGCGCAGGGCCTCGTTTTGCTCGCGATCCTGCCCACGGCTGTCCTTCTCGCCTTCTTGCTGGACTTGCGTGCCGGCGTCCCGCGCTCCGAAGCCCTGCGCAAGCTAAGGCGCTACTGGCCGCTCGTATCCGTACTGGCAGTAGCGGTGTTCGCCTTTCTCGCCAACAGCGGTTTCTCTCCCAGCCGATCGATCGGTTTCTACCGGCGAGTGGCTACCACTCATTACGACCCTCTTTCCGTCGCCCTCTGGACGGCACGCCACGCGGGCGAAGCTGTGCTCGCGGTCGGAGTGGCGCCAGCTTGCGCGTTCCTACTGCTGCTCGCCACAGCGCTGACCCGCGGCCTTCCGGGACGTGCTGAGCGGGCTTTCGTTGCGACGGCGGCTGCAAGTGTTCTCTTGTTCCTGCTGCAGACCGGCGCGTACGCGTCGGCGTTCAACTCCCAGATTCTCGAACGCTACAGCCTGTACGCATTTCCGCCGCTCTTGATTGCTTTCGTACTCTGGCTGGCGCGCGGCCTGCCGCGGCCGAGACCCGAGACCTTGTTTGCGACGATCAGTGCACTCGCACTCGTATCACTGATTCTATTCGGTGCCCTCCTGCGTCCTGATAACGCCGCTGAGCCGGTTTTCGCGTCGCTCACGCTCCATCTCTTTCGCCGAGTCCCCCAGCACACGCCTGGAGGGCTCATCAGCGCGCGCATCTTGCTCTTTGCGGTCGCGGCTTTGGTGGCCCTGCTCTTCGCGAGGGCACCGGCGCGGTTCCTGCGAGCTGCTCTTCCGGCCGGCGTCGCGGCCCTCCTGTTGTTGGCCTCACACGCTGCTTATGGGAGCTTGGTCTCCAGCACACGCAGCTGGCCGAACTCGACCGGCCCGATCCGAAGTTGGATCGACCAACAGATCGGCACCTCGGCCGGAAAGGCTGCCTATCTGTATGTCTCCAACCCGTCGGTCCGGGCAAGCTCGACCGTTCTCGTGAACACACAGTTCTGGAATCGATCGCTCGGCGACATCTACTCGCTCGGCGACAAGGAACTGTGCCCGCTTCGAATCCACACGCTGGAGGTCGACGAGCGAACCGGCGCGCTAGTCGATTCCGCCCACGACTCCGTGCAGCCGCGGGCTATCGTCACCGACCGCGGGCTCGCGGTCGCAGGCAAGCAGGTGGCCACCGGTGGTTCTATCACCCAGCCTTTGGCCATCTACAAACCTGCTGAAGCTCTTCGGCTGGCTTCACAGTTTGTCGGCGTCTACTCCGACGGATGGACTGGCTCAGACGCTTCGCTTACGCGCTACTGGTTTCCAACGCCAAGGCCCCGTTGGATGAACGTCACGCTTAGCAGAAAGGCGTGGATTGGCCCAGACAAGCCCGGGTTGGTGACTTTGACTCTGCGTCGGTTCATAGGATCTTCGTTGCTGGTGCGCCGGCGTTGGGTGGCACGTTCGGGCCGTTCGAGATCCTTTCAACTACCCATTCCGCGCCCCTCATTCAGGCTCGCGGTGCATGTCGCGCCGACTTTCTCGCCCTCCGAGTTTGGATTGGCGGACACACGGCAACTCGGCGTTCAGTTGAAGGTTTCCTACGCGAGAACTCTCAATCGCCGCGACAGCCACTAGCACGTCTGGTCGCTGACGCTACCTCCGGCGTTCCACCACCCCCGTCTCGGGCTCTTCGCATGGGACAAGGCGCTCAGAGCCGTTGCGAGATGCAAGCATGGCCCGCGATGACCTCCTCGCCGCCTGCCACACGCCCGACGCTGTCGGTGATTTGTCCGACGCGGCATCCGGGACCGCTTGTCGCCAGCATCATGACCGAGCTCCGCGACGTGGCCGACGAAATTGTGATCGCCGCCGATTCACGCGTCAGCTCCGAAAACCTCGGTTGGTACAGGTCGGTTTCGGATGTACTCCTCCGGTTTGAATTCATAGGCCCGAATCGCCACTTTCCTTGGCTCACGGCGCAAGCTCGTGGCGACTGGATCATGTTGCTCGATGGTGATGAGCTCCCTTCCGCCGCACTCATCGCCGAGCTGCCAAGTCTGGTCGCGGACCGTCGGCTCGCCCAGATCTCGGCACCAATTCATTGGCCCTGGCCGGGCTCGACCCACCGACTCGCCGCCCGGCCGTGGGCGTCCGACCGCCGGCTGCGACTGATTCGCAACGACGGAAGGATGGCCTTCCACGGACTCATGCACACACTGGCCCTCGAGGACTTCCCGCAGCGTCACCTTCCCGATCATCTGCCCGTCTACCACCTTGACCTGCTGCTCTCGGACGAATCGAGCCGTCGCGCCAAGGTCGAGTACTACGAGAGAGAAGCCTTTGGAATGATGACGCCGGAAGGTCGCCCGGCCAACGAGGCCTACTATCTGCCCGAGGTGGCGATCGACCGGGTTGTCGTCCCAGTACCGGACGCCGACCGCGAACGCATCGAGTCTCTTCTCGCGGGCCGCTCGTCCATATCGGCCCCACCACACATTGATCCAGACGATGTCCCGTTGCACAACGCCTCAGCGGTTGCCTGGCACTGGGCCGGCCGCAAGCTTCCGGCTGACGCTTACAGAGGCTCTGTCACGTTGGCCGAGCCGCTTCCGCTGTTCGCAGCGAGTGGCCGGGACCACGTGGTCTGGGCGCGTGTGCGGAACGCTGGAACTGCGAGTTGGCCGTGGGGGTGGGACCGCCCTCCATTCATCCGGCTCGGCGTGCACTGGCGCGACGACAGCGGGCAGATGAGCGAGGCACCGGCACGGTCGATCTTGCCGCACGCACTCGATCCGGGCGAAGAGACGCTGGTTCCGGTCCAGGTTCCCGCTCCAGATGAACCCGGGTGCTACGAGCTACTGGTCGACCTCGTGCACGAGGAGGTTCGCTGGTTCGACGTGGCGACGCCGATAGTGGTCGAAGTCGGCCCCTCCGCTGCCACTCAGCTCGGCGTTGTCCGTGAGCGCCACGGTCGAGTCGCACCAATTGCGCGTGTGCATGAGGTTCGCGCGTCTCTCGGCCGCCCCGATGCACTTGCCTACGCCCTGGTTGACGACCCGACGACTTCCGCCCAGGGCTTGGACCGCGAGCTCGCTGCCGTCCTCGACGGTCTCGAGCTTGGTGTCCGGGCGCTCGACGAGGAGTCTCTAGCGGTCGTGACCGACATCGTTCGCCGCAACCGACCAGCCAGGATCCTGGAGCTCGGCAGCGGGACGAACACCGTCCTGCTTGCCCACCTCCTGAGCGAGCAGCATGGGGCACAGGCGGTCGGCCGCCTGGTGAGTCTTGACGAGAGTCCTTATTGGGCGGCAAGGACCCGGGCTTCGCTCGCCGCACGCCGTCTGGAGCGGATCGCGACGGTATTCGAGGTTCCTCTCGAGCCTGCACCCGCCGGTGGCGGGGACTTTTACCGCACCACCGAGGCTGTGCACATGGCCCTGCAAGCTGCCCCGCCCGAGCTCGTCCTGGTCGACGGGCCAAGCAAGGGGTCGCGCGTGAGCGCAGTCGAGCTCGTGCGACGATACGTGCGTGGAACGGCAACGCTGCTACTCGACGACGCCTTCCGCGATGCGGAGCTCCTGGTTGGCCAAGCCTGGGCGCGCGAGCCGGACGTTTCGATCGACGGCATAGTTCTTGTCGGGAGGGGCTTACTGATCGGCCAGATCGAACGGTCTTCTTCTCGCCGCCTGTTGGGCCGAATTCGGCGGTTGAAACCGCCTCGAGGCGCCTGAGCGAGATCAGAGGGCGCGGAGGCGCTCTGGGTGCTTACGCACGAACCGTCCGATGCCGCGCCAGTGCCACCAGGTGCGCCGCGTGAGAAACCGGCGGTCGGTGACTGCCGCGTGCGCATGCGTGACGACCGCGTCGGGCACGTACCAGCGCTCCCAGCCGGCCTTCGCGGCCCGGTAGCAGAGGTCGATGTCCTCGCCGTAGAGGCGGAAGCCCGGGTCGAAGCCGCCGAGCTCGTCCAGCAGCTCGCGCCGCAGGAGCAGGAACGCGGCGAGCATCCAGTCCGCCTGGACCGGCTCCGTCGGGCGCTCGTCGAGCTGGTAGTGGTCGATCTGGCGCGTCTCCGGGCGCAGGGCCTTCCGGAGCGGCGTTCGCCGGACGAGCGTGCCCCTCACGGTCGGGAATCGGCGGCGTGAAGGCTGCCAGCGTCCGTCGGGGAAACGCAGCTGGGGGCCGACGATCCCGGCGCGCGGGTGGGTCTCGGCGAAGGCCCGGAGGAGTCCGACCGCATCGGGACGCGCCTCGGTGTCGGGGTTGGCGACGACGACGTACGGTGCCCTCGTAGCCGCGATCCCCTGGTTCGCGTTGGCCGCGAAGCCGAGTGGCCGTGCGTTCACGATCAGCTCTACCTCGACGGTCGGGGCCGGCGGGTTCGCTACGACGACGAGCTCGTCGACCTGCGGCTCGAGCGCGGCGAGGCAGCGGCCGAGGTCCGGATCAGGCCCGTGCGTGACGACCACGCCGGCAACGCTCACAGGAGCTCCCGGTAGACCGCGAGCGTGCGGCGGGCGGTCTCCGTCCAGCTGAATTGCGCCGCTCGCTTCAATCCCGCCGCGACGAGGCGCTCTCGCTCCGCAAGCGCGAGCCTGATCCCGGCTGCGATTGCCGCCGGTTCGCCCGGCTCGACGAGGACTGCAGCATCTCCGGCCACCTCGGGCACCGCCCCCGCGGCCGCGGCCACGACGGGCGTTCCCGAAGCCATCGCCTCGAGCACGGGCAGGCCGAAGCCCTCGTAGCGGGACGGGAAGACGAGGCAGGCAGCCCCGCGGTAGAGCGCCGCGAGCTCCTCGTGCTCGACGTGCCCTGCGAAGTCGACGCGCTGCTCGAGCCCGAGCCGGGTGATCCTCCGGCGCAGCTCGTCGCCGCCGCGCTTCTCGGCGCCGACCACGACGAGGTTGAGCTCGCCGTCGAGGAGCGCGAGCGCCTCGACCGCGGCCAGCGGATCCTTTCTCGGCTGGATCCCACCGACGAACAGCGCGTACGGCGGCCGCTGGGGCGCGCTGCCGTTCGGATGGAAGACGGGATCGACACCGTTCGGCGTGACGACGATCTTGTCCTCGGGAATCCCGTACTGCTCTGCGAGGTCGTGCTTCGTGTGCTCGGAAACGGCGAGCACGCGGTCGGCGCGCCGTGCTGAGCCGGGGACGAACCTTCGGAAGAGCATGCGGTCGCGGCGGCCCATCAGCCACGGCATGCGCTCGAACGAGAGGTCGTGCACCGTGACGACGGAGCGTCCGCGGTAGCTCGGAGGGATGACGTAGTTGAAGTGCGTCAGCGCCGGCTTCAGCCGCCTGAGGAGGCGCGGTAGCGCGTACGCCATGCGCACCGACTGGCTCCGGGCCGGGAGCGACACTGCCTCGATGCCTTCCGGAACGAGCTCCGGGCGGCGCGTGACCGCGGCCAGCCGCTCCTGGTCCGCGAGCGGCACGAGCTCGCGGAGGAGGGCAGCGACGTACGTCTCGTCGCCGGTGCGGCGGCGTCCGAGCACGTCCGCGTCGATGACGACGAGCGGCTTCACCCCGCGAGCTCGCGGTACAGGTCGACGTGCGCCTGGACGGCGCGCTCCCAGCTGTAGTCGGCCGCCCGCTGCGCGCCGACCGCCACATTCCCTGCGGCGACGGCGCGGCGTAGGCCGTCGGCGATCGAGTCCGGGTCGCGCGGATCGACCTCGAACGCGACACCGTGGGCGAACTCGCTGAACGGTGGGCCCGCAGGCGCGACGACCGGCCGCGCGCAGGCCATCGCCTCGAGCACGGGCAGGCCGAAGCCCTCGTAGAGCGACACGTAGGCGACGGCCGCTGCGCCGCGGTAGAGGCGCGCGAGCTCCTCGTCGTCGACCCCAGTCAGCCGGTGCACCCGGTCGCCGTCCACGCTCACGCCGCCCCAGCCCTCGGCCCCCACGACGCGGAGCTCGAGGCCGTCGAGCCCGGAGCGCCGGAAGCCTTCGAGGAGCCGGGCCAGGTTCTTGCGCGGCTCGAGCGTCGAGACGGCGAGAATGTAGGCGCCGTCGGCAGCGGGCCCTTCGGCCGTGAATGGCGGCCCGACCCCGTACGGGATGACGCGGATCTTGCTCTCCGGCGCGTCGAGGAGCTGCACCAGCTCGTCGCGCGTGAACTCGGAGCCGGTGACGATGCGGTCCGCCGCGCGCACGACCTTCGGCAGCGACCTGGCGCTGTACGAGCGCGTCCAGCGGTTGAATGCGCCTGGATGCCGGAGGACGGCGGCGTCGTGGATCGTCACCACGAGCGGCACGCGCGAGCGAAACGGGGCGCGCATGGTCGGGCAGTGCAGCACCTGGACGCCGTCGCGCTGCACCGCCCGCGGGAGCGTGAAGCGGTACCAGCCCGTGTCGCGCACGACGCGCGTCGCCCTGCCGTCACCGCCCCAGTCGTACCGACGCAGCTCGAGCTCGGGATCGGCTTCGAGGCTGTCGAGGATGTTTGTCAGGTACCGCGCCGTCCCCGCCCGGGTCAGCGTCAGCGGCGAGGTGTCGAGACCCACGCGCAACATCGCACAAGTGTCTCAGAGCGTTGTTCGAAATCCATGCATGTGGGCCTCGCCGCAGCCTCGCCACGTGAAGCGCTTCGCGTGCTCGAGGCCGAGCGGCACGAGGCGCTCGCGCTCGGCCAGGGCTCTTTCGATCCCCGCCGCGAGTGCCTGGGCGCTCGTCGGATCGGCGCGCACCGCCGCGTCGCCGCAGGACTCATCGAGAGATGCGTGCGACGAGGCGACGACCGGCGTCCCGCAGCCCATCGCCTCGACGACCGGGATCCCGAAGCCCTCGAAGAGGGACGGGTACGCGACCACGCTCGCGCCGCGGTAGAGCGCCGGCAGCTGCTCGTCGGCGACGAACCCGAGCGCCGTCACGCCCTCGCCCGCGAGCTCCTGCTGCGCCCAGTGCACCGGCGCTCCGGCGACGACGAGCTCGAGTTCGGGCCGCTGAGCGCGGACGAGGGCGTGCGCCGCGGCCAGCATGGACAGGTTCTTGCGCGGCTCGAGCGTCGCCACGGCCAGGACGTACGGCCCCTCGCGCTCGGCTTTCGGCCCGTCCGGCGTGTACCGCTCGTCGACGCCCGGGTACGCGACCGCGATCCGCTCTGTCGCGACGGCGAGCGTCTCGGCGACGTCCGCCGCGGTGAACTTCGAGATCGCGAAGATCAGGTCGCTCGTCCTCGCCGCGTTCGCATATTTACGGCCGTGCATCCGGCGGGTGAGCGGCGCCACCCACTCCGGGTGGTGGATCGGCGAGAGGTCGTAGACGGTCGTCGTCCGCAGGCCGCTGTGCTGGGCCGGGTACATCCAGTCCGAGAAATGGAAGACGTCGAGCTTCCCCACGAGCCGCTCGACCTTCGGGAAGCCGAGCCGGCTCCACGCGGTTCTCCACGTCTGCGACGACGGCCCGACGACGATGACGCGCTGCTCGACGGGCAGGTCCGCAACCGCTTCCCGGACACGCGGCGCCCCGCGTGGGCCGACGACGGCGAACGCCACGAGCTCGTGCTGTCCGCCGGCGGCTTCTGCCGTGCCACGCAGCATCCCGAGCAGGTAGTTGCCGATCCCGGTCCTCGGCTGGCTCAGCGGCGTGACGTCGATGACGATGCGCATGGCGCCGCGGTCAGCCCGCGACCGGCGCGACGAGCGGGCTCGAGCCCAGGTCCGAGAACCACGCGATGCCCTCGCGGACGCAGTCGACCGCGATCTCGTCGGCGTCGCCTGCCGCGTGTCGTTGGACGGCAATCTCGAGGGCGAGCTCTTCGCCGGGCGGAACCGCACGCGGGAGCGCAACGCGTGGGAGCTCGCGCCGCGATCCATCGGGGAGCGGCACGTACGGTCCGATCGTGACTACGCCGTGCCCGAACGGCCCCGTCGGCCAGAAGGTGTCGCCCGTGTTCCGGATGCGCACGGAGAGCACGAGCTGGCGTCCGTGCTCGTCCGGCCGCCACGAGCCGTCGCCGGTGATCTCCGCCGAGAACCCCGCTCCGACGGCGCCGCCGAGCGGCTTCGATGCGATCAGGATGTTCGTCTCGGGAGCCCGCCGGCCGACGCGGTACGAGAACTGCTCGCGCATACGGCTGAACATGCCTCCGACGTCGCCGACCTCGACCAGCTCGTCGATCTCGACGAACCGCCGGACGTCGGTGAAGCCCGCCTTGGCCACGACCTCCTCGAGGTACGCGGGGTCGAACGGCGACTCGAGCGTGCCGTACAGCTCCATCTCCTCGACCAGCTGGCGCTCGCCCTCCGAGCCCGGCGCGGGCCGCGCGCCCTCGCGGATGTAGATCCGGCCCCCGGGCACGAGCGTTGTCAGGATCACCTCGAGCGTCGCCGTCTCGTCGTCGAAGTGGTGCATCGTGTCGTAGAGGATCGCCGCGTCGAAGCGGTCGTTCCAGGGCAGTTCGCGCACGGGCATGGCGTGAAACTCGGCGACCGGCTCGACGTTCTCGCCGATCGGCTGCTCGATCGCCGCGATCCGCTCGCGCGCGATCTCGACCATGTCCTCCGAGATGTCGATCCCGGTCACCCAGTAGCCGCACCGCGCGAGGAACTCGCTCAGCCAGCCGGGGCCGCAGCCGACGTCGAGCACCTGCGCGCGCAGGCCGAGCCCGAGCTGCTCGACGATGTGCGCGAACGTACGCAGGCAGAGCGTCAGCTCCTCGGTCGGCGGTGCGAAGAACGGCTTCGTCCGGAGCCAGAGGCGTCCGCCCTCCGTGAGGTGCTCGACGTAGGCCCTGTGGCCGGTCGCGTGATCCTGGCCGAGGCTCGGCAGCCTCCCGGGGCTCGCTTCAGGGCGCTGCGTCAACGCGGCTTCCTCGCCATCGGGCCACAGGATATTGCGGCGTAGACTGGCCCGGTGGCCGTCTACACGGACATCTTCAAGTACCGCGAGCTGTTTCTGAACCTGTTTCGACGCGAGGTGCGCGTCAAGTACCGCGGCTCGGCTCTCGGGCTTGCGTGGACGCTGATCAACCCGATCATGCTCATGCTCGCATACTGGTTGATCTTCTCGGTCATCGTCCGAGCCGTCACCGTCGGCCACTACCCGCTGTTCCTGCTCACCGGCCTGGTCGTCTGGGTGTTCTTCCAGTCCGCGATCCAGATGTCGTGCTCGAGCCTGCTCGGGCAGGCGAGCCTCGTCAAGCAGGTGCGCCTGCCGCGGCAGCTGCTGCCGGTCTCGGTCGTCGCCACCAACCTCGTGACGATGCTCGTCATGCTTGCGATCGTGCTGCCGCTGAACCTGCTGGTCATCCCCGCCACGCGCACGACCTTCTGGGCCGCGCTGCCGCTCTTCATCCCGCTGACCGCGCTCGTCACGAGCTTCGCGATCATCCTCGCCTCGGCGACGGTCATCTTCCGCGACATCGAGCACCTGATCGCGACGGTGCTCCTGCCGTGGTTCATCCTGACCCCGATCTTCTATCCCTTCGGCGCGATGCCGGGCATCTCGGACCATCCGAGGCTGGCCGACGTCCTCTACTACGGGAACCCGGTCGCGCCGATCGTCTCGGCGATCCGCGATCCGCTCTTCTTCGGCGACCTGCCGAAGATCAGCGACGTCGTCTACGCGTTCGGCGTCGCAATCGCCGCGCTGGCCGTCGCCTCGCTCCTCTTCCGCCGGATCGACGACCAGCTCGCCGCCCAGTTGTAATGACCCCGCTGCTGGTCAGAGCGGCTCGCCACGAGCCCGTCGAGCGGACGCCCGTCTGGTTCATGCGCCAGGCCGGGCGCTCGCTGCCCGGCTACCGCGAGATCCGCAAGCGGCACACGCTGTTCGAGGTCTGCCGCCAGCCCGAGCTCTGCGCCGAGGTCACGCTCGAGCCGGTGCGCGTGCACGGCGTCGACGCGGCCGTGATGTTCGCGGACATCATGCTCCCGATCCTCGGGATGGGCATCGACGTCGATCTCGTCGAGGGCGTGGGGCCGGTCGTCGCGGAGCCTGTGCGGACGATGGCGGACGTGGAGCGCCTGCGCGTGCCCGACCCGGAGGAAGCCGTGCCGTTCATCCTCGAGGCCGTGCGGCTCGTGCGCGCCGCCCTCGCTCCGGAGCAGGCCCTCGTCGGTTTCTGCGGCGGCCCGTTCACGGTTGCGGGCTACCTTGTCGAGGGCAGGCCGACGCGTGAGTTCTCGGTCACGAAGCGTTGCATGTACGCCTCGCCTGACGTCTGGCACGCGCTCTGCGAGAAGCTCACGGCGACCTCGGAGGCCTACCTGCGCGCGACCGTCGAGGCGGGCGCGGATGCGGTTCAGCTCTTCGACTCGTGGGTCGGCGCGCTCTCCCGGGACGACTACGAGGAGTTCGTCGCGCCGTACTCGAAGCGAATCCTCGACGCCGTCGATGTGCCGACGATCCACTTCGGGACCGGCACCGCGCACCTGCTCGAGACGATGGCCGCGACCGGAGGCGACGTGATCGGCCTCGACTGGCGCGTCCGGCTCGACGAGGGGTGGGAGCGGGTCGGCAGCGAGCGCGGCGTGCAGGGGAACCTCGATCCCGCGCTCCTGCTCGGGCCGTTCGAGCGGGTGGAGTCGGCGTCGATCGCGATCCTCGAGGCGGCCGGCGGACGCCCCGGCCACATCTTCAATCTCGGCCACGGCGTGCTGCCGGACACGAATCCGGCCGATCTCAAGCGCATCGTCGAGCTCGTCCACGAACGGACCGCCGCATGAAGCCGGCGGTCGTGCTGATGGCCTACGGGAGCCCGTCCGACCTCGCGGACATCCGTCCGTACCTCGAGGACATCCGCTCGGGCCGGCCGGTGTCCGACGAGGCGGTCGAGGAACTGACGGAGCGCTACCGGCGGATCGGCGGACGCTCGCCACTCGACGACGTGACCGAGGGGACGCGCGCGGGGCTCGAGCGGGAGCTCGGCTTCCCGGTCTACTCCGGCATGAAGCACTGGACGCCTCGGATCAGCGAGGCAGTCGACCTTGCCGTCGCGGGCGATGCCGACCTGATCGTCGGGCTCGTCCTCGCGCCGCACTACTCGAAGCTGTCGATCGACGGCTATCGCGAGCGGCTGGAGGACGCGCTCGACGGACGTGTCGCATTGCGCTTCGTCGACAGCTGGCACGTGCACGAGCCGTACCTCGATGTGCTCGCCAACCGCGTGCGCGGGACCGACGCGCACGTCGTCTTCTCGGCACACAGCCTCCCGGCCCGGATCCTCGAGATGGGAGACCCGTACCGCGACCAGCTGCTCGAGACATCGCAGCTGATCGCGGAGCGGGCGGGCCTCGACTCGTGGTCGTTCGCCTTTCAGAGCGCGAGCGCGACCGGGGAGCCGTGGCTCGGGCCGGACATCCTCGACCAGCTCGACGCTCTCCACGCGCGAGGGGTCGAGCGGGTGCTCGTGTGCCCGATCGGGTTCGTCAGCGACCACCTGGAGATCCTGTGGGACATCGACGTCGAGGCACGGGAGCGCGCGGCCGAGCTGGGCCTCGAGCTCGATCGCATCGAGTCGCTGAACGACGACCCCGCCTTCGTGCGTGGCCTGGCGGAGCTGGTTCGCGAGACCGTTTCAGTACCCTCGACGTGATGCAACCAGGCCAGATCTCCGTCCACGACGTGGGCCGCCGCTTCCGCGTGAACAAGCACCGCAACCTGACGCTGAAGGAGGCGATCCTGCGCCCCGAGATGCGGCGCACCGAGGAGTTCTGGGCGCTGCGCGGCGTCTCGTTCGATGCCGAGCCGGGCGAGTCGATCGGCTTCGTGGGGCGGAACGGCTCCGGCAAGACCACGCTGCTGCGGCTGCTCGCGGGCATCTTCGCGCCCTCGACCGGGCAGCTCGAGGTCGGCGGGACGGTCGGCTCGCTGCTCGAACTCGGCGCAGGCTTCCATCCGGACTTCACGGGCCGCGAGAACATCTTCCTAAGCGGCTCGATCTACGGGCTCAGGCGCCGCTACGTGCGCGAGCGGCTCGAGGAGATCGTCTCGTTCGCCGAGCTCGAGAGCTTCATCGACCTTCCGGTGCGCACGTACTCGTCGGGGATGCACATGCGGCTCGGGTTCGCGATCGCAGTGCACGTGGACGCGGACATCCTGTTGCTCGACGAGGTATTCGCGGTCGGCGACGAGGCGTTCCAGCGCAAGTGCATCGGGAAGATCCTCGACTTCAAGGAGCGCGGCGGGACCGTCTGCTTCGTCTCGCACTCGGCGCCCGCGGTGGAGCGTCTCTGCGAGCGCGCGATCCTGCTGGCGAAGGGCGAGGTCGAGTACGACGGGCCGGCTTCGGAGGCGATCGCGCGCTACCACCAGTCGCTCGCGCTGGAGGAGAATCCCGCGGAAGTGGGTGCGGGCCTGCGCGAGTGGGGGAGCGGCGAGGTTCGCGTCGGAACCGTGCAGCTGCTCGGGGCCGACGGGGAGCCGCGTGTGCACTTCGTGTCAGGCGAGCCCGTGACGATCGTGCTCCAGCTCGTCGGTGAACGCGCCGTCGACGCGCCGGTGTTGTCGCTCGAGGTGCGGGACGGCGACGGCTCGCTTCTCGGCGCGGATCGGCAGGACGTCGGCGAGCTCGGCTGGGACGGGGCGCCGGGAGAGCACGAGCTGCGCTTCCTGCTCGAGAAGCTGCCGCTCGGTGAAGGCGAGTTCCAGGTCAGCGTCGCGTTGACGGATGCGGCAGGGACCCTGCAGTACCACCGGGTCGACGGCGCGGTGCGCTTCGATGTTCAGTCGTCCGACCACGCCCGCGGGGCGGTGCTGCTCGATGGCGCGTGGAGTCTGGCCGACGCGGGCCGCAGAGTGGAGGCGGGATGAGCTCGAGGACGTGCCCCGACTGGCCCGAGCTGACCGAGATCGCGCCGGACCTCCAGTTCAAGCACTACACGGTCGCCGAGGCGCGGCTGCCGACGGATGCGCTCGTGCGGCTAGGGGACTTTCCAATGGCCGCGGTCGCGATCTGCGCCGACCTGGACAAGAACGTGTTCTACGCCCAGCACACCGACCCGCAGGTGGCCGAGGCGCTGCGGGACACGCACTGGTACGAGGTGCGCGAGTGGTCGAGCACCGGCCCGGGCGCGAACGCGTAACCGGCTCACTTTCGGCACGCAGGCGGCACAGACACACGCGGATTTCGCGAAGAAGGTCCTGACGGGAAGGAGGCCCGCGGCCGGACACCGGGGTCGGGGACTAGGCCAGTTCGGACAGGGGGCGCGTGTTTACGACGTCCGCTGCCGTCGCCCAGCCGCGGCGCGCTGTGGCGATCGCGAGCTGCATGTTCCCGAGGCCGCGCACGGAATGAGCGTCCGTCGAGCATACGACCGGAACGCCGGCCTCGATCGCCGCGCGAACGTGAGCGTCCCGCAGGTCGAGCCGGTTGGCCAGCCCGTTCACCTCGACGGCCACACCCGTCTCGAGCGCGACCTCGAACACCCGCTCGAGGTCGACCGCGTTCTCGGGCCGGTGGTTGATCATCCGCCCGGTCGGATGGCTCAGGCAGCGCACGGCCGGATGGCGCATAGCCTCGATCGTCCGCTTCGTGATCTCGGCCCGAGGCGCCCGCTGGCCCGCGTGCACGCTCGCCTGCACCCACTCGAGCTCCGCCAGCACGTCGTCGGGGAGGTCGAGCGACCCGCCGGGCAGGATGTCGCACTCGATCCCGCGCAGGATCCGGAACGGCGCCAGCCGCTCGTTCGCGGCTGCGATCTCCTCGCCCTGGCGGCGCACGTCGTCCGCGTCGAGGCCCGGCACGACCCGCACGTTCCGCGTGTGGTCGCAGATCGCGAGGTACTCGTAGCCCAACCCGCGCGCGGCCTGGCCCATCTCCAGCACCGTTGCCCGGCCGTCCGACCAGTCCGTGTGGACGTGCAGGTCGCCGCGGACGTCGGCGAGCGAGACGAGCTCCGGCGGCTGCTCGCGAAACGGCGCCTCACGCAGCTCCGGCGGGCAGAAGGGAATCCCAAGCGCCCGATAGACGCTCTCCTCGTCACGACCGTCCGGGAGCGGCTCCAGCTCCTCGACGTACTCCGCCGACCCGGTTGCACGCACGAGCTCGGTCCCGAAACGCCGCGGTTCGGCGACGACGAACTCGACCGGAACGCCCTCGACCGTCACGCCGATCGCCCGTCTCTTCGCACGCTCCACGATCGAGACGATCTGCGGCAGCTGCTCGAACCGCTCCAGCAAGCGCTCCGGCTTCGAGGCCGAGCAGACGACCGCGAACACCTCGCTCGAGTCCCGCCGGCGCCGCGGATCGCCTGCGACCTCGCCTCCGAGCGCCTCGGCGATGCCCTCGCTCAACGCGAGCGCCCGGTCAAGGAGCAGACCCCGCCTTGGCCGGGGCCGTTCGTCGCGCGCGAGGGCGGCGAGG
The DNA here is from genome assembly GCA_963850415.1 of uncultured Actinomycetes bacterium. Taxonomy (GTDB): domain Bacteria; phylum Actinomycetota; class Thermoleophilia; order Gaiellales; family Gaiellaceae; genus VAXT01. The sequence goes on from CAWKLE010000003.1 coordinate 866,480, forward strand.
AGCTTCGCCTCGGTCTTCGGCCCGATCCCGGGTGCCTGGCGCAACCGTCCCGCCGCTGCAGCCGCGCGAAATTCGTCGACCGTCCGCACCCCCAACGCCTGCCCGATCTCCACCGCGCGCTGCGGGCCGAACCCGAGCAGCCGCCCGAGACCGACGAGCTCCGGCGAGACCTCGCCCTTCAGCTCGTCCAGCTCCACGAGCCGCCCCGTCTCGACGAGCTCACGCAGGCGCGCCTCGATTCCCGGCCCGATCCCGCGCAGCTCGCGCACCCGACCGGTGCGGACGAGCTCGGGGATCGGCGCGGGCGTCTCGCGGATCGTCTCCGCCGCGCGCCGGTACGCGCGCGACGCGTAGGGGCTCGACCCGTTCAGGTCGAGCAGGGCGGCCAGCGACTCGAGCCGGTCGGCGATCTCGGCATTCGTGAGAGCCACGCGCCATAGTTTCCCCATGCCGCTCCGATTCGTGGACGACTTCGAGCACGGCTTTGGCTGGACGATCGAGGACGACCGGATGGGGCGCACTTCACACGCGATCCGGTCCGGGGACCGGGTCTGGCTGATCGACGTCCTCGACGGGGACGGCCTCGACGAGCGAATCGCGGCACTTGGTCAACCCGCGGCCGTCCTCCAGCTGCTCGACCGCCACAACCGCGATTGCGCGGCCGTGGCCGAGCGCCTGGGGGTGCCGCTGCACGTGACTCCGTTCGACCCGGTCGAAGGAGCGCCGTTCGTTGCCTTCCCGATCCTGCGTAGACGCTTTTGGCGCGAGGTGGCGCTCTGGTTCGCTGAGGGGCGGATCCTCGTCTTCGCAGACGCCCTGGGTAGCCTCGACTACTTCCGGGCGCCCGGCGAGCCGATCGGCGTCAATCCAGCCCTGCGCCTCTTCCCGCCGCGGCGCTCGCTCGCCGGCCTCGAGCCGGAGCACATCCTCTTCGGCCACGGCGACGGCTTCCACGGGACGGAAGCCGCCGGGGCTCTCCGCACAGCCCTCGCGACGGCGAGGAAACGTCTGCCGAGGGCCTGGCTCGCGGCTGCGCGGTCAGTCGTTCGCCGCTAGCCGCCGCATCGCGATCCCCGTCATCACCTCGCGCACCGTGCGCTCTGCGACGAGCGCGGTCACGTCTGCGGATCCAACCGCGGTCGGAAGCACCTCGACGACGTCCGCTCCGACGATCTCGAGCCCGGAAGCCACCGCCCGGGCGGCCCAGAGCAGCTCGGCCGAGGTCAGCCCGCCCGGCTCCGGAGTGCCCGTCCCGGGGGCGAACGCGGGGTCGAGGACGTCGACGTCGATCGAGACGAAGGCCGGCCCTTCGCCCACGATTCCGATCGTTCGGCCGACGATCTCCTCGATTCCGAGCTCGCGGACGTCGTGCGCGAAGAAGCTCGTGATCCCCTTCGCGGCCTGCCATTCGAACTCCGCCGGCCCGGGCCAATAGCCGCGCAGCCCGATCTGCACGTAGCGCCCGGGGTCGATCGAGCCCGCCTCGACGAGGCGGTACATCGGCGTCCCGTGCGAGACCTCGACGCCGAAGACCTGCGTGCCCGTGTCCGCATGCGTGTCGAAATGGACGAGCCCGACCGGGCCGTGAGCCTGCGCGCAGGCGCGGATGTCCGGCTCCGCGATCGAGTGGTCGCCGCCGAGGACGATCGGGATCGCGCCCGCCTCGAGCACCTGCGCGACTGTCCGCTCGATCGCGGCGTGCGAGCGCGCCGCGTCCGCCGGAATCACCGGCGCGTCGCCGAAGTCGGCCATCCTGAGCTCGGCGAAGGCGTCGATCCCGGCCTCGAGGTGTGGCCCGGGAGGCACGCTCGCGGCCCGGATCGCCCGCGGGCCGAACCGCGTGCCGGGTCGATCCGAGACGAGATCGTCCGTTGGCGCTCCGACCACGACGACGTCCATCCCGGCGAGCTCGGCCGGATCCTCGGTGTACGGAAGGCCGCCGAAGGACAGTAGCCCCGCGTAGTCGGGCTTCTCGCCGTACTCGCGCCAGCGCTCGAGCGGATCGATCACGGTGCGATTCTCCCACCGACCTGGGCGACCTCGTCCAACCGGCGCTCGATCAGCCTGTCGAGCGCTCCCGCGGTCGGCCGGTGCGCGCCCACGGCCTCGAGGAACGACTCGCTGTTGAGCGCGTAGAGCCTCGCCTCCTCGCGTGGGACGACGGTCGCGGTGCGGGGCCCGCCTCGAAGCAGAGCGATCTCGCCGACGAGGTCGCCTCGGCCGAGCTCCGCGAGCTGCTGGCCGCCGACGGAGACGTCGAGTGTGCCGTCCGCGACGAGGTACGCCGTGTCGCCCGGCTCGCCCTCGCGGATGAAGGCCCGACCGGCTGCGGCGCTGGTGAGGGTCAGACCCCGCGCGAGCCGTTCCAGCTCGGGCGCCGCGAGCATCCCGAATGTCGCGGACGAGCGCAGGAGGGCGATCTCCGTCACCGGCACCGTGGCTCTGCGGTCGGCCTCGAGCAGACTGCGACCGGCGAGCAGTGCGACGATCGGCAGCACTGTGCCTGCGCCGAGCAGCGCCGCTCGGGCACCGCCTACGGCGACGAGCACCGGCACGAGGACGGAGCCGAGCGCAAGCCCGGCCATGGCCACGCCCTCGAGCACGCCGAAGACGCGTGAGAGCAGCTCGGTGGGCGCGGTTCGCTGGAGCAGCGTCCGGCCGGCTACGTCGAGCAGGCTGCGTCCCACGCCGGCGGCCGCGAGCAGCACGAACGCTCCGATCGTGGTCGCCCGCGCCCCCAGCACCCACAGGGAGAGCGTCCAGACGGCGGCGCCCGTGAGGAGCGGAGGAGCCAGGCGGGCCCTTCCCACCAGCGCTGCGGTCGCAGCCACGCCCAGCACTCCGCCGAGGCCGAACGCCGCGTTCAGGTAGCCGGCGCCGGACGGGCCGAGGTCGAGCACGCCCAGCGCCAGGACGACGTAGAGGACGTCGAGCGCGCCGATGACGACGAACTGCGCACCGAGCAGCGCGACGAGTGTCCGAGAAGACCGGTCCCGGGCGACGAGCCGAAACCCGGCGGCGATCTCCTCCAGCGGAGCCGCGCCTTCAGAGGAAGCGGCCGGGCCGGGAAGCCCGACTGTGAGCAGGCCGCCCACTGCCGCGACGACCGCCATCACCGCGAAGACCGTCGCCGTGCCGCTCACGCTCAGGATCACCCCGGCCGCGGCCGGTGCGAGGAAGATGCCGGCGCTCTCGATCCAGGACGAGACGACGTTGGCGGCAGTCAGCTCCTCGGGGCTCCGCGCCAAGCCGGGCGCCAGCGCAGCCTGGGCAGGACGCGTGAGCGTGACCGTGGTCGCCGCCGCGGCGGCCAGCGCGTAGACGAGCAGCGCCGGAGCATTCGCAAAGACGGCTACCGCGGTCGCACCCATCGTCACTGCCTGCGCGACATAGCTCCACGTCAGCATCCACGACGGTCCTCGGCGGTCGGCCAGCACGGCGCCGAAGGGCGCGCACAGGCCCGCGGGCACGAGCAGCCCCAGCGCAACGAGACCTGCGGTCGTCGCACCTCCCTGCTCGTAGGCGTAGACGAGCATCGCGATCCAGGTCCCCCACTCGGCCGCGTTGAAGGCGACGAAGGCGAGCTCGACGCGCCGGAGCTCCGGGTTGCGGAAGACCGAGGCGAGAACCCGCCAAGCCATGCGTCAGCGCGCCGCGAGCCGGGACTCGACCGCCGAGAGAATCACCCGCTCGACTCGCGGTACCTCGGCGAAGAGCCCCAACAGTCCGCCGTCGGGGTAGACGAGCACCTCGAGCGGTTCTGCAGCCACGACCTGTGCCATGCGCGGATAGCTGAAGCCGGCGCCCCAGTCGAGGGCGGCGATCTCGCCAAAGAACTCGTCGGGCCCGAGCCGGGCGACTCGCTCGCCGTCGACCAGGACGTCGACCGATCCGGCCCGGATCAGGAAGAAGTCCTGCGACGTGTCCCACTGCTCGATCACGGTCTTCCCGCGAGCGATCCTGCGCGGCTCACCCATGGCGACAACGTGTGCGGCATCGTCCGACGGAAGCGATTCGAGCAGCGCGAAGCGCGCCTGCCGGCCGCCGTCACGGCGCTTGACCCCGCTCAGCGTGACGTCGGGATGGCGCTCGTATGTCGCGGACTCCGAGTCGCGGTCGGCGACGTCCGTCTGCTCGAGGAAGTCGAGCACACGATCGACGTCCTCCGGACCCGACGTGTGGCTCATCACGCACATGCGGATCGTGTACCGCCCCTTGAGTCGCGTCGAGGACACGAGCCCGAGCCCGCTCTCCTCGAGCGCCGCCACGAGGCGAGCGTTGAGCAGATCCTCGTTCTCGTCGAACGTGCGGTGGAAGCTGACGATCCCGAGCGCGGGTCGCGCAGCGAGCTCGAGCCGGTCGCTCGCCTCGATCCGCTGCCGCGCCCGCTCCGCGAGGTCGAACGTCCTGTCGATCGCCTTGCGGAATGCATCGAGCCCGAAGTACTGGACGGAGACCCAGACCTTGAACGCCCGCGCCATGCGGGTCAGCTGGAGGCCGAGGTCGGAGAAGTTCACCTCGCGGTCGAGCGCCGCGGCTTCGCGCAGGTAGTCGGGCGTGATCAGGAACGCGCGCCTGAGCTGGTGCCCGTCCCGCACGAGCAGGCAGCCACACTCGTACGGTTGGTACAGCCACTTGTGGGGATCGAGCGTGATCGAGTCGGCGCGCTCGAGCCCTGCGAGCTGTGTGCGGCCGCGCTCGGCGAGGACGGCGAAGCCGCCGTAGGCCGCGTCGACGTGGAACCAGACGTTGCGCTCCGCGCACAGGTCGGCGAGCTCCGTCAGCGGGTCGACGGCGCCGCTGTTCGTCGCGCCGCCGTTCGCGGACACGAGCAGTGGGCGACGGCCGTTCCGGAGGTCCGCTTCGATCGCCGACTCGAGCAGGTCGATCCGGATCCGCAGCTGGTCGTCGCTGGGGATCACGCGAACCTGGCTCTGGCGGAAGCCGAGGTTGCGGGCCGAGCGCGCGACCGAGCAGTGCGCCTGGTCGGAGACATAGACGACGAGGTCGTCCGACATCGAGCCGACGAGCGACTCGCGCGCGCAGGCGAGCGCCGTCAGGTTCGCCGCGGAGCCGCCGCTGACGAGCAGGCCCGCGGCCTCGTCTGGGTAGCCGATCCAGTCCTTGAACCAGCCGATCACCTCGAGCTCGAGCTGGCTGGGGCCGGCGGCTTCCATCCACGAGCCCGCGTAGACATTCGTCGCGCTGGCGATCAGGTCGCCGAGGGCGCCCGGCCACGTGCCTGCGAACGGGACGTAGGCGAAGAAGCCGGGATGGTCGCCCTTGCTCATGAAGGGCAGGACGTCCTCGTCGAGCGTGCGCAGGATGTGGTCGAAGTCCTGCGGCGTCTCCGGAGGCGGTCCGCCGATTCGTGCGGCCATCTCGTCCGGCGTCGCCCGGCGCAGCGGCGGAATCGAGGAATCCGTCAGCCGGTCGACGAGCATGTCCACGGCTCGATATCCGAGTTGCCGCATCGTCTCGGCGTCGAGTGCGAGTGGATCATCGGTCACGGCGTCGCTTCCTCGGCCGGGATTCTCCCAGCAGAGCGCATCGGCCACAATGCCGCGAGCCCGCTCAGGGCGACCGCCGAGGCGACGAGGAACGCGCTGCCGTACCCCGAGAACTTCGCCACCGCTCCGAGCGTCAGCGCGCCGACGCCCAGCGCGACGTCGACGGCCGCGCCCACGCTGCCCACGACCGCGCTCCTCTCGGTCGCACTCGTCGACTGCACCGCGAGCAGCATCGCCGACGGGTACGTCATCGCCTGGCCGACGGCGAACACGACGGTGCCGACGAGCAGTCCAGTCGTCGTCTGCCAGGCGCCGATCAGAGCGAGCCCGGCGGCGAGGCACACGAACGAGAGCTCGAGCGTGCGGATCGCTCCGAGGGCATCGGGCAGCCGCCGGCCGAAGAAGCGGACGATCGAGATCACGCCGCCGAAGAGCGCGAAGAGCAGGCCCGGCCGTTCGATCCCGAGGTCTCGCGCGTAGATGGCGCCGAACGCGACGAAGCCGCCGAAGCCGAGCAGCCCCAGGAGCACGAGGAGCCCTGGACGGAGCGCGCCGCGCGGCGGGAGCCAGCTTCGCGCCGACGGCTCCTCGGTCTCCGGTCTCGTCTCGTGCAGCGTGGCCGCGAGCGCGGTTGCGGTCAGCGCCAACGCCGCTGTGACGAGCCAGACGAGCGGATACCGGTCGGAGCCGCGGATGAGGTCGGCAGCGACCGGGCCGAACGTGAGGCCGAGGTACGACGCGAGCGTCACGAGGCTGACCGCCTCGCCGCGGCGTTGCTCCGGCGCCATGTCCATCACGGAGGTGTACAGCGCCACCACGAACGTCGCCTCGGCCGCACCCGCGACGAGCCGGATCCCGACGACTCCGCCCAGGCTCGGCTCGAGAGCGAGCGCGAGGTAGCACACGAGCATCACGAGGCCGCCGGCGATGAGCAGCGGCCGGCGGCCGTGCCGGTCCCCGAGGCGGCCCGAGACGATCGAGAAGACCACCGACGTGATGCTCGCCGCGCCCATGGCGAGCCCGACCCCGACCGATCCGTAGCCGAGCTGATCCTTGACGTACAGCGGCAGGGCGAGGACGACCATCCCGAAGGTCGCAAACGCGCCCAGCGTCGCGAGCCACACGCGGAGGAAGGGCCCCGTCAGCAGCCGGGTCTCCATGCGGCCATTCAACCGCAGCGGCGCCCTGTACCTCCAACTGTCTCAAGGAGCCATGCCCCGGGACCTGGTCCCAGGGCATGTCCCATTCGGTCGCTACCTGAAGCGGAGGGCCGCTGCGACTGCGAGGCGTCGCGAGGTCGCCCACATGACCGACAGGACGAGCACGCCGGCGCCCGCGAGCATGATCAGCGTCTGGGCGGCCAGCGCGAAGCCAACAGCCTCCGAGCGGCCGATGCCCGAGACGATGAGGAGCGCCGCTCCGGCTCCGACCTGGGTCGCCGCCCCTGCCGGGCTGACGGGCAACGCGGCAGCCGCGGCGGCTGCGCAGAGGAACATCATCGCCAGCGGGAAATTGAAGCCGAAACCGAGCGCTGCGAGCAAGAGTGTGAGGGCCACCGCGCGGATGAGCCACGAGGCGGAGACGAGCGCCCAGGACTCGACGGCTCGTCGCGCCGGCGTCGCTCTAGGCGCCAGCCACTGACCGAGGCGGTACTGCATGAGGCGCCGGCTCCCCGCGACGAAGGGAAGCGCGAGCACGACCGCGGCGGACAGGATTCCACCGATGCCCACGATTGCGAAGCCCAGCCGCACGGCCGCCGAGTTCCCCGGCCAGGCGGCCGCGGTGAAGCCAAGAGGAGCAAGCGCCGCACTGTCGATCAAGCCAAGGGTCACGAGCGAGAGACAGATCGAGCGGATCCCGGCCGGGCAGCCCGGGAAGCGGCGGACGATCGCGATCCGGATCACCTCGTCGAACCGCCCGGGAAGGACGATCCCCATGACCGACGCGCCCCCGCCGGCGGCCGCGAGAGCCATCGGCCCGGGCCGCTCGCGCGAGGCGAAGAGCCGTCCCCAGCCGCACGCTTTGACGAGGAACGCGACGAGGAAGAGGAGCGCCACTGCGGCGAGCAGCGTCGGCCGGCCCTGCGAGAAGGGCATCGGCGCATTGCGCACGTGCAGGGCGGCCAGGGCCACCAGCAGAAGGCCGATCGCGGTCGAGGCGACGGCGCCGACCAGGCGCGCGCGTTTCGATGATCTGAGGCGTCGGAGATGCGACAGCGATCTCCGCGCTCGACCCTGCGGACGATCGCTCAATTTCGTTTTCCTCACGACTGCTTGACCTGGGACAGTACTCGGCATCTGTGGGCACCGCGTAAAGCCCTTGTACGAGCGGTTCGGAGTCCGGCAGACTGGAGCTGATGCGTCGGACCCTCCTGCTTGCGCTGATCGCCGCCCTCGTCGCCGGCGCACCGAGCGCTGCGGCCGGCCAGACCCGGGTCAAGAGCCACTGCAGCGTGACCGGCGACGTCTGCTACGGGATCTTCAAGAGCGGCAGCGTCTACAGCTTCCGGCTGACCCTGGCGGCGAAGTACTTCAAGCGCTACCGGATCTGCGTTCGCCCGCTCGGCGAGAAGGCGAAGTGCAAGAGCTTCCCGGTCAAGAAGACCGGCGCGGCGTGGGGCGGAACGGTCGTCTGGCAGCGCAACTATCCCGTCCGCGGCCCGCGCGGCTACCGCGTCACGTGGCTGCAGCGAACGACGCGCCTCGGCCCGCCGCTCACGTTCTACCTCCCGGCTCCGGTCTGAGCCGGTAGCGCAGAGCGACGGTGATCGTCGTCACGCAGACCGTGAAGGCGACCGCGTTCGGCACGACGAGGTACCAGTTCGAGATCACCAGCCCGTACGCGACCCAGAGCGTGAAGCCGACGAGCAGCACCCAGAAGTAGGCGATCGAGACCTCGCGCGACGAGCGGTGCAGCAGCATCTTGCGGATCTGCAGCCCGGGCGAGATCGCCATCAGGATCCCCCACGCGGCCGCCGTGGCTCCGAGCACGGTCTCGAGCATGCGCCCGACTTCGCGCCTCGGCGATCATCCCCTTGCCATGGCGATCACCTTCCGGCCGCTGACCCGCGAAGATCTGCCGCTCGTCCACGAGTGGCACCAGCGTCCGCACGTCCTCCGCTGGTGGACGATGCACAAGACGTTCGAGGAGACCGAGTCCCATTACCTGCCGACGATCGAGGGCACCGATCCGACCCAGCACTACCTCGCGCTGCTCGACGGCGAGCCGCTCGGGATGATCCAGACCTATCTCGTGTCCGACTACCCGGACTACGCGGCGCTGATCGAGGAGGGCGAGGGCACGGCCGGGCTCGACCTGTTCATCGGCGACGAGGCGCAAACCGGGAGCGGTCTCGGCACCGAGATGATCGCCAGGTTCCTCGACGAGGTCGTCTTCGCCCGACCCGAGACGACCGCCTGCGCAGCCGATCCGGACGTGCGGAACACCGCCTCGCTCCGGGCCTTCGAGAAGGCGGGCTTTCGAGCCGTGCGCGAGTTCGTCGATCCCGAGGACAACGAGCTGCACACGCTCGTCCGGCGCGAGCGGGACTAGTGCTCGACGACTTCGACCGAGTCGAGGACGCGCAGGTTCCGGCCGACGAGACCGAGCTCGTCCGTGACGCGGCCCCAGAGCTCGCGCAGCTTGCCGGCGAACTCCTCGGCCTCGGCCGCGCCGTCGAACTCGAGCTCGATGACGACGAAGTTCGAGTCGTCGACGGCCCGCAGCACACGGTAGCGCCGCACGCCGTTCTGCTCTCGCCCGACCGGATCGCTGTCGAAGGCGCGCTTCCAGGCGTCGAAGTCGCGAACCGCGTGCTCGATATAGAGAACGGCCGTCATCAGGCAGCAGCTGCGACCCGCTCGCGTGCGCGTGCGCACTCGGTCCGGTGGTCCGGTTCTTCCACCTCCACGAAGTGTGCGGCGAGGCGGACGACCTCGCTGCCGAGCATCCTGAGTTGCCGCTCGACGCCCTCGTCGTGCACCTCGTCGTTCTCGTCGAAAGCTGCGCCCGGGACCGGGACGACGTACGGCACCGCCCACCCCCGGAGCGCGCGCACCGAGAACTCCATCGCGTTGATCCCCTGCAGCCCGTGCGTTCCGCCGGCGACGCTGATCAGGCCGATCGCCTTGTCGGTGAGGTAGACGCTCCCGCTCGGGAGGTGCAGCCAGTCGAGGGCGTTCTTGAACGACCCCGCCACCGAGCCCTGGTAGAGCGGGCTGCTCCAGAGCAGTCCGTCGGCGGCCTCCAGCGTCTCCACCATCCAGAGCGTCGTCGAGTCCGGCTCCGCCTCGCGGTTGAACATCGGCAGGTGCAGCGTCCGGAGATCGAGCAGCTCCGTCTCGGCGCCGTCGTCCGCGGCGCCTCCGAGCGCTGTCACGAGCGCCGCCCGGCTACGTGACGTCGACGCGAGCGAGCCACCGAGCCCGACGATCTTCAGCGGCACGACTCGCTAGGCGTTCGCGGGCCGCAGCATCGTGTACACGAGCAGCCCGATGAACGGAACGAGCAGCATGAAGATCGTCCAGCCCGCCTTGCCCCCTACGGAGAGGTCGTGCCGCCGGAAGACGTCGATCACGGCCCGCGCCCAGAGGATGAGGAAGAGGACGACGACGGCGATGAGGAGGATCCGCACGGGACAACCCTAGTCCGTCGTCGCATATCGTGGGCCCGTGGTCGATGCTTCGCAGGAGCTCGAGCGCGGCCGCACCTCGTTCGAGAGGCGGGCCTGGCTCGACGCCTATACGGCGCTGTCCGCAGCTGACCGCGCCGATCCGCTGGCGGCGACGGACCTCGATCTGCTGGCCACGGCCGCCTCGCTGATCGGCCGGATGGACGAGTACCTCGCCGTGCTGGAACGCGCACACCTTGCCCACATCGAGCGCGGTGAGAATCTCGCGGCCGCGCGGAGTGCGGGCTGGCTGGGGATCACGCTTGCCATCAGGGGCGAGCTGGGGCCGGCGAGCGGATGGTTCGGCCGGGCGCAGCGTCTCGTCGAGCGGGAGGGCCGGGACTGCGCCGAGCGCGGCTGGTTGCTGGTTCCGGTCGTGTTCCAGCTCGAGGCCGCCGGCGACTACGACGGCGCGCACGAGTCAGCGGCACAGGCGATCGAGATCGCCGAGCGCTTCGGCGACTCGGACCTCGCGGCGATCGCTCTGCACGCGCAGGGCGTCGTGCGCATCAAGCAGGGCTCGCTCGACGAAGGCCTCCGGCTCCTGGACGAAGCGATGGTCGGCGTCACTGCCGACTCCGTCTCGCCGGTCGTCGCGGGCATCGTCTACTGCGGCGTGATCGCGGGCTGCGAGGAAGCCTTCGAGGTGCGGCGTGCCAAGGAGTGGACCGATGCGCTGACGCGCTGGTGCGACGGACAGCCCCAGCTGGTCTCGTTCACGGGCCGCTGCCTCGCGCATCGCGCGGGGTTGATGCAGCTCCACGGCGAGTGGCGCGACGCGCTTGCCGAGGCGAAGCTGGCCAGGGAGCGCTGCGAGAAGGCGATGAACCGGGCTGCGACGGGGCAGGCGCTCTACCAGCAGGGCGAGCTGCATCGCCTCCAGGGAGACTTCGAGGCGGCTGAAGCGGCATATCGGGGCGCGAGCGATTTCGGCCGCGAGCCGCAGCCTGGCCTGGCGCTCCTCCGGCTCGTCCAGGGAGACGTCGAGGCCGCCGCCGCGATGACTCGGCGCGCAGCCTCTGAAGCATCCGGACCGTTCGCGCTGGCGACGATGCTTCCCGCCCACGTCGAGGTCATGCTCGCCGCCGGCGAGCTGGAAGAGGCCCGCCGCGCCGCCGACGAGTTAACCGGGATTGCGGCCACCGGCAAGCGTGCGCTGCTCGAGGCGCTTGCGGCGGGCACACAGGGAGAGGTCGAGCTCGCGGAAGGCGATCCGAAGGCCGCGCTCAGCGCTCTTCGACGCAGCGCGCGCCTCTGGCAGGAGCTGAACGCGCCGTACGAGGTGGCCCGCGTGCGGGTGCTCGTCGGCCTGGCGTGCCGGACTCTCGGCGACGAGGAGAGCGCGGCGCTCGAGATCGCCGCCGCCCGTGAGGTGTTCGAGCGCCTGGCCGCCAAGCCGGACCTGGCGCGCATCGACCTGCTCGGCGATGGGCCGCCTTCGGACTCCCACGGCCTCAGCTCACGTGAGCTGGAGGTGCTCCGCCTCGTCGCGGCCGGCAAGACCAACCGGGAGATCGCGTCCGAGCTCGTTGTCAGCGAGCACACCGTCGCCCGCCATCTGCAAAACATCTTCGCCAAGCTCCGCGTCACCTCGCGCACGGCCGCGACCGCCTTCGCGTTCCAGCACGAGCTCGTCTGACCCACTCGCCCCGTGGTCAGAAATGACCACGAGCTGTCCGCTCCAGGTTGGCCGATCCGCGCGATGCGGGGCCGGCGGCCTCCTCCTAGCGTGCTCGTGAGAGACGAAAGGAGGCGACGTGGCCGTCGCATTGCTGGTCGAAAGCGCGGATTGCTCACAGGAGACGTACGAGCGGGTCCGCCGCCGGCTCGGATCGACTAAGCCGGCAGGCGGGATCTTCCACATCGCCGGCCCCGGCCCCAGCGGCGGCTGGCGCGTGGTCGAGGTCTGGGAGTCCGAAGAGGACGCCGACCGGTTCTTCCGCGAGCGCTACATCCCGGCTCTGCGAGATGCGGGCGTGCGACGGCTCCCGCGCCGCGAGCTCTGGCCGGTCCACGCCGCGATGTCCTGAACGAACGACGACCTGGAGGTTTCGAGATGAGCAGCAACCACGTAGAGACCGTGATCATCGGCGGAGGCCAGACCGGCCTCAACGCCGGCTACCACCTGGCCAAGCGCGGCCGTCCGTTCGTCATCCTCGACGCGAACGAACGGGTCGGCGACGCCTGGCGCAACCGCTGGGACTCGCTTCGACTCTTCACGCCCGCGCTCTTCAGCCGGCTGCCCGGAAAACATCTAGACATGTCGAACTGGTCGTTCCCGACGAAGGACGAGCTGGCTGACTACCTCGAGTCCTACGCTGCCCACTTCGAGCTCCCGGTTCGGACGGGCGTCGAGGTCGACCGGCTGGAGAAGGCCGACGGCCGCTTCGTCGTCTCGGCGGGCGACGAGCTGTACGAGGCCGAGAACGTGATCGTGGCCACCGGCGCTCACCACATTCCGAAGACTCCCGCCTTCGCCGCCGAGCTCGATCCGCGGATCGTGCAGCTCCATTCGTCGGCCTACCGCAATCCCTCGCAGCTCCAGAAGGGCGACGTCCTCCTCGTCGGAGCGGGCAACTCCGGCGCGGAGCTCGCGGTCGAGCTGAGCCGCTCGCGCCGCGTCCTGCTCGCCGGTCCGAAGCTCGGCGAGATCCCGGTCAAGCACGGCACGCTGCCCGGCCGGCTCGGCTTTCGCGTCTTCCGCTTCCTGGGGCACCGCGTGCTGACGCGGGGCACCCCGATCGGCCGCAAGCTCGGCCCGAAGCTGATCGCCGAGGCCGACCCGCTGATCCGCACGCGGTCGAAAGAGCTCGCCGCCGCCGGTGTCGAGCGCGTGCCGCGCGTGACGCGGGTCGAGAACGGACGGCCAGTCCTGGAGGACGGACGGGTGCTCGACGTCGCGAACGTCGTCTGGTGCACCGGCTTCCGGACGGACTTCGGCTGGATCGACCTGCCGGTCTTCGACGAGGCGGGCGAGCCAAAGCACGAGCGGGGCGTCGTCGAGTCCGAGCCGGGCCTGTACTTCCTGGGCCTGATCTTCCTCTACTCGCTCTCCTCCGACGTTCTACCGGGCCGTGGCCGCGATGCCGACTATGTCGCCAGGCACATCGCAGACCGGCGCAGGCGGGCTACGGAGGCGCCGAGCCGAGTCCTCGCGACGGCCTAGGCGGCGGTGACGCGCTCGCGGTGGGGCGAGGCGAGGAGGTCGTGCACCTCGGGATGACCGGCCATGTAGCTCGCGACGAACGGGCAGAGCGGGACGACCTCGAGACCCTTCCGACGCACGTCCTCGAGCGCGCCGGTGACGAGCCTGCTGCCGAAGCCTCGGCCCTCGCAGGCCGGGTCGACCTCGGTGTGCAGGAACGCGATCCGGTCGCTGTTCTCACGGCGGTGGTAGGCGGCGACGCCGATGCGCCGGCCTCCGAGCCGAAGCTCGTACTGCGACGACTCGGGCACGTCGACGACCTCGGTGTCCTCCGGCGCGGCCGTGATTTCGGCCTCCTCGGAGGGCTCGAACAGCTCGACGAGCTGGCCGATGGCATCCGATTCGCGCGGCGGCTCGTGGTCGACGAAGCGGCGCCGGTGCTCGGCCGCGTGCTCCCAGGCCGCGAGCCCGCGCAGGTACGCGTAGACCGCGCGCGTCCCGCTGAAGAAGCGGCCGTCCTCGGTCTCGAGCGTGGGGATGAGGTCGGAGCCCGAGACAGCCCTCAACGCGGCCCGCTGCTCGGGCCACGGCTCGACCTGGCGCGCGACGAAGTCGAGGCCGAGCTCGGTCAGGATCTCGCGCACGGCGCCCGAGAACGGGCACCACTCGGCCTGGTACAACGTCAGCACTAGCCCTCGAAGCCGTTGAGCTTGTGCGTCCCGTCGCAGAACGGCTTGTTCGACGAGCCGCCGCACCGGCAGAGGGAGGCCCGCTCGCCCTCGTAGAGGAGGTTCCCCTCCGCGTCGACGATCCGCACGCCGCCGGTGACGAGCAGCGGCCCGCCGGCGGACGCGCAGATCTCGGACTCCTGCCGCGGCTTCACGCTCACGCCCTTGAGCCGTCTCGTCCGCAGGGCGCCCGACGGACACCGGGCGACGGTTCTCTCGATGTCGTCCGCGGAGGCCTCGTCGGCCTTCACCCAGGGACGGCGATCGCGATCGAAGACCTGCGGCAGGAGGAGAGAGCAGTTGCCGGAGTGGTAGCAGAGCCGCGGCTCCCACTCGACGACGATCTCGTCGGTCGGATACTCCTTGACCAGCGGCTTTCCGACCTCGGGCACCCGGCCAGACTAGCCGCGTCGGCCGGGGCTGCGGAGCGGCCCAACTTCCGTGCGAACGCGCCGTCTATCAAGACACGTGCGAGGTTTCGCTCTGGCGATCGGCATCGGCGTCCTGCTCGCTGCAGGAGCCGGCGGCGCGGCCGTCGGGCACAAGGCTGAACCGGCGGCCCGCTCGCCGGCCTCGACCAAGGCGCTGGCCCGGGCGATTACGCCCGGCCACCTGAGAGCGCATCTCGAGGCCCTGGAGGCGGTCGCGGAACGGAACAAGGGAACTCGCGCTGCAGGCACGCCGGGGTATTCGGAGTCGGTGGCCTATCTAATGCGGCAGCTCCGGGCTGCCGGCCTCCGACCCCGGCAGAAGACCTTCTCCTTCGACTACTTCCGCGAGACGAAGCCGACGGTGTTCGAGCGCGTCTCGCCCGGGCCCGTTCGCTACGAGCGCAACCGCGACTTCCTGACGATGCGCTACTCGGGCGGCGGAAACCTCACGGCTCCGGTCGTCCCGGTCCGGCCCACCTCCGACTCGAGCGGCTGTGCGGACTCGGACTTCGCCGGCTTCCCGCACGGCGGGATCGCGCTCATGCGGCGCGGCGGCTGTCCGTTCTCGCAGAAGGCCGCCATCGCACAGTCGAACGGCGCTGCGGCTGCGCTGATCGCGAACGACGGGCTGCCGGGACGCACAGCGCCGCTCTCGGCCACGCTCTTCGGCCCCGGCGTGCGGATCCCGGTGCTCGTCATCTCGTCGGGCGTCGCCGCCAAGCTCACGCAGCTCGCCCAGGCGGGCACGGTTCGGGTGCACCTCGACCTCACGGTCGCGAACACGCGTGCCCGCATCGCGAACGTGATCGCGGACCTCCCGGGACGTCGGAGCGGGGTGATCCTCCTGGGCGCCCACCTCGACTCCGTCGCGAACGGGCCGGGGATCAACGACAACGGCTCGGGCACGGCGGCCGTCCTCGAGATCGCCAGGCAGGCACGCCGTCTGCACCTGCGCCCGAAGCACGGGCTGCGGTTCGCGTTCTGGGGCGCCGAGGAGCTCGGGCTCGTCGGCTCGACGAGCTACGTCCGGAGCCTGAGCCCGCGTGAGCGAGGGCGGATTCTCGGCGTGATAAACCTCGACATGGTCGGCTCGCCGAACTACGACCGGATCGTGTATGACGGAGACGATGGCCCGAGCGGCTCGCGCAAGATCGAGAACGCATTCCGCGCCTACTTCGCTGCGCGCCACCTGCCCGTGGAGCAGGAGTCGCTCGGCGGCGCGTCGGACCACGCGTCGTTCGCCCAGCAGGGCATTCCCGTCGGCGGCCTGTTCACCGGCGCGGACGACCTCAAGTCGTCCACGTCCGCACGGAAGATGGGCGGCACTGCCAATCTCCCGTTCGATTCCTGCTATCACAAGGCCTGTGACACGGTCGGGAACGTCGACTTCCGCATGCTTGCCCAGCTGGCCGACGCAGCCGCTGTCGTCGCGGTGCGGCTTGCGAGCTAGAGGCGCATGACCCGCATCGCCGGATTGCTTCTGGTCGTGCTTCTGCTCGCGGGGTGCGGGCAGGCCGACACGACGGCCATGAACAAGAAGTTCGAGCGGGTCGACTTCCAGCTCTCGACTCTCGAGACCATCAACTCGCAGTACAACCAGCAGCACTTCGCGCAGCTGACCCAGCGGTACATCGCGCTCGTCCACCAGTACGCCGATCAGCTCGGGAAGGACGAAGCGAGGCGGCGCCTCGTCCAGCTCGGTGACGAGCTCAATTCGTACTGCCTCCCCTGCACCGGGGTGCTCTACACCGAGGCGCGGAAGATCTGACCGACTGATGCCGGAGAACCACTTCGGCGAGGACGTCGCGGCACGCTACGACGAGTCCTCGGCGGACATGTTCGAACCGGCCGTGCTCGACCCGGCCGTCGAGTTCCTCGCCGAGCTGGCCGGCGACGGCGCTGCGCTCGAGCTCGGGATCGGAACGGGACGGATCGCAGTGCCGCTCGCAGAGCGCGGCGTCCGAGTCCACGGGATCGACCTCTCCGAGGCGATGGTCGCGAGGCTGCGCGAGAAGCCCGGCGCGGAGCGGATCGAGGTCGCGATCGGCGACGTCGCGACGACGCGCGTCGACGGCACGTTCTCGCTCGCATACGTCGTCTTCAACACGATCGCCAACCTGACGACGCAGGACGCACAGGTCGCCTGCTTCGAGAACGTTGCCGCGCACCTCGAGCCCGGTGGGTGCTTCGTGATCGAGCTCGGCGTGCCCGGGCTGAGGACGCTTCCGCCCGGCGAGCGGTTCCACGTGTTCGACTTCGGCGAGGAGCACATCGGCATCGACGAGTACGACGTCGCCAGCCAGGGCCTGATCTCGCATCACCTCTCGCCCGTCGAGGGACAATGGAGGCTTGTGTCGGTGCCGTTCCGCTACACGTGGCCGGCGGAGCTCGACCTGATGGCGCGCCTCGCCGGGTTGACGCTGCGCGAGCGCTGGAGCGGCTGGCAGCGCGAGCCGTTCACGAGCGAGAGCACCAAGCACGTCTCCGTCTGGGAGAAGCCCGACTCGTGAGCGCGGTCTTCATCTTCGCGGGCGCCTTCCTGGCGAGTGCTGTCGAGATGGTCGAGGCGCTGACGATCGTGCTCGCGGTCGGCGTCGTCCGCGGCTGGCGCGCGACGCTCGTCGGGGTCGGCGCCGCGGGGCTCGTGCTCGCGGTCCTCGTGGCGGCGCTCGGGCCTGCTCTGCGCCTGCTTCCGATCGACGCCCTGCGGCTTCTGGTCGGGACGCTCCTGCTCACCTTCGGCCTGCAGTGGCTCCGCAAGGCGATCCTGCGCGCGAGCGGGTACAAGGCCCTGCACGACGAGGAGGCCGCCTTCGAGCAGGAACGGGCCCTGGCCGAAGCCGCGGGCCAGCGCTCCGGTTTCGACTGGTACGCGTTCACGATCTCCTTCAAGGGCGTGCTGCTGGAAGGGCTCGAGGTCGCGTTCATCGTGATCACGTTCGGCAGCGCGCAGGGCCGGCTGCCGCTCGCCGCGGCCGCCGCCTTCGCAGCGCTGATCATGGTCGCCGTCATCGGCGTGCTGGTGCGTGCGCCGCTGGCGCGGGTGCCCGAGAACACGATCAAGTTCGCGGTCGGTCTGCTGCTGACGACCTTCGGCACCTTCTGGGCCGTGGAGGGCGCCGGAGTGGACTGGCCCGGAGGCGACCTGGCGCTCCTCGCGATCCTTGCGTTCACCCTCGTCGTCTCCCTGGGGCTCGTGCGACTGCTGCGCCGCCAGCGGGTCGCCGTCCGGCCGGTCGAGGCATGAGGCGCTTCGCGACGTTCTGGTGGGACTTCCTGGTCGGCGACGACTGGCGTCTCGCGGTCGGCGTCCTGCTCGGGATCGGCGCGACGGTGCTCCTCCAGCGGGCCGGCCTCGACCCCTGGTGGCTGCTACCGCCTCTAGTCGCGCTCCTACTCGCGCGCTCGCTCCAGCGCGCCAGTCGCCGCGCGAGGTGACTACGTCGCGACGGCCCGTCCGCGGAAGCGCGTGACCAGCCCCCAGGCCGACACGAGCGTCCAGACGACTTCGAGGAGCAGGAAGCCGTACTGGCGCTCGTGCCACGCGGCGATCCCGAGCACGAGCGCGCCGATCAGGTTGAGCCACAGGTAGGTCCACGAGCGGACGTCGAAGACGCCGACCTGTGCCGCGACGAACGCGACCAGGATCGCAAGCGCGCCGACGATCTGGACGATCTGGCTCATCTGCTCCTCTCCCAGGGGACGGCTTTGACAGAGTGCCACGGGTGAGCGGACGCGACTGGGCCCTGCTGGTGCATCTCCTGGGAGTGATCGCGCTCTTCTCGGGGATGTCGATCGCGTGGGTCCTGCACGCGGCCGCGCGGCGTCACGAGCGTCCCTCGCAGATCGCGTTGCTCCTCGGGCTGACGAGGATCGGCGTCCTGCTCGTCGCAGTGGGCGGCGTGCTCGTCCTCGTCGGCGGCTTCTGGCTGATCCAGGAGTCGCACAGCTTCTACTCGCTGGGCGACGGCTGGATCGCCGCCGGGCTCATCCTGCTCGTCGCCGCGTTCGTCCTCGGTGGGCTCGGCGGACAGTGGCCGAAGCGCGCCCGTCTGCTGGCGGAACAGCTCGCGCGCGAGGGCGATGCTCCGAGCGAAGAGCTCCGCCAGCTGCTGGACGATCCGCGTGCGGCGGCTCTCAACTACGCCGCGGCCGGCGCGATCTTCGTCGCCTTCGTGCTGATGATCTGGAGACCCTGACCGTCAGCGCAGCCGGAGCCGCCGAAGGAGCGCGGCGACGTTGAGGTCGTAGCCCCAGCCGAAGCTCTTCGGCGAGAACAGACGGGCCGACCTCGGGTTCCAGCAGCGCTTCTTGACGCGTCTCCAGGTCGGGCGCCGCCAGTCGTACGGCACACCGAGCCAGGTTCCGGTTCGCCTTCTGCGCGCGAGCTCCACGGTAGCGCCGCGCCCGCTGACTGCGCGCCGGTTCGGCGTCATCCCGTCGGGGTGATGCCTCGAAACTCTCCCGTGCAGAGACTGCGACCGAATCTCTCACGCCACGTCCAGGAGGTAGCCATGAGCGGTACCGCCGTCGAAACGGCCAGGGAGATACCACTTCGCGGCCTGGCAGGAGCCGGACGTCTTCACGACCGAGGTGAGAGCCGCATTCAAGTCACTGCGCCAAGGAGGTCGTCATGAGCAGCACCGTCGAGACCGCAACCGAGATCCGGCCTTTCCACTTCGAGATTCCAGAGGACAAGATCGACGACCTGCGCCGGCGGATCGCGGCGACGCGCTGGCCGAGCAAGGAGCTCGTCGACGATCGGTCGCAGGGCGTCCAGCTGGCGACGATGCAGGCGCTCGCGCGCTACTGGGCCGAGGACTACGACTTCGGCAAGCTCGAGGCGAGGCTCAACGAGCTTCCGCAGTTCACGACCGAGATCGACGGGGTCGAGATCCACTTCATCCACGTCAAGTCGGAGCACGAGGACGCGCTGCCGCTGATCATGACCCACGGCTGGCCGGGCTCGGTGATCGAACTGTTCGAGACCATCGGCCCCCTCACCGACCCGACCGCGCACGGCGGAGACGCGGAGGACGCGTTCCATCTCGTGCTGCCGTCCGTGCCCGGTTACGGCTTCTCGGGCGAGCCGACGGAGATCGGCTGGGATCCCGGCCGCACCGCCCAGGCGTGGGCGGAGCTGATGCACCGCCTCGGCTACACCCGCTACGTCGCGCAGGGTGGCGACGTCGGAGCGTCCATCACCGACGCGATGGGCCGCCAGGCGCCCGAGGGGCTGGTCGGGATCCACATGAACCTGCTGGTGACGGCCTTGGCCGCCCCCGGGCCGGCCGAAACCGACGATGAGCGCGCGGCCGTCGACGCGCTCGCCACGTTCAAGGCGACGGGCTTCGGTTACTTCCTGGAGCAGGCCACGCGGCCGCAGACGATCGGCTACGCCCTGCTCGACTCACCCGTGGCCCTCGCGGCCTGGATGCTCGACCACGACACGGACAGCTACCTCAAGATCTCCGGCGCCTTCGTCGACGGCAAGCCGACGGGCAATCTCACGCCGGACCACATCCTCGACAACATCACCGTGTACTGGCTGACGCGCACCGGGGCTTCGGCGGCCCGGTCGTACTGGGAGAGCGGACGAGCCCAGGTTCTCGCGGCGGGTCAGGCTCCTCCGCCCGTCTCGCTCCCGGTCGGTTACACCGCCTTCCCCGACGAGATCTTTGTGGCCCCCCGCAGCTGGGTCGAGGCCGGGTACCCCAATCTCACCTACTTCAACGACGCCGACAAGGGAGGGCACTTCGCGGCCTGGGAGGAGCCGGAGCTGTTCTCGACCGAGGTGCGAGCCGCATTCAAGTCGCTTCACTGAAAGGAGTCGTCATCGAAGTCGGCGCTGTTCGGAGATGACCTGGTTCGCCAAGCTGGGTGCCGAGACCCACCTGCCGGGTTTCGACGGAGCCACCGGCTGGCTGAACTCCGAGCCGCTCACCCCGGAGGGCCTGCGGGGGAAGGTCGTCCTCGCCGACTTCTGGACCTACACCTGCATCAACTGGCTGCGCACGCTCGGCTACGTGCGCGCGTGGCACGAGAAGTACGAGGCTCATGGCCTGGTCGTTGTCGGCGTCCACACGCCGGAGTTCCCGTTCGAGCACGACGCCGACAACGTCCGCTGGGCAGCCAAGGACGAGCGCGTCGAGTATCCGATCGCGCTCGACCCCGACTACGCGGTGTGGCGCGCCTTCGACAACAACTACTGGCCCGCGGTGTACATCGCCGACGTGGAAGGACGAATCCGGCACATGCACTTCGGCGAGGGCGGCTACGAGGAGTGCGAGATGGTCATCCAGATGCTGCTGGGCGAGGCCGGCCACGAGGACGTGGGCCGCGACCTGGTCTCGGTCGCCGACGAGGGCTTCGAGGCGCAGGCCGACTGGCAGACCCTGGCCTCTCCCGAGACCTACCTCGGCCACGAGCAGGGGCAGAACTTCGTGTCCGCCAATATCGCCGAGTTCGACGAGCCCCAGGACTTTGGCGTGCCGGATCGGTTGGAGCTGAACCAGTGGGCGCTGTCAGGAAACTGGACGCTCGGCCCGGGGGCGAGCGTGCTGAACGAGGCCGGCGGGAGCCTCGCGTTCGGCTTCCATGCCCGCGACGTCAATCTCGTCATGGCCCCGCCTGAGGAAGGCTCGTCCGTCCCGTTCCGCGTGCGAGTCGACGGCGAGCCGCCGGGTGACGCGCACGGGCTCGACGTGGCTGAAGACGGCAGCGGAATCCTTGATCGACCACGCCTGCATCAGCTGATCCGCGAGCGGGGATCGATCACGGACCGCACGTTCGAGATCACCTTCGAGGCCCTGGGCGCCGCCGCCTACTGCTTCACGTTCGGCTAGTCCGGATACTCGTCCTTCCGAAACGTGCCCTGCGGCCCCTGCTCCGACGCCTTCGGTGTCCGCTCGAGCAGGAAGCTGAAGTATGGAGCGACGAACGGGTCCGGCGCCGACACCGTGTACGTGTGGAAGACGGTGTCGTTCTCGCGCGCGAAGGCGATCCAGCTCGGGCTCTCGCGCATCCCGTCCTTCAGTTCGGCCCCGATCTGGCCCGCCCAATCCTGGAGAAACTCGGACGGGTTGTCGAGCTGCTCCTGGATTTCGGGTACCTGTTCGGCCTGCTCCTCTGTCAGCGCGAGGCCGAAGTCGAACGCGAAGTCGGTGTTGTACGTGGAGACATACGGAAACTCCCAACCCATGCGTTGCTTGTACTCGGTCAGCCGCTCGATCGGCGCCCGAGAGAAGCAGAGGAGCGTCACGTCGCGGTGGTTCAGGTGGACGAGCGAGCCGTCGAGCCCGTCGGCGAGGCTGGTGCAACCTGGGCAGGCCCCGTTCGTGTAGTCGGGGCCGAACATGACGTTGTAGGCCAGGAGCTGTGAGCGCCCGTCGAAGAGGTCGGCGAGGCTCTTCTTGCCGTCCTCGGTGTCGAACTCGTACTCCTTCTCGACAGGAACCCAGGGGAGCTCGAGGCGCTTCTTCATGACCTCCTCGCCCAGCTTCGCCTGCTCGCCCTCGAGCGCGGCGAGCTCCTTCCGGGCCGCCTGCCATTCCTCGTGTGTTCCGGTCGTGTGTTCGCTCATCTCATCCCCTCCTCCGCTCGAAGATACCCGGGTTCAGGAGATGAGACACCTCGCGGGCCGGAAACTCATCGTCGGTTCTTAGCTCCGCCCGGCCGCCGTGAACGTGACCGACCACTTCAGGTGGACTGTCGAAGAGGACGTCGCGCCGTTGCTCTGGGTGTCGTTGAAGACGTACGTCCTCTCGCGGCCGATCGTCAGCTTGCACCGCCGCGGCTTCCGCATCCCGCAGCGATAGAGGGGCTTCGCGCGCAGCACGGCGTCCTGCCAGCCGTAGCCGAAGTCCTGTGGGAGGACGATGCCGTCGCTGCAACCGATTGCGAGCTCCGGTTCCAGCTGCCACTCGAGGTACACGTGGTAGACCGGGTTCGGCCCTGAATCGAGGCGCCCCGAGCTCGAGCTGATCGGCAAGACCAGACCGCGAAACGTGTGCGCGGCGCAACCCGGTTGTGGAATCTCCTCGCGCACGCATTGATGGCCCGAGTACCTCATCAGGAAGCCCCGGGCCGTGCGGTTCGAGGTCACGGTCGCCAGCTCGCTTCCGTTGACGGGCCGGAAGGCATGTGAGAGCCAACTACCGCCGGGCTCGTGCCCGAGGATGAAGAGGAACGCCTTACTGTTGTTCTGAACGGAGCTCGTCAGCGTTCCGGAGGAGTCGTCTCCCTGACACTGGAACGGGTGCTGTGCGTCCGGGAGGAGGACCGGCGTACTGTCGTGCCAGGTCGCATCCAAGCTGCCTTGATAGCGAACCTTGAACTTCACGCCTGGGAGGCTCTGCCGAGCGTTCGGCGCCGCCGCCGATCCTCCGGCGACCGTGCCGGCGGCGGCGGCGAGGATCGCGGCCACGCCAATCGCCAGGAGAGCCCGAATCGGCAAGTGACGCCTCATACGAACAGGACGAGGCGGCGCGCCGGCATCTTCCACGCTCAGCGCACGTCGACCTCGAGCTCGGTCGGCTGGTCGAACCAGCGGACGTGCTCGTGGACGACGTCGAGCCGCAGGCGGTACCGACCAGCTTCGGCCGGCGCCTGGAGGCGCGCCACGACTCGCGTTGTCGTGCCCGGATGGACTGTCTCCGTGAAGAAGGCGCGGCCATGCGCGATCTCCTCGCCGTCACCCGTCCGCCACGTGTAGCCGAGCCGGAAGAAGGGCGGGTATTCGCCCCAGGCCCAGGCCTCGTCGCCGAGGTTGGTGACGTCGACCTCGAGCTCCGTCGTCGACCCCGGCGGCGTCCCGTTCAGAGGCCGGACGACCTCGACGCGCGCGCCGTACGCCGCGGGCGAGACCTCGCGAGACGCATTGAACCGCTCTGCCTCCGCTGCCTCGACGGCCCTTACGGGCGCGACTGCCGAGGTACCGTCCGGGCGCGGGCTCCCTGCGTGGACGGCCTCGATCAGCTCGAGGTCGTCGGCAGGGGTCTCGGCGATCGCGGGGCTGCCGAAATCCTCCGGCGTGTAGTACCCGTTCACGGGGAAGTGCCCATTGGTGTGGTCCGGCCGTCGCGTCTCGTAGAGAGCCCGTTTAGTGCGCCGCTCGTCGAGCCCGGCGAGCAGGAGATCGGAGTGGTAGAGCGGGACGTCCACGAGGCTCAGCTCGCCGAGGACCTCGAGCGGAGCGTGCATGACCCCCGGGAAGCGCCACGCGCCCGGGGCGTTCCGGACGAGGCGGAACTGGTAGTCGGGCGTCCACGGCCACTGCGAGATCCAGGTCGCCGTCGATCCGTGCAGCCAACGACGGGGCATTCCGTACACCATCGGCTGTCGCCGGGCGATCAGTTCGGGGAGGCTCTCGAGGAGCTTCCGGCTCGGGGCCTCGTCGTCGTCGAAGCGGAAGATCCAGTCGCCCTCGCACTGCGCGTGCAGCCAGCCCAGGCGGCGGTTGAGCGGCGCAGAATCGAGCTCGAAGCGCTTGTCGGCGAGGTCGGCGCACTGGTCGAGGATCTCGGGATCGCCGCTCCGGTCGGCCGCGAGGACGATCTCGTCGACGAGTGGCCGGAACTGCTCGAGGATCGCGCGCACCCGCGCTGCCGGCCTGCTTGCCATGATGCACAGAGAGAGGGTGCGCCCAGCCACTCGTGGCTGAAGAGCGTATTCAGAACGCAAGACAGGAGGAGACGATGCCGTCGACGCACGAGTTCCCGACCGACCGGGTCCACTTCGCGTGGGACGAAGGGAACGAACCGGTGCTCACGATCGAGAGCGGCGACACGGTCCTCTACGAGACCCGTGAGGTGAGCGACAACCAGATCACGCCGGAGTCCACCGCCGAGGACATCGCCTCGCTCGATTGGGATCGCGTCTACCCGCTGGCGGGACCGGTGCTCGTCGCAGGAGCCGAGCCGGGCGACACGCTCGCGATCGAGGTCGTCGCCATGGAGACGCGTGGCTGGGGCTACACGCTGATCATCCCCGGCTTCGGCCTGCTGCCCGACGACTTCCCGGACGCCTACATCCGCGTCTTCGACCTCTCGAACGGCGACTTCGCGTATCTGCGCGAAGACATCGCGATCCCAGTCGAGCCCTTCTTCGGGACGATGGGCGTCTGTCCCGCGGGCGCGAAGGAGCAGGCGATCATGCCGCCGGGCCGCTTCGGCGGGAACATGGACACGAGGCAGCTCGTGCAGGGGACGACGCTCTACCTCCCGGTGGAGGTCGCGGGCGCGCTGTTCAGCTGCGGGGACGCGCACGCGGCTCAGGGCGACGGGGAGGTGTGCGTGACCGGCATCGAGGCGCCGATGCACGGCGAGCTCCGCTTCACGGTCCAGAAGGGCCGGAGCATCCCGGCGCCGCAGTACGAGACGAGCGGGCCGCTGACGCCGCGGGTGGACGCGGGTGGCTGGTACGGAACGACCGGAGTCGGGCCCGACCTCTACGCCGCGGCGCAGGACGCGGTCCGTGCGATGGTCGACCACCTCGCCGAGGAGCACGACCTCTCGCGGGAGGACGCGTACGTGCTGTCCAGCCTCTGTGTCGACCTGAGGATCTCGGAGGTGGTCGATGCGGGGCAGTACGTCGTCAGCGCGCTGCTCCCGCTGGCGGTGTTCTCGTCACACGGCGGTTAGGCCAAGTACCCTCGAGAGGCGATGGCGTCAGACGCACGACAGGAGCGCGCGGCGCGCAATGAGTCCCTCTTCCGTGAGGTGAATGAGCGGATCGGGTCGACGGCGACCAAGCTCAGCCCGATGTTCACGGAGTTCGTGTGTGAGTGCGCCGACGATTCGTGCTTCGAGCACGTCTCGCTGACGTCCGAGGAGTACTCGTCCGTGCGGAAGATGGGGCCGGTCTATTTCATCCTCATGCCTGGCCACGAGGACCCGGACATCGAGCGAGTCGTCGGCGGCGAGGCCGACCGCTACGAGGTCGTCGAGAAGCAGGACGTCGCGGCCGAAGTCGCCACCGAGCTCGATCCCCGCTCTTAACTCGGGGGTGCGCCAGGCGTGCGGCTGATCCACACAGGAGATCCGCGCACGGCCCGATGCGGTTGGCGTGCCGTGGAGTCGAGCATTGGACCGAGTCCAGCGAGGAGGAACGAATGTCAGTCACGCTGCTCGAGACGAAGCATGCACGTCGGCGTGCGCTCAATCTCCCCGGGAAGTACCTGAGCCTCACGACGTACAGGCGGGACGGGTCGCCCGTCGCGACTCCGGTCTGGTTCGTCGAGGACGAAGGCCGGCTGTTCGCGATCACCGCGGCCGACTCGTACAAGGCGAAGCGGCTGCGGCGGAGCCCCGCAGCGATGGTCGCGCCCTGCACCATGAGCGGAAAGCTCAAGGACGAGCCGGTTCCGGCCGTTGTCGAGTTCCTGCCGCGCGCCGAATGGGGCCGGGTCGATCGGCTGATGGCCCAGAAGTACCGTGTCGACAAGATCCTCGTCCTGCCGCTCTACCGGCTCGTGACGAGGCTCCGCGGAAAGCCGGTGGGCGGGCCGGGGAACGAGGCGTACCTGGCGATCACGCCGCAGTGAGCCACGTGGGCGATGATGCGGTCCCTTGCTGCGGCCGTTCCTTCTCGCGCACCTGAGTGACCCGCACATCGGCGCGGAGTGGTTCGACGACCAGTCGGTGCCGCGGCTGGCGGCGGCGGTGGAGTCGGTGCGCGCGATCCGGCCGCAGCCCGATGCGGTGCTCGTGACCGGCGACATCGCCGACCACGCGACCGACGAGGAGTACGAGCAGGTGCGCGAGCTGCTCGCGCCGCTCCAAGCGCCTTTGTACGTGTTGCCGGGCAACCACGACGACCGCGACGCGCTTCGTCGCAACTTCGACCTCCCCGGCAGCGACGGCGAGCCGGTGCGCTACTCGGTCGATCTCGGCCCGCTGCGGCTCGTCGTCCTGGACACCACGCGACCGGGAGAGGCTTCCGGCGCGCTCGAGGGCGACCAGCTCGAGTGGCTCGACGCCGAGCTGGCCGCGGCGCCGGACCAGCTGACTCTGATCGCGATGCACCATCCTCCGATCGTCATCGGCGTGCCGGCGTGGGACGAGATCGGGCTGGCCGAATCAGATCGATTGGCGCTCGGCGCTGTGATCGAACGCCACCAGCAAGTGCGGCGAATCGTGTGCGGTCACTTCCACAGCACGATCACAGGAGAGCTCGCGGGACGAGGCGTGCTGGTCGTCCCGAGCACGTATGTGCAGACGCGCCTGGATTTTGAGGTGAGAACGATCGAGCTGGCATCGGATCTTCCGGGTTTCGCGATCCACGTAGTCGTCGATGGCGATTTGGTCTCGCACGTGAAAGCGGTGCGCTGAACTACTGAGTCGAGTCCCGCGCCGGCCACGATGCGCGATCCAGAGCGGCGATGGATGCTTGAGGTGCTCGGAAGGAGGTGATGATTCGTGCCTGAGAAGACCGTCTCAGAGAACGGTCGCGTCACGTCCGAGACCCCCGCTGAGGTCGTTCGGAGCCAAGACGACAGTGCGCGCTCCGAGAGCTCGCCGTCGAGCACCTCGAGAACGTCCGGAGGTTCAAGCGGCACCTCTCGGTCTACCTGCTCGGGATGCTCGTGCTCACGCCGATCTGGGTGATCACGCAGTACGAGCAGGCGGACGGCTGGCTCCAGCACCTGAGCTCGAGGTCGCGGTACGCGGGCGACTGGGATCCGTGGCTCATCTGGGTTGGGCTCGTCGGCGCTTTCCTCGTCGCGCTGGCCGGCTATCGGGCGTACTTCGACCGGCCCGAGACCGAAGCCGACATCGAGCGCGAGGTCGAGCGCCTGAAGTCGACCCGTTGACGGCTCGTACCGGTCGTTAGCATCGCGGCGTGCGCGAGCTGGAGCCGGGCCTGTGGTACTGGGAGGCAACGCACCCGGACTGGGAGCCGAGTGTGTCGTGGCACCACACGATCGTCACGTCGTACGCGATCGACGATGGCGAGCATCTGCTCCTCTTCGACCCGCTCGCGGTGCCGAACGAGCTCGAGGAGCTCGCGGCCGAGCGCGAGCCGGTCATCGTGCTGACGAACCCATGGCACGAGCGCGACGCTCGCAGCCTGGTCGAGCGGTACGGCGCGCCGGTGTTCGTGCCTCCGCCCGGCGAGGGCAGTCCCGATCTGGCCTGGCTGATCGCCGGCGACGTCGGTGAGCCGCACCTCTACTCGGCCGGCGACCAGCTGCCTTTCGGGATCGACGTCTTCCCGGGCTGGGAACCGAACGACCTCGTGCTCTGGGTCGAGGAGCGCCGTGCGATCGTGGCCGGCGACACGCTCGTCGACTTCGGGCGCGGCCTCGGGATCCCCGTCGAGTGGCTGGAGGAAGGCGTGACCCGCGAGCAGATCGTCGAGCCTCTGCGCCCGCTCCTCGAGTTGCCGGTCGAGCATGTGCTCGCAACCCACGGCGGGCCGACGGGGCGGGATGCCCTCGAGCGCGCTCTTTCTTGAGTCTGCTCGACGCCCATCTCGAAGCATTGCTCGACACCGGGGTCCCGGGTGCGGTCGCCGTGGCGACCGGTCCTGATCTCTCCTGGCAGCGAGCGGTAGGTGTTGCCGACGCAGAGACCGGCGCGCCTCTGACGACGGACCACCGGTTCCTGATCGGCAGCGTGACGAAGACGTTCATCGCCGCGGTCGTCCTCCAGCTCGTCGGCGAGGGCGCGCTGGCTCTCGACGAGGAGGTCGGTCCGATCGCGGAGGGCGTGACGGTGCGGCAACTGTTGAACCACACGAGCGGCCTGTCCGAGTACTACGACGACTTCGACTCGCTGATCGAGCCGTACCGGAAGAACCGGGGTCACAAGCCGAACCTGACGCCACAGCGAGCCCTCGAGCTCGTGCACGCTAAGCCGCGGCTCTTTCCGCCCGGCGAAGGGTGGGCGTACTCGGGCGGGAACTACCTCGCGCTCGGGCTGATCGTCGAGCAGACGACGCGCGCGACTCTGGGCGAGGAACTGGGGCGAAGGATCATCGAGCCGCTCGGGCTCGGGGGAACCGACCTGTCGGCCCGCACGGGTCTCGCGCGCGCGTACCTCCCTCAGGACAATCCGGTGTTCCCGGACTCCGGCCCGGGCTTCGACGACGTGACCGACATCGAGCTGTTCGGATGGGGTGCGGGCGAGACGACCTCGACCGCGGGTGACGTGGCGCGGTTCCTGCAGGCGCTGCTGGGCGGCGAGCTGCTCACGTCCGAGCTGCGCGCCGAGCTGCTGACGACCGTCGCCTCCGACTGGGAGGAGAGCGACGGGTACGGCCTCGGGATCGAGCAGGTCTCGTCGCTCATGAGCCAGTCGCCGTCACCGTGTGGCCGAGCCTGGGGCCACCTCGGCTTCGCGATGGGTCATACGACGATCGCGCTGTCGACCGAGTCCGGCGACCGCCAGGTCGTGGTCTGCGTGAACAGCCTCGTCATGGACGACGAGACGTGGAAGGTTCTCGGCCGCCTCGTATGGGCGTGCTTCTGCGACTGATGCCTCCTTAACAGAATCCTTGTCGCGCCGGCCGCGCTTCTTGCGGAGACGGTTAGATTGGGACGGATGATGAAGACGGCGGGCGGCCTGCTGCGGCACCGAGGTACTGACGACTCGGGCGGAGACGAGCGCGACGCACCAGCGTGAGCTCCGGCCAAGTTGAGGGTCTTTGTCACAGGTGCGAGCGGCGTTCTCGGCCGTGCCCTTCTGCCGCTCCTGGAGGCAGCGGGCCACCACGTCCGCGTCCCCGATCATCGCGAGCTCGATCTGCTCGACGCGAGGAGGGTCAGGGAAGCGCTCTTGGAGATCGAGGCCGTCTACCACCTCGCCACGCGGATTCCGCCGCGCGAGCGAAGAGGCGACCCCGACGCCTGGCGGGAGAACGACCGGCTCAGGGCAGACACTGCTCGGCTGCTCGTCGATGCGGCACTCGTGGCCGGGACGGAGGTCTACGTGCAGCCGTCGGTCACGTTCGTCTATCCGGCCGCTGGCGAAGTCGACGAGGACACCCCGCTCCGGGACGTACCGCCGCACCTGGAGTCGTCGCTCGCAGCCGAGCGCGAAGCGGCGCGCTTCGCCCAGGCGGGCAGGCGAGGCGTCGTCCTGCGCCTCGGCCGGCTCGACGGGCCGGGAACGGAATACGATGTGCCTGAGCCCGGCGCGAGCGCGACGCTCCACATCGACGACGCAGGACGCGCGCTGCTGGCAGCGATCGACGCGCCGACCGGGATCTACAACGTCGTCCGGGACGGCGGGCGTGTTTCGAACGAACGCTTGAAGCGTGCAACCGGCTGGCGGCCAGCCCGGTAGCGAGCTTTGTGACGGCGCTGATGCGGCTCGAGCTTCAAGAGTCGGGCGTCACGCAGTGACAGCGAAACGAAAGTAGTCGTTCTCGAGTTCATTTAGTGCGAGATTCGGGATCTTGCGGGCCGCGACGTCCAGAAACCGTTCGATGAAGATCGCTTCGTCAGGGTGGTCATCAAGCAGTCGCGCCCACTGATCCACCTGGTATCGGACGACGTCCGAAAGGATAAAGAGTGCAGCTAGGTAAATCAGGAGCTCGCTTAGTTCAGCCGGGTCTGCCGAGAAGTCCATATAGAGCGAGCCGAAAATGTCGCACCGCATCGATGGTCCATGTAGTGGTGGAGTTGAAGTCGCTGCGCTGTAGTCGATGATGTCGAGGTGGTCCATTCCGCGCACGTAACCCTGGAGTAGGTCATGCTCATGGCGAGTAATCATCGCTCGCGTGTCTTGGTTGTTCGCGTGCCGGAATCGGACACGGAGGGTTGCGGACAGCGGCTGAGCCGTTGTCCGGTAGTCGAAGGTTTGGACGTGGACTACGTAGGGGTGTCCCCATCCAGCCACAACGACGTCCCCAGCCATCTCAGGGAGTTGGCGGACGAGCTCACCGAACTTTAAGTCTCGACCGGAAAGCGACTGCGTGGAGAAACGAAGGCGGTGAGCCCGCGATGTTCCATCCTCCACAGAGACGAACTTGACCAATCTGCATTGAGCAGCCGATGGGCGCGCGACCAGACATCTGAGCCTGCTGGCTGCACGGTGCAAATGAAGTTCTTTACCGAATACCGCTTTGAGCGGTCGCCGCGAAGTCCGTGCGCTCGAAAATCGGACGCCTGGAGCGAGGGATCGCTGATTAGAGCCACGCCTTTGACAATGTTCTCGGTGGCGAAAGAGCGGAAGGGGTCTGGTAAGCATGGACGCGTTCGCTGCACCGTCCAGAAACTCGAGTCCCTGCAGGATGGAGAGCGCGGCGGCCCGTGCCTTCCTGCGCCGCTGGTCTTTGGTCAAGCCTGAGTGCCGAGCAACGCGGCATCGACGTAGCGCGAATTGGCCAGTGCTTGAGATAGCGGCAAACATCCTTCCCGGGATTCTCCGTTTGAACCGTGATAGGCATTAAGCGGGACGGTACCGAGTTCGGATGAGTGGGACCAGGTTCTAGAAGGCCTTGGAAATAAGGAGGGAGCCTAGCGACATCAACCCGTGACTCGGGCTTGTAAAGCCGCAGGCCAGGAAGAGCGTTTGGGATTAGCTACAACCGGTATTCGTGCCGCAGTCTCGGCACGTGTAGCACGACCCTGTGCGGATCATGCGGCCGCCGCACTTGGCGCACTCGACTGCGTCTTCCCACGCGTTGAACAGGGCGGTTTGGCCCGGTGGGGGTGCTTCGAGTGGCGCCGCCGCGTCGGACGGGGCCGAGCTCTCGCCGTTCGCGTAGCGCTCGGCGAGGCGGGCCTTCACCTCCGGCGAGAGGATCCCGATCTCCTCCTGCTGGTCGGCGTTCAGGAACTTCTTGCCCATCCAGCGGAACACGTAGTCGACGATCGACTTCGCGATCCGGATGTCCGCGTCGTTCGTCTGGCCGCTCGGCTCGAAGCGCATGTGGGCGAACTTCGAGACGTACACCTCGAGCGGCACGCCGTACTGCAACCCGAGGGACACCGAGATCATGAACGAGTTCATGAGGCCGGCCAGCGTCGTGCCCTCCTTGGCGATGTCGACGAAGATGTCGCCCGGCGTCCCGTCCTCGTAGAGGCCGACGTGGATGTAGCCCTCGTAGTCGCCGACGCGGAACTTGCGGCCGACCTCGACGCGGTCCTCCGGCAGCCGGCGGCGCTGCGTCAGCGGCACCGGCGGCGCGGCGACACCGGTCACGTTCTCGATCGCGGCCTGCCTCTTCGAGGAGAGCGGCTGCGCGACCTTGCAGTTGTCGCGGTAGATCGCGATCGCCTTCACGCCGAGCTTCCACGCGTCGGTGTAGAGACCGGCCACGTCCTCGACGGTCGCGTCCTCGGGCATGTTCACCGTCTTCGAGATCGCGCCCGAGATGAACGGCTGGACGGCGCCCATCATCTTCACGTGGCCCATGTAGTGGATCGCGCGCTCGCCCACGGCGCAGTCGAAGATCGGGTAGTGCTCCTTCTTCACGTGCGGAGCTCCGATCACGGAGTTCTTCTCGTCGACGAAGGCCACGATGTCCGAGACCTCGTTCGGCGCGTAGCCGAGCCGCTCGAGCGCGGCCTTCACCGTCTGGTTGACGATCGTGATCTCGCCGCCGCCGACGAGCTTCTTCGACTTGACGAGCGAGAAGTCGGGCTCGACCCCGGTCGTGTCGCAATCCATCATGAAGCTGATCGTCCCGGTGGGCGCGAGCACGGTCGCCTGTGCGTTCCGGTACCCGTGCACCTCGCCGAGGTTGAGCGCCTCGTCCCACGCGCGCCGGCACGCTGACAGGAGATCGGCCGGCACGGAGTCGGTGTTCTCGATGTTCCCGACCGCGGCGCGGTGCTGCGCCATGACGCCGATCATCGCGGCGGCGTTCGGCCGGTAACCCGCGAACGCGCCCATGCGCCCGGCGATCTCGGCCGACTTGCGATACGCGCGGCCCGGTCATCAAAGCCGTGATCGCGGCCGCATACGCGCGACCGGCGTCCGAGTCGTACGGGAGCCCGCGTGCCATCAGCAGCGCGCCGAGGTTCGCGTAGCCGAGGCCGAGCTGCCGGAACGCCTTCGCGTTGCGCTCGATCTCGGGCGTCGGATACGAGGAGTAGCCGACGAGGATCTCCTGCGCGAGGAACATGACGTCGACGGTGTGCTCGAACGCCTCGACGTCGAGGTCGCCGTCCTCGCGGCGGTACTTGAGCAGGTTGATCGACGCGAGGTTGCACGCCGAGTCGTCGATCGACATGTACTCCGAGCACGGGTTCGACGCGTTGATGCGGCCCGTGTTCGGGAGCGTGTGCCACTGGTTGATCGTCGTGTCGTACTGGACGCCCGGGTCGGCGCACTTCCAGGCCGCTTCGGCCATGTCCCGCAGGAGCTTCCTGGCGGGCATCGTGTCGACGACCGTGCCGTCGGTGCGTGCGGTCAGGTTCCAGTCGGCGCCCGACTCGGCCGCCTCCATGAACGCGTCGGTGACGCGCACCGAGTTGTTCGCGTTCTGGTACTGGATCGAGGCCCAGTCGGCCGAGTCGAGGGACATGTCGTAGCCGGCCGCCTCGAGGACGCGCGCCTTCTCCTCCTCGTGCGCCTTGCACCAGATGAACTCCTCGACGTCCGGATGGTCGACGTCGAGGACGACCATCTTCGCCGCGCGCCGCGTCTTGCCGCCCGACTTGATCGTGCCGGCGGACGCGTCGGCGCCGCGCATGAAGCTCACCGGGCCGCTCGCGTAGCCGCCCTTGGAGAGCTGCTCCTTCGAGGAGCGAAGCCTGGAGAGGTTGACGCCCGAGCCCGAGCCGCCGCGGAAGATGACGCCCTCACGGCGGATCCAGTCGAGGATCGACTCCATCGAGTCCTCGATCGAGAGGATGAAACACGCGGAGCACTGCGGCTTCTCCTCGAAGCCGACGTTGAACCAGACAGGGCTGTTGAACGCCGCGTACTGGTTGACGAGGATCGCCTTCAGCTCGGCCTCGAAGGTCTCGGCCTCCTCCTCGTCGGCGAAGTAGCCGCCCTCGCGGCCCCAGGTGCCGACCGTCGAGACGATGCGCCCGATCATCTGCTTCACGCTCGACTCGCGGTCGGGCGAGCCCATGCGGCCGCGGAAGTACTTCTGCGCGACGATGTTCGTGGCCGTCTGCGACCAGAACTTCGGGAACTCGACGCCCTTCTGCTCGAAGACCGGCTTCTCCTTGCCGGGGATCAGCGCGTCGCGGAGCTCCCACTCGACCTCCTCGAACGGGTCGCGGCCGGGAATCGTGAAGTAGCGCCTGACGGCGACGTTCTGTGCGCCGTCTACGACTTCGTTCGTGACCTCGTCGAGTGCAGTTTCTGCGGGCTTCGCGGACGCCATTCCTCTACCTCCTGGTCTAAGCCTAGTTACGAACGCCCAGGCGGCGGAACGGCCGTCGTCGAGCGGACCTGCGAGGTTAGGGGTTGCGTCGGATGGTGCCGGAAAAGGGCTCTAAGCAGCGCTTTTGCGAGCTTTGAGGTGGCGAGAGGCGAGTCCGACGGCGCCGGCGGCGACCATGATCAGCGCGAGGCCGGCGAGGATCAGGAGCGGGAGCGGGAGCGAGTCGGAGTTGGTCGGGCCGAGCCTGTCGATGGCCGAGTTGTAGACGCCGCCGCCCGGGTCGTTCGGGCTGGCCTCCGTGGGACGCGGCTGGGTGCTGTTGCTACCGGTCAGGAACCGGAGCCTCGACGCGCGCTGCCTCGCGGCGGTGATGTCGTCGATGATCCCCGTGTACTGCTGCAGGTCGTTCGGGACGTGCTTGATCGCCTTGGCGTAGCAGTGGAGCGGGTAGACGCCCTGGATGGTCCCGTCGTTCACCCAGTCGTCCTGGATCTGCTTCCAGCAGGTCGTCTTCGCCGACGCGGACTGCGCGCTGGCGGTCGGCGACTGCGCGGCCCCGTGATGTCGGCCGTGGAGGATGGTCAGCGCGAACGCACCGAGGACGACGGCGGCCACGCTGGCGGCGATGAGGCGTGCCGGTCGGATGGCTTTGAGCCTACCTGCTGGGGGTCATGGACATTGGCAACAGAGTCTCACGCACGCGCTTGATGCCCTGGTTAGCCGCTTGTTAAGCATTTGTAAGGCGATTCCTGGGTGGAAGCGCTGTTTTCCACGGATTTCGGCGCAGGCCCTATCCTCCGCGAGTAGTGGCCGCGTCGCGCCGTTTCAGCCTTCTGTGTGCGGCCGGCGCGCTGATCGCGGCGGCGCTTCTGTTCGGCGGGGGGTCGGGCGACGGGGCGGTTGCGTGGATCGGCGGAGCGGCGTTCGTGGTGGCGCTCGGCGCGTGCGGGCTCGCGTTCTGGGGGCTGCTGCCGCTGCCCGGGCTCGGGCGCGAGGGGATCGCGTTCGCGGTGCTCGGCGGTGGGTTCGCGGCCTGGGCCGGCGTCACCATCCTCTGGTCGGTCCTCCCGGACCGCTCGTGGGACTACTTCAACCGCGGGCTCGCGTACTTCGCGTTCGCGGTCGTGGGGGCGTTCGCGGGGTCGGCGCTCTCGATTCGTCTCGGCGCCTGGCTGATCGGCGCGCTCGTCGGCGTCACGTGTCTCTGGGCCTTGGCTGGAAAGGCTGTGCCTGCGCTCTACGAGGACTACGGGCGGCTGGCGCGGCTTCGGTCTCCGGTCGGGTACTGGAACGCGCTCGCGCTCGTGCTGGTGTTCGGGTTGCCGATCGCGCTCTGGGCGGCGTCGAGCCGTCGGCACCCACGTGTCGTTCGCGCGGGGGCGGTCGTCGGGCTGTACGCGCTCCTGATCGCGCTCGTGCTCACGTACTCGCGCGGGGGCCTGCTCGCGGCGCTCGTCGCGCTCGCCGGCTGGTTCGCCCTGACGAGGGAGCGATTCGGGAGCCTGTCCGCCTTCGTCAGCGGCGGGGTTCCGGCGGGGATCGTGTGCGCGATCGCGCTCCTCCTGCCCGGAATCGCGCAGGACGGGCAACCGCACAGCGTGCGCGTGCACGACGGCGCCTGGTTCGCGCTCGCGTTCGTGCTCGGCGCGGGCGCTGCCTTCGCGGCGGCGTACTTCCTGCGCTACCGACCGGGGCCGGAGCGCGAGCGGCTGCTGCTGCGCCTCGCCGCCGGGGTGACGATCGCGTGCCTCGCGGTCGGTGTCGTCGTCGTCCTGGCGAGCGGGAATCCGCTGGGGGGCACGACCTCGGTCAGCTCGGGCCCGAGCCGGCTCGGGGAGAGCAGCCTCAACAACCGCTGGGGCTGGTGGAAGGAGGCCTGGCACGGCTTTGCGGGCGAGCCGTTCGGGGGAACCGGCGCCGGGTCGTTCGAGATCGTGCACCGGAAGTTCCGGGACTCGAGCGTGGACGTGCTCGAGACGCACGACCTGCCGCTCCAGTTCGCGTCCGAGACGGGTCTCGTCGGGCTCGCGCTCTGGGTGGGCGCCATGGGCGCCGCGCTCCTCGGAGCCTGGCGGGCGCTCGGTCGGCTCGACGGCGACGAACGCGAGGCGGCCCTGGCGCTCGGCCTCGCCGTGCCCGCGTTCCTCGTCCACGGCCTGCTCGACTACGACTGGGACTTCGTCGCGCTCGCCGGGCCGCTGCTGTTCGTGATCGGGTTCCTGCTCGCGGCGGGACGTGAGCCCGTCCGCGTGGGCCGGCACTACGCGTGGGTCGCCGTCGTCGTGCTCGTCGCGTGGGCCGGGCTCTATTCGATCGCCGCGCCGCGGCTCGCGGCGGCCCGGGTCGACGACGCGTACTCGCGGATCGAGCGGGGCGACCTCGCGCAGGCCGCCTCGTCGGCGAGGAGCGCGCACTCGCTGAACCCGCTCGCGATCGCGCCGCTCCAGGCCTGGGCCTGCGGCCGAGGAGGACGCGGGGAACCTGGCCCGGGCGCGCGAGCTCTACGCGCAGGCGGTCGACCTCCAGCCGCTGAACTGGGCGAGCTGGTACGAGCTCGGGCTCTACGACCGACAGGTGCTCGGGCACACCGCGGCGGCGCGCCGGGAGCTGCAGGCGCGCGCTCCAGCTCGATCCGCACAACTGTCAGCTGCTGAAGGCGCTCGGGCTGCCGTGCAGCTGAGGCGCTGGGAGGAGGCGGGCTACGCGGCGCTGGCAACGGCGCTCGCCACGCTCGCGGGCTTCCTCGTCCTCCGGCCCTGGCGCGGCTCGCTACGCGTGCCGTACAGCTACGTGGGCGACGCGAACCTCTACCACTCGGTTCTGAAGGGGATCCTCGAGCACGGGTGGTTCTGGCACAACCCGAGCCTCGGCGCGCCCGGGCAACAGCAGCTCCTCGACTACCCGATCCTGAGCGGGGACCTCCTGAACGTGATCGCCTGGAAGTTCCTCGGGCTGTTCACCTCGGACTCGGCGGTCGTGCTCAACCTGTTCTTCCTGCTGACGTTTCCGGCTGTCGGGCTGAGCGCGTACCTCGTCCTGCGGCGGCTCGGTCTGTCGCGGGCGGCGTCGACCGCGTGCTCCGTGCTCTTCACGGTGCTGCCGTACCACTTCACGCGCGGCGAGTTCCACCTGCGTCCTGGCGTCGTACTACGCGGTTCCGCTCGGCGCGTATCTCGTGCTCGCGGTGCTCGGTCAACGGCCGTTGTTCGCGTCCCGCCGGATGACGCTGGGCACGCTCGCCCTGTGTGCGGTGATCGCGTTCGCGTCCGGCGGCTACTACTACCCGGCGTTCACGATCGTGCTCGTAGCGGGTGGCGCAGTCGTGCGCGGGGTGGGCCTGCGGAGCTGGCGTCCTGTGCTGGAAGGCGGGGCCGTCGCGGGGACGATCCTCGCGCTCTCGCTGGTGACGGCGGCGCCGTCGCTCGTGTACTCGGCGAAGCACGGTCGCAACGACGCCGTGCCCAACCGTGCCCCGTTCGAGTCGGAGCTGTACGGCCTCAAGTTCGCGCAGCTCGTGCTCCCGATCGAGCAGCACCGGATCGGTGAGCTGGCCAAGGTGCGGAAGAAGTACGACGAGAAGTTTCCGCCGACCGAGGCGGCGGCGAACACGGGGCTCGGGATCGTGGCGGCGCTCGGGTTCCTCTGGCTGCTGCTCGTCTGCTTCGTGCAGCTGGCGAGCCCGGGGCGGCGGTTCGCAGGGGATCTGGCGGGGCGCGCCGGGGTGGCGTCGCTGCTCGCGTTGATGTTCGGCTGGACCGGGGGGTTGTCGACATTCGTCGCGTTCGTCGCGCCGCAGATCCGGTCCTGGAACCGGATGTCGATCTTCATCGGGTTCTTCGGGCTGCTCGCTGCCGGGCTTGCGTTCGACCGCGGGCTCGAGTGGTTGCGGGGGCGCTGGCGGCTCGGTTCTGTTCTGGGGCTCGCTGCGCTCGCTCTGGTCGTCGTCCTCGGTGCGCTCGACCAGACGAGCCGGACGTACGAGCCGGCGTACGCGGCGGTTGCGGCGCAGTACCGCAGCGACGGCGACTTCGTGCGGGCGGTCGAGGGGCAGGTGCCCGCTGGGTCGATGATCTTCCAGCTGCCGCATCGTCCGTTCCCGGAGGCGCCTCCGCTCGTCGCGATGTCCGACTACGACCTGTTCCGGGGGTACCTGCACTCGCGGGACCTGCGCTGGAGCTACGGCACCGTCAAAGGGCGCGGCGACGACTGGTCGGCGAACGTCTCGCGCGAGCCGGTGCCGAAGATGGTCAGCGACGTGAAGGCCGCCGGGTTCGCGGGGATCTACCTCGACCGCTTCGGCTACCAGGACGGCGGCGCGGCGATCGATCCGCAGTTGATCCAAGCAACCGGCTCGACGCCGATCAAGAGCCCCGACCAGCGGCTCTTCTTCTACCGCCTGCGCTGAACCAGCCATGTCCGGTGCCAGGCACCGGACGTGTCCCGGACGGACTAGGTTCCGAGGACGATCACGACCTGCGCGCCGTGAAGTTGGCGCGGCGTGATGCCGTCCAGCGGGCCGACGAGCGGGATGCCCTCGTCGCGCGCCAGGCGTTTCGCCTCCGGTCGGTGCCCCGGGCGGTAGAGGACGACGCTCTTACCCTGGGTCAGCGCCGTGTTCCCGGTTCCGCTGGCTCTGTACCCGCGCGCACGTGCGCGCGAGGCCTCGGTCGCGGCCGCTCCGGAGATGCCGTTCGCGTTCAGGACGAGCACCGAGGTCTGGGCGCGGGTGAGCGTGGGCCGCGTCGGCTCCGGACGTCCCGGACCGCGATGCTTCGCGGGCGCGCGCTTCGCGTTCGCGGTGGACGGCTTCGACATCAGTCCGGCGGCGACGATCAGCAGCAGCACGAGCCCGATCGCCACGACGCCGCTCGCGACGAGCAGGGCAGTCCGCGACTGATGCGGGCGGAGCTCTGGGGCCGAGATCTCCACGGACGGACCGGATTCGCTCCGGCCCGCGACGTTCCTTCCTACGTGCGGAAGAACTCGAACGTCTCGCGGAGGCCGTCCTCGAGGCTGTGCTCGGGCCGCCAGCCCAGCTCATCCAGGGCACGGCTTGGATCGAGGACGGAGCGTCGGATCTCGCCCGGACGCGACGGCATGAACGTCGCCTCGAAGCTCGTCCCCGCGATTCGCTGGCACAGGTCGAGCAGCTCGACGACCGAGGTCTCCCGCCCGGTGCCCACGTTGTAGACGCTGCCGTCGCGCTCCGTGGCCGCGAGGGTCGCGCGGGCGACGTCGCCCACGTAGACGTAGTCGCGGGTCTGGCCGCCGTCCCCGAACACCTTCGGCGCCTCGCCGGCGAGGAGCGTCTTGAAGAAGATCGACACCACGCCCGCCTCGCCGTGCGGATCCTGCCGCGGGCCGTACACGTTCCCGTACCGGAGCGAGACGTGACGAGTCCCGTAGAGCCGGTTGTACGTCGCGAGGTACTCCTCCGCCGCGAGCTTCGACGTCCCGTACGGCGCCATCGGGAGGCGTGGCGCGCTCTCGGGTGCAGGCCCCTCGCATTCGCCGTAGATCGCGCCGCCGGTCGAGCTGAAGACGATCTGCGTCCCGTGCTCGAGCGCGGCCTGGAGCAGGTTGACCGTGCCGAGCACGTTGATCTGCGCGTCGTGGTCGGGCCGCGCGACCGAGACCCGCACGTCGATCTGCGCCGCCAGGTGGTAGCAGACGGTCGGCTTCACGCCCGCGAAGAGCTGGTCCTGCGGCTCGCGGACGTCGCCCTCGACGAGCTCGACGCCGTCCGGGAGGTTCTCTCGCTTGCCGGACGAGAGGTCGTCGAGGACGACGACTTCCTCGCCGCGCGCGACGAGCGCTTCCGCGACGTGCGAGCCGATGAACCCCGCTCCTCCTGTGACGAGCACCGCCACGCTCGTATCCTAGGCACGTGTTCGTGACGTTCGAGGGGCTCGACGGCTCCGGCACCACGACCCAGTCCGAGCTTCTCCGCCAGCACCTCACGGAGGCCGGGCGGGATGTCGTGCTCACACGGGAGCCTGGAGGGACGGAGCTCGGGGAGAAGGTGCGCGAGCTCGTCCTCGAGGGGCCCGAGATCTCGCCGTGGGCCGAGGCGGCGCTCTTCGCCGCGGCGCGTGCCGAGCTCGTCGCGGAGGTGATCCAGCCGGCTTTGGAGCGGGGCGCCGACGTCGTGTGCGATCGCTACCTGGACTCGTCGCTCGCGTACCAGGGCATCGCGCGCGGTCTGGGGGTCGATCGCGTGCTCGCGCTAAACGTGAACGCCATTCGCGGCATCCTTCCCGACATGACGTTCCTGCTGCTCGTCGATCCCAAAGAGGCGCGGCACCGGTCCGGGCCGCCCGGTGACCGGATCGAGCGCGAGGGCGACGCGTTCCTGCGCGAGGTCGACCGGGCCTACCGCGAGCTGGGCTCGGCCTTCGCGGGCCGGATCACGACGATCGACGCGTCTCGGCCCGCCGACGAGGTTGCGAAGGAGGTGCGTGACAGGCTTCCAGGGCTTTCCTGAGCAGGCCGAGGCGCGCCGCCTGCTCGACGCCGCGCTCGCCGAGGGGCATGCGCACGCGTATCTGTTCCACGGGCCGCCGGGCGTGGGGAAGCGCCGCACCGCGCTCGGGTTCGCGGGAGCGCTGCTCGGCGATCCGGGACGGGTCGAGCGTCTCGCGCATCCGGACCTGTACGTGCTCGAGCCGCTCGGCGACCAGATTCGGATCGATGCGATCCGCGAGCTGCACCACGACTTGCACATGCGGCCGTTCGAGGCGGATCGGCGGGTCTATCTCGTGTTCGGTGCGGACACACTGAACGAGGAGGCCGCAGACGCGCTGCTCAAGGATCTCGAGGAGCCGCCGCCGTACGCGGTGGCCGTCCTCGTCGCGGACGACCTCGGACCGTTGCCGGACACGATCCGTTCGCGCTGCCAGCTCGTCCCGTTCCGGCGGCTCGCCGAGGCGACCGTGCGCGACGAGATCGTGGCCCGCTCGCCCGAGCTGTCGGAGCACGAGGCGACGGCGCTCGCGCGCGTGGCTCGGGGGCGGCTCGACCGGGTCGATCGGTTGCTCGACCCGGACGCGGCGCGGCGGCGCGAGGCGGTGCTCGAAGTGGCGCGCTCGGTCTACCGCGATCCAGGCTTCCAGCCCGGTGAGGCGTCTCGGCGGCTGATGGCGATCGCCGGCGAGCGGGCCGAGGAAGCGAAGGAGCGGGCGCAGGCGGAGAACGAGGAGCTCGACCTGACCGGCCGCGAGAAGGAGCAGCGAACTCGGCGTGCGATGCGCGGCGCGGAGCGTGAGGAGATCCTGCTCTGCCTCGAGGAGCTCGAGGCGTGGTACCGCGACCTCGTCGTCGTCGCTGCGGGAGCGGAGTCGGCGGCGGGGCACGTCGACCGGCTCGGCGAGCTGCGAGAGGATGCGAGCGTCGAGCGCCTGCCCGGCGCGGAGGCGGCCGCGGAGGCGGTCCGCGCTACGTGGCGCCTGTACGAGGAGCTCCAGCTCCAGGCCGGCCTTGCGCTCGAGGCGCTCTTCGTCAAGCTGCACCGCGAGCTTGCGTCCGTGCCGGCTCCCGCGTAGTGCAGACGTACGTCGACTCCCATGCGGTGGCCCGAGCGATCCTGCTCGTCTCACTGGTCGCTTCGCCGCTTCTGGAGGGCGCGGTGACGGCGTTCGAGCGGGTGCGGACCGAGCGCGGATCTGCACGCGCAGCGGGAGGCGCGTTCGTGGAGACGGCGACGCTTCGGACGGGAAGCGGCTCCGGTCAGGATCGCGGCACGAAATGGATCCTCGTCGGGTCGATGATCGCCGCTGTGCTGCTCGGCTGGCGCGCGGCGGAGCGCTTTCCCGGGGCCGCGATGCCAGGTGGCGGGGCGTTCCTGTTCGTGTTCGGCCTGCTCATGCTCTGGGCGGGCGTCGCCCTTCGGTTGTGGTCGATCGGGACGCTCGGGCGCTACTTTCGGCGGGTGGTCGTGATCCAGGAGGGCCACCGGGTCGTGACCGCCGGCCCCTACGGGCTCGTCCGTCATCCGTCGTACCTCGGCAATCTGCTCGCGGCGGCCGGGCTCGGCATCGCGCTCGGAAACTGGGTCAGCCTCGCGATCCTGGTCGTGATCCCGACGCTCGGCCACCTGCCGCGGATCTGGGTCGAGGAGCGCGCGCTGGAGGAAAGCCTCGGCGCCGAATACAGCGGCTACGCGGGCAACCGAAAGCGCCTTGTGCCCGGCATCTGGTAGCGCGTCCCGGGGTCAGACCCCGCCCCAAAGTCGTGCCAACTTCGTCACGGATCGCGCACTGCGCGGGCGTCGGGCCCGCAAATTGCAGAAACGGGCGCGCGGCAAATGTAAAGGGGTCTGACCCCGGGGTTACTGGCCCGCGTTCTGGTCGAGCGCGTCGAGGACGATGTCGGCCGGACGCCAGAACGCGTTCTTCGCTCCCGGCAACGCGCTCAGCGGAGCGAAATGGTCGGCCTTGAACGCCCCGTGCGACGACACCTCGTCGATCTGGATGTTCTGCCCCGGGAACCCGCCGCGCTGGAGACGCTGCCCAAGGAGCGCAGCGCCGGCCGTGCCGACCACCTGATCCTGATCCCCGACCAGGATCAGCAGCTCAGTGAAGTGGGGCACGCCGGCGAGGTCGATCAGGTGCTTCTGATTCCCGTACGGGGCCGGGAAGACGCTCATGATCCAGTCCGGCACGGGAAGCTTCCGCGCGCCCGCGACCGCCCCGTACTCGACCGCGATCGCCCCGCCGCGCGAATAGCCGATCACGAGGACGGGAAGGCCGCCGAGGTCGACGCGCTTCTGAGCCGTGTGGACGGCGTTCGTGACGAACTGCATCGGGTCCCTCTCGTACGACATCTCGTACCGCGGATAGACGACGATGCTTCCGCGCTTGACGAGGTGCCTGATCCACGGCAGGTGGTTCGCGGGGGTCGCCTCCTCCGGGCCGCCCTGGCCGTGGAAATAGACGACCACGTCCTTCGGCTTCCCGGCCGGCTGGTAGATCCAGACGCCCGAGGCGCCCTTGCCGATCGGGCCCTCCGACGTCGCCTTGGCCGGCCCGCTGTCCTTCCCTCCGCAGCCGGACAGGGCAAGAAGCATTGTCAAAGCGATCAGGCCGGGGCCGAGCCTCATACCCGTTCGGACGCCGCGCGTGCCCGCGGGTTAGTGAAAACGAAAGGGCCAGACCCTTCCGGATCTGGCCCCGATGCTGTTCAAGTGGTGATCGTCTACAGGACGTAGAGCACAAGCAGGACGATCAGGACGATCAGCAACACAGTTCCGATACCGATGTACACAACCGACCTCCTCTCGTTTGCTCCACGTCTGTTACCCGCGCTCGCGCGCGGCAAACATCACGCGCCGAGCGCTTCGTCGAGCTTCTCGAGGCCCTCGTCGAGCTCGTCGCGAGTGATCGTCAGCGGCGGGGCGACGATGATCACGTTCCAGTGCGTCATCAGATAGAGCCCGTTCGCGAGTGCCGCTTTCCCGATCTTCGCCATCGGAGCGAACGCCTCGCCTGAGGCGTTGAACGGGACCAGAGGCTCCCGCGTCGCGCGGTCCTTGACGAGCTCGACGCCGTAGAAGAGGCCGAGGCCGCGCACCTCGCCGATCGACTCGTGCTTGTCGGCCAGCGCGGCCAAACCGTCGCCCAGAACCTCACCCATCTCCGCCGCGTGCTCGACGATGCCCTCCTCGCGGAAAGCCTCGATGGACGCGACCCCCGCGGCGCACGCGAGCGGATGGCCCGAGTACGTGAGCCCGCCCGCGAAGTACTTGTCGCGCACCCAGTCGGCGATCGGCGCGGAGATCGTCATCGCGCCCAGCGGCACGTAGCCGGAGTTGATCCCCTTGGCCAGCGTGATGATGTCCGGCACGACGTCCCAGTGCTCGCAGGCGAACCACTTGCCCGTGCGCCCGAAGCCGGCCATCACCTCGTCGAAGATCAGGACGATCCCGTGCCGGT
This sequence comes from uncultured Actinomycetes bacterium, assembly GCA_963850415.1. Lineage (GTDB taxonomy): Bacteria > Actinomycetota > Thermoleophilia > Gaiellales > Gaiellaceae > VAXT01. The sequence goes on from CAWKLE010000003.1 coordinate 910,182, forward strand.
CGCACACCTCGCGCACGGCTTGCAGGTAGCCGGGCGGCGGCGGGATGACGCCGTTCGTCCCGGTGATCGTCTCGATCAGCACCGCGGCCACGTTCTGCGGCCCTTCGTACTGGAGGATCTCCTCCAGGTGCGGCGCGCCCGTGCAAACCGGGCAAGGATCCGGGTGCCCCGCGGGACAGCGGTACGTGTACGGGTCGAGCATGCGCACGATGCCCGGCAGCCCAGGCTCGGCGGGCCAGCGCCGCGGGTCGCCCGTCGCCGAGATCGCGCCGGCGGTCGCGCCGTGGTACGAGCGGTAGCGCGTGACGATCTTGTGCCGCCCCGTGTACCAGCGCGCCAGCTTGATCGCGTTCTCGTTCGCCTCGGCGCCGCCGTTCGTGAAGAACGACATCGTCAGGTCGCCGGGCGTGACCTCGTCCAGCAGCCGCGCCAGCTCGGAGCGCTGCTCGTTCGCCATCATCGGCCCGATCGTCGTCAGCCGATCCGCCTGCTCCTTGATCGCGGCGATCACCTTCGGGTGCTGGTGCCCGAGCGAGACGTTGACGAGCTGCGACGCGAAGTCGAGGTAGCGCTTCCCGTCGAAGTCCCAGAAGTAGCGGCCCTCGGCGCCCGCGATCGGGATCGGGTCGATCGCCGAGCGGACCGACCAGGAGTGGAGGACGTACTTCGCGTCGTCCGTCTTCACACGGCTCGTGTCTGCGACTGCCATCAGCGCGGGAACTCCATCGGGATTGTCGCAGGTGGCGTGCCGATCACGATCGCGATCTCGCGCAGGTTGCTGAGCTCGATCTGGGCCGGATCGCCCACGTTGACCTTCCCGTCGACGTAGATCTTGATCGGAACCGCGGGCTTGCAGTAGCCGCCGACGCAGTTGTTCGTCAGCCGGACGGCCCACTGGGTGAAGAACTGGCCGAGCTGGTTCGGGCTCGGTGTCTTCGTCTCGGTGTGCAGCAGGCCTGACAGGTCGTGCGTGTGCAGCGGCGAGATGCACGGCTGGTCGCACTCCTGCGTCAGGCCCGCGCCGACCACGATGCCGTCCAGCCGCTTGTCGCTCCGGACTGCGGGGTTGGCGAGGTCGATCCCGATCCCCGCCGGGACGAGCACCGGCCTGCCGTTGACGAACACGTCGAGATGCGCGTGGACGTGGTACTGCAGGAACTCGGCCTTCTCGGGCACGAGGCCGGCTGCGCACGTGAGCGCCATCGGGTCGGCCGGAGCGGGCCAGGGCGCCTTCGTCGTGCGGGGCGCCGCGACGTCGCCGTACTGCGCGCAAACGCCGCTGCCGCTCGAGCTCTTCGAGCCGCTATCGCTGCCGCAGCCCGCGGCCACGAGGAGCAGGAGAGCGCAGATCGCGGACGCGCGGAGCGCCATGCGGCAACCCTAGCCGCGCTAGGCTGGCTTCGTGACAGAGGTCGCACAGGCTCCCGGCAAGCCCGGCGCGAAGGTGCGCCGGATCAGTCACTGGATCGACGGCCGCACGGTTGCGGGCGAGTCGGGCCGGAGCGGGCCGGTCTACAACCCGGCGCTCGGAGCCCAGACGGGCGAGGTCGACTTCGCCTCCCGCGAGGAGGTCGGCCGCGCGGTCGCCGCCGCCAAGGCAGCGTTCCCGGCCTGGCGCGAGGTCTCGCTCTCGCGCCGCACGGAGCTGATGTTCCGGATCCGCGAGCTCGTCCACGACCGGCTCGGCGAGATCGCGGCCATCCTCACCGACGAGCACGGCAAGGTGCTCTCGGACGCGAAGGGCGAGGTCCAGCGCGGGCTCGAGGTGATCGAGCACGCGTGCGGGATCCCGACGCTCCTGCGGGGTCACTTCTCGGAGCAGGCCTCGACCGGGATCGACGTCTACTCGATCCGCCAGCCGCTGGGGGTCGCGGCGGGGATCACCCCGTTCAACTTCCCGGCGATGGTGCCCATGTGGATGTGGGCCCCGGCACTCGCCTGCGGGAACACGTTCGTGCTCAAGCCGTCCGAGAAGGACCCGTCCGCCTCGATCTACGTCGCCGAGCTGCTCAAGGAAGCCGGTCTCCCCGACGGCGTCTTCAACGTCGTCCACGGCGACAAGGAGGCGGTCGACGCGATCCTCGAGCACCCGGACATCGACGCGGTCAGCTTCGTCGGCTCGACGCCGATCGCGAAGTACATCTACACGACCGGTTCCGCGGCCGGGAAGCGCGTCCAGGCGCTCGGCGGCGCGAAGAACCACATGGTCGTGCTGCCGGACGCGGACATCGGCATGGCGGCCGACGCGGCGGTCAGCGCGGGCTACGGCTCGGCCGGCGAGCGCTGCATGGCGATCTCGGCCGTGGTCGCCGTCGGAGACGCGGCCGACCAGCTCGTCGGCGCGATCAAGGAACGGTTGCCCAACGTGAAGGTCGGCCCGGGAACCGAGCCGGACTCGGAGATGGGCCCGCTGATCACGCGCGAGCACCGGGACAAGGTCGCCGCGTACATCGACTCCGGCCGTGAGCAGGGCGCGACCGTGGTCGCCGACGGCCGCGAGACGGGCCCCGACGGCGACGGGTTCTTCCTCGGCGTGTCCCTTCTCGACAACGTGACGCCCGAGATGGACGCCTACAAAGACGAGATCTTCGGCCCGGTGCTCTCGGTCGTGCGCGCGGAGACCTACGACGACGCGGTGCGCATGGTGAACGAGAACCCGTACGGAAACGGCGTGGCCATCTTCACGCGGGACGGCGGCGCGGCCAGGCAGTTCCAGTTCGAGGTGCAGGCGGGCATGGTCGGCGTCAACGTCCCGATCCCGGTGCCGGTCGCGTACTACTCGTTCGGCGGCTGGAAGGCGTCGCTCTTCGGCGACTCGCACGTCTACGGGCCGGAGGGGATCAACTTCTACACGCGCGGGAAGGTCGTCACGTCCCGCTGGCCCGACCCGGCCACGAGCCAGGTCGACCTCGGCTTCCCGCAGACGCGCTAACCGTCCCTTTCGGCCATCTCCCCGGACCTGGTCCCAGGACGAGTCCTCTTAGGACATGTCGAGGGACCTGGTCCCAGGACAGGTCTCTGGGAGACCCGTTCCGAGGCCCGCTACGCGACCGCGGCTTCGGGCTTCAGCTCTTCGCCGAACTTGGCGCGCGCGACGAATTGGCCGATCCCCGGTGATGCAACGAGCTCGCCGCCTTCGACCAGGACGTTGCCCCGGAGTAGCACGACCTCCGGCACGCCCGTCACCTCGGTGCCCTCGAACAGGTTGTAGTCCGACCTCGAGTGGTGCGTCGACGCCGAGATCGTGACCTTCTTCTCGGGGTCGAAGACGACCATGTCCGCGTCGGACCCGACCGCAATCGTCCCCTTGCGCGGGTAGAGGCCGAACAGCTTCGCCGGGTTCGTCGCCAGCAGCTCGACCATCCGGTTGAGCGAGATCCGCCCGGCGCGCACGCCGAACTCGTGGATCATCTGCAGCCGGTTCTCGAGCCCGGGCCCGCCGTTCGGGATCTTCGAGAAGTCGTCGCGGCCCATCGTCTTCTGCCCGTCCCAGAGGAACGCGCAGTGGTCGGTCGAGACAACCGAGAGGACGTCCGTGCGCACGGCATTCCAGAGCACGTCCTGGTTCGCCTTGTCCCGCGGGGGCGGCGTGTAGACGTACTTCGCGCCCTCGAAGTCGGGCCGCTCGAGGAACGTGTAGTCGACGAAGAAGTACTGCGTGCACGTCTCGCCGTGGATGTTCCAGCCCTTCTCGCGCGCGATCGCGATCGGCTCGACCGACTCGGCGCAGGAGACGTGGACGACGTACAGCGGTGAGCCCGCGACCCGGGCCAGCTGGATCGCGCGGTTCGTCGCCTCGCCCTCTGTCTCCGGCGGCCGGGTGAGCGCGTGGTACTTCGGCTCGGTATGCCCCGCGGCCAGCGCCTCCTTGACGAGGACGTCGATCGCGTCGCCGTTCTCCGCGTGCACCATCACGAGCGCGCCCGTCTCGGCCGCGACCTGCATCGTTCGGAAGAGCGTCTCGTCGTCGACCATGAGCGCGCCCTTGTAGGCCATGAACAGCTTGTACGAGGTGATTCCCTCGTCGGGCAGCGACGCGAGCTCCTCCAGCGTCCCGCCCTCCTTCAGGTCGGTGACCGCCATGTGGTAGCCCATGTCGATCACCTGCTTGCCGTTCGCCTTCGCGCGCCACTCCTCGACCGCTGCCGCGAAGGTCGAGCCGGGCGGCTGGATGATGAAATCGACGTGGCACGTCGTTCCGCCGAACGCGGCCGAGGTCTGGCCCGACTCGACGTCGTCGATCGTGACCGTGCCCCCGAAGGGCATGTCCAGATGCGTATGCGGGTCGATCCCGCCCGGGAGCACGTACTTCCCGGTCGCGTCGATCACCTTGTCCGCCTGGACGTCCAGCGACTCGCCGATCAGCGTGATGCGCTCGCCCTCGGCGTAGACGTCGCCCACGTAGTCGTCGGCGGCGGTCACGACCCGTCCGCCCTTGATCAGTACGGACATGCTGCGCAGTTTAGGCTCGTGGGCGATGGCTCTCGACCCGAAGCGAACCGTCGCCGAGCTTCGCGAGCTCCAGGAGCTGACCGGGAACGCCGACGGGGCGCAGCGCCTGGCCTGGACGGACACGTGGGTGCAGGCCCAGAACTGGATGGCCGGCAAGCTCGACGGGATCGAGATGGAGTTCGACGAGGCGCGCAACCAGTGGTGGACGCTGCCTGGCGACTCCGAGCGGACGCTGATCATCGGCGGCCACCTCGACTCGGTGCCGAACGGCGGCTGGCTCGACGGGGCGCTCAACGTCGTCGCCGGCTCCGAGGTGCTGCGGCGGATCGCGGAAGAGGGGCGGCCTGCGGTCACAATCCGGCTCGTCAGCTGGGCCGACGAGGAAGGCGCGCGCTTCGGCCGCTCGCTGTTCGGCTCGAGCGCGGCGGCGGGCTCGATGCGCGATCAGGACGAGCTCCGGCAGCTGACCGACGCCGACGGCATCTCGCTCCCGGACGCGATCGGGGCCCACGGGATCGACCTCGACCGGGCGACGGAGGCGAGCCATCAGCTCGAGAACGCGGCCGCCTACCTCGAGCTGCACATCGAGCAGGGGCCGGTGCTCGAGAGCATGGACCTCCCGCTCGGGGTCGTGCTCGGCACGTTCGGGGTCGAGCGCCATCGCATCACCTGGCGCGGACAGGCGGCCCACGCGGGGTCGACTCCGATGGACAGGCGCCGCGACGCGCTCGCCGGCGCCGCGAAGCTGGAGCTCGAGCTGCGCGAGATCGCAGGCCGCATCGGCGGCGGCGCCGTCTGCACGATGGGCGGCGTCGTCACGAAGCCCGGCATCGTCACGTCGGTCGTCGAGACCGCCGAGTGCCTGCTCGACCAGCGTCACCTCGACGCGTCGCAGCTCGCGGAGATGCTGAGCAACGCCGAGGCTGCCTCACGCCGCTTCGCCGACGAGGAGAACATCGATGTCGAGTGGGAGCGGATCTGGAACATCGAGCCGATCCTGTTCGACGAGGAGCTGATCGAGCTCGCCGACGAGTCGATCCGCGAGGTCGCGGGCACGTCGCATCGCCTCCCGAGCGGGCCGCTCCACGACGCCGCCGAGGTGTCGCGCGCCGGGATCCCGACGGTCATGGTCTTCGTCCAGAGCCTGCGCGGCCTGTCGCACACGAAGCTCGAGGACACGAAGGACGAGCATCTCGAGCTGTCCGTGCAGGCACTTGACCGCCTGGCCGACCGCGCGGTTCAATGGGTCGGGTCACGATGAGCCTCACGTTCGGCATGACCGTGATGCCCGATCCGCCGTTCTCGCGGATGCTCGACCTGATGCAGCTCGCGGAGCGGAACGGCTTCGAGTACGGCTGGACCTACGACTCGCACATCCTCTGGCAGGAGTCCTACGCGCTGCTCCCGCTCGTCGCGGACAAGACCGAACGGATCAAGCTCGGCCACTGCGTCACGAACCCGGGCATCCGCGACCCGACGATCACCGCGAGCTGGTACGCGACCATGCAGGACCTCTCGGGCGGCCGGATGGTGATGGGCATCGGCCGCGGCGACTCGTCGCGCCGCGTCGTCGGCCTGAAGCCGGTCCGCGTCGCCGAGTTCGAGCGGCGCCTGCGGATGATGAAGGACCTGATGAACGGCCGGACCGTGGAGTGGAACGAGAAGGAACTGACGCTCGAGTGGGCGAAGGGCCGTCCCGAGATCCCGATGCACGTCGCCGGCTACGGGCCGAAGGCGCTGGCCGTCGCCGGCCGAGTGGGGGACGGCGTGATCATCCAGCTCGCCGACCCGCAGATCATCCAGTGGATCATGGAGACGGCTAGGACCGCCGCGAAGGAAGAGGGCCGCGACCCCGACGCCCTGCAGTGCATCGTCTGCGCGCCAAGCGTGATCTCGGACGACATCGCACACGCGCGGGACCAGGTGCGCTGGTTCCCGGCGATGGTCTCGAACCACGTCATGGACCTCGTCGAGCGCTACGGCTTCGAGTCCGAGATCCCCGCCGCCCTGACCGACTACGTCAAGGCGCGGAAGTTCTACGACTACAAGGACCACAGCCGCGTCGGCGCCAAGCACGGCGAGTTCGTGACCGACGAGATCTGCGACCGCTTCTGCGTGCTCGGCACGCCCGACCAGGCGGTCGAGAAGCTGAAGGAGCTCGAGTCGATCGGCGTCGACCAGTTCGACCTCTACCTGATGACCGAGGGCCAGGAGCGCGAGCTCGAGGTCTACGGCAAGGAGATCATTCCCCGCTTCGCCGGGGTTGCGGCCTAGCGCCCGGGACGCGGAACGGTCAGCGGCGCCGGAAGGACGCGGTGACCGGGAACTGCTGGACGCGGTCGTTGCGCGGCCTCGTCATGGTGATCGTGCACCTGGGCTTCGCCCGCGAGCAGACCCCGCCCCAGCGGAAGAACCGGCCGGGACGATAGGTCTTCGCCCGTAGCCGTTTCGTCTGGGGTACGAACAAGCGAAGGACCTGACCGCAGTCGGTCTCCAGGCGCGGAGACCAGCCGCAGCGAATCGCGTCGTCACTTGAAGTGACGAAGCCTCCGCCGGAGACGGTCACTTGGATCTGACCTTCCAGTCGCGGCGACGGAACCGGGGGAGGCGGCCGCGGGCGGACACCGACCTCGGTGGGCGCGTCGAGGACGAGGAGGCAACGTTCGAAGTCTCCCTGGCAGGCGGGCAGCCAGTAATCGTCGGAGCTCATGCGGAGCTCGACGAGAGTTCCGGAGGGAAAGGACGCCGAGCAGGTCGGCCGGCAGTCGATCCCTGCGGGGTCGCTCGTGACCCTTGCCGAGGAGCCCGGCTCGATGCTGACGTTCAGTGTCTGCGGGCCTGGCTGCGGCGAACTGTGGCCGAACGCGGCGGCGATCTCGGTGTTCGCGCTCTCCATCCGCAGCGTGCACGGCCCCGCCCCTGCCGCAGCGCAAGCCCCGTCTCCCCATCCGGCAAAGCGCCCGTCGGCGCTCGGGACCGGGGTCAGCGTGGTCGTCGAGCCGTATCGAACCCCAACTCCGCACACGATGCCGGCGGCGCCTCCGCAGTTGAGGCCGGAGCGGCTCGTGACGGTCCCCGGGCCGCCGACCGAGAGCCGCAGTCCGACCCAAGTCCCGATGAACCTCGCCCGTACCGAGACGGCACGGTCGAGCGCGATGTCACAGATCCGCGCGACCCCGATGCACCCGCCCTCCCAGCGGACGAAGAGGTAGTTCTCGTCAGGCTTTGCGGTCAGCCTGAGGATGGTTCCGCGGCGATATGAGGCCTTGCAACGTGCGTGGCACTGGACTCGCCCGTCCGACGTGATCACCTGGCCGCCGCTCGTGACCTCGATCTTCATGACCGGCCGCTGTTCAGCCTGCGCAGAGGCTCCGCCGACCGCGAACAGCGCCAGGGCTATCAGCGCGCGTTTCATGGGGACGGCCGAGGCTTTGACGATCGATCGTCGCGAAAGAGGCCGGTCACGTTGAGCGTCTGGAACTGACGTCCGGGCTTCGGCTGCAGTTTGCAGATCGGCTTCGTCCTCGCGGCACGCTCCGCTCCAGCGGGCGAAGCGAGCGCCGGGCCGTGCCTTCGTCCGCAGGCGCAGGATCGTCTGGGCGTTGCCCGGGATCCGCTCACTGCACCGGAGCTCCGCCGCACGCGACCGGCCGCAGCGCATCCGCCCGTCACTCGAGGTGACGAGCCCGGGCCCCGACACCGTGACCTGGACCAGAGCCTCGGGGGGACGCTCGGGGTCCGGCGGCGGCGCGGGTGGGCTGACGTCGACCTCCGTCGGCGCGTCAATGACGATCGCGCACCGATCGAGATCCTCCCCCGTGCATGCGGGCTGCCACATGCCCGTGTTCCGGTGCAGGGTCACGACCGTTCCCGAGGCGAACGGCGCCGTGCACGTGGGCGGACAGTCGATCCCCGCCGGCTGGCTCGTCACGTGCACCGACGAGTCGAATCTGGCGACCGTGAGCGGTTGCTCGCCGGGCAGCGGCGAGCTGTGGCCGAAGGCGGCGGCGGTCTCGGTCCGGGCAGCGTCGATCTGGAGCGTGCAGGCGTCTGAGCCGGCCGACGCGCACGGCCCGTCCCAGGCGGCGAAGCGACCGCCGGCGGCCGAGGTCGGGACGAGCGTCACCTCGGAGCCGAACGGGACTACCAGCGTGCAGATGTACCCTCCGCCGCCGCAGTCGAGCCCGGATGGAATGCTCGTGACCTTGCCGGGCCCTCCGACGGCGACGACCAGCTCGCTCGGGCGGCCCACGAAGCCCGCGCGCACGGTCGCGCTCCGGTCGAGCGCGACCGGACATGTCGGGACGAGGCCGATGCAACCGCCGGACCACCGCTCGAACACGTAGTTCGCGGCCGGCTTCGCAGTCAGCTGGAGAACCTCGCCTCGGCGGTGAGCGCCCGAGCACCCGTTTGCGCACGCCACCCGCCCCGAGCCCAGCGTGACGATGCGCAGCGTCGGACCGTGCCGGGGGGTCGCCGCCGCGCCGATTCCGACGAAGATCACCGCGAGCGCGAGGAACATTCCGGCCTGGAAGCGCCTCATCGCCCGCTCAGCGTACGACGCTGGCCCGCAAAGAGATAGGGCTCGGCCCCGGCAGGCTCTCACCCGCCGGGGCCGATGGGAGGGTGGGGCTCCTTAGGGCGAGCCCGCTACGCCCAGCTGATGCGCACGCATCAGCATCGTCCTGCCTTGCCAGGTGAGGTCGTCGACCTGCTGCTGGGTCGGCTGCTGGCCGCCGAACGCGGCCGCGTTCAGGACGTCTCGCATCTGCCCTGCGAGCGCGTTCCGATCCGAGGTCAGCGCGGCAATCCGGTCGGAGATCGCCGAGTACGCGCTGTCGTCGGTCGAGCTCCCGCTGGCGAGCGCCCGCGTCGATGCCGCGAGCACGTCGAACGAGAGCTGCCCGAAAGGCGCGTTGATCTGCTTGTAGATCGAGCCGAGCTCGGTCAGGTCCACGCCGTTCGGGTTCCCGCGGTTCTCGAGGAACTCGTTCAGCACCCTGCCGTCCGTCTGGTAGCTGTCCTTCAGGTCGAGCAGGGACAGGATCGTCGGCTGGATGTCCGTGTGATCCGACCAGACCTGGCTCGTGATCCCGAGGTGCTTGACGCCCGGGCCGGCCATGCCGAGCCAGGTGCGCCCGATGTCCTCGGTGGCGTCGCCGTGGCTCCACGCGAAGTGGTAGTCGATGCAGACGAACGCCTGGTGCGCCGAATCCGGGCAGTTGAACTTCGTCGGCTGCCCGCTGCCGCTCCTCCCTGCGGTCAGGAAGTAGTCCGGATTGCCGAACAGCGTGAACGACGGCGTCCGCTGCGGGTCCGCGGTCACCATGTGCAGCGTCTTCTCGCCGACCTTGTCCGCCAGGTAGAGCGCGACAGGTGTCGCCGAGCTCGACTGGTACGGGTCGATCGCCTTCGCCGCGGCGACGTCACGCTCGAGCTTGCGGAGCGTCGCGTCCGTCCGCGCCGGGTCGCCGTTCACGTAGACCGTCGGCGCCGAGTCGTTGTGCACGGAGAAGTTCGGCGCGCCGCTCGGGATCAGCGAGAGCAGGTTCGCGTTCACCTCTCCGATCTGGTTCGCGGGGCACTGCTGGCCCGCGTCGACGTTGCAGAACTGATGAGCCCACGTGCCGTCGCTCGAGTTGCCGCCGGCGAAGTGGTCGTTCTCATCGGCCGTGAGCACGAACAGCGTGTTCTGCTTCGTGATCCCGTCACGCTGGAGGCGCGCGAAGAACGTCGCGAACGCCTGGTCGTACTCGTGGAGCGTCTGCACGTAGTCGCTCTCGCCCGGGCCGGACGCCCGCGGGAAGACGCCGTTCGGGTCCGGCGGGGCCGGGAACGCGTTCTGGTGGTTGTCGTGCGCGTCCGAGATGTAGCCGAACGTGACCGGAACGCCGGCCTCCTGCATCTGCGCGACGTAGCCGAGCGTCACCTTCGCCGGCACTCCGTCGAACCCGGGGAAGCCGGGCTGGCCGAACGGGTCTGTGATCGCGTCGCCGTTCGTGTCGTTCACCGACGCGCTCCCGCCGTTGATCGCCGGGTCGACGTACTTCGCGCCGAACAGGCCCTCGAAGCCCGAGTAGCCGCCCGGCTCGTCCGGGAGCTGGTCCGACTTGGCGTTGGCGCTGTCGTTGCAGATCCCGCCGCCGGCGCCGCAGTGGATCGCGATGCCGACGAAATCGGTCAGCGCCTTGGCCCGCGCCGCAGTGGCGAACGGGGCGATCTGCGAGTCGCGCCCCTCGTTCCACTCCGGCGAGCCCTCGCCGAAGACCTTGGTCATGTCCCCCGTCGGGTCGGTCGCGGTCGGCCCGTAGAACGGGACGCCGTTCGCGTGCGCGTTCGCGAGCGCGGTCGTGAACGTGATCCCGGTGCCGCCCGCACCCGGCGTGCCGACGGTCTGGACGACCTTCGACTCGGCGTTCGCGCCGATGTCGATCGTGACCTGCATCCCGACCGTGAACCCGCCGACGCTGGCGACCTTGACGTTGGTGTCGCCCGCGCTTGCGGCAGCAGCCGTGACCGTCGGGCCCGCGCCGAAGACGATCGAGTTGTTGTTCTCGAGCACCGCGTTCGCGGTCGAGACGTTCCCGACGTCACAGCCCGAGCGCGTGTACGGAACCCACGGCGCAGGCGTGTTCTTCGGCGAGCCGGAGTCGCCGTTGACCATGTTGAAGTTCGTGTCCGCGGGCGGCGTCGGCGGATTCGTCGCGGCGTTGCCGCCGTCGGTGATGTCCGTCCAGTACTTGAACGAGGACGAGAAGCCGACGCTCCCGTTGGGACGGAAGAAGCCGTACGAGTTCGTCACGGCCTGTCCCATCCGGTCCGGATAGAGCCCGGTCAGGGCGCTCAGGATCCCGCCCGCGGTGTGCGAGATGAGGATCGTGTGCTCGTTGTCGCTCAGCGTTCCGTTGTCGCTGAGGAAGTTCTTCAGGTGCGGCATCTGCTCGAGGTCGGACGCGAAGTTCGTCCGGTCGCGCAACAGGTGCGTGTTGTCGAACTGGAGGTAGATCAGGTGCTTGATGCGGCTGTGGCCGCCGTTGCCGAGGTCGCAGCCCTGACGGTTCGGGCTCCCACCCGAGGATCGTCGCGAAGCGGACCCGGAGGCGGCCGCGGTGACCGCGAGCGCCGCCACGAGGGCGATCGCTGCGCCCACTTTCAAGCGTGTTCTCATGCTCCCCCTCCTGCTAGCGAGTGAACGGTTTCGACCTTAGGCGAGTCGCCTAGCCGCGGGAGGGTCAATCTGGCGTAGAAACGGTAGGGATTTGGTGAGTTTTCGGGCGGTGCGCGACGCGGCTATTCGAAAAAAGCCGCGAACTCCAAGGGCGCAGCGAGAGTCCAGGACGATGGGGTCTCGGTGCTCCTCCTCAAACGCCGAAGATTGGTTCGGGAGCGAACCTCATGCTCCTGGGGCATTCGTGGAAGCGGGCCGCTTGTTAGACGACGTATGCGGTGGCGCCGGGGGAGACAGCTAAGGCCAACGGATCGCCGGCAATCGCGCCGGTAGGTTGAAGCCGACGCCCGGACTCGAACCGGGGACCCCTTCATTACGAGTGAAGTGCTCTACCAGCTGAGCTACGTCGGCGGGCCGCTCCTAGCGTAGCCGACTCAGTTCCAAGCGAAGCTCGCCGGTGGCCCACTCGATGGTCGGCGCGGACGCATCCGTCGACCCGTCCGTCACGAGGTGACGCCGCCCGCGGCCCAGATCCGTGAGTGAGGCAACGTCCAGGTTCGAAAGGGCCTCGGCCTCGGCGGCGCTGACCGGGACGATCTCCCGGCGCTGGGCGTCGCCGCCGCCCTTCCCGTCGACGGCCTCGCCGAAGATCCAGACGAACTGCTGCCCGCACTCGGCGCACCGGCGGAGCTGGACGAGGAAGTGCGAGTCGCCCACGAGCTCCCGCTCGACGGCGAGCCCTTCCTCGTAGTACGCCCAGGCGGCTCGAGGGTCTTCGGCGTAGCAGCGACGGCACCCGAAGCTGTCCGACATGGGTCTGCTCGCTCAGGCCTGCTTCGGCGGGGCCGTCGAGTCGCGGATGACGAGTCGAGTGGCGAGCTCGACATGCATCGCCTCGAAGCTCTGCCGCTCGAGCAGGCGGCTCAGGAGACTCACGGCCGTTCGCCCCATCTCTTGGAGCGGCTGGCGGACCGTCGTCAGGGCCGGCGTCACGATCGTCGCGTGCTCGACGTCGTCGAAGCCGACGACCGACAGGTCTTCGGGGACGCGCAGCCCGCGGGCCCGCGCGGCCTGGATGGCGCCGATCGCCGTGTTGTCGTTGAACGCGAAGATCGCCGTCGGCGGGTCGGGCAGCGCGAGCAGAGAGGCGGCGGCGTCTCGCCCGGGGTCGACCTCGGGAATCGATTCGACCTCGAGCGCGGGGTCGGGGAGGATCCCTGCCGCTGCAAGCGCTGCCCGGTACCCCCGCCGGCGATCTTCGGTGGCCAGCCAACCGCCGGGCCCGGCGACCTGCGCGATTCGCCGGTGGCCGAGCTCGAGCAGATGGCGCATCGCCTGGTCGGCGCCGGACGTGTTCGCGGCCGAGACGGACGGGATCCGCTCGTCCAGCCGCATCAGGGGGTCGATGACCACGAACCGGAAACCGTTGTCCAGGTGCCGCTCGAGCTCCTCGCTCGACTCCTCGGGGAGGATGATCAGGGAGCCGTCGGTCATGCCGTGCAGGCGATCGAGCACCGAGACCTCGCGGTCGTGCTCCTGCCTGGTCGGCGACAGCACGATCTGGAGGTCGCGCTCGAACAGCGCCTCGGCCGCGCCGTCCAGGATGCCCGAGAAGTACGCGGGATAGACGAGCGGGACGACGACGCCGACGAAGCCGGTGCGGCCCGCCGACAGGCCACGTGCGCTCCGATTCGCCGTGTAGCCGTTCTCACGGATGACGCGGCTGACCAGGTCGCGCGTCTCGTCCGAGACGTCGCCCCGGCCGTTCAGAACACGCGATACCGTGGCGATCGACACGCCCGCCTGGTCGGCGATCTGGCGGATCGTCGGGCGTGGTGAGGTCGTCTGCGCCATTCGTTCATTGAAGCATGTTCCGGAACGTTCCGGAACCAAAAATCTCCCTTTTCCAAGCAATTTGCGAGAAACGGCTTGACTTTCCCGTAACAAACCTGGTAATCCTCCGGAAACGTTTTCGGAAACAACGGCCAACTGCCCGAACCCTGGGCGAGAAAGGAACAACCGATGCGACGCAAGATTCCGTCGTCTCGCTGGATCGCCGTCGCCGTAGCTACAGGCTGCGTCGCGTTAGCGGCAGCCCTCAGCGCGTCGACGCCGGCGGCCACGGACAGTCCCGTCAAGATCACGGCAGGGCACAAGTGCCTCGTCATGACGGGCTCCGGGGACCCGACGTTCATCAAGAACTTCAACCCCTACACCGCGACCGGGCTGCCGAGCGGCTCGTTCGTCCAGGGGGCAATGTACGAGCCTCTGATCGTCACGGCTGAAGGCGGCCTCAAGCCCGTTCCGTGGCTTGCCCGCAGCTGGAAGTGGAGCAACGGCAACAAGACCCTTACGCTGAACCTCGCTCGAAATGCGAAGTGGTCGGACGGTCAGAAGCTCACTTCCTCCGACGTCGTCTACAGCATGCTGGCCGGACGCCAGGACAAGCTGATGGACCGCGTGGGCCTGACCGGAGCAGGCAACGAGATCGTCTCCGTCAAGGCGAGAGGCCCGTACAAGGTCATCGTCAAGCTGAAGGCGCCTGACTCGCAGTTCATCGCCGCCACGATGAACCGGCAGTTCGTCGTGCCGCGACACGTCTGGTCCAAGGTCAGCAACGTCGCGACCTTCAACAACACGAGGCCGGTGGGCTCGGGACCGTTCAACGTGATCTCGCGCTTCACCTCGCAGGACTACGTCCTCAACAAGAACCCTCACTACTGGCAGAAGGGCCTGCCGAAGGTCCCGTGCCTCGAGTACGTGCAGGCCTCGTCGAACGACGCTGCGCTCGCGCTCATCCAGAGTGGGCAGGTCGACTGGACGCACAACTTCGTGCCGAACGTCGAGAAGGCGTACAGCGCCAAGGACAAGAAGCACTTCCACGCGTTCTACGCGAGAGCCGCCTACCCGGTCTCGCTGCTTCTCGACACCACGAAGTACCCGTACAGCATGCCGGCGTTCCGCAAGGCACTCAGCCGCGCGATCGACCGCAAGACCGTGTCGAAGCTCGGTGAGTACGGCTATGCCCCGCCGACCGACGCGATCGGCCTCAACGGGCTCTTCCCGAAGTGGGTGACCGACAAGAAGATCAAGGCGCGTTCCAATTCCATGTCCAGCTACAGCACCAACGCCGCCAAGACCATCCTGACCGGCGCCGGCTTCACGTATCACGGCAGCCAGCTCTATGACCCACATGGTGACCGCGTCAAGCTCGACATCCACGTGATCGCCGGCTGGTCGGACTGGGTCGCCTCGAACCAGATCATCACCCGGAACCTGCGCGACATCGGGATCGACTCCAACGTCGCGCTCGAGCCGGACTGGGGTGCATGGCAGCCCAGCGCATACGCGACGAAGTTCCCGACGCTCCTCTGGCAGGCCGCTTCGCAGGGCTCGCCCTACGGGTACTTCTATTCGAACCTGTCCCAGAACGCGTACGTCCCGCCGGGTCAGAGCGGTGAGACGACCGGCAACTGGGAGCATTTCTCGGATCCGAAGGCGACGAAGCTGCTCGCCAAGTGGAAGGGCACGCTGAACGTGGCGAAGCAGCATCAGCTCGCCACCCAGCTGCAGGGAATGTTCCTCGATGACCTGCCAATCGTGCCGCTGTTCATCGGCCCGCGTTGGTCGACATACAGCACGCGGTACTTCCACTGCTTCTCGACGGCGAAGAACTTCTTCGGCGACCCCATCTACACGACGTTCCCAGACAACATCCTGTCCTTCACCCGGATTTGCCCGGGTGGCAAGGTCGGCCCTTGAGGCCCTCGTAAGCGAGCGGTAACGGCGGGCGGTCCCTCTCGATCGCCCGCCGATTACCCTCCGAGGACCGAACTATGCGCTGGTTCGCCCGTCGGCTCGTCTTCTACGCGTTCGCGCTCTGGGTAGCGCTGACGATCAACTTCCTGCTGCCGCGCCTGATGCCTGGGAGCCCGATCGCCGGGATCCTGCAGCACCTGACTCCGGCCCAGCTCGCGTCGAACCCCGGGATCGTCCAGACCTACGAGGCGCTGGTCGGCGGAGGGCACAACTCGATCTGGCAGGACTACATCACGTACCTGGGCCACATCGTGCACCTCGACTTCGGCATCTCCACATCGCATTACCCCGCACCGGTGTCCCAGGTCATCGGGCAGACACTCCCTTACTCGATTTTCCTCGTCGGCGTCGCCTTCTTCCTCTCGTTCCTGATTGGCACGGCGATCGGGATGTTCGCGGCCTGGCGGCGCGGCGGGTTCGTGGACAGCGTCTTCGTCCCGACTTTCATGACACTGAGCGCCTTCCCCGCGTTCTTCACGGCGCTCCTCGGGCTCTACTTTCTCGGTCTCAAGCTGCACTGGTTCCCGATCCAGCACGCGTATGACAGCAGCCTCACCCCGGGGTTCAACTGGGCGTTCCTGTCGAGCGCGTTCCGTCACGCGCAGCTGCCAATGCTCGTCATCCTCGCCGCGTTCACGGGCGGCTGGATGCTGAACATGCGCACGGTGATGATCAACACGATCGGCGAGGACTACGTGACGATGGCGCACGCGAAGGGTCTGCGCGATCGCCGCGTGATGTCGCGCTACGCGGCGAGGAACGCGATCCTGCCCCCCCTGAACGGGTTCGCCGCGCTGTTCGCCAGTGCGGTCGGAGGGCTCGTCTTCGTGGAGTACGTGTTCAGCTACCCCGGCGCCGGCCTGACGCTCCAGCAGGCGGTGCTCGGCAACGACTACGCCCTCGCGCAGGCGCTGCTCGTCGTGCTCTCGGTCTGCGTGATCGTGGCGAACCTGCTCATGGACGTGCTCAACCTGATCCTCGACCCGCGTCTGCGGACCGCCTGATGTCGCAGCTCGAGCCCACACTCGACCCCGCACTCGACCTCTCGATCCACGCGCCGCCCCGGCGCACGCACCGGCGCCTTCACATCCCGGGCTGGTTTGCGCTCCTGCTGGCCAACCCAAAGTCGCGTCTCGGGTTCTTGATGGTCGCCTCCGTGACGGTCGTCGCGCTGATCGCGCCGTGGATCTCGGTTGCGCACCCGCTCGACTTCAACATTCTCGCGACCCGCCAGGCGCCCTCCTGGCACCATCTCTTCGGCACGACCGACCAAGGAAGCGACGTTTTCTCGCAGGTCGTGATCGGCGCGCGGCGGTCGCTGATGCTCGGCGTAGCGGCTGCCGCCCTCGCCACCGCGGTCGCCGCGACCCTCGGCATCACCGCAGCGCTGCTGGGCGGGCTCGCCGACGACATCATCAACTTCCTGATCAACGTCTGCCTCGTCATTCCGCCGATCCCGCTGCTCGTCGTCATGTCGGGCTACACGCGGAACCACGGCATGTCGACGATGATTCTCGTCCTGGCGCTCGTCCTGTGGGCGTTCGAGGCGCGGATCCTGCGCGCGCAGGCGTTGTCGCTGAAGAACCGCGACTTCGTCGACGCGGCCCGGGCGGCCGGGGAGCCGACCTGGCGGATCGTCTTCGGCGAGCTCGTCCCGAACATGATCAGCCGGATCGCGGCTGCGTTCGTCCTCGTCTTCTACGTCGCGCTGCTCGTGGACGCGGGCCTCGAGTTTCTCGGTCTCGGAGACGTCTCGACGACGAGCTGGGGCGTCACCCTCTACTGGGCGCAGACGAACTCGACGGTGCTCCAGGGCGAGTGGTGGCCGTTCTTCTTCCCCGGAGCCATGCTCGCGTTCACCGTGCTCGGGCTCGTCCTGCTGCTTGCCGGCATCGACGAGTTCACCAACCCGCGCCTGCGAACGGAGAAAAAGCCCCGCCGCGGAAGCCTGCGGATGCTCTTCGGTGGTCGGCTCTCGGTCCATGAGGATGGCGCGTGACGAGCCTCGTGGAGCAACCGCCCGTGACCCGCGCGCGGAACGCGGACCTGCTAGAGGTGCGAGATCTCGTCGTCGAGTACGGCTTCGGCGACCAAGCGGCGCGCGCGGTCGACGGCGTCGACTTTGCAATTCGTGAGGGCGAGGTGCTCGGGCTGGCCGGCGAGTCCGGCTGCGGCAAGACGACGATCGCGAGCACGGTGATGCAGATCCTGCGGCCCCCCGGCCGTATCGCCGGCGGCAGCATCCTCTTCGAGGGCGAGGACATCGTCGGGAAGAGCAAAGAGGAGATCCGGCGGTACCGCTGGCGGAACGTGTCCATGGTTCTCCAGAGCGCGATGAACGCCCTCAACCCGGTGATGCGCATCGGCGATCAGTTCGTGGACGCGGTGCAGGCCCACGAGAAGATCAACAAGCGGCGGGCTCTCGCGCGAGCGGGTGAGCTGCTCGAGCTCGTGGGCATCGACGCACGGCGCGTCAGCTCGTATCCGCATCAGCTCTCGGGCGGCATGCGCCAGCGGGTCGTAATCGCCATGGCCCTCGCCCTGGAGCCGGAGCTGATCATCCTCGACGAGCCGACGACGGCCCTGGACGTCGTCGTCCAACGCGAGATCCTCCAGCAGGTCGAGGCGCTCAAGCGCGACTTCGGCTTCGCGGTCCTCTTCATCACGCACGACCTGTCGCTCCTGCTCGAGTTCGCAGACCGGATTTCGATCATGTACGCAGGGGAGATCGTCGAGACCGCACCCGCCGAGCGGCTCGGCGCAAACCCGCAGCACCCGTACACCCAGGGCCTCTTGAAGTCCTTCCCGCCGCTGAGGGGTCCGCTGGTCCCGCTTACCGGGATCCCCGGTTCGCCCCCTGACCTGCGCGATCCGCCGACCGGGTGCCGCTTCCATCCCCGCTGTCCGCACTGTCTTCCCGAGCAGGCGGATCTCTACAGGCGGCAGACGACCGAGCGGCCGAGGCTCCGCACGGTCGAGGCGGGGCACGAAGTCGCGTGCCACCTCGTCGCGGAGGGCGTGGAATGACCGCAGCAGCCCCGCTCGAGGTTCGCAGCTTGACGAAGAATTTCCCGCTCGGGAGCGGGGTTCGCCGGCCGCAGGTCCACGCCGTCGACGACGTGTCGTTCGAGTTGCGCCCGGGCACGATCACGGCGCTCGTCGGCGAGAGCGGCAGCGGGAAGAGCACCGTCGCCCGGCTGCTCGCGCACCTGTCCGAGCCGAGCGCAGGGGAGGTCCTGTTCGAGGGGAGCGACGTCACGCACGTCCGGAGGCGGCGCGACGTCCTTCACTACCGCTCTCAGGTCCAGATCATCTTCCAGGACCCCTTTGGCTCGCTCAATCCGGTCAAGACGGTGCGCCACCACGTCGAGCGTCCCCTTCGGATCCACAAGATCGTCCCTTCGCGCCAGGTCGAGCAGCGGGTGCACGAGCTGCTGCGCACGGTCGGGCTCGTCCCTCCGGAGGACATCGCCGCCAAGTATCCGCACGAGCTCTCGGGCGGCCAGCGGCAGAGGGTCGCGATCGCCCGCGCGCTCGCGGTCGAGCCGAAGGTCGTCCTCGCGGACGAGCCGATCAGCATGCTCGACGTCTCGATCCGCATCGGGGTCCTGAACCTGATGACCAAGCTCAAGGAGGAGCACGGGATCGCGTTTCTCTACGTGACGCACGACCTTGCGAGCGCGCGCTATGTCGCCGACGACATCCTCGTCATGTACGCGGGGCAGATCGTCGAGCGCGGGCCGATCGAGGACGTGCTCGCGGCGCCGCTCCACCCGTACACGCGACTCCTGCTCGACTCCGTGGCGGATCCGGCGACGAAGACCGAGGGCCAGCAGGTCGAGCTCAGGAAGGGCGACTCCTCGGCCTCCGTTGATCCGGGCGAAGGGTGCCGCTTCCGTGCGCGGTGCCCGCTCGCGATCGAGATCTGCTCCCACACGACCCCCCAGCTGGTCGAGGAACGTCCCGAACACGCTGCCCGCTGCCATGTCACCGCCCCTGCGAACTGACCGAGAGGACACGATGCCGACAGAGAACAGCCCGTTTCCGCCCGATTTCATCTGGGGCGCCGCCACGGCGTCGTACCAGATCGAAGGCGCCGCGCACGAGGACGGCCGCGGCGAGAGCGTCTGGGACCGGTTCTGCGCGACCCCCGGGAAGGTCCGGAACGGCGACTCGGGCGACGTGGCGTGCGACTTCTACCACCGGTATCGCGACGACGTCGGGCTGATGCGCGAGCTCGGGCTGCAGGCATTTCGCTTCTCGATCGCGTGGCCGCGGGTCATGCCGACCGGTCGCAAGCCGGTCAACGAGGCTGGGCTCGACTTCTACGACCGCCTGGTCGACGAGCTGCTCGCGCACGACATCGAGCCGTACGCGACGCTGTTCCACTGGGACACGCCGCAGGCTCTCGAGGATCTCGGCGGCTGGCCCTCCCGTGGGACCGCGGAGGCGTTCGCCGAGTACGCGGAAGCGGTCGCGCGACGCCTCGGCGATCGCGTTCGCTTCTGGATCACGCACAACGAGCCCTGGGTCCACGCCTGGATCGGACACTCCTGGGGCGTGCACGCGCCGGGGCGAACGAGCGAAGCCGACGCCGTCGCGGCCGCTCATCACCTGATGCTGTCGCACGGCTGGGCGGTGGACGTGATCCGCGCCGTTGCTCCCGACGCCCAGGTCGGCATCACGCTCAACCTGGCGCAGGCCTACCCGACCTCCGACAGTCCCGAGGACGAGGCCGCCGCGTGGCAGGTCGACGGCGAGGGCAATCGCTGGTTCCTGGACCCCATCTTCCGGGGCTCTTATCCGGCGGACCTCCTCGAGCGCAACGAGCTCGTCGCTCCGTTCGTCCAGGACGGCGACCTGGAGACGATCTCCGCGCCGCTCGACTTCCTCGGCGTCAACAACTACTTCCGCTTCCTCGTCAGCGCCGGCGACGACGGCCCGCGCATGGAGCGTCATTCCGAGAACCAGCACACGGACATGGGCTGGGAGGTCTACCCGGACGCGCTCCGCGAGCTTCTGGTTCGAGTCGCCAAGGACTACGGGCCGCAGGCGATCTACGTGACCGAGAACGGCGCTGCGTTCGGCGACATCCGTGGGCACGACGGCCGGGTGCACGACCCCGAGCGGACCGCCTACATCGAGTCCTACATCGGCGCTGTTTCACGCGCGGTCGCCGAAGGCGCGCCCGTGAAGGGGTACTTCGTCTGGAGCCTGCTCGACAACTTCGAGTGGTCGTACGGCTACTCGAAGCGGTTCGGGATCGTCTACATCGACTACCCGACGCTCGAGCGCGTCCCGAAGGACAGCTTCAACTGGTACCGCGACTTCATCTCGACGAGAGCACGCACGCCGCGGCCCTCGCCGATAGCGACGGGCTGACGTGAAGCTCGGGGCGCTCGCGATCGTCGTCGTCGTGCTGACCGCGACGGCGTCGGCGAGCGGCGCCCGCGTCGACCACTTCACGAAGCGCGCGCTCGTCACCGATCGCGCCGACGCCCAGCTGGTCAACGCGTGGGGCCTGGCCGCGAGTCGCGCGGGACCGTGGTGGGTCGCGAACGAGGGCCGGAGCACGAGCACGCTCTACTCGGCCGAGGGCCGGAAGCAGGCGCTGACGGTGACCGTGCCCGGTGGGCCGACCGGCGTCGTCTTCAACGGCGGGCCCGGGTTCGTCGTCCACGGCAACGGCGCCTCCGCGCCGGCCCGGTTCATCTACGCCTGCGAGGACGGGATGCTCCGGGGCTGGGCGCCGACCGTCCCGAACGGCTGGTCGAGACAAGCCGTCGTCGCCGTCGACACCGGCGCCTCCGGCACGCTGTTCCGCGGCGTCACGCTCGCGCGCGGGCGGCTGTACGCGACGGACTTCCACAACGACCGCATCCTCGTCTTCGACTCCAAGTGGCGCCGTGTCGTCAGGGTCGGCGCGTTCGTCGATCGCGCGAAGCCGGCCTGGTACGCGCCGTTCGGCATCCACGCGATCGGCGACCGGATCTTCGTGACGTACGCGTACCGCGCACCCGTGAACGGCAACGACGCGCCGCACGGCGGCTATGTCGACGAGTTCGATCTCGACGGCCGGTTACTCGGGCGCGTCGGTCGCGCTGCCGAGCTGGACGAGCCGTGGGGAGTCGCGCTCGCGCCGCGCGGGTTCGGCCCCTTCGGCGGCGATCTCCTCGTCGCGAACTTCGGCAGCGGCCGGATCAACGCCTACCGGCGCGTCGCGGACGGCTGGACGCTTCATGGCTGGCTGCCCGTGACCGTCGACGGTGTCTGGGGCATCGCGTTCGGCACCGGCGGGATGAGCGGGCCGCGGACGACGCTGTTCTACGCCGCGGGGCCGCACGAGTGGCGCGGCCCGACCGAGCTGAACGTGGGCGGCGAGCTCGGGTCGATCACGCCGGCGCGCTAGAGGCGCGCACGACGAGCTCGACGGGCAGGATCGTCTCCTGCGTCGAAGTTTCGGCGTCTTCGATCAACTCGATCGCGCGGGCTGCCGCGAGCGTTCCCAGCTCCTTGCGGTCCTGCCGGATCGTCGTCAGCGGGGGATAGGCGAGAGCCGCAGCCTCGAGGTCGTCGAAACCGACGACCGCGATCTCGTGTCCGGGCTGGAGGCCGGCGTCCCGGATCGCCTGCAGCGCGGCGAGCGCCATCAGGTCGGAAGCGGCGAGGATCGCGGTCGGCCGCTCGTCGAGCGCGAGCAGCGCACACGTCTCTCGATAGCCGGACGCGGAGGTGAAGTCGCCTCGGCGGACGAGCTCGCCCGCGAGCTCGAGCCCCAGCGCCGCGGTCTCCTCCACGAATGCCTGCAGGCGCGCCGCGCCCGCGACGGTGTTCGTCGCGCCCGCCAGATGCGCGATGCGGCGATGGCCGAGCGCGTGCAGATGCGCCAGCGCCAGTCGCACACCCTCGGCGTGGTCCGATCCGACGTACGCCGCACGGTCGCTCGCGAATCTGACGTCGACGCCGACCAGCGGCACCTCTCGGGACGAGAGCTCCGTGACCAGCGGGTCGTCGCTGTCCACTCCGATCAGCACTGCGGCGTCGAAGCGATGCTCGGGGCCGACGTCGCTCGGCTGGAGCAGCAGCGGGTCGTAGCCGGACTGGGAAAGCCGGCGCGAGATCGCTGCGAGGACCTTGCCGAAGAAGATGAGCGAGAGGTCGCGGTGACCGGCGTTGTCTCCGACGACGACCGCCACCAGCCGGGTCTTCTGGCTGGCCAGGGACCGGGCGGCGGGATCCGGGCTGTAGCCGACCGAACGCGCCACCTCGCGCACGCGCTCGCGCGTCTCACCGCTGACGTCGCCCTTGTCATTGAGCGCCCGGGACACGGTCGCGATCGAGACGCCGGCGCGCTCGGCAACGTCCTTGATCGTCGGTCGTCCCGTCACGAGCCACACGATACGTCTCCGGGAATAACCGGCGGCGAGCGGTGTCCAGGGGAGTACAAGCTCGAATTCTCGTGCAGGCACAAGGAGGTTTTCGCAGTGACGCTTTCGCGGAGAAACATGTTGATCGCCATGGGAGTCGTTCTTGCGGTCGCTGTGGTGCTGATCGCCGTGTTCGCAGGCGGCGGCAGCGCCGGCGGCGGCGGCGGGGTCGGCTACTAGCGAGTCGGCGGGGCGGGGCGGGCGGCCCAGAGCCGTCCGCCTCTTGCCCTGTCTTTTCAGCGAGATCGCGCTTGCCTTTGGCGGCCGCTGGGGATACAAGCCTGTAGGAACACCGACTGGGGGAGGGGATATGAGGGCGAGGATTCTGTGGGCGGCGACGCTTGCCGTCGTGCTGCTCGGGCTCGCCGTGGGGCCGAGCGTCGGCGCGGGTGCGGCCGGTCGAGGCGTCCCCTCCGCGAGCTGGACCGTGGTCGCGTCCCTGCCGCAGGACCTCTACGGCGCGGCGGCCGTCTCCAACGGCATCTACTCCTACGCCGCGGGCGGCTACTCGACCAGCACCGGGACGACCCTGGACACCTTCTACCGGTACAACCCGGTCAACGAGCGCTGGGAGACCCTGCTGCCGGCGATGCCCGACGCGGTGGCCATGGCCTCTGCGGTCTACGAGCCAGCCACGAACAGGATCTTCGTGTTCGGCGGCTTCGATCCGAACACGAGCGTCTTCAGCGACGCGACCCGGGTCTTCGACCTGACGACGAGCACCTGGGATTCCGCTGCGAGCATGCCGGCCCCGCGCGCGTTCATGGCGTCCGGCTACGACGTTGCGAACGGCAAGATCTACCTGGTCGGCGGCCGCGACGCCGGCGATCCCGCCAGCGCGAAGGCGACGACGTGGGAGTACGACCCTGCGGCGAACACGTTCACCACGCGCGCGCCGATTCCGCATGCCGTCGGCGGCTCGGCCTTCGGCGTGATCGGCGGCCACCTCTATCTGGCCGGCGGCCTCGATGTGCTCGGCACGGTGGTGGATCTGGTCTGGGACTACGACGTCGCCGCCAACAGCTGGTCGCCCAAGGCCGCGATGCCGAGCCCGACGAACGCCGCGGGCAGCGCCGCCGCGAGCGGCAAGCTCTGGAGCTTCGGCGGCGAAAGCGCCGCGGGCCCGATCCAGACGACAGCGGCCTACGACCCGGTGACGAACACCTGGGCGAGTGGCCCGAGCCTGAACGAAGCGCGCACGCTCGTAGGCGGAACGGCGATCGGAACGACGCTCGTGGCCGCCGGCGGGTCCGGGACCACGAGCTCGACCGCCAGGACCGAGGCGCTGGACGCGGGTAGCGCCTCTTGCGCGGACCCGACGACGACGTTCAGCGAAAACTTCGACGGCGTCGCGCCGCCCGCGCTGCCGGCGGGCTGGACCGCGACGAACGCCGAAGGCCCGGCGCCGCTGTGGCAGACCTCGAACTCGGGCATGCCCACGCCGGCTGCGGATACGCCTCCGAACGCGGCCTTCGTCGACAATCCACAGGTCGTCAGCGACAAGCGGCTCGACTCGCCGAGCATCCCGATCTCGACGGGCGCCGCCCAGCTCACCTTCCGCAACAACTACTACACGGAGACCACCTTCGACGGTGGCGTGCTGGAGATCAGCATCGGCGGCGGCCCGTTCCAGGACATTCGCGCCGCGGGCGGCACCCTCGTCGTGGGGACGTACGACGGCACGCTCTCGGACTTCAACGGCAACCCGCTGCACGGACGCCTGGCCTGGACCGGAAACTCGAACAACGGCTTCGTCACGTCGGTCGCGATCCTGCCACCCTCGGCCGCCGGACAGAACGTCGTCCTGCGCTGGCGACTGGGCAGCGACACGGGCATCGGTGCTCCTGGTTGGCGGATCGACACGATCAAGATCACCGAGTGCCTGACTCCGCCGCCGCCTCCGCCTCCTCCTCCACCACCACCTCCGCCCCCGCCGCCGCCGCCGCCTCCACCTCCTCCTCCTCCTCCTCCTCCTCCTCCGCCTCCGCCACCACCACCGCCGCCTCCGCCTCCGCCACCGCCTCCGCCGCCGCCGCCTCCTCCACCGCCTCCGCCGCCGCCTCCTCCTCCACCGCCGGTGCGTTGCCGTGTGCCACGCGTAATCGGCCTACGGCTCGCGGCCGCGAAGCGGAAGCTCCGGACGAGGCACTGCTCGGTCGGGAGGGTGCGCACGGTTCGCTCGAGGCCCGGGCTGCGCGGCCGCGTGATCAGCCAGTCCCCGCGAGCCGGCGCGGTCCGGCGGCGCGGCTTCGCGGTCAAGCTGGTTGTCGGACGGCGCTAGCCGACAAGAAAGCGAGGGGTGGACGGCGCGGAGCCGCCCGCCCCTCGAAGTGGTCTACCTCAGTGAAACGTCGTCGATCCGGAAGCTGGTCGGGAGGCTGAAGTCGGTTGTCGCGCGGAACTGCACGCGCACCGTCTGACCTCTCCACGCAGCCAGGCTGAACGACTTCTGCGAGTAGACCCCCGCGGCTCCGGAGTTCGCGTTCGTCCACGTGCCGAGCGTCGAGAGCAGCGCGCCCGATGTGCTCCGCACCTCCGCGTACATGAAGTCGTAGGCGGTGCAGCACGCCTCGCTCGTCGTGATGTTGAGCCAGAACGTGTACGTGCCCGCCGCGGTCGACGGGATGCTCACCGTTTGGTACTCGCTCCCGCTCGCGTTGTTGCCCGCGCCGAGGATCGAGTAGCCGGTGCCCGAGTGCGGATAGGCGCCGGTCGACCAGAACGCGCTCCCGGAGAGCGCCCACGGTGAGGCCGAGCCTTCGAAGCCGCCGTTGACGATCAGTTCGGTCGGCGGTGGAGGTGGCGGCGGAGGAGGACCGGGCGGAGGTGGCGGCGGGGGTGGTGGCGGCGGCCCGCCGAAGATCGAGTACAGGAGCCGGTTCGGCGACCCGCTGCCTGCGTTCGTGACGTGGTTCAGCGTCGAGTTCGAGATCAGCGCCTGCGTGACGGTTGCGGGCGAGGCGCCCGGGTTCGTCTGCAGGTAGAGCGCGATCGCCCCGGTCACGTGTGGCGTCGCCATCGAGGTCCCGCTGATCGTGTTCGTCGCGGTGTCGCTCGTGTTCCAGGACGAGGTGATCGCGTTGCCCGGCGCGAAGAGATCCAGGCACGTCCCGAAGTTCGAGAACGACGCGCGGGCGTCCGTGCTCGTCGTCGCGCCGATGGTGTTGGCGGCCGCGACGCGCGCCGGCGACGTCGTGCACGCGTCCGTGTTCGAGTTGCCCGCGGCGATCGCGTACGAGACGCCGGAGTTGATCGAGTTGTTGACCGCGCTGTCGAGGGCCGAGCTGACGCCGCCGCCGAGGCTCATGTTCGCCACCGACGCCCCGACGTGGTTCGCGGTCACCCAGTCGACGCCCGCGATCACGCCGGAGTTCGTGCCCGAGCCCTGGCAGTTGAGCACCCGGACGGCGTGGAGCGTGACCTGCTTCGCAACGCCGTACGTCGTTCCGCCGGTCGTGCCGGCGACGTGCGTCCCGTGGCCGTTGCAGTCGTTCGTCCCGTTCCCGTCGCCGACGAAATCGGCGCCGTTGCCCACGCGGCCCGAGAACTCCTGGTGGGTGGCCCGCATCCCGGTGTCGATGATGTAGGCGTTCACGCCGGCACCGGTCTGGTTGTAGGTGTAGGTGTTGTTCAGCGGCAGGTCGCGCTGGTCGATCCGGTCGAGCCCCCACGTGGCCGGGGTCTGCGACGCGAATGCGTGCATGACCTGGTCCGGCTCGACATAGGCGACGCGGGCATCCCGCGCGACCGCGGCCGCTCCGGTGGGAGTCATGCGCACCGCGAAGCCCTCGAGCGCATGGCTGTAGACGAAGCTGATCCTGCCCGTGTGGGCCGACGCGAGCTGTCGCGCGGTCGTGGCGACGGTCGGGCCCTGCACGGCGTTCGACTTGAAGACGACGATGTACGAGCCCGCGGCCGGGCTCCTGGCGGCGCCGCCTTCGGCTGCGACTGCGAGCCCGGCAAGCGCGAGGCACGCAAGCAGCGTGGCGAGAGGTCTCATTGCTCCCTCCTTGGTCTGACGACGCGCCAAGTAAAAGCGAGGCGGGGGGCAATGTCTAGTGTCACCGCCGTGATCGCCCTCTTGCCTCGACTCGCCCGAGCGCCTAACCTCCGGCGCGCGTGCTCAAGAGCGTGGTCGTCGGGGGGCTCGCCGCCCTAGCCTTGTTCCTGGTGCCGGCCGGAGTGGCCGTCCCGCCGGGACAGCAGAACGCGGGCCCGATCAAGCGGTACGTCGTCCACGGCGTCTACACGCGCGTGCAGCGCTCGCAGCTCGTCAGCGCGGGCTACGACATCGGCGAGGCCGCCTGGGCCGATCACGTCGAGCTCTACGGCACGCAGGCGCAGGCGCGGGCGCTCTCCCTGCAGGGCTACAGGGTCGCACCGAGCTCGACGCCCGACGAGTTCCCTCCGGGCGACGAGGGCTACCACACCTACGCCGAGATGGTCACCGACCTGCAGACACTCGCCGCGGCCCATCCGTCGACGGTGCACCTGTTCTCCCTCGGCCAGTCGTACGAGGGCCGGGACCTGATCGGCGTGCGCATCTCCGACGATGCGGTCGACAACCTGTCCGAGCCCGGCGTCTTCTTCGTCGGCCAGCACCACGCGCGCGAGCACCTGACCGT
The DNA here is from genome assembly GCA_963850415.1 of uncultured Actinomycetes bacterium. Taxonomy (GTDB): domain Bacteria; phylum Actinomycetota; class Thermoleophilia; order Gaiellales; family Gaiellaceae; genus VAXT01. The sequence continues at coordinate 937,673 of CAWKLE010000003.1, forward strand.
CGAGGTCGTGCTCTCGCTCGCGCACCTGTTCGCCGGGTCGTCCAAGGTCACGATCGGCAACCTCGTCCACACGAGGCAGATCTACATCGTCCCCAGCCTGAATCCTGATGGGGCGGAATACGACATCGCGGGCGGCTCGTACCACTTCTGGCGCAAGAACCGGCAGCCGAACGCGCAGGCGATCGGGACCGACAACAACCGCAACTACACGTACAAGTGGGGCTGCTGCGGCGGGTCGGACGGCAACGGAGGCGGCGAGACGTACCGCGGTCCGAGCCCGTTGTCGACGCCGGAGGACTCGCGGATGGCGGACTTCATGCTCGCCCACCCGAACGTCACGACCGGGATCAGCTACCACACGTACGGCGACCTGATCCTCTACCCGTACGGGTACACGTACGAGGACGAGCCGCCGGACATGCAGCACGTCGACCACCAGACGTTCGTCGCGATGGGCGCGGAGATGCAGCGCACGGCCGGCTACCAGGCGGAGCAGTCGTCGGACCTGTACATCACGGACGGCGACTGGAACGACTGGATGTACGGAGCCCTGCACCGCTACCCGATCACGATCGAGATGAGCGGCGGCGGCTTCTACCCGCCCGACGAGTTCATCCCCGGCGAGGCCCGGCGGAACTGGGAGGCCGCGATCTTCGTGGCCGGCATCGCGGATTGCCCGACGAAGATCGTCGGCGTCCAGTGCTCGTAACGCCCGCCTGACGGTTCTCCGAAACCGCGCCTGCCCGCAGGTCGTAGCTACCTGGGAGAGGGAGTTTCGCCAGCGAGAAAAGGGGGATCCACATGATCCATCGATCCATTCGTCGCGGCGTCCTGGCGCTTGCGGTCGTCATCGCCGCGCTGTTCGCGACAGTGCCGCTACAAGCGGCGGAAGGGAATTCCTACACCGTCACGCCGCTCGTCTCGGACGTGCCCGGAGCGGCACCCGTCGTCGACCCGAACCTCGTCAACGCGTGGGGGCTGACCGCCTCCTCGACGAGCCCCTGGTGGGTCGCGGACAACGGGACGAGCGTCTCGACGCTCTACAACGGAGCCGGGGTCAAGCAGGGGCTCACCGTGACCGTCGGCACCGATACCGGTCCGACCGGGACCGTCTTCAACACTCTCGGGTCCGGCTTCAATGTCTCGAACGGGACGCAGTCGGGCTCGTCGAGGTTCATCTTCGACGGCGAGGACGGCGTCCTGCGCGGCTGGAACCCGGCCGTCGACGGGACACACGCGCTCGTCGGGGCCATGGGCGATCCGGGCGCGATCTTCAAGGGGCTCGCGATCGCGGACGGCAAGCTGTTCGCCTCGGACTTCCACAACAACGAGGTCGCCGTGTTCGACTCGAGCTGGAACCTCGTCGACCGCTTCACCGACCCGGGACTGCCGAGCGACTACGCGCCGTTCGGAATCCAGGCGATCGGCGGGCACATCTTCGTGACGTTCGCCAAGCAGGATGCGGCCGCAGAGGACGAGCTCGCCGGCCAGGGCCGCGGGTTCGTGGACGAGTTCGATACGTCCGGGAACCTCGTCGCCCGCGTGGCCCAGCACGGCCAGCTGAACGCGCCGTGGGGGCTCGCGCAGGCGCCGTCCGACTTCGGACGCTTCAGCAACGATCTGCTCGTCGGCAACTTCGGCGACGGCCAGATCAACGCGTTCGCGCTCGGTGCCAACGGGCAGTACACGCACCAGGGCGAGCTACGCGAGAACAACCACCAGCTCACGATCGACGGGCTCTGGGCGCTCGAGTTCGGCAACGGCGCCAACGCAGGGCCAAACGAACACGCTCTTCTTCACCGCGGGGCCAAACGACGAGTCGCACGGCCTCTTCGGGAAAATAACTGGGTAAGAGGAAAGCTGCGCGCAAAGAGCGGGAGACGTCGCCCTGACGGGCTCGTCTCCCGCTTTTCTGACTAGATTCCGGGTCGCAGACAAGCAAAGGGGGAGATGTGACTCGAATGCGCATGCGAGCTGTGTTGCTCCTCGGAGTACTTGGACTCACGCTCGCTTTTGCCAGCTCGGCGTGGGCCGCGTTCACTCCGGGCTCGCCGGGGCTTGGCGACCCGTTCTTCCCGCTCGCGGGGAACGGGGGCTACAACGTGTCGCACTACGGCCTGAACCTGTCCTATGAGCCGTCCACCAACCAGCTCACGGGAACGGCGACGATCACGGCCACGGCGACGCAGGACCTGTCGAGGTTCGACCTCGACCTGCGCGGCTTCTCGATCTCTCGGCTCGACGTCAACGGGCGGGCGGCGACGTTCACGCGCGACGGTCAGGAGCTGATCGTCACGCCGCGCACGGGAATCCGCTCGGGCTCCGAGCTCACGGTCGTCGTCGACTACGCGGGAACGCCGACGGTCGTGACGGATCCCGACTTCTCGATCGAAGGCTGGGTCCCGACCGACGACGGCGCGTTCGTCGTCGGAGAGCCGCAGGGCTCGCCGGCCTGGTATCCGGTGAACGACAACCCGCGGGACAAGGCCGCCTACGACTTCAGCGTGAGCGTTCCCGCCGGTCTGACTGCGATGGCCAATGGCGTGCTCGTCTCCCACGCGACGCATGGCGGCCGGACGACCTGGGTCTGGCACGAGGCGGATCCGATGGCGCCGTACCTGTCGACCGCGACGCTCGGGCGCTTCGACCTCACGGTCTCGACCGCGGGCGGAGTTCCGTCGTACGTGGCGATCGACCCGCAGCTCCCGTCCGGAAACGTCCTGCGCAAGCTGCCGGAGATCGTCGACTTCTACAGCTCGATCTACGGGCCGTATCCGTTCACGGCCGCCGGAGCGATCGTCGACTCCGCGAAGGTCGTCGGCTACTCGCTCGAGACGCAGACGAAGCCGGTCTTCGACCGCGTGCCGGACGAGACGACCCTCGCGCACGAGCAGTCGCACATGTGGTTCGGCGACTCGGTCACGCTCACCGAGTGGCCCGACATCTGGCTCCACGAGGGCTTCGCCACCTGGTCCGAGTGGATCTGGAGCGAGCACGAGGGCAACCGCTCCGCGCACCAGTTCTTCGAGCACTACTACAACACGCCGCCTCAGGACACCGCGTTCTGGACGCCGCCGCCCGGGAACCCGGGGGCGCCGTTCTTCATGTTCAACGGGACGATCTACGTTCGCGGCGCGATGACGCTCCAGGCCCTACGGGAGAAGGTCGGCGAGCTCACGTTCTTCCAGATCATGCGCACCTGGGCCGCGCAGAACCGTCACGGGAACGTGACGACGGCGCAGTTCATCGCGCTCTCCGAGCAGTTGAGCGGCATGAACCTCGACCACTTCTTCGACGTCTGGCTCTACGAGCCTGAGAAGCCGATGTCGTGGTGACCAAGACGAGCCCGCACGGACGACGTCTCCCGCCCGCTGCGCGCAGTTCCCCCTATCCGCCGAGGCGCCGCCAGAACGATGGTTTCGGCGCCTCGGCGGGTTCCTCGCCGATCGCGCGGGCGGCCGCCAGGAAGTCCTCCGAGCGGAGCGTCATCAGCTCCTCGCGCTCGAGGTCTTCCAGCTCGGCGCCGGCGACCTGCGCGAGCCGGAGCGCCTGTGCGTTCAGCGCCTGCTCGAAGAGCGTGCGGGCGAAGCGCGCGTTGCCGAAGCCCTCGCCGCGTTCGGGCGCCGCGAGGATCCGGCGCACCGTCTCCAGCGCACCTTCGCCGAAGCGGTACTCGTTCTCGGCCAGGAACTTCGCAGTGATCGCGAGCAGCTCGTCCGTCGAGTAGTCCGGGAAGGTGATCTCGCGCGAGAAGCGCGAGCGGAGCCCCGGGTTCGAGTCGAGGAAGCGGTTCATCAGCCGCGGGTAGCCGGCGACGATCACGACGAGCCGGTGGCGGTAGTCCTCCATCCGCTTGAGCAGCGTCTCGATCGCCTCGGCGCCGAAGTCGAGGCGCTCCTCGGGCGCGGCGAGCGAGTAGGCCTCGTCGATGAAGAGCACGCCGTCGAGGGCGCGGCGCACGGCCCGCTCGGTCTTGATCGCGGTCAGGCCGACGTACTGGCCGACGAGACCGGGGCGGTCAACCTCGACCAGGTGGCCGCGACGAAGGAGCCCCATCGAGTGGTACATCTCGGCAAGGAGGCGCGCGACCGTCGTCTTGCCGGTGCCCGGGTTGCCGAGGAAGACGAGGTGCTGCGAGGTCGCGACCTCCGGGAGCCCGTGCTCCGCGCGTCGGCCTTGCACCTGGAGGAACGCGACGAGCGCGCGGACCTGCTCCTTCACGGTCTCGAGGCCGACGAGGGCGTCGAGCTCGGCCTGGAGCTCCTCCATGCTGCGCGGCGGCGGGGGCTTGCGCAGGAGGTCGAGCTGGTCGGCGATCCAGTCGGAGCCGCCGTCGCCTCCGCCGACCCGCAGGCGGTCGGTCAGCACGCGCAGGCCGTGCTGGAGGTCGTCGAGCGGCTTCCGCGCCATACGACCTGCAACCTACCCCGCAGAAGGGCTCAGGCAGCGCTTTCGCCGGCCGCGGGCTCGGCGAGTTGGGCGTCGAGCGCCCGCTTCAGCTCGTCGATCGCGGACTCGACGGAGCTCTTGCGACGACCGAGTCGGCGCGCGACCTGGTCCAGCGCGTGCATCGTGACGGGCGCCGCGCGCTCGACGGTGCGCCGCCCGTTGGCAGTCGACCGGATCAGGTAGGAGCGGCCGTCGCCCGGGTTCTTCGTCCGGCGGATGTGCCCGAGCACGATCAGTTCCTGCAGCCGGTCGGACAACGTGGTCGGCGCGATGCCCATCTCCTCGGCGAGCGCCGTCGGCGTGATCGGCTCCCGGATGCAGATCATCGACAGGAGTGCGTAGTGGGGGGTCCACACGCCGGCAGCCTTCAGCTCGCGTGTGACGAGCTGGTCGACGCGCTGGGCCGCGGTCCAGCTGTCCAGGAAGACGTTCGTTCTATACGGCATCGGAAGTGTTCCGGATTCGGACTATTGTACTACGGATCCGTGCTATCGTGAAGGCCATGCGGAGGTGGCTTGTCCTCGGCTTGGTGGTCTCGATGGCCGTGCCGCTGGCAGCGACGACCGCGGCCGCGCCCGGGAAGCGCAAGCCGCGCCCCGTCCGGATCGCCGAGCCCGGCGCGCTCGCGCTCGATTCGAGAGGCGGCCTGCTGGTCGCCGACCGGCGGTTGAACCGCGTCGTCCGCATCAATCTCCGATCGGGCAAGCGTCGCGTCGTCCTCACCGGCCTCCGGGACATCGTCGCGCTCGCGTACGACGACGTCGGACGGCTCTACGTCGGCGCGGGCAGTCGCATCTACCGAATCGTCGGCGGCAAGAAGACGGTCGTCGTCGGGAACGGGCAGCGCGGGCACACGGGAGACGGCGGGCCCGCGACCGCGGCTTCGATCGCGGGGCTGAGCGGCTTCGAGGTCGACCACGACAAGAGCATCGTCATCGCCGAATACGACAACTGGATTCGCTTCGTCGACCCGACCGGAATCGTCAGCACCCTGGCCGGCACCGGAGAGGAGGGGTACGCCGGCGACGGCGGCCCGGCCCGTGCGGCTGCCCTCTCGCATCCGCACGACCTCGCGCTGAGGATCGACCGTGAGGTGATCGTCGCGGACTCGCACAACGGCGTCCTGCGCCGGATCGATCCAGCGGGGACGATCTCGACCTTCTCGGCCGGGTACCTCGCTCCGGTGTCGGTCAAGGGTGGCCCCGGCAACACGGTCTTCGTCGCGGACGCGGCGGCGAACGCCGTCTATCGGGTCGCGCCGGAGGGTGGACCACCTACGCGGGTCGGCCGGGCGAGTGGCCCCGCGTTCCTCGCGGTCGACTCGCGTCACAATCTCTACGTCTCGGAAGTGGCGGGAGCGCGCCGCGTATTGCGCATCGCTCCCTCCGGCCGGATCCGCGTGCTCGTTCGCTGACGGCCACGTTTGCGCGTCTCCGTCGTACGCTTAGCGGATGCCGACGTGCCCGAGCTGCGGACGGGAGAACGCCGACGACGTTCGGTTCTGCGGCGAATGCGGCACCGCGCTCGCGGGAGCAGAGCCGAGGGAGGTCAGAAAGACCGTCACCGTCCTGTTCGCGGATGTCACGGGGTCGACAGCGCTCGGCGAACAGCTCGACCCGGAAGCGCTCCGCCGTGTGATGGGCCGCTACTTCGACGAGATGAAGACCGTTCTCGAAGCTCACGGAGGAACGGTCGAGAAGTTCATCGGAGACGCCGTCATGGCCGTTTTCGGCGTGCCCGTGCTCCACGAGGACGATGCGCTCCGCGCGGTTCTTGCGGCGAACGAGATGCGTGAGCGGCTGGCGGTGCTGAACCGCGATCTCGACCGCGACTACGGCGTGGCGATCGAGGCGAGGATCGGCGTCAACACCGGCGAGGTCGTGACCGGACAGGGAGACTCCGGCCAGCGGCTGGCGACCGGTGACGCGGTGAACGTCGCGGCCCGGCTCGAACAGGCGGCCGGCCCGGGCCAGGTCCTGCTCGGGGAGAGGACGCTCGAGCTCGTCCGCCATGCAGTCGACGTCGACGCGATCGAGCCGCTTCCACTGAAAGGGAAGGAGGCGCGCGTCGCGGCGTTCAGTCTCGTGCGCGCGCTCGAGGGCGCACCGAGCTTCGAGCGCCGGGTCGACGCGCCGCTCGTCGGCCGACGCGACGAGCTCGCAACCGTTCGGGCCGCGTTCGACCAGGCCGTCTCGGAGCGGCGGTGCAGGCTCGTGACCGTCGTCGGCCCCCCGGGGATCGGCAAGTCGCGCCTCGCCAGAGAGGCCGGCGAGTCGCTCGCCGGCGAGGCGAGCGTGCTTCTCGGGCGCTGCCTGCCGTACGGCGAAGGCATCACGTACTGGCCCCTTCGCGAGATCTTCGCCGCGGCCGGGGCTGAGGAGGAGCTCGACGAGGCGCTCACCGCTCCGACTCCCGAGGACGTCTTCTGGGGCGTGCGCAAGGCGCTCGAGCAGCGTGCGCGCGCGAAGCCGCTGGCGCTCGTCGTCGAGGACATCCACTGGGCCGAGCCGACGCTGCTCGACCTGCTCGAGCATCTCGTCGACTGGGTGCGCGACGCTCCGCTGCTCCTGCTGTGCCTCGCGCGGCCGGAGCTCGTCGACGAGCGTCCCTCGTGGATCCGGCACGACACGCCGCTGATCGCGCTCGAGCCGCTCTCCGGAAGCGAGTCGGACGAGCTGATCGAAGGGCTGATCGGAAGCGCTGAGCTCGACGACCCGACGCGGGCGCGCATCCGTGAGGTCGCAGAGGGGAACCCGCTGTTCGTCGAACAGCTGCTCGCGATGATCGCCGAGGGCGGCGAGCACGAGCGAGTTCCGCCGACGATCAATGCGCTCCTCGCCGCTCGCCTGGACGGTCTTCCCGACGAGGAGCGCGACGTGCTCGAGCGAGCCTCCGTGATCGGTCTCGACTTCGAGTGGGAGGCGCTCGGCGAGCTCACGCCGGACCGGCGCCGGCCCGCGGGCTCACAGCTGTCCGCGCTCGTGCGCAAGGAGCTCATTCGCCCTCACGAGCTGTTGGCGGACACGTTCCGCTTCCGGCACATACTGATCCGCGACGCCGCGTACGCGCGGATCCCGAAGGAGCTCCGCTCCGAGCTGCACGAGCGCTTCGCCGACTGGCTCGAGCCACGGGGCGAGGAGTTCGGCGAGATCGTCGGGTATCACCTCGAGCAGGCGTATCGCTCGCTGGCCGAGCTTGGGCCGGTCGGTCAGCGGGCAACCGAGCTCGCAGCGCGGGCCGCCGAGCACCTGATCGCCGCGGCCGAGCGTGGGATGGCCCGGGGCGACAGCAGGGCTGCGGTGAGCCTGCTCGAAAGTGCGGTCTCCGTCCTGCCGGACGACGATGTGCGGCTTCTGAGCGCTCTGCCCCGGCTCGGTCGGGCGCTCCGTGACGCGGGCCGGATGGACGACGCCGATGCGGCCTTGACCGAGGCAATCGAACGAGGACAAGTCGTTGGCGCACGACTGGTCGTCGCGGACGCGTCCCTTGCCCGCGCGGAGCTCCGCTTCCAACCGGCGCTGATCTCGCGCGAAGACATCGTTGGCGAGCTCGAGACGGCGCTGCCCGTCTTGAGAGAGTCTGGAGACGACGCAGCCCTCGCTCGTGCTCTCGGCCTAGGGGGCAGGCTGCGCTTCTGGCGCGGCCATGCGCTCGAAGCGGGCGAGGATCTTTGGCAGGCGGCGCTCCTCGCGCGCGGGGCGGGAGCCCGCAGCGAGGAGGCAGAAAGCCTCCAGGGTGTGCTCGGGACGATTCTCCACGGGCCGATGTCGGCTTCGGACGGGTTGAACCGGATCGAGGAGATGCGCCCGCGGGCGGAGCGGAACGGACGCCTGGAGACGAGCCTGCTCTACACCGAGGGAAGTCTTGCCGCGATGCACGCAGATGTCGATCGTGCGCGGAGCGCGTACTCGAAGGCCGAGTCGATCGCGCGCGAGCACGGGCTCGAGACGCTTCGCGCGAGATACGCGGGCCGCGTGCTGGCCGCGATCGGTGCGCTCGAAGGTCGATTGTCCGACGGGGTCAAAGCGATGCGCGAGAACTGCGAGTATCTGGAAGAGGTCGGGGAGCGGGGTTTCCTGGCCAGCGTCGCACCGGCGCTGGCCGAAGACCTGTATCGACTGGGGCGTGACGTGGAAGCGCTCGAGATCACCGAGCGATGGTCGGCGGAACTGCTCACGGTCCCCGAGGATGCGCATGCGCAGGCGAGCTGGCGCATGGTGAGGGGGAAGCTGCTCGCTCGCGGAGGCGACGTCGAGGAGGGCGCGCGGCTCGTCCGTCAGGGATGTGCGATCGCCGAGCAGACGGACTACACGAACCTGCGGGCCGAGGGCTGGGCCGATCTCGGTGAGGTGCTCCGGCTGGCAGGCTCGTTGTCCGAGTCGACTGCCGCTACGAGCGAGGCGATACGACTCTATGGGGAGAAAGGAAACGTGGCTGCAGTCCGGCTGCTTGCGGGAGAGACGGCCAATCGGTGAAAGAGAAAACCCCGACGCTTACGGCCTAAGCGCCGGGGCCTTCATGACCGCACAAACCGGTCAAGGCGCTGATCGGCAGACCAGGGCGTTCGCTTTAGTCCGATCGGAGCCCGGTTCACCCGATCGCGAACGGCGTGCAGGTTTTTAGTCCTGTCGAACTTCTGAGTTAGAGTGAGAGCGTGTTTCGCGATCTGACAGACGCGATGCAGGACTACGTGAAGGAGATCTACAAGCTCCGGCTCGAAGGCGAGCGGGCGACGACGTCGGCGATCGCGGCGCGCATGGGCGTGCGTCCGCCCTCGGTGACCGCAATGGTCAAGCGCCTCTCCGCGCTGGGACTGGCCGAGCACGCGCCGTACCGTCGGGTCGAGCTGACACCGGCCGGGGAGCGAGTCGCCCTCGAGGTGATCAGGCATCACCGTCTGCTCGAGCAGTACCTGGCACAGGCGCTAGGGCTGAGCCTGGACGAGGTGCACTCCGAGGCCGACCGGCTCGAGCACGCGCTGTCCGAGGAACTCGAGGCGCGCATCGACCGCTCGCTCGGCTACCCGACGCACGACCCGCACGGCGACCCGATCCCCGATGCGGAGCTCCGCCTCGACCGCAAGCGACTGCGCACGCTCGCGAGCCTCGAACCGGGCGACGAGGCGACGATCAAACGCGTCCCCGACGGCGACGACGAGCTGCTGCGCTACCTGACCAAGCTCGCGCTCGTGCCGGGCAAGAAGGTGAAGCTCCGCTCCGCGGAGCCGTTCGGCGGCCCGCTCACGGTTCGCGTCGGGAAAGCGGAGCACGCCATCTCCCGTGAGCTGGCCGGCGGCATCGGCGTGACGTGATCCGGGAGGGTCGTCCCGACACGGCGCCTGCAGGCCGCGTCGTCCGCGTCGAAGACGCGCTTCCGGGAGAGGCCCGCGTCCTCGAGGCGGCCGAGCGCTCGCTCACGGGGCGGCGGCGCGGGGTGGCGGCGCTGACGCCGTTTCTCGGGCCGGCCTTCATCGCAGCGGTCGCCTACGTCGACCCGGGCAACTTCGCGACGAACATCGCGGCCGGTGCGAAGTTCGGCTACGCGCTCCTGTGGGTCGTGCTCGCCGCGAACCTGATGGCGATGATCGTCCAGTCGCTGTCCGCGAAGCTCGGGATCGCGACGGGCCAGAACCTGGCCGAGGTCTGCCGCGACCGCTTCCCGCGTCGGGTGACGTACTTCCTCTGGATCCAGGCCGAGGCGATCGCGATGGCGACCGATCTCGCCGAGTTCACTGGCGCCGCGCTGGGCCTGTCGATCCTCTTCTCGTTGCCGCTCTTCCTGTCGGGGCTGATCACCGCGGCGGTCGCGTTCGGTGTGCTTGCGCTCCAGGAACGCGGCTGGAGACGTGGGGAGGCGGTGATCACGGCGCTCGTGGGAGCGATCGTCGCCGGGTTCGCAATCGAGGTCCTCCTGGCCCCGGTCTCCGGGTCGGGCGTCGCCCGCGGGGTGTTCGTGCCGACGCTTCCGAACTCCGAGGCGACGCTTCTGGCCGTCGGGATCATCGGCGCGACGGTCATGCCGCACGTGATCTACCTGCACTCGGCGCTGACGCAGCGGCGGATCGTCGGCGTCGACGAGGAGGCGCGGCGCCGAATCTTCCGTTTCGAGCTGATCGACGTCGTGATCGCGATGGGCATCGCCGGTGCGATCAACATGGCGATGCTGGCGACCTCGGCTGCCGTCTTCCACACGAGCGGACTGCAGGATGTGGGCGACGATCTGACCGTGGTCGCCGACCAGCTCGGGGCGCACCTGCACGCGCACTCGGGCACGATCTTCGGGATCGCGCTGCTCGCGTCCGGGATCTCTTCGTCCTCGGTCGGGACCATGGCCGGCCAGGTCGTGATGCAGGGGTTCATCCGGCGGCAGATCCCGATCTTCGTCCGGCGGACGGTGACGATGCTCCCGGCGCTGACCCTGCTTGCCATCGGGGCGAGCCCGTCGCGCGCGCTCGTCCTCAGCCAGGTGTTCCTGTCCTTCGGGATCCCGTTCGCGCTGGTGCCGCTCGTTCTCTTCACGCGGGACCGGGGGCTGATGGGCGGGCTCGTCAACCGGCGCGTGACGACCGTGGCCGCGACCGTGGTCGCGACGGTGATCGTCTGCCTGAACGTGTACCTGCTCGAACAGACCTTCTTCGGCTGACGGGACCTAAACCACTCGGGCTCTCGTGCCGATGAGAGCTTTCGTGACTTCTGACAGGCGCTTCCGAAGCCGCTCGGTCCTGGCCGTGCTCGCGCTCGCCGGGTCCGTGGCGGCCATCGCCGGCGGATCGGCGAATGCCGGCTCCCAGGCGGCGAACGGACGGATCGCGTACGTCAGCGACGCCGCGTGCCGCTTCGATCCGACGCTGAAGAACGAGGACATCTTCTCGATGGCGCCCGACGGCTCGGGAAAGGCCGATCTCACGAGGAGCGCGAACCCCGACGGCAGCCCCGCCTGGTCGGCGGACGGCACGAAGCTCGCGTTCACCCGGCCCGGGAAGGCGAACAACGACGACATCTTCGTCATGGGCTCGAACGGCAAGGCCCAGCGGAACGTGACCAAGACGTCTCCCGACGACGCGAACCCCGACTGGACTCCGGACGGGTCGAAGATCACGTACGACGTCAGCGGGACGCAGGTCTTCGAGGCCAATCCCGACGGGACCGGCATGACGCGGCTCGTTCCGGGCGGCTACGAGGCCTCCTGGTCTTCGACCGGCAAGATCGCCTACACGGGAACCGTCGAGCCGTCCAACGCGGAGATCTTCGTCGCCAACGCCGACGGCAGCGGCGCGCAAAACGTCACGAACGCGCCGGGCTACGACGACGACTCGGCCGTCTGGTCGCCGGACGGGACGAAGATCGCGTTCGTGCGCTTCTACGGCGGCGCCGGCGAGATCTTCGTCATGAACGCCGACGGCAGCGGGCAGACGAACCTCACGAACGACCCCGCGAACGACGGCGACCCGACCTGGTCGCCCGACGGCTCGAAGATCGCGTTCACGACGAACCGCGGGCCGACAGGGGACAACGAGGTCTTCTTGATGAACGCCGACGGGAGCAATCCGGTCGACCTCACGAACAGCCCGGCGAACGAGTCCGACCCCGACTGGCAGCCCGTTTCGGGCACGCCGCCGGCCGGCCCCGGTCCCGACCGCCTCTGCAAGGTGCCGAACCTGCTCGGGCAGAAGCTCGGCCAGGCGCGCACGAAGGCCCGCAGGTCGGGCTGCGTCTCCGGCACCGTCAAGTACGCGCGGTCGAAGCGCCCGCGTGGCCGCGTCGTTCGGCAGGCGCCGCGCAAGGGCCTACGCCTCTGCTTCGGCGTCCACGTGAACGTCGTCGTCAGCCGCGGCCTTCACTAAGAGCGTCAGAGCCTTCGCCTAGCATTCCCGTTCGTGCGGAGGACCTGGCTTGCGGCTGCGCTCGTCCTTCTGCTCGCAGGTAGCGGCGCCTCGGCTCAGTCGTCGGGCGGCTGGCTCGTCTACGGCAACGACCTGGCGCGGAGCTCGTCGACGGACACCGCGCTCTCGCCGCCGTCGGTGCGGCCCGCCTGGTACACGCCGCTCTCCGGGCGGGTCAGCGCCCAGGGGCTCGTGGCGCAGGACGTGCCCGGGCCGGGGCAGCGGACGGTCTACGTCGCCACGTCGAAAGGCGTCCTCTACGCGCTGGCCGAGAACGGCTACGTGCGCTGGCGGGTCGAGCTCGGCCAGCTGGAGCGGGTCTGCCAGCAGATCGACGGGTACGGGGTGACCGGCACGCCGGCGATCGACCTCGGCACGCACGCGATCTACGTCGCCGACGCGTTCGGACGGATTCACGCGCTCGACCTCGCCACCGGAGCCGAGCGAGCCGGGTGGCCGGTCACCGTCTACACCGACTTCCGGCGCGAGCTCGTCTGGGGGGCGCTGACGGCCGTGGACGGCTCGCTCTATTTCGGGACGGGCTCGTACTGCGATCGCAAGATGGTCGCGAAGGTCTTTCGTGTCGGCATCGCGACCGGAGGCATCTCGCAGTGGGAGGTCGTGCCCAAGCGCCTCGGCGGCGGGGGCGGAGTCTGGGGGTGGGGCGGGCTCGCGTACAGCGCGGCGCGCGACTCCCTGTACGCGGTCACCGGGAACGCGTTCGAGGGCGGCACCAACCGGGGTAAACGGTTCCGCGAGTACGCCGGGTACGGCGAGCGGATCGTGGAGGTCGGCCCGGACCTGCGCGTGCGGGCCTCGAGCCACCCGCACGACATCCACCAGGTGAACGACCTCGACTTCGTCGGCTCGCCGGTGCTCTTCGCGCACCGCTCGTGCGGCGAGCTGGCGGCGGCGCTGAACAAGAACGGCTCCCTGTACCTGTGGCGAACGCGGCGCCTGGGCGCGGGCCCGGTCTCGTCACTTCGGCTGTCCAACCCGACCCTCGCCGCGCCGCTCCTCTCGCAGGCTGCCTACTCGCCGCGGACCGGGGCGCTGTACGTCGCGACGCCCGGCCGGCTCGTCCGCGTGAACGTCGACGGCAAGTGCCGTGCCCACGTCGGCTGGAGCCGGAAGGTCGGGAACGGGCTCTTCAACGGCTCGCCGACGGTCGCGGGCGACACCGTCTGGCTCGTCGAGAACGCGAACGCGGGCTCGGCCCTCGTCGCGTTCCGGGCGACGACGGGCGCGCCGCGCTTCCAGGCGCGACTCGCCGGGCCGGGGTACGTCGCGCCGACGGTGGCCGGCGACCGCGTCTACGTCCCGCTGTATACGGGCGGCATGCAGGGCTTCGCGCTCGTGTCGGTGCTCGGCCGGCAGTCGGGCGGCGGCGGGAGCGGCCTGAACGAGTACCGGAGCTTCGCGGACGGGATGCACGGTTGGGCGAGTCGCGAGGACGGTGTCTACGCGACGAACGACGGCGGCGCGACGTGGCGGCTCGCGTATCCGCGTAGTGCGGTGCGCGTCGCGCTGGTCTCGGCCTCGAGCGGGATGATCGCCGTCGGCGATCGGATCTCCAGGTGCGGCTGCCGCCAGGTTCGGCTCTGGACGGCGAACGGCGGCGGGACGTGGACGCGGACCCCGCAGGCGGTCGGCTCAGGCTTCGCGGCCGCGGCCGGGACGCTCTGGTGGTGGCGCGGCGCCAGCCTCTACCGCGCAGCTGCCTGGCCGCCCGGCCCCCGCGGCCTGAAGGGGATCAGGGTCGCCCACGGCTCCGGCGCGATCGTCGAGGTCGAGCCGGTGCCGGGCGGCGCGGCCGCTCTCGTCTCGCGTCGCGTCGGCGGCTTCGGCTTCGACCGTGCGCCCTTGCTCCGTTTCGCGCAGAACGGAACCCTTCGCAACGAGGTTCTGCCGCGGGTCGTCGGTGACGTCCTCGTGCGCTCCTTCGAGGTGGAGTGGCCCCAGATCGCGGTTCACGGGGTCGACGTGACCGCGTTCACGCGGCGGGAGGAGGGGTCGATCCTCTGGCGCTCGCACGACGGCGGCGCGACCTGGACGGTGACCAGGAGCTAGAAGAGCGCGACCGGGAGGGCTCGAGGCTCTAGCGGTCTTGCTGCTTCTGCTCGAGCTTGATGAACTCGAGGTCTTCCTTGGTGACGACGAGGCTCGGGCCGACGGTGCCGATCCCGTTCGACTTGAGCTGGTTCATCGCGTCCTCGAGCGCCTTGCGCGCGTCGTCCTCGTTCTCCGCGACGTCGGCGCGGGTGGTCGAGCCGGAGCGGAATCTCACGTAGGCCTGCCACATGGTCGCGGGATCGTACCGGAGATCCCGCCACGATTCCGAGTGCCCGGCACTGGGACACGTCTCGAGGAGACCCGCGCGCCTCGGACAGGTCCCAGTGCCTGGCACTTGGACGTGCCCCGCAGAGCCGTGGTCAGGCGACCTCGGCGTCGAGATCGTCGTCGCTGCCGATCTGCTTGTTCCACCACTCGGACTCGCGGCGCTGCAGCGCGCCCTGAGCCTGTGCGACGTATGTAGCGAGCTGGTCCTCCTTCGCGCCGAGCTTCTCTTCGAGCTCGGCCACTGCCTGCTCGCGCGCCTCCAGCTTGTCGAGCCGGATCTCGAAGTCGGTCTCGTAGCGGGCCTCGCGCTGGTCGAGAACCTCCTCCCGGTCGTCGAGCTCCCGCGTGCGCTCGCGCATGCTCGATTCGGTGTCCGCGAGCCGCTTCTCGCGCTTGCCGACACGGGCGAGGGCCGTCTGCGACAGCTCGGCCTCCTCCAGGAACGCGGCCTCGCGCTCGTTGAGCTGCTGCTCGCGGTCCTCGAGCCTCTGCCTCAGGGCCTCTCGGGCGACGAGCTCCTGCTCGCGAGCTTCGAGCTGCTGCCGCAAGCGGTCGAGCTCGTTGCTCTGCGTCGTCTCGAGATCCGCCTCTCGCTGACGGACCTCGGCTTCCTTGGCGGCCAGCTCCTGCTCGCGGGCCTCGATCTCGCCGAGGCGCTTCTCGAACTCCTCGACCTCGGCGCCCGACGACGCGAGCTTGCGCTCGAGGTCGGCCGTCTCCGCGCGGATCCTCTCCTGACGGTCGTTGACGTCCGCCTCGCGGCGCCGGAGCGCTGCGTCCTCGGCGGCCGTCCTCGCACTCTCCTTCGCGAGACGCTGCTCGCCCTCGACGAGCCGCGTCTCGCGGCCCCCGAGATCCTTGTCGCGGCGCTTCAACTCGTTGTCGCGCCCCTTCAAACCGCGGTCTCGCGCCGAGAGCTCCTGCTCGGTCTTCGCGAGCTTCTGCTCCCGAGCCGAGAGGTCCTGCTGCGTCTTGGCGAGCTTCTCTTCCCGCGTCGCGAGCTCCGTCGAGCGTTGGGCGAGCTCTGAGGAGCTCCTGCCCGCGAGTCGCTCGGCCTCCGTCAGCTCGGCGTCACGTGCGTGGAGCTCCTCCTGGAGCTCGGCGGCAGCAGACTGGGCTGCTGCGACCTCTTCCTGGAGCGCTGAGAGCCGCTTGCGCTCGGCGAGGAGCTCCTGGCGCTCCTGCTCGAGGTGCTGCTCACGCTCCCGGATCTGGGACTCCGTGCCGGAGAGCCTCGCGCTGAGCTCCTCGAGCTTCGTATGCTCGTGCGCGACTTCGTACTCCTCGCTCAACTTCCGCTCGTACGCCTCGACCTGCTCGGCGAAGGCCGCGCGCAGCTCGAGCTCGCGCTTCTGCGCTGCTTCGAGCTGTCCGCGGAGATCCTCGACCTCCGGGTGCGCGCCGTTCAGCTCGACCGTGGCCGGCGGGTCGAAGTCGTAGTTGACGTACTGCGGTTCAGGCTCCTGGACGGGCTCGGGCTGTGACTCCTCCTCCAGCTCGGGGTGCAGCCGCTTCCGGAGCTGTGCGCGCAGGCCGGTTCCGAAGCCGCCTTCGACAGCTTCTGGCTCGGCCTGCTTGTTCTCGTCGAGATTGTCGTCTTGAGCGCGGGTCATCGAGGGTTCGCTCCTAGCCGAAGATCTTCTGGACGTTGAGGATGGCCGGCCCGAGGATGACGAGGAACATCGCCGGGAAGATGAAGAGCACCGTCGGGAACAGCATCTTGATCGGTGCCTTCATCGCCCGCTCCTCGGCCGCCGCCTGCCTGCGCAGACGGGCGTCGGCAGCCTGGACGCGGAGGATCCGGCCCAGGGTCGTGCCGAGCTGGTCGGCCTGGATGATTGCGCGCGTGAACGCGGAGAGCTCAGGTGCGTCGACGCGCTCGGACATGCGCTTGAGCGCTTCGGAGCGGCTCTCGCCGATCCGCATCTCCGAGAGGGTCAGCCCGAACTCCTCGGCCAGCGGGCCCTCCATGTGCTCCTTCAGCTTGGCCAGCGAGGCGTCGAAGCCGAGTCCGGCCTCGACGCTGACCGCGAGCAGGTCGAGCGCGTCCGGCAGGTCTGCGCGGACCTTCTCCTTGCGGCCGCGGGCCTTGAGCGTCAGGGCGTAGTCGGGACCGAGGAAGCCCAGCGCGCCGGCCATCAGCGCGCCAATGACGAGCCCGCTGAACCCACGGCCCGCGCCCAGCATCGAGCCGATGAAGACGCCGATCAGAGCGAGCAGCGCCTTCAGAGCCAGGTAGCCGGTGGGCGAGATCCTGTAGCCCAGTCCGGCCGCCATCAGCCGGCGGCCCACGGAGTCCGGGCTCGAGCGCGGGTTGATCTTCAGCGCCCACCTGGAGAGGACGTCGCTGAGTGGAGCGACCACGCGCTCGCGCAGGCCTTCGTTGGGCGTGCCCGACGGTAGTTCCATCCGGCCGTAGGTCGCGGCGCGACGCACGGACACGGACCGCTGGCGTGAAGGAAGGGTGATGAACTCGCCGACCAGGAAGGCCGCGCCGGCGAGGCAGAAGACAGCGAGGACGAGTAGAAGAGTCATGTGGTCGTTACCCCTTGAACGAGACGATCTTCTTGAGGATCAGGGAACCGAAGGCCATCATTCCGAGGCCCGTGTAGATGAGCATGTGGCCCGTCGGTGTGTGGTAGAGGGGCTCCATGTAGGTCGGGTTGATGACCGTGATGATCGCGGCGATGACGAACGGGAGCGCCACGAGCACGTATGCGCCCGCGCGTCCCATGGCCGTCAGGCCCTTCACCTTGCGAATGAACTGC
Source organism: uncultured Actinomycetes bacterium (assembly GCA_963850415.1). GTDB lineage: Bacteria > Actinomycetota > Thermoleophilia > Gaiellales > Gaiellaceae > VAXT01. Next base: position 955,112 of record CAWKLE010000003.1, read on the forward strand.
TGGCGCTGGCGGACCGTGTCGGCCACCATGTCGACGAGCCCGGCGAGGCTGCCGCCGACCTGCTGCTGGATCTTGACGGCCGTGATCACGAAGTCGAAGTTCTTCGAGCCGAGCCGTTCGGACATGTCCCAGAGAGCTGCCTCCAGCGGCTTCCCGAGGCGTGCCTCGGTGAGAACCCGGTGGAACTCCTTGCTCGCGGGCGGGTTGCCCTCGTCGACGATCGTCTGCAGGCCGGCCTTGAAGCTGTGGCCTGCCTTGAGCGCCGCGGCGAGCGTGATCAGGACGTCCGGCAGTTGGTTCTCGAAGGCGCTGAGCCGACGGGTCGCCTTGAACCACACGAACCCGACCGGCAGCATCGCGCCGCCGCCGAACGCGGCGAGCGTGATCAGCATCGACGGCGTCAGCATCGTGGCCAGGAGGCCGCCGATCAACGCGCCGCCGCACATGACGTAGAAGACCTCGACGGTGCGGATGGGCAGGTCGCTGCGCTCCACGAGCCGGTCGAGCCTGTTCCAGAGCTTCCAGCCCTCGAAGGCGCTCTCGGTCGCGTTGAAGAGCCCGGCCGCGGCCGCGAGCCGCTGCCGCTCCTGCTTGCGCTTCTTGACGACGTCTGGCGCGAGGTGGGGCCCGATCCGCTTCTTCAGCCGCGCCCCCTTCACCGTCGTCATCGCGAGCGACGCGGCGAGGAGCACGATGAAGAACGAAACGATTGCCATCACCTGCGTGCCGAGGACGGTCCTGTAGAAGACCTTCGGGAGCAGATGCGACGGCTTCGCGTCGGCCGAGCCGGGGCCGAGGCTCGCCGGCAGCGTGATCGACTTCGGAACCGACTTCTGGCTCTTCCACGTCGCCTCGAGGAACGCAGTGTCCCCAGGGCGGGCCGTGGTCGCGTAGTCCAGCATCCACGTGCGCTTGAGCTCCGACGCGATCGCCGCGTACTGCGTGCTCAGGGTGGCGCTCGAGGACGTGCCGTGGTACACGCCGCCCGTCTCCTCGGCGAGCTTGTGGAGCGGGGCGGGATTGAACTTCGGGCTCTCGATGGCGACGACGTAGATCGACGCGCCGGCCTTGCGTGCAGCCGCGATCGCGTCGTCCAGCGAGGCGGAGCTGCGCGTCTCGTTGCCGTCGGTCACGACGATCATCACGCGTGCCTCGAGCGGCTCGTTCGCGAGCACGTTCGCAGACTTGACGACCGCGTCGTAGAGCGTGGTCCCCTGGACGGGGTCGACCTGGATCGATTTGAGCGCCCCGACGGAGTCGCTGCGCTCGGTCGAGAAGTCGGTCAGGAGCTGGGGCTTCGTGGCGAACGTGGCCACGGCGACCCGGTCCTCGGCCGGCTTCGAGGCGACGAAGCTACGCGCCGCCGCGATGGCGTGCGAGAGCGGTGCGCCCCGCATCGACTGCGAACGGTCGATCGCGAGGACGACGGACTTCTCCGCGCCGAGGTTCTCTGCCCGGTCGATCCGGACGGACAGCCCGTTCTCGCGCAGCTTCGGGGCCTGCGAGCTCGGGTCGGAGGTCAGGACCGTGACGCGCATGATCGGGAACGAGCCCGTGTCGACGCTCCGGACCGAGACGCCGGCATCGGCCGCCGGCACGGCGAGGCCAATCGCTCCTGCAAGAGCGACTGCGATTAGACGCTTCCGGCTCATGAGAACCCGCCGAAGCTCGCGACGGCCAGGTTGGACCGGTAGCTGGACTGATCCTCGTCGAAGAAGTTCGGCTGCAGGGCGACTCCGTGCGCGGCCAGCTTGTCGAGGAAGTGCGGCTTCAGCCCTGTGGCCGAAAGCGGCGACAGCAGTCTCGTCGCGCCGCCGAATGCCGTGTCCTCATCCGGAGGCTTGGCGATGAAGATGTCCTGGAGCGTGATCACCTCGGACTCCATGCGGAGCACCTCGGTGATGTGGGAGATCTTGCGCGAGCCGTCCACGAGACGCGTGATCTGCACCAGCAGGTCGAACGCGCTCGAGATCTGCTCGCGGATCGCCCGCAGCGGCAGGTCGACGCCTGACGTGAGGACGAGGGTCTCGAGCCTGGACAGCGCATCGCGCGGGGAGTTCGCGTGGATCGTGGTCAGCGAGCCTTCGTGGCCCGTGTTCATGGCCTGGAGCATGTCCAGCGTCTCGGCACCGCGGACCTCGCCGACGATGATCCGGTCGGGGCGCATGCGGAGGGAGTTCCGGACGAGCTCGCGGATGCGGATCTCGCCCTGGCCCTCGATGTTCGGGGGCCGCGACTCGAGCGTGATCACGTGCTCCTGCTGGAGCTGGAGCTCGGCGGCGTCCTCGATCGTGACGATTCGCTCGTCGCCGGGGACGAACGCCGAGATCGCGTTCAGGGTCGTGGTCTTACCGGTACCGGTACCACCGGAGATGAGCACGTTCAGCTTCCCCCTGGTGCAGGCGGCGAGGAACTGGGCCGCCTTCGGGGTGAGCGACCCGAAGGCGATCAGGTCGTCCATCGTGTAGGGGTCGCGGGAGAACTTTCGGATCGTCATCGTCGGCCCGCGCAGCGAGAGCGGCGGGATGATCGCGTTCACGCGGCTTCCGTCAGGGAGACGCGCGTCGACCATCGGCGACGACTCGTCGATCCGGCGGCCGACCTGGGAGACGATCTTGTCGATGATCCGAAGCAGATGCGCGTTGTCGGCGAAGGTCGCCGTGCTGCGCTCGAGCTTGCCTTCACGCTCGATGAAGATCCGGTCGAAGTTGTTGACCATGACCTCGGTCACGGTGTCGTCCCGGAGCAGCGGCTCCAGCGGCCCGTAGCCGAGGATGTCGTCGGTGATCTCGCGGACGATGCGCCGCCGCTCCTCGCGGGTCAGCGGGGTGCGGTCGAGCGCCAGCTGCTCCGTGACCTCGCGCAGGACGCGCTCGTTCAGGTTCTCGTTGGTCTCGGTCGTGAACAGGTGCGGACCGAGCTTCGCGATGCACGCGTGGTGTACGCGGGTCTTCAGCTCGGCGTACGGATCGGAGGGCTGGTCCGACTGCTGCTCGCCGATGGCCGGGCCCGTGGAGAGCGCGGTTGGCTGCTCGTCCTGAGCGGCGTCGCCGTTCTCTCCCTTGATGCGGTCGTGAAGGCCCATGATCTAGCTCCCGTTCTTTCCGAGGAACCGTCGCTTTCCGTTCTCGGCGGCCTTCGCCGGCATGAGGCTCTTCGCCATCTCGCGGACCGCACGGCCGAAGTCCGACTTGGGGTCGGAGAGCACGGCCGGGTTCGAGCGGTTGACCGCCAGCGGCACGACGCGGTCGCTCGGCACCTCGAAGCGGATCTTCGTCTCGAGAGCGGCCTCGACCTCGCCCTTCTTCATGCCCACGTTCGAGTTCGCCCGGTTGAGGACGACCCGGACGCGCTCGACGGGGAAGGACAGGAGCTGCAGCGTCTGGAGGCTCAGCCGGACGTTCTTGATCGTCGGCACGTCGAGCCCGCAGACGAGGAGCAGGTCGTCGGACTGGTCGAGCGTCGCCAGCATCGGCCCGTGGAAGAAGGGGGACGTGTCGACGACGATCACCTCGTACGACTCCTTCGCGACCTCCATCAGCCGGGCCAGCTTGGCCTCGGTGACGAGCTCGGCGTCCTCGGGCCGGATCGGCGCCGGCAGGACGTCGAGGCCCGACGAGTGACGCGTCGTGTAGCCCGCGAGCTTCTCGGGGTCGAGCTCTCCCGGAGCGGTGACGAGGTCCTGAATCGTCTTCTCCGGCTCGATCCCGAGCATGATCGCCGCGTCCCCGAACTGCAGGTCGAGGTCGAGGAGCAGCGTCTTCTTGCCCGCGTTCTTCGCGAAGCAGACGGACAGGTTCGTCGCGGTGACGGTCTTGCCGGTCCCGCCCTTCGGCGAGAACACGGTGATCACCCGGCCGTTGCCGCGGGTCTGTCCCTTCTTGCTGCGCCGACCGGAATGGCTCGCCTTGCGGATTGCGAAGACGACGTTCTCGGTCAGCTGGGGAAGGAGCAGCACGTCAGCGACGTCGGCGTCGAGCGCCTCCTCGAGCAGGGCCGAAGCCTCGCCCGAGGCGACCAGGACGATCGGCGCCTGCGTGTACTCGCGGATCGCCGCGATGTCGTCGGCGGGCAGCGCCGAGCTGCGCGTGGCGTGCAGCACAGCCTGGAGGTGTCCGCCGGTCAGCGCGCCGGCTCCTGCACTCACGTGGTCCGCGTGGCCCACGAGCTCGAGCTCCGAGTGACGCCCGAGGGCGTCACTCAGCTCGGTCAGGCCTTCGCAGTTCCCCGTGATGAAGACGCGTGTCTTCTCTCGTGTCTGCGCCTCGACGGTCGTCATCGTCCGCTCCGTGCGCGGTGGCGCTGACGGCCGTTGATGCCGTCGACCGCGTTCGTCGTGGCGTTGTTGACCTCTTCTGGGCTGTCCGACGGATCGGTCAGCGGGCGGAGCTGGAGCGACCAGTCGCCGTTGTTCACGACCCACCAGAACTTCGTGGCCTGCGAGTCGGTCAGCGCAAGCATCACGGTGAACCCTTCGTTCGGGTTCGCGCTCAGGTGGCTGGAGACGGAGTTCGTCTCCGGAGCCTGGAGCACGAGGATGTTGCGCAGCAGGACACGGCTGATGTGGTTCTGGCTCGTCTCCGGCAGCAGCCAGTTGCCGAGGATGTCGACGCGGTCGCCGTCCTTGAGCGTGCCGTTCAGCAGCTGCGGGCCGCTCCCCGGCACCTCGACGGCGCGGAGGTTGCCCTTCAGCTGGGCCTGGACGCCCTGCTCCTGCGCGGTGCGGAAGCGGCGCGTCGAGACCTGCTCGCCGGCGTAGATCGGCTCCACGGCGACGAGCTTGTCGATCTGGCTCGGCTGGGAGATGGCCCCGGGCACGACGCTTCGGCGCGGAACCTGCTCGACCTTGAGCATGCTCCCCTGCGCGATGTCGGACCCCTGCGTGCCGAGCGCGATGTCGCGCGCGGCCACGTAGACGGGCACCTTTGACTCGCCGTGCTGGACGCTCCGCTTGTAGTTCGTGACGTAGAACGTCGTCAGCAGGGCGGCGACGACCGCAAGTGCGATTGCGATCCCGATGTTCCGAAGTCGATATGTCATGGCGGCGGGTCTCTTTCTCCTTTGTGGTTAGTTGGTCAGCTCGACTTTGTGCACCCCGAGCCCTGGGGCCCCACCCCCATTGCCACTCTCAGCTGGAATTCCGTCGGTCGTGTACCGGGTGAAGTGGCCGTTGATCACTCCGGTGCTACCGGTCGCGTTGTACGAGTCGATGACGAATCCGACCCAACCGACGACCGTGTACTTCGCGTTCGACCCGGGGCCCTTGAGCAGCCGATAGACCGGGAACAGGAGCTCCTGCCCGATGTGCGCGTCGAGCGCGGCCGTGAACGTCGAGTTGTTGAAGGTCGCTCCCGGCACGGAGTCGTAGTCGCCGACCGTCAGGTCGTGGTCGTGGTAGCCGTTGTTGAGCCAGTCGGCCAGCGTGCCCGCGCCGACGTTCCCGCCCTGGACGCCGTTGAGGTTGATCAGCCCGAAGGCGCCGGCTGCGTCCTTGCTGCCGGACGAGTGGATGTCCTCGAGGTTGAGCTGCGTGGGCACCCCGAAGGTCGGGCTGCACGTCACGTTCTGCCCACGGGAACAGTTCAGAAGCGGGTGCTTGTAGTTGACGGTGATCGGCGCGATCCCGTTCTGGATGCCCTGGACGTTGTACGCGCGGGCAGTCGCGGATCCGGACACGCTCACGTTCATGAACTTCGAGCCGAACACGCGCGCGAAGAAGCCCGGCGAGGGGCGTGTGACCTTGACCGTGATCGTGTCCATCTCGTAGCCCGACTGCGTGAAGGTGATCTGCGGCCCACTGCCGAGGCCCGATCCGCTGCCGCCGTTCTTGGTCGCGTACTGCGTGGCGAGCGTCGAGGCAGCCGCCGTGTCGGGAAGTACCGCGGCACCCGCAAGAGCGGACGCGTCCGCGGTCGCCTGGGCAGACCGATGGGCGCGGTACCACGAACCGACGTCGACGACCAGCGCGGCAAAGCCGAGCAGGACGACCATGAAGACGACCGTCAGCACCATCGACTGGCCGCGCTCGTTGTTGTGTCTCATTTCCGCATGCTCCATTTCTTGATGGGAGTCGTTTCGGTACGGGGAGAAAATTTCTTTAATCGACGAGTGAGATCGAGCGAGCGCCGAAGTCGTCGTTGGTCGAGCTCTCGGTCTGGATGCCGTCCCAGATGATCCGGGTGAACGAGCCGTAGAGCTCTCCCTTACCGCTGATCGAATAGCCGGTCAGGTGGAAGCCGACCCAGCCGATCACCTCGTACTGCAGGTTGGATCCCTGGCTGCGGATCCCGCGGTACACGGGGAACAGGAGGTCGCTCCCGATCCTGGCGTCCAGCGCGCTCTTCACAGGGCCGGAGTTGAACTTCGACCCGGGGTCCGAGTTGTACCAGGCGAGCGGCATGTACGCGTTGAGGCCGTTCTGCACCCAGCTCCCGAGCGTGGGTGGGCTGATCCCGCCCTTGCTGCCGTCGATGTTGATGATGTGGAACGCGCCCGGCCCGACCTTGTCGAGTTGGAGCGTCGTGGCCTGGTTGAAGCACGGCAGCGGCTCGCACTGGAGCATCGGGTGCTGGACGTCGACGCCGAACGGCGCCGCCCACTTGGGCTGGGCCGGCGGAGCGGCCAGCGCGGTGGCATGGGCGCGCACGGTGACCGAGTCGAGCCCGAAGAGCTTCGCGAACACGCCTGGCACCGCCTTGCGTGCGGTGACCTGGATCTGGTCGTTGGCGACTTCCTTCGAGGAGAAGGTGATGTCCGAGCCCGTGACGCCGCCGCCGTTCCGGTCTGCGTACGTCAGGGCGAGGCTCGCCGCCTGGCCCGTGCTCTCAGGCAGTGCGGTCGCGCCGGCGAGCGCGGCGGCATCCGCGTTGTTCTGCATCTGGCGATGCGCCCGGTACCACGCGCCGACGTCGACAACAACAGCGGCCATCCCGAGGATGACCGTCATGAAGACAAGCGTAAGGATCATTGCCTGGCCGCGCTTGCTTTTGACCTTGATTCTCATTCCACACGCTCCGTAGTCGTGCTCGAGAGGCGGCCTGATTTAGAGATGATCCCGAACAGGCTGATTGAATAGGGGTACGTCGCATTGACGGTGACGTCGTCTCCCGGCTGCCAGGTCGACGTGCAAGTGGCAGTGAGGTCGGTCGCCTTGAGGTTCGTGGCCGACGCGCGGACTGCGGAGGTGCACGCGCTCTGCGGATTCGGCAGGTGGCGCGACACGGCACCCTTGCGGGCGCCGGCGCGGGTGGCGTCGGTCAGCTGCACCCAGTTGTTGAAGACGATGCCGAACTGGATGACTGCAAACAGCAGGAACGCCAGGATCGGCAGCACGAGAGCGAACTCGGTAACCGACTGGCCGTCCTGATTCTTGAGTGAAATCCGCTTCATCGAAATCTTTCGGTTTGGGGTCATGCCGCTTGCAGATGCCACAGCTTTAAGACGGGTGGGCTCTTCGTGGGAAGAGCCCACCCTCGATGTCTTGCCATTAGGCCCTAGGTGATGTAACCGGCGACCCGAGTAATGGCGTTGACGATGTTGCCGGAGAGGAGTGCGAGAGCGCCGAAAACGGCGATCGTGATCACAGCCAGGACGACGCCGTACTCGGCCATCGTCTGCCCCTCCTCACGCTTGAACGCGTCAAAAAGCTTAAGCACCTGATTCACCTCCCTCCTTCGGATCAGGCGAGCCTTTCGGCGCGCCACCGCACTACGACTTGTGGAAAAAGCGATTGAGTGGTTCGACTGGCCGGCCGAGCCGTACGCGATCGGGGTGAGTTGTTCTGGCAAGCGGTGGAACCTCCGAGGAAACGTCGTCGGCGGGCTCGCGCCGCGCCGAGTGATTGGCTCAGTCGTTCCCAGTAATCGCCCTGCGCGGGCGCCCGGCAATCCCTCGCTTTGGGGATCCGCCCGGGGGATCCCCCTTTCTGGTGAGTGGCGCGGCCCTCAGAGGCCGATAGCTCTCTCGATTCCGTTGCGGCCGCGGATGTCAACTAGAGATCCGCGCCGATGTGGCGGCCCTCGGCGCTCGAAAACAAGGAACGGAGCAGGCAAATGCCACAAGGGACACAGAGAACCGGGAAGAGCCTGGCCCACGTGCTCTTCCTCTCGGCTGCGCTCTCGCTCCTGAGCACCCTGGTGCGAAGGGAGCGCAGGCAGCTGGTGCTGACGGCCCGCGACCGGCGGAAGAAGGTCCGCGTCGCCCCGAGAAGGATCGCCGCGAGCCTTGCGTTCGCGACGCTCTTCTTCGCGGGCGCCGCCCTCTCCGCAGGCGCCGGGAACGGCGTCGTGCAGATGATCGATCCGTCGAGCGAGTCGGCGCAGAGCGCTGACACCACGACCGACACGACGACCGACACGACGACGACCACCAATTCCTCGGACCCGGCGGAGGACCCGTCCGCCAAGACGCCGTCCAACGGGCAGCGCGCCGAGGGCACCTCGCAGGCGTCGTCGGACAATCCGAGCGCTCAGACCAGCCGTCCGGAGACGCCGCCCGTGAGCCAGGCGCCGGCGCCCACCGGAAACACGCAGTCGAACACGCGCGCCGCCGGTGTCCGCGCCGCGCTCAGGGCGCGGCTCCACGCCGGGCTCTCGAAGCCGGGTGTCGCCTCCACCGCACACGCGCGGCCGGGCAGCGCCCAGATGGTTCCTGCACGTCTCCTGCGCCCGAAGATTCCGCCCGTGATCGAGGCGGTCAAGGCTGCTCCGCTACGCAAGGCGAGCGAGCGGGAGCCCGAGGCAGACGAGCCGAACGTGGCCGCCACCGTGTGGCTGTACCGCGACCTACCGGATCCGACGCCGCCCTCGCGCCGTCTGAAGCCGGCCTTCGCCCGCCAGCTCGCCCGCGTCTCGGCGCGGAATCACGTGGACTGGGCCCTGGCCCTCGCAGTGCTTCGCGCGCGCGGGGACCGTGGCGCCGTGCCGGCCTCCGGGGCGCAGCTCCGGTCGCTGACGAAGCGCCTCGCCCACCAGGGCGCGAAGCGAGACGCCTGGGGCTCGGTGCTCTCGCTCGAAGGCAAGACGTCGTTCGCCGACCGCACGATCGCCCTCAAGAACCTGTACCGCGCGGTCGGGCTGAAGGCGCTCGTCAAGGGCTTCGACTGGGACAAGACCCGCCTCGAGAAGCAGATCCTGAACGACAAGCGGATCACCATCTATCCGGGTGGTCGCGACGACATCGCGAATCACCGCGTGAACGTGCGCGTGCTCGCCCTGATCGCCTACCTCGCCGAGGCGCACGGTCAGGTCACGATCTCGTGCCTGATCAGCGGGCACCGGCTCTACGCGCGCCCGGGCGTCATCTCGGCGCACATCTACGGGCTCGCCGCTGACATCGCCGAAGTGGGCGGTGTCCCGATCCTCGGGCACCAGCAGCCGGACGGCTCGATCACCGAGAAGACGGTGCGCGAGATCCTGCTGCTCCCGGTCGAGATGCAGCCGCGGCAGGTCATCTCCCTGCTCGGCCTCGGAGGACCCTCGTTCCCGCTGGCGAACCACTACGACCACATTCATGTTGGTTACTAACGACTGATGAAGGAAACGACTCTCACGCGGGCTGACGGGACGGTTGTCTGCGAGCGGTGCACGCTCGCCGACTCCCCGGTGGCCCGCATGAGGGGCCTGCTCGGACGAGACGGGCTGGAGCAGGGCGAAGGGCTCCTGCTCCGGCCCGCCTCGTCGATTCACACGTTCTTCATGCGCTTCCCGATCGACGCCGTCTTCCTCGATCGGGAGCTCGCCGTCGTCGGCATCGAGGACAGCATCGCTCCGTGGCGCGCGGCTTCTCAGCGCGGGGCGAAGGCGGTGCTCGAGCTTCCCGCCGGCGAAAGCTCGCGCCGCGGGCTCGCGGTCGGCGACCAGCTCACGCTCGCTGCCTAGCCAGCGGCTTGCGCCGCACCGCGCTTTGCTCTAGCTTCGCGGGCGGAGTCTGCCGAGAGGAGCACGCATGGAGCCCACCCAGGACAGCCGGGGGTCCGAGGACACGGCGTCCCAGAACGGGGCGGTCGTCACAGCCAATGAAGTCACGCGCCGCTACGGCGAGGGCGACACGGCCGTCGACGCGCTCCGCGGGGTCACGCTCGAAGTGGCGCCTGCCAAGCTGACCGCGATCATGGGGCCCTCGGGGTCCGGCAAGTCGACCCTGATGCACATCCTCGCCGCGCTCGACCTGCCGACCTCCGGCTACGTGACGCTGGCCGGGACGCGGCTCGGGAACCTGAGCGACACCGAGATCACGAAGCTTCGCCGCAAGCACATCGGCTTCATCTTCCAGTTCTTCAACCTGCTCCCGATGCTGACCGCGGAGGAGAACATCCTCCTGCCGCTCTCGATCGCCGGGAACAAGCCCGACAAGGACGAGTTCGAGGAGCTGCTCGGCCGGGTCGGGCTGAAGGACCGGCGGTCGCACCGGCCGTCCGAGCTCTCGGGCGGCCAGCAGCAGCGCGTCGCCGTCGCGCGCGCGCTCGTCGCCAAGCCGACGGTCGTCTTCGCCGACGAGCCGACCGGGAACCTCGACTCGAAGACGAGCGACGAGATCCTCCAGCTGCTGCACGAGGCAGTCGAGAGCTACGACCAGACGATGGTCATGGTCACCCACGACGCGAAGGCGGCGACGATCGCGGACCGCGTGCTCTTCCTCGCCGACGGACAGATCGTCCGCGACCTGGGCCGCGCCGACGAGGAGCACATCATGGAGACGGTCAAGGAAGTCACCCTGACGTGATCCGGGTCGCGCTCCGCGGGCTCGCGGGGCGGAAGCTCCGCGCCTTCCTGACGGCGCTCGCAATCGTGCTCGGCGTGGCGATGGTGAGCGGCACGTTCGTGCTCACGGACATGATCGACCGCGCGTTCAACGACATCTTCACGCAGTCCTACGCGAACACGGACGCCTACATCAGCGGGAAGTCGCCCGGCTTCAATTTCAACGGCGACCAGGTCGCCCCGCCGTCGATCCCGGCGAGCGTCCTGCCGACGGTGAAGAAGCTTTCAGATGTCGATGCGGCCGCCGGGACCGTCGCCGACAACTCTGCGACGAAGATCATCGACCGCAAGGGCAAGCCGATCACGACGAGCGGCGCGCCGACGTTCGGCTTCGGCCTCGATTACTCGCTGCCGCAGTTCAATCCTCTGAAGCTGACGTCCGGGCACTGGCCGAGCAAGCCGGACGAGGTGGTGATCGACAGCGGGACGGCCGGCGACCAGAACTACAAACTCGGGGACACCGTCAGGGTTGCGACGCTGAAGCCGGTGCGGCCGTTCAAGCTCGTCGGCATCGCGCAGTACGGGACGGTCGGCTCGATCGGGAGCGCGACGTTCGCGACCTTCACGCTGCCCACTGCCCAGGAGCTCCTCGATCGCAAGGGCCAGCTCGACGCGATCTCGATCTCGGCGAAGCCCGGGGTCTCGCAGGACCAGCTCGTCGCGCAGATCAAGCAGGTCGTGCCGCTGAACAAGGTCGAGGTCCGGACGCGCGCGCAACAGGTGAAGGAGGCCAAGAAGTCCGCCTCGTTCACGAAGATCATCAAGTACTTCCTGCTCTCGTTCGCGGCGATCGCGCTTTTCGTCGGGGCGTTCGTGATCTTCAACACGCTGTCGATCACCGTCTCCCAGCGGATCCGCGAGTTCGCGACTCTGCGGACGATCGGCGCGTCCAGGCGCCAGCTCCTGACCTCGGTCAGCATCGAGGCGTTCGTGATCGGGCTGCTGGGGGCGATCCTCGGGCTGTTCGCCGGAATCGGGCTCGCGCTGGGCCTGAACGCGTTCTTCAAAGCCGTGAACAACGATCTGCCGACGACGGGGCTGATCGTGGCGCCGCGGACCGTCATCGTCTCGCTGCTGATCGGAGTCGGGGTCACGCTCGTAGCCGGGCTCGCTCCGGCGGTGAAGGCGACGAAGGTGCCGCCGATCGCCGCCGTGCGCGAGGGAGCGACGCTGCCGCGCGGGCGGCTCGCCCCGTTCCTGCCGTTCATCGCGATTGCCCTCGTCGCGCTCGCGATTGCGCTCCTGGCCTACGGCATGTTCGCGGGCACGCTTGCGACGGCGGTCCGGCTCCTCTCGCTCGCGCTCGGGTGCCTCGTGCTCTTCGTCGGCGTCGCGCTGCTCTCGCCGCGGCTGGTGCCCACGCTCTCACGCATCGTGCGCCCGATTGCGAAGTGGGTGATGCTCGGTGTCAGCCTGCTCGTCTATCCGACTCGAGTCGGGGCCTGGCTCTTCAGGCGCGGCCTCTACGCGCGCGGGATCTCGGCGCTGCAGCGGACCGGCGCTCTCGTCGGCGGTCTGCTCATGCTGCTGGTCATCGGGCCTGGGGTGCTGTTGGCCGCGGCCTGGGCGATGCGCTACCTGAGCACTGCGATCGGCTGGGGGTTCGTCGCCGCCGTGCTCGTGACCGAGGTCGTGCTCGTCGTCTGGGTGGTGGTGTCGGTGGTCCGGCGGCTCCGCCGGCGAGGGTATGCGAGCGACCTGCCCGGTCTCCGCTTCGATCCAGCCACGGACCGTCTCTCCGGCGAGAACACCCGCCGGAACCCCGGCCGCACCGCTGCCACGGCGGCAGCCCTCATGATCGGGCTCGCGCTCGTGACCTTCATCGCGGTGCTCGCGAACGGCATGAAGCAGTCGAACCGCCGCGCGATCGAGCGACAGGTGAAGTCGTCGTACATGCTCGTGTCGGCGAACGGCTTCGATTCGATCTCGCCGAACGCGGGCGATGCGATCACCAAGGCGCCGGAGGTTGCGGTCGCCTCGAACGTCCGCTCCGGGGTCGGAAAGGCCTCGGGCTCGGTGCAGCAGATCACAGGGCTCGATCCGAAGACGATCTCGCAGGTCTACAACTTCGAGTGGAAGGACGGATCGAACGCGGCGGTCGACAACCTCGGCCCGTACGAGGCGATCGTCGACAAGGCTTTCGCCGACAAGAAGAACCTCTCGGTGGGATCGCGGTTCGACCTCCTGACCTCGAGCGGCAAGACGGTTCCGCTCGAGGTGAAGGGCGTCTACAAGGCCCCTCCGTTCTACCCGCTGCTCGGAGAGGTGAGCATCTCGCTTCCGTTCTTCGACAGGCTCTACGAGCGCCCGAAGAACCTGTACACGTTCGTCGACGTCAAGAGTGGGCCGAGCGCCTCGGCGCAGGCGGGCCTCAAGCGACAGCTGGCGAACTTCCCGGACGCGAAGGTCGAGACGCGCGGCGCATGGATCCACGCCCAGGACAAGGACTTCGACAACTTCCTCCTGCTCCTCTACGTCCTGCTCGCGCTGGCCGTGATCGTGAGCCTCGTGGGCATGATCAACACGCTCGTCCTGAGCGTCTTCGAGCGCACGCGTGAGCTCGGGATGCTGCGCGCCGTGGGCATGACGCGAAACCAGGTGTCGCGGATGGTGCGGCAGGAAAGCGTGATCACCGCGCTGATCGGGGCCGCGCTGGGCCTGCCGCTCGGCGTCTTCCTCGCGGTGCTCGTGACCCGGGCGCTCTCGCAGTTCAACGTGGAGTTCGTGCCGCCGTGGAAGAACCTGATCGGGTTCGCGATCGTCGCGATGATCGCCGGCGTGCTCGCGGCGGTTGCGCCGGCGAGGCGCGCCAGCCGCCTAAACGTGCTGCGCGCGCTGCAGTACGAATAGGTCAGCTGTGACCGGTGCGTGCCCCGCGGGAACGCGCATACTGGTTGCATGACGGAGCGCGAGGAGCTCCAGGCGCACGTCGCGGCCCGCCGCGAGCTCGGCCCCGAGTACGAGCCTGAGCTCGTCGACTCCTTCCTCGAGCGGATCGAGAAGCGCGTCGATCAACGTGGCCGCGGCAAGGCGGCGCGACGCCACAAGGAGCACCACGCGATCACGCCGCTCGTGCTCGGGTCGCTCGCGCTGTCGATTCCGTTGATCGCCGTGGCCGGCGCCCAGGCCGGCGCGTTCGGCGTCGCGATGGTCTGCGTCGCGATCGTGCTCGTCAACCTGTTCGTCGCTCGGCGCTAGGCGCGCCCTTGGAGCTGACCGACTACCGCGGGCGCTTCCCGATCCTCGCGGAGACGACGTATCTGATCAGCCACTCGCTGGGCCCGATGCCCGCCGAGGCCGAGCGCCGCCTGGCCGAGTACGCGCACGCGTGGAACACCCGCGGGGTCCGGGCCTGGGGCGAGGGCTGGTGGGAGCTGCCGGTCACCGTCGGCGACCAGATCGCACGCCTGATCGGCGCGCCGCCGGGCTCGACGGTGATGCACCAGAACGTGACCGTCGCCGAGGCGGTCGTCCTCTCGTGCTTCGACCTGCGCGGAGAGCGCCGGCGGATCGTGTACGAGGAGGAGAACTTCCCGTCGGTCCGGTACCTCCAGCAGGCGCAGCAGGCCCGCGGGGCCGAGATCGTCGTCTGCCGCGACGAGGACGAGATCGTCGCCGCGATCGACGAGCGGACGCTGCTCGTGCCGATCAGCCACGTCATCTTCAAGACCGGGCGCATCCAGGACGTCGAGCCGATCGTCGAGCGCGCCCACGAGGTCGGCGCCCACGTCGTGCTCGACGCGTACCAGTCCGTCGGCAGCGTGCCGCTCGACGTGACGGCGTTGAACGTCGACTTCGCGGTCGGCGGGAGCGTCAAGTGGCTCTGCGGCGGCCCCGGCGCGGGCTGGCTCTACGTCCGCCCCGATCTCGCGGCGACGCTCGAGCCGACGCTCGTCGGCTGGCAGGCGCACGCGCGCCCGTTCGGCTTCGAGCCCGAGCTCGAGTACGCGGAAGGAGCCCGGCGCTTCCTGACCGGCACGCCGAACGTGCCCGGCCTGTACGCGGCGACCGCGGGCTACGACATCGTCGAGGAGATCGGCGTCGACCGGATCCGCGCCAACTCGGTGCGGCAGACCGAGCTGCTCGCGGGCTTGCTCGACGAGGCGGGCTTCGAGGTCGTGAGCCCGCGCGACCCGGACCGGCGAGGCGGTTCGATCGTCGTCCGCACGCCTGACTTCCCGGCCGTGCACGCGCAGCTCGACAGAGCGCCAGATCATCTGCGATTTCCGCCCGGACGTCGGTCTGCGGCTCGGGCCGCACTTCTTCACCACGGACGACGAGCTGGAGCTCGCGGTCTCGGCCATGCGCGAGATCGTCGCGTCACTGTCGCCCGCCGGAACGCGCTAGCCGAGCCGCTCGAGCAGCCGCTTCGCGTACTGCGGAGCGTTGGGCTCCTTCTCGTGCGAGAAAAAGGCGTAGACCTCGACCCCGTTCGCGAGCAGCGGGCGTACGTCGTCGGCGATTCGCTTGATCGCCCGGTCGGTGTACGGCGGCTCGCGGAACCGCAAGTAGCGGAACGACGCCTTCGACTCGAGCTCGTTGGTCATGACGGCGTTCTTCGGCAGCTCGACGCCGGCCCACGACTGGTGCTTGAAGTCGAATGCGATCCGCAGCTTCGGGTCGAGTGAGCCGAGCGCGAACGCGAGGAACCCTTCGTCGCGCTTCTGGGTGACGAGGATCCGGATCGGCCCGAGCCGCTTCCCGAGCAGCTTGACGCCCTCCTCGAAGGTCGCTGCCTGCCGGAGCTGGTACGCCTGCATCTTGACCGCGAACCGGAACGTCGACGGGGTCTGCTCGGCCCAGCGCCGGAACTGGTCCTCGCCCGGAATCCGGTAGCCGGTCGAGTTCAGCTCGACGCTCGGGAGGCGCTCGGCGTAGAGGCCGAGGAACTCGTTCGGCTTCGTCCCGGCCGGGTAGAAGTCGGGCCGCCAGGACGTGTAGGACCAGCCGGAGGCGCCGACATAGAGCCCCGGTACACTCGGCTTCGTGGCCGTCACGCCCGAAGTCCTACCCGATAACCAGGTCCAGGTCCTCGATCACGGCTTCGTACGGCTCGACGACGCCATGGCCGACGACCTCTCGGTCGTCAACGGAGCGCGCGTCAGCTTCGCCCGCCGCAAGGAGGAGATGGACGATTCGGACGGGGGCCTCATCCGCTTCCTCATGCGCGAGCGCCACGGCACGCCGTTCGAGCACAACTCGTTTCGCTTCCACATCCGTGCGCCGATCTTCGTCGCGCGCGAGTGGTTCCGGCACCGGGTCGGATCCTTCAACGAGTTCAGCATGCGCTACGCGAAGGCGACCGACGAGTTCTACGTGCCGGAGCCGGAGGACGTTCGAACCCAGGTCGGCAAGCCCGGGTCGTATTCGTTCGAGCCGGTATCGCCGGAGATCGCCGAGACGACGCGCGACGAGCTCAGAGCCGTCTACGAGACCGCGTACGAGACGTACGAGAAGCTGGTCGAGCTCGGCGTCGCACGCGAGCTCGCCCGCTGCGTGCTCCCCGTCGGCGCCTACACCGAGTTCTACTGGACGGTCAACGCGCGGGCGCTCATGAACTTCCTCTCACTCCGCGCGGCCGAGACCGCCCAGCGTGAGATCAGGCGCTATGCCGAGGCGTGCGAGGTCTTCCTCGCCGAGCGCATGCCGGTCACGTACGCGGCGTTCGTCGCGAACCAGCGCACCGCGCCCTAGCTGATCTGAGCGCTGACGACCGGCACGGCCTTGTGGTCGCTGTGCACCCAGCGCGCGAGCTCGAGCCCGTCGAAGTTCGCCGGGTCGTACGCGACCGGGAAGCGGAGCGTCGTCGAGCGGGGCCCGCCGACGTTGAAGCTTCCGCAGACCACGACCGGCTTGCCGCCCTTCGTCATGTAGAGGACGTAGTAGTCGCTTACCGGAAGCTTCTGCAAGCCCTCGACCTTGACGAGCATCGGCGTGTTGCCGTTCGCGTCGCGCGGGCCGAAGCGGACGACCGCCTGCGCCTTGCTATTGGTGAGCGCAACCGTCCGGACGGACTCGAAGTTCTTGTTCGTGTGCCGGTAACCGGCGAGGTACCCGCCGACGAACGCGATCAGGGCGATCGCGGCCGCGAGGGCGAGCGCCGCGCCGATGCGGCGGCGCGGAAGTCCTGTCGGCTCCAGCTCGCGGACGTTGCCTCTGCCGTCCGGAGCCTCTTCCAGCTTGGGCGGCAGCTCGGGCGGGGGACCGGCCTCGATCAGCATCTGGTGCACGCGCTCGAGGCGCTCGCGCTCAGCGGGCGGCAGGCCCTCTCCGACCAGGTCTCTGAATTCGGGTGTGTCGCTCACGACAGCTCTCCTTCCAGTACATCTGCGAGCCGGGAAAGCGCACTCCTCGTTCGCGTTTTTACAGTGCCAAGGGGAATCCCGACGAAATCGGCGATCTCGCTCTGGGACAGGCCGCCCCAGTACGCGAGCTCGATCAGCTTCCGCTCTTGCTCCGGGAGCTCACCGAGCGCGCGATGCACGCGCCAGGCCGTCCAGCTGGCCTCAGCGCGTTCGTCGGGGCCGGCGTCGTTCGACGGCTCGTCCACCGGCTCGGCCGGCACGGGCCCGAGGGCGCGGCGCCGGTCGACGATCGCGTTCCTCGCGACCGCGTACAGCCAGGGCGCGCCGGGGCCGCGGTCGCTCCGGTAGCTCTTCGCCGAGCGCCAGATCGAGGCGAACGTCTCCTGAACCGCGTCCTCGGCTCGACCGCGATCTCCGAGCCGTCTGAGAGCGAGCGCGAACACGGGCCGCGCGTAGCGCTGGTAGAGCAGCTCGAAGGCGCCGGAGTCGCCCTCGCCGACTCGCGCGATCAGTTCGCCGTCGGTGGCTGGTTCCACGGCCCAGATGGTGGCGAGTGGTGACTGACCGGGCAACCCGGTATCGAGTACAAGCTCCGCAGACATCGTCTTTGTACCAAGCTCTACGCCTCCTGAAGCCGGGCGGATTGCAGCATTCGGCCCCCGTCGAGGACGAGGCTGGCGCCGGTGACGAAGGATGCTCCGACGAGGTAGAGGACGGCGTCCGCGACGTCGTCGGGAGTGCCGATCCGGCCGAGGAGCGTCTCCCCGGCCCTGCGTGCCTCCTGTCCCGGCTCGACGGCGACCGGGCCCGGCGCGATGCCGCACACACGGACCTCGGGTGCAAGGGCGCGGGCGAAGACGCGCGTCAGCATCGCCTGCGCGGCCTTGGCCGCCGAGTGGGGGGCGAAGGACGGCCACGGCTCGTACGCGGCCACGTCCTCGATCATCAGGACGACGCCCTCGGACTCCCGTAGCTGTCCCGCACAGGCCTGCGTGACGAAGAAGCTGCCCTTGGCCGTCGCGCCCAGGGCGGCATCCCAGTCCGCCTCGGTCACCTCGTCGACCGGCTTCGGAGCGAATCCCTCTCCGGCTGCGTTCACGAGCAGATCGAGCCCGCCGAGCTCGTCGGCCGCGCGATCGACGAGCCGGTGCGCGGCGTTCGCATCGGCGAGGTCGCCGTCCGCGCGCCCCGCCGCGAACACCGTCCAGCCCTCGGCGCGCAGCCGCTCCGAGATGGCGGAACCGACCCGTCCGGTCCCGCCTGTGACGAGCGCGCGCATTGTTCGGGGAGTGTAAGGATCGCGCGCGCTCCTTCGGACAGGGGATAAGAATCACGGCCCACGAACCGAAGCCTGTCCTCATGAAGAATCTGACCGCAATCGTCGTCGTCGCCGCCCTGCTCGCGATCCCCTCCGCGCTGAGCGCGACCACGAAGGGCGTCGACATCACGCAGGCCGGCTTCACGCCAGGCAAGGTGACGATCGACTACGGCGACACCGTCACGTGGACGAACAAGGACACCGCGAGCCATCAGGTGCTCGCCGACCAGCTCGCCTTCCCGACTTCGCCCGTGCTCGGGCCGAATCAGACGTACTCGTACACCTTCATGAAGTCCGGCAGCTTCGGCTATCGCGACGCGCTCCACACGAATCGCCGGGGCACGGTCGTCGTCCGCTCGGGCGTGTCGATCACCGCCGCGCCGGCGCTGCTCGCGTACGGCAAGTCGGCGACGCTGTCCGGCTCGATCTCGAGCGGCGCGGCCGGCGACACGGTGAACGTCAACGCGATGGACTGCGGCAAGTCGGGCTTCACGCGGGTCGCGTCCGTCAAGAGCGCGGCGAACGGCGCTTGGAGCCTGCCCGTCAAGCCGGCTCTGAACACCGCGTACCAGGCGACCTGGCGAACGGCGAAGAGCGTGCAGCTGAGCGCGAAGGTCACACCGGTGGTCTCGCTGAAGCGCGTGCGCGCTCGCAGGTACACGGCCTCTGTGACCGCTGCCCAGGCGTTCACGGGCAAGTACGTCGTCCTGCAGCGCTACGCCAAGGCCAAGCGGGCCTGGAAGACGGTGAAGCGCGTCACGCTGCGGACCGCCGCGGCCGGCGTCGCGCCGACCGTCGTCAGCTCGACCAAGATTCGGCTGGCGATCGCTCGGGGCACGCGCCTCCGCCTGCTCCTGACCGCGGATCAGGCCGGTGCCTGCTACGCGGCCACGCGCAGCCCGGCGATCCGCGCGTAACCGGCTCCGAGAGCTGTCGCCGCTTTTCCCCGGACGAGGGTAGGGAAAAGGCGCCCGCGAACCGAAATCCCCTGGTATGAGGAAGGTCTCGCTCGGCCTGCTCGCGCTCGCCGTCTTCGCGGTCTCGCCCACGTTCGGCGCGACCAAGGGAGTCGAGGTCACCCGTGGCGGGTTCACGCCGAGCAAGGTGACGATCGACTACGGCGACACGGTCACGTGGACGAACCGGGACAACACGAGCCATCAGGTCGTCTCCGACCGAGGCGAGTTTCCAGCGTCGCCGGTGCTCACGACCAACCAGACGTACACCTACACCTTCATGAAGTCCGGCAGCTACGGGTATCGCGACGCGTTCAACCTGAAGAAGCGCGGCACGGTCGTGGTGCGAACGGGAGTCTCGATCGCCTCTGCGCCCGCGCTCGCCGTTTACGGTTCCTCGCCGATCCTGTCCGGCCTGGTCTCGAGCGGTGCGAGCGGCGAGAGCGTGACCGTGGACGGCATGCAGTGCGGCTCGACGATCTTCGCCCGGGTCGCGTCGGTCAGCAGCGCGGCAGAGGGCCGCTGGAGCTCGCCCGTCAAGCCGCTCGTGAACACGGTCTATCAGGCCACGTGGAAGAACGCGAAGAGCGTTCAGTTGACGCAGAAGGTCGCGCCGCAGTTCTCGTTCAGGCGCGTGCGGGCACACCGGTTCGCCGTCTCGCTCGCCGCGGCCCAGGGCTTCGTCGGGAAGTACGTCGTCCTGCAGCGCTACCGCGCAGGCAAGCGAATGTGGAAGACCGTGAAGCGCGTCAGGCTGAGCAACGCGAAGCCGGGCGTGGCGCCGACCGTGGTCACCACGGCGAGCTTCGGCGCGTCGGTTCCGCGCCGCACCCGTCTGCGCCTGCTCTTCGCACAGGATCAGGTCGGCACGTGCTACGCCGCCACCCGCAGCGCCGTCGTCCGGGCCTGAGCCCGCACTGAGAGCGGCCTCGCGGCCGCGGCGAGGCGTCTTTTCCAAAATCCTTACACGGGGTACGCAACTTCTGAACGTCTAGCCCGTTCCATACATAGCCGTCAACGAACGACTTAGGGGGAACCGCCAGATGAAGAAGGCTCTAGCACTAGCCACTGCGGCGTGTGCCCTTGCGGGTGCCGGCTTCGCTTTCGCGGGCCTCGCTGCGAACAAGACCGTGAGCATCAAGTCCACGGCCTTCGCACCGAAGACGGTCACGATCGCCGGTGGTGACACGGTCACGTGGAAGAACGTCGACACCGTGAACCATCAGGTCGTGGCGAACAACGGCGCGTTCGCGTCGGGCCAGATCGGCCCGAATCGCACCTACGCGAAGCGGATCGACACGCCCGGCACGTACGGGTATCACGACGCGCTCCATCCCACGCTCAAGGGCACGGTCAAGGTGACCGGCGCACCGCCGTCCGTGTCGATCGGGGCATCGACGCCGATCGCCGTGTACGGAAACTCGATCCATGTCAGCGGGGCCGTTTTGCCGGCCGCGGTCGGGGACACCGTCTCCGTCTACGCGCAGCCGTCCGGGCAGGCCTCGTTCGTCAAGATCGCCGACATCCAGACGACCACGAACGGCGTCTGGGACCTGATCACGACTCCGCAGGTCCTCACCGCGTACAAGGCGACGTGGAAGGGCAAGACGAGCGCCATCGTCACGGTCGCCGTCCAGCCGCGGCTCCGGCTCACGCGCGTCGGCAACTGGTTCGTCGCGCGCGCCCAGCCCGCCAAGTACGGCGGCCACTGGCTGTACGTGCAGCGTGCGAACGCGTTCGGTGAGTGGGTCAGCCTGAAGAAGGTGACCCTGAACGGCCAGTCGGCCACGCGCTTCAAGCTGCGCAAGCTGCCGCACGGCCTCAACCGGCTGCGTCTCTACATCTCCACCAACCAGGCTGGGTCCGGGTTCTTCCACGGAGCCAGCCCGAGCCTCAGCTTCCGGCGCCGTTAGGCGACGGGCGGTCGAGACGCCGCGGGCGGGGTCCCCGCGGCGTCTCGGCTTCGCTTTGCTTGCCTGCGTGGGTGAACCCCTGGTTCCCCCACGAGCCCCCTCCTTTAGATCGCAGCGGCGGCCGGTTGTTGCCGGAGCCGGCGGCTGGTGGCGCGCTTCGATCGGCTCTCGGCGTACGTGCGTCTCCCGCCCGGCAGAGCCGGGCTCCGGCAGCGGCTCGTTGGGAGCTCCGAGAGCCCTTTTAGGTCGTAGCGCTGACCTTTCCGATTGCTTTGGCGTACCGCTCGCCGACCGCGGACCAGTTGACGACGTTCCACCAGGCCTCGAGGTAGTCGGGGCGGCGGTTCTGGTACTTGAGGTAGTACGCGTGCTCCCACACGTCGATCCCGAGCAGCGGCTCGTCCGACTGCATGATCGGGGAGTCCTGGTTCGCCGTCGAATAGACCGCGAGCCCGGTGCCGTCGTGGACGAGCCACGACCAGCCCGAGCCGAAGCGGTTCACGCCGCCGTCGTTCACGGCCTTCTTCAGCTCGTCGAAGGAGCCGAACGTGCCGTTGATCGCGTCCGCGAGCTCGCCCTCCGGCTCGCCGCCGCCGTCCGGGCTCATGATCTCCCAGAACAGCGAGTGGTTCGCGTGGCCGCCCGCGTTGTTCCGGAGCACCGTCTGCTTGTCCTCGGGCAGCGTGTCCAGGATCGTCAGGATTTGCTCGACCGGCTCGTTCGCCCAGTCCGTCCCCTCGAGCGCCGCATTCGCCTTGTCCACGTACGCCTGGTGATGCTTGTCGTGGTGGAGATGCATCGTCTCCTCGTCGATGTGCGGCTCGAGCGCGCCGTAGTCGTAGGAAAGAGGTGGAACCTCGAAAGCCATCTGCGCTCCTTTCGGTCGCTGTAGGTGATTATGCTCGCCGTCGCCTATTTCGGAGAGGAGTCCCATTGGCCACCCTTGCCCACAACGCCGAAGAGATCGCGCCCCGAGAGCTCAAGCCCGCCCTCTACGAGCTCGAGGGGATCTCGCGCGAGGCCGTCGAGGCCCACTACAAGCTCTACGAGGGCTACATCGGGAAGCGGAACGAGATCCTCGCCCGGCTCGCAGACGTCGACCTCGAGTCCGGCAACCAGGTCTACTCCGAGATCCGTGCGCTGAAGGTCGACCTCACGTTCGCGATCGGGGGCGTCAAGAACCACGAGATCTACTTCGAGCACCTGGGCGGCGACGGCGGCGATCCGTCCGGGCCGATCGGCGACCTGATCGAGCGCGACTTCGGCGGCACGGACGAGTGGCGCGCCGACCTGAAGGCGACCGGGATGGGCGGCCGCGGCTGGGCCTGGACGGCGTACGACTGGGACGAGGGCCGGCTCTTCAACTACATCGGGGACGCTCAGAACTCGTATCCGATCTGGAACGCGACGCCGCTCGTGGCGCTCGACGTCTACGAGCACGCGTACTTCCTCGACTACCGGACCGACCGGGCGGCCTACATCGACGCGTTCTTCGAGAACCTGGACTGGGCGACGGTCAACGACTGGGTCTCGAAGTACGGTATCCCGTTGAAGTAACCATCGAGACGCTCGCCTTCATCCTCGTCGGCTACCTGGCCGGCAGCCTCCCCTTCGGGTACTGGGTCGTCCGCTGGACGAAGGGCGTCGACATCCGGACCGTCGGCAGCGGGAACATCGGCGCGACGAACGTCTGGCGGACGTTCGGGCCGCGCTACGGGATCCCGGTGATCCTGCTCGACGTCGCGAAGGGCTTCGTACCAGCACTCGTCGCGACGCTCGCTGCCGGTCACGTCGCCGGAGCGCTGGCCGGCGGCGCGGCGATGCTCGGGCACTGGCGGCCGCTCTTCCTCGGCTTCGCGAAGGGCGGGAAGATGGTCGCGACCTGCGGCGGCGCGCTCCTCGGCCTGGCCCCGCTCGTCGGGCTCATCGGAGCGCTCGTGTGGATCGCGGTCTTCGCGCTCACGCGCTACGCCTCGGTCGCGTCGATCTCGGCAGCGCTGTCGCTGCCGATCGCCGCGCTCCTGCTGGAAGAGCCCTGGCCGGTGCTCGTCTTCGCCTCGGCCGCCGCGCTCGGCGTGCTGATCCTGCACCGAGGCAACCTCAAGCGTCTGCGGGCGGGCACCGAGACGCGAGTCCAGCTGCGCCGCAAGCCCGCCGCGACCACCTAGTAACAGTCTGTTACAAGGTCAGCTTCGGGCGAGCCATTCGTCGAGCCCCGTGTGGTGCTCGAGAGGGCCGCCGTGCTCGAGCTCGCGGCGGAGCTCACCGACCGTGCCGAAGCGCTCGGCGAGGACGTCGTGCGTGTGGATCGTCTCGAGGTTGACCTGCCGCGAGAACACGAAGTCCGAGTCGTCGAGCGAGGGGTACGAGTCGAGGACGCTCTTCAGCGCGATTCGCACCGAGTCCTCGACGAAGCGCGGCTGGAGGTGCGCGTGCTCGACGACGAACAGCTCGTCGGGCCGCTTCAGGAGCTCGTAGACGGGCGCGCTCATCGAGCCCTCGACGATCCCGGCCAGCTGCTCTGCGTTGACGCTCGTCTGAGTGCCGACGTAGAGCGTTCCCCGCCCGCGCTGGTTGTGCGTCGCGATCGGCACGAGCTCCAGGATCCGTTCGACGTCCGCGTCGCCGAAGCCGGCTTCGAGCAGGCGCTCGCTCGCCCGGCCGCGCACGAGCCCTTGCGCGCAGGGGCATGCGTTGATGCCGGCGGCCTCGACGCCGACGAGCCGCCGGACGCCGCGCGCGGATGCGGCTGCGATCCCGATCAGCTCGACCATCTCCTGCGTCGGCAGGCCCGTGACCGGGGTCGTGCGCTCGATCGGGTAGCGCGCGGAGATGTGGACGTGCGCCCGCAGGGCCCGCTGCCGCTCGACGATGTGCGCTGCGATGTGCTCCGCGAGCACCTCGATGAGGAACGCCTCGCCGATCACGACCTCCTCGATCGCCTCCTCGAACAGCTCGGGGAAGCGCGACATGTGCACGCCCTTCTGGGACGGGTCGAGATCGACTGTGCACTCGATGTCGGCCGCGATCTGCTTCTGGAAGCCGCCGTAGCTGATCCGGATCGCCTTGCTCGCGCCCATCACGCCCGCGCGCGAGAGGCCGAGCCGCACTTCCGGCTGCGACGCCTGGAGGTCGTCTTCGAGCAGTCTCGTCAGATCGTCCATGGAAGGGGGATATTGTGCCTTTCGTGGCCTCCTCCGAGGATTTTTCGCGCTTCGTGTCGCTTGCGTGCCACGATCTGCGCACGCCACTGGCGACCGTGAGCGGCTTCGCGTACACGCTCGAGAACGGGGACGCGCTCGGGGACCCGGCCGCCCGGTACGTGTCGATGATGCGGGCGGCCGCCGAGCAGATGGGCGAGCTCCTGGACGCACTCGGGGTCGCGACGAGGATCGAGGGGGGCCGCTACGAGCCCGCGCTGATCGAAGCCGACTCGCTCGAGCTCGTGCGGGCGGCCGCGGAACGGCTCGGGGAGAAGGCCGTTGCGAGCGGCTCCGGCGCGACGGTTCGCGTCGATCGCGCTCCCGTCGAAGCCGGCCTGGCCGCGCTTGCACTCTGCGCCGTGCGCCACGGCGGACTCGAGCAGGCCGAGATCGCTGCAGCGGGAGAGACCGTCGAGATCTCCCCGGTTCCGGAGGCCGCCGCCCCGATCGTGCTCGCGGAGGACCTGAAGGACCTTGGCGCGGCGACCGCGCGCCGCGTCATCGAGGCGATCGGAGGGAGCCTGGCGCTCGAGGGCGAGCGCCTGCTCGTCCGCCTGCCCGCCTGAGCAGGTTGCGCAGGCGATCGAATCGCGATCGTCGCTCCTCGGGTCGCGCCCGGAGGAGCACGCGCTCGTCGCTGAGTGGGTGGTCGGTTCGAGACATCGTGCTCCGAAAGTACGCGCGCGAGAGCACGGTCGCGTCGGCCGGAGGCGCGATTTTCGCCTCATCCTCGAGGATGAGATCGATTTCGCCTGCGCGGCCGATGCGCGCGCCGCACGGCACTGGAGTACGGTCAGAACCATGATCGAGAAGGCCTGGAACCTCTTCAAGAGTCACTGGTTCGCGCTGCTCGTGGCGGCCGCCGTGGTGGAAACGGTCGTCGAGTTGATCGTGCGCCGGAACAGCGACGGTGCGCCGACCACCTCGCTCTGGATCACGGTGCCACTCCTCGCGGTCATGATCGTCCCCCTCTTCTGGTGGCGCCGGTTCCCGTTCGGAGCCCCCGCGGCCGTCTTCGTGATCGGCGCGGCCGCATCGTTCGTCGACGGGCGCCTCGTCACGTTCACACTGGCGACGTTCCTCAGTGTCCTCGCCGCCGTGTTCCTGTTTGGGCTCCTCGAGGACCGCAGGCAGTCAGTGGCCGGTCTCGGAATCGCTCTGGGAGCGGCCGGCGTCGTCACGCTCAACGATCCGACCCAGTCGTGGAGCGACTTCGCCGGGGTCGTCCTGCTGTTCAGCATCTCCTGGTTGGCCGGATTCGCCATCGGGCGGAAGCTCGAGCAGGCGTCGGCAGCACAGGAGCGCGCTGACCGACTCGAGCGGGAACAGGAAGCGGAGGCCCGGGCGGCCGTCGCCGAAGAGCGCGCCCGGATCGCGCGCGAGCTGCACGACGTCGTCGGGCACAGCGTGAGCGTGATGACCGTTCAGGCGAGCGCGGTCCGGCGCCGGCTGAGCCCGGATCAAGAGCAGGAGCGAGAGGCGCTCGAGATCGTCGAGCAGACCGGACGCGAGGCGCTGGCCGAGATGCGCCGGCTCGTGGGCGTCCTCCGGAGGCCCGAGGAAGGACCTGCACTGGCCCCGCAGCCGAGCCTCGAGCACCTGGACCGGCTCGTCGCGCAGGCGCGGGAGTCGGGACTCCCCGTCGAGCTCCGGATCGAAGGCGAGCCGACACAGCTTCCGCCCGGCGTCGACCTGACGGCGTACAGGCTCGTCCAGGAAGGCCTGACGAACGCGATCAAGCACGCGCGCGCGTCGAAGGCGGACGTCGTCGTCCGGTACGGCGACCGCAGCGTGGAGGTCACGGTCACCGACGACGGGCCGGGCGGCGGGGACGGCGGCGGAGGCGGGCACGGCCTCGTCGGGATGCGCGAGCGCGTCACGGTCTACGGCGGCGAGCTCGAAGCAGGACCGCGCCCGGAAGGCGGTTACTCGCTTCGGGCGCGCCTTCCCGTGCAAGGCTGAGGTCTATGGAAGAGCGGCTGAGCGGCACCGTCACGTTCCTGTTCACGGACATCGAGGGCTCGACGGTTCTCCTCCGGCAGCTGCGTGACGCGTACGGCGAGCTGCTCGCAACGCACGGCCGTCTCCTGAGGCAGGCCTTCGAGGACGCGGGCGGCCGGGAGATCGACACGCAGGGCGACTCGTTCTTCGTCGCGTTCCGGAGGCCGAAGGACGCCGTCGAGGCGGCGGTCGCGGCCCAGCGGTCGCTCGCCGACGCGATGTGGCCGGACGGGGCCGAGGTCAGGGTGCGGATGGGCATCCACACAGGCGACGCGTCCCTCGCCGCGGACCGCTATCTCGGGCTGTCCGTGCACCGTGCCGCACGCATCTGCTCGGCCGGCCACGGCGGCCAGATCCTCATCTCGCAGACGACCTTCGCGCTGCTCGAGGACCAGGAGGAGGAGCTGCCGGGCGCGACGCTGAATCTGGGCGCGCACGGGCTCAAGGACTTCGACCGGCCCATCCAGCTGTTCCAGCTCGTCGTACCGGGCCTGCGGGAGTCGTTCCCCGCCCTGAGGACGCTCGAGCACACGCCCTTCGAGGGTGACGAGGGGAGGCTCGCCGATGCGGCCAGGCGCGCCTCGCAGAGCGACCGGGAGACCGGCGAGAGGATCCGCGTCCTGATCGCGGACGACCAGGCGCTCGTGCGGGCCGGATTCCGCATGATCCTCGAGGCCGAGCAGGACATCGAGGTCGTCGGCGAGGCCGTCGACGGCGGACAGGCGCTCGATGAAGTGCGCCGGCTCGCTCCGGACGTCGTGCTGATGGACGTGCGCATGCCCGACCTGGACGGCATCGAGGCGACGCGGCGGTTGATGTCCGGTTCGGGGGTCTCTTCGAAGGTCGTGATGCTGACCACCTTCGACATGGACGAGTACGTCTACGAGGCTCTCCAGGCCGGAGCGAGCGGGTTCCTGCTCAAGGACGTCCCGCCCGAGCAGCTCGTGGACGGGATTCGCGCGGTCGCGTCCGGCGACGCACTGCTGGCGCCGTCGATCACGAAGCGCGTGATCGAAGAGTTCGTGCGCAGGCCGCCCGAGGCCGCGCGGACACCGCCGCCTGAGGTTGGCGACCTCACCGACCGGGAGCTCGAGGTCCTGAAGCAGGTGGCGCGCGGGCTCTCGAACGCGGAGATCGCCCAGGAGCTCTTCGTCAGCGAGGCGACTGTGAAGACCCACGTCGCGCACGTCTTCCGCAAGCTCGGGCTTCGCGACCGTGTGCAGGCGGTCGTCTTCGCGTACGAGTCGGGCCTCGTGCAGCCGAGCGCGGCCTCCTGACTCGCTACGTCTTCGCGAAGCGCCTCAGCGGAGCAGGCGCGACAGCCGCCGGTCCTTGAGCACGCGCCCGCCGGTCTGGCACTCGGGGCAGTAGTAGATCGTGTGCTCCTCGAAGTCGACCTGCGCGATGGGCGTGCCGCACGCGTAACAGGGCTCGCCGAGCTTCCTGTGCACGCGGTACGTCTTCGCGTCGTTCGCGCCGCGTTCCCGTAGCTCGAGGCCGCGCTCGAGCTCCGAGTGGATGGCATCTGCGAGGTTTTGGACCTGTCCCGGGACCAGGTCCCGGGACAGGGCATAAGGGGACAGTTTCGCGGCATGGAGGATCTCGTTCGCCCACGCCCGGCCGATGCCTGCGAGCACGCGCTGGTCGCGGAGCAGCGAGTGCAGCCGCCGCGACTCGCCCGCGAGGATCTCGCCGAGCTGGGCCGCGTCGACCTCGTTCGCTTCCGGCCCCAGGTGACCCAGCTCCAGCTCGACCGCCTCGGGCGGGAGCAGCCAGACGCCTGCACGCTTCTTCTTGCCGGCTTCGGTGAGGATGAGCTCCGCGCCGCCCTCGAAGGCGATCCTGAACGCGGGCGTCTTGGGCCGTTTCTCGCCCGCGAGCACGTAGCGCAGTCGCCCCGCGGTCATCAGGTGCACGAGCAGGACGAGCTCGCCGTCCTCGGTCGGGAGCAGGAGCCGTTTCGCGCGCCGCTCCGCGCCGGCCAGGCGGCGGCCTTCGAGCGCGGACAGGGGCGGATCGAACGTCTTCAGCGTCGCGATGTGCGCCGGGCCGGCCT
Source organism: uncultured Actinomycetes bacterium (assembly GCA_963850415.1). GTDB lineage: Bacteria > Actinomycetota > Thermoleophilia > Gaiellales > Gaiellaceae > VAXT01. The sequence goes on from CAWKLE010000003.1 coordinate 983,624, forward strand.
TCGCGATCGGGAAGGCCGACACGGGGCCGTCGAGCTCACGCCGCCACGCTTCCATCTCGGGAAGCTCGGGCACTAGGGTTCCTGCGTCATGGCTGAGCCGATCAGGGTAACGGTGCTCCGCGGCGAGACCGTCGAGTCGGAGCACCGCGTCCACGCCGTGGCCGTCCGGGACGGAGAGATCGTCGCAGCCGCCGGAGACCCTCATCTCGTCACGTTCATGCGCTCGGCCGCGAAGCCGATCCAGGCGCTGCCGCTCGCACGCGCACGCGAGGACCTGGACGACCGGGACCTCGCAATCGCGTCCGCGTCGCACCTGGCCGACGACCACCAGCTCGTGGCGGTCACGGCGCTCCTGGCCAAAGCTCCCGCCACGGAGGACGACCTCGAGTGCGGCGCGTTCGACGGCTCGAAGCTCAGACACAACTGCTCCGGAAAGCACGCCGGGATGCTTGCGCTCTGCCGCGCGCAGGGCTGGCCGATCGAGGGTTACCGATTGCCCGACCATCCGTGCCAGCAGGCGATGGTGGCGGAGATCACGCGCCTGGCCGGCACCGACGAGATCCGGACCGCGATCGACGGGTGCGGCGTCGTGACCTTCGCGCTCCGCCTGCGCGAGATCGCCGTGGCGTTCGGCGGAGTCGAGGGACGCGTCGGGGACGGGATGCGCGCCTACCCCGAGCTGATCCGCGGCCCCAAGGCCCTGGACACGAACCTCATGCAGTCGTTTCCCGGCTGGATCGCCAAGGGCGGAGCCGAAGGGCTGGTCTGCGCCGCTTCGCCGACTGGACTGGCCGTGGCGCTGAAGGTCGAGGACGGAAGTCAACGCGCGCTCAGGCCTGCCCTCGGGTCCTTCCTGGACACGCTCGGCCTGGACGGCTCGATCTTCGGCTCGACCCCGGTTCGCAACAGTCGAGACGAAGTCGTCGGCGAAGTGCGTCCGACCTGAAAAAAGTTCTTCACAAGGCTGTGGATAGGTGTTAAGTTCCGAGCCGCCGCGAGGTTGAGCCGGGGGCAATGGGAACCGGCTCTTTACGTTCCTGGGTCCCCGTCCCCCTAGAGCGAAAGAGAGGTCCATTGCTCACAGTCGACATCTCCCTCCCGGACGTCGAAGAGCTCCACAAGCTGGTACAGGACGGAACAGAAAAGGGCTTCCTCACCTACGACGAGATCGTCGCAGGGATCGAGGACGTCGACCTCTCCAAAGAGCAGGTCGAAGACTTCTACACGTACCTCATCGACCACTCGATCGAACTGGTCGAAGGGGAGCAGCACAAGCACCCGCCGCACGAGCAGCCGGCCCTGGCCGAGGAGGAGAAGGGCCCGAAGCTCGACCTCTCCGTCGAGCCGTCGCTCGACTCGCTCAGGCTCTACCTGCGCGAGATCGGCAAGGTTCCGCTGCTGACCGCCGACCAGGAGGTCTATCTGGCCAAGCGGATCGAGCGCGGGGACATGGCCGCGAAGACGCACATGATCGAGGCCAACCTGCGGCTCGTCGTCTCGATCGCCAAGAGCTACCTCGGCCGCGGGCTCTCGTTCCTCGACCTGATCCAGGAAGGCTCCCTCGGGTTGATCCGCGCCGTCGAGAAGTTCGACTACCGCAAGGGCTACAAGTTCTCGACGTACGCGACCTGGTGGATCCGCCAGGCGGTGACGCGCGCGATCGCGGACAAGGCGCGCACGATCCGGATCCCGGTGCACATGGTCGAGAAGCTGAACAAGGTCGTGCACATCGAGCGGCAACTCGTCCAGCGGCTCGGCCGCGAGCCGCAGCCGGAAGAGATCGCCCTCGAGCTCGAGATCACGACCGAGGAGGTGCGGGAGATCCTGCGGATGGCGCAGCTGCCCGTGTCGCTCGAGAAGCCGATCGGCGAGGAGGAGGAGTCGGAGCTCGGCGACTTCGTCCAGGACGAGCAGGCCGAGTCGCCGTTCGACACCGCCTCGCTGCAGCTCCGCCGCGAGGACATCGACAAGGCGCTCGACTCCCTTCCGGAGCGCGAGCGGAAGGTGATCGAGCTCCGCTTCGGGCTCACCGGCGCGCAGCCGTGCACGCTCGAGGAGGTCGGTCGGGCGTTCGGCGTCACCCGCGAACGGATCCGGCAGATCGAGAACAACACGCTGAAGCGGCTCGAAACGCTTCCCGAGGCCCAAGGCCTCAGAGACTGTTCCTAGCCCGGCTCTTCGACGTCGGCGCGCTCGAACGGCACGAAGAGGCGGCAGTGCGGGCACTTGAAGCCCTGGCGGCTCTCGTCCGCGCCGATCAGCTCACCGCGGAACGACTTCTTGCAGTGCGGGCAGACGACGTCGTACTCCTGGGCGCCGGACATGCGACGACGGTAGCAGTGCGCGGTCAGCCGCTTGGGCAGCGACCGGCGCGGTAGGCGCTCGCGGCAGCGGGGTTCAGCACCCAGCGCCAGCGCGGGCCGACCTTCACCTCGTGGCTCACGAACGGCTTCGTCGTTTCGCCGGCGCTCGACGTGAGGCGCACCCGCACCGCCTTGGCCTGAACCTTCCCGACCCCAGGGATGCGTACCGCTTGGTCGTAAACGTCGAGGATGTCGATCGAGTCGAGGTCGCCCAGCGCTGCCCGCTTCGTGCACTGCACGAACTTCGACCGCGGGACGATCTGCTGGTACGCGGGGTGCAGCGCGTCATACGCCTGCTGCGCCTTGCCGTTGTAGAGATCCTCGAGGAAGCGAACCTGGGCCCTGCCGGCCGGCGTGGTCGCGGGATCGACGTCACCGCCGCAGCCCGCGAGCAGCAGCGTCGCTCCGAGCGCTAACAGGGGCCACTTCACTCCGGCCGCCATGATCGCGCATCGACGGGACGGACGGCTTGCGGCTGCCCGAGGAGAAGCGGCGCACGGCAAGCGTCCCGATTGCGCCCGCCGCGAGGGCGTACATGAGCAGGAACGCCGTCGAGTGAGAGTCGGTGCCGGCGCCGAGGCCGTGCGCGGTCGCCGCGATCCAGACGGCGAAGTTCAGGTAGTGGAGCCGGCGCCAGACGGAGTAGGGCATGCGCTTGCGGTAGTGGTTCGTGACGGCGAGCGCCAGCAGCAGCTCCGCGGCGACGATGCCCAGGCCGGTCCAGATGGGGCGGTAGCTCGACGCGAACGGGATCACGATCGTGCTCGCGGTCAGGTGCGACTGCGAGTCGACCGCGAGCCAGAAGATGTGCAGGGCGATGAAGGTTCCGGCGAGGACGCCGGCGAAGCGGTGGACGTCCTCGACGGCGAAGCGCGGCCACCGTTCGAACCGCTCCTTCCCCGCGAGCGCCAGACCGAGCGCAACCGAGGCGGAGACGAGCAGGTACGCCACGACTCCGGCTGCGCGGGCCGCATACCAGTCGACCGCGAACGCGCCGAGGATCACGCGGCGACCGGAACGAGGACGGACCGCCGCCACGCATGATTGACGACCGGCTTGCCGTCCTCGGGCACGAACCGCCCGGCGAGCCCCCGCGCATCGAGCCAGGCTGGCCCGTCACGGCCGAGGAGGAACGCCGCCTTCGCGGCCACGTCGGCCTGGAGGCAGGTGCTTGCGCTCACGGTCACCTCCGTCCAGGGCGACTCGGCCGGCCGGCCGCTGCCCGGGTCGATCAGATGGTGCTGCCAGACGCCCGCGCGCAGCCAGCGGCGCGTCGTCGTGCCGCTCGTCGCCAGGCCGCCCTGGGTGACCCGAACCGAGTCGCCGCCGGGAAGCTCCACGTCGAGCTCACCGCGCCCCGCGTAGTCGCCGCCCGCGGCGACGAAGCCGTCTCCCGAGAGGAGGCCGACGGCTTCGTCGGCGGTCTGGCCCTTGACGACCCCGTTCAGGTCGAGCTCGAGCCCGACCGGGCGCATGAGCAGGCGACCGACCATTCTGACGGCCCGCCAGCGGCCGGGCGCTCCTGCGCGTGCAGCATCGGCTCGCGGCTCGAGCGCCTCGAAATCGCGATCGTAGCCGGCGGCGACGAGCGCGCCCGCGAGCGTTGGATCTACGAGCCCGCCGGTCGCGGAGGCGGCGGCGAGCGCCCGCTCGACCATCTGGCCGAAGGTCTTGGACACGGTGATGATCTCGCGGGGCGTGCGGTTGACGCGGCTCAGCTCGCTGTTGTCGTTGAAGCGGCTGAACTGGCGGTCGCGCGCCTGGAAGATGCGCTCGATCGCCAGAGCCTCGCGGGGCGTTGCACCGCCCACCTCGACGAGGCAGCCCATCGCGGGGAACCGACGGATGTTCACGAGGTGTGCGTCGTCGTCGACGGCTGTCCCTGCGACGGCGCCAGCCCGCCGTCGTCGAAGAACCCGAGGCCGTCGGACTCGTCCGAGGAGACCGCGGGCGTGTTGCTGCTCGAGGTCGAGTTGTGGTGCGCGCCGCGCTCGGCCGCCATCGCGCCGAAGAACGCGAGCACCGCGGCGGCGAGGAGAACGGTCTTCGCCTTCTCGGCCCGCTCCTTGGCGGCGGCGATGCGCGATCGTTGGGGCGTCGGCTCGGATTCGGGCATGCGTTCCATGGAACCGGACGAGCCTGAGAGCGGGGTAAGCGGCGGGTAAGGCCGTCCTAAGAGTTTTCGCCGGCTGCGCCGTTGAGGCGGAAGCGCATCAGCGTGCCGCCGCCCTCGGCCCGTTCCGCGACGACGGTGCCGCCGTGTGCCTGCGCGACCTGGCGGACGATCGCGAGCCCGAGCCCCGAGCCGGGCAGCCCGCGCGCGGAGCGCGCCCGGTAGAAGCGGTCGAAGACGTACGGCAGGTCCTCCTCGTCGATCCCGGGCCCGTGGTCGCGAACCGTGACCTCGCCGCCGTGCACGGCCACCTCGACCTCCCGGTCTGGCGGGCTCCACTTGGCCGCGTTGTCGATCAGGTTGCCGAGCGCCCGGTCGAGCGTCTCCGGCACGCCGAAGACGAGGGACTCCTCGAGGTCCGTCTTGAACTCGATGCCCGGGCGGTTCCGTTTCGTCCGCTCGACGGCCCCGGCGGCGACGAGGTCGAGGCGCACGTCCTCGGGCTGCGCCTGGTGCTGCTCCCCCCGTGCGAGCTCGATCAGCTCCGAGATGAGCGTCGTCATCTCGCCGAGCTGCTCGACGACGTCCGAGAGCAGGCGTTCGCGCTCGCCGGCCGGAAGCTCGCGGTCGCTCGCGAGCACCTCGATGTTCGTCCTCAGGCTCGTCAGCGGCGTGCGGAGCTCGTGCGAGGCGTCCGCGACGAGCTGGCTGCGCGCGCGCGTCGATTCCTCGAGGGCGCCGAGCATCATGTTGAAGCTGCTCGCGAGGCGGGTCAGCTCGTCCCGTCCCTCGACCTCGATCCGCTGGGACAGGTCTCCGGTCTCGGTCACCGTCTCGGTCGCCTCGGTCAGCCGCCGGACGGGTGTGAGCGCGGCGCGGGAGACGATCAGTCCGAGCCCGCCCGCGATCAGCGTGCCCCCGGTCGCAATCAGGATCAAAAGCCAGCGGATCCGCGCCAGGGCGTGGTCGGTCTCGTCGAGCGGCCGCGCGATCTGGACCGCAAAGCTGGGCTGGTACGGGAAGGTGATGATCCGGACGTGGTTGCTGCCGACGCGAGCGTCCGTGTAGTACGTGTCGCTCTGGCCGCGCGCGACGCTGAGGTCGTGCCGGGTCACGGGCAAGGTCAGGCTTTCCCCCTGGCGCTTGCAGCACGTGATGCCGTCCTGGCGGACAGCCTGCGGGTATCCGCCGAAGACACCCGGTTGCGGCGGGCCGTCCGTGAAGTCGAACACCGGTCCGCGCTGGATGTGCTCCATGCTGTCGCGCAGCGACGCGTCGACGCTCGAGTAGAGCTCGTCCTTGACCACGAAGTAGACGACGGCCGAGGCGGCGACCACGGCCAGCGCGACAGCCGCCGCTGCGACGAGAGCGAGGCGTGCGCGGAAACTCATGACTCGCGCAGTGCGTAGCCGACGCCGCGAACCGTCTGGATCAGACGAGGCTCGCCCTCGGCTTCTGTCTTGCGCCGCAAGTAGCCGACGTACACGTCGAGGGAGTTTGACGCGTACCCGAAGTCGTAGCCCCAGACGCGCTCGAAGATGATCGTGCGCGTGAGCACCTGGCGGGGGTTGCTCATGAAGAGCTCGAGGAGCGAGAACTCCGTGCGCGTCAGCTCGATCGGTCGCCCGCCGCGCGTCACGTCACGCGTCGTCGGGTCGAGCTCGAGGTCGGCGAACCGGACGACGTCGCCTTCCTCGTCGGTCGTCCGGCGCAGCAGCGCCCGCACGCGCGCGAGGAGCTCCTCGAGGGCGAACGGCTTCGTCACGTAGTCGTCGGCGCCCGCGTCGAGCCCGGCGACCCGGTCCTCGACCTCGGTGCGCGCCGTCAGCATCAACACGGGAAGCTTGCTGCCGGTCCCGCGGAGCCGCCGGCAGACCTCGAGCCCGTCCACGCCGGGCATGAGGACGTCGAGGATCATCGCGTCGGGCTCCTCGCTGCCCTCCAGGCGGTAGAGCGCCTCGCTGCCGTCGGCCGCGAGCTCGATCTCGTAACCCTCGAGCTCGAGCGCGCGGCGCAGGGACTCGCGCACGGCGCGCTCATCGTCGACCACGAGGATCTTCATGGGCCAATTGTTGCTTGTGGACTCTGAATGGCGACTAAGAAAATCTTTCCTTAACGGAACATTTAGCCCGCTCTCAGGCAGGGTACGGGGTGGTGCTGCTCTCATTGGGGCAAGCCACTTTCCCGAAAGGATCGAAATGAACCGACGCTCCCGACTCCCAATTGTCGCAATGGTGCTGGTCGGCACTCTCGCCCTCGGCGCGGGTGCGGGCGCAGTCGCCTACTCCGTTGCGCAGCCGTCCTCGACGAAGACCGTCGTGCAGCCGGTGCGCGTCCAGAGCTCTGAGCCCGCGGCCGCCAGCACCGGTCTGTCGGTCGGCCAGATCTACCGTGACGCCTACCGAGGCGTCGTCGAGATCACCGTCTCCACGAATCAGGCGACCCCGATGGGGAACCAGCAGGCCCAGGCACAGGGCTCCGGCTTCGTGATCGACGGCGACGGGCACATCGTCACGAACGAGCACGTCGTCGACAAGGCGAACGGTGTCTCGGTCCGGTTCTGGAACGGGAACACGTACAAGGCCTCCGTTGTCGGCACCGACCCGTCGACCGACCTGGCCGTGATCAAGGTCGACGCGCCGTCGTCGATCCTGCATCCGGTGCAGTTGGGCGATTCGAACCAGCTCCAGGTCGGTGACGGCGTGGTTGCGATCGGCAGCCCGTTCGGCCTCGAGGAGACCGTCACGAGCGGGATCGTCAGCGCCCTGCACCGCCAGATGACGGCTCCGAACCAGTTCACGATCAACGACTCGATCCAGACCGACGCCGCGATCAACCACGGCAACTCGGGCGGCCCGCTGCTCAATTCGAGCGGTGAGGTCGTCGGCGTCAACTCCCAGATCGCCGGCGACACGGGCGCCAACGTCGGGATCGGTTTCGCGATCCCGTCCGCGACGGTCAAGTCGATCGCGGACACGCTGATCTCGAGCGGCAAGGTCGAGCACGCGTACCTCGGAGTCTCCGTCCAGGAGATCCCGTCGACGGTCGCCGGCCAGCTCGGCGCGGTCGGGGGAGTCGAGATCACGAAGGTGCAGTCGAATACGCCGGCCGAGCGCGCGAACCTGATCGGCTCCACCGGGGAGAAGACGGTCGACGGCCAGCGCTACTCAACCGGCGGCGACGTGATCACGGCCATCGACGGCCAGAAGGTGACCACGGCCGAGGGCGTCCAGCAGGCGATCGACGCCCACCACCCGGGCGACACGATCCAGATGACGTACTCGCGCAAGGGCGACACCAAGACCGTGAGCGTCAAGCTCGCGACGCGCCCGGCGCAGATCCCGTAGGCGAAGCGGCTTCGAGACATGTCCCGGGACCTGGTCCCGGGACATGTCCGTTTCTTAGCTCGTTCTTAGATCGCTCTCAGGTTTCCCTTAGTCGGGATTGATTCCATCTCGAGCGGAGACAGACTTATCCGCACAGAACACTCCAATCCGTCGAATGCGGCCCGCGCCCTCCCCTTGCGGGCCGCTTTCGTTTTCTTAGAGCGTTCATAGCCGGAGTTCAGGTTTCCCTTAGCCGCGGGTGCTTAGCTGAGAGCAGGAAGGAGACCGATGAAGAACCTCAACTCGAAACGAGCACTCGTCGCCGCGTCAGCCCTCTCGCTCGTCGTCGGAGCCGGCGGCGCGATCGCCGCGTCCAAGAGCTCCCCGGCGCACGGCGACGGTTTCCTGGCGAGGGTCGCCGGCCATCTCGGGATCTCGACGCAGAAACTCGAGGACGCGACGAAGGCGGCGGCGATCGACCAGGTCGACGCCGACCTGAAGGCAGGCCGGATCACGAAGGCTCAGGCCGACGCGCTCAAGGCGCAGATCGAGAAGGGAGACGTTCCGCTCCTCTTCGGCGGCCCGCACCGCTTCGGCCCGCACCGCTTCGGCGACTTCGGCCACATGCCCTTCGGCGCCCACGGCCACCTCTCAGCCGCCGCCGATTACCTCGGGCTGACCGCCCCGCAGCTCTTCCAGAAGCTCGGGAACGGCCAGTCCCTCGCGGACGTCGCCAAGGCGCAGCACAAGTCCGTCGACGGCCTGAAGAAGGCGATCGTCGACGGCGCGAAGAACGACCTCGACCAGGCCGTCAAGAGCGGCTTCCTGACCGAGGCGCAGGCCAAGGACGCGCTCGACGAGCTCCAGTCCCGCATCGACGACATCGTCAACGGCACCTTCCCGGGACCCGGCCCGCGTGAACGCTTCCACTGGCGGCAAGGGCCCCCCGACAACGGTGGCTGGAGAATGCCGGCCGCCTGAGCTCCTGCAGCACCCTCCTATCCGTCGACTGCGACCCGTCACACCCGGCGGGTCGCTGTCGTTTCAGCGGAGGATTCCGGTGTGCCCCAGGGAGTGCCGCCCGGGCTGCGGCCAGACGCAGAGCCCGTGCGGCCCGGAGCCGACGGGGATCCGCGCGAGCAGACGACCCGTGCGGGTCGAGATCGCGTACACCTCCGCGTCGTAGCGGCCCGACAGCCAGAGGACCCGCCCGTTCGCGGAGACGTTGCCCATGTCGGGGCTTCCGCCCGGAATCCGCCACGTCGCGACCACCTTCCGCGTCCTGAAGCTGATCACGGAGATCGTTCCGGCGCTGCGGTTCGTTGCGTACAGCAGCTTCCCGTCCCGGCTCGGGTAGAGGCCGTGCACACCGAGACCGGTAGGCAGGAAGCCGATGACCCGCAGACGGCGGCCGTCGACCTCCCACAGGCCGTTCGCGTGCATGTCCGCGACGTAGAAAACCTTTCCGTCGGGCGAAAGCTTCACGTCCTGCGGCATTCCTCCGCCCGGAACCGACAGCACGCCGACGACGCGCTGGCTGCGGAGGTCGACCTTGATCAACTGCCCCGAGAACTCGCAGCTCGCGAGCAGGTAGCCGCCGTTCGCAGAGAAGTCCATGTGGTCGACGCCGCGGCACGGCACCGTGAGCGCATGGCGAACGCGGAACGTGTGCGGGTCGCTGAAGTCGAGGCGGTTCAGGCGCTCTGCGACGACGATCGCGAAGCGGCCGTCGGGCGTGAAGTACATGTTGTACGGGTCGTCGACGTGGATCGGGAGGCCGGGCTTGGCCGTTCTCGGGTCGATCGGTGTGACCGAGTTGCCCTCGTCGTTGAGGACGTACAGCGTCTTCAGGTCCCAGGACGGCGTGACGTGCTGCGGGAGCACGCCGACCGCGAAGTGGTCGACGACCTTGAAGCGGCGAGGGTCGATCACGTCGACCGTGTTGCTGCCGCTGTTCGGGACGTACACGCGGGGGATGGCGAGCCGCGCCCGCGGGCGGAGCATGTTCGGGCCGTCCGCCGAGTAGACGTTCAGAGTCGAGGCGGTGCGCTGATGCCTCGCAATCCTGCCTGGAGAGAGAGTCAGGAGCGAGGCCTGCGTCCCTGCGGAGCTCCGGCCGCCGGCCACAAGGATCGCCTTCCCGAGCGAGATCGCCGCGGCGTCGGACAGCGGTTGGAGCAGATGACCCGCCGGGTGAACGCGTCGGGTTCGTGGGTCGATCGCGACGACGCGTGCGGTCGGCGTGTCGAGCGCCGCCCCGCGTCCGCCGATCACGTAGGCGATGCCCCCGAGCTCCGCAGCGCTCGCATGCGTGGTCGGAGCCGGCAGTCGACCGACACGGCGCAGCGCATGTCCGGTAGGCGAGTACTCGAAGACCTGGGCGCTGGCCGTCCCGCTCGGGAGCGACCCGCCGGCGATGAAGAGCTTGCCGCCGGCGGAGGCGACGGCCGCATAGCGCACCGGCGAAGGGAGATGGGCCACGACTCTGGCGCCGCGCCCGGGCGACCACGCGACGATCGTGTCGAGCCAGCGCGTGCCCGTGAAGCCGCCGACGACGTACGCCGTGTCGCCGATCGTGGCCGCGGCCTGATCCGAGCTCGGAGCGGGGAGGCTCCCGACGACACCGCCTCCGATGCGGACGATCTCGCCGTGCTGCCTCGTCCCGTCACCGCCGCCGAAGAGGTAGACGGCGCCGCCGAGGCGCGCGGCGGCAGCGTCGTGCACCGCGGTCGGCAGGCGTTCGGCATCACGCTCGGTTGCGCCGGACACGACGCTCACGGCATCCGTCGAGGTGTCCGCCGCGGTCAGCCCGCCGAGCAGCATGGCCCGCGAGCGGCCGAGCGCAACCCCGGCCGCGTCCTGGAGAGGTGCCCGCAGCAGGCCGATGTCCCTGGAGACGAGGACCCGCGGAGCGCGCCTCGGTCGCCTGACCACTGCGTGCGCGGACACGGTTCCGGGCGGAACGGCTCGGGGTGGCGAGGAGCGCCCGTGGCCGATCAGCATCGCGCCGGCCAGCGCCCCTGCGCCGAGGACGGCGACGGCGAGCAACGGTTTCACGCTCCTGCAGGAATACACACGCGCCATGACCAGCGCCTGAACGACGTGGTCAGGTCATTCTCATCTAGGAACCGGTACAACTCAAGGGGCTGTGAAGCATCTGCGAACGCTGTCCACTCGCAGCCTGATTGCTCTCTGCGCGGCGGTCGCCATACTCGTCGTCGGAGGGACCACGATCGCGGTCGCGGCGCGCGGCACCGGGCCGACGCCGCCCGCGAAGCCTCTGGCGCAGGCGATCCATGACGGGCTCGTAGCCTCCGAGCCGCAAGGAGTCACCGCCAGGATCAGGTTCACGAACAGGCTGTTCCCGTCCGGCGCCCTCGTCGGCCAGGCGGGCTCCCCGCTCATGTCGGGCGCCTCGGGCCGCCTCTGGGCGCGAAACGACGGGCGCGGACGCCTCGAGCTGCAGTCGAGCGCGGGTGACGTGCAAATCGTCTGGAACCCGAAGACGGTCACGGTCTACGACGCGTCGTCGAACACCGTGTACCGCAGGAATCTGCCGGCGACCAAGGCCGGGCAGGCGGACAAGGCGAAATCCGGCGCCCCGGCGCTGACGGCGATCGAGGGCTTCCTCGGCCGGTTCGGCCGCCACGTGACCCTCTCGGCCGCCGCGCCCTCGAACGTGGCGGGCCGCAGGGCGTACACGGTCACGGCGTCGCCCAAGGACAAGGGCGGGCTGCTCGACTCGGTGCAGATTGCCTGGGATGCGGCACGCGGTGTCCCGCTGCGCGCCGCGATCTACGCGAAAGGGACGTCGAAGCCGGTCCTCGCGCTGGAGGCGACAAGCATCGGCTTCGGTGCCGTGCCCAACAGCGACGTCGACGTCCAGCCACCGGCGGGCGCCCGAGCCGTGCAGCTTCCTGCGATCCCGTCGCGGCCAAGCGCCAAGCAGCGACCCGAGCCGAAGGAATCGAAGGCCGCCGGCTTCCCGGTCCTGGCCCCGAAGAGCCTGCTCGGGCTTCAGCGCGCGACCGTCCACGTGGTCGGGCCCAACGACTCGAGGACAGCGCTCGTCGTCTACGGAGAAGGGCTTGGCGCGATCGTCGTCGCCGAGCACAAGGGCGCCGACACCGTCGCCCAGCTCAAGGCGCTGCCGACGGTTCCGCTGGACGGCGCGACCGGGCACGAGCTCTCGACTCCGCTCGGGACGGTCCTCCAGTGGCGTCGCGGCGACGTGACCTACGTGCTCGCCGGCTCGATCCCGGCAGCCACAGCCCGGGCGGCGGCAAACGGCTTGAAGTGAACGGCCCTCCGCCCGTCGCGGCCCGAGGCCTTCTCAAGCGCTACGGACGCATCGTCGCCGTCAACAAGGTCGACCTAACCGTCGAGCCGGGCGACGTCTTCGGGTACCTCGGGCCCAACGGCGCCGGCAAGACGACGTCACTGCGCATGATGCTGGGCCTGATCCGCCCCACCGGAGGCGCGGTCGAGCTCTTCGGCCGCGACCCGGTCAAGGAGGGCGTCCGCAAGGCGCTCGAGGGAGTCGCCGGCTTCGTCGAGGCGCCGCGCTTCTACCCGTACCTCTCCGGCCGCAAGAACCTGCGCCTGCTCGCCGACTACGACGGCCTCGGCGCGAAGAACCGCATCGACGAGATGCTCGACGTCGTCGAGCTGCGAGACCGGGCCGGGGACAGGGTCGGCGGCTACTCGCACGGCATGCGCCAGCGGCTCGGGATCGCGGCCTCGCTCCTCCGCAACCCTCGCCTGCTCCTGCTCGACGAGCCGACCACCGGGCTCGATCCCGCGGGCATGCGCGACATGCGCGCGCTCGTCCGCCGGCTCGCGGGCGAGGGCCTCACCGTCCTCCTGTCGAGCCACCTGCTGGGCGAGGTCGAGGAACTGTGCAACCGCGTCGCGATCATCCGCACCGGTCAGATCGTCTACGAAGGAACGCTGCGCGACCTGCTCGCAACGGCCCAGACCGAGTACCGGCTGCGCGCCACCGAGCCGGAGCGCGCGCTGATGATCTGTTCGGCCCAGCTCGGCGTGGACAAGATTCACGTCGAGGGCGCCGAGCTTCGCTTCCAGGCGGACGAGCAGGCGGCTGCCGCGATCTCGATCGCGCTCGGCCAGGCTCGCATCGGCATCACCGCGCTCGTCCCCGAGAGAGCGAGCCTCGAGGAGCTCTTCCTCGGGCTCACCGGAGGCGAGTCGGGCGACAAGAGCGCGTCGCGCGCGGAGGTCGCATGACCGCCGTCTACCGCTGGGAGCTCTCGAAGCTGCTGGCCCAGAAGCGGACGTACCTCGGGCTGGGCGCAGCGATGCTCGTGCCGCTGATCTTCGTGATCGTGCTCCAGTTCCAGTCGGGCGGGCCGAACGACGTGCCGCTCGGCCGCTACATCCGGGACACGGGTCTCGCCGTTCCGTTTGTCGCGCTCTTCTTCATGTCGTTCTGGGCGTTCCCGCTGATCACGTCGCTCGTCGCCGGGGACGTCGTCGCCTCGGAGAGCCAGAACGGGACGCTGAAGACGATCCTCACCCGCTCGCGCGAGCGCGGACAGGTGTTCGCGGGCAAGGTGCTCGCAGCGCTCACGTACACCGCGGTCGTCGTCGTCGCGATGGCGACGATCGGGCTGATAGCGGGCGGGCTGGCCTGGGGCTTCAACCCGCTGACGTCTCTGTCCGGGACGACGGTGTCGACGGGGCACGGCCTCGCCCTGTTGGCGGCGAGCATCGGGGTCTACTTCCTGCCGCTGGCCGGGATCGCGTCGTTCGCGCTCATGCTTTCGACGATCACGCGGAACAGCGCGGCGTCGGTGGTGGGTGCGCTGATGTTCGCCCTCCTTATGCAGCTGCTGACGGTTCTGCCGGGGACCGAGGGCATCCGGCCGTATCTGCTCGCGACGCAGTTCGACGCCTGGCACGGCTTCCTCCGCGTGCCCGCGGACTGGCAGCCGATCGGCCGCGCGGCCTGGGTGTGCGCGCTCTACGTCGGCGTTCCGCTCACGGTCGGGTACCTCGTGTTCCTGCGCCGCGATGTGACCGAGGACTAGAGCTTCCGGATCGTCGCCCGCGTCCCGATCACGATCAGCGGGCGCTTGGCCGGGTCGAACCAGCGCAGGAGCTGCACGAGCCTGGGTAGAGCGAGGCTGACGCACCCGAGGGTCGGGTTGCCGTGGCTGACGTGGAGGAAGATGCCCGAGCCGCGGCCCGGGACGATCGGGTGCGTGTTGTAGTCGATCACCGCGAGATGGCGGTAGGCCGTGGGCGATTTGGACATGTCCTCGCTCGTGATCCGGAACGGCGGCTTCGCCCCGCAGCGCACGTGCCGGAACCTGTTGTAGGAGGGCGAGCGGGAATCCTCGACCCACCAGTCCCCGCAGACGATGCGGTGATAGCGGTAGCGCACGCCCGGGTTCGGCGCGAGGCCGAACATCAACGGCTGGATGCCGAATGCGCCGCTCGGGGTTTTCAGGTCTCCCTCGTGCTTGTGCTCCGAGATGCCGCGGATGCCGAGCCAGGCCGGCCACGGGCCCGCGACCTGTGCCCAGCAGTCGCCGCGCTTCTCCCAGACGCGCGCTGCTCCGCTCTGCGAGCTCGGCCGGAGCGACGCGACCGTCACGAGCTGCGTCGCCGCGCCCGTGTCCGCGAGCTGGTTCGCGAGCGTGGGTGGGCACGGCGCGGTCGCGGAGCTCGTGCCAGTCGCCGTCGCTGCGGGAAGGAGCGCCAGGCAGGCCAGAAGCGCGCAGGTCAGCTTCATCCGGCCACGCAGACTAGTCTCGATCGGCCATGAGCCTCGCCTTGCTCGCTCTCCTCGCGGCGCCGCCCTTCACGCACACCGTGGCGCCGGTGACGCGCGCGCAGCTGCCGCATTCGTGGCATGCCGGCTGCCCGGTCGGCCCGTCCTCGCTGCGCAGGCTCCGGGTCGGCTACTGGGGCTTCGATGGGAGGAGCCACGTGGGGACGCTGGTCGTGAACCGCAGCGCCGTGGGCGATCTGACCGTCGTCTTCCGACGGCTCTACCGGGCGCGCTTCCCGATCCGGCGGATGCGCCCGATCGACGCGTACGGCGGGAACGACGAGCGCTCGCTCGCGGCCGACAACACAGCCGCGTTCAACTGCCGCTATGCCGTCGGCTCGGGGCCGAGGCGCTGGTCCGTGCACGCGTACGGGCTCGCAATCGACGTGAACCCGGTCGAGAACCCGTACCTGGAGAGCGGGCGAGTCCACCCGCGCGCGGGGAGGGCCTACCTCGACCGCACGAACGTCCGTCCGGGAATGGCCGTCCGCCGCGGGCTGCTCGTAAACGCGTTCCGGTCCGTCGGCTGGGAGTGGGGAGGCCGCTGGACGGGGACGCCCGATTACCAGCACTTCTCGGCCACAGGCGGCTGAGCGCGTCGGAAATCTTTGCAGAGGGCTAGCCGATTGCTTAAAGAGTCGTCCTACGATCCTTTGCAGATGGCCGCTCGACTGACCGTGCTGGCAGCCGCAGCCGCGCTCGCGCTAATGCTCGTTGGTGGAGCGTCGGGGGCGACGAACGGTACTCGCGCCGATCGATCTACTCGATCCGCCCGGACGGCTCCGCGCGGACGCTCCTCCTGCGCCTCGACCCGCCCGTGTACCTGCTCGTACGATCGAAGGACGGGCAGAAGGTCGCTTTCTCCCGCGACCTCGAGCTGGGGAACCTGTACGTCGGCGACATCTCCGGCAGGGCGAGGCCAGTGGAGATCCACCCATCCGGTTACCCGACGTTCTCACCGGACGGCACGCGGCTCGCGGTCTCGACGAGCACGGGCTCTACGTCGTCAACACGGACGACACGGCCTGCGGCTGATCGCTGACAGGGGAGTCCGGCCCTCTTGGTCGCCAAGCGGTACTCGGATCGCCTACGGGCTTGGCCACGCGGGGCACAACGGGTATCTGTGGGACTCCGAGATCCACGTTGCGAACGTGGACGGCGGCGACAGACGTCATGATCGCGCGCGGGCTGTATCCCCAATGGGCGCCGCGAGGCAACCGGATCGCATATCTCGGGCTCCGAGACGGATACGCCGCTCCGTGCTTCGTCGATTCCGACGGGTCGCACAGGATGTGCTATCGCGGCTTTTCCGCGAACGACGGGATCGTATGGTCGCCTGACGGCACGCGCATCGCTTTCAAGCGGTCTTCTCATGTCGGTCGTCGGATCGTGGTTGCGGCCGCACGCGAACGGCACATCCGCCGCTTCCCCATCTTGAAGCAGCATTTCCACGTGCTCGCATGGACGCCGGACGGACGCTGGCTCGCGTACCTAAAGGCTGCGCCGCGACCTTCCCAGGACCAGATCTTCGTCCGTCCGGTCATTCGCTCGAGAGGTGAGCGTCGAGTGACGAGCGAAGGGGGATTCATATGGTCAGGAGAAGTCCGCTGGCTCAACGGCCGGATCAGCTATCTCGTCTACGAGTAGGTCCGGTCTCTTAGCGCTCGACTGCGTACGTGATGTGCGTGACGTGCGGCGACTCGACCACGCTCGTTAGCTTCAGGGACGGCGCATCGGCGCCCAGCTCGCCGAAGAGGCTCACGCCACCGCCCAGTAGGACCGGCGACACGTGGATGTGCAGCTCGTCCAGGAGCCCCGCGCGTAGGTACTGCTGCGCCACCGACGCGCCTCCGCTGAGCCCGACGTCCTTGTCCTCGGCTGCGGCCCGGGCCTGCTCGAGCGCGCTCTCGATGCCGTCATCGACGAAGGAGAACGTCGTCCCGCCTTCCTTGACCACGGTCTCGCGTGGGTGGTGCGTGAGCACGAAGACGGGGTGGTGGAAGGGCGGGTTGTCGCCCCACCAGGCGTCTGCGTTCGGGTCGTTCTCCCAGGCGCCGGCGCCGCCGCTGAACATCCGGCGGCCCATGATCGTCGCGCCGACCCGATCCCACGTTGCGCGCGCGAGCTCGTCATCGGGGCCGGTCTCGCCGCCCTCGAGGCCGTGCAGCTCTCGCCAGCCGGCGAGCCGGAGCACCCAGTCGTGGAGCCGTTCGCCGCCCTCGCCGAGCGGCTGCTCGAGGGTCGCGTTCGGACCGGCGACGTACCCGTCGAGTGACATCGAGATGTCGAGGAAGAATCGAGGCATTTTCATGTCCTTCCTGTTTCGGTTTGGTTACGAAGACGTCTGCCCGACCCGAAACTCATCGGTCGGGCCGTGTCCTCTGCGGAAAGTGCGGACATCTTCTGGCAAGCTCGGCGTTGGTCCACTAACGTCGGCGATGAGTTTCGAGGTCGCGAGGAGTCCGTAGGGAAATCAAGGCCGGGGGGAGCTCGAATGACAGAACGCAACATTGCACCTGAGAATCAGTCCGAACGGCTCTTGGCGCACGAACGGCTCTCGACGGGCCTGCTCGCGCGCTGGGCGCGGGCGTGTGCGTCGCACACCTGGCGGGTGGTGTTCGCCTCGCTCGCGTCGATCGCAGTGCTGCTTGTTCTCGTGTTCACCATCGGTGGAAGCCTCAAGGACAAGTTCGAGATCCCCGGCTCCGACACCCAGAAGGCCACCGACCTGATCAAGGCGGAGTTCTCGTCCGAGCAGGGCTCCGTGCTGAACCTCGTCTTTGCCGCGCCGAAGGGCGAGCGCCTCGACACGCCCGAGCGCAAGGCCGCAGTGAACGCAGCTGTTGCCAAGCTGAAGACGGCGGAGTTCAAGCCCACCGACGGCAAGGTAGGCATCGACAGCGTCGGCAACCCGTTCTCCGACCAGACGTTCTCCGACAGCGGGCGAATCGCGTACGCCGAGGCGCAGTTCTCGGACGTGATCAAGACCGCAGACCGCTCTCGGGTCGTTGCGGTCGAGAATGCCGTCCGCGACACGGTCGAGCCGGCGGGCGTCACCGCCGAGTTCAACGGCGAGGCCGAGTCCCCGCCCATCCAGCAGGGAATCCAGGAGCTGCTCGGATTCCTGGCCGCGTTCATCGTGCTCATGATCGTCTTCCGCACGTTTGTCGCGACCTTCATTCCGATTGCGCTCGCGCTCGTGGCCGTCGGAACGGCGTTCATCCTCCTGTTCATCCTCGCCGGGCTGACCGACATCAACACGATCACGCCGATCCTCGTGTCGATGATCGGCATCGGCGTCGGGATCGACTACTCGCTCTTCATCGTCACGCGCTTCAGACAATTCCTCCACGAGGGCCTGTCGCCGGTCGACGCTGCGACCGAGGCAGGCGCCTCCGCCGGTCGGGCCGTGCTCTTCGCGGGCCTCACCGTCGCCATCTCCGTGACCGGGCTCGCGTTCTTCGGCCTCGACTTCATCACCAAGCTCGGAATAGGCGCAGCCCTGGGAGTGCTGACGACGGTCCTGATCGCCAACTCGCTCCTGATCGCGGTGCTCGCAAAACTCGGGCACAAGGTCGATCGGTGGAAGGTGCCGTTCCTCAAGCCGATCGACGACTCCGAGGCCGGTCGCGAGCAGTCGTTGCTCGGGCGCTGGGGCCGGTTCGTGACCCGTCACGCCAAGCCGATCTTCGTGATCCTGATCGTGGCCGGTGTCGTCCTGGCCGGGACGTCGGCGCTCGTGCGACTGGGCGCTTCCGACCAGGGAACCCAGCCGACCAACCAGACCGCACGTCGAGCGTACGACCTCCTCGCCGAGGGGTTCGGGCCCGGCTTCAACGGCCCGATTCCGATCGTCGTCGACGTCAAGGGGGACACAGGCGCTCCGCAGCGGGTCTACAACGGCGTCCGCGGGCTCGCCGACGTTGCCTCGGTCGCGAAGCCGCAGTTCAACAAGGCGAAGACCGTCGCGATCGTGTTCGTCACGCCCAACTCTGCGCCGCAAGACGAGAAGACCGCGCAACTCGTCCATCACCTGCGCGACAACGTCGTGCCGGCGGCGACCAAGGGCAGCGCGGCTCGCGTCTACGTGTCCGGGCTGAACGCGGCCTTCATCGACATCGCCGACCGGATCATGCAGCGGCTGCCCCTCTTCCTGCTGTACATCATCGGCGTCACGTTCATCGTGCTCGCCATGGCCTTCCGGTCGATCGTCATCTCACTGACGGCGGCGATCACGACCATCCTGTCCGCGTTCATCGGGTTCGGCGTGCTCACGCTCGTGATCCAGGAGGGCTACGGGATGGGCCTGACCGGGCTCGACCGGAAGGGGCCGATAGAAACCTTTGTTCCCCCGATCGCGTTCGCGATCCTCTTCGGCCTCTCGATGGACTACATGGTGTTTCTCGCGAGCCGCATTCGGGAGGAGCACGTCCACGGGTTGAACACGAAAGACGCCGTCGAGCACGGGATCGCGGCGATCGGGCGCGTCATCGTTGCGGCGGCGATCATCATGGCCACCGTCTTCTCCGCCTTCATCCTCACCCCCGACCGCATCTCCAAGGAGTTCGGCCTGCTGCTCGCGGTGGCGATCCTGACCGATGCGCTGGTCGTGAAGATGACGCTCATCCCGGCCTTCATGACCCTGATGGGCGAGAAGACCTGGTACATCCCGCGCTGGCTCGACCGGCTGCTGCCGAACATCACGATCGAGCCGCCGCACGAGGGAGAGCGCACGGCCGAGTACGGAGGCGAGCGGCCGGCGCCGGCGAGCGAGGGCTGAGCCGGTGCACAGCGTCCTGCGGGCGGACGAGCAGGAGCGCGCGGCCAACCGGACGCTGCGCTTCGAGGGCGACGTCTACGGCTCCGGCGTCTCGATGTTCCTCGTCGACAACGAGCCGGGCGAGGGGCCTGGGCTGCACCGGCACCCGTACTCGGAGACCTGGATCGTCCGCTCGGGACAAGTGCGGTTCACCGCAGACGGTCAGGACGTGGAGGCGGGCGCCGGCGACATCCTCGTCGTCGGGCCCGACACGCCGCACAAGTTCGTGAACCTCGGCCCGGGACGCCTCGACCTGATCTGCGTCCACGACTCGCCGCGGATCATCCAGGAGGAGCTGGAAGAGCCAGCAGCCGTCTGACGCTCTCGGGAACGGGAATGCCCTCCCGGAGCCCGGGCGAGGCCGTCGGCGTTCCGTACGAGGACACGATCGGGACGACTCCCGCCCACACGTCCAGCGCCGCATCCTCCGAGTCGTCGTCCTCGGGGCCGCCGCTTCGCGCCTTGGCCGAGGCCTCGTCGATCTCGAGCGCCAGGATCGAGGTCGCCTTCAACTCCTTCGCGCTCGGCTGGCGCGCCTCGTCCCAGCGGCCGGGCAGAAGCTTCTCCGTGAACGCCTCGAACGCGCGCAGCCGCTCCGACTCGTCCTCGACGAGCGCGAACGTCCCGAACACCATCACCGAGTCGTAGTTCGCCGAGTGCTCGAAGGCCGAGCGCGCGAGCACGAGCGCGTGCACGAGCGTGACCGTGACGCAGGCCGGAGCGCCCGCGGCGAGCAGCCGAACGGCGCGGCTCGCGGTCGAGCCGTGGATGTAGACGGTGTCGCCGACGCGCGCATAGAGCATGGGGATGCAGACCGCCGCGTCTCCGTCGGCGAACGCCACGTGCGCGAGCAGGCCGCGATCGAGCACGTCGTCGATCGAGGCCCGGTCGTAGCGTCCCTTCGTCGGCCCGCGGCGCACGCGGACGCGGTTCGAAACCTCGTGTCGCTTGGCCGCCACCCGGTCAGCTTATGCACGACCCGTAGCATTCCCGCTCTCGCATGCGCGACCCGCGGATCGAGGAGTACGCACGAATCCTCGTCGACACCTGTGTCGGGGTCCAGCCAGGCTGGCAGGTGATCCTCTGGGGCGGGCCGACCGCGCGGCCGCTCGTCGACGAGGTGGCCCGTCTACTCGGGAAGCGCGGCGCCTACGCACTCGTGCGGACCACCCTCACCGGGAACATTCCGTGGCTCCTCGAAGCGCCCGACGAGTTGATCGATACGCTCGCGCCGATCGAGGCGTACGCGCTCGAGCACGCCGACGGGCTGATCGCGATCGACGCGCCGGAGAACACGCGCGAGATCACGGCGGTCCCGCCAGAGCGGCTCGCGCGGCTCCAGGCCTCGATCCGCCCGCACGCCGAGCGCGTCTTCACCAACGATCTGAAGTGGGTGGGCTGCAACTACCCGTGCCCGGCGCTGGCCCAGGACGCGGGCATGTCGCTCGGGGACTACGAGGACTTCCTCTACGGCGCGTGCCTGCTCGACTGGGACGCGGAGCACGAACGCATGAGCCGCTATGCGGAACGCTTCGACGCCGCGGACGACGTGCGGATCGTCGGTGCCGAGACGGACATCACCCTCAGCCTCGCCGGCCGCTCCGGGAAGGTCGACGCCGGCGGTGCGAACATGCCCGGCGGAGAGTTCTACTTCTCGCCCGTCGAGGACTCGGCGGAGGGCACGATCTCGTTCCTCGAGTTCCCGGCTCCCTACCTCGGGCGCGACGTGACCGGGATCCGGCTGCGCTTCGAAGGCGGGAAGGTCGTCGACGCCTCCGCCGCGACCGAAGAGGAGTTCTTCCTCGACGTGCTCGACCGGGACGATGGCTCACGCCGGCTGGGCGAGCTCGGCATCGGCTGCAACCCGGGCATCACCCGCTTCATGAAGAACACGCTCTTCGACGAGAAGATCGACGGCACGGTCCACCTCGCGCTCGGCAACGGCCTCCCAGACGTCGGAGGAACGAACCAGAGCGAGATCCACTGGGACATCGTCAAGGACCTGCGCCCGGGCGGCCAGATCCTGCTGGACGGCGAGGTCGTCCAGCAGGACGGTGTGTGGCAGATCTAGCCGGGCCGCAACGCTTGCTCAGGCCGCCTCGTCCAGCACGACGGCGGCTGTGTCCACGGGCACGGTCTCCGCACTCGGCTGCGGGGTCGGCCTCATGAGCGTGAGCACGATCGCCGCGCCGGCGAGCAGCAGGCCCGTCAGCACGTAGAGCGCGGTCTGGAACCCGTGGTCGAGCGCGGGAGCGCTCGCGGCCGTGACCGCCGCATGTGCGTCCGCGTAGCTCCTCGTCGCCGTGGCCGCGATCGCGCTGACGGCCGCGATGCCGAGCGCGCCGCCGATCTGGCGGCTCGTGTTGATCAGGCCCGAGGCGACGCCCGCGTCGGAGCGCTCGATGCCCGCGAGGCCGCCGATCGTGATCGGGACGAAGGAGAGGCCCATCCCCGCGCCGCCGAGGACGAAGGCCGGGAAGAGATCCCAGAAGTAGTGTCCGTCCACGGGCAGCCGCGTCAGCCACGCGACCGAGGCCGCCGACGCGAGCAGCCCGAGCATGAGCGTCGGGCGCACGCCGAAGCGTCCCACGACCGCCTGCGCGACGTTCGAGATGACGACGACGGTCAGCGCGAAGCCGACGAAGGCGACGCCGCTCTGGACGGGCGAGTAGTGCAGGACGTTCTGGAGGTAGAGCGAGAGGACGAAGAACTCCGAGAAGGCGACCGCGCCGACGATCGCCATCGCCGCGTTCGCGCCGGTCAGCGTGCGCAGCCGGAAGATGCGCAGCGGCAGGAGCGGCGACTTCGAGCGGAGCTCGATCACGACGAACGCGGCGAGCAGGGCCGCGGCCGAGCCGAAGAGCGCGAGCGTGGTCGGCGCGCCCCAGCCGTCGCCGGCCGCGCGGGTCGTCGCGTAGACGAGCAGCATCAACCCGGCGGTCACCGAGGCAGCGCCCGGGAGGTCGAAGTGCCGATGGGCGAGCTCCGCACGGCTCTCCTGCAGGAGCAGCGGCGTGAGCGCGATCGCCGCGATCCCGACCGGGACGTTGATGAAGAAGATCCACGACCAGCTCAGGTACGACGTGAGCAGCCCGCCGAGGAGCACGCCTGCTGCGGCGCCGCTTCCGGAGGCCGCCGCGTAGATCCCGAGCGCACGGTTGCGCTCACGGCCCTCGGCGAAGGTCGTCATCAGGAGCGAGAGCGCGGCCGGAACGAGGAGCGCCCCGCCCAGGCCCTGGAGCGCGCGGAAGCCGATCAGCGAGGCTTCCGACCAGGCGAGGCCGCAGAGCAGGGAGCTAAAAGAGAAGAGCGCGAGCCCCGCCATGAACAGCCGGCGGCGGCCCAGCAGGTCGGCGAGCCGGCCTCCGAGGAGCAGCGTCCCGCCGAAGAGGATCGCGTAGGCAGAGATCACCCACTGCAGGTTCGTGGCCGAGAAGTCGAGGTCGGACTTGATCGAGGGCAGCGCGACGTTCACGATCGCGACATCGAGGATGACCATGAACTGCGCGGTGACGATGAGCGCCAGGGCGACCCAGCGCGAGTTCCAGTTTGTGGAGTGTGACACTAATTGGCCTCCCAAATCGTTGAGTACCACAACGTTATAGCACGGCAACGGTTGGACGCGCTACTCTATTGCCCATGACAACCACTCCCGAGACGCCCACGACTCGCTTCGCGCCTCGGATGCCCGACGAGCTACTGGCGTCGTCGACGTTCCTGCTCAAGCGGCTCGGCTTCGCCGCCAAGGAGCGCTCGATGGACTCCTACGAGGAGACCGGGCTCCACCCGTACCACTACGCGATCCTGCTCCTACTCGACGACGGCTCGGCCGAGACGCAGGGCTCGATCGCCGATGCGCTCGGCTACGACCGCGGCCAGCTGGTCGGGCTACTCGACGAGCTCGAGGAGCAGGGGCTCCTGGAGCGCAAGCGAGACCCGAAGGATCGCCGGCGGCACCTTGTCCGCATGACCGCTGACGGGACGAAGACGCTTCGGCGCCTGCGTGCGCTCGCCCGCCGCAACGAGGACGAGTTTCTCGATCCGCTGAGCGACGAGGAGCGGGCCCAGTTGCACACGCTGCTCATGCGTCTCGCCGAAAAGCATGAGCCGCGGTGCGCTCCGTACGTCCCGGCCGGTGAGGCGCCGAGCTGATCTAGCCCGGCTTGCCGGCCATCGCCCAAATGGCGACCACGTAGGCCGCGAGCAGCACGACCGAAAGCACGAGCACGGCCTTGAGGAGCCGGGAGCCCTTCCCGGCTTGCAGGCGGCGCACGCCGATGCCGCCGAGAAGCAGCGTGATCACGAGAACGAAGCCGCCGGCGTCCGCGATCAGGTACCCGATTCCCAGCCAGCTCGGAACCAGCTTGCTCGGAACGTTGTCCCAGCCCTCCCTGGAGTAGATCCACTGCGCGCCGAGGCGCATCACGACCCAGCCGGGGAACGAGACGAGCATCAAGGACCAGAATCCGAGCCGCAGCAGCTTCTCGTCGCCTCTCGCGAAGAAGAGAGCTGCGGCGCCCGTGACGAGGCCGGCGACGAGGATCATGGCGCCGAGCACGTGCACGAAGAGCGGGAAGTTCCAGTCGTCCGGGCGCACTGTGGCGAGCACGCTCATGCTCCGGGCTTCCAGATCATGTCGATGATGATCAGGAGCAGGACGGCCGACGTCAGGGCGTGGAGGAGGACACCGCGCGAGGTGCGGTTGAGCGCCAGGAGCTCGGCGTTCGGACCGTTCTCTCCTGCCTGCTTGAGCTCGAGGGCTTTCCTCGGGCCGTGCCTGAAGGCCTCCTCGACCTGCCGGCCGAGCGTCGCGCCGACGGCCCACAGCACGAGGGCAGCCAGGATCCAGCCGTCCCAGATCGCATAGCCGTCGACGGCGAAGGCGAGATAGATGCCGAGGATGATCGTGCCGCCCATGCCGACCGCGATCGTCGCGTTGCCCACTCGCGCGACGGGCCCGAGGCGAAGCGTGTCGTCAGGCGTGTCGATGCGGCGCACCGCGACGACGAGGACCCAGAACAGGGTGCTCCCCGCTACGAGCGAGAACGCGCTCAGCACGTGGAATGCGAGCATCCACTGGTTGAAGCCCACGCGCGGATCCTAGGACGTGATCCGGAGGTTGCACGGCGATGACTTCCCGGCGGAACAACCGTCTACATGGAGAGACACGAGCTCAAGGAGGAGTGATGCAGAAGATCAGACCCTGCCTGTGGTTCGACACCGAGGGCGAGGACGCGGCGCAGTTCTACACCTCGATCTTCCCGAACTCGAGGATCGTCGAGGTCGCCCGCTACGGCTCCGCTGGTCCGCGCCCGGAGGGCACCGTGATGACGGTCACGTTCGAGCTCGACGGGCAGCAGTTCATCGCGCTGAACGGCGGGCCGAACTTCACGTTCAACGAGGCGATCTCGTTCGAGGTCGACTGCGAGACGCAGGAGGAGGTCGACGGGTTCTGGGACGCGCTCACCGACGGCGGTGAAGCGGGGCCGTGCGGCTGGCTCAAGGACCGCTACGGCGTGTCCTGGCAGATCGTCCCGAAGATCCTCTCCAAGCTGATCGGCGACCCCGACCGTGAGAAGTCGCAGCGCGTGATGGCCGCGATGCTGAAGATGGGAAAGATCGAGATCGCGGAGCTCGAGCGCGCGGCGGCCGCGGCCTGAGGACATCGAGCCGGGGACGGGCCGGCCGTCCCCGGCTCCCTGTTTCGAGCGGCTAGGCCGACGTCTTGCCCGCCGCGACGGCCGTCTTCTCGGGCACGCCGGCGATCCAGCCTTCGATCGCGCCTGCGATCTCGGCCCACTTCTCGGCGGTCATCATCAGGTGAGGCCGGCCCGCGAACTCGAGGTAGTCGGTCTGGGCCGGAGACTTCTCGTACTTCTTGAACTGCTTCTTCGCGACCGAGGCGGGGACCGTGTGGTCCTGGTCGGCGCCGATGATCAGCAGCGGCGCCCGCTCCTCGTACTTGAAATGCAGCTCGGTGGGCGGGTGCAGATGGAAGTTCGCGAAACCCGCCTCGTAGAAGATCTGACCCGTTTCCGGGACGTAGTACTTCTCGTACGCGGCCTTCGCGTCCTCGGGTGTGAACGTGTTCACGAAGCCGTAGGTGAACTCCTCGAGCGTGAGCGGCACGACGCCGTGCCAGCGAGACGGATGCGCGAGCGCCGACGAGGCGACCTTCAGCGACGAGAACGGCAGGACGAGGATCCCCTTCGGCGGCGCCGGGCTCATCGCGACGCCGCCGCGGGCGAGCCCGCGGTCGAGCAGGAGCTCGACGATCAGCCCGCCGAACGAGTGGCCGATCAGGATCGGCTCGTGGTCGAGCGCTTTGATCTGCGCCTCGTAGTGATCGACGATCTCGCTCAGGCCGAGCCCCTCGAGTGCCTCCGTCGCCTCGCGCAGCTCTTCGACGTCGCCCTGCTTGCGTGGCCATTCGGGGGCGGAGACGTCATAGCCCCGGTCGCGGAAGTACTCGGCGAACGTGTCCCAGCTCCGCGACGAGAGCCAGGCTCCGTGAATCAGCATCAACGGACTTCGGGTTGCGGCACCCTCCACGATGACCTCCCTGCTCGCTTGCCCTTCGCACGCTACCCGCTCCGGACCGGTGCTCCGTGATCCGGCCGAGCAGTCAATATCTCGTCGAGGCATGAGCGCATCGGCTGAGGACACCTCGAAGTACGACTCGCTGCTCGCCACGGGTGAGCGCGTCCTGCTCGTCCGGCAGCGCCACTGGCTGACGTTCCTCGAGGCGGGGCGGTGGTTCGTGCTCGCGCTCGTGATCGGGCTCGTCTCGGGGGCCCTCGACCAGGCGGTCCCGGACCACGGTGTCGCAGGGCCGATCAGCACGCTGCTCGGCTACGCGTTCTGGATCGCGCTGGCCGTCGGCCTGATCGGCCTCGTCTGGTACTTCCTCGTCTGGAGGGTCGAGCGCTATCTCGTCACGACGCGTCGTGTGATCGAGGCCGGCGGTGTCGTCAACAAGTACACGCACGACACCTCGCTGCAGGCGATCACCGACATGAACGTGGGCCACCCCTGGCTCGGCCGGATCTTCGGCTACGGGGAGATCGACCTGCTGACCGCGGCCGAGGCCGGAACGAGCAAGATTCGCTTCCTCCCGAACGCGGACGGGTTCAAGAAAGCGCTCCTCGATGCCAAGCAGGAGCACGAGCTCGAGGTTGGCGGGGGCCGCGCCATGCAGGATGCGGTCGCGGTCGCAGCCGCGGCTCAGCAGGAGCGCCCCACCGGGGGCGGCGGCATGTCGGCCGAGGAGCTGGACACCGCGCTCAGCCGCCTCGCGGACATGAGGGATCGCGGGTTGGTCACCCAGGAGGAGTTCGACCAGAAGAAGCGCGAGCTGCTCGACCGGCTCAGGTAGGGCCTCCGACCGTCTTCGCCGTTCGATTCCGGATCGGTCCGCGCGCGATCGAGTTGATCGTGACCTTCGGCTGCGAGGACGGAGCCCGCCGTGAGCAGCGCCAGACGGCGCGAGATTTTAGAAGGGCCCACCTGAAGCGGCGGCCCCGACGACCACGCCGGCGACGGCGGCGAGCAGCGTCCCCCGGCCTGCGGTAGGGCCGCGCCTAGTAGCGCACGAGGCCCCAGGCAGGCGGCTGGCCGGTCGTCGTGAACCAGCCAGCCGGTGGTTCTCGGCTTCGCTCGTCTCCACGCTTGCGGCACGATTGCACCACGAAGTGGAACCCGCAGGACGAGAGCCCGGGCAGGACACCGTGGAGCCGGAGCCGGCGTCGCGCATCGAGAAGACGCGCCAGTGGGCGGCTGCCAGGCGAGAGGACGCCGAGCGGCTCGCCGAGCGCGCGCAGGGCGAGCGGAGCCGGCATCGCTCGGTCGACGCGATCTTCGAGATGGTCGACCGGGACAGCGAGGTCGGCGGTGGGATCATCGCGGGCGCCCTCGCCTACCGGCTCTTCATCTGGCTGCTGCCGCTCGCGCTCGTCATCGTCGCGGGCCTCGGCATCGCCGCGGACGCCAACTCGGAGTCTCCCGAGGCGGCCGCCAAGTCGCTCGGCGTGGAGGGCCTGATCACGAGCTCGATCGCCAACGCAGCCGACAGCCCGAACCGCTGGTACGCGCTTCTGATCGGTGTTCCGGTGCTGGTCTGGGCGACGCGGAGCGTGCTCCGGGTGCTGATCGGAGCGCACAGGTTGGTCTGGACCGACGATCGGAGCCGTGCGCCGAAGCCGAAGCTCGTCGCATCGCTGAGGCTCCTCGTCCTGCTCATCGGCTTCGGAGTCGTGTCGGCAGCCGCCAGTGCGGCCCGGGCCTGGGCGCCCGGCCCCGGTTTGCTTCTGACGCTGATCGCGCTCGTGTTCTACGCGGGGCTGTGGCTGCTGATCACGCTCCGGCTTCCGCACCAGGAGACCGACTGGACGGCGCTCCTCCCGGGCGCGCTGGTCTTCGGGATCGGCGTCGAGGCGCTCCAGGTCGTGATCGCCTACTTCATCACGCCGTACGCGATCGCCAAGCAGGGGACGTACGGGGCGCTGGGAGTCGCCGCGGGGTTGCTCGTCGGCCTCTTCCTGGTCAGCAGGCTGGTCGTCGCCGCGGCGGTCGTCAACGCGACCCTCTGGGAACGGACCGCGCGTGCGGGCTCGACGCCGCACTCTCACATGTCTGACTGACGCGGATCGCAAGGAGCGCCGATGAATTCTTGGGGCGCTGCCGGTCTCTACTGCGTACGGATCCGTAAGCGCGGGGCCGCTGAGACCCCGGATCGAAAGGAGCCCTCGATGAGGCAGCCAGTGACTGAGCTCGACGCGCGCTTCAGCGACCGGGCCGCGGTCGCGACCGATTGGGACCAGACGCGCCGGGCGCTCGAAGACGCCGAGTTGTTCTGGATCGCGACCGTCCGAGCGGACGGTCGGCCCCATGTGACGCCGCTCGTCGCTGTCTGGCTCGAGGACGCGATCTATTTCGCGACCGGCTTCGGCGAGCAGAAGGCCGTGAACCTGAGAACCAACCAGAACGTGATCCTGCTGACCGGTTGCAACGAATGGGAGCGCGGACTCGACGTCGTGGTCGAGGGCGAGGCCGTCCAGGTGATACAGGAGAGCGTCCTCAACCGGCTCGCAGAGGCGTGGGAGACGAAGTGGGACGGCCGCTGGCATTACGAGGTGCACAACGGCGGCTTCCGGCACGAGGCAAACGCCGACGCGGTCCTCGTGTTCTCGGTGAAGTCCACCAAGGTGCTCGCGTTCGCCAAGGGCACCTTCGGCCAGACGCGCCACCGGTTCGATCAGGAACAGCCCTGACCTGGGCGAGTCGTGTGCGCCAGTGATCTGGCCGGAACCGATGAGTTTTCGCTGGCCACCGCGTCTCTACCGCGTACGGATCCGTAAGCACCCAGGACGTGCTCGCCCACACCAACGAATTCGGGAGGCAACTTGAAGCTTCTTCTTACGTCCGCCGGCATCAAGAACGCGAGCATCCACGCTGAACTGGTCGAACTGCTGGGCAAGCCGACCGCCGAGTGCGACGCCCTCTGCATTCCCACGGGGTTGTACGGGCATCCCATGGCAGGTCCTCGCCAGGCGTGGCAGTGCATCAGCGGGCGGGAGACTGGCACTCCCACGGTCGGACTTGGCTGGAAGTCCATGGGAGTACTGGAGCTCACCGCCCTGCCGAGCCTCGACGCGGAGCGCTGGGTCCCGCTGGTCCGAGAGACTGACGTCCTGCTCGTCGAGGGCGGTGATGCGACGTACCTGTGCCACTGGATGCGGGCGTCCGGCTTGGCAGACCTTCTGCCGTCGCTGCCCGAGACGGTCTGGGTCGGGGTGAGCGCCGGAAGCATGGTCATGACCCCCCGGGTCGGTGACTCCTTCGTGACGTGGCCGTCCGCGACAGACGACCGCACCCTAGGGATCGTCGACTTCTCGATCTTCCCGCACCTCGACAACCCTGACCTGCCGTGGAACACGATGGCCACCGCAGAAGAATGGGCGGCCGGCTTGTCAAGCCCCGCGTACGCGATCGACGACGAGACCGCCATCAAAGTGGTCGACGGCACCGTCGACATCGTCTCCGAGGGGCACTGGAAACTGCTCACGCCCTAGGACTGAGACCTGCGCGAGCGTGCCGGAACGACGCCTGACGTTCTATGGGCTAAGACATGTGGTCCATCAGCGAGATGGGCGGTGCGGCACGCGGGTCGGAGCCGTCTGCCATTCGTTAGCGGTTGACGCTGGCCATCCCCGCCTCGTCGTAGCGCTCGCCGGCTGTCTGCGGAAGTTCAGCATCGATGCGCGTTAGGTCGTCTGCGGTGAGTCGGACATCGACTGCGGCGGCGTTCTGCTCGAGGTAGGTGCGGCGCTTCGTGCCGGGAATCGGCACGATGTCGTCACCCTGGGCGAGCAGCCACGCGATCGCTAGTTGCGCCGGCGTGACGCCCTTCTCAGCAGCGATTTCCTTGACCTTGTCGGCGAGGCGCAGGTTGGCCTGCAGATTGTCGCCGGTGAAGCGCGGGCCGGTACGGCGGAAGTCGCCCTCGTCGAGCTCGTCCGGCGAAGTGAACCGCCCCGCGAGGAAGCCGCGACCGAGCGGGGAGTAAGGCACGAACCCGATGCCGAGCTCCCGACACGTCGGCAACACCTGATCCTCGGGGTCTCGCGACCACAGCGAGTACTCGGTCTGCACCGCTGCAATCGGATGAACGACGTTGGCGCGCCGGATCGTGTCGGCGGCGGCTTCGCTCAATCCGATATGGCGGATCTTGCCCTCCGTGACCAGCTCGGCCATGGCGCCGACGGTCTCCTCGATCGGAACGTTCGGATCGACTCGGTGTTGGTAGTAGAGGTCGACGTAATCGGTGCTGAGCCGGCGAAGCGAGCCTTCGATCGAGCTACGCACGTGATCGGCGGAGCCGTCCTGCGGTCCCACACTCGACATGTCACCGGGGACGGCGCCGTCCATCCGCCGGTTGAACTTCGTCGCGATCACGTACTCGTCGCGGCGCCCCGCGACGGCACGTCCTACAAGCGACTCGTTCGTCAAAGGCCCGTATAGCTGCGCCGTATCGATGAAGTCGACGCCAAGCGCGAGCGCCCGCCGGATCGTCTCAACTCCCTCCGCCTCGTCGGTCGAGCCGTAAAAACCGGACATCCCCATACAACCCAGACCGATCGCAGACACCTCGAGATCACCAAGCTTCCGCTGAATCATGCTTCCCCCCTGTTGAGCGGATCGCCCACCACACCGACCACGAGACTAGCTGCGCACCCCGTCCAGACAGGAGCGGGCAGGTGACGTGATCGCCGGCTGCGCGAGCGTCCTCTCGCCTGGGGTCGAAATCCGGGTCAAAGTTGAAACGGTCTCGCGGTGGCCCGCGATCAGCGCTGGGAGGCCAACGCGTCGATCTTCCGCTCCAGCTCGTCGAAGCGCTTCTCCATCAGGTCGCGGTCGCTCAAGTCGTCGGCCTTCTGCACGGCGTCGCGCTCGGTTTGCGCGCGCGTGATGAAGCTGGACGTGATCAGCGCGGTCACGATCGCGATGAACGCGGTCCCCTCGAGCATGACGAACGTTCCGAGGAGCCTGCCGCTGACATCCTTCGGCGCGACGTCGCCGTAGCCGACCGTCGTCACCGTCTGGACGGCCCACCACAACCCGAGGCCGACGTTCGGAAACTCGGTGTTGTCCATGACAGTCATCAGGAGCCCGGCGCCGACGACCACGACGAAGGTCGCCGTCACGATCACGGCCGTCGCTCCACGCAGCGTCGGCGGCTCCTGGACGAAGCGTGCAACCCGTCGCTCGACGATGTTGAAGCGGCCCATGGCCCGAGGACATAGGAAACCAGCGGCGCCTGACGGCTTCCTAACAAGTCGTTGTTAGCGTGGCTCGGTGGGTCTGAATCGTGTCGTGCTGGCGGCGCTCACGGCCGGCCTGACGACGGCGGGAGCGGCACTCGGAGCCGGAAGCCCCCTGGCGCACCCGGAGCGCGACCACGCCGGGTCTGGCCTGGCGATGCGCCACGTTACGCCCCAGCGGGCGGCTCGGCCCGCGGGCCTGCCTGGGCTCGACGTGAGCAGTTGGCAGGGCAACGTCGGCTGGCCGACGGTGGCCGCGAACGGCGCGCGCTTCGCCTTCGTCAAGGCGACCGAGGGGACGAGCTACGTCAACCCGTACTTCACGCAGCAGTACGGCGGCGCGCACGACGTCGGGCTCGTCGCCGGGGCGTACCACTTCGGCCTGCCCGACCGGTCGACCGGCGCCGCGCAGGCGCAGTGGTTCGCGGAGAACGGGGGCGCGTGGTCCGCCGACGGCCAGACGCTGCCCGGGGCGCTCGACATCGAGTACAACCCGTACGGCGCTACCTGCTACGGCCTGAGCCAGAGCGCGATGGTCACCTGGCTGACGAGCTTCGTCACCCAGTACCAGGCGCTGACGAGCCGCTGGCCGATCATCTACTCGACGGCGAACTGGTGGCAGGCGTGCACCGGCGACTACGCGGGCTTCGGCGCAACCGACCCGCTCTGGATCGCCTGCTGGTGCCAGTCGGTCGGCCAGCTTCCCGCCGGTTGGAGCAACTACGCGTTCTGGCAGTGGACGAACCAGCCCGTCGACTTCCCGGGCGACCAGGATGTCTTCAACGGATCGCAGGACGAGCTCGTCGCGCTCGCGAACGGCGCTCAGCCGCCTCCGCCTCAGCCACCGCCCCCGCCGCCACCTCCGCCACCGCCGGTCGTCCTGTGCCGCGTACCCCGCGTGATCGGCATGCGGCTGGCGAACGCGCGGGCCAGGATCCGTCGCGCCCACTGCGCCCCCGGCCGTGTGCGGCACGTCCACTCCAGGCGCGTGGGCCGCGTGCTCGGACAGAACCCGCGGGCGGGATCACGCCGAGCGAGCGGCGCGAGGGTCAGTCTGCTGGTCGGTCGGAAGCGGCGCTAGCAGGCTGGCGCCGCGCGACGACGACGCCTGCGAGGCAGATCGCGCCGCCCACGATCGCGAGCCCGGGCGGCGTCTCGCCGAGCAGCAGCCAGCCGAGCAGGATCGCGATCGGCGGCACGAGGTACGTGATCGAGCCCATGCGCCCGGCGGTTGTGCGCGCGAGCGCGTAGCCCCACGTCAGGAAGCCGATCGCCATCGGCGCGATCGCGAGGTAGACCATCCAGCCGATCGACGACGCGGGCGCATCCGGCAGCTGTTGCCCGAGCGAGAAGGCGAACGGGAGGCACACGACGGCGCCGAACGTGCAGGCGAGCCAGGTCAGCATCAGCGGCGACACGCGTGCCAGCACCGGCTTCTGGACGACGACGCCGACGGCGTAGAAGACCGCCGCCGCGAGACAGAGGAGCGCGCCCCAGCTGGCCTCGAGCCCCTGGTTCGAGGTCGCGGTCGCGATCACGACCACACCGGCGAGCGCCACGGCGCACCCGGCGAACAGGCGCCTCGGGAAGCCTTCGTGCAGGACGAAGCCGGCCAGGACGGCGAGGATGATCGGGCCGACGTTGACGAGCATCGAGGCGGTGCCGGCGTCGACCCGCCGCTCGGCCGCGTTCAGCGCGATGTTGTAGAGCCCGAACCAGAAGAGCCCGACGAGCGCGATCGACGCCACGTCGCGCCGCCCGGGCAGCGGCTCCCGCCTCCAGAGGAGGAGCGAGCCCAGAGCGAGGCTCGCGATCGTCAACCGGCCGAACGCGAGCGCCCCGGGCGAGAGGTGCTGGGACGCCGACCGGATGCCGACGAACGCCGAGGCCCAGAGCGTGACGGTGACGAGCCCGGCGCCGAGCGCGAGCAGCCGTTCGCGGTCGGCGGGCACATGAGCTGTCGTCTCCAACGTGGCCATCTCTGAAGAGAACGCGGCGAAGCGTCCTTTTGTGAGAAACGCCTGCGACGGCTCCCGTATGCCGACTTGCAAATCGCCCCTATGCGTTTTCGAACGAGTGCGTTAGGATCGCCCGATGCTTCGGCGCGTCATAGTGCTCTTCGGGCTCGGAGCAGGCCTCCTGCTCGCGTCCGCAGCCCCCGCTTTCGCCTTGCAGCCCTATCCGCTCAACTTCCAGACCGTCGACTTCACGTCGGGGTCGCTGGACGGTCTCGCGTACCAGGGCGGCGCGCTGAAGCTCGCCGGCAACGGGGCCGGGACCTTCGAGTACACCGACCCGTTCTCGGCTGTGACGGTGCTCGGTCAGCACGTCGACGGCTCCGGAAGCTACGCGTTCGGCACGTGGACGTCGCCGGTATACCCGATGAACTTCGCGTTCAACGAGCTGGTCTCGTCTTGGAACTCGAAGACGACGCCGGGCACCTTCATCCAGTCCGAGGTGAAGCCCCAGCTGAACAACGGGCACTGGGCCAAGTGGTACATCCTCGGCCGCTGGACGTACAACGACTCCAGCTTCCACCGCACGTCGGTGGGCGGGCAGGGAGACGCGGACGGCTTCGTCTCCATCGACACCTTCTTCACGAAGGACCATCCGGCGGTCGCGTACCAGCTCCGGCTGACGATCTTCAGGCGCACGGACATGCCCGACGCGCAGGTTTCGGTCAGCCGCTACAGCGCGGTCGCGTCGAACCTGACGAACCAGCAGGGCACTTTCCCGAGCGCGACGACGATGAACGGCCAGACGATCGACCTCAACCTGCCGCGTTTCTCGCAGGAGACCCACCACGGCGAGTACCCCGAGTTCGACAACGGCGGCGAGGCGTGGTGCAGCCCGACCTCGTCGGCGATGGTCGTTCGCTTCTGGGGCTCGCAGTACGCGCCGTCGTCTGCCGAGACCGCTTGGGTCGATCAGGCCTTTGCGGATCCGGAGGTCGACTACACCGCGCGCTTCGTCTACGACTACCACTACCAGGGCGCGGGCAACTGGCCGTTCAACACGGCATACGCTGCCGAGCGCGGGCTCGTCACCGACGTGACTCAGCTGCACAACCTGCGCGAGGCCGAGCCGTTCATCAGGGCGGGCATTCCGCTCGTCGCCTCGGTCGCGTGGCAGCCGAACAAGCTCGACGGCGGAATCAAGAGCACGAACGGCCACCTGATGGTAATCGGCGGGTTCATGGGCAACGGTGACGTGATCGCGTACGACCCGGCCTCGCCGGACAACCCGTCCGTGCGTCACGTGTACAACCGCGAGCAGTTCGAGAAGGCCTGGATCCCGGCCTCCGGCGGCATCGTGTACGTCGACCGTCCCGCAGGGCACTACACGCCTTCGCTGACGGCGAACAACAACTAGCGCTCTCCGAGCCGACCGCCGAGTAGCTGGCGCGCTGGAGCGCGCACGAGACGACCGGAACCGGGATTGGCGCGGTTCCCGTCGAACTAGCGAAGCGTGAAAAGACAGCGACACCGGCTGAGACTGCTCGTGCTGCTCGCTCTGATGGGCGCGGCTGCGCTCGCGGTCGCCGTCACGGCTAGCGCGGCGACGAGCGACGAGGAGGCGCTCGCGCAGAAGTACAGCCCGGTCGTTCGCCTCGTCGAGCAACCCGTGGAATGCGGCCCCGGCGAGCCGTACATCCCGCTCGACGTCGACCTGCTGTTCGGCCAGCCGACCGTTGCGCTGCGCGGGCCCTGGAACACGACCGACCTGGTGAAGATCGGCCCGAGCGCGCAGGACCTCGTCAACCGCTACGAGTACCACCTCGACTACCCGGGGAGCGCCCTCAGCCCGGGCTGCGACTACGAGCGCTGGCAGGACCACCTCGCTCCGGGCGGTGGGACGCCGACGGTCTACGCACACGTCGCGACCGACCCCGCGCACCCGGGCAAGCTCTCGCTCCAGTACTGGTTCTTCTACGTCTTCAACGACTTCAACAACAAGCACGAAGGCGACTGGGAGATGATCCAGCTCGACTTCGACGCGAACACCGCCGCCGAGGCGCTGCGCACGGAGCCGACGAAGGTCGGCTACAGCTCCCACGAGGGCGCGGAGCATGCCGACTGGGGCGACGACAAGCTCGAGCTCGTCGACGGGACGCACCCCGTCGTCTACCCCGCCGCCGGCAGCCACGCGAACAAGTACAACGCCGCGCTCTACCTCGGCAGCTCGGCGGACGCGGGCGTGGGTTGCGACGACACTCGTGGGCCCCACGACGAGCTCCGGCCGGTTGTGAAGACGATTCCGAGCGACCCCGCGGCCGCCGCGAAGGCGTTCCCGTGGATCACGTTCGAGGGGCGCTGGGGCGAGCTGCAGCCGGCGTTCTACAACGGCCCGACCGGGCCGAACCTGAAGACGCAGTGGACCGAGCCGATCACGTGGTCGGACGGCTGGCGCTCGCGGAGCTACGCGGTGCCGACCGCCGGGATCTTCGGAACCGGAGCGACGGACTTCTTCTGCAACGGGGTCGAGAAGGGCTCGGCGGCCCTGACCGCCCTCGTCCGAGACCCGACCACGACCCTGATCGCGATCGGGATCCTGTTCCTGCTGCTCGTCTGGCTGGTCAGACGCACCACCTGGCGTCCCGGCGTGCCGCTTCGCCTGGCGCACAGGCGCGCGTGGGGGCGGATCCTGTCCAGTGCCGCGCGCATGTACGCCTCACGGCGGGCCGCGCTCTTCGTCGGCATCGGCCTCGTCTTCATCCCGCTCGGGATCCTGATCTCGCTCGTACAGGCGCTCGTCCTCGGCGGCTTCGGCCTGCTGGGCGTCGACACCTCGGGCGAGGGGGCGGGCGCGCTGGTGCTGCTCGTGGTCACGCTCGGGACGACGCTCGCACTGCTCGGGTTCGGGCTCGTGCAAGCCGCGACGGCGAAGGCACTCGTCGAGGTCGACCGTGGAAACGAGATCGGCCCGGTCCACGCTTACCGCCTGGCGCTCACCCGCTTCCGTCCTCTGCTCGGCACTCTGCTGCTCGCGGTCTTGGCCTGGGTTGCGCTGACCGCGACCGTGTTCCTGAGCCCAATCGCGCTCTGGCTCGCCGTGCGCTGGGCGTTTCTCGCGCAGGTCGTGGAGCTCGAGGACGCCTCGGCGCTCGGAGCCCTGCGCCGAAGCGGGGAGCTCGTCGGCGGGCGCTGGCTCCGCGTCGCCTCGCTCGTCGGAATCGGCCTCGTGCTCGCGCTCGCGATCGGGCCGCTCATCGGGGCCCTGCTGATCATCCTCACCCACGCCCCGTTCGTCTTGCTGAACCTCGTAGCCGGAGTCGTGTACGCGCTCGCGATGCCGTTCGTCGCCATCACCACCACGTACCTCTACTTCGACGCGAGGGTGCGCAGCGAGCTCGAGCCGCGGGAGGCGCCTGCGGACCTGCCCGCCGAGATCGAGCTCGCCTAGCAGGCGTTGTGCGACCATTGGCCCGTGCGGATCCGGGCCGCAGTCCTCGAGGAATTCGGTCAGCCCCTCGTCGTCCAGGAGGTCGAGCTGGCGGAGCCGAAGGCGGGCGAGGTGCTCGTCCGGCTCGTCGCGTGCGGGGTCTGCCACACGGACCTGTACACCGCCTCCGGGGCCGACCCGTCCGGGTACGCGCCGACGGTGCTCGGCCACGAGGGCGCGGGCATCGTGGAGACGGTGGGCGCCGATGTGACTTCGGTCGCGCCGGGAGACCAGGTGGTGACGCTCTTCTCGCCGCAGTGCCGCGAGTGCGTTCACTGTCTCAGCGACCGGACGAACCTGTGTCTCGCGATCCGCGAGCAACAGAGCCTGGGCTTCCTGCCGGACGGGACGACGCGCCTGGGCCGGAACGACGAGCCGGTCCGCCACTTCATGGGTTGCTCCACCTTCGCCGAGTACACGGTGATGCCCGAGATCGCGCTTGCAAAGGTGAATCCGGAGGCGCCGCCGGAGCACGCGTGCCTGTTCGCGTGCGGGCTCTCGACGGGCCTCGGCGCCGCGATGAACACCGCCAAGGTTGCGCCCGGCTCGACCTGCGTCGTCTTCGGCGCGGGCATGGTCGGCCTCGGCGCGGTCGCGGGTTGCCGCCTCCAAGGGGCCGAGCGGATCGTGTCCGTCGACCTCTCCCCGGGGCGGCTCGAGCTCGCGAAGGGCCAGGGCGCGACCGACACGCTCGTCGGCGGGCCCGGCGCGGTCGAGGAGATCCTCGAGCTGACGGACGGCTTCGGCGCCGACTACACGTTCGAGGCGACCGGCAACGTGAAGGTCATGCGCCAGGCGGTCGAGTCGGCGCGCATGGGGTGGGGTCTGTGCACCGTCGCCGGGGTCGCGGGCAAGGGCGA
Organism: uncultured Actinomycetes bacterium; assembly: GCA_963850415.1. Lineage (GTDB taxonomy): Bacteria > Actinomycetota > Thermoleophilia > Gaiellales > Gaiellaceae > VAXT01. Next base: position 1,021,162 of record CAWKLE010000003.1, read on the forward strand.
GGTGCTCGAGATCATTCCGCGCTTCCTGATCACCGGCCGGCGGGTGGCGGGCTCGTCGTTCGGCGGCGTCAAGGGCCGCGACCAGGTGCCCGAGCTCGTCGAGCGCGCACTGGCCGGGGAGATCGACGTCGAAGCGTTCGTCTCGCACCGCATCCGCCTCGACGACGTGAACCAGGCGTTCGAGCTGATGGAGGCTCAGGACGGGATCCGGAGCGTGATCGAGCTCTGAGCTACGTGAACCCGAGGTGCAGGTAGTCGAGAAAGACCGGCCAAGCCCGGCGGCGCGAGTTCGGGCTCATGCGCTGCGTGAACGCGAAGTCGACCGGAGTGGTGAGCTGCGGCGCTCCTCGCATACGCCTCTGCGATGCTCTCCACGGTGTTCTTCCGCTTAAGCACCTGGGAGCTCTGGCTGATCATCGCCGGGATCGTCCTCGGGTTCGTGGCCCTCGGCTACCTGACCGGCCGGGTGTTGCGTATGCAGGCCGACACGCTGCGCGAGCCGGTCGGGATCGTGCAAGGGGCGTTCTTCGCGCTGGTCGGGCTGATCCTCGCCTTCGGCCTGACGCTGGCGATCGGTCGCTACGACACGCGTCGGGCAGCAGTCGTCGACGACGCGAACACGATCGGGACCACCTACCTGCGCGCGCAGACCCTGGCCGAGCCGATGCGAAGCCGCTCGCTGCAATTGCTGAAGCAGTACACGGACGCCAGCCTGGCGCTTTCGCATGCGGTGCCGACCACGACCGGCTTCGCGCGCGCAGTCGCCGAGGAAGACGCTCTCCAGCGCCGGCTCTGGTCGCTGGCCGGCGACGCGCTCACAGCCGCTCCGCGAGATAGCGCGCCGCGGCTGTACGTCGAGACCCTGAACGAGATGATCGACCAGCAGACGGTGCGCGTCGCCGCGCTCAACAACCGCATCCCCAACGCCGTCCTGGCGCTGGAGGTGCTCGGCGCCGCGTTCGCCTTCTTCCTGCTGGCGCTGTACACGGCCATGCACGGACGGGGCGCCACCACTGTCGTCCTGGCGGGCGCGCTCGTAACGGTGCTCCTGCTGGTCATCTTCGACCTCGATCGCCCCACCCGGGGTGTGATCCGCGTCCCTGACGAGCCACTCATCGCGCTGCGCGCCTCGATGACACTCCCGCCGGCAGCGCACGGCCCCTCACCGTGAACCTCTACTGGGCGGCGCTGATCGTCGCGGTCGTGAGCGTCGTCACCATCACCGCGATGCTGCTCGTCCGCCGCCGGGCTCCCGAGGGGAGTTACTTCGAGGACGGCGACCGCGCGGCCGGCGTGTTCGGCGTCCTCGCAACCGGCTTTGCCGTGCTACTGGGCTTCGTCGTCTTCCTTGCCTTCGAGAGCTTCGACACCTCGCGCAGCGGCGCCGAGGCGGAGGCACAGATCGTCGCGGAGCAGTTCGAGACGGCCCAGTTCATGCCCGCCGCTGTACGCGGTCGCTTCTCTGGTGAGCTCGTCTGCTACGCGCGCACGGTCGTGCACCAGGAATGGCCGGAAATGGAGTCGGGCACGCTGGGCATCCGGCATAACCCTTGGGGGATCGCCATGTTCCGGACGCTGAAGACGGTCGAGCCGCGCTCGGCCGCCGAACAAGCCGCCTACGGCAAGTGGCTCGACCAGCGATCGGACCGCGAGAGCGCGCGGGCCGACCGAACTCACGGCGCCGAGGGTGTGATCCCGACCCCGCTGTGGATCGTCCTGTTTCTGACCGCTGGGATCATCTTCGTGTTCATGCTCTTCTTCGCCGACAGCGCCGAGCGAGTGATCGTGCAGGCGACGATGATGGGCAGCGTCGCGGTTGTCATCACCTCCACCCTGCTCCTCCTCTGGTTCCTCGACAATCCCTACCACCGCGGCGTGAGCGGGATCCGACCGGTTGCCATGGAACGAACGCTCGGGCAACTGACGCACGAGAAGGGGATCGCCGACGGAAGCTTCGAGGTCCCGTGCACTGTGGAGGGAGCGCCGCGCACGCACTGAGCCCGGGCCGGGTCGTGGTGGGCGGTTATCGTCGGGAAGCTGATCTGGGCCTTGACGCTTCCGGTCCACCCCGCGACCTGACGACGACGCGCCGCTGCCGTAGGCTGACGACCGATGGCGGCGGCGCTCGCACTCATGGCGGCCTTCCTGTTCGCGGTCGCGGCGACGTTCCAGCAGAAGGGCGCTCTCAACCTCGACGGGGTCTCACTCGCCAGCCCGATGTCGCTCGTTCGGCTCGTCGGCCAGCGCATGTGGCTGTTCGGGACCGCGGCGCTGCTCGTCGGGTACGTGCTCCAGGCAGGCGCGCTCGACCGGGGCCGGCTCGCGATTATCCAGCCGCTGCTCGTGACGACGATCGTGTTTGCGCTGCCGCTCGGCTGGTGGCTGACGAACCAGCGCGTCGGGCGCCGCGAGGTCGGAGGCGCCGCGGTGATTGTGATCGGGCTCGCGGCGTTCGTCATCTACGGCGACCCGGCGGGGGGCAAGGACAACGCCCCGAATGACGAGTGGGCGATCGCGATCGTCGTGCTGAGCGCGATCTGCGCCGTCGTCCTGGTGCTCGGGAGGAACGGAACGCCGACGACGACCGCAGCGGTCTACGGAACCGTCGCCGGGATCCTCTTCGGCCTCTCGGCCGCGCTCACGAAGCCGACCGTCGAGCTGCTGCACGAGGGGGTCGGCGTGATGCTCTCGCACTGGCAGTGCTATGCGCTCGCGATCGCCGGCGTGCTCGGGTTCGTCCTCCAGCAGGTGTCGCTCGGCACCGGACGGCTCGCTCCATCGGTCGCCACGGTCTCTGTCGTGAACCCGATCGTCGGCGTGCTACTCGGAATCGCGATCTTCGACGAGCGGTTCAGCCGGCCGACGTGGCACATCGTCGTCGCCATCATCAGCCTGCTGCTCGCGCTCGGAGGCGCGGTGCTGATCTCGCTCTCGAGCCAACCCGGCTCGGAGCCGCGTGCGGAGGCAGAACTCACGCCCTCCACGGCGTAGGCGGCATACTCGATGCGCCCGGCCCCTAAGGAGGACACGATGACCACGACCGAAACGACAACCCCGGTAGCCCTTTCGCACGAGCAGATCGCGGAGATGCTCGACCTGCTCAAAGACTCGGACAGCGTCGAGCTGAAGCTGACCGTGCCCGAGCACGACCAGCGCTCGGCGGTCGTCACGCTCGGCATGGACCCGCTCGAGGCGCAGATCCGCCAGGTCTTCTTCTTCGATACGCCCGACCTGGCGCTCGACAAGCTGGGCGTCGTCGTCCGCGCACGCCGCATCCAGGGGAAGGGGGACGACTCGGTCGTGAAGCTGCGCCCGGTGGTTCCGTCCGAGCTTTCTGCCGAGCTCCGTGCCGCGACCGGGTTCCGCGTCGAGGTCGACGCGCTGCCTGGCGGCTTCGTCTGCTCGGGGACGTTGAAGCGAACGCTCGACTCGGGCGAGGTCCAGCGCGTGGTCTCTCGTGAGCGTCCGCTGCGCAAGCTGTACTCGAAGCAGCAGCGCGCGTATTTCGCCGAGCACGCGCCGGGCATCGAGCTCGACGACCTGTCGATGCTCGGGCCGATCTTCGTGCTCAAGCTGCGCTTCACGCCCGAGGAGCTCCGCCGCAGGATCGTCGCCGAGATGTGGCTCTACCCCGACGGGTCGCGCGTGCTCGAGCTCTCGACGCGCGCTGCGACGAACGAGGCGTTCCAGGTCGCGGCCGAGGCGCGGGCATTCCTCGGAACCCGGGGCATCGACCTCTCGGGCGAGCAGCAGACGAAGACCAAGAAGGCGCTCGAGTACTTCGCGGGGGCGCTCAAGAGCGGGAGCTGAGCCGACGAGCTCGGGGGTCATACCCCGGTGGGAGTGGCGCGCCTTCGGCGAGAGCTTCGGAGGCGCCGAGAGCCGCCTCGGTGAGCTGGCCGCCGACCTCGAGGAGGAGAGCGACGACATCTACCTGCTCTCGGCCGCGAGCAACGCGTCGGTCAAGGTGCGCGGCGGGCTGCTCGACCTGAAGGAGCTCCAGCGTGTCGACGAGGACGGGCTCGAGCAGTGGGAGCCGGTCCTGAAGGCCGCATTTCCGGTGGCGGCTTCCGATGTCCGGTCGGTGCTGGCGGCGCTCGTGATCGAGCACGCGCCCGAGCGAGCCGAGTACACGCTCGAGCAGCTCCTCGGAGAGCTGGTCGACCCGCGCCCGGAGCTGCTCGCGGCCGACGTGCACAAGCGGCGCAGGCATGTGACCGTGGGCGGCGCGATGGCCGAACTCTCAGAGCTGAGCACCGACCGCGGCGTCCTGCGGACGATCGCCGTCGAGTCCGAGGATCCTGCCCTCGTGACCGCGGCGGTTCGTGAGCTCGGGCTCGACCTGCGGCCGAACGTCAGCGTTCCGCGGGGCCTGAAGGAGCTCGTCGCGCTCGGGCGCTTCGCCGTGATCGACGTCGGCACCAACTCGGTCAAGTTCGTGATCGGTGAGCGGCTCGAGGATGGCGAGTGGCACACGGTCGACGACCGGGCCGAGGTGACGCGCCTCGGCGAGGGGCTCGACCGGAGCGGCGAGCTCAACGAGGAGCCGATCAGGCGCACGGTGGAGGCGATCGCGGCCATGGCGGAGGAAGCCGCGCGCTCCGAGGTCGTCGCCGTGACCGCGGTCGGTACCGCGGGCCTGCGCATCGCGCGCAACAGCGACGCGTTCGTCGAGGCGGTGCGCGAGCGCACCGGGATCGAGGTCGAGATCATCAGCGGGGAAGAGGAGGCACGGCTGGCGTACGTCGCAGTGACGGCCGGGATGCGGCTCGGAACCGGGTCGCTCGTCCTCTTCGACACCGGCGGTGGGAGCTCGCAGTTCACGTTCGGGCGGGGCGATCAGGTCGAGGAGCGGTTCAGCGTCGACGTGGGCGCCGTGCGGTTCACGGAGCGCTTCGGGCTCGACGGAGTCGTCTCGGAGGACATCCTGCGTGAGGCGTTGGGTGCGATCGCCGCGGATCTCGATCGTCTCGACGAACGCGAGACGCCAGCCGTCCTCGTCGGAATCGGCGGTGCGGTCACGAACCTGGCCGCGGTCGAGCACGGGCTCGAGCACTACGACCCGAACGTCGTCCGCGGGACGGTCCTCGACCGCGCCGAGGTCGACCGGCAGATCGAGCTCTACCGCACGCGCACCGCGGACGAGCGGCGCGCAATCGCCGGCCTCCAGCCAAAGCGCGCCGAGGTGATCCTCGCCGGCGCCTGCGTCGTCCGAACCGTGCTCGAGAAGCTCGGCCGCCACTCGCTCACCGTCAGCGACCGGGGCCTGCGCCACGGGTTGCTCGAGAGTCGCGCAGCGGGCGGCAGACCGGCCTGACGGTCGCGCTAGAGCCCGTCGCCGCCGAGGTAGACGAGCGCGGCCTTCACCCGCCGGCTGACGTCCTCCGCCTTGCCCAGGTCGAGCTTCAGGAAGATCGCGTTGATGTGCCGCTCGACCGCGCGCTTCGTGATCCCGAGCTTCGAGGCGATCGAGCCGTTGCTGCGGCCTTCGGCGATCAGGGCGAGGATCTCGAGCTCGCGCGGGGTCAGCTTCGCGAGCTCCGAGTCGCTCCGCTGTCGGGCGGAGACGAGCTTGTCGACGACCCGAGAGTCGACCAGCGAGCGGCCCGCGGCGACGTCGTGTAGCGCCCGGCTCAGCTCGCTCTTGTCGTGCAGCCGCTCCTTGAGCAGGTACGCGCGCCGGTCCGAGCCCGCAGTGAGGAGCGCGATCGCGTAGCGCGGCTCCGCATGTTGGCTGAGGACGACGACGCCCATCTCCGGGTGCTGCTCCCTGAGCTCGGCGGCGAAACGGATGCCCTCGTCGGTGTTCGTGGGCGGCATCCTGATGTCGGTCAGGACGATGTCCGGCGACGTGCGTTCGACGGCGTCTCGCAGCTCGTCGAGGTCGCCCGACATCTCGACCAGCTCGACGTCCTCGATATCGCCGAGGATGCTGACGATCCCCTCCCGGGCGAGGAAGCTGTCCTCGGCGGCGACGACCCGGATCGACATCTGGCCACGAGCCTAGTCACGCTCCATATTCCCCGCAAACGGTGGTGCCCGCACCACGAGGGCAGTGGTGCGGCGGCCACGGTCGAATCCGCGAATCCTCCAATGCCCCCGGGCCTGCTCGCCGGGATACTCACTTCGGAGGGCGTTGCAACCTCCGTCCACGACGGACGGGGGGATGGGATGGCGAATTGACATCGAACCCGTAGAGGGAAACCGCCGCTTCGGCGTCGGTCGCCGTCCGCTGAACCGGGCGCTGCGCGAGCTCGGCGCCAAGGCGATCCTCGTCGGGCCGAGCGACTCGGGCGCACTCGGCGACGTCGTCGAGTCGAAGCTCCGCCCTCCGCTGGGACAGCCCGACGGCGTTCCCCGGACGGCGCTGGTCAACCGCCTGCGCGCCGCCGGCGCCTTCCCCCTCGTGCTCGTCGTCGCACCCGCCGGCTACGGCAAGACGACACTTCTCTCGCAGTGGGCCGCCCGCGACGCGCGCCCGTTCGCATGGGTCTCGGTCGACGAGCGCGACAACGACCCGTACGTCCTGCTCAAGCACGTCGCCGCCGCGCTCGGTCGGATCGAGCCGTTGGGCGCGGACGTGACCGAGGCGTTCGAGCGACCGGAAAGGCCCGTCTGGGACGCGATCGTGCCTAGGCTCAGCGCCGAGCTCTCGTCGCGTACTTCGCCGTTCGTGCTCGTGCTCGACGGCGCGGACGCTCTCGTAGCGGACGATTCCCCCGAGGCGATCGGCATCTTGATCGAAAACATCCCACCCGGCTCGATGATCGCATTGACCGGGCGGGCCCTCCCCAGGATGCCGATCGCCACCCTCCGCGTTGCCGAGCCGCTGCTCGAGATCGGTCCCTACGAGCTCGCGCTGAGCCGCCGGGAGGCGGAGATCCTGCTCCGCGCATCAGGTGTCGAGCTGGACGAGACCGAGCTCGCAGGCCTCCTGCGCCGCACCGAGGGCTGGGCCGCCGGCCTGCGACTGGCCGCGCTGGCGAGCCTCCAAGACGGCGCGACCCTGTCGGCCGGTGACGACCGATACATCTCGGACTACCTCGGCTCGGAGTACCTCTCGCGCCTCGAGCCGCGGGTCCTGCGCTTCCTTCGGCGCACGTCTGTCCTCGAGCGCATGTGCGCGCCGCTCTGCAACGCGGTGCTGAACAGCAAAGGCTCCGCGGCGGAGCTCGAGGAGATCGAGCGGGCGAACTTGTTCCTCGTCCAACTCGACCACCACCGCGGCTGGTACCGGTACCACCACCTCTTCCGCGACCTCCTGCAGCATGAGCTCGAGGAGCAGGAGCCCGACCTGGTGCCGGTGCTGCACCGCCGCGCGGCGGCCTGGTACGAGGCGCACCTCGATCCCGAGTCTGCGCTGTTCCACGCCCACGCGGCCGGAGACATCGACGACACCGCACGCATCCTGGGCTCGATCGCGCAGCAGGTCCACGACAGCGGCCGGGCGGCGGTCGTCGAGGGCTGGCTCGACCTGTTCGACGTCGACGAGCGCCTAGACCGACATCCCGACGTCGCGATCCAGGGGAGCAGCATCCTCGCCGCGCGCGGGCGTGCCGATGAGGCCGATCGCTGGCTGAATGCCGCGGAGCGAGGCGTCGCCTCGCGGCGGCGGGGCGTCGCGGCCGTTCGGCCCCGGATCGCGGTGATGCGGGCCGCCTTGTGCACCGATGGCCCCGCGCAGATGCGGGCGGACGCCGGCGCCGCGGTCTCGAAGCTCACGACCGACGACCCGTGGCGCCCGGCGGCCCTGCTCGTTCGCGGTGCCGCCGACATGCTGCTCGGGGACACGGACAACGCGGACCTGGCCCTCGTGGAAGCCGTCCAGCGCGCCGCCACGACCGGTTCCACGGAAACCCGTGCCATCGCCCTCGGCGAGCGCTCGATGCTCGCGGCTGCTCGCGAGGACGTACACACGGCAGATGCTCTTGCCGAGGAGGCCCAGCGCGTGGTCGAAGAAGGGGAGCTCGCGGACTATCCGACGAGCGCGCTCGCGCTGGCCGCCTCGGCTCGGAGCAGGCTCAGGCACGGCCAGTGGGATCACGCGCGCCGGCTGCTGACGGCGGCGACGCGCCTGACCCCGCATCTCACCCATGCCCTGCCCTGGCTCGCGGTCCAGGCGCGCATCGAGCTCGCGGACGCCTACGTGACGCTGCGAGACCGGGAAGGCGCAGGACGCATCCTCGAGGAGGCGCGCGGGATCCTCGCCGTGCGCCCGGACCTCGGCGTCCTCGACGAGGCGGTCGCGCGGCTGGAGCGCGAGCTCGACGCCATGCCCGAGACTCGTACCGGCGGCAGCTCCGGGCTGACACGGGCCGAGCTGCGCCTGCTTCCGCTCCTCTCCACCCACCTCTCCTTCCGCGAGATCGGTGAGCGCCTCCACGTCTCGAGGAACACGATCAAGACCCAGGCGATCTCCGTCTACCGGAAGCTCGGCGTCTCCAGCCGGAGCGAGGCGGTGGCCGTCGCTGAGGACCTCGGCCTCGTCGAGGCGGCGGAGCAGAAGAACGACCGGCTCGAGGTCGGAGAGACGGTCGGGTCGCTTGCCCTCTAGCCCGCCCACCCAGACGCGCGTCCGCGAAGCTTCGGTTTCACCCAATCGGCATGACGCCTTCGCCGCCAACGGACACCAGACTCTCGGCAAGACGGTGACTCTGGGGTCCGCAGCACACGAACGGATCGACGCGCTCTTCGTCCAGAGCGCGGCGGGCTTTACGAGCGAGGGCGGAACGATCACGCTCCGCGGGCTCGCCGAGTCGACCGTCTACTTCGCCGACCGGCCGCGTCGCGAGGTCGGCCACATGCGCTCGAGCAGCTTCATCGAGCTCTGGGACGTGGGCGTCTACAGCTTCGCCGTCGACCCGCCGAACGCGGTGCTCTCGTTCCTCGACGACGGCCATGCTCCGGACGACGTCGTCGTCGTCCTTCACGACCCGCGGCTCGACGGAGACGACTTGACGTACCGCGTCGACGTGCTTGACGGGACGTTGCCCGAGCAGACGGCTGCCTGCGCGCTGTTCATCGACTCCTTCGGCCGGCCGCTCTCGCCGGCTTCGGTGCTGGGCCGGGCGGCCGATCCGGCGACGGTGCGCCCGTCCTAGCCCCTCGCGGAGGCGACAAGGGCCCGCTGCCGTGAGATCATCAGGTCCGTCCGGGCGATGACCACGTCGAACCAGTCACCAGTCCCAGCCGAGCCCGCCTGGCAGCCCGCGCGCCCGAGGTTCCGCCCGGCAGCGTTGCTCCTCGCCTGGATCCTGTCCGCCGCGGCGCTCCTCGCTGCAGCGTGGATCGTGCCGGGCGCGCACGTGAACAACTTCTGGAGCGCGTTGGTGGCTGTGGCTGTTATCGCCGTCCTCAACGCCGTCTTGCCGCCGATCGTGGCGGCGCTTCGCCTGCCGTTGATGCTCGTCCTCGGCCTGCTGCTCGTCCTCGTGCTCGACGCGCTGATGCTCCTTGCAGCGGACCGGCTGACTGACGGCGACCTCTCGATCGACTCCTTCTGGTCAGCGCTCGGCGTCGCGCTCGTCGCGTCCGCCGTCGGTGTCGTGCTCGACGTGCTCTTCGGGACGAACGACGACGACACATACACGTTCCGCGTCATCCGGCGGATCGCGCGCCGGTCCGGCGAGCTGACAAGGACCGACGCGCCGGGGATCATCTTTCTCGAGATCGACGGCCTCGCCCTGCCGGTGCTGCAGCGGGCGATGCGGGACGGCAACGCGCCGCACATGGCGCGCTGGCTGGAGGACGGCAGCCATCAGTTCGCGGAGTGGGAGACCGACCTCTCGTCCCAGACGGGTGCGAGCCAGGCGGGGATCCTGCTCGGCTCGAACGAGAACATCCCGGCCTTCCGCTGGGTCGTGAAGGAGTCGGCGAAGCTCGTCGCGTGCTCCGGCCCGGCCGACTGCGCGGAGATCGAGCGCACCCATTCGACCGGCCGCGGGCTCCTCGCCAACGGGGGCGCCAGCCGCGGCAACCTGCTCTCCGGCGAAGCCGACCACGTGATCCTGACCGTCAGCCGCCTGGATGCCGAGAAGAAGGCGAACCCTGGCTACCGGGCGTTCTTCGCGAACGGTTTCAACGTCGTCCGAACGCTCGTCCTCTTCTTCTGGGAGGTGATCCTCGAGCTGTCCGCGTCGTCCAGGGAGCGGCGCCGGGACGTCCGTCCGCGCGGCCACCGCGGCGGGATCTACCCGTTGCTGCGCGCGGCGATGTGCGTCTTCGTCCGCGACCTGATCGTCTACGGCGTCCTCACGGACATGATGAAGGGCAGGCCCGCCGTCTACGCGACGTTCTCGAGCTACGACGAGGTCGCGCACCACTCGGGCCTCGAGCGCGCGGACACGCTGGAGGCGCTGCGGAAGCTCGACCAGCAGTTCGGCCGGATCGACCGGGCGCGGGCGTATGCGGCGCGGCCGTACGAGATCGTCGTGCTCTCCGACCACGGGCAGACCCAGGGCCCGACCTTCAAGCAGCGGAACGGCTACGGGCTGGACGAGCTCGTCGAGCGGTCGCTCTCTGGCGGCCGGGTGGCCGAGATGGCAGGCGGTGACGAGCAGAGCGCCATGGTCGGCCACGCGCTCGCCGAGGCCACGGGCACGAAGAAGAAGCGGCCGAAGAACGACGTCTCCGACCGCGAGGTCGTCGTGCTCGGCTCCGGGAACCTCGGGCTCGTCTACCTGATGTCCGAGCGCCGGCGGCTGACGCTCGAGGAGATCGAGGCCGCCCATCCCAAGCTGCTCACGGCTCTCCGCGAGCACCCGCACGTCGGCTGGCTGCTCGTCCGCTCGGAGCGTGACGGCCCGGTTGCTCTCGGCGCACGCGGCACCCGCCATCTGGCCGACGGCCGCGTCGTCGGCGAGGACCCGCTCGCGGCATTCCCGCCGAACGCCGCGCACCACCTCCTCCGCACCGACGGCTTCGAGAACGTCGCCGACATCATGGTCGGGAGCTTCTACGACCCGATGCTCGACGAGGGCTGCGCGTTCGAGGAGCTGATCTCGTTCCACGGTGGCATGGGCGGAGCCCAGACACGCCCGTTCCTGCTCTATCCGTCGCAGCTGCGGCTGCCCGACGAGCCGATCGTCGGCGCCGCCGCGGTGCACGACCTCCTGCTCGCCTGGCGGACCGAGCTGAACGGGACCGAGCAGGCCGCCGAGCCCGCTCTCGAGGTCACCCGGTCGGTATGAGACGGTTTCGAGCCCGCCGCGCTAGGCTCATGTGCAGATGATCCGGTTTGCCCGGCCGAGAGCCCTCTTCGCGATCTCGTCGCTCGCGGTCCTTGCAGTGCTCGCGGCCGGCTGCGGCGGAGGTGGGAGCGGAAGCAGCGACACGAAGAGCGCCCAGGAATGGGCGGACGGCGTCTGCTCGGCGGTCAACACGTGGACCGACTCGCTCAAGACCGCGGGGCAGTCGCTCACGGGTGGAAACCTCTCCAAGAACTCGCTGGAGAGCGCCGCGACCGACGTCAAGGACGCCACCTCTCAGTTCGAGGACGACCTCAAGGGTCTCGGCAAGCCCGACACCGCGTCCGGCGACAAGGCCAAGCAGTCGATCGACGAGCTGACGGGCAACGTCCACCAGGACGTCGACACGATGAACGGGGCGATCAAGGACGTTCAGAACGGCGGCAGCGTCATGACGGCTCTCACGACGGTGACCTCAACGCTGTCCACGATGAGCACTCAGGTTCAGAAGGCGTTCAGCGACCTCAAGAGCCTCGACCCCAAGGGCGAGCTCGAGTCCGCGTTCAAGAACGCGAGCGCCTGCAAGAGCCTGACGTCACAGTCGGGCTGAGCTCAGCCGCTCGTGTCCTGCGCGTGATACTCGGCCAGTAGGCGCTGCTCGTCGTCGCGCTTCGGGAACATGAAGAAGACGAGAATTGCTCCGATCAGGACCGCGACGATACCGGCCGTGTAGGCCCACTGGTCTCCCTGGAGAAAAGCGGTCTTGGCACCCGAGATGATTGCGTCCTGTTGCGACGATGGGTATCGCGAAGCCGTGTCCGCTGCGCTCGAGAACGACTTGGTCAACTCGGCCTGCGTGCTCGAGGTCACATCCTTGCCGGAGCTCGAGATCAGCGATCCCGCGGCGGTTGCGTAGCCCGCGGTGAGCAACGCTCCGAAGATCGACTGCATGATCGCGCCGCCCAGGTCGCGCTGGAGGTCGGCGGTGCCCGAGGCCATGCCGGCGCGCCTGACCGGCACAGAGCCGGTGAGCGAATGCGATGCGGGCGTGCCGGCGAACCCGACACCGATGCCGATGAAGATGTAGGCGATCGCGATCTCCCAGTACGAGCTGCCCTCCTTCCAGAGGACCAGCATGGTGATGAAGGCCAGCAGGAGGAACACGTAGCCGCACAGCAGCGTGAAGCGGGCGCCGCGTGCCTCGACGAGCTTGGCGGAGCGCGGTGCGACGAGCACCATGAACACCACGGCCGGCAGGATCGCTGCGCCCGCCTGGAGCGTCGAGTAGCCGAGGACGTTCTGAAGGTACTGCTGGCTCACGAAGGCCGCACCCATCAGCGAGCCGAACACGATCACCCCGGCGCAGGCCGCCACCCAGAAGACGCGGCGGGAGGCGACGTCCAGGTCGTAGAGCGGGTTCTCCGCGCGGCGTTGACGGAGGTAGAACGCGACCAGCGCCAGCACCGCAATGGCCGCGAGCGCGAGGGTCAGCGTGCCCTTGTTCGGAACCGGTGCAAAGTTGATCGCGAGAATCAGACCACCGACCAGGACGAGCGAGAGGATCCCGCCGAGGTTGTCGACCGCCTCCGTGGACTCGTTCACGTGTGCAGGGACGAACAGCCACGCGAGCACGAGCGCGGCGACCGCCAGCGGCAGGGTGATCAGGAACACCGATCCCCAGTAGAAGTGCTCCAGAAGAAAGCCTGAGGAGAGTGGTCCAAGCATGGCGATCGCGCCGCCGAGCGCCGACCACAATGCGATCGACTTGGTACGGCCCGGCCCCGCCCAGAGAGCGGTGATCAGCGCCAGCGTGGTCGGGTAGGCCATCCCTGCGGCCAAGCCCCCGCCGAGCCGTGCAAGGAAGAGGACGACGTCAGAGGGTGCGAACGCGGCGAGCAGAGACATCGGGATCGCCAACGCCGTTCCTATCAGGAGCATCACCTTGCGGCCGTAGCGGTCGCCGAGGGCGCCCAGCCACAGCACCGAGCACGCGAGCCCGAGCGAGTAGCCGACGGCGATCAAGTCGAGGGTCGTCTGGGACGAATCGAAATGCTTGCCGATGTCCGGCAGAGCGACGTTGGCCACGGACAGGTTCAGGTTCGCGACCCCCGCCACGACAATCAGGGCGGTGAGAACGAGTCCGGCGCGCTCTGGAGCGGTCGAGGCGTCGTCGCTCGCGCGTGCGGCCGCACCGGGTGCAGTGGCTGCGGCGGATTCGCTCACGCTCTCACCAGCCTTGGCGCCGGCCCGAGCCCACGCATCGTCCGGTTGGGATGAACCACGCCGCACATTCTGTGCGACCGTAGCCGCTGTGTCCGAGCCGGTCACTCCTGCCGAAGTGGCGCATGTGGTCGTGCACGGCCAACGCGCGCCTAGTTCGCGCCTTCATCCACTTGGGGTGAGCGAGCGTGCTCTGCTGCCCGTACCGTGAGTGAAGTGAGCGAGCGAGCGGACAAGGCGCGGCCGCGCGTCCTCGTGCTCGGCGGCGGCTTCGCCGGGATCGGCGCAGCCCAGAAGCTGCACAAGAGCGACGTCGACGTCGTGCTCGTCGACAAGAACGACTACCACACCTTCCAACCGCTCCTGTACCAGGTGGCCACAGGGCTCCTCGAGCAGCCCGCCGTCGGCCATCCGGTCCGCGACCTGTTCCACAAGCAGGACAACGCGCGGATCCACAAGGACCGTGTCGCCGCGATCGACCTGGAAGCGCGCGAGGTGAAGTTCGACGAGCTCGGGCCTCTGGGCTACGACTACCTCGTCCTCGGGCTCGGCGCAGAGGTCAACTTCTTCGGCGTCGAGGGTGCAGTCGAGAATGCGTTCCCGATGTACACGCTCAGCGACGCCGTGCGGCTCAAGAACCAGGTCCTGCGACTGTGGGAGGCCGCGGACAAGGATCCTGCGCTGATCGACGACGGGGCACTGAATGTCGTCGTCGTCGGCGGGGGGCCGACGGGTGTGGAGACGGCGGGAGCGCTTGCGGAGCTCTATACCGGCGAGTTCCGCAAGGACTACCCCGACATCGACGCGAGCCAGGCCCGGATCACGCTCGTCGAGGCCGGCCCGGAGATCTTCTCGATGTTCAAGCCGGAAATCAGGAACTACGCCGTCGAGGCACTCACGAAGCGCGGCGTCGAGGTGACGACCGGCGAGGTGGTCGAGTCGATCACGCCGAAGCGCGTCAAGCTCAAGTCGGGCAAGGAGCTCAAAGCGCACACACTCGTCTGGGGTGCAGGTCTCCAGGGCAATGCGCTTGTCCAGTCGCTCGGGCTCGACCTCGAGCGTGGGAACCGGATCGCTGTCGACGACGAGCTCCGCCTTGCGTCTCACCCCGAGGTGTTCGTCGTCGGTGACGTTGCGGCGATCACCGACTCGAAGACGCAGCAGGTCCTGCCGCAACTTGGCTCGGTGGCGCTCCAGTCCGGCGAGCACGCCGGCGAAACGATCGCCCAGCTCGTCGAGGGCAAGGAGCCCAAGCCTTTCAAGTACCACGACAAGGGCACGATGGCGATGATCGGACGCGGCGCGGCGGTCGTTCAGATGATGGGCGGGAGGACGATGAAGGGCAAGACCGCGCAGTTGGCCTGGGGGACCGTCCATCTCGCGCTGCTTCCGACGAACGAGAGCCGCGCCAAGGCGATTGTCGACTGGGCCGGCGCGGGGCTCACGCACCAGCGCTCGGCTCGGATCAGCGTCGAGACGTGACTGACGCCGCAGGCGAGCTCTTCGAGCGGCTCGGCACCGTCGAGCGACTACCGCTCCTCAAGCGGGCGAGCGGCACCATGCTTCTCGAGCTCACGGGCGGCAAGCGGCTGGAGCGTTGGCGGATCACCGTCGACAAGGGCGCGGTCGCCGTGGCCCGCGGGAACGGGCCGGCCGACTGCGTCCTGCGGGCCGATCGGAAGCTGTTTGCGCGGATGGCATCCGGAAAGGTGAACGCGTTTGCGGCGGTGCTGCGCGGCGCGGTAACGATCGAAGGCGACCCGAGGCTGCTCGTTCTCTTCCAACGGCTGCTTCCCGGTCCTCGGTCATGAGCGACGAGCTCGTCAAGATCCTGGACGGCAACACCTTCGTCGTCAGCGACGACTCCGGCGACATCGAGGCGTCGCTGACCGACCCGACCGGGCTGTTCTCGTTCGACACGCGTTTCCTCTCGAAGTGGGTCCTGACCGTCGACGACGTGCGGCTGAACGCACTTTCCGTCGACGACCTCCAGTACTTCGAGACCCGCTTCTTCCTCGTGCCGGGAACTGGAACCGTGTATATCGACGCAAAGTTGTCGGTGATCAGGCAGCGCGCCGTCGCGAACGGTTTCCGCGAGGTGCTGACGATCCTCAACCACGACGAGAAGCCGGTCCGGCTGCGGGTGCGGATCGAAGCGGCCAGCGATTTCGCCGACCTGTTCGAGGTCAAGGACGCGCTCAAGAAGAAGGGCCGCTACGCGAACCGCGTCGAGCGAGGTTCGCTCCGGCTCGGCTACGAGCGCGAGACCTTCAGGCGGTGGACGCTGATCTCGAGCAGCGAGCGCGCCAAAGTCGACGAGAACGGGCTGACCTTCGAGCTCAGGATTCCCGCGCACGGCGAGTGGGCGACCGAGCTCGACGTCGTGGTCGGGATCCCGGGGTACGAAGCGTTCGAGGTGCGGAAAGGAGGCCGGCGCAAGACGATGGAGGCGGACCTCGACCGCTGGCTCGCCTCCGCCCCGCGCATCGCCGGAGACTGGGAGCCGCTGAAGCGGACGTACAGCCGCAGTCTCGTCGACCTCGCCGCGCTGCGGTTCGCGCCCCCCGTCACCGGGGGTCGGAGCCTGCCGGCGGCTGGGTTGCCCTGGTTCATGACCATGTTCGGCCGGGACAGCATCTTCACGAGCCTCCAGGCGCTCCCGTTCACGCCGGAGCTCGCGGCGACGACGTTGATGGCGCTCGGCGAGTGGCAGGGGACGAGGCTCGACGACTTCCGGGACGAGGACCCGGGCCGGATCCTGCACGAGATGCGTTACGGCGAGCTGTCCGCGTTCGAAGAGCGGCCGCACTCGCCGTACTACGGCTGCGCGGACGCCACGCCGCTGTATGTCGTGCTGCTCGACGAGTACGAACGCTGGACAGGCGATCGCAAGCTCGTTCGCGATCTCGAGTACGAGGCGCGGGCGGCACTCGCCTGGATCGACGAGTACGCCGACCTCCAGGGCAACGGCTACATCTGGTACCGGCGTCGCAATGAGGAGACGGGGCTCGAGAACCAGTGCTGGAAGGACTCGTGGGACTCGATTTCGTACCGCGACGGGCGGCTGCCCGGCTTCCCGCGCGCGACGTGCGAGCTCCAGGGGTACGCGTACGACGCGAAGATGCGCGGCGCCCGGCTCGCGAGGAGCGTCTGGAAGGATCCGGACTTCGCGGACGAGCTCGAGCGGCAGGCGGCCGACCTCAAGCGCCGCTTCAACCGCGACTTCTGGGTCGAGGACGACGAGTACTTCGCGCTCGCGCTCGACCTCGAGGGAAAACAGGTCGACGCGCTGGCCTCGAACAACGGTCATCTGCTCTGGAGCGGGATTGTCGACAAGTCGAAGGCGAAGGCGGTCGTCAGGCACCTGATGGGGCCGAGGCTCTTCGGCGGCTGGGGCGTGCGCACGCTGGCCGAGGGCGAAGCGCGCTTCAACCCGATCGGCTACCACGTCGGCACGGTCTGGCCGTTCGACAACTCGTTCATCGCGTGGGGCTTGCGGCGGTACGGTTTCAAGGACGAGGCGGCGACAATTGCGGCCGGGATCCTCGATGCGGCGGAGTTTTTCGACGGTCGCCTGCCCGAGGCGTTCGGCGGTTACGAGCGCGAGCAGACCAAATACCCGGTGCAGTACCCGACCGCTTGCAGCCCGCAAGCGTGGTCGACCGGGACGCCGCTGCTCCTATTGCGGACGATGCTCGGGCTCGAGCCGCTCGGCGAGCACCTCGTCGTCGACCCTGCGCTGCCCGCCGGGATCGGCCATCTCGAGCTGCTCGACATCCCCGGACGCTGGGGCCGGGTCGACGCGTTCGGGCGCGGTCGCGTCGAAGTCGAGGCCCGGCGCTGACGACGAGCGCAGTTCCGGGGTCAGACCCCTTTACAAGTTGTCCCCAGGACTCGCGCGCCCGGCCGCCTGTTTGAGCCAAAGCCAGCTTCTGCGTGAGCGTTCGGTCAGGAAGCCGGCACGCATTTGGAGCGGGGTCTGACCCCAGGTGAGGTGGTTCGGTCATCCCAAGTGGACGATGCGGCTGGGGCGCTCGCGGACGACGCTTGTCGGAGATTTGGTCGACGAGGAGGGAGACGGCGCATGACGACGGCTGCACCCGAGGTTGAGGCGCGCGGAAGCGCGACAGAAGGTAGTTCCCAGAAGCCCGCGGACGTCTTCGTCGTCTTCGGGATCACGGGCGATCTGGCGAAGGTGATGACGTTCCACTCGCTGTACCGGCTCGAGCAGCGCGGCCTGCTCGACTGCCCGATTGTCGGGGTCGCAGTCGACGACTGGACGGTCGACCAGCTCAAGGACCGTGCACGCGAGTCGATCGAGGGCACCGGCGAGAAGCTCGACCCGAAAGTCTTCGACCGCTTCGCCGAGCGGCTCTCGTACGTCTCCGGCGACTTCGGCGAAGACGCGACCTACGAGCGGGTCGCGCAGGCGGTCGACGGAGCGAAGACACCAGTCTTCTACCTCGAGATCCCGCCGTTTCTCTTCGGCCGCGTCGTCAAGGGGCTCGCCGAGCAGGGGCTGACGAAGACCGGGCGCGTCGTGGTCGAGAAGCCGTTCGGGCACGACCTCGCCTCGGCCCGTGAGCTCGCCGCCGAGCTCCACCAGTACATCGACGAGTCGCAGCTCTACCGGATCGATCACTACCTGGGGAAGATGGGCCTCGAGGAGATCCTCTACCTGCGCTTCGCGAACTCGATGCTCGAGCCGCTGTGGACCCGCAGTTACCTCGAGTCCGTGCAGATCACGATGGCCGAGGACTTCGGCGTCGACGATCGAGGCCACTTCTACGACCCGGTCGGCGCGCTGCGCGACGTCGTCGTCAACCACCTGATGCAGGTCGTCGCCGCGTCGGCGATGGAGATTCCTTCCCGACGCGAGCCGGAGCTGATCAAGAACGCTCAGGTCGCACTCTTCCACGCCGTCGCCGATGCCGACCCGGCCCATTACGTCCGGGGCCAGTACGACGGCTACCTCGACGTCGACGGCGTCGCCGCGGGCTCGACGACCGAAACCTACGCTGCGCTGAGGCTCGAGATCGAGAACTGGCGCTGGGCCGGCGTGCCCTACTTCATCCGCACCGGCAAGCGACTCGCGGCCACTCAAACCGAACTTCGTCTCGTCTTCAAGCACGCGCCGAAGTTGGGGTTCCAGCTACGGCACGGCCCACCCGAGCCGAACCAACTCATCGTCAAGCTCGATCCGTCACCCGGCCTCAGGCTCGTCCTCGACGCGCACCGCGCCGATCGCGTCGGAACAGCTGCGATCGAGCTGGATATGGAGTTCGCGGCCGAGGGTGGCGAGGGTCCGACCCCGTACGAGGTGTTGCTGCACGCGGCGATGGTCGGCGACAGCACGCGCTTCACGCGTCAGGACGGGGTCGAGGAGACCTGGAGGATCATGCGGCCGCTGCTCGACGGGCCACCGCCGGTCCACCCGTACGCGCCCGGCTCCTGGGGCCCCGCCGAGGCGGACGACCTCGTCGCCGGTCACGGCCGCTGGCACGAGCCGTGGATCGCGTCATGACCGCGGCCGCGGCCAAGGAGCGAATGCCCCAGAGCGCGGCGGCGCCCTCGCCGTTCCCGCCGATCGCCGAGTACGCGTTCCTGTCCGACTGCCACACCGGCGCGCTGATCGCGTCCGATGGGGCGATCGACTGGCTCTGCATCCCACGCTTTGACTCGCCGAGCGTGTTCGGAAGCCTGCTCGATCGCGAGGCCGGCTTCTTCCGGCTCGCGCCGTTCGGGATCAACCATCCGACCTCGGTCGTCTACGTCCCCGGAACGAACGTCCTCGAGACGACCTGGAAGACGCCGAACGGCTGGATCGTCGTGCGCGACGCCCTGACGATGGGGCCGCGCGACCGCGAGGACACGGTCACGCCGCACACTCGCCCGCCGGCCGACGACGACGCCGATCACATGCTCGTGCGGACAGTCGAGTGCCTCGAGGGGAACGTCGAGGTCGAGCTGATCTGTGAGCCGGCGTTCGACTACGGACGCGAGCCCGCGGCGTGGGAGCTCGTGGGGGACGACCGGCACGCCGCCGACGCGAGCGGCGCCGGGCAGGCCTTTCGTCTGCAGACGGACCTCGCGCTGGGAATCGAGGGGAACCGCGTTCGTGCGCGACACGTGCTGCAGGAGGGCGAGCGCGCCTACTGCGTCCTGTCCTGGGAAGAGGGCTTCCTGGCGCCGGAGAACACGGACCAGGCCTGGGCGCGCATCGACGCGACGATCCGCTTCTGGCGGGCCTGGCTGAGCCGCGCCCGGATCCCGGATCACCGCTTCCGCGACCCGGTCCAGCGCTCGGCGCTCACGATCAAGGGCCTCACGTTCATGCCCACGGGGGCGACCGTGGCCGCGCTCACGACCTCGCTCCCGGAGACTCCGGGCGGAGAGCGGAACTGGGACTACCGCTACACCTGGATCCGGGACACGACCTTCACCCTCCAGGCGCTGCACTACCTCAATTTGGACTGGGAGGCCGACGAGTTCATGCAGTTCGTCGCCGACGTCGAGCCGACCGACGACGGGTCGCTTCAGATCATGTACGGGATCGACGGCCGCCGTGACCTGACTGAGACGACGCGCGACGAGCTGACCGGCTACGCGGGGGCGCGGCCCGTGCGCATCGGCAACGGCGCGTTCGACCAGCGCCAGAACGACGTCTACGGGGCCGTTCTCGACTCGATCCTGCTGCACACGAAGAAGAGCGAGCGCCTGCCCCGGCGGCTCTGGCCGATCGTGGAGAGCCAGGCGGAATGCGCGACCAACGTCTGGCGGGAGCCGGATCAGGGGATCTGGGAGGCGCGCGGCAAGCCGCAGCACTACGTCTCCTCGAAGCTGATGTGCTGGGTCGCGCTCGACCGGGCGGCGCGGCTCGCCGAGCTGCGCGGGGACGGCGATCTCAAGGAGAAGTGGGCGGCCGTCGGGGAGGCGATCCGCGAGGACATCCTCACGCACGGCGTGGACAAGCGCGGCGTCCTGTGCCAGCACTACGACACGGACGCGCTCGACGCGTCGACGCTGCTGGCGGCGCTCTTCGAGTTCCTTCCCGGCGACGACGAGCGGCTGAAGGCGAGCGTGCTCGCGATCGCCGACGAGCTGACCGAGGACGGGTTCGTCCTGCGCTACAAGACCGACGAGACCGACGACGGCCTGTCCGGGAAAGAGGGCACGTTCCTGATCTGCTCGTTCTGGCTCGTCTCGGCGCTCGCGATCGTCGGTGAGCTGCAGCGGTCGAGGGACCTGATGGAGCGCCTGTTGCGCATCGCGTCTCCACTCGGTCTCTACGCCGAGGAGTTCGACGCGGAGACAGGGCGCCACCTGGGCAACTTCCCGCAGGCGTTCTCGCACCTGGCGCTGATGGAGGCCGCGGCGCGGATCATCGTGCCCGAAATGCTGGCGCAGTACTGAAAGGAGCCTCGGTGGACTCGTACGACGTGATCATCATCGGATCGGGCGCGGGCGGCGGAACGCTCGCTCGCCACCTCGCCCCGTCGGGGAAGCGCATCCTCTTGCTCGAGCGCGGCGACTGGCTGCCCCGCGAGCCGCAGAACTGGCTCGCCCAGGACGTGTTCGTCGACAACCGCTACGTGTCGGAGGACACGTGGTACGACGAGAAGGGCAAGCCGTTCCAGCCGCAGATCCACTACTTCGTGGGCGGGGCGACGAAGCTCTACGGGGCCGCGCTGTACCGGCTGCGCCCTGGGGACTTCGGCGAGCTGCAGCACCACGACGGTGTGTCGCCCGCGTGGCCGATCTCGTACGACGAGCTCGAGCCGTACTACACGAAGGCCGAGCACTACTACGAGGTGCACGGCAACCACGGCGAGGATCCAACGGAAGGATTTGCGAGCGCTCAGTATCCGTTCCCAGCGGTCTCGCACGAGCCGCGGATCCAGCAGCTCTCGGACGACCTCGAGGCGGCCGGCCTCCACCCGTTCCACGCACCGTGCGGGATCCGGCTGAACGAGTCCAACATGCCGTACAGCGCGTGCGTCCGCTGCGCCAACTGCGACGGCTTCGTGTGTGCCGTGCACGGGAAGTCGGATGCCGAGGTGCTCGGCGTGCGGCCGGCGCTCGAGCATCCGAACGTCGAGCTCGTCACGAATGCGAAAGCCGTCAAGCTCCAAACGAACGACGACGGCTCGGCCGTTACGGGCGTCGTCGTCGAGCAGGATGGCGAGACGAAGACATATACGGCCGACCTCGTGACTCTGGCGTGTGGCGCGGCGAACACCGCCCACCTGCTACTCGTCTCGGCGACGGACAAGCATCCGAACGGTCTCGCCAACGGCTCGGACCAGGTGGGACGCAACTACATGTTCCACAACAGCCTGGCCGTGCTTGCGCTCTCACGCGAGGAGAACCCGACGATCTTCCAGAAGACGCTCGGGCTCAACGACTTCTACTTCGCCGGCAACGGCCACGACTATCCGCTCGGCAACATCCAGATGGTCGGCAAGTCGCAGGCGCCGATGTTCCGCGGCGAGCGGCCCGGTGAGACGAGGCTCGCGCCGCAGTGGACGCTCGAGAAGGTCGCCAGGCACGCGATCGACTTCTGGCTCTCGACCGAGGATCTCCCGCTGCCCGAGAACCGCGTCACGGTCGACGGCGACGGCAAGCTGACGCTCAGCTACCGCGCCACGAACGACACGCCGAAGAACGACCTCCAGAAGCAGCTCCACTCGATGCTCGGCAAACTCCACATGGAGCCCGACCACCTGTTCCACCGGTTCGCGTACATGAAGAACGAGATCCCGGTGGCCGGCGTCGCGCACCAGGCTGGGACGGCGCGCATGGGCGACGACGCGGCGATGTCGGTCGTGAACCGGGACTGCCGGGCGCACGAGCTCGACAACCTGTACATCGTCGACACGAGCGTGTTCCCGTCGATCGGAGCGGTCAATCCCGCGCTGACTGCGATGGCGAACTCACTTCGCGTCGGCGACCATCTGCTCGAGCGGATGGGCGCGAAGACGGAGGCTGGGGCGGCCGCCTAGCCGGCTGTCTCGGAGCCGGAGCCCCCCGGGTGCAGGCTCGTGGTGATCTTCTCGATCGCCGCGCGCTCCTCCGGGCTGACGCCCTCGCCGTCCTCCTTGTGCGCCTTGGCGACGCTCCCAGCGACCTCGAGGACGAAGTGCCGGTAGCTCTCGACCTCGCCGGGGGGCGCCTTCTGCTCCAGTAGTTGGACGGCCTGGCTCAGCTTGGTGAGCCCTTCGTGCTCCAGCTGCTCCGACGAGTCGTAGCGCTTGACCGGCGGCTTCTCGGCGACGAGGGCGTCGAGGAGCTCGCTCTCCCCGCGCTCCTGCCTCGCCTCCGCATACGTCTTGGCGAGCGCCCAGCTCTCGCGGAAGCTGCCGCCCTTCGAGGCCATCAGGGCGTACATCCCCGCTGCCGTCGGGCCCTCGCGGACGAGCTCCCACTCCTGCTCGGTGAAATCGGCTTTGCCTGTCATGTGTCTCCTTTCCTCTCCGGGAGATTAGGTCACACGGGGCTCTCTGAGGACGACTACCTCGTCGGCGAGGTCGACGCCCTCGGGGCGATGCGTGATCAGCAGGACCGTGCGGCCGCGCGCGGCGGCGAACACGTCCCGGACGAGGGCCTTCGCCGTCTGTGGATCGAGGTGCGCGGTCGGCTCGTCGAGCACGAGCACGGGCGCCTCGGTGAGGAGCGCGCGCGCGAGCACGATCCGCTGGCGCTCGCCGCCCGAGAGCTCCCGTCCCTCCTCGCCGACGAGTGTGTCGAGGCCGTCCGGGAGGCTCTGCACCCAGTCGAGGATGCGGGCAGAGCGCAGGGCTCGCGCGAGGTCGTCGTCGCTCGCATCGGGCCGGGCGAGCCTGACGTTGTCGCGGATGCTCGCCGAGAACAGGTGCGCGTCCTGGCCCGCGACGGCGATCAGGGCGCGCACGTCCTCCTGGCGGTAGCAGCGCAGGTCCTCTCCGGCGAGGGTGACGCGTCCGCGCTCCGGGTCGATGAACCGCAGGAGCAGCCGCACGACGGTCGTCTTGCCGGCTCCGCTCCGGCCGAGCAGGACGACGCGCCGCCCCGGCTCGAGGCGCAGGCTGAAGCCGTCGAGCGCGGGTCGCTCGTCGGGGCCGTAGCGGGCCCGGACGTCATCCAGTTCGATCGCGAACGGCTGCATCGGGGCGGGGAGGGGAAGCGCGGGGTCGGCGATGCGCGGGACGCGGTCGGTCAGATCGAGCACGCGTCGGCCGGCCGCGATGGTCGCCTGCAGCTCGCGGAAGGACTCGGTCAAGGGCTGGACGGCCTCGAAGGCGGCCAACGAGACGAACGCCAGCAGCGCGATCAGGACGCGGTCGAGCCGTCCCTCCGCGTGTGCCTGGACGCTCACTGCGAGCACGCCGACGAGGGTCGCGCCGGTGACGAGGACGCGCAGGCCGTCGCCCAGGCCGTCGGTGAAGGCCGCTCGGCGCGCGATCCGGACGAGCCGCGAGTCGGCCCTGCGCATCGTGCGCATGCGGTCCCGCTCGAGGCCGAGCGCCGCGAGCTCCGCGCTGGCGGCCAGCGTCTCGACGAGCTCGGCCGCGAGAGCGCCGCGGGCGCGCGCGTAACGGGACGACGACCGTCGCGACAGGGACGCAGCCGCCACGGGAACGGCGATCCCGCCAAGGAGTAGCCCGGCTGCGAGCACGAGCCCGGCGACCGGGAGGAAGAATGCGGCGAGCACGACCGAGGCCGCGCCGGCGATCAGCGCGACGAGCGGAGGTTCCAGCCCGCGCAGATAGAGGTTCTGGAGCGAGTCCACGTCCCCGACGAAGCGCGAGAGCAGGTCGCCGCGCCGGGTGTCCTCGAGCTGGGCAGGCGCGAGCGGCTCGACGGCCTCGTACACGCGGGCGCGCGCGCGGCCGAGCGAGCGCAGCGCGACGTCGTGGGATGCGAGCCGCTCGAGGTACCGCGCCACGGGCCGGGCGAGCCCGAAGAAGCGGACACCGACGATGGCAGCGGTCAGCGAGAGCACGGCCGGGTGCTCGGCCGCCCTCGAGATCAGGTACCCGGCCGTCCCCATCAGGCCGACTCCGAAGAGGATCGTCAGGACGCCGAGGAGCGCGGCGAGCGCGAGCCGCGCCCGGCGCACGTCGGTGACCAGCATCAACCTGCGGATCGTCGCCGTCATCGGACTTCGTCCCGGACCGGCGTTCGGCCCTTGCCGTCGGCGAGCAGGATGACGCGATCCGCATGCTCGACCAGCTCCGGCCTGTGCGCGATCAGGAGCACCATGCGCCCGGTCCGCAGCCGCTCGACAGCCTCTGCGACGACGCTCGCGCTCGCGTGGTCGAGGTCGGCCGTCGGCTCGTCCAGAATCACGAGCGGCGCGCTGCGCACGAACGCCCGGGCCAGGGCGATGCGCCGGCTCTCGCCCGCCGACAGCGGGCGCTCCCCGTCGCCGACGAGCGTCTCGTAGCCGAACGGCAGCGCCTGGACGAACCGGTCGGCGCCCGCGAGCACGGCTGCGTCGCGAACCGAGCGCACGGTTGCGCCCGGGTCACCGAGTCGGATGTTGTCTGCGATCGTGCCGCGGAAGATCGTCGGCCGTTGCGGCACCCAGGCGATCTGCTCGCGCCACAGGTCCGTGCGGCAGTGGGCGAGATCGAGGCCGCCAACGGAGATCCGGCCGCGGACGGGGTCGACGAAGCCCAGGAGCAGGCTTGCGACGGTCGACTTTCCGGAGCCGCTCGGCCCGACGAGCGCGACGGTCTCGTCCGGGTGCAGCTCGAGGTCGAGCCCGTCGAGCACGAGCCCGGGCCGCGACGGGTAGCCGAACGCAACACTCTCGAACCGGACCGGCGCGTCCAGCGGGCTCGGCGCGATCAGCTTTCCGGCCGTCGCGGCCCCCGGGGGCTCGTCGAGGAGCTCGAACATGCGCTCGGCGATCGCGATCCCGTCGACGCTCGCGTGGAACTGCGCCGCGAGCTGCCGCACCGGGGCGTAGAGCTCCGGCGCCAGCACCAGCACCGTCAGCGCGGCCTGCAGCCCGAGACTGCCGTCCACGAGCCGCACGCCGGCCGTGACGGCGACGAGCGCGACGCCCAGCGTCGCGGCCAGCTCGAGCACCGACCCGGAGAGGAACGCGACGCGCAGGGTGCCGATCGTCGTCTCGCGGTAGCGCTCGCCGATCCGGTCGAGCACCGCTGCCTGCGCCTGCCCGCGGTTGAACGCACGCAGCGTGGGCAGCCCGCGGACGACGTCCAGGAAGTGGGTCGAGAGCAACCGCAGCGCGAGCCAGCGCTCTCGCGTGCGTTCCTCCGTGTAGCGGCCGATCAGCCACATGAAGACGGGCACGAGCGGCAGCGTGAGCAGCATCAGCCCGGCCGAGATCGGGTCGATCGCGACGGCGAGCCCGAGCACGGCCACCGGGACGACGAGCGCGAGCACGACCTGTGGCAGATAGCGGGCGAAGTAGGCCTCGAGCCCCTCCACGCCCTGAACGGCCGTCGCAGCGATCTCACCCGCCTCGGTGCCGTCGAGCGCGAGCGGCTGGCTCCGGAGCCGGCGCTCGACGAGCTCGAGGCGGAGCTCGGAGAGGACCGTCGATGCGGCCCGGCGACCGGCGAACTCGAAGCCCCAGCTGAGGATGCTTCGCCCGGCGAACGCGAGCCCGAGCAGGACGAGGTCGAAGGAGACAGCGCTCAGAGACGCACCTGAGAATGCGAGCGCCACGACCCTCGCGATCAGCACCGCCTGGAGCAGGACGAACGCCGCCGACGAGGCGCCGAGGACCGCGTCCAGCACGAGCAGGTGGCGCACCGGACGGGCCCGGCGAACGAGCCGCTGGTCGAGGACGCGCACGATCAGCCCGCCGAAGAGCCGCCGGTCGGCCGGGTCAGCGCCTCCGGCGGACGCACCTCTTCGCCGGTGATCCGCGCGCGGAACACGTAGTACGTCCAACTCTGGTAGAGCAGGACGATCGGCGTCACGATCAGCGCGATCACGGTCAGGACGGCCAGGGTGTAGTGCGCCGACGCGGCCGTGGACACGTCCAGGCTGTTCGCGAAGTTCGGACTGGAGACGATCACCCGCGGGTAGAGGCCGGTGAAGAGCGTCGCCACGGCCGCGACCGTCCCCAGCGCGGTCATCGTGAACGCGAGGCCGTTTCTGCCCGCGAAGGCGAGGATCGCCGCGAGTGCGAGCGCCGCGATCCCGAGCACCGCCGGCACGACGACCGGGA
The DNA here is from genome assembly GCA_963850415.1 of uncultured Actinomycetes bacterium. GTDB lineage: Bacteria > Actinomycetota > Thermoleophilia > Gaiellales > Gaiellaceae > VAXT01. The sequence continues at coordinate 1,047,757 of CAWKLE010000003.1, forward strand.
ACACGTCCTTGTCGTTGCGGTCGACCGCGACGAAGACGGTCCAGATCAGGAACGTCGCTCCGACGATCGCCGCGGGCAGGGCGAGTCTCCTGGCGGCAACTCCTACGCGCGCGTGCAGGGCGCCCTCGGTCCTGAGCCCGAGGTAGGTAGCCCCGTGGAAGGCGAACACGAGCACGAACGCGATCCCGGCGCACAGCGTGTACGGGTTGAAGAGATCGACGAGGTTGCCGTCGTAGTCGCCCTTCGAGTCGAGCGGCACGCCGTGGATCAGGTTTGCGAGCGCGATGCCCCAGATGAGCGCGATCCCGGTGCTCCCGAGCGCGTTCGCCCACAACCACACGCCGCGCCAGCGCTCGCTCTCGCCCTTGCCGCGCCACTCGAACGAGACCACGCGGATGATCAGGAAGAACAGGAGCAGCAGCAGCGCGAGGTAGAAGCCGGAGAACATCGTCGCGTACCAGGCCGGGAAGGCGGCGAACGTCGCCCCGGCGGCGACGACGAGCCAGACCTCGTTCCCGTCCCAGACGGGCCCGATCGACTCGAACATCGCGCCGCGCTCGGCTTCGTTCCGCGGCACGAACGGCAGCAGCATGCCCACGCCGAAGTCGAAGCCCTCGAGGAGGAAGTAGCCGCTCCAGAGGACGACGATCAGGACGAACCAGAAGACCTGGAGGTCCATCAGTACGTCACCGCCGGTTCTGGCACTTCCTCGCGCGGCGGCGGCCGGTCGGGCCGCGCATAGCGCCGCATGAGCACGAAGTCGACGACCCCGAGAACGACGTAGAGGCCGATGAAGACCGCGAGGCTGGCCGCGATCCAGGCTGTCCCGACGCTCGGCGAGTTCGCCTGGTCGGTCTTCAGCAGTCCCTGGACGATCCAGGGCTGGCGCCCCATCTCGGTGAGCACCCACCCTGCGGTTGCGGCGATGTACGGGAACGCGATCGCGGCGATCGCCGTCCGATGGAACCAGCGCGCCGTCTCGAGCTTCCGCTTCCGGTACAGCCACGCGCCGACTGCGGCGATCATGAACATCAGTACGCCCGTGAAGGCCATGACGCGCATCGACCAGTAGATGACCCTCACGTTCGGTATGTAGTTGTCGGAGCCGTACTTGCTCTGCTCCTGGGCCTGCAGCTCGTTGAGGCCCTGGACCTGGCCGTTGAACGAGCCCGTGGCCATGTACGAGAGGAGTCGCGGGACCGTGATCGAGAACGTTCGGGGTCTGGTCGTCGACCGTGAAGCCGCCGAACTGGAAGATCGAGAAGCCGCACGGCTGGCACGTGTTCCACTGCGCCTCGGAGGCGGCGATCTTCATGCTCTGTGCGCTCGTCACCGCCTCCCCGAAGCGGTTGCCGACGACAAGCTGGAGCAGCGTGACCGGCACCGCAACGATCAAGGCCAGTTTCGCGGCGCGGCGAAAGAGCTCGACGTCGTGGCCGCGCAGGAAGTGCCAGCAGCAGACGCCGAGCATCACGATCGACCCGAAGATGAGCCCGGCGAGCATCGTGTGCAGGTACGCGCGCAGCGCGAAGTTGTTCGAGAGGAGCGCCCAGACGCTCGTCAGCTGCGCCTCGCCGTTCACGATCTTGTACCCGACCGGGTGCTGCATCCACGAGTTGGCGACGAGGATGAAGTAGCCCGACAGCCAGGTGCCGAGCGCGGCGAGCCAGATCGTCGCGAGATGGACGCGGGGCGAGAGCCGGTTCCAGCCGAAGATCCACAGCCCGAGGAAGGTCGCCTCGAGGAAGAACGCGGCCAGGCCCTCGATCGCGAGCGGCGCGCCGAAGACGTTGCCGACGAACCTCGAGTACACGGACCAGTTCATCCCGAACTCGAACTCCTGGACGAGCCCGGTCGCGACCCCGATCGCGAAGTTGATCAGGAGCAGCGTCCCGAAGAAGCGCGTCAGGCGCAGCCAGGCCTCGTCGCCCGACCGGTACCAGAGCGTCTGCATGGTCGCGACGAGCGGCGCGAGCCCGATCGTCAGCGGTACGAACAGGAAGTGGTAGATCGAGGTCGTCGCGAACTGGATCCGGGCGAGATCGACGGCCGTCGACGCGAGCGGGCTCATGTCGGGTCAACGCTAGAAAGCAGCTCCGCACGGCACATCGTCCGATGGGGATGAAGCCCGCGGGCGCAGTGACGTCGACCCTGTCGTCCGCATGCAGGAACCGATCAGCCCTTCGGGCGAGCAGGTCGAGCTGTCGGCGGGCGACCAGCGGGTGGTCGTCGTCGGGGTCGGCGGCGGCCTGCGCAGCTACGTCGCCGGCGAGCGGCCGGTGCTCGACGGGTACAGCGTCGCCGCCATGTGCAGCTCCGGCCGCGGGCAGCTGCTCGCGCCCTGGCCCAACCGGATCCAGGACGGCAGCTACGAGTTCGCCGGCGAGAGTCACCAGCTCGCGCTCGACGAGCCCGAGCGCCGTAACGCGATTCACGGGCTCGTGCGCTGGTCGACGTGGTCAGTCGCCGAACAGGAGGCCGAGCGCGCCGTGCTCGAGCACCGGCTGCACCCGACTCCCGGCTACCCGTTCATGCTCGACTTCCGGGTCGAGTACACGCTCGCCGCCGACGGTCTCACCGTGCGCGTGAAGGCTACGAACGTCGGGGAGGACGCGTGTCCCTACGGCTTCGGAGCGCATCCGTACCTCGCCGGCGGCGACGGACCGGTGGACGTGCTGGAGCTCCGCGTTCCGGCCGAGACGGCCCTGATCTCGGACGAGCGCTCGATCCCGATCGGCCGGCAGTCGGTCGACGGTACGGAGCTCGACTTCCGAACGCCGAAGCCGATCGGCGCGGTGCAGCTCGACCACTGCTTCAGCGACCTCCGGCGCGACGGCGACGGCCGCGCGCGGGTCGAGCTCGGCGGACAGGCGACGCTCTGGGTCGACGAGAGCTATCCGTACGTGATGGTCTTCACCGGCGACGGGTTGCCCGACGTCGCGCGGCGCAGCGTCGCCGTCGAGCCGATGACGTGCGCGCCGAACGCGTTCCGAAGCGGCGACGGACTGATCCGTCTCGAGCCCGGGGAGTCGCACTCGGGCAGCTGGGGAATTATTCCGGCCCGTATCTGACCCGAAGCGCTGCATCTGGCAAGGTTTCCGGGGATGACGGAGCTCGTCAGCGCTCGAGAGATCCCCGCCGAGCGAGCGGTTGCGCGGCGGCTCGCGGACGCCCGTGTCCGGTACGTGCTGCTCGTCGCCGCGCTCGCGGGCGCGTACTACGCTGCGGCGCAGATCGGGTACACGCTGAAGTTCACGGGCGCGGTCGCGGCGATCGTCTGGTTGCCGGTCGGAGTCGGGATCGCCTTCCTCTACCTCGGCGGCCTGAAGCTGTGGCCGGGCGTGGTCGCGGGGGATCTGCTCGCGAACCAGTACCAGACGCTCCCGGTCGGCTCTGCCATCGGGCAGACGATCGGGAACACGCTCGAGGTGCTGGTCGCCGCGTACCTGATCCGGCGACTCGTGCGCAGCGGCCGTCCGCTCGACAGCGTGGCTGGAGTGTGCGGCCTCCTCGTCGCGATCGCCGCGGGCACCGCGGTCAGCGCCACGATCGGGCCCTCCTCTTTACGCCTCGGCAATGTGCTGTCGACGTCGGACCTGCCTCACGTCTGGCATACCTGGTGGCTCGGGGACACCGCGGGCGCGCTCGTCGTCGTCCCGCTCGCCCTCGCCTGGTGGCAGCCGCTCAGGCTGTCCTGGACGCGGGCGCGAATCGCCGAAGGAGCTCTGATGCTGAGCTCGGTGATCATCCTCACCGACGTCGCGCTGCGGACAGACCGGCCGCTCGTGTACATCGTCTTTCCGACCCTGATCTGGGCCGCGCTGCGCTTCGGGCCGCGCGGCGGCACGCTGGCCGTCGCGGTCGCCGTCGGCTTCACGCTCTGGAAGACGGCCCATCACTCGGGCCCGTTCGTCGTCGAGTCGATTCCGCGCAGCACCCTCAGCACGCAGCTGTACGTCTCCGTGGCGGCGCTGTCGACGATGTTTCTTGCGGCGGTCGTCGCCGAGCGCGAGGCGATCGCGAAAGGCCTGCTCGAATCGCGCGCGCGCCTGATAGGCGTTGCGGATCGCGAGCGGCGGCGGCTGGAGAACAACCTGCACGACGGCGCTCAGCTCACGCTGACGATGCTCGCCGGCCAGCTCGCGACGGCCAGAGAGGAGTCACGACGCAATCCCGACCTCGCGCCGGGGCTCTTCGAGGATGCGGAGACGCACCTGCTGATCGCCATCGACGAGCTCCGCGATCTGGCGCACGGGATTCACCCGACGATCCTCACCGACCTCGGCCTCGGGGAGGCGATCCGTAGCCTGACTGACGGCTCGCCCGTCCCGATCCGGCTCCTGGAGCTGCCTTCCGGCCGGCTCGACCCGACCGCAGAGGCGACCGCGTACTACGTCGTCGCCGAGGCCTTGACGAACGCGCAGCGCCACGCCCGCGCGCAGACGATCACGATCCGCGTCATCGAGTCCGGACGCTTCCTGCGGATCGAGGTCGGCGACGACGGCGGCGGCGGGGCAGACGAACGGCATGGCTCGGGACTCCAGGGCCTGCGTGACCGGGTCGAGGCCGTGGGCGGCCTGCTCCGCGTGGCGAGCGCCCCCGGTCGCGGGACGCTGGTTCGTGCCGACATCCCGCTCGTCGCTCGAAATTGACCCAGCCGGGTCAAGCTCCGCGCTCGCACAACTGACAGGCTGGAGATGTGAACGCACAACGCACGACCCTTGCCGAGATCCACCGCTTCCGCGTCAAGCACGCCCTGCGCTCGATCGAGGACGCGCTGATCCTCCTCGACGACGAGCCCGCCGAGGGCATCGAGACGTCGGCGCTCGAGCGCGTCCGCGACGACCTTGCCGTCGTGCTGCGCACGCTCGAGACCGCTCGCTGATTTCGCACGATCTGATGACCTGAGGCGCTCGTGCTGCGATGATTGTCGCGTGCAGCGTTTCTCCGTCACGATCCAGGGGCCAGGCTGGGAAGACCTCCAGGACATCGAGCTCCCGCGGGCGCCTTCCGAGGGCGACGCGATCGAGACGCGCTACGGAACCTGCATCGTGACGGAGGTCGATGCAGCGCCGGACGCGGAGAGCTACAGCGGCAAGATCACCTGCCGCCTACCCGGCTAGACGGCGTTGGCGTTCGGCTCCGCGGGCCGCATCACCGCGCCGATGAGCCACAGGACCGGGAAGAAGATCCCGAAGACGAACAGCCACCCGTGGCCCTTCCTGAGCGTCATCAGGCCCAGGGTGAACAGAATCGTGATGTAGAGGATGAAGCCGAGGATGCCGACGCCCCACCACATGGTTGCCCTCCTTCAGTTGCCGCCGATTGGGCGCATTAGAGCACCAGCTTCGCTCAGGCCGCGGGCGCAGGCTCGCTCTCGGGCGGCGGAGCTCGGTCCGCTTCCGCAGCTTTCGCCTCTGCCAGCTCCCGTGTGATGTGCAGCGCCGCCGACGTGAGCGGCGCCGCCAGCACTAGCCCGACCATCCCGAAGATGCTGCCGAAGCCGATCGTCACGATCAGGACGACGAGCGGGTTCAGGTCGAGCGTGGCCCCGAACGCGATCGGCTGCACGATGTTCTGGAGCAGCCCGTTCCCGAGGATGACCATCACGAGCATGATCACCGCATCCGTCGTCCCGCCGTTGGAGAGCGTCAGCAGCACGGCGAACGCTCCCGAGACGAACGCACCGATGAACGGGACATAGGCCGTAACGAAGACGACGACCGCGATCGTCCCGGCCAGCGGCACTCCGAGGATGATCGCGGTCAGCCCGATCACGAACGCGTTGAAGGCGGCGACGATCGTCACTCCGAGGAAGTAGCGGCGCAGCGACTTGATCACGTTCCCGGTGATCACTGTGGCGACTTCGGCGGGCACGCCGAGGTGGCGGTCGATGAAGCCGCGCACGGACGGGCCGTCCTTGAGCAGGAAGAACGTTGCGAAGGCGCTGAACGTCACGAAGAAGATGAGCGAGGTGAGGTCCTTGATTCCCGCGCCGAGACCCTGGATCAGCTCCTTCCCCGACGTGGTCGTGCCGCTCTTCGCGCTCTGCGTTACCCCCGAGGTCCCGTTCGCGCCCGTGTCGTTGACCCAGCCCTGAATCTTGGCGACGGCCTCATTGAGGGATTTCTTGATCTCCGACGACTGCTCGACGAGCCCGCCCACGACCAACAGGAAGATGACGATGCCGAGCGCGATCAGTCCGAGTAGGACGATCGCAGCGCCTGCTGGGCGGGGTATCCGGTGCTGCTGCATCTTCGTCACGAGGGGCCCGGCGACCGTGGCCAGGATCGCTCCGACGATGACCGGCATCGTGATCGTCGAGGTCAGGCCGAGGAGCCACGTGAGGCCGACGAGCAGGATCGCGACCCCGACGAGGAACCAGGCGAGCAGGCCCAGGTCGCGCAGCCACATCGGCGCCGAGAAGACGCGCGAGAGGGACGTGGCGTCGATCTCGACGACGGTCCGCTCGGGCGTCTCGGGCTCCGGCTCCGCGGTCGGAACGTGGCCGCGGCGTAGGCGATCGAACAGTCCCATTCTCCGCCAGCTGAAAGTACTGCGCTCGTCGGCTGGTGTAGCGTCGCGTCGACCCCAGGAGAGGAGAACCGTGACGCTCAAACACCCTTCCCAGCCAGCACCGACCAGCGAGCTCTCGGTCGATCCGCTGTTCGGCCGCGAAGGACCGATTCCCCGTTATGAGCTCCCAGCCGGCGAAATGCCGCCGGACGTCGCGTACCAGATCATCCACGACGAGCTGATGCTCGACGGCAACGCTCGGCTCAACGTGGCCACGTTCGTCTCGACGTGGATGGAGCCTCAGGCCGAGAAGCTGATGGCCGAATGCTTCGACAAGAACATGATCGACAAGGACGAGTACCCACAGACGGCCGAGCTCGAGTCGCGCTGTGTCGCGATCCTGAGCAACCTCTGGAGCGCACCCGACGCGAGTCAGGCGACCGGATGTTCGACGACCGGGTCGAGCGAGGCGGCGATGCTGGGCGGCCTCGCGCTCAAGCGCAGGTGGCAGAAACGGCGCGAGGCCGAGGGCAAGCCGGCGGACAAGCCGAACCTCGTGATGGGAATCAACGTCCAGGTCTGCTGGGAGAAGCTCGCCAACTACTGGGACGTCGAGATGCGGCTCGTGCCGATGGAAGGCGACCGCTTCAACCTCTCGCCCGAGGAGGCCGTGAAGCTCTGCGACGAGAACACGATCGGCGTCGTCGGCATCCTCGGCTCGACCTTCGACGGCTCCTACGAGCCGATCGCGGAGCTGTGCGAGCGGCTGGACAGGTTCCAGGAGGAGACCGGACTCGACATCCCGGTGCACGTCGACGGGGCGTCCGGGGCGATGATCGCGCCGTTCATCGATCCCGACCTCGTGTGGGACTTCCAGCTGCCGCGCGTGGCCTCGATCAACACGTCCGGCCACAAGTACGGGCTCGTCTACCCCGGAGTCGGCTGGATCATCTGGCGCGATACGGACGCGCTGCCCGAGGACCTGATCTTCTGGGTCAACTACCTCGGGAACAACATGCCGACCTTCGCGCTCAACTTCTCGCGGCCGGGCTCGCAGGTCGTCGCGCAGTACTACAACTTCCTGCGCCTGGGCTTCGACGGCTACCGGCGCGTGCAGGGCTACGCACGCGAGGTGGCGACACGGCTGGCGGACAGGATCGCGGAGCTCGGGCCGTTCGAGCTCCTGACACGCGGCGACGAGCTGCCCGTGTTCGCGTTCAAGCTCAAGGACGACGTGGACAACTTCACCGTCTTCGACGTCTCGAACGCGATGCGCGAGCGCGGCTGGCAGCTCCCGGCCTACACGTTCCCCGAGAACCGGACCGACCTCGCAGCGCTCAGGGTCGTCGTCCGGCGCGGGTTCACCCACGACCTCGCCGACCTGCTCCTCGACGACCTGCAGCGACAGCTCCCGCGCCTGCAGAGCCAGCCCGAGCCCGTTCACGACGCGTCCACGGGAACTGCCTTCGCCCACTGACAGCTCGTATCCGCTGACCCCGCCCGGCTGGCGGGAGACGACGCGCCGGACGGTCGGGCCGTTCGCGACGCACGTCACGTGGGACCGGCCCGACGGCGGGACGAGCTCGTGGTCCTCGCGGGCGCACCGCAAGCACGCGTCGAGGCTGTCCAGACCCGGGCGACCCGGGGTCTGGTGGGCGCCACGGCGCGCGTCGTGGTGGATCGGAGTCCTGTTCGCGATCGGCTCCACATGCTTCCTCGTCGGCCCGTTCCCCGGCTTCGAGCAGCTCGTCGGCTCGGGCGCCGACGGGATGGTCTTCTTCGTCGGCTCGATCTTCTTCACGTCGGCCGCGACGCTCCAGTGGCTGGAGACGATCAACGCGGATCCCGGACCCGCTCTCCGGCAGGGAACGCTTCGCGTGCTCACCTTCGAGCCGCACCGCATCGACTGGTGGAGCAGCGGCGTCCAGCTCGTCGGAACCGTCTTCTTCAATTTCACGACCTTCCATGCGCTGCAGGCCGGGCTCGACGCCGGCGCCTACGACCGCCTCGTGTGGAGGCCCGACGCGCTCGGCTCGGTCTGCTTCCTCGTGTCGGGCTACCTCGCGTACGCCGAGGTCTGCGGTCATGCCCTCTGGACGCGCGATCGCACGCTCGAGTGGAAGATCGCCGCGGTCAACCTCGTCGGCTGCATCGCGTTCGGCATCTCGGCGATCGCCTCGTTCTGGGTCCCCGACTCCGGCGGAGTGCTCGCTCTGGCCGCCTCGAACTGGTTCACCGCGCTCGGTGGGCTCTGCTTCCTCGTCGGCGCGGTGCTGCTGCTGCCGGAGTCCGCCGCCACCGAAGCCGTGGAGTCCGGGCGAAGCCGCGCTGTACGCTCACCCGTGATGTCCGAGGCGACCGTCGCAGCCGGACCCGCCGCGCCCGAGCCGGTCTCGAAGCGCCGGCGCGTCGTCCGGATCGTGTCGTGGATCGTCGGGCTCGTCCTGCTGTTGATCGTGCTCAACCTGCTGGGCGTGAACGTCCGCGACTGGCTGAAAGAGCTCTGGGACTCCGTCAAGGCGATCTCGGTCGTCTACATCGTCCTCGGCTGCATCTTCCAGTGCCTGCAGACCGTGCTGACCGCGCTCGGCTGGTACGGGATCCTGCGCTACGCGTATCCCGGCGGAGTGACGTACATGCCCGTGCTCGCTGCCTATGCGACCGGCGTGGCGCTGAACAACTTCCTGCCCGCGAACATCGGCACGTTCGTGACGCTGCTCATGTTCGTCGCGATCGTGCAGGGGGCGAACTTCCCGGGCGTCCTCGCCGGCTACGTCGTCCAGAAGATCTTCTACTTCATCATCGGGACGCTGATCTACGTCTACCTGTTCCTGGCCATAGCGGGATCGTTCGACTTCCAGTTCGGGAACGAGAAGGACGCGATCGTGAACCACGTCGTGCTGACGATCGGAATCGTCGCCGGCGCGATTTTCCTGATCGCCATCCTCCTCCGGATCTTCTGGACCTGGGTCAAGAAGATGTGGGCGAAGGCGAAGCAGGGCGCGGCGATCCTCGGCGATTTCGGTTCGTACGTGAAGCTCGTGCTCCTGCCGCAGATGGGCGGCTACGCGGCGAAGGTGATGGTGATCATCATCTTCCTCGCCGCGTACAGCATCCCGGTCACGTTCGGCTCGGTGATGAGCGTCCTCGGCTCGAACCAGCTCGCGAACATCCTCTCGATCACCCCCGGCGGCGTGGGCATCAACCAGGCGTTCAATGCCTTCGCGCTCGACAGTTACACGAGCTCGACGACGGCGACGGCGTACTCGATCTCGCAGCAGCTGATCACGACGGCGTTCAACGTCGGCTTCGCGCTCGTGCTCGTCTGCGTCGTCTTCGGCTGGAGCGGAGGCTCGAAGCTCGTCAAGGACTCCTACGTCGACGCGAAGGTGAAGGCCGGCGAGATGAAGGAGCAGCGCGGCCAGATGCTCGGCGACGACGAAGAGCCCGAGACTGCTTGAGCCGCACGCAGTACTACACCGCGGTCACGCTCGACGGCTTCATCGCCGACCCGGACAACTCGCTGGAGTGGCTCTTCGAACGCAAGCGCGACGAGGGCGGTCTCCTGAGCTACGAGGGCTTCATCGCCGAGGTCGGCGCGCTCGCGATGGGCTCGACGACGTACGAGTGGATCATCGACCACGAGTCGGCGAAATGGCCCTACGACGTTCCCTCCTGGGTCTTCACGCATCGGGAGCTCAAGGTCGTCCCGAACGCGCCGGTGGAGTTCGTGCGCGGCGAGGTCGCGCCGGTGCACGAGGAGATGCGGCGCGCCGCCGGCGAGCGCAACGTCTGGGTCGTCGGCGGAGGCGACCTGGCCGGCCAGTTCGCGGATGCCGGCCTCCTGGACGAGGTGCTCGTGACGATCGCCCCGGTCACGCTCGGCGCGGGTGCTCCGCTGCTGCCGCGCCGGATCGAGCTCAGCCTGGAGGAGGCCGGCCGGAACGGCGACTTCGTCTGCGCCAGGTTCGGCGTCGTGCGCGAGGCGTAGATGGCTCGCACCAGATGGATGAAGGCTGTTGCTCTGCTCCTCGCACTCGCTTCGCTGACGATCAACTTCGGTCTGATCGACCTGATCGACGGCTACACCGGGTTCGTCGACCAGGCGCGCAACCAGGTGCTCGACGCCGGCTGGGGACTGGTGTTCGGCGTGATCCTCCCCGCCGGCCTTGCTGGCTCAACTCCGGCGCCCGGAGCGGCGGATCGCCGGCATCCAGCAGACGGGAATCGTCGCGCTCGCGCTGGCCTGTGCCGCTGTGCTCGGTGGAGCATGGTCGTATCTGGCTCTGGCAGCGGGGATCGCGGGAGGGTGCGCAGTCTTGCTGGTGCTGCATCCGGCACGGCGGACGTTTCTCGCGCATGGCCGGCACCCAGAGCCGGCGATGCTCGCCCTCGCGGCGATCGGAGCTCTTCCGGCTCTCGTCTACGCCCGGCGAATGGCCTCGGCGCAGAGGCGTGATCTTCCGCCTGCCGATGCCGTGTCGAACGGCCTGCACCACTGGACCGTGATGGCGGCGCTCGCGCTGCTCGTGCTCCTGCTTGCGCTGCTGGCCGCCCTCCGCACGAGCGGCTGGCGCATTCCGGCGCTCAGCGCCTCGATCGCGGCCGGAGGCTGGGCGATCTCGTGCCTGCTGGCACCGCAGGCCGCAGCGGGGAGCGAAGGCCACGCCTGGGCGTGGGCGGCTCTCGCGTGGGCCTTCGTCGCCTTCGCGGCAGCCGTGCGGCCGCAGGGTCGCGAACGATCCTCCGTCGTCGCCGAGGCGGATCTCGCCCCAGGCACGTGAGGGGAGGCTGACGACGCCCGTTCGGCCGAGTCGAGTTTCTACGGCGCGATGTTGTGGTTCAGCCGGAAGACGTTCTCCGGATCGTACCGCTGCTTCACCTCCCGGAGCCGCTCGTAGTTCGGGCCGTACGCGTCCCGGATGGCGTCGTCGGCGTCGTCGCCCAGGTAGTTGAGCCAGCGGCGGGTCGGGACGTGCGGCCGAAGGGCGGCGAACGTGTCGCGCGTCCACTGGATGTTGGTGTCGGTCGCGTCGGGGTCGGTCCACTGGGACGGGATCAGGATGTTCCAGCCGGGCTCGCGGTGCGGGACCGCAGTGTCGGTGGGACCGACCCGGGTGACGGCGCCGTGGAAGTGCTCGAACAGGATGGCGCTCATCGGAGAGGGGACTGACGCGAACTGCTGCACAGCCGTGTCGATGACCGCGTCGTCGAGCCCGCCGGCGAACGTCGACACCCAGTAGTTGAGAGCGCCTGCCGGGAAGCCTGCGTCGAGGATCGTGTTCATCACGGGGTACGGCATCGGCCCGACGTCGACGACGAGCGGTGAGCCCCAGGACTTGAACGGCTCCAGGTCGCGCTCGGCCATGTCCGTGTCGCCGAGATGGCAGACGGCGAGCACGGCTAGCTTCGCTCCGGAGCCGTCAGGCGCGTGCACGAGGCCTGCGAACACGCTCATCTCGTCGGGCAGGTCGGCCACTGCGCCCCGGTAGAAGCGGAGCAGCTCGGGGGCCGCGTCGAACGGATGCCCGATCAGCCCGCCGGTGATCTCGGCCACCGGGTGGACGCGGTACGTCAGGGAGGTGGCCACGCCGAAGTTGCCGCCGCCGCCCCGGAGTGCCCAGAGCAGGTCCGGATGCGACGCCTCGTCCACCTGGAGCACCTCCCCGGATGCGGTCACGAGCTCGACGGATTCGAGGTTGTCGGCCGCGAGCCCGTACTTGGACATCAGCCAGCCGAGACCGCCGCCGAGCGTGTAGCCGGCGATCCCGGTCGACGAGATGAGCCCGCCCGTCACTGCCAGGCCGTGCTCGCCCGCGGCGATGTTGAAGTCGGCCCAGGTCGCGCCGCCCTGCGCGGTCGCCGTCGAGCGCTCCGGATCGACGGTCACCTCGCGCATGTCGGCGAGGCTGATCATCACCCCACCGTCGGTGACCGCGCGGCCCGCGACGTTGTGCCCTCCGCCGCGGACGGAGACCTCGAGGCCTGCGTCGCGCGCGAAGGCGAGTGCTGCGACGACGTCCTCGGTCGACTGCGCGCGCACGATCAAGGCCGGCTTGCGGTCGATGAGCCCGTTGTGGATTGCGCGGGCCTCGTCGTAGCCGGGCCCATCTGGTGTGATCACTGAACCGGCGACCTGCAACTGCGTTGTGTCGATCGAGGTCATGCGGGGTCACTCCTTCCCTGCGGGGTCTCGGACGGTTCGGGACCATACGAGGACTGACTCGCCTTCGGATTCCCAAACGGCGCAGTAGCGTTACGCGCCATGATCACAGCGCAGGAGATCGAGCACGTCCCGTACTTCGCCGCCCTGAGCGCCGAGAGCCGGGAGCTGCTGGCGCGCACGGCGGCCGACATCAGCCTCGTCGCCGGCGACTACGCCGCGCACGAGGGCGAAGGGCAGGCGCTGTTCGCCCTGCTCGAGGGCCGAATCGAGGCCGTGAAGCTGGTCGACGGGATTCCACGCGTCGTCGGCGAGCGTAGTCCGGGCGACCTCTTCGGCGAGGTCCCGATCACGCTCGGCACGGTCTTCCCGGTCGGATTTCGTGCGGCTGAGCCGTCCCGGGTGATGCGAGTCGAGCCGCAGGACTACCACATCATCGCAGCGCAGGAGCCCGCGCTCGTCAGGGCCGTCGGAGCGCTTGCGGGCAATCGGATGAGCGGTCCGGGCGGGCTCTCGGGCATCGCTGCGGAGCCGCCGCCGCCGCGGGCGATCGTCGTCGGGGAGCGCTGGGACGCTCCGTGCGCCGACCTGCGGCGCTTCCTCGACCGCAACCAGATCACGTTCACCTGGCTCCAGCCCGAGGCCGACGACGCGGCCGAGCAGTGGGGAGGCGACGCTGCCGCCTGCGGACGAGCGGCCGGCGATCCGTGTCGTCGGCGGCAAGACCGTCGTGCGGCCGCAACTCCGCCGGGTCGCGGAGCTGCTCGAGCTCGACACCGAGCCGGACGCTGCGGAGTACGACACGGTGATCGTCGGCGCCGGTCCCGCCGGGCTGGCGGCGGCCGTGCACAGCGCCTCCGAGCGTCTGCGGACGATCGTGATCGAGCGCGAGGCGCCCGGCGGGCAGGCCGGCACCTCGTCGCGGATCGAGAACTACCTCGGCTTTCCCGCCGGGCGTCTCGGGCGAGGAGTTGGCGAGCCGCGCGTTCCAGCAGGCGCGGAGGCTCGGCGCGGAGATCCTCGTCACGCGCGCGATCGAGCGGATCGACGCCGGGAGCCGCCGCGTGTTCCTCGACGGCGGCGACGTGCTCGAGGCGCGGGCGATCGTGCTCGCGTGCGGCGTGTCGTGGCGGCAGCTGTCCGCGGACGGATTCGACCGCCTGGCCGGAAAGGGCGTCTCGTACGGCGCGGCGCGGAGCGAGGCGCCGAACACGCACGGGCTCGACGTGCACATCATCGGAGCAGGCAACTCAGCCGGGCAGGCCGCCATGTTCTTCTCGACGCACGCGCGGAGCGTGACGATCGTCTACCGCGGCGAGTCGCTTGAGAAGGGCATGGCCCGCTACCTCGTCGACCAGATCGCGACCCGGCCCAACATCGACGCCCTCTTCCACTCGGAAATCGTGGGCGCGCACGGGGGCGAGTCGGTCGAGGCGATCGACATCCGCAGCTCGGAGACCGGCGAGACGACGCGCCATGACACGGGCGGGCTCTTCATCTTCATCGGCGCGGACGCTGAGACCGCGTGGCTCCCGCCGGAGATCGCGCTCGATTCGAACGGCTACGTCCTGACCGGCGCCGAGGTGAGCGCGGCCGGCGGCTGGGCGCTCGACCGAGATCCCGCATCTGCTCGAGACGAGCGTCCCGGGCATCTTCGCCGCCGGAGACGTCCGGTTCGGGCCGGTGAAGCGCGTCGCCGCCGCAGTCGGTGAGGGCAGCATGGCGATCGCGTTCGTCCGGCAGTACCTCAGGGAGGCCGGGGCGGAGCTCTCTCCGTAGCCGCCGAAGGTGAGGCCCCGCCCGGCTCCTTAGCCGCTAGTCGTCGTCCTCGACGATGTCCTTTGCCTTCTCCTTGGCGTCGCCCCACACCTGCTGAGCTTCGCCCTGCTTCTCACGGGCCTCGTCTCCCGTGAGCTCGCCTTCCTTCTCCTTCAGCTTGCCTTCGACCTGGTCGCGATCCATGACCCCTCCTTGTAGACGGTGTGACTCCCCTGGTTCCCATCCGGGGCCGATGCAAACGCTCCGCTCTAGCGGGCGCGGTCGTAGACCTGCACCTGGACGCCGTCGGGGCCGACCGGGCTCGTCTCGACGAGCGAGAACCTGAGGCGGTCGATCCCGTCCGGGAACAGGCGCCTGCCGCGGCCGAGGATCGTCGGGAAGACCATCAGCCGCAGCTGGTCGACGAGGTCGTGCTCGAGCAGCGTGTTCACAAGCGTGCCGCTGCCGGCGACGAGGATCGTGCCCTCGGTCTCGTCCTTCAGCTTCTCGAGCCCGCCGACGACGTCGCCCGAGATGACCGTCGTGTTCTGCCACTCCGGATCGGTGAGCGTGTTCGAGACGACGTACTTCGGGTCGTTGTTGAGCTTCTCCGCGAACGGCCCCTCGCGCGACGGCCAGGCGGCCGCGAAGCCCTCGTAGGTGACGCGCCCGAGGAGCTGGACGTCCGAGTCCATCAGCTCGTCGAGCTTGAACTGGTTGCCGTCGTCGCCGCGGTCGTACTCGAAGGTCCAGCCGCCGTGCTCGAAGTCCTCGGAGCCGCCCGGATCCTCGAACACTCCGTCGACCGAGACGAACTCTGTGACGACCAGCTTGCTCATCTCTGCTCTCCTTCCTGTAGGTCTCAGCTGAGACCAGCGTCGAGTAGCGAACTCATCGGTGTCCGAGCGATCTCTCTTCATACCGGGCTGGGGTGCGCCATCGCGCCTCTACGTCCCGGGCCTGCCGAAGGAGTGGCGCGCGCTCGAGCTGCCGTCCTTCAGGAAGACCCGCGGCGATTTGTCCGTGTACCGGGCCTGGCTCCTCGAGGAGATCGCCGGTCGCGAGCCTGTCGTACTCGCAGGTCATTCGATGGGTGCGGCCCTCGCACTGCTCGCGGCGATCGACCGGCCCGACCTCGTCCAGCGGCTGATCCTCCTCTCGCCCGCGGGCCTGCCGCTCACGAAGCCGATCCCGTCGAGCCTGGCCACATGGGCCCGGCAGGTCGCGACCGGCCGGTTCCCGCTCGCTCAGGTCGGACGTTCGATCGTCCGGACCGGGCTCGCGCCCAGGAGCGCGCTGCGGCTCGGCCGGTTCGTGCACCAGCTCGACCTTCGGCCCGAGCTCGAGCCGTTTCGCGCGAAGCCGGTCCCCTCTACCGTCGTGAGCTGCACGACCGACACGATGACTCCGACTGCGCACTGCCGCGAGCTCGCGGCGCTGATCGGTGCCGAGTACCGGGAGGTCGACGCGCCCGACGGGCACATCTGGCCCGTCACCCAGCCGCAGCTGCTCTCGGCCGAGCTCTCACGCTGACCCCTCGATCTCCGCGACGTCCTCCTCGTCGAGCTCGAGATTCGCAGCGACCGCGATCGAGTCGACCTGTGTCGGCCGGCGGAAGCCGACGATCGCGGCGTTCACGGCGGGATTGCGGAGCGTCCAGGCGACGGCGACCGCGCCGGGAGTCGTGTCGTGGCGCTCGGCGACGACGCCGAGCCGTTCGATGAGCTCGAGGTTCTCCGAGAGCTGTGGGTCGCGGAACGGCGGAGCCCGCCTGCGCCAGTCGTCGTCCGGAAGGCCCTCGATCCGCTCGCGGCTCATCGCTCCGGTGAGCAGGCCCGAGCCCATCGGCGAGTAGACGATCACGCCGATGTCCTTGAGCCGGGCGAAGGGCAGGATTTCTTCCTCGACATCGCGCGCGATCAGCGAGTACGGCGGCTGGAGCGTCTCGACGGGCGCGATCTGTTGAGACCGGCGCAGCTGCTCGACGGAGAAGTTGGAGACTCCGATGTGACGGGCGAGCCCCTCGTCCCGGAGCTCGACGAGTGCGGCCCAGCCTTCCTCGATCTGCTCGTCGGGGATCGGCCAGTGGATCTGGTACAGGTCGACGGTTGCGAGGCCGAGCCGCGAGAGGCTTCCCTCGAGCTCGCGCCTGAGCCCGTCGCGCGTCAGGTCGTGCAGCGTCGCGCCGCCGGGCCCCTCGGGCTGACCGCCCTTGGTGAAGATGAACGGCCGCTCGTCGAGGGACGCGATCGCCCGGCCGACGACCTCCTCCGAGTGGCCGAAGCCGTACTGGGCCGCGGTGTCGATCCAGTTGACGCCGAGCTCGAGCGCGCGGTGGATCGCGGCGACCGAGTCCTCGTCCTCCTGCGCGCCCCAGCTCCATTCGAAGCCGCCGCCGCCGATCGCCCAGGCGCCGAATCCGACACGCGTGATCTCCATCCCGGTCGAGCCGAGCTCCGTCGTCTTGAGTCCCTGCGCCATCTCGGCAACCTTACGCGCGCAGGAAGGCGATGTACTGCGAGGAGGCGGCTGGCCGCGAGATCGGTTGCAGGAATCGCGCTCGGCCCCGCGAATCGACGCGCCATGATGTTCGAGGAGCGAGAGGTGCTCGAAGAAGCCGCCGAGCGCTGGTGGCTCTTCCTGCTGACCGGGATCGCGTGGCTCGTCTTTGCGCTGATCGTCTTCCAGTGGAACTACACGACCGTGTACGCGGTCTCGTTCCTATTCGGGTTCGTGGCGCTGTTCGCGGGCCTCAACGAGTTCTTCCAGATCACCGTCTCGACCTCGGGCTGGAAGATCGTGCACGGGATCCTGGGCGTCCTCTTCGTCCTCGCCGCCGTCTGGGCGTTCGTGCACCCGCACAACGCGTTCGCGACGCTCGCCGCTCTGATCGGGCTCTTCCTGCTCTTCAAGGGGATCTTCGACATCATGGCCGCGTTCGTGACGAAGGACCAGTTCGAGCTGTGGTGGCTCCAATTGATGGTCGGGATCGTCGAGATCCTGCTCGCCTTCTGGATTGCAGGCTCGTTCAGGAACAAGGTGATCCTGCTGGTCGCCTACGTCGGGATCATCGCGCTCTCCCGCGGGATCACCGAGATCTTCCTCGCGTTCAAGCTCAAGGGCCTGCGCAGGCGAGTCGCGGTCGCCTGACCGCGCGTCCACCTCAGCTCCATCCTCCGCAGCGGATCGCGCCGTGGCTAGGTTCTCCGGGCCGTCCACCCAAGGAGGGGGAAGCCGATGCCGCAGCACAGGACCGGAACGCGAGAGGAGTGGCTCGCCGAGAGGCTCGAGCTGCTCGCCGCCGAGAAGGAGCTGACCAGGCAGAGCGACGAGCTCGCTCGCCGGCGCCGGGAGCTGCCCTGGGTTCCGATCGAGAAGGACTACCGCTTCGAGACCGACGAGGGCCCCGCGGGACTCGCCGATCTCTTCCAGGGGCGCTCCCAGCTCCTGATGTACCACTTCATGTTCGGGCCCGACTACACCGCCGGCTGCCCGGCGTGCTCTGCGATCGCGGACGGGTTCAACGGCTCGCACGTCCACCTCGAGAACCACGACGTGATGATGATGGCCGTCTCACGCGCCCCGATCGACGCCATCCAGGCGTACAAGCAGCGGATGGGGTGGACGTTCCCGTGGGCGTCCTCGCAGAACGACGACTTCAACTACGACTTCAACGTCTCGGTGACGGAGGAGCAGCAGCGCGGAGGAGCGGTCGAATACAACTACGGGGCGCGGGACCTGCGGCCGGTCCTTGACGCGACCGAGGGTGGCGCCGCCGAGCAGGCTGTGCGGTGTGGTACCGACACCGCGACGTACCTACGCGAGGCGCCCGGCGTGAGCGCGTTTGCACTGGAGGACGGCGTCGTCTACCACACGTACTCGGCCTACGCGCGAGGGCTCGACGGGCTCTGGAGCATGTACCAGTGGCTCGACCGCGCCCCGAAGGGCCGCAACGAGGACGGCCTCTGGTTCAGACGCCGCGACGAGTACTAGCTCACTCGCCGGGAAGCAGCGAGAAGAGCGTCTTGTCGACGCGGCGCCCGTCCGGCTTCGGCATCGAGCGGACGACGCCCTCGCGCGTGAACCCTGCGCGCTCGAGGACGCGCTCCGATGCGGTGTTCCCGACGTTGACATAGGCGGCGACGCGCTCGATCCCCAGCGAGAACGCGTGCTCGGCGAGCGCACGCGCGATCGTCGTCGCGGCGCCACGACCGCGAGCGTGGGGGAGGACGAAGTAGCCGATCTCGACGATGCCCCGCTCGGCGTCGAGGTGGTGGAGCGTTCCGCCGCCGATCACCTCCTCCGAGTCGGCGTCGAGCGCGGCGAGCGCCAGCAGGCGGCCCGCTTCCGCGAGCTTCGGGAGCTCACCGAGGTTGGCGACTAGCTGGTCGCGGTCGAACGCCGGCAGATTGCCGGCCTCGCGGAGCTCGGGGTCGCCGAATGCGGGCAGGATCCCCTCGACGTCCTCGAGCCGTGGGGCGCGCAGCAAGACCTCGCCTGCGCGGATGCCCGCCGCGGGAACTGAGAGGCGAGGCGTCATCTCCATGGCGGCTCTACGGCGTGTGGTGCCGGCGCTCTTTCCTTGACGCGTTCGATCATACGGAGGCCGTCTGGAGGCCCGCGGCGGCGATCCGCGCGGCGATCGGCCCGACGGCGGCGGCGGTCGTCCGCCAGCTCCCGGGCGCGGAGTAGTGATCGGCGTCGTGGAGCAGCACGACGTCGCCGGCCGAAAGGCCCGCGGTGGCGCGGGCGGTGACCGTCTCGGGAGTAGCCCCGCGCTCCCAGTCGCGGCCCCACTTCGACCACAGGAGCGGCTCGAGGCCGAGCTCGCGGATCAGCCGGAGCCCGGCGAGGCTGAACACACCGTGCGGAGGCCGGTAGAGGCGCGGCTCGACTCCGGCTGCAGAGGACACGGCGTCCAGCGCGCGGCGCGTGTCGGCGGCGAGCACTGCGCGGCTCCATTGGCGCCGCGTCTGATGGCGGTAGCCGTGCAGGCCGAGCTCGTGGCCCGCGGCGGTGATTTCGCGCGCGAGCTCCGGGTTGCGTTCGACCTGCTCGCCGCTGACGAAGAAGACCGCCGAAGCGCCCACGCGGTCGAGCTCCGTGAGGACAGCGGGCGTTCCGTACGGATGCGGCCCGTCGTCGAACGTCAGCAACACTCCGCCGCCGGCGACCGTGGTCGGAATCCCGAACGCCGCCGCGGCGCTCGGGAAAACGACGGCGATCGCGGGAGACCAGTGAGCGGCGAGTCCCCCGCCAGCCGCGACCGCGAACGGCCGCAGCGCCTTCACGTCGAGTGTCCCCGCCCCAGGAGCCGCTGCACCGAGGAGACCCCGAGCCCAGACCGCTCGAGCAGCCGGACGGCCGCCAGCAGATGACCCGTGTCGTTGCCGGGCTCGTCGTCCAGCGTGGCCAGGATCACCTCACCCGAATGCACCGCGGCGGGAACGAAGTCGCGAGGAGTCAGGGTGTACCCGGCCTGGATCGGCACGCCTCCGAGGTGCCGTGCCAGCAGGTAGTCCGTGATCGTGAACCCCTCTCGCGGGGCGAGGTACGGGAACGGGCCGTGCAGGCGGTACCGGGCGCGTTGCGTCTCGATCTGGCCGTGCGCGTGGAACCAGGAACGCACGCCGTGAGAGGAGAGCTCGGGCATCGGGTCGAGCCCGTCCGTCCGCAGCGTGGCGACGTCCTTGCTCGAGAGCGGCTGGGACGCAGCCACCGAGGCGTGCAGATGGCTGCTGCGCGCGACCGCCGCGAGGGCCAGGAGCTCGCGCCGCCTGCCCTGCACGATCAGCGCGACGCTGTTGTCCGCGGGCACGATCGTCGTGCTCTCGGGCAGCGCGAGCGCCTCGGCGACCACGGGATACGTCGCGTCGCTCGCGAGCAGCGCGAACAGGAGGGCTGTCGCCGCCGCCGTCGAGGCCATCGTTCGCGCGAACCGGGCCCGCGTGCGAACCGTCACCCGCGGCGTCGCGGCGAGGACGAAGCTCGCGGCGTCGGCGCCACGCGAGAGCGAGACCTTCGACGTGCCTCCGGCCGCGAGCAGCGCGGCTCTCAGCTCGGTCGCAGAGTGCGCGTGCACGACGAGCCCGAGCGAGGCCATCTCCCGCGCGATCAGCGGTGCGTGACCAGGAGGCGCACCGTAGGCGACCACGGGACAGTCGCGGGCGAGAGCCTCGAGGCAGGTGACGCCGCCCGTGGAGTGGACGAGCACGTCCGCTGCGGCCAGAAGGTCGCTCATCGAGTCGGTGAAGCCGAGCACCTGCACACGCGGTTCTCCGGCGAACGCGGCCTCGAGCCGCAGGCGAGTCGTGGGATCGCGTCCGGCGAGGCAGACCACGGTCGCGTCGAGCTCGAGCGCCGTCCTCACGGCTCCTGCCAGGTCGCCGACGCCCCAGCCGCCGCCGGAGACCACGACCACCGTCCCCTCGCTCGGCAGGCCGAGCGCGCGCCTAGCCTCGACGGAGGGCCGCGGCGTATGGAACTCCGGAGCCACGAGCGGTGACACGGGACGCGCGCTGCCGATCCCGGCGACACGCTCGACGCCCGGCACGAGGCTCTCGTGCATGACGAGATGCAGGTCGACGCCCTTGTCGGCCCAGAGCTCGAGGCCCGCGAAATCGGTGATCGTCGCGCAGGCAGGGACGAGCACCTTGCCGCGCAGGCGCAGAGAGCCGAGGATCAGCGTCGCGGGAGGCCACGTCGAGACGACGACGTCAGGGGAGTCACGGCGCACGAGTCGCAACACCGAGCGCGAGCCCGCCAGCGAGAGCGCCGCCCGGGCGAGCCAGCGCAGCAGACGGCTGCGGCGCAACGTCCCGAAGAGCAGCCCGAAGAGCCAGGGCGCAGTGTTCAGCTGCCAGCGGTAGGCGTCGTTCAGGAACCAGCGCAGCGGCGCCGGGAGCTCGGCCAGCACGTCCCGGACCGTCACCTCCGCGCTCGGGCTCTGCCTCACGAGATCCTCGGCCAGGACGCGCGCAGCCGCCAGGTGCCCCTCGCCGACAGGCGCCGTGAGCACGAGGATGCGAATCGGCCGACCGCCGCCTGGCACGATCCCACAGGATAGGCCTCTCGCCGGAGCGGGTCGCCGGTTCAGTAGGCTCGCCCGATGGCTCATCGAGCCCGTCCGTGAGCTCTTCCTCGCTCGCCAGCGTCGTCGTGCTCGGGCTGGGCTGCGCCGCGAACCCGTGGGGGATCATGATCGCGATCCTCCTACTCGATGCCCGCAGGGGCCACGGCATCGTCTGGACCTACGTCCTCGCGTGGACCGGCGCGATCAGCGTCGTGCTCGTTGCCCTGCTCGCCGGTATCGGTGCCGTTTTTGCGTCGGGCTCGGACAGCGCCAACACGGCCGTTTCCTGGCTCGAGCTGGCGATCGGGGTCGTCCTGGTCGGATTCGGTGTTCGGCGTCTCCTGGGCCCGCGCGGCGAGGAGGCGCCGACCGAGACGCCGCGCTGGCTGCGGGCGATCGAGAACATCTCGTTCCCGGCGGCGTTCCTGCTCGGCATCTACTCGGCGACCTACCCGCTGGTGATCGCCGCCGCGGGGGAGATCCTGCGCGCGGACACGGGCTCGGCCGAGACGACCGCGCTCGTCGTGCTCTTCATCGTGCTCGGCTCGTCCTCGGTCGCGGGCGTCGCGGCGCTCGGCACGTTCGCGCCCAGCCGTTCGGCTTCGTTCCTCGAGCGGATGCGCACCTGGGTGACCGCCCACAACCGGGCCGTGATCACGACGATCGTCCTCGTGCTCGGCGGGTACCTTGCGGCCCGCGGGCTCCAAGGGCTCATCTGACTCGAAGGAGATCCCGGGCTTCCGGGCGAACGGGACTCACATGGAGGCAGGCAAGCTGCAAGACGCGACGAGACGGACGCGGCTCGCGAACGAGCGGGACCTATCTCGCGTGGTGGCGGACGGGTCTCACCGCGCTGGCGGTCAGCTTCGGCGCCGGCAAGCTCCTGCCCGAGCTGTCGGGGGGCGCGAACTGGCCGTTCGAGCTCGTCGGGGCCGCGTTTGCGGTGATCGGGGTGGTGTTCATGGTCTACGGCTACGTCAGGCACGACGAGGTCGACCGCGCGCTGGACCGAGGCGAGTACGCGGGCCTCTCGGCCCGTGCGGCGTTCCTCTTCGCGCTCGCGGGAGGGATACTCGGGCTCGCGACGCTGCTCCTCGTCGCGCTGCGCCCGGCGTGAGTCTCTGACGCACGCGGGCGAGTACAGTCGCCCGATGCGAGTCGTCCAGGCCCCGCTCGCGACGGTATTGGTCGTCGCGGCGGTCACCGGCGCGAGCAGCGCGGCGGCGACCCCCCGTGCCCAGACGGTCAAGGTCGCGTTCCTCCAGGGGGAACAGGTCGTGTACCTGGATCGCCCGGGCTCGACGCTCACCGGCGCGCTCAGAGCCCTGGTCGCGGGGCCGACGACCGCCGAGCAGGCGCGGGAGGTCACGACGCAGATTCCGAGCGGGACGACGCTCCGAGCGGTCTCGATCAAGAACCGCGTCGCGACCGTCGACTTCAGCGACAAGATCGCGCTCGGCAGTCGCACCGAGAGCCTGTCGGCGCGGATCGTCCAGATCGTTCTCACCGCGACGCGTTTTCGAAACGTGCGGTTCGTCCGCATTCAGGTGAAGGGTGGGACGCCGCTCGGCCTCTTCCCGGGCTTCGTGACGCGGTACCCGTTGACGGCCAGGGACGTCACCGCGCCCGACACGCCGCCTCCCGGACGGCCCGCGTCCGTCAAGCCTCGGGCTCCGAGCGAGGCGACACGTTCGCTCCAGCAAGCGCTTGCCGATCGCGGCTTCCTCACGCAGGCGGACGTCGACGGCCGGCCGGGCCTGCGCACGACATCGGCGATCGTCGCGTTCCAGAAGTGGGCCGGGCTCCCGCGCGACGGAGTCGCGGGCTCGGCCACACGCGGTGCGCTCGACGCCTCCGTGCGGCCCACGCCGATCGGCTCCGGGAGCGGTCATCGGGTCGAGGTGCTCCTCGACCGCCAGCTCACACTCGTCGTTGACGGGAGCCAGGTGACCCGGGTCATCGACGTGTCGAGCGGCAAGCCGGGCTTCGAGACGCCGACGGGCTCCTACCGGGTGACCCGCAAGGAGCAGCGCTCCTGGTCGGTGCCGTACAAGGTCTGGCTCCCGTGGGCGAGCTACTTCGTCGGCGGAGTGGCCTTTCACGAGTATCCGGACGTGCCGCCGGCCCCCGCGTCGCACGGCTGCGTCCGCGTGCCGCGGTGGGACGCGCAGTGGCTCTACGCGCAAACGCCGGTCGGCACCCTAGTAACGGTCCTCGGACGCTCGCGATGAAGACGTTTCTCGCGGCACTCGCAGTCGCGGGGGCGCTCGCCGCCGGCGCGGGCGCGGCGCCTCCGACCACGAAAACGCCGGGGGTCCTTACCGTCGGACTGGCGATGCCCGCCGCCGGGTTTCAGGTCGGGGCCGTCCGCGGCCGTACCGTCGTCCTGGCGAAGGGGCTCGAGATCGACCTCGCGCGAATCCTGGCCAGGCGCCTCGGAATCCAGCGAGTTCGCTTCCTGAACGAACGCTTCTTCTCAACCCTCCTCACGCCTGGAGCAAAGGACTGGGATCTCGCTCTCGCCGAGATCTCGGTCACCCCGGCCCGGGCGGAGCGCGTCGACTTCTCGAGGCCCTATCTGACGGCGGACCAGGGCGTCTTGCTCCGAAGTGGCCTGACGACCAAGCCGGCGTCGATCGCCGCACTGCGCACTCTCAAGCTGTGTGCCGAGCGAGCCACGACCGGTGCGCAGGTCCTCGTCAAGAGGATCAAGCCGACGAAGCGACCGCTGCTGCTCAACGACCCGTCCGATCTCTCGTACGCGCTGTTCACGAAGCGGTGTGATGCGATCGTCGCCGACGCGCCGGCGCTCGCGGTTCTGCGCCGGCAGGCGCCGGATCGATACGGCGCGCTCGTCGGGCGCATCGTCACGCGGGAGAAGTACGCGATCGCGTACGAGAAGGGCAGTCCCCTGCGTCCGCCGATCGATGCCCTGTTTCGTCAGCTGCGGGCCGACGGCACCCTCGCGCAGCTGCGGCGCCGGTGGCTGGGGACGGACACGGCCACGCTACCCGCGCTGCGCTGAAGCGTTCGGTTCTCTACGCGGCGCGGAGGGCGCCGCCCAGGGCGAGGCCGACGATCGTCCACAGCGCGACGTACGGGAGCGCGTAGGCGACGGCCCCGAGCAGGATTCGCCGTTTGCCGATCGGCTCGCCGCCGATGAACCTGGCGAGTGCGGCGATCAGGATCGGGTTCGCCACCGCCGCGGCGAAGGCGTACCAGCGGTCCGAGCCGTTCTGGATCCACGCCACCGGGTGGCTCATCAGCCGGCTGGCCCGCATCGCCTCGAGCCTCGTCTCGATCCGCTTGCCGTGCCCTGAGAACCAGTCGTCCCAACGCCGGTCGACCCACGTGCAGCAGGCGATCACGAGCAGGATGACGACGACCGTCGCGACGGCGTAGACGAGCGCCGGCCTGAACGAGGCGGCGAGCAGCGCGATCGGCGCGCCGAGAAAGACGCCGTCGAAGAACGCGAACGCGCCGACGACCGTGCCGATCACGGAGGTGCGGGCCGCGCCTCCGACCCGTTCCGCCGAGCTGCGCGAGTCCATGCCCGCTTATCGGCAGCACACGCCCGCGAGTGGAGTCCCGGGGCCCGGTCTCCTCTCGCCTAGGATCGGAGCATGTCCGCGTTCGAGACCGAGCTTCGTGCGTGTCTCGCCGAGGTTCTGGGCGAGGAGCCGCCCGTTCCGGACACCGAGGCGCTGCTCTTCTTCAAGCAGTGGCTCGCCGAGCGGAATCTCGGGCTCGTTCCCATCGCGGAGCCGGCCACCTTCGAGTGGCCCGGCCACTGGCTCGCGCGCGTGCGAACGACCGAAGGGGAGCATGCCGTGCTCATGTTCGGCGCCCCGTCGGGCGCGCTCTTCGATCCCGCCGACGCCGTATCCGACGGAGGAACGATCGAAGCGGGGTGGCTGGTCGCGCCGCTCGATCTGCGACGTGGAGACCGACAGCCCGACGCAGAGCGTCCCGGCTCGGTCGCGGGGCTGCTCGTCGCTCCGGAGGCCGAGGCGCCGCTCGTCGCCGTCGAGTCGGTCGCCGCGATCGCGGGCCGGGGGCTCGAAGGCGACCGCTACGCCGTCGGCCGGGGGACGTTCAGCGGGCCGGGGCGGGGCTACCAGCTGACGCTCGTCGAAGCCGAGACCCTGGACGAGCTGAACGTCTCGTGGGAGCGCGCGCGGCGAAACGTCGTCACCCGCGGCGTCGCGCTCAACCCGCTGGTCGGCCGGCGTTTCCGGATCGGCGAGGTCGAGTGCGTCGGACGCCGCCTGTGCGAGCCGTGCGCGCACCTGGAGAAGGTCTCCGGGACAGGGCTCCTCCGCCCGCTCGTCCACCGCGGCGGCCTGCGTGCGGACATTCTCGTCGGCGGCACGATCCAACTCGGCGACGAGCTCGCTCCCCTCGACTGATAGCACCCTGTTGACGCAGGAGCGCTCCCGGGCGGAGAATCGATCTATCCCCACTACGAGGAGGCCGACCGAATGTCCTGGAGTATCAAAGGCGCCTACGTCGAGACGTGCTCGTGCGATCTCATTTGCCCGTGCAACGCGTCCTTCGACCACGGCGCCGTCTACGACTTTTGTCGCGTCACGCTCGTCTTCGACATCCGCGAGGGTGAGATCGACGGCACGGACGTCGCCGGCCTCAAGGTCGCAGCGATCGCGGACACGCCCAAGGTCATGACCGAGGGGAACTGGCGTCTCGGCCTGTTCGTCGACGAACGCGCGACGGACGAGCAGATGGGCAAGCTCGTCGACGTCTTCAGCGGGCAGCTCGGCGGTCCGATGGCGGGCCTCGTTCCGCTCGTCGGCGAGATCCTCGGTGTCCAGCGGGCTCCGATCGAGGTCGAGCACGACGGCGTGCGGCACAGCGTTCGCGTCGGCGACGCGATCGACTTCGAGATCGAGGACATCGTCCCCTTCGGCATCGAGACGGGCGAGCCGGTCCGGCTCAGCGGCATGTTCCATCCGGCCGGGTCCGAGCTGACGGTCGCCGAGGCGACCCGCTCCCGGATCAACGCGTTCGGGATCGAGTACGAGGGCAAGACCGGGCTCTCGTCGTCCGAGTTCTCCTGGGCCGCCTGAGCACGTGACCTGGACGGCGCAAGAGCCCCTGCGCGGGGAGAGCCTCGCGCCCGCCTTCGCGGCTGTACGCGTGCGGGTCGGGCTCGTGGCGTTGCTCTTCGCGCTGGCCGCGGTCGGCTGGTGGTGGACGGCCGGCCGGATGCAGGGCATGGACGACGGGCCCTGGACGGGCCTCGGCGCGCTCGGCTGGTTCGTCGGCGTCTGGGTCGTGATGATGGCCGCGATGATGTTCCCGTCGGTTTCGCCGACGGTCGCGCTCTACTCGCGGATGACGCGCGAGCGGTCCCTCCTGTCTCCGCTGCTGTTCACGGCCGGCTACCTCGCGACCTGGACCGCTGCCGGTGTGTGCGCGTTCCTGCTCGCGCTGGCGGGAAGCCGGATCGCGGGCGACCCGCTCTCCTGGGATCGCGCGGGACGATGGATCGCCGGGACGACGCTCCTCGTCGCAGCGGTCTACGAGCTGACGCCGCTCAAGGACGTGTGCCTCGGCAAGTGCCGCAGCCCGCTCGGCTTCCTGCTCGGCTCCTGGCGCGACGGCCGGTCCGGCGCGCTGCGGATGGGGATGAAGAACGGCGCCTGGTGCGTCGGCTGCTGCTGGGCGCTGATGGCGTCGCTGTTCGCGCTCGGGATCATGAGTCTCGTATGGATGGCGTTCGTCGCCGGCCTGATCGCCGTCGAGAAGGTCTTTCCCTGGCGGCGCATGGCGACGTACACGACCGCGGCGCTTCTGCTCGCGCTCGGCCTCCTGCTGCTGATCGCGCCCGAGGCGATTCCGGGGCTGACGATTCCCGGCGGCATGATGTCGCCGGCGATGGGCTAGGCCCTGCACACGCTCTCAACGACTCGGTAATTGCAGGCAAACGCTTCCGTCGCGACCCCGATTCGCGCTGGAACGCCGCAACGGAGAATCGCATCGAGGAGGTCTGCGATGACGGCAATCAAAGATGCGGCATCCGATTTTCTGAGCCACAAGCGAGTGGCGGTGACCGGCGTCTCGCGTTCGAAGGGCCACGGGAGCAACGCCGTGTACAAACGCCTGCGGGAGCGCGGCTACGAGGTCTTCGCGGTCAATCCAAACGCCGAGGAGGTCGAGGGCGACCGCGCCTACCACGACCTGCGCGCGATTCCCGGCGAGGTCGAGGCGGTCGTGATCGGCACACGGCCCGAGCTCGCCGAGGAGACGATGCGCGAATGCGCGGAGCTCGGGATCGGGCACGTCTGGATGCACCGTGGTCCAGGAGCCGGCAGCGTCTCCGAGCGCGCGACGGCGTACGGTCGCGAGCACGGGATCTCCGTGATCGACGGCGGCTGCCCGTGCATGTTCGGCCCAACGTCCGATGCGGGCCACAAGGCAATGCGCTTCGTCTTCACGCTGACGGGCAACGTTCCGAGACGGGTCTGAGTCGCAAGGAGGTTCGACATGAAGCAGTACGAGTACAAGGTCATCGACACGGGCAAGCACATCGAGGAGCAGCTCAACGCTCTGGGCGCTCAGGGCTGGGAGGTCGTCGGCGTCACGACGAAGAAGCAGCTGCTGATCGCGCCGCCCCAGGCGATCATCCTGATGCGTGAGCTTCAGCCGGCCGGCGAGCGCCGTGCGGCCGCCGTGCTGTCGCACGTCCGGGCCTAACTGCGCACAACATTTCGGCGGTGACCGAAACGTTTGAGCGATAGGCTGCGTTCGTGCGGGGTGACGCCGACATCGCTGCAGCTGCTGCCCTACTGGCCGAGCCCACGCGTGCCACGCTCGTCACGTCCGTGATCGCGGACGGAGAGCTCCCCGTGACCGATCTTGCTGCACGCGCGCACGTCGCCCCGTCGACCGCCAGCGAGCACCTGGCCCGGCTCGTCGCAGGCGGCTTTCTGAGCTGCGAGCAGCACGGTCGACACCGCTACTACCGGCTCGCCGATCCGGCCGTCGCGGCCGCGGTCGAGGCGCTCGCGGTCGTGGCGCCGCAGCCTCCGGTTCGGTCTCTCCGCGAGGCGACCCGCAGTCAACTTCTGCGCACCGCACGCACCTGTTACGACCACCTGGCCGGCCGGATCGGCGTCGCGCTCGCGGAGGCCCTGGAGCGCGACGGCACTCTCATCCGCAGCAACGGCGGCTACGTGCTCGGTTCGAACAGCGGTGCGCGTCTCGAAGAGCTCGGCATCGACGTGGCAGTCCTCGAGCAACTGCGCCGTCCGGTCGTCCGCGGCTGCCTGGACTGGAGCGAGCGGGAGCTCCACGTCGCCGGCGCGCTCGGAGCTGCGCTCGCGGACCGGTTCTTCGAGCTCGGCTGGGTCAGGCGCCGCGAGGGCAATCGCTCGGTCGAGGTGACCCCCTCGGGACGTGCGGGCTTCGCGAGCCTCGGCATCGATCACGCCTGACCGGTACGGCCGGCAGCAACTGTCTGCGCGTCCTGAACCACGCGCGATCGGAGAAAACGAGAAAGCCCCGCCTGAGCGGGGCTTTCTCAACTGTTACGCCTACTTCGCGAGCTCGGCGAAGCGCGGGTCTTCGCGAATCGAGTCGAGATCCTCGTCGGTCGCGATCAGCTCCTTGATGCGGTCGTTGATCTCGATCGACCGCTCGAGGTGCCCGATCGCCTCGTCCGCGTGTCCCGACCGTGCCGCGAAGCACCCGGCGTTGAAGTGCGCGATGGGATTGTCCGGCTGCTTCTCGACGACGACGAGCATCTTCGCCAGCGCCTCTTCGTAGTCGCCCGCGCTGTACGCGGCGAATGCCTCGGAGGCTTCCTCCGGAGAGAGCTCGTATGCCTTGCCCCGGGTTGCTCCGACGACCAGGATCGTCGTGTCGTCCTCGGTCGCGGTCGCCTTTCGCTTCGCGGTCGGCTGCACGTTGACGAGGGCTCCCGTCGGCGCCTCGACGGCCTCGCCGTCGATCTCGAACGTCGCAGCGCCCTTCAGGACGATGTAGAGCTCCTCCTGGCCGGCCTCCCCGAGCAGCGTCTCGTCGTGCTCGTTGATGACGGTGACACCGCTGGGGGCGCTGAACGCCTGCACGCCGAACGCGGCGATGTCGAGGTTGTCACGGACGTCGAAGCGCTTCCTCCCGTCGTCCGTTGCTCCGGGGGCGAGTCGTGCCGCGGGCTCGAGCTCGTCGAGCTTGGCGAAGACGTACCCGTTCTCGACTGCAGTTGGCATCGAATCCTCCTATGTGGATATTCTTGATATCGAACTACTTGGGGTCGAAGACTACCGGCGGATAGTTCGATGTCAAGACATGAGCGGTGGCGCGGCGGACTCGCTTCCGCCGCGTAACCTGAGCCGATGGGCATGTTCTTCCACAACGCCGACGAGGTGCCCGAGCGGCCGGCCGATCCGGCCAAGCGCCGTTCGAACCTCCGCCGCATCAGGCACCTGTTCGCCTCGTACAAACTGCGCCTCGGCGGCCTGCTGGCGCTGATCGTCTTCTCGGCGGCGCTCGGAGTCGTGCCGGCGTTCCTGCTCAAGCGCGTGCTCGAGGCGATCGGGGCGAACGACACACGCTCGCTCTCGCTGAACTCCGCCGCGATCATCGCGATCGCGATCGCCGTCGGGGTGCTCGGCGTGATCCAGACGCTGCTTTCGAACCAGGTCGGCCAGCGCGTGATGCACGACCTCCGCACGGCCGTCTTCCGCCACCTGCAGCGGCTTTCGCTCGCGTTCTTCACGCGGACGCGCACGGGCGAGGTGCAGTCGCGCATCTCGAACGACATCGGCGGCGTCCAGAACGTCGTGACGAACACCGCCACGTCGATCGCGTCCAGCGCCACGACGGTCGTCGCGACGATGGTCGGCATGCTCCTGCTGAGCTGGCAGCTCGCCCTGTTTGCCTTCGCGTTGATCCCGCTCTTCGCGCTTCTGACCCGGCGCGTCGGCAACGAGCGCCGCCGGATCGCGAAGAACACGCAGGAGTCGCTCGCCGACATCTCCAGCCTCGTCCAGGAATCGCTCTCGGTCTCCGGGATCCTGCTCGGCAAGACGATGGGGCGTGGGGACGAGCTCGCGGACCGGTTCGAGGACGAGTCGCGCCACCTCGCCGACCTCGAGGTGCGTCAGCGCATGGCCGGCCGCTGGGTCATGGCCTCGATCCAGACGAGCTTCGCGATCATGCCGGCGGCCGTCTACTGGTTCGGCGGTCTCCTCCTGGCGAGCGGCTCGAACGCGGTGTCGATTCCGCTGCTGGTCGCGTTCACGACCCTCCAGACCCGGCTCTTCTTCCCGATTGGGTCGCTGCTCGGAGTCAGCCTGGACGTGCAGACCTCGCTCGCGCTCTTCGACCGGATCTTCGAGTACCTCGACCAGCCCGTCGACATCGACGAGAAGCCGGATGCGATTCTCGAGGGCCGGCCGGGTGATGTCGTCTACGACCACGTCTGGTTCGGCTACGGGGACGAGTGGACGCTGCGGGATGTCTCGTTCACAGTTCCCGCCGGCACGACGACCGCGATCGTCGGAGAGACCGGCTCCGGCAAGACGACGCTCGGCTACCTCACCTCGCGCCTGTACGACGTCGGCCGCGGGCGATTGACGATCGGCGGGATCGACGTCCGCGACCTGGGCTTCCAGGCGCTCAGCAAGCTCGTCGGCGTCGTCTCGCAGGAGACGTACCTCTTCCACGACACCGTGCGCGAGAACCTGCGCTTCGCGAAGCCGGACGCCACCGACGACGAGCTCGAGGCCGCTGCGCGGGCGGCGCGCATCCACGACCTCATCACCAGCCTGCCCGAGGGCTACGACACCGTCGTCGGCGAGCGCGGCTACCGCTTCTCCGGCGGAGAGAAGCAGCGGATCGCGATCGCGCGGACGATCCTCCGCAACCCGCCGATCCTCGTGCTCGACGAGGCGACGAGCTCGCTCGACACGGCGACGGAGCGGCTCGTGCAGGACGCGCTCGACCGGCTCTCCGCAGGGCGGACGACGATCGCGATCGCACACCGCCTGTCGACGATCCGCGACGCGGAGCAGATCATCGTTCTCGACCAGGGCCGTGTCGTCGAGTCCGGAACCCACGAGCAGCTCGTCGTCGCCGGCGGCCGGTACGCCACGCTGGTCAGTCGCGACGCGCAGATCGCGACCTCGCCGCCGGAGGCCGAGGCTCCGGCGCTCGCTCCGGCGAGCTGACTCCTCGCCTACTGAAAGAGCGTCAGCTCGGGCTCGCGCTCACCGCGCAGCACTGCGAGGTCGACCTCGACGCAGCGGATCCCGCGCGACTCGGCGAGCGCGATCACCTGCGGCTTCAGCCTCTGCGCCGCGAGGATGCCGCGGCAGCCCGCCTTCGCCGGATCGTCCCGGATGAAGCCGAGGTAGCGCGTGAGCTGCTCGACCGCGTCGATCGTCGCGATCCGCTTGATCTCGACCGCGACCCACTCGCCGCTCTCGTCCTTGCACATCAGGTCGACCGGCCCGACCTCGGTCGGCCACTCGCGCTTCACGAGCGTCAGCTCCTCGCCGAGCGCCGCCGGCGCGGCCGCGAGCTCGAGCTGGAGGTCGCGCTCGACGCCATCTTTCTGCAACGCCGCGGACTCGCCCATGTCGTGGGCGACGTCGCTCAGCACCTCGGCGAGCCGGATCTCGAGCACGTCTTCCGTCTTCGGCTTGCGCACGACGAGCACGTCGCCGAGCTCCTCGGTGAGCGCCGGCCCCGTCATCCAGTTCAGCGGCTTGTAGCCGCCCGCGTCGTCGTGCACGAGTACGGAACCGTCGGCCTTGAGGATCAGCAGCCGCACCGCCTCGGGCAGCACCGCCGTCAGACGGCCGGTGTAGCGGACTTCGCAGCGGGCTACGACGAGGCGCACGCGTCGCACCCTATTGCCGTTTCCGGACATGTCCGTTATGCTGAACTCAATGGTTCAGTATCCACCGGCTATCGACCGTGCATTCGCGGCCCTGGGCGACCCGACCCGGCGCGCCGTGCTCGAACGGCTAGGCTCGGGGAGCGCGACGATCACCGAGCTCGCGGAGCCTTTCGGGATGTCGCTGACCGGGATGAAGAAGCACATCCGGCGGCTCGAGGAGGCGGAGCTGGTAACGACCGAGAAGATCGGCCGTGTCCGCAGATGCACGCTCGTGCCATACGCCTTCGAGGGCATCAGCACCTGGCTGCAGCGCCTCGACCGCTTCGCGCAGGTCGTCGAACGAACGAAAGGAGACCGATGAACACCACCACCGTTACCACCCCGAACGAGCTCGAGATCCGCGTCGAGCGGATCTTCGACGCACCGCGCTCACACGTCTTCTCCGTCTGGACGGATCCGGAGCTGATCCCCGAATGGTGGGGCGACGGTACCGTCGTCGAGGAGATGGACCTCCGCCCGGGCGGCACCTACCGCTTCCAGACCGCCTTCGGCGCGGTCGAGGGCGAGTTCCGCGAGGTCGAGCCACCCGAGCGGCTCGTGCAGACGTTCCAGAACCACCTGCAGACGCTCGAGTTCGAGGACCTCGGTGAGCAGACGAAGCTGACGCAGACGATGCGTTTCGAAACGACCGAGGAGCGGGACACCACGATGCAGTACGGCGTCGAAGAGGGCGCGAAGAGCGGCTTCGCGCGCATCGACGCGGTGCTGGAGAAGATCGCAGCCTAAGAACCCAAATCAGTCCAAGGAGGTATCCATGAGCCCAGCGAAGAGCACCGCGAAGAGCAAGAAGTCCAAGGGCTTCTCAGCCGAGGAGCGAGCCGCGATGAAGGAGCGCGCCCGAGAGCTGAAGGCGGAAGCCGAAAAGGCGGACGGGGAAGCCGCCCTGCTCGCGAAGATCGCCGAGATGAAGGGAAAGGATCGCGCCATGGCCAAACGGCTACATGGCATCGTCAAGGCCATCGCACCCGACCTCTCGCCGAAGACCTGGTACGGGATGCCCGCCTATGCCAGGGACGGGAAAGTCGTCTGCTTCTTCAAGAGCGCCGAGAAGTTCAACTCGAGGTACGCGACGTTGGGTTTCGAAGAAGCGGCGAACCTCGACGATGGCGCCATGTGGCCGACCTCCTATGCGCTCAAGGACTTGGCCGACGCCGAAGAGAAGAAGATCGTCGCGCTCGTGAAGAAGGCGGTGAGCTGAGGCTCGAGCGGATCAATACCAGGACGGCCCGTACTCCTGGTAGGGCCGTTCGAGTTCCTGCACCTCCTCGTCCGTCAGCTCCAGGCCTACTGCCTCGACTGCCTCGGGTAGGTGGTTCGGCTTGGTTGCGCCGACGATCGGCGCCGAGACGAGCGGGTTGCGCAGCACCCACGCCAGTGCGATCTGGGCCATGGTGACGCCGCGTGCTTCGGCGAGCTTCTGCACGGCGTCGATGACGGGCTCGTCGTAGGGGGAGTCGAACGCCTGGACGATCTTGTCGGTGCTCGAGCGGGCGCTCTGCTCGCCGGCCGGGCGGGCGAGGCGGCCTTTCCCGTTCGGGGAGTACGGCACGAGGCCGACTTTCATGTCACCGCACATGGCCATCAACTCTCGTTCGTCGTGCCGGCGCAGCAGGTTGTACTGGGTCGATGTAGTCCGTTCCGAGCCGCTTCAGGGACGCGTCGGCCTGTTCGAGAATCGCCTTGCGCGACAGGCCCTCGCCGCCGGGTCCGTCGTGCATCTTGCCCCGGACCTTGGTCGCGAGCACGATCTCTTCGCGGCTGGAGTAGCGGGTGATCGCGCGTCCGACGATCTCTTCGGACGTGCCGAGTTGGTAGACGTTCGCGGTGTCCCAGAACGTGACGCCGAGCTCGACCGCCTGCTGGAAGAAGGGCTGTGGCCTCGGCTTCGGTGAGCGCCCACGGGTGCGCGTTCGGGGTGGTCGGGTCGCCGTAGCTCATGCAGCCGAGCGCCAGTCGGCTCACCTTCAATCCGGCGTTCCCTAAACGAATGTGCTCCATCAGTCTTCCTGTCTGCCCGGATCGTGCGGCCTAGAGTCGCTCCTAAACGAGCTTCAACTCGAGGTCGTCACCTTCGAGTCTGGCCTCGGCGACCAGGGATCGGGTGACGGTGTCGGCATTGTCGGCGAAGACCGAGATCTGCATGACGTGTCGCCCGTCGAGCGGCAGGCTCGTGGCGAATATGGGCCGCTCCCCCTCGGACGTCTGTCGCGAAGGGGAGCGGCTGGTTCGAGTTCCTCTAGTCGCCTACGGGAGGTAGTAGTTCGGGTTCGGCATCTTGAACGTCTTGTCCGCGAAGCCCCCGAGGAGATCGCTGAACTGGTCGCCGAAGTCGCCGACGATGTCGTAGCCCTGCGACTCGATGTAGGCACGCGTCCCGGACTTGTACTGGATGGTCGGGCAGGACACGCCCTGGTCGATGAACGGGCCGCAGAACTGCGGCTGGTCGAGGTAGGCCGGGTACTGACCGACCGGCGGCTTGGTGAACAGGCCGTCGGTGAAGCCGCCGTGGCCGATGTCGAGCGGCGTGGGCGCCACGTAACCGGCGTCGACCTCGGGGATCGTCTTCCCGTTGAGGGTCACCGTGTCGATGTTCGGCAGGCCGGCTGCGGCGTCGTCCTGGAGGTTGGCGATCGTCGCCGCATGCTGCGCATCGCCCCGGCCCGTGATCCAGAAGATCGCGTAGCCCAGGGCGTCGGCCCGGCTCGTGAGATCGACCATCCCGGGCGTGGGCGGGAACATGTTCCCGGTGAACACGTTGTTCGTGAGGCCGACGAACTGGCCGTTCGTGGTCGGGTTGAAGTCCCAGTTGCTGTAGAGCTCGTAGTTCCAGGTGGTCAGTGTCGTGTCGTCGACGTCGAGCACGATCGCCCGGTGCGAGACGTTCCGGCGCGCATGGAGCCAGTTGGCGCCCTGCGAGGCGACCGACTGCGCCTCGTTCGCATAGTTGCTCTGCAGGTTCAGCGGCGTGTCCCACGCCCCGTTCGGGCCCGAAGCGGCGTTGTGAGCGCCGTAGTAGTTCTTCGCCCACGCCCGGCCGACGTCGATGTTCTGCATCTGCGCTTCGGAGCGCGGTGTGAAGTTGAGGTCCGCGGGCTGAAGTCCCGCGACGGCCATCGTGGCCGCTGTCGCCAGCACTCCGATCACGAGCCCAAGTACGAGCCACAGCGAGCGCCGCGGCCGCGGTAGACGCTTCATTGATTCCCTCCTTCGTTGACTCCCCTGGTTCCTCCGCGGAAACCCTACGAAAGAACGCTTCGCCGTGTGCTCATGACGAGGAGACGCGCAGCACCCCAGCAGCAAGCGCCATGGTCACCATGAGGACGGCGACCAGAAAGAAGGACGCGGTCAGGGATGACGCCGCCGCGATGCCGCCGATCACGCCTGGTGCGAGGAGGCCGCTGGCGTAGGCGACGCCGGCGACCCCGGCGATGCTGCGCGCAGGGTGAGGCCCCACCCGTCCTGCCGCCGCGAACACAAGTGGGACGACGACGGCGACTCCGACGCCGAGCAGCGCGAACCCGCCGAGCCCGACCGCCAGATCAGGCGCCAAGACGACGGCCACGGCTCCGGTGACGGCGCACGCCCCCGAGAGCTGGACCGTGCGAACCGGCCCCAGCTTCCCGATCACGCCATCACCCATGAGCCTGACGGCGGCCATCGTGGCGGCGAACGCCGAGACCGCGAGTGCTGCGACGCTTGCGGAGCCGCCGAGCTCACGCTGGATGTAGACCGCCGACCAGTCCGCCCCAGCCTGTTCACCGAAGACGGCGCACAGACCGACGAGCCCGATGAGCAGGACGGGCCGGGTTGGAAGTGCGAACGCAGGCGGCGCTTCTCGCTCGGTGGCGGCCGGGTCCTCGAGCAGGAACCGCGCCGCGGCGGCTCCAATCGCAGCGAGGACGATCGACGTCAGCGCGAATTGAAGGCGAGTGTCGATGCCGGCATGGGATGCGAGCGCCGAGCTGAAGGAGCCGAGGAGGAGGCCGACACTCCAGAAGCCGTGGAGGCTCGACATGACGGACCGGCCGAGCGCCTTCTCGACGAGTACGCCCTGCGTGTTCATCGCCATATCTGCGAGGCCCGCCGTCGCGCCGAAGACGAGAAGAGCGACGCACAGCAACGCGAGCGAGGTCGGCAGAGCGGTCAGGACGAGGCTGGCGCAGAACGCCACGATCGTCGTCGTGACGAGCGGGCGGAACTGATGACGGTGGGCGAGACGGCCCGAGAACGGCATCGCAAGCAGGGCGCCGAGCCCGGGCATGAGCAGCGCGAGCCCGAGTTGGCCGATCTCGACTCCGACGTGCGAGGCGATCCACGGAATGCGAGCGACGAAGCTCCCGACGACGCACCCGTGCAGCGCGAAGACGACCGCGGTCGCGCGGCGAGAGCGACGACCTTCGGAGAGGGACGCTGCCAGGCCCGGTGACCATTCTCCCGCGGTCAGGGCTTCGA
This sequence comes from uncultured Actinomycetes bacterium, assembly GCA_963850415.1. Taxonomy (GTDB): domain Bacteria; phylum Actinomycetota; class Thermoleophilia; order Gaiellales; family Gaiellaceae; genus VAXT01. Next base: position 1,084,645 of record CAWKLE010000003.1, read on the forward strand.
GACTATCCGCGGTGCCAGTCGTCAGTCGCCGAGCGGCGTGGCGGTCGCCGGTTCCCCGAGCGACGGGCGACGGATCGGCGGCTCGTTCAGCCTGAGCTCATCGCTCGCGGGCTCGGGGTCGCCTGAGATCTCGCCCTGAATCCTGAGCTCGTCGGCATCCTGCTGGGCTCGCGACTGGAGCGTGATGCGGCGCGTGAGGACGACGGCGCGCTCCTGGAGGCGGTGCACCTCGACGAGGTCGTTCGCCCGGAGCGCGGCCGCACTCCGCTCGTAGGCGCCGCCGGTGCTGAAGAGATGGGTGAGCTTGAGCATCAGCGCGACGAGGTCGATTGCGATCAGGAAGGCAAGGAAGAAGTCGACGTACTTCGTCACAGCCGGACTGGCCTTCTCGACGCGGTCGAGCGCGGCCTGGCGGGAGAGGAAGTCGCGGTCGGCCTTGATCGTGGCGACTCGGTTCGCGATCTGGCTGCTCTCGGCCACGCGCCAGGTCGCGATCTTCTGGCGGTTCGCGGCGATCGTCGCCGCGATCTGCGGACGGGCGCGCTTCAGCTCCGCCGCGGCGGCTGCCGCGCGGCGGGCGTCACGCTTGTAGTACGGCCCGCGGCCGAGCTTGTGCGTCTGCGAGCAGGTCGCAAGACCGGCCTCGCAGTCGGCGAGGAAGCGGCTGTTCGTGACCTTCCGCTGCAGGCTCGCCTCTCTTGCCTGCGCCGCCGCGACCTCCTTCTGCGCCGCGGCGATCTTTGCGTCGTAGGTGCGCGTGATCTGGTTCGTCGCCTCGTGGATCCGCGCTGTCGTCGTCTTGCTCAACTCGTCGTTGATCGACCCGCTGTAGATCACCTGCGCGATCGGCAGCCCGATCACGAGCGCGATCGCGAGCGAGAGCGCGAGGCGCGGGATCGTGAGCACGAGGTTCCAGGCCCAGCTCGTTCCGAAGCTCTTGAGGACGAGGCGCTCGATCAGACAGTAGAGGACGGCCCAGAGCGGGAGCACCCACAGGACGCTCGGGATCGACGTGCTCCACCACTGGCTGGCAGCGACGGTCATCCCGAAGCCGCTGACGACCGCCATCCCGGCGACCCACATTCCCAGCGCGTTGAAGAAACTCGCTTCGCTCGGCACCTTCTGGAGGACGAAGTCGTCACCACCCGCGAACCACGCCCACCGTGCGCGCACGCGCCGACGCGGCGCAGCGCCGGCCACCCTGGCGTCGATCATCTCCCGTCCGTCCCTGGTCGAGGCAGTACTCACCGTGAAGAACAGAAGACGCACGATCGGCCGATGAGTTGGCGCCGTGCCCCGATTCTTAGAGTTTTATTACTTGCAAGTCTTGTAAAGCCTTCTTCCGGACCCGAACCGGAGTCTTCTCCCTTCCTCGCGATTTCCTAATGATTGCCGCCTAGGGTTCGCAGGATGGCTCTGAAGCGGGCCCCAGCGCAGGGAAGTCGATGAGCCGGGCCGGTCGCGTCGGGCTGATCCTTGTGCTTGCCGCGGCGTTCCCAGCGTTCGCTGGCGCCTCGGCGCAGTCAGCGAAGCCGGTGCTCCGCGTCGTGATGACCGGAGAAGGTGTCGTGACGAGCGGCGACAATCGGATCAGCTGTCCCCCGCGGTGCTCGGCCGTGTACAAGCGCGGGACCGTGCGGGAACTGGACGCCGAGGCGAGCCCGTACTTCGACTTCCAGACGTGGGCCGGCGATTGCACGGGGGAGGTAGCGAGTTGCCTCGTTGCAGTCGACCGTTCGAAGAGCGTTCGCGTCGTCTTCGCTCGAAAGACCGGAACGCTGCTCTTGAGCGTGACCGGCTCTGGAGCGATCGAGGTCGAGCCGGGCGGAGTGGTCGTTCGCGGCGAGGGCACGGCAGCGATTCCGGCAGGGCGAACGATCACGCTGACCCCCCGGCCCGACGCGGGCGCCGCCTTCAAGGGTTGGGAGGATGCGTGCACCGGCGCGTCCCTCGACAGTTGCAGTTTCACCGGGGACGGCGGGCCGCAGTATGTCGCCGCCGCCTTCGGCCAGACCACGCCCGGAGGTGGACTCAGGACGCTGACCGTCGAGCGGCCGCTCGGCGTAGTGGCCGTGACGAGCACCCCACCCGGGATCGACTGCCCTGAGCTCTGCAGCGCCTCCTTCCCGGCGGGCACGCTCGTCGCGCTCCGCGCCAGCGTCCCTGACCGCTACTGGACGCAATGGAGGGGGCCATGCGGCGGTTACTCCACCTGCTTGCTGGCACTCGACGCGTCGACATCGGTGAGCGCCTACGCCTACTACAACCAGTACTGGTGGGCGACGACTGACAGAGTGGCGGTGAGCGTGTCCGGGGCAGGTGTCGTCTCGGACCGCCGGGGCGAGATCAGGTGCGGCTTGCGGTCGAAATTCTGTGCAACGACACTCGACCCGCGCGAACCTTGGACTCTCCGGCTCTCGGCGACTCCCGGCCGCCATTCCCGATTCGGTGGTTGGCGTGGGGCGCCTTGCTACGGGAAGAGGCCCCGGTGCACCGTGTCCGGGGGCTCGGCCGAAGTCCTCGCATTCTTCCGCCGCCGTTCCCGTTGAGCCGGAACCATCCGCCGCCCCGCACGGGAAGACGGGCTAGCCGTCCAGCCGGCCGGCGAGCTCCGCGATCTGTGGCCTACTTGCGTGCCCGGCTTCTTGAAGGATCGCCGGGACCTCGGGATCGGAGATGAAGTTCTGCCAGCCCTCCACATCCCAGTCGAAGAGCACCCAGACCCGGCCCTCCTCATTGGGATCGCGAAAGGTGTGTGAACCCTTGCACCCGTGCTGCTTTCGCTTCTCGAGGCTCGTGGTTGTGAAGACATTCCACCAGCGGTCGAAATCCTCGACCTTCGACGTTGCTAGAAACAACGCTTTCCTCCTCTCGGCTCTCGGGCGGCGCCGCTCGACGCCGATGTGCGGCGAGTCTAAGCCCTGGACTCGGGTGGGGGCCGCGTGGACACCGCAGCGCCGCATGTCGACCACCGCGAAAACGGAAGCCCCGTAAGCAGCAGGAAGCCGAAAGCATCACCCACGTGCCTGCTCCACACGGGCAGGCCCTGACTCTCGCCCTCCTCAAGGTCGCTGCCGCGTACGACGGTCCACCGCGTGTCGCTGGCGAAGATCCGCCGCGCCGCCTCCACCTGGTCGTCGAGATCGGCGAAGCGAGCGAGACGCGCGAGCGGGCCGAAGACCTTCACGAGGGTCTTGAGCTTCAGCGAGTACACGTCCTGGCCGTCGAGGGTGATGTGCCATCCGCACGAGAAGATGAGGCGCGCGTCTGGAGGCGCATAGTCGAGCACCGCCTGGGTCGTTCCCGTCGAGTACCCGTGGCCGCCTCGCGGGGTCATCACGACGAGAACCCCGTCGCATCCCGCGACAGCGCGCTTGATGACCTCGCGGTCGTCGGTCGCTCCCGGAATGACAGTGATGCGCCCCTTGAACGGGTCGAGCTTCCCCACGCTTTGCTCGCGGCACACGCCGACCACCTCGTAACCGCGATCCAGGGACTGCTGGGCCATGTATTGCCCATACTTCCCTCTTACCGTCGGCTGCCTTTCCCTTTTGCCGCCGAGCCCTTCCACGTCATCGTCCACCGAAGCAGCGGTGGAAGCTGCGAGGGCGCCTACGATGGTGGGGGTGCGGTACCGGCGTGGGGTCAATGTCGATGTCGAGAGCAGAGGTAACGCGGCGCTGGACGGCCTCGCTGCGCGTCTCGCGCGCGCGTCCGGATGACCGCGCCGCTGGGCGAGGTCGTCAGGCTGTCGACCGGTGCCGAGATGCGGCTCACTGGTGACGGGGCGACCGCGGTCGTGTGCGTGAACGGCGGCCAGGCCGGCGAGGTGGGCGGGACCTGGAGCGCGTCGATCGAATGGCTCGTGCGCCGGCTGGCGCCGCGCTTCCCGCAGCTCGTCTTCGCCGAGGTTCGCTACCGCTTGAAGTCGTGGCGGCACCTCGAGGAGTGCGTCGAGGACGCGCGGGCGGCCGTGTACGCAGCGGGTGCGCACCGTACACTGCTGCTCGGCTTCTCGATGGGCGGGGCGGTCGCGATCTCGATCGCGGATGAGCCGTCGGTCGAGCAAGTACTGGGGCTGGCGCCCTGGATCCCTGACCGGCTCTCACTCGAGCCGCTGCGCGGGAAGCGGCTCGACATCCTGCATGGATCGCTCGATCGCTGGCTCCCCGGGATCCCGGGCGTGTCTCCCGCCTCGTCGCGGCGGGGGTTCGAGCGGGCCCGCGCTCTCGGCGTTGCGGGGAGGTATGAGCTGATCCCGGGCGCGCTGCACGCGATCGCCCTGCGCGTCCACTGGGGACGGCCGGTGCCGCTCCCGCGCGCCGCAGCATGGGAGCGGCGCGTCGCGGCTCAGCTTACGCGCTCCGAAACCTCCGTCGCTTGAGCTGCGGGTTAGCCGCGTCTCGGGCTTATCTTGCCTACCGGACCGCAGTCCGAACGCCGCGGCACGTCGCGTTCACGATCGAGAGCGTCGACGGGAGATCAGCGCCTGGCCAACCCCTTGGACGAAGCGCCAGTCGGGACGACCGTTCCCGAGGGGCCGAGCGCGGTGACTAGCCTCGCGTCGAGGACGACCAGAAGACCCCAGATGCACGCGACGGCGTCCGGTGACGTCGCCGATGCGGCCGACGCTGATCAGAAGCGCCGCGGCGACCCGGCCAGAAGTTGCAGTCGTTCGTGGCCGGGGTCAGGCGCTCGTCGTGTGCTATCCGCTCGCGGCCGGCGAGCAATGTCCGTGCGCTGGCGTCATTCGGCCACGACTCGTCGTCGCTCTATCTGCTGTGGGTCGGGGCGCTTGACCTCGGTCGCGACGCGGAGCCTCTCCATGCCACGGATCACAAGCGCTGAGATGTCGAGCTGGCCGGGCTCGAGGCCGTGGACTGCCGAGGCCGGGAACGCGTGGTGCCCGTTGTGCCACGACTCGCCGAACGACGGGACCGCCAGCAGCCAGACGTTGCGGCTCTCGTCGCGTGTGCGGAACGGTTGGGAGCCGAAGAAATGGCAGATCGAGTTGATCGAGAAGGTCACGTGCTGGAACAGGAAGATCCGGACGAGGCCGGCCCAGATCATCGCCTCGAGGCCCCGCTGCCAGCTTCCGCCGACGAGGTAGCCGGCGAGGAACGGGACCCCGAGCGTCAGCGCGACCCAGAGCAGGTAAAGACGATCGATCGCCCGCACGAGCCGGTCCTCGTACAGGTCGCGGCCGTACTCGACCCCGCGCTCGAGGCCCTTCGTCGAGAAGAGCCAGCCGACGTGCGAGTGCCACAGTCCGAGCACGTGCTCGGCCAGCGAGTCGCCGTGTCCGGCGTGGGGGGAGTGCGGGTCGCCTGGCCGGTCGGAGAGCGCGTGGTGCTTGCGGTGGTCGGTCACCCACTGGGTAAGCGGGCCCTGCATCGCCATGCTCCCGAGAATCGCCCACAAGGCACGGAGCGGGGCGCTCGTCTCGAAGCTCTTGTGCGTGAAGAGCCGGTGGAAGCCGACGGTGATCCCCAGCCCGCAGGCCACGTAGAACCCCGCGAGGAGCACGAGGTCGACCGGGCGCACGCCGCGGTCCCAGAGCAGCCAGACCGCGGCGACGAGCCCGAGCGGCGGCACGACGACGGCCACGATCCCAGCGAGCTGGCTCGGGACGCTCGTCCGCTCGCGGACGGTCTTGATCCTCGTCATGCGGGCTCCTCGAACGGCCGGCCGAGGACGAGCTGCATGTCGCGGATCGCGCGCGTCCTGAACAGTGCTTCGCAGGAGGCGAGGTAGAAGTCCCAGGTCCGGATGAAGCGGTCGTCGAAGCCGAGCGCGCGTACCGCGGGGAGGCTCGCGAAGAACCGCTCGCGCCACGCCTTCAGCGTGTCCGCGTAGTGCGGCCCGATCTCCTCGAGCCCGACCAGCATCAGGCTCGAGGCGCGGCTCATCGCCGTCTGCAGCGCCTCGAGCGACGGCAGCAGCGAGCCGGGGAAGATGTAGCGCTGGATCCAGTCCTCCTTGCGCCGGTAGCGCTCGAAGCGCTGGTCGGGCATCCCGATCACCTGGATCGCAGCCAGGCCGCCGGGGGCGAGCAGCCGGTCGCAGGCGGCGAAGAAGGTTGGGTACTGCGCGTAGCCGATCGCCTCGAGCATCTCGATCGAGGCGATCTTCGAGAACTGTCCCTCGAGCGTGCGGTAGTCCTGGAGGCGGATCTCGACGCGGTCGGCGAGGCCGGCCGCGGCGACGCGCTCGCGGGCGAGCTCGAGCTGCTGCTGGGAGAGCGTGACGCCGGTGACCCGCGCCCCGTACTCGCCGGCTGCCATCAGCGCGAAGCTGCCCCAGCCGCAGCCGATCTCGAGCACGTGGTCGCCGGGGCCTAGGTGGAGCTTCTCGCAGATCGCGCGCAGCTTCCGCTCCTGCGCCTGCTCGAGCGTGTCGCCCTTCTGCCAGAGCGCGCAGGAGTAGGTCATCGACTCGTCGAGGAAGAGCCGGTAGAGGTCGTTGCCGAGGTCGTAGTGGTACTGGATGTTCGCCCGGGCCTTGCGCAGGCCCTGCCGCGGGGAGACGTGGGGGCGGTGGCGGTCGAGCCGCGCGAGGCGCGAGCCGGCGCGCCAGGTCTCGAGGTTGCGCACGACGAGCGCGATCAGGCCGGGCAGGTCGTCGGTGTGCCAATCGCCGGCGGCGTAGGACTCGCCGAAGCCGAGGCCGGGCGAGCGCGCGAGCCGGCGGAAGACGTCGTTCGAGGTGACGGTGACGACGATCGGGTCGCCCGTGCCGGCCCGGTACACGCGTCCGCCCGGGAGCCGCAGCTCGAGCGCGCCGTGCTCGATCCGGCCGAGCGCGCGGATCGCGGCGCGCTCGGCGAGGCCGGCGCCGATCCGGCGGCCGGCGGGGAGCTCGCGCAGCACCTCGGTCACCTTCTCACCGATCCCTCGCCGGGTACGAACGGCGGCTTGTGGAAGAACGGCACGCGCTTCAGCCAGAGCCGCGCGGCCTGGAGGTGGATCAGGGCCGTGACCTGCAGCGGCATCAGCGGATAGCGGAGCAGCGCGCGGGCGAGGGTCGCGTCGGTCAGCGGGCGCCGCCGCCCGGTGAGCGTGGCGAAGAACGGCCGCGCGCCGCCCTCGCTGAGGTCGATCCGCACGTCGAGCCGCTCGCCGGGCTCAGAGAACCACCACTGGTAGCTCTGGTCGAGGCCGAAGAACGGCGAGACGTGCAGCTTCTTGTCGTGGCGGTAGGAGAGCCGGCGCTCGCTCGTATCCTGGTTCTCGGGCGAGAGGAGGTAGGGCAGCCGCTCGCCGAAGGTGTTGCTCACCTCGGCGACGATGCAGGCGAGCTCGCCGCCCTGGTAGCAGTAGAAGAAGCTGACCGGGTTGAACACGTAGCCGAGCACGCGAAGGTTCGTCAGGAGCAGGATCCGGTCGGCCTCGATCCCGTGCTCGGCCAGGTAGGCGCGGATGTCGAGGTGGTCGCGGTCGTGGAGGCTGACCAGGCCGCGCCGGTTCCAGCCGAAGAGCCGAACGCGCCGGTCGAGCTCGGGCAGCTCGTCGAGGTCGAGCAGGTAGAAGCAGACGCGGTAGCGGAAGACGTTCTCCTTCGGCGTCCTGCGCGCGTGCATCACGGTGCCGGTGTAGAGCGCAGACCTCACCAGCCCGCTCCGAAGGCCGCTGCAGCGGCGAGGCCGGAGCGAAGCCCGTCCTCGTGGAAGCAGTACCCCTGCCAGGCGCCCGCGAAGGCGGTGCGCCGCGGGCCGTTCAGGCGCGGCAGCTCGGGCTGGGCGCGCATCGACTCGTGGGTCACGAGCGGGTGGCGGTAGGAGAAGCGGCGGATGATCCGCGCCGGGTCGATCTCGGCCGTGCGGTTGAGCGTGACGCAGTAGTGCTCGTCCTCGTCGAGGCGCTGGAGCTTGTTCAGGTAGTAGGTCATCGTCGGGCGGCCGTCGTCGCAGCCGCAGTCGCGGAGCTGGTAGTTCCAGGAGCCGCGGGTGGAGACGCGGCGGGGCAGGAAGCGCTCGTCGGTGTGCAGGACGGTGTCGTTCTCGGTCGTCCCGAACACGCCGAGCAGGCGGCGCTCGTCCTCGCTCGGATCCTCGAGCAGTCGCAGCGCCTGGTCGGCGTGGGTCGCGACGACGACGCCGTCGAAGCGCCGCAGCTCGTCGCCCGCGAGCCGCAGCTCGACGCCGCCGTCGAGGCGGCGGATCGACCGAACCTCGGTCGAGAGGTTGATGCGCAGCCGCTCGGAGAGGGCGCTCACGTAGCTCTGGCTGCCGCCGGTGACCGTCTTCCAGCGCAGGCGCCGGAAGCCGAGGATCCCGTGGTTGGCGAAGAAGCGGACGGCGTAGACGAGCGGGAAGTCGAGCGTCTGGCTGGGAGCGGTCGACCAGAGCGCGGCGCAGAGCGGGACGAGGAAGTGGTCGCGGAACCGCGGCGAGTAGCCCTCCTCGGCGACGTAGCGGGAGAGGCTCCACTCCGCGCAGCGGGGGTCGTCGAGAGCGCGGCTCCCGAGGCGTAGGAAGCGGGCGATCTCGAGCGTCAGCCGCGTGAGCGGCGGGCGGCTGCCCGAGTACTCGAGGTCGTGCCGGTCGCAGGCGACCGAGAAGCTCATCTCCGAGGGCTGCGTGCGCACGCCGAGCTCGCGGAAGAGGCGGACGAGGTTCGGGTAGGTGTCCTCGTTGTGGACGATGAAGCCGGTGTCGAGCCGGAGCGTCCGGCCGGCGACCATGTGCTCGACCGTGTTCGAGTGTCCGCCGGCGCGGTCGTCGCGCTCGAACAGCTCGACGTCGTGGCCCTTCGAGAGCGCGTACGCCGCTCCCAGGCCCGAGATTCCCGTGCCGATCACTGCGATCTTCATCTTCATACTTTAGACAATACCTAAACAGACCTTTGCTATGCTTCGGTTCGATGGCCCGCTACCTCACGACGATCGAGTCCGCGCTTCCGCAAGCCGAGGCGTTCGCCTACATGGCCGACTTCGCCAACGCTCGCCTCTGGGACCCGAGCGTCAGCGAGGCCCGTCGCGTCGGCGAGGCGCCGATCGGGTTCGGCTCCGCGTTCGACCTCGTCGCGCGCTTCGGAGGGCGTGACGTACCGCTCCGCTACGAGATCGTCGAATACGACGCACCGCGCCGTGTTGTGCTCGAAGCGCAGCGACCGGGATTCGTCTCGAGGGACACCATCACGGTCGAGCCCGCCGAGGCCGCGTCAGTCGTCCACTACGACGCGACCCTTGCGTTCGGTGGGATCGGTCGGCTGTTCGACCCGATCATGCAACGCATCTTCAATAGGGTCGGGGCTCGCGCGACGCTCGGGATGCAGACGGCGCTTAACCCGTGACTCCCTCGCCCGCGGCAAGACTCGTCGACTGGACACTGGAGGCGACCGTCGTCGGCAGCTTCACCCGGATCGGTTACTTCGCCCGGCGGCGCCTCTTCGACTGGGTGCCGCTCCAGTCGCTCGGTCTCGACGGCAAGGTGGCAATCGTGACCGGGGCGACCTCGGGACTTGGACGAGCGGCGGCCGAGTCGATCGCGGAACTGGGTGGGCACCTCTGCATCGTCGGGCGCGACCCGGCGCGCACCGAACGCGCACGAAGCGAGATCTCCGCCGCGGCAGGCTCCGCGGTCGAGGCCGACCTCGCAGATCTCTCCTCCCTTGCGGAGACCGCCGCCTTCGCAGCCCGCTTCGCCACGAGGCACGACCGCCTCGACGTGCTCGTTCTGAACGCCGGTGCGCTCACCCACGACTACACGGTCACGGGTGAGGGGAACGAGACGACACTCGCGACGCACGTCTTGTCGCCATTCCTGTTGACCCGCGCGCTGCGGCCCTTGCTCGTGGCGTCGGCACCGTCGCATGTGATCGTGGTCGCGTCCGGCGGCATGTACACCGAGCCGCTCGATGTCGCTGCCCTCGATCCGCAGCCCGCCACGTACGACGGGACGAAGACATACGCGCGCTGCAAGCGCGCACAGGTCGTGCTGGCCGAGGAGTGGACGCGAGAGCTGCTCGACACCGGCATCGCCGTCAACGCCATGCATCCCGGCTGGGCCGACACCCCCGGCCTCAGAACCGCGCTTCCAAGCTTCACCCGTGTCGTGGGGCGGCTGCTTCGGACGCCGGAGGAAGGAGCCGACACGATCGTCTGGCTGGCCGCCGCCCAGAACGCCGCAGACCTCAGCGGCCTGTTCTTCCTCGACCGGCGAGCGCGGGCGAAGCACCGCCTACGCCGCACGCGTCGTCCCGACGAGGCCCGTGAGGCGGCGCGACTCTGGCGGCTCTGCGCGGAGCGCACGGCTCCGTTCGCGGCCGAACCGGGCGGATCAGCCGCCTGACGCGGCAGCCGCGAGCGTGCTGCCCCGCCCACCGAGCAGCCGCTGGACTGCGTCACGCCGGTAGTCGAAGATCCGCTCGAGATCACGGGCGACGAGGACGCGGTGCGCGATCTCTCCGAGCAGCCCGTACGGCATCCGATAGAGAACGGTGTCGCGAATCAGGGTGCCGTCCGGCCGCACCTCGAACGCATGGGTGTGCTCCCAGAGGCGGAACGGGCCCTTCACCTGCCTGTCCACGAACCGCCGTCCCGGTTTCCACTCGACGATCTCTGTGCGCCAGCGGACGGGCAGCCGGTGCGTGGTGAGCACGTACTCGATCGTCGTTCCCCTTCGCATCGGGATCGGTCGCGGGGTGAGGATGCGGAAGCCGAGCCATGGCGGCGTGAGCGCTTCGAGGTTGTAGGCATCGGCGAAGAACGCGAACGCGTTCTCGAGCGGTAACGGGACGAGCTGGGAGCGTTCGATGCGTCGACGCGGCTCAGGCATGGTCGAGCCCGGTAGTGATGCCCGGACGAGATCGCCGAGTTTCTTCAGGCGCCTGCTCAGCGTCTGCGATCCCGGCCAGCATGCCTTTGAAGATCCACAATGGCGCGGAGGTCATGCCCGCGCGACTTCGTCGGCAGCCGCTACGAGATCTCCGTCCAGGCGGCGGGCGCCGAGGCGGGTGCTCAGCTTGTCGGTTGCGCCCGGGCCTGCGAGCACGAGCGGCACCGCCCGGGCCAGTCGGCGGAGGCCAGCAGCTTGCGCCTCGAGCAGGGCGGGGTCGAAGCTCGAGACGACAACGAGCGCCGGCCTTGTCGTCTCGGCCGCGTGGGCGAGCGTTGCGATCGGCGTATCCGCGCCGAGAAAGAGGATCCGCCAGGAGTGAGAGCGCAGGACGAGCGCGAACGCGAGCAGGGTGATGTCGTGCATCTCACCGGGTGCACAGGCGAGAAGAGCAAGAGGGCCTGTTCCTCGGCCCCAGAACCGCGCAAGAGCAAGCAGCCTGCCGCGGATGAGGTTGCTCGCGAAGTGCTCCTCGCTGATCTCGATTTCGCCCCGCTCCCAGCCGTCGCCGACCTCCTTCAAGGTGGGCAACACCACGTGGCGCAGCGTCTCCTCCAGGCCGAACGCAGCAAGGCTCTCGTCGAGTACCGAGTGAGTGGCGGCCTCGTCGTAGCGGCTGATCGCCGTAGATAGGCGAGCGGCGAGGTCCTCGAGCAAACCCTCGGACGGCCGCTCGTCCTCGAGTGCGGCACGCGCAGCCTGCGCGGCCGAGAGACCCTGGTCGAGCCCGCGCCGCATCCGCTCCACACGAGCGGCGTCGGCCGCCGTGTAGAGCCGGAAGCCGCCCGGCGAGCGAACCGGTCGCGTGAGCCCGTACCGCGACTCCCACGCGCGCAGCAGCTCGGGCGTGACGCCCGCCCGGCGCGCGAACTCGCCGATCCGAAGCTGCCCAGAGTCCATCGCCATTGAGCTGACTATACAGACATTAAACAAACTCTTGACGTAGACGCCTCGGGTCCGTTACTATGCACAGACATTAAACAAAATCTATACAAGGAGTGGGTGAATGCAGACAGTTCAGAGCCGTATCAGCGAGGCCCGTGCCGCGTCGCGCGAGGCAGGGGCGCGGTACCTGATCCTGCTCGCCGCGGGCATCTCGTTCGTGCTCTCGGTCACGCTCTGGTTCGGGGGCCACGAGCTCCAGGGCATCTTCGTCGGGCTCTGGGTGCCGTCGATCCTCTCGCTCGGCGGGACCGTGCTGAGGCGCGAGCGGCCATGAGTGCCGTCGGCCTCTTCGCAATGGGCGTGGTCGTGACGCTCATCGTCTGTGCCGCTCTCGGACTCCTCGTCTACGGCGCGATCCTCGACGGCCGCTACGCGGCCGAGCACAGCGCCGACGAGGCGCCTCAGCAGCCGCCCGCATCGTCGCCGGCCACCGGCCGGCAGCCTGAACGTCAACCAGAAAGGAACGCAGCAGACATGCCGCACAACATCGTGGACACCGCAAGGGAGGCGGGGACGTTCCAGACCCTGCTCGCCGCTGTCGAAGTGGCCGGCCTCGGCGAGACGCTCGCCGACGGAGGACCGTTCACCGTCTTCGCCCCGACCGACGACGCGTTCGCAGCGCTCCCGCAGGAGACCGCGCAAGGTCTCCTCGCAGATCCGCCCGGACTCGCCCGGGTTCTGACCTATCACGTCCTCCCGGGCCGGATCACGTCGGCTCAGATCGCGCACGACGGCGAGCAGAAGACGGTGGAGGGCGGCGTGCTCAAGCTCGCCGTCAACGGGAGCTTGACCGTCAACGACGCCACCGTGATCCAGGCGGACGTCGAAGCCGAGAACGGCGTCATCCACGTCATCGACCGTGTCCTGATCCCCGCCGCGTAGGCGGCCGCAGACCGAAAGGAACCTGACATGAAGAAGATAGGAACAGCAATCGTGATCGGTGCTGCGGCGCTCGTAGCTGCCACCTCGATCTCGGCTGCCTCACCCGCGAAGACGACGGCCAAGGGCCAGAAGAACATCGTCCAGACCGCGGTCGCCACAGGCAAGTTCAAGACGCTCGTGGCGCTGGTGAAGAAGGCCGGACTCGCCGGCACGCTCTCCGCCCCCGGCAAACTGACCGTCTTCGCACCGACCGACCGGGCCTTCGCGAACCTGAAGAAGAGCGACCCCGCCCTCTACAACAAGGTCGCCACAAACAAGAAGCTCCTCAAGTCCGTGCTCACCTATCACGTCGTCGGCAAGCGCATCCCCGCCGCCGCCGCGATCGCTGCAGCCAAGAAGGGGCTGAAGGTCAAGACCGTCCAGGGTGAGTCGATCGCGCTCTCCTTCAAGGGCGGCAGGATCGTCCTCAACCGCACAGCACGGGTGGTGATCCCTGACGTGAAGGCCTCGAACGGAGTAATCCACGCCATTGGCGCGGTGCTCGTGCCGCCGTCGCTGTCGCAGCCGCCGGCGCCGACGAAGTCGATCGTCCAGATCGTGGCCCGCAACCGGGACTTCTCGACGCTCGCCGCGCTCGTCCAGAAGGCCGGCCTCGTCGAGGCGATCTCAGCCCGCGGCCCGTTCACCGTCTTCGCGCCGACCAACGAGGCGTTCGCGAAGCTCGCGAAAACGGCGCCCGCGACCTATGCGGCCGTCCTCGCCGACCCCGCGCTGCTGGCGAAGGTGCTCACCTACCACGTCGTCGCCGGCAACATCAAGAGCGCTCAGGCGATCGCAGTCGCACAGCAGAACGGCACCGTCAAGCCCCTCGAGGGCGAGCCGATCTCGCTCTCGCTGAAGAGCGGAAAGCTGACCCTCAACGGCAGCGCCACGGTCGTCACCGCCGACATCCTGGCGACGAACGGTGTGATCCACGTCATTGACACCGTGATCGTCCCGCCCAGCCTGTCGGCCTAGGTCGCCGGCCGTCCAAGACGGCAGCGGGTCTCGCGTCCACACTATGGCTGTGGCGCGAGACCCGCTGCCGCTCTCCCCCAAGTGCGCGTCCAAACACGACAGGAGGCTCAGGGCATGGACAACAGGGCGCTTCGGCGCGGCAATGTGTTACTTGCGTTGGTCCACGCGGCGCAGGCGGTGGTGATCCTCGCGCTCTCGACCGACTTCTCGCTTCCCGTCACAGGCGCCTTCATGGAGGGCCAACCCGGGAGCGGACTGCCGAAACAGGTTCTGCTCTTCGACCTGCGAATCGGACCGCTCGTCGGCGCATTCCTGGTGCTCGCAGCGCTCGACCACGCTCTCGTCGCGCTCCCGCCGTGCCGCGCACGCTACGAACGGTGTCTAGCCACGGGCGTCAACCCTTTCCGCTGGCTTGAGTACTCGCTGTCGGCGTCGCTGATGGTCGTCCTGATCGCGATGCTGACTGGCATCGCCGACTACGTCGCGCTGCTCGCCCTCTTCGCGGTAAACGCGGCGATGATCTTCTTCGGCTGGCTGATGGAGCTGCTCAACCCGCCGGACCGTGCACGCACGCGCTGGCTCCCCTTCGCGCTCGGCTGCGTCGTCGGCGCCGTCGCGTGGATCGCGATCGCCGTGCAGATCGGCGTCTCGGCCGGACGCGGACATGCGCCGCCGAGCTTCGTCTATGCGATCTTCGTCTCGCTCTTCGTCTTGTTCAACAGCTTCGCGGTGAACCAGGCCCTGCAATACAAGCGGGTCGGGCGCTGGCGCGACTACCGCTACGGCGAGCGCTGGTATCTCTGGCTGAGCCTCGTCGCGAAGAGCCTGCTCGCCTGGCAGGTCTTCGCGAACGTGCTCGTGCTCTGACGGAACCGGCGCCACGGTGGCGTCTCCCTCGACAGCCCGAACCTGCATCTGCGCCGGCGATGCATGGCCCTCGGTGTGGCGTAGTTGACCCGGCGAACGGTGACCCGCTTGGCGGTGAAGCCCCGAACTGTCAGCAACAGCCTCCGTGTACGCCGCTTCTCGGGCACACGAACGGAGGCCGCGCAATGAGCTGGATCCGACGCGCCTGGCGGTACATCGTCGACCGTCTGCTCCCTGACCCCAAGCCGCTCCTGGGACTTCGGCCACCGCTCCGGTACAGAGGGGTCAGCCCGGTTCGGATCCGCGTGAACAAGCCGAATCCCGCCTGCCGATGAGCCTAACGAGGGAACATGAGGTAGTGCCCGTGAGTGCCCGCGCGCGACAGCCGTTGACAAGGCGGACAAGCGTAGTGATCGATTTGCAGGAGTTTCCGCGAAGCCCTCTGACGGACTCGAACCGTCGACCCCCTCCTTACCATGGAGGTGCTCTACCAACTGAGCTAAGAGGGCAGCGGCCCTAGGGTAGCGCGCCGCTACCCCGGGGTCTTGATTCCGTCGCGGAGCATGGCGATGGGCGCGCGCGCCCGGCCCCAGGTCGCCTTGACGTCGAACAGGATCTCGACCAGTTGCCCGCTCCCTGCTCTTTGATCGACGCCTCGAACCGCACCTGGGAAGGATCGGTGAGAATGTGTGCGCCGATGACCGACATCGACCCGCGCGCCTTCGACGAGTTCGAGGCGGCCGGCTGGGAGCTCGTCGCCGATCGGTACTACGAGCTTCTGAGCCCGATTACGGGACTGGCGGTCGAGCCGCTGCTCGACGCGGCCGGAATCCGCGCGGGCATGCGCGTGCTCGACGTCGGGACGGGCCCGGGAACTGCTGCCGCGGGCGCGGCCACACGCGGCGCGCTGGCAACCGGGATCGACATTGCGCCGGCCATGGTCGAGATCGCCGGGCAGCGGCATCCGGATCCAGAGTTCGTCCAAGGCTCGGCTACCGAGCTCCCGTTTGCGGACGGGTCATTCGACGCCGCGGTCGGCAACATCGTCATCCAGCATGTCGGCGAGCCGCAGCGCGCCGCGGACGAGCTGGCGCGTGTGCTGGTCCCCGGTGGCCGCGTGGCGCTGTCGACGTGGGACGTTCCCGAGCGGTCGCCGTTGTTCGGAGCCCTGATCGGCGCAGTCGACGATGCGAAGGTGCCGCCAGCGAGCGAGGTCCCGCACGGTCCGTCCTTCTTCCAATTCGGTGAGGACGAGGTCTTCCGCGCACTGCTGCTCGGCGCCGGCTTCGCTGACGTCGAGATCGGGTCGTTCGCGCTTGACTTTCCGCTGCACTCGGCGGACGAACTGCTCAACATCATCGCCGAGGGCACGGTGCGAATGGCAGCGTTGCTGCGGGCGGCCGACGACTCCCAGCGCGCCAAGATGCGAGCGAACCTCGAGCGGCGGATCGAGCCCTGGCGTAGCGGCGACGGCTACGCCGTCCCGGCCCCGGTCAAGATCGCTGCCGGAACGAAGCCGGGTCGCTGACTCGTCACGACCCCCGCTTGCGGCGCCGTCTCAGGGCCCAGCGCACGAGCTCGATGCCGCCGGCGATCGCGAACGCCGTCGTGAGGGCCAGGACGAGACCCCAGAAGCTCTCGAACGTCTTTCCTCCGTAGTAACCGAGGAGCGCCGAGTAGGTGGCCCAGGCGAGCGTCGCAACGGCGTCGAACGCGATGAAGCGCCGCCAGCGATAGCCCAGCGTGCCGGCGCTGAGCGCGACCGCGGTGCGCCCTCCGGGGATGAACCGACCGACGATGATCAGCTCTCCGCCGCGCTCGCGTAGCTGCTCCTCGGCCCAGTCCATCCGGTGCCGCGCCTTCTCGCTGCTGAAGAAGCGCTCGGTTGCCCGGGCGCCGAAGCGATGGCCGATCAGGTACGCGAGGTTGTCGCCGATGAACGCTCCCGCCGCCGCAGCGGGAATGATCAGCCCAAGGCTGAGGTCGCCCGAGGCTGCCACGACGCCGGCCGTGATGACCGCCGTCTCGCTGGGAACGATCGGCACCAGCGCGTCCAGGAGCGCGAGCACGAAGACGATCGCGTAGGCCCAGCCCGACGCATCCGCGACCATCTGGGTGAACTGGTGGAACACGCGGCTCTACCGCGTAGCGTCGCAGCAAGGGCGGTGACCCGCTGTCATCACCTCTGGTCTGGGATTCGCAGCACGCGCCGATGATCGAAGTCGGCGACCCAGATCGCCCCGAAGGCGACGGTCGCACCGCCGGTGATGAAGCCCTTGCCGAGCCTTATGCGCGTCGCGACCGTGTCGTTGGCACGAAGGCGCAGCAGGTAGGCGGTCAGCGTCGGCGAGTCGTAGGGATTGCCGCTCGCGACGAGCCAGACCGTATTGCCGTCGGCCGCCGGTTGGTTCGCCACGCCGCCGACGTCGCGGATCGAGGCGACCGTGTTCGTCCGCGGGTCGATGCGGGCGACGGTCTTGAGCTCGAGGCAGCTCGTCACCCAAACTGCGGCTGCGCTGACTGCGATTCCGCCGCACGGCGTCACGCTGCGAGGAAGCGGGATGGTGGCGGCGATCTTGTTCGTCCGCGGGTCGATTCGTACGACTGCCTGCTTGTTCCCGACTCCAACCCAGAGGCTGCCAAGGCCGGCGGCGATCTTCTGCGCGCCGCCCCTCCCGGTGTAAGACACGCGAATGGCGTCCACGACGCGGTTCTTCGCCGGGTCGATGCGAGAGACGGTCCCGGCGTAGTGATTCGCGACCCACACGGAGCCGTTCGCGATCGCGATGCCCTCGGGCCCCGAGTTGAGCGGAACGTGTATGACCCTCTGAAGGGCGCCCGTCTGGTCGTCTAGCCTGCGGACTGTGTCGGTATAGAAGTCGGACACCCACACCGATCCGAAACCGACCCCGATGTCTTGCAGCCTGCCGTGCGCGAATGGGCCCGTCACCGCATTGTTCTTCTTGTCAATCCGAAACGGGCCTCGCGCCGTCCACACGCCATCGCCGGTGGCGACGAGCGTCTGGTCGAGCTTCGTGTTGTGCTCGGGCAGCATGATCTTGACCGTCCCTGCGGGGAGAGGCTTCGCGGGCGGCAGCTTCAGCTTGATCGGCTTCGGCCCGCGACGGGCCCTCGGTGCCGGAGCTGCGGTCGGTGTGATCACGGCGGTGGCGAGGCTTGCGATCCCCGCGGCCGCGAGCAGCAGCGCGCGCGTGTGCATGTGCACTCCTTGTCTCGGACGTTCGGGGCCGTTGGCGGCCGGCCGGGACTCGAGCCGAAGCTTGACTCCTCCGTAGACGAAAAGCGAGAGGGGCCGGCGATACGATCGTTCACATGGCCTACGACGAGGAGCTCGCGGATCGGATCCGCGACCTGGTCGGAGACGAGCCCGGCCTGACCGAGCAGAAGATGTTCGGCGGGCTCGCCTTCCTGATCGGCGGCAACATGGCGATCGCGGCGAGCGGCCAGGGCGGGATCCTCGTTCGTGCAGATCCCGCGAAGTCCGACTCGCTGACATCGTCGACCGACGCCCACCTGATGGAAATGCGCGGGAAGCAGATGCCGGGCTGGCTCCGCGTCGACTCCGAGCACGTCGGAACCGACGAGCAGCTGGCGACCTGGGTCGAGGTCGGCACGGGCTACGCCCGCACGCTGCCGGTGAAGAGCTAGTCAATCCAGCCGAGCGCGCCGCAATAGAGCCAGGCCGCGAACGCGTCCGGCAGCTCGCCCCATTCGCGGAGGGCGTCGAGCAGGGCCTCCAGCTCGTCGCGGGTCGCCCAGCCCTCGTCGACGATCACCTTCGTCATGTCCGGAGCGCTGAACAGGCCGACCGCGAACTCGGCGAACCAGCGAGTCCGCTCGAGGTCGCCGTACACCTCCGGCGCGTGGGCGATCCCCTGCGTCCGCGCGAAGCCGGCCTCGAGCATCAGGGTGCGCAGATGGCGCGAGTAGCGCGCGTTGCCGCCTTCGTGGGCGACCGCCTGCTCGAAGAGGCGCGGTCCGAGCTCGAGCTCCGGGCGGTCCGGGGACATCACGACCGTGGCGAGATCGTCGTCGCTGACCGCTGCGAGGCCGCCGGGGCGCAGGACGCGCCTGAACTCGATCAACGCACGGCGCGGCTCGCGGAGGTAGAAGAGGACGGCGTTCGCGTAGACGACGTCGAACGAGACGTCGTCGAAGGGGAGCTCGTAGACCGAGCCCGTCGCGAACTCGGCGTTCTCGATCCCGCGCTGCGCGGCCGTGGAGCGGGCGACCTGGATCTGCTCAGGGTCGACGTCGATTCCGAAGATGCGCCCCGGGGCGATCGTGGGCGCGAGGTCGAGCGCGATGCTTCCGACGCCGCAGCCGGCGTCGAGCACGTCGAGGCCCGGCTTCAGGTGGGGCAGGAGGAACGGAAGGAAGGTTCGGGCATCCCGCATCCCGACATACCGCTGCTGGACGCTCTCCTCGATGACGTAGCGCTCGATGCTCCAAGCCTACGTCGGCGTGTGGGATCAGAACTGCCCGGCGGTCCAGACTCGCTCGTGGAGGCTCGCGGCGAGTGGTTTGAACTGTGCGACGAAGTGCTCCTTCGCGGTCGTGGCGCGCCGGTCGGAGGCCTGCGCGAGGACGAAGCTCTGATTCGCGGGCAACGGGCACTTGGGGCTCGTCGAGAACCCGTCTCGGTAGTGCCGATCGGCCTCGATCGAGTTCTGCAGAGCTTGTTGCAGCAGCGTCACCATCCTGTCGGTCGCGGGGGTCGGGCCGGAGAAGCTCGCGAGCTGCTGGAGGATGCTCTGGCGGTTGTCTGCGACGCTGCCGATGCGGCGGGCCACCACCGCGTTCGGGACCTTGCAGGCGCGACCGGCGCTGATCGCGGCGGCGATCTCGCGGCGTCCCGCTGCCGACTGAGCGAGCACGAGTTCGATGCGGTCGACGAACGGACGTAGCTCGGTCGCGTTGTCACCTGAGCTCGAATCTCGCGTGGCCCAGATCGCGGCTGCTGCGGCCACGACCGCCAGCAGGACGACGACGCCGATGGCCCATTGCCGGCGCCTCCTTCTCCGCGGGAGAGCTCCTGTCGCATCGACACGGGTCGGACGCTCTGCAGGAACGGCCACAGTCTCGGCGGCGCCGCCCGCGATCGCGGCGCGTAGATCGCTCGTGAGCGCGCCGGCAGTCGGATAGCGCTCGTCGCGCTCCTTGGCCATCGCCCGCGCAAAGACGCCGTCGAGGTCCGGCGCCAGCGACGGCGGCGGCTCGTTGAGATGCGCCTGCAGCACGGCGACCTCGCTCTCGTGCGCGTAGGGCGGCTCGCCCGACAGGCAGTGGTAGAGCACACAGCCGAAGGAGTAGACGTCGGCGCGCCCGTCGAGCGGCTCGCCGCGGATCTGCTCGGGGCTGCAGTAGTCGATCGTGCCGAGAAACGAGCCCGCGTGCGTCATGCCTCGCGAGCTCGTGCGCTTGGCAAGACCGAAGTCGCATAGATACGCGTGCCGGCCGGCCTCGGCGAGCAGGATGTTCGCGGGCTTGAGGTCGCGATGGACGAGCGCTTCCGCGTGCGCGGCGTCGAGTGCGCCGCCGATCTGCTCGGCGATTCTCAGCGTGTCTCCGCGAGACAACGGCCCGCTCTCGCGGATCAGCATCTGCAGGCTCGGCCCGTCGACGTAGCGCATCGCCAGGTAGAGGACGCCGTCGACCTCGTCCGCGTCGTAGATCGGGATCACGTGCGGGTGGTCGAGCGATGCTGCCAGCTGTGACTCCCGCAAGAAGCGCGCCCTGAAGTCCGCGTCGTCGGCGAGATCGGGGGCGATCACCTTCAGCGCCACTCGCCGCTCGAGGCGCGCGTGCCGCGCGAGGAAGACCGTGCCCATCCCGCCGCGGCCGAGGACGGACTCGATCGTGTACGGGCCGAACTCGTCGCCGACGTTCACGGGCACGTGCGCAGCCGGTAGCCGAGGCCGCGCTCGTTCTCGATCAGATGCCCGGCCTCGTACGGCTCGAGCTCCTTGCGAAGCTCCCAAATGATCTTCGCGAGCTCCTCGCGCGAGTGCATCGGCTCGTCGCCCCAGACAGCGTCCATCAACTCGGCGTGCGTGCACAACGCCGGCGAGCGCTCGGCCATGTAGGCGACGAGCTTGTGCGCCTGAGCGCGGATGTGCAGCTCGTGCCGCTCACCGCGGCTGACGAGGAAGAGACGCGCCTCGTCCGGCTCGTAGCTGAGGCATTCCTGGGCCGCCTCGGGCCCGGGTGCGGCACGTGTCGCCTGGGAGTCCGCCGTCGCCTCGTAGGCCAGCTCGAAGTAGCGCGGGCCGTCCTGGTGATCGATCGCGGCGAGGACGCAGACGACGTCGCCGTCGCGCAGGGGCAGACGGCCCTCGATGCGACCGAGCTCGCCGGCGCGGCGCACGAATGTCCCGTTGACGCTGCCGCCGTCCACGATCGACCACGTGCTGCCGGCGCGCTCGAACGCGCAGTGCTCGGCCCGCGTGACGAGGTGCTCGGGATCGGGCTCGAGCGCGATGTCGTTCAGTTCCGGCAGCCGGCCCACGGTGACGCGATCGCCCGAGAGCTCGAGCCGCTCGGTGTCGGCGGCGTCGGGCGCCGAGAAAATCACGGTTGCGAGAGAGCGAGATTCCATCGATCGCCTATCTCATGTCCACGGATTGACGCAATCGTCGCTCGCAGACTACGCCGCAGGCAAGAGGTTCAGATCGAGACCAGTTCGACGCTCGCGCCGCGGGTCTGTTCGTCGCCGGCGGGCACCGGGTGACGTTCACTCGATGCGTCGGCGCTCCCGCCGTCTTGGGCGGCGGGTCGCATGGGGGAGAGAGGATTCGAACCTCTGAAGGCTGAGCCAACGGGTTTACAGCCCGTCCCCTTTGGCCACTCGGGAACTCCCCCGGGGAAAGGTCAGCCATTGTAGCCTCGGGTCTGTGGAGCGCTTCGACGTCCTGATCGTCGGCGCCGGCCCTGCTGGATCGACGGCCGCCTATCGCCTCGCGACAGAAGGCGCATCGGTTCTCCTCGCCGACAGAGCCACCTTCCCGCGCGACAAGCCGTGCGGGGGCGGGCTCACGATGCGGGCTGTCCGCCAGCTCCCGTTCTCCGTCGAGCCCGTGGTCGAGGATCGCACGATGCGCGT
This sequence comes from uncultured Actinomycetes bacterium, assembly GCA_963850415.1. Lineage (GTDB taxonomy): Bacteria > Actinomycetota > Thermoleophilia > Gaiellales > Gaiellaceae > VAXT01. Next base: position 1,106,316 of record CAWKLE010000003.1, read on the forward strand.
CCGGTTCGGTCTCGACTTCACGCGCCGGATCGAGCGCACGCTCGACGAGCCGCTCGTCCTCATGACCCAGCGGCTCCGCCTCGACGCCTACCTCGTCGAACAGGCCGTCCGCGCAGGCGCCGAGTTTCGCGACGGCGTCAAGGTGACCGATCTCGTGCTCGAGGGCGACGGGGTCGAGGCGAAGGTCGACGGCTCATCCATCGCCGCAGACCATGCGCTGCTCGCGGACGGGGCCAACGGAATCTCCGCGCGTGCAATCGGACTCGACGGCGGGCGGGAGCACGGCGTGGCGCTCGAGGCGAACGTGCCGTACGGAGCCGTTCGAGAAGAGGACTACCGCGGCCTGCTCTGCCTGGAGCTGGCGAACGTCCCCGGCGGGTACGGCTGGGTCTTCCCCAAGGGCGACCACGTCAACGTCGGAGTCGGCGGCTGGGAGCGGGAAGGCCCGCGGCTACGACAGCATTTGCTGCGCTTCTGCCGCGAGTACGGGATCCCAGAGTCGAGCCTCGAGGACGTCCGCGGCTACCGCCTGCCGCTGGTCCAGCCGCGCGCACGGCTTGCGAAGGGACGCGTGGCGCTCCTCGGAGACGCCGCCGGGCTCGTCGACCCGCTCTCGGGCGACGGCATCTACGAGGCGTTCCTCTCGGCGAAGCTGGCGACCGAAGCCGTCCTGGCCGGCAACCTCGAAGCCTACGAGCGCGAGTTGCGCCGAACGCTGTCCTCGCAGCTGTCCGCGGCCTGGGGCGCGAAGGTCGCGCTCGACCGCTTCCCGCGGCTCACGTACGCCGTCGTCCGGACGCCCTTCCTCTGGAACGCCGTCGTGTCGCTGATCGGCGGCGACGTCCCGAGCCCGAGCGCGATGCGCGGCCTCCGTCGCGTCTCGATGCGGGCGGTCGAGGCGATCGCTCGTGCTGCCGGCAACCCGGGCAAGCGGTACCGCGTGCTCGAGACGTAGGACGCGCTCAACTCGGGTCGACGGAGAGCCGATAGGACGAACCGATGGGCTCCGCCATGGCCGCACTCGCTCTCGCTCCCGGTCTCGCGCTCGGAAGCTTCCTGAACGTCGTCGCGGCGCGCGTCCCGCTCAAGCGCTCGCTCGTCCGGCCCGGCTCGGCCTGCATGTCCTGCAAGGCCCCGATCGTCTGGTACGACAACATCCCGCTCGTCTCGTACTTCGCGCTGCGCGGGAAGTGCCGGAACTGCGGCGCGCGGATCGGGCTCGTCTACCCGGTCGTCGAGCTGGCGGCCGCACTCCTCGTGGCCGCGTGCGTGCTCGTGTTCGGCCTGACCTTTTACGCGGCGATCGCGGCCTTCTTCTGCTGCGTGCTCGTCGCGATCTCGGCGATCGACATCGAGCACCGGATCGTGCCCGACCGCATCGTGCTGCCCGCGACGGTGATCGTGCTCGTCGCGCAGACGGTGCGCGATCCGAGCCTCGAATGGACGCTCGCCGCGTTCGGCGCCGCGCTCTTCCTGCTCGTCGCCGCCGTCATCTACCCGGCCGGGATGGGCATGGGTGACGTCAAGCTCGCGCTCCTGATGGGCGCTGCGCTCGGGAGGGTCGTCCCGGTCGCGCTGATCCTGGGCATGGTCATCGCCGTCATCCCGGGGCTGTACCTGATGGTTCGCCACGGGCGGGCGGCGCGGAAGATGGGGATCCCGTTCGCGCCGTTCCTGGCTCTGGGCTCGGTGATCGCCCTGTTCGCGGGCGAGTGGCTGCTCGATGCGTATCTGGGCGTCTTGCGGTCCTAAAGCGCAAGTCCGGGCTGCCGATACCCCTTTTGCGGCATGAACGGCAGCGGCCATCCAAATGGCGTACCTCGTTCGAGCGATGACGGGCGCTCCTCGAGCGCCGATACGAACAGTGCAACGACCTATCACCCCGCTTCGAGCGGGTCAGGCGGCGGCGTCACGCCCGAGCTCGTTCTCGTAGACCCCGAGCTCGCCCAGGCGCAGCGGCACACGAGAAATAGAAAGGCGGCCATGTCCTCAACAGAACCGGCGAACACGTTTCCTGAACCGGCGCAGCCTGCGCCCACACCTGATTCCAGCCCGCAGAAGTCGTCACAGGAGGCTGCGCAGCCGTCGATGCTCGACGTGCCGCTCGGCACGCTGATCTTCCGCGCAGGGCTCCTCGGCGAGGCGCAGCTCGAGGACGCGCTCCAAGAGGGCATGCGCACCGGCAAGCGCCTCGGCGAGGTGTTGCTCGAGCGCGGCTGGCTCAACGAGCGAGATCTCGGCCAGATGCTGGCCGGGCAGAAGGGCCTCCCGTTCGTCGACGTCGCCGTGAGCGATGTCGAGACCGAGGCGCTCGAGGCGCTCGACCAGGACGATGCCCGGCGCCAGGTCGCGCTTCCGCTCTTCTACGAGGACGGCCAGCTCGTGATCGCGGTTGGCGACCCGTCCAACGAGCTCGTGCTCGAGAGCCTGCGCCGTGAGCTCGAGACGGACTTCCAGCTCGTCGTCGCGCCCCACGGTCAGCTCTTGCAGGTGATCGACGAGGCGTACTCGCGTCCCGCGCCGGCTCCGCAGCCCGAGGGCGTGCTCTTTCCCGACCTCGTGCCGCCTGCAAGGGACGAGGCTCCCGCTGAGCTGCGCCCCGAGCCTGTGCCCGAGCCCGAGCCTGTTTCCGAGCTCGAGGTCGAGCTCGAGGTCGAGCCTGAGGCAGAGGCCCAGCCCGAGCCGCAGCCGGATCTCGGGTTTGCACGTGCGCTCGAGCCCGAGTTCGAGATCGCGCCTGCGCCCGAGCCTGAGCCTGAGCCGCAGGCCGAAGCGGCCCCGGAGCTCGAGACCCCGTCCGAGCCGGAGCTCGCGCCGGAGCCGGAGGAGAAGCCGTTCGCGGGCTCGACCCCGACCCTGCTCTCGAGAATGCTGTTCCCGAGCGTGCGGCACGCTGCTCAGGAGGCCGAGGTGACCACGGTCGAGGAACCGGAAGATGCCGCGACCGAGCAGCCCGTGGAAGACGCTCCTGAGCAATCCGAGACGCCTGCGCCAGAGCAGCCCGAGACGCCTGCGCCGGCCGGGGAGGACCTCGCCGAGCTCGAGGTGCCCGCAGTCCCGGAGATGCCGATCCCGTCCTTCGAGCAGCAGGTCGCCGAGACCGAGCCTGCCGTTCTGGAAGAGGCCCCCGAGCCCGCTGCTGCGGAAGATGCCACCGAGGTCGCTGCTCTGGAAGAGGCTCCCGAGCCTGCTCCGGAAGAGGCCCCCGAGGTCGCTGCTCTGGAAGAGGCTCCCGAGACTGCTCCCGAAGAGGCTCCCGAGGTCGCTGCTCTGGAAGAGGCTCCCGAGCCTGCTCCGGAAGAGGCTCCCGAGGTCGCTGCTCTGGAAGAGGCTCCCGAGCCTGCTCCGGAGAGGCGCGCCGCTCAGGAAGAGACCCGAGCCTGCAGCCGAGCAGCCCGTCGACGATGCACAGCCGTCGACGCACCTCGTGGTCGTCCGCCTGCGCGACGGCGAAGCGCTCCGGATCGGCGAGCACGGCACCGCCGCCGAGGCGTCCGCCCAGGCAGCCGACGCGGTCGCCCAGATCTCGGCCGCCGCGGGCAGCGGCACCTGGCCGCTGTTCTCCGGCCGCTACCTCAGCCCGGACACGATCGTCTCGGTCGATCTGCTCGAAGAGTCACCAGACGCCTAGCTTCTCCAGACATGTCCCAGTGCCAGGCACTGGGACATGTCCTCAACAGCCCCGTCCGGTGCCTGGCACCGGGCATGGCCGTTTTGGCTACTGGTCCTGGTGGACGAAGCTGACGTCGTGGCCGCGCCGGTTCGCGGCCTCTAGCTCGCGCTCGTCGAGCGCGCCGATCCGCAGCAGCAGGTCGAACTCGTCGCGTAGGTGCGTCCCCATCATCTCGGGCCCGTCGGTGGCGATCGTGAACGGCACGTCGGCCGCCGAGAAGGCGCGGAACGTGTCGCGCACGGCGTCCTCGTCGGCCAGCGCCTTCGTCAGCAGGTTCGACGTCGGACAGACCTCGAGCGTGATCTCACGGTCGCGGAGATCTGCCATCAACGTCTCGTCCTGAGCGGCCAGGATCCCGTGCCCGATCCGCTCGGGGCGCAGCGAATCGACGACGTCGCGGATCTCGGCGATTCCGTGGTCGCCGCCCTCCTCGCCGACGTGGATCGTCACCCCCAGACCGGCCGAGCGAGCCTGATCGACGAGCGGGGCGAGCTCACCGTAGGGATATGGCCCATCCGCAACCGGGCGCGGCCCGGCGATGTCGATGCCGACGATCCCGCGGGGCGCGTACCGGATCGCCTTCTCGACGATGATCGCGTTCTGGCGCTCGGTGAACGTCCTGTCCATCATCAGGATCAGCCCGGCGCGCACCTGCGGGTACTCGAGGCTCGCGCGGTCGAGCCCGCGGACGGCCGCCATGATGATGTGGTCGAGGTCGCGCTCGCCCCCGCGATTCCGCTTCATCGGGTTGAAGCGCAGCTCGAGCGTCGTGATCCCCTGTGAGCGGTAGGCGCCCCCGATCGCCGCGTGCACCGAGCGCTCGACCGCGAGCGGGCTCGACTGGATCAGCTCCGTCCAGCGGTAGATCTCGTCCAGCGCGTCGAGGTCCTGGACGCCTTGCGGATCGGAGACGGTCACGAGCCGGTCGAACTCCCAGAAGTCCTTGACCGGGAGCGCGATCCCCTGTTCGTGCGCGAGGCTCCAGAGGATGTCCGATGCAACCGACCCGCCGAGGTGGGTGTGCAGCTCCGCGAGGCCTCCGTCGACCATCGGGCGAGTCTACGTGCGGATGTGCACCGGGGTCCCGAGCGGGACGGTCTTCATCAGGTAGCGGAGGTCGGGCTCGGCCGCGTGCAGGCAGCCGTTCGAGACGGCGTGGCCCCAGGTCGGCGTGGGGGAGCCGTGGATCGCCAGCCGGTCGCCGCCCGACCAGCCCTGCGGAAGGTTCGGCTGCCGGCCGGAAAGGGCGAGGATGCAGCAGCCGTAGTACGAGCCGAAGTCCGCTCCGCGCAGCTTGTCGGTGACGTAGAAGCGGCCCACCGGGGTCGGCGTGTCGGGCGCGCCGACAGCGACGCTGATCCGCCGTCTGATCCCGTGCGCGTCGCGCACGACGAGCTGGCGCCTCGACAGGTCGACCTCGAGTAGCAGCGGGCGCCGCAAGAGCCGCAGCGGCTTCGCGCGCACCCATCCGACCCGCCGATTCCCGAGCGCGGGGCTTCGCACGGCGATCCAATCGCCCTTGCGGAAGGCGACCGCGAGCGTTTGCGGCGAGCCGAACGCTGTCCGCGCGGCGATGCTCGCGAGCACCCGGCCTCCGGGACGCGCGCGCAGCGCGACGTGCCGGCCGGGCGGAACTCGTGCAGCGAGATCGTCCACGCGTTCGAGCACCGGCGGAGGCGGCGCGGCGGGAGGCGGAGGCGGCGCCACGGCCTGCCCGCCGCCGTCGCGCAGCACGACGAACGCGACCCCGATCCCGACGGCGATCAGCAGGCAGCCGAGCCCGAGCAGGACCCTGCGGCCCACGGCTCTACTGCAGCTTCAGCTTGTCGATCGGGACGATGATGTAGGCGCCCTGCTTCGTGAGCAACGGCTGTCCCGTCTTGGCCTTCACGCCCAGGCTGTCGCCACTTTTCGGAGCCTTCGCGAACCGTCCGACGAACGAGACCTTCTGCCCGTTCTGCAGCCTCGGCGGTCTCTTGCCGTTGAGGTCGATCTTGACGAGGACGCGGTGGGCCTCGTTTCGGCCGGCCCAGAAGCTGTCGATCCCGGCAACCTGCACGATCGTGGCCGAGGTCGCGCTGACCGGCTTCGAGACGTAGCGGGCGAGGCTCCCGACGAGCAGCGGGTTGAGATCGCGCTTGCCGACCGCCAGGCGACCCGTCGACGACGAGGCCGGCGGCCGGGCGCCGGTGCTCCCCGAGCTCGAGCCAGTCGCGCCCGTGGTCGTCGTCCCGGTCGTCGTAGCGCTCGACTTCTTGTCGTTGCCGCTGCACGAGGCGGCGAGCAGCGCGACGAGCGCGAGTGGTACGAGGCGGGCGAGAGTCATGCGGGCGTACAAGGTAGCGGGGCGTGGATACTTGTGTGAGATGAAGGTCGGGATCGTCGTCCCGTATTCATGGTCGTTCTGGGGGGCCGTCGTCGAGCACGCGGAGCTCCAGGCCGCCGCGCTTCGCAACCTCGGACACGACGTCCGGCTCGTGATGGGCAACGACCCTCCTGGCAGCTTCACGCGGGTGCTCCACCCCCGGCTCGGGCGCCACGGCGAGCCTCCGCCGGAGGTGATCCCGATCGGCCGGTCCGTGATCGTCCCTGCGAACGGATCGCTCCCGAACATCATCCTCAGCCCGCGCTCGATCCTTCGCATCAGGCGCGTCCTCGAGGCCGAGCGGTTCGACCTGCTCCACCTGCACGAGCCGATGACGCCGACGCCGTGTGTCGCGGCTCTGTCGCTGGCGAGCTGCCCGCTCGTCGCGACCTTCCATGCCTCGGGCGAGCTGTCGTGGCTCAAGCTCGCCAAGCCGGCGTGGGGGTTCCTGCTCGACCGGCTCGATCACCGGATCGCCGTCTCGGAGCAGGCCCGCGAGTCGGCGTCACGCTACTTCCCCGGCGACTACGAGCTGATCCCGAACGGCGTGCTCGTCCCCGAGGCGGCCGAGGCCGGGTCGCGCGAGGAGCACATTGTCTTCGTCGGCCGGCACGAGCCGCGCAAGGGCCTGCAGGTGCTGCTGCGCGCGTGGCCGGAGATCAGAAGGCGCTCCGGGGCGAGGCTGCGCGTGGTCGGCGCCGACCCGCTCGCCGTCCGGCTCCTCTTCGCCCGGCTGCGCGTTCCGGACGAGGGCGTCGACGTGCTCGGCTTCCTGTCCCAGGACGAGCTGACCGCGGAGCTGCTCCGCGCGAAGGCGCTCGTCGCGCCCTCGCTCGGCGGCGAGAGCTTCGGGATGGTGCTTACGCGCGCGTTCGCGTGCGCGACGCCGGTCGTGGCCTCGGACATCTCCGGCTATCGAGGAGTCATGGAGCCGCGGGCCGGCCGGCTCGTGCCGCCTGGGGATCCGCGGGCCCTGGCCGACGCGGTCGTCAATCTGCTCGAGGACGAGCCCGCGCGCGAAGAGCTGGGTCGCGCGGCTCGGGTGCTCGCACAGGAGCGCTACTCATGGGAGGGGATCGCGCAACGGCTGTCGGAGATCTACCAGGGAATCGTCGAGTCGCCGAAGGCGTTCGCGGCATAGGAATGTCGAAGTTGCTGAAGGCGAAGTGGGCCCGGGCCGCGTTGGTGCTCCTCGCGTTCGCGGGCATGATCGCGTTCTTCATCTGGCACGGCCCGAAGTGGGGTCTGGTCCTCGACGCATTCCGGTTCGTCGCCTGGGAGTGGGTCGTCGCTGCGATCGCGCTCAACCTCCTGTCGGTGGTCGCGAGGGCGGCCGCCTGGAACCAGGTGATCGAGCAGGCGGTCCCTCCGCCGCAGCCGCCGTTTCGCGCCGTCTTCTCCGCATTCGGGGTCGGCCTGTTCGCGAACGCCGTGCTGCCTGGACGCATCGGTGAGCTTGCAAGGGTCGCGGTCCTGAGCCGGAGGATCGAGGAGGAGCGGCGTGCCGACACCTGGGCGGTGCTCCTCGGAACGGTCTTCGCGCACCGTGTGCTCGACCTCTTCCCGGTGGTGCTCCTGATCGGCTACGTCGCGGCGACCGCGAAGATTCCGCACTGGGCGGTTGCGAGCCTGATCGTGTTCTTGATCGTCGCGTTCGCGCTGTTCGGTTTCGCTCTCGCGAGCGCGCGGCACCGCAATCGCACCGTGCTCGAGGACGCGGAAGGCGGTGTCCGCCGGCTGATCACGATGGCGCGGTACGGGCTCGGAGTCCTGCACGCTCCTGTGCCCGCGGTGTCCGCGGCGCTCCTCCAGTGCCTCGGCTGGCTGTGCCAGCTGTTCGCCGTCTGGGCGTCCATGCGCGCCTTCGACATCCACGAGCCGCTTCCGGCCGCGGGGCTCGTGCTGCTGCTGATGAACGTCGCCATGCTGTTCCCGCTCTGGCCCGGCAACGTCGGCCTCGTGCAGGCGGCGGTCGCGCTGCCGCTCGTCTCGTACGGCGTCCCCTACGCCAAGGGGTTCGCCTTCGGGATCGGGCTGCAGGCGATCGAGATGTCCGTCGGTGTCGGTATCGGGTTCCTCTTCCTCGCCCGCGAAGGGCTCTCGTACGCGATGCTCAAGCACATGCCCGGCGCCGAGCAGGCCGAGGTGAGCGAGCCGGATGGGGAGGACGAGGAGCAGGTAGAGGAAGAGCCGCGTGAGCGCGCTCGCGTCGCCCGCTAGCTGCAAGGGCGTCCTGTCCGCGGTCGAGGCCGCGATGGCGCTGGCCGCGGGGATGCGCGGCGCCGGCCTCGAGGCCGACGAGCTGCCCGTCGCCGACGGAGGCGAGGGAACGGCGGAGGTCTTTGCAGCGGCGCTCGGCGGAGAATGGCGAACGACGCCTGCCTTCGGCCCGCTCGGCTCCCCGGTCGTGGCGCGGTACCTCGTCCTGGAGGACGGGTCGGTGGTCGTCGAGGCGGCCGAGGCCATCGGGCTGCGGCTCGTTCGGCCGGACGAGCTCGATCCGCTCGCGGCGTCCAGTCTCGGCCTCGGGGAGCTCTTGCTCACGATCGCCGGCGAGTCTTCCGGGGCGATCCTCGTCGGGCTCGGCGACACCGCGACGGTCGACGGCGGAGCGGGGCTGCTCGAGCTCGTGGGCGACTCGCTGAGCGGCCGCGAGCTGCAGGTGCTGTGCGACGTGCGGAATCCGCTGCTCGGTGAGCGAGGAGCCGCCCGGGCGTTCGGCCCGCAGAAGGGTGCTTCTCCGGAGCAGGTGGACGAGCTCGAGGCACGGCTCGCCGGGATGGCGGAGCTGCGCCCCTACGCCGAGTTGCCCGGCGCGGGCGCCGCCGGTGGTCTAGGGGCGGCGCTGGCTTCCCTCGGGGGGCGCCTCCTCTCGGGCGCGGACGTCGTCCTCGAGCGGATCGGTTTTGCGGGCCAGGCGCGGACGGCCGACCTCGTCGTCACGGGAGAGGGAACGCTCGACCGCTCGTCGACCGAGGGGAAGGCCGTGGGCGAGGTGGTCAAGGTCTGCCGTGAGCTCGGCGTGCGTTGCGAGCTCTTCGGTGGCCGCGTCGAGGAGCCTCCGCCGGGCACGCAGCCCCACGCGCTGAGCGGCGAGCCCGATCGAGCCGCGGACGATCTCGTCGAGCTCGGCGGCCGGCTAGCCCGCGCGCTGCTCGGCGTCGCGTAGCCGCTTCGCCATCGTCTCGAGCATCTTCCACGCCAGGCCCGCGTTGTTCTCGACGAGCGGCCGGAACTCCCACGACGTGATGCCGTAGCACTTGAGCGGCGTCTTCGCGGTGATCGTCGCGGTGCGGGCGCCGTCGTCGATCAGCGCGACCTCGCCGAAGTGGTCGCCGTGCTTGAGCGTGCCCACGTCGGCTCCGTGCACGCTGACCGTCGCCTCGCCGTCGTCGATGATGAAGAAGCCGATGCCCGTCGCGCCTTCGCTCGCGATCGTGTCGCCGGCGCCGAACTGCCGCTCTTTCATCGTGCTCGCGAGACCCTGGAGCTCCTTCTTGTCCAGGTCGGCGAACAGCGGAACTTGCCTGATGAGTTCTTCTGGGGCCGCCATGCGGAGGATTCTATTCAGTGACAGCCGTTGGGCGCTAGGGCTTGACCGCTTCGACCCGGCGGGCGAGCTCCTCGATCCGGCCCTGCGCCGCGTCCAGCTTGGACGAGCAGACGGCATAGAGCTGCTCCCCGCGCTCCCAGAGCGTGATCGCCTCGTCGAGGCTCGCGTCTCCGCTTTCGAGCCGCTGGACGATCGTCTCCAGCTCGCGCTGGGCGTCCTCGAAGCTGAGCTCGCTCAGCGCGTGTCCTCCACGGTTGCTCCGAAGCCGCCCGTTCCGAGCTCGACGTCGACCTGCGTGCCGGTCGCGACCTCGGAGCTCGAGCGGACGATCGCGCCCCTGGAGCGGACGATCGAGTAGCCCCGGTCGAGCGTGGCCCGCGGGGACAGTGTCCGGAGACGGCCCGCCGAGTGCTCGACCGCCGCGCGTCTTCGCTCGAGCAGCAGCAGCGGCGCGCGGCGCAGGTGGTCCCGGGAAAGGTCGAGGCGCCGGCGCTCGCGTTCGAGTGCGCGGCGAGCGCCGGTGGCGAGGGCCGTGCGGGAGCGATCGAGGCGGGCGGTGAGCTCGGACAGGTCGGGGACGACGAGTCGCGCGGCCGCCGTCGGCGTCGAGGCGCGGGCGTCGGCGACGAGGTCGGAGAGGGGCGTGTCCTGCTCGTGGCCGACCGCGGAGACGACCGGGACCGGGCACGCTGCGATCGCGCGTAGGAGCCGCTCGTCGCTGAACGGGAGCAGGTCCTCGAAGCTTCCGCCGCCTCGGGACAGGACGACGACGTCGATCTCGGGCGCCTGCGCGATCGTTTCGAGCGCGTCGGCGATTGCGGGCGCGGCCCGCGGGCCCTGGACGTACGTCTCCGCGACGAGCAGCCGGGCGGGCGGGAAGCGCGCGGTGATCGCGGCGATCACGTCCTTCTTCGCGGCTGCGTCGTTGCCGGTGACGAGCCCGATCCGGCGCGGCAGGCGTGGCAGCGTGCGCTTGCGGCTCGTGTCGAAGAGCCCTTCCGCAGCGAGTTTTTGCTTCAATCGCTCGAGCGCGGCGAGGTGGTCGCCGAGGCCGAAGCGCTCCATCGAGAGCGCGCGCAGCCGGAAGTCGCCGCGAGCCTCGAACAGCTCCGGGCGTCCGTAGACGTGGACGCGCTCGCCGTTCGCGAGGTCGAGCCGCAGGGCATCGAACTGCCCGCGGGGCATCGTCACCGCGAGGCAGGCGCCTTCTTCGGGATCCTTGAGCGTGAGGAAGATGCTCTGCCAGCGGTCCTGGCGGCGGAGCTCGGTGACCTCGCCTTCGACCCAGACCGTGGGCAGCCGCGCGAGCCACTCGCCGATGCCGCGGTTGAACGACGCGACGCTGTAGACGCGGCGGTCGCCGTATTCGATCGCCTCGACCTTCACGGCTCTGATGCTACGCCCTGGATGCCGTGCTCTCGGCGCCGCGCGGATCCGCTTCGCGGTTCGACACGAAGTTGTCGCTCTTCTGCCGCACCCATGCGCGTATTCGAGCGATACGCTCGAAGCGGGTGGCGGGTGGTGCTCCTCATCCCCACCCGGGTGGGGACGTGGGCTAGAGGAGGATCTCGGCGGCGGTCTTCGGCTCGCAGCCTCGCCGGACGAGCTCGACCGCGGCATGGAGATCCGCCTCGCTGTGCGCCAGCCGTTCGGCGAGCGGGAGCGGATATCCCGCCTCCATCAGCACGTGGAGCCGCCAGCTCTCGACCTTGGCGCGCTCGCTCTGATCGTGTTCGGCGATCTGTGTCATCGGCGTTTGCGGCTGATTCGTCCTCCGCGCAAGAATCCCTGCCCGCTAAGCGCGCAGGCCTAACGCGGCAGCCCCTGCAGCGCGTCGAGACGCTGCTCGGCCCGCGAGACGGTCTGGTCGATCCTGCGCGTGAGCTCGGTGAGCCGCTCCTCGAGCGCCCGCTCCTCGTCCGCGAGCGCCGCCAGCCGCCCCCGGAAGTCCGTCTCGACCTCGCCGAGCCGTTTCGAGAGCGTCGCCACGAACTCGTCGCGCTGCCGTTCCAGGCCTGCGGAGACCTGCCCGAGCTTCTTCTCGAGCCGCAGGCCGCCAGAGTCGCCGAGCTGCGTCATCCGGTCGGCGAGCAGCGACTCACCCTCGCGGGCGAACCGCTGCACGGCACGCTCCAGCTCACGCTGCAACCGCCGCGCCGCCTCCTCGCGCGCGGCTCTGATCGTCCCGTCGAACTCGTGCGTCGCCGCGTCCACGAAGTTCCCGGACGCGCGGTCGAGAACGCGCTCGAGCTGCTCGACCTGGCGCCGCTCGACCTCGCTGAACGAGCTCTGGATGCGCCTCGACGCCTCGGTCTCCTCGCGCTCGATCCTGCGGACGAGGTCACGCTCCCGCGCGGTCATCCGATCTGAGACCTGGTGAAGCGCCCGGCGCCGCTCGGTCGCGTGAGTCTCGAGCTCGGCCTCGGCGATCGCGGCCGACTCGGCGACGGCCCGCGCCAGATCCTCGCGGAGCCGGACGACGCCGGCCCGCTGCTCCTCGTCGACGGCCTGGAGCCGTTCTGTGTCGTTTTGGAGACGGGCTTCCAGCGCCTCGATCAGGGACCGCTCGTGCTGCGCGACCTGCTCGAGGCGGTCGCCGAGGTTTCGTTGCGCGCGGTCGAGATCCTGGTGCCACGACGCGAGCCGCTGCTCGACCTGGCCCTGCACCTTGGTGAACGCCTCGGCGAGCCCGTGGCGCAGCCGCTCCTCGCTCTCCTCGAGGGCGCTGCGCCGCGTGTCCGCGAGGCGGCGCTCCTCCTCCGCGTACGCGGACAGCGAATCGGCTCTCGCGCGCGCGAGCGTCCGTTCGATCTCTCCGGTTCGGCTCCGCGTCTCGCTCTCGACGGCCGTCTCGAGCTGCGTCTTCGCCCGCTCGAACTCGCGGTCGAGAGCACGGCTCCGCGTCATTCCCCGGCGAAGTCCCAGCGCGCCGATGACGGCGAGCTCGCAGGCGATGAGCCCGGTTCCGACGATCGCCAGCCCCGTCGAAGGCTCGAGCGCGAAGGCGACCCACGCGGCGACTGCGCCGACGCCGATCGCCGCTGCGGCTGCGATCAGCTCCCTGCGGCCGGCGAGTTCGAACGCCGCTCCGGCGAGCGCCGCCGCGGCAACGATGACGCCGACGGCGAAGACGATCTCGAACGCGGACTCGACGGACATGCGTCCATCGTAAAACGCCTCCTCAGGTAAGGCGAAGCAGGACCAGCCCGACGGCCAGCGAGATGACCGCGAAGGTCATCGCTCGCAGAGCGGCCTCGGGCGCCCCGATCAGCGTGACGTCCGTGACGGGCTCACGAGCTCCGTCGGCGAGCTCGAGCGTCCCGCTCACCGAGGCCACGCGCCGCCTGACGGTGCGCACCTGGGTCGACAGGTGGCGCTGCGCGAGGCTCAGGAAGCCCGCGAAGGAGGCGGCGAGCAGCGCGCCGAGGGAGATCCGCTCCGCCATCGCCAGGTACCCGACGAGCAGCGGGAACGAGCCCCAGTCGAGCGCGAACCAGAGGTCGGAATGGAACGCGCCTCCGAACAGCTCGAGGTTGTACGCGACGACGACGAACGCGCCCACGGCGACGAGCGGCGCGAGCCACGGCGTGTACGCGATCGAGCCGTAGATCCCGAGCGCGACGGCGCCTGCGATCGAGACGACGCTCAGCCCGATGAGCATCCGGTCGGAGATCCGTGTCTGCAGGGGATGGCCCTTCAGCTCGTCGAGCGCGTGCGCTCCGATGCCGACCGCGAGGAAGAACGCCGCCAGCGCGACCAGGAGCCGCTCGACCTCGAAGTGCGGCGCCAGGGCCGCTCCGATCGCGACGTAGGAAAGATGCCAGAGCGTGTACGGCGGATGGAGCAGCGTCAGGTAGTCGCGCCAGCCGCCCGGCTCCAGCGCGTAGAACGCCGGCCGGCTCGCGCTCACGAACGGCGCCCCCAGGTGACGTAGCCGCCGCCGAGGCTGAGCCGTCGCACGCGGACGTCGTCGATCCCGGCCGCGCGCCAGAGCTCGACCTGCTTCCGGATCGGCAGGCGCTCGTGGAGGTCGCGGATGCTCGGTCCGAGAAAGGAGCCGACCTCCCGCCAGCCGGGCGAGATCACCGCACCCGAGACGGGCAGCCCGACGCGGACGTAGAGCTCCCAGAGGGGGCGCCAGACTCCGCGGGGCAGGCCGAACTCCAGCCCGGCCACGATCCCGCCCGGCTTGACGACCCGCGCCAGCTCGGCGAGCGTCGCGCCCGGATCCTCGACGTAGCGGATCAGGTACGTGAAGGTGAGCGCGTCGAACGCGCCGTCGGGAAACGACAGCTGCTCCGCGCCGCCCTCGACGAGCGTGATCCGGTCGGACAGGCCCGCGGCCTCGACCCGGGCCTGCGCGCCGCGGAGCATCTCGGGGCTCTGGTCGAGCCCGACGACGCGACAGCCCTTCTGCCGGACGAGCTCGATCGCCACCGCGGCCGTGCCGGTCGCCACGTCGAGGACGGAGCCCTCGGGCCCGCACTCGATCCGCGAGACGAGGAACTGTCGCCAGCGCGGGTCCTGCCCGAGCGAGAGCAACCGGCTCCAGCGGTCGTAGCTCGGCCCGAGGGGCGCGAAGAGGTCGCGTGCAGCCCGGTTCCGCTCGGAGGAGGAGGGCACTGGTCGAGTCTAAGCTGGCGCTGTGGGCCTCAGGGAGGACCTCGAGCGCATCGCCGTTTCGGCCGCGGGGTTCGCGGTAGACGGCGAGCAGGTTGCAGGCGTCGTCCCCGCGCAGGCCGAGCCGGACGAGCGGACGTACCTGTGCGCGTTCGCCCGCGACGACGAGCGGACGTGGCTCGTGCTCGACGACGAGGGCGGGCAGGTCACGAGCCGGGAAATCGTCCGGCGTACGGCCTCGATCATCGCGCTCTGCGAGCTGGCCGAGGAGCGGGCCGGCGGAGGCGAGCTCCAGGAGCTCCGGGAGCAGCTCGTGGCGCTCAGGATGACCGAGCAGCCCGAGGGGATCGAGGAGGCGGAAGAGGCCGCGCTCGAGCTCGAACGCGCGATCGGCGCGCCTCCACGGCTGGCCGAGCCTGCGTACCTCGACCGGGTTGGAGCGGCCGCGCGGCGCCTCGAGCAGGCGCTCGGCCCGAGCACCGGGTCGCCCTTCGCGGAGGCGATGAAGCAGGGCATGGCCGCGATCGACGAGTTCGTCCGCGACGTCGAGACGAACTACAGGGCGACGCTGGACTGAGCCGCCTCGGTATCGTGGGCGACATGGAAGGCAGTTTTGGATTCCCGCTCGGCGGCGACCCCGACGAGCTGATGCGGAACCTGCAGGAGTTCGCGGCGCGTCAGGCGGAGTCGGTCGCCGAGGCCCAGCGCGAGCAGTTCGCGACGCTGACCCTCAACACCGCGGTCGAGCTGACCGGTGCGGCCCTGAAGCGGATCAAGGTCGAGGGCGGCCCGGACGAGCAGTCGATCGCTCTGCGGGACGCCATGCGGGTCCTGTTCCCCGAGGCGGTCGCGCTCGTGAGCGCCGCCCGCCAGGGGTTCATGCGCGAGAGCTAGCTCAGGCTCGGAATCGGCGCGTCGACCGGCGGGCAGGCGCAGGGCTGGTCGCCCGAATGCAGCCGCGGCGTGCAGGGGATCGCCGTGTCCGTGAAGCAGTGGCACGAGGGGTTCGCGCAAGAGCCGGCCGGGCAGTTGCACTCCGAGCAGCGGAAGCGGCAACCGGCCCGTCCGTTGGGCGGACCGGTCGAGCAGCAGAACCACTCGCCTCCGGTCATGCAGCCCTCCGGGCACCCCGCGCCCTGCAAGCAGGTCTTGCAGGGGTACTGACCACCAGTGACCTGGTCGCAGACGGCCGCCGGCGAGCCGCACGGGTTGCACGGACCGCCGCCGCAGCCGACGCAGCCCTGGATCGCGCCCAGCGAGACCTTCGTGCCCGTGAGGAACAGCCCGGCCCCGAGTGATCCGACACCGAGGAACTTGAAGAGCTGCCGTCTGGACGACTTCCCGGCGAGCTTGCGAGCCGCTGCCGACGTCAGGTCCATCTACGCGAGGCTCGGGATCGGCGCTTCGACCGGCGGGCAGGCGCACGGCTGGTCGCCCGAATGGAGGCGCGGCGTGCACGGGATCGCCGTGTTCGTGAAGCAGTGGCAGGCGGGGTCGTTGCAGTTCCCGTTCGGGCCGCAATTGCACTCCGAGCAGCGGAAGCGGCAACCGACGCGGCCGGTCGTGAGACAGCAGAACCACTCACCCGACGTGATGCACCCGTTCGGGACAGCCGCCCCCCTGCTGGCACGTCTTGCAGGTGAAGCCGATGTTCTCGCAAAGGCCCGCGGGCGAGAAGCACGGGTTGCACGGGCCGCCGCCGCAACCGACACAACCCTGCACGGCGCCGAGGGAGACGCCGGTCCGGGTCAGGAAGAGGCCCGTGCCGAGCGAGCCCGCACCGAGCCACTTGAAGAACTGACGCCGCGAGGAACGCCGGGCCAGCGAGCGTGCGGTGAGGCCCGTGATGTCCATCAGTACTGGGTGACCCCGGCCGTGATCATCTTGTACTCCTCGAGCGAAACCTTCTCGACGGAGAACTTGGGCGCTGGCTGGTACGCCTGCTCATGGCCCCTCGCCGTCTTCCGTAGCGACGCGAACTGGTCGTCGACGAGCGAGACGGCCTGAGCGGGGCTGTTCGCGAACACGGTCACGTTCTGCATGTACGACTCACCGTGGTCGCCTGTCACCTGCCGGCTCAGCAGGTAGATAGCTCCGTCCTTCATCCCTCACCTCCCGTTCCGCTAGGAAATCACGATTAGGGCAGCAAATACAAGGGCCGTGACACCCACCATCTTCTTCAACGTGAGGACCCGGTCCTGAATCGCGTCGCAGACCGCCGGAAAGTCGTCGTTCGCGGACGTGACGGCCGCCACGACCGCGAGCGCGCGCGCCACTCCGTAGGCCGTCGTGATCGCGACGGCGCTCGCCATGTCGCCGACGAGGAACGCCGCCAGCGGGATGACGAGCAGCGACTGGTACGGGATCCGCGTCGTCACTCCGAGGCCGAGGTCGAAGCCCCAGCCGAAGATCCCCGGGTAGTGGCCCATCGAGCAGGGCCAGTCTCCGGGCGTCTGCCGGGCCCACGTGATCGGCCGCACGCGGAGCAGGCCGAGGTCGACGGACGCCGCGTAGACGAGCGCCGCAGGGACGACGACGACGAAGACCGTGTCCAGCGCGTCGCCGATCGCGCTGCGCAGCAGGACGCCCGCGAAGCCGAGCAGGATCCCGATCGTGAGCCCGCCGAGGACGCCGCCGAGAACGTGAAGGGCGAGCGCTGTCTTTTTCCTGCCCACCTGCACGAGGGGGCCGATCTGCCCGACCATGGACAGCCCTCAGGGGCTGGCGGCCGTCGACAGCCCGACGACGAGGCTCAGGCTGACGAGCACGAACACCGACGGCACGCCGACCGATGGATTCGCGCCGCCGGCGAGCATCGCGGCGACGAGCCCGAACGCGCCTGCGAGCGCGACCAGTCCGCCGACCCGCGCGGTCCTAGCCATGCGAGTGCTCCTCGGCGACGGCCGAGCCGTCTCCGTTCCCGTCGGCGTCGACCCAGCCGCGGCCGGCCTGGAGCGTTCCCTCCTGGTCGAGCAGCGACTCGAGCTGGCGCCAGTCGTTCGCGACGCCGCGCATCACGACCCGCCCCTCGTGGTCGAGCAGGTAGGCGAACGGGGTGAGCGTGACCAGGTAGTCCTTCTCGATCTGGCCGTTGGTGTCGATCACCATTGGTGCCTCGAGGCGGTTCATGCGCCCGAACGACTGGCACGACTCGGTGTCGCCGCGGCAGACGACGAGGAAGTCGAACTCGCCGCTCCGCGTCTTACGCACCTCGTTCAGGCCCGGGATCAGCTCGCGGCACGAGAGACAGCCGGGCGAGGCGAACACGATCAGCCTCGGGACGGGGGGCAGCTCGTACAGCGAGACGGGCTCGCCGGACTCGGAGTCCGCGGCGACGAACTCGGGGGCCTGGGCTCCACGCTCGAGGCCCGTGTCGGTGATCAGCGCGCCGGGGTCGTCACCGAGGCGAAGCTGAATCAGGCCGAGCTGGCGAAGCGATCCCGCGAGCAGGAACGCGAGCACGAGGACGACGAGCCAGAGGACGAGGTACGACGCGAGCCAGACGCCGCTCACTGCTGCTCCTTCGGGTGGAAGGGAATCTCGAGCGGCTGGTGCCGGAAGCTGACGCGCCGCGTGGGCGTCGGGTGCATGGACGCCTCCTGCCGCAGGAAGGACCAGGCGAGCGGGAACAGGCCGGAGAGGCGCGTGATCGCCACGAACGCGGCGGTCATCAGGAGCGCCGGCAGGAGCTCGTGCCGGCCGATCGACGCGGTGTCCTGGAGCGCGAGCACGAGGACGGCGGCCGCAGCCCCGGCGAGCGCGAGCGCGCGGACGAGCGCCACGGGCGAGATCTTCTCCACCTCGGAGGCGCCGAAGCAGTGGCACGGAGCCGTGTTCGACCGCGCGAGGCTCACCCCGAGCGCGGCCGCGAAGATGCTGAAGAGGACGATCGCGCCGAACGCTGCCAAAGCAGGGACGAGGCCGGTGAGGAGCAGTGCCCCGAGCCCGAGCTCGGCCGCGATCAGCGCACCGCCGACGACCGGCGCGAAGCGGCCCGGCACGAGCCGGTACTGGCGCACTCCTTCGAAGAACTCACCGGGCGCCTGGGCCTTCTCGATGCCCGCGAGGAGACAGACAGCGCCCAGGCCCGTGCGGAACACGAAGTAGGTGACTGCAGCTGTCAGAGACTCTCCCCCTCGATCGCGGCTTCAGATCTTGCGTCCAGCCGGAGATTATTTCAAGGCTCAGCGGATTATCCTCGCGCCATGGCAATGCTCGATCGAACCATCGTCCGCGTCCTGCCGGCCATGCCGCGCTCGCTCGTCCGTCGCATCTCGGACCGCTACATCGCGGGGACGACGATCGCGCACGCGGTCCGGGTCGTCAGGGAGCTCAACTCCCAGGGGAAGATGGCGACGATCGACGTCCTCGGCGAAGAGGCGACGGGCCGGCGCGAGACGCTCGACATCGTCCGCGCCTACCACGACGTGTTCGAGGCGATCGAACGGGAGCGCCTCGACTCGAACGTCAGCGTCAAGCTGACCGCCCTCGGGCTCCACCTCGCGTACGAGCTCTGCCGCGCGAACCTGTTCAAGGTCGTCAGCCACGCCGCCGAGAGCGGCAACTTCGTCCGGATCGACATGGAGGACTCGACGACGACCTCGGACACGCTCGAGCTGTACCGCGAGCTGCGCGCCGAGGGTCACAGCAATGTCGGCATCGTCCTGCAGGCCTATCTCCGGCGGACGATCCGCGACATCCACGCGCTTGCGCCGCTCCTGCCGAACGTCCGGCTCTGCAAGGGCATCTACGTCGAACCGCCGTTGATCGCGCATCGCGAGCACGAGGAGGTGCAGCGGAACTTCGTCGACTGCCTGCACGAGCTCCTTCAGGCCGGCTCGTACGTGGCGATCGCGACCCACGACGAGCTCCTCATCGAGGAGGGCAAGCGGCTCGTGGCGGAGCGCGGATTGACGCCCGAGCAGTACGAGTTCCAGATGCTGCTCGGAGTCCGCGAGCTGGCCGCGAACCGGCTCGTCGAGGACGGGCATCGCCTGCGGATCTACGTCCCGTTCGGCGAGCACTGGTACCGCTACTCGCTGCGGCGCCTGCAGGAGAACCCGAAGATCGCGGGCTACGTCGCCTCCGACACCGTGAATCGGCTGTTCGGCGCGGACGGCCGTTGAGCTACCGGCGCTTCTTCCTGATCCGGCTCGCACAGGCGTTGTTCGCCGTCTGGTTGGTGGCGACGCTCGTGTTTGTCATGTTCTTCGTCCTGCTCCCGAAGCCGGACCGCAACCTGGCCGGGGGGAGGCAGGCGACCCCGTCGATGATCGAGCGGGTGAGCGAGGAGCTCCATCTGGATTCGCCGCTGCACGAGCAGTACGCCTGGTACATGTGGCGGCTCTTCGGGCACCAGACCGCCGGGCGCTCGCCTGCATTCGCAAATCCCAACGCACGGGGTCAGACGTTTCCGGATACGGGTGCGATCGCGCGCCGGGCGATTCCTCCGACGCTGTCCGTCGTGATCCTCACGCTCATCGTCTCGCTCGGCGTGGGCGGGCTCGCCGGTTTCGCGCTCGCGAGGACACGCTGGCGTTGGGCTTACGGCCTCCCGATTTACGTCGCCGTCGGATTGCTGCCGGTCTGGGTCGGCATCGAGCTCTCCTACTACCTGGGCGTCCGGTGGGACGTCGTGCCGATCGGCAACTACTGCACCTTCTTCGCCTCCGGAGGAGCAGGCTGTAGCGGGCCCGTCAACTGGCTCAAGCACCTCATCCTTCCCGTCGTCACGCTCTCGCTCGCCCTGGCCGCGGTGTACACGCGGATGATCCGCGCAGAGTTGCTTCGCGCCGGCTCGGACCGTGAGCGCCGCCGGGGCTTCCTGCTCTTCTTCGCGCGGGTCGCCGCCTTCGATTTCGGCGCGCTGATCGGGCTCTCGCTGTTCGTCGAGGTGACCTTCCAGATACCGGGACTGGGGAGGCTGATGCTGACGAGCTATGGGGCTCAGGACCTCGTCTTGATGCAGTCGGTGGTGCTCTACGCCGCTTTCCTGGGCATAGCGGCCAGCCTTCTCGTCGACGCGATCGTGGCCGCGCTCGATCCGGAGGTTCGAAACGAGTGGCGTTTTGTTGCGCGGCCGAAGAGGGCCACTTAGGTTTTCCACAGCTTGGCCTCCGACTCCGAGTCGCCGGATCCGAATGAGCGCTTTCGACAGCGGCGGGTCCAGGCGCGCAAGCATCGGTACTGGCTGCGACGAACCGTCGCGCTCGGCGCGCTGATCGTCGTCGCGGCGCTCGTCACCCTCGGGGCGACAGTCGTCGCTGGTCACGGGTCCAGCAGCGACGGAACTCAGGCGAAGACAGCGAAGCCGCACAAGCAGGCGATCCGGCGGACGCCGCTCCCGAAGGAGGTGCGCGGCGTCCACGTCACGATGTCGCTCGCCAACGAGCGGGGGAAGCTCGGCCAGTACCTCGCGATCCCCGGGCTGACCGCGCTCGAGCTCGACGTCAAGGACGAGACCGGCAACGTCGGCTTCCTCATGCCGGCGACCACGCTCGCGCGACGGATCGGCGCGTCGCGGCCGTACTACAAGGCCAAAGCCGTCGCCCGGCGGGCCCGCGCGGCCGGCGTCTACCTGATCGGCCGCGTCGTCGTCTTCGAGGACCCGACGCTGACCGCGGCCCGACCGGACCTCGCGATCCAGCACAGCGACGGCTCGGTCTGGGTCAACAACGCGGGCCTCGGCTGGGCGAACCCGTACGACGAGCGGGTCTGGAAGTACGTGGTCGGGATCGGCGAGGCCGCGGCGCGGGCGGGCTTCGACGAGATCCAGTTCGACTACGTGCGCTTCCCCAGCGACGGCCCGATCGAGAGCGCCGTCTTCCCGCGCAAGTCGTCCGAGCCGATGGGCTGGACGATCGCGCGCTTCGCCCACTACGCGGCGCGCCGGCTCCATCCGCTCGGCGTGCGCGTCTCCGTCGACGTGTTCGGCCTCTCCGCCACGCACGACCTCGGCATCGGCCAGGTCCCCGGGCGGCTGGCGAAGTACGTCGACGCCGTCTATCCGATGGTCTACCCGTCGCACTACAACCCCGGAGAGTTCAACCTGCCCGATCCGAGCGCAGCCCCGGGACAGACGGTCGCCTCCTCGCTCCGCGACTTCCAGAACGCGCTGCTCGGCCGCAAGGCGCAGCTGATCCCCTGGCTCGAGGACTTCTCGCTCACGAGCCCGCATCCCGCGCTGGCGGACGTGCGCGCGCAGATCGCCGCCGCCCGCAGCTTCAAGACCCGCGGCTTCCTTCTCTGGAACCCTGAGGGCGTCTATACGGAGCAAGTCCTCAAGTAGGCTCCAGCCGCAAGCAAATAGCCCGGGAGGCACCTCAAGTGACGCAGACCTACGACGAGCTCAAGAACCGGCTGGCGACGATCCACGACCTGCGGATGGCGCAGGCAATCCTGGGCTGGGACCAGCACACGAAGATGCCCCCGAGGGGCGCGGAGCTGCGGGCGGAGCAGCTGAGCACGCTCGATGGGTTCACGCACGAGCTCTTCATCGACGAGGAGATCGGACGTCTGCTGGACGACCTGCGCGACTACGAGGAGAACGCGGGCTACGACTCCGACGAGGCGAGCCTGATCCGCGTCGCGCGGCGCGACTACGAGAAGGCGAAGCGGGTGCCTGCCGAGCTGCGCGCCGAGATGACCCGGACCGGCGCGAACGCGCTGCCAGCCTGGATCGAGGCGCGCGAGAAGTCGGACTTCTCGATCTTCCTGCCCCATCTGAAGAAGAACGTCGAGCTCACGCACCGCTACATCGACTGCTTCGAAGGCATGGGCTTCAAGTCCGACTACGACGTCCTCCTCGACGACTTCGACGAGGGCCTGACCGCCGACGAGGTGCGCACGGTCTTCGACGAGCTCAAGCGAGAGCTCGTGCCGCTGATCGCTCAGATCGGCGAGAACGCCGACCGCGTGGACGACTCGTCGCTGCGCGGGGGCGACTTCCCGATCGAGCAGCAGCGCGCGTTCTCGCTCAAGGTGCTCGAGCGGATGGGCTTCGACCACGAGAGCTGGCGGCTCGACCCGACGGTGCACCCGTTCGCGATGAGCGCGGGCACGAAGGACATCCGGCTGACGACGCGCTACGACGAGACCGACCTCGCGGTCAGCCTCTTCGCATCGATCCACGAGTTCGGCCATGGGTTCTACGAGGCGGGCGTCGACCCGGCCTACGAGCGCACGTCGCTCGCGTCCGTGACGTCGATGAGCCTCCACGAGTCGCAGAGCCGCATGTGGGAGAACCTCGTCGGCCGTGGCCTCCCGGCCTGGCGCTTCTTCTATCCGCAGCTCCAGGCCGCCTTCCCGGCCCAGTTCGGAGATGTCGACCTCGAGACGTACTACGGCGCGATCAACAAGGTCGAGCCGTCGCTGATCAGGGTCGAGGCGGACGAGGCCACGTACAACCTGCACATCATCCTGCGCTTCGAGCTGGAGCAGGAGATCCTGGCCGGCGACCTGTCGCTCGAGGACCTACCCGAGGCGTGGAACGCGCGGATGGCGGCCTACCTCGAGATCGACGTGCCCGACGACGCTCACGGCGTGCTGCAGGACGTGCACTGGTCGGGCGGGGCGTTCGGGTACTTCCCGACCTACTCGCTCGGCAACGTGATCTCCGTGCAGCTGTGGGACAAGGCCCGTGGCGAGCTGTCCGATCTCGACGCGCAGTTCGAGCAGGGCGAGTTCGGCGATCTCTCCGGCTGGCTACGCGAGAACCTGCACCGCCACGGGCGGAAGTACACGTCGAAGGAGATGCTGGAGCGGATCGCGGGCGGCGGGATGGACCCGGGGCCGTACATCCGCTACCTGAAGTCGAAGCTCGGCGAGATCTACGGCTTGCCGGTCGAAGCCGCCACACCGGCGTAGCGCCGCGCTCGATCCGATGAGTTCGCGCCGCTTCGGCGGTCCTACTCTCGACCTGATCGAAAAAGGAGGCAACGTGCCAGGCATCTCGCAACTCGGCAGGGTGATCATCCCGGTGTCCGACCAGGACGCGGCGATCGCCTTCTACACGGACAAGCTCGGTTTCACGCTCAGCGCGGATCAGCCCTACGGCGAGGGTGACCGCTGGGTCGAGGTCACGCCGCCGGGTGGCGGCTCGGCGATCGCGCTCTCCCGCGGGATGGGCGAGTTCCAACCCGGCCGCGAGACCGGGATTGCGCTCACGTCGGCCGACCCGAAGGCGGACCACGAGGAGCTGAAGGCGAAAGGCGTCGAGGTCGACGAGGAGTTGATGGGCGGCGACGGCGTGGTGCCGCTGCTCTTCATGTTCCGCGACGCCGACGGCAACGGCCTGATGATCGTCGAAGAGGCCGCCGGTTAGGCGAGCTGCTTCGCGTAGCGCCGGCCCGTGTGCTCGTAGCCGAGCGCTTCGTAGAACGCATGCGCGTCGGCCCGGCGATGGGCCGTGTTCAGCACCATGAACTTCCCGCCGCGCCGGCGCGCTTCGTCCTCTAGAGCCTGCATCAGCAGCTCGCCGATCCCGCGTCGCCGGAAGCGCTGCCCGACGACGAGCCCCGCGACCTCGCAGCCGGGCTCGTCGCGCTCGACGAGGTTCTGCACGTGCAGCGCGCCGAGGCCTGCGAGCTCCGAGTCCTCCTCGGCGACGATCACCCACGTCGTCGGGTCGACCGCGATCCGCCCGATCCGCTCGGCGGCCTGGTCGGCTGAGGTCGGGTAGCCGAGCTCGCCGAGGAGCGCGGCGACGGCCGGTGCGTCGTCCTGCGTGGTTTCGCGGATCGTCACCCGCCGCTAGTCGCGCTTCTCGGCCAGGAGCGCGAAGTCCCACGGAACGCGCCGATCCCGCTGGAAACCCTTGTGGAAGGTCTGGAACTCGGCGAGCCTCGTCACGCGCAGTCCGGCTCCGATCACGGCGTTGACAACCTCCTCGAGACGCCAGCGGCGCTCGTCGGAGCTCTCGAAGTAGTTGTCCCGCCAATGGCCGAGCGGGTCGACGTGGTCGGTCACCGGATGACTGTCGTACAGGAGCAGCGTGCCGCCCTGTTTCAACGCCGTCGCGATCCCCGCCAGCCACTGGTCGAGATCACGGATCGAGCTGAGCACGTCGCCGCCCGTGAAGACGAGGTCGAAGCGGCCCCGGTGGAGCTCGAGCGGCAGCTCGTGGACGTCCGCGTGGTAGTAGGCGACGTCGGGCGCACGCTCGCGGGCGTTCTCGATCTCCTCCGCGGACACGTCGACCGCGGTCACGAGCGCGCCGAGCTCCACGAGCTGCGCGGTCGCCTCGCCCGTGGCGCACTGCAGGTGGAGGACGTGCTTCCCCTCGACGTCGGGGATCAGGTCGAAGATCTGCGTCGGGATCAGCAGCTGCTCGGACGCGGCCTGTGTCCGGCTGCGGTGGATCTCGTCCCAGGCGCGGCGGTTCTGGTCGGTCGGTTCCACGATCTCCTTGTAACAGACTGTTACAAGGAACTGCTGGAGTTGGCGCTCGCAGCCTGGCCGGCAAGCTCGAGGATCAGGTCGCGCTCGGCCTCGTCGACCATGATCCAGTCGGATGTGCCAGCGTGGCCGAGAGAGTACAGGCGGGAAGCGAGAAAACCGGCTGACTTGCAGGGAGTTTCTCGCTAGACTTGGAACGTGAGGTTGCGTTTCTGGCTGAGGTCGCTCTTCCGCCGTCCGCAGGTCGATGACTGGGGCGAAGCACGAAAGGCCGCGACAGAGTCGAAAGAGGAGGCTCTTCGTGGGCGGGCGAGCGGCTCGAACGACTTGACCTCCCGACCGAGGGTCTGACCTCTCACTAGGTTCAGGCGCTGACGGCGAACTACGCCGGGAGCAGGAAGCCGCCGTCCACGACCAGGACGTGGCCGCGGATCATCTCCGCCTCGGGGGAGCAGAGGAAGACGACGGCGTTCGCGATGTCCTCTGCCGTGACGAGCCGGCCCGCGGGCGTGCGCTGTTGGCCCCACTCGAGCATCTGCTCCTTCTGCGGGAAGTACTGGAGCGCCTCGGTGTCGACGACCCCGCCGGAGACCGCGTTCACCCGGATTCCGCGCGGCGCGAGCTCGACCGCGAGGTAGCGGACGAGGGACTCGAGGGCGGCCTTGGACGTCCCGACGAGCACGTAGTCGGTGAGGACGCGCGTAGAGCCGAGGCTCGAGATGCCGACGATCGAGCTCCCCTCGGGCATCTGCGGCGCCGCTGCGCGGGCGAGCGAGAGCAGCGCGCGGGCGTTGGCGGCGAGCGTCCAGTCCCAGTGCTTGTCCTCGGTCTCGAGCGCGGGGCGGATCACTCCGGTCGCCGCGTTGTGGACGAGCGCCTGGAGCGGCCCCAGCTCCGAGACTTCGCGGGCGACGCGCTCGGACGAGACGTTGCCGCGGACGAGCACGGGCTCGGCTCCTTTCGCGCGCAGCTCCTCGGCCGTCGCCTCCGCGGCGCGGTCGTTCCGCAGGTAGCCGATCGCCACGCGTGCCGCGCCGAGGTCGGCGAACCGCAGCGCGATCGCCTTGCCGATCCCTCGCGAGCCGCCCGTCACGAAGACGGTCGCGCCCTTCATGGTCACCGCTTCAGCGGCTTGTCGGCCGGAGCGGCGCTCGGAATCTGCTCCCAGCCGAGCCGTGTCTCCGCCTCGCGCGGCCCGCCCTCGGCCTTGGACGAGGCGTGGCCGAGCCGGTCGAGCAGCTCCGCCTTCTCCTCGGCGTAGCGGCGCACCTCGTGATTCTCGGGCAGGTCCTCGACCAGTTCCAGGACCCGCGCGCGAAGCTGGTACGCGAAGTGCGGCGTCGCCGGACCGACGATCGCGTCGACGTCGTCTCTGGTCGGACCGGCCACGGCGGGAAGCGTAGTGGACTACGGTCTCGCGGTGCGCCGGGCGTCAGCAGCCGACCTGATGCTGCTGCTGACCGTCACCATCTGGGCGCTCAACTTCACGGTCTCGAAGTACATCCTCGACGCCGGCCTGCGCCCGCTCCCGTACTCGTCGCTCCGCTACACGGCCGCGGCGCTCGTGTTCGTGGCGTTCACGTTCCCGCGCGAGCGCTCTCTGCGGATCGCCCGCGGCGACCTGCCACTGGTCGTGCTCGCGGTCGTCCTGCTGCTCGTGAACCAGCTCAGCTTCGTGTTCGCGCTCGACCTGACGACGGCGACGACGGCGGCGCTCCTCTTCGGGACACTGCCGATCTTCACGGCGCTCATCTCGCGCCTCGTCGGGATCGAGCGGCTCGGGCGGCGCTTCTGGATCGCCGCCTCGCTCTCGTTCGCGGGCGTGATCCTCGTCACCGCGGGCTCCGGGAAGAGCGTCTCGGCGAACCTCGGTGGCGACCTGCTCGCGGTGCTCGGGGCCGCGACCTGGGGCGGGTACTCGGTCGTCGTGGCGCCGCTGATGCAGCGCTACTCCCCGTTTCGGCTGAGCGCCGTCTTCCTCAGCGTCGTCTCCGTCCCGCTCCTGCTGCTCGCCGCGCCGCAGCTCGGAGACCAGAGCTTCGACATCGGCACGCTCGCCTGGGTCGGCTTCGTCTTCGCCGTGCTCGGCCCGCTCGTGCTGACGAACCTGCTCTGGTTCACGGCGATCGACCGGGTCGGGCCTTCGCGCGCATCGGTCTTCGCCAACCTCCAGCCGTTCTTCGCGGCGATCATCGCGCTCCTGCTCCTCGACGAGCGCCTGACCTGGGTTCAGGTCGTGGGCGGGCTGGCGATCGCGGCCGGGATCGTCATCTCCCGGGAACGCCGGCCGCCGCTCGGGCCTGCGGAGTGAGGGCGAGACCAGCGGGTACGTTTAGAAGCAGTGGCTTCGTTACGTGCTCGTCTCGCTCGGAAGCCGCCCGGATATCGCTTCACCATCGGACGTGTCCTGGCGATCTATGGCGCGATCATGGTCGCGCTGCTCCTCGCCGCGCTCGACCAGACGATCGTCGCCACCGCGCTGCCGCACATCGTCGCCGACATCGGAGGGCTCGAGAGCTACTCGTGGGTGATCACCGCCTACGTGCTCGCGATGGCGGTCACCGTTCCGTTGTACGGGAAGCTCGGCGACATCCACGGGCGGCGCCTGCTGTACATCGTCGCGATCTCGATCTTCCTCTTCGGCTCCGTCCTCTGCGGGCTCTCGCAGAGCATGGGCCAGCTGGTCGCGGCCCGCGCCGTGCAGGGCACGGGGGCCGGGGGCCTGTTCGCCCTCGCGATCGCGACCGTCGGCGTCATCGTCCCGCCGCGCGATCGGGGTCGCTACCAGGGCCTGATCGGCGCGACGTTCGCGGCCGGCTCGATCATCGGCCCCGCGCTCGGCGGCCTGATCGTCGACCACACGACCTGGCGCTGGGTGTTCTACGTCAACCTGCCCGTCGGCGCGGCCGCCCTGGTCGTGATCGCGATCGCGATCCCGAAGCGGACGGAGCGCCGCGAGCACTCGCTCGACCTGCTCGGGGCGACGCTGCTCGCGATCGGGACGAGCTCGTTCCTGCTCGGGCTCGTCTGGGGTGGCGAGACGCATCCGTGGGGCTCGACGCAGGTGCTCGGGGCGTTCGCGATCGCGCTCTTCTCGCTGACGGCGTTCGTGTTCGTCGAGCGCAGGGCGAAGGAGCCGATCCTGCCGTTCGAGTTCCTGCGCAACCCGATCGTCGCCGCGGGCGTGGCCTCGGTCGGCCTGTCGGCGATGGCGATGGTCGGAACGATCGCCTTCGTCCCGCTCTTCGTCCAGGGAGTGATCGGCACGTCGGCCACCTCCTCTGGCGTCGTGCTGACCCCGTTCATGCTCGGAGCGGTCACCGCGAGCGCCATCTCCGGCCAGTGGATCTCCCGGAGCGGCCACTACCGGCCGAACGCGCTCGCGGGGCCGGTCGTGCTCGCGACGGGGCTCTTCCTGCTCTCCCGGATGGACACGTCGACGACCAACGCGCAGGCGGCCGCGTACATGGTCGTGGCCGGCGTCGGGCTCGGGATGATGATGCAGGTCTTCGTGGTCGCGGTCCAGAACCAGGTCCCGATGCGGGCGATGGGGTCGGCCACGGCCTTGACGCAGTCCGCGCGCGCGATCGGTGCGACGCTCGGCGTGACCTTCATGGGCGTGATCGTCAACCACGGGCTGCCGGCGGGATCGCACCTCGACCGTGGATCGGTGCACCGCCTGCCGCCGAACCTGCGGGAGTCGCTCGCGAACGCGCTGCAGCCGGCGTTCCTCGCGGCGTCGCTGCTCTGCCTCGTCACGCTCGTGATCGTGGCGCTGTGGCTGAAGCAGGTCCCGCTCCGCGAGGAGGTCGACTCGCCCCCGGCGGAGCCGGTCTCGCCGAGCGTTTCTCCGCAGAGAGCGCGTTAAGATCAGTTTGTGAGCTCGACCGACTTCATGCCCATCAAGGGGTGGGACCACCTCGAGCTGTACGTGGGCAACGCGAAACAGGCGACGTACTTTTACGAGCGGGCGTTCGGGTTCACGCAGACCGCGTACGCCGGGCCGGAAACGGGGATCCGCGACCGCGCCTCGTACGTCCTCGACCAGAACGGCATCCGGCTCGTGGTCACCAGCGGCCTCCGCCCGGACAGCGAGATCACCCGCTTCGCGTGCTCGCACGGCGACGGCGTGAAGGACGTCGCGCTCACGGTGCCGAGCGCGACCGAGGCGTACCGGCAGGCGGTGCAGCGCGGCGCGAGGAGCGTCGTCGAGCCGCACTGGGTTGAAGACGACTTCGGCCGCGTCGAGCTCGCAGCGATCGCGACGTACGGCGAGAACATCCACACGTTCGTGAATCGCGACGACTACGCCGGCCCGTATCTCCCGGGCTACACGTCGACGACCGAGAACGGCTCGCCCGCGACCGGCATCGGACTGCAGGTGATCGACCACGTCGTCGGAAATGTCGAGCTCGGGCGCATGGACCACTGGGTCGAGTTCTACGAGCGGTCGTTCGGCATGACCGAGCTGATCCACTTCTCGGACGAGGCGATCTCGACCGAGTACTCGGCGCTGATGTCGAAGGTGATGATGGACGGCGAGGGCAAGATCAAGTTCCCGATCAACGAGCCCGCCGAGGGCAAGCGGAAGAGCCAGATCGAGGAGTACCTCGACTTCTACGGCGGGCCGGGAGTGCAGCACGTGGCGCTCGCCACGGACGACATCGTCGGAACGGTGCAGGAGCTCGAGGAGCGCGGGCTGCGGTTCCTCAAGACGCCCACCGCGTACTACGACGACCTGGAGGACCGCGTCGGCGAGATCGACGTGGCCTACGACGACCTTCGTCGCCTGGGCATCCTCGCCGACCGCGACGAGGAGGGGTACCTGCTTCAGATCTTCACGAAGACCGCGCAGGATCGGCCGACGCTCTTCTTCGAGATCATCGAGCGCCACGGCTCGCGCGGGTTTGGAGAAGGCAATTTCAAGGCATTGTTCGAGGCGATCGAACGCGAACAGGCCTTGCGGGGCAATCTCTAACGCGAGAGGAGACAGCTGGTGGGCATAGGAGCAGTCCTCATCATCCTCGGGATCATCCTCGGCTTCGTCTGGAGCTGGGTGATCGGGATCATCCTGATCATTCTCGGCCTCCTCTTCGGCGGGTTCCGCCGAGGCCGCTGGTACTAACTCGAATCTGACTCCGTAGCCTTCGCGGGATGAGCCCGCAACGGCGCACTGCTCTCGTCTCCGTAGTCGCCGCCTGCGTGCTCATCTCGCTGAAGCTCGGCACCGGGCTCGCGAGCGGGAGCCTCGGCCTCGTCTCGGAGGCGGTGCACTCCGGGACCGATCTCGTCGCTGCGCTGCTGACCCTGTTCGCCGTCGGCGTCTCGGGGAGGCCGGCGGATCGCGGGCACCCGTACGGACACGGCAAGGCGGAGCATCTCGCGGCGCTCGGGGAGGCGGGCTTCCTCGCGCTCGCGAGCCTGTACATCTCGTACCGGTCGCTCGCGGTGCTCGTCGGCTCGGCCGATTCGAACGTGAACCCCGTCTGGTACGCGTTCGTCGTCGTCCTGATCGTGATCGCCGTGGACGCGAGCCGGGCGACGGTGTCGCTTCGCGCCTCGCGCCGCTACCGCAGCCCCGCACTCGCCTCGAACGCGCTCCATTTCGCCAGCGACCTCGTCGGTTCGACTGCCGTTCTGCTCGGGCTGCTGCTAGCCCGCGCCGGCTGGCTGGAGGGGGACGCGGTCGCGGCGCTCTTCGTCGCGGTGCTGGTCCTGATCGCGGCCTACAGGCTCATGCGCCGCAACGTCGACGTCCTCATGGACCGGGTGCCGGCCGACGCGGAGCGGGCTGCGCTTGCCGCGATCGAGCAGCTGGAGCCCGGCGTGCAGCTGCGGCGCCTGCGCATGCGGCAGGCCGCGGGGCGCCACTTCGCGGACGTCGTCATCGGCGTCTCGCCGGATGCGGGCGTCGGTCAGGGTCATGCGGCCGCGGACGCCGTCGAGGCCGCCGTGCAGAGCGCTCTGCCCGAGAGCGACGTCGTCGTCCACGTCGAGCCTGCGCCGGAAGACGCCGCCCTCCGGGAGCGGATCCTCGCCGCCGCGCTCACCGTGCCGCGCGTCCGGGAGATGCACAACATCCGCGTCGTCTCGGTCGACGACGGGCTCCAGGTGGCGCTTCATCTCAAGCTGCCACCGGACCTGACCCTGGAGACGGCACACGAGGTGGCGTCGCAGGTCGAGCAGGCGATCGCCGATGCCGTCCCCGAGGTCGTCTCCGTGCAGACGCACCTCGAGCCGCTTCGTGAGCCGACCGCCGGGCGCGCCCTCGGGGGTGCGAACGTCGAGGCTGACACGGAGCGCATCAGGAGGATCGTCGCGGGTCGAACCGGGGCCCCTCCTCGCGAGGTCCGCTTCCTCCAGACCGAGGACGGGCTTGTCGCGTTCCTCACCCTCGGCCTCGATCCGGAGGTCACGCTCGCCGACGCGCACGCGCTCGCGAGCGAGGTCGAGGAAGACGTTCGCCGCGCCCTCCCCAGGCTCGCGGACGTTAGCGTGCACACCGAGCCGTGAAGTTGTGCATGTTCAGTCCGAAGGGCGCGGACCTCAAGCGAGGGTGGCCGGGGCGCGTCGACGGCGACAAGGTCGTCCAGCTCGCCGCGCAGACGCTCCAGTCGTTCTTCGCCGGAGGCGGCCAGGCGCGCGAGCACGCCGAGTACGCGCTCGCCGATGTCGACCTGCGCCCGCCGGTGCTCTACCCGCCCGCGGTCCGGGACTTCTACGCCTTCGAGCAGCACGTCAAGACCGCGCGCGGCCTGCGAGGCCTCGAGATGGTGCCCGAGTGGTACGAGGTCCCGGCCTTCTACTTCACGAACCCGGCGGCGATCTACGGCCCCGAGGCGGAGATCCCGTACCCCGAGGGCACGAACGAGCTCGACTACGAGCTCGAGGCCGCGGTCGTGATCGGGAAGGACGGCCAGATCGGCGGCTTCACGATCATGAACGACTGGTCCGCGCGTGACCTCCAGCGCCCCGAGATGAAGATCGGCCTCGGCCCGTCGAAGGGCAAGGACTTCGCGACGAGCCTCGGCCCGTACGTCGTCACGCCCGACGAGCTGGGTGACCTGAAGCTCGAGATGCTCGCGCGCGTCAACGGCGAGGAGCGCTCGCGCGGGAACATGGGCGACATGCACCACTCGTGGGACGCGATCGTCGCGCACGCGGCGCGCAACACGCGCCTCCGGGCGGGCGACGTCCTCGGCTCGGGAACCGTCGGCACGGGCTGCATCCTCGAGCACGGCGACGGCCGCTGGCTCCAGCCGGGCGACGTCGTCGAGCTCGAGATCGAGCGGATCGGCGTGCTGCGGAACCGGGTCGGCCCGAAGCCGGCCTAGGCTTCTTTATCCTTCGGGCTGATGCCGACGTACCAGAGCCGAGGCGAGGTCCCGCGGAAGCGCCACATCCAGTTCCGGGACAACGGGACCCTCCTCACCGAGGAGGTGATGGGCCTCGAGGGCTTCACGGGCAACGAGTCGATCCTGTACCACCTGATCTCGCCCTGCCGCGTGAAGGAGCTCGGCGCGTTCCAGCCGATCGAGCGCGAGGAGTGGGTGCCCGACGCGCACGCGCACCGCCACTTCAAGACCTTCGGCACCGAGCCCGAGGGCGACGAGGTCTCGGGACGCAAGCTGCTGATGTGGAACAACGACGTCGAGATCTCGCTCGTCCGCCCGAGCGAGACGATGGACTACTTCTTCCGGAACGGCGAGGGCGACGAGGTCTACTTCGTCCACGAGGGCAGCGGGCACGCTTGCATACGACCTTCGGCGACGTGCCGTACAGCGAGGGCGACTACGTCGTCATCCCACGCGGGACGACCTACCAGTTCGAGCCGTCAGGCCCGCAGCGCTACCTGCTCTTCGAGACGCCCGGCCTGATCGAGATCCCGAAGCGCTACCGGAACGAGTACGGCCAGCTGATGGAGCATGCGCCGTTCTACCACCGCGACATCCACCCGCCGACCGAGCTGAAGACCTATCGCGAGCGCGGCGACTTCAACCTCAAGATCCGGGTGCGCGACGGGTACCAGGACTACGTCATCGACTACCACCCGTTCGACGTCGTGGGCTGGGACGGCTACCTCTATCCGTGGACGTTCAACATCAACGACTTCGAGCCGATCACGGGTCGCATCCACATGCCGCCGCCCTCGCACCAGACCTTCGCGGGGCCGAACTTCGTCATCTGCTCGTTCTGCCCGCGCAAGCTCGACTTCGACCCGCTGGCGATCCCGATCCCGTACCACCACTCGAACCTGCAGAGCGAGGAGATGATCTATTACGTCGACGGGCAGTTCTCGTCGCGGAAAGGGATCGAGATCGGCTCCGTGACGCTGCACCCGTCGGGCATCCCGCACGGCCCGCAGCCGGGGCTCGCGGAGAAGTCGATCGGTGCGACGGAGACGCACGAGCTGGCGGTGATGTGCGACACGTTCCATCCGCTCAGGCTCTCGAAGCTCGCCCAGGAGCTCGACGACGGGAAGTACGCCTACTCGTGGTACGAGGAGCCGGGCGCGACGCACACGTACGACCAGGACCCGGCCGGGGCTACGTCTCACCTCTAGCGGCGCGGCTGTAGACGCCCTTCACCGCCGGAGCTGCCCACCTGCGAAGCGTCCGCAGCGCCGCGTTGCTCTGCGTGGCCCGGTAGAGCTGGTAGTAGGCGGACGGCGGGACGCGCGGCAGGAGCGGCGAGCGACGCTCCGTCAGCAGAGCGAAGACCCGCGGCGGGTCGAGATCGACGTAGCGCGGGACGCTCTCGAACCAGCGGGCGCTGAGCCGTGCATCGCTCTGCGTGCGTAGGAGTGCGCGTCGCCGGTCCGTCTCGTAGCGCTCGAGCGCAGTCGCGAGACTCGCCTCGTGCTGCAGCCTCGCCGCGAGCGAGATCGCATCCTCGAGCGCCAACCTCGTGCCCGACCCGATCGTGAAGTGCGTCGTGTGGGCGGCGTCGCCCATGAGCACGACGTTGTCGGCGTGCCAGCTCGCGTTCGTGACCGTCCGGAACTCGAGCCAGGCCGCGCGGTTGCGAGCGCGCGTCTTGCTCTTCAGGGCATGGCCCTGGAGGTGCCGCTCGAAGATCTGCTCCAGTCGGCGAATGGTTTCGGTCTCGCCGAGCCGGTCGAAGCCGAGCCCGGTCCAGGTGTCCGGCGAGCACTCCGCGATGAACGTGCTCGTGTCACCGTCGAAGCCGTAGGCGTGACACCAGATCCAGCCGGCTTCCGTGTGGACGAAGGCGAAGGTGAAGGCGTCGAACACCCGGGTCGTGCCCAGCCAGATGTACTTGTTCCGACCGACCAGGACGTGGGTTTGAAACTGCTCGCGGCGGAGCTCTCGGATCGGGCTGTTGACACCATCACACGCCACGATCAGGTCGGCGCGCAGCTCGTCCGTGCTCTCGATCTCGCTCTCGAACTCGACCCGCACGCCGAGTCCCAGTGCGCGCTCGACCAGGATGTCGAGCAACCGCTGGCGGCCGATGCCGTAGCCGTGCCCGCCCCCGCGCACCGGCTCTTCGTCGCCGACGGCCAGTAGCTGGCCGTTCCACCTGAACGAGCTCTCGTGAATCTCGCTCGCGCTGGCCGGGTCGCTCGCCTCGAGCTGCTCCACGAGGTCGTTCCAGAACACCACGCCCCACCCGTGCGTCACCCCTCGAGGGTTCCGCTCGTAGACCGTGACGTCGTGTCCCGGGTCGCGGGCCTTCATCAGGATCGCCAGGTACAGGCCGGCAGGTCCGCCGCCGACGCAGGCGATCCTCATCGCGCAACTGCCGCAGTGGCTTTCGGGGCAGCCATCTGGACACCTCGGAGGAGTTGATTTCAGGAAACATGATGACATGGCGAACCCGAATTTGGAAAGCGACGGCCCGGAGAGCCGGTCCGTCGTCCTCGACTTCGACGGCACGGTCACCGAGTCGGATCTCCTCGACCGGATCGCGCTCGAGTTCGGCGACCCGGCCGTCTACCAGGAGGTCGAGGACGGCCTCCACGACGGCCGCCTGCCGCTCCGCGACGTGATCGTGCGCGAGTTCGAGCCGGTCACTGCGCCTCTCGCGGAGGTCGTCGCGTGGGTGCTCGACGAGGCGCAGGTCCGGGCCGGGCTCGCCGAGTTCGTGGACGCCGCACGCGCGGGCGGCTGGGAGGTCCACGTCGTCTCGAGCGGGTTCGAGGAGCTGATCGAGCCCGTCCTCGAGCGCGAGGGCGTCGAGGTCGAGCTGCACGCGAACCGCGTCGACGCGCGCCCCGACGGGTGGCGCGTCGAGTGGCGCTACCCGGACGATTGCGAGGTCTGCGGCGAGTCGTGCAAGCGCTCACTGCTTCCGCCCGGGCATGTCGTCTACGTCGGCGACGGCTACTCCGACCGCTGCGCCGCGCTCGCCTCCGACCGTGTCTTCGCGACGTCCGGCCTGGCGCGCTACCTGGCCGAGCAGGGGAAGCCGTTCGAGCCGTTCACGGACTTCCATGCCCTGTCCGAGGCGCTCGCCGCGTAGGCGTGGCGCTCCTCGAGCTTCCCGAGCCCTACGCCTTCGAGCTCTCGACCGCGCGCTACCGCGCCTTCGGCACAGACCTCGCGAACCTCTGGCACGAAGGCGGGCTGCACCGGGTCGTCGAGGGCCGGGAGGTGCGGATCACCGAAGCGCCCGGCGGTGTCGACGTTCAGCCGCTCGACGCCGGCATCGAGCCCGTCGTGCGCAGGCTCCTCGGCGCCGAGCTCGACCTCGATCCGTTCTACGCCTTCGCCGCCACCGAGCCGGTCCTGGCCGGCCTCGTCGACGAGCTCCGTGGGCTGCGTCCGCCGATCGCCGTCGAGCCGTTCGAGAGCCTCGTCACGTCGATCACCGCCCAGCAGGTCTCGCTCCATGCCGCCTTCGCGATCCGCAACCGGCTGATCGAGCGCTTCGGCGTCCGTGCCGAGCACGCGTACGCCTTCCCGACGCGCGAGCGGCTGGCCGCGGCCGAGCCGGACGAGCTCTTCGCGCTCGGCTTCTCGCATCGGAAGGCCGAGTACGCGACCGGGCTGGCGCGCAGCGACCTCGATCTGGGCGCGCTCGCGCTCCTGCCCGACGACGAGGTCAAGGCGGCCCTCACCGCGCTGCCCGGGATCGGCGAGTGGACGGCTGACTGGTTCCTCGCCCGCCACCTGGGCCGGCCCCGCGCGTGGCCGGCCGGCGATCTCGGCGTGCGCAAGGCCGCGTCGCGCTTCTACGGCGACGGGCGCAACCTGACCACGGACGAGGTGCGCGCGCTCGGCGAGCGCTTCGACCCCTTCCAGAACCTCACGGCGCACTACCTCCTCGCCGGACTGCTCCGCGCCACCTAGGATCGGTCAGGTGCTCACGCTCTACGACGCCGACCGCTGCCCCTACTGCGCCCGCGTGCGAATCGTCCTCGCCGAGAAGGGGCTCGAGCACGAGACCGTCGTGGTCGACCTCGACGATCGCCCTGCGTGGATCTACGAGAAGAACCCGCTCGGCAAGGTGCCCGTGCTCGAGGAGGACGCCTTCGTTCTGCCCGAGTCGGTCGTCATCAACGAGTATCTCGAGGAGCGCTACCCGGAGCCTGCGCTCTGGCCCGCCGACCCGGCCGAGCGCGCGGCCGGCCGCCTGCTCGTCGAGCGATTCGACCAGCTCGGCCGCCCGTACTACGCCCTTCGACGAGGGAACGAGGACGCTCGCGACGATCTCGACCAGGAGTTGACGAAACTCGACTGGCTGTTGGCGGGTCGCCCGTACCTCACCGGGCACGAGTTCGGCCTCGCCGACGCTGCGTACCTGCCCTGGATTCTGCGCGCCGAGACGATGCTCGCGGTCGACATCGGTCAGTACCCGACTCTGGCCGACTGGGTGGCCCGTGCGCGCGAACGCCCGTCCATCGCGGCGGAGAACGAGCTCCTGCTCGCAGCGCAATGAACGTCCGCGAAGCCACCGCCTCCGACCACACGCTGCTCGAAGAGTTCGTCAACGCCTATCTCGACGAGCACTGGGCCCGTCCGTTTCCGCCGCCTCCACCCGGGCCGTACCTGCAGGAGGGCCGGATCGTGGTCGCCGAGGCAGAGGGCGAGGTCGTCGGCATGGCCAAGGGAGAGCTGCGAGACGGCCTCGGCCACGTCAGCTTCGTCTACCTCAAACCGGAGGCGCGCGGACAGGGTGGGGGCAACGATCTCGTCCGTGACCTCGTCGCGCACTTTCGCGAGCAGGGCCTCGAGCACGTCTCGCTGAACGTCGAGCTCCCGAACGACGAGGCCCTCGCCTACTGGCGCCGGCTCGGCTTCACGGACTATCGCCGCTCGCTCCTCACCGACCTCGAGTCGCTCGAGCGGCGGCTCACGGGCGGCGAGGTCGCCTCCACGGGCTCGATCCACCTTCAGACGGACGATCTCGGCGCGGTCGAGAAGGCCGTCGCCCGCTGGGTCCCGCGCGTCGTCCGCTCGGAGTCGAGTGTCGTCGGGCCTGCGCGGAATGGGTGGATCGGCGTCTACGACGACGCTGCGGCCGCCCAGCCCGAGCAGCTGCGGCGCCTGGCGTCCGAGCTCTCGTACGTGTCGGGCGGCGTCGTGGTCGCGCTCGGCGCGGAGCAGGGCGAGGTCGTTCGGCTCGTCGCCTACGACCGGGGCCGGGTCGCGGACGAGTACCTGTCCGTGCCCGAGTACTACGGGCCGCTGCCGCCGGGTGACGCGATCGCCATGCGCGCGAACCCCACGCTGCTCGGCCGCCTGACCGGTGCGAAGCCGGCGGAGATCCGCGCCGCGGCCCGCACCGCGGACTCGGCCGCCGAGTTGCCGCCCGCCGAGGACCTGCTGGGCGAGATCGCTCGGACGCTCGGCATCGAGGGCGTAGGCCTGTCCGCCGAAGAGGCGTCGGCGCTGGACGGCTCCGTCACGGTCGAGCACTCGTGAGGGTCGTCCTCGTCCACGCGTTCCCGCTCGACGACCGCATGTGGGACCCACAGCTCGAGGCGCTGGCCGACGAGGACCTCTACGTTCCGTACCTCTACGGGCTCGGCGGCAACTCGGTCGACGGCTGGGCGGAGCACGTGCTCGAGCGCACCGAAGGCGAGCTCCTCGTGGTCGGCGCCTCGCTCGGCGGCTACGTCGCGCTGGCGATGGCCCGGATCGCGCCCGATCGCGTCAAGAGCCTCCTGCTCGCCGGTGCGCGTGCGACGGCCGATCCGCCGGAGCGGCGCGCGGCACGCGAGGAGATGATCCGCGTCGTCCAGGCCGAGGGGATCGAGGGCTGGAACCGTGAGTTCGCGCCGCCGGGGCCGGATGACCGCACGGTCGACGAGCTGGTACGCGGCATCCAGGCGCTCCGCGACCGGCGCGATGCGACCGAGGTCGTGGCCGGCTTCACGGGGCCGCTGACCGTCGTCGTCGGCGACCACGACGAGCTCCTCCCGGTCGACGAGGCCCGTCAGATCGCAGAGTCGGCGCCGAACGGCAGCTTCGAGGTCGTCGCAGGCGCAGGTCACGTCGTCAGCGTCGACGCGCCGGCGCGGTTCAACGAGATCCTGCGCGAGCTCCTGAGCCGGGCCGGCTGACGGCGACCTTCCCCACCTCGAGTGCGTCCCGGAGCATCTCCGCATTCGTCGGCGCCTGCGCGGTCTCCCGGCCGCCGACGCGGCTGCGGTTGTTGTTGTTGAACACCACGTACGCCTGCTCGGCCTGCTGCGAGAGCTCCTTCAGCTGCGGCACCCACTCGCCGAGCTCCTCGTCCGAGTAGAGGTAGTCGAAGCGCTGCGCCGCGCTCCCGCCGCGCACGTTCCACGTCCCCGCGTTCCGGCCGTGCATGCGCACGTAGAGGATCGGCGTCGTCAGCGCGAGCACGGTCAACGGGACGTTCTTGCCCTCGCTCCGTGGCGCGTCGACGACGACGTGGGACATCGTGTTCTCCTCGAGGAAGCGCAGCGTCTCGTCGCGCTGATTCTCCTCGTACCAGCTCCGGTGCCGGAACTCGACGAGCATCTCGTCGTCCCTGATCTGTTCGCGCGCCCACGCGAGGTAGTCGAGTGAGGCCTCCTTCGGGACGACGTACGGCGGGAACTGGAACAGGAGGCCGCCGAGCTTGCCCGCGGCACGCAACGGATCGAGTGCCTCGAGGAAGCGCCGGAAGATCTCTGCTCGGAACTCACGCGACGGACGATCGACGCGCCCGCGCTCGTCCTGCGGAGCCTCGTCTCGGAGGTCCGGAGGAAGCTGCTCGACCTTGACCGGGTGCCGCGTCATCACGCCGAAGGCCTTGACGTGCATCACGAACCCGTCCGGCGTGCGCTCTGTCCAGCGCTGCACCATCTCCTCGGCGGGCAGCCGGTAGTAGGTCGAGTCGACCTCGACCGTGTCGAAGTGCTCCGCGTACCAGGCGAGCCTCGCGGCGGCGGGGACGCCCTTCGGGTACCAGTGCTTCGTCAGCGCCTCGTCCGCCCACGAGCACGTTCCGACCCGGATCGTCGCCGCCACGCGGCGCAGGCTAGCGGTCGCTCCCGCTTCGAGAGCCCGTGTCGGCGTCCCGCCCCGTCCCCCGACGTCGTTCTCACGAAGTCGCGAAGCGGGCGCCGACCGGGTGGGCCTGGAGCGCTGACCAGGAGTCGCAGCGGGGCTGCGAC
Organism: uncultured Actinomycetes bacterium; assembly: GCA_963850415.1. GTDB lineage: Bacteria > Actinomycetota > Thermoleophilia > Gaiellales > Gaiellaceae > VAXT01. The sequence goes on from CAWKLE010000003.1 coordinate 1,145,515, forward strand.
CGCGGCGAGAGTATGTGACGTTTGGCAACTCGCGTCAAGAGCAGACGGGAGGCTTCGCATGGGAAGCCTCCCGTGCTCAATCGCGAGAGTTACTTCTTCTTGCGGGCAGTGCCGATCTTGACCGCGAAGAACGAGAGCGACCCCGTCTTGCAGCCCTGCGGCACACCGGGGAGCCCCGGAGCAGGGCAGGCCGGGAGATCTCCGAGGAAGAGCACCTGTGCGAGCACACGCGTCTTCTTCTTGATCTTGATGCGGATCGTGTACTTGCCGTTGCCCTTGGTCCGGGCCTTGCCGATTCGTTTGGCGCTGCCCGGCTTGTAGAGCTCGACCAGCGCGCCCCCGAACGCCTGCCCGTCGACCGTCAGCCGTCCGGAGACGATCACAACGCCGTGCTTGAGGCTCTTCGTCGCCATCGTGAGGCCGACTCGTCCGGGAACGACCGCCTGTCCCTCGGTCGTGCCACCGGGATTCGGCACCGGCTGACCTGCCACATACGGCGTGAACGTCGCATGCCAGATGTGATCGGTCGTGCTCGTCGGATTCGAGAAGACGCCGTTCACGTCGAAGAACGCGAACTCGAGCTGGGCGCCCGCAGGCGTCCCGATCGGGCCGGCCAGGCAGAGCTGGACCTTCGCCGATGCGAACGTCGCCTCGGGGCCCGTCGTGACCGCGTCGACGTACAGCGGAACCGTCAGCGGTGTCCCTGCGACCGTGATGTTCAGGTTCCAGACCGCCTGGTGGATGCCGGGAGCGCACGGGTCGTTCGGGTGGTTCGCGGGATTGTCGGCGACCACCTGGCCGTCGACGTCGACCTCGGCGTTCCCGCCGCCTCGGAGGATCAGCCGGGCACTGACATCGCCGATCTTCGTTCCCGGCGCCTGCGAGAGGTTCACGCCGTAGCCGAGCGGCGCGTAGATCGTGTCCTTCGCCGTCGGGTCATCCGCCGCGCTTTGGATGTGACCGAGCAGCAGGCTCGTCGACGCGCCGGGCTTGTTGCTCGATGCGGTGACTGTGAGGCTCGGCGAGTACGAGGCCCAGGCGGAGCTGGTAAACGCGAGCGTGACGACGGCTGCGCTCAATACCAGCGCAAGCCGGATGACCCTGTTCATACGTGTCCTTTCCTCGGAGTTCTTGTCATGAGACGTCAAATCACAGCCGGAGTTAACCGCCGATCGGCCCGTCTGGTCAACAGATTCAGTGGGATATCGGCTTCGCGAGCACCGGCACGGACAGGCTCGCGGGCCCGACGACGAGCCGCTTCGAGGGAGGAATCCCCGTGAAGTAGAGGAGGTTGCCGGAGCTCTGGGCGGTCGAGGTGGCGGCGATCGTCAGCCGCAGCCGGGAGCCCTTCGGAATCGCGGTCAGCTGCGAGATCAGCCGGATCCTCACCTGTTTCGGCCTCGCGCCGAGGTGGACCCGCGCGCCGCCGACGCTCACGACGAGCTCCTTGCGCTGCGGCGTCAGCGCCGAAAGGACGGCCACGACCTGCGGCCAGCCGTTCGAGCTCGCGAGCGAGACGCGGAGCACTGGCGCGCCGAAGGTCTCGGTGCGGGTGCGCAGCCGTGGCCGTGTTCGCGCCACCTTGCCCGTCGAGCCGATCGCCGCGCGGCCGGGGAACGCGAACCGCAGCGTCTTCCTCGCGGGCAGCGCCTTGTAGTGGAACGTGCGGCCGGTCCACGGATCGGGAGCGACCTCGATCGGCGGCTGCCTGTCGATCCCGTTCGGAAGGCCCTTCAGATAGCGGTCGAACCACGCGCGCGTCTCGGCCACGGCGTGCGCCGCCTCGGCGGGCGGGTTCGCGGCCGGCGGGTGCCCGAAATCGGCGAGGTAGAGCCGCTTCGGCGCCTTCACTCGCGCGTACGCCGTCATCGCGTGCTCGAGGTCGAACGCGAAGTCGCGCCGGCCCTGCATGAGGAACGTCGGCACCCGGATCGACGCGAGGAGCGTGCGAGTCGATCGCTGGTCGGCGAACGCGTGGATCGCCGCGAGATTCCGACCTGCGATCGCGTCGTTCACGATCGAGTCGAGGCCGGGAGCCGCGCGCGCCTGGATCGACTGCCAGAAGCCGAGGAGGACGCCCGAGCGGGCGAGGTCCTGGGGCAGGAGCGCGGAGTAGAGGTCTGTCCACGTGATCGCCGGCTCGATGGCGGCGAACGGGACGCCCTCGGCCGTCGCGCGCAAGATCGCGCCGCCGCCGTACGAGTAGCCGAACGCGCCGATCCGCTGCCCGTTGACGCCCTGCTGCGCCGCGAGCCAGCCGAAGAGCTCGCGCACGTCCTGGATCTCGCGCGGCCCGTCGATCGAGACGAGCCCTTCCGACTGCCCGTGGCCGCGGGCGTCGAAGGTGAGCGCGGCGTAGCCCTGCGGCGCGAGCTGCGTCTCGGCGAGCGAGTTGAGCGACATCCCGAGCGGGCTTCCCGGGTCGGTCCTGCTCCCGGCGAGGCCATGGAACAGCATCACGGCCGGCCAGCCGCCCGCAGGTGGTGCGCCGTCCGGGACGTAGTACGTGGTCGCGATCTTGACGCCGTCGCTCATCGGGATCAGCCGGTCCTGCTTGCTGAACGCCGAGGCCGCTCCCGGTGCTGCGAGTGCGAGGACGGCGAGCGCTGCGGCGAGACGCGACATGCCATGAGCCTACAATCGCGGGATGGATCCCCGGCCCGTTGGCGTTTTCGACTCTGGCACCGGCGGGCTGACGGTTCTCCACGAGTGCCTGGTGACGATGCCGCACGAGGACTTCATCTACCTCGGCGATCTCGCGCGCCTGCCCTACGGGCCGCGCCCGCTGGACGAGATCCGCCGCTTCGCAGGTGAGATCGCCGGCTATCTCGAGGCGCAGGGCGTGAAGCTCGTCGTGGCCGCCTGCAACGCCGCGACCTCGGCTGCGCTGCCGGAGCTGCAGGAGCGGCTGGAGGTGCCGATCGTGGGCGTGATCACGCCCGAGGCCCACGCCGCGGTGCAGACGACGCGGAACCGGCGCATCGGGTTGCTCGCGACGCAGGCGACGGTGACCGCCGGGCGCTACGCGCGAGCTCGTGCACACGCTCGATGCGGGCGTCCGCTTCTTCCCGGTCGCGTGCCCGCGGCTCGTTCCGCTGATCGAGAGCGACGAGCCCTTCGGCGCGGAGACGGTCGAGGCCGTTCGCGAGTATGCGGCGCCGCTCAAGCAGGCCGACGTGGACACGGTCATCCTCGGCTGCACGCACTATCCGCTGATCAGGCCGATCTTCCAGCGCGTCTTCGGCCGCGGCGTCACGCTCGTCTTCTCCGCCGAGGAGACCGCGCGCGAGGTGGCCGAGACGCTCGAGCGCAAGGGGTTTGGGAACGATCCCGCGCGCGAGGGTCGCTACCGATTCCTGACGACGGGCGACCCGGAGCGGTTCCGTGCCGTGGGCGAGCGCTTCCTGCAGCTTCCGCTGGGCGAGGTCGAGCAGGTCGCGATCGCAGAGCTGGAAGCCGCGGCCGCGTGAGCCATGTCCCCGGACCTGGTCCCGGGCCGTGTCTCGACGAGCCATGCCCCTGCACCAGGTCCTGGGCCACGCCTCGGAGAGACATGTCGGATCCCGCATGACCCGTCCGAGCGGCAGGCGCCCCGACGAGCTGCGGACGCTCACGATCGAGCCCGACTTCATCGAGCAGGCGAGCGGCTCCGCGCTGATCTCGTTCGGCAAGACGCGGGTGCTGTGCACGGCGTCCCTCGAGGACGGCGTTCCGCGCTGGCTGTACGGCAACGGGCGCGGGTGGCTGACCGCCGAGTACTCGATGCTCCCTGCTTCGACGGGCCAGCGGACGCAGCGCGAAGCGAGCACCGGGCGCCAGAAGGGACGGACGGTCGAGATCCAGCGGCTGATCGGCCGGGCGCTCCGTGCGGTCGCGGACATGGAGGTGCTCGGGGAGCGGACGCTCTGGCTCGACTGCGACGTGCTCCAGGCCGACGGCGGGACCCGTTGCGCGGCCATCTCGGGCGCGTACGTGGCGGCCCGCAGGGCGCTCGACCACGTCGGGCTCGGCCGCGTGCTGAGCGACTCGGTGGCGGCCGTCTCGGTCGGCATCGTCGAGGGTGAGGCACTGCTCGACCTCGACTACGCGGAGGACTCCACGGCCGAGGTGGACGTGAACGTCGTTCTGGCCGGTGACGGCCGCCTGATCGAGGTGCAGGCGACGGCCGAGCGGGCTCCGCTCTCCCGCGATCAGCTTGACGACCTGCTCGATCTCGCAACGGGCGGGATCGAGGAGATCGGCCTCGCTCAGCGGGACGCCGTGGAGGCGGCCCGTGCTACCTGAGCTCAGTTGGGCGGACGTCCTGGTCCGCCTCGTGGTCGCGGGCATCCTCGGCGGTGCGATCGGGGCCGAGCGCGAGCTTCGCGATCACGATGCCGGTCTCCGCACGCACACGCTCGTCGCCGTCGGCGCCGCGCTCTTCACGCTCGTCTCCGCCTACGCCTGGACCGACTTCACCTTCTCGGCGCGGAACGGAACCACCTACGACCCGACGCGCATCGCCGCCCAGATCGTGACCGGGATCGGCTTCCTGGGAGCCGGCGCGATCATCCGGCAGGGTTTGTCCGTCCGCGGGCTCACGACCGCCGCGAGCTTGTGGGTCGTCGCCGCGATCGGGATGGCGGCGGGCGCGGGCTATTACAGCGGTGCGGTGGTCACGACCATCGTCGTGCTCGTCAGCCTCTGGCCGCTGCGCATCTTGGCGGGCAGGATCTTTGAGCGCGTCCGGCCAGGCGAGCTCCGCCTCGAGGTGGAGCTGCGCGCAAACGAGAGCCCGTCCGTGCTTCTCGAGCCGCTCGAGCAGCGCGGGGTGGCCGTTCGTGGGTTTGAGGTCGAAGATAGCCGCGACCGCCGGCGGGTGGCACTCGAGGTCCGTGTCGAGGACATCCAGCCGGAAACGGTGACGGCGGAGTTGATGCGCCTCGAGCCCGTGCTCGGTGTTCGGTGGGCGACCTGATTCGGGCCGTACTGGCCTCGAGGAACGAGAACAAGCTCCGCGAGCTCCAGCACGCGCTCGACGGCTGGTCGATCGAGTTGCTCGATGCGCAGGACTATCCGCCCGAGAGCGGCGCGACGTATTTCGAGAATGCGCGCGGCAAGGCCGAGTTTGCGCGCACGCTCGCACTCGATCGCTGGGTGCTCGGCGAGGACTCGGGCGTCGAGATCGAGGGTCTCGGCGGCGGCCCGGGCGTGCGCTCGGCGCGCTGGGCGGCGGGCCGGGAAGCGGAGCGAGCGCTCGAGGAGCTCGAAGGCGTGCAGGGCGAGGGCCGCCGTGCGCGCTACGTCTGCGAGCTGGTGGCGATCTCGCCGGACGGAGCCGAGCGCCGCGGGACCGGCGTCCTCGAGGGCCGGATCGCCGAGGAGCTGAGCGGCAGCGAAGGCTTCGGCTTCGACCCGGTGTTCGTTCCCGAGGGCGAAGACCGTACAGTCGCGGAACTCGGCAACGCCTGGAAGCGCGACAACTCGCACCGAGCCCGCGCCGCCCGAGCCCTGCTCGCCTCGATAATGCGCTCATGAACTCGATCAACCTCATCAGCGCGGAGAACACCGGGGGCAGGATCGACGTCGGCGGAGCCACCGGCTCGACCGAGAGCCTCATGTTCATCTACGACCTCGCGCCGGGCGAGAGCTCGTCGCCGTACCACTACGAATACGACGAGGAGTGGCTGCTCGTCGTCGACGGCACGGTCGTCGTGCGGACGCCGGACGGAGAGCACACAGTTGAGCGCGGCGAGCTCGTCCGTTTCCCGTCAGGTCCCGACGGCGCGCACAAGGTCATGAATCGCAGCGATGCGCCGGCCAGGACGTTGCTGTTCTCGCGGCGGGGCCTGGGATACGCGGTCTCCGTGTACCCGGACAGCGACACGATCGGCGTCTGGGCGGGCGGCGAGAACGACCTGGTCTTCGAGCGCAGCAGCGCGGTGCCGTGGGCGCACGGCGAAGAAGGCTGGCAGAAAGCGACCTAGACAAGCCCGTGAGATCCAGGGCCGCGTGGCCTCCGGTAGTCAGCTGCCTCGGGAGCCGATCCGCGGGCGGAGCCGGGCTTTGCCCGAGCGCAGCCAAAGTGGCGTTCGAGAGGAGCGACCACCTTCGGCGGCTCCTGAAACGGTAGCCCTGCGTGTCCGCCCGCAAGGAGGGGGCCCACGGGGGAACCAGGGGTTCACCCGTGAAGCGAGCGAAGCGAAGCGAGCTAGGCGAGCCCGGCGGCCTCTTCGAACTCGACCGCCTCTCTGCGGCCGCGCGAGTGCCACCAGTTGATCTCGGCGCCGAAGACGATCACGTTCGCCATCAGGTACAGCCACACGAGCAGGAGCGCCGGCGCGCCGAACGCCTGGAGCGCGATCACGTTCTTGGAGAACCGCAGGTAGAGCGGCAGGAGCTGGAAGCTCGTCTCGAGCGCGATCGTGGCGACGATCGCACCCGGGAGCACGTCCTGCCACGTGAGCTTCTCGTTCGTGAGCAGGTAGTAGACCGTGAACAGGAAGACGAAGACCGCCAGCGTCGAGATCAGGATCGAGCTCACGAACGCGACGTACGAGTTGCCGAAGAAGGCGCCTGCGAAGCGCGTCAGCACCTCGTAGCCGATCGAGCCGACGAGCAGCCCGATGAACAGCGTCACGAGCGACCCCACGAGCAGCGTGACCGCGAGCAGCTTCCCGTGCAGGAACGAGCGGTTCGGCTTCCCGTACACGATGTTGAACGCCGACTCGAGCACGCTGAAGAGCGAGAGCGAGGTCCAGCCGAGGAAGAGCGCGCCGATCACGCCGAGCGTCGCGGCGTTGTCCTGCACCGAGCGCACGACGCGGACGATGCTCTCGACGGAGCTCGTCGGGAACGCCTTGTTCAGCTCCGTGACGAGGTAGCTCGACTCGTCGGCGCGGCCCGCGAACCCGAGGAACGCGAGCGCGAGGAAGACCAGTGGAACGAACGAGAGGAGGGCGAAATAGGCGATCATCGCCGCGAGGTGCGTCCCCCGATCGGCGAAAAACTTGCTGAAGACCTCGCGCATGGTGCGGGAGGCTAGTCTCTCAGCCATGACGGAGCCCAGCGCTGCACTAGCCGAGCTGACCGAGATCTCGTCGCAGATCGAGTCCGCGGTCCTGTTCGACGCCGACGGCAAGGTCGTCGCCGCGACGGTTCCCGAGGATCGCGCCGAGCGCGTCGCTACGAGCGCGAAGGCGCTGCTCGAGCAGGCCGGCCAGATCGGCGAGGGCGAGCTCACGCAGATCGAGGCCTCGACCGGGGACGGGAGCTTGTTCGTCGTGCGGGACGGGGCCACGATGATCGCCGCCTCGACCTCCGCCGAGCCCACGGCCGGGCTCGTCTTCTACGACCTGAAGCGCTGTCTGCGGGCCGTCGCCGAGCCGCCTGCGAGGCCGGCCGCGAAACCGAAACCGAAGCCGAAGCCGAAGCCGAAAGCCAAGCCGAAGCCGCGTACGACACGGCCGAAGAGCAATGGGACGCCGTAAGCTCATCGCGCTCGGGTTCGCCGTCGGGTCGCTGCTCGGCGTCGGGCTCTATGCGCGCCGGAGCCGGGAGGGGCGCGAGCGAATCGACCTCTACTTCGCGGACGGCTCGCTCGTCTCGCTGCACGGCGACTCGCCCGAGGCGGCCCCGCTGCTCGTCCACGCGCGCGATGCGCTTCGGGCCGCGGCCAAGTGAAGCGCGAGGACCTAGGAGCCGCGATCCGCGAGCACGCCTATCTCGAGGGCGACTTCGTCCTGCGCTCGGGACGCCGTTCGAACTACTACCTCGACAAGTACCGCTTCGAGACGCGGCCCGAGCTGCTCTCGGCGCTCGGCGAGCACATCGCGGCCACGGTGGCCGAGCACGAGCCCGACGCGGAGCGGCTCGCAGGCCCCGAGCTCGGTGCCGTCGCGCTGGCTGCGGCGGCGTCGATGTCCTCCGGGCTCCCGTTCCTGATCGTCCGCAAGGCGGCGAAGGAGTACGGCACCGCGAACCGGCTCGAAGGCGTCTTCGAGCCGGGCGAGCGCGTGTGCCTCGTGGAGGACGTCGTCACCTCCGGCGGGGCCGTCGTGGAGGCCCTCGACGCCGTCCGCGAAGCCGGCCTGGAGTGCCGGATCGCGGTCTGTGTGCTCGATCGCGAGGAGGGCGGAGCGGACGCTCTCGCGCGCCGTGGAGCCCGTCTCGTGCCGCTTTTTCGGGCAGGAGAGTTGCTCTCGGCGCAGAAAACCGCCGCAAAGCCGCATGGTTGAGCCGAAACGGCTTGGCTGTTAGGGTCCGATTGCGCTAACCGGCAACGTTAGAGGGAGGTTGCACGTGACAAAACAGGAGTTCGTCGACAGGGTCGCGGACAAGGCAGGGCTCTCGAAGCGCGACGCTGCGGAAGCGGTGGACGCGTTCCTGGACTCGATCACCGACGTCCTGCGCTCGGGCGGCGAAGTGTCATTCACCGGATTCGGGAAGTTCACGACCCAGGCGCGCGCCGCGCGGCAGGGCGTCAACCCGAGGAATCCCACGGAGCGAGTACAGATCCCGGCGACGACCGTCCCCAAGTTCTCCGCTGGCAGCCAGCTCAAGCAGGCCGTCAAGAGCGGGGCGGGGATGTAGCACTGCGGCAACACGGAAGTTTCGAGAGGGGCTGCTGAGGCGGCCCTTCTCTTTTCTTCCGGGGCGGTCGCTAGTCTCACCGCGATGATGCAGGACATCGAGGCTCGGCCCACGACGACGGTGACCGCGTTCGGGGACAGGCTCGCCGAGGCCGTGGAGCGCAAGCGGAGCCAGCTCATCGTCGGGCTCGACCCGATGCCCGAGCTGCTGCCGCTCGAGCTCGCGGGCGAGGCAGGGCTCGGCCGTTCGGAGGCGGCCGATGCGTGTGCCCGCTTCTGCTGCGGCGTGATCGACGCGGTCGCCGCCTATGCGGTCGGCGTGAAGCCGCAGCTCGCCTTCTTCGAGGCGCTCGGGCCGCCCGGGATGGAGGCGCTCGAGAGCGTCTGCGCCTACGCGCGCACGGCCGGCCTGATCGTGATCGCCGACGGGAAGCGCGGAGACATCGGCTCGACCGCGCGCGCCTACGCGTCCGCCTACCTGGAAGGGGCGGAAGATCGGGCGCCGCTGGCCGATGCGATGACCGTCAACCCGTACCTCGGCCTCGACTCGCTCGAGCCGTTCATCGCGGCCTGCCGGCGCGAGGGCGCGGGCATCTTCTGTCTCGTCAAGACGTCGAACGAGGGCGTCGCGGACATCCAGGATCTCGCCCTGTCTGACGGCAAGCCGCTCTGGCAGCACGTGGCGAGCCTCGTCGCCGAGTGGGGCGAGGAGCTCGTCGGCGAGCGCGGCCTGTCGAGCGTGGGCGCGGTCGTGGGCGCGACGCACCCGAGGGCCGTTGGCGAGGCGCGGCGGCTGCTTCCGCGGGCCGTCCTGCTCCTGCCCGGAATCGGGGCGCAGGGCGCGGGGCCGGCCGATGTGGCTGGTGCGTTCACGAGCGGACCCGCGAGCGCGCTCGTGGCGGCGTCGCGCTCGGTGCTGTACGCGTTCCGATCGACGGACGACGACTGGCGCGCAGCGGTTGCGGCCGAGGCGGCGCGGCTGAAGAGCGAGGTCTGGGCCGCCTCGGGGTGGTAGGCATGGACTGGCGGACAGAGGCGAAGCGCTACGCGCTCCCGGTCGCGTTTCTCTTGCTCGTCACCGCGGCCGTGCTCGTCGTACGCGGCGCGCTCTGACCGACCGCGGGTAGCCTTCCGGCCCGTGAAGCTGAGGCTGCTCGTCTGCGCGGCCGCTCTTTCCCTGGTTCCCCCGGCCCTCGCGGCTGGACCGAGCGTCCACGCGCGCGCCTACGTCGTCGAGGACGGGCGCACGGGAGAGGTGCTCCTCGCCCACAACCCCGGCGAACGGGTCCCGATCGCGAGCCTGACGAAGATGATGACGGTGCTGCTCACGCTCGAGCGCTCGCGGCTCGGCGACATGGTCACGATCTCGCCCGACGCGGCGGAGGTCGGCGAGTCCAGCATCGGCCTGCGCGCCGGGGAGCGGATCTCGGTTCGCGACCTCGTCGAGGCCGCGCTCATCCAGAGCGCGAACGACGCCGCCTGGGCGCTGGCCGACCACGTGGGCGGCGGCAGCGAGACGAAGTTCGTGGCGCTGATGAACCGGCGGGCGCGGCAGCTCGGGCTCGACGACACGCACTTCGTCCGCCCAGACGGTCTCGACGCACCGGGACATGTCTCGAGCGCGCGCGACGTGACGGCCCTCGCCCGGCTCCTGATGCGGAAGCCGGTCGTCCGCAAGATCGTCGCCATGCGGGACGCGACGATCGAGGGTGATCGCCGGCTGCACACGTGGAACGACCTGCTCGGCGTCTATCCGGGCGTGGTCGGCGTCAAAACCGGGCATACCGCGGCCGCGGGATGGTCGGAGGCAGGCGCAGTCCGCGGCCCGGGCGTCACCGTCTACGCAACGATTCTCGGCAGCCCGTCCCGGCGCGTTCGCAACGACGGCCTGGCGGCGCTGATGACCTGGGGGCTCGCGCGCTTCCGCGTCGTCCAGATGGTGACCGCCGGTCACGTCTATGCGAGCGCGCGCACCTCGTACGACAAGAGCGACCTCGATCTGGTCGCGCCGCGTTCGGTCGGGCGCGCCGTCGTCACGGGCCGTCCGCTCGTGGAACGTATCGTGGCGCCGATGGGTGTCGACCTGCCCGTCCGGAAGGGCCAGGAGCTCGGAGAGGTGCGCGTGTACGAGCGGGGCAAGCTCGTGGCGCGCTCGCCGCTCGTCGCCGCCCGGTCGATCGACGAGCCCGGAGCCGCCGCCCGCGCGGGCTGGTACGCCAAGCGCGCCGCGCACAACATGTGGGGATGGGTTTCGTAATCCCATGATCGTCACCGTCACGCTCAACGCAGCTCTCGACCGGACGCTGACCGTCCCCAACTTCCAGCGCGGCCAGCGGCACCGGGCGAGCGGCGGCCTGACGATCGCCGGCGGCAAGGGCATCAACGTCGCGCGGGCGCTGAAGCGGCTCGACGTGCCGGTCGTCGCGACGGGCCTCGCGGGCGGCCTGACCGGGACGCGCCTCGTCGAGGAGCTGACCGGAGAGGCGATCCTCAACGACTTCGTCCGCATCGCCGACGAGTCGCGCACCTCGACGGCGGTCGTCGACCCGACCTCGAGCTCGTACACCGAGATCAACGAGTGGGGCCCACACGTCGAGCCCGAGGAGCTGGACATGTTCCGGGAGAAGCTGCGCTACCTGGCGAGGGCAGCCGACGTCGTCGTCTTCGCCGGCTCGCTCCCGCGCGGCGTCGAGGACGACTTCTACGGCGACCTGATCCGCGAGCTGAACAAGCGGAGCATCCGGACCGTGCTCGATGCGGAAGGCGAGCCGCTGCGGATGGGAGCCGCGGCCGAGCCGTTCCTCGTCTCGCCGAACCAGCGCGAGGCGGAGAGCCTCGTCGGCCAGGAGTTCCATGAGGACCAGGACTTCATCCAGGCGCTCGACGACATCGCCGAGCTCGGCGCGCGCAACGTGCTGATCACGCAGGAGTCGGGCTGCTTCGCGCTGCTCCGCGAGGAGCGGGAGGTGAAGCGGCTGCGGGCTGCCGCGCCGGAGGTCGACCCCGTGTCGACGGTCGGCTCCGGCGACGTGCTCCTGTCGGCCTTCCTCGCGGCGCGGGACGAGGGCAAGCCGCTCGACGAAGCACTCCGGGCGGCCGTCGGGGCGGGCGCGGCGTCGACGCTCGAGGTCGGCGCGGGCCGATTCGACCCACGCGAGGCGAGCCGGCTGGCGGGTCGCGTCGAGGTGACCGAGCTCGAACCGGCCGTCTCCTGAGGCTGGTACGATCGACTGCCACTTTGAAAGGCGTAACGCGACACGGTTTTTCTGGCCCAGGCGATCTATCGAGCCTGGGTTTTTTGCATAGAGGGGGGCTCACGTGGATGTAGAGATTGGTCGCGGCAAGAAGGCACGGCACGCATACGGCTTCGACGACATCGCGATCGTCCCGAGCCGCAGGACGCGCGACCCGCAGGACGTCGACATCGGCTGGAAGCTCGGCCCGCACCTGCTCGAGCTGCCGCTCCTCGCCTCCGCGATGGACGGCGTCGTCTCGCCGGCGACCGCGATCGCGCTCGGGAAGCTCGGCGGGCTCGGCGTGCTCAACCTCGAGGGCATCTACACGCGCTACGAGAACCCCGATGCCGAGCTCGAGCGGATCGCGAAGCTGCCGAAGGACCGCGCGACGCGAGGCCTGCAGGAGATCTACGCCAAGGCCGTCGAGCCGAAGCTGATCGCGGCGCGGATCGAGGAGATCAAGCGCGCAGGCGTCCTCGCGGCCGGCTCGCTCACGCCGCAGAAGGTGCGAGACCACTACGAGCTCGCGCTCGAGGCGGGCCTCGACGTGCTCGTCATCCAGGGCACCGTCGTCTCGGCCGAGCACGTCTCCTCGAACGGGCAGGCGCTGAACCTGAAGGAGTTCATCGCGAGCCTGCCGATCCCAACGCTCGTCGGCGGCTGCGCTTCGTACCAGACGGCTCTGCACCTGATGCGCACCGGCGCGGAGGGCGTCCTCGTCGGCGTCGGGCCCGGTCATGCCTGCACAACACGCGGCGTGCTCGGCGTCGGCGTCCCGCAGGCGACGGCGATCTCGGATGCTGCTGCGGCACGCGTGCAGCACCTGCTCGAGACCGGGAAGTACGTGAACGTGATCGCGGACGGCGGCATGCGCACCGGCGGCGACATCTCGAAGGCGGTCGCCTGCGGCGCGGACGCCGTGATGGTCGGCTCGCCTCTCGCCCGCGCGAAGGAGGCGCCCGGACGCGGCTACCACTGGGGGATGGCGACGTTCCATCCGACGCTGCCGCGCGGCGCCCGCGTCCAGGTCGACCAGAGCGCCTCGCTCGAGGAGATCGTGGTCGGCCCTGCGCGCGAGAACGACGGGACGCTGAACCTGATGGGCGCGCTGCGCACGTCGATGGCGACATGCGGGTACGAGTCGATCCACGACTTCCAGAAGGCCGAGATCATGCTCGCGCCGTCGATCAAGACCGAGGGCAAGTCGCTCCAGCAGGCCCAGAAGATCGGTATGGGTTGATGGGGGAAGTCGTCCCGCTTCCAACCTCCGAGCCGGCCGCAGAAGAGCGGCCGGTGCTCGTTCTGGACTGCGGCGGCCAGTACTCGCAGCTGATCGCGCGCCGCGTGCGCGAGTGCCGCGTCTACTCGGAGCTCGTCCCGCACACGATCTCGCCGGACCAGGTCCGTGGACGTGACCCGTTGGCACTCGTCCTCTCGGGCGGGCCGGCTTCCGTCTACGCGGAGGGCGCCCCGCAGGTCGACCCGGGCATCTTCGAGCTCGGGATCCCGACGCTCGGGATCTGTTACGGCATGCAGGTCATGGCTCAGGAGCTCGGCGGCAAGGTCGAGCGGACGGGGATCTCCGAATTCGGGAAGACCGAGTTCACGGTGGAAGGCGGCGAGCTCTTCACGAACCTTCCGCCCGAGCAGGTCGGCTGGATGAGCCATCGCGATTCCGTGACTGCGCCGCCCGAGGGCGCACGCGTCGTCGCCTCCTCGCAGTCGACTCCGATCACGGCGTTCGAGGACTCGAAGCGGCGACTGTACGGCGTCCAGTTCCACCCCGAGGTCGTGCACACGCCGTACGGCAACGACCTGCTGAAGAACTTCCTCTACTCGGTCGCCGACGCGCCACCGACGTGGACGGCCGCCGCGGTGATCGAGGAGCAGGTCGAGCGAATCCGCGCGCAGGTGGGGTCGGAGCGCGTGCTGTGCGCCCTCTCGGGTGGAGTGGACTCGGCAGTCGCGGCGCTGCTCGTCTACAAGGCGGTCGGTGACCAGCTGACGTGCGTCTTCGTCGACCACGGCCTGCTCCGCAAGGACGAGGCGGTGCAGGTCGTCGAGACCTTCGGCAACCATTTTCACGTTCCGCTGGTTCACGTCGAGGCGGAGGAGCGCTTCCTCGGGAAGCTCGCGGGCGTCACCGATCCCGAGGACAAGCGGCGCGCGATCGGTGAGGAGTTCATCCGCGTCTTCGAGCAAGAGTCCGAGAAGCTGGGGCAGATTCGCTACCTCGTCCAGGGCACGCTCTACTCGGACGTGATCGAGTCCGGCGGGGACGAGTCTGTCGCGGCGACGATCAAGTCGCACCACAACGTGGGCGGCCTGCCCGAGGACATCGACTTCGAGCTCGTCGAACCGCTCCGGCTGCTCTTCAAGGACGAGGTGCGGCGCGTCGGCGAGGAGCTCGGGCTGCCCGAGCGGATGGTCTGGCGCCAGCCGTTCCCCGGCCCCGGGCTCGCGATCCGGATCATCGGCGACGTCACGCACGAGCGGCTCGAGATCCTCCGCGAGGCCGATGCGATCCTGCAGGAGGAGGTTCGCCGCGCCGGGCTCTACCGCGACCTCTGGCAGAGCTTCGCGGTGCTGCCCGGCGATCCGGTCGGTGGGCGTGCAGGGCGACGAGCGCACATACGCGTACCCGATCGTGATTCGGGCGGTGACCTCGGAGGACGCGATGACCGCCGACTGGGCGCGCCTGCCCTACGACCTGCTGGAGACGATCTCGAGCCGGATCATCAACGAGATCCCGGGCGTGAACCGCGTGGCGCTCGACATCTCGTCGAAGCCGCCGAGCACGATCGAATGGGAGTAGGACGGCGCGGTCTGGGCATATCCGCTAGGCCGTGCTGTATCGCCTGATCGGATTCTGGGTCGTGCGCCGGGCCTACCGGATCGTGACCGCGGACGATCCGCGTCCGCTCGCCGGGCGCCTGGGAGCCGAGGGCAGACGAATCCTGATCGGCGCTGCGGTCACGCTCGTCCTCCTGGCCCTCGGCGTGATCCTGCTGCTCGCCCTCCTGATCGCCCTCGCCACCTGAAACGGGGTCAGACCCCGACACGAAAGCGTGACAATTTCTCCACAGGCGCGCCCAACCACGCGGTGCATGGCTACAGCGGACCGCGAATTTGTAAAGAGGTCTGACCCCGTTCAGGAAGGTGTGAAGCGCGGGTAGCGGGCTCGCACCTCGTCGATGAAGGCGGCGAGGCGGGTCGCGAGCTCCGGGTCCTCGATCTCGAGCACGTTCTCCGCGTTCTGCTCGCCCGAGCGCGACAGGTTGAAGCTGCCCGCGAAGACGACGTCGTCGACGACCGTGACCTTCGCGTGCATGAAGTCGTGCACCGTGCCGACGCCGTACGGCGTGGACGGCTTGGCCGAAAAGTCCGCCTTCAGCGCCTGCCTCAGGAGCGGGAGCTTCCACGAGGCGTTGCCGTCGATGCCCCACTGGTAGATGACGCCCTCGATCTGCGGCCGGTCGAGGCAGCCCGCGATGTCGAGCTTGTCCGCGATCCGCTCGCAGAGCGCCGACAGCACCGGCGCGACGGTCAGCACGGGCGAACAGATCCGCACGCGACGCTTCGCCCGCCTGATCCGCTTCGCGATCCGCCGCGACAACGCCTCGCCGAACCCTGGCGTGAACCACGCGCGCACGTTGACCTCCCCGACCCGCACCGGATTGGGCTCGACGAAGCCGCTCTGCTCGACGATCCCCTTCGACCAGAGCTGCTCGAAGTCCGCCGTGAAGTCGGCCGCGAGCCTCGTGGACTCAGTGATCAGGATCACGTTCTCCTGCCGCGTCCACGAATCGTCCGTCCAGTTCGCAGACCCGGTCCACACGGACTCGCCGTCGCGCACCACGTACTTGTGGTGCATCAGATCGGGGATGCCCGCGATCGGCCGGTGCGGCACGCCCAGAGACGAGATCAGCGCGACATCCGGCTCCGGCGGTGGCGGCACCGGGATCGGGTTCCGATGGCCGACGTCATAGATCATCCGCACCGCCACACCGCGCGCGGCCGCAGCCTTGATCGCTCCGCCGACGAGCTCCGCGGTCTCCGGCGCCAGGTGGAAGTCGTACTGCGCGAGGTCGAGTGACCGCCGAGCAGCCTCCAGGAAGGACACGATCTGCTTCGCCACGTCGACGGCGCTCTGACCGCCGTCCGTGAGCGTCCGGATCTCGAGCGAGTCGCTCAGCGGACGCTGACGAGGCCGCCGACCTGGCGCCACCTGCCGGCGTGGAAGCGCAGCATCCGCGTGCGCTCGACCGGGTAGTAGTCGTTCGGGCCCGTCCGCACCGTCACGCCCTTGGCGAGGAACGGGTTCCCGCGCTCGTTGAGATGCGTGGCCGCCCGAAGCAGCGAGGCCCGCGTCGGCTGCGCGCCCGCACGGCGCAGCGCGTCGACCATCGTGAACGCGGCCGCCATCCCGTACAGGTTCGCCACCTCTCGCACCTTCGTGCCCGGAAGATAACGCCGCAGGATCTGCTTGTAGAGCTTGACCCCGCGGTCCTTCGCTAGCGCCGGGTCGGTCGGATCCTTCAGGAACTGACTCGAGATCGCTCCTTCGACGAGCCGCTTGTCCGTGTTCCGCTGGACGACGTCCATCACGAAGGGGTCGATCGAGACCGAGTTGAGGTAGATCCGCGGTCGCCAACCGAGCTTGTGGATCGCGAGGAACGCCTGGATCGTCTGCGTCGGCAGCGCGAAGATCATGATCGTGTCCGCGTGCGAGGCCTTGAGGCGCGCGATCTGCGCGTTCAGGTCAGTGTCCGAGAGCGCGTACGTCTGGACGCCGACGATTCGCGACGACAGGGTTCCCAGCCCGGCCTTGAGTCCGGCGAACATGTCCTCGCCGTACTCCGAGTCCTCGTGCAGGACGGCGATGCGCGACCGCGGCCGTGTCCGCTTGACGTACCGCCCGTAGAGCGCACCCTCGCCGGCGAAGCGCGGGAGGAACCCCATCGTCCACTTGTACTGCCTACGCTCGAGCGCCAGTGCCGAGAGGCCGCTGCCGACGAAGAGCTGCGGGACTCCGAACTGGTTCAGGTACGGGCGAACCGCCAGTGCGTGCTCGGTCCCGACGCTTCCGAAGATCGCGAAGACCTTGTCGTTCTCGACGAGCTCCCGGGTCTTGCGGACGGTCTCGGACGGGTCGTAGGCGTCGTCGACGAAGAGGTAGCGGATCTTGCGGCCGCGGACTCCGCCACGGTCGTTGACGTACTGGAAGTACGCGTTCGCCCCGCGCGCGACGGCGGCGTACGCAACCTCGTCGCCGCTCAGCGGGACGGTCGCGCCGAGCAGGATCGAGTCGTTCGTGATCCCGGGGTCGCCCGCGCCACCTGCGAGGGCCGCTGGCAGCCCGACGGCGAGCGCGACGAGCACGAGGATGAGGGCGAGACGCCGCAACCCGCCGGATTATCCTGTCGGCGTGCCGAGCTCGCCAGCGAAGAGGCTGATTCTCCTCTACGGGCTACTGACGGCACTGACGTATCCGGTCGCGGCGCTCGCCGGCGAGCTGGACTATCCGGGCGTTCCCGAGACGGTGTTCTCGCTCGTCGTGTACGGCGCCATTCTCTGGGGGCTCTGGAAGGGATCGGGGGTCGCGTGGGGGTTCGCCGCGATCCTCGACATCTTTGCGCTGACCTCCTTGTGGCTGGTGGGGCTCCCCTTCGGATCGACGCTGATCGTCCTGCTCGGGGTGACCGTGGCGCAGCTCGTAATCCTCTTCACGCCGTCGGTGCGCGCGCACGCGTTTTGATCCAGCGCCTCGCGGCCGCGCGGATCGGCTCGACGTACAACCAGTACGCGGAATCCGGGTTGCTCCGCCGCCGGCTGGCGGACTACCTCGGGCGGCGCGCGGGAGCCGAGCTCCTGCTCGTCGGCGAGGCGGCCGGGTACCGCGGCGCGCGGATCAGCGGCATTCCGTTCACCTCCGAGCGCCAGTTGACTGGAAGCGGGCCTGCGGAGGCCTCGGCGACGATCGTCCACCGCGTGCTCGACGAGTTCGGCCTCGAGGAGCACGTGCTGCTCTGGAACGTTGTTCCCACCCACCCGCACCGGGCCGGGGAGCCTTCCTCCAACCGTTGTCCACGGGCCGACGAGATCGAGGCGTCCCGTCCGTTCCTCGAGCTCGTCGCGGCGGGTCGCCGAGTCGTCCCGGTGGGCCGGGTAGCGGAGGCCGCGCTCGGGACGGCCGGAATCCGGCACCCCTCGCACGGCGGCGCTCAGGAGTTCCGAGCAGGGCTGGCCGCGCTTGTCTGAGCAGCGCCTCCCGATCGCGCGGAACACCGCGACCCTGGCGGTCATCCAGGCGCTCTACTCGACAGTCCTGCAACTCAGCGCCGCGGTGCTGTCCCTGTCGTTCGTCCTCGTGACCGGATTCCGGTCGCTGCTCGGGGCAGGCCCGGCGATCTTCCTGACGGCCTCGGCGCTGGCCGCCCTCCCAGCCGGGCGCGCCATGGACCGCTTCGGCCGCGTCCCCGTGATCGTCGTCGGTTTCCTCCTCGGCTCGATCGGCTACACCCTCGCTGCCGTTGGCACCCACTGGGGCTCGGGAGTCGCGCTCATCACAGGCTTCGCGTTCGCTGGGATCGCCGGAGCTGTGACGCTCCTGATCAGAACTGCGGCGGGCGACATGTATCCGCCCGAACGCCGAGCGCGCGGCATCTCGTACGTCCTCTTCGGCTCGGTCTTCGGCGCGGTGCTGGGCCCGTCGCTCTTCGGGCCGCTGTTCGCGGGCAAGGACGTCGCCGCCGACACGCTGACCGTGCCGTGGCTCGCCGCGGCCGGCCTGTCGCTCGTTACCTGCGGGCTCGCGCTGACGGTGCGGCCGGACACGAAGGTGATTGCGGAGCGGATCGCGCCCGATCGGCTGACAAGCGCGACGACCGAAGCCGCTCCGCTCAGGGAGATCCTGCGACGGCCGGGCGTGATTCCGGCAATGCTGGCCGCGATCGCGAGCTTCGGCGTGATGGTCTCGGTCATGAACCTGACCGGGTTCGTCGTCGTCGAGCACCACCACCACTCGCAGCAGTCGGTCTTCCCGATCATCGGCGCGCATGTGCTCGGGATGTACGCCCTGGTGCTCGTGATCGGGACGCTGATCGACAAGATCGGGCGCGGTCCCGCGCTCGCCGGTGGGCTGTTCGTAATGGCGATCTCCTGTGCCGGGCTGACCTGGGCGACGAGCGTGCCGACGACTGCGCTTCTCCTCTTCGGCCTCGGCATCGGCTGGAACCTGTCGTTCGTCGCGGCCACCGCGCAGCTTGCCGACGCGACATTGCCTGCGGAGCGCGGAAAGCTCCTCGGCTTCAGCGATCTGCTCTCGGGACTGACCGCCGCGGCGCTCGCGTTGCTCGGCGGGGTCGCCCTGGACGTGCTCGGAGTGGCGGCGCTCGCACTCGGCGCAACCGCGATCGCGGTCGCTCCGGCGATCTTCCTCGCCAGGATCCGGCCCGCCCCCGAGCCCGCCGCGTAATCGTTGGTACAATCGCGCCCCGGCGGGCCACGAGCTCGCCGCTTCTATGCAGAAAACGTGGAACGCAAAGCCCGGCGAGATCGAGCGCCACTGGTACGTCGTCGACGCCGAGGGGAAGACCCTGGGCCGGCTCGCGACGCAGATCGCCGAGACACTCCGCGGCAAGGGCAAGCCGCAGTACACGCCGCACGTCGACACCGGTGACTTCGTCGTCGTCGTCAACGCGGAGAAGATCGCGGTCACGGGTAAAAAGCTCGACGACAAGATGTACCACCGGCACTCCGGCTATCCGGGTGGCCTCCGTAGCCGTCCGCTCCGCGAGGAGCTCGCGCGGCGGCCCACTGAAGTGCTCCGCAAGGCCGTCAGAGGGATGCTTCCCCGAAACCGTCTCGGCCGCGCACAGCTGCTCAAGTTGAAGGTGTACGCAGGCCCCGAGCATCCGCACGAGGCCCAGTCGCCGAAGCCGCTGTCACTGGAGGATGCAAATGGCTGAGCAGGCTCAGTACCAGGGCACCGGGAAGCGCAAGACCTCCGTCGCGCGCGTCATCCTGCGGCCCGGCGACGGGACGACCTGGGTCAACGGGCGCACGCTCGAGGAGTACTTTCCGCGCGCGACGCATCGCACGACGGTGATGGCTCCGCTCAGGCTCGCGGGGGCCGAGGGCCGCTACGACCTGCGCGTCCGCGTCCAGGGAGGCGGGCCCACGGGTCAGGCAGGCGCGGTTCGGCACGGAATCGCCCGCGCCCTCGTCGAGGCCGATCCCGAGTTGCGCATCCCGCTCAAGCGCGAAGGCTTCCTCACGCGGGACGCGCGCAAGGTCGAGCGCAAGAAGGCCGGCCTGCACAAGGCGCGCAAGGCGCCCCAGTTCTCCAAGCGCTAATTGGCGCGCCGCTACTTCGGCACCGACGGCGTCCGCGGCGTGGTCGGTCAGGACCTGTCCCGGGACCTGGTGCAGAGACTGGGCCGTGCGAGCGCTGCCTGGTCGGGACGTGGCCGCGTATTCGTCGGGCGGGACACGCGCGGCTCGGGGCCCGACCTGGAGGAGGCGTTCGCCGAAGGAGTCGCAGCCGCAGGTGGGAACGCCGTTCTCGCCGGCGTGCTGCCGACGCCGGCCGTCGCGCTGCTCGCGCTCGATCTCGGGGTCGTGATCTCCGCCTCGCACAACCCTCCGCAGTACAACGGCGTCAAGTTCTTCGACGCCGAGGGCCGCAAGCTGACCGACTCCTCCGAGGAGGAGATCGAGGCGCTCCTCGATGCGGCGCCGGCCGAGACCCCGGGTGCGATCGACCACGTCGACGTTGCCACCGACAGCTACCTCGAGCACATCGTCGAGCGGTTCGGGACCGACCTGACCGGCCTCAGGATCGCCGTCGATTGCGCCAACGGCGCCTACTCGGGCATCGCGCCGCAGGCCTTCGAGCAGCTCGGCGCCGAGGTCACTGCGGTCGCGTCCGACCCCGACGGCGAGAACATCAACGTCGGCTGCGGCGCGACCGACCTCTCGCTCCTGCAGCGCGTCGTGACCGACGGCCGCTTCGACCTCGGCATCGCCTTCGACGGCGACGGCGACCGGATGCTCGCGGTCGACGGGGACGGGAACGCGGTCGACGGCGACCAGATCCTCGCCGTCCTCGCGCTCGACCTGGAGGTCGACCTCGTTGCGGTCACGGTGATGACGAACCTCGGCTTCCACCGGCTGATGGGCGAGCGCGGGATCGAGGTCGTGATCACGGACGTCGGCGACCGCTACGTGCTCGAGGCGCTCCGCGAGCGCGACGGGCTGCTCGGCGGCGAGCAGTCCGGCCACATCATCTACCTGCGTGACCACGTGACCGGCGACGGCCTCGCTGCGGCGCTTCTCCTCTGCGGCGCGCTGAAAGGGCGAACGCTCCGCGAGGCGGCGGCCGTCATGCCGCGCTACCCACAGGTGCAGGAAAACGTGCCGGTGGCCGGGAAGACACTGCCGCCGGAGTTGCTCGCCGAGGTCGAGCGGATGAACCGAGAACTGGCTTCAGAAGGGCGGATTCTCGTCCGGCCCTCGGGAACCGAGCCGGTCGTGCGCGTCCTCGCCGAGGCGAGGGATTTCCAAAAGGCAACAGAGCTGTGTGCTAGCATCAGCGACCTGGTTCGACGAGAGCTCGGTTGATCGGCCTCCGACGCGGGGGGTCGGGAAGGCCGGGCTTTTGCGCTTCAAAAGGGAGGTTGAGGGCATGTGCGGAATCATCGGATACGTCGGGCCACGGCGCGCGAAGCCTCTGCTCATCCACGGCCTGGAGCGCCTCGAGTACCGCGGTTATGACTCAGCCGGCCTCGCGCTGCTGGAGGACGACGGCCTCGACTACACCCGGGCGGTTGGCAACCTCTCCAACCTGAAGCAGATCGCGAAGCACAACGGCTCGCAGTCCTCGACCGGGCTCGGCCACACGCGCTGGGCGACGCACGGCAAGGTCTCCGAACAGAACGCGCACCCGCTCACGGGCTGCGACGAAGCGAGGGTCGCGGTCGTCCTGAACGGCATCGTCGAGAACTTCCGCGAGCTCAAGGCCTCGCTCGAGAAGGACGGGCACGAGTTCACCACCGAGACGGACGCCGAGGTCGTCGTCCACCTCGTCGAGCGGCACTACGACGGAGATCTCGCTGCCGCCGTGCGCGCCGCCTACCAGGAGCTCGAGGGCCACTTCGCGTTCGTCGTCGTCCACCGCGACCATCCGGAGCAGCTCGTCGGCGCGCGGGTCCAGTGTCCGCTGATCGTCGGCGTCGGCGACGGCGAGATGTTCCTCGCCTCGGCGGCGACCGCGTTCCTGCGCGATACGAACAGGCTCCAGCTGATCGAGGACGGCGAGGTCGTCTCGATCACGCCCGAGGGCGCCACCTTCACGTCCGTCGAGAACGGCTCCGAGCCGATCGACCGCGAGGTGGTGACGGTCGACTGGGACGACGAGGCGGCCGAGAAGTCAGGCTACGAGACGTTCATGCTCAAGGAGATCTACGAGCAGCCGGAAGGCGTCCGCGAGACGATCGGCGACCGCGTCCGCCACGGCAAGCTGCTGCTCGAGAGCCTCGGGCTGACCGACAAGGAGATCCGCAACCTGAGGCGGATCGTTGTCCTCGCGTGCGGCACGTCGTACCACGCCGGCGTCGTCGGCCGGTACGTGATCGAGGAGTGGGCGCGCATCCCGGTCGAGCCGGACATCGCGAGCGAGTGGCGCTACCGGAACCCGGTGCTGTCGAAGGACACGCTCGTGATCGGGATCTCCCAGTCGGGCGAGACCGCGGACGTGCTGGCCGCGATGAAGCTGGCCCGCGAGAAGGGCGCGCGAACCGTCGCGATCACGAACATGATGGGCTCGCAGCTGACCCGCCAGGTCGACTCCGTGCTCTACACGCGGACCGGCCTCGAGGTGGGAGTCGCGGCCTCGAAAACGTTCACCGCCCAGGTCGCGCTGGTCAGCCTGATCGCGCTCAAGCTCGCCGAGGTGAAGAAGACGATCCCGCAGGAGGAGATCGAGTTCATCCTCGACCAGCTCTACGAGCTGCCGGAGAAGATGCAGGCGTTCCTCGACGGGAGCCACCCGGTCGAGGAGATCGCGCAGCGCTACTACGACCGGCCCTTCTTCCTCTATCTCGGGCGGCACATCGGGCTGCCGGTCGCGCTCGAGGGCGCGCTCAAGCTGAAGGAGATCTCGTACATCCCGACCGAGGCGTACTCCGCCGGCGAGATGAAGCACGGCCCGATCGCGCTGCTCGACGCCGACACGCCCGTGGTCTGCGTCGCCACCAACTCGCACGTCTACGACAAGGTCGTCTCGAACATCCAGGAGACGAGGGCGCGCGGCGCGCACGTGATCGCGATCGCCACGGACGGGAACGAGGACATCCAGCATCACGCCGACGACGTCATCTACGTCCCGAAGACGCCCGCGTTCCTGCAGGCGGTCCTCGCGATCCTGCCGCTCCAGCTCCTCGCGTACCGCATCGCCCGGCTGAAGGGCCTGAACGTCGACCAGCCGCGCAACCTGGCGAAGACCGTCACCGTCGAGTAGCGGTAGGCGCTCCACCCTTTCGAGGGAGGTCGCCCGGCGCGGAACCCGCGAAGCTGAGGCGGAATGCCTGCGGCGTCGCGTTACCTCCTGCTCCTGTGTGCCGGCCTCTGCTTCGCGGTCACGTTCGGAGCCTTCCTCGTCTACGAGCGCCCCGGGCTCGGGCTGGGGCACTTCTACTACCTGGGAATCGCCCTCGCCGCGATGGCTGTCGGGCCGAGGCTCGGGATGGCCGCGGGGTTGCTGGCGACGGGCCTCTACGCCAGCGGCGTCGTCCTGAATCCGCACATCCAGTCGAACGAGGTGCTGCGCGAGGGGACGCTCACGCGGGCCTTCACGTACGTCACGATCGGCGGCCTGATCGGCTGGTTCGCCGGGCGCAACCGCACGATGCTGGCGGAGCTCCGCGTTCTTGCCGAACGCGACTCGCTCACGGGCCTCCCGAACACGAGGGCGTTCGAGGCGGCCATCACGAGGCGCCTGGCCGCCGACCGCCCGTTCCTGCTCATGCTCGCCGACATGGACGCGCTCAAGGACTTCAACCGCGACGAGGGCTTCGCTGCGGGCAGCGAGGCGCTTCGACGGCTCGCCGACCGGCTCGCGAAGTCGTTCGGACCGGAAGACGACGTGGCGCGGGTCGGGAGCGACGAGTTCGCGATCCTCGCTTCGGTCCAGGGCTCCGATGGAGGCGCGCGGCTCGCGGCGCGTCTCGAGCGCATGCTCGCGGACGGTCGCACCAAGACGACGCTCGGCTGGGCCGCCTTCCCGCACGAAGGCGACAACGCGCTCGCGCTCTACCGGGCCGCGAGCGAGCGGCTCTACGCGCGCAAGGTGATGCGGAGCTACCTGCGGCCCGTGCCCGAGCCGGTCGAAGCGTCGGGCTAGGCGAGCGAAAGCTCTGCGTCGGCCTGCTCGATGACGGCCGGGTCGTGCGTCGCGCAGACGACCGCGATTCCGCGCTCGCGTGCGATGCGCGAGAGTAGCTCGCCGATCGCGAGCGCGTTCGCGTAGTCGAGCCGCGCCGTCGGCTCGTCCGCGAGCAGGAGGTCGGGCTCGGAGGCGAGCGCGCGGGCGATCGCGACGCGCTCCTGCTCGCCCGTCGAGAGCCTCGAGACTCGCTGTTCCGTGAGCTGCTCGAGCCCGACGACCGCCAGCGTCTCGCGCGCCTGCCCGTCGTTGTCGTCGAGCCCGCGCAGGCCGAGAAAGAGCTCGACGTTCTCGCGGACGCTGAGGAAGGGGACGAGCGGTGGCTCCTGGGCGACGACTGCGAGCCGGTCGCGGCGGAACGCGGCGCGGCCGGCCCGGTCGAGCTGGTCGATCCGTTCGCCGAGCACGACGACCTCGCCCGCGCTCGGGAGGTCGAGCCCGGCGAGCAGGTGCAGGAGCGTCGTCTTGCCCGAGCCCGACGGCCCGGTGACGACGGTCAGCCTGTCGGGCGCGATCGCCGCGCTCAGGCCGGAGAGGATGGTTCTCTCACCCGTGCGCTGGACGAGATTCCGGACCTCGATCGCGACGCCGTCGGCCGGCGCGGCCGGGGCGGGCTTCGGCGTCTCGGCTTCCGCGGCCGGCACGTCCTCGGTGCCTTCGATCAGCACCGAGTGCTCGGCGAGCCTCGCCCGCGCGCGCGTACCGATGCCGCCGCGGCGCAGGAGCTCTTCCGGCACGCGGAGCCAGCCTCCGCGGGCGACGACGATCTCCTCGCTGTCCGGCTGCGCCCTGGCCTGCTCGGCGCTCACCCGTCCGTCACGGATGTGGACGATGCGGTCGGCGATCGACGCCGAGCCCGGGTCGTGGCTGACGACGATCGCGGTCGTGCCCTGCGCGCGGGCCAGTTCTCCGATCAGCTCGTAGACGACCGCGGCGTTCTTCGCATCGAGCTCGCCGGTCGGCTCATCGGCGAGCAAAAGCCGCGGGCGGTGCGCGAGCGCGGCGCAGAGCGCGACCCGCTGCTGCTCGCCGCCCGAGAGCTCGTGCGGGTACGCGCCGGCCCGGTCCTCGAGCCCGACCTGGTCGAGGAGCTCGGCCGTCCGCCTGCGCTGCTCGCGCGGCGACTCGCCTGCGAGTGCGAGCCTGAGCGAGACGAGCTCCGCGGCCGTCAGCTCGGGTGCGAGCGCCTGCCCGTAGCGCTGGTCCGCGTAACCGAGCTGCCGGCTCCGGTAGCGATCGAGCCCGCGGCCGCGCAGGCGGCGCAGGTCGATGCCCGCGACCCGAACCCGTCCCGCCGAGGGCCGGTCGAGCCCGGCGAGGATCCGGAGCAACGTCGTCTTGCCGGAGCCGCTCGGTCCGAGCACGGCGACGACCTCGCTTTCATGCACCGTGAGGCTGAGCCCCTGGAGCGCGGCGGCCGTCCCCTCGTCCGTGGAGTAGACGCGGAAGACGTCCTCGATCTCGACAGCGAGCGTCATGCGGCCTCGGCGGTGGGCGTCGCGGTCTGCTCGCGGAAGGCGGCGCGCGTGAGCAGGGCGACGAGACCGAGCGCGAGTGCCGTGAACAGGACGAAGCCCAGGATGAGCATCGGCCAGTCGGGAGCGAGCACGAGCGGCGGGACCGGCGCGGTCGAGTTCGCGCTCACGGCGATCGCCTTCAACACGGCCAGCGCGAGCACCGCACCGAGCAGGAGGCCGCCGACGAGCCCCGCGACCAGCACCGCGCCTGCGCGCAACCTGACCTGGTGCCTGAGCGCGGCGGGGCCCATGCCCTGGGTCTCGAGGTCGAACAGCTCGCCGGCCTCGTCCCGGAGCTCGACGGCGACGGTCAGGGCGAGGCCGACGAGCGAGAGCGCGAGTGCGAAGAGCGCAGCCGCACCGAGCACGAGCAGCGTGCCGCGCGCCAGCGGATCGAATCGGAGCTCCTGCTCGACCGCACGGCGCGAGGTGATGCGAACGGGAGTGGGCGGGTGCCGGGCCAGCCGTGACGAGAGGCCGGCCGGGCCAGAGACCCACGCCTCGTCGGCGACCGCCGACCCGGGAACAGACGCGTTGAGGGCCGTCTCGAGCCGCGAGCGGTCGAAGACGACGAAGTCGCCCGAGGTGGTGGGAAAGCGGCGCGCGGTTCCGGCGACGCGGACGTTCACCGACGCGTTGCCGATGAAGAGCGGGAGCGTGCCGGTCCCGACCGCGCGCGCCAGCGACGACGAGGCGATCACCGGAACAGGGCCGCTGTCGGTCGGCTGCGCGGGCCGCAGTCGGAAGACCTGATCCTGGGTCAGCAGGTAGCGCAGCGCGAGCGATCCGGCAGTTGCAGCCGGTGCCCTCGTTCCCCTGGCTCCGACCCAGTCGCGGTAGTCGACCGGCAGCGTCCGCGTTCCTCCGACCCCGGACACCTCGGGGCGCCGCAGGTGCAGCACCCCCGCGCGGAAGACCGCGAACGTCGGCGCCTTGCCGGTCTCGCGGTGCGCGGCGGTGAACGCCTCGGCGCGCGAGAACTCGACCACGAGCCCGACGAGCAGGCCGCCGCGGGCCGGCGGGCGGGATCGGTGCATGGGCGACGACCGGCTTGCCCGTGTTGTTCGGCTCGCCGAGGTCGAGGACGATGAACCGGCCGTTCGGCGTGCGGACGTTGGCGGAGAGGTGGATCGAGTCGCCGCGGATCGTCACGGGGAGCCGAAACTCGTGCGCGCCCGCCGGGATCCGCGTTCCCTGGAGCCTGACCGGCGGGCCCCCGAGCCGATCGGCGAGGGCTGCTCGGGCTCTCGGACGCGAAGTCGCTGCGCCAGTGGAGCCGCGTGAGGTCGCTCGCAGGGATGCCGAGCATGGTCACGGCACGGCGGTCGAGCGACGGCGCCTCTCCCTGGAGCCGCACGACCGGGACCGCGTTGAACGCCGCCGCGTATGCGGCGCCGACCGGCGTCGCGTCGGAGACGAACCTCGGATCCTGTTTGACCGCGTAGTCGAGCGGAACCTCGAACGCGGCGCGATCCGAGTCGTTGCGGATCAGCGTCGAGCGGTACGCGGCCGCGAAGACCGCGAGGCCGACGCTGACGCTCACGAAGACGATTGCGACCGTGGCCGTCCCGGGAGCCCGCGCGAGCGAGAGCAGCGCAAGCTTGAGCGAGAGCGACCGCCCGGCCGCCGCCCGTTCGCAGGCGCGGAGCACCGGTTGCAGCACGCGCGCGATCACGACCGCGGCGACGAGCGCGATCAGTCCCGGCAGCAGCATCAGCACGATCCCGGTGCCCTCGCTCGACGCGAGCGACTGCGCGTCGGCTCCTCCGACCGCGAAGGCGACGAGCACCGCGACGAGCGCGCCGGCGGCGGCGACATCTGCGATCGAGATCGTCAGCCCGCCGATCGCGACGGCGCCGCGCCCGGGAGCCGAGGTAGAGGACGAGCGTCCCGAGCACGGCGACGGCGAGCATCAGCTCGATCGCGGTCACCGACGCGACCGACCGCGAGACGACCGCGCCGGGAGGTGTGTCCGTCGCCTCGGCGAGCGCCAGCGCGGCGATCGCGCCGAGCAGCCAGCCGAGCAGGGTCGCGGGGACGACCACGAGCGCCGCTTCGGCCAGGGCGGCGAGTCTCGCCTGCCAGCCCGTGGCGCCGAACGAGTCGAGCCGTCGCGCGCTCGCACGCGCTCCGCGGCGGAGACGCGTCGCCGCGAGGAGGACGAACGCGAGCAGCAGGACGACCGCCTGGCCGCCGACGAGCAGGAGCCGCCGGCCGGCGATCCGCGACTTCGCGCCCGCGTCCGCGAGTGCCACTGTCGGCGCCGTCAGCGAGAAGTTCGGAGAGCTCGCCTCGAGCGCGGTGCTCGCGCGTCCGATGCGGGCCCGGAAGCTGTCAACGTCCCAGCCCCTGACGTCATGCGACCCCAGCGGCGCGACCCAGCCGTACGTGCGGAACGAGTCTCTGAGCGCCGGCAGCCGCGTGAGGCCGTCGACCCCGCCGGCGAGCCGCAGCCGTCCACCGGGCGCGACGCTCTGGAAGAAGCTGCCGACCGGATCGCTTCGCAGCGAGCCGTGGCCCGTCACGGTGAAGCCCGGAGCTCCGAAACCGCTCTTGCCGATCGCGACCACCTCGCAGCGCCCGGGCACACACGGCCGCGCGAGCCGTCCGGAGGTGAGCGCGACGGCCCGGCCGAGCCCGTCGACGGCGCCCAGGCGGAGGATCTGCTTGCCGAACCGGGTGTCACGGTAGAGCAGCACGGCCGTCGGCGGGTTCGTGCCCAACGGCCTCGTGACCGCGCGCACCTGGCGGTCGAGCGACGCGAAGCTGTCCGCTGGAATCGTGCTCACGCCGACCCAGGTCACCCGCACGGCGCGCTGATCGGGCGGAAGCGCGGAGATCGCGCGGCCGACCGCGCGGTCCTTGACGACGAGGCTCGCAGCGGAGACCGTGGCGAGGGCGCACGCGGCCAGCGCTACGCCGGCCGCGGCCAGGACGAACGCCGCCGGACGCGCCGTCACGCGCCGGAGCCCGAGCCGGATGGGAACGCCCAGGCGGCGGACTGACGTGGTGGCGTGTTCCCTGAACACCGGTAAAGTATTTTTGCAGGTGTCGAAGGCTCCCCGCTACGACATACCAAAGGCCGCGCCGCAGCCGCTTCGGCTCGTGCAGTCGTTCGTCAACACCGTCGACCTCGAGAACGAGCGCGAGTGGCTCGGCGATCCCGCCGCGCTCGCGGTCTGGGCGCGTGGGCGGAACCTCGCGCCGGCCGGCACGCGCTACTCGAGGCGTAACCTGAAGCAGGCCCTCGAACTGCGCGAGGCCTTCCGCGCCCTGCTCGCCGCGAACCGCGACCGAAAGCGGGATGCGGCCGCCCTGGCCCTGCTCACGGAGACCGCGCGCGCGGCTCGGCTGTCCGTCGTCTTCGAAGACGGCGCGCCGAAGCTCGAACCCGCCGCAAACGGCATCGACGGTCTCTGCGGACAGCTCGTCAGCGTGGCCGTGACCGCGATGCTCGACGGCAGCTGGCAGCGCCTGAAAGCGTGCCGCAACTGCCGCTGGGCCTTCTTCGACGAGTCGAAGAACCGCTCCGCCCACTGGTGCTCGATGTCCCTCTGCGGCAACCGGCTGAAGACGAGGGCCTACCGGCGCAGGCACCGATCGCCCGTCTAGGCTCGCCACATGGACGTGCTCGGCTGGATCGGCGACGGTCTCTGGAACGCCTTCCGCATGGCGTGGGAGGTCTGCTGGGCGCTGATCCTCGGCTTCGCGCTCTCCGGGATCGTGCAGGCCTGGATTCCACGCTCGCGCATCGAGAGCGCGCTCGGCGCGCGCGACCTGCGGACCGTGTCGCTCGCGACCGGGCTCGGAGCCGCCTCGTCGAGCTGCAGCTATGCGGCTGTCGCGATCGCGAAGTCGATGCTCCAGAAAGGCGCGAGCCTCGTGTCGGCGATGGCGTTCCAGTTCGCCTCGACGAACCTCGTCTTCGAGCTCGGGATCGTGATCTGGATCTTCCTCGGCTGGGAGTTCACACTCGCGGAGCTCGTCGGCGGCCTGTTCCTGATCGCGTTCATGTGGGCTGGGCTCAGGCTCTTCGTCACGCGCAGCCTCGAGGAGGAGGCGCGCAGGAACGCGCTCGAGGCGCAGACCGGGCACGAGCACCACTCGGCCGGCTCGGAGCGGCTTTCCTGGCGCGAGCGGCTGACGTCGGTCGCAGCGTGGTCGGACGTCGCGCACAACTTCCGCGGCGACTGGGAGATGCTCTGGAAGGAGATCGGTGCCGGCTTCCTGATCGCCGGCTTCGTCGCGCTCCTGCCGATGGGCTTCTTCAACGCGCTCTTCCTCACCGACGCGCCCGCCTGGATCCGGATCCCGGAGAACGTGATCGTCGGGCCGCTCGTGGCCGTCCTCTCGTTCGTGTGCTCGATCGGCAACGTGCCGCTCGCGGCGGTGCTCTGGGCCGGCGGGATCTCGTTCTCGGGCGTGATCGCGTTCATCTACGCCGACCTGCTCGTGATCCCGATCCTCCTCATCTACCGGAAGTACTACGGGACGAGGATCGCCCTGCTCCTCTCGTCGATCATGCTCGGCTCGATCGTCCTGGCGGCGCTCGTCGTGAGCGGTTTGTTCGGCCTCGCGGGGCTGATCCCGTCCGAGCGGCCCGCAGTCGACTCGATCACCGAGCGCGCGATCGGCTGGAACTACACGACGTTCCTGAACATCGTCTTCCTCGGGATCGCCGCGGTGTTGATCGGCCTGACGCTTCGGCGCGGCGCCCGCGATCCCGTGTGCGGAATGACCGTCGACCGCAAGACCGGGCTCGCGAGCGAGTGGAACGGGACGACCTACTACTTCTGCGGGCCCGGCTGCAAGGCGCGGTTCGACGCCGATCCGGAGCGCTATCTGCAGGGCGCGCGGGCACGTGAGCACGCGCATCAGCACTAGCGTCGCCGGGGCCGTCGCCGTCGCGGCTGTGCTGCTCGCGCCCGCTGCGGGGGCGCCGCCGGTGAGGATCAGCGTGCCGCCCGGCTACGGGGTGACGACCTTCGCCTCGGGCCTCGACGATCCGACGGCGATGGCGTGGGGTCCCGATGGCCGGCTCTACGTGACCGAGGACACGGGACTGCTCGTCGTCGCCGGGCGCGGCTCACGGAAACCGGTCGTCGTCGCGCGCGGCCTGCACACGCCGCTGGGGCTCGCCTGGCGCGGGCGGACGCTGTACGTCTCCGAGCAGGGCCGGCTCAGCCGTTTCGTCCTGCGCGGGTCGGCGCTTCACGGCCGCCGCGTCGACATCGGCGGCCTCCCGTTCGGAGAGCATCAGCAGGACAACGTCGTCTTCGGCCCCGACGGGCGCCTCTACCTGGGCAGCGGCTCGACCTGCGATGTCTGCGTCGAGAAGAACCCGCGGAGCGCGACGATCCTTTCCCTCAGACCCGACGGCAGCGATCTGAGAATCGTCGCCCGGGGACTGCGCAACCCGTTCGGGCTCGCCTTCCAGCAGGGGACGAACCGACTGTACGCGTCGGTCAACGGCCAGGACCATCTCGGAACGGCCACGCGCCCGGAGCCGGCGGAGTCGATCGTGCTCGTCCGGGACGGCGCGTTCTACGGCTGGCCGCGCTGCTGGCCGAGTTACCGGATGCGCCTGCTCGCCGGGCGCTGCCGCGGCGTGATGCCTCCGATCGCGTACCTCGAGCCGCACTCGTCCGCGGACGGAATCGCGTTCTGGCGTGGAGACCTGTTCGTCGCGCTCTGGGGCCAGTACCTGAGCAACCGGCATGGCCGGAGGCTCGTCCGCATCGACCTCGGCCCGGGCGGTCGTGCGCGGACCGTGACGACGTTCGCACGCGGCTTCGACCATCCGCTCGCACTCGTCGTCGACCCGAAGGGCGGGTTGCTCGTCGCGGACTGGGGGCGAGGCGTGATCTACCGCATTCAGTCTCGAGGCGGTTGACGCAGGCGCTTCGTCTGCGAGCGGCGGCGCTTTTGCTCGAGCCTTCGTTCGACTGCGGCCTTGCCCGGCTTCGTCGCCACGCGGCGGCGCTCGACGCGGAGTGCTTCGCGTAACGCGTCGGCGATCCGCTCGACCGCGAGCTCCCGGTTTCGCGCCTGGCTGCGCTCGTCCTGGGCGATCGCGCGCAGGACCGGGCCGGCCTTGCGCACGACGCGTGCTTCTGCCGGTCCGTGAGCGCCGCCGAGGCTTCGACGTCGAAGAGCGCCTCCACGCGGGTCTCCGATTTCTGCGCATGCTGGCCGCCTGGGCCGCTCGAGCGCGAGTAGCGGAACGAAATCTCCGAGAGCGGGATGGAGACAGACCGGCTGACGCGAATAGACTCGCGCTCCATGGCAGCCATTCTCCTTGACGTCGACGGCGTCTTCCACGTCTCCGGCCTTCCGATCGACGGCGCCGCGGAGGCGATCCGTCGGTTGCGCGACGACGGCCACCGGCTTCGGTTCGTCACCAACAGCACCACGCGCTCGCGCGCCGACCTGGCCGACGACCTGCGCGCGTTCGGCGTCGAGCTCGAGGACGAGGAGCTCGAGACAACGCCTCGCGCGGCGGCGCGCACGCTGGCCGGCAGGCGTGTGCTCGCCTTGACCATGGCCGCGATCCGAACGGAGCTCGAAGGCGTCGAGCTCGTCGGCGAGGAAGCGGACGCGGTCCTGATCGGAGGCGCGGACGAGACGGAAGAGACGAACCGCGTCTTCAGCTACATGAACCTCGCTCGTGCCTTCGCCGAGCTCGATGCCGGCGCCGAGCTCTACTGCCTGCACAAGAACGCGTGGTGGCAGACCTCACGCGGCCCGCTGCTCGACTCGGGCGCCTTCGTCGCGGGTCTTGAGTACGCGGCCGGGGTCGAGGCGACGATCCTCGGCAAGCCGAGCCCCGCCTTCTTCGGCGCCGCCCTCGACGCGCTCGACGCGGATGCGGACCGGACGTGGATGGTCGGCGACGACCTCGAGGCCGACATCGCGGGCGCGAAGGGCTGTGGCCTGAACGCGATCCTCGTCCGCACGGGCAAGTTCCGCGAGGAGACGCTCCACGATGCACTCGTCAAGCCGGACGCGGTCGTCGACTCGATCGGAGACGTTCCCGACTATCTCGCCCAGCTCTAGATGAGGGTCGGCGTCGACCTGATCGAGATCGAGCGCATCGAGCACGCGCTCGAGCGCTACACGGGGTTCCGGGCGCGCTGCTTCACGGACGCGGAGCGCAAGTACTGCGACAGCCGCGGGCGGCCGGCGCAGCACTACGCCGCGCGGTTCGCGGGCAAGGAGGCCGTCGGCAAGGCTCTCGGCTGCGGCGTTCGCTTCACGTGGCGCGAGATCGAGATCGTCGGCCGGCCGAAGCCGGGTGTGAAGCTCTCCGGGCGCACGAAGGCCTGGGCCGAGAAGGTGCGCGCGGGGGCGATCGACCTCTCGATGTCGCACTCGAAAGGTCTCGCGACGGCGGTCTGCCTCGTTGCCGACCAGGATGCGTGAGCCGCTCTACACCGCGGCCGAGATGCGGACCGCGGAGGAGGCGTACCCGGGAACCGTTGACGAGCTGATGGAGCGCGCGGGGCGGGCGGTCGCCCAGCACGCGCTCGAGGACTTCGGCGACGCGCGCCACTACACGGTCGTCTGCGGGGGCGGTTCGAACGGCGGCGACGGCCACGTGGCCGCGCGAGTGCTCGAAGAGGCTGGCCGCGACGTGCTCGTCGTCGACGTCAAGCCCGAGGACGAGGAGAAGGAGCTCGGCGACCCGGACGTGCTCATCGACGCGGTCTTCGGCACCGGTTTCGAGGGCGAGCCGCGCCCGGGAGCGGCGCGGCTGATCGAGCAGATCAACGACCTCGGCGCGCCCGTGCTCAGCGTCGACCTTCCGTCGGGCGTGGATGCGTCGACGGGCGAGGTGGCCGGCGCCGCCGTGGACGCGGACCTGACCGTCACGTTCCACGGTGAGAAGGTCGGCCACTACGTGACTCCCGGCGCGTTCCTCGCCGGCTACATCGAGGTGGCCGACATCGGACTCGAGCAGATCGAGACGGAGAACGGACGCGTGTCCAGGCCGATCCTCGACCGGGTTCCGCGGCGCAGCCCCGAGGGCAACAAGTACACCTCCGGCCACGTGGTCGTCGTCGGCGGATCGCGCGGGATGACCGGCGCGCCCTGCCTGTCGGCGCTCGCCGCGTTCCGGTCCGACGCGGGGTACGTGACGCTGGCCGGCCCGGAGCCTGCGATACGTGTGTTCGAGAGCTGGGTGCTGGAGGCGGTGAAGCGGCAGTTGTCCTCGGACGGCGAAGGGCTCGTGACCGAGGACGCCGCGGCCACGGTCCTGGAGCTGGTCGAGAAGGCGGGAGCGCTTGCGATCGGCCCGGGCCTCGGGCGGAGCGACGGCACGAAGGCGTTCGTGAGGCGAGTGCTCGCAGAGGCGAAGCTGCCGACGGTCGTCGACGGCGACGCTCTCTGGGCGCTCGAGCCGGCCGAGTGGCCCGCCCCACGTGTCCTGACTCCGCACTCCGGCGAGCTGGGCCGGCTGATCGGCGAGGAGGCGTCGTGGGTGGACGCGCACCGGGTGGCGGCCGTGCGCCGCGCGGTCGAGCGCTTCGGCTGCGTCGTCCTGCTCAAGGGCGCCGGGACGCTGATCGCAGCGCCTGGAACAGGCGTCCTTGTCGACGGGGGCGACCCGAGCCTCGCCACGGCCGGGACCGGCGACGTCCTGACTGGGGTGATCGCCGCGTTCCTCGCCAAGGGCATGGACGCACGGCTGGCGACGGCCGCGGGCGCAACGGCGCACCACTGGGCCGCGATCGAGGCCTCCCTCGGTGCGGGGATGATCGCGAGCGATCTGCTCGACGCGCTGCCGAGGGTGCTCTCCGGGCACTGATGCACCGCTCCGAGATCACGATCGACCTCGGCGCGGTGCGGCGCAACGTCCGCCGATTGAGGAGCGCTCTCGGGCGCGCGCAGCTCTGGGCCGTGGTCAAGGCCGACGGCTACGGGCACGGCGCGGTCGACGTCGCAGGCGCGGCGCTCGGCGAGGGCGCGCTTGCGCTCTGCGTCGCAACCGTCGCCGAGGCGCTTCCGCTCCGGCGGGAGTTCCCGGGCGTGCGCATTCTCATTCTCGGGCCGAGCACGGACCGCGATGTCGCGCAGGCACGCGAGGCGGATCTCGACCTCGCCGTCTTCGACGAACCGATCCCTGAGGGTGTCCGCGTCCACCTCAAGCTCGACACGGGCATGGGCCGCTGGGGCCTGTCCGAGCTGCCCGCGCCGCCGGTCAACCTCGTTGGGCTGATGAGCCATCTCGCGACTGCCGACTCGGACCCGGACTTTGCGCGCGCCCAGATCGAGCGTTTCGAGGCGGCGACGGCCGGCCGGCCGAACGTGATCCGGCACATCGCGAACAGCGCGGCCGCGCTGCGAATCCCCGAGTCCCACTTCGATGCCGCGCGGTGCGGGGTCGCGCTCTACGGGATGTCGCCCTTCGGCGAGCCGCCGGCGGTCGACGGCCTCGAGCCGGCGCTGCGCTGGGAGAGCTACCTGGCGCAGGTTCGGCGCCTGGCGCCGGGGGAGAGCACGGGGTACGGCAGGGTCTTCGTGGCGCGAGAGCCGACCTGGATCGGCCTCGTGCCCGTAGGGTACGCGGACGGTTTCCGCCGGGACCTGACCGGGACGCGGGTTCAGGTCGACGGGCGGCCATGCCGGGTCGTCGGCGCCGTCTCGATGGACGCGCTCGCGGTCGAGCTCGATCGGGAGCTTCCCGTCGGGACGGCGGTCACGCTCATCGGCCACGGCGTGCTGATCGAGGATCACGCACGCGTGGCGAACACGCTCAACTACGAGCTCTCGACCCGCATCGACTCGAGTCGGCCGCGGGCGCGGCGCGTGGTGATCGATGCGTGAGCTCGCTCGAGAGCTGCTCGCGGGCGAGGAGGCGTGGGTCGTCGGCGGCGCCGTGCGAGACGAGCTGCTCGGACGGGAGCTCGTCGACCTGGACATCGCCGTCCGGGAGCCGCAGGCGGCTGCGCGGGCCTATGCGAAGCGCTCCGGCGGTGACCCGTTCCCGCTCTCCGAACGACACGGCGCCTGGCGGGTTGCGCTCGAAGCCGGGCACACGGTCGATTTCACGCCGTTCCCGGGGACGATCGAGGACGACCTTGCGACGCGCGACTTCACGATCAACGCAATCGCGGTGCCACTTGCCGGCGGCGCCGCGGTCGACCCGTTCGCGGGCCGCGCTGACCTCGCTGCGGGGCTGATCCGCGTCGTCTCGCCGTCCGTGTTCACCGACGACCCGCTGCGGCTGATGCGCGCGGCGCGCCTCGAGGACGAGCTCGGCTTCCAGCTCGAGCCCGAGACCGAGCGCCTGTTGCGCGGGCACGCGGCGCTCGTGACCGAACCGGCACGCGAGCGGACGCTGGCCGAGCTGGTGCGGCTGTCCGTCGACGGCTACCGGCGGGCCGACGAGCTCGGGTTGCTGGAGCCGCTCGAAGGGTCGAGCGCGGGGCTCGACCGGCCCGCTCTCGTCGACCGGCCGGCGTTCCGCCTCGTAGCGGTCTTCGGCGACGCGCTGCGCCGGTTTCCCGTGTCGAACGAGACGAAGCGCTACGCGCAAAAGCTGCTACGCGCAGAGGCTCCCGCGGACGGATCGCCCCGGTCGATCCACCGCTTTCGGCGGGCGACCGAGCCCTGGACGCCGGACGCACTCGTCTTCGTCGGGGCGGCTCAGCTCGAGCCGGAGGTGCTCGCCGCGCGCGAGCGTGACCCGGGCGGCCCGCTTCTCCGCGGCGACGAGCTCGGCGTGCCGCCGGGCCCGGAGATCGGCCGCCTGCTGGAACTGATCGCCGAGGAGCGCGCCGCCGGGACGATTGCGACCCGCGAGGAAGCCCTCGAGCTCGTCAGGCGCGAGCAGGCCGGGTCGAAGTAGCAGTTCTGGCGCAATCCCGTGACAGACACGTGCGCCCGCTCTCAATAGGATCGCAGCGGGGAGGAGGTGGACAGTGCCTAAGAAGAAGCGCCGTCGCTACGGCTTCCGCTTCACCGAGCACCCGACCGCCGGAGTGTCGTCCACCGCCGGCGAATCGCCCGCGAGCACCGCGACGATCGCGTTCCGCAGATACTCCTGAGTCACGCCTTCCTCCTCGCGCGAGTCGTCGATCGCGCCGTGATAGACGAGTCGACGGTCGCGGTCGAACAGAAACACCTCGGGCGTGCGCTCGGCGCCGTACGCCTCGAGCACCGACTGGTCCTCGTCGTACAGGTAGTCGAAGTTGAACCCCTGCTCCTCGGCGCGCGCCTTCATCGCAGCGAACGAGTCCTCCGGATACGCGTCCGCGTCGTTGGAGCTGATCGCGACGAGCTGGAAGCCGTGGTCGCCGAGCTCGCGCTGCAGCGCGACCATCCGTCCCTCCCAGGCCTGGACGTAGGGGCAGTGGTTGCACGACCAGACGACAGCGAGCGCAGGCTGGTCCGCGTAGTCGGCCAGCGAATGCTGTTGCCCATCCACTCCTGGCAGGTCGAAGGTCGGAGCGTCGGTTGCGAGAGCGATCGTCATGACAGTGCGGCCTCCAGTTGTTCGCGGGTTGGGATGGGGGACGGACGGCCGTCCGGCTTGCGGTAGATGCGGCAGTTGAGCGCGGGCCGCGCCGACGAGCTCACCGGGTCGACGTCCTCGCCGTCGACGCGGATCGTCGGCGAGCCGGGGAAGCGAAGCTCCTCGGCTTCGGCCTGCGTGAACACCTCCCGAACTCGAACCTCGGGGTCGAGGCCGCGCTCGGCGAGGACGTCGTTGAGGAGCTGCCTGGCCTCCGGGTGCGAGGGACAGCCGTCCCAGAACAGGAACTCGATCTCCACTCCTCCACCGTAGCTACGAGCGGGCTCGGCGCGCGGGAACGCGCCGGAACGTTCCCGGGACGAGCGCCTGTGCGATCGCGGCCGCCCGGTACCAGCGCGGAACGAAGATCTCGGCCCGGTCGCGCTCGATCGCGCCGACGATGCGTTCGGCCACGTGCTCGGGCCCGACGACGACTCGCTTGAACCGGCCGCGCAGCAGCCAGTCCTGCGGGAAGCCCTCCGTGTGGACGAAGCCCGGATTGATCGTGTGCACGTGGACGCCTCGCGGCCGGAGCTCCCGCGCAACGGAGCGGGAGAAGGCGAGTTGCGCGTGCTTCGAGGCCGAGTAGGGCCCGACCGCAACCGTCCCTGCGACGGAGACGACGTTCACGAGATGCGACGGCGCCGCGGCTTCGAGCGCGGGCAGAAACGCCTGGAGGCACCAGACCGACCCCAGGTAGTTGATCCGGATCAGCTCCTCGATTCGCTCGGGAGGCAGGTCGAGGTAGTTGCCGCGCCCGGAGACGCCCGCGTTGTTGACGAGCAGCCCGACCTCGGGATGGCGCTCGCGGACGGAAGCGGCCATACGTTCGACCGCGTCTCGGTCGGCCACGTCGCAGATCTCGTGCTCTCCGCCGACCTCCTTGGCCGCTGCGCGCAACCGGTCCTCGCGCCGGCCAACGAGCACGCACAGCCAGTCGCGCTCGGCCAGCTTGCCCGCGAGGGCGGCGCCGATGCCTGACCCGCCGCCGGTGACGA
The DNA here is from genome assembly GCA_963850415.1 of uncultured Actinomycetes bacterium. Lineage (GTDB taxonomy): Bacteria > Actinomycetota > Thermoleophilia > Gaiellales > Gaiellaceae > VAXT01. Next base: position 1,183,799 of record CAWKLE010000003.1, read on the forward strand.
CCGCGACCCGCAAGGTGGCTCACAGTAACGGTCGTTAGGATCGGCCAACCGATGAATCGCTTCGAAGGCAAACGCGGCCTCGTCCTCGGCGTCGCGAACAAACGCTCGATTGCCTGGGCGATCGCGAAGCGCCTGTCCGAAGAAGGCGCGCAGCTCGCGTTCACGTACCAGGGCGAGCGCATCGAGAAGGGCGTGCGCGAGCTCGCGGAGAGCGTCTCGAGCCCGCTCGTCACCGAGTGCGACGTGCGCTCCGACGAGGATGTGGAGCGGGTCGTGGGCGAGGCGGGCGAAGCGCTCGGCGGCCTCGACCTGCTCGTGCACTCGGTCGCGTTCGCCGCCGCGGAGGACCTCGAGGGTCGCTTCACGGACACGCCCCGCGACCGCTTCTGGATGGCGCTCGACGTCAGTGCCTACTCGCTCGTGGCGACCGCGCGCGCGGCTGAGCCGCTGATGGAAGCCGCCGGCGGCGGCTCGATCCTGACGATGACGTACCTCGGCGGCGTCCGCGCCGTTCCGCACTACAACGTGATGGGCGTCGCGAAGTCCGCCCTCGACTCGTCGGTTCAGTACCTGGCCTGGGACCTCGGCCAGAAGAACATCCGCGTCAACGCGGTCTCGGCGGGACCGGTGCGCACTCTCGCCGCGCGCTCGATCCACGGCTTCCCGACGATGGAGGCGATCGTCGAGGAGCGCGCTCCGCTCCGTCGGCACGTGGACGCAGTCGACGTCGGCGCCGCGGCCGCGTACCTTCTGTCGGACGATGCGCGGAACGTGACCGGGACGACGCTCTACGTCGACTCGGGGTACCACGCGATGGGCATGTAGGGCCTGCTCGTCGAGTAAGACTGGCTCTCAGGCCCGGGCGCGCAAGGCCGCGAGCAGCTCCTGATGGCGGCGTTCCTCGTCGGAGATCTCCTCTTCCTCAACTCCACCCCTCCGGCGCTTCGCGATCATGTCGACGGGCTTCACGATGAAGAAGAAGACCGCTGCTGCGATCGCCAGGAACGAGATCAGATCCGTGATGAACGTTCCGTACGTGAACACCGACTTGTGGATGGTGAAGGTCAGGTCGTTGAAGTTCGGCTTGCCCACGATCGCGGCGATGATCGGCATCACCAGATTCGCCACGAACGAGTTCACCAGCGCGGCGAACGCGAGACCCATCACGAACGCCACCGCCAGGGTGATCAGGTTCCCCCGGAGGAGAAAGTCACGAAACTCCTTCAGCGTTCCACTCACGATTCCCTCCATTCCTCGTACCCCGGAGCCCGGGGCTGCGCCGATACTGAGGGGGGAGTAGCTTCTCGTCAAGCATGGCACGCCTGTACGCGGCCACCGGTGATGCGGTTGCGAGCCTCGACGGAAGCGACGGCGTCTGGCGGACGACGATCTCCCTGACCGGGAGCGGGGCCCAGTGTCTCGCTCTCGATCCTTCCGACGCTGACGTCGTGTACGCGGGCCTGTGCGAGGGCGGCGTCCGTCGGACGTCCGACGGCGGCGAGTCGTGGGTTGACTGCGAGCTTCCCGCCCCGGGCGTCTTCTCGCTGGCGGTCAGCCCGGCCGACGGAGCGGTCTACGCGGGCACCGAGCCGAGCGCCCTCTACCGCAGCGACGACCGCGGCGAGACCTGGGACGAGCTCACCGGCCTGCTGGAGCTGCCTTCCCGCCCGACGTGGAGCTTCCCGCCCCGGCCCTGGACGTCTCACGTCCGGTGGATCGCGCCGAGCCCGCACGACGCCGGCCTTCTGCTCGTCGGGATCGAGCTGGGCGGGCTGATGCGCTCGACCGATCGCGGTGAGACCTGGCACGACCATCGTCCCGGTGCGCAGCGCGACGTCCATTCGCTCGCGTGGCACCCGCGCGAGCTCGGGCGGGCCTACGAGGCCGGCGGCGGCGGCGCAGCGTGGAGCGACGACGCCGGCGATTCCTGGCACGCGGCGGACGACGGCCGGGACCGGCACTACACCTGGTCGGTCGCGGTCGATCCGGACGATCCGGAGCGCTGGTACGTCTCGGCGAGCACGGGGCCGTATGCGGCCCACGGCGGGCGCGACCCGCAGGCGCTGATCTACGGCCGCCGTGACGGTGCCTGGACCGCGCTCGGCGGCGGCCTCCCCGAGCCGCTGCCGGCGATGCCGTACGCGCTCGTCGCCTACGAGGGAGGTGTCGTCGCCGGCCTCGCCGACGGGCAGCTGTGGGGCAGCGAGGATCGCGGCGAGAGCTGGCAGCGCCACGAGCTCGAAGGCGACCCGCTCACAGAACTCCACGCTCTCGTGCACGCTGATTAGCTAAAGGTCAACCTCCGCACCGAGGAGGACGGATGTCCGTCAACGAAGCAAGCCTGAAAACCCGACAGTCCGCTATCCGGTCAGCGAAGCCGCAGCGAAGTACGGCCCGTCCGTCGCGAGGGACGAACAAGCCCGATGAGGCGTAGGCCGACTGGCCCGGCGATTTTCAGCCGGTGCGTTTGCCCTGGCCCCCCGGTTCTGACGCGAAGCCCTGACCGAGTCTCAACGACTGGGAACCCGATACAGCGCGATTCGGCCGGAGCGGGAGACGAGGCGCGCGCCGCAGTGCTTCTTCCAGTCGTAGTGCGTGACGATCTCCCGGATACCTACGTTCTCTAGGTATCTACACGGCGTCTTTTGGAGCTCATGGAGCCGGAGGTCGGCCGCGAGTGGGGCGGTCGTCGAGTAGCCGGACGGATGCTCGTGCGGCGCCTGCATCAGGTAGTAGAGGTAGACGCTCGCGCTCTGGCTGCCTGCGTCGAAGACGGGGAGCTCGAGGAGGCGTCCCGGCGAGTCTTGCCGGAGTGCTGCGTAGACAGGGTTGTGCGGATCGGCGGCCGTCTGGTGGAAGAGCCCCATCCGCAGGTCGACGAGCAAGAGCAGAGCCACGACCGCGGCGACTCCCGGCCAGCGGAACCTCGAGACCGCCACGGCGACGAGCCCCGCGAGTGCGAGGCAGGCGATCGGCATCATCCGCTCCGGCACGCGTGTGTTCCGGAGCCCCGGGACGTGCTCCCAGATGAAGTGGTATCCGGGCAGGTTCCCGCCGAGTGAGAACAGGATCGGGGTCAGCGCTCCCAGGCCGAGCACGAGCGCCATCCCCCAGCGGCGGCGCAGGACGAGCGCGGCGAGCCCGGCCACGGCGAGCACCGCGACCGTCCAGCCGACGTAGACGATCCCTTCCAGCACGTGCGTGTCGCGCGAGAGGAAGTCCGGCAGGCTCGCGGAGTAGTGCTCGACCTGGCGGAACTGGCGGCCGCTCGCCCCGGTCGTCCCGCGCACGGCGAGCCGATCGGCGATCAGCCCGGCGCCGAGCGCGGGCACGGCCAGCAGAGCGGCCCACGGCAACCGGACGAGCGCGTAGGCGGCGAAGAACGGGATCGCTCCGAGCGCAAGGTGGAGCTGGCCCGAAAGCGGTATCGAGACGAGCGCGCCGCCGGCCAGGGCGAGCCACCAGTCCGATCCCTTCCTCGCCCGCTCGAGCCCGTACAGGGACAGCGGCAGCAGCATCGCGATCCATGCCAGGAGATGTCCGGCGCTCCACTGCGCCTGGAGGTACGGCGCCAGCGCGAAGGCGAGCCCGCCCGCGAGCGAGGCCCCGCGAGGCGTGCCGACCTCCCGGAGCCAGAGCGCCGTGAAGCCGCCCGCGCCGAGGAAGCCGAGCAGGACGAACACGTTCCACGCGAGCACGGTTCCGAGCGCCGCCTGCAGCGGCCAGTACACGTATCCGAACGGCCAGCCCGCGAGGTTCCAGCGCGGCTTCACCTCGGGCTGGAAGCTGTACGGATCGCGCCACGGCGCCCGTCCATGCTCCAGCTGGTGCCCGACGAGCCAGAGGTTGTAGCTCGTCTGCAGGTGATCGCCGGGCGCCGCCTCGCCGTACCCGGGCTTCCCCTCGGCCATAAAGGACGTGCCCAGGGACCTGGTCCCGGGCCATGTCGCAAAGAGACCTGCCCCGACGAAGAGCGCGCAGGCCAGCGCTACAAGGCCCGCGCGGCCGCGAGCAGCTCGTCGAAGTCCGGAACCTCGCCGGGATCGTGACGCCATGCGCGGCGCACCGTACCGCCGCGCTCGACCAGGAAGGTCGTTCGCTCGGCGACGTCCTGCATCCCGCGGAACCCGTGGGCGACCCCGAACCCGCGCACCGCGTCCCCGTTCCAGTCGGACAGGAACTGGATCTCGCCGAGGTCGAGTGCCTGGCTCCACGCCGTCTGCGTCCACGGCGAGTCCCGTGAGATCGCGAACGGCGTCACGCCGGCCTCCTCGAACTCCGCTCTCCTGTCACGCAGGAGCTCGAGCTCGTTCGTTCAGGTCGACGACCAGGCGAACAGGAAGAAGAGGAAGAGCGCCGAGCGCCCCGCGACGAGGTTCGAGCAGATCGCCGGCTCGCGAGGGGCCATCCAGACCGTTGCGTCGGGGACGTTGTCTCCGGGGCCGAGCATGGAGCGACCCTACCGTCGGCGACCTCGCGACGAGTCGTTGGTGGAGCGACCTAGAACCTGATCGCCGCGACGCGAGTGCACGAGCTCGCGCAGCACGTCTGCCTGATGGCAGCCATGCCAGCGCCGCCCGGGCACGAGACCGATGAGTTACGGGCCGTCGAGGAGTGGTCGACCGACTGGGCAAGCCGAGTGCCGAGTCCAGCGCGCTTCACATTTACCCCTAGGACCGAGCGTCAGGCGCCGTCGGCGCGCGCGGCGTACTCCACACGCTCGAACGGCCACTCGTCCGCGAGCCAGTCTGTGACCGCCCGCCACAGCTGCACGTCGAGCTCGGGCCGGCTCGCCCGCACCCATGAGCGCACGCGCGCGTCGTGCTGCTCGCTGTCGTCGGGATAGATGTACACGCAGCCGATCACGTCGCCGGTCGCAGGATCGAGCACGGTGTAGGTAAAGCCCTCCCTGTTCTCGAAGTCGTCGGCGTGGGCTTCAAGGTCGCGCAGGTTGTCCACCATGCTGCGGTCGTCGGGCCAGGAGCTCGTCTCCCAGCCGGGTGTCATGCGGATGTGCTCCACCGACGACGACCACGCCTCGTAGTCGGAGTCGTTGTGTTGCGGCCCGAGTGGTTCGAGCCTGAAGTGCTCCGTCGCGAGAGCGAGCGGGATGACGAATCCCGAAGGGACAAACGGCGCCTGTGACATCACGCGACCAGTCTGGTTCGATCCTCGACTACCGAGAGACCGTTTCCTCTTGCTCGACCAGTGTCCTCAGGTAATCCTCCATGTGGTCGAAGCTGCTCTGCTGGCCGTCGGACTTGCCCATGTGGGCACGGCCGGCCTGGTCGCGGAACACCATCGCCATCGTCAGCGTCGTCACGCCGTCCGTTTCGTGCAGGTCAACGGACTCGACGGCATCCGCGTCGGGCCACCCTTCGAACAGCCACGTTGCAACCGTCCGGGTCGGCGGCGCGACCTCCAAGTAGGTTCCCCGAAACGAGCACTCGGTCCCGTCTTCGGTCACGAAGACGACGTGGTAGCTCCCTCCGACGCGCAGGTCGATCACGCACTCGGTCACCACGCAATCAAACGGAGCGAACCAGTTGCGCACATGCTCTGGCTTCGTGAAGACGTCGAAGACGAGCTCGAGCGGCGCGTCGAACTCTCGAGTAGTGACGATCTCGAGCTCGCTCGGGAAGTCGACGACTGCGGATCCATGTCGATTAGGTGTCATGCGCCTCTCCTTGTTGTAGCTCTTTGAGGTAGTCGTCCATCCGATCCAGTCGCTCATTCCACGCCTGCTCGTACTTGGCCAGCCAGTCGTGAAACGGCTGAAGGCGTACGGGTTCGAGGCTGTACAGCCGACGACGTCCCTCCGCCCGGCAGGTGACGAGCCCGACCTCGCTGAGCACCCGTAGGTGCTTCGAGACCTGAGGCTGGGGCATCGAGAGGTCGTTCACGATTGCTCCCACCGCCTTCTCGCCTGCGATCAGCGTGTCCAGGATCTCGCGACGCCGCGCCTCGCCAATCGCGTTGAAGACATCCAGTGTCGTGGAGGAGCGGGCCACGGCACCATCATATTCCGATATCGGAATGTGTCAATGACCGGCGCGACGAAGGCGCGGAACGACGCCATAGGATTGCGCGGTGCCGTTCACGCTCAGCAACATCAAGGAGGACCTGGAGGACATCGGGCCTGGGTTCGACGGCGCGCGGGACCTGGAGTTCCGCGCCGCGACCCAGGCGCTCGAGCTCGAGAAATCCGCGCTGAGCTACCAGCGCCTCCCGCCCGGCTATCGCTTCCCCTACGGCCACACGCACGAGACGCAAGAGGAGGTGTACGTGGTCGTGCGCGGGAGCGGGCGGATGAAGGTCGACGACGAGATCGTCGAGCTCAAGGCCTGGGACGCGGTGCGGGTCCCGCCCGGTATGTGGCGGGGCTACGAGGCCGGGCCGGAGGGCCTCGAAATCCTCGTCGTCGGCGCGCCCAATCTCGGCGAGGATCCGCGCGACGACGTGGAGGGCCAGCGCAACTGGTGGGCCGACTAGCGGATCCGTCCTGACGTGATCGTCGTCGCAGAAAGACCCAGTCGGCGGCATGTCTGATCTCGGTGGCGAGCTCGACGCCCTTGCGTCGAAGACAGGGTTCTCGGGTGTCGTTCGGATCGACCACGGCGACCGGATCGAGCTCGCGAAGGCGTACGGCCTTGCGCATCGGGGCTTCGAGATCCCGAACGCGGTGGACACGCGCTTCGGGCTCGCGAGCGCGGCGAAAGGCTTCACGGCGCTCGCCGTCGTGAGCCTGATCGAGGAAGGCGTGCTCGAGCTCTCGACGCCCGCCCGCTCCGTCCTCGGCAGCGATCTGCCGGAGATCGACGACGGCGTGACGGTCGAGCACCTCCTGTCGCACCGGTCGGGCATCGGCGACTACCTCGACGAGGAAGCCGACTGGGAGGTCGAGGAGTACGTGATGCCGGTACCAGTGCACGAGCTCGCGACCACCGAGGACTACCTCGTGGTGCTCGACGGCCACCCGAGCAAGTTCGCGCCCGGCGAACGCTTCGAGTACTGCAACGCGCGGCTACGTCGTGCTGGCGCTCATCGCCGAACGCGCGAGCGGCATGCCCTTCCACGAGCTGGTCGAGCAACGCGTGTGCCGGCGCGCCGGATTGACGGACACAGCGTTCCTGCGCTCCGACGAGCTCCCCGCCCGGACCGCCCTCGGTTACGTCGAGGTCGACGGCGCGTGGAGGAGCAACGTCCTCCATCTCCCGGTGCGGGGGAGCGGCGACGGCGGGATCTACTCCACGGCCGCGGACATCAGCTCGTTCTGGCGGGCGTTCTTCGCCGGTCGGATCGTCTCCACGGACTGGGTCTTGGAGATGGTTCGGCCGCGCAGCGACGCGCCGAAGCACTCGAAGCGCTACGGGCTCGGCTTCTGGCTCCACGCGTCGAACGACGCCGTCCTTCTGGAGGGGTACGACGCGGGTGTCTCGTTCCGGTCCGTGCACGATCCGCGCGGACGCGTGACGCTCACGGTGATCTCGAACACGAGCGATGGCGCATGGCCGATCGTTCGGTATCTCGAGCATGCGGTTTCAGGCTGAGCGACGTTCCTCGTAAGCCGGCCCACTGTCTTGCCGGCAGGTTGATGTCCGAGCGATGATTTATGCGCGCGTGCCGAGTCTCTGATGAAGGCACTACTCGAAGCCCGCGAACGAGGGAGCACCAGATGACGAGCAACGCACGTGGAGGTGGCCGAATCCTGGGCAGCCTTCACTTGGCAAATGGCAAGGGCGTCGTGCGCATCGAGGATCGCTTCGACACCGTTATCGACGACGTGTGGTCGGCACTCACCGACCCCTCGCGTCTGGCCCGCTGGTACGGCGAAGTCGAGGGCGACCTTCGCCGGGGCGGCGAGTACCGGGCACGCCTCTTTTCGAGCGGGTGGGAAGGCACCGGTTTGGTGGAGGCATGCGAGCCCCCGCAGCGGCTGCTGTTGCTGACCAAAGGACCCGGACGAGCCGGAGAAGGGGTCATCGAGGTCACGTTGGCCGCCGACGGCGACCAGACGATCGTGGTCTGGGAGGAGCGAGGGATGCCTCTGGATTTGGCCTCCGCGTACGGGGCGGGGGTGCAGCTTCATGTCGAAGATCTCGCCGACCACCTCGCCGGACGTGAGCGCCGCGACGACGTCAAGGCGCGGTGGGACGAGCTCCACCCTGCCTATCAAGGCCTCGCGAAGAACCTCAGCTGACGACACCAGAGACCAAACTGGAGGTGTAGGGCGTGCGAAAGATCGTCGTGTACGAGCTGTTGTCCCTCGACGGGGTTGCCGAGGACCCAGATGGTTTCGTCGCCGACTGGGACGACGCGATGGACGCCGACCTTGCCGCTGTGATCGCGACTCAGGACGCGGTCATTCTCGGCCGCCGTAGCTACGCCGAGTGGGCGCAGTTCTGGCCGAGCAGCCAGATCCAGCCATTCGCGACATTCATCAACGGGGTCGCGAAGCACGTCGCGACCTCGACGCCCCTTGACCGAGATTGGGCCAATGCGACGGCGATCGACGGCGGGTTGGTCGAATTCGTTCGGGATCTCAAGCAGCAGCCCGGAGGCGATGTCGGCGTCCACGCAAGCATCTCCGTCGCGCAGGCGCTGCTCACCGCCGACGTCGTCGACGAGCTCAGGCTCGTGATCGCGCCGAGAATCGCCGGCCGCGGACGACGACTCCTCGACGGCTTGCCATCGATTCAGCTCGAATCGATCGGAAGCCAGATCTCACCGACTGGCTCTCTGCTCGTCGGCTATCGCGTGATTCGTGAGAGAGTCCATTAGGGAGACGGGGGACAGCACCAGGACACGCTCTTGGGGAACGACCTCTCGAGCGGTGCGCTCGCCGAGCCGCCGAACTGCTCGACGATGTTCGACACCGACTCGACCTTGGCCGACGTGAGGCGAAGGAACAGCCACTGGTTCGCGTTGACCCAGCCGACGAGGAGCCACTCGCCGTTCTGGGAGATCGCCAGCGTCCCGAAGTCCCCGGGCGCCGAGTAGAGGAAGCGCGGCTCGCCGGGCGTGGTCTCGGCCTGGAACAGCACGAGGTCGCTGCGCTGGGTCGCCGTCGAGTAGCGGATCAGGATGAACCGGTGGCTCTTGCGGACGAAGACGACGCCGGAGGGCCCGACGGGCATCCCGATAGACCAGAGCTTGTTCCCGTTCGAGTCGAAGACGCGCAGCGACCGCTCGCCCAGCGCGAGGAGGCGCTGACCGTCGTCGGACCAGACGAGCTGGGTCGGCGGGTCGCCCGGAGCGCTCAGCCAGGTCGTCTTCGTCGAGTCGACGTCGACGAGCTCGATCCGCCCGTCGATCGTCGAGAAGGCGAGCTGCCGCGTCACGCCCGGTCGCCAGGCGGGAGCAACCGCCCCGACGACGTTGCGGAGCGGAGCATCGCCGGTCCCGTCGCCGGCCACGACGCGCAGCTGCCTGCCGTTGAGATAGGAGATCCGGCAACACTCGGCTCGCGGCTCGAGCGACCAGCGTGCGCCGTGCAGCAGCTTTGCGCGGGCCAGCGACCACTTGACCGTCCCGTCCGGCGCGAGCGCCGCGAGGCGATGCGCGCGGGTGACCGCGACGTGCTCCGCGTTCGGCGACCACGCTCCTTCCCAGTACGACCCGAGCAGTCGCATCGACCCGTCGGGATGGACGATCCACGGGCCCCGGCTCGAGTTGACGAGGAGCGAGCCGCCCGCCGGCAGGGCCGTGAGCGCGGGCTTCGGCTTCGAAGTGTGCTTGTTGGGCGTGACCGCGTCGCGCACGCTGCCGACGAGCGCCCGGCCGGGCGACGAGAGCAACGCTGCGAGCAGCGCGACGACCACCACCGCCGCGGCGAGGAGCGGCCGGCGGTTCCGGCGCTGCCACGAGACCGGCTCGCGGGCGTCGAACGACGCGCGGACGAGCGCCCAGGCGCGCCGCTGCGCGTCGATCTCGTCCGGCGTGTGGATCCGCTGGAGCGCCCGCTTGACGTCGTCGCTCATCGCTGCTCCCTGTCGACGATCGCCTCGAGCCGGTCGAGGCCACGGCGCAGGCGCGAGTTCACGGTCCCGCGCGGCAGGTCGAGCAGGTCCGCGATCTCGCCGGGCGTGTACTCGAGCAGGTAGCGCAGCACGATCACGGCCCGCTGATCGGGCGCGAGCCCCGCGAGCCCGGCCGCGACCCCCTCCGAGAACGTGCCGAGGTCGCCGGTGTCGAAGTCCTCTGAGCCCGGGACCTCGGACAGCTCGCGGCGCAGCGTCCGGGCCCGCGCCCAGTCGATCGCCCGGTTGACGACGATCCGGTGCAGCCACGGCCCGAACGGACGGCGCCGGTCGAACCGGTCGAGGTTGCGCAGCGCGGACAGGAATGCCTCCTGCGCGATGTCCTCCGCCGCGGCTGCGTCCTGGACGACGAGATAGGCGGCCCTGTGCGCCCGCGGCCAGTGCTCGCGAAACAGCGCCTCGAGGTCCGAGACAGATCCCGCTCGGGCGCCCCGTATCCAGGAGCGCTCCTGCCGGCCGGGGGCCACCACGCGCTGACTATACGAGTGTCATCGGGCACGAGGTCCATACGCGGGCCGGGTGGCGAAAGGTCCGGGACCTCTCCGGCAGCGAGGCGCGTACCAGTGGACATGAGACGACTACTCCCACTACTCGTGCTTCTCGCCCTCCCGTTCCCCGGGGCCGCTCACGCGGACGGTTGCCCGCCCTCGACCTGCGGGACGACGAGCGTCGCACCGCCCGGGTCGAGCCGCGCCTTCGTCTTCCAGAACGGGCAGCAAGGTCTGCTGTCCGTCTACGACCTGCGGACCGGTCGCAAGCGATTCGACCTCCCGAGCGGCATGCTCTCCGCCGACGGTCGGGTTTTCGTTTCAGCCGTCCAGGGGCAGCACAAGACTCGCTTCGTGCGCTACGACACCCGGACGGGCCGCGGACGACCGCTCCGAACGGTTCCCGGTTCGTGGAGCGTCGTGGGAGTCTCCGCGGACGGCCGCAGGATCGCGCGCTTCAGGTTCCGGAAGCGCGCGCGGGCGACCGTGTTCACGCTGGACGGGCCACGGCGGTCGGAGTCCGTCCGGCTTTCGGGCACCTACGAGCTCGAGTCGTTCTCCCAGAACGGACGGCGACTGTTCCTCGTCCACTGGCACCGCAGCGGCGGCTACGACCTCCAGCAGTACGATCGCGGCAGCGCCCGCCTCAGCCCGACGAGGCTCGACGAGCCCGACGAGAAGATGACCGGCCTCGCAATGACCGCGGTCGAGACTCGTGACGGCTCGTGGCTGTACACGCTCTATGTGAAGCCCGACGGCGGAACCTTCGTCCACGCGCTGGACCTCCGCACCGGCCTCGCGCACTGCATCGACCTCCCGCTGCGCGGCGACCTTACGTGGGCCGGCGCAACTGCGCTCACGCTGTCCCCGGATGAGCGTCGCCTCTATCTCGCGAGCCCGCTCGCCGGGAGCGTGACGACGGTCGACCTCGACGCGCTCGACGTCTCGTCCACCGCGCGCTTCCGCGCGGTGCCGACGGGCAACTACCTGTACGGGGTCGGCCCGAGCGCCGCGGTCTCTCCGAACGGGCGCATGCTCGCGTTCGTGAGCGCGCACGGGCTCTGGCTGATGGACACCGCCTACGGCGTCGTCCGCGGACCGACCCTGGTGCGCGAGCGGATGCTCGGAGTCGGCTTCACCGCGGGCGGTCGGCATGTCGTCGCCATCGGCGCCCGCAACAGCTCCTTTTCCGACGCCGCGACCGGGTTGCCCGTGCGCTAGGCCGGAACCGCGGCGGCTTCTGTCGCATCGGCGATCTCGCGGACGACCTGGGTGAGATCCCGGTTCGCGTTGAAGACACGGAGCTGGCGGTCGGCGCCGTTTCCGCCGGCCAGGATCTCGCGGATCCCGTCCAGCGCGCTCTCCGAGCCGAGCTCCCTCGCGTGCGGCGTCAGCTCCCTCAGCCGGCGCCGGATCAGCTGCGCGACGGGCACGCGGTTCCGCGCCTCGGTGGCGAGGTCCATCAGCGGCGCCTCGAGCCCGTAGCGCGCCGCGAGCCACTTGTTCTCGCTCGTCAGGATGCGGTGGTACGAGCGGATCTCCTCGCCTCGGTCGAACCGCTCGCAGTACATCTTCACGAGCGCCTGGCAGTACGCGGCCAGCGCGACGGCATGTTCGACGCGCGACACCGAGTCACAGATCCGGACCTCGACCGTCCCCAGCCGCGGGTGCGGGCGGATGTCCCACCAGATGTGCGTGTAGTCCGCGATGCAGCCGGTCTTCTCGAGCTGGCCGACGACCTCCGCGTAGTCGGTGTAGTCGCGAAACCTCGGCGGCGGGCCCGAGCGCGGGAAGGCCGCGAACACGAGTTGCCGGGTCGACGCGAGCCCCGTCGCCTGGCCGCGCCAGAAGGGCGAGCTCGCGGACAAAGCGAGCAGCAGCGGCAGCTCGACGAGGAGCCCGTTCACGACCTGGATCGCTTTCTCCGCGTCGTCCACGGCGACGTGGATGTGGAGTCCGAAGATCAGCTCGCGGCGCGCCACGTACTGCATCTGGTCGACGAGCGCGCGGTACCGGTCACGGGCTGTGATCGATTGCTTTTCGAACAGGCTGAACGGATGCGTGCCTGCCGAGCCGACGCGCAGCGATTTCTGCGACGCGACCGAGGTGACGTACTCGCGCAGCTTCCGGAGCTCCCGGTCGACCTCCGCGGGCGTGTCGCACACGGGCGTCGCGATCTCGAGCACGGACTGCATGAGCTCCGCCTTCATCTGCGCCTCGAGCTCGTGCCCGGCGACCGCGGCCAGGAACGTGTCGATGTGCTGGACGAGGTCGAAGGTGTCCGGGTCGAGGAGCATGTACTCCTCCTCGACGCCGAGCGTGTACGGCTTCGTCTTGCCGAACGCGTGGTCGAGGACGCTCACGCCTGCGGCGAACCCGCCGGCCGTGATGCTCGACGGAAAGATCTGCTTCACGCCCGTAGTATCGCCGCCCTGGAAGCGCTTCAACTCACCGACACGTGGCCCGCCGAGAACGTTGCCGTCGCAGCGCTCTCACGCGAGGGCGAGCTCGGGCGCCGTGGCGACTCCTCGCGCGTCTTCCGTTGGGCTTCCGTCTCGAAGCCGGTCGTCGGTCTCGCCGCTCTCGTCGCCGCCGAGGAGGGGACGATCGACCTGGACGAGCCGGCCGGCCCGCCGGGCTCGACGATCCGGCACCTGCTCGCGCATGCGTCCGGCCTGCCGTTCGACGCCGGGCCTCCGATCGCGAAGCCGGGCACACGGCGGATCTACTCGAACCCCGGCTTCGAGGTGCTCGCGGAGCGGCTTGCGGCGAATGCCGAGATGCCCTTCGAGGAGTACCTCCGGAAGGCGGTGCTCAATCCGCTGCACATGGAAGCCGTTCACCGCGGCACGCCCGCCGGAGGCCTGCACGGGACGCTGGACGACCTCGTGAAGGTGACGAACGAGCTGATGACGCCGACGCTCGTCGCGCCGGAGACGCTCGCCGAGGCGACGCGCCTCCAGTTCCCCGGGCTCGCCGGTGTGATCCCGGGTCTCGGCCGCTTCGACCCGAACGACTGGGGCCTCTCATTCGAGCTCAAGGACGGGAAGCAGCCGCACTTCACCGGCACGCTCACCTCGCCGCGCACCTACGGGCACTGGGGCGCGAGCGGGACGCTCTTCTGGGTCGACCCCGACTCCGGCCTCGCGCTGGCGCTCCTCACCGACCTCGACTTCGGCGACTGGGCCAAAGAGGCCTGGCCCGCGTTCAGCGACGCGATGGTCGCCGAGGCACGACCCTGAGCTGCGCCTTCATCCCACGCATCGCGTGGTCGGCCATCGTGCACTTGAGCACGTAGAGCCCCGGCTTGAGGCGGAGCGTGGCGGTCTCCCGTGTCCCGGGCAGCGCGCCGGGCATGGTCATGACCTTCGTCGTGCCGACCTTCCGGACCGTCAGGTTGTGCTCGTCCTGGCCGAAGTTGGCGAGCTCGATCCGGACCGCGCCAGCCGGGACCCGGACCCGCGACAGCCGGTAGTGGAACTCGACCGCGACGACCTGCACCCGGCCGAGCGGCGCGGCGGCCTGCGCGGGGAGCGCGCCTGCAGATGCAACGAGCACGAGCAGGAGCACGAAGCGCTTCATCGCAGGAGCGGCACGCGCCCGAACGACTTCGCGTGCGGGATGACCGCCGCGGCGTCCGTGGACAGCCACTGCTCGAGCACCGAGCTGTAGATCGTCCGGTAGTCGACGGTCGCCTTGAGGTTGCCGTCCTCGTCGAGCCCGCCCCGCAGGCCCGGGAACTCGCCGATCATCGTTCCGCGCACGCGCGAGCCCATGAGCAGGCCGATTCCCGCGGCGCCGTGGTCAGTGCCGTCGGAGCCGTTCTCCTCGGCGCGGCGGCCGAACTCCGACCAGACGAGCGTCAGCACGCGGTTCCCGAGGCCGCGCGCCTCGAGGTCGCGCTGGAACGCGAGCAGCGTCTTGCTCGCGAGGTCGATGTTGTCGGAGAGGTCCTGCGCCTGGTCCGAGTGCGTGTCGTACCCGCCGTTCGCGCTCAGGGCCACGCAGTGCAGCGGCAGGCCCGCAGCGAGCAGCGCGGCCAACCCGGCCATCTGATCCGGGAAGCCGCTGTTCGACTTCGGGTACGGAACCGGCGGCTGGAATCCGCCGTTGAAGGGCGCGAGCTGCTGGCGCAGCCGATGTGACTGGAAGGTGACCTCGCGCGCTCCCGCGAGCACCTTGTCGTGCCCGCGCGAGGAGCCGAGCGAGCCGACGGCGGACAGCATGCGGTCCTCGACCTGGCCGTAGACGCCCGGCGCCCAGAACGAGTAGTCGCCGGCGCCGCTCAGCGCGGCGACCGGCTTCCTCGCAGTCGCGAGCGACGGCGAGAGCTCGCCGTCGAGGCTCACTCCCTGCAGCGGGTTGTCGGCCTTCCCGACATGGTCGAGGTAGCGGCCGAGCCAACCCGTCTGGAGCCGTGAATCGGTGTCGCCGACCTCCCAGTAGTGGCGGGACGTGAAGTGCGACTGATCCGCGTTCGTGTACCCGACGGCCGGGAGCACGGCCAGCTTGCCCTCGGCGTGCAGCGTGTTGAACGCGGCCGCGGACGGATGCCAGCGCAGGCGCGGGTCCTCCGGGAAGACGAGCCCGGAGTCCGGGAGAGCGAGTTTCGGGCGCAGGCGGCGGTAGTCGGGGTCGCCGTACGGGAAGAGGACGGACAGCGAGTCGATGCCTCCGTCGAGGAAGACCGTGACGAGCACCGTGTCCGACGGGCCGGCGGCGAGCGCCTGGGCGATTCCGTGGTCGAGCGCCCGTGGCGTGAGCGCCGTCGCGCCATAGACGGCGATGGCGAGCCCGACCGAGCGCGCAATGAAGCTGCGGCGGTCGAGGCCCGTGCCGGCTGGCAGCGGCATGCCCGTTTCGATGTCGGGCAGCCCCGCGCCCGCCTGGGCGACGGCCTTGCGCAGGAGGGCGGAACGTGAGTGCTCGGTGCAGTCGTGATGCGGCATTAGCTGGTTCTCACGCGTCGCTTGCGATGCGCGTTCAGGACGTGCGGGCTCTGCCCGCGCGTCCGTCGGAAATGACCGGTCGATGCGCGTGGATTCATCACGACGTCTGTGAGTCGGGGGAGATGGCGATCAGGTGGCGCAGCGCGTTCTCGATCAGCGGCGGGTACTGCTCCTTCTTCCATTTCCGGTCGGCGTCGCTGATCGCGTGGTGGGCGAACGACTTCAGCGCGCGCTTCGTCGGGGGCGTGAGTCGCGGCTGGCCCCAGTAGGCGAGCGCGCGGTCGAGCAGCTTCTCGGCGTTCAGGGGTGCCTTGTCGTCGCCTTTCAGCACCGAAGGCCGCAGCACACGACCGGCGAGGTTCCAGCGCGCGAGGAACGACGCCGTGTCGAGCCAGCGCGAGTCGTCCCAGCCCGAGACGTTCGGCGGGTAGAAGAGCTGCTGGCCGGCCTGGTTGGAGAGCCACGTCCAGGCGTCGGTGTCGATCCCGCGCCGGCGCGCGCGCAGCATCCCGGCGAGATAGACGACCGGGGGCTTGACCATGCGCGGGCCGTTGTAGAGCACCGGATGCTTGAGGATCGCCTCGACGACCGGGCGGACCGCATAGTGGTGCCGGACGTAGAGCGACTCGAGCGCGCGGCGGGTCGGGGCCGGCGGAGCGGTCGGGACGAAGTAGCTCCAGAGCTTCGTGACGAAGAACGACGCGTGCTTCGGATGGTGGACGGCCAGCCGGCACGAGTCCTTCCAGTCGAAGTGGCCCCGCTTCCCGAAGATCCGCTTCGCGCCCGTGTCGTGCCGTTTCTGGTCGAAGCGGAAGTTGACCGGGCCCTTGTCGTCGTCCCAGTCGTTCCGCCAGCCGGTCAGCGCCCTCGCCTGCTCGCGGACGTCGCGCTCCGAGTAGCCGCGGCTCGCGCCGAGCGTGAAGAGCTCCATCATCTCGCGCCCGTAGTTCTCGTTCGGCGCGTCCTTCTCGTTCTCGGTGCCGTTCAGCCAGAGCAGCATCGCCGGGTCCCTCGTGACCGCGAGCAGCAGCTGGTAGAACGAGCCGAGGCAGTGGCTGCGGAAGAGCCCGTTCTGCTGGAGCATCAGCCGCTGCGAGCCGACCCCGGCGTTCGAGGTCGCGAACCAGTCGTGCCAGACGAGCGTCATGCGCTCGACGAGCGGGCGGTTGGAGCGAACCATGCGGTCGAGCCACCAGAGGTGGTCATGGCCCCAGGCGTCGATCGGCGCGATCGGGTGTCCGTCGTCGTCGACCGGCTTCGGGCCGATCAGGCGGTCGTGCTTCGGGTGCGTCAGCGAATGGACGGCCCCGTGCAGGCCCTTCTTCGCGAGCCGCTTCTCCTCGCCAGGGCGCGGGCCGAAACCGGCACGCCAGAGCAGCCGCTCGGCCTGCTCAGGGCCGAAGTGGCCTCGGTAGACGGGAATTCTGCGTGCGGAAGACACTGGGCGGTCCCGCTTTCGCCATCGGCGCTAGTCGTCCCTGCCTGAACCCCCGGACGGTGCTAGATCGTCGTCGGCGAACAGCGGGCGAACGTACTCGTCGAAGGTTTGCTTGTCGCAGCTTGCCAAAGTCGTCGGAACGAGCGCGGTCACAGACGCCGTGCGCGGCACGTGCATCGTCAGCGCGACCTCTCCGAAGTAGTCGCCAGGCCGCAGCATCCGCCGCGGACCGAGGCCGCCCTGGTTGCTGACCGCGACGAGCCCGCGCAGGATCACGTAGAAGTGGTCACCCTCCTCGCCCTCGAGGACGATCGGGTCGCCCGGCGCCACGTCGGCGCGGCGCATGTTGTGCGCGAGCTTGGTCAGCACCTCGCCGGGGAGCTCCTGGAAGAGCCCGATCCGTGCGAGCTCGGTGACCGTGGCTGTGGCGAATCGTGGCACGGGGCCTATTGTTGCGGACGTGGGCGAGCTCGATCAGTGGAAGCACTGTCCGCGCTGTGGAGCCGAGGTCGAGCCCGGCGGGGGCATGGTCGAATGCGGCGAGTGCGGCTTCCGCGCGTACGCGAGCTCGAAGCCGACCGCGAGCGCCGTCTGTCTCGACGACGAGGGGCGCGTCCTGCTCTCGCGGCGCGGCGTCGATCCGTTCGCGGGCAAGTGGGACCTTCCGGGCGGGTTCCTCGACGAGGAGGAGCACCCGCGCGACTGTGTCCGCCGCGAGCTCCGGGAAGAGGCGGGTGTCGAGATCGAGCCCCTCGAGCTCCTCGGCGTGTGGATGGACCGCTACGGGGGAGACGGCTCGGCCGCGGCCACGCTCAACTTCTACTGGACTGCCCGCATCGTCGAGGGCGTGCCCGAGCCGCACGACGACGTCGCCGAGCTCCGCTGGTTCGCGCCGTCCGAGATCCCGGACGGCGACCTCGCGTTCCCGCACACGCGAGAGGTGCTAGCCGCGCTCGGGCAGAAGCACGCGTAGCGCGGCCGGCTCGATCTCGAAACGCAGCGGCGTCTCGAGCGTGGTGGGCTCGCCGTCGATGGCCGCCTCGAGCTCACCCGCCCGGGCGTCGACGGTGAAAGCCTGGAGCGGCTGCTCCTCCCACGTGCTCGGGAGCCAGCCGTGCGCGATGTACAGGTACAGGACGCCTTCGTCGAGCCGCGCGCGCTCTCCGAGCCGGACCGAATCGAGCTCGTAGCGGTTGTTCGAGACGACGATCACCCGCGCGTGGACGTTCCGGCCCTCGACCGCTATCCCGAGGCCGCTCGGCCGACGCAGGAGGAGGCCGAGCGCCCTCAGCTGCGCGAAGGAACCGCCGCGCCCGCTCTCGTGGACGAGCCGCGCGTACAGTCCGAGCGAGACGTTGTTCAGGAACAGCCGGCCGTTCACGCGCGTCGCGTCGACTCTCTGCTCGCGTCCGGAGAACGCCCGCAGGGCCGCAGCCGAATCGTCGAGGTCGAGCCCGAGATCGCGCGCGAAGTGGTTGAAGGTGCCGAACGGAACGACGACGAACGGCACCTCCCGCTCGATTGCGACGTCGGCGACCGCGCCGAGAGACCCGTCGCCGCCGGCCATCCCGAGCGGACCGTGCCGGGCCTGCCGCGCGACCTCCGCCGGGTCTTCGTCGCGGCCGAGGACGTGCGTCTCGAGGCCCAGTTCGGTCGCCTGGTTTCGCAGCTCGTCGGCGTTAGAGCCCTGCCCCGCGCGCGGGTTGATGACGAGGAAGCCGTCCATCGCGTTAGCATCGCGTTCAATCCCCGGAAAGGAGCGTTTGTGAAACTCATCGAAAGGATCGACGCCGCCCGCGAGCGGTGGAACGTGCTCGAGCATCCCTTCTACAAGCGCTGGAGCTGCGGTGAGCTGACCCGCGACGAACTGGCGCACTACGCCGGCGAGTACCGGCACGCAGTCGTCGCGCTGGCGGACACTGCCGGCAAGACCGGCCACCAGGAGCACGCGCGCGAGGAAGCCGAGCACGTCGCGCTCTGGGACGAGTTCGCCGCCGCCTTCGGCGCCGAGACGGATCGCGTGCCGGATCCCGAGACGGCCGAGTGCGTGGTCGCCTGGACGGCTCCGGAGAACCGGCGCGAGGCGCTCGCCGTCATGTACGCGATCGAGGCCGGCCAGCCGGCGGTCTCACAGGCGAAGCTCGACGGGCTGGGCGAGCACTACGGCGTCGCGTCCGACGAGCCGGGCGCCGCGTACTTCGCACTGCACTCCGAGCGCGACCACGAGCACGCCGCCGAGTCGCGCCGCGAGCTCGAGCTCGTCCACGCGGGGGACGACGACCGCCTGGCCGAGGTTGCCGAAGCGGCTCTCAGGGGTAACTGGACGTTGCTGGACGGAGTCGACGCCAGGAGGTAAGCCCATGAACCTCTTCCGGGGCCTTCCGGGGCACCCGTTCCACCCGCCGCTGACCGGGGCGACGATCGGCGCCTACACGTTCGCGACGGCGATGGCGGTGCTCTCGAAGCTCGGCGTCAGCGAGCACAACACGGCGACCGCCTGGTGGTTGGCGGTCGCCACCGGGCTCGTCCTCACCGTGCCGACGGCGATCACCGGCTTCGCCGACTGGCTCTACATCGAGAGTGGGACGCCGCTCTGGCGCACCGCCACCATTCATCTGAGCGCGATGCTCGCTGCCACGGTCGTGTTCGCGATCACCGCCGGAGCCGGGCACGCCGATTACGTCGACGGCACGGTCGGCGGTGGATCGCTCGTCCTGACGCTCGTGGGCTACGTCCTGCTCGCGACCGGCGGCTGGCTCGGCGGCGCGATCGTCTTCACGCACGGCATGCGCGTGCTGAAGCTCGTCGACGAGCCGACGAGTCGTGCGATCTCACCGCTGGCGAAGCCGGAGAAGGAAGAGGCCGAGGCCTAGCTCGAAACGCCGTTCGTTTCGGCGGGGGTGAGCCCGAGCTGCATTTCCAGTGCGCCCTTCGGCTGCGCGCCAATGGCCGCCGCGGCGGGCTCGCCGTCCTTGAAGAGCACCATCGTCGGGATCGAGGCGATCCCGTAGCGCTCGGCGATCTCCGGCTCCTCGTCGATGTTCACCTTGACGAGCTTGAGCTCACCGTGGCGCTCCTCGACGATCCGGTCGAGAATCGGGGCGACCGCGTGGCAAGGCCCGCACCATTCCGCCCAGAAGTCGACGAGTACGGGCTTGTCCGCTTGGAGCACTTCGTGCTCGAAGGTCGATTCGGTCACCGCATCTGCCATTCCAGAGTTCCTTTCCTAATCGGTTTTCCTATTTCTAGAACGCTCGCGCAGGGTGTGCTCTTCCCGGGCGACCGTAGAATCGAACACCATGGCCCAGACGTTCAAGTCCCTGCCCCCCGTGCCCGATCACGCCGCTCTCGAGCGCGAGATCCTCGCCTGGTGGGACGACGAGGGGGTCTTCGACCGGCTCCGCGAGCAGAACCGGGGCGGCGAGCGCTGGAGCTTCATCGACGGGCCGATCACCGCGAACAACCCCATGGGCGTCCACCACGCGTGGGGCCGAACGCTGAAAGACGTCTTCCAGCGATACAAGGCGCTGCGCGGATTCGACCAGCGCTACCAGAACGGCTTCGACTGCCAGGGCCTGTGGGTCGAGGTCGAGGTCGAGAAGTCGCTCGGCCTGAACTCGAAGCGCGAGATCGAGGAGTACGGGATCGCGGAGTTCGCGGCCCGCTGCAAGGAGCGCGTGGCCGAGTTCGCGGAGGTGATCACCGAGCAGTCCAGGCGCCTCGGCATGTGGATGGACTGGGACAACGACTACCACACGTTTTCGGACACGAACATCTCCTACATCTGGGGCTTCCTGAAGGTGGTCCACGAGCGCGGCTGGCTGTACACCGGGCACAGGGCGACGGAATGGTGCCCGCGCTGCGGGACGTCGATCTCGCAGCACGAGCTCTTCGCCGGTGAGTACAAGGAGCTCGAGCATCCGTCGCTCTACGTGCGCTTCCCGCTGAAGGAGCGCGAGGACGAGGCGCTCGTGGTCTGGACGACGACGCCGTGGACGCTTCCGGCCAACGTGGCCGCGGCCGTCAAGCCGGACGCCGAGTACGGGCTGCGTGACGGGCAGTGGCGTCTGACCCAGGAGGGCGAGGACTACGACCGCGTGGTCAAGGGCCAGGAGCTGGTGGGGCTCGAGTACGTGGGGCCGTTCGACGACGCGCCGGCGCAGGAAGGGATCGTCCACCGCGTGATCTCGTGGGACGAAGTCGTGCTCGACGAGGGCACGGGCATCGTCCACATCGCACCGGGGGCGGGCGCCGAGGACTTCGAGCTCTCGCGCGCCCACGGCCTGGACGTGCTCGTCCCGATCGACGAGTCGGGGCGGATGCTGCCGGGCTTCGGTCCCGCGGAGGGACTGTCGACCGACGAAGCCGAGGACGTGATCATCCAGGACCTGCGCCGCCGCGAGCTGCTCGTCGACTCCGGGCGGATCACGCACCGCTATCCGACCTGCTGGCGCTGCGGGACGCCGCTGGTCTTCCGCGTGGTCGACGACTGGTTCATCGCCTGCGACGAGATCCGCCAGCCGATGCTCGACGCGAACGCGACCGTGCAGTGGACGCCCGACTTCTACTCGAAGCGGATGGACGACTGGCTTCGCAACATGGGCGACTGGAACATTTCCCGGAAGCGCTACTTCGGGTTGCCGCTGCCCTTCTATCCGTGCGATTGCGGCGAGCTGAACGTGATCGGGTCGCGGGCCGAGCTCGAGGAGCGCGCGACCGCGGGCATCGACGGGCTGCAAGAGCTGCACCGGCCGTGGATCGACGACGTCACGATCTCGTGCGCCTCCTGCGGCAAGGACGTGCGCCGGATCCCGGAGGTCGGCGACGCCTGGCTCGACGCGGGCATCGTCCCGTTCTCGTCGCTTGGCTGGAACAACCCCGAATGGGTCGAGCACGGCTACGCGACCGGCGCGGCCAAGGGCCTGTCCGGCGCTGACCTGCCCGACCACGCCTACTGGGAGCGGTGGTTTCCCGCGGACTGGATCTCGGAGATGCGCGAGCAGATCCGGCTCTGGTTCTACTCGATCTCGTTCATGTCGATGACGCTCATCGGGAAGACGCCCTATCGGGCCGTGCTCACCTACGAGAAGCTGCTCGACGAGCACGGGCGCGAGATGCACCGCTCCTGGGGGAACGCGATCGCCGCCGACGAGGCGCTCGATCAGATGGGGGCGGACGTCATGCGCTGGCAGTTCTGCGAGGCCAACCCGGGCCAGAACATCAAGTTCGGCTACGGGCCCGCGCACGAGGTCAAGCGCCGGCTGCTGACGCTCTGGAACTCGGTCAAGTTCTTCGTCGACTACGCGAACGTCTCCGAGCCGGGCGAGGCAGGCGAGCTCGGGCCGCTCGACCGCTGGCTCGAGTCGCGCGCCGAACAGCTCGTCGCCGAGATGGCGGACGCGTACGAGCACTCTTGGACGCCGGACGTGATCCAGTCGTTCGAGTCGTTCGTCGACGACCTGTCGAACTGGTACATCCGCCGGTCGCGGAGGCGCTTCTGGGACGGGGACGCGGCGGCGCTCATGACGCTTCACCACGCGCTCCTGAAGGCGCTCGTCGTGATCGCGCCGGTAATGCCGTTTCTGGCTGAGCATCTGTGGCGAGTGCTGCGGCGTGAGAGCGGGCCCGAGTCGGTCTTCCTCGTATCGTGGCCCGAGGCCGGTGCGCGGGACGACCAGCTGCTCGCGGAGGTCGCGGAGACCCGGCGCATCGTGGATCTCGGGAGGCAGGCACGCGCCGGCTCGGGGCTTCCGCTGCGCCAGCCGTTGCGCCGGCTGGTCGTCCAGGGCGCGGAGCTCGCGAAGGAGCACGAGGACGAGATCCGAGAGGAGCTGCGTGTCAAAGAGGTCGAGTTCGGCGACGTGGAGGCGACCGAGCTCCGCGTGAAACCGAACCTGCCCGTGCTCGGGCCGAAGCTCGGCAAGGAGCTCGGCGCCGTGCGCGCGGCGCTCGAGGCGGGCGAGTTCGAAGAGGTGAACGGCGGCTTCCGGGCGGCGGGCCACGATCTTGCGTCGGACGAGGTGCTCGTCGAACGAGTCGGCAAGGAGGGCTGGGCCGTCGCTCACGCCGACGGGATCACGGTCGCGCTCGACACCCAGCTGGATGGGGAGCTCGAGCTCGAGAAGCGCGTGCTCGACCTGATCCACGAGCTGAACGCGAAACGCAGGGAGGCGGGCCTCGAGCTCACGGACCGGATCGTCGTCACGCTCCCGCAGGCCGCGTCGGATCTCCTCGCGCACGAGGACTGGATCAAGGACGAAGTGCTCGCCGTCGAGATCCGCACAGACGGCGGCAGCGCAGAGCCACAGATCGCCAAGGCCTAACCCCGGGGTCAGACCCCGCCTCGAAAGCGTCACGTCTTCGTCACGAAAGCCGCGCGCTCAGGGTTGCGGTGCGGCGGCCGAACTACCTTCGTCGAATGGCGCGTCCACCTCGTCTCCAGACTGCCGGAGCCGCGTACCACGTCACGGCTCGAGGCGTCGCGCGTCAGGCGATCTTCAGGGACGACCAGGATCGACGTCGGTTCCTGAAGCTCTTCGACGAGGTCGTCGCCAGGTTCGACTGGTCATGCCATGCGTTCGTCCTCATGACGACGCACTACCACCTGCTCGTGAGAACGCCGAACCCGGATCTCGCGCGAGGCATGCAGCGGCTGAATGCCTGCTACGCGCAACATTTCAACCGGCGTCACGGCGAGACCGGTCACCGCTTCGAGCGGCGCTATCACTCGGTGCCGATCGGGTCGGATGCCCATGCACTTGAGCTCGTCCGCTACCTCGCGCTGAACCCCGTCCGCGCCGGTGCGTCCCAGGACGCGGCCTCCTGGCCCTGGAGCAGCTACGCCGCGATCATCCGCGGTCGACGCCCGCTGCATTGCCTCGCGGAGGAGTGGCTGTTGACGTACTTCGGGAGGAACCGAGACCGTGCGCTCGAGCGGTTACAGTCGTTCGTCGAGGACGTGTCTCCGCAGCCGCCAGTTGTAAAGGGGTCTGACCCCGGATGAAGCGTTGCGCTTGGGTTCCCGCGGGGGATCCCGAATACGTTGCCTACCACGACGACGAGTGGGGCGTGCCGTCGCGGGACGACCGGCACCTGTTCGAGATGCTCACGCTCGAGGGCGCCCAGGCCGGCCTCTCGTGGTCGACGATCCTGCGCAAGCGCGAGGGGTATCGCAAAGCGTTCGCCGACTTCGACGCCGCCAAGGTCGCCCGCTTCTCGGACAGAAAGGTAGAGCGGCTGCTCGCCGATCCCGGGATCGTCCGCAACCGGCTCAAGGTCGAGTCGGCCGTGAACAACGCGAAACGCGTCCTCGAGCTAGAGAGCCTGAGCGACTACCTCTGGAGCTTCGTCGACGGCGAGCCGACGGTGAACCGGTGGAAGAAGCTCGGCGAGATCCCCGCCGAGACCGCCGAGTCGAAGGCGATGAGCAAGGACCTGAAGAAGCGCGGCTTCCGCTTCGTCGGCCCGACGGTCTGCTACGCGTTCATGCAGGCGTGCGGCCTCGTCAACGACCACGTCGTCGACTGCTTCCGCTATTCCGAGGTCGGCGAGAAGTAGCTAGCTCTGGGTCTCGGCGAGGGCCAGCTCGCGGCGAAGCTCGACCGGGAGCCGGAACTCGACGTCCTCCTGGACGAGCCTGTGCGCCGAGATCTCGTCGACGCCTCGGGCCCGGAACCAGTCGCACACGCGCTCGACGAGCTTCTCCGGAGCAGACGCGCCGGACGTGAGCCCGACCGTCTCCACCCCGTCGAGCCACGCTTCGTCGATGTCCGTCTCGTCGTCGATCAGCTGCGCCGCCACACCGTGCGCCCGCGCAACCTCGACGAGCCGGTTCGAGTTCGACGAGTTCCGCGACCCGATCACGAGCAACAGGTCGACCTCGCCGAGGAGGTCCTTCACCGCCCACTGCCGGTTCGAGGTCGCGTAGCAGATGTCTTCCTTCTTCGGAGCGTGGATCTCCGGGAACCGCCGGCGCAGCGCGGTGATGATCTCGCCGGTCTCGTCGACCGAAAGCGTCGTCTGCGTGATGTAGGCGACCCTCGCGTCTGCCGGAAGCTCGAGCGCGTCGGCGTCCTCGACCGACTGCACGAGGATCGTCGACTCCGGCGCCTCGCCCATCGTCCCGACGACCTCCTCGTGACCGGCGTGCCCGATCAGGAGGACCGTGTACCCGTCCGCCGCGTATCGACGCGCCTGGACGTGCACCTTGGTCACGAGCGGGCACGTGGCGTCGATCGTGTTCAGCCCCCGGGCGCGAGCGTTCGCGTGGACCGACGGCGCGACTCCGTGCGCCGAGAGGACGACTGTCTCGCCTTCGGGCACCTCGCCCTCGGACTCGACGAAGATCGCGCCGCGCGCCTCCAGGTCACGCACGACGTGCGCGTTGTGGACGATCTGCTTGCGGACGTAGACGGGCGGCCCGTGCAGGTCGAGGAGTTGCTCGACCGTGTCGACGGCGCGCTCCACGCCCGCGCAATAGCCGCGAGGCGACGCTAGAAGGACCCGCTTGACCACGCGCTGAGTGTAGTCCCAGACATAGGAAAGCCCGCCGCTCGGGGGGTCAGTGCGGCGGGCCTCCCAGATTGCTCACCGCGGCCTTCGTGGCCAGGTACGCACAGCCGCGGTTCGCATCGCCCAGTGGCTGGACGCTAACGGGCTGCCGAGTGCTTGTGAATAGGCCGAGAGGCCCATCTTTGCAAGGTGTATAGCGGTTTCTCGATCCCGGGGCGACCAGTGGCGTGGACGGGATGCGCGGCCTATCATCCATACGGCCCAGTGGTTCCAGGTTTGGCTCACTGATGCTGTTTCGCCGGAACCGTCGAGCCGACGGGCGTACCTCCCCTGCGGCCCTCGACAACGAGCCCGAGCCCCACTCGGACAGCGGCCGGCTGACCGCGATCGCCTCCCTCTCGAGCGCGCTCGTCCGCGCCAAAGACAAGCAGGCCGTCGCCCGCATCCTGATCGAAACCTGCCTTTCGCTCCTCGCCGTCGACATGGCCGCGGTCGCCCTCGTCAGCGAAGACATGAAGCGCGCTCAGGGCCTGCTCGCGGTCGGCGCGGAGGGAGAGCTCGACTGGTGGACGAGCGTCGCGGTCGACTTCGACAGCGAGCCGTCGGGAATCGCGAGCGCGGTCTTCGCCGGCGGCCCGGTCGTCGTCTACGACATCGCGAGCTCCCAGCAGGTCAACCGCGGCCTCGCCGAACGCAGCGGAGCAAGGAGCGCCGTCTTCGTCCCGCTCGCGTCCGAGGAACGAGTGCCGGCCGTGCTCGTGCTTGCGACGATCGAGGCGCCGCGCGCCTTCACAGGAGACGAGCTGTCGCTGATTCAGGCGCTCGCCGCCGAGGCCGCACTCGCATTCGATCGCGTGCACTCTGCAGAAGCGCTGGCCGACGCGCTTCAGCGCGAACGGCTCATTGCGTCGATCGGGAGAAAGGTCCGCTCCGAGCTGGACCTCGATGACGTGCTCAGGGTGGCCGTCGAGTCGACAGGGTCCGCGACCGCCGTCAGCCGCTGCTTTCTCAGGCTCGGCGAGCCGAGCAACCCGATGCCGATCGCCGCCGAGTGGACCGCTCCCGGGTTCACCCCCATCGGAGACGTCGCCGACCATCTCGCGGTCTCGAACCTGGCCGCACGCGACCGCAGGACCGTGGCCGTGGGCGACATTCGCGAGGAGCCGGCGCTCGACGATGCGGCGCTGGGCGGGACGGAGACGCTGCAGGAGCTCGACAGCCGCGCCGTGCTCGCCACGCCCGTCCTCGTGTTCGACCGCATGATCGGGATCTTCGGGCTCCACCGCTCCGAGCCGGGCGCGTGGTCGGAGGCGGAGATCGCGCTCGCCGAGGCCGTGGCGCGCGAGCTGGGCATCGCGATCCACGCGGCGCAGCTCCTCCACGAGAACGCGCAGCGCCTCGAGCAGCAAACGGCGCTCCTCAAGGCGGCTCAGGTGGTCACGAGCGAGCTCCGGCTCGAGACCGTCCTCCAGCGGCTCGTCGACGAGGTGACGAAGCTGCTCGATGCGGATGCGGCCGACTGCTACCTCTTCGACGCGGACAAGTCGCTCCTCCGCTGCGCGGCCGTCCACGGCCTCGCTTCCGAGCTCGTCGACTTCGAGCTCCTCGCCGAGCGCTCGGTCGACGCCCGGTTCGCCGAGCCCGTTCCGCACCCTGCGTATCGGGGGTTCGCGAGCGCCATCTCGGCATCGATGACCTGGTCCGGCGAGCGGCGAGGCGTGCTCGGCGTCGCGACGCGCGACCCGGAACGGCGCTTCGGCGAGCTCGAGAAGAGCCTGCTCGAGACCTTTGCGGGCCTCGCGTCGCTCGCGGTTCGCAACGCCGCGAGCTACGAGCAGAGCGTCCGCCAGGCACGGGTGCAACGGGGCTTCTACGGAATCGCCTCCGCGCTGTCCGAGCACCTCTCGCAGTCGGCGACCCTCGACGCGGTCGCGGAGGCGGCCAACGAGGCGCTCGGTGGGTCGTTCACGGCGGTGCTGATGCCGGAGGCGCGCGGGCTCAGGCTCGCAGCGTCCTACGGCGTCCCGGACGAGCTCGCGGCCACGCTCCGCGATGAGGTTCCCGAGTCGGCCTCGGTGCTCGTGACCGCGGCGAGCGAAAGGCGCCTCCTCTCCGCCTCTTCGCTCGACGACGATGACCGGTTCGGCCCGGAGTGGCGTCGGCTCGCGGGCGTCAGGTCGCTGCTCGCGATCCCCGTCGACCCCCCGCGGCGCGAGGAAGGAGGGCTCGTCGTCGTCTTCTTCGCCGAGCAGCGGACGTTCACCGACGACGATCTCGAGCTCGGCCGCCGGCTGGCCGGTGCTGCACGCGCCGGTCTCGAACGCAGCGAGCTCTACGAAGGCGAGCGAACCGCGCGCGCTCTGTCCCAGCAGCTCGCGCGCCTGGGCAGCCTCCTCGCGACGGAGCTCGAGCCCGCGGCGATCCTCGAGGAGGTCGCCGACCAGGCTCCTGCGCTGCTCGGCGCCGACGCGTGCGCGATCCAGCTGGTCGAGGGCGACGAGCTCGTCGTCAGCGCGGTCGGAGGCGGGACCGCGCCACCAGTCGCCGGCTCGCGCTCACCTTCGACCGCCCGTCCCGCGGGGGACGTCGTCCAGACGCGCGCGCCGGTCGTCTACGCCGACGTCGAGGGTGACGCGAGGCTCGTCGCCGACGACCCGATCCTCGCCGCCGGTCACGCCGCCTACCTGGGCGTGCCGCTCGTCGGGATCGAGCAAGGGCTCCAGGGCGTGCTCGCCGTCTACTCGCAACGGACGCGCGTCTGGCGTGAGGAGGAGGTCGAGGCGCTCGCCGCGCTGGCCGGGAACGCCTCGGCCGTGCTGTCCAACGCCGAGCTCTACCAGCGGGTCGCGCTCGAGCGAGAGCGGAGCTACGCGATCCTGTCCAACGTCGCCGACGGGATCGTCGCCGTCGACCGCGAGGGCAAGGTCGTCCTCTGGAACGAGTCCGCCGAGACGATCACCGGAGTCCCCGCAGAGGCGGCCCTGGGCCGGAACCCGGTCGAGGTGCTCCAGCGCGAGCTCGCGTCGGAGAGCGAGAGCACCGCGGGCGAGCGGCTGCTCTCGATCCAGCGCGGCGGCGACGAGGTCTGGCTCTCGCTCACCGAGGCGGTCATGCACGACCCGGTCGGGTCGGTCTCCGGTCGCATCTTCGCCTTCCGGAACGTCTCGTCGGAGCGGATCGTCGAGGAGATGAAGTCGACCTTCGTCTCGACCGTCTCGCACCAGCTACGCGCCCCGCTGACCTCGATCTACGGCTTCGCCGAGACGCTCCTCAGGCGCGATGTGCTGTTCGGCGAGGACGAGCGGCGAACGTTCCTCGAGTACATCGCCTCGGAGGCGCAGCGGCTGACGGCGATCGTCGACCAGTTGCTGAGCGTCGCGCGGCTCGAGGCCGGCGACATGCAGGTCGAGCTCGTGCCGACGGATCTGCGCGACGTCGTCTCCGACGCGGTCGCGAGCATCCGGGACGGCGCCGCCGTCAACGGGCACCGCTTCGTGCTCGAGCTGCCCGAGGAGCCGCTGGCAGCCTCCGCCGACCGCGAGAAGCTCGGCCAGATCCTCAGGAACCTGCTCGACAACGCCGTCAAGTTCTCGCCGGGCGGCGGAACGGTCACCGTCGAGGCGTATCGCCGGGCGGGCCGCGTCGAGGTCCGGGTCGTCGACCAGGGCGAAGGCATCCCCGAGGCCGAGCGCGAGCACATCTTCTCGAAGTTCCATCGCGCGGACAGCACGGGCGGCTACAGCGGGGCCGGGCTCGGGCTCTTCATCGCGCGCGGCCTCGTCCTGGCCATGGGCGGGCGCATGTGGGTCGACTCTGCCGAGGGCGGAGGATCGAGCTTCGCGTTCGAGCTGCCGCTCGCCGAGGCGACTGCGCAAGGCGAGAGCGGGGTATAGGACGGGCATGGCGGCGCGAGTGCTGGTGATCGACGACGAGGGGCCGATCCGGCTCCTCTGCCGCGTCAACCTCGAGGCCGCCGGAATGGTCGTGCACGAGGCCGGGGACGGTGCGACCGGCGTCGAGATCGCGCGGCGCGAGACGCCGGACGTGATCCTGCTCGACGTGATGATGCCCGGCACGGACGGCTGGGAGGTGTTCGGCGCGCTGCTGGAGGAGGAGCGCACGGCGAAGATCCCGGTCGTCTTCCTGACTGCTCGGGCCGAGCTCCGCGATCAGGCGCGTGGGCTCGAGCTCGGCGGCGTCGACTACGTGACGAAGCCGTTCGACCCGCTGGAGCTCGCACCGCTGATCGACGACCTGCTCGACCGCCTCGAGCGTGGGACGCTCCAGGAGCGGCGCCGCGAGCGGCTCGCCGCGCTCCGGCAGCTCCTGGTCAACGACTAAGTGATCTAGCGGCCCGAGAAGTCGGCGGTGACGAGCCGGGTCGAATGCCCGGCCTCCCCGACGCCGATGCGTCGGAAGCCTCGGTCGAGCAGGTTCTCGCGGTGCGGCGGGCTGTTGATCCACATGCGCACGACGGTGGCAGGCGTCAGCGGCCTCGAGCCGGCGGCGATGTTCTCCCCGACGTAGGGCGCCCGCACGCCGAACCGGCGGAGCCTCGTCACGAACGCGCCGTGGTCGAAGTAGCCCCGACGGGCCATGTCGGCCGAGTGCGATTGCGCCGCGCGGCTGAGGGCGGGACCGACGAGTAGCGCCGACACGCCGTTCTGCGCGCGGAACGAGTTGATCAGGCGGACCACGGCGAGCTCCCCGGGACCGAGCGCCGCACCGCTCGTGAGCGATTTGGACGTGGCGACAGAGTCGGCGTCTGCCCGGGCCCCGACGCTGAGCGCGACCACCCCGAGCACGAGCACCATGACGCTGAGAATGCGGCAGTTCCCAGACATCAGAAGGTCGCGCGAGATTAATGGGTGAAGATGACATCGTCCACATTTGCAACTGCAATTTTCAATAGTTTCCGCGAGTTACGGACCGATTTACGGCACGGAAATTTACGGTCAGCGCGCCGTTTGGGCGAGCAAGATGCCCGCGAGGACGATCGCACCGCCCACGAGCTGCACCCCCGTGAGCGACTCCCCGAGTAGCGCATAGGCGACGAGTGCGCCCGCAACCGGCTCGAACATCGCGGTCACGCCGGCCCGGGTCGCCGAGAGGTGGCGAAGCGCTCCGAGTAGCAGGAGGAAGGGTACGATCGTGCCGACGAGGACGACGCCGATCAGGAGCGCCCAGACCGGTAGCGTGGTTGAGAAGACGGCGCCGTCGAGGCTGACCCGGTCGTCCAGATACTCCGTCGGGAACGACCACCACGGTTGAACGACGGCCCAGAAGAGGGCTGCGAAAGTGAAGCCCAGCGCGAGCAGCGAGACCGGATCGCGTCGGGTGACGGCGTTTTCCGCCAGGAGGATGTAGAGGGCGAACGCGACTGCCGACCCCAGCGCCGCCAGGACTCCGAGCCCGTCGAGTGCGACGCCGCTCCAGAGGTCGACGACGAACGAGAGCCCGCCGAGCGCAAGGATCAGCGCCGCCCAGACCCGTCGCCTGACCGGCTCCTTGAGGACGAGCCGCGCCCAGAGCGCGATCAGCACGGGCGCGACGTACTGGATGAGCAGGGCGACTCCGATTTCGAGCCGGTGGATCGCCACGAAGTAGAGGAGCTGAACGAAGGCGAGGCCGGCGACGCCGAACAGGAGGAGGAACGGGAGCTCTCCGCGCCTGATCCGAAGGCTCCGCGGACGCGCGATCGCGAGCGCTCCGACGAGGACCAGCGCCGCTCCGGTCGAGCGCACCTCGGTCAGGCGCAGGGACGAGAGCCCGGAGCTGAGGGCCGCCTTTGCGAACGATCCGTTGATGCCCCAGAGCGCCGTGGCGGCGAGCACCATCGCGTAGCCGACCACCGGCCGGCGGACATGTGGCTGCGGGTCCGCGGCGACGTTCGGCTCGGACACTCCGCGAACCTATCCGACTACACTTCGGAGCCTTCGGGGTGTAGCTCAGCCTGGTTAGAGTGCCTGCTTTGGGAGCAGGAAGTCGCCGGTTCGAATCCGGCCACCCCGACCTCTCGCTTCCCTGGCCGGCCTGGACGCTTCGCGTCCGGCCTCGCGCCGCTGACCGCCCTCCTGCGAGCGGCCCGTGTGACTAACACTGTTCCGCTCGCATACGAGCGGTCAGCGACGCGCCAGGAAACCGAGAGCGCCTACTTGGGCGCGACGACTGCCTGCGTCGGCTTCGGGACCGGCTTTGCCGGTGGGTTCGCATCGACGAGGACTGCGACGACGAGGAGGATCGCGATCGCGACCGCGCTCTCGCCTCGCAGACTGCGCGCTACGGCTCGCGAGCTGACTCCTCGGCCACGCTCCAGGGCCGGCGCTACGACGAAATGATGCAGCGCGCCCCACGACAACGCGAGCACGACGAGCGAGCTCTTGATCAGCAGCACTTGCCCGTAACGGACTTGCCAGAGATCCGCGACCTTGGGCAGCCGGTCATACGCGAGGTAGGCGCCCGCTATGACCATCGCTCCGACGAGCACGGCCGCCAGCTGCGAGAAGCGATGGAACGCGTCTCGCCGTAGCCCCGGCGCTGTCGGCCACACGACGAACGCGAGCATGACGAGCCCGCCGACCCAGAAGCACGCGGCGACGAGGTGCACGTAGTCGGCGAGCTCCGACTTCCACGTCGATCCGACGTCGACGGCCGAGTGCCCCGACAGCGACAGGCCGGAGCAGAGCACGAGCCCGAGGAAGAACGCGGGCCAGAGCAGGATCGTCCGGTCGGTGAGCCAGGCCAGGAAGAGGAACGCGGCGACCAGGGCAAACCCGAGCGTCATCGCGATGAACGCCGTCCCGAACCGGGTCCCGCGCGCGAGCGGTGAGAGGTCGCCGTAGACCAGTCGGTCGAGCGGAAGCTGGAACGCGTCGGCAGCCCGGAGAATGAATCCGAGGATCCCGAGCTCGATGCTGCCCACCACTCCGGCCCCGACGATCCAGTAGAAGCGCCGCTCGAATGCCGGCGTGACGGTGCGACCACGCAGGACGAGCAGCCGGAACGCGAGCCCACCCACGAGCAGCGCCAACCCCAGGAAGTACCCCCACTTGGCGACGTACTCGAACTTCGTCGGCCCGCCGGCGCCGTACGCCTCGGTCGGCGGCGGCGGCTTGACGCGAACCCCGAAGGTGTAGACGCCCGAGATCACGTGGCCCTCGTTGGACGTGATGTGCCAGCGCACGGTGTACGCGCCTCTGGGCAGCTTGCGCAGAGGGACGACCACCTTGCGGCCGCTGTCCGTCGTGTGCGCGGGGCCGGCCGTGACGTTCTTCCCGTTCGCGCTCCGGACGTCGATCGAGTTCGCGAACGCGTCGACGGCCTGGTCGAACTGGAGCGACACCGTTCGGGGAGCAGCGGCGAGTCGGGCGCCGTAGGTCGGCACCCGCTCCAGCAGGACTGCGTGAGCGAGCGCGGAGGTCGGCAGCGCGAGCGCGGCGAGGACCGCCGCCGCTAGCGCCTTCGCTCTCATCGCCCGCCGGCGAGCGGAGACAGGTGGCCGAAGATGGGCGCGACGTTCCGATCGCAGAAGAGGAGCGCGGCCGTGGCGATCATGATCATGGCGAACCCCGCGTTGAAGACCGGGGAGCGGGGATGCGCCGCACGGCCGAGTGTGATCACCGCGCCGACGAGCATCGTCCACCCGAGCGCGTGGTGCAGGAATGCCGCGCGCGAGAAGAGCCACGGGTTCTGCTCGTGGATCAGGAAGGCGAAGCCGGAGACGAGGAGTGCGAGCGGCAGCGTCAGCTCCCACAGCGGACTTCGCAGCTTCCCCCGCACGAGCCCGAGCTGGGCGCCGCCCACCAGCATCATCACCTGCGCCCACGCGCTGTGCGCGAGCATGTGGATGGCCGAGCTCGTGTAGAAGACCATCACGGGCCACATCAGGACGCCCATCAAAAACGCGATGCCGGGCCAGAGGTACGCCCGCCACGCGCGTCGCCGCCACACCTCGCGCCCGATGATCGCCTCAGCGAGCAGGCAGAGGCCGAGGAAGAGAAAGCCGATACCGAACATCCAATGGACGACCTCGGCCGGCGGTTCCATCTACGTCGTCCTCTCCTCCACTTCTTCCAGGTCGGACAGCAAGCCCGGGACGACCCAGAAGTGGAACAGTGCGCCGACGAGCATGACGAGCAGCGGCGGCTGGACGACGAGGTACCAGAAGCTGTGCTTGTCGGGGTCGAGCAGCGTGATGCGGTACGGCTGGGCGAGCGCCCAGACGAGCCCGGCGAGCGCGGTCAGCGGGCCCAGCGCAGAGACCGCAGTGTTCCGCCAAGAGTGCCTGGTCCTGGCCCGTGCACCTTGACGGACGAGCTCAGCGTCCATCACTCATCTCCCGCGGTGATTGTACGGACGGGGGCGTGCCGAGCGTACGGAAGGTGTCGACGCGGGCCTCGCCGGAGAGGAAGCGCAGGAAGTACCACGTTCCGACGGCGAAGAGGACGGCCGCCTGCTCGAGCGCCATCGCGCCGCCGCCGATCTGCTGGTCGGTGAGCGGCGAGAGCCCCCACAGCCGGGGCGCCTGCACGTAGTAGTCGTAGACCGCCCGCGGGATCAGCGCGAGCAGCAGCCCGAGCGGGCTCGCGACGACGAACGCCGCGAAGACGTACATCGCCCGGGCTCCGGCAGTGAGCCGATGGGGCTCGTCGCGCAGCACGGGCCACCAGAAGAGGCAGCCGGTGAGGAAGTACGAGAGGTGCTCGACGTGCAGCAGCGAGCCCTGGTGCCGAAGGGCCGCGTCGTACACGGCGGGGATGTGCCAGACGAAGTACGTCCCGGCCCAGAGCGGGAGGGCGACCACGGGGTGGGTGAGCAGCCGCGGCCCGCGGAGCGCAGCCGGCAGGCCGATCACGCAGAGCGCCGGAGCCCACTCGGCGAGGACGACGTTCTGGAGCAAGTGGATCGACAGCAGATAGTGGAGCGCGATCGGGTGCAGCGGCGTGACGAAGACCGCGAGGATCAGGCCGAGCCCGGCTACGAAGCAGGTGATTCGCCAGTGCTCCGTCCGGTGGCGCCGGACGAGGAACGCGTAGCCGACGGCGAGCGCCGGGACGAAGAGAAGCGCCTCGAAGTCGAGCGGCCAGGCGTAGGGATCGTGCACGGAAGTGGACGCTACGCTATGGGCCTCCGCGTCCGTGGTGTAGTGGTAACACGAGAGCCTTCCAAGCTCTAGTCACCGGTTCGAGTCCGGTCGGACGCTTCATCCGACGCCGCCTGTACGCTGTTGTCTGTTGTGAAAACAGTCGAGAGAGAGCAGGCGAGAAAGCTTCGCCGCGAAGAGGGTCGTTCGGTGAAGGAGCTGGCCGCGTTGCTTCGCGTCTCTCGCTCGACGATCAGTGTGTGGGTGCGCGATATCGACCTGACGGCCAAGCAGCAGGAGGAGCTTTGTCGACGATCGGGCAGCGGGCGAATCAAGGGCTCGAAGGCGAACGCCGCCCGCGCGCTCGCAAGGCGCCGCGAGGCTCAGGGCAACGGCCGGGTGGCAGCTCGTCAGGGCGACGTTCTTCACATAGCCGGCTGCATGCTCTATTGGGCGGAAGGATCGCGAAACCGGAACGCGGTCGAGTTCGTCAACTCCGACCCGGCGATGGTCGCCTTCTTCCTGCATTTTCTGAGGGCGTGCTTCTCGATTCCAGATGCCAGGATCCGCGTTACTTGCAACCTCTTCGCGGATCACGCGGAAAAGCAACGAGAGATCGAGGGCTTCTGGCTCCGCGTGCTCGGCCTGTCACAGACCTGCTTGAGTAAGTCCACAGTCAATCGGTACTCGAAGCACAGCAAGAAGAAGCGTCGCAACAAGCTGCCTTACGGAACCTGCCGCCTGAAGATCTCGGACACCCGGGTGGTGCACGAGATCTACGGGGCGATCCAGGAGTACGGCAGCTTCGACCGCAAGGAATGGCTGATGTAGGACATCGAGCCGTCCGACGCCGCCGTGATCCTGCCTTGACGTGGAGGAGCGCCTCGTCCGGTTCCGGGCCACGACGGTCCTTGCGGTGCTCGGGATCGCGATCGCGGTTGCGCTCCTGCTCGAGATCATCTGGATCGCGCGGCACATCATCACGTGGATCCTGATCGCGGTCTTCCTCACGCTGGCGCTCAACCCGGCGGTGGACTGGTTCCAACGTCACGGCGTGCGACGCCGCGGGGCGGCGACTGCGATCACCGTGCTGCTCACGCTCGCCGGGCTGGCCGCGCTGGCCGCCCTCTTCGTCCCGACGCTCGTCCACGAGTTAGACGGCTTCGCGAAGGCGCTGCCCGGCTACATCGACGACATCACGCATCGGCGCGGGCGGCTCGGGTTCCTCGAGTCCAAGTACCACATCACCCAGCGCGTCCGCGACCAGCTCGAGAACGGCGGCGCCAGCAAGCTGCTCGGACTGACCGGTACCGCGGTCGCGATTACGAAGGGGATCATCACCGCGATCGTCGCCACGGTGACGATCGTTTTCATGACCGTCTTCATGCTGCTCGAGGGGCCGGTCTGGGTCGACCGCTTCTTTACGCTTTTGCCCGAGTCGTCGCGCGCGCACTGGCGCGGAGTCGGCCAGCAGATCTACAGGACCGTCGGCGGCTATGTGACCGGGAACCTGCTGATCAGCGTGATCGCCGGCATCTCGTCGACGATCGTCATGGTCGCGGTCGGCGTGCCCTACGCCGTGGCGCTCGGCCTGCTGGTCGCGATCCTCGATCTGATCCCGCTAGCCGGCGCGACCATTGCGGCGATCCTCGTTTCGGCGGTCGGGTTCATCCACTCGATCGTCGCGGGGATCGTCCTGATCGTCTTCTTCATCGTCTACCAGCAGATCGAGAACCATCTCCTGCAGCCGCTCGTTTACAGCAGGACGGTCCGGCTGTCTCCGCTCGTGATCCTCGTGTCGGTGCTCCTCGGGGCAGAGCTCGCCGGCGTGCTCGGTGCTCTGGCCGCGATCCCGGTCGCGGGGACGATCCAGGTGCTCCTGATCGCGTGGCTCCAGCACCGGCGCGCGCGGCAGGGCCAGGCCGCGACGATCTGAAGATCACTCTTTCGGGCTGAAGCCGGACGTGCCGGCGCACCGATCACGGTCGTATGCGCACGATCCTTGCGGCCGGCGCCCTTTCGATCTTGCTGCTCGGTACCGCGCAGCAGGCCGTCGCGCGCCCGCACGCGATGCAGGTTCCACGGCAGCAGAAGCTCAGCCTGTTCCTGCGGCACGCCGCGGTGCGCTCGCTTCCCGCGCGCCCCAGGAAAGCCGACACGGGCCTCCGGGCGCTCGAGCTCGACGTCGCCGCGCGCATCAACGCGCAGCGGGGAGCCCGGGGGTTGCGGCCGCTCCGGATCTCGCGAGGCCTCGACGCCGCGGCGGCGTACCACTCGCGCGAGATGGGGCTACAGGGATTCTTCGAGCACGAGTCGCTGAACGGCGCACCGTTCTGGAAGCGGATCGAGCGCTTCTATCCGATGGGTCGCGGCTCCTGGTCGGTGGGCGAGAACATCTTCTGGGAGACGCCCGACACGAGCGCGGCCAGTGCGGTCGGCGAGTGGATGGGGAGCCCTCCGCACCGACAGAACATCCTCGACCCGGAGTGGCGCGAGATCGGAATCGGGGCCGTGCACTTCGCCGCTGCGAAGGGCACGTTCGGCGGCCGTGCGGTCACGATCGTGACAGCAGACTTCGGCGCCCGCGGCTGACGCACAAAGACCGCTTCGACCTAGGCGTAGGCAACCGAATGCGTCCTCGGCTTCCTGGCGCGTCGCTGAGCGCCTGTATGTGAGCGGGACAATGCTGCGCCGCATGGCCCGCTCGCAGGAAGGCGGTCAGCGGCGCGAGGCAAGGGCGAAGCCCGAAGCCGGCCAGGGAGCCGAGGTGCGCCTGGAGGGATTCGAACCCCCGACCAACGGCTTAGAAGGCCGCCGCTCTTCCTCTGAGCTACAGGCGCCCGAGCGAAGGGTAGCGGCCTATCCGACGAACTCGGCTTGCGCCTCGGGATTGGCCGCGTGCCAGTCTCTCAGGTGACGATCGAGCTCCACGCGCACGCGGGTGTGCCGGACAGACGAGAGCCGTGAGACCTCGATCGTGTTCGGGCCGACCTCGTCGGCGACGTACTCGCGCTCCCGCAGGAACGCAATCAGGCCGGGCAGGTCGGCCGCTTCTTGGACTCGGATACGCATTTGAAACCCCGCCTATCGAATGTCGGCAGAACGGCGCTCCAGCGGCACCCGAGGTCGGGTGATTCGCGCCGCCTTACGGTCGCGTAGATGTTGCGCTCTCGTCACGGTCTCGTTCCCCACGCGTGCCAAATTCGTCGATAGGGTCCTGACCGGAGGGAGGCCCGCGGCCGGACCCCGAACGCGTGGGCCGAAGCGGCTATTCTGAGCCGTGCGCGGTGGCGGTAGCTCAGTTGGTAGAGCCCCGGGTTGTGGTCCCGGTGGTCGCGGGTTCAAGTCCCGTCCGCCACCCCTAGTAGGGCACTTAGCTCCGCAGTGAAGATCCTCGCCTCTCGTCGCTTCCCCGGCCCTGCCTGGGACGAGCTTCGGGACGTCGAGTACGACGATGGCCCGCTCACGGGGCCGCGGCCGGACATCGACGCGCTCGCCGTCGTCGGCGAGGTGATCGACGCGCGGACACTTGGACTGTTCCCCAACCTGCGCCTCGTCGCGAACTACGGCGTCGGCTACGACGACATCGACGTCGCGGCCTGCGCCGCTCACGGCGTCGCAGTCACGAACACGCCGGGCGTCCTCGACGCTGCGACCGCAGACCTCGCGCTGGCGCTCATCCTCGCCACGCGGCGACGCGTCGTCGAGTCCGACGCCTTCGTCCGGGCCGGGAGGTGGGGGACGGATTGGGCCTCGACGACGCTCCTCGCCCAGGAGGTGACCGGCGCGACGCTCGGCATCGTCGGCCTCGGGCGGATCGGGACGGCCGTGGCGCGCAGGGCACGCGGCTTCGAGATGCGCCTGCTCTACACGAAGCGCGAGCGCCTACCTGCTGCCGAGGAGCACGAGCTCGGGCTCGAGTATCGCGACCTCGACGACCTGCTGCGGGAGACGGACATCGTCACGGTCCACGTCCCGCTGACCGCCGAGACGGAGGGGCTCCTCGACGCGCGGCGCCTCGGGCTCCTGCACGACGGCGCCTGTCTCGTCAACACGGCGCGCGGAGCGCTGATCGACGAACGGGCGCTCGTGACGGAGCTCGTCGCAGGTCGGATCAGAGCGGGCCTCGACGTGTTCACCGACGAACCGAACATGCCGCCGGCGCTGCTCGACCTCCCGAACGTCGTCCTCACGCCTCACCTCGGCAGCGCAACGCAGGAAACGCGGGAGGCGATGACACGCGTGCTGGTCGACAATCTGCTCGCCGCGGAGGCGGGCAGACCGCTCCCGAATCCCGTCTACGCTTCCTAGCCCGCGGCCCCGTAGCTCAGCGGATAGAGCAACGGACTTCGAATCCGTGCGCGGAGGTTCGACTCCTCCCGGGGCCACTCGAGACATCCTGCGGGAGGAGCCTCCTCTGTTGTCGGGTGAGGCTACAGAGGAGGCTCCTGCCGCTCAGGTCAAGGAAGACCCATGTAGTGGGTGCGGATCCAGGTGCCGTAGTTGCCGTTGGGGGTGCCGTTGTAGTCGGTGATGAGTGAGAGGCAGTTGCCCCAGGTGTCCCAGGTCCAGGCTTCGTAGTTGACGCCGTGCGCGTCGGCCCAGTTGACCATCGCCGCGGTGTTCGTCGTCGCGCAGCTGGAGGCGTCGTAGGTCTCGCCGAACTCGCCGAACACGACCGGAACCTGCGCGGCGACGGGGGCGGTGTATTGGGTCAGGCAGGTGGGTGTGTAGCAGGTGTTGCCGCCGTACACGTGCTGCTCGGCCATCAGTTGGTTGAGCGGATCCGCCGGCCTGTTCGCGAGCCACTGCTGCAGGTTGTTCGCGTAGTCGATCCCGGAGGCGGTGACGACGTTCGTCGCGTTCGTGGCCCGGATCGTGTTCAGCGCGGCTTGCATGCCGAACGCGGCGTAGCCGACCGAGCAGGAGGAACCGCCGTTCTTCCAGCACGCCCAGCTGATGTTGTGCGGCTCGGACTGCAGCCCGAAGAACGTGTTCGGGTCGTCCTTGAACGCGTTCGCGATCGCCGTCCACGCCGCCGGCGAATGATCCTGATCGAGGATCGGCGGATGATCCAACGCCTGCTGCATCCCCGGCGCCGCCCACATCAGGCTGAGCTCGGTGTAGATGCCCGCGGCATGCAGCTGGCTCGCGTACGTCTTGATCGCGTTCAGATAGTTCGCGCCCGCGTA
This sequence comes from uncultured Actinomycetes bacterium, assembly GCA_963850415.1. Taxonomy (GTDB): domain Bacteria; phylum Actinomycetota; class Thermoleophilia; order Gaiellales; family Gaiellaceae; genus VAXT01. The sequence continues at coordinate 1,223,499 of CAWKLE010000003.1, forward strand.
CTGCGGCGGGACGCCGTTGATCCCGAGCACGCAGTCCTCGTTCAGGCCCATGTGGACGACGTTGGCGTGCCAGGAAGCGATGGCCGCGACCGGCGGAGGCGAGCCGTTGTCGGTATCGAAGATTCCCCACCCCTGGATGCACGCGAACTCCGTGCCCGAGTGGTTGACGCCGTGCAGGTGCACGAAGTTCCCGCTCGCGTCGAGAACCCTGTTCATGAAGACGTGGAGTCCCGTTGACGGAGGAGGAGGCGGTGGAGGTGGGGGCGGCGGTGGAGGTGGTGGGAGCGGCGGGGGAGGTGGGGGCGGAGGAGGCGGAGGCGGAGGAGGTGGTGGGGGCGGAGGGGGAGGCGGTGGAGGTGGAGGCGGTGGAGGTGGAGGTGGAGGTGGCGGCGGTGGAGGTGGAGGTGGCGGCGGTGGAGGTGGAGGTGGAGGTGGAGGTGGAGGCGGTGGAGGTGGTGGTGGAGGCGGTGGTGGTGGTGGAGGTGGCGGAGGTGGTGGAGGTGGGGGCGGAAGTGGCGGTGGCGGAGGGTGATGACCGGCGAGACCATCGGCGCAGATGTTCCCGTGCTGGTAGTCCGCATAGGCCTCCCAGACGAATGCACCGGCCAGGCCGGCCTGGGCCGCGTAGTCCGAGAACTGGCCGCAGCCGCCGGGCGGCTGCGGGTGCTCGTTGACGTCGATCCCGACGACGAACTTGGACGCCGGCAGCCCCTGCCTGATCGTGTCCGCCACGTCCCGCTGCATGGTCGCCAGGTCGTCTCCGAAGGTCATCAGGTTGAACTGGTCGATGATGGCGGCGCTCGGCGCCCACCAGCCCCCGCCCCAGTTCGTGATCACGTCGGCGGACACGAACAGCCCAGCCGAGTGCGCGGCGTTCGCGATCGCGTTGACGCAGGTGGTCATGGCGGGGTTCGGGGGTCCTACCCTCATCCACGGCCCGTCCTCGATGTCGAGGTCGATTCCGTCGAACCCGTTCGAGGTCGCGAAGCCGACGAGGTTCTGGACGAACTGCGCCCGGTTCGTGTCATTGCACGCAGGCCCCCAGTTGTCGTTGCCTGCGCCGCCGATCGCGATGATCGCCTTGATCCCGGGGTGCGCGTGCACAGTCGCAACCCAGGCGGGGACGTTGATGTTCGCGATGTTGCTCTGGTCGAGGCCGGGCCCGTTCGAGGTTGCCAGGTTGAACAGGATCAGCTGGTTCAGGTCACTCCACGGCAGGCTCGCAGGCGGTACGGGAGCCCAGCCGAGATCCTCGCTCATCACGACACCACCTGGGGATGGCGGGGGCGGAGGTGGCGGGGGCGGGGGCGGAGGTGGAGGTGGAGGTGGCGGAGGTGGCGGGGGCGGGGGCGGAGGTGGAGGTGGCGGGGGCGGAGGTGGCGGTGGCGGAGGCGGAGGCGGGGGTGGCGGTGGCGGAGGCGGTGGCGGTGGCGGCGGTGGCGCAGCCCCGGCCCGAAGCGCAATGAGCTGGCCGAGCGAGCTGCTTGGCCGTACTCCCGATGTCGAGGCGGTCATGTCGCCGGTCTGGCCTGCGTTCGCCTGAAGGTACGACGCACCGCCTCCGTCCAGAGCCCACCGTCGAGACGGCCAAGGCGCGTCGAACAGCTCGGTCATCTCGTCCGGTGGCCGGATCCCCTTGCTCGAGGTCATGGTGAAGAACCCCAAGACGACGTCACCAGCCGCCGTGGTCGTGATCGACGGTGCCACGAACGACCGACTGTTGGGAGTGAACGCGCCGCTGTGCGAGTCGACGGGCTGGGACACATCGATTCCATGCACGTCCACGATCGATCCCGCCACGGAGACCGACGAGGCCAAAGTCCAGCCGTAGTTCGCCGGCTCGGAAGACCCGGCGACTTTGTAGTAGAGCGCCTGCGTCAGTGAGAGGTACGGCGGGGCATTGCTGTCCCGCCTGATCAGGGTCCAGCCGTTCGGTGGAACAATCGAATCGACGCCTGACATGCGCGCGGAGACTGACGCGACGAGTAGATCTCCGCCAGCCGTCGATCGCGGTCGTTGGACCGTGAGCCGGTTGCCGAGGGTGGCGCTCGTCGCGACATCTCCGAGCCGCGCAAGCCCGTGCGCAGGCTGCGAGCCTGCGATCGTCACACCGAGGAGCAGACCCAGCGCGAGCAGTGGGATATGACGACCTAGTCGACGTCCTCTCCTCGAGAAAGCGACGACGTGCTTCATGGCGTTCGTCCTCGCTGGGCGCTCGGCGAGTTGCCGAACACGAGCAGCTTGCTCATGTCCCCCCCTTCCTTCCAGGAGCCGAGTGGCGTCACAACGCTCTTTGGGAGCGGAAGCTGAGGTCCGTCCTGGGCGGCCGGACCCGCCTCATCGCCAACTGGGCTCTGGCTTGTGGGCGTGTGAAGCCGGGTCTTTTACAACATCGGGGCGACGATGTGCGCCGCCCCAGGAGATCACTGCTCCACAGCGCCCGCAAAGAGCGGTCTTTTCTCATTCACTCGACGAGCAACAAGCCGGGATCGCTTCGGTGAGCGGCTTGTAAGACTGTCGGGATGGACCCAAAGGAAGTCCTCGGAGCGGCAGCGCACTCTTGCGCCGAGCTCGGTCCGATCAGCCCGGAACTCGCGCTGATCGACCCGGTGCTCGCGGAGCGAGCGCGGATGCTGCTCCCCGACCCGACCGAGCGGACGCGAAGGCCTCGAGTTGTCCCGGTGGTTTGGAGCCCGCCGGTTTCCGAGCGGCCCAAGTCATCCCGGGCGTCCGAGCGTCCGCAGCGAAGAAGTCGCTGGCGCAGGACGGTGTTGCTCGCGGGGCTCGTGTTCGCTGCGGGTGCGGCCTCCGGCGGCTTCTTCGGTCGAAAAGACGCGGCGTCGCCTCCGGTGCCGTTCGAGGCTCAGGTCCAGGTGCGGACGGTCACGAGGGCGACGGACACGAGGACGCACCCCCGCGCCGCGCCGAGGTCGACTCGCGCGTCGTCCCGGCCCCGCCAACGCGGTCGAGCCGCACGGCCGGCGGCGAACGTCCTCGGAGTCACGACCGCGGTCAGCAAACGCGGAGTGCAACTCGACTGGCAGCGACCACTCGACTCGGACCACGTCGCGGTGATCCGGGCTCGCGGCGCGAGTAGATCGAAGGTGATCGTCTTCCGCGGCCGCGGGACGAGCTACCGCGACGTGTCTGCTCACCGCTGCACCACGTACCGCTACACGATCGTCAACTACGATGGTCGAGGTCACCCTTCGACCGGCGTGCCGACGTCAGTCGTGACCCAGGGCTGCACCTGAGCCTCGTGGGATGAGCCTGCCGGCGTAGAGGGAGGTCAGCCTGACGGGCGAGGATGGGCACTTGCAGCGTCTGCACCCGCAGTCGCGTGGCGCTCGAGCTCGCACTGTCCCTCTAGGATCAACCGCATGCCCGCGCGCCAGGCCGCCTGCCACTGTGGCCAGCTTCGCCTCGAGGTGACCGGCGACCCGTTCGTCGTCTCCATCTGCCACTGCCTCGACTGCCAGCGGCGCACCGGCAGCGCTTTCGGGATGCAGTCCGCGTTCAAGCCGGATCAGGTGCAGATCGTCGGGCGCCACAGCGGCTACTCGCGCATCTCCGAGGAGGCGGACGAGAAGGAGCACGTCTTCCACTTCTGCCCCGACTGCGGCTCGCAGGTCTTCTACACCGAGCCGACCGAGCCGGACCTGATCGTGATCTCCGTCGGCGCGTTCGCCGACCCCGGTTTCCCGCCGCCGACCGAGTCGGGCTACAACTCGCGGCGGCACCGGTGGCTCGACCTACCCGAGAGCATCGAGGAGTTCGCGCCCAAGCTCTGGTGGCCGGTCCACCCGCTCTACGAGTCGGGCAGGTACGCCGAGGCCGCCGACCTGGGGCGCGAGCTGCTCGACGCTCATCCCCAGTACGGCGACCTGGCCTACAACGTGGCGTGCTGTGAGAGCCGCGCGGGACGGACCGCAGACGCGATCGAGCACCTCCGGATCGCGATCGACCGCAGTGAGCAGTTCCGCACGATGGCCGCCGGCGACTCCGACTTCGATCCGATCCGCGGCGAGCCTGCGTTCGAGGAACTGGTCGGCTAGCCCTGGCCCTGTTCCATCCCGAGAGCCACGAGCCGCTCCGCGAGGAGCCCTGGAACGCTGCCGCGATCGAGGCGGCGATCCGCGAGATCGCGGCCGAGGCCGAGGATGCGTTCGACGACGGCTGGGCGGCGCACCCGGACGACGAGGAGGACGGACGCCTCCGTTGCGTGTACATGGGGGGCGCGGGCGTGATCCAGGGGCTTCACGAGCTGCAGGAGCGCGGGCTCGTCGAGCTCCGTCGCGACTACGTCCCGTACCTCGACCAGGACTACGTCCCGGACTGGCCGGAGGACGATCACGTTCGAAGCCTCTCGTTCGGGGCCAGCGGGATCCGACTCGTGCGCCAGCGGATCGCACCGTCGAGCACGAACGCCGACCGACTCGCGGAACTGATCGCCGACAACGCTGCACGACGACCACCGTGAGCTGATGTGGGGGAGCGCGGGCACGATGCTCGTCGCGGCCGAGCTGCATCGCTCGAGCGGCGAGGCTCGCTGGCTCGAGCTCTGGCAGGAGAGCGCGGCCTGGCTCGAGGACGAGTGCGACCCCGAGACGGGGCTTTGGACGCAGCAGATCGGAGGCAAGGCGGCGCGGTACCTCGGCCCGGCCCACGGCTTTGCGGGATGCATGCTTTCGCTCGCGTCGTTCGAGGCCACGGCTGACTTTCACGAGCGCGCCGCCGCGGTGACCCGTCGGCTCGCCGTCGAGGAGGACGGCATGGCCAACTGGCCTCCGGCGGACGACGACGAATTGCAGGCGCCCGACGGCCGGATCCGCGTTCAGTGGTGCCATGGCGCGCCGGGGATCGTCGCCTCACTGGCCGGGCTCGCACCGGACGATGACGAGCATGAGCGGCTGCTTCGAGCCGGCGGCGAGCTGACCTGGCGCGCCGGCCCGCTCGCCGGGAAAGCCGGCCTCTGTCACGGCACCGCCGGCAACGGATACGCGTTTCTCGCCCTCCTCGAGCGAACCGGAGACGAGCTCTGGCTCGAGCGCGCGCGCTCGTTCGCGATGCACGCGGCCGCGCAGGTCTCACACGGCCGCGAAGCCCACGGCCGCGGCCGCTTCACGCTGTGGACCGGCGATCCGGGGGTCGCGCTCTACCTGGCCGACTGCCTCGCCGGCCGCGGCGCGCCGCCGCTGCCTTAGCTCGTCCGGCTCGCGAACAGGTACAGGAGGAGCGGCCCGAGCGTCGCCGCGACGCTGAAGAACCACACCGCCGTCAGCTCGACCGCGCCGAACTCGTGCTGCGAAGGCTGAGCGACCCGTGCCGCCGCCGGAGGTTCGGGGGAGAGGAGGCTGCGAGCCAGCCGTGCCACCTCCGGCGGCGAGACGAGTACGAGCTCTGGGCTGATCGGCCCTGGGAGTGCCGCAGAAGGTGCGAGTGCCACGTCCACGCCGAACGATTTTCTCCAACGCACGAGCGCGCCGGCATCCCTCTTTCGGGTGACAAGACGATCGGAGGCTTCACGGCCGCCGCAGCCGACATGCGCGGCTGCGGCTCACTCACCGCCCGGGTGTAAGACCGACCCGATCGAAGTCGTTATGGCCCGCGCAGCGGGCCGGACTTCAATCGGCAGGGGCCGGACTTCGATCGGCTATGCGGGTGAGAGGACTCGAACCTCCAAGGGCACAGCCCACCGGGTCCTAAACCCGGCGCGTCTACCAGTTCCGCCACACCCGCGTGTGGACAGGATAGAGCGACGTGTTCCGAGGGCGTCGCGTCCGCGGGCGGCGCGGACGCGAGCTGTGCGGCGTAGGAACCCCAGCTGCGAGGGCGGCTCGCTGCGTCTCTCTCGTCATCGGACACCCGGCACGTTCTCCGATGCCTCGTTCGGGGGGCGCGCCGGCTGCTGTGGTCGGACAGCTGGGAGGTGTTCTCGGTTTTCTGACGCGTTGCTGGGCGCACGTAGGCCGACGGGACAGTGTTGGCCACACGGCCCGTCGGCTGGAGGGCGGCCAGCAGCGCGAGCGGCGGTGGAGCCGGGCTCTGCCCGGCGGGAGTCGCCACGGTCAGGGAAGCGAGCCGCGGTCAGGGGAGCGATGGCTGGCAGAATGGCCCGCGTGAGGACTCAGGTCGAAGAGCTCGCGGACAACCGCGTCCGCCTCCAGGTCGAGGTCCCCGTCGACCACATGAAGCACGCCGTGGAGCACGCGTCCTCGGATCTCGCGGCGTCCACCAAGATCCCCGGCTTCCGCAAGGGCAAGGTTCCGCAGAAGGTGCTCGAGGCGCGGATCGGCCGCGACCGCATCTTCAGCGAGGCGGTGGAGTCCCACATCAGCGGCTGGTTCTGGAACGCGGCCGACGGCGCGAGCGTCCGGCCGGTCTCACAGCCGGAGCTGAACTACGACCTGCCGACCTCCGAGGACGAGCCGTTCAGCTTCACCGCCGAGTTCGCAGTCCAGCCGCCGCCGAACGTGGCCGAGTGGGCCGGGCTCGAGGTGCCGGCCCCGGAGCCGGACGTCCCCGAGGAGCTGGTCGAGCGCGAGCTCGAAGCCCTCCGCGCCTCGGTCGCCGAGCTCGTACCGGTCGAGGACCGCCCGGCGAAGGACGGCGACGTCATGGTCGTCGACCTCGTCGACGAGTCGGGAGAGGCGCAGCGCGACTACGTCGTCCAGCTCGGCGCGGGTCGCCTCGTCGAGGACATCGAGCGCGGCCTCCGCGGGATGAGCCCGGGCGACACGAAGACGATCGCCTACACGGACACCGAGAAGCGCACGAAGCAGGCCGAGGCGACCCTCAAGGAGCTCAAGGAGCCGGTGCTGCCGCCCCTCGACGACGAGCTGGCGCGCGCGGCGAGCGAGTTCGAGACGCTCGATGAGCTCCGCGCCGAGATCGAGGAGCGCCTGCGCGAGGCGATCCAGGCCGAGCTCGACGCCGACTTCCGCGCCGCCGCGATCGACAAGCTTGTCGAGGCGTCCAACGTCGAGGTCTCCGACACGCTCGTCGAGGCGCGCGCCGCGGAGTTGCTCTCCGCGATGCTGCGCTCACTCGAGCGGCGCGGCCTCGATGCCGAGACGTATCTCCAGGTGACCGGCCAGACCGCCGACCAGCTCAGGGAGACCCTCCGGGGCGAGGCGAGGCGCGCGATCTCACGCGAGCTCGTCCTCGAGGCGGTCGCCGAGAAGCTGGCGATCGAGGTCTCGGACGACGAGGTCAAGGAGCTCGTCCGCGAGCAGGCGGAGGCCGCCGAAGAGGATGCGGATGCCGTCATCGAGCAGCTCTGGCAGTCGGGCCAGCACGAGCGCCTGCGCTCGGACCTCCGCCTGAAGAAGGCCCTGGACCGTATCGTCGAGGACGTGAAACCGATTCCCGTCGAGCTCGCACGGGCGCGCGACAGCATCTGGACGCCCGAGAAGGAAAAACCCGCGACCGCTACGAAACTGTGGACCCCGAGCAGCAAGGAGCCTGCATGAGATACGACCCCCAAATGAGCCCACTCGTCCCGATGGTCGTCGAACAGACCTCGCGCGGCGAGCGCGCGTTCGACATCTACTCCCGGCTGCTCAACGAGCGGATCGTCTTCCTGGGGACGCCGGTCGACGATCAGATCGCGAACCTGATCATCGCCCAGCTCCTCCACCTCGAGTCGGAGGACCCCGACAAGGACATCGCCCTCTACATCAACTCGCCGGGCGGATCCGTGTACCACGGGCTCGCGGTCTACGACACGATGCAGTTCATCAAGCCCGACGTGCAGACGATCTGCGTCGGGATCGCGATGTCGATGGGAGCGCTGCTTCTCTCCGGCGGCGCGAAAGGAAAGCGCATGGCGCTGCCGAACGCCAAGATCCTGATCCACCAGGTCTGGGGCGGCTTCCAGGGTCAGGCGACCGACATCGAGATCCACGCACGGGAGACGATTGCTTTGAAACGAAAGCTCGAAGAAATCATGGGAACGCACACGGGCCAGGATCTGGACAAGGTCTCGAAGGACATGGAGCGCGACTTCTTCATGACGGCAGCGGAAGCGAAGGAGTACGGAATCATCGACACTGTCATCGAGCATCGCTGAGTCGAGGGCTAGGCAGAAAGGCCTTTTCGATGTACAAGGTGAACGGGGATGGCTAGGGCCAGCGAAGGAAACGAGCAGCTGCTCTGCAGCTTCTGCGGAAAGTCGCAGCGACAGGTCAAGAAGCTGATCGCCGGGCCTGGCGTCTACATCTGCGACGAATGCATCGATCTCTGCAACGAGATCATCGACGAGGAGCTGACGGCTCCGGCCTCGCTCGACCTGGAAAACCTGCCTCGCCCGAAGGACATCTACGCCGTCCTCAACGACTACGTCGTCTCGCAGGAAGAGGCAAAGCGCACGCTCGCAGTCGCGGTCTACAACCACTACAAGCGCGTGCAGATGGGCTCCGAGGACGGCGACGTCGAGCTCCAGAAGTCGAACATCCTCCTGCTCGGGCCGACCGGATGCGGCAAGACGCTGCTGGCGCAGACGCTGGCGCGGATCCTGAACGTCCCGTTCGCGATCGCGGACGCGACGGCGCTGACCGAGGCCGGTTACGTGGGCGAGGACGTCGAGAACATCCTCCTCAAGCTGATCCAGGCCGCGGACTTCGACATCAAGAAGGCCGAGACCGGGATCATCTACATCGACGAGGTGGACAAGATTGCGCGCAAGGCGGACAACCCGTCGATCACGCGCGACGTGTCCGGGGAAGGCGTCCAGCAGGCGCTGCTCAAGATTTTGGAAGGGACCGTCGCCTCGGTGCCCCCACAAGGCGGCCGCAAGCATCCGCACCAGGAGTTCCTCTCGATCGACACGACGAACGTGCTCTTCATCTGTGGCGGCGCGTTCGCCGGGCTCGAGAAGATCATCGGCAAGCGGATCGGAAAGAACGCGGTCGGCTTCGGCGCAGACATCCGCTCGCGGCACGACTCTGACAAGTCGGAGCTCCTGTCCGACGTGATGCCCGAGGATCTCCTCTCGTACGGGCTGATCCCCGAGTTCATCGGCCGGCTCCCGGTCGTCTCCGCGGTGCACCAGCTCCAGCGCGAGGATCTCGTCCAGATTCTCGTCGAGCCGAAGAACGCGCTCGTCAAGCAGTACCAGCGCTTCTTCGCCTACGACGACATCGAGCTCGTCTTCACGGAGGACGCCCTCTGGGAGATCGCGGACAAGGCTCTGGAACGTGAGACAGGCGCGCGCGGGTTGCGGTCGATCATCGAGCACGCTTTGCTCGACGTGATGTTCGAGCTCCCGTCGCGCAAGGACGTCTCCAAGTGCGCGATCACGAAGGAGACGATCGCGCAGGACATCAAGCCGACGCTCGTTACTTCGGGCGGCGCAAACGAAGAGCCGGAAGAGCTCGTCGAAGAATCCGCTTAGCGGCTCCGATGAAAGTCCGGCGTGCTGCGTGCGCCATGACGACTTTCATCGGCTGATTTCGCTGGCCCCGCGTGAGTGTGCGGACGCGGGCAAAGCACGCATCCGCGGCGCTTGGACGAACGCCTTCTAGCTAGGCGGTGGCGGGGGCCTCGCTGGGCTCCTTTGGTTCCTCGCGGGAGCGGATCGCGTGGACGCTTGGTTGCGCGTAGACGATCGCCTGCGTGATCGCGATCACACAGGCGGCGGCCAGGAGCGTTTGTTGAACGCCGAAGACCGCTGCGACGGGGCCGGCGAGCGCCGCGCCGAGCGGGAGCAGGACAAACGAGCCGAACGAGTCATAGGAGCTCACGCGCGACAGCGATTCCGCGGGCACGTTCTGCTGGAAGACCGTGAACCAGAGCGCGATGTGGATCGCCAGACCGCAGCCGGCGAGCAGCGAGAAGACGATCAGCGTCCAGAGCGGAAGCCCGAGGCCCATGCCGAGCGGCTGGAGCAGGAAGACCCAGGCCGCCATGCACGCGGCGGCAAGCGGCTTCTTGGGCCGGATCCGCAACGCAAGCAGGCCGCCGACGAGGGCGCCGGCGCTGAAGGCCGCGGTCAGGGCCGCCCACGCCGGCGCGCCGCCGAGGTCGCGCTTGGCGACGATCGGGCCGAGCACCCAGTAGGACGCGAACGCGAAGTTGCCGATCCCGAAGAAGACGATCGTCGTCCAGATCCAGGTCTGGCGGCGGAACTCGTCCCAACCCTGGCGCAGGTCGGAGAAGAATGACTTCGTCTCCACGGTTTCGTTGCGTGCTGGCAGCCTCAGGGGCACCAGGAGCAGCGCGGCGAGTCCAAAGGACACGGCATCGATCAGAAGCGCCGACCCCGGGCTGCCCGCCGCGACGATGGCGCCACCGATCGCCGGGCCGACGATTCTCGTCGCGTTCCGGGCGAGCCCGAGCAGCGCGTTCGCCTGCTGGAGCCGCCCGGCGCTGATCGTCGCGGGGATCAGTCCAGTCGAGGCGGGCAGGTAGAAGCCCTCGGCGAGCCCGTAGATCGCCTGCAGGACGACGAGCATCCCGATCGTCGCCGAGCCGCTCAGGACCAGCGCTCCGGTGATCGCCTGCACGATGCCCTGGACGACCGCGACCGCGATCAGGACGAGGTGGCGAGGGAGCCGGTCGGCCCAGACGCCGGCGGCGAGCACGATCGCCGCATCTGCGATCTGGCGCGCGGCGAGCACGAGCCCGAGCGCGATCGCCGAGTCGGAGACCTGGAGCACGGCGAACACGAGCGCGATGACGGAGATGCCGTCGCCGAGCCCGGAGATCGTCGAGCTTGCGAAGAGGAGGCGGAAGTTGCGTTCGGAGAGCGCGCCGACGGCACGGCGAAGTCGCATTGCCTGCTTTTACCGCATTTGCCGGAAGACGGAACTCCGGCCATACTGGGGACATAGTCGCTGCCTGACCGCATCCGAGTTTTGCCTACGGACTCCGAGAGTCCGCGGCCGTACGATGCGCGCATGGAGCCGCTCTACCAACCGCAGGGCATCGAGGCGCGCTGGCAGCGCACCTGGGAGGACGAAGGCCTTTACAACGCGGAGCCGGGAACCGGCCGCGAGACATTCGTCGTCGCCCATCCGCCCCCGAACGTGACCGGGGCGCTGCACACCGGGCACGCCCTCCAGATCTCGCTCGCCGACGCGCTCGTGCGCTGGCATCGCATGCGGGGGTTCGAGACGGCGTTCCTGACCGGGTACGACCACGCCGGGATCTCGACCCAGACCGCAGTCGAGAAGCACCTGGCCACACAGGGTAAGACGCGGAACGACTACGGGCGCGAGGCGTTCGTGGAGCTTGTCTGGGAGTGGCTCCGCGAGTACGGCGGCACGATCATGAACCAGTTCCGCCGGATCGGCGCCTCGATGGACTACCGGCGCGAACGCTTCACGATGGACGACGAGTACGTGAGGGCGGTGATGCGCTTCTTCGTGCACCTCCACGAGAAGGGGTGGATCTACCGCGCGAACCGGATCATCAACTGGTGCCCGCACCACGAGACGTCGCTCTCGGACCTCGAGCTCGTGCACGAAGAGGTCGACGACGCGCTCACGTATGTGCGCTATCCGTTCGCGGACGATCCATCCGGCGGCGTGACGATCGCGACTGCGCGCCCGGCGACGATCCTCGCCGACGTCGCCGTGGCCGTGAACCCCGAGGACGGGCGCTGGCGCGACGCGGTCGGCCGCGAGGTGGTCGTGCCGTTCGTGGAGCGCGCGGTACCGGTGATCGCCGACGAACGGGTGGACATCGAGTTCGGCACCGGCGCGCTCAAGGTCACTCCTGCGCACGATCCGCTCGACTTCGAGATCGGGCGCGACCACGGCTTGCCGGAGCCTTCGGTGATCGGCCTCGACGGGCGGATGAACGAGGAAGCAGGCGAGCTGGCCGGCCTAACGCAGGAGGAAGCAGACGAGCGCATCCTCGACTGGATCAAGGAGCACGGCCTGTTCGTGAAGCGCGAGGCCTACCGCCACACGGTCGCGCTCTGCGAGCGCTGCAAGAGCAGGATCGAGCCGCTCATCTCGCTCCAGTGGTGGTGCTCCATGGACGAGCTCAAGGAGCCGGCGCTCGAGGCGCTCCGGTCACGACGCGTCGAGTACCACCCGGAGTCGCAGCACCGCTTCGCGATCGACTCGCTCGAGAACGCGCCCGACTGGAACATCTCGCGTCAGATCTGGTGGGGTCACCAGATCCCGGTGTGGGAGTGCCCGGACGGTCACGAGACGGTGGCGGAGACAGAGCCCGAGGCGTGCGCCGAGTGCGGGTCGACCGAGCTGACCCGGAGCGCGGACGTCCTCGACACATGGTTCTCGTCGGCGCTGTGGCCGTTCGCGATCCTCGGCTGGCCGGAGGAGACGCCCGAGCTTCGGGCCTGGTACCCGGGCACGCTGAACACGACGGCGCGCGAAATCATCCGCCTGTGGGAGAACCGGATGATCTTCTCGGGTCTTGAGCTGATCGGTGAGATCCCGTTCAGTCACGTGATCATCCACACCACGGTGCTCGCCCCGGACGGGCGGCGGATGTCGAAGAGCCTCGGCACCGGGCTCGACCCGATCGAGCTGATCGACGGGCACGGCGCGGACGCGACCCGCTACGGGCTGCTCAAGATGTCGTCGTCGCAGGACGTCCGCTTCGCGATCGGTGCGATCGAGGAGGGCCGCAAGCTCGCGAACAAGCTCTGGAACGCGAGCCGGCTCGTGCTCGGCGCCGGACCGGCGGAGTGTGAGCCGGCGCCCGACGCGATCGAGGAGCGCTGGATCTTCGCCAGGCTCGAGGAGACGCGTCGTGAGGTCGACGGCGACCTCGGCGCCTTCGACTTCGCTCACGCGGTCGACCGGCTCTATCACCTGACGTTCGACGACTTCTGCGACTGGTACCTCGAGGCGATCAAGCCGCGTCTCGGTGAGCCCCAGGTCCGTGCGACGGCGCTCGCAGCGCTCGAGCGGCTGCTCAAGCTCCTGCACCCGGTGATGCCGCACGTGACCGAGGAGATCTGGTCGCAGCTGCCCACACGTGAGTCACGCCTGATCGTCGCCACGTGGCCGGAGCCCGACGAGCGCTTCGCGGACGATCTGCACGCGCTCGACCGTGCCCAGGAGGCGGCGGCCATCTTCCGCAGGAGCGGCGTCCGCGCCGAGCTCGCCGGCGACGACCTGCGCATCTTCGAAGCCGTCGTCAGGCCCGACCGCGTCAGAACCGACGGCAACGCGGACGCCGAGGTCGAGCGGCTCCGCAAGGAGATCGCGCGCGCCGAAGGCATGCTCGCCAACGAGCGGTTCACGTCGAAGGCCCCCGCCGAGGTCGTCGAAGCCGAGCGAGAGAAGCTCGAGCGCTACCGGCGTGAGCTCGATGCGATCAGCGACTAGCCCGGGCGCGGCGACAGCCTGGGTCGCCTCGCTCAGTCCCTGGCCCGAGAAGTTCGGGCTCGACGGTATGCGGTCGCTCCTCGCGCGGCTCGGCGATCCGCAGGACTCGTATCCCGCGGTGCACGTCGTCGGCACGAACGGGAAGTCGACCGCCACCCGAACGATCGCCGAGCTTCTTCGGAGCGAGGGCGTACGCGCGGGCGCGTACACCTCGCCGCACGTCGCCGGCTGGCACGAGCGGTTGAATTGTGACGAGGCAGGCTTCGAGCGGGCCGTCGCGCGCGTCCGCGGTGCCGCGCAGGCGCTCGGGTCGACGCAGTTCGAGGTGCTGACCGCGGCCGCGCTGCTCGAGTTCGCGGAGCAGGGCGTGGACGTCGCCGTCGTCGAGGCGGGGCTCGGCGGCCGGCTCGACGCGACGAACGTCGTCGACGCCGAGGTCGTCCTGCTGACCAACGTCGCGCTGGAGCACACCGAGGTGCTCGGTGAAACGCGCGAGGAGATCGCGCACGAGAAGCTCGCCGTTGCTCATGCGGCCAGAGTAGTTGTCATGTCGGACAACACGTTCGAGGAGCTCGTGCCGGATGACGCGGCAATCGTCATCGGCGGCGCACGCCAAGCGGCCGAAGCGTTCCTCGGGCGGAGCATTGAGCACGACGTCGACGTCTCGCTGGCCGGCCGGCTCGAGCGCCGCGACGGTGAGATCCGCGACGGCGCGCACACCCCCGAGGCAGTCGACTGGCTGCTGGCGCGAATCCCGGCCCGCGATTACGTCCTCTGCGTCTCGATCCTGGAGGAGAAGCGCGTCGACGAACTGCTCGAGCGGCTCGGGCGCGCGGGCACCACCTTCGTCGCGACGAGCTCGAGCAACCCGCGTGCGCTTCCCGCCAAACAGCTCGCCGCACGCGCCGAAGCGCACTTCTCGGACGTCCACTCGGTCGCCGATCCGCGCAAGGCGCTCGCCCGCGCGCGCTCCTTCGGGCGCCCCGTCCTCGTCACCGGCTCCCTCTATCTCCTCGCGGATCTCCACACGCGAGAGGAAGACGGTGCACGTTGACGAAAGCTGGCGAACGGATCACCGTCTTCGCGTTCGCGGCCTTCGTCGTGCTGTTGATCGTGGGGATCGCGTTCGCTCTCGGTTACATCGTCGGGCAACTTCTCCTATAACGGGGTAACGAAAGTGAAGACAGTTCTCGCAGCGAGTGGGGATTCCGGGTTCTTCGGGACAATCCACGACTTCTTCGGCTCGGGCTCGTGGCCGGTCCTGCGGAACGTCGGGATCTTCATGGTCGTCGTCTTCTGGCTCGCGGTCGGCTACTGGGTGTTCAAGGACGCGCGGCGCCGGATCGCCGACCCGTGGCTCGTGGGGGCGGCGACGATCCTCGGGCTCGTGCCCCCGTTCGTGGGCGCGTTCGTCTACATGCTCTTCCGGCCGCCCGAGTACCTGGAGGACGTGCGCGAGCGGGAGCTCGAGATCAAGGCGATGGAGGAGAGCCTCGGCCGCGGGCGGCATCAGAGCTGCCCGGTCTGCCGCGCCGACATCGACGAGAGCTTCCTCGTCTGCCCGGTCTGCACGACGCGACTGCGCCAGGCCTGCGCGAACTGCAAGGCGCCGCTGGAGCCGCTCTGGCAGGTCTGCCCCTATTGCGAGACGCCGATCGAGTCGACGGCGCCGATCCATTTCCCTCCGCTCGAAGCCCCGCGGCAGGAAACCGGGTCCGAGTAGAGTCGCCGCCGATGGCGGCTGAGCGCACACTCGTCCTGATCAAGCCCGACGCGGTGCGGCGCGGCCTGGCCGGCGAGATCCTGCGCCGCTTCGAGCTGCGCGGGCTCGAGATCCGCGAGGCGCGGCTCCTGACGGTCGATCGCCGGCTCGCCGAAGAGCACTACGCGGAGCACGCGGAGAAGCCGTTCTTCGGCGAGCTCGTCGCGTTCATCACTTCCGGGCCGACCCTGGCGCTCGTGCTGGAAGGGGAGGGGGCGATCGCGACCGTCCGCACGACGATGGGAGCGACGAATCCGGCCGACGCCGGCCCCGGAACGATCCGCGGCGACCTCGCGCTTTCGATGCCGGACAACCTCGTCCACGGCTCGGACTCGCCAGAGTCGGCGGCACGCGAGATCGCGCTCTGGTTTGACTGATTACCTCGAGCGGAACCGCCGGGTCTGGACGAAGGCGAACGCTGAGTACACGGACGCGCGTTCTCTCGAGGCGTGGCGGCAGGAGGAGATCGAGTGGGGCATGTTCAGCGTCCCGGAGGCCTCGCTCGGCGTGCTCGGAGACGTATCGGGGAAGGACGTGATCGAGCTCGGTTGCGGGACCGCGTACTTCGGCGGGTGGCTCGCGAGGCGTGGGGCTCGGGTGACCGGTGTCGATCTCACGCCCGCGCAGCTCGAGACTGCGCGGCGGTGCCGCGAGGAGCTCGGTGTCCCGATTGAGCTGATCGAGGCGAACGCGGAGGAGGTGCCCCTGCCCGACGCGTCGTTCGACCTGGCGCTCTCGGAGTACGGCGCATCGATCTGGTGCGATCCGTATCGGTGGATCCCGGAGGCGGCCCGGCTCTTGAGGCCCGGCGGCGAGCTCGTCTTCCTGCGGAACTCGACGTTGTGCGTGTTGTGTGCGCCCGATGATCCCGCTGGCAAGGTCGGCGAGCGGTTGCTCCGGCCGCAGTTCGGGCTGCACCGTATGGAGTGGTCCGGCGAGGACGAGGGCGTCGACTTCCAGCTTCCGCACGGCGAGTGGATCCGGCTGCTGCGTGCTGAGGGGTTCGACATCGAGGGGTTGTGGGAGCTGCAGGCTCCCGAGAGTGCGGCGACGCACGACTACTACGACTTCGTCTCGGCCGAGTGGGCGCGCCAGTGGCCGGCCGAGGAGATCTGGAAAGCCCGCAAGCGCGGGTGAGCGTCCCGCCGGCTACGCCGCTCATTCTGGCCTCCGTCTCGCCGCAGCGGCGGGCGATTCTCGAGCAGCTCGGCGTTCCGTTCGAGGTCGTTCCGCCTCGATTCGAGGAGTCGGGCGGCGATCCGGTGGAGCTTGCGGCGGGGAAGGCGCGCTCGGTCGACGGTGGCGATCGGCCCGTGCTCGGCGTCGACACCGAGGTCGTGGTCGACGGTGAGGCGCTTGGCAAGCCTGCCGATGCGGGGGCGGCCGAGGCGATGCTCGAGCGATTGTCGGGCCGGACGCACGAGGTCGTGTCAGGTCTGTGCCTGCGGACGTCTGCCTGGGAGGAGCTGCACAGCGAGACGACGCTGGTCACGGTCCGGGCGTTGACGGCCCGCGACCTGGCGCACTACGTGGGGAGCGGTGAGTGGGCGAGCCGCGCAGGCGGGTATGCGATCCAGGGCCTCGGCGCGTCGCTCGTCGAGCGCATCGAAGGCGACTACCTGAACGTCGTCGGCCTCCCGGCCGCGCTGCTCGTGCGGCTCCTGTCGCAACGCTTCCCAGGAACGTACGGCTACGGCTAATCCAGCCCTGTCCGGTGCCAGGCACCCGCCATGGCCGTTCGGTACAGGTCAGACGTCGAAGGCGAACGAGCTCTCGACGCCGTAGAAGCTGCTCCACCGCCACTCTTGGGGATGGCTGCACAGTCCCGCACGCACCGGGTTGAAGGCGATGTATCGAGACGCGTCGACCAGATGCTCTTCGGTCTCGACGAGCCGTGAACCGAATCGACGGTCGAAGAGGTGTCCGTCGAAGCCATGGCGCTCGTTGAAGTAGCTGGCGTACACGCTGTTCAGTCGATGCATTCCCTTCGACAGGTCAGCACTAGGCGTGTCGAAGAGCAGGTGAAAGTGGTTCGTCATCAGGCAGTACTCCCTAAGGCGCCACCCGTAGCGCCGAAACGTCTGGTCCTGCAGCGCGAGGAAGAAATACCGGTCTTGATCGTCGTGGTAGATGGATTGGCGGCGGTTGCCTCGCGACGTCACGTGATAGATGCCGCCGGCGAGTTGGAGGCGCGGTGGTCGAGGCACCTGCCCACCGTACGAGCCACCGACTGCGCCGCCCGGCCGGGGACTCTCTAGTCGCAAACATGGTGCAGAGCAGGGACATGTCCGGTGCCTGGCACTGGGCATGGTGGTGTTGGGCCTGTCCTTCGCGGTTTTCCACAGAAGCACTACACTCGGCGCGGGACGATGGGCTTCTTGGGGTACTTCAATGGCTTCGGCGGCCGCGACATGGCCGTGGACTTGGGCACCGCGAACACGCTCGTCTACGTGCGCGGGCGCGGCATCGTGCTCTCCGAGCCGTCGGTCGTCGCGATCGACCAACGCTCGGGAGAAGTCCACGCCGTCGGCGTCGAGGCGAAGCGCATGCTGGGCCGCACGCCGGGCACGATCTCAGCGATCCGCCCGCTCAAGGACGGCGTCATCGCCGACTTCGACGTCACGGAGCAGATGCTCCGCCATTTCATCCAGAAGGTCCACCAGCACCGTTTCGCCCACCCGAGAGTCGTCGTCTGCGTCCCGTCGGGCGTCACCGGAGTCGAGAAGCGAGCCGTCGAGGAAGCGACGCTCTCGGCCGGCGCCAGAGAGGCCCACCTGATCGAGGAGCCGATGGCAGCTGCGATCGGCGCGGGCCTCCCCGTGAGCGAGCCGACCGGGAACATGATCGTCGACGTCGGCGGCGGCACCACCGAGGTCGCGGTCATCTCCCTCGGCGGCATCGTCGTCTCGCAGAGCCTCAGAGTCGGCGGCGACGAGATGGACGAGGCGATCACGAGTCACATCAAGAAGGAGTACAAGCTCCTGATCGGCCAGCAGACGGCCGAGGAGATCAAGCTCGAGGTTGGCTCGGCCTTCCCGCTCAAGGACGAGGTGCAGGCCGAGGTCCGCGGCCGCGACATGCTGACCGGCCTCCCCAAGACCGTCGTCATCAGCTCGGACGAGGTCCGCCACGCGCTCGAGGAGCCCGTCGGCCAGATCCTGGACGCGATCCGCTCGACCCTCGACAAGACGCCGCCGGAGCTCGCCGCCGACATCATGGACCGCGGCATCGTCCTCGCGGGCGGGGGCGCGCTCCTGTCCGGCCTCGACGAGCGCCTTCGCCACGAGACGCAGATGCCGACCCAACTCGCAGAGTCCCCGCTCACCTGCGTCGCCGTCGGCTCCGGCCGCAGCCTCGAGGTGCTCGAGGTCATGCAGCGGGCCGCGAAGAACCGGTCGAAGAGCAGGAACGGCTACCGGCGCTAGATCCTCGATCTCGCCGCACACTTCGCTACCCTCCAAACCCGTGCCTAGGACTCGCAGCGCGCGGGTGGCGGCGCTGGGCTCTCCGGTCCGACGCGCGGTTGCCCCCCGGTATTCCTCCAGGTCGTCAGGCCCCCTCCGCAGGCGGCTCGTCGTCGGCCTGCTCGTGCTCGTTTCGCTGGTGATGATCACCGTCTATTTCCGCGAATCGCCGAACGGGACCCTGCACGGCTTCCAGAGCGCAGGCTCGACCGCGCTCCGGCCGTTCGAGATCGGCGCGAACCGCGTCGCGCGCCCGTTCCACGACGCCTACAACTGGACGGCCGACGTCTTCCACGCGAAGGCCGAGAACAAGCAGCTCCGGGCGGACAACAAGCGGCTCCAGCAGGAGGCGATCCAGGCCGCGACCGCCGCGCAGGAGGCCACGGCGCTGCAGAAGCTGGTGAAGCTCCAGCGCCTGCCGGCCTACCAGGACTACGCGAAGACGGCCGTCACCGCCGAGGTCCTGTCCAACCCCGTCAGTCAGTTCGACCAGACGGTCGTGATCGCCGCGGGCAGGTCGAGGGGCGTCCGCGTCTACGACGCAGTCGTCACCGACCGCGGCCTCGTCGGCCAGGTCACGAAGGTGCTGCACGACACGGCCCTCGTCACGCTCCTGACTGACAAGGAGAGCGCCGTCACTGCGAAGGACCACCAGACGAGCGCGGTCGGCATCGTCCGCCACAGCCAGGGCCCCGAGGACCTGCTCTTCCTCGACCGCGTGCTCAAGAACAAGCGAGTGAACCAGGGCGACCTCGTGATCACCGCAGGCCAGATGTCGGGCCACAGGCTGTCGTCGCTCTACCCGAAGAACATCCCGATCGGCCGCGTGACGCGCGTCGGCCAGACCGACGTCGACCCGTTCCAGGACGTCCAGGTGATGCCGTCCGTGGACTTCTCGTCGCTCCAGTACGTGCTCGTCCTGGCGAGCAAGAAGCCGCGTCCGCAGATGCCGTGATCGCCCCCGCCGCGAAAGCAGCCGTCCTCTTCTTCTTCGTGACGATCGTGCAGGTGACGATCGTGTCCGAGATCGGGATCCTCGGCGGCTCGCCCGACCTCGTGCTCGTCACGCTCGTCGCGGTCGCGCTCACGCAGGGCTCGATCTTCGGCGCGGTCACCGGCTTCTGGGCCGGCCTGCTGATCGACATTGCGCGGCTCGGCACGCTCGGCTTCACGTCGCTCCTGCTCACGCTCGCCGGCTTCTGGATCGGCCGCTACGGAGAGACGACGGGACGCGACCGCTCGCACGCGCCGCTCCTGTCCGTCGGGGTCGTGACGGTGCTGTACGCGGTCGGCTCGCTCGTCATGCACTTCCTGCTCCGCGAGCCCGCTCCGGCGCAGGTCGTACTCGTCGAGGAGTTGCCGGGCACGATCGCGCTCAACCTGCTGCTCACGCTGCCCGTCTTCGCGCTCGTCCGGCGATTGTTCGCGGCGCCAGACCGGCCGCCGGAGATCGAGTTCGTTGGCTAGCCGCCCGATCCCCATCCGACCAGGGCGCTTCTTGCCGCGCGATCCGCGCCTCGACGCTCCCTACCGGCTGACCCCGCAGCTCGTCTTCAGGATCGGGATCCTCGGCTTCCTCACGCTCGCGGCGTTCGCGGTCCTCTTCTTCCGGCTCTGGGCGCTCGAGGTGCTGTCCGGGAACCAGTACCTGGTCGCCGCCCAGAACAACCAGCTCCGGGTGATGCGCACCGATGCGCCGCGCGGCCCGATCGAAGACCGCTACGGCCGCGTGCTCGTCGAGAACACGAGTGCGACGGCGGTCAAGATCTGGCCTGCCGACTTGCCCAAGCACGGCGCCTACGCAGAGCTCCGTCGCCTCGCCCGGATCCTCCAGGTCCCGCTCGCAGACGTCACGAGCGAGATCAAGAAGCACCGCGGCGACCCGGTGACGCCGGTCACCGTCCGCGACTCGGTCAACCGGGACGAGGTCAACTACCTCTATGAGCACCAGTCCGAGTTCCCGGGCATGGCGATCACGAACACGTTCGTCCGGAACTACGCGTTCGGGGACCTGGCCGCGCACATCCTCGGCTACGTGGGCGAGATCTCGGAGGGCCAGCTGAAGTCGAGCAAGGGCTACGTGCTCGGCGACAAGGTCGGCCAGGCCGGGGTCGAGTCCTCGTTCGACAAGGAGCTCCGCGGGCAGCCCGGCCTGAGCCAACTGCGGGTCGACTCGCTCGGGCGGCCGACCAGCCCGATCGAGCAGCGCACGCCCACGACCCCCGGCTACGCGGTCCGGCTCACGCTCGACGCGAAGCTCCAGCGTGCCGCGCAGCAGGCGATCGTCAGCGGGATCAACCTCGCTCAGGCAGACCACCAGTGGTACGCGAAGGCGGGTGCGATCGTCGCCCTCGACCCGCAGGACGGAGCGATCCGGGCGCTCGCCTCGTACCCGACCTTCGACCCGAAGGCCTTCACGAGCCACAAGAAAGGAGCGCTCGCGCCGCTGCTCGACCCGAACGTGGCCCAGGCGGACGACTACCCGGCCCTCGACCGCGCGATCGCCGGCGCGTATCCACCGGGCTCGACGTTCAAGCCCGTGACCGCGCTGGCCGCGATGCAGGAGCACATCTTGTCGCCGTACAACGCGCTGCCCTGCACGGGCACGTACAAGGTCGCAGGTCAGCTCTTCAAGAACTGGGACCCGTTCGTGAACACCTCGATGACCCTGCCAACCGCGATCGCCCAGTCGTGCGACACGTACTTCTACCAGGTGGGCAAGGCGTTCTACGAGCTGCCGCCCGACCGAGGCCAGCCGCTCCAGCGCTGGGCGAAGACGTTCGGTTTCGGGCAGCAGCCGGGCCTGGATGTCGGGCCCGCGACATCGGGTCTGCTGCCGACGATCGCGTGGAAGCACAGGACGTTCACGAAGAAGACGGACCCCGGTAACTGGCAGATCGACCGCCTCTGGAAGCCGGGCGACTCGATCCAGCTCGCGATCGGCCAGAAGGACATGCTCGCCTCGCCGCTGCAGATGGCGCGCTTCTACGCGCTGCTCGCGAACGGCGGCAAGCTCGTCACGCCGCACCTCGTCTCGACCATCGAGCAGCCGGGGCCGCGAAACGGCCCGTCGCAGGGCGGGCAGGTGCTCCGCCGCTACCAGGCGCCGACGAAGGAGCTCAACCTCGACCCGGGCGCGATCACGGCCATCCGCGACGGGCTGCTACGAGGCGACGCACTCGGGGCTCGGCACCTCGTCGAGCACCTTCGGCAGCTATCCGGTCGCGATCGCCGGCAAGACGGGCACGGCGGAGACGCATGCCGACGATGCCAGCGGGTACACGCACGATACGAACACCTCCTGGTGGTGCGGCTTCGGCCCGTTCGACGCCCCACGTCTCGTCGTCTGCGCGGTGATCGAGAACGGCGGCTTCGGCGGCGCGGTCGCGGCGCCCTCGGCCCTTCGGGTGTTCGAGCAGTTCTTCGGGAAGAAGGCCACCAACGTGAGCACGAGGCCGACGGATTGATGGCCGACTACGCGGCCGACAGACGCCTCGCGGTCCGCCAGCGCGCCCGCGCGCGCGAGAGCACGTACCTGCGCAACGTCGACTGGGTGCTCCTGGCAGCAGTTGGCGGGATCATCGCGTACGGGCTCTGGGTGATCTCCGGGATCACGAAGGACGACGTCCACGGCAATCCGAACTACTACGTCGTCCGCCAGGCGGCGTACGCGCTCGTCGGCTGCGCGGGGCTCGCAGGCATGACGCTCGTCGATCCCGGTTTCTGGCGCAAGCATTCGCGGATCGTCTACGGCGTGCTGATCGCGATGCTCGTCCTGACGCCGGTGCTCGGCTCGAGCGTCCGCAACACTCGACGCTGGATCGATTTCGGGCCGTTCCGCTTCCAGCCGTCCGAGTTCGGGAAGCTCCTGCTCGTCCTGTTCCTGGCGGCGTTCCTCGCGGACCGCGGCAAGCGGATCTACGAGCGTCGGACGACTCTGACGGCGGTCGGCCTCGCAGCCCTGCCGATGCTGCTCGTCTTTCTGCAGCCCGACTTCGGGACGGCGATCGTCTACGCGGGGATCCTCGGTGCGACGCTGTTCATCGCGGGCACGCGCTGGTCGCAGGTGTCGCTCCTGCTCGCGGTGGGCCTCGCGTGCGCGACGTTCGTCCTCTGGCTCGGCCCGGCGCTCGGCGTCAACGTGCTGAAGGACTACCAGCGCGAGCGAATCGTCGGCTTCACGAATCCGTCCAAGGATCCGAGCGGCGCGACCTGGAACATCAACCAGTCGATCACGGCCGTGGGCGCGGGCGGGGTGGATGGAAGGGGATCGACCGGCGCCACCCAGACGAACTTCAACTTCCTGCCCGAGCACGCGACCGACTTCGTGTTCGCCTCGACCGCGGAGCAGCGTGGATTCTTCGGCGTGACGGTCCTGCTCCTGCTCTACCTGCTCGTGATCTGGCGGGCGATCAAGGTGATCACGCTTGCGCGGGACGCGTTCGCGGCGATCGCGGCGGCGGGGATCGCGTTCGCGCTGCTGGTGCAGATCTTCATCAACGTCGGGATGACGATCGGGATGGCGCCGATCACGGGCATTCCGCTTCCGTTCGTGAGCGTGGGCGGCAGCTCGATGGTCGCGAACCTGCTCGCGATCGGCTTCCTGCAGTCCATCTGCGTCCGACGCCGTTAAGCCCAAACAGCCGTGTCTGGGGACCTGGTCCCGAGACATGTCCCGGGACCTGGTCCGGAGACGTGTCTGTTACATCCCCTTCGCGAGGCCGACGACGTGGCCTTCCGGGTCGGCGAACATCGCGATCGTGACCTCCGGAAGCTCGGTCACCGGCAGGATCGTCGTGCCGCCGAGCTGCTCGGCCTTGTCGAGCGTCGCCTGCGGGTCGTCGGTCCCGACGTAGAACGTCACGTGCCCGGTCCCGTCGGGCGACTCTCCGATCCCGCCTGCGATCCCGCCGTCCTCCTTCTCGACCATTGCGTACGGCATCTCGCCCTCGATCTTCTGCGTCTTCCAGCCGAAGAGGTCGCCGTAGAACTGCTGCAGCTTGCCGAGGTCCTTGCCCGCGACCTCGAAGTGAACTACCGGATGTGCCATCTGACTCTCCCTCCTAGCTCGTCGTTTCCATGTCCTGCGTGAGCCACGGGTCCTCGCCCGGGTCCCCGCCCGCAGCCGCGACCTCGAGCCGCGGCAGGTAGTGATCCCAGCCGACCGCATGCGACTCGGCCGCCGCCTCGCTCGGCAGGTCGCGATGCACGAAATGCAGCCGCGTGCCGTCACCCTCGGGCGTCAGCTCGACCTCGATCGTCGACGTCCCGGGCTTGATCGCGGTCGGCGAGTCGCTCCTCTCCCAGCCCCACGTGAAGACGAGCCGGTGCGGCGGATCGAGCTCGACGTACTCGCCGGCCGCGACGTGCCCCGAGATCACCTCGCACCTGAACGTCCCGCCCGGCTGCGGCTCGAGCTTCGCGTCGATTCCCTTCCAACGCATGAGCTTCTCCGGGTCGACGAAGAACTCCCAGACGGTCTCCGGGCTCGCGTCGATCGAGATCGTCCGCTCGACGATCGCTGTCTCAGTCGTTGCGTCCATGCTTCCGTCGCTCCTCCTTCTCTGCTTCGCGTTTGAGGGCTTGCAGGCGCGGGTCCCAGAAGCGTTCGAAGAACTCGCGGAGCTCCTCGAGGCCTTCGGTCCGCACGCTGTACAGGCGTCTCGTGCCGTTCCGTCGCTCGCTCACGAGCCCCGCCTCCTTGAGGACGTTCAGATGCTGGGAGACCGCCGGGCGCGACACGTCGAAGTGCGATGCGATCTCGCCTGCGCTCAACTCGCCGTCCCCGACAAGAGAGAGAATCTGCCGCCGCCGCGGAGCGGCGATCGCCTTCAGCGCAGCCTCCACGCTTCTTATGTAAGCAAATACTTACGTAAGAAGCAACTTACGCTTGCTAGTTCGGCGGGACGTACGTCCAGTCGGTGTTCGATCGTCCAGGCGGCAGTTCCGTCTCGCGATGCTTCTCGCGCTCGGCCGCCTCGTGAGCGACCCGCGCGTTCTGGATCGCGCTGTCGTCGAGCGGCTTCCGGCTCCTCTGCCAGGACTCCCTCATGCGTCGCAGGAACGCGATCATCTCGTTGGAACTGTAACTCGGTCCTAGGACCTAGTAACAGACTGTTACTAGCTGGGTCCGGTCCGTCCGGTGGGGGTCCTAGCCTTTCCGCGCAACAGCAAGGAAAGGGTGGTTCCCCTGTGGCGACGACAAGACGAGAAGCGCACGAGCTGCTGCTGATCGAGGAGGCCGACGCCTGGTTCGAGTACCTCGCCGCGACGAGGGGCCAGTCAGCAGTTCGCTACAAGGAAGTCGAGCCGTGGGCCTGGGCCCGACTCAGCCAGCGCCTGCGCGCGATCCGCACGAAGCGTCAAAAACTTCGCCCGGCCAGAGCCGCGTAAAAGCACAACGGGGGACGTTCGGTCCCCCCGTGCTATCCGCCATGGCCGCAGAGCTGGGCCCTACATGTTTAGGCGATTGACTTCGAGAGCTGCGACACGCACTTGCCGAAGGCGTTGCGGTCGTTCGCGTTCTTGCCGTACTTGGCGCGGAAGGCGGGGCCTTCCATCGAGCTGCGCTCGGCCTTGCACGACCTGGCCGCATTCAGCGTGTCGCTCTTCTGCTGGTCCGAAGCAGTCTTGGCCTTCGAGGACACGCACTTGCCGAAAGCATTCCGATGCTTCGGGCCGGTGCCATAGAACTCGGCAAAGCTCTTGTTGTCGTGGTTGGCCGCGAAGTTCGCGTCGGCCTGCTCGGCGCTGCATGCTGCGCGGGCGCTGACCCGGTTCTGGTGCTCGGCGTGCGCCCACTGCGAGACACAACGGCCCATTGCGTTCCGGCGATGGCTCTGAACCGTGCCGTACGTCTGCCGGAAGAGGTCCTCACCGAGGGATGCGCGCAGAGCACGGCACGCACGGGCGCCGTTCTGGCGTTCCTGCCCCGTCGGGCCGCTGCCGAACGAGGCGGCCGGCACGACCAGGGCGGCAAGGGATGCTGCGATCAGGATCTTGGTCTTCATTTGCTGTTTCGGCCTCCGTGGTAGAGAGATCTCTCTCAGGAGAGGCGAAGAATGTAAAAAAAGACGGGCAGAGTTGTAAGCATCCTGCAAAGACCTACGGCGCAGCGATCACCTTGTAGCCGAGATGCACGAGCGCGAGCGTCAGCTCGGCATCCGGATCGGCGGACTCCTGGTTGAAGACGTACGATCCTCCGCCGGGCAGGAGCCCCGCCGCGCGGGCCATGATGACGTTCCACAGCGTTTGCACCGAGAACAGCGTCGCAGCACCCGTGAGGACGAGCGGATCCTCGTGGTGCCGGGCGAGGTCGCGGGCGAACCGTTCGTACTGCGTGTTGTGCAGGAGCCCGACGAAGCCGCCGCCCTCCAGCCCGATGAAGACGCCTCCGACCCCGCCGACGTCTTCCGTAAGACGTCGGCGGGCCTCGCCCACGAAGGTTGGGGCGAGGAACGATTCGGCGTTCATGATGAGAACGGCGTCATCGTCGCGGAGCTGTGGGAGGAGGAGGTCGAGGACCTGATTCAAGGCCCCCGCCCTCTTGCGCTCGTTGTCGACCGTGACGAAGACGTCCGCGCCCGCTGACTGAGCCGCGAGGGCAGTGCGGTCAGTGCAGTTGTCGGCGATGACGATCGTCAGGTCCGGCTTCGAGCTCTGCTCGCCGAGCGAGCGAATCGCCTTTCCTATCCGATCCTGCTCGTTGTGAGCCGGGATCAAGGCGACGACCAGTCCGCGGTCTGAGGTCCGCGGCGCTCTACGAACGAGACGGGCCAGCCCTGCGGCAAGCGGGCCGATCCGCGGTTGTTCTGGGAACTCGACGAGCATGCCCGCAGCCTCGCGGGCGCGAGCGCCTCGCCGCTTGACGCAGATGCGTCAACGATCGTAAGGAGTGTGTTAGTGGCGAGGCCCGCCTCTGGAGAGAGACGGGGGTTCGAGACGGGCCGTCGCCGGCTGGGCCGTAACTCGCCTCGATGATTGCGCGACGCGCTGTAGGAATCCTGAAGCTACGGGCTGAGGCGGAACGGCGGGTACTCGTCGGTGACGAGCGCGAACGCGTACCCGAGGACGCGGTTGTACCAGCGGGTGACCCCGACCACGAAATCGAAAGCGCCGCGCGGATAGCGGCCGGTGAAGAGGATCGCGAACCACGCGAAGACGACGACGAAGAAGGCTGCCAGGCCGAGGAACAGGAGCACGACGTAGTGCGGGATCGCGAGGATCCACTTGACGAGCGGAAGCCAGCGGTTCAGGTTGTTCTTCGCATCCGGATAGGGCATGTCGAACATGACGCTCTGGCGCTCGTCCGTCGACGGGTAGCGGTCGTCGAGCAGCGAGAGGTACACGCCGACTCGGTTCAGGAACCGCATCAGCTCGAGGTTCCAGTCGAACCACCAACGCGGATACTTCTGGCGGAAGACGATCATCAGCACGACCGGCAGCGTCAGGAGCCCCACGGTGGTGATCGAGGCGTTGGTCGTGTGTCCGCCCCAGTTCGCGTAGGTGGTGCCGCCGATCGTCGCGGCGAGGATCAGGATCGGAATCGCCGCGAAGATCCGAAAGGCCGTGCTCCACCGGTTGAGCTCGCGATCCGGGTAGTCGACGTCGAACTGCACCGGGTAGGACGACTGAGACGTGGTGTCGGGTTCCATGGTTCCTCCTGAGACGGGTTCGCGAGGATCCTTTCAACGCCGGGCCGCGCGCGCCCTTCTGAGATCTTCGAATCCGACGTGGACGCCTTCACAGTCGGCTTCGGCCTCGGGTTCTTCGTCGCGCTCCAGCTCGGGCCGCTCTCGCTGTACTTAATCCGCTCGACGCTGCGGAACGGCTTCGTCGTCGGGCTCGCGATCGCGGCCGGGATCGCGGCCATCGACCTCGCCTACTCGGCGCTCGGGGCTGCCGGCGCGGCGCCGCTGCTCGCGATCGGCCCGCTGGATGTGATCCTGGGGCTCGTCGGCGCAGCGGTGCTCGTCCTGCTCGGTGCGAGAACGCTCTGGAGCGCGTTCCGGATCCGGCTCGGCGAGGATGCGGAGCCCGTGAGCCCGAGGCGCGGGTTCCTGACGGCGCTCTCGGCGACTGCATCGAACCCGCTGACGATCGCATCGTGGGCGGCGATCTTCTCGGCTGCGAGCGCTGCGGGCGCGGCGGGGTCGGTCGGCAGGGCGGTGCTGCTCGTCGTCGGCGTCGGGGTCGGCAGCTTGACCTGGGACGTGACGCTCGCCGGCGGGACGGCGCTCGTGGGCCGCGCCGCGGGCGAGCGCCTGCTCCGGGTCGTCGACCTCGTCGCCGGCATCGGGCTGATCTGCTTCGGCGCGGCGCTCGCCTACAGCGTGCTGAGCAATTAATACTTCCGGCCGTGCTCATCGCGCAGCTCTCGGACGTCCACGTCGGCGGCTCCCGCTATAGCCAGGAGCTGTTGCAGACGGCGATCGGCGAGATCAACGCGGCCGAGCCGGACGTGGTCGTCGTGGCCGGCGACCTCACGGACGACGGCTATCCCGATCAGTACCCGCTCGCGAAGCGGGAGCTCGAGGCGATCGCCTGCGAGCGCGTGATTCTCGTCCCGGGCAACCACGATGCGCGGAACGTCGGCTACGCGCTCTTCGAGGACACGTTCGGCGCGCGGGACACCCGGGTGCGGCTGCAGTGCGCGGGGCTCGACGTCGCGCTCGTCGCCGTCGACTCGTCGAAGCCCGACCTGGACGAGGGCGAGATCGGGCGCGAGCACTACGGCTGGATCGAGGAGGGCTTCGCCGGCGACGCTGGCCTACGGATCTTCGTGTGCCACCACCACCTGATGCCGGTCCCGGGTACCGGCCGCGAGCGAAACCAGGTGCTCGACGCCGGCGACGTGATCTCGCTCCTACGTCAGCTGCGCGTCGATTTCGTCCTGTCCGGACACCGCCACGTCCCGTACGTGTGGCCCGTAGCCGGGATGTACATCGTCCACTCCGGCACGGTCTCCACGTTCAGGACGCGCGGATTCCCGCACCCGGCGTACAACCTGATCCGGGTCGAGAACGACCGGATCGCGGTCGAGCTGAAGATCCCCGGCGGCGAGACGCGGAGCCTCGGCGACTACCCGCGCGACTGGCCCGAGGAGCTGTCGGCGCGGCACAACGATCCGTTCGTCAGACCCCAGCGTGGCGAGTCGCTGGCAAACGACTGAGCACTGAAGAACACGTCCGGCCCGCTCATCCCGCGCGAAAGATTGCCGATACGCCTGCAGAGGGGCGACTTCCCCTCCTGCTAGCCTAAGACCGAGGTTTCTATGACCTGCACCAACTACATCCGCTGCGCGCGCACCGCCCTTTGGGTGACGACTGCGCGCGCGCCAGAGAAGGAGATTTCGTTTGCTGAAGTTGTTTCGGCGCAAACTGCGCCAGGAGAAGGCACCCAGTGAGACGGCACCACCACCGGCACCACCTGAAGTAGCACAGCCGCCCGCCGAGGCGGGCGCACAACCCACATCGACCAAGCCGAGGCGGCGACGCGGGTCCCGCGGCGGTCGCAACCGGCGCAAGCCTGCGGGCTCGGGCACCGCCGCCGAGACCGCCAAGGAAGAGCCCAAGACAGCCGAGAAGAAGGCGGATCGCAAGCCGGCTCAGCGCAGCCAGCGCTCCCAGCGCCAGCAGCAGCAACGGCGCCGCCAGCCGGCTCGCCGCCCACCGCTTCCGAAGGCCAGGCGCGAGCTTCTCGTCTCGGTCGACGTCGGCGAGCAGCGAGTCGCCGTCCTCGAGGACAACCGGGCGGCTGAGGTCTACCTCGAGCGCCCCGAGCGCCGCTCGATCGCCGGCAACGTCTACAAGGGCACCGTCGACAACGTCCTCCCGGGCATGGAGGCCGCGTTCATCGAGATCGGCCTCGAGAAGAATGGCTTCCTGTACGTCGACGAGATCGTCACGCCCGAGCTCGAGGGCCGCGGCGGCCGCAAGATCCAGGACCTCCTCAAGCGCAACCAGGAGATCCTCGTCCAGGCCGTCAAGGACCCGATGAAGTCCAAGGGTGCGCGGCTCACAACCGAGATCTCGCTCCCCGGCCGCTTCGTCGTCTTCGTCCCGAGCGGCGAGGGCCTCGGCGTCTCGCGCCGGCTCGAGGACGACGAGCGCATCCGGCTGCGCGACATCGTCAAGGGCATCGCGCCGAAGAAAGGCGGAGTCATCGTCCGCACCGCAGCCGAGGGCGCATCGGCCGAGGACGTCGAGCGCGACCTCGTCTTCCTGCAGCGCCTCTGGAAGTCGATCGAGGCCAACGCGGCGAAGGCGAAGGCGCCCGCGCTCGTCTACCAGGAGGCCGAGTTGCCGCTCCGGGTCACGCGCGACCTCTTCACCGACGACTTCGAGAAGGCCCTCGTCGACGACGAACGCACGTACAAGCGCATCGTCGGCTACCTGAAGAAGACCTCGCCGCACATGGTCGACCGCGTCATCCGCCACCGCGAGAAGACACCGCTCTTCGAGGCGACGGGCGTCGACGACGCGATCCGCTCCACGCTCTCGCGGCGAGTCGACCTTCCGTCCGGCGGCTACCTCGTCTTCGACTACGCGGAGGCGTTCACCGTGATCGACGTCAACACCGGGCGCTTCGTCGGCTCGCGCTCGAAGTCGTCCAGCGGGCGGCTCGAGGACACGATCACCGCGAACAACCTCGAAGCGGTCAAGGAGGTCGTCCACCAGCTTCGGCTGCGCGACATCGGCGGAATCATCGTCATCGACTTCATCGACATGGCGAACCCGAAGAACCGGGCGACCGTCGAGGAGGCGCTGAAGACCGAGCTCGAGCGTGACCGGACGAAGACCTACGTCGTCGAGATCTCGCCGCTCGGGCTCGTCGAGATGACGCGCCAGAACGTGACCGAGGGCCCGCGCGAGATCCTCACCGACAAGTGCCCGACCTGCGCCGGAGACGGCATCGTCCTCTCCACGCACTCGGCCGCGATCGACATGGAGCGCAAGCTGCGCGACCTGGCGGCGAGCTCCAAGCGTGGCGTGGAGGCGTTCCGCGTCGAGCTCGAGGAGAACGTTGCGTCGCATCTCATCGGCCCGGGCGCGATGCGTCTGACC
Source organism: uncultured Actinomycetes bacterium (assembly GCA_963850415.1). Taxonomy (GTDB): domain Bacteria; phylum Actinomycetota; class Thermoleophilia; order Gaiellales; family Gaiellaceae; genus VAXT01. The sequence continues at coordinate 1,254,097 of CAWKLE010000003.1, forward strand.
GAGATCGAGACGCGCGCCAAGCGCCGTTTCTTCCTCGAGGGCAAGGCGGGCGTGGCGCTCGACCACTTCAAGGTCAAGGCCGAGGGCAAGCTCGCGGACATCGCGCCGAAGGCTCCGGTCGAGGAGGGCGCCGAGATCCGGCTCGAGCTCGTCGAGGTCGGCCAGCACGACATCGCGGCCGGCGTCGGCAAGCTGAACGGGCTCTCGATCTCCGTCGCGGACGCCGCGAGCCTCGTCGGCAAGAAGGCCAAGGTTCGGATCGAGCGCGTCCTGAACGGCGCCGCCTACGCGACGCTCGTCCAGACCGCGGCTCAGACCGCGAAGCAGGGCGAGGGGCCGATCACGGCCGAGTCCGAGGCCGAGAAGCCGACCCGCGCGCCGCGCAAGAAGAAGGTCGAGGAAGGCAAGACCGAGCATGAGGCCGAGGAGGAAGAGGAGGCCGTTGCCGAGGAGCCGGCTGCCAAGCGGCCTGTCCGCGAACGCGGACCAGGCGAGGGGGCTCGGGGGAACCGGGAGGTCCCCCCGACGGAGGAGGAAGCGGCTGTCGTTGAGGAGACGCTCGACGAGTCAATCGCCACCGCCGAGGAGCCGCCGAAGCCGAAGAAGAAGACGCGCCGCGGATCGCGCGGCGGACGCAACCGGCGCAAGAAACCTGCCGCCGCAGCCGCCGCCGAGAACGGCCAGGCCGAGGAGACACCCGCCGTAGCAGCAGCTGTCGAGAACGGCCAGGCCGAGGACGCGCCGACCAAGGCGACGATCCACGTCCCGTCGCCGGAGCTCGGCCAGGCGCCCGCAGCCGACGGCGGCGCCAACGCGGACGGCGAGCAGCCGCCGAAGAAGAAGCGGACGCGCCGAGGCTCGCGCGGCGGGCGCAACCGGCGCAAGAAGCCGGCGGCAGCCTCGACCGAGGCCAAGTCCGACTCCTCCAGCGGCTGATTCGACGCTAGGCCTCGCTGCTCGGCCGGTGGGTCGCCGCGTGGTCACGACGCGGTTGGAAAGCGGTGAAGAAGATCGCTGCACCCGCAACGATCAGGAGCCCCCACATCCAGGTGAGCCCGGGTTGGAGGACGCTCGGGATCCTCCAGCTCGTCCAGCCACGCTTGACGACCTGTTCGTACCAAGCGTCGTTGGCCATGTTTCCGACGCCGTACGCGATCATCAGCGACAGGTAGCCGGCGAGCGGCGTCGGGTGCCGCATCCGCGGTAGCTGCCGCGAGAGGAGCAGCGCCGTGAGGACGAGGAGGTAGCCCTCGAGCCCATGGTGCTCGCCGAGGTGGACCGTGGCATGGCCCTGGTACTCCTGGTGCGCCAGAAACACGCCCCCGGGAATGTAGAACCCAAGCTCGGCGAAGATCCACGGGAGCGCGAGCACGCCGAGAACGGCTGCGACCGCAATTCGGACGCGGTCGCCCCGAGGATCGCCTGCTGGGCCGATCCCCGATCGCAGGGTCAGCACGAGGACGATCAGGACGCCGAGCGCCGGCACGACGTTGATCCACCGCGCGTCGAGGTCGCCTTCGTCGACGACGCCCGGGACGACGATCACTGCGCAGAGCACGAGCGGCACGAGCGCCCACCAGCCCATCCTCCTTCGCTCGGCGACGAGCGCAAGGACGGCGATCGCCATCAGCGCCGTCGGGAAGTTCAGCTGGACGAGGACTCGGCTCAGTCCGCCTTCGAGCCCGCTTCGGCTCACGTGGTACAGGAGGTGCGGCTCGATTCGCGAGTACGTGACGAGCACGCACAGCGCAACCAGGCCGAAGAGCGCCCAGAGCGCATACGCCTCGCGGAGACCCGGTCCGGCGAATCCTTGGCTAAACTGACCGTCCCGCGGGCCCGAGCCCGCGTTTTCCACGCCTATGTCCAACTACGCAATCATCTCAGTCGGTGGCAAGCAGTACCGCGTCCACGAGGGCGAGAAGCTGCTGGTGGACCGGGTCAAGACCGACGAGGGCAAGACGTTCCACCCGGACATCCTCTTCGCCGGTGGGGATGGGAAGGCTGATCTCAAGCCGAAGATCCAGGTCACGGCGAAGGTGCTCGGCCACGTGAAGGGCGAGAAGATCCGGATCGGCAAGTACCGCAGGCGCACGGGCTACCGTCGCCACACGGGCTACCGTAGCTCGCTCTCGCAGATCGAGATCACGGCGATCGGCGCGAAGCGGAGCACGACGGCGAAGAAGCCGGCCGCCGCTGCGAAGAAGCCAGCCAGCACGACGACGAAAGAAGAGAGCTAGATGGCACACAAAAAAGGGCTCGGTTCCTCCAGGAACGGCCGCGACTCCCAGGCGAAGCGCCTCGGCGTGAAGATCTACGACGGCCAGACGGTGAAGGCGGGGATGATCCTCGTCCGTCAGCGTGGCACGAAGTTCCGCCCAGGAGTGGGCGCCGGGATCGGCCGCGACGACACGATCTTCGCCAAGCGCGACGGCACGGTCGAGTTCCAGGCGAGCGGCGAGCGCCGCGTCGTCGCCGTCAACTCGGCGGAGTAAGAGGTGTTCCACGATCGCGCGCGTCTCCGGGTGAAGGCCGGGCGCGGCGGTGACGGTGCGCTCAGCTTCCGGCGGGAGAAGTACGTTCCCAAGGGCGGTCCGGACGGCGGCGACGGCGGCCCGGGCGGAAGCGTCACGGCGATCGCCGACGCGGATCTCCGGGACCTGTCGGGCCTGCAGCGGCGGCGCTGGATCGAGGCCAAGCGCGGCGGGGCCGGCGGCGGCTCCGGCAAGCACGGCGCCTCGGGAGAGAGCGTCGAGCTAGGCGTGCCCGCGGGGACGCAGGTCTTCGAGAACGACCAGCTCGTGGCCGACCTCGCGAGCCCGGGTGCGCGCGTGCTGCTCGCTCGGGGCGGGGCGGGGGGCAGAGGCAACCGCCGCTTCGCGACTCCGACGCGTCAGGCGCCGCGGTTCGCGGAGGTCGGGCTCCCGGGCGAGGACCGCGACCTCGAGCTGCGGCTGAAGCTGCTCGCGGACGCGGCGCTCGTCGGCCTCCCGAACGCGGGCAAGTCGTCGCTGCTCCGGCGGATCTCGAACGCGAAGCCGAAGGTCGCGGAGTACCCGTTCACGACGATCGCTCCCGTACTGGGCACCGTCGACGCGCCCGACGGCCGGCAGCTGACCGTCGCCGACGTCCCGGGACTGATCGAGGGCGCGAGCGAGGGGGCGGGGCTTGGACACGAGTTTCTCGCGCACCTGGAGCGAGCGCGGATGCTCGTGCACGTGATCGACGCCGCCGACGGAGAGCCTGCGGAACGTTGGCACACGATCGACCGCGAGCTGGCGGCGTACGGGGCCGGACTGGACGCGCTCCCGCAGGTCGTCGTCCTGAACAAGATCGACCTGCTGTCCGAGTCGCCCGAGCTGGATGTCGCAGACGAACGGATCATCGCCGTCTATCCGGTCTCGGCCGCGACGGGCCGGTGCATCGACGACTTCAGCCGGGGCCTCTTCCAGCACGTGCCCGAGCCCGAGGCCGCGCCCGAAGCCAAGCCCGAGGGGCTCGCCGACTTCCTCGTCTATCGTCCGAGCCCGCGTGGCCGTCGATTCCGCATCTTCCGCACCGACACGGGCTTCAGGGTGATGGGCCGCCCGCCTGGAGATCAGGAGCTGGCCGAGGCCCTTCGCGAAGCAGGGGCGAAGGAGGGCGACGAGGTCGCGGTCGGCGACGAGCTTGTCGAGTTCTCGTGATCGGCCTCCTCGGCGGCACGTTCGACCCGCCGCACAACGGTCATGTCGAGCTGGCCCAGGCCGCGCTCAAGGCGGTGCCTCTCGACCGGCTCGTGGTGCTCGTCGCCGAGCAGCCAGGGCATCGGACCGTCGTCGCCGACGCAGAGACGCGTCTGAGGCTCGCCAAGGCCGCGTTTCCCGACGCGGAGGTCCAGCTCGACCCGAACCCGTTCACCGTCGATTCCGTGCGCGACGGTCGCTTCGGAGACGCAGCCTTCGTGGTCGGAGCGGATCAAGGAGCCCTGTTCGAGAAGTGGAAGGAGCCGAAGGAGATCCTGGAGCACGTCAAGCTTGCGATCGGGACGCGCTTCGGCTTTCCGGACCAGGACCTCGGGCGCTACGGCGACCGCGTGATTCCGTTCCAGCTCGCGTCGCCGCCGATCTCGTCCAGCGACATTCGTGCGCGCATAGCGAGAGGCGAGCCGATCGACGACCTCGTCCCCGCGGCCGTCGCGAGCTTGATCGAGCAGGAAGGTCTCTACCGCGCGAGCTAGCCGGCGGTGGCGTGCTCGACGGACGGCACGTCGTCCCAGAGCTCTTCGAGCCCGTAGTAGTCGCGCGTCTCCGGCGTGAAGACGTGGAGGACGACGTCGAGGTAGTCGGCGACGATCCAGTCGCCCTCGCGCTCGCCGTCCACGGTGCGCGGGAGGATCCGCTCGTCACCGTGCTTCAGCCCGTGCCGGACCTCGTCGACGATCGCCCTCGTCTGCCGCGAGTTCTGGCCGGAGCAGACGACGAAGTAGTCGGTGTACGCGCACACCGGCCGCATGTCGAGGATGACGATGTCCTGCGCCAGCTTCTCCTCGGCGAGGCCGGCGATTCGGCGTGCTTGTTCGAGTGAAGTCAGGGTCTCGTTTGTCCTTCGTTCGTCCGCCCAGAGTGTAGCCAGCGTCGTGCGTGTCCCAAACGGACACGGCCCAGCCGATGCGACATCTAGGTTGTCTCAGATGACAACGGATCAGAAAGGAGCCATCGCGGAGCTCGCAATCCAGCTCGCGGCGACGAAGCTCGGGATCGAGGTCTACAGGCCGGTTGCCGAAGGCGGGAGATACGACATGATCTTCGATCTCGCGGATCGCCTCGTACGTGTTCAATGCAAGTGGGCGACGCGCAAAGGAGAGGTTGTCGTCGTCATGTGTCAGAGCGGGCGCCGATCTGCAGACGGCTTTGTCCGGCGTCCCTATACAGCTGCGGAGATCGACGCGATCGCTGCTTACAATCTCGAGCTCGATCGGTGCTTTCTGATTCCGATCGCCCGTGTTGAGGGCCGACCCTCGATTGCGCTTCGTTTGAGCCCGTGCCTGAACAACCAAAGAAGGCGGATCAATTGGGCTGACGACTTCGACCTCGCGGCTACACTGAGCCCGCAACCAGGGGCCGTAGCTCAGCTGGGAGAGCGCTGCCATGGCATGGCAGAGGTCAGGGGTTCGATCCCCCTCGGCTCCATTCAGCCTCAGTAAAGCGCCGCTAGACGATCTCGATGCCGTCGAGTGCCGGGTCGGTGGGCGGGAACTGCGGATCGAGGCGCTCCAGGGTCTCGGCGAGGATCTCTGCGACGGCGAGGTTCCGGACCCAGTTGTGGTCGGCCGGCACGACGTGCCAGGGAGCCCAGTCGCTGGACGTCTCGCGGATCACGTCCTCATAGGCCTTCATGAACTGGTCCCAGAGGTTCCTGTCGTCGAGGTCGCCGAGCCGGAACTTCCACCGCTTCTCGGGGTCGTCGATGCGTTCCTGAAGCCGCTTGCGCTGCTCGTCCCGCGAGACGTGCAGGAAGACCTTGACGATCGCAGTCCCCTCGTCGACGAGCATGCGCTCCCAGCTGAGGATGTGCTCGTACCGCCGGCGCCAGACCTTGGCAGGGGCAAGCTTCCGGACGCGGACGGCGACCACGTCCTCGTAGTGCGAGCGGTTGAAGATCCCGAGCTCACCTCGCGCCGGACACAACGCGTGGACCCGCCAGAGGTAGTCGTGGGCGAGCTCGATCGCAGCGGGTGCCTTGAACGACACGATCCGGCAGCCCTGCGGGTTGACGCCCGTGAGCACGCTCTTGATCGTCCCGTCCTTGCCGGACGCGTCCAGGCCCTGGAGCACGAGCAGCACCGCGCGAGTGCCTTCGGCCGCGAGCCGGGCGTGCTGCAGTCCGAGGGACTCGACCCGGTCCGCGAGGCGGTCGAGCCCTTTCTTCTTGTCGAGGCCGCGCGGACGGGTGTCCGGTTTCCGCTGATCCAGCCCCGGGGAGGATCCGGGCGCGACGCGCAGCTCGCGGACGAACTTCGTCTTCACTCGGGCATTCTCCCCGCTCTAGGCATCGGTGAGGTCGTCCAGCAGCCGATCGGGCGCAGCGGACCGGTCGCGGTGAGCATCCCAGCGGCCGAATAGCTCCGCCGCACCGCTCCCCATCCCGTCCGGAAGCCCGAGCGCCCGGCACGTCTCCGCGACCTCCTCCATCTCCGGCGCCCACCGCCACGCCTTGCGCGCCGAGCGGACGAAGCGGTCACCGTCGACGCCTTCTGCGGCGAGCGCTTCCTGCACGCCGTACGCGCGCGCGATCGCGTGCGCCTGCGCGACCAGCGCTGTTCCGATCTTGTTCCAGCCGCCGAAAGCCATCTTGAGCGCCGAGGCCGATCCCACGCCGCCCTCGAGCGGGATCGGCTTCACCTCCCCGCTGGGGAACAGCTCGGCGACCACGGCGACGTCCGACGGAGCACCTGACAGATAGAGGTTGACGTCCTCGCGAGAGATGACCGCTCCGTCGACACAACGCAGATACTCCGCGATGCGCTTGACGCGCTCGGGCGCGATCGCGTTCCCCTCGACGTAGATCCCGTCGAACCCCTCCGCGGCAACCTCTCCGGCCACGTCCTCGGCGATCGCGGGCGGACAGAGGCTGATCACGAGCTCGCTTCCCGCGACGAGCTCACGCACGGTTCCGACGTCGCGAAAGGCCTCGGCGCGCCTCCGCGTGGCCTCGCTTCGCCCCTCGCTAGCCCAGAGCACCTCGCCGGCGACCGCCGATCCGACGAGCGCTCCCATCTCGCCCGGAAAGAGAAGTCCCACGCGAGTCACGGAGCCATCTTCGCGGACCCAGGCCGCTCCTATAGCCCGAAGTCGGCAACCCCCCAACCGAGGGATGGGAAAAGGGTGCCGGAGACGCGATGAGGAACTCGAGCCGCCAAGCGAGCTCACACCGAACCGATGCGCGCCGACCGCCGCCATTTCGTCGTCCTCCTCACCGCCCTCGTCGCGGGAGTGCTCATGCTCGCCGGGCCGGCGATGGGCGCGTTGACCGCACCCGTTCCGCTCGATCCAGGCAATGGCGCCTCGTTCGAAGCGATTCCTCCGTTCGCGTGGAGCCCGGTCCCAGGCGCCGACCAGTACCAGTTCCAGGTCGCCGCCGACCAGAACTTCAACTCGCCGGTGCTCGGCCAGGGCGAAGGCAACTTCGTCACGAAGAACACCCGCGCGACGCTGAAGAAGACGCTCCCCAACGGGCGTTACTGGTGGCGCGTCCGCGCGACGACCAAGAAGGGCGAAGCGTCCCCGTGGTCGACGCCGCGCTCGTTCATCAAGTCGTGGACGTCGATCCCGAGCTCGCAGACGCCCGGTCCCGGCTATCCCTTCACGTTCCCGTCGACGCCGATGAGCCTCGGCTGGTCACCGGTCCAGTACGCCGCCAGCTACATGTTCTCCCTGGCCAGCGATCCCGCGCTCGCCAACATCGTCGTCAACAACGGCCAGCCGGTCCAGACCTGGGCGACGAACTACGTGCCCGTCTTCAACCTGCTTCCGTCCGGCACGTACTACTGGAACGTCGTTCCCGTCGACTCCGAGGGCAACAAGGGAACGCCCTCGCCGGTCTCCTCGTTCACGTGGTCCTGGCCTTCGACCACGACCCTGCAGGTGAACGATCTGATGTCCGCCGACGAGATGTTCGACCCGCAGTTCTCCTGGGAGCCGGTCCCGGGCGCGACGAAGTACGAAGTCGAGGTCAACTCGTCGGTCGATTTCGCGCCGGGCTCGAAGGTCTGCTGCGCGCAGCTGACGACTTCGACCTCGCTGGCGCCGAACGTCGTGTTCCGCGACAACACGTACTACTGGCGCGTCCGTGCGCTCGACGCGGCCGGCAACGCGGGAGTCTGGAACCGCGGGCCTGACTTCGTGAAGACGTTCGACAAGGTGCCGCCTGTGCCGTCGCCGAGCATCAAGAACATGCACATGCGCGACAACCTCAACGATCCCGGCACCGACGTCGACGCAGGCACGGCCGGCTACCAGACGCAGGTACCGATCGTGAAGTGGGACTCGGTCCCCGGTGCTTCCGCCTACCTCATCGATGTCGCACCGAACAACGCGGGAGTCTGCGCCTGGGGAACCGGCTGGCGCGTGTCGACGGCGATCCCGTCGTGGTCGCCGCTCGGCAGCGGCTGGAACAACATCAAGCCGTACCCGGATGCGATGCCCGTTTCCTACGACGGCACGCCCCTCCAGCTCAACCAGCACTATTGCGTCCGCGTGCGCGCCCGGGGCGAGCGTGACACCGGCAACCAGGACGTCTACGGCGACTTCACGTACCTCGACGATGGGACCGGCTCGGCGTTCCAGTGGGTCGGCTATCCAACCGGCGGAGCCTGCACGCCGAGCTGCAATCCGGGGTACCTGGGCGCCGACGACTACGTTCTTCCGGCCCGCGGCACGCTCACGCGCCTGACGCCGCTGATCACGTGGAAGCCGATCGCCGGGAAACAGAGCTACTTCGTGATCGTCAGCAAGGATCCGAACTTCTCGAACCTCGCGGACTACGCGTTCACCCAGGTTCCCGCCTACTCTCCGCGCAGCCAGATCAGGCCGACGACCTACTCGGACGAGACGACCCTCTACTACTGGGCCGTCCTGCCCGCGACGGGCCTCAACGGGAGCGGCGCGGTCGGCGATCCACTGTCGGCAGCCGCCTCGAACTTCCAGAAGCAGTCGCTGCCGCCGACACAGATGAGCCCTGACGACGGCGCGCTGCTGACCACCCAACCGGTCTTCAAGTGGGCGTCCGTCGAGGGAGCGCGCCGTTACCGCTTCCAGGTGGCGCAGGAGCCAACGTTCGCGAACCCGATCGAGGACGTGCTCACGCCGTCCACGTCCTACACGCCGCTCACGACGTATCCGGCCGACACGACGCTCTACTGGCGTGTCCGCGCCGATGACGAGAACCTGATCGGGCTCACCTGGTCGAGCGTCCGCACGTTCCAGCGGAAGCTGCCCGCGCCGACGACCGACCCCGGAAACCCGACGATCGGCGACTTCACGCCGGCGTGGCTCTGGTCGAACGTGACCGGCGCGTCCGGCTACACGTTCGCGATCGACGGCCCGGACGGCAGCCACAACGAATACAACGGGCTCCGGATGCGCGCAGCTGCGTTCATCTACCTCTTCGGGCCGGGCATCTGGCGGTGGCGCGTCCGCGCGGAGTTCCCGAAGCTGCCGACGGGCGTCGTCACCGGCCCGTGGACGCCGTACGTGCCGTTCACGCGGACCCTGAGCGAGCCGAGCGGCGCGCGGACGAGTGTCTCCGGAAACCACGTCCTCCTCTCCTGGAACTGGAAACTCGGCGCGACCAACTACCGGGTCCAGATCTCCCAGACGCCCGACTTCTCGTCGACGCTCGAGGACGTGATCACCGACAACACGAGCTACGCGCCGCTGCTCACGCACCCGTTCTACGCCAACGGCGGGACGTTCTACTGGCGCGTCGCCGCCCGCGACAAGAACTTCAACGTCGGCGACTTCAGCCAGGCGCAGCGGATCGACATCGCGCAGCGGCTCAAGGTCGCGGTCAACCGCTCCGCGATGCGCAAGCGGTGGACGAAGGTCACCGTCACGGTCTCGGATCCGCTGAACCACGCGGTCTCAGGGGCGACGGTGAAGGTCACCGGCGCGGGCATCCGCGCGAAGAAGGGCACCACGAAGAAGACGGGCAAGATCACCTTCCGGCTCAAGCCGCGGAAGAAGGGTCGCCTGACCTACACCGCCACGAAGCCTGGGTACGCGGCCGGCGGCCTCTCCCAGCGCGTCTCGTAGTCACCCGTACAATCGAGCCATGGAGCGGGCGGTGCACGACCGCGGCGCCTGGCCGGCGGACACGCCGATCGATCGCAGCGAGCACGAGCTCGCGGACTGGGAGCTGCTCACGGACGCAGTCGTCGGCGCGCTCGGCAACGAGGGCCTGATGAACGTCGACGAGATGCGGCGCGGGATCGAGAGCATGCCGCCGGACGACTACGAGCAGGCGTCGTACTACGAGCGCTGGCTGTTCGCGGCGGAGACGATCCTCGTCGAGAAGGGCGTGCTGGCGCCCGGCGAGCTCGATGCGAGGCTCGGATGACGTTCCGGGCCGGAGACCGGGTGCGCGTCGCGGCGCGACCGCACGAGGGGCACCATCGGACGCCCGCCTACGTCAAGGGCAAGCGCGGCCGTGTCGAGCGCGTGTTCGGCAGCTTCACGAACCCGGAGACGCGTGCGTACGGCGCCGACGGGCTTCCGGAGCGGGTCCTCTACCAGGTCTGCTTCGCGCAGGGCGAGCTCTGGCCGTCTGCGCGCCGACGGGCCGGCGATACGACCTGCGTCGACATCTTCGAGCACTGGCTGGAGGCGGAATGAGCGAGCACGAGCACGATCACGACCACTCCCACGACCACGATCCGATCACGAGCGACGGGGAGCCGCCGGCTGCGGCGCGTGCGCGGGCGCTCGAAGAGCTGCTCGTCGAGAAAGGCCTGGTGCAGCGGGAGGACGTGCGCCGCAACATCGATCGGCTCGTCTCGCGATCGCCGGCCGACGGGGCGCGGCTCGTCGCCCGCGCCTGGGTCGATCCGGAGTTCAAGCAGCGCCTGCTCGTCGACGCGCGTGCGGCTGCGAACGAGCTCGATCTCGACTCGGGCCCGTCGCCCGTCGTCATCGCCGTCGAGAACACCGAGACCGTGCATCACATGGTCGTCTGCACACTCTGCTCGTGCTACCCCCGTGCGCTCCTGGGGCCGCCGCCGGACTGGTACAAGAGCCTGCCGTACCGCTCACGGGCGGTTTCCGACCCGCACGGAGTGCTCGCCGAGTTCGGGGTCGAGCTCGACGAGGACGTCGAGTTGCGGGTGCTCGACTCGACCGCTGACGTGCGGTATCTCGTGCTGCCGCGCCGCCCGGCCGGGAGCGAGGAGCTGAGCGAGCCGGAGCTGGCCGAGCTGGTGACGCGCGACTCGATGATCGGCGTCGCCCAGCCGTCGGCGCCTGCGCACGCCTGAGCCTGGGCGCGCGTCTCTTGTCACATAGGTGTGACAGACGCGTGATTCGTCGCCCGCTACGTTGTCAGTTCAGACAACGAGGAGGCGGGGATGAAGAAGAAATGGAGATGGCCGCTTGCCGGCTTCGTCCTGGGAGCATTGGTCGGAGCCACCGTGCTGACCGTCAACGTGGTGGGGGCGAACGGTCCCGAGCCCGTGGCCGTGCGCGCTGCCGGCTTTGGGGAGATCCTGCATACGCCCGTGCTGCTCGCGCGCGCGGGCAAATCGGTCGAGCTCTCGTACGACGTCGTCTGCGGAGCGGTGAAGGACGAGCCGGGGTCGCATTGCTCCCCGTCGGGCTCGGTCTTCGTGCGCCCGAGCGGCGATTCGACGTTCGCCAGGCTGCCGCTCGAACGAGAGCGCGATGGGCTGCTGTCGGCGCTCGTCCCGGCCCGGGACGTGCGCGCCGGGTTCGACTACTACGTCGTGATGGACGACGGGCGGGGCCGGACGGCGACGCTGCCCGAGGCCGGCGCCGAGGCTCCGCAGCATGTGTGGACGCTCGACGACTGGTCAACGGTCGACGTGGGCGCCGCGCAGTTCGGGCATTCGCGGGCGCCGTCCTCGGTCGTCCGGAGCTTCTCGTGGGGTCGAGGCGACGCTGCGCTCGGGCTGGACAGCGGTCGCGAGCAGTCGCGCATCGGCCCGTCTGCGTTCGACGTCGCACCCGACGGCTCGGTCGTGCTGCTCGACCAGGTCAACCGCAGGCTCGTCGTGCTGCGACACAGGGCTCGGCCCGTTCATGTGCCGATCGAGTTCGCCGGGGGCGAGGGTGACCTCGCCGTGGATGGCCACGGAACCGTCTACGTGCTCGACTCGTCGGCCAGGCCCCTGGTTCGGGCCTTCACGGGCGCGGGTGCGCTGATCGCCGCCACGCGGCTGGCCGAGCCGACGGCGGACATGATTCGCGTCGGTCCGAGCGGCCCGCTGGTCCACTCCTACCCCTCGGAGATGTGGCTGCCGACCGGGCCGGGACGTCCTCCGTTCACGCCCGTGAGGCAGCTCGCCTCGGCGCAGCCGGCCCGGAGCGCCCTGAGTGGCGTCGGGGTCGTCGTCCATGCGTCGCCCTCCGAGGTGAAGCTCGCCCTGGTACGCGGAGATCGCGTCGAACATGCCTGGCTGCTTCACGGCGGCACGAGCTTCGGGGAGGTGCAGCTCGCGGAGCCCTACGGCGACGGCATGGTGGTCGTCGTCCGGCTCTGGAACGAGAAGCACGCGGAGTTTCGCGTGCTCCGGCTGGCGCCCGAGGGGCTCGCGCAGAGCTTCGACGTCGCCCCGGCCGAATGGGCCGAGTCGGGCTCGCTCAGCCGGTTCCGGCTACGCGGAAACACGCTCTATCAGCTGCGGTCCGATCGATCGGGGATCGAGATCGCGACGTTCGAGATCGGAGGGACGAGATGAGAAGGGGTCTTGCGACAGGGTTGCTCGCGGGTCTCGTGCTCGGTCTGCTCGTGATCGGCACCCCGGCGGGCGCGTACCACACGCATTTCCAGTACGGATGCAACGACACGTACTTCAACCACGACCCGGTCACGCGGGCAGATGCTCGTGACTACGCCTACGTCGCCGCGGCCGAGGGGTACCAGTGGGCCGGTGGCTGCTGGAACGGCAACAACGTCGACGATTCACCGGGCGACCCACCGGAGGATCCGAACACGCTGGGCGAGGGCCCGGACTGCTCGGGATTCACGTTCAAGTCATGGTGGGAACGCGCCGAGACCGGCGATCCGTGGTTTCGCTACCACGCGTGGATGCAGAACGTCCACGGCCCGTACAGCGCCGCCGATTTCAAAGCCGGTGTGGGAGCGTCCAACACGACCGTGGCGAAGGCGAACACGACCTACATGGACGCGTTCGCGGCCAGCAACCACATCGGGATGATCTACTGGGCGAACACGTCCTACAACCAGGATCGCATCATCGAAGCCAAGTGCGAAGCGTGCGGCACCGGGACCTGGCCGAGGACGTATCGCGGGAACCCCGACTACAGCGGAGTCAGGCGGCTCTACTGGGCAGGTTGACCGTGGACGGCGTGACTCGCTTACACTCTCAGCGTGGTCGAGCTGCTCTTCATGATGGTCATCCTGAAGCTGCCGATCCTCTACCTCGCAGGGGTCTGCTACTGGGCGGTCAAGGCCGAGCCGAAGCCGCTCGAGGGAGCCCGGGTCACAGTCCCGCGAGAGCCGGGCCCAGGTGGGCCGCCGCGACGGAGGCCGCGGGTGCCCAGGTCGCACGGCGGACCGAACCGACGCGACGCTCGGGTGGCACGTGCGACGCGCTCGAGGCGGCAGGCGTGAGCACGGCGCCTCTCGAGGAGCGCCGTTCGAGCGGGGCGGAGACGGTGGCCGGCTTCCTGGCGGCGATCTCGCTCACCGCGAGCGCGATCGCGATCGTCTACCGCCCGCTGCGGCTAGCGCCATTCGCGATCCTGATCGCGCTGATCGCCTCGGCACTCGCCAAGGAACGTCACAAGCGGCTGGCTGCGGCCGCGGTCGTCGCCGCGAGCGCCGCGTGGCTGATCGGGATGGCGATCGCGGTCCTGACGAGCAACCCGATCTACTGATCGAACCCGCTCCCGGAGGGAGTGCGGCTGGTAGAACGAACGTGAGATGAGCGTGCGTGACGTCGACGGGTTGAACGTGGGCTATGCCCAGGGGTTGCTCGAGCAGTACCTCGAGAATCCCGAGGCGGTGCCCGAGGAGTGGCGGTCGCTGTTCGAGAGCGGCGACTCGGCGATCGTGGAGGCGCTGCCCGGGCTCGCCCGGCTGCTCGAGAACCTGAAGGAGAACGGCGCTCCGGCTCAGGCGGAATCGCCGCCGGAGCCGGAGCCGCCAGCCGAACCGGTCCAGGTCGAGGCGCCTCCGGCAGCCGTGCAGATAGAGGCGGCTCCGGCGGCTGCGGCGGAACCGGTCGCCGATGACATGGTCGTCGAAGGCGTCGCTGCCGCGACGACGTTGATCAAGGCGATCCGCACGCACGGCCACCTCGCCGCGAACCTCGACCCACTGGGCTCGGAGCCGGTCGGCGATCCGGCGCTCGAGCCGGAGCTGCTGGAGCCGCCGCTGACGCCCGAGCTGCAGGCTCGCATCCCCGCCTCGGTGCTGCGCGTCGGGGTCGAAGGAGAGACGCTCGCCGACGTCCTGCCGAAGCTCCGGGAGATCTACTGCGGGACGATCGCGTACGAGATCGAGCACATCTCGGATCACCAGGAGCGCGTGTGGCTGCAACACGCGATCGAGTCCGGTCGCTATCGAAAGCCGTTGAGCGCCGGCGAGCGGCGCAGCCTCCTCGAGCGGCTGACCGAGGTCGAGGGGTTCGAGCACTACCTCAAGCGCGCGTTCCTCGGACAGAAGCAGTTCTCGATCGAGGGTCTGGACGTGATGGTTCCAATGCTCGACGAAGCCGTCGAGCTCGGCGTCGAGTGGGGCGCCCACGAAGTCGTGATCGGCATGGCGCACCGCGGGCGGCTCAACGTTCTCGCACACATCATCGGGCGACCGTACGAGGAGCTCCTGCGCGAGTTCGAGGGCGAGCGCACCATCGAGGCGATCGCCGCGAGCGCGGAAGGGGCCAGCGGCGACGTCAAGTACCACCTCGGGGCCGTCGGCCGTCGCACGACGAAGGCCGGCGACGCGACCGTGCTCCTCGCCTCGAACCCGAGCCACCTCGAGGCCGTCGATCCCGTCGTCGAGGGCGTCACGCGAGCCGAGCAGACCGATCGCTCGTCCCGCCTGGGCGCACACGACCCCGCGGTGGCGCTGCCGATCCTGATCCACGGCGATGCCTCGTTCCCCGCCCAGGGGGTCGTCGCCGAGACCCTGAACCTGCAGCGGCTCGTCGGCTACACGACCGGCGGCACGCTCCACGTGATCGCGAACAACCAGATCGGGTTCACGACCGACCCCGCGGACGGGCGCTCGACGCGCTATTCGAGCGACCTCGCGAAAGGCTTCGACACGCCGATCGTCCACGTCAACGCGGACGATCCGGAGGCCGCGCTCTCCGCGATCAGGCTAGCTCTTGCCTTCCGGCGACGCTTCGAGAGCGACTTCGTGGTCGACCTCGTCGGCTACCGCCGCCATGGGCACAACGAGGGCGACGAGCCGGCGTTCACCCAGCCGCTGATGGCCGAACGGATCGCGAGCCACCCGACCGTGCGCACGCTCTACGCGCAACGTCTGGCCGAGGCGGGCGAGGTTTCCGCCGACGAGGCGGAGCGTCTGGCCACGGAAACTCAGGAACGAATGCGGGCGGCCCATGACGCGCTGAAGACGGCGCTCACGAGAGCACAGCCGTCGAGCGGTGAGGACACTCCCGTCAGCGCCGAGGGCTCGGTCGAGACGAGCGTCCCGGCCGAGCGGCTCCGCGAGCTCCAGGACGAGCTCGTCCGAGTCCCCGAAGGGTTCACCGTCAACCTGAAGCTCGTGAAGATGCTCGAGCGGCGAGTCGAAGCGCTCGACCAGGGCGGCATCGACTGGGGCCAGGCGGAGTCGCTCGCGTTCGCGAGCCTGCTCGTCGAGGGCATCCCGATCCGCCTCACCGGCCAGGACACCGAGCGCGGAACGTTCTCGCACCGGCACCTCGTCCTGCACGACGCGCACACGGGCGCGCAGCACGCGCCGATCAAGGACCTCACCGATGCGTCCGCCTCGATCGAGGCGTACAACTCGCCGCTCTCGGAATACGCCGCCCTCGGCTTCGAGTACGGCTACTCGGTGACCGCGCCCGAGGCGCTCGTGCTCTGGGAGGCGCAGTTCGGCGACTTCGTCAACGGGGCGCAGATCGTGATCGACCAGTTCCTCGTCTCCGGCCTCGCGAAATGGCGCCAGACCTCGCGGCTGACCCTGCTGCTCCCGCACGGGTACGAGGGCAACGGGCCCGAGCACTCGAGCGCCCGGCTCGAGCGCTTCCTCCAACTAGCCGCGCAGGAGAACATCCGCGTCGTCAACGCGACGACCGCGGCCCAGTATTTCCACCTCGTGCGCCGACAGGCGCTCGACCCGAACGCCAGGCCGCTGATCGTCATGACCCCGAAGGGGCTGCTCCGGCTCAAGGAGGCCTCGTCCTCCCTGGACGATCTGGCTCACGGCCGCTTCGAGCCCGTGCTCGACGATCCGTCAGTCGCGGATCGCGCAGCCGTGACGAGGCTCGTCCTGACTGCTGGGAAGCTCTACTACGACATCGTCGGGAGCGAGCTCAGAGCGCAGGCGCAAGGCATCGCCGTCGCGCGCATCGAGCAGCTGTATCCGTTCCCGGTCGAGCCGGCCGCCAGGCTCGTCGCGTCGTACCCGTCACTCCAGGAGGTCGTCTGGGCGCAGGAGGAGCCGCAGAACATGGGCGCCTGGAGGGCGATCCGCCACCGGCTCGAGGAAGCGGTCACCGGCCGCCCGCTGAGGTACGTCGGCCGGCCTTGGCGGGCGAGCCCGAGCGAGGGGTATCCGACGTCCCACCTGCGTGCGCAGGAGCGGATCGTGCGCGACGTGCTGGAGACGAGCGCCTAGTGGCGCTTGCGTCGGCGCCGTTCGACGGCGGCCTTCGCGACCCGCGTCCCGTGCCGCCGCGCTTCGGCGACGAGCATCCTGCGGTGCCGAGGGGGGATCCGTCGCCAGATGTCGTACGCGGCCAACGCGACCCCGATCGGGCCCATCTTGCCGGGAAACAAGCGGTTGGCGCGCGCCACGACGGGGATCCTACTCGTCCGCCCGGGCGGCTAGCCTCGCGTCTTCCGGTCGACCCCGCTATCATCCCCCGCCGTCCCGTAAACATGCGACTCACCGACCAGGGAGGATCAATGCCGGTAGAGACGCCTTCCGTCTTTGCGCACGTAATCCAAGAACATCTCGAGCTCAAGCGCCGCAACTCGGAGCTCGACCAGAACATGCCACTCGATCGCTACTCGACCGCCGACCCGTTCGAGAACCACCCCCTGTTCAAGACCGAAGAGCAGGCGAGGATCGAGGAGACGATGGACGGAACCGAGTCCATCCCGTCCGAGCACCTGGCGAGCCTCGCGCCGCCTCAGGCCGAGCCGGCCGCCGACGAAGACACGCTCTGGGGTCGCTCGCGCGACTTCGACTGGGGCGACTGAGACTCCGCTCACCCCGTTTCACCCTGGCCGTTTAGGGTAGGTCGTACCTGCCAACCAGTCAGAGGAGTCGCATGTTTCGCCGAATCAGGTACATGGGCCTTGGGGCCCTGATCGCGTATTTCTTCGATCCCCAGAACGGAAGCAGTCGTCGCGCGGCCGTTCGAGACCGGATCTCCGGCAGCGCGAGAAAGAAGGCCGAATCCATGGGGCAAACCGTCTCGGCCGAGGCTCACGCGGCCAAGGACAAGGTCACAGACATGACCGAGAAGGACAAGTCCCAGACGGACGATGTCACGCTCGCCCTGAAGGTCGAGACCGAGATCTTCCGTGACTCGGACATCCCGAAGGGACGGATCAACGTCAACGCCGAGAACGGGAAGGTCGTCCTGCGCGGTGAGGTCGAGGAGCCCGAGCTGATCAAGGACCTCGAGAAGCGGACGAAGAAGGTGCAGGGCGTCCAGGAGGTCGAGAACCTGCTCCACGTGCCGGGCACACCCGCTCCGACGAAGTAGCGAAGCCGCCCGCCGTTAGCTCGGTACGGCTCGCGGTCGAGCCGTATCCTGCTTGCTCTGATCGCCTGCGATGTGCGAGGTTCCAGGTGGTCCGGCCACCGACGCAACGAGAGGAGCACCGTGCGCATCGAGTCATCCGTCACCGCGATCTCCTGGATCCCGTCCGAGGCCGTGAAGGGCCTGCCGAAGATCCCGTTCACGATGGGCGTCGCCCACTACGACGACCCGCCGCCGGACGTGATCGAGGACCTCGACGCCATGCGTGAAGCAGACGCGTTCCGCGAGGCCAACGAGCTCCGCGCGTTCATCGAGGTCGCGGACGACGGCTCGATCACCGACTCGGGCCACCTCGGCAGGGGCCATCTCGGCGTCACGCGGCTGAAGGTCGGCCCGAAGGAGCTGAGCGTGGCCGCTGTCACGCTGCCAACGATCCAGAGCGAACCCGAGGTCGGGGACGGCTGGGTGCGCTTCAAGCAGACCGCCGGCGGACGGACCGGTGCGCCGGCTCCGCGACGGGTGAGCGGCAAGCCGTTCTTCCGGATCAACTCGGCGATTGCGTGGACGACCCTGGCGCTGACGATCAGAGCCGACGGCTCGTCGGAGCACGAGCTCGCCGGAGCGAGCCCGTTCCCGCGTCACTGGGTCTACGACAAGGACGGCAAGCTCGTCCAGAAGTCGGGGACGATCGACTTCGAGCAGTGGTACCGCGAGTCGCACGGCGAAAACACCCCGTGGGGCGCCGAGGACTCAGAGGCGTTCGTCACCGACGTCGAGTCCGCCCTCGAGCGAGAGCTCTCGAAGACGATCATGCGCAGCGACGCGACGTCGAAGCCAAAGCAGCTCGCGGTCGACGAGACGCTCACCGAGCAGGGCGAGGCAGGCGACGGCATCTACCTCCTGCTCGACGGGATCCTCGCAGTCGAGGTCGACGGCGAGACGATCGCGGAAGTCGGCCCCGGCGCGGTTCTCGGAGCGCGGGCGCTCATCGAGGGCGGCCGCCGGACGGCGACCCTGCGTGCGGTCACGCCTGCGAAGGTCGTGAGCGCGAGCGCCGACGAGATCGAGCCGTCAGCGCTCGAGGAGCTGGCCGAAGCTCACCGGCGCGAGGACGGCGAAGGCTAGGGGCGAGCCGCGCGGATCGCGTCGAGCACATGGTCGACACGTCCATCCCGCAGAGAGTCGGCGAGCCGCTTGTCGCCTCCGAGGCCCGCCCGCGCCGACAGGATCTCGTACAGCCGGTTGCCGCTCAGCCCGCGCTCGCGCGCCTCGCTCACGAGGCGCTGGACGATCGGGAGCGGATGCCCCTCGTCGTCGAACTGCCAGAGCGGGTAGTAGTGCTCGCGGGCGCCCGCCGGCCTGAAGGCGATCACCTCGCCGTCGCGGCGCATCGCCTCGAGCTTGAACGGCTCGATCGCGAACCGGGACGCGAGCCACGAGGCGGAGAGCGTGTCGTCGGCGAGTCGCGTGGCCACGAGCGGGAGCCTACCCCGCGATGAGCGACGTTCGCGAGCTGCTCCGTCGCGAGGTCGACGCCGCCGAGTACGAGGCCGTTCGCGAGCTCTGGAAGCGGCACTCGCAGGCCGAGGACCGGCGTGACCTGCCCGGGCTCCTGTCCACGCTGACGGAGGACTGCGTCTACGAGATCGTCGGGACAGAGCACGTCTGGCACGGCCACGAGGGCGCGTCACGCTTCTACACCGGACTGCTCGGCGCGTTCCCGGACATCGACTTCCGGCTGACGGACATCGTGATCGGCCCGCAGGGCGTCTGCGAGGCGGCCGACGTCACCGGCACGCACGAGCAGGACTGGCTCGACTACGAGGCATCCGGCGAGCGCGTCGAGTTCCGGGTCGTCATCTTCTTCCCCTGGGATCCGGTGCAGAGGCTGTTCCGCGGCGAGCGCGTGCACGTGTCGCTCGGCGAGTAGGCCGTTAGCCGCCCAGGATCCCGGCCAGCGTTGCCGCGTCGATGTTCCCGCCCGAGACGACGCACACGACCCTGCCGGTGCCGGCGGCGCCGGAGAGGGCGACTGCGAGCGGCGTCGCGCCCGCGCCCTCGGCGACGACGCGGGCCCGCCCGGCGAGCAGCCGGACCGCCCTCTCGACCTCCTCGAGCTCGGCGACGAGCGAGCCGGCCAGGAGGTCGCGCGCCAGCTCGAACATCTCCGGGAAGACCTCGGGCGAGCCGATCCCGTCGACGAAGCTCGGCGTGTACTCGACCTTGACGGGTCGACCAGCTTCGAGCGAGGGCGTGAGCGGGGCGGCCGTCGCCACTTCGGCCGCGAAGACCTTGCAGGACGGCGCGACCGCGCGCAGCGCCGAGGCGATCCCGCACGAGAGCCCGCCTCCGCCGTAGGGCGCGACGACCACGTCGACGTCGGGCAGGTCCTCGACGATCTCGAGCCCGATCGTCCCGTTCCCGGCCATGACCGCGTCGTCGCTGAAGGCGTGCACGTGGAGGCCGTCGAGACCCTCGAACGTGCGCGTGCGGAAGATCTCGTGCCACTCGTCGAACGTGACCGGGATCATCTCTCCGCCCAGCCGCCGGATCGCCGCGATCTTGGTCTCCGGAGCCGTGTCCGGAAGGACGACCGTGCAGCGCACGCCGAGCTTGCGCGCCCACCAGGCGACGCCCTGCGCCATGTTGCCCGCGCTCGCAGTCCACACGCCGTGCTCGAGCTCCTCCGGCGAGGCGAGCAGGAGCGCGTTACCCGCGCCGCGCAGCTTGAAGGAGCCGATCGGCTGGAGGTTCTCGAGCTTGAGGTAGATCTCCGCCGGGGCCTCGTCGAGCTCGAGGCGGACGAGCGGAGTGCGGACGATCGAGCCGGCCAGGCGCTCGCGGGCAGCCTCGATCTCGGTCAGCGCAATCACAGCTCGACCTCGGTGCCGGCTCCCTCTTGGAGCGCGCGCCGGTAGACGAGCCCGGCCGCGGCCGCATCCTCGACGGCGTGGCCCGTGGACTTGTAGACCGTGATCTGCTCGGAGGAGGAGCGCCCCTCGTGCGTGCCGGCGAGGATCTCGCCCAGCTCGACGGCCGCGCTCGGATCGAGCCCCTGGAGCTCGTGCGCCCCGGCTGGGTACGGCTCGAAGGCGACGCGCGACTCGACGGCGAGGAGCCCGCGGCTCATGACCTCCGGATCGAGCTCCGGCCCGTCGCGGGACGCACCGACCGAGGTCACGTGCATGCCCGGCGCGAGCCAGTCGGCCGGGAAGATCGGCTGGCCCGCATCGGTGCAGGCGCAGACGACGTCCGCGCCGTCGAGGGCCTCCTCGAACAAGGCACACGCGACTCCGCCGACCTCGGCGGCGAGCGCCCCGGCCTGGTCCGCGTTCCGGCTCCCGATGCGAACCTCGTCGAAGGCTCGCACTCGGGTCACGGCGTCGACGTGCGAGTGCCCCTGAACTCCTGCGCCGAGAACGGCGAGTACACGCGCGTCCGGGCGGGCGAGCGCACGCGTGGCGACCGCCGAGGCGGCTCCGGTCCGCACCGCGGTGATCTCGGTCCCGTCCATGAGCGCAAGGGGCTGTCCGGTCCTGTCGTCGAAGAGCGCGATCGTCGCCTGGTGGCTCGGCAGACCGAGCTCATGGTTGCCGGCGAACACCGAGACGAGCTTCGTCTCGAGGATCCCGTCCGCGTAGCCGGGCATCGCCGCGAGGAGGCCGCGCTCCGTCTGCGCCGCGATGCGGGGCGGAACGGAGGTGCGCCCGGCGCTCAGCTCGACGAACACGCGCTCGAGCGCGTCGAGCAACTGCTCGAGGTCGAGCAGGCGGCGGACCTCGGCACGCGAGAGAACGAGCACGTCAGGGCAGCAGGCCGAGCGCCTGGAGGCCGTCGATCGGCTCCTGCGCGCTGCAGCTTCCGAAGCTGACGAAGAGCTCGCGCGACTCGGCGATCTCGTGGGCGCCGGCGGTCCGCTCGCGCCAGCGGAACGACTCCGGCGAGACGGCGAACGACGCCGGATCCTCGTCCGCGAGCGCCTCCTCCTCGTCGCCGAAGATGGCCGCCGCGAGCACGTTCAGAAAACCGTGCTCGTTGCCGTTGCGGAGCGGCTGGTGGAGGCCGGCCGTCGCCTTGAACGGGACGTCGAGCCGGCGGCACGCCTGTACGAACTCGGCGAGCGCCGGCACGCTCGGCAGGACGGAGCCGCCGCAGCGAACCTTCGCCCGCAGGCCGAGCTCTCCGAGCTGGAGGATCCGGAACGAGACGTCGTCGCGAAGCGGCAGCTCGCAGTAGACCTCCGGCGCGGCGTCGAAGAGCACCTCGGGGTCGAGCCCGGCCGCCTCGACGGCCTCGATCCGCGGGTCGGCGGGAGGAAGCACCCCGGTGTCGAGCACGACCGAGAGCCGCAGCGGCTCGTCACCGAGCTCGTTGAGCTTCGAGGCCGGGCAGACGAAGCGATTCACGATCCAGCCCGTCCCGGCTGCGCGCACGCGGCGGTGCTCGGCGAGCCCTTCGTCGAGCGGCAGCTCCTCGGGCGGGAAGGTCGGCGCGTGGTCGATCAGCCCGCCGAAGAGGGCGCGCCGCGCATCTGTCAGCGTTTCGGTCAGCCCGCGGTGATGTAGTCGGTCAGGTACCGGATCTCGAAGCTCTGCTGCTTCGACTTGAACTTGACGACGTCGCCGATGGAGACGATCCCGACCACGTCGGCGCCCTCGACGACCGGGACGTGGCGGATGCGCCGGTCGGTCATCAGCGCCATGCACTCGTCGATCGACGTCTCGGGGCTGACGACGATCAGCGGCGAGGACATGATCTCGCCGACGGTCACCTCGTCGCCCGTCGGCCCGTCGCGCGCCACGCGGCGCAGGTAGTCCCGTTCGGAGACGATGCCCGCGATCGCGCCGTCCTGCTTCACGAGCAGCGAGCCGACGTTCGCGTCGACCATCTGCTTGACGGCTTCGAGGACGGGAGCGTCCGCCTCGATCTCGAGCACATCGTTGCCTTTGTCGCCGAGGATCTCCGATACGCGGTTCACATCGCCTCCTTGCGGTGGATGAGAACGACACGCGCAGCTTACGAGACAATGGGTACCGTGGCGGCCGAAATGCTCGACGGAAAGTGCGACTGCGGCGCTGTCCGCTACCGGGTGGCGGACGAGTTCCTGTACGCGTCCAACTGCCACTGCTCGCACTGTCGCGCGGCGACCGGGTCCGCGTTCAAGCCGTTCGCCGGGATCGAGCTGGACAAGCTCGAGGTGCTGACCGGCGGCGATGCGCTGCTCGTCAACGGCGACGAAATGCTGAACGACACGCGCTGCGCGACGTGCGGCTCGCTCCTCTACTCGGTCGTGCGCGACGGCGAGTTCGTGCACGTCGCGATGGGCTCTCTCGTCGACGAGCCGAGCATGCGGCCGACAAAGCACATCTTCGTCGGCTCCAAGGCGCCGTGGTTCGAGATCACCGACGACCTGCCCCAGTTCGAGGAGCACGCGACGGCCTAGCCCGCCGATGAGTTCCCGGCGCGGCCGTGGTCTGATCAGCGACTGGTCATCCGAGCGAGAGGAGTGCGCTGTGAGCGAGCCGCTGAAGAGCGTCGGTGCGATCACACTGTTCGTCGAGGACCCGCAGCGGTCGAAGGCGTTCTACGAGAAGGTCTTCGAGGCGCCCCTGATCTTCGAGGACGAGAACTCGGCGGCCGTCCAGTTCGAGAACACGATCATCAACCTGCTCGCGATGCCCGCGGCGCCCGAGCTGATCGCGCCCGCGACGGTTGGCAGGCCCGACGCAGGGGCGCGCTCGCAGTTCACGATCTGGGTCGAGGACGCAAACGCCGTGTGCCAGGAGCTGGCGAACCGCGGCGTCGAGTTGCTCAACGGCCCGATCGACCGGGAGTGGGGGATGCGCACCGCCGCGTTCGCTGATCCGGACGGCCATGTCTGGGAGGTCGCGCAGAGCCTCTCCGCCGGCTAGCTCAGACGACCGCCGTGAGCTGGGCAGCGACGGCGAGCCAGCGGCCTCGCTGGTAGCGCCAGACGTCGGTGTAGCGCGTCGAGCCGGGGCTGCCCCCGCGAGCGTAGTGCGTGACGTCGTGGACGAGCGCCACGTGCCCTGCGACCGCCTCCGCCTCCTCTACACGCGCCTCCGCGGCCGCCGCATCCGCCGTCTCGATCACGAGAGAGCCTGCCGGACCGAGCGGCGGTCGACTCGCCGGATCCGGACACGGGGCGTGGTCGGCTTCTTCATGACGATCTCCTTTCGGACGAGGTGCGGCCACGGTGCCGAGCGTGGCCCGCCCGTGCTCGCCGTTTCCGGACAGGACACGCGGCTGGCACGATGGCTCGATGCACCGGATCGGCCTGCTCGTCCCGAGCTCGAACACGACGATGGAAACGGAGCTCCCCGCGCTTCTGCGCGCCCGCGAGCGTGTGCGGCCGGAGGACACGTTCTCCTTCCACAGCGCACGACTACGGATGGCCGACGTCACGCCCGAGGGCCTGCGCGCGATGAACGAGGAGACCGAATGCGCGACGGCTGAGCTCGCGGACCTGCGACCGGATGTCGTCGCCACCGCGTGCCTGGTCGCGATCATGGCGCAGGGCCCGGGGAGTCACCGCGCGGCGGAGGCGGAGATCGAGTCGATCCTCGAGCAGGAGCATGCCCGGGCGCCCGTCGTCTCGTCCGCGGGCGCGCTCGTCGATGCGCTCCATGCGCTCGGCGCGCTCAGGATCGGGATCGTCGCGCCCTATCTCGAGGAGCTCACACAACTCGTCGTCGCGTACTTCGAGGAGTCGGGCATCGAGGTCGCAGATGCGCTCAGCCTCGAAGTCCCCGACAACCGAGCTGTCGCCGCACTCGATCCGCACGATCTCGAACAGCACTGGCAGCGGCTGGACCTGAGCGGCTGCGACGCCCTCGTCGTCTCGGCCTGCGTGCAGATGCGCTCGCTCGAGGTGCTGGAGGAGGTGGAGCGCCGCAGCGGGTTGCCGACGGTGTCGGCCGCGACGGCGACGACGTGGGCGATCCTCGGTGCGCTCGGCCTCGAACCAGTCGCTCCGGATGCCGGAGCGCTCCTTCGTGCTGCACCCGATCGCGTCGTGTGAACGGCTCCTCGCCCGACC
The DNA here is from genome assembly GCA_963850415.1 of uncultured Actinomycetes bacterium. Lineage (GTDB taxonomy): Bacteria > Actinomycetota > Thermoleophilia > Gaiellales > Gaiellaceae > VAXT01. The sequence goes on from CAWKLE010000003.1 coordinate 1,278,801, forward strand.
GCAGATCGGGCGCAAACCGTTCTAACAACACGGTGCCCGCGCGCACACTCCGCGGCCTGACCTATCTGGGTCAATCTCGGGACTACAATCCCGACATGCTCAAGAACTGGTGGCGCAAGCGGCAGCAGGACCGCAAACAGCAGGAGCAGAAGGACGCGGACAGGCTTACGCCGATCTTCAAGAACACCGACTGGACCGGGGGCGGGCCGCTCTAGCTTCGGCCCTGCCCTGTTCGATGGACTACGTGAACCTGGGCGACACGGGACTGCGCGTCTCGCGCGTATGTCTCGGGATGATGAGCTTCGGCAAGCACGAGAGCCGGGAATGGGCGCTCGACGAAGCGGCCGCCGAGCCGATCGTGAAGCGGGCGGTCGAGGGCGGGGTCGTCTTCTTCGACACGGCCGACGTCTACAACGGCGGCGAGAGCGAGGTCGTCACCGGCCGCCTGCTGCGCAAGCTCTTCGGGATGCGCGAGGAGTACGTCGTCGCGACGAAGGTCAACGGGCGGACGATGCCCGGCGAGAACGGCCGCGGCCTCTCCCGCAAGCACATCATGGCGTCGATCGACGGCTCGCTGGAACGCCTCGGGCTCGACTACGTCGACCTGTACCAGATCCACCGCTGGGACGACTCGACGCCGATCGAGGAGACGATGGAGGCGCTCCACGACGTCGTGAAGGCGGGCAAGACGAGGTACATCGGAGCGAGCAGCATGCGCGCGTGGCAGTTCGCGAAGGCGCAGCTCGTAGCGGAGACGCCATTCGTCTCGATGCAGAACCACTACAACCTGATCTACCGCGAGGAGGAGCGGGAGATGATTCCGCAGTGCCTCGACCAGGGGGTCGGCATCGTCCCGTGGAGCCCGCTGGCGCGCGGGCTGCTGGCGCGAAGCGCCACGTCATCGGAGGAGCCGACGACGACGCGGGGCAGGACCGATCCGTTCCGCGACTCGCTCTACAAGCCCGAGCTCGACGTCCCGGTCATCGAGCGCCTCGGCGAGGTGGCCGGCGAGGCCGGCGTCCCGCCCGCGCAGATCGCGCTCGCCTGGCTCCTGCACAAGCCGGGCGTGACGGCGCCGATCGTCGGCGCGACGAAGCTCGAGCACCTGGAGGACGCACTGGCCGCCGAGGAGCTGTCGCTGACCGAGGATCAGATCGCGCGGCTCGAGGAGCCGTACGTCCCGCACCCGGTCTCGGGGATCGACTTCTGAGCCGGCGATCGGGCTCTACACTTCGAGCGTGAAGCAGATCTGGACCGGGCGCATGGCCCAGGCCGCCGGGAAGTACAGCGAGCATGCCCCGATGGCGACCGTCTGCTGCAACGCGTGCCGGACGTGCGTCACGACGAACGCGCTGGCTCTGTTGACGGCCGGTGGGGCGGCGGTCGGAGTGTTCTTCGCACGCGCCGTGCGGGGTTTCTCCGGCACAAGAGTGGATAATCGCCCGATGGAAGGGGAGCACTGAGAAATAAGATCTGGCTCGCAGCGGGGTTCGTGCTCGTTGTGGGCGCCCTCCTCCTTTCGGCAACGGCCTTCGGCGAGAGCGCGACGCACACGTCGCGCGCGATGGTCAAGGTCGCGTTCAACAAGAAGCTGAAGAAGAAGATCGTCGTGGACGGCAGCGGGCGCACGCTCTACATGTACACCGCGGACACGGGTGGGAAGCCGGCGTGCGCCGTGTCCGATCCGAGGTGTCCCAAGGTCTGGCCGGCGCTCACGACGACCGGCAAGCCGATCGCCGGGAAGGGAATCATCGCGAGCAAGCTTCGCGTCGTACGCGGCGCCGGCGGAAGCCGCCAGGTCAGCTACAACCGCCACCCGCTCTACTACTTCCACGGCGGGTACAGCGCCGGCACGGGCGACAAGAAGCCGGGCGACACGCGCGGGCAGAGCTTCTTCTCCGCCTGGTTCGTGCTCTCGCCCAAGGGAACGCCGATCAAGTAAGCGCCAGGACACCGCTCGCCGACGAACGCCGGCTTCATGTCCGTCATCATGAATCGAACGTGAAGCCGCGCATCTTCCTCGGGTCGTCGGGCAAGCAGGCCAAGCTGCTCGAGGCGATCACGCGCGGGCTCGAGGACGTCGCCGACGTCGAGCCGTGGACGACCACGTTCAACCCGGGCCGGTCCACGCTCGACCGGCTCGTCGAGCTCTCCCAGGAGGTCGATTTCGCCGCCTTCGTGTTCGCCCTGGACGACTGGACGACGACGGATGCGTCCCAGCCCGGCCAGGCGTCGCCCCGCGACAACGTGGTGTTCGAGGCCGGGCTGTTCGGCGGCGCGCTCGGCATCCGGCGCACCTTCATCCTGCACGCGAACGGTTCGAAGCTCCCGAGCGACCTGCTCGGGCTGACCTCTGTCCGGTACGACCCGGCCCCTGGCCCGGAGGAGGTTCGCGCGATCAACGAGAAGCTCCGCAAAGCGATCGAGACCGAGGGGCGCCGGGGCCTGGTCGAGGGTCTGTGGTGGCAGCTCTCGCTGACGATGCGCAGCGAGAGCGAGCCGTCGGCGGTAAGCCTCCTGAGCATCTCGCGGGACCGCGATGGCGGCCTGAACGTGACCGGGCGGGCCTGGCAGGAGGACGGCATGCTCTCGGCCCGCTACTGGAGCGAGGCCGCGAAGGAGCGCAAGGATCCGGCCAGCATCTTCTACTTCTGGAAGGGCGAGCGGCCACGGCACCCGAACGCTCCGCAGCTCGAAGGCACCGGGGAGATCCGGGTGGAGAGCGCCGACCGCGCGAGCGGCTACTGGACGACGCGGTCGGATCGCGACCCCGAACTGAATGCCCGAACCGCAGGCGTCTACCTTCGAGCCGACCCCTCGGATCTCCAGGTGCTGGACGGCGGGAGCGAGGAGGAGCGGGCGCAGCTCATCGGGCAGCGCCTCAGCGAGTGGAAGTCGGCCGCGAACACATTCTGAGCGCTCGAGTACCACCAACGGACGCGCTTGGAGCCGGGCCTGGTCTAACGTCGGCCGACGGCGATTGCGACCGGGAAGCGTACGCGTCTGATTGCGCCTGCTCTCGGGCTCTGGCGGATCACCCGGCCGACTCGACAGGAGTGAACGCGGCGAATCCGTCCGACTCCGCAGTACCTCTGTCGCAGTTTCCGCTTCGCGGCGGCGAGCCGGAGCCCGAGCACTCTGGGGACGACGCAGCGCATCGGGGCTGGAGGTGCGGGTGGTGGTTGTGGAGGGGAGGTGGAGGAGGAGGTGGAGCCGGAGGCGGTGGCGTATGCACGGGCTGCCAATCCGACATCCAGTCCTCGGCCGCGTTTGCGGTCAGGTTGAGGGGGCCGCTGCCGTCGGCATTCATCGAGTAGACCTCCCAGTTGCCGTCGCGTGTGCTGCTGAACGTCAGCTTCGTGCCGTCTGGCGACCATGCCGGGTAGGTGTCCGCGGTGCTCCTGCTCGTCAGGTTGACGGGCTCGCTGCCGTCGGCGTTCATGACGAAGATGTCGCCATTGGCGTCGGCCCGGCCCGTCACGAAGGCGATACGGCTACCGTCTGGCGACCACGCGGGCGACTCGTCCATAGCCGAAGCAGCGCCGGTCAGATTGACCTGATTGCCCCCGTCGGCGTTCATCACGTAGATCTCGTAGGTGAGGTTCTGCCCTTGGACACGCTCGGTCGAGAACGCGATCTTCTGCCCGTCGGGTGACCAGGAAGGCTCGCCGTCGTCGACGTCGGGGCTGTTCGTGAGGTTCGTCTCATCACTCCCGTCGGCGTTCATGACGAAGACGTCGCCTTTGCCGCCCGGCCAGGACGAGTTGCGGTAGCTCGTGAACGCGATCTTCGTGCCGTCCGGTGACCAGTCGCCTCCCCAGTCTGACTCCGGATCGTCGGTGAGCCTCGTCTGGTTGCTGCCATCGGCGTTCATGGAGTAGACGTCGATGTTCCCGCCGCTGTTTGATTCCTCGTCGAAGACAATGCGGGTCCCGTCGGGCGACCAGAGCGGCCGGAAGTCATTGGCGCCAGTGTCCGTCACCTGAACGACACCGCTTCCGTCGGAGTTCATCACGAAGATCGAGCTGAGCCCGAACTCCGTGCGCCGCGAATTGAAGGCGATCTTGCCGTTGGAGATCGTCGGGCTCGAGGCGCGGGCAGACGCCGGCCGCGATCCGGAGTCGACGGTTACGAGGGCGAAGACAATGGCCGCCAGTCCGAGAAGAATGCTCAAGCCCGGCGAGAGTGACGGCGACGATGAGATGGCGTGGCGCAGCAGCTGACCTCTCGACGAGAGCGGGCTCCCACATCACCCGTCGTCTGCTCACGATCTCTGCCCGATCCCTCGATCAGGTTGACAACAAGCGCTGGCCAGGCGCGAAACCAGCAACCATGTCCGGATGCGTTTCTCGATCAACATCCCGAACTTCGGTGACTTCGCCGATCCCAGAACGGTGGCGACGGTCGCTGCGGAGGCCGAGCAGGCGGGGTGGGACGGGCTCTTCGTCTGGGATCACGTTGTCCACGACAAGGACAAGCGGAGAGGTCAGCCGTTCGGCGATCCATGGATGCTCCTGACCGCGGCGGCGCTTGCCACCTCCCACCTCAGGCTGGGCACGATGGTCACCCCGATCGCCCGGCGGAGACCGGAACAGCTCGCGCGCCAGGTCGCTACCTTGGACTCCCTCAGTGGTGGCAGGGTGATCTTCTGCGCGGGCCTCGGCGGGCCGGTCGAGGACGAGTTCGGCAGCTTCGGGGACACGACCGACCCGGTCGTGCTGGCCGAGCGCCTCGACGAAGGCCTGGAACTGCTGCGACGCTACTGGTCGGGCGAGCGGGTGAACCACGATGGGCGCCACTACCACGTCCGGGATGTCGAACTGCTTCCCGCGTCGGTGCAACGGCCGCGACCGCCGGTCTGGATCGGTGGATTCTGGCCACATCGCCGGCCCATGCGCCGCGCGGCACGCTGGGACGGCGCCGTTCCCCTGTTCACAAGTGCCGGGCACGGGAACGTCCCACCCGTCGACCAGGTTCGTGACCTGATCGCCTACATCAGAAAGCACCGCGAGGAGCGGGCCGAGGCCCCGTTCGAGATCGTCCTCGGCGGAGCGAGCCCCGCCGACCCGGCCGAAGCACGGGACACGATCGCAACACTGGCCGAGGCCGGTGCCACCTGGTGGGACGAACGGCAACTCCAAAGCAGCGACGATCTGTACCGGAAGATGCCGGTGCTGCGGCGCATCGAGAAGGGGCCGCCTTCCCTCTAAACGGCGCGTGAGGAGCGGATCATGGCGTACGCCGAGGCATGCCGAAGCGGAAGGCGCTACGGGGCAGGCCCCCAGTCGGGCGAGCCGTCCCAGTTCTTCGAGCGCGTCACCGGCCTGAGGCCCGTGCCGTCGACGCCTACGGTGAAGACGTCCGGAAGGTTGGAGTCCTTCGTCTTGATCGACCCCCTCGTCGTCGCGAAGACAATGGCTGAGCCGTCCGGTGAAAACGATCCATTCTGGAGCAGACTGACCCTCCGCCCAAAATGCGTCAGTTGCCGCAAACTGGAGCCATCGGGCCTGACGGTGTAGAGGTTGCCCTGGTGCGAGAAGTCGGGACCGTTGGAGAGGCTCCGGACGAGAATGAGAGTCCCGTCGGGCGACCAGTCCGGATGGTCACCGCCCCTGAAGCTCCACGGAGTCACGCGCCGCATGCCTGTGCCGTCGAGGTTGGCGACGTACGTCGCATGTCCGTTCTTGGGCTTGGCCTTGATGTTCTGGTGCTCGAAGACGAGCCGCTTTCCGTCCGGTGAGAATTGAGGCCGCCCGACGCCCGCGCGCGATGTTCCGCCCACGACGACGCGGCGGTGCCCGCCATCGCGATCCATGGCGACGATGGAGAAGATGAGCTGCCCGCGCGGTTGGGTCAGACACTCGAATGCGATCGTCTCGCCGTCGGGGGCGAAGGCCGGTGAGGTTTCGTCAGCGCATTTCCCCGCGCCGCGGGGTGTAAGCCGCCTGGCGTCCGTTCCGTCGGCGTTGACGCTCCAGATCGTGCAGGGCCCGTCGACGGTGACGCAGCGCTGAAAGACGATTGCCCGGCCGTCCGGCGACGAGTCCGGTTCGCCGTCGAGCAGGCCGTGCGGAGCGCGAGTTACTCTCCGTTGGCCGCTCCCGTCAGCCTCGGCGGCGAAGATATCTGCCTGGAGAGGGCGGTCTTGGAACACGTAGCGCTGGTAGGCGATCAGCCCGCTGCGAGCGGGTGGCGTCGCGTTGCCTCCTCCGGCCACTGCGGCCGCGATGACCGCGAACAGCACTGTGATGAGCACGGCGAGTGGGCGTGGCGCCAGTCGGTGGGTTGTCGGCCGGCTCATCACCCACACCGCCCCTGCCGGTGAAGCACATCCTGCGCGGCTTGCTGCGTTAGAGGTCCACAACCAAGCGCCAAGATCTGCTGTTGAGACAGCCGCTGGTGCGCCACAGTCCCGCGCGGCGAATGTTTCGCGTTCTGCCCATGCTCGTGCTGGTGGTCCGCAGCATGCACCGCGGTCAGCTCAGCGACTATCACGGCGAGGGCCAAGGCGAGCACGAGCAACAGAAGCTTCCTCATCGCTCCTCCTTTTCTTGCGTTCTTGGAATGCCGCCGGCACGTCTCAGCGAAACGCCGCCGACGAGGATGTGCGCGGTCAACGGTCTGTCGTGAATCTCGTAACGGTTGAAGGCAATTCGTCCGTTACTGCCGGGCGCCGTTGCCTGCGACAGGTCCGCTGAGAAGGCCGCGACGGCAAGCGAGCGGCCCCGAACAGCTCGTTCTTCGAATCACCGCTCCTCCTTCCTCGCATGCAGAAGAAGCTAGGAGCGCCGCGCTGCCGCCACAACGGCGCCAGCGAGTGAGTCGTCAGCAGGGCAGCGGGCGTATCCGTTCCCCAGGTGACTTGGTTGCGCTCAGCCCGACCACGGTTCACAGTCGGTTTGTGGCGGAAGCGCCGGAAGGTTGAAGGCGGTTGGCCTCCGCAAGACGTTCGAATCGGAGGGCGCTCCCGTGCGAGCATTGCGCGGACTCGACCTGGCCGTCCAGAGGGGCGAGTTCGTCGCGGTCACCGGCCCGTCCGGGTGCGGGAAGTCGACGCCGCCGAACCTCGTCGCCGGGCTCGACACGCCGAACGACGGCGAGGTGGTTCTCGCCGGCGAATCGCTCGTCGGCAAGGACGAGACCGAGCTCGCGCCATGTCCGTCGCAGTCACATCGGCTTCGTGTTCCAGTTCTTCAACCTGCTCGACGAGGCTACGGCGCTCGAGAACGTCACGCTCCCCGCCGTCGTCGCAGGCACGTCGCGCCGAACGGCTGAGGTGCGCGCACACGATCTGCTCGACCTACTCGGCCTCGGCGAGAAGGCGGCCGAGCTGCCCGGCGTCTGTCGGGTGGGCAACGCCAGAGGCTCGCAATCGCGAGGCGCTGGCGAACGAGCCGACGGTGCTGCTCGCCGATGAGCCGACCGGCGCGCTCGACACGGACGGCGGGCTCGAGGTGCTCGATCTCTTCCGGCGGCTACACGCTGCTGGTCAGACGATCCTGCTCGTCACGCACGACGAGCTGGTGGCCGATGCAGCGGAGCGGCAGGTGCGGATGCAGGACGGGCGCGTGATCGGTGGGGCGATCTCGCCACACTCCGCGGCCGCGCCGGTTGTGCTGACGTGAGCGCCGTCTGGATGCGCGTCCGGATCGAGCTCCGCTCGCGGTGGCGTGAATGGCTCGCGGTCGCGCTGTTCGCCGGGCTCGCCGGGGGCCTCGTGATCGCCGCCGCTGCAGGCGCGCGCCGCACAGACTCGGCACTGATGCGCCACCTCGTCGCGTACCGCTTTCCAGACGCCCAGGTCCTGCGCGGCAACGACTCCGCCGACAACAGCGACTCCTATTTCAAGAAGACGATCGCGGATGTCCGCACGCTCCCGCAGGTCACGGCCTCTGCGGAGACAGCGGAGTTCGCATACTGCGCGCGCGACCGTTACAACCGTCCCGTCGAGGTCACGGGGCCGAACGCGGTCCTCTTCACCGTGAACGTGGACGGCCGTTACGGCGTGTCGCTCCGCCGGCCGAAGCTCCTGAGCGGAAGGCTCCCGGACCCCCGCCGCGCGCGCGAGGTGCTCCTCGACAGCCGCACGGCGGGTCGGTTTGGCGTCGAGCCGGGCGACGTGATTCCGATGCGCGTGTTCCCGGATTGGACGCCCCCCCAAAACTTCACGTGCGATCCGCTCCACGAGCAGCCTGGACAAAAGGGGATTCCTTTGGTGCGAGGGCTGCGTCAGATCCTGCTTGCCTGCGAAGGGACAGTCCCGTGCCGGCGACGAAAGCGGCTCGCGGACCGCCTCTATGCCCGCCTGCGCAACGGGGCGAGCTTTGCGCGGCTGGTGCGACGCTACTCCGATTTCCCCGACGCCGAGGTGACCGGTGGACGGCTCTGGATCTCGCAGGGCCAGGAGGCCGCACCCGTCGACCGGGCCGCGTTCAGCCTGCCGACGGGCGGTCTCTCGCGGCCGATCCGGACGCAGTTCGGCTGGCACATCGTCCAGCCGACCTCGAACATCGTCGCGATCGGGCCGCTGATCCGCCTTCGGGTCGTAGGAATCGCTGCGACGACCGACCCGTATCCGCTGGGAGCCGCGACGCTCACGCCGGCCTTCCACCGCCGCTACTGGATCGCCAGCCGATACGCGAGCTACTCGATCTGGGTGCGGCTTCGACACGGGGCCGCGGATCTCCCGGCGCTCGGCGCCGCGGCGGGCGAGGTGTCGCCGCAGGGAGATACCACGGAAAAACTCCAGCCCTCGGTTCATCACCAGGCACAGGCGCTCTGGGTCGCCGCAGCCTTCGGCGCAGTGCTCGGTTTACTGCTCGTTGCACCCGCGCTCCTCCGCCTGGCCGCGGCCGCCGCCGCGGACACTCGAACACTGAAGACGATTGGAATGACGCGGGCTCAGCTCCTCACAGTGGATCTCATACGCGCCGTGGCGATCGGCATCGTGGCCGCGGTGGCGTCGGTTGCCGTTGCCTTTGCGATTTCGCCGCTCACGCCAATCGGCGTGGCACGCGAGCTCGAGCCCAGTCCGGGCTTCGCATTCGACGTCGCCGCTATCGTCGTCGGCGCTGCCGCTGTCGCCGTCGCACTCGTCCTCGTGGGAGCGTTCACCTCCAGGCGCGCCCCGGAGGTTCAGCCCCGGCGGACCGGCTCAGCGGCGGACACCCTCGCGCGCTGGCGGCTTCCACTCACCACGATCAGCGGCGTCCGGCTCGCACTCGCGCAGGGACCGCGAACGAGCAGCGTTCCGACCTCCGCGACGGTGCTCAGCGCGACGGTCGCGGTAGCCGTCGTCGCCGTCGCCCTGACGTTCACGGCCAGCCTGCAGCACCTGTTTTCGACGCCTCGGCTGTACGGCCAGAACTGGGACTACCGGACCAACTACGACGTTCCTCGCCTCGCGCGCACCGACCCGTCGATCAGCGACGCTGCTCAGGGAGACGAGGATCCATTCTGTGAACGGCCGGAAGGTGACGGTCTCGGCCATGGACGACGTCAAGGGCAGAATCGGGCCCGTGGTCACGGCGGGGCGGCCGCCGGTGAGGACCGACGAGCTCGCTCTCTCCCAGAACACCCTCACGGCGCTGCACCTCGACGTCGGAGATACGGTCGAGGCGCACGGGAAGCGTTCGGCGCGCATGCGGATCGTCGGGCGCGTCGTGTTGCCCGAGAGCGTGTGCGACTGCCCGCGACCACGCGGCGCCATGACCTTCGAGGCTTTCAAGCTCCTGCAACCTGATTCGCGCCCGACCGTCTTCGAGGCGCGCATCGCAGCGGACGCAGACCGCGACGCGACGCTGGCGCGCCTTCAGGGCGCGTATATCCATCCGCCGCCTGGACCTCCGAAGACCGTCGCCGACTTCGAGGGGATTCGCAAGCTCCCGGTCCTCGCCTCAGTGTTGCTCGCGGCCATCGCGGCCGTGGCGCTCGCCCATACCCTCGTGACCGCGATTCGCCGCAGGCGCCGCCACCTCGCCGTGCTGAAGACCATCGGGTTCGACCGGCGGCAGGTCCTCGCCACAGTCACCTGGCAGGCGTTGACGTTTGCGGCACTCGGACTCTTGCTCGGGCTCCCGCTCGGAATCGCCGCCGGTCGGTGGGCCTGGTACCTGTTCGCGCGGCAGATCGACGTCGTTCCGGAGCCGGTGACGCCGGTCGCCCTCATCCTGCTGCTCGTGCCCGCGGCGGTGCTCCTCGCGATCGTCGTCGCCGCGGCACCGGCGTGGAGTGCGGCCGGGACACGCGCTGCCGTGGTGTTGCGGGCGGAGTGACGTGGCGCTCGATCTGACGAACGGACGGACGCGTGCCCAGAGCCGCCGACGGGTGCGAGTGCGGGCGCCGACGCTCACCCTCGGCGCCGCTGCTGCAGTGGAGGTCCTCGTCGTGGGGCTCGCGCTCTACATCCTCCTCGACTGGCCTGCGCGATTTCTCTACATCGTCGTCGCAGCGCTCGTTCCGCTCGCCGCCACACTCCTGCTCGGGTGGTCGAGAAGCGTCGACGCCATCGCCGCACGGCTGGTCCGGCCGGCAGTTTCGCTCGCCGGCCTAACGACCATGATCGCCGGGGTCTACGTTTTCGTCGTCGTCGGCCTCGGGCGGCCGCCAACGCACGGTCAACGGACGTTGCTCGCCCTGTCGCTGGCTGCGGCCGGGAATCTGCGCCTTGCTGTACGGCCCGACACGCCGGCGCCTCGACACGCTCGCAGACCGACTCGTCCACGGCGAGCGAGAGACGCCGGACGCAGTGGTGCGTGCCTTCGGCTCACGGCTCTCCCGTGCAATCCCGCTCGAGGAGCTCCTGTTGCAGCTCGTGGAGATCCTGCGCCAGAGTCTCGGGTTCGAGGCTGCGGAGATCTGGACGCTCAGGAACGGCGCACTCGAGCGGGTCGTGTCGGATCCGGACCGCGGAGCGTCGTCGTTCCGCGTCAGCGAATCCGAGCTGTCGGCTCTCGCGCGTTCGCGGGTCGTCGGCGGAGGTCCGATCGCGATCTGGGTGCCCGACTTGCTCGCCGAGCGTGAGGGGGTCGCCGTTCGCGTCGCACCGGTCGTTCACGGTGGAGAGCTGTTCGGGCTGATCGTCGTCGAGCAGCGCGAGGAGTCACAGCTCGACGATGACGTCGATGCTGCACTCGCCGAGCTCGCGCGTCAGATCGGCCTCGTCCTCCGCAACGTCCGGCTGGATGCCGAGCTGCAGGCGTCGCTCGCGCAGCTTCGGCGACAGGCCGAGGAGCTACGGGCGTCGCGGGCACGCGTCGTCGCCGCCGCCGACGGCGAGCGGCGCCGGATCGAGCGCGACCTCCACGATGGCGCCCAGCAGCACCTCGTTGCACTCGAAGCGAACCTCGGAGCGGTACGCGAGCTCATCGACTCGGACCCGGAGCAGGCCAAGGCGATTCTCGCCGAGCTTCGTGGCGCGGTCCACGAGGCGATGGAGGAATTTCGGGACCTTGCTCACGGCATCTTCCCGCCACTCCTCCAGGATCGCGGGCTGGAGGAAGCGCTCACCAACGCCGCCCGCCGCGCGCACATTTCGACGCGATTCGAAACGAATGCGCGTGGCCGCTACGACCCAGAGATCGAGGCAACGGTTTACTTCTGCTGCGTCGAAGCGCTGCAGAATGCTGCGAAGCACGCCGGCGAGGGCGCGCGCGCGACGATCAGACTGCACACGACCGAAGAAACTCTCAGCTTCGAGGTAACCGATGACGGATCGGGGCTCGATCCAGCGCACACGACGTTCGGCACCGGACTGACGAACATGCGCGACCGTGTCGAGGCGAACGGGGGCGCCCTCCGGATCGAGTCCACACTCGGCGGGGGCACGCGCGTATCCGCAACGATCCCGCTCGTCAGCTAGAGCTCAGCATCCCGCTCGGCGAGGTAGAGCAGGACCGCCTTCACGCGACGGTTCACGTCCGGCTGCCACGCGACACCGAGCTTCCGAAAGATCGAATGGGTCAACTTCTCCACTGACGGCTCCGTGATCACGAGCGATGCAGCAATCGCAGCGTTGTTCTTCCCCTGTGCCATCTCCTCGAGCGTCTCGCGCTCCCGCGGGGTCAGCTCGTCGAGCGGTGACTCGCTGCGCGTGCGGGCTGCGACGAGGGCTTCGACGACCTTTGGGTCGATTACGGAACCACCGCCCGCGATCTCGCGGATTGCGCCCGCCAGCTGCGCCGCGTCTCCGACCCGGTCCTTGAGGAGATATGCGCGACGATCCGCTCCGTTTTCGAGCAATGCGAGTGCGTACTCGGGCGCGGCAAACTGGCTCAGGACGACCACCCCCGTTTCCGGGTTCGTCTCGCGAAGGCGGTCGGCGACCTGGATGCCCTCGTCTTGGCTCGTCGGCGGCATTCGGATGTCGGTCAAGACGACGTCCGGCTGCTCCGACTCGATTGCGTCGAGCAGCGACGGCAAGTCTTCGCACGCCGCCACGACTTCGATGTCCGCCTCGGGCTCGAGTAAGCGCCGGATCCCTTCGCGTACGAGATAGGTGTCCTCCGCGATGACGAGCCGGATCATTCGCGCTCCGACTATACGGCTAGTGGAGGTTCGCTTTTGCCCACCCGACCAGACCTGACCTGACCTGACCCGACCTGACCACAGATGATCTCAGCACCGTGGATTCGCCTTAACTGAACGGAGCAGCCTCCTGCGGCAGACCTCCAAAACCGGTGGGTGTTGTGTCGCGGGACAACGTCCTGCGGATTCCCCGAGCTCTCTCGGTGTTCCAATATTGTTCCAAGCGCAACCTCGATACCTGACCCACTGCTTAAAGCCGGTAGCAGAAAAGCCCCGTTTCCAGGGCCTTTCTCGTGTGGAGCGTACCGGGATCGAACCGGTGACCTCCGGCTTGCAAAGCCGGCGCTCTCCCAGCTGAGCTAACGCCCCGTCGAGGGAAAGTGTAGAGCGGGCTTGCGGAAGTCGCCCGCGCGCTCAGCCGACGGCCGCGACAGGCTCCACGCTCTGCTCCAGCTCGACGCACAGCTCCTGCGCCAGCTCGACGAACGCCTCGGCCGCAGGCAGTCGATAGCGGTCGCGGTGCCAGGCCAGCGCGATCACGCGGGGCGGCACCTTCGGGCCGAGATGGACGACGGCGACCCGGTCGTCGTTCGGGATCGACCGCCAGCTCGGGAACGAGGGCGACTCCCGCGCCCGCCGCGACCATGCCGTGGACGATGTTGTTCTCGTCCAGGTGGTAGACGTAGTTCGGCTCGAGCCCGCGCGCGCGGAAGTGCGCGTGAATCTGCTCGAGGCTCGCGCACAGCCGCGGCGCGATCAGAGGCAGGCCGGCGACTTCACGCAGCGCGGGAGGATCATTCCGCGCCGCGAGCGGCGAATCGTGCTGGACGAGGAGGACCCATGGGTCGCGCATCAGCTCCACCATCTCGAACGGCCCCTCTCGCAGCGGCGGCATCGCGAAGGTGAGGTCGAGGTCGCCGCGCTCGACGGCGCTCAGCAGGACGGGGTCGGACGCCGATTCCTCGAGCTGAACCTCGACACCCGGCCACGCCGCGCCGAAGCGCTGGAGCAAGGCCGGCACGATGCGGGCGCCAGCGCTCTGGAAGGTGCCGACCCGAAGCCTTCCGGCGCCGCCGTCGACGATCGCCGCGACATCGGCCTCGGCCGCCTTGAGCCGCGCGATGATCGCCTCGGCGTGCCGCAGGACGAGCCGGCCGGCATCCGTCAGGGACACGGCGCGCGGGCCTCCCGGCCGCTCGAGGAGCTTTGCGCCGACCAGCCGTTCGAGAGTCGCGATCTGCTGTGAGATCGCCGACTGCGTGTAGCCGAGACGCGACGCGGCGCCGCGGAAGCTGCCCTCTTCGGCGACGGCCTTGAGAGCGGCCAGATGGCGCAATTCGATTCCGAGCCAGCGATCGAGTTCCATGATCAACATGAACGATACCTGGAGTTGTGCTTATCAAGCTCGGCAGGCACTCTGTGCCTATGGGAGCCTTCTTCATCGTGGTCTTCGTGCTCGCCGTCGGTCCACTCGCACTCCGCTACGGCGTCGATTCGCGACGCTCGGACGAGCGCGGCTGGTGGCCCGGCGCGGAGCGCAAGAGCTGAGCGACTGAACAGCCCGGCTACGCCCGGCCGGAACCGCTCAGAATCTCCGGCGCGGCGCGGAAGCCGCCGAGCCGGGCGGCCGCAGAGCGACGACAGTCGCAGTGTGGTCTCGCCGGTCGAGCGCTCGGAGAAGGGCGGCGACGCAGTCCGCGTCGAACTGGCCGCCCGCACCGCGCTCGAGCTCGGCCCGCGCATCCTCCTCGGAAAGTGACCGGCGGTACGGCCGGTCCTCGCTCATCGCCCGGTACGCGTCGCAGACCGCCACGATCCTCGCGCCGAGCGGGATCGCCCTGCCGGCGAGCCCGTCCGGATAGCCGGTGCCGTCCCAGCGCTCGTGGTGGTGTCGCACGATCGGGGAGGATCGCCTGCAGCGACTGGATTGGCTGGAGGATGTGCTCGCCGACCTCCGGGTGCGTCTTCATGATCGCCCACTCGCTCTTGGTCAGCGGCCCCGGCTTGTTGAGGATCGACTCCGGCACCCGCACCTTCCCGATGTCGTGGAGGACGGCGCCGAGCTCCACGTTGCGAACCGCGTCGAGCTCGAGCTGGAGCTCGGTCGCAACGGCGACCGCGAGCCGGACGACCTCTTCGGTGTGGCGGCCGGTGCTCGCATCCTTGGCTTCGAGCGCGTTGGAGAGTGACGCCAGAGTCTCGCCGTAGAGGCGCTGAGCGCGCTCCTCGTGCTCGAAGCAGGCGATGAGGGCGCCCACCTGTGTGGCCGCGACCTCGGCCAGGTGCCGCTCCAGCCCGGAAAAGACGCGCGGTCTCGTGTCGTAGACCTCGATCAGGCCCCAGCCGCGTCCCTCGACCACGATCGGAACGAGCAGGACCGCCTGCATCTCCATCTCGCGGAGCACGAAGAGCTCGGCGGCATCGGCGCCGGGATCGTCCGCGGAGATCGAGCAGACTTCGCCCGTCGCGAGGACCGATGCGGTGGTCGGGTAGTCGGTGAGGTAGTAGCTGAGCCCCCGCGCCACCTGCCTGTTGGTGCAGGCGTAGTCGGCGACCTCGCGCAGAAGGCCGTCCTCGACCTGGGAGACGAGACACGCCTCGCCGTTCAGCATCAGCGTCAGCTCCCGGCTCGCGATGCGGAGCATCCGCTGGGAGACCTGCTCTGCAGCGATCGTGCGCGAGAACGCTACGAGCCGGGACAGCGGCTCGGAAGCGCCGGCGAGGGCGACATGGAGACCGACCACATCGGCCCTTCCCTGCGACTCGGCGCTCATGCCGCGACCTCGATGCCGGTGCCGGTGCGCTTCGCCGCGTACATGGCCTCGTCCGCGACCGGCAGCAGCTCGTCGGCGCTCCTTCCGGCGCTGTTCGTCGCGATGCCGAAGCTCGCGGTCAACGACCGGAGCAGCGGGTCGATATTTCCCTCCAGCGCGGCGCGGACGCGGCCGATCAGATCGCGCGCTTCCTGTTCGCCGGCATCGCCGAGTAGCAGCGCGAACTCGTCGCCGCCGACCCGGAACGCACGTCCATCTCCGGGCACTAGCTCTGCCAGCAGCGAACTGAAGCGGGCGAGCACGCGGTCGCCGACCGCATGGCCGTGACCGTCGTTGACTTCCTTGAAGTTGTCGAGGTCGAGGAAGACGAGCGCGTGCGGATGTCGGTCGATCGACTCGCTTGCGGCCAGTCGATGCAGGAGGGCGCGCCGGTTCAGCAGGCGCGTGAGCGGATCGTGGTCGGCGAGAAACTTCGTCTCGGCGAGCTGCGTGGCGACGGCGAGCGCCTCCATCGCATGGTTCGCGAACACCCGGAGCGCTTGCAGGACATCCTCGTTGGGCAGCAGCCGGTTGCGCGGCTCGTCGGCCCAGAGGACGCCGCGGACTTCTTCGTCGGCGCCGTAGAGGGGGACGACGAGCCAATGGTGGTTCCAGGCGAGCGGCCCTTTCCCGTTCAGGACGGACTCGTAGACAACCTGCTCCCTGCCGACCCGGCGCTCTGCCTCCTCGTGCGGGACGAGATAGCAGCCCGCGATCTCGAACTCGGGGTCGAAAAGCCGTGTGATGCGGGGCAGCTCGAGACCGCCCGTCACCGTGCCGCCCTCGGGCCAGCCGGCGGAGGCCGCCGATCGCAGCCGCCCGTCCTCGGGCTCGGTGAGCTGGATCAGGACCTTGTCGAAGTCGAGCGCCTCGCGGACCGCCTCGCACACGGAGGTCAGCATCGCTTCGGTCGACATCGTCTGCGGTAGCTGCGAGGAGACATGGAGCAGCTGCTCGAGACCGCTCTGATGGCGTTGGAGCCGCTCCCGCTCCTGCGCCGTTTCGAGCGCGAGCGCCGCGTGTGACGCCAGTGCGACCGCGAGTGCGAGTTGCTCGTCGTCGGGTCGCAGGCCGCTGACCGGGTCGCCGAATGACATGACGCCGACGATCTGTCCGTCGAAGCGCTGGAGCGGCACGAAGAGCTCGTCGTTCGGGTGCCAGCCCAGCGGGCCGTCGACGAGCGGCTCCCCGGCCGGGACGAAGCGGGCGCCGTTGTCCCGCGCCCAGTCGAA
Source organism: uncultured Actinomycetes bacterium (assembly GCA_963850415.1). GTDB lineage: Bacteria > Actinomycetota > Thermoleophilia > Gaiellales > Gaiellaceae > VAXT01. Next base: position 1,295,371 of record CAWKLE010000003.1, read on the forward strand.
GGCGTCGTTCGGTATGAAGTAGGCGCCCTCCTGGAGGAACCTCGGGTGCAGCAGCCGGTGCCAGCTCTCCCAGCCGTAGACGGAGCCCAGCAGCGCTTCGCGAACGGCGTCGCTCCCGTGGACAGTTTCGACGTAGAAGTCGTCCCATTCGGGCCGGTAGACGTTGAGGACGACGGTCTGGTAGCCGAGGGCCTCGGAGACGGCGCGGGCGATCGTCTTCAGCACCGAGCCGACGTCCGCGCCGCTACGGACCGCGCGGGTGACCTCGAGCAGCCCCTGGAGCGACGAAGCGAACGTGTGCGTGGCGGCATCTGCGCCCATTGCGCGTAGCTCTGCCCGCTGCGAGTGCGTGTTCGTCATGAGCCGCAGGTCCCGACGACCGTCTCCACAGAATCGTCCACCTTGCTTCGCGAGGCATCACCCGATCGGGTAACCCTCGTTCAGGGCATGGATCAGGCCGCGGGCACGCCTCGGAGCCGCTGAGGGTCTGATGCGGGCTCCCAGGCGCGGGTGAGGAGAAAACAGCCTTACGCGGCTCGTTCGAGACGCTCTTCGAGCCTTGCGCGTTTGATGATCGCGTCGCGGTCGCCGAAACGGCCCCGTACCTTCGCCTCTCGGTACTCGTCCCAGAGGCGCGCGATCTCGTCTTCGAGCTCGGCGTGCTCGCCCGCCACGATCTCGTCGTGGCCCTCGGCGAGTACGTGCAGAAGCTCGGCGCGCCGCTCGGTGGCGCGCTCGATGTCGAGCCTGATGTCATCCAGGGTTCTCATACGACTCTTTACAACGACGAGCTAGTGCTCACTAATCCCGGTTTCCGAGGAAGAAGAGCACGATCACGACCACCCCGACGATTCCCGCGATGACCGCCACCGCGTTCAGGGCGAAGTCCACTAGCCGTACCCGAGCTCGGCGATCCGGTCCTCGTCGATCCCGAAGTAGTGCGCGACCTCGTGGAGGACGGTGATCCGGATCTGACGCTGGAGCTCGTCCGGATCGGGAAACCCGGCCAGGAGCGGCCTGCGATAGACGACGACCTTTGCCGGCAGCCCGCCCGAGGGTGTCACGGACCCGCGCGGATACCCGATGAAGCTGCCCAGGATCATCGGGCTCTGCGGGCTCTCGTCCTCGACCACGACGGCGACGTTCTCGAGCCCCTCGGCGATGTCGTCGGGCAGCGAGTCGAGCGCGGCGCGAACGTGCTCTTCGAATTCCTCGTCGGTCATCAGTACCGGGGTTGCAGCGGTGGCCGGACCATGAGCAAGCGCACGGTCAACGCGCCGAAGAGAAAGCCGCCGATATGCGCGAAGAACGCCACGCCTCCACCGGCCTGCGGCTGGACGATCGAGAACCCGCCCTCCCAGAGCTGGAAGCCGAACCAGAAGCCGAGAAAGAGGAATGCGGGGACCTCGAGTAGCAGGAAGAAGACGAGGGTCAGCACACGCGCTCTCGGGAGGAGGACGAGGTAGGCGCCGAGCACGCCGGAGACGGCGCCGCTCGCGCCGAGGGTCGGAACCGCAGCGTCGATGTTCGTCCCGACGGCGAGCGTGACGACGGTCTGGGCCGCGATCGCAGTCAGGCCGGCCAGCAGGTAGAAGACGAGGAAGCGGGCTCGCCCCAGCGCGTCCTCGACGTTGTTGCCGAAGATCCAGAGGAAGAGCATGTTCCCGATGATGTGCAGCCAGCTGCCGTGCATGAACATCGAGGTGAACGCGGTCACCGGCCAGCTGTGACCCACGGCTGTGCCCGGCGGGCAGGACGAGTCGACCTCGCACGGCTGGTACGCGTACTCGACGACCGAGCGGTCGAGATGCGGTAGCTGGTAGAAGATCCAGACCGCGAAGTTGATCGCGATCAGCGCGACCGTGACGATCGGGAACGACCGCGTCGGGACGTTGTCCTTGAGCGGGAACAACCTCTAGGGAACGATCAGCGCCAGGAGAGCTTTCTGGGCGTGCAAGCGATTCTCGGCCTGGTCCCAGACGGCCGAGTGCGGCCCGTACAGGACGTCCTCGGTGATCTCCTCGCCGTAGTGCGCCGGAAGGCAGTGGAGCACGATCGCGTCGGGGCTCGCGTGCGAGAGCAGCGCGTCGTCGATCTGGTAGCCGGCGAGGTCCTTGCGCCGCCGGTCGGACTCCTTCTCCTGGCCCATGCTCGTCCATACGTCCGTGTAGAGAACGTCCGCCTCGCGGGCGGCCTCCTTGGCGTCGCGGACGAGCTCGACCGTTCCGCCCATCTGCACGGCCGCCCGCCGGGCCGCGGTGACCGCGTTCTCATCCGGCTCATAGCCCTTGGGCGTGGCGGCGACGAACCGCATCCCGAAGCGGGTCGCGCCGACCATCAGCGAGACACAGACGTTGTTTCCGTCGCCGAGGTATGCGAGCCGGGCGCCGGAAAGCCGGCCGAGCTTCTCGCGGATCGTCATCAGGTCGGCGAGTGCCTGGCATGGATGGGCGTAATCGGTCAGCCCGTTGATCACCGGGATGTCGGCGTGCTCGGCGAGCTGCTCCACGTCTTCCTGCGCGAAGGTCCGGATCATGATCGCGTCCAGGTAGCGCTCGAGGACGTTCGCCGTGTCCTTGATCGTCTCGCCGCGCCCGAGCTGGAGGTCGTTCGCGGAGAGGTAGAGCCCGTAGCCGCCGAGCTCGACGATGCCGACCTCGAACGAGACCCGGGTGCGCGTAGACGGCTTCTGGAAGATCATCCCGAGCGTCCGGCCCGGGAGGAGCTCGTGCGGCTCGCGCTGCTTGCGGAGCTCCTTGAGCTCGTCTGCGAGGTCGAGCGCGGTCTTCAGCTCCTCGGAGTTCCAGGTGCCGATCCGGATGAAGTCCCGTCCCTTGAGGTGTTGTGCGACCTCGACCATGCGAGGCGGCGAATGCTACGCGGTCTCGTAGCCCGCCTCTGCGAGGAGCACGCGCAGGTGCTGGAGGCCCGCGAACATGCGGCTCTTGATCGTCCCCAGGGGCTGGTCGAGTCGGGCGGCGAGCTCGGACTGGGTGAGGCCCGCGTAGTAGGCGAGCTCGATCGGCTCGCGCTGCTCGGCCGGCAGCCGGCGCAGGGCGTCCTGGACGATCTCCCGGCGCGAGCGCGTCACGACGGCTTCGTCGGCGCCCGGGTCCGAGCCCTGCGGCTCTTCGACGACGGGCGACGTACGCCGTGTCTGCTCGCGGCGCACGAGATCGACGGCCCTGCGGTGCACGAAGGTGAGCAGCCACGTGCTCGCCTTGGCGCGCTCGGGCCGGTAGGAGCCGGCGCCGCGCCAGATCTGGAGGAACGCCTCCTGGACGGCGTCCTCGGCCAGCGCCGCGTCCTGGAGGATCTTGTACGCGAGGCCGTAGGCGGCCTTGCCGAAGCGGTCGTAGAGCTCGCCGAGCGCGTCCTCGTCGGCGCGGGCGACGGCTTGGACCAGTTGCTCGTCCGAGCGCTGCGGGGTCGCGCTGGTCATCGGCTGAGCGTCCCAGGGGGCGCGGAGCCCCACCACGGAGATGGCGAGCGGGCTCTGAGCGGCGGCGGACACGTCAGGTCGCTTCCGCCCTGAAGAGGATTGGCAGCGTGGGCGAGGTGGCTCCCTTCGCCTGCTCGAGCGTGACGGCGACCGTCGCGCTCTTCGGGACACGCTGCGTGAGGGAGACCGGCCTGCAGCCGCTTCCGCCGCGGAAGAGGCCGGCCGGCACGGGCGACTTCCCGCTGATCACCCAGGCTTCGTAGGTCTTTGCGCTCGGCGCGTCGGCCAACCCGCAGACGAGGAGCGCGGCCTGGCCGTTCCGAGCGACGATCAGCGACCCGTCGGCGCCGGTCAGCGGCTTGGCGGTCGCGTGCTCCGCGAGGAGCCGGTCGACGACAGACCTGGCGCTTCGCTCACGATCGAGCGAGTTCGAGAGCGAGTTGGCCCAGAGGCCGAGGCCGATCGCCAGGCAGGCAGCCGCTACCGCGACAGCTGCGACGGCGCCGAGCGCCCAGTTCCGTCTCGGCAGCTTGATCACCGCTGCCCGCGGCTCCGCCCGCGCGCCTTCGACGATGCGGTCGCGCAGCTCTTCCGGAGGAACAGGCCCCTCGACGGCGTACGCGAGGGCCGCGACCGGCTCTCGGAGCATGGCGAGCTGCTCGGTGCACTCGGCGCAGTCCGGGAGGTGCCGCTCGAAGCGCTCGCGCTCGTCGTCGTCCAGCGCGTCGAGCGCGTAGGCGGCGAGAAGATCGTGTGGGTCGTTGCTCATCTGGGCTTCGTCTTATTCGCCCTGGGCGCCGATCCGGTTCGGCTAGAAATAGTACGGCAGAAGATTCTGGGCGCCCAACCCGTACCAGAGGCCGAACGCGAGGCTGGCCACCCCGAGTGCCGGTGCGAGGCGGCCGATCGAACGCCGGCCGAGCGTGAGCCCGAAACCGGTCGTCAACAGCGTCATCGAGACCGCGGTGAACGCGGCGAGGATCCCGAGCGCGGCGATCGCGAGCGCCGTCCTGTCGATCGTGCTGACGAGGAGGATGCCGACGCCCGCGCTGCCTCCGATTCCGTGCAGGAGGCCGATCGCGAACGCCCCGAGCGGCGTCCTGCTCGGGGCGTGCTCGTGCGGCGGGCTCGAGTTCGAGTGCAGGTGGGCGTGCGACCGGTCGCCGTGGTCGTGCGCGTGCGCGTGAAAGGCGCCGCGGCGCCAGCGGACGAGTAGCCAGACGGCGAGCCCGGCGATGAGAAATCCGATTCCCGTCTCCGCGACCCGCTGCACGGTCTCCGGGAGGTATGCGCGGTAGAGGACGATCGGCACACCGAGCGCGAAAAGCGTCAGCGCGTGACCGGCGCCCCAGGCGAGCCCGAGCGTGGCTGCATCGCGGGCGCGCCGCTCGGTCGAGGCGAGCAGCGTCGTCACCGCGGCGAGATGGTCGGGATCGGTGGCGTGGCGGAGACCGAGCAGGATCGCGACCGCGAACACGAGGAGGAGCGTCGTGCCATCCGAGAACGACGCGAGGAAGTGGTCGAGTCCGAACATGTCAGCTCACTTTCGGGATAGCCCGCACGGTCATGGCCGCGCCGGCGACGACGATAACGAGCGCGCTGATCGCCGGGAGCAGGCCGATCACGCGGTCCTGGAGCTCGAACCGGCGGAACGTGCGCTTGGCGAGGATCGCGGCGAGCCCGATCCCCGTGATCGAGAGCGCGAGCCCGGCGCTGAACGCGACGATCAGCCCGAGCCCGAGGGCGATGCGGTGGAGCGAGATGGCAGCGAGGAGGACGACGAGCGCGGACGGGCAGGGGAGGAGCCCGCCGGAGATGCCGACCGCGGTCAGCGAGCGCCAGCCGAGCTCCCCGTGGCCATGGTCGTGGTGGTGATGGTGGTGCCCGTGGCTGTGCGCGTGGCGATGCCGAAGCCGCCCCAGCAGCACGGACGCGCCGACGCCGATCACGAGGAGCCCGGAGACAAGCCCGATCCAGGGGTACAGCTGCTCGGGGACGATGAACTGCGAGAGCGCGAGCGTCACGAAGCCAAGCGTGAAGACGCCGACCGTGTGCGTCGCGGTGACGATCAGCCCGAGCGCGGCCGCGTGGCGAGGCTTGCCACGCTGGCCGACGAGGTACGCGGTCACGATCGCCTTTCCGTGACCGGGCGAGAGAGCGTGTGCCGAGCCCCAGAAGAACGCGAGCGCAAGCGAGAGCAGGATCACGCCGATGCCGAGGTGGTCGCGGGCGATCAGGCTCGCGAAGCCGCCGTCGCCGGTCGCGCGCACCGCGGCGCGGGCGGTCAGTTGCGCGCGCGACTCGAGCGTGGGCGCCGTGCCCGGCGCGTCGCCGGGACTGACGGTTGCCGTCGCGGTCGTGACCTCGAGCGGGCTGGTGAGCAGATCCTTCGGGTACGCGGCGAGCTCGTGGCTGACGCTCGTTGCGGGGGCCGAGGAGGATGACGGCGCTCGCACCGTCGCGGGTCGTGAGCACGACCTCCTTCCAGCCGATGCGGTTCGCGAAGTTCGTGTCCCGGAACCCGAGCCTCCCGGACCTCGCCGGGGCGGCGTAGACGGCCTCGAAGCGAAGCGTGCGGAGCCCCGCCGCTCCGGGTGGGAAGGCAAGCGCATGCTCGAGCGCGGTGAGCGTGACCTTTCGGCCGTCGAGCCGCAGGTCGAGCCCGCGGCCGATCCGCGTCGCGAGCCCGCGCTCGTAGACGCGCTCGTCCGTGATCTTCTGCCGCTCCTGGAAGGCCGGGATCTCGGCCATGTCCAGGACGTACTTGACGTAGACGCGGTCGCCGGAGAGCTCGATCCCGCTGAAGCGGTTGACAGTGAAGTTCCCGAGCGGATGCGCGTTTGCAGCTGCCGGCGCCGCAAGGGCGGCGACGAACCCCAGCAGGAGCGCGAGGCGCTTCACGACGCATACCTCCCGGCGAGCTGGCTCCAGAGCAGCGAGAAATGCGGATTCAGCCGCACTGCCTTGACGGAACCACGAACGCGACTCGTGTCCAAGGCAGCGCTCGATCATCCCGCGGTGGAAGTACTTGAGCGCGTCGTGCGTGCCGAGCCGGAGCGCGCGCCGGGAGTAGGGGAGCGCCTCGGCGCAGCGGCCGTTCCGCTCGAGCGCCCAGCGCCAGGACGTCGTTGCCATCGATGCTCGGGCGCGCGCGTCGCGCGTGCCGCGCGGCCGCAAGCGCGCGCCCGAGCCTGGACGCCGTGGTCGGCGTCGAACTGTGCGATCTCGAGGTCGGTGCGCACGCCGTTCGCGGCGAGCAGCCGCCGGATCACGTCGACGAGCGCGTACTGGCGCTGCGCCGCGCGACGATGACCGTGCCGCGCGTAGAGGTCGCCGAGCGTCGCCACTGTCTGCGGAAGCGGAAGCACGTCGGCCGCCCTTCGCGCGAGCGAGAGCGCGGCGCGGTGGCGCCCTCTCGCCTCCTGGACGAGCGCGAGCGGCTCGAGCGCGTAGACGTAGCCGGGAAAGATCGAGAGCGCGGTGCGGTAGTGCGACTCCGCCTCTCCGATCCTGCCATGCGACCAGGCCGAGCTTGCCGAGCTGCGTCTCCACCCAGGCGGTCGGCTCCGGCTGGCCACCGGCCGCGTCGAGCGCGAGCGTCATCGCCTGCTTCGCCGCATCCGGCCGGCCGAGCAGCTCTCGTGCGTACGAGATCCGCGAATACGAAGAAAAGATCGGGTCGCAGCGAGCTCATGTGGTCGAACGTCCGGAACGCCTCTTCGTAGCGGCCGAGCTCGATCAGCGCGTCGCCGACGACGCCGTAGTTGCGGGCCGTGTACGGAGCGAGCCGCACCGACTCGCGTCCAAAGACCAGCGCGTCGCGGAACCTGTGCCGGGCCAGAGCGAGCGACCCGAGGGCGCTCGCCGTCGCCGAATCCTGTGGGTCGAGCTTGCGCGCGCGGTCGAGCGCCTGCTCGGACTTCGTGTAGTACGCGGGGTTCCCGGTCTCGCGGGCGCGCTGCTGGTAGGCGAGCCCGAGCAGTGTGTAGCCCTTTGCCTCGCCTGGGTGAGAGCGCAACTCGTCGACGAGCCGCCTGACGAACGACGCCGTGTCACCGCCGGAGAACCCTGCCGCGAAGCTCTCGCCCGCGGCCGGGGCCTTCACCGGCAGCGCGCGGGTGCTGCCACCCGAGTCCCGGAGCGCTCCGCCGACGAGCGAGACGGCGGCGACGAGTGCCGCCGCCGTCCCTGCGAGAACGAGTCTCGTCTGCTTCGTCACGTTCCTACGGGTTGCCGTGCTGTCGGTTTCGCCCGTCGAACGGCGTGGCGAGGAACGGGAAGCTGCCCGAGAGCGCAGCGTCATCCGTGTTCACCCCGTCCGAAGCGCGGGCCGCGATGTAGTTGGGACCGCCAACGACGCGGATCGCGATGTCGGTCACGTCGTCCTTCGGGTGCCGTCCATTCGGCCAGCCGGCCGGATCGGGCGTGTCCGCGAGGACCGTCATCCGCTTTTGATCCGCGAACGGCGTGGGCGGGACGAGCAGGTTCAGCCGCAGGAGCTCCGAGAGCCGCGTGTCGCCCGGCTGGTACTTGAGCAGCAGGTCGCGGAGATCCGTGCGGTTCGTCTTGGCCGCCGGAACGCCGAACACGAGCTCCATCGCCAGAGCCAGGCGCGGGTTGAGGTAGTAGTCCTCGAACCTGCGCTCCTGGTCGGGCTCGAGCGAGTTCCAGCGGTCCTTGTCGACCGTGCCGATGATCGCCTCGTTGACGAGCGGGTTGGCGAGGCGCTGGACTTCCCTGAACCCGCCGTGGCCGTCTCCGTCGACCTCGACGTGCGGCCGGCTCGTCGATGCGTAGGCGCCGATCGACGTGGCGCCCGTGTCGCCGGTGAGCATCGAGGCCGGCAGCTCGATCGCGATCGAGTGGACGTTGAACCCCGACAGCATGTCCGTACCGAACGGGTTGACGTTGTCGTTCGCATCCTCGGCCGGGGTCTCGACCGGAGGCACCTCAGGTTGAGCGTGTCGAAGACGCCGCCGAGGTCGATGTAGAACGGGTCTTCCCGCTGGCCGGCGAAGACCTTGATCCCGTTGCCCAGGTCATACGTGCCCTGAGCCGCGAGCGACGCGTAGTCGGGCATCGTCCGTGGCCCGACGTTGGACGGGACTGCGATCAGGCCGTTGGCGACCTGCGTGCGGTGGTGTCCGCGAACGAGGGTCACCGAGTAGCGCTGGCGTAGTCCGAGGCCCTCGGAGCCGGGTCCGTCGAGCGCGGTAATCGGCGGCAAACCGCCCGCTCCGCCCAGGTACGAGAGCGGAAGCGTGAGCTGGCCCGCGAGGCCGCGGATCGGCTCGGTCTTGAAGCGGAACTCGAGCTCGACGTCGTCCGCCTTGCCGTCCCCGTTGTTGTCGACCGAGAACTTGTAGAGGACGTTCGGGTCGAAGTTCCAGTAGTTCGGCCCCGAGCTCGGCTCCTCGCCCGGGATCACGTCCATGATCAGCGCGACCTTGTCCTGCTCGCCGGCTGCGTAGTTGCGGAACATGAAGAAGTCCGTGATGTCCGCGGTCGGATCGAGCGCGATGAGCGGTGCTTCTCTGTGGCTCGCCGCTTGAGCTGCCTGCGGGCCCGTTCCGCGCGCGAAGAGCGCGAGGAAGAGCGCGCCGAGGGCGAGCCCCAGTGCGATGGCGATCTTTCTCTTCTCGACGGCTGTGGTCACTGCCGTCCCACCTCCCTCGCCCCGTTCGTTTTGCGTTGTTCGCATGAGTGCCTCCACCGGTTCGATGGCCCTCCGAGCCATGCCCTGGGACCTGGTCCCGAGACATGTCCCGGGACCAGGTGCGGGGCCATGGCTCGATGCGGCTAGTTGCCCTTTTCGTTCGCGTAGCCGGAGGCGGGGTCCGCCTCGTACGGGAACACCGGCAGCCGCGGGCGGTCCGGGCCGTCGACGCCGTCGCCGAGCGGCACCTTCTTGCCGACGAGCGCGCCGGCCACTGCCTGCTCTGCGATGTCGACGACGTCGTCGCCGAGCCGCCGCCCGTTCGGCCAGCCCTGCAGGTCGCCGCCGAGCACACCGAGCCTGCTGAAGTCGCTCGGAGGCGTGACGGGAACCGACAGGTTGACCCGCAGCATGTCCACGAGCGTCGGGCCCGTGTAGTTGAGCTTCGGATCGTTGACGCCCGTGAGCAGCACCGAGACGAGGTCCTTGCGGTTCTTCTCGGGGACGCCGAGGTGGTAGAGCTGGTTCATCACCTTGGCGAGGATCGGGGCGCGGTAGTAGCGCTGGAAGTACTTGTCGCGCGACGGCGTCCAGTGGTTCCAGAGGTCCTTGAGCGCCGTCGGGATCACGACCTCGTTCACGAGCGGATTGCCGAGGCGCGAGACCTGCGACCAGCGCATCCGCGCATGCCCGTTGTGAACCTTCACCTGCTGGCGGTCAGTCGTCGCCCAGACGCCGATCACGTGACTCTTCGTGTCGAGCTGCGAGATCGGGATCTGGAGCGCGATCGCGTGCACGGCGTACCCGGCGAAGAAGTCCTTGCCGCCGCCCTGGTTGCCCGTGCCCTTGCGGATCGCGAGCAGGTCGAAGATCGCTCCGATGTCCGCGTAGAACGCGTCGTCGCGCTGGCCGGCAAAGACCTTGCCTCCGCCCGGCAAGCTCGTCACGCGCGAGGCGGCGAGCTGACGGTAGTCCTTGCCCTTCAGCGTCCGCGGGCCGATGTTGTTCGGCGGCGTCTTGCCGCGGGCGACGATCTGGGAGCGCGTCCCGACGATCTTCTCGACCGTGTACGGCTGCACCGTGTTGCCGAGGAAGAGGTCGCCGGTCTTGCGGCCGAAGTGGAAGCGGTAGACGATCTCCGGCTTCCCGTCGCCGTTCCGGTCGATCTTGATGTTGTACCGGGCGCGCGGCGAGAACGTGTAGTAGTTCGGCCCTGCGGCCGGATCCTCACCGGGAATCCAGTTGGAGACGATGGTGAGGGTGTTCGGCTTGTCCGGGCTGCGGAACGCGTAGAGGTCCGTGTTGTCCGCGGCCGGATCCTCCGAGATCAGCGGCGCCTCCCGGTGGCTTGACGCCTGGCTCGCCTGCGGTCCCGCGTCTCGCGTTGCTGCTGCGAGAACGGCGGCGCCGGCGATCGCCAGGACGATGAGTGCGAGCTTGCGCATTGAAGATGCGGCTCCTTTCGGGTTGGGTCGCCGCTTGTTCGTGCGAGCCTCGCGGGCGGTTCAGGAATCACGCAGAGATGCGTAACGCAGCGGTGCGTCAGGCGTGGCCGCGGAGCCAGTCGGCCAGGAACGGCTCGGCGATCCGGTACTCCCCGTCCGACCGGGTGACGAGCTCGTTGCGCGTCAGCGCCTCTAGGGCCCGCTGCACCGTCGATGCTCCGGGGAGCTGGTGGCGACGGCGGTAGTCGCCGCTGAGCGGGCGTCCGCGTTCCTGGGCGAGTGCCTGCAACGTGCGCCTCTGCGCGCTCGACGCCTGGTCCCAGATCAGCTCGAAGTGGGCGTGCTCGGCGCGGAGCACGTCCGCGAGCGCGCGCTCGTACTCGGCCGCCCCGGCCGCGCGGCCCTTGGAAGACTCCTCCCAGAGGAAGTAGCAGAGCTCCTGGGTCGCGTACGGATGGCCGCCGGTCGTCTCCAGCACCGCGGCGATGGTCTCGGGAGAGATCTTCTTGCCCGTCCGCGTGAAGCTGTCCGCGACGTAGCCCTTGAAGCGCGGCGGGTCGATGACGCCGAGCTCCATCTGCCGGGCGCTACGCCAGAACGGCTCGTTCTCGTCGTTGAAGATCCCCTCCATCATGTGGCGCTTGCTGCCCAGGTAGACGTGCGCCACCTCGGGCTGCTCCTGGAAGACCGAGCGCATCAGCTTGGGCAGGTCGGGGTCGATCGAGACGACCTCCTGGAACTCGTCGAAGACGAGCGCGACCTTGCGTTTGCGCTCCGCCGCGAGTTGCCCGGGCAGCTCGAGTAGCCGCTCGATCGTCGCGTCGACGTCCTGCCTCGGGTAGCCGGCGTCGAAGCTGAAGCTCGGTGCTCCAGTGTCCGGGTCGACCGTGATGATCGGGCGGATGCGGAGATCGGCGAAGATCCGCAGCCGCTCGCGGGCCCGGAAGAGGGCGGAGGCGATGTTCTCGTAGATCGAGTCCGCAAGCTTCTCGGCGAGCCGCTCCTTGGTGGGCGTCGTCATCAGGTTGACCTGGGCCACGAGCACCTTCTTCTTGACGACCTCTTGGACGACACGCCAGACGAGCGACGTCTTGCCGTAGCGGCGTGGCGCTAGGACGACCACGTCCTGACCGTTGAGGATGTCCCGTGTCAGCTCGCGGATCTCGTCCTCGCGGTTCGTGAACGCCTCGTCGAGGGCGAGTGCGCCGTAGCGGAACGGGTTCACATTCGAAGCGTAACAGCCATTACGCTATGTTGCGTTACGCACCGATGCGTTACCGGCGAATCGACGGTGCCTGCCCCGCCCTCGAGCGCTTCTGCCAGCGCTGCGGAAGACGTGATCAACGTCTCGCCGCCGGCGCTGGCGAACGCAACCGCAGCCTCGACCTTCGGCCGCATCGAGCCCTCGGGAAGCTCGGGAAGCAGCTCCTCGGCCCCGGCGGCCGACAGCTCACGGACGGCCTCCTGGTTCGACTTGCGGTAGCGGCGGTACACGCACGGGACCTCGGTCAGGATCACGAGCCGCTCCGCGTTCAGTCGCTCTGCGAGCAGCGCCGACGCACGATCCTTGTCGATCACCGCGTCGACGCCCTTCAGGTAGCCGTTGCGGCTGACGACAGGGATCCCGCCGCCTCCGCACGCGACGGCGATCGCGCCCGCTCCGAGCAGCGCTCGGATGGACGAGAGCTCCACGATCTCGAGCGGGCGCGGCGAGGGGACGACGCGCCGGTAGCCGCGGCCGGCGTCCTCGACGAGCTGCCACCCGCGCTCCCGCTCGAGCGCCTGCGCCTGCTCCTCCGAGTAGAACGGGCCGATCGGCTTCGTCGGCCGCCCGAACGCCTCGTCGTCTGGGTCGACGTGCACGTGCGTGATCAGGCACGCGACCGCCCGCCCGACCGCTCCGGACAGCTCCGTCTCGATCATCGCGCCGATCTCGGCCTGGGTCTGCGCAACAGCCAGATAGAGCGGGAGCGGGGGCACCTCGTCGGCGGCGCGCTCCTGGCGCAGCAGCTCGTTGCCGACCTGCGGCCCGTTCCCGTGCGTGACGACGACCTCGCCCTCGCGGACGAGCGGCGCGATCGCGGCACAGGTCTCTCGCAGCGCAGCGAGCTGCTCCGCCGCTGTCCCGCCTCCGAGCGCGTTGCCGCCGAGCGCGACGACGGTGACGGTCACACGAGTGCTGCGTGCTCGCCGATCAGGCCGTAGCTGGCGAGCACGTCGGCGAGCGTCGGCTCACCGACCTCCTGCAGGCGGTACGTGATCCTCAGCGCGGGCCGGCCGAAGTCGATCAGGCTGCGGAGGTCGATCGGGGTGCCGATCAGGACGAGGTCGGGATCGCAGCGCTCGATCGTCTCGCGAAGGTCGTTCCGCTGCTTCTCGCCGTAGCCCATCGCCGGCAGCAAGGCGCCGACGTGCGGGTACTCCTCGAAGGTCGCGGCGATCGAGCCGACGGCGCACTCCCGCGGGTCGACCAGCTCGGCGGCGCCGTTCGCCTTCGCGGCTAGCACGGCCGCGCCGTAGGTCATCTCGCCGTGCGTCAGGGTCGGGCCGTCCTCGATTGCGAGCACGCGCTTGCCGGCGATCTGCGAGGCGTCGCCCTCGACGTGGAAGGGGGAGTTGGCGAGGACGACCTTCGCGTCCGGGTTGTGCGTCCGGATCGAGCCGAGTACCGCGTCGATGCCCTCCTGCGTCGCGCTGTCCACCTTGTTCACGACGCAGACGTTCGCCATGCGCAGGTTCGTCTCGCCCGGGTGGTAGCGCAGCTCGTGTCCCGGCCGGTGCGGGTCGACGACGACGATGTGGACGTCGGGCCGGATGAACGGCGTGTCGTTGTTGCCTCCGTCCCACACGATCACGTCGGCCTCGCGCTCGGCGGCCTCGAGGATCGCGGCGTAGTCGATGCCGGCGAAGACGAGGTTGCCCTCGGCGAGATGCGGCTCGTACTCCTCGCGCTCCTCGATCGTGCAATCGGCGGCCTCGAGATCCTCGTAGCGTTCGAAGCGCTGGACGACCTGTTTCGTCAGGTCGCCGTAGGGCATCGGGTGGCGAAGCACGGCGACCCGCTTGCCGTCCTCGCGCAGCAGCTGCGCCACCCGCCTCGTGGTCTGGCTCTTGCCCGAGCCCGTCCGGACCGCGCAGATCGCGGCCACCGGTTTCGAGGACGCGATCATCGTGTCGTGCGGCGACAGCAGCTGGAAGCTCGCCCCCGCCGCGAGCGCGCGAGATGCGATGTGCATCACGTGCTCGTGGGTCACGTCCGAGTACGCGAAGACGACCTCGTCCACCTCGTGCTCGCGGATCAAGTCCTCGAGCTCGGACTCGGGGCGGATCGGGATGTCGTCGGGGTAGAGCTCGCCGGCGAGTAGTGCCGGGTAGACGCGTCCCGCGATGTCGGGGATCTGGGTCGCAGTGAAGGCGACCACGTCGTACTCGTCACGGCCGCGGTAGACGACGTTGAAGTTGTGGAAGTCGCGGCCGGCAGCGCCCGCGATCAGAACCTTCGTCCGCATGTATACGAAGTATGCATCTACACACCGGATAGAGTCGTTCCGGTGGCGGCGTTCCCCGAAAGACTGAACGAACAGGTGGCCTACGAGTTCGCGGCGTCGCAGCAGTACGTCGCGATCGGGGTCTGGTTCGACGCCGAGACGCTGCCGCTCCTGGCCGCGCACTTCTACCGGCAGGCGGTCGAGGAGCGGAACCACGCGATGATGATCGTCCAGTTCCTGCTCGACTCGGACCACGAGGTCGTGATCCCGGCCGTCGAGGCGCCGAAGACGACGTTCGAGGACGCGCGGGAGCCGGTTGCGCTCGCGCTCGACCAGGAGAAGCGGGTCACCGAACAGATCGCCGCGCTCGCCGCGCTCGCCCGCGAGGAGAACGACCTCGTCGGCGAGCAGTTCCTGCACTGGTTCCTCCAGGAGCAGCGCGAGGAGGTGTCGAGCATGTCGGCGCTCCTGAGCGTCGTCGAGCGCGCGTCGGAGTCGAACATCCTGCTCGCGGAGGACTACCTGTCCCGGAACCCGGTCGGCGACCAGGGCGAGGCTGCGAACGCGCCGCCTGCGGCCGGCGGCCCTCTGTAGCCGGTCTTTACCGCCGTCAATTCGTCGGGGCATAGTTGGAACCGGTGACGACGTACGCGTCCCGTGGACGTCCGGCCAATCGACGGGTGAGTCGTCGATCCATTCTGGTTTCGGGGGTTCTTCTTGCGGTGATCGGAGGCGGGCTGGCTCTTCTCGTGTGGCCGCCGACCAGCGTTCCCTTCAGGACGACACATTCTCCGCTCGGACCGGGCAGCGCCTTCGGCCCGGACTCCGACTCCCCGCTCTTCTACCGGAGCGTGAGCCTGCCGTTCGGCGATGCGAAGACGAACTTCGTCCTGCGGTTCCGTCCTCACTTGCGCTTTCGCTTCGACTTCGACATTCAGAACCGGGGGCGATCGCCGCTCCGAATAGACGGGGTCGTTCCGTCGAGCGGCGGGATGATGCACGTGAGACGCTTGTTGATGCAGCACAACCCCCGGTCCTACAGCTTCGTCGGAGCCACGTCGGAGCCGCTGACGATCGAGCCGGGCGGATATGGACTGGTGGTCCCGGTGATCGAGACCGGCGGTCCGTGCAGGGGGAACTACTCACCCGGCGGAGGCGAGTCGTTCGACACGATCCGGCTGAGGTACTCATACCGGGGCGCTGAGCGAACGGACGTGTATTCGATGCCGGTCGTCGTCGGAACGGTCTGCGGCAACCCGAAGCGGTTGATCGACAACGCCGTGACCCCGTGAGCCTTCGACGCCTTGATGTGAGCTTCTGGCTCTGGGCGGTCGTCGGGGTCGGCCTCGGCTTCGGGATCAGCGTGATCGGGCTCGTCGCAATTCCGGCGAGTGGCCTGGTTGCGATCGTTCTTCTCTCTCGACCGAGGCTGCGTGCCTCCGCCTACGGGGTGCTCGTCGGAATCGGCATTCCGCTTCTAGCCGTGGCGTACATGAACCGCGAGGGCCCGGGAACCGTGTGCCACTCGTTCGACGCGGGCCGCGGTGTCCAGTGCGACGATCTCTACGACCCCCGCAAGTGGGCTGCCATCGGCCTCGCGTTCGTCGTGGCCGGCCTGCTCGCTCAGATGTTCGCGTCCGGCCCCCGAGCGTCTCGCGCGTGACTAGCGCGCGGTGACGATCGCGATCACCGCGAGCGCTCCGCAGACGACGATCACGCCCGCGAGGCCGGTGAAGATCGCAGCCAGGGCGAAGAGCGGAATCGAGAGCGCCATCCCGCCGAGCACCATCTCCTTCTGGTGTTCGCGCTTGCGCCGGAGCGACTGCTCGCTCTCGCGCTGCCGCTTCGAAAGCTCCTTCTCGATCCGGTCGACGAACGCCTCGATCAGCGCCGGTTCGGCGTCTTCGCCAAGCTCCTTGCGCGCCTCGATCGTCGCCCGCAGCTCGTCGCGTGGAACGAGCTCTTCGCTCATGGATCGATTGTCGCGATCCGGCGGCGCTCTGTCGACCTAACCGACGAGCTCGAAGAGCCGGTGGGATGCGCCGAGGCGCGGCAGGTGACGCTCGCCGAGGTCGCGGAGCTCGAGCGGGTCGAGCCGTTCTCCTTCGAGCAGCGCCTCGGTCGAGTGCGAGACGAGGATCTGCCAGGGCTCGCTCTCTTTCAGGAGCAAGATGAGATGGAGCACGGAAGCTCCGCCGTGTTCTTTTGACACGAGGCGGCCGGTGTGGACGGCGAAACACGTGATCAAGGCCTCACCCGTTGGCCACGTGCGTTGCCTGAGGAGGGCTCGCGTCGATGCGGCGCACTCGATTGCATCTCGGGCGCTTTCGAAGACCGCGAAGACGTTATCGGCTGCGGCCTCGATCGTCGTTCCGCCGTGAGCTTCGACGGACTCCCGAACGAGCTTGCGGTAGTCCGCCGCGACCTCGGCGGTCACATCGTCGCCAAGCTCCCGAAGCCTCTGCGAGAAGTCGAGCATGTCGCAGCCGAGCAACGTTCCGATGCGTCCGTAGGGATCGCGCGCCGTCCCGTCCTCATGGGCCTTCGGCGGAGCGAACTCGCGCTCGAGTCCTTGCACCCTCAACTCGAAGAGGCGCTGCGGGCGCACGATGTCCTTCAGGCGGTACTCGCCCAGGTCGCGGAGCTCGAACTCGACGCTCTCGAGATCCTCGACGATCCCGGCTGTGGCGTTCGAGACGAGAATCTGGCCGCCGTGTGCCGCGGCGCAGATTCGCGCCGCTCGGTGGACGCCCAGGCCGAAGTAGCCGGTCCCGTCCAGGAACGGCTCGGCTGTGTGGAGACCCATCCGAACTCTGAGCTGGAGGCCTTGCGGCCAATCGGCAGCTTCAAGCGTCCGCTGCACGACCACGGCTGTTGCAACCGCATCCGCGGCACGGTCGAAGGCGGCGAAGTACGCGTCGCCCTGCGTGTCGATGACGTGTCCTGCGTTGGCAGCGCAGGCGTCTTCGATTAGGCGGCCGTGCTCTGTCCTGACGTCTCCGTACCCGGTTCCCAGCGACCGGAGGAGTTCGGTCGACCCCTCGATGTCCGTGAACAGAAAGGTGACTGTGCCGCGCGGGAGCCCTGTCTCTTCGCCGGTCGCCGAAGCGTCAGGCAAGGACGCCGCGCGTGAGCTGGGCGACCGCGTCCATCTCGAGCTCCTGGCCGGCCACCTCGCTCAGCATCTCGTCGGCGGTCATGCTCATCCCGGTCTCCCAGAGCTCGCGGACGAGCGAGCCGGCCTCGCGCTTCGTGAACCAGTCGTTGCCGAAGCGCTCGCGCAGGTGCGTCCGGAACTGCGCCTCGAACGCCCACGAGCGCAGGTAGCCGGTGACGTAGAAGCTCGAGTCGATGTCGGCCAGGTAGTCGGCCGCCGCGGGCTCGATCTTCAGCGCGTCGCCGAGGAGCTCGACGTAGCGGTTGGAGAGCTTCGTCGGATCGTCGGCCGAGTGGAACTCGATCTCGTACAGGAGCTTGGCCGAGTAGCGGCGCACCATGTACAGGAGCTGGGTCACGCCCTCGACCTCGAAGTCCTGGGGGCGGGGGAAGTCGAGGCGCCGCGTGAGCCAGGCGGGGTCGTCCGTGAGGTGCTGCATCAGCATCGCCCAGCCCTCGGTGACCGCGACGTCGCCGAGCCGCTTCTCCTCCATCGAGAGGTCGGCCGAGGTGTTCGCGTAGTGCTCCGTGTGCCCGGCCTCGTGGAAGAGGGCGCGCCAGTCGTCGGCGCCGCCCATCGGCTGGATGACGAGCACGACGCGGCCCGGGATCTCGATCGGCGCGCAGAAGGCGCGCGGGCTCTTCTTGGGTCGCTGCTCGACGTCGAGCTCGACGTTCTCCTGCGACTTGAGGTCGACGCCCAGGTCGGCGAGCGTCGCCTCGAGCGCGGGCAGCATCTTCTCGGCCGGGAACTGCGGATCCCACTCCGGCGCTCTGAACGTGCGGATCACGTCCCAGCGGCGCGCCTCGTCGAGCCCGATCCCGACTCGGGCCCGGAAGAGCCTGTCCGCCGACTCCTCGAACACCTTCTCGGTCGAGTCGAGGAGGTCGCGGCACTGCGTCGCGAGGTCGTCCAGGCGGAAGCCGAAGCGGCGATAGAGCTCGGTGTAGTTCGGCGCCTCGAGCCGCTCGACGCCGTCGCGGACGATGCCGACGCCCTCGGCATGGAGCGGGTTCAGGTGCTCCTCGGTGAGCTCGACCCGAGCCTTGTCGATCCGCTCCCGCTTGTCGCGGTCAGGCTCGTTCGCCATCGCGGGCCGGAGCATCCGGAACGGGATCGTCTCACCGTCGACCTCGGCCTCGAGGCTCGCCTCGAGCTCGGCCACCTTCTCGGCCTGGTCGCGCGTCAGCTCGCCGAGGTAGCCCTCCGAGGCGAAGCGCCAGAGCTCGGTTACGCGGCGGTCGCCGTTCGCGGTGCGGCCGAGGGCGAGCGCCTGGTCGAGCTGCGTCAGGTCGGTAAAGCGCTCGAAGATGGGTGCGAGCTCGAGCTTCTCCTTGTGGCCGGCGTAGTGGAGGTAGTACTCCTCGTCGAGCTCCGCGATGAAGCGGTCGGCTCGCTCGCGGAAGCGATCGAGGTCCGCAGAGGTAAGAGGAGGGGCCGCACTCGACAAGGGTTCGTAGGATAACGCTGTGCGCGAGATCGACCTAAGCACCGAGCGGAAGACTCAGCTCGTCGAAATCACCCGGGACGTCGAGGCTGCATTGAACGGAGTCGAGGGCGCCACCGCCGCGCTCGTCTTCGTGCCGCACACGACGGCCGGGGTGACGATCAACGAGCACGCGGACCCGGCCGTTGCCCGTGACCTCGAGGTCGCGATGGAACGGATGGTGCGCGAGGACTGGGGCTGGCAGCACATCGAGGCCGGCGAGGAGAACGCGCCCTCGCACGTCCGCGCTGCGCTGGCCGGGCCGCAGGTGCTGATCCCGATCGACGGCGGGCGGCTCGCGCTCGGCACCTGGCAGGGCATCTTCTTCTGCGAGTTCGACGGCCCCCGGAAGCGCAAGGTCTACGTCACGCCTCTGACTTGATTCAGGTCGAAAACCTCACGAAGCGGTTCCGGAAGACCGTCGCTGTCGACGACCTGAGCTTCAAGATTCGCGAGGGCGCGATTACGGGATTCCTGGGCCCGAACGGCGCGGGGAAGACGACCACGCTGCGCGTGATCCTCGGCCTCGTTCACCCGACCGCCGGCAGGGCGACCGTCATGGGGCGGCTCTACCGTCAGCTCGAGTCGCCGACGCAGCAGGTCGGGGCCGTGCTCGAGGCGTCCGACTTCCATCCCGGCCGCTCCGGGCGAAATCATCTGCGGGTTCTGGCTGCAGCAACCGGAATCCCGCGCTCGCGGGTCGAGGAGGTGCTCGAGGTCGTCGACCTTCAGGATGCTGCGGGGCGCCGCGCAGGGGGTTACTCGCTCGGAATGCGCCAGCGCCTCAGCCTCGCAGGGGCGCTCCTCGGCGATCCCCGCATCCTCGTGCTCGACGAGCCGGCGAACGGGCTCGACCCACAGGGAATCCGTTGGCTTCGCGAGTTCCTGCGCTCGCTGGCGGCGGAGGGGCGGACGATCTTCATCTCGAGTCACGTCCTGGCTGAGGTCGAGCAGATCGTCGACGAGGTCGTGATCATCCATCGCGGGAAGTTCGTCGTGCAGGCGACGACGGCCGAGCTCGTGGCGCGGGCCGCCGGCGGCATCCGCGCGCGGAGCCCGCAGGCCGATCAGCTACGCGCCGCGCTCGAGCAGGCGAGCGTCAAGGTCGCCTCGTCCGAAGGGGACTTGCTGACGCTTGCCGATGCGACCACCGCTCAGGTCGGCGAGATCGCCGCCGCGAAGGGCATCGTCCTGCACGAGCTCGTCGCCGAGAGCTCGTCGCTCGAGGAGGCGTTCCTCGATTTGACGTCCAAGGAGAAAACCCCGTAATGCGGCTGGTCACAGCGGAGCTCCTGAAGGTCTGGACGGCTCCTCGGACCTTGCTCGGAATCCTTCTGTCAGAGATGGCGATCGTCTTGATCGGGACGATCGCGACTCTCCACTCCGCGGTCAACGATCCCGTGCTTCCTCCGCATCTGAACCGGGACATCGCGACGTTGGGCGGGGTCGCGCTGCTCTTCACGACCCTCGTCGGCATCCTCATCGCAACGACCGAGTACCGGCACGGGACGATCACGCTCACGTTCCTCGCGGCGCCGGTGCGCGAGAAGGTGCTCGCTGCCAAGACTGGTGCGGCCTTGATCGCGAGCGTCCTGCTCACCCTGCCGGCTGCGCTGCTCCCGATCTTGATCGCGCAGATCTGGGTCGGCGGGCGGGCCGACTATCACTTCGGCGGGCACGAGTGGCAGCTCGTGGCGCGGCTGTTCCTGGGTGCGGCGCTCGTTGCCATGATCGGTTTCTTCATCGGGGCGAGCATCAAGCGGCAACTCGGCGCGGTGATTCTCGTCCTGGCCTGGATCGTCTTCCTCGAGCCTGCGATCGGCGGACTCTTCCCCGGGACGAATGACTACCTGATCGGTCCCGCGATCGGGGGCGTCCTCGGGGGCAGCGGAAACGACGCTCCGTCCTTTGGCCAGTCGTCGGCGGTGGTCGTCGCCTATCTGGCCGTGCTCGGAACTCTCGCCGTCGTGCTCACCCGGCGCCGCGACGTCACGTAGCGAGCGGGCCGGTCACGACGATGTGCGTCGGGGCGGGCCGGTAGCCGAGGCGCGCGTTCACGCCTCGCATGCCCGCGTTCGTCTCGTCGTTCGTCGTGACGATCTGCTCGATCCCGGCGGCACGGGCGCGTGCGACCTGCTCGCGCTTGAGGACGGTGGCAATTCCGCGCCGGCGCCAATCGCGGCGCACCGCGGTCAGCATGTTCTCCGCGACCGGCGAGGAGGCGCCGCGCCGCCGCAGGCCCGTGTAGCCGACGACCGCGTCGCCGGCCAGCGCTGCGATCATCGCGTCGGGGACCGCCCCGGGGCCCTCGAGGTACTGCTCGCGCCAGCGGTCGAAAGGCTGGCCCTCGAAGTCGTCCCCTTCCGGCCTTGGTACGTCTGCGCCGACCTCGCAGTCGACCTCGTAGACGGCACGCTCGAGGTCGGGCCGCTCGGCGAGCGATACGAGATCGATTCCGGCGGGCGGTTCGGCAACGGCTTCGGCGTGAGCTGTGTCGAGCACGACCTCGTACTCGCGGCCGGCCTCGCGGAAACCGCGCTTGCGGACGAAGTCACGCGACGCGCCGTCGTCCTCGCGGACGCGGCCCCAGAGCGATTCGCGGCCGAGTTTGCGGGCATGCTGCGACAACGCCTCGTAGATCCGTGCCCCGACACCTCGCCCGCGGTGCTCCGGCAGGACGCGGACCATCGCGTACAGGCTGCTCTGGATCGATGACGGCCGCCCGACGCCGCAGCCGAAGACCTCGTCGCCGCGTCCCGCGAGCAGGAACGCGCTCTCCTGGTCCGACTGGACGAAATGCTCGATCTCGTCGACACCGAAGACGTCGCCCGAGACCCGCTCCATGATCTCGGCCCACTGCGCGTATTGCGGAGGCGTGCCCGGCCTCTCGAAGCTCAGCTCCATCCCCGAACCCTATGCTGGTCGCATGGCCGCGCCCGTTCGACTGGACGACGAGCTCGACCTCAGGATCGAGTCGCTCGCGTACGGCGGCAACGGCGTCGCGCGGCTGAACGGCTTCGTCGTCTTCGTGCGCCGCGGGCTGCCCGGAGACGTCGTGCGCGCGCGAGTCACCCGCGTGAAGCGGAACCACGCGGAAGCGCTCGCGCTGGAGGTCGTCGAGGCCGGGGCCCCCCGGGTCGACGCGCCGTGCGAGCACTACCCGGACTGCGGGGGCTGCCGCTTCCAGGACCTCGCGTACGAGGCGCAGCTGGATGCGAAAGCGGCCCAGGTCGAGGAGGCGCTTCGCCGCATCGGGCGCGTCGACGACCCGCCGCTCGAGCCGATCGTCCCGGCCGATCCCGTCTTCCACTACCGAAACAAGCTCGAATACTCGTTCACGCGCACGCCGGACGGGCCCGCGCTCGGCTTCCACCGGGCAGGTCGCTGGGACGAGGTGCTCGACATCCGCAAGTGCTGGCTCACGACCGACCTCGGGAACGCGATCCGCGAGGGGGTCCGCGACTGGGCGCGCGAGCAGTGCCTCGAGGCGTACGACCAGGCCGAGCACACGGGCTTCCTGCGCCACCTCGTCGTCCGCGAGGGACGCAACACGGGCCAGGCGCTCATCCAGCTCGTCACCGCGCCCGGGCGACTCGACGCGGACAGCTTCGTCGCCGCGCTCGAGCGCTTCCCGGAGGTGCGCTCCGTCCACTGGTCGGTGAACGAACGCCCCGCCGAGGTGACGAACCTGCCGACGCAGCTCCTGCACGGAGACGACGCCATCGAGGAGGAGCTCTGCGGCCTGCGCTTCCGGGTGCGCCCGAATGCCTTCCTGCAGACGAACACGGCCATGGCCGAGCGGCTCTATGAGCTGGCGCGCGAGTTCGCGGGCCTGACCGGCGAGGAGAGCGTCTACGACCTCTACTGCGGGATCGGGACGATCGGGCTCACGCTCGCGCGCGACGCTTTGACGGTCTGGGGTGTCGAGGTCTCCGAGGAGTCGGTCGCGTGCGCGCTCGAGAACGCTGAACTGAACGGGATCGCGAACGCCGCGTTCTACGCCGGCGAGGTGGGCGAGGCGCTGGACGACCTCAGGGAACGCGCCGGCGCTCCGGACGTCGCCGTCGTCGATCCGCCGCGGGCGGGGCTCTCCGGCAAGGCGCTGCGCCGACTCGCGCGCCTGGAGCCTGGGCGCATCGTCTACGTCTCCTGCAACCCGACGACGCTGGCCGGGAACGTCAAGGAGCTCGAGGCGGAGTGGGGGTACCGGCTCGTGCGGGCACGGCCCGTGGACATGTTCCCGCACACGCCGCACATCGAGACGGTCGCCCTGCTCGAGCGGGGCTAGCCGCTCTCGCGCTCGGAGCGCAACGACCCCCAGGCGTCCTCCGAGCGCAGCTTGCGCCAGAGCAGGTCCGCGTTCGGGGCGAGGAAGCCGAGGGCGAGAAGCGGCAGGGCGGGCAGCCCCGGGATGTCGCGATGGATGATGCGGGGAAGCGCGGCGGTGAGGGCGAGCGTCGTTCCGAAGGAGAGGGTCATCGCGGCCCACGTGAGCCGCGTCCGCAGGCCCCAGCGGTCGGCGGCCCCGAGGAAGAGCGCGAAGAACAGGAGGTCGGGGAGTCCGAGTTGCGCCGTGTTCGCCTCACCCGGGACCGGGAACGCGAAGGAGAAGGTCGTGAACAGCTCCCGCTGGTGCGTGACGATGTGCTTCGTCGGCCCGCGCCAGACCGAGACCGCGTCCACCCACGGGATGATCAGCGCGACGGTCGTGACCCACGCCGCCGTCTCGAAGAAGCTCAGGAACCACCACGCGAGCAGCGTCACGGCGCCGAGCTTGGCGAAGTTCGCGAGCACGTCGAGCCCCACGATCTGCAACACGGCCGCGAGCACGGCGACCCCGATCCCGGCCGGAAGCAGCCAGCGCATCGTCCGCAGCGGCAGCGCGAAGTAGACGAGCGCGAACACCGGCGGGATGACGAGCAGCGAGATGATCGCGATGTCCCACCAGAGGCTGAAGCTCGGCAGCGACTCCGCCACGGCGTAGTAGACGCCGAGGTAGAGCCCGAGCCCTAGTAGGGCGGCAGTTCGGCCCACCATGGGCCCAGGGCCTTGAAGGCGTTCCAGAACTCAGTCTTCGCCGGCTGCTCGTCGAGCGAGGCGTCGATGTCCGGCACGTAGAGCGCCTGCACCGTGGGCGTCCAGTCCTGGAGCGAGCCCAGCTCGGGCTCGAGCTCGGCCGCCAGCGCAAACTCGAGCGCGTTCAGAAACCCGAGCGCGTCCTCGCCCATGACGACGACGAGCTTCGGCTGGACGATGTGCAGCTCACGCACGAGGAACGGGCGCGCCTCATCGGCCGGCTCGTCCGCGAACTTCAGGCAGTTCGTCCCGTACACCGAGAGCGGGTCGACGTTCAGCCGCTGGAGCGACTTGAGGATCGCCTGGCCCGTCCGCCCGAAGAACGCGACGCCCTCCTGGACCTCCGCCGCCTGCGGGCGATGCTTGAGCAGCATCACGTCCGCGCGCGGGTGGCCGGATCCGAGCACGGGCACACGCTCGCCGTTTCCGGCGGCGGCGATCTCGTGCCCGAGGTCGTTGATCTCGGCGATCGCCTTCTTGAGGTACTTCTCGTAGATCTCGTCGGTCGACACAGAGGTCACAGCGGCAGGTTTCCAGTTCTCGGCTAGCGAACTCTTTCCTTGACCTGCGCCATCCACTTCAGCGACTGCAGGTACGCGAGCGACTTCGGGCGGCGCAGGATCTCGGCCGTCCGCAGGCTGAGCAGGAACTCGTCCGGGCCGTCGAATGCGCGCATCCGAAGCCCTCCGGTCGCCAGCCCTGGCGGGACGTGCGCGTCGGAGCCCGCGCCCATCATCAGGTTGTACTTGCGCGCGAACCTGAGCGCCTCGTCGTTGTAGGCCTCGAAGAGCAGGCGGGCGTTGTAGACCTCGAACACGTCGATGTCGCCGAGGTTGCGATGCAGCGTCGCCGGGTCCGGGATCGAGTGCATGCGGTCGAACGGATGTGGGAGATAGACGAGACCGCCCTGGGCCTTGATCGCGGCGATCGTGTCCGCGAACGACATGCCCCGCGGGATCTCCTCGGACAGGAAGAGCCCGATCACCTCGCCCTGGCCGTCGGTCTTGACCTCCTCGCCCGGGATCACGATCAGGTTCCGCCCGCGGGCGAGCTCCACGGCCTCGAGCGCGCCGCCGAAGACGTTGTGGTCGGTGACAGCGATTGCACCCAGGCCCGCACTCTCGGCGTGGTCGAGCAGGTCTTCGACCTCGACCGAGCAGTCGGCCGACCACGACGTGTGCAGGTGGAGGTCGGCCAAGATCCAGGGCCTGTCCCCAAGAGGCTCGTCCGACTTTGGAACAGTCTGTTGCGAAGTCCTTCGGCGGCGGCCAAGCGTCGTGTAGACGTCCTCGAGCTCTTCGGCGACGTCGTCGAACGTCTTGCCCTCCACTCCGCGCCTCGCTTCCTCGGAGAGCTGCGTGCGGAGCGGCTCGTTCTCGGCGAACCGGGCCAGCGCCGCGGCGGCCAGCTCGGGCTGCTCCTGGACCCCGGGCGGAGAGGCGATCGCCGCGCCGGCCGCGGCCGCCTCGAGGGCGACGCGCGACAGGCCTTCGAGCGCCGGCACGAAGATCGCGGCTTCGGCGAGGATCGGCGCCCTGCTCTTCCCGTCCCGGGCGGTGCGAACGCGTGCCCTGCCACGGAGCTTCGCCGGAACAGCGGGTCGTCCGGCCAGCTTCTTCGTCCGGAGGTAGACGAGCTCCCAGTCCGTCAGCTCGCGGAGGGCGCGCTGGACTGCTCGGGCCAGAGGACGCTCGATCGGACGCCACTCGAGCACGACGAGCTGCCGCTTCTGGCCGGGCTTGAAGAGCTCCGCGTCCACGCCTTCCGAGACGATCCGGTACTCGCCCGGGAAGCGCTCGGCCGCGGCATGGGCAGCTTCCGGCGACGAGGCGACGAGCGCGTCGATCCGCCCGAGCAGCTTCTCGCGCTGCGCCTTCGCGGGCGGGTACCCGAGCCGTTCGGGCGAGAAGAAGCTGGCGACGCTCAAAGCCCGCGCGTCCCGGAGCGCGAGGTACGAGAGGCTCGGCAGCCCAGGCTCGAAGCCGTGGACGACGTCGAACTCTCCCCGGGTGAGAGCCGTGGCCAGGTTCGCGCGGACGCCGACCGGGAGGCCGATCCTGCTCCGCCGCGAGATCGGGACGGCCGGGCCGAGCGCGATCAGCGGCGCGGCGACGCCGTCACGCAGCGCGCGCCGGCCGGCGGCGAGGTCTGCCGCGTGATTCGAGGGAGCGAGGACGCTGACCGAGTGGCCGCGCTCCCGGAGTGCTTCTGCGATGCCGGCGACGTGTTCGTTCACGTCGTGTGGCTGCGACCACGAGAAGGGCGTGACCAGGCAGATTCGCAGGGACACGACCACCGAGTGTAGTGCGGTCGCGGAGGCCGGCTCGCACCGGCCCCCGCGTGCTTCGGGGAACTAGTCCCGAGCGGCCGCTTTGGCCTTGGCCGTCTTGTGGCCGTACTTCTTGATGAAGCTCTCGACGGCGTCGTGCGCCTCGTCGTCCTGGAGCTGCTTCGGCGGCGACTTCATCAGGTACGCGCTCGGCCCTTCGAGCGCCCCGCCGACGCCGTTGTCGAGCGCGAGCTTCGCGAGCCGCACCGCGTCGATCACGATCCCGGCCGAGTTCGGCGAGTCCCAGACCTCGAGCTTGAGCTCGACGTTGAGCGGCACGTCGCCGAAGGACGTGCCCTCCATGCGGATGTACGCCCACTTGCGGTCGGTCAGCCACGGAACGTAGTCGGACGGGCCGACGTGCACGTTCTCGGCGCCGAGGTCGTAGTCGAGCATCGACGTGACCGCGTTCGTCTTCGAGATCTTCTTCGACTCGAGGCGCTCACGCTCGAGCATGTTCAGGAAGTCCGAGTTGCCGCCGACGTTGAGCTGCATCGTCTTGTCGAGGTGCACGCCGCGCTCGCGGAACAGCGAGGTCAGGACGCGGTGCGTGATCGTCGCGCCGACCTGCGACTTGATGTCGTCGCCGACGATCGGGAGCCCGCGCTCCTCGAACTGGCGCCCGAAGTAGCCACCCTTGGCGATGAAGACGGGCATGCAGTTCACCATCGCGCAGCCCGCGTTCAGGATCTGCTCCGTGTACCACTTGGTCGCCTCCTCGGAGCCGACCGGGAGGTAGTTGACGACGACGTCCGTGCCCGTCTCCTGAAGGATGTTCACGACGTCGTCGGTGTCGCCGGGCGCCTTCTCGACGATCTCGGACAGGTACTTGCCGAGCCCGTCGTGGGTCATCCCGCGCGAGACGGTGATGCCCGTCTTCGGGACGTCGGCGAACTTGATCGTGTTGTTCGGCTTGGCCCAGATCGCGTCGGAGAGGTCTTTCCCGACCTTCGCGGTCGTGACGTCGAATGCGGCCGTGAACTCCACGTCGCGGACGTGGTAGCCGCCGAGGTCGACGTGCATGAGCCCGGGGACGAACTCGTCCGGCGAGGCGTCCTTGTAGTACTCGACTCCCTGCAGGAGCGAGTTGGCGCAGTTGCCGACGCCGATGATCGCGACGCGGACCTTGCCGTTCCCGCGCGCTTTGCCGTTCTGGCTGCCGTTCTTTGGCATTGGTTCCTTTCTGGGGGTGATTGCGTCGAGGCGCTCGGCGAGCGACTCGACGACGACGGTGTTCGTACTGCTTTTGCGCTCGCGCGCGGCGTCGTCGAGCCTGCGCTTGAGGGCGGGCGGGACGCGCAGGAGCACGTCGCCGCTCTCGCCGGGCGCAGGGCCGCGCCGGCCGCTCGGCGTGAAGTCGACGTCGAACTCGTCGGCGAGGATCGCGACGGCGACGTCGTTGAGAGTGCTGTCCCGGCGCGAGACCTCGCGGCCCAGCCGGCGCTTCAGGGACTTGGGCATCCGGACGAGGATGCTGGTCTGCTCTCTCTTCGCCATTTCTGCTAGCAGCGAGCTGCTGCTAGCAGAGTATCAGCCTTGGCGGAGCTGCGACCGAACTGCTAGCACGCGCTGGACGACGGTGATCCACGCCGTCGCGGTCAACAGGTAGATCGCCCAGGGCAGGACGCCCCACGGAGCGAGCACGAGACCGGTCACGATCACGACCACTCGCTCGGCCCGGCTCCCGATGCCCACGTCCCCCTTCAGCCCCAGCGCCTCCGCGCGCGCGCGCGAGTAGCTGACGAGGAACGAGCCTGCGACCGCGGCGAAGGCGAACGCGAGTGCGACCTCGTTCCCGTCCCGGAAGAAGACGAGCGCGATCGCTCCGAGCATGAACGCCTCGCCGATGCGGTCGGTCGTCGAGTCGAGGAACGCGCCGAAGGTCGTCCCCTTGCCGCTCGAACGCGCGAGCGCCCCGTCGAGGATGTCGAGCACCGAGCCGATGACGAAGAGCGCGGCCCCGACCCAGAAGCAGAGGATCTCGTTGCGGTACTCGAAGTAGACGACGACGCTCGCGATCGCGCAGATCGTCACACCGGCGAACGTGAGCGCGTCGGGTGAGATCGGCGTGCGCGCGAGGTGCCCCATCCAGCGCGCGGCAACCCGGCGCACACCGGCCGTGTACGCCTCTTTCAGGCCTCCGGCGGTCAGGCCGGCGCCGGCCGCACCCGCGCGACGAAGCGCCGCAGGTGCTTGTGGTTGACGACCGCGGCCGCGACGGTCGCGACGAGGATCCCGGCCACGATGTCGAGCCAGAAGTGGTTGCCGGTCGCCATCACACAGAACCAGACCCAGAGCGGCCAGAGCAGCCAGAGCGCCTTCGCCCACTTCGAGCGGACGATGAAGAAGAGCCCGACGCCGATGATCAGCGAGTCCGCCGCGTGCAGGCTGGGCATCGCCGCGTACGGGTTCGCGTCGGCGCGGACGATCGCGCTGTTGTGGTTGATGCCGAAGTTGGCGAGCGTGTCGACGAAGCCGAGCTCCGGGAACATCCGCGGCGGCGCGGTCGGCATCAGCACGAAGCCGATCAGCCCGATCACATTCGCGAGCAGGATCGTGTTGCGCAGCGGGACGAAGTGGTCGTTGCGCCGCAGGTAGACCCAGAGCAGGACGAGCCCGAGCACCGTGAACTGCGAGTGCCAGTACGTCAGGGACGTCGCCTCGCGGAGCACGTTCGACGACGCGACGAAGCTCTGGAGCGACAGCTCCCAGAGTCCCGTGATGCGGTGCTCGAAGTCCGCGACGCGCAGGCCGTTCTTGAACGCCTGGAACGCATCGCGATCCGCGACCCCGCGCGTGTAGCGATACGCAAACAGGAAGCCGAACCAGATCGCCAGCTGGCGGATCAGGTCGAGAGGCCCGTGCGGAAGGATTCGGGCCCGAGCAGCCGTGGCGGCACTGGACACGATGGTTCATTTTAGACTCCGGCGCGGGTGTGACGGAGTTTTCGCGTCAAACGGTCGATAACTGGAGCGAGAAGCTCCTGCGCACGTCGGGGTACGAACGAAGCGGTTTTGCGGCGGGTTTCGACGCGAATCGGCCCGCGCCGCCGGACGTTCTCGTCGACATCTTGTGCCTCCAAGCACGAGTTGACAGACCGCGGCTCGTCGTCGATCTCGGCAGCGGAACGGGTCTCTCGACGAAGATCTGGGCCGATCGCGCGGACGAGGTCGTCGGGGTCGAGGCGAGCCCGGAGATGCGTGAGCAGGCCGAGGGCGCGACCCGGGCGGACAATGTGCGCTTCGTCCAGGCGTATGCCCAGGCGACGGGCCTGCCGGACGGCGAGGCGGACATCGCCACCTGCTCGCAGGCACTCCACTGGATGGAGCCGGAGCCGACCCTCGCCGAGGCGGCACGCATTCTCCGGCCGGGCGGTGTGTTCGCCGCATACGACTACGACTGGCCGCCGATCGTGGGCTGGGAGGTCGAGGTCGCCTTCGAGGAGGTCTTACGGCGCGTCCGGGCCGGCCGCGCGCCGGACGGCAGAGGGATGCGCTACTCGAAGGACGGGCACCTGGAGCGGATCAAGGCCAGCGGGCATTTCAGGTACGCGCGCGAGATCGTCTTCCACTCCCGCGACCGGGCGAACGCGGAGCGGATCGTCGGCATGGCGCTCAGCCTCGGGCCGTTGACGGTGCTCCTCGAGGACGGCAAGAGCGAGGACGAGCTCGGGCTCACAGCCCTGCGAGAGGCGGCCGATCGAGCGCTTGGAGAGCGCGAAGCCGAGATCTTCCTCGGCTACCGCATCCGCCTGGGCGTCCGCTAGCCGCCGATCTGGGACATGGACCGCGACGCCCGCACGAAGCCGGGCTCGTTGATCTTGTGCTTCAGCTCCTTGTGGCGGACCGCAAAGCGGAGCAGGTCGCGCAGCTCGTCGTCGCTCGCGCCGCCGCGGAGCGGAGCCTTCAGGTCCCACTCGCGCCGCGAGAAGAGACACGTGCGAAGCTGGCCGTCCGCGGTCAGGCGGATCCGGTCGCAGCTGGAGCAGAACGGCTCCGAGACCGGGTTGACGAAGCCGATCTCGCCCGCGCCGTCGGCGAAGCGGAAGCGGCGGGCCGTAGAGGATTTCTTGGCCGGGATCTCGACGAGCGGCCAGTGCTCTTCGATCAGCGCGCGGATCTCGCCTCCGGAGAGAACCTCGTCCTCGCGCCACGCCTCGTCCGCGTCGAGCGGCATGAACTCGATGAAGCGCACGACATACGGCTTGCGTCGGGCGAGCTCGGCCAGGGCCGGAACTTCTTCCTCGGTGAAGCCGCGGATCGCGACGCAGTTGACCTTGATCGGGCGCAGCTCCGGGTAGCGCTCGGCCTCGGTCAGCCCGGCAAGCACCTTGTCCAGGGCGTCGCGGCGCGTAATCTCCGCGAAGCGGACGTGCGAGAGCGAGTCGAGGGAGACGTTGAGCCGCGTGAGCCCGGCCTCGACGAGCGGGCCGGCGAGGCGGTCAAGCAGCACGCCGTTGGTCGTCAGCGAGAGGTCGCGCACGCCCGGTGTGTTCGAAAGCAGCTCGACGAGCACCGGCAGGTCGCGCCTGACGAGCGGCTCACCGCCTGTCAGCCGGATCTCGTCCACGCCCATCGAGGCGAGCACGCCGACGAGCCGCTGGATCTCCTCGAAGCTGAGAATCTCGTCGCGGGGTAGCCACTCGAGCCCCTCGGCGGGCATGCAGTAGCGGCACCGGAAGTTGCACTTGTCCGTGACCGAGACCCGCAGGCTGCGGATCTCCCGGTCCCAGGAGTCTGTGAGCGGCTCCACGCTCAGGAGGTTACCGGGGGACTCGTTAGGCTCGCCCGGTGTCGCTGATCGACGACTGGCTGCCCGAGTTCGAGGTCGGGAAGCGGTATGACGCCGCCGTGGCGGCTGCCCCGGAGCGCGCGCTCGACCTCGTGCTCGCGGCGCCCGTGGCACCGGACCGGTCCGTCGCCGCGCTCCTTGCGCTGCGGGGGATGCCCGCCCGCGGGCGCACGGTCGAGGAGTATCTGCGAGCCCTCGACTTCGAGCACCTGGGCCGCACCAAGACCGAGTGGGCGGCCGCGCACGACGGGGCGCGGCTGAAGATCGCGATCGCTTTCGAGGCCGAGCCGATCCCCGGGGGCTCGCGCCTGACGACCGAGACGCGCGTCCGAGCCCTGGACGAGCGCACCCGACGGCGCTTTCGCCTCTACTGGCTCGCGATCGGCCCGTTCTCGGCGCTCATCCGCCGCCGTTGGCTCGCGGCCGCGACGGCGTCGGCGAAGCGTTCGGCAGCGCCTTCCGCGTAGCCGAGATAGAGCGACGGCTCGGTGAGCTCGACCTCGAGCAGCAGGGGCCCCGGGAGCAGGTCGACTCGTGCGTACAGGAGCTGGCCGCGCTCGAACGGGACGGTGTTCAGCGCCCGCTCGGCGAGCGCGAGCTCAGCAGCGGAAGGCTCGGTTGCGCTGATCCGCTCTTCGAGATACAGGCCTTCGCCCGGATCGCCCCCGCGGGGTAGCAACGCAGCCTTCCGGACGGCGTGCGAGAACTCCCCGCAGAGAAACATGAGCGCGATCTCGCCTCGGTGGTCGACCGCCTCGAGGTACGGCTGCACCAGGACCGTTTTGCCCGCTGCGTGCAATCGATCGACGTGTTCCCGGGCTCGCTCGTCGCCGGCGTCGTAGCGGGCGGCTCCGATCGAGCCTGCGCCGACGGACGGCTTGACGACGAACGCAGCATCGGGTGGCGCGAACGGCTCGCCCGGCGACACGAACGACGTCGGAACGGCGTCCCCCCCGAGCGTGGCGAGATAGCGCTTGTCCGTGTTCCAGCGCAGCACGTCCGGCGCGTTCAGTATCCGCGGGACCGATCCCGCCCACGTGAGGAACGCGTTCCGCCGATCCGGGTAGTCCCAGGTCGACCGGACGACCACGAGGTCGAAGTCGGCCCAGCGGACGCATTCGTCGTCCCACACGGCGGGGGTGGCCTCCACGCCGCGCGAGGCGAGCGCCTCGATCAGGGGCAGGGCATCCTCGTCGCCGTGCGGGACCTCTGCGCAGGTCGCGAGAGCTACCCGCAGGGCGCTAGAACTTCCATTCGCCGTTCTCCTGGACGATCTCGCCGTCGAGCTCGATCCGGCCACCCTGTCGCAGGTCCTTGACCATGTCCCAGTGCGTGGCGGACTTGTTCGTCCCGCCCGCGATCGGGATTCCCGCGCCGATCGCGAGATGGATCGTGCCGTAGATCTTCTCGTCGAAGAGCGTGTTCCGCATGTGCCGCTGGATCCCGGGGTTGCAGCCGATCCCGAACTCGCCCAGCACGCGGGCGCCCTCGTCGATGTCGAGCGCGCGCATCAGCACGTCCTCGTTGGACGTGGCCGATGCCTCGACGACGCGGCCGCTCTCGTAGCGCATGCGCACTCCGTCGACGACCTCGGGCTCCTGGACGGCCGGAAACTCGGAGAAGCTGACGACGCCTTCGGTCGAATCCTCGACCGGGCAGTAGAAGACCTCGCCTCCGGGCATGTTCATGTGCCCGTCGTCGACCTCGCCCTCACGGCCGGCGATGCTGAAGCGCAGGTCGGTCTCGTGGCCGACGATCCGCACCTCCTCGGCGGGATCGAAGCGCTCCTTGATCCGCCTCATCTTCTCGCCCTCGGCGTCCCAGTCGAGCAGCACCGAGCCGAAGAGGAAGTCCTCGAACTCCCGCAGGCTCATCCCGGCCTCCTGGGCGAGCGCGGGCGTTGGGTAGCGGCACGTCACCCAGGGGATGTCGAGCGCGAGTCGGCGCGCGATCAGCGGGCGCGCCCCCCTCGAGATCGCGTCGCGCTGCTCCTCGGGCAGGCTCACACCGTCGCGCGTGTTCTCGGGCGCGCCCACGCGGATCCAGGCGTCGCACTCGTCCTCGATCTCGACCCGGAGCGGCGAGCGCTCCGCGACAAGCTCCGGCGGCGCGGTCTCGGCCCAGACCGTCTCGAACGGCCAGAAGTCCATCCCCGAGAAGCTGAGCTGGACGACCGGGATCGCCTTGCGCCGCCCGATCGCGCGGATGATCTCCTCGATCAGCGGCCTCGCGTGCGTGCTCCCGACGACGACGACCTCCCAGCCGGGCTGGACGTCGACACAGCGCTCCACGAGTAGGCGCGCGTACTGCTCGATGCGTGGATCGGCCACAGTTCGTTCCCCCTTGCTATGCTGGGACTTAGATTTTTTCCAAACCAGGGACTAAAGGAGCAAAGACACATGGCGAAGACCATTGGTATCGACCTCGGCACGACCAACAGCTGCATGGCCGTGCTCGAGGGCGGTGAGCCTACCGTCATTCCGAACGCCGAGGGCGGCCGCACGACCCCGTCCGTCGTCGCGTTCGCGAAGGACGGCCAGCGGCTCGTCGGCCCGCCGGCGAAGCGCCAGCAGGTGACGAACCCGGAGAACACGATCTTTTCGATCAAGCGCTTCATGGGCCGCAAGTACGGCGAGGTCTCCGAGGAGATGAAGATCGTCCCGTACGAGGTCGTCCAGGGCGAGAACGGCGATGTGCGCGTCAAGGCCGAGGGCAAGGAGTACGCGCCGCCGGAGATCTCGGCGATGATCCTGCAGAAGTTGAAGACGGACGCCGAGGCGTATCTCGGTGAGCCGGTCACGGATGCGGTCGTCACCGTCCCGGCCTACTTCAACAACGCGCAGCGCGAGGCGACCAAGGACGCCGGCAAGATCGCCGGCCTCAACGTCGTCCGCATCATCAACGAGCCGACCGCCGCCGCACTCGCGTATGGGCTCGACAAGGAGAGCTCCGACCAGACGATTCTCGTCTTCGACCTCGGCGGCGGGACGTTCGACGTCTCGATCCTCGAGCTCGGCGAGGGCGTCTTCGAGGTGAAGGCGACGAACGGCGACAACCACCTCGGCGGCGACAACTTCGACAAGGCGGTCGTCGACTGGATGGTCGCCGAGTTCAAGAAGGACCAGGGCATCGACCTGGCTGCCGACAAGATGGCGCTCCAGCGGCTGTACGAGGCCTCGGAGAAGGCGAAGATCGAGCTGTCGTCCACGATGACGACGCAGATCAACCTGCCGTTCATCACCGCGACGCAGGAGGGCCCGAAGCACCTCGACCTCCAGCTCACGCGTGCAAAGCTGAACGAGCTGACGGCAGACCTCTTGAAGCGGACGGTCGAGCCCACGAAGCAGGCGCTCGCGGACGCGGGGCTCGAGCCGAGCGCGATCGACCACGTCGTCCTCGTCGGCGGCATGACCCGCATGCCGGCGGTCGTCGACGAGGTCAAGGAGCTGATCGGGAAGGAGCCGCACAAGGGCGTCAACCCGGACGAGGTCGTCGCCGTCGGCGCGGCCATCCAGGGCGGCGTCCTCAGGGGCGAGGTCAAGGACGTGCTCCTGCTCGACGTGACCCCGCTCTCGCTCGGCATCGAGACGAAGGGCGGCGTCTTCACGAAGCTGATCGACCGCAACACGACGATCCCGACGAAGAAGTCGGAGGTCTTCTCGACCGCAGAGGACAACCAGCCGTCGGTGGAGATCCACGTCGCTCAGGGCGAGTCGGAGATGGTCGCCTTCAACAAGACGCTCGGCAAGTTCCAGCTCGTCGGCATCCCGCCGGCGCCGCGGGGCATGCCGCAGGTCGAGGTCACGTTCGACATCGACGCGAACGGGATCATCGCCGTCTCGGCCAAGGATCTCGGGACCGGGAACGAGCAGCAGATCAAGATCGAGGGCGGCTCGGGCCTGAACGAGGACGAGGTGCAGCGGATGATGCAGGACGCCGAATCGCACCGCGACGAGGCGCACAAGCTGCGCGAGCTCGCCGACGCACGGAACATGGCCGAGCAGCTCGCGTACCAGACCGAGCGCACGCTCTCCGAGCACCGCGACAAGCTCGACGAGTCCGAGGCCTCGACGATCGAGGGCCGGATCATGGAGCTGAAGGGCGTGCTCGAGAGCTCGGACCTGAACGAGATCCGCGAGAAGACGCAGGCGCTCCAGGAGGCCTCGCAGAAGCTCGCCGAGGCCGTCTACGCCCAGGCAACCGCGCAGCAGGCGCAGTCTTCCGGGGGCGACAACGGCGCGGACGCATCCGACGACGAGGTCGTCGAAGAGGGCGACTACGAGGTGATCGACGAAGAGGAGGAGGCCAAGAAGGCCTAGTCCCAGGACCTGGTCCCAGACGCGGCCCCAGTGGCCATGTCCAGGGACCTGGTTCCAAGACATGTGCTGATCAGACATGCCTGAAAACGTCGAGAACAACGAGCAGGCCGAGCAGTCTGTGTCGGCCGAGGACGCGGAGCTCGATGCGCTCCGGAACGAGAACGAGGAGCTGATCGACACCCTCCAGCGCCTGCAGGCCGACTTCGACAACTACCGCAAGCGGGCCGCGCGCGATCAGGAGAGCCTGGTCGCGCGGGCAGGCGAGCGGGTCGTGAAAGAGCTGCTGCCGATCCTCGACGACCTGGAGCGCGCGCTGGAGGCCGCCGAGCGACACGAGGAGGCCAAGCTCGAGGAAGGCGTCCAGCTCGTCCATCGCCAGCTCGAGCAGCTACTCGCGAAGGAGGGGCTCGCTCCCGTCGAGACCGAAGGCAAGTTTGACCCGCACGTCCACGAGGCGCTCCTGACGCAGCCCTCGGATGCAGACGAGGGCTCCGTGATCGAGGTGCTCCAGAAGGGCTACCTCTTGGGCGATCGCGTTCTGCGCCCGGCGAGGGTGGTGGTCGCGGGGCCGAAGGAAGGCCCGAGTGGCGACACGCCCTAAGGACCTCTACGACGCGCTCGGGGTTTCCCGGGGCGCGTCGCAGGACGAGCTCAAGAAGGCGTACCGCAAGCTCGTCCGCGAGCATCACCCGGACCGAAACCCGGGCGACAAGGACGCAGAGGAGCGCTTCAAGGAGATCCAGGGCGCGTACGACGTCCTCTCTGACCCCGAGAAGCGCAAGCAGTACGACGCGTTCGGCTCGGCCGACGGACGTCCGGGCGGATTTCCCGGTGGGGGGGCTGGTGGCGCCGGCGGGTTCAACTTCGACTTCGGCGACATCTCCGACCTGTTCGGAGGGTTCGGCGACGTGTTCGGCGGCGGGCGTGCGCGCCAACCGTCGGGCCGCGGCGCCGACGTCCAGGCGCGTGTCACCCTCTCGTTCGAGGACTCGCTCCATGGTGTCGAGACGCAGATCCCGGTCGAGCTGGATACGACGTGCCGGGAGTGCGGCGGGTCCGGTGCGCAGCCGGGCACTGCGCCGATCGTCTGTCCCGAGTGCCGCGGCCGCGGTGTGGTCACCGAGAGCCAGGGCCTCTTCGGCCTCTCGCACACGTGCCCGCGCTGCCACGGAAGCGGCACCGTGATCGAGCAGCCGTGTCCACGCTGCCACGGGTACCGGCCGCGAGCGGCGCACGAAGCGCTACAAGGTGAAGATCCCGGCCGGCGTCAAGAACGGCACGCAGATCCGGCTCAAGGGCAAGGGCGAGCCGGGCTACGGCGGCGGACCGCCGGGCGATTTGATCGTCGTAACTCGTGTGGCGGACTCGCCGCTCTACAAACGCCGCGGCTCCGACCTCGAGGTCGAGGTCCCGGTCACGTTCGCCGACGCCGCACTCGGGGCGAAGGTGGAGGTGCCGACGCCCGAGGGCCCGGTGTCGCTGACGATCCCGGCGGGCTCGGAGAGCGGCAAGCTGCTGCGGATCAAAGGCCGCGGCGCGCCGAAGCTGAAGGGCAAGGGCAAGGGCGACGTGCTCGCGCGGCTGAAGATCGCGGTGCCCAGGAAGCCGAACAAGAAGGAGCGCGAGCTGCTCGAGGAGCTCCAGAAAGTGCAGAAGGCCTGATGAGCCTTTGGGTCGATCGTCGCGATCTGGGTGATCGTCCTGGCGATCGCGCTCGGCATCTCGGCGATCATCAACCTCCGCGCTCACGACCCCCGCGCGACGGGCGCTGCGGGTGGTCTCGGTACTCGTCCTCCTGGCGCTGACGACCTTGGCGTACGCCGTCTTGGGCGTGTGGGGGGCCGCGGTCGTCCTCGTCCTCGGGATCTGCGCCCTGGCGGTCCGCCTCGTGCGCCGACGAATGAGAGCGACGTGAGCGACGGCACTCCCCGCTACATGATCAGCGTCGCCGCCGACCTCGTCGGGATGCACCCCCAGACGCTGCGCATCTACGAGACGAAGGGCCTCGTCACACCGCAGCGGACGGCCGGCAACACGCGTCTCTACTCCGACGCCGACCTCGAGCGGCTGCGGCTGATCCAGCAGCTGACGACGGAGCTCGGGCTCAACCTCGCAGGCGTCGAGCACGTGATCCGGCTCGAGGAACAGATCCGCCGCATGCAGCGGACGATGGAGCGCCTGGAGCGCGAGATGCGCGAGACGATCGCCCAGGTGCACAAGCAGTACCGGCGAGACCTCGTTCCCTACGACGCGACGGGCGTCGAGCTCGTGCCCAAGAGATGGACTTCCAGAGGCTGACGGTCAGGTCGCAGGAGGCGATCGCCGCCGCGCAGGAGCTTGCGCGCCGCCGCGGCAACCCGGAGATCGTCCCCGACCACTTGCTGGTCGCGCTCCTCGATCAGGAGCTGCCGCAGACGCTGCTCGGCGAACAGGCGGCCGAGGTGCGGGCCAAGGCGGAGGCCGATCTCGCGCGACTGCCCTCGCTCCAGGGCGCGGCGCAGCAGCCAGGCGCCTCGACCGCGTTTTCCCGCGTGCTCGACCGCGCCGAGGAGGAGATGCGGAAGCTCGAGGACGAGTTCGTCTCGACCGAGCACCTCCTGCTCGCGCTCGACGTCGTGCCTCGCGACGAGCTGCTCGCGAAGCTGAAGGAGGTGCGCGGCGGCCAGCGCGTCACGTCGCAGGATCCCGAGGGCACGTACCAGGCGCTGGAGAAGTTCGGCCGCGACCTGACCGAGCTCGCCGAGCAGGGCAAGCTCGACCCGGTCATCGGCCGCGACGAGGAGATTCGGCGCGTGATGCAGGTGCTGTCGCGGCGCACGAAGAACAACCCGGTGCTGATCGGGGATCCGGGAGTGGGGAAGACTGCGATCGCCGAGGGTCTCGCGCAGCGGATCGTCGCCGGCGACGTACCGGAGGGGCTCAAGGGCAAGCGCGTCTGGGCGCTCGACATCGGCGCGCTCCTCGCGGGCTCGAAGTACCGCGGCGAGTTCGAGGAGCGGATGAAGGCCGTGCTCCAGGAGATCAAGAACGCCGAGGGCGAGATCGTCCTCTTCATCGACGAGCTGCACACGATCGTCGGCGCGGGCGCGGCCGAAGGCGCCGTCGACGCGGCGAACCTGCTCAAGCCGATGCTCGCCCGCGGCGAGCTGCGCGCGATCGGCGCGACGACGCTCGACGAGTACCGCAAGCACATCGAGAAGGACGCCGCCCTCGAGCGGCGTTTCCAGCCGGTCTTCGTCGGGGAGCCGTCCGTCTCGGACACGATCGCGATCCTCCGCGGGCTCAAGGAGCGCTACGAGGCGCACCACGGCGTGATGATTCGCGATGCGGCGCTCGTCGCGGCCGCCGTTCTCTCCGACCGCTACATCTCCGACCGCCAGCTGCCTGACAAGGCGATCGACCTGATCGACGAGTCCGCGTCGCGCTTGCGGATGGAGATCGACTCGGCTCCGCTCGAGCTCGACGAGGCCGAGCGGCGCGTGCGCCAGCTGGAGATCGAGCTCGCGGCGATGGGCAAGGAGTCGAAGGAGCGGCGCGAGCCGGTCGAGCGCGAGCTGTCCGAGGCCAAGAGCCTGCGCGACGAGCTCGCCGCCCGCTGGTCGCGGGAGAAGGAGGCGCTCGACCGGGTCAGCGAGATCAAGCGCCTGATCGACGAGCTGCGGATGGAAGCCGAGCGCGCAGAACGGCACGGCGAGCTCCAGCGCGTGGCCGAGATCCGCTACGGCGAGCTGCCCGAGCTCGAGCGCGAGCTCGAGGAGCGCGCCGAGCCCGAGGGCGAGCCGATGGTCAAGGAGGAGGTCGACGACGAGGACGTCGCCGAGGTCGTGGCGCGGTGGACCGGGATTCCGGTCTCACGGCTCCTCGAGGGCGAGACCGAGAAGCTGATCCACATGGAGGAGCGGCTCCACCAACGGGTTGTCGGCCAGGACAGGGCCGTCGAGGCCGTCGCCAATGCGTTGCGGCGCGCCCGATCGGGCCTCCAGGATCCGAACCGTCCGATCGGCTCGTTCGTCTTCCTCGGCCCGACCGGAGTGGGGAAGACCGAGCTCGCCCGCGCGTTGGCCGAGTTCATGTTCGACGACGACCGCGCCATGGTTCGGCTGGACATGTCCGAGTACCAGGAGAAGCACACGGTCTCGCGGCTCGTCGGCGCACCGCCCGGCTACATCGGCTTC
Organism: uncultured Actinomycetes bacterium; assembly: GCA_963850415.1. Lineage (GTDB taxonomy): Bacteria > Actinomycetota > Thermoleophilia > Gaiellales > Gaiellaceae > VAXT01. The sequence continues at coordinate 1,334,735 of CAWKLE010000003.1, forward strand.
GAGGAGGGCGGGCAGTTGACCGAGGCCGTTCGGCGTCGCCCGTACTCGGTCGTCCTGCTCGACGAGATCGAAAAGGCGCATCCCGAGGTGTTCAACATCCTCCTCCAGGTGCTCGACGACGGGCGCCTGACCGACGGGCAGGGCCGCACCGTCGACTTCCGGAACACGGTGCTGATCATGACCTCGAACGTGCCGAACGAGGCAGCGATGCGCGAGACGTTCCGGCCCGAGTTTCTCAACAGAATCGACGAGATCGTCGAGTTCGAGCCGCTGACCCGCGACCAGATCGGCGAGATCGTCGACCTCCAGCTCGCGCGGCTGCGCGCGCGCCTCGGGGAGCGCGGCCTGTCCCTGGAGCTGACCGACGCAGCGAAGGAGCACCTCGCCGAGGCCGGCTGGGATCCGACCTACGGTGCGCGTCCGCTGAAGCGCGCGATCCAGCGCCTTGTCGAGAACCCGCTCGCGCTGCGGCTCCTCGAGGGCGAGTTCGAGGAAGGCGACACGGTGCGCGTGGACGTCAGTGACGGTGGGCTCGTCTTCGACAAGGTGACGGCTGCCGAACCGGCGACCGCCTAGCTCCGCGCGCCGACGCGGAGCTCGCAAGTGCTTCTGACGACGTCGCGCGCATCGGCGCGAGCGACGTCGCGGCCCGGGCCGCAGTCGACCACGTCCCGACCGCCGCCGCGGACGTCGATGGTGTCGTTGCCCTCGAGCCGTAGATTCGGTCCGCGCGTTTCGTGCCGTGCAGGCGATCGGAAGCGCCGCTCCCGAACCGGCAGTCGGCCGCGATCGGATGTCGCCCGCGCCCACTCTTGTCGATCTGCCAGAGCAGGCCGTCCGTGCCTCCGTCTCCCGCGTTCGTCGAGGGGGCGAGAACGAACGTGATCTTCCTGCCATCTCCGGACCACGTCGGCGCGATCGCATCGAACTCGCGGCCCTGCGGCCCGAGCGGGTGATCCTGCGTGCCGTCTGCGCTCATCACCCATAAGCGCTTCGCGAGGTCGAGGTTGAAAACGGCGGAGTAGACGACCGCGCTTCCGTCGGGCGACCAGGCTGCCGACTCTCCTCCGCCTGCAAAGGGTCTCTCGTTCGAACCGTCCGCCCCGACGATCATCACCTTCCGCACGTCGAATGGAGCGAGCGCGTTCTTGTTGAAGACGATCCTCGTTCCGTCGGGCGACCAGGCAGGCTCCGGACGCTCAGCGGCATCGACTGCGAGCGTCCGCCGGCCGGTCCCGTCGACTCCGATCACGTCGAGAGCGGCCGTGCCGCTCCCTGTCGGCGCCCCGCCGATCGCGAGTTGTGCTCCGTCTGGCGAGAACGCCGGCGTCGTCCCGGAGGTGACGTAGCGCGCTCCGGACCCGTCGCGGTTCATCAGCCAGATCTCGTGCGTCGTCGCGCCCTCGTCGAATGCGATCAACCTGCCATCCGCCGAGAGTGTTGGAGAGCTCACGGGAGCATCTGCGCGCAGGAGCGTTCGGTCATGCGTCCCGTCGACGCGGACCGAGTGGAGCTCGTAGCCGTACGCGTACACGAGCATGCCACTCTCGGCTGCGACTGGGTCGGCTGCGCCCACGACCTCGTAGCAGCGCGGGAAGGAGGTGGCTGAACGCGGAGCAGTATGCGCCCACGAGGAGGCAGCAGCACCCGCCGCGAGGAGTACGGCAGCTACGGCCCATCTCCACACAGAGGTCAGGCTAACCGCCGTTTGTTTGGCCTTCGTTTGGAGTCGACTTGACACCCGAGAGCGCCGGGGCGACCGCTGCGTCATTCAGCGTCCTACGCGCGGGTGTTGGCAACAATCCGGTCATGAGCACGATCGTCGCGCCGGCCGAAGTCGAGGTTCAGTACCGACGCCGCGCAGGAGCACCTGGCCGAGGCGGGCTGGGAGCCGACCTACGGAGCGCGTCCGCTGAAGCGCGCGATCCAGCGCCTGGTCGAGAACCCGCTCGCGCTGCGGCTGCTCGAGGGCGAGTTCGACGAGGGCGACACGGTTCGCGTCGACGTCGAGTCCGTGGGGATGCGGCTCGTGATGGGATGGGGGTATGCGGACAGGCCGGGCCGAGCCGAGAGCGCCTCGCCGTTGCTAGTCCCAGTTCAGCGGGACTCGGTGCTGTCCCCGCGTGCTGGATCGAGCACGTCTGGCGTGGGAGTAACCAGGATGGGATTCGCACCGCCCCTTGCCGTCGGAGGGTTGTTTTGGGAGGTCCTGATCGTGGCGTTATCGGCTTGCAAACGCTGAGCCTCGGCCTCGGCGACTACTGACTCCGGGTCGGTAGGCCCTCGCCACCAGGACATCACCTTCTGGAAGGGATTCATGGCCGCATTTTAGTCGAATGGCCGCATTTTTAGTCGCGGCTTCCCTTTGTGGGAGCGCCAGATCACACTGCGCACCTCACAAGAGAGGGCGACCTTCGCCGCCCTGCCTTGCAGCGCCTGAGCGCTATGCGCTTGCCGCTTCGTCCTTGGCGAGCGCTTTCAGCTCGCTCGAGAGTCCGGCGCTCAGATCGCCGTGTGAGCGAGTTGCCCAGGAACGGTCGTCGACGGTGAGCGCGGGTTCGAGAAGGCGCCGGCTGCCGAGTCCGCAGCCGCCTAGTTCGGATTCTGTAAACACTCTAGTAGCAGGGCTTTCGCGGAGTTACCGTTGACGCGTGAAGCTCGCGGGCGTCACCGCTTTCGCCGCCGCACTGGTCGTCGCGGTCTCGGGAGCCGCGCAAGCGAGCGACGGGCTCACGCTTCGCGGATACGGGACCGCTGTCGTCGACGGCGTGCTCTCGCCGAACGAGTGGGAGCGCGCGGGCCACTTCGACTTCCAGGCGAACCTCGCTCCTGCGGAAGGCGGTGGAACGGTTCCCGCGACGCTGCTCGTCATGAACGACTCGACGAACCTCTACCTGGCGCTTCGCGTCGCTGTTGCCGACCTCGGCGACAGCACCTTCGACAGCGTCTTCATGCCGTCCGACCTGAATCCATTCGGACCGGGCAACGACATCCTGCGCGCGACTCCCACGTTCTTCGAGGACTACCACTACCAGCAGACCGGGCCGAATTCGTGGGACTGGGTCGCCGACGTCGCGGATGGAGGGACCCGTGACGGGACTGCTGTGGTGAGGCAGTACGGCGACGTCGGCGTGTTCGAGGTCGCACACCCGCTCGACAGCGCGGACAGCGCACACGACTTCAGCCTCTCGGTTCCGAGCCACATCTCGTTCATCGCTTCGCTCCAGCTCTGCGTCGCCTACTCGTGCGGGTCCACGAACGTGCCCGGTGGTAGCGGCAAGCTCGTCGTCGTTTCCGGGACGCCCGTGCCTCCGGACACGAGGATCACTGCTGGGCCTGCCGAGGGAGCGGAGGTGCCCGACTACTATGGAAACTTCGAGTTCCAAGGCATCGACGACGTCGCTCCGCCGAGCGAGATCACCTTCGAATGCAAGGTCGACGCGGGCGAGTGGAGCGAGTGTTTCACGCCGTACGGGCCCGCTACGACCGTCGACGGCTGGCACACGCTGAGCGTGCGCGCGCTCGATGACATGGCGAACGTCGACCCCACGCCGGCCGTGCGTCATTGGCGCATCGACACCCTGGCCCCGTCGAAGCCCAAGGTGGTGCGGAGAAGGAGCGACGATCCGTTTCTCGGCGAAGGATCGAGGTACCCCGTCCAGGCGCCTGCGTTTCCGGTGCGCGATCGACGCAAGACTGCTCCATTCCTGCGGCTCGCTCGTGCGTGTGCGACTCACCGCTCGTCGGCACGTGCTGCGCGTCCGGGCGGTGGATCCCGCCGGGAACC
>CAWKLE010000004.1:0-586827 GCA_963850415.1 uncultured Actinomycetes bacterium
ATCCAGCCGCAGCTTCCGCTACGGCTACCTTGTTACGACTTCACCCCAGTCACCAATCCCACCTTCGACGGCTCCCTCCCTTGCGGGTTAGGCCACCGGCTTCGGGTGTTACCGGCTTCCATGGTGTGACGGGCGGTGTGTACAAGGCCCGGGAACGTATTCACCGCGGCATTGCTGATCCGCGATTACTAGCAACTCCGCCTTCATGGAGGCGAGTTTCAGCCTCCAATCCGAACCGGGACCGGCTTTTTGGGATTCGCTCCCCCTCGCGGGTTTGCAGCCCTTTGTACCGGCCAATGTAGCACGTGTGTAGCCCTAGGCATAAGGGGCATGATGACTTGACATCATCCCCACCTTCCTCCGATTTGTCACCGGCAGTCTCCTATGAGTCCCCGACATTACTCGCTGGCAACATAGGACAGGGGTTGCGCTCGTTGCGGGACTTAACCCAACATCTCACGACACGAGCTGACGACAGCCATGCACCACCTGTGCACTAGCCCCGAAGGGCTTACATATTTCTATGCAATTCCAGTGCATGTCAAGCCTAGGTAAGGTTCTTCGCGTTGCGTCGAATTGAACCACATGCTCCGCTGCTTGTGCGGGCCCCCGTCAATTCCTTTGAGTTTTAGCCTTGCGGCCGTACTCCCCAGGCGGGGTGCTTAATGCGTTAGCTTCGGCACGGACGGAGTCGACACCGCCCACACCTAGCACCCATCGTTTACGGCGTGGACTACCAGGGTATCTAATCCTGTTCGCTCCCCACGCTTTCGCGTCTCAGCGTCAGTACCGTCCCAGAGAACCGCCTTCGCCACGGGTGTTCTTCCTGATATCTGCGCATTTCACCGCTACACCAGGAATTCCATTCTCCTCTTCCGGACTCTAGCCAGACAGTTTCCACCGACAGCTCGAAGTTGAGCCTCGAGATTTCACAGCGGACTTATCTGGCCGCCTACACGCTCTTTACGCCCAATAATTCCGGACAACGCTTGCCCCCTACGTATTACCGCGGCTGCTGGCACGTAGTTAGCCGGGGCTTCTTCTGGAGGTACCGTCACCCTCTGGGGTATTAACCCGAGTAGCTTCGTCCCTCCTGAAAGAGGTTTACAACCCGAAGGCCTTCTTCCCTCACGCGGCGTCGCTGCGTCAGGCTTTCGCCCATTGCGCAAGATTCCCCACTGCTGCCTCCCGTAGGAGTCTGGGCCGTGTCTCAGTCCCAGTGTGGCTGATCGTCCTCTCAGACCAGCTACGGATCGTCGCCTTGGTGAGCCGTTACCCCACCAACAAGCTAATCCGCCGCAAGCTCCTCCTCGACCGAAAGCCGAAGCCATCTTTTCTAACGAGCCCGTAGGCTCGACAGGCCATCCGGTATTAATCCGGGTTTCCCCGGGCTATCCCGGTGTCAAGGGCAGATCACTCACGTGTTACTCACCCGTTCGCCGCTCTCCCCATGGCCGAAGCCATGGTTATCGCTCGACTTGCATGTGTTAAGCGCGCCGCCAGCGTTCGTCCTGAGCCAGGATCAAACTCTCCGTGAAGTTGGTTGTCACGCGGCTCCCACGGCATCACTTGTGATGCCGCAAAAGAGGCTGACGGGCTTCGCCCGGCAGCCGCTTATCGAAGCCGGCTAGACAGCTTTGTTCGCGATGAGCTTGGAGCTCAAAGGTCAGGCCCCCAACGAATCGAGGGCATGACGAGTTAATAAGCCCCGAGTCGGTGTGACGACTCGAGGTCTCGACGTTTCACGCTGTTGAGTTTTCAAAGACCGTTGCTGTGCGAGGGGCGTAAAAAAGCCTCCGACTCGCGCCAGAGGCCTCCAGAGGTGTCGGGTACTTGCGTCGTATCCGAGTGCGTCCGAAGGCGCTCCAGTGTCGAGTTACAGGGACCGTCTTACGCCGCTCGTCGAGCAGCCGACGCATGGTAGCAGCACCGAGGGGGGTGTCAAGGAGCGCGAAAGCGCATGAAACGCCGCTTTCCGGCCTGTACGAGCGCCCCGTCGAGGGCCTCCGCGGGCAGGTCGAGGTCGCTCACCGTCTCGCCGTTCACCTTGACCGCGCCCTGGGAGATCAGCCGGCGCGCCTCGCTCGTGGAGCCGATCCCGAGGTGCTCGACGAGGAGCGCCGGCAGGTGGACCTCGCCGTCGCCCGAGAGCACCGCCTCGGGCACCTCGTCGGGTGCTGAGCCTTCCCGAACCACGCGCGTGAAGTGCTCCTCGGCGGCCTGCGCGGCCTCCTCCCCGTGCGAGCGGCGCACGATGAAGCGCGCGAGCTCGAGCTTCGCCTGCAGCGGGTCACCGGTCGGGGGCTCCGCTTCCAGGACGAGCGTGTACCACTGCTCGAGCAGCGAGTCCGGGATCCGCATCGTCTTTCCGAACTGCTCCTCGGGCGCCTCCCGCAACCCGATGTAGTTCCCGCGCGAGGCGCTCATGCCGGTGCCGTCCCAGCTGTCGAGGTACGCGACGGTGAGCGCGACCTGCGGCTCGAGCCCGTACGCGGTCATCACCTCGCGCCCCATCAGCAGGTTGTACGTCTGGTCGGTGCCGCCCAGCTCCACGTCCGCCTCGACGGCGACCGAGTCGTAGGCCTGCATCATCGGATAGAGGAGCTCGGAGATCGAGATCGGCTCGTTGGCGCCGAACCGCTTGTGGAAGTCGTCGCGTTCGAGGATCCGCGCGACCGTGGTCGTCCTCGTCAGGCGCAGGATCTCCGCGAAGTCGAGCTTGCTCAGCCACTCGCTGTTGAAGCGGAGCTCCGTGCGCTCCGGATCGATGATCGTGGACGCGGCCTCGAAGTACCGCTGCGCGTTCGCATCGATCACCTCGGGGTCGATCATCGGCCGCTCGGTCTTGCGCCCCGACGGATCGCCGATCCGAGTCGTGTAGTCGCCGACGATCAGAACGCCGATGTGCCCCTCGTCCTGGAAGGCCCGCATGCGGCGCAGCGGCACGCCGTTCCCGAGGGTCACGTCCGGGGCCGTCACGTCAATCCCGAGCTTCACGCGCAGGGGCCGTCCCAGCTTCAGCTTCTGCTCGAGCGCGCCCTCCGGGAGGACGGCGGCTGCGTTGCGGGTGAGCTCCGCGATCTCCACGCAGCGAGTCTAGACTCCGCCCCTTGCGCTTTCGCCGCAGCACCAAGCAGGCGCCCAAGACGAACGGGCGCCGCATTCGCAAGCTCCGCCTCCTGACACTCGTCCTGGTGCTGGGCCTGCTCGGGCTCGCCTCGTTCATGTTCGGCCTGATGACCGCGATCGCGAGCCAGCTCCCGCAGTACGACCCCGCGCACCAGCGGAAGATCGCGCACGACGGCTACATCTACGACCGGCACGACAACGTGCTCGCCGTGCTGCGCGGCAAGGAGAGCCGCGTCATCCTCACGCACAATCAGATCGCGCCGATCATGAAGCAGGCGATCGTCGCGATCGAGGACAAGCGCTTCTACGAGCACAACGGCGTCGACCTGCACGCGATCGGACGCGCGCTGCTCGCGGACATCGAGCACAAGTCCGTCGTGCAGGGCGGCTCGACGATCACGCAGCAGTTCATCAAGAACGCCTACGTGGCCGACAACCGCTCGATCGCGCGCAAGCTGAAGGAGGCGGCGCTCGCGTGGCAGCTCGAGCAGCGGCACCGCGACGACAAGGACTGGATCCTGACCGCGTACCTGAACACGATCTACTTCGGGAACGGCGCGTACGGGATCGGCCAGGCGGCGCTGACGTACTTCCAGAAGCCAGCGAGCAAGCTGACGCTGCCCGAGGCGGCGCTCCTCGCGGGGATCCCGCGGGACCCGTCGCTCTTCGATCCGGTCACGAACCCGAAGGCGGCGAAGGACCGGCGCCGGGTCGTCCTCGACCAGATGCTTCAGCAGGGGATCATCGCGCCCGACCAGTACCACGCGGCCCGCAGCGCCGCGCTCCCGGCGCCCGACAAGGTCCGGCTGCCCGGAACGCACGAGACCCAGGGCCAGTACTTCGTCAACTACGTGAAGCAGCAACTCGTCTCCAACCCGAACTACGGGCCCGGAGCCGTGTTCGGCGGCGGGCTCCGCATCCACACGACGCTCGACCTCGGCCTCCAGAAGATGGCCCGCAAGGCGATCTCGAAGGTCCTGACCGACCCCAACGGCCCGCAGGCGGCGCTCGTCGCGATCGACCCGAGACGAGGCGACGTGCTCGCGATGGCCGGCGGGTCGAGCTACCGCGAGAGCCAGTTCAACCTCGCCGTGCAGGGCGAGCGCCAGCCGGGCTCCGCGTTCAAGCCGTTCGTGCTCGCGACGGCGCTCAACGAAGGCATCTCGCCGGCGACGCACTTCACCTCGCACCCGGTCGTGATCCCGCTCGGCGACAAGCTCTGGCAGGTGAACAACTACGAGGGCGAGTATCTCGGCTCGATCGATCTCACCTCGGCGACCGTGCACTCCGACAACTCCGTCTACGCGCAGCTGACCTCGATCGTCGGTCCGCAGAACGTCGCGAAGATGGCGCGCGACGCCGGCATCCAGAGCAAGCTGAACAGCTACTTCGCGATCGGGCTTGGCGCGGAGGCCGCGAACCCGCTCGAGATGGCGCGTGCCTACTCGACGTTCGCGAACAACGGCAGCCGGATCGACGGCTCGATCCTCGGCAACGAGCCGCGCGCGATCACGCAGATCGGGAAGAACAAGAACGCGGTCGTCCCGCACCGCGTGCTCAGCCCGACGAAGACGGCGATCCTGAACTCGATCCTGCAGAAGGTCGTCACCGAGGGCACCGGCCAACGCGCGGCTCTCAGTGACCGCCCCGCCGCCGGGAAGACCGGCACGACCGAGAACTACGGCGACGCGTGGTTCGTCGGGTACGTGCCGCAACTGACCGTCGCCGTCTGGGTCGGCTACCCGCGCGAGCTGAAGCCGATGGAGACCGAGTACCACGGCGATCCGGTCGCCGGCGGGACCTTCCCGGCCGAGATCTGGCACGCGTTCATGGAGAAGGCGCTGCCGTATCTGAAGGATCAGCCGGAGTCGTTCCCGTCCACCTACATTCCGTACGGATCTCCGCACGAGGCCGTTCTGCGCGACGGCTCGCTTCAGCTCGACAACGGACATTGCCACTTCGCGCGGAGCCTGCTCTTTTTCGACAGGCAGGAGCCGGGCAAGACCGCGAACTGCAAGCCGAACGAGGTCGACGTTCCGGATCTGATCGGGCAGTCGCTACAGGCCGCCCGCGCGCGACTCGCCGGGCAGCCGCTGACGCCGTCGGTTGTCTACAAGGCCGCCAGAGCCGGACAGAAGGTCGACATCGTGCTGGGTCAGAAGCCGAGCAAAGGGCGTCTCTCGGCGTTCGACCACGTGACGCTCGTCGTCGCCAGGCCGACGCACGGGATCGTGCCGCAGCTGATCGGGCTGCCCGTGGGGCGGGCGCAGAGGAAGTGCGAGCAGCGAGGGCTGAAGGTCGAGATCGAGCAGACGGACAAAGGCCCGCCGGGGCGCGTCATCTTCCAGTTGCCGCGGGCGGGTGTCGCGGCGGCGCCCGGGATGCACGTCAGGATCGCGGTCGCGGCCTGATCGGTCGGCTGAGGTACGGGGAGCCGGCTTCGCCGTAGCGCCAGGGGACCTCGGCGGCCTTCGTGATTCCGATGCGAGGGCCGACGGCGATCTCGACGTCACCGGCCGCGTAGAGCGCGAACGGCGGTTTGTCGAGCGGGAGCCCGTCGTGCTCGCCGGTGAGGGCTAGCGCCTGCGTGAGACGGCCCGGGCCCGCGGCGAGCAGCCTCGGCTCGGTCGTCCCTCTTCGCGCGGCCATCGTCTCGAGCCCTCTTGTCGGTTCGAGGGCGCGGATCAGGACGGCGCTCGCCGCTTCGCACACGAAGTTCAGGCACCAGTGGACGCCGTACGAGCGGTACACGTAGGCGTGGCCGGGCGGCCCGAACATCGAGGCGTTCCGTGCGGTCGGTCCGCCGTAGCTGTGCGCGGCGGGGTCCTCGTGGTCGTACGCCTCGACCTCGACAATCTTGCCGCCGATTCCGTCGACGAGCAGCGTCGCGCCGACGATCTCGGGAGCGACGTCGTGCACGCTGCGGGCGAAGAACGAGCGGCGGAGCTTCATGCCGCCCGGGCCTTCGCCGCGTCGTAGCGGAGAAGTGCAGGCGCCGCGGCGATGAAGAGCCAGCAGCCGGCCATGCAGAGGATCCCTCCGGAGACGACCGAGAAGCGCAGGCTCGTCAGCGACGCGACCGCGCCCGCCTCGAGGTTCCCGACCGCCGGAGCGCTCGCCACCTGGGCGAGCTCGATACCGGACAGGCGTCCCCTCATCGAGTCCGGCGTCACGGTGAGCAGGATCGTCGAGCGGAGGATCGCGCTCCAATCGTCCGCTCCGCCTGCGATCGCGAGAAAGAGGAGCGCCAGCCAGAGGCTGGGCGCGAAGCCGAAGCCGACGATGGCCGCTCCCCAGGCAGTCGCCGCGATGCACACGCCGAGGCCTTGCCTGCGGGCGCGTGTCACCCAGCCAGACAGGAGCGTGGCGACGAGCGCCCCTGCGTACGGCGCTGCGTAGAGAAAGCCGACGGTCGTCGCTCCGCCGCCGAAGTGGGCGCCGAAGGCCGGGAAGAGGGCGCTCGGCATCCCGAACACCATCGCGATCGTGTCCACGACGAAGATGCCCTTCAGCTCCGGCTTCTGACGGACGAGGCGGAACCCCTCGGCGATCGCGCGCAGCCCGGGCCGCGCGATCGCTCCGAGCGGAGGCATCTTCGGGAGCAGGGCCGCCGCCACGAGCGAGGCCGAGAACGTGACGACGTCGATGGCGTACGTCGCCGTGAGTCCGACCGACGCGATCAGGATCCCGCCCACCGCTGGCCCCCCGACATGGCCGAAGGACGAGTAGATCCCCTGGACGGCCGCCGCCGGAGCGATCTGGTCCTCGCCCACGAGGCGCGGGACGAGCGCGTCCATCGCGGGGCGCTGGATCGCGTAGAGAGCTGTGCCGAGCGCTTCCGCCGCGTACAGGGCCCAGAGCCGAGGATCGGCGAGCGCAGCATTCGCGACGAGCAGGCCGGAGACCGCGGCGAGGCCGAGGTCGGAGACGATCAGGAGCAGCCGCCGATCGACCGCGTCGGCGATCGCGCCGCCGAGGAACGAGATCGTCAGCAGCGGGACGAGCGCGGCGATGCCCAGGAGCCCGACCGCGAAGGTCGAGCCGGTCAACTGGTAGACCTGGTACGGGATCGCGACCGTCGTCAGCATGCTGCCCAGGAGCGAGACGGCGTTGCCGAACCAGAGCCGGCGAAATGCCTGCGAGCGCCGAAGGGGCGTCAGGTCGATCGTGACGCCGTGCAGGAAGCCGAGGCGGCCGGGACGTTCGGTTTCGCCGGCGAGATCGTCGACCGGCGGGCCAAACTGGTCGGCCAAGCTAGAAGAGCTTCTCTTCGTCGCCCGGGCTCGAGGTCTTCTCGAGCAGGCGGCGCGCTCGGCGGCCGAGGTCGTTCAGGTCGACGCGTCCTTTGTCGGCGTCCTCGACGATCCGTTCCGCGAGCTTGAGCGCCTCGTCGATGATCGGCGCGCTGATCGCGGCGTCCTGGCCCATGTCGTGCAGGATCGTTCGCTCGGTGCGGCCGGCGACTATCGGGTCGGGGACGCCCTCGATCCAGACACGCGTCCTATGGCCTCCCCCACGCTCCTTGCCGACGATCGGCTCGACGGCGTAGATCTTGTCCGCCCGCGCGTACTTGCCGAAGCCGAGGAAGATCATCCGGCCTGCATCAGCCATGGCCGGGATTATTCCTTTCCGGGGTCAGACCCCGCCAAGAATCTGTGCCGACTCTGTGACAGGACGGCGTACGACGATGGAACGGAGCGGCTCTTCGCGGCTTCGCGCCGCCGAGGTTGTAAAGGGGTCTGACCCCTAGATGGCGTCGCGGAGCGCTTCGACGACCAGTTCCTGGTCGGCGCGCTCGAGCTGCGGGAAGAACGGGAGCGCCATGCTGCGCGAGCAGGCGTCCTCTGCGACCGGGCACAGGCCTTCTGCGAAGCCGTAGCGCTCGCGCATGTACGGCTGGAGATGGATCGCCGGGACGTAATGGCCGGCCTCGATTCCCTGCGCGCCGAGCCTCTCCATGACCGCCTCGCGATCGATGCCCTGCGCAAGCGTGACGACGTAGACGAACCACGAGCGCCGGTGATCCGCGTCGTCCGGATGCGGCGGCTGTACCCCGTCGACTCCACTCAGGAGCTCCGTGTACCGCGCGGCCGCGTCGCTCCGAAGCTCGAGGATCCGGTCGAGCTTCTCCAGCTGGGAGATCCCGAGCGCCGCCTGGAGATCGGTGAGCCGGTAGTTGAACCCGACCCGCGGGTGGTGGAACCAGCGCGAGTCGTACGAGCGGCCCTGGTTGCGCAGGCTCACGAGCAGGTCGCGCTCCTCCTCCGAATGCGTCGTGACCATCCCGCCCTCACCCGTCGTCATCTGCTTGTTCGGGTAGAAGCCGAACGCGCCGGAAGGCCCGTGGGAGCCGATCGGCGCGCCCTTGTACTCGGCGCCCAGCGCCTCGCAGGAGTCGTCGATCAGCCAGAGCCCGTGCCGCTCCGCAATCGCACGCAGCTCGTCCAGCTCGCAGGGGTAACCGAACATGTCCACGACGACGATCCCCTTGGTGCGCTCGGTGATCGCCGCCTCGACCGCGGCCGGGTCGAGGTTCAGCGTGCCCGGATCGACGTCCGCGAAGACTGGCACGCCGCCCTCGAGGAGGAAGCAGTTCGCCGTCGCGACGAACGCGACCGGAGACGTGATCACCTCGTCCCCGGGCTCGAGCTCCGCCATGTGGCAGAGCATGTGCAGCCCGGCCGTTCCACTCGAGACAGCGGCCGCATACGGCGCGCCGACGCGCTCGGCGAAGAGCTCCTCGAACCGGTCGATCGCCGGCCCGAGCGACAGCCGGCCGGAGCGCAGAACCTCTAGAACCGCCTCCTCGTCGCGCTCGTCCAGGAACGGGCGAGAGAGCGGAACACGTGTCTCGGTCTTCACGCCTCCGCTGGAGCCGCGTTCCCGACCTTCGCGTACTCGAGCCACTGCGCCCAGCGCTCGCTCTTGCCGCGGCAGGTGTCGAGGTACGCGGTCTGGAGCTCCTTCGTCACGGGCCCCGGCGGGCCGATGACGCGGTCGTCCACCTCGCGGATGGGCGTCACCTCGGCGGCGGTGCCGGTCATGAAGACCTCGTCAGCCTGCACGAGATCGGAGCGGATCAGGTTCTTCTCCTCGACGGTGTAGCCGAGATCCTGCGCGATCTGGATCAGCGAGTCACGCGTGATCCCGGGCAGGATCGACGTCGCGAGCGGCGGGGTCGCGATCTTCCCGTCCTTGACGAGGAAGACGTTCTCGCCCGAGCCGTCGGCGATGAAGCCGTCCGGGGTGAGCAGGATCGCCTCGTCGTAGCCGGCGCGGTTCGCCTCGCTCACTGCGAGCATCGAGTTCAGGTAGATGCCCGTCGCCTTCGACGCGTGCGGAATCGTGTTCGGCCCGACGCGCTGCCAGGAGGAGATCTTCACGCGGATCCCGTTCTTCAGGCCCTCGTCGCCGAGGTACGCGCCCCACGGCCAGCTCATGATCACGACCTCGACCGGATTGCCCGCGGTCGAGACGCCGAGCTCTCCGTAGCCCGAGAACGCGATCGGGCGCAGGTAGCACTCGGGCAGGCCGTTCGCACCGATCAGCTCCATGCACGCCGCGTGGAGGTCCTCGACGGAGTACGGGAGGTCCATGTACAGCAGGTTCGCCGAGTTCTGCAGGCGCACCAGGTGGTCGGTCAGCCGGAAGACGGCCGGTCCCTTGTCGGTCTCGTAGCAGCGGATGCCTTCGAAGACGCCGGTGCCGTAGTGCAGGCCGTGCGTCCCGACGTGGACCGTTGCATCGGCCCAGTCGACGAGTTCGCCGTTCATCCAGATCTTCTCGGTCTCGCGCACCTCTCGCCTCCTCGGGCCAGGTCACAGTGACTGCCACAGTGACGGTCACTGTTCGTGCTCAAAGGTTACGTGGCGGCTTCGACGGCGTCCATCACTTGTCCGCGTGAGAGGCGCACGAGGTCGGCCGACGAGACCTCCGCCATGTGGCTCGGGGAACCGGCTCCGACCCATACGCGCTTGTGAGAAAGGAGGTTTCGGTCGACGAAGACACGGTCGACATGGGGCAGCGGGAACGGGGCGACGGCTCCCGCGACGAAGCCCGTCGCCTTCTCCACCTGGGCGGGCGAGGCGATCTTGGCCCTGGCCGCACCCGCGGCACTGGCGATCTTCGTCGCGTCGGCCCGGCGGTCGCCCGGGATCAGCGCGACCACCCAGCGCCCGCCGCAGTCGAAGACGAGCGACTTGACGATCTGGCCGAGCTTGCAGCCGACGGCGCGCGCTGCGTCGTCCGCGGTCGGTGTCCCCTCGGTGAACTCCTCGACCCGCGCCTCGACGCCCATCCGGAGCAGGAACGCGGAGACGCGCTCGACCGGCTCAGGCCACGTGTCGCTCATCGGCGCCCAGTTGAATCACGTAGACATCGTCCATGCCCGCCTCACGGAGCGAGGCCACGAGCTCGGGCGGCGCCGGGGAGTCGAGAGAGACGGCCATCAGCGCCTTCCCTCCACGGTTCGTTCTAGAGACGGCCATGTTCGCGATGTTGACCCCGGCCTCGCCGAAGAGCGTCCCCACCCTGCCGATCACGCCCGGCACGTCGTCGTAACGGAAGATCGCCATCAGCGGCGACAGCTCCATCTCCAGCTCGTACCCGAGAGCGCTCACGAGCCAGCGGCGGTCGTCGCGCCCGATCGTCGTCCCGGCCACGCGCAGCTCGTGTCCCTCGGAGCGGACCGTGACCCGGACGAGGTTCGTGAAGTCCCGGGAAGTGCGGCGGCGCTCCTCGACGACCTCGACTCCGCGCTCGGCCGCGATCACCGGGGCGTTGACGTAGTTCACGGGCTGGTCGGCTCGCCCCTGGAACGCTCCGTTCAGCGCCGCGACGGTCAGCAGCCTCGTGTCGTACCCGGCCAGCGCGCCGTAGTACGCGATCTCGAACCGCTCCGCTCGCCCGCTCGCCAGCTCCATCGCGAGCCGGCCCAGGCCCGCGGCGAGCGGGATGAACGGGCCGAGCACCTCGATGTCCTCGGCGCCGACCGACGGGATGTTGACCGCGTTCGTGACGAGCGCGCCCTCGAGCGCGGCCACGACCTGCTCGGCGACGATCACGCCCGCCCGGTCCTGGGCCTCCTCCGTCGAGGCGGCGAGGTGCGGAGTGACGACGACGTTGTCGAGCTCGAGCAGCGGCCCGGAGTACGGCTCCGCGGAGAAGACGTCGAGCGCGGCGGCGGCGACCTTGCCCGAGCGGAGCGCGTCGAGCAGCGCGCCTTCGTCGAGGAGCTCGCCGCGGGCTGCGTTCACGATCCGGACGCCGTCGCGCATCTTCGCGAGGGCGGCGGCGTCGATCGAGCCGCGGGTCTCCGCCGTCAGCGGCAGGTGCAGCGTCAGGAAGTCGGCGGCGGCGAGGACATCGTCCACGGTCTCGGCCCGGTCGACGCCGAGCTCGCGGAAGCGCTCCTTCGCGACGAACGGGTCGTAGGCGACGACGGCCATCTCGAGCCCACGCGCGCGGCGCGCGACCTGCTGGCCGATGCGCCCGAAGCCGAGCACGCCGAGCGTCTTGCCCTCGAGCTCGAGCCCGCCGTAGCGCGACCGCTCCCAGCGGCCCTCCTTGAGCGCTGCGTGGGCCTGCGGGATGTTCCGCGAGAGCGCGAGTAGGAGGCCGACCGTGTGCTCGGCGGCGGAGATGACGGTCGACTCGGGCGCGTTCGCGACGACGATCCCGCGACGGGTGGCTGCCTCGACGTCGACGTTGTCGACGCCCACGCCCGCGCGGCCGATCACCTTCAGCCGGTCGGCCTTCTCGAGCAGCGCCGCATCGAGCCGCGTCGCGGAGCGGATGACGATCGCGTCGTAGCCGCCGATCGTCTCGGCGAGATCCCCGTTTGCGTCCACGTCGACGTCGAAGCGATCGCGAAGCAGCTCGATCCCGGCCTCGGCGATCGGCTCCCGAACGAGGACTCTCAAGCGGGCTGGTGCTCGTACGTCTCGAGCGCGCGCGTGACGGCGACCCCGCGCTCGATGTCCGCCCCCGCCTCGGCGAGCGCGAGCTCGATCCCGGCCAGCGCGGTCGTGATGTCGAACACGTCGTAGTAGCCGAGGTGGCCGACGCGGAAGACCTTGCCCTTGAGTGGGCCCTGGCCGGGCGCGAGGGTGATCCCGAAGCGGTCGCGGAGGTCGAGCAGGAGCTGCGACCCGTCCACTGGCTCGGGGACACGGACCGTGGTCACGACCGCGGAGCTGTCGTCGTCCGGCGAGAAGAGCTCGAGGCCCATCGCCTTCACGCCCTCCCGGCACGCGCGCCCGAGCCGGACGTGCTCCTCGAAGGCTGCCTCGAGACCGCGCTCGAGGATCATGCCAAGCGCCACGTTCAGCCCCATGACGATGGACACGGCCGGCGTGAAGGCCGCGTCGAGCGACTCCTGCGCGAGGCGCGTGCGCTCCCAGTCGAAGTAGAAGCGCGGTGCGGTCGCGCTCTCGCGTGCGGTCCACGCCGCATCCGAGACGGAGACCGTCATCAGGCCGGGCGGGGACATGAGCGCCTTCTGCGAGCCGGACACGACCGAGTCGAGCCCCCAGGCATCCGTCTCGCATGGAACCGCGCCGAGGCTCGAGATCGCGTCCACGGCGATGAGCGCGCCGGCTTCCTTCGCGGCTGTGGCGAGAGCGCGCACGTCGCACACGACCCCGGTCGAGGTCTCCGATTGCGTGACCAGCACCACGCTCGCACCGCCCAGCTCGGCGAGCCGGGCCGCGAGGTCCTCGGCGGAGGGCGTCTCGCCCCACTCGTAGGCGATGTGCTCGACCGCGCAGCCGTACGCTCGGGCGATGTCGGCCCAGCGCTCGCCGAAGTACCCGGCGGACACGGCCACGACGCGGTCGCCCGGCGAGGTCAGGTTCGCGACCACGGACTCGAGCCCCGCCGTCCCCGAGGCCGTGTAGAGGAGGACCTCGCCTTGCGTCCGGTAGATCTCCTGCAGGCGGTCGAGCACCTGCCGGTAGGTCGGCCTGAAGTCGGGGCTGCGGTGATGGACGATCGGAAGCGCCATCGCGGCCAGCACCTGAGGCGGAACCGGTGTCGGCCCGGGCGTCATCAGGTAGCGCTTCTCGGCCAAGCCACGTGAGCCTAGCTCAGGCGTCGGGACCGCTCGGCGTTGACGAGCCAGCGCCTTAGGCTCTTCTCGGTGGAAGCGCTCTTCGCGTTCGGTGCGGCGCTGCTCTCCCTGCGGCTGGCGAGCGCGGTCGCGGGACGGTGGCGGACGACCCGCAGGCCGGAGCTGGCCGCGTGGTCATGCGCGCTCCTCGCGTACGCGGCGGCGTCGGCGGCGCTGACCTGGGGAGCCGCGTACGGGTGGGACGGGCGCTCGTTCCGCGTCTACTACCTGTTCGGCGCCCTGCTCACAGCGCCTCTCCTCGGTGTCGGATCGCTCCTTCTTTATGGTTGGAAACGCATAATCGCGCCGGCGCTCATTTACGTCGGGCTTGCGGTCGGGATTGCGATCGCCGTTCCACTGCACGGAGCGTTCGGCGAGAGCATCCCGGCCGCCCAGGACCACCTCGAGTTCTTCCCTGCACGGTTCGTGGCGATCGTCGCGAACACGGCCGGCACGTTGGCCGTCGTTGCTGTGGCGATCGTCACGATCAGGCGCCGGCCACTCGGCAACGGGCTCATTCTGGCGGGGGTCGGCGTTGCCGCGCTTGGCACCGCTCTATCCGGCTTGGGTGCTGCGAAAACGGCCGTTTTTGTGGCAATTGCAGCACTTCTTCTTTACGGAGGTTTTACAGTCTCTCCGCGACGGCGCGCTAACTAACCGCTAGCGTCCCGGTCTTACACGGTTGACACTGATCCCCGGGCCCGCCCAGGGGCTTGCTCCGACACTGCGGCTTGTCGTCCGCGAGCGAGCACTCGGGCCCGGAAAACGAGGGGGTTGTTTTGCTCCGACATTCACTACGGCTTTTGCCTGTGCTCGCCCTCGCGCTCATGGGTGTGTTCGCCCTGAGCGCGGCGCGCCAGGCGGACGCGAGGGAGAAGACCGTCCACACCGTCCGCGTGATCCCATACGACGCAGGCCTGGTTCGCCAGATCCACCGCTACCGTCGCGTGACCTGGCGCTGGCAGTCCGTGATGGGAGTCCGCCGCACCCCGGCGACGCGCGCGGCCGCGAAGGATCCGAGCCACCGGTACAAGGTCTGGGTCAGGAACCTCTGGAAGCACCGCGCGAAGCATGCACGCCGCCTGGCGGCCCATCCGCCGCACATGGCCGGCTGGCTCTGCATCCACAGCCACGAGGGCGCCTGGCACGATCCCAACGGCCCGTACTACGGCGGGCTCCAGATGGATCTCGGCTTCCAACACACGTACGGAGCGCGGCTCCTGCGCACGAAGGGCACGGCCGACCACTGGACTCCGCTCGAGCAGATGTGGGTCGCCGAGCGCGCGCACCGCACCGGCCGGGGCTACTACCCGTGGCCAAACACCGCGCGCTACTGCGGACTGATCTAGAGTCCCTGCATGGGTCGAGGTTCACGTCCGATCGTGCGCTGGCGCAAAGACCGGCAGCGGAAGAAGAAGGCGCGGGAGAAGCGCGACGCCGCGCCACAGGCTGCTGCAGCCGCTCCGCGACGCAGGTCGAGCCGGGCGAAGGCGGCCGAGTAGAGCTCAGGCGTCGAGCTTCTGGCGCAACAGGTCGTTGACGAGCTTCGGGTTCGCCCGGCCCTCGGTCTCCTTCATCACCTGGCCGACGAAGAAGCCGAGCAGGCCCTGCTTGCCTGCGCGATAGGACTCGACCTGTCCGGGGTTCGCCGCGAGCACCTGGTCGACGAGCGGCTCGAGGTCGCCGGTCTCGGTGATCTGGCCGTCGCCAAGGTAGGCCTCGGCCGAGAAGCCGGGATCCGCACTCGCCGCGAGCGCGTCCGTGAAGACATGTCTCGGGACCTGGTCCCGGGCCATGATCAGTTTGGACAGCTCCTCGGCGTTGACCGCCGCCGGTTCGACCCCCGTGGCCGCGAACTGGTTCATGATGATGTTCGCGACCGCTCTCCGATCACCGCCGACCTGTTCGAAGAGGCGGTCTCGGCCGCTGACGACGAGCCCTTCCGCGAGCTCGAAGCCGACCTCCTCGCCGAGCCGGTCGATCCGCGCGCCCGGTAGCTCCGGGAGTTGCGTCCGGAGCTCCTCCACGAGGTCGCGAGGCGGTTCGAGCGGAACGAGGTCCGGCTCCGGCAGGTACCGGTAGTCCTGGGCCTCTTCCTTCGAGCGCAGCGGCGGCGCCGACTCGTTGCCCGGGTCGAAGTGCATCGTCTCCTGCTCGACCTCGCCGCCCGACTCGTAGATCTGGATCTGGCGCTGGATCTCGCGTTCGATGCCCTTCGCTGCGAAGTTGAACGAGTTCATGTTCTTGAGCTCGGTGCGCGTGCGCAGCTCGTCGGAGCCCGCGGGCCGCACCGAGACGTTGACGTCGAACCTGAGCGAGCCCTTCTCCATCTCGGCGTCCGAGATGCCAAGCTCGACGACGGTCTGCCGCAGTAGCTGCAGGAAGCGCTTCGCGTGCTCCGAGGAATGGAGGTCGGGCCCGGTGACGATCTCGACGAGCGGCGTCCCGGCGCGGTTGAAGTCGACGAGTGTCCGGTCGGCGCCGGCGATGCGGCCCTCCGCTCCGCCCATGTGCACGTTCTTGGCCGCGTCCTCTTCGAGATGGGCACGGACGATGCTCACGGCGACGTCGCCGTCGGCGGTCGGGAGCGTGAACGCGCCGTCGACGCAGAGCGGCTCGTCGTACTGGGAGATCTGGTAGCCCTTCGGCAGGTCGGGGTAGAAGTAGTGCTTGCGATGGAAGGCGGCCCGGTCGACGACTTCGCACCCGAGCGCATGGCCGAGCAGGATCGTCATCTCGATCGCGCGCCCGTTCGGGACCGGGAGCGTGCCCGGGTGCGCGAGGCAGACGGGGCACGTGCGCGAGTTCTCGGGCGCGAAGTACTCGAGCTCGCAGCGGCAGAACATCTTCGTCCGTGTCTTCAGGTGGACGTGGATCTCGAGGCCGATGACCGGTTCCCAGCTCATTTCAGCCTCGGCGGGACGTAATCGAACTCCAGGGCATGCTCGAGCGCGTGGCCCGCGCGGAAGAGCCGGTTCTCCGAGAACTGCGGGCCGATCAGCTGCAGGCCGACGGGGAGGCCCTCGGAGAGCCCGCACGGGATCGACAGGCCGGGCAGGCCGGCCATGTTCGGTGGGATTGCGAGCACGTCGCTCAGGTACATCGCGAGTGGGTTGTCGACCCGCGCGCCGATCGGGAAGGCGACCGTCGGCGAGGTCGGGCTGACCAGCAGGTCGAAGTGCTCGAGCGCGGCGCGGAACTCGTCGCGGATGATCGTCCGCACTTTCTGCGCCTGGCCGTAGTACGCCTCGTAGTAGCCGGCCGAGAGCGCGTACGTGCCGAGCATGATCCTGCGCTTCGGCTCGTCGCCGAACCCAGCGTCGCGCGTGCGCATGTACAGCTCGCGGACGTCGCCGTCGGTGACGCGCAGCCCGTAGCGGACGCCGTCGTAGCGGGCAAGGTTGGACGACGCCTCCGAGGGCGCGATCAGGTAGTAGCAGGGCAGGCCGTACTCGACCGAGCGCGGCAGGGTCGTCTCCCCCACCTCGGCGCCGAGCTCACGGCAGAGCTCGATCGCGGCGTTGACGGCCTCGCTGACACCCGGCTCGATGCCCTCGGCCTCGTTGAGCTCCTTCGGGACTCCGACGCGCAGACCTTTCAGGTCCTCGGCCTGTGGGATGTCGATCGGTTCCGGGAGCTCGACCGTGGTCGTGTCCTCGGGGTCGCGGCCGGCGATCACGGAGTAGAGGAACGCGCAGTCGGCGACGGTCTTCGCGATCGGGCCGATCTGGTCGAGGCTGGAGGCGAAGGCGACGATGCCCGAGCGGGACACGGTGCCGTACGTGGGACGAAGGCCGACGACGCCGCAGAGCGCGGCGGGCTGCTTGATCGAGCCGCCGGTGTCGGAGCCGAGCGCCCACGGAGTCAGGCCTGCGGCGACTGCTGCTGCCGAGCCCCCCGACGAGCCGCCGGGGACCCGATCCGGGTCCCACGGGTTCCGCGTCGGGCCGTACGCCGAGTTCTCCGTCGACGAGCCCATCGCGAACTCGTCCATGTTCGTCTTGCCGATCACGCGCAGCCCGCGGCTCTTACAGCGCTCGGCGACGGTCGCGTCGAAGACCGGGACGTAGCCCTCGAGGATCTTCGAGCCGGCCGTGGTGGGGATGCCCTTCGTGCTGACGAGGTCCTTGTGGGCGATCGGGATGCCCTCGCCCGGGGCGTCCTCGCTCACGTGAAGGAAGCAGTTGAGCTCGCCGTCGCGCTGGTCGATCGCGGCTCGATAGGCGGAGAAGATCTCGTCCGACGACGCCTCGCCGGACTTGAGCAGGTCGTTGGTCTGCCGCGCGGTCAGCCGCAGGGTGTCGATCATCGGGCCACCGCCTCTAGGTCCGGTACCCCCGACCTCCTCCCCACTGCGAGCCTACCGAGGAAATTCGCACGCGTGGGTGACGGGATCGTGCCGGTTGTGTGTCGACGATAGGGGCTCATGCCGGTGGCACCCGGAAGAAGCCGGCCTCGCGATCCGGCGCGTTCGCCAGCGCGTCCTCGACGGTGAGCGAGGCGCGCGGCTCGTCGTCGGCCCAGACATTCACGAGGTCGAGCGGATGCGCGGTCGGCTCCACGCCCGCGAGGTCGAGTTCGCTCACCTTGCCGACCGCTTCGAGGATCGCGTTCAGCTGCGCCCCTAAGCGGTCGATCTCCTCGTCGCTCAGCGCAAGCCGCGCAAGCCGCGCGACGTGGAGCACTTCGTCTCTCGAAATGGCCATGCGAACATCCTCCCAAAAGCGCCCAGGCCCAGAAGCGGGTCGCAAAATGAAGCAGGCCCCTTCCGGGGCCTGCAACCTGTCTCGAGTCCGGAGGTACTAGGCGGCGGTGACGTTCGCGGCCTGAAGGCCCTTGTCGCCCTGCACGACTTCGAACTGGACGCGCTGCCCTTCGGTCAGCGACCGGTAGCCGTCCATCTGGATCGCGCTGTGATGGACGAAGACATCGTCCCCACCCTCGCGCTCGATGAAGCCGAACCCCTTCTCGTTCGAGAACCACTTGACGGTGCCTTCAGCCAACACTTCCTCCTTCTACAGCCGGACTTTCAAAGCGGCGGAAGGTTAACCCTCAGCCCCCGGGGAACGCAAGGAGCCCGCGGCGGTATTTCGCCGCTTTGACCGTGCTCGAGAGGAGCATCGCGATCGTCATCGGGCCGACTCCCCCCGGCACCGGCGTGATCAGGCCCGCACGCTCGGCGGTCGCCGGGTCGACGTCCCCGACGACGCCATCGTCGCCGCGGTTCATGCCGACGTCGATCACGGTCGCGCCCTCACGCACGTCGTCCGGTCCGATGACGTTCGTGTGACCCACGGCGACGACGACCACGTCGGCCCCGCGCGTGACGGCGCCGAGGTCTCGTGTCCGCGAGTGACAGACGGTGACGGTCGCGTTGGCCTGGAGCAGGAGCAGGGCGGCAGGCTTCCCGACGATGTCGCTGCGGCCGACGACGACCGCGTGAGCCCCTTCGAGCGGGACGTCGTATTCCTCGAGCAGCCGCAGCACGCCGAGCGGGGTCGCGCCAACGTGCGCCGGCCGCCCGAGGACGAGCTGGCCGAAGTTCAGCGGGTGCAGCCCGTCCACGTCCTTGACCGGGTGGATCGCGCGGATGACGCGGGCCTCGTCGATGTGGCCCGGCAACGGGAGCTGGACGAGGAGCCCGTCGATCGACTCGTCTGCATTCACCTCCGCGACCTGGGCGAGCAGCTCCTCCTCGGTCGCCTGCGACGCGAGCCGGATGTCCTTCGCCTTGAACCCGGCCTCCGCGGCCGCCTTGTGCTTGAGCCGGATGTAGATGTCCGACGCGGGATCGTCGCCGACGAGGACCGTCGCGAGCCCGACCTCGCCCAGGTCGCGAACCTCGGCCGCGATCTCGCCGCGGATGCGCTGGGCGAGCGCCTTGCCGTCCATGGGACGACCCGCCACTACGGTCGGGGCAGATCCACGCCGCTGACGTCGAGGCCGAGCGACTCAGCGAGCTTCACGCCCTCCTGGAGGTCCTCTTCGAGGCGCTGCAGGTCGCGCTCGTACATCAGCCGGCCGATCACGGCGCGTGCCTTCGGGCGCCACAGCGCATGCTTGACGAAGATCGGGAGCAGCCGGTTTGCCGCGTCGACGAGCCGCTGGTTCATCTTCTTGCCCGCGCCCTCGAGCAGAACGCGCTCGTACGCCATGCCCGCGCCGTGGTGGATGCCGTCGTCGGTCGCGAGCCGGTTGCAGAGCTCCTCGAGCACTGTCCCGCGCGACGCCCGGGCGATCAGCCGGAAGCGCGAGATGATCAACCGCTCGTAGAACACCTGCATCTGGAAGACCTTCTCCTCGAGCGTGTCCGCCTCGAGCGTCATGTGCGCTAGCTCGTCCAGGTAGGGGTCGCGCTCGGCGATGCCGCCGACCTGGTTGGTCAGCTTCAGCCACGCCTCCGTGTGGCGCGACTCGTCCTGCACCATCGTCGAGTAGTAGAGCCTCGCCTCGGGATCGGGAGCGACGTTCAGGAGCTGCGAAGCCATCTCGCAGGCGAGCATGTCGGCCTGGAGTTGCTGCGTGAGGACGGAGCGCCACATGTCGCTCCGGCGCGCCCGGCGCTGCGGCGAGCCCTTGCCCTCGGGGATCGGCGGGAGCTCATTCCAGGGCAGGTCGCGGACCTGCCACTCCTGGCGCTTGGCCAGCTCATAGAAGCGCAGGACGCCTGCGTACTCCTCGCGCTCGCCCGCGGCCGACTCGACGACTTGCTCGATAGTCATGCGGCCAGAATATCCCGACTAAGCTCCGGGCCGTGCCGATCGCGTCCGCTTGGGGGGATGTGGCTGTCTCCCTCGTGCCCTTTGTCCTGCTTATCGTGTTCTGGGCCTTCCTCAGGGAGCGGCTGCGGAAAGACACTCCGCAGCAGCAGGTTGTCGACAAGCTCGAGGAGATCCATCAAGAGCTAGTGCGACTGCGCCGTTCGATCGAGAGCCGGCCTTAGGGTCCGCGCATGGAGCTCCGCAAGTGGCCGCGCAAGAACGACCCTGATTCGATCCTCGCACGCCAGGCGGCGCTCGACGGACATGTCGACGGAGAAGTCTTCGGGTTCGACCTGACACCGTGGATCAACGCGCAAGAGGCACTGACGGGTGTTTCGGTCACGCCGACTGCGGTGATCGGGCCGCTCACGATCTCGCTCGGCGACTATGAGCTGACCGAGCCGGAGGGCGTCCTCGTCGAGCGTGGACGTGCGACCGACGGGGTCTACGTTCCGCTCGCCCACACGGAAGGGTCGCTGTCGGACTCGCTGTACCGAGGCGCTCGGGCCGCGGCGGAGTCGGGCGGGTTCCGGACGGAGGTCCTGCGGGATCGGATCACGCGTGCGTCGGCGTTCGTGACCAACTCGGCGGAGGAGGCCGCGGCGCTCGGGCGCTGGGTCGAGGGTGAGCTCCCGAACATGCGCGACTGGCTGGCCGGGCGTGACGACGCGTGGATCTCCCGCTACGCGAAGCTTCGCGAGGTCGAGAGCTACGTTGCGGGGCCGATCTGTCACGTGATGTGGGCGTTCACGACCGGCGATGCCTGCGGGCCGAACATGATGACCCGCAACGCGTATGCGCTGAACATGGGCTACGTGATGGAGCATGCGCCGCGGAAGCCCGAACGCGCGATCCTCGAGGCGAACATGGGTGGCGACAAGAAGGTCTCGCACCGCTACTTCGAGCGCGGTGGCCACGGGAAGACGGTCGTCGCCGAGGTGACGTTGACCGAGGAGGCGGTGCGACGGGTCCTGCGGACGACGATCGACGACCTGCTCGAGCTGTCCTGGGCCGGGACGCACGGCGCCGTCGCGTCCGGGATGCAGTCGGTCGCGTTCACGCCCGCGACGGCGATCGCCGCGATCTTCAACGCGACGGGGCAGGACCTGGGCATGGTCGGTACGAGCTCGATGGCGCACGGCACCGGGAAGCGCGTCGAGGGCGGGTTGAATGCTGCGATCCGTCTGCCGGGCCTCGAAGTCGGAACCGTCGGCGGCGGGACGACGTTGCCGTACGCCCGCGCGTGGCTCGGGCTGATGGACTGCGCGGGCCCGGGGAAGGTCTATCGCTTTGCTCAGATCGTGGCGGCGGCGACGCTGGCGCTCGAGATCTCGGCCTCGGCTGCGATGGCCACGTCCGGCTCGGAGAACTTCTTCAAGGCGCATTTCGAGCGCGGCGGCATGCGCTAAAGGGCCGAGCCATGAGGACAAATCGTCACGCTTTCTTCACGGGGTCTGACCCCGCTGTTGGCTCACGGAGCCGCACCGCGCCGAAAACGGGGTCAGACCCCGTGCCAAGAGCGTGAGAATTCCTCCACACCACGACCCGGCTTGCTTCGGGTGCGGCGACAACCCGATCGGCTTCCACCTTCCGCACCCCGAGGCCGAGGGCGCGGAGCGCTACGAGACGACCTTCTCCTTCGACGAGCGCCACCAGGGCGGGCCGGGCCTCGCACACGGCGGGATGGTCGCGGCGCTGATCGACGAAGCGTGCGGGCTCGTCGCAACGTGGTACCGCTTCCCAACGGTGACGGGGCGGATGTTCCTCCGCTACCGCAGGCCCGTGCCCATCAACCGTCCGCTCTCGGTACGTGCCTGGATCGAGGACGAGCGGGGCCGGCGCGTCTTCGTGCGCGGCGAGCTCTGGGAGTCGGACGAGCTGCTCGCCGAGGCGCGCCTGGCCTTCGTGCACGTTCCGCTCGCGCACTTCCTCGAGACGCCGGAGGGACGAGCCCACGCCGAGTCGTGGAGAAACCGCCTGCTCACAGACGAGTGACGGCACCTCGGGGCAAACGCAAAAGGCGCCGACCAGAATCGAACTGGTGTGCGAGGCTTTGCAGGCCTCTGCCTAACCACTCGGCCACGGCGCCGTGAGTGCCGCATCGTATCGGCGCCCCCACGAGTCTTGAAGCGCGCGAGCGACCCCGTAAGAATCCACCCCCACATGTCCCCCGCCGAAGACAGCAGCGTGAACGACGAGCAGCTCGCCGCGCGTTTGCGCGAGGCGCTCGCCAAGGCGGCGACCGCGCGGACGATCGCGGCGCCGGCCACCCACTCCGACCTCCTGCAGCGGATCGTCGAGACAGCCGCGGGCGTGATCGCGGCGCGCGCGGCGGCGCTCTTCCTCGTCGACGAGGCGACGCAGGAGCTGCGGTTCGAGGTCGCACTCGGCGAGCGCGCCGCCGAACTGAAGGAGATCCGCGTCCCGCTCGGGCACGGCATCGCGGGCGGGGTCGCCCTGAGCGGTCAGCCGATGGCGGTCTCGGACGTCCAGCAGGACGAGCGCTGGGCGGCGGAGATCGGCGAGCGGGTCGGCTACACGCCGGACAGCATCCTCTGCGTCCCGCTCTTCTACGAGGACGCGGTGATCGGCGTGCTCGAGCTGCTCGACAAGGAGGGCGCCGAGTCGTTCGACGACGCCGACATCCG
The DNA here is from genome assembly GCA_963850415.1 of uncultured Actinomycetes bacterium. GTDB lineage: Bacteria > Actinomycetota > Thermoleophilia > Gaiellales > Gaiellaceae > VAXT01. Next base: position 22,647 of record CAWKLE010000004.1, read on the forward strand.
GACGCTGAGCCTGTTCGCGAACCAGGCTGCGGTTGCAATCGAACAGTCCCGCGTGCAGGAGAGCACCGGGGCGCTCGTCGCGGCCATCCTCCGCGCGGCCGTCACCGACGGGAACGGCGCCGAGGCCGCCGAGAGCCTCGACGACGACATCCGCGCGTTCAGCGCGACACTCGAGGGCGACGAGGTCTTTCGTCGCTCCCTGCGGCTCGCCGAGCTCGTCCACGAGATCGGCCGTGAGGGTGAGCAGGAGCTCGACGCCTGCCAGCAGATCCTCGAGAGCTTCGCCGCGTACTTGCGGGCCCGCCGCTCGGTCTACTAGGCGTGCCCGCGCAGCCGGCCTGGTCTGCAGCGTTCACGGGCGACGGCCTCGCGAGCGTCGAGCGGGTCGCCCGGCTCGAGGATCTGACACGCGAGTGGGCCTGGGACGGGAGCACGGGCGCCGGGGTCAAGGTGGCGGTCATCGACAGCGGGATCGACGCCGACCACCCGGCGGTCGGCGGACGGGTCGAGTACGTGTCAGTGCTGGTGCAGGACGGAGAGATCGTCTTCGACACCGAGCCGCACACGGACGACTTCGGGCACGGCACGGCGTGCGCCGGGATCATCCGCAGCCTCGCGCCCGACTGCGAGCTGTACAGCGTCAAGGCGCTCGGGCCGCGGCTGCGCGGACGGGGCGACGTCTTCACCGCGAGCCTGCGCTGGGTGATCGACAACGGGATGGACGTCTGCAACCTCAGCCTCGGGACGACGAAGCGCGACTTCTTCGCCACGCTCCACGAGCTCGTCGACGAGGCGTACTTCCGGAACGTCGTGCTCGTCGCAGCGGCGAACAACATGCCGATGCCGAGCTACCCCTCGCTCTACTCCTCGCTGGTCTCGGTCGCGTCGCACGACCGCGAGTCGCCCGAGACCTACTTCTACAACCCGCAGCCGCCGGTCGAGTTCGGCGCGCGAGGCATCGACGTGCGCGTGGCGTGGCAGAACCGCGGCTGGATCAAGGCCACCGGCAACAGCTTCGCCGCGCCGCACATCGCGGGTCTCGTCGCGAGGCTGCTCGCGAAAGCATCCGGGGCTGAGCGTCGTGCACGTGAAGGCCGTGCTGCGCGCGCTCGCGGACAATGTCGTCGACCGTACTGTCTGATCGAATCTGACCATGCGCCTCGGGCTCATCTCCGACATCCACGGCAATCTCCTCGCGCTCGACGCGGTGCTCGAGGAGCTCGAGCGCGACGGCATCGACCAGATCGTGTGCCTCGGCGACGTCGCGGTCGGCCCGCAGCCCGCGGAGGCGCTCGCCCGCGTGCGGGAGCTCGGCTGCCCGGTCGTGATGGGCAACTGGGACGCCGCGTTCATCAGGGGCATGCCAGAGCCGAAGGACCAGGTCGGCGAGATGCTCGTCGAGATCGGGAACTGGTGGGCCGCCTTCCTCTCGCCCGACGACCGCAGGTTCATGGAGAGCTTCCAGCCGACGGTCGACCTGAGTGCTCGGCTCCACGCCCGCGCTCGCCTTCCACGGCTCTCCGAAGTCCTACGACGACTGGATCTTCTCGACGACGCCCGACGAGGAGCTGCGCCCGTTGCTGATCGACACCGAGGCGACCGTGCTCCTCGGTGGGCACACGCACCTGCAGATGATGCGCCGGTACGAGGACTCGTTGATCGTCAATCCGGGAAGCGTCGGCCTGCCCTTCCGCGAGTGGTGGCCGCGGCCGGTGCTGATCTCGCCGTGGGCCGAGTACGGAGTCGTCGGCGGCGACAACGGCCAACTGAGCATCGACCTGCGGCGCACGCCGTTCGACGTCGACGCGTTCCTCGCAGATGAGCCTCGAGTCGGGGATGCCGCACGCCGAGTGGTGGGCCAACTGCTGGGTGCGGGACTAGCTCAGCGGCGCGAGATCGTCGTCACGGTTCCGTCGGGCGCGATGCGGCGGATGTGGCCCGTCGGCCCTGCCTGCGAGGACGTATGCGACACCGTCGGCCGTGACCTCGACGTCGTACGGATTGAAGAACGCTGGGACCGAGAAAGCCGAGCAGCGACACCCCTGGGACTCAGGCGAACTACTCGCTGCTCCTTGCCTTCGATCACGTAGATCGTCCCGTCGGGAGCGACGTCGATGCCATAGGGCTCGCCGACCGGCGCGAAGGCTGTGATGACACCCGTCGCCGGGTCGATGCGTCGGACCCGGTCGTTCCCTCGGTCGGAGACGAGGAGCGCCCCGTCGGAGGCGACGGCAAGCCCGTGCGGAGACGAGAACTGCGCGTCGAGCGCAGGCCCACCGTCGCCTCCACCGCCCTCTGCTCCGGTGCCCGCGATGCGGACCGATGGCCCGGATCCCCCCGGGAGCCTGAAGATCTGCGTCGCAGTCGAGTAGTAGAGATCGCCGCTCGGTGCGACTGCGATCGGCCCGATCTCGACGCCCGGCGGCACTTCGGCGACGGTCGTCGGCGGAGCGTCACCGCTGAACCGCAGGAGCTGATTCACGATCGAGAGGTAGATGCTGCCGGATGGAGCTCGGACGACCGCGTAAGGACGCGACCAGCGATGTTGCGACCGCGATCAAGTGACCCGTCGCCGGATCCACGCTGCAGAACACGGCCCGGATTGAACTCGACGAGCAGCAGCCTGCCCGACGGGCTCGAGGTCGATCGAGGTCGGCTCGGTGAACGCGACGGCTTCGCCGGCGGCCGGCGTACCCGAACGGATCCGAGCCGGGAGGTCGCGCCGCCCGCCTGCGCGCTGATTCGCCACAGCCCGGCCTTTGGGAAGACGAGCCGCGCTCGATACGAGCCGCGCCTCCCGATCGCGCGCACGCTCGACGCGACCCGGCCCGGACGCGCTCACGCGAACCGTGCCTGCGTAGGTGCGCGGGCGGATCGCGAGCCGGACTGTCCATGCGCGGCCGACAACCGGAACCGCTCGCTTGCCGGTCAGCGAGACCCGAACCGGCTCGGCCGCGGACGCGGTGCACGCGAACAACCCGAGGAGCAGCAATGCGCCGGCGACCCGCTTCATGTCAATTCAGACGCGCGAGGTCGCCAGCCGGTTTGCAGAATGGAGGTGTGCCGAGCCGAGCGACCATCGGAGTCATCGCCGTGGCGGTCGCGGCGGGCCTGTGGGGCATGGACGCACTCATTCGCCGTCCGCTCGCCCACTCGACCGAGCCGGCGACGATCGTCCTCGGCGAGCACGTCGTCCTCGTGCTCGTGCTCCTGCCGGTCGTCGTGACCGCGCTCCCGGCGGTCTGGCGCGCGGGGCCGCGCTTCGTAGCCGCCGCGATCGTCGTCGGCGCGGGCTCCTCGGCGCTGGCCACGATCCTGTTCACGCAGGCGTTCGTGGACGGGAATCCCGTGACGCCGGTCGTCCTGCAGAAGGTGCAGCCGCTGATCGCGGTGTCGCTGGCCGCGGTCATGCTCGGGGAGCGGCCGCGCCCGCGCTTCGGGCTGTTCCTGATCGGCGGGCTGGCCGGGACGTGGCTGATGGCGTTCCCGAGCCCGTTCGACGTCTCGCTCCACGGGCAGGCGCCCGTGCTCTACGCGCTCATGGCCGCCGCCCTCTGGGCGCTCGGGACTGTTCTCGGGCGCTTTCTCGCGCTCGAGCTTCCGTACCAACAGGTGACAGCCCTGCGCTTCGCGTTCGGCCTGCCTGCGGCTCTCGCGGCAGTGCTCGTGCTGGGCGCGCCATTCAGGGCCTCGCTGCACGACGAGCTTTTCATCGCGCTGCTCGCGCTCGTCACCGGCCTCGTCGCGCTCCTCCTCTACTACTACGGCCTGCAGCGCACGACGGCGTCGGTCGCGTCGGTCGCGGAGCTCGCGTTCCCGGTCGTGGCGATCGCGGTCGGCTACTTCGCCTTTGACGCGACGCTGACGCACACGCAGCTCGCAGGCGTCGTGCTCACGAGCCTCGTCGTCCTGCTGCTGCCACGGCGTGGCCCGGCGCTCGTCGCCGAACGGGCGCCGCAGCCTGTCCCTGCCGAGAGCCCCGCCTAGGTCAGCGCGCGACCCGGCCGAGGATCTCGATCGCGGTCTCGAGCTGCTCGTCCGAGTGGTACGGCGCGGGCCCGAAGCGCAGCCGGGAACCGCGGCTGTCCGTGACGACGCCCTCATCGAGGAGCAGGCGGCTCAGCTCCTCGGCGCGCTCCGACTCGAAGGCGATGAACCCTCCGAAGGCGCTCAGGGCCGTCTCGCGATCTCGGGCGACATCCGGAAGGTCGAGCTCGTCGAAGCGCTCGGCGAGCAGCGTCGTCTGGTGGAGGTAGCTCTCCCGCAGCCGCTCCGGGGTCAGGCCCTGCTCGTCGAAGAAGTCGAGGACGCGGGCTGCCCGGTAGTGGCTCGTCGGGTCGTACGTCGACCCGGCGAAGCGCATGCTCCCGCGCGGATACGCCGTAGCGCCCGCACCGTGCTCGGCCTGCAGCTCGTCGAACTCCGCGTACCAGCCCGTGATCGCGGGCCGAAGCTCGTCCGCCTGGGGCGGCAACCGCATGAAGCAGTTGCCCTCCCCGAGCTGCAAGTACTTGTAGCCGCCACCGACGATCCACGCTCGCTCGAGGCCCGCCGCCGTGAACGGCACGCAGCCAAGCGCGTGATAGGCGTCGACGAGCAGCTCCGCGCCCGCGTCCACACACGACTCCGCCAGAGCCGTCAGCCCTGGGACGATCCGCGAGTCCTCGAAGAGCACGGCCGAAACGAGCACCGCGCTCGCGCCCGGAGCCTCGGCGGCCAGCCGCTCGGCGAGCGTCTCCACGGGCCGGGCCGGAAGCCGGACGACCTCGAGCCCCTCCTCCCCCAGGCGCCCGAGCTGTCGCCGCAGCGTATGGAACTCGCCGTCCGTCGAGACGAGCTTCGGCCGCTCCCGCAGCGGCAGTGCGGACAGGAACCGGAGCACGAGCTCGTGCGTGTTCACCGCCAGCGCGACCGGCGCGCCGGGGTCGTCGAGCAGCCGCCGCACACCGTCGCGCAGGCGCTCCGCCTTCGCGAACGCCCGCTCCCACTTCAGGTCGGCGTGCTCGGCCGCGTCCTGCCACGCCTCGAGCTGCCCCTCGCGCCCGACGTCCGGCCACGCCTGGTGCGAGTGGCCCGTCAGGAGCAGCCGCTCGGAGACTCGAAAGTCCGAGTAGTACGCGGCGAGCGGGTTCAAAGCTCGCTGCGGACGGCCCAGAGGTCGGGGAAGAAGGGCTTGTGCAGCGTCGAGCGGAGGTAGTCGGCGCCGTACCCTCCCGTCCCCATCTTCGTGCCGATCGTCCGCTCGACCATCTTCACGTGGTGGTAGCGCCACTCCATGAAGCCCTCGTCGAAGTCGACCAGGCGCTCGGCGACCTGCGCCGCTCCTTCGTCGTCCCGGTAGGCCTGGAGCAGCGCGGCCTGGACGCCCTTCGACTCCTGCACCGGCTGCGTGACGTCGCGTTCGAGTGCTTCGGCCGGAACGTCGTAGCCCTTCCCGGACAGGTACCGGAGGAACGAGTCGTAGACGGACGGCCGCTCCAGCGCCGCCTTGACCTTCTCGTAGTCCGGGCTCTGCTCGTGATACGCGGTCAGCACGCCCGGGTCGCGCCGGCCGAGGATCGCCTCCAGCTCGCGGAACTGGCCGGACTGGAAGCCGGACGAGGACTCGAGCCGCTCGCGGAAGGTCAGGAACTGGACGGGCGTCATCGTCTCGATCACGTCGAGCTGCTGGACGACGAGCTTGAGGATCGTCAGGACGCGCTTGAAGGTCGAGAACGCCCGCGCCTCGTTGCCCTCCTCGAGCATCCGCTGCAGGTAGCGCAGCTCGTGGATGAGCTGCTTGAACCAGAGCTCGTAGACCTGGTGGACGACGATGAACAGGATCTCGTCGTGCTCGTCGGACTTGGGCCGCTGGGCGCCGAGGATCTCCTCCAGCGCCAGGTAGGACGTATACGTCAGGGACTTGTCGATGCTCACCCTGCCTCCTTGAAGAGCTCGCGGGCGATGATCTCGCGCTGCACCTCCGACGCGCCTTCATAGATGCGCGGCGCCCGCACCTCGCGGTAGAGGTGCTCGAGCACGTGGCCCGTCTGGAGCGCGCGGGCTCCGTGCACCTGGATCGCGACGTCGACCGCGCGCTGCGCCGCCTCGGTGGCGAAGAGCTTCGCCATCGCCGAGGCCTTGCGCACGGGCCGGACGCCCGCGTCGTACTTCGTGGCCGCCTCGCGGACGAGGAGCCGGGCCGCCTCGATCTCGGTCGCCACCTCGGCGAGCTGGTGCGAGACCGCCTGGAACTGCGCCAGCGGCTTGCCGAACGCCTCGCGCTCCTGCGTGTACGAGACCGCGGCGTCCAGGGCGGCCTGCGCCATCCCGACCGCAAAGGCGCCGACGCTCGGGCGGAAGAGGTCGAGCGTGTCCATCGCGACGGCGAACCCGCCGTCCAGGTCGCCGAGCACCTGGTCTGCCTCGACGCGGACGCCGTCGAAGTCGAGGCGGCCGATCGGGTGCGGCGCCAGCAGGTCGAGGTGCTCGCCCGAGAGGCCCTCGCTCTCGCGCGGGACGGCGAAGGCCGAGATTCCCTTCGAGCCCGTGTCGGACGTGCGCGCGAAGACGCTGTAGACGTCTGCCTCCGGCGCGTTCGAGATCCAGAGCTTCGTTCCGGTCAGGCGGAACCCGTCGCGGTCGCGCTTGGCGCGGAGCGCTGAGACTCGCCGCGTCCGAGCCCGCATCCGGCTCGCTGAGCGCGAACGCGGCCACGACCTCGCCGCGGGAGAGGCGCGGGATCCACTCGTCGCGAATGCTTGGCGTCCCGCGGCTGAGGATCGGGTAGCCGCCGAGCCCCTGGAGCGCGAGCGCCGTCTCGGCCTCGGTGCAGCCGTGTGCGAGGCCCTCGCGCAGCTCGCACAGCTCGACCGCGGAGCCTGCGAAGACGAGCTCGAGCAGGCCCTGCTCGCCGAGCGCGCGGACGAGCCGGCGATTGAGGCGGCCGGGCTCTCCTCGGGCGGCGATCGGCGCGAAGACCTCGTGACCGAGGCGGTGCGCGCGCTCGAGGACGTCAGCCATCGATCACGGCAACGCCCATCAGCTCGACTCGCGCATCGGGCTCGAATAGCGCCGAGACGCCGATCAGCGCCATCGCGGGATAGCGCCGTCCGAAGTGCGTGCGCCAGACCTCGCCCAGCTCGCGGGTCGAGGCGCGGTAGCCCTCGATGTCCGTCGTGTAGACGACGAGCGAGACCAGCTGGTCGGGCTCGCCGCCGGCCGCGCGCAGCGCCGTGACGAGCTTCGCGGCGGCCGAGTCGAACTGCTCGACGAGCGTCGCGCCCTCGCCGGTCTGGCCGCCGAGGTAGACGCCGCCGGCTGCGACGACGGCGTGCGCGAACCCGACCGGCTCGGGCAGCTCGGGCGGGTTGACGATCAGCGGCCGGTCCACGCCGGGCTCCGCCCCTCCGTCCAGGCCGCGTAGAACTCACCGAAGTCGTCGCTCTTCATCAGCAGCGCCTGGGCGAGCGCCTCCATCTCGACCGCGTCTCCGAGGGACATGTCCAGCTCCCGGGTGAGGAGGACCTTGGTCGTCGCGTGCGCGAGCGAGGGGCCGTCGGCGAGGCGCCGGGCGAGCTCGACCGTCGCCTGCGGCAGCTCATCGTCCTCGACGACCCGCGTCGCGAGACCGATCGCGTCCGCGCCGTCGGCATCGACCTCGCCGCCGAGAAGGAGCAGCTCGGTCGCCTTGCCGAGCCCGACGAGACGCGGGAGCAGGTACGCGGCACCCATGTCCGCTCCGGCCAGGCCGACCCGCGTGAAGAGGAACGCGAACCTCGCGGAGCGCGCGACGAGCCGCAGGTCGGCCGCGAGCGCGAGCACGGCCCCCGCTCCGGCCGCGACGCCGTTCACGGCCGCGACGATCGGCAGCGGCGCCTCTCGCATCGCCTTGACGACCGCGCCGCTCATCCGCGTGAAGTCCAGGAGCTCGCCGGCGCCCATCTGCTGCAGCTCGCCGATGATCTCCTCGACGTCCCCGCCCGAGCAGAAGCCGCGTCCCTCCCCGGTGAGGACGAGCACGCGCACGTCGCCACGGTGGGGCAGCTCTCCGAGCAGGTCGCGCAGGTCCGCATAGACGTCGAACGTGAGCGCGTTCAGCTTGTCCGGGCGCGAGAACGTGACCGTCGCGACGCCGTCCGCGAGCGCGAAGTCGAAGTTCTGCCAGTGCTCGGTAAAGGCGGTGGAGCCGCGGAAGGGGCTCACGTCTGAAGGCCCCCGCCGTCGAGCACGATCGTCTGCCCGTTGATCGCCGCGGCCTCGGCGGAAGCGAGAAAGATCACCGCGGCTGCGACCTCGTCCGGCTCGAGCAGGCGCCCGAGCGGGGTCAGCGCCGCGAGCTCCGCCCCGGCCTCCTCGGCGGTGCGCCCCGTCTTGGCGACGATGTTCTCGACCGTGCGCCGCGTCATGTCCGTGTCCACGTAGGCGGGGCAGACGGCGTTCGCGGTCACGCCGGTTCCGGCGACCTCGGCTGCAGTCGCGCGCATGAGCCCGATCACAGCGTGCTTGGACGCGCTGTACGCAGCGGTGTAGCGCGCGCCGACGAGCCCGGCAACGGAGGCAACGGTCACGATCCGGCCATCTCCGCGCTCGATCATGCCGCCTACGACGGCCCGGGTGCAGAGGAATGCGCCGGTCGCGTTCACGTCGAGGTGCGCGCGCCAGTCGTCGAGCGTCGTGCGGGCCAGCGGCGCTCCGACGGCCAGCCCCGCGTTGTTGACGAGGACGTCGACGCGGCCGATGCCCTCGAAGAAGGCCTGCACAGCCGCCTCGTCCGTGACGTCGAGCTCGTCATGGCCAGGCGCACGGACCTGTTCGCCGGCGAACCGCTCGGCAACGGCCTTGCCGATCCCCTTCGCACCACCGGTGACGACGACCACGCGGCTCACGCGGCGAGCGCCTTCCGGTCGAGCTTGCCGGACGGCGTCTTCGGCAGATCGTCGACGAACACGACCTCCCGCGGGTACTTGTGCGGCGAGAGCCGTTCGCGGACGAAGTCCTGGAGTGCCTGCTCCTCGACCGGCTGCCGGACCACGACGTACGCGCGTGGAATCGTCAACCCGTTCCGAGCGGCGCCGACGACCGCGCACTCGACGACGTCCGGATGCCCGACGAGACAGTGCTCGATCTCGGCCGGCGCGACCCAGATCCCGCCGACCTTGATCAGGTCATCGACGCGGCCGCGGTACCAGAAGAAGCCGTCGTCGTCGCGCTCGAACAGGTCTCCGGTGTGCACGGTGTCGCCCTCGAACGTGCGCTCCGTCTTGTCGTCGTCGCCTTCGTAGTAGAGCGCCGCCGTGTGGCCCGTGACGAGCAGCTCCCCAGTTTCGCCGAGCTCGGCCTCGTAGCCCGGGACGAGCTCGCCGGTCGACCCGGCGCGCGCCCGCCCGGGTCGGTTCGAGATGTAGATGTGGTACAGCTCGCATGAGCCGATCCCGTCCAGCACCTCGACGCCGAACGTGTCGAGCCAGCGGTCGTGCAGATCGCGTGGCAGCGCCTCCCCGGCCGACGTGCACACCCGCAGACAGGACATGTCCGGTGCCTGGCACCGGCCATGTCTGATCGAGTCGATCATCTGGGCCATCATCGTCGGAACGTTGACGAGGATGGTCGGCCGGTGCTCGGCGATCAGCTCGAAGATCCGCTCCGGAGTCGTGCGCTCCGGAAAGACGATCCCCGCCCCGCCCACGCCGAACGGATAGAGCGCGGTCAGGTCGCGCGCGTACCCGAAGAAGAGCTTCGGAACGGGCAGCACGATGTCGTCCTCGCGGATCGCCAGCACGCCGCGCGCGTACCACTCGTGGCTGAGGACAGCGCTGTGCACGGGATGGACGGCGCCCTTCGGCCGGCCGGTGCTTCCGGTCGTGAACTTCCAGAGGCAGATGTCGTCCTTCGTCGTCGGCGCAGGCTCGAGCTCGTCCGGGAGCTGCCCGAGGCGCGCCCGGAGCTCGTCGTCGACGACCAGGACTCGCCGATCGCCCGCCACCTGCCGGATCACATCCTGAGTCGTCTCGTCCGCAACGACGACCGCTGCATCCGTGTACTCGAGGTAGTACGCGTAGTCCTTCGCCTGGAGGAACGTGTACGCCTCGGCCGTGACTGCGCCGATCTTCTGCGCTCCGTACCAAAGCGCCACGAAGTCGACCGAGTCGGCGAGGACGATGAGGACTCGATCCTGGGCCTGCACGCCGAGCTCGCGGAGCAGGTTGCCGTACCGGTTCACGAGCCGGGCAAGCTCCGCGTACGTCGTGGGGCCTTTCGCGCTGATGAGCGCGGTGCGGTCGCCGCGCCCTTCCTCGACGTTCCGGTCGACGAACCACGTCGCGAGGTTCAGCTCGTGCGGCAGTTCTGCATGGGTGATCACGCGGCGACCTCGCGGATCAGCTCGACGAGCAGGTCCGTCAGCGTCTCGAACGTTTCGCGACCTTCCTCGGCAGAGGACTCAGCGGGCGCGCCGCAGTACGCCTCGTCCATGCCCATCGCGAGGAAGTCGGTGCGACCGGCCCGGATCGCGGAGGGCATGTCCACGTGCCGCTCCTCGAGCCCCCGCATCCGATCCGCGTGGACGAGCTGGGGCCGGTCGGCGAGGACGAGCGACGTCTCGTAGCGTCCGGCGTGGCAGGAGCCGGAGCGGAACTCCTCGGTCAACCGCTCCGCGTTCCTGCGCCGCGTGAGATCGAGCAACGGCACGCCCGTCGCGCGCAGCGTCTCGACCTGCTCGGGCTCGAAGTGGCTGTTCACGAGCACGAGCGGGCCGACGCTGTCCGCGATCTCGGCCACGAGCGCACTCAGAGTTCCCTCGGAGATCGAAACCGCCCCCGCGAACGCGGAGCCGTAGCGTGTCACGCCGTAGGGCAGCGCGGGCAGGACGAGCACCGGGATCTCGCCCGCCAGCCGCTCCGCCGCGCGCTCGCAGATGCCGACCGAGATCAGCGTGTCCGTCGAGAGCGGCGCGTGCGGCCCGTGCGGCTCGGTCGCCCCCAACGGCAAGAGGTGCACCGCCCCCTCGGGCACGTCCGTATAGGCCAACTCCCCGAGGTTCAAGCCCGAACCTGCCCAAGTAACAGACTGTTACTAAGTGGGAGAGCGTGCTCAATCTGGGTCTCCGGCAGGTCGAGGAGGACGAGATCCGCGCGGCCGGCGCCGACGATCGTGTTCGCTTCGTCGAGCGTCGTCAGGTGTCCGCGGACGAGCGTTGGGACGCGCGCCTCGTTGCGGACGCGGTCGCTGAGCGCGGTCAGGAACCCGCGACGGTACTGGGGACGGTCGTCGTGGATCGTCTGGCCGGCCTCGACGTGGATCAGGTCGCAGCCGTGCTCGGCGAGGACGCGCGCGATCGCGATCCCGTCGTCGACCGTGTTGCCGCGCGGGTGCCAGTCGGTGACCGAGAGACGCACCGCGAGCGGTCCTGCCCACGCGGCGCGCACGGCTACGAGCACGCGCACCGGAAACCGCAGCCGGTCGTCCTCGTCGTTCGTCAGCGGCGACAGGTAGCTGCCGAGGAGATAGCCGTGCGCCATGTCGATCTCGAGCACGGCGGCGTCCGCACTCTCGGCCGCGGCAACGAACGCGTTGAGGACGGCAGCTTCGTCCGGCCGGCCAGGAATCGCACCAAACGGCCCAAACGGACGATTCGTCGGGGCCATGACGGTCCAGCCGTCGGCCAACGGAAGGTCGACGCCCCGGCTCCGCGGCTGCGTCGCGCCGCGCCGGCCGGCATGGGTCAGGCGAAGCAGGAGCTTCCCCTCGGGTCTGCTCGCGACTTCCTGAGAGATGCGGCCCTCCTCGCTGACCGCGACCGAGCTCTCGACGAGCTCGAAGCGGTTCTCGAACCGCACGCCGCGCAGCTCGAACGGCGAGAACGCCGGCGGCGGTGAGACGGACCGTCCGCTGAACCAGGCGTCGAGCGTCCGCGTGAACTGCGGGTCGCGCACGGTCAAGGTCGAATGTGTGATCCGCCCCGCCCGAGTGATCAGGTTGAACGCGAACTGGATCGGCTCGAGGTGCGAGTAGCTCGCGATCCGCCCGAAGTACGCGGCACTCTCGCTCGCCGCGTCCTGGGTGCGCTGCACGTACGGCTCGCGCTCCAGCTCGTAGTCGACGAATGCGGCGGGCAGGTCCCAGCGCCGGCGTGCGAGAGCCGCCGCAAGCGAGATCGAGTCCTCCAGCGCGAGCTTCGTCCCCGACCCGATCGAGAAGTGCGCCGTGTGCGCCGCGTCGCCGAGGATGACGAGGTTCCCCGCGTGCCAGGTCACGTTCGTGACCTTCGGGAAGTCGAGCCACAGCGAGCGGTTCGAGTAGAGCTCGCGCCCGCGCAGCTCGTTCGCGAACAGCTGCTCGCAGAACGCCAGGCTCTCCTGCTCGTCCAGCGCGTCGAGGCCGGCCGCACGCCACACCGGCTCGGGGCACTCGACGATGAACGTCGACATCCGCTCGTCGTACGGATACGCGTGCGCGTTGAAGAGCCCGTGCTCCGTCTCGCGGAAGGCGAACGTGAACGCGTCGAAGACGTGGTCGGTGCCGAACCAGACGTACTTCGAGCCCTCCGGCCGCACCTTCGTTCCGAAGTCGCCGAACCGCCGCAGGAGGCTGTTCGCGCCGTCCGCGCCGACGACGAGGTCCGCCTCCGGAAGCTCCTCGACCTCGACGCCGAACTCGAGGACGACGCCAAGCTCGCGGCACCGCTCCTGGAGGATCTCGAGCAGCCGTTTGCGCGCGATCGCCGAGAACGAATGGCCGCGCGACGACAGCTCGCGGCCCTGGTAGCGGATGGCGATGCGATCCCAGCGCGCGAAGGTGTCCGTGATCTCGAGATGCGTCTCGGGGTCGGCATCTCGCAGCGCGCCGAGCGTCTCCTCGCTGAAGACGACGCCGAAGCCGAACGTCGCGTCGGGCGCGTTGCGTTCGAGGACGCGGACGTCGACGCCCCGGTCGAGCTTGCGCAAGAGAATCGCCAGATAGAGGCCGGCCGGGCCGCCGCCCACGATCTCGACGTTCATGCGATCGCCTCCTGGAGCCGATCGAGCTCGCCGAGTTCGGGCACGGTCGGGAAGAGGACGAGCTCGTCGCACCCGGCCTCCTCGTAGCCGCGGACGTAGTCCTTGACGGCGCGGGCGCTCGTCAGGTTGCCGGCGGCGATCTTCTCCGCGAACGGGCCGGTGAATGCGTAGTAGTCGCGCAGGTAGTCCCCGCCGCGATCGGGATCGCCGAACGCGAAGTAGCCCTGGCCCCAGAGCTTCGGCTTCCCGGGGCGACCGAGATCGCCCCACGCGGCGAGCGCGCGCCCGGCCGCGTTGGCGAACGCGCGCGGAGGCCCGCCGTTGTGCGCGTAGCCGTCCGCGTAGCGCGCCATGCGCGAGTACGCCTGGCCGCTGAGACCGCCGACGAGGATCTCGATCCCGTCCCGCGACGGCCCGACTCGATCGCCGTCGATGTCGCCCCGGATGTACGCCAACTGCTCGCCGAGGCGCTTCCCGCGGCCCTTGTGCTCAACCCCGGCCGCGTCGAAGTCCTCGGTCCTCGCCCCCACCGCGAGCCCGAGCGTCAACCGCCCGCCGGACAGCTCGTGGACGGACGCGGCCTGCTTCGCAAGCAGCGCGGTCGAGCGGAGCGGGCCGATCGCGATCATCGTCGCCAGGCGCACCCGCGAGGTCGCAGCGGCGGCCGCGGCGAGCGCGGCGAACGGGTCGTAGCTGTCGTAGACGACGCGCTCGAGCACCGCGACGGACGAGAACGGCCCCGCGTCCGCGCGGCGCGCCCATTCGAGCACGAGGTCGCCCGTCGCGCCCGGCACGGTGGTTGGAAGACCGATCCCGATGTTCACTTCCGCCGAAAGCTTCACACTTTGCGACGCCATGTGGGAATCCCAGTCGTCCCCGTTCGACCAGCACTACGGGCTCGAGATCGACGAGGCCACCGACGAGCTCGTGCGCGCACACGTTCCGGTGCGCGAGCACTTGCTGCAACCGGTCGGGCTCGTGCACGGCGGCGTCCATGCATCGATCGCCGAGGCGCTCGCCTCCTTCGGGACGAACGTCGGCGTCGTGCCCGACGGGAACATCGGCCTCGGCATGTCGAACAACTCGACCTTCCTGCGCTCGATCCGCGAGGGCACGATCCATGCGACCGCCCGCCGCGTCCATCGAGGGCGGACGACCTGGGTCTGGGACGTCGAGCTGACCGACGACGAGGGCCGGCTGTGCGCCGTGAGCCGCGTGACGATCGCGGTGCGGCCGCTACGACCTTGATCCGAATCGTGATCCCGCATGCGGGCTCGGGCGGGAAGTCGCGCCTCGGCGATGCTCGGGAGGAGCTCTCGCGTGCGATGCTCGAAGCAGTGCTTCTCGCAGCGGGCAGCGTGGGTCGAACGTGGGTCGTGTCGCCCGATCCGGTCGAAGGGGCCGATTGGATCCCCGATCCCGGGGGCGGACAGGGTGCCGCAGTCGAGGCCGCGCTTCGGGAGATCGGCCCCGGGCCGGTCCTCGTCGTCAACTCCGACCTTCCGTCCGTGACCGCTGACGATCTGCACGCCCTGCACGACGCGATCCCGGAGCGGGGCATCGCGATCGCCCCGGCCCGAGACGGTACGACGAACGCACTCGGGCTATCGGACACGACCTTCTTTGCGCCGCTTTACGGGCCGGGCAGCGCGGCGCGCTTCCGCGCGCAGGCCGAGCTCGCCGTAGACGTGGTTCGCGCAGGCCTGCGCGACGACGTCGACACGCCGGCCGACCTGGTGCCGTCGTGAAAGTCGCCGTCCTTTCGGGCGGAGTTGGCGGGGCGCGGTTCGTCCAGGGGCTCGTCGAGGTGATCGAGCCGGCGGACGTGACCGTGATCGGCAATGTCGGTGACGACGTCGAGGTGCTCGGGCTGCACATCTCGCCGGATCTCGACTCGATCCTCTACGCGCTCGCCGGGCTGAACGACGAGGAGCGCGGCTGGGGGCGCGCGGACGAGAGCTGGCGCGCGCTCGAGACCGTCGGACAGCTCGGCGGCGAGAACTGGTTCCAGCTCGGCGACCTCGATCTCGGGCTGCACCTCGTCCGCACCCAGGCGCTGCGCTCGGGGGAGCCGCTCTCGAGCGTGACGCAGCGGCTCGCCCGCTCGCTCGGGATCGAGACCCACGTGCTGCCCGCGACCGACGATCGGCTGCGCACGTGGATCGACACGCCCGCCGGCGAGTTCCCGTTCCAGGAGTGGTTCGTCGCGCGCGGGCACCGCGACGAGGTCGACGGCGTCCGCTTCGACGGCGAGACGGACGCGAAACCCGCGCCCGGAGTCGTCGCGGCCCTTCAGAGCGCAGATGTCGTGCTCATCGCTCCGAGCAACCCCTACGTCTCGATCGGCCCGATCCTCGGCGTGGCCGCGATCCGCGAGACGCTCGCCGCGCGTTGCGGGTCGGTCGTGGCGGTCAGCCCGCTGATCGGCGGCCGTGCGGTCAAGGGGCCCGCGGACCGGATGCTGGCGCGCCTTGCGGGAGGCACGTCACCCGCACACGTCGCCGCGCAGTACGGCGGCCTGATCGGCGCGCTCGTCGTCGACGAGGAGGACGCGCACGACCTCGATGGGCTCGGTGACGTGCGCCCGATCGTCACTCGAACGCTGATGACGGATCCCGAGACCCGGAAACGGCTCGCGGAAGCTGCACTCGGAGCGGTGCCCGCGTGAAGGTCGCAGTGCTCGGCGGGACCGGCGCCTTCGGCTCGGCTCTCGGCGCACGGCTCGTGGAGGCCGGGATGGACGTGACGATCGGTTCGCGCGACGCCGGCCGCGCAGCAGCCACGGCTGCCGAGATCGGAGCGGCCGGGGCCGTGAACGAAGACGCAGTCAGCGGAGTCGATCTGGCCGTGCTCTCGGTCGATGCGTCGGCCGCGCTCTCGACAGCGGCCGAGCTCGCCGACGCGATCGGCGAGACGCCGGTCCTGAGCGTCGCGAGCCAGATCCGCTTCGAGAACAGGCTCGCGCGTCCGACCGTCGACCCCTTGTCCCTCGCTGAACAGGTGGAGGAGCTCCTCCAGGGCCCGGTCCTGGCCGGCCTCCACTCGCTCGCGGCAAGCTCCCTCGCGGCCGGCAAAGCGGACGGCGACGCGCTCGTCTGCGGCGACGACGAGACCGCGAAGACGGCCGCGCTCGAGCTCGCGGCGACACTCGTCACCGGCCGCGCTTTCGACGCGGGCCCGCTCGCGAACGCACGGGCGCTGGAGGGCATGACCGCCGTGATCGTCAACCTCAATCGCCGCTACCGCGGTCACGCCGGGCTCCAGATCCTCGGGCTGTGACCGAGCTGACGATCTCCGCCGTGCGCGGGCTCCCCGAGCTCCGCGAAGGAGACGACCTCGCAGGCCTGATCGTGGAACGAGCGGAGTTGCAAGACGGGGATGTCCTCGTCGTCGCACAGAAGGCGATCTCGAAGGTCGAGGGCCGGATCGTGCGGCTGGACGAGGTCGAGCCGTCCGCTCGCGCGCGCGAGCTCGCAGACGACGGGGACGCTCGTCGCATCGAGGTGATCCTCCGCGAGGCGAAGCGCATCGTGCGCACGCGGGGCTCCCTCCTGATCACCGAGACCCGTCACGGCTTCGTCTGCGCGTCGAGTGGCGTCGACGCTTCGAACACGCCCGAGCCGGGCACACTCGTCCTCCTGCCCGTCGACCCGGATGCCTCCGCCGCCCGCCTGCGCGCGCGGCTTCACGAGCTGACCGGACGCACGGTCGGCGTTGTCGTCAGCGACTCGTTTGGCCGCCCGTGGCGCCAGGGGACGACCGACGTCGCGATCGGCGCCGCCGGAGTCGAGGTGCTCCGCGACCTGAAAGGCGAACCCGACCCGACCGGCTACGAGCTCCGCTCCACGGTGATCGCGATCGCGGACGAGATCGCCGGGGCTGCAGAGCTCGTCATGGGCAAGCTCGACCGGGCCCCGGTCGCGATCGTGCGCGGCCTCGAGGCCGCCGGCGAGGGCACCGCACGTGACCTCGTGATGCCCGCGGAGCGCAACCTGTTCCCCTGAGAACGCGCTGCTAGGGTGAGCTCCTTCGGCGCATGCGGCTCCGATCGGGAAGCTGGCGGTGGCTTCTGTGGGCCCTCTTCCTGGCCTGCGGGATTGCGTTTGCCGGCCTTTCTCCCGAGGTCTCGGGCTCCAGGAACGACATTCCGTACACGGGCGTGCCGGTCCGGGTCTCCGCGACCGCCGTCGTCGACATGCGCGCACTCGCGCGCGTCCCGGCCCGCCCCGAGCCGCCGAGCCCGCCGGAGCCGAGCGAGCGCGCCGAGCACACCGTAAGAGCGCCGGAGCTCCCACTCTCAACGCGTCGGCGGACGCGGACGCTGGCCGTCCCGTCGCCGTACGTCTCGGCGAGCTTCCTCGCCCAGACGGACACGCCGCTGGCCGGGAAGAAGACGGAATCCCCACCGGACACGAACGGCGCGGTCGGCCGCGAGAAGCTGATGTCGACGCTCAACAGCAACTACGTCATCCAGCGCAAGTCCGACGGCAAGGTACTGAGCAGGGTTTCGATGACAAGCTTCTGGAGCCGACTCGGCACCCGGCACCCGTTCGACCCGCGCGTGCTCTACGACCCCTACAGCGATCGCTGGCTCGTCAGCGCCGCCAGCGACCCACTGCTCGCGAGCTCGTCGATCCTCTACGGAATCTCCGACACGAGCGACCCGCAGGGCAGCTGGCACCTGTACACGATCGACGCCGACCCCACGAACGCGACCTGGGCGGACTTTCCGACGCTCGGGTTCGACCAGAGCACGGTCGCGATCGACGTCAACATGTTCGCGGCGGGCACCGGGACCTATGTCAGCAATCGGCTGATCGTGCTCGACTACGCCGCGCTCCGGGCGGGCACGAGCGGGCAGCCGGTCGAGATCGGCGTCCCGGGAGGGTTCACACTCCAGCCCGCTGTCACCTACTCGCCCACCGAGGCGACCCTCTACCTCGTCGAGCACCTCGACAGCATGTCCGCGACCTACCGCCTCTGGTCGCTGCGGGGCTCGACGCTCACGGCCGAGGGCGGAACGCCGAGGACGAACCCGCTCGGGCCATGGGGCACTCCGGGGCCTGGAAACTTCCTGCCCCAGTCGGACGGCCGAGGAGTCGACGCCGACGACTCGCGCATCGGCAACGCCGTCTTCCGAAACGGCCGCGTCTGGTACGCGCAATCGATCAACCTCCCGCCAAGCAGCGGCGTGGGTTACGGGCTCCACACCGCCGTCCAGTGGGCCGAGCTCGACACGAGCGGCGCTTTCGTGCAGGGCGGGCGGATCGAGGACGCGGCGGCCACGCCCTGGAACGGAGGCCATTCGTATGCGTACGCATCGATCGCCGTGAATGCACGGAACGACGTGCTGGTCGGCTTCACCGAGTTCCAGTCCGACGACTTCGCCGACGCCGCCTATGCCTACCGCGCGGGCACCGATCCGCCGTGGACGATGCGTGAGCCGGTCACGCTCAAGGACGGCGAGGGGCCGTACACGAAGACGCGCGGCGGCCTCAATCGCTGGGGCGACTACAGCGGCACGCAGGTCGATCCGTCCGACGACCTATCGCTGTGGACGGTGCAGGAATACGCGCGCATCCCGACCGGCCGCGGAGACGGGTCGGGCCGCTGGGGCACGTGGTGGGGCCGGGTCGGAGGCGGCCAGCCCTTGCCCGCGCCGCAATGCAAGGTGCCGAGGGTGGTCGGCGCCGTCCTCGCGAAAGCGTGGCGGCGGGTCGCAGCCGCGCACTGCCGCCTCTGGAAGGTGCATCGCGTGAAGTCCCGGGGACGGCGGGGCCGAGTCGTCCGCCAGAGCCCGGGAGCGGGCCAGATCCGCCGAAGCGACGCCAGAGTGAGCCTCACGGTCGGCCGCTAGCGAACGCCTCTATACTCGAAGAGCTACGCGGATGTAGCTCAGTTGGCTAGAGCGTCTGCTTGCCATGCAGAAGGTCGTGGGTTCGAGTCCCATCATCCGCTTCAAGCAAAGCCCCGCTCAGGCGGGGTTTTTTGTGCCTCCGAAGCGGCGTTCGTCCACGTAATCTCAAAGCGACCGGCGATGGCAACGGCTCAGGTCTTCATCGATCACCTCACGCTCCCGGTTCGCGACCTCGAGGCGAGTCGACGCTTCTACCGTACGGCGCTCGCACCGTTCGGCGTCGAAGAGGTCGAGGCTTGGGGAGGGGTCGGATGGGGGCCTCCGGGCCGGGTCGACTTCTACATCAGACAGGGTGAGCCGGCGGCGCCGCTCCACCTGGCCTTCGCCGCTTCGGACCGGGCGACGGTCGATGCCTTCCACGCGGCGGCGCTAGCGGCCGGAGGCACGGACAACGGCGCTCCCGGACTTCGGCCGCACTACCACGGCAACTACTACGGCGGGTACGCGATCGACCTCGACGGCCACAATGTCGAGGCGGTCTGTCACGCGCCCGAGTAGTGCTCGAAGAAAGAACGCCGAGCCTCTGGAAACGCTTTGATTCCAGGCTCGTCGAGAGGCGCCGTGGCGTCAGTCGTTCAACTGCAGGAGTTTCAGGAGCTGGCCGATGTCGTGGCCGTCCTGGGCGGGGTGACGCATGGCGATGTCGGTCTTGATGCGGTAGCGGTTTCGACGGCCGACCCGTTCGCTCTCGACGTAGCCGGAATCGATCAGGTCGGCGACGATGCGTTGGGCGGCTCGCTCGGTGATTCCCACGCTCTCCGCGATGTCACGGAATCTCGCGTTCGGGTCGTGATGGAGGCAGAGAAGGACCTGGGTGTGGTTCGAGAGGAACCGCCATGTCTTGCGATTGTCTTCGGTGCTTGACATACGATCTCCGTAGCGTATATTTCTTTTCGTACGTTGTGTGTCGTGTCAATAGAAGCGCGACTTCGGAGGGATGGTACATCATGAGCGACGCCCCCGCGTTCCAGGTGCCGACAATCGAGGTTCGCTCCCCGCACCCGCATGCTGCGCTCGTCGGGCTCGTCGGGGAACACGACCTCCATTCGGCAGACGAGGTTCGGCAAACTCTCGACCAGGCTCTGGCCGTCTGCGACCACTTGATCGTCGACCTCTCGGCCGCCGACTTCATCGACTCCACGATCGTCGGCGTGCTCCTGCAGACGAGGAAGAACGCCGTTGAGCTCGATCGCAAGTTCAATGTCGTGCTGGGGACTGCGCCGGTCGTCGAACGGATCCTCGACGTGACCGGGGTCGTCCCGCACCTGAACGTCGTACCGACTGTCGAAGGGGCACTGGCCGCGTAGCGCCTTCTCTCCGACCGGCCGGTCGTGGTTAGGCGAGGATCACCTCACAGCCGGCTTCGCGCTGCACCTCGGCGTCGACGTCGGCGCCGAAGAGGTTCCCCAGGAGCCCGTGGTGGTGCTCGCCAAGGACGATCACCTGCGCACGGACCTCCTTCGCCGTGTCGAGGATCGCCCGGCCCGGATCCCCGGCCGTCCAGGTCAGGTTCGCCTCGAGCCCGGCCGAGGCGAGCCGTTCGCTCGCCTCTGTCAGCTGCGCGACGATTTCCGGCGGCGGCGCCAGCGCGTGGCCTTCGTCGGCTGAAATGTCGTCCAGCGTTCCGAAGTTACGCGGCACATCGAGGTCGAGCGGCATGTTCGCAACGCTCAGGACAGTGATCCGGCCGCGCGACTCGTGCGCCTCCGCGATCGCGCGCTCGAGCGCGCGCTTGCCGCCGTCCGAGCCGTCGTAGCCGACGAGAATCCTGCGCACGCGAGACAGTCTCTCAGGACGCGACGCTAGCCCACGAGTTTCTTGGCCAGAGGCGTCGCGAAGCGCGGCGTCACTCTCGTCTCCCCCAACCAGACCTGAAGCAGCTCGGTCTCGGCCTCGATCGCCCGTACGCCTTCCGCGCCCACGTCCTCGAGGAGGCGGAACGCGACCTCGCCGTCCTTCCGCCTCGCCCAGCCGCCGACCACGCGGCCGTTCCACCACACCGTCGGGCCTGCGTTTCCGTTCCGGTCGAAGAGCACGGGCGCGTGCTCGCCGAGGTACCAGTCACGCTCCTTCCAGCCCATCACGGTCGGGTCGAGTGACGGCAGGAACGCGGCCCACGGCTCGGGCTCCGGCGCGGGCTCGACGTCGCCGGGCAGGACGAAACCGGACACGCCGTCAAGGTCGACCTCGACGGCTTCGATCGCGCCGAGGGCTGCGCGGGTCTGTGTGAGCGTCCATCCGGTCCACCACTTGAGGTCCGTCACGGTCGCCGGGCCGAAGGCCGCGAGCCAGCGCGATGCGAGCTCGACGCGCGCAGGCTCGGGTTCGAGTCGCGCGAGCGGCTCGTCGAACCACAACGCGGCCGGCGCCCAGCGCCACTGGCTGCTCGTCCAAGCTCCGCGCGGACGACCGCGGACGACGTGTCCCTCCGCGGCGAGCAGGAACAGGACCCAGGAAGTCATGCCCGTGCTGCTCGCCCAGGTCTTGCCCTCGCCGAAGTGAAACTTCTCCCGCAACTGCGGCACATCGGCGGACAGCTCGACCGCGTACGCCTCGCCACGAGCCTCGAGCGCCCGCAGCGTTTTCGCGCCGACCTCGTCGAGCCACTTCTCGCCGTCCGAGGCGATGCCGGCTCCCTCGATCAGCTTCGCGTACCGCCTGCGCGACACGGCCAGGATCGACTCCGTGCACGCCGCCTGCACGACAGCCGCGATGTCCAGCGGGAGGACGAACAGCGTCCGCCGCATCCCGATCATGCGCAGGACGCTCCGCTCCTCGTACAGCGCGCGCTCGAGCTCCGCCGCCTCCACCCCACGCGCGCGGGCCGCGAGGAAGACCGTCGCCGGGTCGGTCGCGTGCAGCCCGACCAGGCCGCGTGCCAGCTCGGCGGGATCGCCGCAACGTGCGTCTCGCGCCAGAAAGTGCCGCCGCGCGAGCCGTGCGCGCCGCTCCTCGACGGAGATCGCCCGCACGCTCAGGCGCCGGCCGCGTCCAGCGCCTCGTTCACGAGCCGGTCGGCGAGCTCGTTGTGCTCGCGCCGCACGGCCGTGTAACGCACCTTGCCGACGCGCGCCGCCAGATCGCCGGCCTCCTCCCAGAGCGCGCGGAGCGTGTCCTTCTTGATCTTCCACTCGCCGCGCATCTGGTGGACGACGAGCTCGGAGTCGGACACGACCTCGAGCTCGTCCACGTGCAGCTCGGCCGCGCGCCGGAGACCCTCGACGAGCCCCCGGTACTCGGCGACGTTGTTCGTCGCGACCCCGATCGTCTGGCCCTCGGCCGCGAGCACGGTTCCGTCCTCGGCCTCGAGCACGTACGCGTAGGCGGCAGGGCCCGGGTTCCCGCGCGCGCCGCCGTCCGTGAAGAGCCGCGCCTTCACAGGAGCGGATAGAGGTCGAACGCCGGCTCCTCGTACGGATGCGCCGACCGCAGCGCCCGCACGACCTCGTCCTCGCGGTTGGCCGGATACACCGTCTCCAGGCGGAGCTCGGGAACGCGCTCCTCGCGGCCGCGCTCGCCGATCGTCGGATCGGTCGCCTCGCCTCCGAAGAAGGTTCCCGTGCCCTCCGTGTACCACGAGCAGCGCTCGTACTCGCCGATGCGCCCCGCTCCGGCCTCGAACAGCGCGTCCCGCACCGCATCCAGCGACTCGGGCGGGACGAAGACGACGAGCTTCCGGTTCATCCGATGACTCTCGCAAACTGGAACCCCGCACGCGACTGTGATTCAGTCGCGCGGACCCACCAGAGGAGGCGGCTCGTGAGCACCATCGACAGTGGAAACACCGGCCCGCTCGGGCAACCACGCGGCATCGGCTTCGTCATTCTCATGCTCATCATCACGCTCGGCTTCTACAGTCTCTACTGGGTCTACAAGACTCAGGAGGAGGTCAAGCAGCACTCGGGCGACGGTCTCGGCGGCGTGCTGGGCCTGGTCGTCTGGATCGTGATCAGCGCCGTCAGCGCCTTCGTCATCCCCTCGGAGATCGGGAGGATGTACCAGAAGGACGGCCAGCATCCACCGGTCACCGGCTGGACGGGGCTCTGGCTCTTCCCCTTCGGGATCCTGATCATCCCGGCGTTCGTCTGGTTCGTGAAGGTGCAGGGCGCGCTCAACACGTACTGGGGAGCCAAGATGTCCTCGGGAGCAGCCGCAGCTCCGGCCGAAGCCTGAACCGTCACGCCCGGGGCCGGGCGTCCACGCGACGGATCCACGCCTCGAGCCTCGGGTACCGGCCGTTCAGGGCGAGGTACTGCCCGAGGATGAGGTGGAACTCGTCGGTGTCGGCCTCGTCGTAGATGAGGCCGTACTTGAGGAACGGAAACGCCGCGCAGTCGGCCGCCGAGAACTCCCCAAAGAGGTAGTCGCGCCCGGCCAGCAGCCGCTCGAAGAGCTCAAGGGATCCCGTCAGCTCGCGGCCGAGCTCGTCGATCCGTTGCGAATCGGGCTCAGTCTGGCCCCGCTCCGCCTCGATCTCGTTCGGAGGCCGTTTCCAGACCCGGTTGAACCAGTCGAGGAAGATGTCGAGCTCGGCACTGCGCGCCTCGTCCTGCGGGAAGAGCGGCGGCTGCGGCTGCAGCGCTTCGAGGTAGCGGAGGATGACGGTCGAGTCCGCGATCACACGCTCGTCGTGGACGAGCACCGGGACGAGCGGCTGGCCGCTCAGCCGCTCGACGGGGCTCCGGTCGTCTGGATCGACGTCCTCCCACGCCACCTTCAGGCCCTTGAACGCGAGTGCGAGCGACACGCGCTCGACGTTCGTCGAGAACGGGATGCGGTAGACGCGGAGCACAGGCACGACGTTATCGAGCGCTGCGCTACGCGCCGGCGAGCCAGGCCTCGGTCTCGCTCGCGGACCGCAGCCGGACGACGTTGTAGCCGGCCAGGCGCTCCTCGTACCGGGCGCGCCTCGGCCGGTGCGTCTTCAACGCCCAGAGGAGGAGCGACTCGCGGCTGAAGAACGTCCCCCGCCAGGTCTCGCGATTGCCGCCCCAGAGCTCCTCGCCGCTGCGCACGCGGCGAGCCGTCCGCAAGCCGAGTCGGCGCAGGATCGTGGGCAGTGACGGATCGAGCCAGACGACGAGCTCCGCCCGCTTCACGACGAGGTCGCCGAGCTTGCCGTGGTACGCGCCGTCCGCGACCCAGGCGTCTCCGGCCAGAGCCTCTCGGACGCGCTCCCGAAACTCCTCGGCTCTCGGCTCGCTCCATCCGGGGCCCCAGTGCAGCGCATCGAGCTCGACGTGCGGAACGCCCTGGCGCTCGGCCAGACGCTTCGCGACCGTGGTCTTCCCCGCACACGTCGTCCCGACGACCGCGATCCGCGTAGGCACGCTACGGGGTCAGGCGATAGAAGCGGAAGAAGTCGTTCTCGATCGACAGCACCTCGAAGCCGCCGAAGCCCGCCTCCTCCGCGTAGCGCCGCACGGTGCCGGGGCGCATGACCGTGCCCGTTCCCGCAGCGCCCTCGCCGACCATCCCGACCGGCAGGCAGTGGAGGACGCTGTAGCCGTAGCAGAGCCGCTCGACGTCGTCTCCCGCCCCCGTGAACGTGTCGGCCACCCGCTCGTCGGCAACGACGACGCACCCGCCCTCGCCGAGCAGCCCGCGGCACGCGCGCAAGGCGTCGACGGGGTAGGACATGTCGTGCAGCGCCTCGTGCACGTAGACGAGGTCGTACTGCCCTTGGAGCCCTGGATCGGCCGCGTCCCGATCGTGAAACGTGACGCGCGCTTCCACGCCGCTGCCCGCGAGGTTCTCCCGGGCCGCAGCGATCGACGCCGCGTCGA
Organism: uncultured Actinomycetes bacterium; assembly: GCA_963850415.1. Lineage (GTDB taxonomy): Bacteria > Actinomycetota > Thermoleophilia > Gaiellales > Gaiellaceae > VAXT01. The sequence continues at coordinate 47,327 of CAWKLE010000004.1, forward strand.
GGTCGATCCCGTCGACCCGCGCCTTCGGATAGGCGATCGCGATCGCGATCGTCGAGTGGCCCTGGCCGCAGGCCACGTCGGCGACCCGAGCCGGCGGGTCGCACGCCGAGCCGCTCGTGCACATCCGGGATCGCGGGGAACCATTTGCTGCCGAGCAGGTGCTCGAACAGCGGGCGCGAGGACTCCGCCTGACCTTCGTGCATGTCGGCCCCGTAGTCGGCGTACGGGACTCCCTCGCCGCTGCGGAACGCTGCGAGCACGGCATCGATCGGCCTGACGCACGCGACGACGAGCTTCCCGACCGGGGCGATGTAGTTGAGGCTCGTCTCGTCGAGGAGCGCCTCGTCGTGGCCCGGCGGCAGGGTGTAGCGGCGCTCGTCGTCGGCGTCAAGGATCCCCGTCGTCGCCTGCTGCTCGAGCCACTCGCGGACGTAACGCTCGCTGAGGCCCGCAGCCTCGGCGAGCTCCGCGGACGAAGAAGGACCGCGGTCGGCGAGGGCGCGATAGAGGCCGAGCCGCACACCGAGGTACACGGTCACGACGTCCAGCGCGCCGAGGGTCGAGCTGCGCAGCCGCTCGACGAGGGCGTCGCGGCGCTCGGAGACCTCGACCGCCACGCTAGGTGTCGATCTGGGCCTTCTGGAGCTTGCCCGAGTAGTCGACGTAGATCGACTTCCACTCGGTGAAGAAGTCGAGCGCGGCCTGGCCCGCCTCGCGGTGCCCGTTGCCCGTGTCCTTGACGCCGCCGAACGGGAGGTGCACCTCGGCCCCGATCGTGCCCGCGTTGATGTACGTGATCCCGGCCTTGAGGTCGCGCATCGCGCGGAAGGCCCGGTTCACGTCCTGCGTGAAGATCGAAGACGAGAGGCCGTACTCGATCCCGTTCGAGACCTCGATCGCCTCGTCGACGTCGCGCACCTTGATCACGGCCACGGTCGGCCCGAAGATCTCTTCCTGGGCGATCCGCATCCCCGGATCAACGTCGCCGAACACGGTCGGGCGGTAGTAGAAGCCCTTCTCGAGCCCGTTCCCGGACGCGACCTCGCCGCCGGTCAGCAGGCTCGCGCCCTCGTCACGGCCGATCGCGGTGTACGAGTCGATCTTCTCGAGCGCGGCCTGGTTGATCACGGGCCCGACGTCGGTGTCCTCCTCCCAGCCGACGCCGAGCCGAAGCTGCTCTGCGGAGTCGACGAGCCGGGACGCGAGCTCGTCGTAGACGGACTCGTGCGCGATTACGCGGCTCGCCGCGGTGCAGCGCTGGCCGGAGGTTCCGAACGCCGACCAGACGATGCCCTCGACGGCCAGGTCGAGATTCGCATCGTCCATGACGATGATCGCGTTCTTGCCGCCGAGCTCGAGGTGGATGTGCTTGAGGCGATCGGCGCCGGTCTTCGTGACCGCGACTCCCGTCTCGCGCGAGCCGGTGAGCGAGATGACCGGGACGTCAGGGTGTCGGACGAGCGCATCCCCGACCTGTCCCCCGCCCCCGTGGACGATGTTGACGACCCCGTCTGGCACGCCCGCTTCGATCAGGAGCTCGACGAAGCGCTCACCGAGCGTCGGCGTGTCCGTGGCCGGCTTGAAGACGACCGTGTTGCCGCAGACGAGGGCGGGCAGCATCTTCCAGCTCGGGATCGCGATCGGGAAGTTCCACGGCGTGATCACGCCCACGACCCCGATCGGCTGGCGGACGCTCATGTTGAACTTGTCGCGGAGCTCGGACGGCGTCGTCTGGCCGAACAGTCGCCGGCCCTCGCCGCCCATGTAGTACGCCATGTCGATCGCTTCCTGGACGTCGCCCCGCGCCTCGGGCAGCACCTTGCCCATCTCGTGAGCCATCAGCTGGGCGAGGTCCTCCTTCTGCTCGCTCAGGAGGTGCGCGAAGCGGAAGAGCAGCTCGCCTCGCTTCGGGGCCGGAACCAGGCGCCAGTCCTCGTGGGCGCTCTTCGCGGCGGCCACCGCGCGGTCGACGTCCTCGGCGCTCGACCGCGGGAAGACGCCGATCGCGTCGCCGTTCGCCGGGCTGGTGCTCTCGAAGGTCTCGCCGGACGCAGCGTCGACCCACTCGCCGTCGATGTAGTTCTGGAATGTCTTGGCGCCCGTGATCGTCACGGGGGCGATTCTATTCAGGCTCGGCCTCGGTCTCGAGGAACGTGCCCGGGATCCGCGGGCGCCGCCGGTCGCGCAGCTCGCGCTTGCCGCCTGGCTCGCCGCCCCGCGTGCGGCGGTCCGGGCCGGTTCGCCGATCGACGATGACGGTCACGTTCGGGTTGTCCTTGTAGTACTCGACCATCTTGTCGAAGAGCTCGTCCTCGAGCTCACGTGGGATCACGCAGTAGATCACCGTCTTAGTGTAAGACGGTTCTAGAGACGTGCGATCTCTGGCACGACCCGGCCGTCGGCCTCGACCCGCGCGTTCCAGGTCCTGAACGACGGCTCGAGCTCCTCCAGCTCGTGGCCACGCTCCGCGAGCCGGACCGGCTGCGCCGACTCGGGCAGGACGCGGTACTGGTACCAGGAGATGTCCCAGGCGACGGTGACGACGACATCGCTGTTCACGCCCGAGAGCAGGATGACGCTCGCGTGCGGCTCGCCGAGGCTCTTGCCGATGCCGCCGACCGTTCGTCGGTAGGCGCTTGCGTTGAAGAGCTCGGCGGCTTCGACCACCGCCCGCTCCTGGTCGGAGAGGCGGCGCAGGATCGGCTCCGGCGCGAGCGAGTCGTCCGGGGTCGCGCGGCGCGGGTCGAGGAATGCTCCGAGGCTGAACTTGCGCTTGCGCGGCTCCTCGTCGAACGTCGGCGTCGTGGGGCTGCCTTCCTTGACCCAGCCGTGCTCGGCTGCGATCTCGTGGCACAGCGGGCAGACGTCCAGGAAGTCTTCGCCCTCCGGGGCAAAGCGCATCGTCCGCTCGCCGAGGAGGAGCGTCCGTTCGCAGATCGCGCACGTCTGCGGGGCGATGGTTCTCGTCGAGCGCATCAGTCGGCGACTATAGCCCACTCGGTCTCGACCCCCGTGCGTGCTACCGTCCTGCTATGTGTGTCTTACACTGTAACTCACTCGGAGTGGTGGCGTGACCGGCCGCATGGGCCTGCCGAGACACGCGCGCGGACGCCGCAGGCTCGGCCCGGGCCGCTGGCAGGTCCGCGCCCGCCTCGAGCGCTTCACGGAGCCCGCCGTCCTCCTCGTCCTCCGCGACAACCCGGGTCACGGCTACGAGCTGCTGGAGCAGCTCCAAGAGCTGATGCCGGGTGAGCGGATCGACATGGGCAACCTCTACCGGGTCCTGCGCTCACTCGAGCGCGACGGCCTCGTCGACTCCACGTGGGACGACAACGCTCCCGGACCGGCCAAGCGCGTGTACGTGATCACGCAGTCGGGCCGACGCGTCCTGGCCCAGTGGGTCGAGGCCTTCACGAAGATCGAGCGCCAGATCGAGCAGTTCAGAAAGCGCTACACGGAGCAAAGGGGGTGAACATGCACCACGGACGAAGACAATTCCGTCGCCGCGGGGTCGGCCATCGCTGGTACGAGCCCGAGCGCGTCCTCGAGCGCCTCGAGGAGTACCAGCGCGACCTCGAGCAGGAGCTCGCAGACGTCGCCGACCTGATCAAGCGCCTCAAGGAGTCGCAGCCCCAGACGGCCTAGACGGAGTCCCGCCGCGGAGGTGGGCTCGCCCCGCCTCCGCCTCCGGGCTCGCTCAGACTCTTGCTTCTTCCTGTTCCTTCTTCGAGTCTTCGATCAGCTTCTGCGCGACGTGGCTCGGCACCTCGTCGTAGCGCAGGAACTGCATGTGGTAGTCGCCGCGGCCGCCGGTCATGGAGGTCAACGCCTGGCCGTACGTCAGCATCTCGGCCATCGGCACCTCGGCCTTGATCCGCGTCATGCCCGCGGTCGGCTCCATGCCCTGCAGCCGTCCCCGCCGCGAGTTGAGATCGCCGTTCACGGAACCGACCGTGTCGTCGGGCACCGTGACATCGACCTCCATGATCGGCTCGAGGAGCACAGGGTCTGCCTGCTCGTAGGCCTGCTTGAACGCCATCGACCCGGCGACCTTGAACGCGTTCTCCGACGAGTCGACCGTGTGGTACGAGCCGTCGACGAGCAGCACGCGGACGCCCTGGACGGGGGCACCGGCGAGCTCCCCCTGGGTCATCGCCTCCTGGATGCCCTTGTCGACCGCCGGGCGGAAGCCTTGCGGGATGACGCCACCGACGATCTTGTCCACGAACTCGTAGCCGGTGTGGCCTTCGATCGGCTCGAGCACGATGTGCGCGTCGCCGAACTGCCCGCGGCCGCCGGTTTGCTTCTTGTAGCGGCCGTGACCGCGCGACTCCCTGCGGATCGTCTCGAGATAGGGCACGCGCGGCGGGTTGAGGTCGACCTCGACCCCGAAGCGGCGCTTCAGCCGGTCGACCGCGACCTCGACGTGCATCTGCGTCATGCCCGACACGAGCTGCTCGCCGGTCTGCGGGTCGCGGCGAAGCTGCAGCGTCGGGTCCTCCTCGCTCAGCCGGCGGAGCGAGGTCGCGACCTTCTCCTCGTCGCCCTTCGCCTTCGGCGTGATCGCGAAGCTCATCACGGGCTCGGGGAAGTCGAGACTCGGGAGCTCGATCTGCTGGTCCGAGTCGAGCAGGAGGTCGCCCGTCATCACGTCTTTCAGCTTGGCCACCGCGCCGAGGTCGCCCTCGCCGAACTCGTCGGCGGACTCGTGCTCCTTGCCCTGGAGCGTGAGCAGCGCGCCGACCCGCTCCTTCCCGTGCGTCCGCACGTTGGCGAGCGTCGCGTCGGAGGAGATCGTGCCCTTGAGGACGCGGAAGACGTTGATCCGGCCCGAGAACGGGTCGGCGACGGTCTTGAAGATGAAGACCGCGCTGGTCGCGCCCTCGACCTCGATCGGCGAGCCCTTCTTCGCAGGTGACGGCACGCCCTCGACCAGGAGGTCGAGTACCGCAGTCGTGCCGAGGTTCTTCGTCGCGACCCCGCACATGACCGGGAACAGCTCACCGCGCGTGACCGCGCTCTTGAGCGCGGACGCGACCTCCTCCGGCGAGAGCTCCTGACCGTCGAGGTAGCGCTCCATCAGCGCCTCGTCGGTCTCCACGACCGAGTCGAGGAGCTGCGTCCGGTACTGCTCGACCTGATCGGCCATGTCGGCCGGGATCTCGCCCGGCTTGCCCTCGCGGTCTCCGTCCGGGCTCGTGTACGTGGTCATGTGGAGAACGTCGACGACTCCCGTCAGCTCGTGCTCGGCTCCGATCGGCAGGTGGACGGCGACGCACTGGTTCCCGAACTGCGCCCGGAGCTGCTCGAGAACCCGGAAGAAGTCGGCCCGCTCGCGGTCGAGCATGTTCACGAAGAGCACGCGCGCGAGGCTCAGCTCTTCGGCACGGGCCCAGTTCCTCGTCGTCTGCACCTCGACGCCCATGACGCCGCTGACCGTGACGAGCGCGCCCTCGACGACGTGGAGCGCGGCGATCGCGTCGCCCTGGAAGCTCGGCTCGCCGGGCGTGTCGATGAGGTTGATCTTGCGCTCCTGCCACTCGAGGTGACAGAGCGTGTCCGCGATCGACATCTGGCGCTGCTGCTCGTCCTCGTCCCAGTCGGAGACGGTGCTGCCCTGCTCGACCACGCCGAGCCTGTTCGTCGCGCCGGCCTGGAACAACATCGCCTCGACGAGCGAGGTCTTGCCTGTGCCGCGGTGACCGACGACGGCGACGTTGCGGATCTTTCCGGGCTCGACTGCGGGCATGCGAAGACTCCTTGTCGGCTGGTTTGCGGCGATCTTAGCGAGGGTCGTCCTGCGGAAAAACAGTCACGGACCCGGCGCGGACGCGGCACAGACATGTGACACCTTCCTCAGTAGCATCGCCAGAGGGAGGAGGCTGGGTGCGCCTTAAGAAGGCCCGGGTCAGTCGCCGTCGCCGCGGGACGGCGCCCCGGAGAGGCGCGCCTTCAGTCGCAGGATCGCCTTCGTGTGCAGCTGCGAGACGCGCGACTCGGTCACGCCCAGCACCTCGCCGATCTCCCGCAGTGTCAGCTCCTCGTAGTAGTAGAGCGTGACGACGAGCTTCTCCCGCTCCGGCAGCCGGGCGATCGCCTCGCCGAGCGCCTCCTTGAGCTCCGTCTGCGCGAGCGCCGACTGCGGCTCCGGCCCCTGCGTGTCCTCGATCGTGTCGATCAACGCGACCTGGTCGCCACCGGACGACGAGATCGTCCACAGCTCGTCGAGGGCGGCGATCGACGAGCGCGAGATCTCGGTCAGGCTCTCCTCGAGCTCTTCGGTCTCGATGCCGAGCTTCCCCGCGATCTCCTCGTCGGTCGGCGCCCGATGCAGCTTCGCCTCGAGCTCCGCGATCGCCCGCTCGATGTGCCGCGCCCGAGCTCGCACCGAGCGAGGCACCCAGTCCATCGCCCGCAGCTCGTCGATGATCGCTCCCTTGATGCGCGCGATCGCGTACGTCTCGAACTTGACGTCACGGTCGGGGTCGTAGCGCTCGATCGCGCCGATCAGCCCGAGCAGACCGTACGAGACGAGATCGCCCTCGTCGACGTGCGCGGGCAGCCCGCTCCCCAGCCGGCCGGCGACGTACTTGACGAGCGGCGCGTAGGTGAGGATGAGCCGGTCGCGGATCGCCTGGTCACGCGACTTCTGGAACTCCTGCCACAGCGAGGCGGTTTCGTCGGTCTGGACCACGCGTAGAGAATACGACCCCTCGGCGCCGAATCCTCAGCGAGGGCGACTCGCGAGCAGCGCGCGCAGCCCGAATGTCCCGATCCAGAGCGCCAGCACGACCGCCGCGATCCCGATCACGAGCGCGGAGCCGCCGGCCTTGATCGCCGTGAACGCGATCCCGACGAAGAAGATCGCGAGGAACAGAAAGAGCACCCCGAGGACACGCCGGTGAGCCGCCACGCCGCGACTCTACTGGCCGCAGAGAGCGCGACTACAATCGGGGCGCAACCCAGGGGCGTAGCTCAATTGGTAGAGCACCGGTCTCCAAAACCGGGGGTTGCAGGTTCGAGTCCTGCCGCCCCTGTAGCCCTGATAGAGCCGAAACCCGCGCCACTCTGAGGGTTGCGGCGTCGATCACGCGCAGCGGGTCGGCCAGCCTGCCGACTGCCTTCCGCAGCAGAGCGAACCGATATCGCCCGCTCGGGGCGACTGCCTCAGCCCGAGGCGAGACCGTGCGCGCAGATATTCCCGTTCCTGTGATCGGCCGCCGCGTCCCAGACGAATGCACCAGCCAGGCCGGCCTGCGCCGCGTACTTCGAGAACTGGCCGCATCCGCCCGGTGGTTGCGGGTGCTCATCGACGTCGACCCCGACAGCGAACTTCGAGGCCGGTAGCCCCTGGCTGATCGTGTCCGCCACATCCTGCTGCACGGTCGCCAGGTCGTCGCCGTAGGTCATCAGGTTGAACTGATCGACGTACGACTGGCTCGGCGCGTACCACGGCCCCTGCCAGTTCGTGATCACGTCCGCCGAGACGAAGAGACCCGCGGAGTGGGCGGCCGTGGAGATGTCCACGATGCAGGTGGTCATCGCGGGATTCGGCGGTCCTACCCTCATCCAGGGCCCGTCCTCGATGTCGAGGTCGATTCCGTCGAACCCGTTCGAGGTCGCGAAGCCGACGAGGTTCTGGACGAACTGCGCCCGGTTCGCGTTGTTGCACGCAGGCCCCCAGTTGTCGTTGCCTGCGCCGCCGATCGCGATGATCGCCTTGATCCCGGGGTGCGCGTGCACAGTCGCGACCCAGGTCGGGACGTTGATGTCCGCGATGTTGCTGTTGTCGAGGCCGGGCCCGTTCTCAGTCGCCAGGTTGAACAGGATCAGCTGGTTGATGTCGTTCCACGGCAGGCTCACGCTGGGGACGGGAGCCCAGCCGAGGTCCTCGGTCATGACGACACCACCCGGCGGCGGTGCAGGTGGAGGGGGCGGGCCCGGCGGAGGCGGAGCGGGCTGTACGTCCTGGGTGACGGCGCTCGTTGCGCGGGACATGGCCTGACCCGAGCCCGAGCGGTTCCAGGCCCGGACCGTGACGCGCAGGCGGGCTTGCAGGTCGCGCGGCCTCAGCAGGTAGCGCGCCGACTTCGCACGGGAGATCTTCCGGCACTTCTTGCCCCCCGCGTTGCAGCGCAGCCACCGGTAGCTGTACCCCCGCGGGCTACGCGTCCAGCGCCCATGCGAAGCGACCAGCGTTCGACCAACGACCGGCGACCCCGAGACGCGAGGAGCGGAACGGTTCTTCGGCGCACGGCTGACCTTGGCAGCGCCCGTGCCCGTGCCCAGCAGCAGCCCGAGCAGCACAAGGGCGGTAACGGCGTGGCGGCGTCGGGTCACGGTCCGCCTGAGGCGAGACCGTCCACGCAGATGTTGCCCCGCAGGTAGTCGGCGTGGGCCTCCCAGACGAACGCCCCCATCAAACCGGCCTGCGCCGCGTAATCCGCGAATTGCCCGCAGCCACCGGGCGGCTGGGGATGTTCGCTGACATCGACCCCGACGACGAACTTGGACGCCGGAAGACCCTGCTGGATCGTGTCCTGCACGTCCTGCTGCATCGTCGCCAGGTCATCTCCGAAGGTCATCAGGTTGAACTGGTCGATGTTGCCGGCGCTCGGCGCCCACCAGCCGCCTCCCCAGTTCGTGATCACGTCCGCCGAGACGTACAGGCCCGCCGCATGTCCAGCGTTCGCGATCGCGTCGACGCAGGTTGTCATCGCCTGGTTCGGCGGCCCGTGGCTGAAGAAGTACTCGTCCTCGATGTCGAGGTCCACCCCGTCAAAGCCGTTATTCGTTGCGAAGCCGATCAGGTTCGAGACGAACTGTGCGCGGTTCGTGTCGTTGCAGGCGGCGGGCCAGTTGTTATTGCCTGCGCCGCCGATAGCGATGATCGCCTTGATCCCGGTGTGCGCGTGCACAGTCGCGACCCAGACCGGGACGTTGATGTCCGCGATGTTGCTGTTGTCGAGGCCGGGCCCGTTCTCGGTCGCCAGGTTGAACAGGATCAGCTGGTTGATGTCGTTCCACGGCAGGCTCGCCGGCGGCACGGGAGCCCAACCGAGATCCTCGCTCATGACGACACGACCAGGTGGCGGAGGTGGCGGGGGCGGCGGCGGTGGCGGTGGCGGCGGTGGCGGAGGCGGTGGCGGAGGCGGCGGCGGAGGCGGAGGCGGAGGCGGAGGCGGAGGCGGAGGCGGAGGCGGAGGTGGCGGAGGCGGAGGCGGAGGCGGCGGAGGCGGAGGCGGCGGAGGCGGAGGAGGCGGAGGCGGAGGCGGAGGCGGAGGAGGCGGAGCGGGCTGTAGGTCCTGGGTGACGGCGCTCGTTGCGCGGGACATGGCCTGACCCGAGCCCGAGCGGTTCCAGGCCCGGACCGAGACGCGCAGCCGAGCTCGGAGGTCGCGGGACCCCAGCAAGTAGCGCGCCGACTTCGCACCAGAGATCTTGTGGCACTTCTTGCCCCCCGCGTTGCAGCGGAGCCACCGGTAGCTGTACCCCCGCGGGCTCCGCGTCCAGCGCCCATGCGAGGCGACGAGCGTCCGACCGACGACCGGCGACCCCGAGACGCGAGGAGCGGAACGGTTCTTCGGCCCATGGCTGACCTTGGCGGCGCCCGTGCCCGTGCCGAGGAGCAGCCCGAGCAGCACAAGGGCGGTGATGACGGGAGCGGCGTGGCGGCGTCGGGTCATGGGCATCGAGAGCTAGCCGACGGGGAAGCGGACACGTACGAGCACGTGATCGACCGGGCGCAGGCGTTGAGGCATGGCTCGAACGAGGGAATGGGGGTCACCCGGACCACTCTTTCCCTCGTGAACCCGCTCGATGTGTCGGCCGCACGAACACTCGAACGCGGAAGCTTACAAAGTCCCTCGGAGGGACCATGAAGGAGGCTCTCGCACTCGCCGGTCTCGTCTTCGGGATCGCGAGCTTCACGCGGCTCGCGGGACGGCGATGCGGAACGGCAGGCCCTAGACTCTGGCCACTTCGCGCGCCGGACACGCGCACTTCATCCCCGGTGGGTGATGTCAGCTGACCTCTGTAGCGAGCAGGATCGAGTTCCAGAGAAGCCTGAGAGGAGAGCGCATGCCCGAGCTCACGAGTGCCGACCGCGAAGTTCTGCCGATTCCCGACAGCCCCTATGACGGCCCGATCTTCGAGGACGCGAAGGATCCGGCTGCGACGTTCCCCCCGATCGAGCCGTTGCGGCCGCCGGCAGGTGCGCCGAACGTCCTGATCGTCCTCCTCGACGACGCCGGCTTCGGTTGTTCGAGCGCCTTCGGCGGTCCGTGTCAGACGCCCACAGCCGAGCGTCTGGCCGGTGACGGGCTGAAGTTCAATCGCTTTCATACGACGGCGCTCTGCTCGCCGACGCGGGCGGCGCTGCTCTCGGGCCGGAACCACCACAGCGTCGGCATGGGTGGGATCACGGAGATCGCGACCTCTGCGCCCGGCTACAACTCGATCCGTCCCAACACGTGCGCGCCGCTGGCGGAGACGTTGAAGCTGAACGGCTACGCGACCGCTCAGTTCGGGAAATGTCACGAGGTGCCGGTGTGGGAGACGAGCCCGCTCGGGCCGTTCGACTCGTGGCCGAGCGCCGGCGGCGGCTTCGAGCACTTCTACGGCTTCATCGGCGGCGAGACGAACCAGTACTACCCGGCGATCTACGAGGGGACGACGGCGATCGAGCCCGACAAGACGCCCGAGCAGGGCTACCACTTCACCGAGGACATGACCGACCGGGCGATCATGTGGATCCGCCAGCAGAAGACGTTGATGGGCGACAAGCCGTTCTTCGTTTACTTCGCACCGGGCGCGACTCACGCGCCTCACCACGTGCCGACGGAGTGGTCTGCGAAGTACAAGGGCAAGTTCGACCAGGGCTGGGACGCGCTGCGCGAGGAGACACTCGAGCGGCAGAAGCAGCTCGGCGTGGTCCCGCCGGATACGGAGCTGACCGCCAGGCACGAGGAGATCCCGGCCTGGGATGAGCTCCCCGAGGACTTGAAGCCGGTCCTGGCCCGGCAGATGGAGGTCTACGCCGGCTTCCTCGAGCACACCGACCATCACGTCGGGCGTCTCGTCGACGCGCTCGAGGATCTCGGCATCCTCGAGGACACGCTCGTCTACTACATCATCGGCGACAACGGAGCGAGCGCCGAAGGCGACGTCCACGGCAGCTTCAACGAGCTGATCAACCTGAACGGCGCCGCCGCGCTGCAGACGACCGAGTTCATGGCCGAGCGGATCGACGAGTTCGGCACCTCCTCGGCCTACAACCACTACGCGGTCGGCTGGGCGCACGCGATGGACGCCCCGTACCAGTGGACCAAGCAAGTCGCGTCCCACTGGGGCGGCACCCGCAACGGCACCATCGTGCACTGGCCACAGGGCATCGACGCGAAAGGCGAAGTCCGCAGCCAGTTCCACCACGTGATCGATGTCGCCCCGACGGTGCTCGACGCTGCCGGCCTACCCGAGCCGAAGACGGTTCACGGTGTCGAGCAGAAGCCGATCGAGGGCGTGAGCATGCGCTACGCGTTCGACGATCCAAGCGCGGCCGAGCGCCGCGAGACGCAGTACTTCGAGATGTTCTGCAACCGCGGCATCTACGACAAGGGATGGGCCGCGGTCACGCGCCACTCGATCCCCTGGGTCCTCATTGCCGACATGCCCCCGTTTTCCGACGACACCTGGGAGCTCTACGACACGAGCACCGACTGGAGCCAGACACACGACCTCGCGGCCGAGATGCCCGAGAAGCTCGAGGAACTGAAGGCGCTCTTCATGGAAGAGGCGCGGAAGTACAACGTGCTCCCGCTCGACGACCGGCGCGTTGAGCGGTTCAACTCCGATCTCGCCGGGCGCCCGACGCTCCTCAAGGGCAACTCGCAACTCTTCTTCGGCGGCATGGGCCGGCTGACCGAGAACGTCGTCATCAACATCAAGAACAAGTCACACTCGGTGACCGCTGAGCTCCAGGTTCCCGAGGGCGGAGCCGAGGGCGTGATCGTCTCCCAGGGAGGTGCCTTTGCCGGCTGGTCCCTGTACGTCAAGAACGGCAAGCCGAAGTACTGCTACAACCTCTTCGGGGTCCAGCTCTTCCACATCGAAGGCGACACCGAGATCCCCTCCGGCACACACCAGGTGCGGGTGGAGTTCGACTACGACGGCGGCGGGCTCGGCAAGGGCGGCACGGTCTCCCTCTACGTCGACGGCGCGAAGACCGGCGAGGGTCGTGTCGAAGCAACCGTGCCGATGCTCTTCTCCGCCGACGAGACCTGCGACATCGGCTCCGACACCGCGTCTGCGGTCAGCAGCGACTACACCCCGGAGGAGAGCCGCTTCACGGGCACCGTGGACTGGGTCCAGATCGACGTCGACGACGCAGCCGAGGACAACGACCATCTCATCACGCCCGAGGAGCGCCTCAAGATCGCGATGACCCGGCAGTAACGGTCGAACCGGTACAACGTCACTGCATGGCGCGCTCGACCACCGATGCGGCTCCACCGGGCATGAAGTGGATCGACGGCGGCGAGTTCGCCATGGGGTCGAACGAGTTCTACGCGGAGGAGAGGCCGGTGCACCGCGTCGCGGTCGACGGTTTCTGGATGGACGAGCATGCCGTGACCGCTGCCGACTTCCGGCGCTTCGTCCGCGACACGGGCTACGTCACGGTGGCCGAGCGACCGCTCGATCCCGACGACTACCCCGACGCCGACCCCGAGCTCCTCGTACCGGGCTCGCTCGTGTTCGGCAAGACCCGCGGGCCGGTGAACCTGGACGACTTCCGAAACTGGTGGTCGTATGTCCCCGGGGCTTCGTGGAAGCGACCGGGCGGCGCCGGCACGACGATCAACGGCCGCGATCACCATCCGGTCGTTCAGGTCGCCTACGAAGACGCGGAGGCGTACGCGACCTGGGCGGGCAAGGAGCTTCCCTCGGAAGCCCAGTGGGAATACGCGGCTCGCGGCGGGCTCGACGGCGCCGTCTTCGCCTGGGGAGACGCCGAGCTCCCGGAAGGGCGACCGCTGGCGAACACCTGGCAGGGCGAGTTCCCCTGGCAGAACCTGAAGCTCGACGGCTACGAGGGCACCGCGCCCGTCGGCTCGTACCCACCCAACGGCTACGGCCTCTTCGACATGACGGGAAACACCTGGGAGTGGACCTCGGACTGGTTCACGCCGACCCATCCCGACGAGGTGCGGAGCCCGTGCTGCGTCCCGCGCAACCCGCGGGTCGGCTCATCCGACGCGAGCTTCGGGGCAGGACAGCCGGGCTCGAACATTCCGCGGAAGGTGATCAAGGGCGGCTCGCATCTGTGCGCGCCCAACTACTGCCTGCGCTACCGACCCGCGGCACGCCAGGGCGAGACGATCGACACGGCCACTGGCCACATCGGCTTCCGCTGCGTTCGTACGCCAAGTTGACCGCCGGTCGACGGGATCAGCCGTCGACGAGCATTCCATTCAGCGGCCCGAGCAGTCGCGCAGATCGCCTCGAGACGTGCGGCAGCCTCGCAAGGCGGTGCGTCAACGGCTGCCCAGCCTGTCGCCGATCGAGCTGCTCCTCGCTGATCGGTTTCCACAGCTCGTCGATCGCGCGCACCGGGTCGTCGGGAATCTGATCCTCCGTCAGCTCGAGGTGCTCGGCCCACAATCGCAGCCGCGTGCTTCGGGCGAGGTCGGGGTCGTGGGCGACGACATTCATCTCCGTGTCGTTGAAGAGCGAGTGCTCGTTGAGGTTTGCAGAGCCGATCGTCAGCCAGCGGTCGTCCACGATCGCGACCTTCGCGTGCACGTAGATGGGATCTGCGACCGGCCCGGACCGTGCGTAGATCGTGCAGGCGAGCAGGCGCCCCCGGTCCGCGTCGGCCTCGACGAGCTCGGCCAGAACGCCACGCGTGTCGTCCCTGCCCGAGTTCGGTTTCGACGGCAAGACGAAGAGCATCCGGAAGTCGTCGAGCAACGGATCGAGGAGCTTCTCCCGGAGCACACGCGCAATCTCCGGCGACCACAGGAACTGGTTCTCGACATAGATGAAGCGCTCGGCCTCCTGGAAGGCGCGCATGTACGACTCGAGGATCCCGAAGTCACCGCGCGGCAGGGCGTCGTAGATCTTCTCCGGGACCGTGCGGACGACCTGTAGCTCGACGTCACCGGCTGTCTCGCTGGGAGCGACCAGTGGAAGCACTTCCCCCGCGACCTCGTGCCACCGCATCCGGAAGTGCTCTGCAACGTCGCCGACCGCCGGACCTTCGATCCGGGCCGCCGCGTCGTGCCACCCCACCGAGGCGCGGGCCGGATGCTCGCCCAGGTCGTACCGGTCGCCGGACTCGTACGTGAGGTCGATCCCGCCGACGAAGGCGACCCGGTCGTCGACGACGATCGTCTTCTCGTGGTGGCAGTGAAGCGGCCGCTCGCGCGAATCGAGCTCGCACCGGATCCGCGTCCCTTGAGTGAGCTCGTCTCGCATGCGCTTGACCTGGCGCCTGGACGGGCGGAAGAGCGGGAGCGGAGCGCCTGCCCAGACGAGGACCCGGACGTCGAGTCGCTCGGCCAACTCTGCGAGCACATTCCGAAGGACAAGAGGGGCTCCCTCCCGCACGAGCGCAAAGTCGGGCGAGAAGTACCAGCCGGTGACGTGCACGTGAGAGCGCGCTGTCTGCAGCGCATCGGCGATCGCAGGCAGTGCTTCGGCTCCGTCGACGAGGATCTCGATCGCGTTGCCCGCACGTGGAGGCGGCGCACACTCGGCCCAGCCGTCACCTTCCGGGTTCAGGGCGCCCTCCCAGCCGAGGGCGCGCAGGCGCCGGGCGTGGTGCGCGGTGATCTGGTTCGAGACGGCCTGGCCGATAACGGCTTCGCCCGCCACGAGCTGCGGGCCGATGCGCTCCCAGAGGCGCTGGGCGGATCTCATGAGGCTAGATCTTCCGGTAGCGAACGTCAGCGAACGAGTACAGCGCGAATGCGATCAAGCCCGCCGCGACGACACCGAGCAGCGCGTAGCCATACGGCTGGTGCGCCAGCTTCGCCAGCGCGCCGTCCAGGCTGACCGCCTTGCGCGGCTGATAGTCGATCGCGGCCTTGAGCAGGAAGAGGCCGACCAGCCCGAACACGACCATCCGGGCACAATGACCAATGATCGCGAGCCACTTGTACACCCGTTTGGTCGTCGGGCCCATCTCGCCGGTCTTCGCGTCCTCGAGGAAGTCCTTCGTCAGCCCGCGATAGCCCTGGTAGAGCGCGGTACCGATCAGAACCGCCCCGGCGACGCCGACGATCCAGGTACCGCCCGGCCAGCTGAGCACACCCCCGGTCGCCTTGGTCGTACGCGCCGAGCTGCTCCCGGCGGAACCGAGCAAGATCTCGATCGACAGCACGCAGAGGAACGCGTATGCGATCCCGCTGCCGAGTGCTCCGACCCGGTCGAACCCACTGTCCGACTTTTCAGGCCCGTGGCCCAGGAAGACGTGCATGAAGCGCCACAGGGCGTAGCCGGCAAAGCCGATCGCGACAGCTATGAGTAGGAACCTGCCGAACGGCTGGTGCGCGATCGTCTTCAGCGCTCCGCTCTGGTCGGTGGTCTTCCCGCCGGCGCCGAGCGCGAGCTTGACGGCCAGGACCCCGATGATCCCGTAGATGAGCCCCCTGGCGGCGAACCCGGCGCGAGCGAGCACCTCGAAGGCAGTTGACTGCCCGACGGTCTTCTCCCACCGACTTGGCATGCCGGACAGGGGCTGCTGAGTCCGTTCGGTCCTGGATGGTCATAGTGATGGGCCTTTCATGAGGTTGGAGGAGCGCAGAGCGTGACGGCCGCGGGCTCGACCTTGACCTTGAACGACTTCACCTTCGTCCGATCGCCGCCGTCGAGCTCGTAGCGGACCTTTCGATCGAGCTTCACTTTCACCGTGCGGGCCTTTGCCGCTTGTACGAACGGCGACGCCTCGGCGTCCGCGATGACGGTGCGTGCGACCGTCCGCATCCAGTCGGTGTACCCCTCGGCGGTGACGACGCCGACCTCGAGCAAGCCGTCGTCGGGCCGTGAGTCCTCGAAGACTTCGACGTGGCCGATCAGCTCACCGACGTTTCCGATCAGAACCGACGTCGCATCGCCGCGGAACCAGCCGACACCGTCCACCTCGATCTCGGCACCGAACGACTTCGAACGTGCGGCCTTCAGCCCCGTCCACACGTAGGCAGCGCGGCCAAGGCGATCCTTGAGACCGCCGTCGGCGTTGCGGATCATCGTCGCGTCCATGCCGCTTCCGGCCATGACCGCGAAGCGCTCGCCGTTGAAGCGGCCAACGTCGAGGCGGCGGCGCTCTCCGTCAAGTCCGATCTGGATGGCCTGCTCGATGTCGACAGGCACGCCGAGGTTCGTGGCCAGCAGATTCGACGTTCCGGCGGGAACGATGGCGAGGGCGATGTCGGAGCCGGCGGCGACGTCGATGCAGCGCTGGAGCATGCCGTCGCCTCCCCAGACGAAGACGAGCTCGGTCTTCGCCTCGAGCAGGCGGCGCATCGCCTTGGGCGCCTTGCGGCTCTTCGGCACCTCGTGCCACAACGGATCGGCGACTCCGGCCCGCTCGAGAGCCCGGCGCAGCTCCAGCAGCCCGCCACCCAGCGACTTCCCCTCATGCGCGATGACGCCGACCTTCACGGACGATCCCCGGCCAAACCGGTGGCGGCTGCGCCCGATGCGCGGCACGCAAGCACGAGGACGAACAGGCTTGCGACCCCGATCACGACTCCCCCGGCAACGTCGAGCGGGTGATGCATCCCGCGATACATGCGTGACAGTCCCTCGAACGCGGGGATGAGCACGGCGACGCTCCACACGGCGACGCGAAAAATGCGGTTCTTGATCATCGAGGTCAGCAGGAGCGCCAGCCCGCAGTAGACGGCGATCGAGGCCGCCGTATGCCCGGATGGGTAGCTCGCGTTCACGGGCAAGTTCTCAAGGCGATGGACCTGGGGCCGGTGGCGGTGGATGACGAGCGTGGTGATCCGGTACGAAGCCGACTCGACAGCCAGGACGAAGACGACGAAAGCAGCCATGCGCCAGTGACGCATGACGGCGAAGGCCAGCGCAGTCGCTCCGATGACGATCGGGAGGACGACTCCTCCCGAGCCCATCGATCCGACCAGCGAGAGATCCGTCCGGAACGGAGTTCGGTGGGCCGCGAGCCAGCCGACGAAGTGCTCGTCGTCGGCTGCTACGCCGTGCACGTGCAGCAGCACCCGCGTGACGAGAAAGCCGAGGGCGGTCGACACGGCGGCGATGAGCGCGAGCCCTGTGAGCATCACGCCCAGGAAGACGAGCACCGGATGGTCAGCCCCGACCCGGACGGCGACTCGTTCGACTGGGCCGCCCCGTGGCTGTAGGACCGGCGCCGCCCAACCCTCTTCGGAGCGGGCGAAGGCTCCTCGAGCCTGGGTGAGCGTCGTCTCCATTCGACCTGGTTTCCCATTTAGTCCCCGGGGTAATCCCACCCATCACGACATGCCGCTTCTCCTCCTCGTCCTCGTCGCCGTCAGCGCCGGTCTCGGATCCGGCCTTGCCGCCTGGCGATACCCTCGGCTGTCGGCGGGATCGTCAGCTCCCGCGTTCACAGCGGCCCGCAAGGTAGGCGAGTCCGCAGCCGCGCACTCGCGGTTTCGGAGCACGCTCGTACACAGGCTCGACGCGAGCGCCGCCACGGGACTCGCGTTGACGCTGGCGCTGCTCCTGACGATCGTGGGCGGCCTCGGGCTCGGCGCGCTTGCCTACCTCGAGCGGACGAACGGCCACCTGAACCGCGCCGACCGTAGCGTCGCCGCATGGGGGAACGCTCATGCAACGGCCTTCTCGACGCACGGGCTCGATGCCGTCACGCAGCTGGGCGCGATCACCGGGGCGGTGCTCGTCCTCGCCGTCGTGCTCGCAGTCGCCGAGACGATTCGGACCCGGAGCGCATGGATCGTCCCGTTCCTGCTCGTGCTGCTCGGAGGAGAGGAGATCCTCACGAATGGAGTCAAGACGCTTGCGGACAGGGCCCGACCTACCTTCAACCCGGCGGCCGCCGGGCTCGGTCCCTCGTTTCCGAGCGGCCACTCGGCAACAGCAGCGGCGTTTTATGCGGGCGCTGCGCTCCTGCTCAGCCGCCGGCGGGGACACGTCGCCCGGACCGTGTTCACGGGCATCGCAGTCGGTGTCGCAGTCGCCGTCGCGTCGAGCCGGGTGCTGCTCGACGTCCACTGGCTCTCCGACGTGATCGCCGGCCTCCTCCTCGGGTGGAGCTGGTTCGCTGTCTGCGGAATCGCGTTCGGTGGCCGTCTCCTGCAGTTCGGCGCGCCGGCCGAGCTGGCCGCGGCGGTCGCGCAAGACGACACATCGAGCGTGCGGGTCGCACACGCGGCTCAACGATCAGCGTCGGGAGTACGCAACGGCGCCAAGGGGCAAAGGGTCGCGTAGACCGGCGCCGGCGCTTTGGGTCAGTGCGCCCTGTTCGCGATGGCCACTGCTTCCAGCCGCGAGTGGGCGCCGGTGGCGCGCAGCACGTACCGGATGTGGTTGCGCACCGTCTCCTTGCTCAGGTGCAGCTCCTGGGCGATCTGCGCTGTCGATCGGCCGCGTTCGAGAAGCTCGAGCACCTCGGCCTGACGCGGCGTGAGGTTCAGGTCGGGGTGTGCATGCGGCTCTTCGACGAGATCGGAGACCTGCCCGAACACGCCGACCACGTGCTCGCCACGGAACACGGGCACCGAGCTCACCTCGACAGCCAGTCGAGCGCCGTCCGTGTCGACGATCGCGACACCGGCGTCCGTGACCCGCTCGGCGCCGACCACCTTTCGAGCGAACAGCTCGCGCGCGCGGCGCGTGTCCTCAGGCGCGACGACGGTCGTGAACTGACGACCGCGCACGTCCCCGACGATCTTCTCCGCGGCCGGGTTCAGCCAGCGGACGACGCCGCTCGTGTCGATCACGTAACTCGGCACGTTGACGCGCTCGAGCGTCTGCTCGAGACCCATCTCCTGGAGCGCGGAGACCGGCACGCTAGGGGCGGATGCAGAGCGCGGCGAGGTCCATGGCGCTGTACGCCGGCTGGAACACCTGGCAGCCGATGCGGGCCGAGAAGAAGTCGTGGTTCCTCGAGTTGGAGTAGGGAATCAACGGAGCCGCGTAGCGGGCGAGGTCGGCGTCGAGCTTCGCGTAGGCCAGATACCGAGCCGGCCCCGAAAGGCGTGCCGCGGTGTCGAGCCTGCGCGTATACCCGGGTACGTCGGACGTTCCCACGATGCCCGTTTGCAGCAGGTTGTTGACGAACTGAGCCGGATCCGGGTAATCGGCAAGCCAGCCGAACCAGCCCAGGTCCCAGGGCTCGCCTTTCGTGTGAAGCCGCTGGAACACCTCGCCGAAGGGATACGTCTTGACCTGAACGTCGATTCCGATTCTCGCCAGGTTGCCCTTGACGATCTGTGCCATCTGGTCGCAGGGCGCGCCAGAGCACGCATAGAGCACGGCCGTGCGATGCGTCGCGCCGGCCAGTCTCTTTGCCCGTTTCAGGGAAGGCGTGAACGGATAGACCCGGACGTCGTTGAAGCCGGGCATCCCGGGCGGCAGGTACTGGTCGGTGGGTCGGTCCGGATACAGGCTGACAGGCGTGCCGAGTCTGGCCAGCGCACGTCTGTCGATCGCGTAGTTGACGGCCTTCCGGAGACGGGCGTCTTTGAAGAGCGGACGGTCGGGGTTCAAGGCGAGGTACGTGATACCCAGCGTTTGATTCGCGAAGAACTGCCGCCGCCCCGCTTTAGCAGCGGGGCTCCCTGGGCCAAAACGGGCCTCGATGCGGGAGCTGAGCTCTGGAGCGACGCCATCCATTGCGTAATCGGCCTGACCAGCTTCGACCCTCCGGGTCACCGCGGCCTTCGGGATCCCGACCCCGAGCTCGATCCGCTCGAACCGATGCGGGCGGCCTCCGTGGTAGTTCGGGTTGCGCCTGAGCTCGAGTCCTTGCCCCGGCGTGTAGGAGGCGAGGTAGTACGGCCCCGCCGAGGGCAAAGCTCGGACACCCTTGGGATCCACAGGCGTCCCGACGGGCACGGCGCAGAAGAACGGCAACGCGACGAGCGACGTGAAGTCCGGCGTGGGACGGTCGAGCCGGAACGTCAGCCGGTCCCCGTTGGCGACGATCCCGGAGATGTGTTGCGCCTTTCCACTCGTGTAGGCCTGTGCTCCGACGACCGTCGCGAGGTAGCCGTCGGCGGCGGCCGCGCTCTTCATCCTCGGGTTGAGGGTGCGCTCGATCGCGTACTTGAACGTTTCGGCGGTCACCGGCTCGTTCGACGGCGGCGAAAAGCGAAGACCCTTGCGGATCGTGAATGTGTACGTCCGCTCGTCTGCAGAGCGCTTCGGCAACGACTCTGCTACCTCAGGCTCGAGGTGCGCACCCGGCGTCCCGGGCCGGTCGGGGTAGTTCAGAAGCTTGGCGCACGTTGCGTATTCGATCTGCCACGAGAGCGGCGAGTAGGCGAGGGCCGGGTCCACGAAATCGACGTCATCCTGCGCCAGAACACGGAGTGTTCCCCCTGAAGACGGTGTCTGGGACCTGTGTAGAACAGGCGGAACCGTCACCCATACGCGTCCGTTTGCATAGGTGAGCGCCTGTGGGCTGCCACCGACCTGAATCGTCGCGGTGACCTCCTCCTTGTCTGGATCGATCCGGGAAACCGTGCCGTCTCGCGCGTTCGCCACCCAGACAGAGCCGCCGCCGAACGCCAGGCCGCTCGGTCCTTGACCGACGTGAATCGTCGTCGTCGCAGCCCGGATGCTGGGATCGATCCGCACGACTGCGTCGTCGAGCGAATCCGCAACCCACACGGCACCGGCCCCGAGGGTTATTGCGCTCGGACCATTACCGACCCCAACGGGCGTGAGCAGGCCGGTCGGGTCGATTCGCGTCACGGTGGTCGCGTAGCTGTCGGCGACCCAGATCGCGTCAGAACCGACGGCGATCGCACCCGGGCTGGTGTTCGGATCGACGCGTTGGACGACCCTCGCACTCTCGGGATTCATCCGGGAGAGAACGCCGGACGACGGCGCAATCCAGACGGCGCTCCCGTTCGTCCCGACGAACCCCGGCCCACCCGGCTCGATGTTGCCGAGGCGTCTGGTCCCCGTCACGGTGTTGAACTCGGGGTCGATGCGGCGGACCGTGACCGATGGGCTGCCTGCGTTCGCGCCGACCACCCAGACGGCGTCCGACGTCGTCGCAAGCCCGGTCGGAGGATCCTGCACCGCCACCCGCGTCACGGTCCGCGTGTTCGGATCGATTCGCGCCACCGTCTGGTCGTCGAGGTTCGCGACCCACAACGAGCCCGACCCGTAGGCGATCGAGGCCGGCCGCGAACCGACGTTCGGCACCTCGTCTACCACAGAGTTGCTGTGGGGGTCGATGATCGCGACCGCGTTGCCGTCCACGCGGACGCTTCCGCCACCGCTTCCCTGACCGAACGCGAAGACCGGTATCGCGACGGCCGCAGCGAGCACGCCGATCAGGGCCGCGCCGGCGTACATCCGGCGACGTTTGCGACGGAGCTCGACGTCGAGCGTTTTGAGCTGCGCGAACTCGCTCTGCAGTCCCTCGACGATGAGCTGGTAGAGGTGCTGCGGCTGGTCGATGTCCTTCAGCCGGCGCTGGCCGAGGTCCCGGATCGTCACCCCGGCGGGGAGGTCTTCCTCCGCAAGCTCCTTCGTCGTCGAGGACAGCAGCACCTGGCCCCCGTGGCCGGCGGCACCGATGCGGGCCGCGCGATGGACGCCGATGCCGACGTACCGGTCGTCGCCGACCTTCGGCTCGCCCGTGTGCAGGCCCATCCGCACCTTGACCTCGACTCCTCCGCCCCACTCGTGCGCGGCCAGCTCTCGCTGAGCGTCGGCCGCTGCGGCCACGGCGTCTCCAGCCGTCTGGAACGCGGCGAAGAACGAATCACCCTGCGTGTCGACGACCCGACCCTCGTGGGCGGCGATTGCAGCGCGCAGGAGACGCTCGTGGTCGGCGAGCACCTCGTCGTAGCGGTCGTGGCCGAGCTGCTTGAGCAGCGCCGTCGACCCCTCGATGTCCGTGAAGAGAAAGGTGACTGTGCCTGCCGGCAGGTCCTGCATAGCGCTCAATTCTCCTCCATCACCTCACGCGGACAAAGCGCTCCGGAACGGTCGTAAGCGGGCCAACCCTGGAAAGCCCGCTTACGACCGTGACTCGCGGCTCATGTAGCGGCGAGCCGACCTCTGCGGTTTTGTCGTCCTGCGTAGAAGACGACTCCGAACAGGAGCACCAGGCCGAGCGCTCCGAGGGCCGCTCCGATTGCGGCGACGCCCCAGTTGATGCCCGGCGAGTCGGTGGATGGGAGTTGCGTCGACGCGAGCTGCGTCGGCTGCTGGCCGATCTGCACCCTGTGCTTGAGCAGCGCGCTGTGGCGAGCGTCGGTGAGCGGCACCGAGGAAGCTCCGTCGGTGCGGATGTTCGACGCGAAGGACGAGACCGGGACGTAAGCCGCGTCGGTGCGAACGTTCGAGGACTCGAGAGTGGCGACCGCGAGCGGCGCATGGAGATCGTCCGCGTAGAGGCGGGCGCTCCCTCCGCTCTCGTTCATGGCGTTCATCGTCATCGCCGATGCGCTCGGCACGGCGACGGCCGCGACGGCGAGCGCAAGGCCGAGGCGTGCGACGAGTCGGCGGGAACTCTTGACCTTCATGACGCCTCCTTCGGTGTTTTTGATCATGGAGACACCGTAGGAAGCGCGCCGATCCGTGTCGTTCGCCGCGGCGACACTGGAAGTGTCAAACTCGTCACACATCGTGGAATGGCAGTTGCTCGCCGATGTGCCCGCCGAGGCGCTGCACGCGTTGCTCACGATCGCGCGCCGCCGGACGTTCGCGCGCGGCGAGATCGTCTTTCACCGCGGCGACCCGGCCGATTCGCTGAACCTGATCCGGAAGGGCCGCTTTTCGGTTCGCATCGTGACGCCGCTCGGCGACACGGCGATGCTCTCCGTCCGCGGGCCCGGCGACGCGTTCGGTGAGCTCGCGCTGCTCGGCCGGGAGCCGGTCCGATCGGCGACGGTGAGCGCGCTCGAGCCCGCGGAGACCTACTCGGTCCAGCGCGGCGACTTCGAACGGCTCCGTCACGAGCATCCAACCGTCAACGACGTGCTCGTCGGCATCCTCACCGACCGCCTGCGCAGGCTTTCGGACCAACTCGTCGAGGCGTACTACGTCCCGGCCGACCGCAGGGTGCTGCGACGGGTGTGCGAGCTGGCCGAGCTGTACGGAGCGGACGACGGAGAGACAGTCGTGCCGCTCACGCAGGAGGAGATCGCCGAGCTCGCCGGCACTTCGCGGGCGACGGTGAACCGGGTGCTGCGCGAGGCCGAGCAGCGCGGTTCCGTCGAGCTCCGCCGCGGCCGGACGGCCGTGCTCGACCTCGATCAACTGCTCCGCCGCGCCGGCTAGACGCGCCGGCTAACCGTGGTTCCCGTGGCCGCCGCCCTGATGGCCGCCGCCCTCGTGGCCGCCTCCGCCCTGCTGGCCGCCTCCGCCCTCGTGACCATTTCCGCCCTCGTGGCCGCCTCCGCCCTGGTGGCCGTTCCCGTGCTGCTCCCCGTTCCCCTGGTGGCTGTCGTTTCCATGGTGTTCGTCTTCGTGCTTCCAGGGTTTGTTCTTGCCTTTGCCTCCACCCTGGCGCCGCGAGTGGCCGGGCGGCCCCGTGTGGACGTGGTGCCGGTCGCCCTTGCCCCACCCCGGCCTGGTGCCGCCGCCGACCGGAGGCGGCGGCGGTGGCGGTGCCGGCGGCGGCGCTGCCGGCGGGGCGGGTGGGGGCGGTGGAGCAGGTTGCGGCGTCGGCGGGGGTGGAGATGCCGGCGGCGGCTTCGGGCTGCCGCCGCGCGGAGGCTTCGGCTTCGGCTTCGGCCGGGCGTGGCTCGAGCCGCCTGAACCCGTCGGCCGGCTGCGGTGCGAAGACGGAGCCGCGGGCTCCGTCCGAATGAACGCGATCGACTGCGACCCGCTCGTATGCGCGGACGAGCGCTGCGCCGACGCCGCGGCGAGCTGCGCCTGCTCGGCCCTGAGTGCCTCCTGCCGCGCGACTCGTGCAGCTTCTGCGCGCAGGCCGGTCAACGAGTTGAACAGGTCGGCGCTCGGCTCGAAGTGGATCGCCGGCGGCACCGAGACCAGAGCCTTCTGCGCCGCGTGGTCGTCGAGCGCGGCACGCCACAGGTATCCGGCACTCACCGCAGCCGCGACAAGTGCAGACAGCCGGACCGCATGCGGCGTCAGCACGGACAACAGTCTGCAGTCCGCATCGGACGGCGTCTAGGCCGCGTCCCGGCCTGCGAGCTCGACGCGGTTCTTGCCGTGCTCCTTCGCGCGGTACAGCGCGCTGTCCGCCGCCCGCAGGAGCGCGTCCACGGACTGCGATTCGCCGAGCTCAGCGACGCCGAAGCTGGCCGTCACCGTCACCTTCTCCCCCACGCCGAGCGGAATCTGCAGCTCGGCGAGCGACAGGCGCAGACGATCGGCGACCGCGCTCGCACCGTCCAGTCCCGTCTCCGGGAGCAGGACCGCAAACTCCTCGCCGCCCAGGCGCGCGGCCACGTCGACGTCCCGGCCGTGCGCCTTGATCAAATCCGCGAACGCGATCAGCACCTCGTCGCCCGCGTGGTGCCCGAACCGGTCGTTGACCAGCTTGAAGCCGTCGAGATCCGCGAGCACGACCGACAGCCGCCCGCCGAGCCGCTGGCCCCGCGTGATCTCCGAGCGCAGCGCATCGAGGAACCGGCGGCGGTTGACGAGGCCGGTCAGCTCGTCGGTGATCGCCTGCCACTGGACGATGTCGTGCAGCCGCGCGTTCTCGAGCGCGATCGCGGCCTGCGACGAGAGCCACTCCGCAAGCTTCATCGTCTCTTCGCCGAAGCCGCCGTCGGGAGGGTTGAGCTCGAGCGTCATCGCCGCGGTCTCGTCCCCGGCGGAGAGGTCGAACTCTACGGGTCTCGCGTCGCCGTCGAGGTTGCCGACCCAGCCGACCTCCTTCCCGTCGTGCAGAAGACGGCCGCCGCGTGCGCCGGTCGCCTCCGTGATCACGTTCAGGATCACGGGCATCAGGGCGCGAGGGTTGTGCGTCGCCGCGAGTGCCTCGCCGACGAGGGCGAGTGCCTCCCGCGCCTCGCGCCGCCCGGTGACCGGCGTCCTGCGCCGCTCGCGGTGCTCGGAAGCGGGCGGCGCCTCGCGCGCTTTCGGCCTGCGGAGCATCGGGACGAGGAGGACGACGGTCACGATCGTCGCCACGAGCGCGAGCAGGGCGAGCGGCCGGTTGACCTGGACGCCGATCACGCTGGCCGGAAGCGCGCGCTCGCCGACCGGGCGCAGCCCAAGTCGGGTGCTGGCCAGGATCCGCCGCAGGCCCTCCATCCAGTCGCCCGAGTCTAATCCGCCGGCCGGGCAGTCGAATCCCCTGAAATGGGGACGCCGCTACCCGGGGCCGCGGCTCACGACCAGGTTGACCCTGGTGCCGACGGCCAGCGTGCGGCCCGCTCCCGGGCTCTGGCGGACGATGCGCCCCCGCGCGCGCTTCGAGCGCAGGTAGCGGACTCGGCCGACCGAGCAGTTCGCCGCGCGGATCGAGCGCCTCGCCTTCGACAGCCCTTTGCCGATCACGCGGGGCACCTTGCACTTGGGCACCGGCGGTGCGTTCGTGGAGACCGTGAAGCTGCCCTTGATCGTCGGGTGCACGTCACACTTGAACGTGTACTTGCCGGCGCGAAGCGTCAGCCGCCAGACGGGATGCTCGATGTCGCCGACCGAGGTCTTCTCGTCGACGCCCGGCCCGGTCAGGTGGAAGTTGTGCGTGGCGGAGAGATCGTGGACCTGGATCGTGTACGTCCCCGGTGGCAGGTTCGTGACCGGCCTGCCGTCCGCGTAGAAGGCGGCGATCCGCGGGTCGGGGCCGACGGTCAGGATCAGGTCGGGCTGCGCGGGAGGCGGCGGCGGGGGCGGCGGGCCTGCGGGGCTCGGCGGCGGAGGCGGAGGCGGGTTCGGATTGGGGTGCGCCGTCACCAGCCCGCGCAAGTAGCCGGTCTGGTCGAAGTCGGAGATCCACTCGTAGTCGCCGACCTCGAGCGTCACCGTCCAGCACTCCTCGCTCTGGCCGGGGCCGCTCGTCGCGCGATCGACGTGGGTTCCGCCCCAGGTCAGGTCGCGCAGGCGGAAGTTCTGCGTGCTCGACGTGTCGTCGATCGCGAGCGTGAACGTGCCCGCGTTGACGTGCTCCGCGCTGCGACCGGCCGGGTACCGGAACCAGCCCTCGCCGTCGCCCATGTGCCCGACGAAGTCCGGCGCTCCCATGCACGGGATGCGGGCGTGGTGAGCATGCGCGCTCGCGGGCAGCACGGCGACCACTCCCGCGAGGGCGGCGACCAGGACGAGATAGAAGGCGTGGCGCTTGCGGAGCATGTCCCCCTGGGCCGCAGATTACTCCAGCCAGGGGAACGTTTCTAACCGGCGGCTCGGAGATAAGGCGACCTGGCGGGACAACGATCGACAATCGAGTCCAGGGAGGCAGGATGAGCTCAACCGCGCCAGGTCGGTCGACCGAACCACCAATCGTGCTGATCCACGGAATGTGGATGACGCCGCTGAGCTGGGAGCATTGGGCCGCCCGCTATCGAGAGCGCGGTCATCAGGTGCTCGCTCCGGCCTGGCCGGGCCTCGAAGGGGAGCCGGAAGAGATCCGCCGCGATCCGTCTCCGCTCGAGGGGCTGTCGATCCCCGACGTGATCGACCACTACGAGCAGATCATCCGAGAGCTCGACGCGCCGCCGATCATCATCGGCCACTCCTTCGGAGGGCTGTTCGCACAACTCCTGCTCGACCGGGGCCTGGGCTCGGCGGGCGCCGCCCTCGGCACCGGCGCGCCGAAGGGCGTCCTCAGGTTGCCCTATTCGACGATCAGGGCCGCCTGGACCGCGCTGCACAATCCGCTCGGCAAGAACAACATCGCACCGCTCACCCCGGAGCAGTTCCACTGGTGCTTCACGAACTCGCTGAGCCGCGAGGACTCGGATGCGGTCTACGAGCGCTACTACATCCCCGGGTCCGCACGCCCGTTCTTCCAGGCCGGCTACGCGAACTTCAACCCGAACGCCGCGACGAAGGTCGATTACCGGAACCCGAACCGGCCGCCGCTCGTCCTGGTCACGGGAGCCGAGGACCGCATCTGCCCACCTTCGGTCAACGAGGCGAACTTCAAGAAGCAGAGCCAGGCGCCCGCGGCCACCGAGCACAAGGAGTATCCGGGCCGCTGTCACTTCCCCGGCCAGGACGGCTGGGAGGAGGTGGCGGACTACATTCTTGCCTGGACGACCGGGCACGCGAGCACCGCAGAGCCGACGACGGCCTAGACATGCGGCTGAGGCACATCGGCGGTCCGACCGTCCTGATTGAGCACTTCAGGCCAGGGCGGGACGCCATCGAGCGCGAGCTCGCCCGGTCGCCGGACGACGTGCGAAGCCGATTTCGCTGGCTTCCGATCGGCACCGAGGTCGAGCTCGGGGGCTAGCCGGGCAGCAGCTGGATCGAGATCTGCAGCACCCGTCCGTGGCCGAGCAGGAAGTCCGTCGCGCGCGTGCCGGGCTGGCCGCTTCCGAGCCGGCACCGGCGGAACCCACCGGACGCCGCGCACGCGACCGACGGGAACGCGCGATGGACCGCGGCCTCGGACGAGTCGACGCCGACCCCAGAGCCCGTGTGCTCTTTCGAGTGCGTCGTCGTGATCTCGACCGCGCGGCCGGACCGAAAGCCGACCCAGACGAGGGCAAAGTAGAGGCGGCCGCCGCCTGAGCCGATCGGACTCCCGAGCCGCGCACGGACCTGCGCTTTGGTCATGCCGAGCGTGACCCCGGACATTCCCTTCTGGGGGCGGATGATCGCGCTCGCCGGAGCGGCCACGATCAGCGCGAGCAGGACGAGTGCGACGGCGAAACGACGCATATGCCACATATCGGCACGCGGGACGCGATACGCGACCCCCGGGCGGGTTTAGAGCAGATGCGCTTCGACGTCCGGGTGGCTCGCCTGCCACGCCTTCAGGTACAGATCGATCTCGAGGCGCGCCTGCTCGTCGCCGAGCGCGTCCGGGACCTCGACGAGGACGGCACCGTCGCCGTCGGCGCGGGCCTCGCAATTGACTCGCCGCAAGAACTCGAGTAGCTCCTCACGTGCATCTGGGTGCACCTGGATCCGCAATCCGTCCCTGTCCTCACTTTGGGTGATAGACGGCCGTTTGTCGAGTTCACCTGAATTGCAGGGAAGACTGACCACCCCGGCCGCTACGCTCCGCCCCATGAGCGTGCTCACGTCGCAGGTCGAGCGCGAATCGGAGGTCTTTGTCCAGCGCCGCGACCGGATGGAGGCGCTCGTCGCAGAGGTTCGCGAGCGGACCGCGCTCGTCGCGCGAGGCGGAGGCGACAAGGCGCTCGAACGGCACCGCTCGCGCGGCAAGCTGCCCGCGCGGGAGCGAGTCGACCGGCTGCTCGACCCGGGGAGCGCGTTCCTCGAGCTTGGCGCCCTGGCCGCGTGGGACGTGTACGACGGACGGGCGCCGTCGGCGGGAATCGTCACCGGCATCGGCGTCGTCGAGGGCCAGGAGTGCGTGATCGTGGCCAACGACGCGACGGTCAAGGGCGGTACGTACTTCCCGCTCACGGTCAAGAAGCACCTGCGCGCGCAGGAGGTCGCCGAGCAGAACGGGCTCCCGTGCATCTACCTCGTCGACTCGGGCGGTGCGTTCCTCCCGCTCCAGGACGAGGTCTTCCCCGATCGCGACCACTTCGGCCGCATCTTCTTCAACCAGGCGCGAATGTCGGCGAAGGGGATCCCGCAGATCGCCGCGGTCATGGGCTCGTGCACCGCCGGCGGCGCGTACGTCCCGGCGATGAGCGACGAGACAGTCATCGTCAAGGGCACCGGCACGATCTTCATCGGCGGCCCGCCGCTCGTGAAAGCGGCGACCGGCCAGGACGTGACCGCGGAGGAGCTCGGCGGGGCCGACGTGCACACGCGCCACTCGGGCGTCGCCGACCACTACGCGACGAGCGACGAACACGCGCTGGCGATCGTCCGCTCGATCGTGCGCAACCTCCATCGGTCTCCGAAGGACATGCCCTGGGACCTGGCCCCGGCCGAGGAGCCGGTGGTCGACCCGTCCGAGCTGTACGGGCTGATCCCAGAGGACTACCGGCAGTCGTTCGACGCGCGCGAGGTGATCGCACGGATCGTCGACGGCTCGCGGTTCCACGAGTTCAAGGAGCTCTACGGCGAGACGCTCGTCTGCGGCTTCGCGCGGATCGAGGGCTTCCCGGTCGCGATCCTCGCCAACAACGGCGTGCTGTTCGCGGAGTCTGCGCAGAAGGGCGCGCACTTCATCGAGCTCGCGTGCGAGCGGAAGGTGCCGCTCGTCTTCCTGCAGAACATCACAGGCTTCATGGTCGGGACCGAGTACGAGGCGGGCGGGATCGCGCGCGACGGCGCCAAGCTCGTGATGGCGGTCGCGTGCGCCGAGGCGCCGAAGTTCACGGTCGTGATGGGCGGGTCGTTCGGCGCGGGCAACTACGGCATGGCCGGCCGCGCGTACTCGCCGCGCCAGCTCTGGATGTGGCCGAACGCGCGGATCTCGGTCATGGGCGGCGAGCAGGCGGCGACGGTGCTGACCATGGTCGGCGACGCGGATCCCGACGAGATCCGGGCCAAGTACGAGCACGAGGGCAACCCGTACTACTCCACGGCTCGGATCTGGGACGACGGGATCATCGACCCGCTGGACACGCGGCGCGTGCTCGCGCTCGGGATCTCGGCAGCGCTGAACGCTCCGATTCCGGAGACGAAGTTCGGCATCTTCCGGATGTAGCGAGCTACGGGACGTACTGCTCGTCGATCGCGACGACCTGCCCGTCCTCGATCGTGACCCAGTAGAGGCCGTTCGTGCCGCGATACGGGTCGGCGTATGTCTGCCGGCCTTGCATGAAGGACGCCAGGAATGGCCCCAGGTCGCCGGGCCGCCCGTGACGGCAGAGCGGGCACCGCGTGGCGGTGATCTTTGCGTCGTTGGCGATGCGGAGCGTCCGGGTCGCCTTGTCCGGGTTGCGGATGTAGTAGTCGTTCGGCACCGCCTCGCCGGGTGAGACGGCGCCGTCCTCCTCGGCGGCCTTCTGTGCGTCCTTCCCGGTGAGGAACTGGGCCTCGTCGAAGGCGAGCGTCGCGGCGGGCCCGGCCGTCGAGACGCTTCTGATGTACCCGAAGTGCTCGGCCGGCATCGACCTCGTGGTCGTCGTGGCCTGGGTCGTCGCCGGCTCGGGCGCCGCGCTCTCGTCTCCCCCGCCCCCGCAGCCCGCCGCAATGAGCCCGAGTGAGAGGAGGAGCGCGCGAGCGGCCAAGACGAAGCCACCCTAATCGGTCGTTAGGCTGCTGAAAACTCGCAGGAGGGGACATGTCCAAGTACGACGTGGCGCGTTGGGACGAGCTGGACGGCGTCGTCAAGAAGGTGCGAAGAGCCCTCGGAGTGACCGCGTTCGGGGTCAACTACTTCGACCTGCCGCCGGGCGCCGAGGGGCTCGAGCACAACGAGACGCAGACGAACCAGGAGGAGGTCTACGTCTACGTGCGGGGCTCGGGCCTGCTGCGGATCGACGGGCAGGAGATCGAGGTCGGCGAGGGGATGGCCGTGCGGGTCGATCCGGAGGTGACCCGCCAGCCGGTCGCGGGCGACGAGGGCCTGCAGTGGGTCGCGATCGGCGCGCCGCGCGAAGGGAGGTACGAGCCGCCCTCGTGGGGGTAGGCTCGCGCCATGCACACGATCGAGCTGACCGACGAGGAGCTGCGCAGCCTGCACGAGGCACTGCGGTCCTACCTGGACGACTTCGGGCACGACGAGGCCGACGTCCTGCGCGCGATCAAGGCGCTGATCGCGAAGCTTCCTCAGCCTGCGTAAGACGAGTGCTGCTGCGCCTCGTCCTCTGGAGCCTCACCGACTCGAAGACGACGATTGCGGAGCTGAGGCGCTACCTGCGCGACGAGTCGGTCGACGCCTTCGAGGACGTGCCGGGGCTGCGGTTCAAAGCCTGGATCTCGGACGAGGCGACCGAGCGCTGGGGAGCGGTCTACCTCTGGGAGTCGCGCGAGGCCGCGGACCAGGAGCTGCCGAGCCGGGCGCGTGAGCTGATCGGCAAGGAGCCGGACATCGGCGAGGAGTTCGACGTCGAGGCGACGATCGAGGGTCAGTTCCTCGTCGAGGCGCTGTCCCGCCGGGGCCTCGCGTTCGAGTAACGCTTTCGGCGCGGATTCGGCACAGACGCGTGCGATTTTCCCCGATACGATCGCATCGGGGAGGAGGTCATGGGTACCAGGGGAGAGGACAGGTCCCTAAAGGACGATCTCCTCGGGAAAGACGGCGCCCTCTTCGAAGCGCTCCAGCCGGTACGGGCTGAGGTCGAAGGACGACGCTCCGTCCAGCAGCTCCTCCGCCACGGCCTTGCCCACGGCCGGCGACTGCATGAAGCCGTGGCCCGAGAAGCCGCACGCCGCATAGACGCCATCGCCGACCCAGCCGATGATCGGGTGCGCGTCCGGAGTCATGTCGTAGAGCCCCGCCCAGGCGCGCGCGACCGGAGCCTTCGCGGCGGCGGGGTACCGATGCGCGATCCGCTCGCGCCAGTCGTCGACGAGCGCGTCGTCGACCTCCTCGAGATCCGTCCACCGAGGGGTCGGCTCGTTCATCGCCAGCCGCAGGCGGTCACCCGCCCGCCGGAAGTGGAAGCCGCTCTCCAACTCGAGCACCATCGGTAGGTCTCCGGGCAGCCCCGCCACCGGCCCGACCTCGACGAGCTGACGGCAGAGCGGCCTGACCGGCAGCTCCGGCCAGAGCTCCTTCGAGTCGGCGCCGGCCGCGATCACGAGCACGTCGCGCACGACGTCGCGGGCGTCGACGCCTTCGCGCAGGTCGACGCCGAGCGCCTCCGCACGGGCCACCAGCTCACGTGTGACCCCGAGCGGATCGGCCACCCCGTCCTCCCAACAGGCGACTGCGCCGAGGACGTCGTCCACGTGCAAGCCGTCGACCAGGCCCGCGTCGACGCGCTCGACCGGCACACCGAGCCCCCGCTGCAGTTCCACACGCTGCTCGAGCGCCGCAAGCCCCTCCGCGGTCGTGGCCAGGAACAGGTAGCCGACCTGCTCGAAGAGCGGCCATCCCAGCTCCTCGAAGAAGGCGATCGACTCGCGAGCCAGGCGTACCTCAGCCTCTGTCGAGAATTGCTGGCGCACACCGCCCATCGCCTTGCCCGTCGCGCCCGCACCAACCCGCGTTTCGTCCGCGAGGACGACGTCGTCCGCACCCCGCAGGGCGAGCTGGTAGGCGATGCTCGCGCCGATCGCGCCCGCGCCGGCTACGACGATTCGAGCCATCGCTCCAGCTCCGACTTCTCGTCCGGGCGCAGCGACCGCAGGGGACGCCTGACGTCCTCGCGCACGGGCACGCCGAGCCGGCCGAGGCAGAACTTCGCCGCCGCCTGGAACGGGTAGCGCTCCAGAGCCGACCGCACTGCTCCCACGTCGCCTGCGCGCTCCCGGACGAGCCGGGCCACGAGCTCAGGGAAGACCGCAGCCAGCCCCGAGACAGCGCCTACGGCCCCGTTCTCGAGCCCGCGCACGACGAGCGACTCCGCGCCCACGAACACGTCTAGACCAGGCACGAGGTAGGGCTCCACGCCCGCGAACGGCTGGTTCGACACCTTCAGGCCCGCGAGGTTCGGCGCCAGAGCGCGCACGCGCGCGATCGCCGTGGGCGGGATCGAATACCCCGCGCGCGCCCGAAACTCGTACAGGTAGAACGGCAGCGGGGCGCAGGCCTCGGCTGCCGCGGCGAAATGGCGGACGAGCGCCTCCTCGTCGAACTGGTAGTACGGCGGCCCGATGACCGCGACCGCGTCCGCGCCGACCTCTTTCGCATGTGCGGCGAGCGCGACCGTCTCGGCCGTCGTCTGCGCGCCGCAATGAACTGCGAGGTCGAACCCGTCCCCGGCCGCGTCCACGAACAGCGCGGCCGCACGCTTGCGCTCGTCGGCCGAGAGCAGGATGCCCTCGCCGGTCGTGCCCAGCGCCAGGATCCCGTCCAGCCCGCCCGCGCGGAGGTACTCGACGTACGGAGCGAACGCGCCCTCGTCGAGAGCCTCGCCCTCGTCCCGAAGAGGCGTGACCGCAGCGGCGAGAGCCCCTTTCAGCATGCTCCGACTCTAAGCTCACGCGCATGAGCGCGCTCCGCATCGAGCGAGACGGGCACGCCCTGCGCGTCACGATCGCGAAGCCCGAGCGGCGGAACGCGTTCGACGCCGAGCTGATCCGGGAGCTGACGGAGGCATTCGCGGATGTCGGAGACGCTCGCGCGGTCGTCCTCACCGGCGAGGGCGAGAGCTTCTGCGCGGGCGCCGACATCGAGTGGCAGCGCTCGTCGATCGACCTCTCGTACGAGGAGAACGTCGAGGACGCGCTGCGGCTGTACGAGATGCTCGCGGCCATCGACGGCTGTCCCGCGCCGGTCGTCGCGTGGATCCAGGGCTACTGCCTCGGCGGCGGTTGCGGGCTCGCAGCCTGTGCGGACATCGCGATCGCGGACGCCGACGCGACCTTCGGGTTCTCCGAGGTCAAGCTCGGGATCATCCCCGCGGTCATCTCCCCGTTCGTCCTCGCGAGGATCGGCCCGGGAGCCGCGCGCCGCTTCGTGTTGACGGGCGAGCGGTTCGGAGCGGAGGTGGCTCTCCGCACCGGTCTCGTCAGCGAAATCGCTCCGAACGCGGGCCACGTCGTCGCCGAGCTCCTGACCTCGGGCCCCGCCGCCGTGCGCGAGGCGAAGCGCCTCGTGCGGCCCGACCCGGGTGACGGACGCGCGCTCGCCGAGCTGGCCGCGCGGATGCGGACGAGCGAGGAGGGGCAGGACGGGCTGCGCGCATTTCTCGAGCGGCGAAAGCCCGGCTGGACCGACTGACGGCGTGCGCCGTCTCCTGTTCCTCGTCGGCGGCGTCGTCTTCGTCGACACGATGTTCTTCGCGGCGCTGACGCCGCTGCTGCCCGCGTTCGCCGACCACTACGACCTCTCCAAGGCGGGAGCGGGAGTTCTCGCCGGCGCCTATCCGATCGGCGTGCTGGTCGGGGGAGTCCCGAGCGGGATCGCCACCGCCCGTTACGGCGCACGACGTGTGACGATCACCGGCGCGCTCGTGACCGGAGCCTCGACGTTCGTCTTCGCGACCGCGCACGCGATCGCGGTGCTGGACGCGGCTCGCTTCGCTCAGGGCATCGGCAGCGCGTTCACCTGGACGGCCGGCCTCACGTGGCTCGTCGGCGAGACGCCGGCCGCCCGCCGAGGGCAGACGATCGGGACGGCGCTGGCCTTCGCGATCGTCGGCGCGCTGTTCGGCCCCGTGCTCGGCGGAGTGGCCTCGGTCGTCGGGCGAGGCCCGGCTTTCGGGGCGGCCGCGCTGCTCTCGGTCGTGCTCGCCGTGTGGGCGTACCGGACTTCGGCTCCGCCGCCGGTTCAGTCCCAGCCGCTGGCGATCTTCCTGCGGGCGCTAAGGAACCGCCGAATCCTGCTCGGTGTCTGGTTCGTCATCCTGCCCGCGCTCTTCTTCGGGACGCTGAGCGTGCTCGCGCCGCTCCGCCTGGACGAGCTCGGCTTCTCGGCTCTCGCGATCGGCGCGCTCTGGCTCTGCACGGCGGCCCTCGAGGCGACGGCGAACCCGCTGGTGGGGCGGATCACGGACCGCGTCGGCCGGATCGGGCCGATGACCGTCCTCGTCCTCGCATCGGCAATCGCCACCGCGAGCCTTCCCTGGCCCGGGAAAGCGGCGGTGCTCGCGGCGCTCGTCGTCGTGGCCAGCATGACCTTCGGGAGCTTCTGGACGCCCGCGATGGCGCTGCTCTCCGACGAGGCCGAGGCTCGCGGCCTGGAATATGCCTACACGTTCGCGCTGATCAACATCGCGTGGGCTCCGGGTCAGGCGCTCGGAGCCGCCGGGGGCGGAGCGCTCGCCCAGCTCACGTCGGACACCCTGCCTTACCTGCTGCTCTCCACGGCCTCTCTGATTACGTTTGGCGTCCTATGGCGATCGCAAAGCTCCTCGTAGCCAACCGCGGCGAGATCGCCGCGCGCATCTTCCGGGCGTGCGGCGAGGCCGGGATCGGAACGGTTGCGGTCGCCGCGCCCGACGACCTCGGCGCCTTCCACACGCGCCACGCGGACGAGACCGTCGAGATCCAGAGCTACCTGTACTCGGAGGAGCACATCCGCGCGGCGAAGGCGGTGGGAGCCGACGCGATCCATCCCGGGTACGGCTTCCTGGCCGAGAACCCGGACTTCGCGGAGGCGGTGGAGGCGGCCGGCCTCGTCTTCGTCGGGCCGACGCCCGAGGCGCTCCGGCACGGCGGCGACAAGCTGGAGGCGAAGCGGATCGCGGCCGACGCCGGAGTTCCGACCCTGCCCGCTGGCGAGCCGGACGAGATCGGCTTCCCGCTCGTCGTCAAGGCGGCTGCCGGAGGAGGTGGCCGCGGGATGAGGGTCGTCCGCGACCCGGCCGAGCTCGAGGACGCGATCGAGGCAGCCCGCCGCGAGGCGAAGTCCGCGTTCGGCGACGACCGGGTCTACTGCGAGCGCTTTGTCGACCGGCCGCGCCACGTCGAGATCCAGATCCTCGCTGACGAGCACGGAACCGTCCTCTCGCTCGGCGAGCGCGAGTGCTCGATCCAGCGACGGCACCAGAAAGTGCTCGAGGAGTCGCCCTCGCCCGCCCTCGACCGCGACCTGCGAGCACGCATGAGCGACGCGGCGGTGGCATTCGGCCGTGCGCTCGGCTACCGGAGCGCGGGGACGGTCGAGTTCATGCTCGACGGCCGCGACTTCCACCTCCTCGAGCTGAACGGCCGGATCCAGGTCGAGCATCCCGTCACGGAGCTCGTCACGGGCATCGACATCGTCCGCGAACAGCTGCGCATCGCCGACGGCGAGACTTTGCAACAGACTGTTACAAGGGCGGAGGGGCACGCCGTTGAGGTGCGGCTGTACGCCGAGGATCCGCGCACGTTCCTCCCGCAGGCCGGGCGCATTGAGCGGCTCCGCTTGCCGACCGGGATCCGGGTCGACGCCGGGGTCGACGAGGGCGACGCGGTGGGCGTCTCCTACGACCCGATGATCGCGAAGCTGATCGCCCACGGGCCGACCCGCGACGAGGCGCTGCTCAGGCTCCAGGACGCGCTCGCGGAGACGACCGTCGAAGGCCTCACGACGAACCTCCCGTTCCTGCGCTGGCTCGTCGCGCACCCAGCGCTCAGGGCGGGGCGCACGACGACCGCGTTCCTCTCCGAGTACGCGCCGCTCTCCGCCCCGCCGGCGCGCCTGCCGAGCGGGCCGTGGGACGGCGCGTGGCGCATGAACCTGCCGCCGCCCGCTCCGCATGCGCCGCCCGACGTCGACGAGCTCTCGCACACCGCGGCTGCCGTGTCGGGAGGCGAGCAGAGCTCGCTGACCGCCCCGATGCCGGGCACCGTGCTCAAGGTGCTCGCAGCGCCAGGCGACAAGGTCGAGCAGCGCCAGACGCTCCTCGTCCTCGAAGCGATGAAGATGGAGACACCGGTCGTTTCCCCGTACGCCGCCGTCGTTCGCGCCGTGCACGTCGCCGAGGGCGATCGCGTCGCCGGCGGCGCGCTCCTGGTCGAGCTCGAGGAGTAGCTAGAAGAGCTTCTGGAGCTTCATCGCGGCGCTCATGTCGCCGTCGATCTTGAGCTTGCCCGTCATGTACGCGGTCGTCGGGTTCTGCTGACCCTCCGCGATCGCGCTGAACGTCTCCTCCGAGGCGCGGATCGTGACGTCGGCGTCTCCCCCGCCCTCGGTCACCTCGACCCCGCCGTCGGTCACGTCGACCTTCCACACGCCCGCGCCTTCGATGTCGAAGACGTAGGAGTTGTTCATCCCGGCCGTCTTGGACGGGTCGACACGAGCGGGCAGGGAATCGAAGAATTCGCGGGCGTCCATCGCCGCGCGAGCCTATCGAAACGCGTGCCGGCTAAGCCGCGCTCTGCGCCGCCGGCTCGACCGGCGAGTAGCGCTCGATCAGCGCGTGCGAGAGCTCCCACTGGGCCCGCGCGATCGCGATCCGGTTGCGCTCGAGCTTCATCGAGCCCGCTTCCGATGCACGCAGCACCTGACGCTCGGCGGTGAGCGCGCTCAAGACGTCGATCAGCGCCTCGACGGTCTTGGCCGTACGACTGCGTCGGAAACGAGGGGGCCGCAGAGGGGTCATGCCCGCAGTGTGTATCGGCGAAATCAAAAGAAAGTAAAGACTGGTCGAAAGTTGTGTAAACCTTCGGCGGCCACCGTAGAAACCCTGTCGGATAGCATCGCGGCCCGAATGCGGGTCGAAGTCGCAGAGACGTTTCCGGAGGCCGACGTCCTCGCAGTGCCGGTCGGTCCGAACGGCATCCCGGCGGGCGGCGACCTGCAAGGCGCCGCGCGGATCGCCCAGGAGGAGGACGTCTCTGCCAAGGCCGGCCGGACCGCGGTCCTCTACGCGGAGGAGCCGTCGAAGCGCGTCGTCCTCGTCGGGCTGGGCCCGGCCGACCAGCTCGATGCAGACACGGTGCGCACCGCGGCGGCTTCCGTCGCAGGCGCGACCGAGCGGGTCGGCGGAACGCTGGCCTGGGTCCTCGACGACTCGCTCCCCGTCGAAGAGCAGGCACGCGCCGTCGTCGACGGCCTGATCCTCGGCACCTACGACCCGGGGCGCTGGAAGTCGAACTCGACGGCGCATCATCCGTTCGACCGGCTCGTCCTCGTCGGAGGCGACGAGAGCCTCGCCGACTCCGCGCAGCGGGCCGCCCTGATCGCCGACGGCGCGAACCGTGCGCGCGACCTCGCGAACACGGGCGCGAACGAGCTCACGCCCGAGAAGCTGGCCGACCGCGCGCGCGAGATCGCGGAGCAGCACGAGCACCTGACCGCCGAGGCGCTCGGGCCGGACGAGTTCACGAAGCTCGGCATGGGCGCCTTCGCGGGCGTTGCCCAGGGCAGCCACAACCCGGCGCGCATGATCGTCCTCCGCTACGAGCCGCCCTCGCCGAAGGGCGACGTCGTGCTCGGACTCGTCGGCAAGGCGATCACATTCGACACGGGCGGCATCTCGATCAAGCCGGCGCTCTACATGGAGGACATGAAAGGGGACATGTCGGGAGGCGGCGCGGTCGTCGAAAGCATGGGCGTCATTGCTGAGCTCGGGTTGCCGCTGCGCACGCTGGCCGTGGTCGCGGCGAGCGAGAACGCCGTCGGCGGCGGCGCGTTCCGGCCGGGAGACATCCTCACCGCGATGAACGGCAAGACGATCGAGATCACGAACACGGACGCGGAAGGCCGGCTCGTGCTCGCCGACGCGCTCCACTACGCGCGTACGCTCGGCGCCACCCACCTCGTCGACTTCGCCACGCTCACGGGAGCGATGAACCGCGCGTTCGGCGATCTCTACGCCGGCGTCATGGGCAACGACGACGAGTGGCGCGACGAGATCGTGGCGGCCGGCGAGGCAAGCGGCGACCACGCGTGGCCCTGGCCGATGCACCGGCGCTACCGCGGGTTGATCGAGTCGGCGTTCGCGGACATGAAGAACTCGTCCGTCCGCGGCCAGGCGCAACCGACCTACGCCGCGTCGTTTCTCCAGGAGTTCGTCGGCGAGGGCCCGTGGGCGCACGTCGACGTCGCCGGCACCGCGTTCTTCACCTGGGGCCGTAACGACTACCTCTCGCAGAAGGGCGGCACCGGCTACGGCGTCCGCCTGATCGCCGAGCTCGCGACGAAGCTGAGCGCGTGAACTTCGACCTCACCGAGGAGCAAGAGCTCGTCCGGCGCACGGTCCGCGACTTCGCGGAGCAGAAGGTGGCGCCCGTCGCCGAGGAGCTCGACCGCGAGCACCGGTTCCCGTACGAGCTCGTGGCGGAGCTTGCAGAGCTTGGGCTGATGGGGATGCCGATCGCCGAGGAGTACGGCGGGGGCGGCAGCGACACGCTCTCCTACGCGATCGCAATCGAGGAGCTGACTCGGATCGACTCGTCGGTCGCGATCACGGTTGCCGCGCACACGTCGCTGGGAACGATGCCGATCTTCCTGTTTGGGTCGGAGGAGCAGAAGCGCGAGTGGCTGCCGGATCTGGCGAGCGGCAAGAAGCTGGCGGCGTTCGGGTTGACCGAGCCCGGTGCGGGGTCGGATGCTGGCGCCTCGCGCACCCGCGCCGAGCTCGCCGACGGCGAATGGGTGGTCAACGGCTCCAAGATCTTCATCACGAACGCCGGCACGGACATCTCCGCCTGTGTGACGATCACCGCGGTCACGGGCGAGGGCGAGATCTCGAACCTGATCGTTCCCAACGGCGCGCCCGGCTACGAGATCTCGGCGCCGATGGAGAAGCTCGGCTGGCGCGCGTCGGACACGCGGGAGCTGTCGTTCAAGGACGCGCGCGTTCCGGAGGGCAACCTGCTCGGCCCACGGGGCGAGGGCTTCCGACAGTTCCTCGAGATCCTCGACGGCGGTCGCATCTCGGTCGCCGCGATGGGTGTCGGCCTTGCGCAGGGCGCGTACGACCTCGCGTTCCGCTACGCGCAGGAACGTGAGCAGTTCGGCAAGCCGATCGCGAGCTTCCAGGCGATCCAGTTCCAGCTCGCGGACATGGCCGTCGAGATCGAGGCCGGGCGGAACCTCGTCTATAAGGCCGCATGGCTGAAAGACGAGGGCCGCGACTTCGCGAAGGAAGCCGCGATGGCGAAGCTCTACACGGGCGAGCTCTCACACCGGGTCGTGAACCAGGCGCTCCAGATCCACGGCGGCTACGGCTTCATCGAGGAGTCGGCGATCGCGCGGCTCTACCGCGACCAGAAGATCCTGGAGATCGGCGAAGGGACGAACGAGGTCCAGCGCATGGTGATCGCCCGCCACCTCGGGCTCACCTAGTCCCTTCGGACATGTCAGGTGCCTGGCACCGGACATGCCTTGACGGCACGTGCGGATTCGCTGCGCGCCGGGGTCTGAGTTAGGGTCTTTGTCGTGCAATTTCGCCAGTTCGTCGACGACGATCTCGGCTGCGCGTCCTACCTGATCGGCGACGAGTCCTCGGGTGAGGCCGTGGTCGTCGATCCCGCGTACGCGATCGAGGCCTACCTCGCCGAGGCGGAGAAACGGCACGTCCGGATCACGGGCGTGCTCGAGACACACACGCACGCCGACCACGTCTCCGGGCATGGCCGGTTCGCGCTCGAGCACGGGGTTCCCGTCCACGTCCACCCGGCCGCGGAGGCCGAATATCCGCACGAGGCGCTCGCGGACGGACAGGAGATCTCGCTCGGCGATGTGAAGATCCGCGTCCTGCACACGCCCGGCCACCGGCCGGAGCACTGCTGCTTCGTCGTCGTCGATGGCTCACGCGCCGACGAGCCCTGGCTCGTGATCACGGGCGACTCGCTGCTGATCGGGGACGCGGCGCGGCCCGATCTGGCCAGCGAGGCGATCGAAGGCGCGACCGGCCTCTACGGGAGCCTGCAGAAGCTGCTCGAGCTCCCCGACGGCGTCGAGCTCTACCCAGGACACGTCGCCGGCTCGCTCTGCGGCGCAGGCATGAGCTCGAAGGCGTCATCGACGATCGGCTTCGAGCGGCGCTTCAACCACGCGCTGAACGTCGACCAGGACGAGTTCGTCCAGGAGCGCGCCAACTCTTCGACGCCGCGCCCTCCGAACATGGAGAACATCGTCGAGCTCAACCGCGGACCGTTCCTCGGCGCTCAGCCACCGCTCGGTACGATCGACTCGCCAAACGGCGCGGTCGTCCTCGACGTCCGGCGCGCAAAGAAGTTCGTCGCCGGACACGTGCCGCACGCATTCAACATCCCGTTCGCAGGCTCCTCGTTCGCCACGAAATCGGCGTTCCTGCTGGGCAATGACGAGCCTGTTGCCATCTACGCCTCGTCGCAGGAAGAGGCCGAGTCTGCCGCCCAGGGACTGCGCTCGGTCGGGCTTTTCGAGCTGAAGGGCTACCTCCCTCACGCCGACACGAACGAGAGGCTCGAGCCGATCGGAATAGACGAGCTCGAGCACCTGGTCGCCGACGGCAAGGTCGAGGTGCTCGACGTGCGCGAGAAGTCGGAGCGCGACGAGGGCTACATCGACGGCACTCGGCACATGCCCTACCGCCTCGTGCGCGCCTTCGCCGACGACCTGCGCGCCGAGCAGAAGCCCGTGGTCACGATCTGCACGACCGGGTCGCGCGCGACGACCGCCGCGAGTGTCCTGACGGCCGCCGGGGTCGACGTGCGACCCGTGCTCGGCGAAGGCGTCGAGGACTGGGCCGAGCGCGGCGGTCAGACGGTCCACTTCCGCCGCTGTGGCAACTGAGCTCCGCGAGATTCTGCCGCCCGACACCGCGCTGGCCTTCCCCGCGATGCAGGCGCTCCGACCCCATTACGTGGAGGAATCCGCGTTCGTCGAGCGCGTCGACAAGGTTCAGCGCGGCGAGGGCTACCGGCTCGTCGGGATCTTCGAAGACGATCCCGCCCACGCGCTCGCCGTCGCGGGCTTCCGGGTCGGGCACATGCTCATGTGGGGGCGCTTCCTCTACGTCGACGATCTCTCGACCCTGCCCGAAGCGCGCCGCCGCGGCTACGGCAGACAGCTACTCGACTGGCTGGGCGACGAGGCCGAACGGCTCGGGTGTGAGCAGTTCCACCTCGACTCGGGCGTGGGCCCGACCCGCACCGACGCGCACCGGCTCTACTTCAACACGGGCCTCGAGATCACGTCGTTCCACTTCGCGCGACGCCTCGACCACTAGCCGGCCGCGGCCAGGAGCGCTTCTCCCTCGCGAATGTAGGCCGTCGCGCCGACGGAGCGCCAAAAGGCGAGCGAGCGCTGGAGCTCCTCGTCCGCCTCTGCCCGGCGGCCTTCCCGGACGAAGGTTTCCGCCGCGCGCAGTCGGCCCTGGGCCTCTTCGGGAAGCGCGCCCATGGCCGAATACGTGTCTGCGGCGATCCCAAAGTCTCCCGACACATACGCCGCCGCCGCCCTGCGCCAGGGTGTCTTGACTCTCGATCTCTCGATCAGTGCGGGAAGCTCCGACGTTCCCCCGAGCGCCACGAGCGCGACGGCGAGATCCGGTAGCCACCCGCAGTCGCCGCCGATCCCGAGACCATGGCTCTCCCACTCGGAGAGGAGCTCGGAAGCAAGGCGCTCGGCGCGGCCACGGTCGGTTCCAACGACGGCGCGCGCGACGAAGGCCAGCGACGGCCACACGACCTGGGGATCCTTGGCGGCCTCTGCGCGCTCGAGCGCTCGATCGGCATCCTCCTGCGCCCCTCGCAGGTCGCCGCGCGCGAGGCGGATTTGACCCCGAAGCACGCGCAAAGGAGGTTCGATCCAGAACCCTGACTCGGCGGCCTCCGCCACGTACCCGTCCAGCTGCTCGACCATCTCATCCCAGCGGCCCTGGTAGTAGAGACCCCAGCACCGGTCGCCCCGAATCCAGCGCAGCCAGTCGGCGACTCCGAAGCGCTCGCCGAGACGAAGCGCCTCGGCGCTCGTGAGCCAGCCCCGCTCCAGCTCGCCGAGGTCGTAGAGCACCGACGCGAGATTGCCGTACGCCCGAACGCTCTCGATGGAGTTGGCTTCCAACGCGATCGAGGCGCTCTGCTCCAGGTCGTCGATCCCGTCCATGTCGCCGGTCGCAACGCGGGCGATGCCGATGTTGTTCAGCGCGTGCGACCGGAGTGGGTCGATCTGAAGTTCCTCCGCCATGGCCAGCGCCTCGCGGCCGACGCGGATGCCGTCCTCGTGCTCACCCGCGAGCGTCGCGTAACGCGACACGTTGGCGACGACGTAGGCCTTGGAGTACGAGTTCGGCTGGTCGGCGATCAGGGCCCGAGCCGCGTTCACTCTCGCGAAGCCCTCGTCGCGGCTGCCGAGGAGCCAGAAGACCTCGCTGATCAGGATCTCGGCCTCGGCCGTCTGGGCCCTGTCCCCGGCGGCGAGCAACGCGTCCCGAGCGTCGGTGATGAGCTCGAGCGACTGCGTCGGCATCTCGGCATGCGCCGCCCGCGCGTAGCGGAAGAGAAGATCGGCGCGAGCATCGTCGTCCTCGGGCCAGAGCTCGATCGCGGCGCCGTAGAAGCGCCTGGCAGCGGGGAACGCGCTGAGCACGTATGCGCGGTCCCCCGCCTCGCGAAGCCGGAACCTGGCACGCGTCGCCAGGTCGCCCGCCTCGACTCCGGCGGCTCGATCGAGCTCGAGGGCGGTCACGTAGTGGTGCGCCAGCATCTCGGCGTGATCCTCGGGACGCCCGAGCGACTCGATCCACTCGGCGGCCGTCTGATGCTTCTTCGATCGGGCGGCGCGCGGGATCTGCGAATAGGCGACGTCCCCCACGAGCAGGTGGCTGAAGGCGTACTGGCTCTCCTCGCCAACGGACGAACGACGATCGCGGCGCACGAACTCCTTTCGCTCGAGCCGGTGCAGGAGGAGCTCGGCTTCCTCCCGGTCGCGTCCTCCGATCTGGCTCGAGCGACCCGAGCCAGAAGACCTTCCCGACCACGGCCGCGTCCTGGAGCAGGAGCTTTTCCTCGATCGGGAGCGCATCGAGGCGCGCCGCGATCAGTCCCTGCACGGACTCCGGTAGCCGCAACTCACGCGCGCCGTCGCCGACCTCGTCGGCCATCCGCGCGAACTCCTCCGCGTAGAGCGGGTTGCCGCCCGCGCGCTCGATGAGCGTGGTCTGAAGCTCGGCGGGCAGGACGGCCCGTTCCAGGAGCGCGTGGACGAGCCGGGCCGTGTCGTCGTCCGAGAGCGGCGAGAGCGAGATCGTGGCCGCGTTCGACTTCCCTCCGCCCCAGCCCGGTCGGCGTGAGAGAAGCTCGGGCCGCGCCGTGCACACGCACGAGCATCGGCACACCTGTCGCCCAGTCGACCAGG
Source organism: uncultured Actinomycetes bacterium (assembly GCA_963850415.1). Taxonomy (GTDB): domain Bacteria; phylum Actinomycetota; class Thermoleophilia; order Gaiellales; family Gaiellaceae; genus VAXT01. The sequence continues at coordinate 91,389 of CAWKLE010000004.1, forward strand.
TGATCGACGAAGTCGAGCAGGCTGTCGTCCGCCCAGTGCAGGTCCTCGAAGATGAGAATCAGCGGGTTCTTCTCGGCGAGCGCTTCGAAGAAACGTCGCCACGCGGCAAACGCCTCCGACTGTCGACCACCCCCGCCGTGCTCCTCTGCGGCCCGGCCCACGAGCGGCCGGAGGTGGCCTTCGACCCACTGGCGGTCCGAGGTGCCGTCGAGCGCTTCCGCGACGACCTCGGAGAGCTTCTCGTCGACCTGTTCCGCGCTGTCGGTCTCGAGGATGCCCGCGTGGGCCTTGATCATCTCGCTCAGCGCCCAATACGTCACACCCTCGCCGTACGGCAGACACCGCCCCTGCCGCCAGTACATGATCTCGGGCTCGCGATCGAGAGCGGCGAACAGCTCGGAGACGAGACGGCTCTTGCCGATGCCGGGCACGCCGACGAGCGTCACCAGCTGGGTCGACTCCTCCTGCCGCGCGCGCTGCAGGGCGCCGCGCAGGAGCTCGCTCTCGTGCTCGCGTCCCACGAGGGGCGCTCCTCCGCTCCGGGCGACGTCCTCGCCGTAGCGCGAGCGTGCCTCGACGACCTCCCAGACGGGGACCGGCTCGGCCTTCCCCTTCGCCTCGACCGCGTCTTTCGGCTCATACGAGATCGGTTGTCTCGTGCCCCGATAGGTGGCCTCGTCGACCAGGATCCCGTTCACAGGCGCGGCGGATTGGAGACGGGCGGCTGTGTTCACCACGTCCCCGGAAGCCATGCCTTCCCCCTCGGCCGGCCGAGCGCCGAGCGCGACCAGGGCCTCGCCGGTCGTGATGCCGACTCGCACCTGGAGGTCGCCCTCCTCACGGATCCAGTCGCGGATCGCGAGCGCTGCGCGAACCGCCCGCTCGGGATCGTCCTCGTGAGCGGTCGGCGCGCCGAAGAGCGCCATCACCGCGTCGCCGATGAACTTCTCGACCGTCCCGCCGCGCCGCTCGAGCTCCGTGCGCAGCCGCGAGTGGTAGGGCTCGAGCACCGCGCGCACGTCCTCGGGGTCGAGCTGCTCGGCCCGCGACGTGAAGCCGACGAGGTCGGCGAAGAGGACGGTCACGACCTTGCGCTCCTCCCGGGCCGGCTCGGCGGTGTGCTCCAGGCGAGTGCCGCAACTCGAGCAGAAGCGCGCGCCGTCCTCGTTCTCATGGCCGCAGCTGGGACAGATGAGCATCAGTGCAGCCGGTCGACGGCGTATCCGCGCTGCCGCATCGCGTAGATGATCGCGGTGCAGTGCTCCTGGTCTCGCGTGAGCAGCGTGGCCTCGACCTCGGACTCCGTGACGGGCGTGTCCATGCCCTCACGGTGGTGCTCGATCGACACGACGTTCGCGTGCTCGTCGGCGAAGAGGGCCAGGAGCTTGGCGAGCTCGCCCGGGCGGTCGGCGATCCGCGTGCGGACGACGAGGTACCGCCCCGCCAGTGACAGGCCGTGGCGCATGACCTGGATCAGCAGCGTCGGGTCGATGTTGCCGCCGGAGAGGATCGCGACCGTCGGTTGGTCGCCCGGGACGCGACCCGCGAGCAGCGCCGCCACAGCAGCGGCGCCGGCTCCCTCGACGACGAGCTTCGTTCGCTCGGTGAGGAGTACGATCGCCTGGCTGATCTCCTCGTCGCTGACGGTCACGATCGACTCGAGCAGGTCTCCGAGGAGGTTCGACGTGAACTCGCCCGGATGCTTGACCGCGATTCCCTCGGCGATCGTGTAGCCGAACTGCGTGCCCCCGGCGAGCGGTGCGCACGCGGCCGCCTGCACGCCGACGATCCGTACGTCCGGCCGGAGCGCGCGCAGCGTGAGCGCGATCCCGGACGCGAGCCCTCCGCCGCCGATGGGAACGACGACCGTCTCCAGCTCGGGCAGCTGGTCGACGAGCTCCAGGCCGATCGTCCCCTGGCCGGCGATGACGTCGTGATCCTCGAACGGGTGGATGAACGTCGCGCCGGTCTCCTCGACGTGGGCGACCGCAGCGGTGACCGCGTCCTCGAAGGTCGTTCCGGTCAGCTCGGCGCGCGCGCCGTAGTTGCGCGTCGGCTCGACCTTCGCCATCGGCGTCTCGGCGGGCATGAAGATCGTCGCCTCGATGCCGGCCTCGCGAGCCGCCCACGCGACCGCCTGGCCGTGGTTGCCCGCACTCGCCGCGACCACGCCCGCCTTGCGCTCGGCTTCGCTCAGCGAGCCGATCTTGTTGACCGCGCCGCGGATCTTGAACGAGCCGGTCCGCTGGAGTGTCTCGGCCTTCAGGTGCACGGGACGGCCCGTCATGCGGCCGAAGGTCTCCGAGGCGTAGAGCGGCGTCACGCGCACGCCCTTGCCCGCGAGCCGCGCGCGCGCGGCCTCGACGTCAGCGAGTGTTGGGGCGGTTTCCGTCGCCAAGCTTGAACACCTTGTCCATGATCTCCTGTACTGCCGTCAAGGGGTCCAATTCTCGCTGTTGCACCTCGTCCAGGAGCCGGCGCAGCTCCGGATCGTCCTCAACAGCGGTCTGGAGGTGCGTTTTCGCCCGCGCCGAGGCGACCGCGAACACCTCGCCCGCGAGGTTCCGGCGACGGCGCTCCTCGAGGCTCCCGTCCTCCTCGAGATGGGCGCGATGCTCCTCGACCTTCTCCCAGAGCTTCGCGATGCCCTCGTCGCTCGTCGCCTCGGTGAGCACGATCGGGGGCCGCCACGGGCGGTCCTTGTCGAGCGTGAGGATCGAGCGCACCTCGTTCAGCATCGTCTTCGCGGCGGGGTGGTCCTTCTTGTTGATCGCGATCACGTCCGGGATCTCCATGATTCCCGCCTTCAGCGCCTGGATCGAATCGCCGGAGCCCGGCATGAGGACGAGCAGGACGGTGTCCGCGATCCCGATCACCTCGACCTCGCTCTGGCCGGTTCCGACCGTCTCCACGAAGATCACGTCCTTGCCGGCCGCGTCCAGGATGAGCAGGGCCTGAAGGGTCGCCTCGGCGAGACCGCCGAGGTGGCCGCGCGTGCCCATCGAGCGGATGAAGACCCCCGGATCGAGAAAGTGCTCGGACAGGCGGATCCGGTCGCCGAGAAGCGCGCCCTGCGTGAAGGGGCTCGACGGGTCGACGGAGATCACACCGACGCTCTTGGCGCCCGGCGTCGCTTGCGATGCTGGATCAGAGGCCGTGCCGGCTTTGCCGGCGCGGCCGCCTGCACCGCGGATCTGGCGGACGAGCGCGGCGATCAGGCTCGACTTCCCGACGCCGGGCGGCCCGGTGATCCCGACGACGTACGCCGAGCCCGTCTCCGGGTAGATCTCGCGGACGAGCTCGGAGGCGAGCGGGTCGCCGTTCTCGACGAGCGTGATCGCCCGGGCCAGCGCGCGCCGGTCGCCCTCGCGCACTCCCGCGGCGAGCGTCTCGCCGGTCCAGTCGCGGCGACGCGCCATGTCAGACTTCGGCCTCGGCGACGCGTTGCGCCTCGATCACGGGACTGCGAATCCCGCGCGCGAGCCCGTACCCGACGAGTGCGGCAAACCCGGAGATACACGCGGAGACGCCCCAGACCCAGCGCGCGCCGAACTCGTTCGTCAGTGGTCCCGCCAGGACCATCCCGAGCCCGAGCACGGCGTAGTTCGAGCTCATCAGCACCGTGAACACGCGCCCGCGCATCGCGTCGGGAGCCCCGCGCTGGACGAGCACCGCGTTGCACACGACCGCCACTCCGTTGCCCACGCCCGAGACGATGACGCACGCGGCGGCGATCCAGACGTTCGGCGCCGCCGCGGCAAGGCCGATCCCGATCGCCATCAGCACGAAGCCGCCGCTGTAGACCCTGGGCAGGTCGAGCCGCTCGAGCCAGACGCCCGCGCTCAGGCTCCCGAAGACGAGCCCGAAGCCCGCGGTGGCGAGCAGCAGCCCGTAACCGAAGTCGCCCGCGTTGAACGAGACCTTCGCCAGCACGACCTCGCCGACGTTGACGCCCGCGTTGCCAAGCATCCCGACGTTCCACGCGATGAGGACGGTCAGGAGCGCGCGCGAGGAGCTGATCAGGCGCAGGCCGGCCGCGATGTCACGCCAGTGACCTTCCGTGCTCGCCTGGGCGACCTGGAGCAGGCGGGCCGGGATGCGGAGGATGAGCACCGCCGAATAGAGGAACGTGATCGCGTTCAGCACGTAGGCCCAGTCCGGGCTCGTGGCCGCGACGAGCACGCCGCCGATCAGCGGGCCGACGACGGTCGTCACCGCATCGGCCGCCTGCAGCAGGCCCTGGGCACTCGGCAACTCGTGGTCCTCGACGAGGTTGGGCAGCCCCGCGTACACGGCTGGCCGGAAGAACCCGGTGGCGAGACCGGCGATCGCCGCGAGGCCCACGACCTGACCGGCGCTCGTCGCGAACGGCAGCGTGCAGAAGACGAGGAAGCGCACGATGTCGGCCGAGACCATCACTCGGCGGCGCGAGAGGCGGTCGACGAGCGGCCCGACAGTCAGACCGATCGCGATCGCGGGCAGGAAGTCGGCGATCAGCAGCGCGGCGATCCACGTCCCGGAGTGCGTCAGGTCCCAGACCTGGAGGTTGAGCGCGACGAACGCCATCCAGTTTCCGAGGCCGGAGCCGAAGGCCGCGAAGAAGAGCAGGCGCAGGCCGCGCACCCGGTGGAGCAGGTCGGACTGCCTCCCGAGTAGACGGTTCATGACTCCAGAAGCGGGGTCGGCCACGGTTTCGCGGAGGTTAGTGGAGTCCTAAGGCGAAGCGTGATTGGGCGGGGAGAAATGTCACTGCGGAGTTACACTCAACCGGCCATGCCCCCCTCGGCCCCGTCCGCCGCAGCCGGGCGCCGACGTCGCGTCCTTCTCGTTCACGCGAACCCGTTTCAGCGGGTCACGCCGGTGCCGGCCTACGGGCTCGAGCGGCTGCGCACGGCTGCGGAGGAGGCAGGCGCTGAGGTGCGGCTCCTCGACCCGTACCTCGTTTCCGAGGACCCACTTGGAGCGGCCCGCGAGGCGGCGTTGGCCTTTCGTCCCGACTTGATCGGGCTCGGGATCCGGATCATCGACGACTGCATCGTGGTCGACCGGCTCGACGGGCCTGACGACCAGCCGATCGACGTCAGCTTCCTGCTTCCGGAGATCCTCGAGCTGCGGCGCGCCTTGGGCGAAGTGGCGCCCGAGGCGATGTTTATCGCGGGCGGAGCGGGCTTCTCGGCCTGCCCACAGGAGTGCCTCGAGTTCCTGGGCGTCGACTACGGCGTCGTCGGCGCCGGCGAGGACGCGCTGGCCATGCTCTGTTCAGACGCGTCCTGGGACCAGGTCCCGGGGCTGGTCCGGAGGGGACAGGCCGACGGGGTCGGTGCATACCACCTCGGCTTCGGCGGGCCGACGTGCCGCGATCCGCTGTACGCGCCCGCGAACTCGTTTCCGGTCCGGACGCGCATCGGCTGCGCGATGCAGTGCGTCTACTGCACAGCCGCGAACCTCGGCCGTCAGCACGCGAACGGCGCGGTCGAGACCGTGCTCGAGGAGGTGGAGCGAACCGTGGCCGGCGCGCGCGAACGCGGCGTCGGGCGCGTGCCGATCTTCTTCGCGGACGACGAGTTCAACCTGCCGGAAGAGCGCCATGCGATCGCTGTGCTCGAAGGGCTCCGCGACCGCGGGCTCACGAAGCACATCAGCTGGCGCGCGTACTTCAACCCGACGCCTTTTTCCGCCGAGTTCGCAGAGCTCGTGCGCGAGACCAACGGGCACGTCTCGATCACGGTCGACAGCGCGGCCGACGCATTGCTCGAGACCGCCCAGAAGCCGTTCCGGCGTCGGCACCTCGACGCGCTCGTCGCGCTCCTCGGCGAGCACGGAGTCTCCGCCGACCTCGGGCTCATCTTCGGGCTCCCGGGCGAGACCGAGGAGACGATCGCCGAGACGATCGGCTTCGTCCGCTCGCTGCCCGAGTCGATCGAGGTCGTCTACTCGGCCGGCGCGCGCGTCTATCCGCACACGCCGCTCGCGCGCATCGCGGAGCAGGAACCGGACCGCCTCGTCGGCGCGGACGACCCGACGTTCCTGAGCCCGGTCGTCTATTCGCGCCCGTGGCCGCCACGCGAGCTGGCGCGCCGCCTCGACGCGCAGCTCCGCGAGCTCCCGAACGTCAGCCGCGTCGGGGTCGCCTACGCAACCGGCCAGACCACGCTCAGCGACGCGTACCGAGCAGTCCTCTCCAAACCGACTTTGCAACAGACTGTTACTAAGTCGAATGGGCGCTTGCCCTGGGACGAGATCCTCGAGCGAGCGGCGCACGACGACACGCAGCGGAAGCCGGCCGAGACGATCGCCGCCTGTCTCCAGGTCGCGCTCTGGCACGGGCGCTACGACCTCGCGTCGTCCGCGGCAGCCCGGCTCCTCCGCGAAGAGATCCCGCCGGAGATGTCGCGAGCGCAGCTCCGCTTCGCCCGCCTGGCGTACGGCGGCATCGCGCTGGCGGATCGCGCTAAGTCTGCGTTGCGGCGCTGAAAACTCGCCCGAGCGCCTCGCCGAAGAGCTCGTTCTCCTCGGGCGTGCCCACCGTCACGCGGATCGCCCCAGGTGCGCCGAAACCACCGGCCGGGCGGACGATCACGCCTTCCCGCAGGAGCTGCTCGAAGAGCGGCCTCGAGTCCTCGCCGACCTCGGCAAAGAGGAAGTTCGCCACGGACACGGGCGGGTCGAGACCGTGCTCACGCATGATCCGCTCGAGCTGAACGAGGCCCTCCGCGTTCAACGCCCGGCGCCGTGCGAGCTCGTCCTGCGAGTCGAGGCTCGCAACCGCGGCGTCCTGGGCGGTCGAGTTGACGTCGAACGCACGCCGTACCTTGCCGATCGAGGTCACGACCTGCTCCGGCCCGAGCGCGTACCCGACCCGCAACCCGGCGAGCCCGTAGATCTTCGAGAAGGTGCGCAGGACGACGACCTTTCGCCCCGCCTTCAGGTACTCGAGGCCATCCACGTACTCCGGGTCGTCGATGTACTCGTAGTACGCCTGGTCGAGGACAGTCAGGACATGTCCCGGGACCTGGTCCAGGAACATGTCCAGTTCGGCCCTCGTGTTCATCGTCCCGGTCGGGTTGTTCGGGTGACAGACGTAGACGAGCTTCGTGCGCGGCCCGATCGCCTCGAGCATCGCGTCCAGGTCGTAGCGCTGGTCGCGGAGCGGCACGCGCTTTGGCACCCCGCCCAGCTTGAGCGCATCGATCACATAACTCGGGAAAGAGGGCCAGCCGCAAACGATCTCGTCGCCGGGATCGAGCGCGAGCTGTGAGAGGTAGTCGACGATCCCGTCGGAGCCGGCGCCCGGCGCGACCTCCTCGAAGCGAACGTCGTGCAGCTCGGCGAGCGCCGTGCGCAGCTGGTACGAGCCCCCGTCGGGATAGCGGTTCAGCGTCTCAGCGCCGCGCGCGATCGCCTCCATCGCAGCCGGGAACGGCCCGAACGGCCCCTCGTTGGACGCGAGCTTGACGACCTGCTCGAGCCCGAGCTCGCGCTTCACCTCCGACAGGGGCTTCCCCGGCTCGTAGGGGACGATGTCCCGAACGGCAGGCTTGAAGAACGAGTCGGCGATCTCGGCGAAGCTCACGCTTCGACTCTATCCAGGTCCACGCCCATCACCATCGCGTCGATGTAGCGGCCGTCGATCAGGTAGCGCCGGCGAAGGAGACCCTCCTCGCGGAACCCGAGCTTCCGGTAGAGCGCGATCGCGGGTGCGTTGTGCGGGAACACCGTCAACTCGAGTTTGACCACGCCGAGGCCTCTCGCCCACTTCATCGCCTCCTCGATTAACGCCGACCCGATCCCTTGGCGCCGCGCTCGGGCGGAGACCATCAACCCGAACTCGGCCACGTGGCGGCTGAGCGGGCTGCGGTCACGCGCGATCGAGAGGCGTCCGACAATGCCGTCGGCGGTCTCCGCGACGAACACGGCGACGTTCGCGTCCCGCTGAACGCCGCGCACGTTCCGCCGCTCGTCGCCGCGCGTCCGGTCGTAGGTCAGCCAGAGCTCTGGCTCGCCCGCCACGTCGAGGCCGAGCTCGACGAGCGCGTCGGCGTCGGCCGGGACCGCTGGGCGGACGATCAGCCAGTCGCTCATGCGGGCACGACGATGCCATGCCCGCCGCGCCTCGGGTCGCCCGCGGCCGCCAGAGAGCCGTCGGCACGGCGCTCGACCGCTGCGGCGCCCCCGAAATAGAGGTTCCGTCTTCGCCAGCGAACGAGGTCGTAGCCGCGCGCCTCGAGATGATCGAGCTCGGCCGGGTCGGCGCCGCCCTCGCAGTGCACTTGGCCGCCTTCATAGTGGATGCGCGGCGCCTCGATCGCTTGTTCGACCGACAGCCCGTGATGGACGACGTTGACGACGATCTGGAGGATCGCACCGCGAAGTCTGATCGACCCCGCGCTGCCGACGACGAGGCGTGGGACGCCGTCGCCGAGCGCGATCGACGGAGCCATCATGCTCGTCAGCCTCGCGCCCGGCCGCGCCTGCCTCCCGACCGGGTTGAGGTCGTACTCGCCGAGCATGTTGTTCATGTGGATCCCGGTGCCCGGAACGATGACGCCGGAGCCGGAGCCGGTCGACGCTGTCATGGACGCCGCGTTGCCGCGCTCGTCGACCACCGAGATTTGCGTCGTTCCCGGTGCACCCGCAATCTCCGACGGCTCTGCATCGCTCTCCTCCATCCGCCGTAGCGCGGCACGAAGGTTGTCGTCCGAGTAGAGCCTCCCGGCAAGCCCGCCTCGATGGAGGTTCGACGCGAAGCTCCCGCCACGCGCCCGCAGCTGCTCGCGCATCACGTCGACGAGCGCCCCGATCGCGGACGCGGTTCCCGGCCCCCCGTCGGCCGGGAGCCGGTCGAGGAGCGAGAGCCCGTAACCGATCAGGATCCCGCCCGACGACGGAGGCGGGTTCGACACGAACTCGTGGCGCTCGTACGGCACGCGGATCGGCCGCCTCCAGATCACCCGGTACGCGGCGAGATCCTCGTGTGTGATCAGGCCGCCGTTCTCGGCCAGGTAGCGCACAAGCTCGCGGCCCAGCTCTCCTTCGTACAGCGCTCGTGCGCCGCCCTCCGCCAGCACCTCGAGCGTCGAGGCGAGGTCGTCCATGACGACGCGCTCGCCGGCCCTCAGTCGGCCGTGCTCGCCGTAGATCGCGCGGCCCTCGGGAACGTGACGCAGGATGAGGTCGAGGATCGCGTGCAGGTACGCCTGCTGCGGGGTCAGCTCCACGCCCTCGCGGGCCAAGTCGATCGCAGGCTCGAGCAGCCGGCTCCAGGGGAGGGAGCCGTATCGCTCGTGCGCAGCTTCCAGCCCGGCGACGGCTCCGGGAACAGCGCAGGAGCCTGCCCCGATCAGATAGACCACCTGTGACGTCGCGTCGAAATCGATCTCGATCGATTCCATGTGCGGCTTCGGCGGCCGCTTCGCTCCCTGGCCGGGCACGGCCACGAAGAAGTCGAGCAGGCGATCGCTTCGGTCGCGCGCCCGGTGCACGAGCAGGAACCCGCCGGCGGCCGGCCCCGTCAGCGGGCTCTCTGCGACCCACGAGACGAAGGCTGCGGCGAGGCAGGCGTCGACGGCGTTGCCGCCCTCGGCGAGGATCTCCGCCCCGGCCTCCGCGGTCAGCTTGTGGCCCGCTGCGATCGCGCCTCTCATCACACCGAAGCGTAAAGCCGAGGCCGGTGCAGACCTGTCCGGTGCCAGGCACCGGACGCGTCCGGGAGGGGCAGGCCCGCCTCCGCGCGCGCTAGGCTTGCCCCGACGTGCAGCGCGCGCACTTTCTTCTGCGCGAAGCGATGCTCGCAGCCGGCTCGGCCGCCTCGCTCGCAGCATTGCTCCTCTGGTTGGGCCCCCCCGGGAACGACCTGGCTGCGCATGTCTACCAGCGGACCGTCTTCATCCACCACGGGTTCCAGCTCTGGAACAACTTCTGGTACGGCGGACGGTACGGCTTCGTCAACTACAGCGTTCTCTACTACCCACTGGCCGCGGTGTTCGGGATCAGGGCGCTCGCAATCCTCTCGATCGGAATCGCTGCACTGGCATTCGCGGTCGTCGTCTGCACGCAGTGGGGCCCAGTCGCCCGCTGGTCGAGCCGGACATTCGCAGTCGTCTGGGCGGGCCTGGTCATCTCCGCCGCCTTTCCGTTCGCGCTCGGGATTGCGCTCGGCCTGCTCTCGATCTGGGCGCTCCAGGCCGGAAGGCGCTGGTTGTTCGGGCTCCTCGCAGTCCTGACGGTCGCCGCCAGCCCGCTCTCGTTTCTCCTGCTGGCGATCTTCCTCGCGGGGATCGGGCTCGGGATGCTCGAGCGCGGCCGGAGGCTGATTGCGCCCACCGCGATCATCCTCTTCGTGGCGGGCTGTCAGTTCCTGCTCATGCGTGCGTTCGCCGACGGCGGGCACTACCCCTTCTCGCTGTTCGAGCTGCTCTGCATCCTCACCTTCTGCGTGCTCGGAGCGCTCCTCACGTGGCGTGTCGAGGGCGCCCGCGCCATCCGCTGGGTCTTCATCTCCTACGGCGTGGTCAGCCTCGCCAGCTATGCCTTCACGACTCCGCTTGGCGAGAACATTGCGCGCGTACGGCTCGCCGCGCTGCCGATCGCGGTCCTCGTGCTCTCGCTCAGACGCTGGCGCCCCGTGCCGGTCGCGGCGTTCGTGCTCGTGCTCGCCGCGATGTGGAACCTCAGCCCGCACGCCTGGGCGCTTTCACGCGGCGATCGCCTGCACGACGGATCGAGCGCCGCGTACTGGCAACCGGCAGCGCGTTACCTGCACAAGCACCTGACGCCCTCCTACCGGGTCGAGGCGGTCGACACCGCGGGCCACTGGGCTGCCGTCTATCTCCCCCGGGCCGGGATTCCGCTCACCCGTGGGTGGTTCCGGCAGGACGACTTCCCGCAGAACGAGGTGCTCTACGACAACCTCACCGGCACGACCTACCGCGCGTGGCTCCGGAGCCTGGGCGTCCGCTACGTCCTGCTCACGGACGCCCCGACGGACTACAGCTCGAAGCGGGAGGCGCTGCTCATCCGCAACGGACGCTCCGGCCTGATCCCGGTCCACAACACGAGGCACATCACGATCTTCGAGGTGCCGAACCCGCAGCCGATCGTCACGGGACAGGGCCCGGCGCGACTGCTCAGGCTCGGGCAGACACAGATGGTGATGGAGGTGGGCTCGCCCGGACACTTCCGGGTCGCCGTCCGCTACTCGCCGTACTGGAGCGCTGTCAACAAGGCCGGCTGCGTCTCGAAGGGCGACGACGGCATGTTGCGCGTCGACGCGCAGCGCCGCGGGCGGATCGTCCTCCAGTTCAAGGTCAAGGCCACGCGCGCGCTGGCCGCGATGGTCGGCGCCAGCACCTCGGGCGACTGCGGGCTGCCGACTATTCCGTAAGGAACGCGGGCGGCTCGAGCGGGTCGGCCTCACGGCGCGAGCGCTCGCCGACCGAGCTCTTCCGCCCGGCGACCCCGGAGAGGCCGGTGGCGATGACCGTGATCCAGACCTGGCCGGTCAGCCGCTCGTCGATCGTCGCGCCGAAGATGATGTTCGTGTCGTCACGTGCGCCGCGGCGCACGACCTCGGCCGCCTCGTTGACCTCGAACAGGGAGAGATCGTCGCCTCCCGCGATCGAGAGCAGGATGCCGCGCGCGCCGACGAGCTCGGTGTCGATGAGCGGCGAGCTGAGCGCGCTCTCGGCCGCCCGCACCGCTCGATCGTCGCCAGTGGCGTAGCCGATGCCCATCAGCGCCGAGCCGGCGTCCTTCATGATCGTCTTCACGTCGGCGAAGTCGAGGTTGATGATGCCGGGCATCGTGATCAGGTCGCAGATGCCCTGGACGCCCTGGCGCAGCACGTCGTCCGCGATGCGGAAGGCGTCGAGCATCGTCGTCTTCTCATCGAGCACCTCGAGCAGCTTGTCGTTCGGAATCACGATCACCGTGTCGCAGTTCTCGCGCAGCGCCTCGATGCCCTCGGAGGCCTGGGCACGGCGTTTCGTGCCCTCGAAGTGGAACGGGGTCGTGACGATCCCGACCGTGAGCGCGCCGAGCTCTCTCGCGATGCGCGCCACGACCGGCGCGCCGCCGGATCCGGTTCCGCCGCCCTCGCCCGCGGTCACGAAGACCATGTCCGAGCCGCGAAGCGCGCGCTTGACCTGGTCGTAGGACTCCTCGGCCGCGCGGCGACCGAGATCGGCCGACGCACCGGAGCCGAGGCCCTGGGTCAGCTCGCGTCCGATGTGGATCTTGACCGGCGCATCCGCGAGCGCGAGCTGCTGGATGTCCGTGTTGACGGCGACGAACTCGACGTCCGAGATACCCGCGTCGATCATCCGGTTGATCGCGTTCAGCCCCGCGCCGCCGACTCCGACGACGCGGATGACGGCCAGGTAGGCGCCCGGCTCCGAGTGCGTCGCGCGATGCAGGCGCGGCGCCGGCTCGGGCAGCACCTCCATTCGCGGCAGCTCCTCGACTGGGCGCAGGTCCGGCTTCGGCGTGGGAGCTGGTTCGGGCTCGGGCTCTGGTGCGATCTCGGTGATCGGTTCGAAAGGTGGAGCGTGCTCGACGGTCTCCTCGAGCGGCTCGACCCGCGTTTCAGGCTCCGGCTCCGAGTCGGGCTTGTCCGTCGACTGGCGCTGCGCGGCTTCCGTCGCCCGGAAGAGCTCCGCGAGCGGGCCTTCACGCATGCTGGCGCGCTTTCGCGCCATTGAGAACCTCCTTCGCCAGGTCTCGGTACGCCTTCGCGGCGTTCCCGGTCGGGTCGTACTTCAGGACGGACGTGCCTTTCACCGGCGCCTCCGCGTAGCGGATCGTCTTCTTGATCCGCGTCTTGAAGACGAGGTCGCCGAAATTCTCCTCGAGGATCTCGACCGCCTCGCGCGCGTGCAGCGTGCGGCGGTCGAACATCGTCGGCAGGATGCCCATGATCGCGACGTTCGGGTTCAGGTTCTCGCGGATCATCGCCAGCGTGTTCTCCAGCTGGACGAGGCCGCGCAGCGAGAGGTACTCGCACTGGACGGGAACGATCACGTGGTCGGCCGCGACGAGCGCGTTGATCGTCAGCAGGCCGAGCGACGGCGGCGTGTCGATGAGCACGTAGTCGTAGTTCCCCTTGACTGCGGCCAGCGCCTTCTCGAGCGCCCGCTCGCGGCCGATCATGCTCGAGAGCGCGAGCTCCGCGCCGGCGAGGTCGATCGACGAGACGGCGAGGTCGATCTCCTTGTGCTCGATCACGTTCTCGATCGGCAGGCGATGGACGAGGACGTCGAACATCGAGCGGTCGATCGAGTCGGGGTTCAGGCCCTGGCTCATCGTCAGGTTGCCCTGGGGGTCCATGTCGACGCACAGGACGCGGTAGTCCTGCTCCGAAAGCGCTGCTGCGAGGTTCAGCGTCGACGTCGTCTTCGCGACGCCGCCCTTCTGATTCGCGAACGCGATGACCTCCGCCTCGCGCGGCGGCGCGCCGGTCTCAGGCGTGGGCGCCTGGTCCTCGGATTCCTGTTCCCGCATCAGCGGTCGCGAAAGAAGGCGCGTCAGCCCCATTAGTCGTCCCCACTTCGACCGGCCTTCGTGCAGTCCTGCACGCACCCATTGTGCAGCAAAACCTCGGCTGCGAACAGGATTCGCCCAGTGGTACGGACGTTTTCAGGATCGCGGCGCGACGAGCACGCTCTCACCCGCGGCGAGCGCCTCTCTGGCTCGTTCCACCGCGTCCGCAGTCCGTGACGGCACCTGATCCTCGCGGACCCAGTCCTCGGCGTCGGCCAGCAACGCGCGTACCTCGTCGAGCAGGACGCCCGCCGGCGCGTCCTCTTCGCGCAGGCCGTCGATCCTCTCGAGCCGTTCCAGGATCGCCCGCTCCTTCTCCACCGCGTCCACGGTAGCCACGGGACGACCCCCGAATGTGTCAGGTCTGAATCAGCTGGCCAGCGCCTGGGTGACCCGGCTCGACGGGGTCGGGCGCACTCCGAGCAGCGATTCGTCGAGCTCGTCGACGAGCTTCTCCCGCTCCCCGCGCGTGACGGTCACGACGAGCGCGCGGCGGACGAGATCGGCCGCCTCCGGGCGCGCGACGCCCTCGCACAGGCGGCGCAGCACGAGGAGGCAGTCCTGCCGCTCCCGCCCGGTCTCGCCGAGGAGGACGGCAGTGCGCAGGGCCGCCGCCCAGGCGCCGTCGCCGTTGCCGAGCAGCGCCTCGAGCGAGGAGCGAAGCTGCTCCGCGCGGAACGAACCGTCCTGAAAGAGGGCGAGCTCCCAGCGGTCGAGCGCGTCTCCGAGCTCGCGATCGTTCTCGGCGGCGCCGAGCTTGCCGATCAGCACGCGCGCGGTCTCGCCGCGGAAGACGTCGAGCCGGGTCGGCTCCCCCGGCGGCTGCGTGGCCGCGATCGGAAGCACCGGCCGCACGCCGAACGGCCTCCAGTCGAGCCGCTCGAAGAGCACCGGCCCGGCCGCGATCGGCCCGCACGTCGCGAGCCGGAGCGCCGTGACCGCGTCCGCGATCTCACCCGGGGCATCGGGCGGCTCGCCGCCCGCGGGCATCGGCAGCTCGAGCTCGAGCACGCACATCCGGTCGGGGTCGCGGCCGAAGCTCTCCGGCGCCAGGCGCGCGGCGTCGGGCCAGTGCGCGGTGAGCTCGCCGTCGGCCGCGTGTCGGACGCGCAACCCGTCTCCGAGCGGGATCGTCTGGCCCACCTCGACCCCGACGAGCGGAGCGATCGCCGCATAGACGCGCTCGTCCCCGAACATCGTTTCCTCGAGCTGCGAGTACGCCCGGTCGAAGGCGTCGTCGTCCCAGTCGAAGCCGCCGCACGCCTCGGCGACGTCGGCCACCAGCGGCAGCAGGACGGTACGGAAGAGCGCGTGCTCGGACTGGGCGTGCGCGTGAGCTCGGGCGAAGATGGCCGCCGCCGGCTCGCGGCCGAGCGCCTCAAGTGCGATCGCCGTGTCGCCGCGGCCGAGGAGCCGTCCGCCGCGGGCCTCGACGAAGCTGCGGACGAGCGGCCGGTACTCGTAGAGCTTGGGCCGGCCGCGCGTGCCGTGTTCCTCGAACACGAACGAGATCTCGGCGCCCTGCTCGACCTCGCGCCCGTAGAAGGCGAAAGCACCGAGACAGAAGCCGTGCAGGGCTGAATGAAGGTGCGGTGCGCGCACCTCGCTCACTTACACGGCGCCGGGCGTCTCTCCTCCCTGGCACGCGGGGCACCAGTAGGCGATGCGGTTCGCGTCGCCCTGTCCGCGCGAGGTGATCGGCGTACCGCAGCGAGGGCACGGGCGGCCGGCCTGACGGTAGACGGCGCGCTGCCTGAGGCCGGAGTCGAGGGAGCGGCGCATCAGCTGCGCCGCCTCGGCGAGCACCGCGCGCAGCTCCTCGTCCGGGACGTCGCCGATCCGCGTCCAGGGTGAGACCTGCGCGCGCCAGAGTGCCTCGGCGCGCCACATGTTTCCGATCCCCGCGACGATCCGCTGGTCGAGAACCGCCTCGCCGATCGTGGCGCTCCGGTCGGCGGCGCGCATCCTCTTGAGCATCTCGTCGATGTCGGGCGGGTCGGCGAGGATGTCGGGCCCGAGCCTGCGGATGCCGGAGTCGTCGAGCTCCAGGACGGGCCCGTGCCAGAGAATCGCCTCCGCGCTCTCGCCGCGGAGAACGAGCCACGGCGTCCCGCGCCGCGTGCTCGCCCCGTTGCGCTCCAGGACCTGCCAGCGGCCCTTCATGCGCAGGTGGCTGCGCAGCACGAGCCCGTCCTCGAAGCGGAGGAGCAGGTTCTTGCCGACCGCTTCGACACCGAGCAGGCGGCGGCCGTCGAGGCGGCTTGCGACGCCGGTCACGCGGGCCCGCGGATGCGGCGTCTCGACCTCGAGTTGCTCGCCGACGAGGGTCTGGAGCCGCTGGGCCACGCGATGGATCGAGTCGCCCTCGGGCATAGAGTGAAGCGTATGCATGCACGGTTCCGCGCAGCAGCGGCAGGCTCGGCCGCGGCGCTCGTCTGGAGCGCGCTCGAGCCGGTCGATCGGCGGCTCTTCCGAAACGACTATTCGGACGTGGCCCTGCTCGGGAAGGCGTTCACGCGCGGGCCGGGCTGGCGGCCGCTCGGGCTCGCGATCCATGCCCTGAACGGTGCGATCTTCGGGCTGGCGTACTACGAGGTCGCTCGCCGCTCGTCCAGGGATCGGCGCCGTTTGGCGCTCGAGCTCGCGCTCGCCGAGCACGTGACGCTCTTCTCCACGGGCACGCTCGTCGACCGCTACCACCCGGCGCGCGGTGAGCCCGGAGTGGAGCGTGTCTTCAGCGCACCGGCGTTCGCCCAGGCGACGGTCCGGCACACGATCTTCGGGCTCGTGCTCGGGCGGCTCGCCCGCTGAGATCTATCATCGGGCGTTGATGGGACGGGCAACGCTTGTTCTCGCGCTGACTCTCATCGTGAGTGTGAGCCCAGCGGCGTCATCGACCCAATCCGCTCGCGCTCGCTGGTTTCACTCGCCGACGAGGAACATCGTTTGCGACCTCCACGTCTCGAGTCCTCAGGTCGGCACGCGTGCGTTCTGCGCTACTCGCCGCCCGCCCCGGTGCGTGACCCTCGAGGCCCACGGCACGACGCGCTCGCCCCAGAACTGTTTGGTGGAGGGCGTCGGCGACGCGGTCACGCTTGGCTACGGGCGGTCGGTGCGACTCGGGCCGTTTCGCTGCACTTCTCGGCAAATCGGCATGCGCTGCGTCGTCATGCGCAGCGGCCACGGCTTCGTGATCAGCCGCGCGCGCCTGAAGCGGTTCTAGGGGCGGAGGACGGCGCGTCGGGGGCCGGCGAGGAACCCGGCCTCGAGCAGGAGAGGCATCAGCTCGGTGTCGGCAACTGGCTCGCCGTCGAAGCGCTCGACCGCGAGGCGCTGCCCGCGCTTCGTCTTCACGTGCTGGACGAGGGCGGCGAGGGCTGGTCTCAGCCACTCCTCGTCGGGGTCGCGGAGCGTGACGATGGAGCGTCCTCCGCGCTCCACGAAGAGCGCGGCCTCGCCTCCGAGGAGGACGACGTGCGCACCCGCGACCCGGGCGGCCCGGCCGCCGGACAACTTCGGCCAGGGCAGCGCGGCTCCGTACGGCTGGGCGGGATCGGCCGCGGCGAGCACGAGCGCATCCGGCTCCTCACCGTCTTTCGGGCGGAGCTCACGAAGGCGCTCCACTGCGCCGCCGAGCGCGAACTGCGCGCCGCCGAGACCCTCTACGAAGTACCCGCGCCGCGAGAGGCCGAGCGTCTCGAGCGCCTTCAGCTCGCCGTAGACGGCGCTGTACCCGCCGACGATCCCTTCGCCGCGGACGCCGTCGCGGGTCACGATCCCCTGCCGCTCGAGGAGCAACTCCGCCAAAGCCCGCCGATCCGGACCTGTCCCGGGACCAGGTCCCGGGGCATGGCCGAAGAGGCGGTGCGTGAGCGACCAGCGGCCTTGCGTCGCGGTGATCCCGGTCGAGCGGCGGCGGGAGAAGCGGCGCGGGCGGCGCTCCGGGCGCGGCACGCCGTGGCGGCGTCCTGCGCGGAGAGGCGTCCAGGCGTCGTTCGTCACCTCGCCGGCCCAGACGAGGTCCCAGAGGGCCGGCAGCGCCTGCTCGGACTCCAGCTCCGCGGCGGCCAGCAGGTCGAACCAGAACTCGGCGCCGCTCGCGAGCACCTCGCGGATCCGGTCGTGCTCCTCGCCCTCGGGCCGATCGGCCGCAGCGAGCCGCCCCAGGGCCGGAGCGTCCTCGCGGAAGTAGACGGCGATGCGATCGAGCCCGGCTCCCACCCAGACGAGCTCGCCGGTCGCGCACAGCTGATCGAGCTGGGCCGGTTGGTAGTCCGGAACTCGCCGCGGGAGGACCTCGCTCTCCCAGAGCGACACCGGGAGCGGCAGCGCCTGAAGCGGGACGAGCGCCTCCCGGAGGCTCGCCCGCCGGTCGATCCCATGCCAGCTCGGCAGGAACCGCCCGAACGCGGCCTGCTCCGCCGGCTCGACCTCCTTGCGGAGCGCAGCCAGAGACGCACGACGAAGGCGCCGCAGGACGTCCGGGTCACACCATTCGCGCTCCGACCCGCCGGGCCGGAGCTCGCCGCGGACGAGGCGCTCCTCCCGTTCGAGCTCCCGCAGCAGCGGCTCGACGTCGGTCCCGAAGTGGTCATTCGCCTCCGCGGTCGTGAACGGCCCGCGTCCCTTGGCGAAGCGCACGACGAGGCCGACGAGCGAATCGTCACCGCCCTCGAGGAACGTCTCCGGCAACCCTCCCGGAGGCATCGCGCCGAGCGCGTCGCGATAGCGACCCGCGTCCTCGGCGGCGACCAGGCGCTCCTCTCCGGCGATCCGCACCGTGATCGCTCGCCGCTCGTCGAGGAGCGGCCCGGCGAGGGCAGCGTCGAACGAGCCGGGGCGCAGGTCTCCGCGCAGCCGCAGGACGTCGTGCAGCTCGTCCGGGTTGCGCGGCGCGCCGCGCAGCTGCGTCTCGACCTCCTCCAGAGCCCCCGGGTCGATCAGCTCTCGCAGCTCGTCCTGGCCGAGCAGCTCCCTGAGGAGATCCCGGTCGAGCGAGAGCACCTGGGCGCGTCGCTCGGCCGGCGGCGTGTCGTCCTCGTACATGTACGTCGCGACGTAGTCGAAGAGGAGCGAGCTCGAATAGGGCGACGCCGATGCCGTCTCCACGTCGACGAGGTCGAGCTCCCGGGTCTTGAGCCCGTTCAGGAGCCGTTTCAGCGCGGGCAGGTCGAAGACGTCCTGCAGGCACTCGCGATATGTCTCGAGGATGACCGGGAACGACCCGTACCGGCGAGCCACCTGCAACAGGCCCTGCGCCTTGAGCCGCTGCTGCCAGAGCGGCGTCCGCTGACCTGGACGGCGCCTCGGGATGAGCAGCGCGCGGGCAGCGTTCTCGCGGAAGCGCGAGCCGAAGAGCGCGGTCGAGCTGAGCTCGCCCATGACGAGGTCCTCGATCTCGGCCGGGTCGATGATGAGTTCCTCGGTGGGCGGCGGGGCATCCGCGTCCGGGAGATGGATCGCGATCCCGTCGTCCGACCAGAGCGACTGCGCCTCGAGGCCGAGCGCGTCGCGGAGTCGGATCCCGATCGCCATCGCCCACGGCGCGTGCACGCGGGCGCCGAACGGGGTCAGGAGGCAGACCCGCCAGTCGCCGATCTCGTCGCGGAAGCGCTCGACGACGACGGTGCGGTCGGATGGCACCGCACCGGTCGCGTTCTGCTGGTCGTTCAGGAACGTGAGCAGATTCTTGGCCGCCTGCTCGTCGAGCGAGTGCTCGCTCGTCAGCCGCTCCATCGCCCTGGCCTCGGAGAGGGCGACCAGCTCTCGGGAAGCCTTGCCGATCTGCTCGCCGAGCTCGTACGGCCGACCTGGGCCCTCGCCCTTCCAGAACGGGATCAAACCTGGCACCCCGGGCGCAGGAGAGACGAGCACGCGGTCGCGCGTGATCTCCTCGATCCGCCAGGTCGAGGCGCCGAGCGTGAACGTCTGCCCCGCGCGAGCCTCGTAAACCATCTCCTCGTCGAGCTCGCCGACGCGGCCGCCGCCGTCGACCAGGTGCACGCCGTACAGGCCGCGATCCGGGATCGTGCCCGCGTTCTGGACCGCGAGCTGGCGCGCCCCGCTCCGCCCTCGGATCACGCCGCCCGTGCGGTCCCAGACGATCCGCGGCCTGAGCTCCGCGAACTCGTCGGAGGGGTAGCGCCCCGCGAGCATGTCGAGCACGTTCTCGAGTTGCACTCGCGAGAGGTCGGCGAAGTTGTACGCACCGCGAACGAGGTCGTGCAGCTCGTCGACCGGGATCTCCTCGTCGGCGCAGATGGCGACGACCTGCTGCGCGAGCACGTCGAGCGGGTTGCGCGGGATCACGGTCTCCTCGATCGCACCCGCCTTCATGCGCTCGACGACGACCGCGGACTCGAGCAGGTCGGCGCGGAACTTCGGGAAGATGCGCCCGCGGGAGACCGCCCCCAGCTCGTGGCCGGCCCGCCCAACCCGCTGCAACCCGCGCGCGACCGACTTCGGCGACTCGACCTGGACGACGAGGTCGACCGCGCCCATGTCGATGCCGAGCTCGAGCGACGAGGTGGCGACGAGGCAGGGGATCTCGCCCTTCTTGAGCAGCTCCTCGACCTCGAGCCGCTGCTCGCGCGCCAGCGACCCGTGGTGCGCCCTGGCGATCTCGGTCTCGGCCAGGTCGTTCAACCTCAGCGCCAGCCGCTCCGCGAGCCGCCGGTTGTTGACGAAGACGATCGTCGAGCGGTGCTGCTTCACGAGCTCGAGGATCTCCGGGTAGATCGACGGCCAGATCGAGCCGGTCTCCCCCGGCTCGCGCATGTCTTCGAGCGGTACGACGACCTTGACATCGAGCTCCTTGGCCCGGCCCGCGTCGACGAGCTGGATCGGCCGCCCGCCGGAGACGAAGCGCCCGATCTCCTCCATCGGCCGCTGCGTCGCCGAGAGCGCGACCCTTTGGACAGGTCCCGGGACCTGGTCCCGGGACATGGCCAAGCGGTCCAGGCGCTCCACGGACACGGCCAGATGAGCGCCGCGCTTCGTGCCCGCGACCGCGTGCACCTCGTCGAGGATCAGCGTCTCGACGGACTGCAGCATCTCGCGCCCGCGGGACGTGAGCAGGAGGTAGAGCGACTCCGGGGTCGTGATCAGGATGTCCGGGTGCTCGCGGAGCATCGCCGCGCGGTCGCGCTGCGGTGTGTCGCCGGTGCGGACGGCGACGTTGAGCTTCGAGCCGAGCCCGGCGAGCGGGCCGCGGAGGTTCCGCTCCACGTCGTAGTTGAGCGCCTTCAGCGGCGAGACATAGAGCAGCCGGAGCCCCTCGCCCGGGGAGTCGGTCAACCTGTCGATCCCGTACAGGAACGCGGCGAGCGTCTTTCCGGAGCCTGTCGGCGCCTGGATCAGCGTGTGCTTGCCGCTCGCGATCGCCGGCCAGCCCTGCTCCTGAGCCGGTGTCGGCGCGGCGAAGGAGCTCTCGAACCAGGCGCGCGTGCCCGGACTGAAGACGTCGAGCGCACTCACGGCTGCAGCCTAGCCATCGGGTGCGGCCACGCTGATGCTTTCCTAATAGGCCTTCCTCATACTCGTGACGTGGCCTCGAAACTCCTTTTCATCATCGCGGTGCTGCTCGTGGCCACGACTTCTGCAGCAGGAACGGCTGCCCGCGTTTCGTCGCCGTTCCCGTCGGGCTGGATCGTCGTCCCGATCTCGCCACGCGGCGGAATCGAGAACGCGGAACTGTTCCGCATCCGGGCCGACGGGACGGGATTGCACCAGATCACCCACACGGCGAGTGACGAGAGCGACCCGTCCTTCGCGCCGAGCGGCAAGCGCGTTGTCTTTACCCGATCGGCCCGCGGGATCTTCAGCATCGGAATCGATGGGAGCGGGCTCCGCCGACTGACGACGTCTAGATACGACACGCACCCCGTCTACTCGCCGGACGGGAAGCGGATCGCGTTCGTCCGGAGCGACAGGCTGTACGTGATGCAGGCGAACGGACGTCGTCAGCGCATGCTGCGTCTCTCGCCCGGTGCTCCAGGTCGGCCTTCGTGGTCGCCTGACGGCAGGAAGATCGTGCTCTCCGCCGGAGATGACCCGGCCGAAGCGTTCCTCTATGTCCTGAACGCCCGGACCGGGCGCGTCGTGAAGCGCACGCTCCTGATCGACGGCGACCTGGCCTATGAAGGCAGATTCAACGGCGCTCTCCTCGCGCCCCACGGCCGGACCGTCGTCTTCGAGGCCTACCGGCCGCCACCTCCGAATTGCCAGGGCACGCTGTGCGACGTCTTTGCGCTCTACCGAAGGCCGCTCGCACGCAACATCAGCTCCACGCGTGTCGTGTGCAACGACTGCAGCGCCTCGGCGTGGTCCGCCGACGGCCAGGTGCTCCTCATCACGCGCCTCCGCGGACAGCTGGAGCTCCGCGTCGTGCGTGACGGGCGCACGAAGGTCGTCGATCTCCATGGCAACACACCCGCTGGGGTGCCAACGCTGCAGCCGCGCTGAACCACGATGCCGTCGCGGCTAGCTCGAGGGGTAGGCTTCGGGCATGGCCGTCTCGGCTCCCGAGGCTCTGTACTTCACGAACAGCGACGAGGCGAACGAGCTCCTGGCTTCCGATCCACTCGCACTGCTGATCGGGTTCGCTCTCGACCAGCAGGTGCCCGTCCAGACCGCGTTCGCCGGGCCGCTCAAGATCAAGGAGCGACTCGGAACGCTCGAGATCGCACACCGCGATCCCGCCGAGGTCGAAGCCGCGTTCCGCGAGAAGCCGGCTGTGCACCGGTTCCCCGGCGCGATGGCGGCCCGGGTGCAAGACCTCGCCGCGCTCGTCGAGGAGGAGTACGGAGGCGATGCCTCAAGGCTCTGGCGCGAGGCGTCGGACGCCGACGACCTCAAGAAGCGCATCTCGGGGCTCCCCGGATTCGGCGAGATGAAGATCAAGGCGCTGTCGGCCGTGCTCTGGAAGCGCTTCGGCGTCCAGGCAGCCGAAGGCTTGACGCCGTCGCATCCGACGCTCGGCGACGTCGACTCCCGCGAGAAGCTCGACTGGTACCAGGCGAAGAAGCGCGAGCACAAGGCCAAGATGCGCGCGCAAGCGAGCTGAGACCCCGGCCGCCAGTCACCGCGTACGTCACGCGCGAGCATCCGGAGACCGGATTCGACGAGCTGCTCGTCTTCGATTTCCCTGGCGACCCGGAGTACAGCGCCGTCGTGCCCGGAGGAGGAATCGAGGAGGGCGAAACCGTCGATGCGACCGCCATCCGAGAGGTCATGGAAGAGACCGGAATCGAGGCGGAGTTCGTCCGCGTCGTCGGCGTCGGCGAGGACCCGGTCGGCCACTACGTCCAGCTCAAGCCCACGAGGCTGCTGCCCGAGTCCTGGGAGCACATTCGAGAAGACGGCCCCGTCCACTGCCGTTGGATTCCCGTCAGTGCGGAGGCCGAGGTCTGGGGCCTGCGCGGCGACTTCATCTCGGCGCTCGTCCGCAAACGCGCCGTCGGCTACGTCACACGCGGACGCGAGCTCCTCGTCTTCGAGCACGCCGGCTTGACACAGCTCCCTGCCGGCCGCGTCGATCACGACGAGACGCTCGAGGAGGGTCTCGTGCGAGAGATCAAGGAAGAGACGGGCGTCGACGTAGAGGTCGTTTCGCTCCTCGCCGACGCTGCCGAGTTCGCGGAGCTCTACGGGCGCGGCAATCATCAGAGCTGGGCGTTCCATGCCGTTCCGACCCGCGACACGCCGGACGCTTGGACGCACCGCGTGTCCGGGACCGGCATGGACGCGGGTATGGCGATGCCGTGCCGGTGGGTCGCGCTCGAGGAGCGTCCACTCCTTTGGGGGAGGGTCGATCCCTTGGTCGAACGCTTGCTCATGTCGATAACCGACCTATGAGACGTGCGGTCCTGTTGCTGTGCTTCGGCACGCTCCTGCTCGGCGGCTCGACGGCGAGCGCCCTCAAGATGCCCTCCGCGCCGCGCTGTCCGGTCTTCCCGAAGTCGAACCCGTGGAACCAGCGGGTGGACGCGCTCCCGGTCGCCGCGAACTCGGACGAGATCGTCAGCTCGATCGGCGCGAGCGGCAGCGTCCACGCAGACTTCGGCTCCGGCCTCTGGGAAGGAGCGCCGATCGGGATCCCGATCACGGTCGTGGGCAAGAAGCAGCGCAAGACGCGCGTCTCCTTCGAGTACGCCGACGAGTCCGACCGAGGCCCGTACCCGATCCCGCGCGGGGTCAAGATCGAAGGCGGGCGCTCCTCGACCGGCGACCGGCACGCGATCCTCGTCGACCGCTCCTCGTGCCGCCTCTACGAGCTCTACGCCCTGTATCCGAAGGGCCGCGGCTGGACGGCAGGCTCCGGCGCGATCTGGAACCTGCGCTCGAACAAGCTCCGGCCCGCGGGCTGGACCTCGGCGGACGCGGCCGGGCTGCCGATCTTCCCCGGCCTGGCGCGCTACGACGAGGTCAAGCGCGGCGTGATCGATCACGCGCTTCGCTTCACCGTCCAGCGCACGCGCCGCGCGTACGTCTTCCCGGCTCGGCACTACGCAAGCGACTCGAACGACGCGAGCCTGCCCCCGATGGGCCTACGCCTCCGGCTGAAGGCCAGCTTCGACATGAGCGGCTACCCGCGCCAGGCGAGGATCGTGCTCACGGCGCTCAAGCGCTACGGAATGATCGTCGCCGACAACGGATCGAGCTGGTACATCACCGGCGCACCCGATCCACGGTGGTCGAACGACCAGCTGCACACGCTGGGCCGCGTCAAAGGCTCAGACTTCGAGGTCGTACAGAGCCGCTAGCAGCCGGTCGACTTCCTCGGCCGTGTTGTAGTGGACGATCCCGGCGCGGACAGCGCCCTGTTCCGGGTCGAGCCCAAGGCGCTTCATCGTCTCGAGCGCGTAGTAATTGCCCCACCAGACCGCGAGGTCGCGCTCGGCGAGCCGCTCGGCGGTTTGCTCCGGGCTGAGACCCGGGACGTCGAAGCAGAACGTCGGCACGCGGCCGGTCATCGTCGGCAGCCCGTGGAGACGACTCGCAGCGGGCAGCCCGGCGAGGAACCGCTCCCCCAGCTCGTGCTCGTGGCGCGTGATCGCCTCCCAGCCGAGCGAGTCGATGTAGTCGACCGCGGCAACGAAGCCCGCCAGCAGCTCGTGCTGCAGCGTCCCGAGCTCGAAGCGGGCGCCCACCGGCTCGTTCGCCGCCGGTCGCACCTTGTACGGCCGCCAGCCCGCCAGCAGGTCGTGCTTGCCGAAGGCGAGCCCGAGATGCGGGCCGTAGAACTTGTACGGGGAGCAGATCAGCACGTCCACATCCCAGGTGGCCACGTCGATCGGGCCGTGCGGGGCGTAGTGGACCGCATCGGCCCAGGCGAGCGCGCCCGCCGAGTGGGCGAGGTCGACGACTCGGCGCACGTCGGGCGCCGTGCCGACGGAGTTCGCGGCGACCGGAAACGCGACAACACGGGTCCGCTCGGAGAGCTGCCGCGCCAGGTCGTCGTAGTCGAGCGCCAGGTCGTCCGTCACCTCGACGAAACGGACGACGATGCCGAGGTCGTGCTGCAGCTCCAGCCAGGGTCCGACGTTCGCGTCGTGGTCGAGCTTCGTCACGAGCACCTCGTCGCCGGCGCGGAGTGCCCGCGCGAAGGCGCGCGTGAGGAGGAAGTTGAGGCCAGTCATGCTCGGCCCGAACGCGACCTCCTCGGGACTGCAACCGAGGAAATCGGCCGCACGGTCGCGCGCGTGCGCGATCAGCGCGTCGGTGCGCCGCGACGTCTCGTAGGGAGCGCCGACGTTCGCGTTCGACTCGCGGAAGTAGCCGGCGATCGCGTCGATCACCTCGTCCGGGCACTGCGTGCCGCCCGGCCCGTCGAAGAAGGCGAGCGGCCGCTGCAGCGCACTGAACCGCGCGCGGACGGCGGCGACGTCGAGTGCGGCGGTCGTGCTCATGAATCCCTCAGCGCCACGAGGGCCGCAGAGTACCCGCACATGCCGTGGACGCCTCCGCCGGGTGGGGTCGACGACGAGCAGAGATAAAGGCCCTTGACCGGAGTCCGGTACGGGACGAGCTTGCGCACCGGGCGAAAGAACAGCTGACGCAGGTCCATGAGCCCGCCGTTGATGTCGCCGCCGACGATGTTCCGGTTGCGGCGCTCGAAATCCACCGGCCCGATCGAGCTCCTGGCGAGGATCAGGTCGCGGAAGCCCGGCGCGAAGCGCTCGACCTGGGCCTCCATGCGCTCGGTCATGTCCTCCGTCGAGCCGGACGGGACGTGGCAGTACGCCCACGCGGTGTGCTTCCCGGCGGGTGCGCGGGAGTCGTCGAAGAGCGACGGCTGCGTGAGCAGCACATACGGGCGCTCGGCGTGACGGCCCTCGCGCGGAGCGCGCTCCGACTCGGCGAGCTCCTCCAGGGTCCCGCCCACGTGGATCGTGGCCGCACGGCAGCAGTCCGCCGCGCGCCAGGGAATCGGCCCGTCGAGAGCCCAGTCGAGCTTGAAGACGCCCGGCCCGTGCCGGTACCGGCGAAGCGCACGGACGTAGTGAGCGGGCATCCGGTCGCCGGCGATGCGAAGAAGCTCTCGCGGCACGACGTCGGCCAGCACGACATCCGCGCGAGGCAGCTCGTCAACGGGGCTCTCGGTGCGGATCTCGCCGCCGAGCTCTTCGAGACGATCGGCCAGTGCGTCGGCGAGCCGCTGCGACCCTCCGCGGGGAAAGCCCCAGCCGAAGACGTGCGCCGTGGCCATCAGGACGAGGCCGATTCCCCCGCTCGGCCGCGTCTCGAGCGGGAGCATCGAGTGCGCCGCGTGGCCGGCCAGGAGCGCGCGCGCCCGGTCGGACCGGAAGCGCTTCGCGAGGCCGGTCGCGCTCGAAAGCCCGGTCCGCGTGATGGAGAGGTCGACCGCGTGCAGCAGACGGTTCGGTCGAGGCAGGAACGGGCCGAGGATGACGGGCTCGAAGTCGCTCCAGCGCGAGACGATGCGATCGAGGAGCCGAAGATAGGGGGCGCGATCCTCGCCGAGCGCTTCGGCCGTGGCGAGAACCGAGCGCTCCGTGACCACCGCGGTTCCGTCGTCGAGCGGGTGCGCCGCCGGAGCCGGCGGCTGAACCCAGTCGACGGGAAGCTCGAGATCGCGGAAGAACGGGGACTCGCGCCCGAGCGGGTGGATCGCGGAGCACACGTCGTGCGTAAAGCCGGGCAGCGTCAGCTCCTCGGACCGCACGCCGCCGCCGACCGTGTCCGCGGCCTCGTGGACGGTCACGTCCCACCCGGCGCGCGCCATCGTGATCGCCGCCGCCAGCCCGTTCGGCCCGGAGCCGATGACGACGGCGCGCTTCACACGCGCAGCGAGCGGAGCGCCGGCCCGAGCGCCTGGCCGCCGCGGAGCACGGGCTCGAACAGGTCGCCGTGCTTCTCGATCCGGGCCAGCGCCTCGCGCATCCCGAAGTCGCGGGGCCGCACCTTCTCGCCGAGCTCCTCCCAGCGCAGCGGCGTCGACACCGGCGCCCCCGGCTTCGGCCGCACCGAGTAGGCGGAGGCGATCGTCTTGCCGTGCCCGTTCTGCCGGTGGTCGACGAGCACGCCGCGACGCTTCTTCTTCAGCCACTCCGTCGTGACGAGCCCCGGGTTGTCCGCCTCGAGGCCGCGCGAGACCAGCTCCGCGAGCTCGTACGCCTCGGGGTACGAGTAACGCCGCGCGATCGGCACGAGGACGTGAATCCCGTCGGCGCCGCTCGTCTTCACGTACGAGCGCAGCTCGAGCCGGTCGAGCGCGTCCCGGACGAGGTGCGCGACGCGAATCGCCTGCACGAAGCCGTTCCGCGACTCCGGCGGGTCGAGGTCGAAGACGACGTAGTCCGGGCGGTCGGGCTTGTCCACGCGCGAGTACCAGGCGTTCATGTCGATGCAGTTCATCTGCACCATCCACACGACCGCGGCCGGCTCGTTGACGAGCGTGAAGTCGACGAGCCGCGACTCCCCCTTGCTTTCGCGGGGCCAGGTGCGGAACTGGCGCGTCGGCAGCCAGTCCGGCTTGCCCTTCGGCGCCTGCTTGTGGAAGTACGCCTGGCCGCGGATGCCGTACGGGTAGCGCTTGAGCGTGAACGGCCGGTTCTTCAGGTGCGGGACGATCGCCGGGCCGACCTCCGCGTAGTACTCGGCGAGATCCTTCTTCGTGAGGCGCTCCCCCGGGAAGAGCACCTTGTCCGGGCTGGTCAGGCGCACGTGCCGCCGGCCGATCTGGAGATCGAGCTCAGGCAAGCCGCGTCCAGGTGAGCTCGTGCTTGAGCGGCAGCCGGTAGGGCCCACTGAGCAGCGGCCGCACCGCCGCGAAGATCGCGTCGCGCTCCTCCCTTGGAATCGCGGCGAGCGAGCTCGTCGTCGAGTAGAGCTCGAGCAGCTGGTCAGGCTCGACGAGGGTGGCTTCCTCGAGCCGCTCGTTGCGCAACGGCTCGAACGGAGAATCCTCGAAGTGGTCCTCCCAGGCTGGGTTGCGCTGGGCCGCGAAGCGCTGGTACGGCTCACTGAGCAGCTCCAGCGCGCGCTCGGGAAGCGGCGGCTCGGTCTCCCACCAGTACGTCCAGACGATCGCCAGCCCGCCGCGCGGACGTAGCACGCGGGCGAGCTCTTCGATAGCGGCCGTGGTGTCGAACCAGTGGAACGCCTCACCGACGAAGACCGCATCGACGCTATTGCCTCCAAGCGGAATCGCCTCTGCGCTGCCCGCGAGTGCGGAGCCGTGCAGGGCTCGCATGCGCTCGTCGGGCTCGACCGCGACCACGTCAGCGAAGCGGGCTGCGAGCTCGCGCGTCAGGCGTCCAGTACCGGCCGCGAGGTCGAGGACCCTCGCGGATGCGTCGAGCCCGAGCGCCTCCAGCGCTCGGTCCAGCAGTACCCCAGAATACGGAGGCCGCACGCGGTCGTACGTCTCGGCGACGTTGCCGAAGCTGAGGCGGAGCTCAGCCAACGCCCGCGAGCAGAAACGCGCGGTTCTCTTTGAGCATTTCGCGGGCGATCACGAGGCGCTGGATCTGGTTCGTGCCCTCGTAGATCTGCGTGATCTTGGCGTCGCGCATCATCCGCTCGACCGGGTACTCCTGCATGTAGCCGTAGCCACCGAGGACTTGCACCGCATCCGTCGTGACCTCCATCGCCACGTCCGTGCAGTACAGCTTGGCCATCGCCGAGGTCTTCGTCAGCTCGTCGTCCGGCGCTCCCTCGTCGATCATCAGCCCGATCTTGTAGAGCAGACCGCGCGCCGCCTCGCACTTCGTCTCCATGTCCGCGAGCATCCCGGCGATCAGCTGGTGCTGGGCGATCGGCTTGCCCATCGTCTCGCGCGTCCTCGCGTACTCGAGCGCGTAGTCGGTCGCGCCCTGCGCCAGCCCGAGCCCCTGCGCCGCGATCCCGGGCCGCGAGCGGTCGAGGATCCGCATCGCGATCCTGAAGCCCTCGCCCTCCTCGCCGAGCAGGTTGGCCGCCGGCACGCGCATGTCGTTGAAGAAGATCTCGCCGGTCGTCGAGCCCTTGATCCCCATCTTCGGCTCGATCCGCCCGATCTCGAGCCCGGGCGTGTCGGCCTCGACGACGAACGCGGAGATTCCCGAATGGCCGGCTTCCGGGTCGGTCTTTGCGAACACGACGTACAGCCCGGCGACGCCGGCGTTCGTGATGAAGCGCTTGCCCCCGTTGAGGACGTACGCGTCTCCGTCGAGCCGCGCCTCGGTGCGCATGGCAGCCGAGTCGGAGCCCGAGCCGGGCTCAGTGAGCGCATAGGCCGGAAGCCACTCGCCGCTCGCCAGCCGCGGTAGGAACCGCTCCTTCTGCTCGTCGGTACCCGCGAGCTTGATGCCGAGCGACCCCAGCTCCTGCACGGCCATGATCAGACCGGTCGTCGCACAGACCTTCGACAGCTCCTCGACCGCGACGATGACCATCAGCGCGCCCGTCCCCGTTCCGCCGTACTGCTCCTCGAAGGGCAGGCCGAACAGCTCGTGCTCGCGGAACAACTCGACCATGTCCCACGGAAACTCGCCCTGCTTGTCGATCTCCGCCGCGCGTGGCGCC
Organism: uncultured Actinomycetes bacterium; assembly: GCA_963850415.1. Taxonomy (GTDB): domain Bacteria; phylum Actinomycetota; class Thermoleophilia; order Gaiellales; family Gaiellaceae; genus VAXT01. The sequence goes on from CAWKLE010000004.1 coordinate 120,954, forward strand.
ACGCGCTCGCGGGCGAGCGTGCGCACGAGGTCGCGGATCTCGCGCTGCTCGTCGGTCAGCGGATCGTAGGCCACGAGGCTGAGTCTATTTCCTGATGCTTCAGCAGCTGCAGCACGCGCTGGAGCGAGGCCTTCATCTCTTCGGCACCCTGCCGCGATGCCTCGTCGTCGAACGCCTTGGCAAGCTCAGCAGACACGTCACGCAAGCTCACAAGCCTGCGGATGATCTCGTCGTAGTCGTCGGGCTCGATGTTCATCGATCGTGGAACACGGCTTCGACGTTGTTGCCATCGGGATCGAGCACAAAGGCCGCGTAGTAGCCCTGGTGGTACTTCCGCTCGCCGGGACCGCCGTTGTCGCGATACCCGGCCTCGACCGCGATCCGGTGGAACTCCTCGACCTCCGCCCGGTTCCTGGCGGCGAACGCGAGATGCACGTTCTCCGTCAGCGGCTTGTCGTCCTGCGAGATCGAGACGTCGCCCCAGTCGGCGGCGCGCTGCTCCTCGTCCGACCACGGAGCCTCATACCCGAGGGGTGCGAGCACGGTCTCGTAGAACGCCTTCGACGCCGGGAAGTCCGACACCCTCAGCGTGACGTGATCGATCACCCGAGCGCGTGCGCGATCACTTATGAGGCACGCGCCGGGCCCGGGTGACGAATCCGTGCAGCTCGACCGACTCGGCTCTCGCCTCCGGGCTCAGAGCGGGTTCGGCGGCCTGGAGCTCGAAGAGGAACGTCGAGCCCTTCTTCCCGTTGGCCTCGACCCAGATCCGCCCGCCCATGCGGCTGACGAGCTCGTTGCAGATGTAGAGCCCGAGCCCCGTGCCGCCCACGCCGCGGGACATCTGCGGATCGAGGCGGTAGAACTTCTCGAAGATCCGCTGCTCCTCGCCTTCGGGGATGCCCAGGCCCTCGTCCCGCACCCAGAAGCGGACGTCCCCCTCGCGGCCCTCGACGCCGACCTCGATCGTGCCGCCGTCCGGCGAATACTTGATCGCGTTCTCGACGAGGTTGACGAGGACCTGGCGCACCTTGTCCTTGTCGGCCGCTACGAGTGGCAGCTCGTCGCCGGCGCTGACCTCGAGCGTCACCTCCGCGGGAGCGTAAGCCTGCGTCGCCTCCACCACGCGCTCGACGACCTCGACCGAGTCGAAGGGCTCCGAGCCGAGATCGAGGCGCCCCGCGTCGAGCTGGTTCGCGAGCAGGATCTCGTTCACGATCCGCCCGAGGCGCTCCGACTCGTCCGCGATCAGCGAGATGAAGCGGTTCCGTCCGCCCTCGTCGAGCGCGAAGTCGTGGCGCAGGAGCGTCTGGGCGGCGCCGTAGACCGCCGCCAGCGGCGTGCGCAGCTCGTGCGAGGCCGTGGCGATGAAGTCGGCCTTCATCTCCTCCAGGTGGTGCACCTCGGTCAGGTCGCGGAACGCGTAGACGGTTCCTCCGTAGAAGTTCACGCCCGAGATCGAGATCCAGCGATCTCCTCCGTCCGTCTCGAAGGGGATCACGACCTCCGGCTGGCCGGGGTCGGGCGACGTCGAAACCGGGACCGTGTCGACCGCGTCCTTCCACCCCGGAATCGCGTCTGTCGCCGAGTGGCCGAGAACGTCGGCGGCCGGAATCGCGGTGATCGCCTCCGCCGCCGGATTCCAGAGGCGCACGACGCCGCGCCGATCCACGAGGAGCACGCCGTCGGCGACGTGGGCGACGACCCGCGCGGCGTCCGCGCGCTCCTCGACTGCGCGGTAGAGCCGTCCGCGATCGATCGCGAGGGCGATCCGGCCGGCGATGTCCTCGGCGAGAGCGAGGTCGTCCGCGCCGTACGTCTCGCCGGTCTGAGTTCGCGCGAGGGTCAGCGCTCCGAGCGTCCGTTCCTGGGCTCTGAGCGGGACGCAGATGGTCGAGCGCGCGTCGATTCCGCCGAGAATCGCGCCCTCCTTGCGGCCGTTCGTGGCCTCGCCGAGAGCAGGAACGATCTGCAGGCCGCCCGACTCGACGACTCTGCGCACAGCCTCCTCGGGCACCTGATCCGGAGCGAGCGCGGCCTTCTTGCTCAGGAGCTCCGCCCGCGCGACGGCGAGCCGCTCGAGGGGGCTCCCGTCTTCGATCACGTCGACGACGCACCAGTCGGAGTAGTCCCGAACGGCCAGCTCGGCGACCCGCTGGATCGCGCTCCGATAGTCGGTCGACGAGGCCAGCACCTGGCCGGCCTCGCGCACGAAGTCGAGGCGCCGCTGCCGTTCCACGGTCCGGGCCGTGGCCTCGCGCTCGGCCGCCAGCAGCCGCTCGCGCTCCTCGTCGGCCCGCTTGCGCTCGCCGATGTCGATGAGCAGCGTCTGCGTGTAGAGGGGCTTCCCTTCGGGGCCGCGAACGGTCGCCACCTCCTCGCGCACCCAGACGACTCCGCCGCTGCGCGCCAGCAGCCGGTACTCCGTCGTCCTCGGCGCTGCGCCGGTCGACTTCCGCTTCGCAGCGGCGAGCACCTCGTCCTTGTCGTCGGGATGCAGAAGCTTGCCGAAGAGCTGAGGATCGTCCTGCCACTCGGCCGGCGAGTAGCCGAGCAGCTGCTCGACCTGCGGGCTGACGTACGTGACCGCGCTCCGGTCGTTCGGCGCCGAGATCAGGGTCACGAGCGGGAGGGCCTCGACGAGGGTGCGATACCGGCGCTCGGACTCGTGCACCCGTTCGGTTGCGTCGGAGACGACGGCGCACGCGGCCACGACACCGCTGCCGTCGGTAACCGGCGCGAGCGACATCGAGACGACGAGCTCCTCACCGTCCCGTCCTCTCTGGGGGAGGTGGCTCCGGTCGACCCGCTCCCCCTTGGCCACTCGCTCGAGGGCAGCGCGGATATGAGCCGCATCCTCTTCGGAGCCGAGCAGCGTGATGTCCGCGCCCTCGACGTCCTCCGCGCTGTGGCCGTAGATCCGTTCGGCCCCTCGATCCCAGCTCAGGATCTTGCCGTCGAAGTCGAGCCCGATGATCCCCTGGGCCGCATCACCCCGGACAGCGTCCAGCTCACTCGAGTCGCGTCGGCGCTCTTGCTCGGATCGACGCAGCCGGTCGGACACGAGCCCGGCCAGGACCGCCGCCGCGACCCAGAGAGGCAGTGCGACGATCGCCCGCGCGGCGTGATCGACGACGAAGACGAAGAAGAGGGCCCAGCCTCCCGCGGCGACCAGAGCGCCCCATCGCGGCCCGACGAGGAACGCGACCGCTGCTGCGATCAGGAGCGCCAGCGCGGCGGAGGTCTCCGGCGCGGTGACATCGAGCAGCCCGAATGGAATCGTGGCGGCGGCCTCCAGCAGAAGGCCGATCGAAGCCACGACCCAGGCATGAGATCTGAACCACGTGGGCGACATGGTCAAGGGGCCGCAGGTGTCGTTTGGGGGAGCATGACCCAGTTCGCGCAGGAACGCGAGAACCCTAGCCGTTGTTCGTCTCGACGGCCTCGGCGCGGCCGGTCACTCGGGCTCGTGCGTGACGGCCTCGATGTTGTTGCCCTCGACGTCGAGCACGTAAGCCCCGTAGTAGTGCTCGTGGTAGACGCGGCGAACCCCCGGCGGGCCGTTGTCCCGTCCGCCCGCGGCCAGCGCCGCTGCGTGGAACGCGTCGACGCTGTGCCGGTCTGGGCTGTGGAAGGCGACGTGGACGGGCGCGCTCGGCTCGCCGCGCTGCGCGAGGAAGAAGTCCGGCTTGCCTCCGGCCGCGAAGCCTGCGCCCTCGACGAAGTCCATCGTCAGCTTGTAGCCGAGCGGCGCGAGCGCACGCGCGTAGAACACCTTCGCGGCCTCGACGTCGGCGACGTTGAGCGTTACGTGATCGAGCATCGCTGACATTCTTGCTGTTGTGATCATCGAGAACGGGACGATCAGGACGATGGACGCGTCGATTCCCGTCGCCAGGGCGGTCGCGATCGCCGGCGAGCACGTCGCGGGTGGGGTCGGAACGCACGAGACCGCGCTCGCCTCCCCCGATCGCGTCGACCTCGGCGGACGCTGCGTCCTGCCCGGCTTCAGCGACGCGCACGTGCACTTTCCCTCGTGGTCGCTCGCGCAGCGGGAGGTGCGCCTGGAGGACACGGCTTCGCTCGACGAGACCCTTGCGCGCGTGGCATCGGCGGTCGAGTCCGTCGAGCCCGGCCGCTGGCTTCGTGGACGCGGCTGGCGGAGCGGCGACTGGTCGCCCGCCGTCGAGCCCACGCGACAGGGGCTCGACGCTGTCACCGGTGACACGCCGACCGCGCTCACGGCCCGCGACTACCACTCGCTCTGGCTCAACTCTGCCGCGCTCGCCCAGGCGGACGGCGATCTCCAGGTCGAGGGAGGCGTGGTCGAGGTGGACGCCGACGGCGAGCCCACGGGCGTCCTGCGCGAGGAGTCGGCGTGGCGGTTCCGCGACCGCTTCCTGCTCGGGTCAGACGACGAGTTCGTGGACGCGATGCGGGAGGGACTCCGGATCGCCGCGTCCCGAGGAGTGACCGCCGTGCACGACAAGGACGGCTGGCTCGGGGCGTTGCGGTTCTGGCAGCGCCTGGCCGGCGAGGGCGGGCTCACGCTCCGCGTCTGGCAGTCCCTGCCGTACGACCACATCGCCCGGCTGGAGGAGATCGGGCTCCGCGCCGGGCTCGGCGACGACCGGCTGCGCATCGGCTATCTGAAGGTCTTCATGGACGGGACGCTCGGGCTCGCAGACCGCGCGAATGCTCGACGGCTCCGGGGTCGAGATCACGAGCCGCGAGGAGCTCGCCGAGATCGTCCGCGCCGGTGCACGGGCGGGTTGGCCCGTCGCGGTGCACGCGATCGGCGACCTCGCGAACCGCGACGCGCTCGACGCCTTCGAAGAGACCCGCGACGAGTGGGCGCCGCTCGGGCTCAGGCCGCGCATCGAGCACGCGCAGCTCCTGGCCGAGGAGGACATCCCGCGCTTCGGCCGGCTGGGCGTCACGGCGTCCGTCCAGTTCAGCCACGCCCCGTCCGACCGGGACATCGCGGACCGCAACTGGGCCGGGATGACCGACCGCGCATACGCCTACCGCTCGCTGCTCGACTCAGGTGCCGTGGTCGCGAACGGCTCCGACGCACCGATCGAGGAGCTCGAGCCGCTGGCCGGGATCCGCGCCGGGGTGCTCCGCTCGCTCGACGAGCGCGAGGCGTGGCATCCGGAGCAGGCGGTCACGGTCGAGGAGGCGCTGGAGGCGACGATCCTCGCGCCGGCCTGGCTCGCGCGCGAGGAACGGAAGCGCGGGAAGCTGCTCCCCGGGTACCTGGCCGACCTCGTCGTGCTCGACCGCGACCCGCTCGCGATCCCCCCGGAGGAGCTGCCGGAGGTCGAAGTGGTGGCGACGATGGTCGGCGGCCGCTGGGTTTTCAACCCACCGCCGTGGGATTGAGCAACGCCTCGAGTTCTCGCCACGGATTCTCTGGGGAACCTCCCGGTTCCCCAGACCCCTCCACCGGTCCGCTGCGCGGACAGGCGGCTTCGCCGCCGGACGCACAACCCGCCGCCCTGGGACTAGAGCTCGCCGAGCGAGCGGAAGAGCTCTTTCGCGGTCTCGACGCCGAGCGCGATGTACTCGACGCGGAAGCGCTCGTTCGGCGAGTGGATGTTCCCCTCGGGCAGGTCGAACCCGGTCAAGATCGTCGGGATCTGCCGGCTCTCGAGCGCGGCCATCACGGGGAGCGAGCCGCCGATCCGGATCAACAGCGGCCGCGCGCCGATCACGCGCTCGAACGCGTCCTGGCCGAGCGCGATCGCCGGGTCGTCGGGCTGCACGAGAGCCGCGGGCGCGCTCGCGATCAACTCGATCTCGACGTCGGCGCCCTCGGGCGCGGCCTCGCGCATCAGCCGCTCCATCTCCGCCGCAATCAGCCTTCTCGTCCTGACCGGGCACGAGCCGGATCGACACGTTCGCCTCCGCCTCGACCCCGATCACGGTCTTCTGCAGCACCGGCTCTCCGCCCAGGACGCCGTGCACGTCGACGGCCGGCTCGACGCACGTGCGCAGGTAGAAGTCCTCGGCCGCGCGCGGATCGGCCGGGCGAGCGCCCTGCGCGGAGAGCGCCTCGGAGCCCGGCTCGAGAGCGCTCCAGCTCTCGATCTCCTCGTCGCTCGGCCTGACGATCCCGGCGCGCAGCGGCTCCGGGACGCTCCCGTCCCGCGGCAACACGGCGCCGAGCACCTGCAGGAGCACGTGGCTCGCGTTCAGCGCCGCGCCCCCGAAGACGCCGGAGTGGAGATCCTTCTCGCCTGTCCGCACCCGAACGTGGAAGTACACGATCCCGCGCGTCGCCACGAAGAACGCGGGCTTGCCGGGCGCGAGCATGTTCCCGTCGAAGATCACGCAGGCGTCTGCGCCGCGCTCGTCCGCCTCCAGGAAGTCGATGATCGAATGGCCGCCCGACTCCTCCTCGCCGTCGCACGTGAAGCGCACGTTCACCGGGAGAGCGCCCTCGGCCGCGAGCAGCGCGGCGGCCTTGAGGAGGATGTAGAGCTGACCCTTGTCGTCGGCGACTCCGCGCGCGTAGAGCCAGCCGTCGCGGACTGTCGGCTCGAACGGCGGAGACTCCCAGAGCTCGAGCGGCGCGGGCGGCTGAACGTCGAAGTGCCCGTACGCGATCACCGTCGGCGCGTCGTCGGCGCCCTCGGACGCGCGGAACTCGCCGATCACGAGCGGATGCTTCTCGGTCGCCACCAGCTCCGCCTCCCCGCCGGCGGCGCGGATGAAGTTCCGCACCCACTCGGCCGCGCGCACGACCTCGTCGACGAGCTCGGGGTCGGCGCTGACGCTCGGGATGCGCAGGAGCTCGTCGAGCTCCTCCATCCAGTCGTGCGGCGGTTCCGCCATGGCGGCGGAGCCTATCTCAGGCGACTTCGCGAAGCTTCTGGCAATCGGCCAGCGCGCGGAGCTTCTTCAGGCACTGGTTCTCGATCTGCCTGATCCGCTCGCGCGTGACGTTGAACGCGCGTCCCACCTCGTCCAGCGTCCGCGGTTGCTCGCCGTCGAGCCCGTAGCGCATCTCGAGGATCTTCTGCTCCCTCGGCGAGAGCGAGCACAGGATCTGCTTGAGCGTGTCGCGGCGGAGCGCCTGCTCGGCCGACTCCTCGGGCAGCGGCGCCGTCTCGTCGGTCAGGAAGTGGCCGAACTCCGACTCCTCGTCGTCGCCGACCGGCTTCTCGAGCGAGACGGGCAGCTGCGAGCTGCGCCTGATCTGCTCGACCTCCTCGGCGCTCAGGTCGAGCTCGCGCCCGATCTCGAGCGCGGTCGGCTCGCGGCCCAGCTCGCCGCGGAGCTTCCGCTCCGAGCGCACGATCTTGTTCAGCTTCTCGACGACGTGCACGGGCATGCGGATCGTCCGCGACTTGTCCGCGAGCGCGCGCGCGACGGCCTGGCGAATCCACCAGGTCGCGTACGTCGAGAACTTGAACCCCTTGCGGTAGTCGAACTTCTCGGCGGCGCGAACGAGGCCGATCGTCCCCTCCTGGATCAGATCCAGGAACGGCAGCCCCTGGTTGCGGTAGCGCTTGGCGATCGACACGACGAGGCGCAGGTTCGCCTCGACCATGCACTGCTTCGCGTAGTGGTCGCCCCGCTCGATCTTCTTCGCGAGCTCGACCTCCTGCGACGCGGTCAGCAGGTCGACCTTGCCGATGTCCTTCAGAAAGAGCTGGAGCGCGTCTGTCGAGACGTCCGGCGCGTCGAGGTCGAGTGGTTCCTCCTCGACTTCTTCCTCGGCGGGCACGACCTCGATATGCAGCTCCTCGAGCACCCCGTAGAACTCGTCGATCTGCCCCGTCTCGAGAGACAGCTCGTCGAGAGCAAGCGTGATCTCCTCGGCCGTGAGCTTTCCGGCCTGTCGCCCAGCCTGAACGAGCTCCCAGAGCTCGTCGACTTCGAGGACACCCCCCGGCGCCCCGGCACGCGCTGTCCCTTGCTCCCCTCCGCTCAACTCGGTTCCCCCTCCCGGTCTCTCACGGTAGTTGCAGCTGGTGAAATGTCAACGTATCTCTAGGCCGCGGCAGTCTTTCAAGCGGTATAGAGCTACGTCCATAGGCCGAAGGACCCATCTTACGGTCCATAAGTCCTATTCGTGACGAACTTGTTCATACGCCCTCTAGACCGGCGAGGAGGCGCTTCGCTTCCCGGGCGAGCGGCGAGCCGGGTTGCTCCTTGCGCACGAGGCGGAGCTGGCGCTTGCCCTCGGCCAGCGCGCCGGGTTGGGCACGGGCCATCCAGAGCAGCATGAGGCCGAGGTGGAACCGGACCGTGGCGGCGTGCGGATAGCGCTTCGTGAGCGGGCCGAGGCGCGAGAACGCTGCCGACGGCTTGCTCTTGTCGAAGCGGCCGACGGCGGCCGCGACCTGCGTCTCCGGATCGCCGGAGTCGAGCCGGGCGGCGGCGTCGAACTGCCGTTGGGCGGAGAGGCGGCGGCCGAGCCGCTGAAGCGCGAGCCCGTACAGGAGCTTCGCGTGGGCATCGGGCCTGGAGGCGTCCTTCCTGAGCAGCTCGAACTGGCGCGGAGGCGACAGGCCGGCGAGCCGGGCCGGCGGCGCGAAGCTCGGGACGAACAGGGGCTCGCCGGGAGGGAACGCAGGATGCAGGACGTCGTCCGCACGTTGGGCGGACATGGTGTCCGGCTGGGCGGACGCCGCTCGCCGCCAGGCCGCCGTTGCCTGCGCGGAGTCGCCGGCCCACAGGTTCGCGTAGCCGAGGTGGAGCAGGACGAGCGAGTCCTGCGGATGCTCCTGCGCCAGTCGCTCGAGCGTGGCGGGGCCCGAGCCCGGCCAGGCGGCGAACGCGGCACCGACCTGAGCCGCGGGCGAGTGGTACCGGACGAAGATCCGTCCGGCCGCGGCTCGCTGCTTGGTCGAGTAGAGGCGTTCCGCTCGCCGGAGCGACCTCGCCTCCGGATCGGTGCGAACTCCGAGGTCGAGCGCGAGCGGCGGCGCACCGGCGAGCGGGACCGGCTTGTTCTGGTTTCCACTCTTGCCGTTGGAGGTGATCACGGCCAGCGCGACAGTCCCGCCCGCGGCGAGGCAGGCGGCGGCGCCGGCGATGACGATGATCCGTGCTCGGGGGCTCATTCAGTGCCCCATCCGGCAATGCATCCCGGCCCCTGGCCCGCGATCACACAGCGCCAGAGTCCACCCTCGCCGTAACCAAGGCTGCAAGCCTTGGCCGCGGTCGAGTGCGGCCTCTGGCTTGGTGCTCGCGACCCAGGAGCTCGGCGGCATCACCGGACGGGACACTAGCCCCGATTATCCTTGGGGCATGGCGGGCGACCGCGAGCTTGTCCTCGAAGTCGATGCGGAGCGCGCGCGCGAGCTCCTCCGATCGGACCATCCGCCGGCCTTCGTCGACATCCGCGAGGAGTGGGAGCTCGAGTCCGGGACGATCGCCGGCTCGGAGCACATTCCGATGGGCGACGTCGGCGCGCGGCTCGACCCGGAACGCGATCGGCACATCGTCCTCTACTGCGCGCACGGCAACCGCTCGTTGCGGCTGGCGAAGGCGATGCACGCGCATGGCTTCGAGGACGTCGTGTCGCTCGCCGGCGGAATCACAGCGTGGGCCGAGGCGGGCCTTCCGGTCGAGATCCCGGGCGGGCTCGACGAGGCACAGCGCATTCGCTACAGCCGGCACGTTTTGATCCCCGAGATCGGCGTCGCGGGGCAGGAGCGGCTGCTCGCCGCGAACGTGCTCGTCGTCGGTGCGGGAGGCCTCGGCTCTCCGGCCGCGCTCTACCTCGCGGCCGCGGGCATCGGGCGGCTGGGGATCGTGGACGACGACCTCGTCGACGAGTCCAACCTCCAGCGGCAGGTGCTCCACTCGACCGCCGCGCTCGGTGAGCCGAAGGTCGCCTCGGCGGAGCGGAGGGTTCGCGAGCTGAACCCGGACGTCGAGGTCGTCCCCTACCGCGAGCGCCTCGGCGCGGACAACGTCGACGGAATCCTCGACGAGGGCTGGGAGGTGATCGTCGACGGGGCCGACAACTTCCCGACCCGCTATCTCCTGAACGACGCGTCCGTGTGGCACGGCATCCCCGTCGTCCACGGCTCGATCTTCCGCTTCGAGGGCCAGGCCACCGTCTTCGCCCCGAGAACGACTTTGCAACAGACTGTTACTACGTCGGTTGGGCCCGGCCCCTGTTACCGGTGCCTCTTCCCGCAGCCGCCTCCGCCGGAGCTCGCGCCGAGCTGCGCCGAGGGCGGCGTGCTGGGTGTGCTCCCCGGGGTGATCGGCTCGATCCAGGGGGCGGAAACGCTCAAGCTCGTGCTCGGGATCGGCGAGCCTCTCGTCGGGCGCCTGCTGCTGTACGACGCGCTGGCCGGATCGTTCGATGAGGTCTCTGTCCGGCGCGACCCCGGCTGCCCCGTCTGCGGCGACTCCCCCACGATCACCGAGTACGTCGACTACGTCGAATTCTGTGCTGGTCCCGGCTGAGGTGCGGCGTGAGCTCGAGCGGCACGCGCTCGAGGAGGCGCCGAACGAGGCTTGCGGCCTCGTCCTCTTCCGCGACGGGCGCGCGGTCGGCTACGAGCGCGGGCGCAACGCGGACGCGTCCCCGTACCGGTTCAGGCTCGAGGTCGAGCCGGAGGTCTGGTTCCTCGAGGACGAGGGCTATGAGCTCGCGGTCTTCCACTCGCACCCGAGCTCGCCGCCGAAGCCGTCGCGGGCCGACCTCGAGCGGGCCGGCCTCTGGGCGGCGCGACCCTGGCTGATCCTCCGCACCGACACCCGTGAGCTCGCGGCGTGGCGGCTCGACAACGGCGGCGCGGAGCCGATCCCGATTGCGTAGCGTCGTCGTCGTCGGCGCGGGGATCTTCGGCGGCTCGCTCGCCCTTCGGCTCGTCTCGAGCGGCTGGGACGTCACCCTCGTCGAGCAGTACCCGCCGGGACACGTGCGCGCCGCCTCGGGCGGCGAATCGCGGCTGATCCGCTTCTCGCACGGCGACAACGCCTGGTACACGCGCTCTGCCCGCCGCGCACTCGACCTCTGGCGCGATCTCGAGCGCGAGACCGCAACGGAGCTCCTCGTGCCGTCGGGGGTCGCCTGGTTCTTCACGGGCAGGCACGGTTGGGGCGAGGAGAGCGAGCGCGTTCTCCGAGAGCAGGGGATCGCGGTCGAGCTCCTCGCGCCCGACGAAGGCGCTCGGCTCTGGCCGAGCTTCAACGGGGAGGGGCTCGAGTCGATCCTGTTCGAGCCCGAGGCCGGAGTGCTCCGTGCGCGTGACGCGACCCGGGTCACGGCCGAGCTCGCGATCGAGCGCGGAGCCCGCTTCGTCACCGGGACCGCCGCACCCGAGGACGACGCGGTCCTCGTCGGCGGCGACCGGCTGGAGGCGGACCGGATCGTCTGGGCGGGGGGCGCGTGGCTCGCCGGGCTCTTCCCGGAGCTCGTCGACCTGCGCGTAACGAGGCAGGACGTCTACTTCTTCGGGGCGCCGGCAGGCTGGCAGGCGCCGTCCGTTCCCGGGTGGGTCGACTTCGACAACGGCGTGTACGGCGTCGGCGACCTCGACGGCCGTGGGTTCAAGGCGAGCCCCGACCGCGAAGGGCCGGCGTTCGACCCGGATGCAGGCGAGCGCGTCGCCTCCGACGAGAAGGAGCGCGAGGCGCGCGAGTACGTCGCTCTCCGCTTTCCGGCGCTGGCCGGAGCGCCGCTCGTCGGCACGCGCTCCTGCCCCTACTCGCTCACGAGCGACACGAACCTCCTGATCGCGCCGCACCCCGAGTACGAGCATGTCTGGCTCTTCGGCGGCGGCTCCGGACACGGCTTCAAGCACGGGCCCGCGCTCGCGGAATACGTGGAGAAGCTGCTGAACGGAGAGGAGGAGCCGGACCCGGTGTTCGCGCTCGGGACGCGGTCACCAGGGGGCGGCTTGCGCGCCCCCTGGATCGAGCGCTAACGCGCTAGCTAACCCTGAAGCTTCCCTTCATCACGGCTGCGTGAGGGTCGCATAGGTACTTGTACGTCCCCTCCTTGAGCTTCACGGTGACCGTCTTCGTGCCCTTGAACGGCGTGGACGTGATGACCTTGTTCACGCCCGGGCCCTTCAGATGGAAGTTGTGGATGTTCGACTTGTCGTTGACGGTGATCTTGTACGTGCCGGGCTCGAGCTTCTTCACCTTGGCGGCGCCCTTCTTCAGGGTGATGGTGAAGCCGGGACCGACGGTGCCGGTCAGCTTCGTGACGCTGCTGGTCGCTCCGATGGGCGCCGCGAGCACGAGCGTGACCAAGAGCCCGGCGGCGAGTAGTGCGATGCGAGTCATCGTCCTCCTTTTGCGAAACAGTGCTCAGAGCGTTACTTCTGCGCCCTGATCGTTCTGGATTTCCGGCGCGATACTAGCGACCGCCGGTTACGCGCTTGTAAAGCGTCCGCGTCAGTCCTGGAGCCAGAACAGGCCGACCGTGCCCGGGCCGGCATGTGTCCCGACCACCGGGCCGAGCGTGGTCGCGACCTCGATCTCCGCGTTCGGACGGACGTCGCGGACGAGCTTCTCAACCGCGGCCATGCGTTCGGGCGCGTCTGCATGGGCGATGCCGACCCGAAGCCCCTTTTCGTCGCCCGTCGCCGTCCTGAACGCCTCGGCGAATTCCTGGATCGCCTTGCGGTTGCCCCGGACGCGCTTCAGCGGCAGCACCTCGCCGTCCTCGAGCGTGAGGATCGGCTTGATGTGCAGGAGCTGCCCGGCCCAGCCTGCGGCGCGCCCGATCCGGCCGCCGCGCGCGAGGAACTCGAGCGTGTCCAGCGTGAAGATCAGCCCCGCCTCGCGCTTGAAGCGCGCCACGAAGTCGTCGACCTCCTCGTCCGTCGTCCCACCCTCGAGGCGCCGCTGGACGCCGAGCGCGAGCATCACGATCGCCGCCGAGGCGGTCGCCGTGTCGATCACGCGCACGCGGCCGCCCGACTGCTCGGCGGCGCGCACGGCGCTCTCGTACGTGCCGGAGAGCTTGGCCGAGACCGGGAACGCGAGGATTCGCTCGTAGCCTGCGAGGTCGTCGTAGGCGGCCTCGAAGTCCTGCGGCGTCGGCTGCGACGTCGTCGGCAGCTCCTCGGCGGTGCGGAGTCGCTCGTAGAACTCGGCCGGGCTGATGTCGACGTAGTCGCGGTAGCTCTCGGCGCCGAAGCGGACGTAGAGCGGCACGACCCGCCAGTTCGGGAACCGGTCGGCCGCGTCTGGGAAGTCGGCGGTCGAGTCGAGGACGATCGCCGTGTTCTCGGCGCTCAGGTTCACGTCAGCCGTGACCCGCTGCGCTGAGGATCGCCGCGATGATCGTGTCGAGGTGCTCGTCCTTCGTCAGGCACGCGACTGCGCCGGCCTCGAACAGGGCGTCGACCTCGCGGAGGTTCGCCGAGGCGGTCAGGCAGATGACGGCCACCTCCGGACACGCCGCACGCAGAACCCGCGTCGCCTCGACGCCGTCGAGCGCCGGCAGGCGGAAGTCCATCACGACCACGTCCGGGTCGAGCTGACGGCAGAGGTCCGCGACCTTCGACCCATCTCCCACCGAGCCGACGACGTCGATGTCCGAGCGCAGGCCGAGCAGGAGCTCGAGCGCCTCCCGGAAGACGTCGTTGTCCTCGACCAGGGCTACGCGGACGGGGGCGGCAGACACGGGCGCACTCTAGGGAACCGGTCGGCGCAGACCAAGCCGGCTACGCCGACGCCAGCGCGACGTGCACCTCCTGGGAAACGCCAGACCGTCGTCGGTCACGTACGGAGCGAGGCTCGCGCTCACGTCGGCGCTCACGAGGGAGACGAGACGTTCGCGCGCCGACGGCTCGCGGTCGGACAGCAGCGCGGCGACGGGCGTCGCGGCGAACTGGACGCGGACGTATTCGGCCGGGGACGCGAACCGAACGGTCCGCGAAGCCGTCTCCACGCGGACGTCCGCGAAGCCTGCGGCGGCGAGCAGCGCACGCAGCTCCTCGGGATCCGCGAGCGAGTGCTCGTTTCGCTTCGCCAGCGACGCGCCTTCCCCGAGGTGCCGGTCGAGCGCACCCGAGAGGGCATGCGTCGCGGGGTTCCTCTCGATGGCCGTGAAGACGCTTGCGGCCACCCTCCCGCCGGGCGTCGAGACACGCCGCATCTCCAGGAGTGCGGTCGTGCGATCCGGAAAGAACTGGAGCCCCAGCTGGCAGAGAACCACCCCGAACTCACGATCGTCGAACGGCAGCTCCAGCGCGCTTCCCTCGTGCCACTCGATCCCCGCAGCTCCCGCCGGCTGCAGCGAGCGGGCGACGGCGAGCATCCCGCGGTTCACGTCCAGCCCGGCCACACGCCCGCTGTCCCCGACCCGCTCAGCCGCGACGCGTGCAACGGCGCCGGTGCCGCACGCGACGTCGAGCACTCGGTCGCCGCGCCTCACCCCGACTCGGTCGACGAGGTCGACCGCCCACGGCAGCGTCACCGACGGAACGAGATAGCGCTCGTACAGCTCGGCCGAGGCGCCCTCGAGCTGCCACCGCTCCGGATCGTGGGTCACGCCGACCCGAAGCTCACTCGGCGGCGAGCAGGAGCGGATAGTGCGGCTGGCCGCCCGGGTGGACCTCGAGCTCGAGGTCCGGGTGCTGCTCCGCGACGCGGGCGAGCAACGGGCCGAGCTCGGGCTCGTCCTCGCCCGTGATCAGAGTCAGCACGTCGCGCGGCTCGGCGAGCAGCCGGTCGACGACCGAGGTGGCGACGGTGTCGAAGCTCGTCCCGCCCGCGACCGGGTCGCCGCCGACGAGTCCGAGGTAGGCGCCGCGCTCGACCTGCAGGCCGTCGACGCTCACCGCTCTGGACGCGACCGTGACGCCGCCCGCCGCGACCGCCGCGGCCGCGCTTTCCATCGCCTCCGCGTTGGCTTCGGCGCCGGCGAGCGGATCGTACGCGAGCATCGCCCCGAGGCCCGCCTGGAGCGAGCTCGACGGGACGACGTGAACGGGGACGTCGGCAAGCCGCGCCGCCTGGCGCGCCGCGAGGACGACGTTGTCGTTGTTCGCGAGCACGACGGCCTCAGGCGCGTTCGCGCTCTCGATCGCGAGCACTAGCTCCTCGGTCGACGGATTCATTGTCTCGCCGCCGTCGACGATCCCAGTCGCGCCCATGCTCTCGAACAGACGGCGGTTGCCCTCGCCGGTGACGACCGCGACGACCGCGGTCCGGCGATCATCGGGGCCTGGGTGCGAGAGGCGCTCCTCGCGCTGGGCGCTCTGGAGGTGCATGTTCGCGATCTCGACCCGCTCGATGACGCCCATCGCCGTGCCCGCCCGCAGCGCTGCGCCGGGGTCGTCGGTGTGGACGTGCGCCTTGAGCGCGGCTGCGTCGCCGACGACGAGCAGCGAGTCGCCGAGCGGCTCGAGCTCGCGCTCGAGAGCGTCGCGATCGAGGTTCTCGCCCTCGACGACGAACGTCGTGCAGTAGCGATAGCGCGAGGCCTGCTGGTGCACTGCGTCCGCGCTCAGGGGCACAGCCTCCACAGACTCGGGCAACGGCTCGGCGGAGAGGTACGCCGCGATCCCGCGCAGGATCTCGACCAACCCGGCCGCCCCCGCGTCGACGACGCCCGCCTTCGTGAGCACGTCGAGCTGCTCCTGCGTCCGCACAACGGCCGCGTCTCCGTGTACGACCAGCGCGTGCAGCAGCGCCGGGAGCGCTTCGTCGCGGCGCGACTCGGCCTCGTCGGCCAGCTCACGGATCACCGTCAGGATCGTCCCCTCCGCCGGCTCGCGGACCGCCGCCCAGGCGGCGTCCGAGCCGTGCCGGAGCGACGTGGCGACCGACCCGTCCTCGTCGAAGCCCTCGACGGCGCCGCGGATGATCTGCGAGAGGATGACGCCCGAGTTGCCGCGCGCTCCGAGCAGAGCCGCGTGGGCGATGTCCGTCTTCCCCGCCTCAAGCGCCTCGCGAACCGCGCGCACCGTGAACAGCATGTTCGTCCCGGTGTCGCCGTCGGGCACGGGATACACGTTGAGGTCGTCGATCCGCGCGCGATTGCGCTCGAGCGAGTTCTCTGCCGCACGCGCGAGCTCGAGCACGCTGGGGCGCTCGGTCATTGGCGGTTTATATCGCGGTGCGCGCTAACCGGAGAGGCCCAAGTCAGCGCCCAGGCCCAGCGCTGTCAGATCCGGTATGGAATTGCGCAGGCCGAAATCGAGCACACCACCGATCGACGGATCGATGACCATCGTCACGACGCTCCCGTCCGGTGCAGGTGTCCCTGCGGGGCGTGGAGCATTAACGGCCACGAAGTCCCCTTCGACCACGAGCACGTACGTGGGTTGATCGGTGTCGACCCGACTGCCGTCCAGGAGCATGTTCGCTCGGGCCCGGGTCGGCGAATTCGTCGCCGCGATGACTCCTGCGGCCCCGGCGGCCGCCGCGACCAGAACGAGGCCGAGAATGAGTACGCGTCTACGCACGAGTAGGTTTTTTCTACACGACTACTCGTCGCCGACGCTGGAACGTAACGCGACCGGGGCGCTAAAGAGCTTTTTCGACCTTGCCCGCTTTGAGGCAGCGGGTGCAGACGTACGCGCGGGTCGCCCGCCCGTCGAGCAGCACGCGGACGCGCTGGAGGTTCGGGTCGAAGCGACGCTTCGTGGCCACCATCGAATGGCTCCGGCTGTGACCGAAGGACGGCTTCTTTCCACAGACTGCGCACACCTTTGCCATCGGACGGAAGAGTGTAGCGACCTAGTGCAAGCCCCCAGCGGCCTGCGCTCGGAGTTGCGAAAACACGTCTGCCATCTCGAGCGCCGTCCGAACGGCGTCCCCGGCCCGGTCGATCCGCTCCTCGGCCTGCGCGCGGGTGTCCACGGTCAGGACGCCGAACGAGACCGGAACGCCCGTCTCGAGCGCGGCCAACTGGAGACCGCTCGCCGTCTCGCTCGCCACGTAGTCGAAATGCGCCGTCTCACCGCGGATCACGCAGCCGAGCGCGACGACGCAGGCGTAGCGGCGCGTCTTCGCGAGCGCCATCGCGGCCAGCGGGAGCTCGAAGGCGCCCGGAACCGGCATCACCATCACCGCATCGCGCGTAACGCCGACCTCGTCCAGCTCCGCGAGCGCGCGCTCGAGCAGCCGGTTCGTGATCTCGCCGTTGAAGCGGCTGACGACGACCGCGACTGAGCGGCGACCGTCCACTCCTCCCGCGAGGACGCTGTACCCGTCCGGGACGCGTAGCTCTCCGGGCGTGTGCTGAGGGTCTGGAGACTCCTCTGAGTCGCCGGGTGGTCCAGCACCGTCTTCCGGGGGTGGCTCCGGAGTGGGCTCCTCGCTTGTCGCGGGAGAAGCTCCCGGTTCCCCCGAAGCCCCCTCCTCTGGTTCGCTTTCGGGGACAGGCGGCTCCCCCGCCGGCTGCGCCGCCCCCAGCTCCCGCAGGCGAGACTCGATCTCGCTCATCCGCTCGCTCATTCCTCTTTGCCCTCGGCGAAGCGCAGGTCCTGGTGATGCAGGCGATGCCCGAGCTTGTCGCGCTTCGTCTCCAGGTACCGGCGGTTCTCGTCCGTGGGCGCGACCTCGATCGGGACCTGCTCGACGACCGTCAGCCCGAAGCCCTCGATCCCGGTCAGCTTCTTCGGGTTGTTCGTGAGGATGCGAATCGTCGTCAGTCCGAGCTCGGCGAGGATCTGGTTGCCGATCCCGTACTCGCGCGCGTCCGCCGGGAGCCCGAGCTCGAGGTTCGCCTCGACGGTGTCGAGACCCGACTCCTGGAGCTCGTACGCCTTGAGTTTGTTCAGCAGCCCGATGCCGCGGCCCTCCTGGGTCATGTAGAGCAGGACGCCATGCTCCTCGTCGGCGAGCCTGGCCAGCGCCTGCGCGAGTTGCTCGCCGCAGTCGCACCGCAGCGAGTGGAAGACGTCGCCGGTCAGGCATTCCGAGTGGACACGGACGAGCACGTCCTCGGCGCCGTCGACCTCGCCGCGGACGAGCGCGATGTGATGTTTCCCGGTCAGCTTCTCGCGGAAGGCGATCGCCCGGAACTCACCGTACGCAGTCGGCAGGCGGACCGAGGTCGTCCGCTCGACGAGCTTCTCCGTCCGACGCCGGTACTCGATCAGGTCGGCGACCGTGATCAGCTTGATCTCGTGCTGCTCGCAGAACCCGACGAGGTCGGGGACGCGCGCCATCGTCCCGTCCTCCTTCATCACCTCGCACACGACGCCCGCGGGGTTGAGGCCCGCGAGCCGCGCGAGGTCGACGGCCGCTTCGGTCTGGCCCGCGCGCCTGAGCACGCCGCCTTCGCGTGCGCGCAGCGGGAAGACGTGGCCGGGCTGGACGAGGTCGCCCGGCCCCTTGGTCGGGTCGATCGCGACCTGAATCGTGCGCGACCGGTCCTGCGCGGAGATTCCGGTCGACACGCCCTCGCGGGCCTCGATCGAGACGGTGAAGGCGGTCTGCAGCGGTGCCTCGTTGCGATCGGCCATCTGGCGCAGAGCCAGCTCGTCGCAGCGCTCATCGGTCAGCGGCAGGCAGATCAGGCCGCGCGCGTGTGTGGCCATGAAGTTGATCGCCTCGGGCGTTGCGAACTGGGCCGCGATCGTCAGGTCGCCCTCGTTCTCGCGGTCGGCTGCGTCGACGACGACCACGAACTTTCCCTGACGGATGTCCTCAATCGCATCCTCGATCGCGGCGAAGTGCCTCGTCTTCTCATGCGCCGTCTGCGTCATCAGCCCGAAATCGTATCCCGGTCGATGAGTTTCTCGACGTACTTGGCGAGCACGTCCACCTCGAGGTTGACCTCGTCACCCGGTTCGAGGGCCCCGAGCGTCGTCACTTCGAGCGTGTGCGGGATCAGGGCGACCTCGAAGGCGTCGTCTCTGAGGCCGGCGATCGTGAGCGAGACGCCGTCGACCGTGATCGAGCCCTTCTCCACGCAGTAGCGCAGGATCTCGGGCACCGCCTCGACCCGGATGCGTGCGTCTTCGACCGAGGCGATCCGGCCGACCGCGTCGACGTGCCCCTGGACGAAGTGACCGCCGAGCGGGTCGCCTGCGTGCAAGGCAGGTTCGAGGTTGATCTCGTCGCCGGCTTCGAGTCGCCCGAGAGTCGTGCGGCTCAGCGTCTCGGGAACCGCGGTCACCGAGAAGCTGCCGTTCGAGACCGCGGTCGCGGTCAGGCAGGCGCCGCTGACCGACACCGAGTCGCCGATGCCGAGCTGGGAGGCGGTCGCCGGAGCGTCGATCTCGAAGCGCAGACCCTCGGGCTCCTGCTCCATCGAAGCGACACGACCGCGCTCGCGGACGATTCCCGTGAACATCGCGGGAAGGCTAGATCAGGTTCCCAGCGCGAGGGCCTCGAGCGTCTCTCGCGCGATCATCTCCAGCTCTCCGCGCTCGCCGGGGATGACCGTCCTCAGGTGCTCGGCGAGCTCGTCCACGGCCTCCAGCTGTCCCGGGGCGAGAGCGTTGCGGTCGCTCTCGGCGAGGCCGCGCTCGAGCTCGGCGTTGCCGATGTGCCTCGCGAGCCAGCGCGAGATGAGCATGATCAATCGGTCGTCCGCGTGGTGCTCAGGGCTCATGGACATAGGCGGTCAGGAGCACATCCTCGCCCATGGCTCGCGCGCTCTGGTGTGTGAGTGCGACCCGCGCGTTCAAACGGGGTCCTGCGCCCGAGATCGTCGGTGCCAGGAAGAGCATCACCTTGTCGACGAGGTCGGCCTCGAAGAACGAGGACGCGAGGGTCGGTCCGCCCTCGAGCAGCAGCGACTGCACGTTCTCCCCGGCGAGTCGCTCGAGCTCTTCGTCGACCGGGCCCAAGAGGAGCTCCAGGTCCGATCCGTCCGGGAGCGGACCCTGCCCGAACGCCAGCCGGCGGGGCTGACGGAGAACCTCGACGCCGCGCGCGTCGAGCCGCGGGTTGTCGGCGCGGACGGTTCCCATCCCGACCGCGACCGCGTCGGAGGCGGCCCGCACCTCGTGGACGTGGCGCCTGCTCTCCTCGCCCGACACCCAGCGCCGGCCGGGCACGGTCATTCGCCCGTCGAGAGTGACCGCCGCCTTGTAGGTCACGAACGGCCTCCGGAGCCACGCCCACGTGAGCCAGGCCTCGATCTGGACGCGCGCCGCCCACAGCTCGGCGAGCTCGACCTCGACGCCCGCCTCGCGCAGGCGCGCGATCCCGTCGCGCGTCGGGTCCTTTGCACCGACGACGACGTTCGCGATCCCGGCCGCGAGGATCGCGTCGGCGCACGGCGGCGTGGTGCCGTGGTGATCGCAGGGCTCGAGCGTCACGTAGAGCGTCGCGCCCCGGGCGGCCTCGCCCGCGGCCTGGAGCGCCACGACCTCCGCGTGCGGCCCGCCCTTTCGCTCGTGCCAGCCCTCGCCGACGATCTCGTCGCCACGCGCGACGACGGCTCCGACGACCGGGTTCGGGTGCGTCGTCCGACGCCCGCGCTCGGCGAGCTCGATTGCGCGCTCGAGCATCAGAGCCCTGCGAGGGTGCGGTACGCCTCCGCGATGTCCTTCTGGCCGAAGACGCTCGTTCCGGCCACGAGCAGGCTGGCGCCCGCCTCGCGCAGCTCCCGGACGTTGTCCGGACCAACGCCACCGTCGACCTGGATGAAGACGTTTTCGGGCAGCAGCTCGCGCAGCCGCCGCATCCGCGGGATCGACTCCTGCATGAACGGCTGTCCCGAGTAGCCCGGGTGAATGCTCATGCAGAGGACGAGGTCGACGAGCCCGCTGACGGCTTCGGCCACGGGCTCCGGCTCGGTCTCCGGGTTGAACGCGACGCCGACGCCAAGCCCGAGCTCCCGTGCCTGCGCGATCACGCCAGGCAGGTCGTCGCACACCTCGTAGTGCACGGTCACGCTGTCGCCGCCGGCCTCTGCGATCGCCCGGAAGTGCTTCTCCGGTGAGACGATCATCAGGTGGCAGTCGAGGACGCCGCCGAGCTCGTGGACGACCGGCGAGATCGACTTGAGGACGATCGGCCCGATCGTGATCGGCTCCACGAACTGGCCGTCTCCGACGTCGAACTGGAGGATGCGGGCGCCCGCGCCCATCACGGTCTCGATCTGTTCACCCAACCGGGAGAAGTCGGCCGCGTAGATGGACGGCTCGACCTCGACTCCGCGCACCCACTCAGCCCAACTCATGGTCAGGAGCGTAAGCCGCGGAGCCAGGCTTCGTAGGCCATACGGGTGCCGCCCTCGGGCTGCACCTCGAGCAGCTCGAGCCGGTCGCCGTCCAGTCGCGAACGCCAGACGATCACGCTGCGGCCCTCCACCTCGCCGCGCGCGCCGATGTGGGGAGACAGCGCGCGGATGCGGTCGTGGAGCTCCCTGGCCGGGCGCGACCAGTCGAGCTCGCGGTCGGCCGGGGCGATCTTCTCGGCGTACGTGGCCACTCCGACCTGCGGCGAGAAGGTGTCGTTGGCGAGCGCCTCGTCGATCAGCGCCGGCGCAAGACGGGCAACCTCGCTGTAGACGTCCCCGGCAGTCGTGTCGCCTCCGATCCTGAGGTCGTGCGTCGCGCCGATCGGGCCGGCGTCGAGCTCCTCGACGAGCCTGATCACCGAGACCGCGCTCTCCTCGTCGCCGGCCATGATCGCGCGCTCGATCGGAGCTGCTCCACGCCAGCGCGGAAGCCGCGACGGGTGGACGTTGAGCCAGGTCGCATGGTCGAGCAGGCTGGACGGGATCAACGCCCCGTAGGCGACGACGACGATCGTGTCGACGCCGTCGAACGAGAAGGACTCGTCGAGACGCTCGTCCTGACGGACCGGAATGCCGAGGTGCTCCGCGACCTTCTTGGCGGGAGGCGCGCCGACCTGGCGGCCACGTCCACGCGGCCGGTCGGGGCGGGTGAGCAGAAACGCGATGTCGTGGTCACCGGCCAGCCGTTCGAGGACGTCTGCTCCGAGCGGCGCAGTCGCCGCGACCGCCAGTCTCAAAGCGCCGCGGACTGGCGCAGGACCGCCATCGCCTCGCGGCGTCCCTCCGGAGTCGTCCGGTCGATGATCAGAACGCCGTCGAGATGGTCGAGCTCGTGCTGCGCGACCCGCGCGGGCAGGCCTTCGAGCTCGAGCGTGACCTCGTTCCCATCGGCGTCGCGAGCATCGATGCGCACACTCACCGGGCGCTCTACCGGCACCACGACCCCCTGCATCGAGAGGCAGCCCTCGTCGTCCTCGTCCAGCTCGTCGGAACGCTCGACGATCACCGGGTTGACGAGAGCCCGTGGCTCCTGCTCCTCGTCGGCCTGGATCACGAACAGGCGCCGCAGGATGCCGACCTGGTTCGCCGCCAGCCCGACCCCGCGCGCGTCCTGCATGAGGCGGATCATTCGCTCGACGAGCTGCGCCAGGTCGCCGTCGAAGGCATCGACCTCCTGCGCCTCGAGGCGGAGCACCGGATCCGGGTACTGGCGGATCTGCGCGAGCGCCAGCCGCCGCATCGCCGCGACCTGCGCGTCGAGCTTCTCGTCGGTCTTGACCTCGTCGAGCTTCTCGTCGGTCTTGACCTGGCCCTGATCCGCCATGTCTTCGAGTGTAGTCAGACGCTCTGGGGGTCAACGTCGACCACCACAGCGAGCTCGGCTTCGCGCATCGCCCTGGACGCAGACGCGAGCAGGCGACCCGCGCGCGAGGCGACCTCACGCGGATGTTCCGTCTTCACGACGAGCTGGGCACGGTGCCGTCCTCGGAGGCGGAACAGCGCCGCCGGGCCGAGCAGCTCTCCCGGGGCGTCCGCGAGCCCGTCCGCGAGCTCCGTCAGCGCGCGCAGAGCATCCTCCCGGTCCGGTCCGGAGACGAGGATGCGCACGAGGTGCCGGTAGGGCGGGTAACCCAGCTCGCGGCGGCGCTCGAGCTCGCCGGCGAGGAAGCCTTCGACGTCCTGGCGCACGGCGAGCGCGACGGCCCGGGACTCGGGCTGGAACGTCTGCACGAGGACCCGTCCCGGGGCATCCCGTCCGCTGCGCCCGGCCAGCTGCGTGACGAGCTGGAACGTACGTTCCTCTGCGCGGAAGTCGGGCACGCCGAGGCTCGTGTCGGCGTCGATCACGGCCGCGAGCGAGACGTCCGCGAAGTGGTGGCCCTTGGCCACCATCTGCGTGCCGACGAGTACAGCCCGCTCCGCGGCCGCGAAACGCCTCAGCGTCGCCGCCGGCTCGCCGGGCTTCTCGGTCGCATCGGCGTCGAGCCGGAAGCGCTCGAGCTCGGGAACGTGCGCCTCCAGCTCGCGCTCGAGCCGCTGCGTCCCGGCTCCGATTCGCGCGAGCTCGACCGAGCCGCAGGCGGGGCAGGCCTGGGGCGACGCCTCCGCGTGCCCGCAGTGGTGGCAATGCAGCACCTCGTCTCTGTGCAGCACGAGCGCGACGTCGCAGTTCGGGCAGCGCCTCGTCTCGCCGCAGGCCCGGCAATGCAGCGCGGCTGCGACCCCGCGGCGGTTGAGCAGGAGGATCGCCTTGCCTCCGCCCTCGGCGACCTTGCCGAGCTCGGCGAGCAGCGGCGCGGACAGCGGGTAGCCGGCCTCGCCGCGCAGGTCGATCGTGCGCACCGTGGGGCGGCGGACGCCGATCCGCTCGCCGAGCTCGATCCGCTCGAGCCGCTCCCAGCTCTCGGGCCGGGGCGTCGCGCTTCCATAGATCGCGACGGCTCCTTCGAGCGAGGCGCGCTTCGCGGCTACCGTGCGCGCGTCGTAGCGCGGGTCGGACTCCTGCTTGTAGGCGGCGTCGTGCTCCTCGTCGACGCAGACCAGGCCGAGCCGCGGCAGTGGCGCGAAGACCGCCGAGCGCGCACCGATCACGATCGGCGCTTCCCCCGAGGCGACGCGCTCGCGCTCGTCTCGCCGCTCTGCCTCGCTGAGCGACGAGTGAAGGATCGCCACGCGGTCGCCGAACCGTGCCCGGAAGCGGCCGACCGTCTGTGGCGCGAGCGCGATCTCGGGGACGAGGACGATCACGCCGAGGTCGTGGGCGAGCGCCTCGGCCGTGGCCTGCAGGTAGACCTCGGTCTTCCCGCTGCCGGTCGCGCCGTAGAGCAGGAAGTGGCCGCCGCCCTCGTCGTACGCGCGCCGGAGCCTGGCCAGCGCACGCTCCTGGGCGGCGGTCAGCGCCGTCGGCTCCGGCTCGCCTCCCAGGGAGTCGCGTTCGGCGGGTTGCGGCAGCTCCTTGCGGCGCGCGCGCTTCGCCGGGGCGACGAGCGCGAGCGCCCGGCCCGGCGTCGAGCCGTAGTAGTCCGCGAGCCAGAGCGCGAGCTCGACGAGCGGCGCGGGCAGCGACTCGACGACGCGCTCGATCGGAGCAGCCTCGACGCCTGCCGGGGGCGAGTCCTCGAGCTCGATCACGACCCCGCGTTGACGAGCCCCGCCGAGCCTGACGGCGACGACGTCCCCACGAACGACATCCTCGGGAACCTCGTACGTGAACGGTCGTGCCAGAGCACGCGTCGTCACGAGCGGATAGACCGAGGCGTAGTGCGTCATGCCCCGCAGGCTAGTGGGACGGCGAGACATGCTTCTCGGTTTCCTGACGTGTCGCTGAGCGTCCGTATGCGAGTGGGACAGTGTTTGTCACACGGCCCGCTCGCGGGAGGGCGCTCAGCGGCGCGAGGCGGCCTGCGGAGCCCGGTTCCGCCGGACGGGAGCGGGTCGCCGGTCAGGGAAGCGAGATCAGACTCCGGCGGCTTCGATGATGAAGTCGGTCGCGAAGCCGAGGAACAGCCCCGCGAGCAGCATCCAGGCGACGAGCGTCTTGTAGCCGAGCTTCTGGTTGACGTTCATCAGCTGGATGACGACGTAGAGGATCGAGCCGGCGGCGAGCGCGAGGAAGGCGACGGAGACGGTCTCGTTCACCCAGACGTGGCCGAGCATCGTCCCGACGAAGGTCGGGCCTCCGCCGATCAGCCCCAGGAGCAGGAGGAACCTCCACGAGGGCCGTGTCTCGGAGCCCGAGAGCGGCGCGACGATGCCGAAGCCCTCGGTCGCGTTGTGCAGCCCGAAGCCGATGATGAGGACGAGCGCGAGCGTCACCTGGTCCTGGGCCGCGGACTGCCCGATCGCGAGTCCCTCGGAGAAGTTGTGCAGCCCGATGCCCGTCGCGATCAGCAGCGCGAGCCAGGCCGCCGGCGAGAGGCCGGCCACCCATGAGCGCTCGAACTCGGCCGCGGACGCTGCTCCCGGGCCGAGCATCGCCTTGCTGCGCTGGCGGCCGAACCACCGGTCGTAGTAGACGAGGCTCATCATTCCGATCGTCGCGCCGGCCGCGAAGGTCACGGCGAGCCGGACGAAGTCGACCCACGATCCACCGTGGTCGGTCGCGGACTTCAGCGCCGACTCGACAGGCTCGATGCCGTGGACGAGCACGTCCCAGAGCAGGAAGAGCAGGATTCCCGTCGCCATCGCGCTCAGCGCCGCCTTCAGCCGCGTGCTCGCGCTCTTGATCCGTCCGACCGGAAGGCCGAGGAAGATCGTGAAGCCGGCGAGCGCGCCGAGGACGAGCAGCTGAGTCGTGGACATGCCTGGTCTGGGTCTCCTTCTTCGGTTTGTAAGGCGAACCTTACAAGCGGCTGGACTATATTCAAACTCGAATGGCCGAGCGCCACTCAGTCGACGAGTACCTGGAGACGATCTACTTCCTCGCGTTCCCGATCGGCGAGTACAGCCCGCAGGCGAGCGGATCCTCCCCCACGCTTGCGTCGCGCGTCGCCGAGATGCTCGGTGTCTCGCGCGCATCGGCCGGCGAGATGCTGAAGCGTCTCGAGAAGGAGGGCCTCGTCAGGCGCGGCGAGCACAAGGAGGCGCTGCTCACGCCCGCGGGCCGCAAGCGCGCGGAGAAGGTCGTGCGCAAGCACCGGATCGTCGAGCGGCTCCTGACGGACTTCATGGGCTACACGGCAGCCGAGGCGCACGTCTACGCGGATGACATCGGCGAGACGTTCTCCGACGACATGGTCGAGCGGATGGAGGAGAAGCTCGGCTACCCGGAGCGCTGCCCGCACGGCTGGCCGGTCGACCCCGAGTTCGAGCAGGCCGAGAACAGCGAGCTGGCCCCGCTCGCGGCGCTCGAGGCTCCCGCGAAGGCGACGATCGTGCGGCTCGCGGAGCACGACGGGGAGCTCCTGCACTGGTTCTACGACGAGGGCTACGTGCCGGGGACGAAGATCGAGCTCAGCGACGCGCAGCCCGCTGCCGGACAGTTCACGGTGAAGGTCGACGGGCGCGAGCAGTCGATTGACGAAAAGGCCGCGGCCGGCCTCTTCGTCAAGACGCAGAACTAGGGGGAGGGCCTGGGAGAACCCGGGAGGTTCCCCCAGGCCGGGTGGGGGATTTAGTAGCCGCTGCCGCCGTAGCCGCTGCCCGATGAAGGCTGGGGCACCGGGGCTGCCTGGCCGGAGACCGTCACGACGCGCCACGTGCCGACGTCCTTGAAGCCGTTGCCCTTCATGTCGCCGGGCTTGTGGTCCTCGGCGAACGTGTAGAGCGGGCCGCCCTTGTAGGCCACCTGCAGGCGCCCGTCGGGACGCTTCACGGTGCCGAGCGACTTCGCGCCGGTCGGTGTCTTGCCCTTCGCGACGACGAGCGGGTGCCACTCGGCGAGGCACGCACCCGTGCAGATGAAATGCCCTCGCCGCTCGACGCTCAGGTGGTAGAGCGTGAACCCGCGGCGATTGACGAGAAGCGTCTTCGCGCCGACCATCCTCGTCTTCACGACAGCCTGTTTGTTGCTGTTGCCCATCGAGCGCGCGGCGAGCGCACCGATCAGCGCTGCCACCGCCACCACGAGGATCACGGGCACGATCAGTTTCGCATTGCGCATTTTCAGGCCCTCCTATAAAGGTGAGTTCCGAGCCTCCGAGTTGTCGTTCAGTGGGGCTCGTCACGGGGAAATACGGGCGTAGCGAGCCTGCGGATTGACTCCGCGTGCCGCGTTTAACGCGAGGTCAACAGAGCGCTAGGCGGTTGCGGGCTCGCCGATGCCGGCGGCCTGGCGCAGCGCGTCGGCCTTGTCGGTCCGCTCCCACGTGAAGTCGTGGTCGTCGCGGCCGAAGTGCCCGTACGCAGCCGTCTTCGAGTAGATCGGCCGGCGCAGGTCGAGGTCGCGGATGATCGCGCCCGGCCGCAGGTCGAAGTGCTCCTTGACGAGCTCCTCCATCCGCTCGACCGGGACCCGCTCGGTGCCGAACGTCTGCACGGCAACCGACACCGGATGCGCGACGCCGATCGCGTACGCGACGTTCACCTCGCAGCGGTCCGCGAGCCCGGCCGCGACGAGGTTCTTCGCCACGTAGCGGGCCGCGTACGCCGCCGACCGGTCGACCTTCGTCGGATCCTTGCCCGAGAAGGCGCCGCCGCCGTGCCTCGCTGCCCCGCCATACGTGTCGACGATGATCTTGCGGCCGGTGAGGCCCGTGTCCCCCATCGGCCCGCCGAGCACGAACTTCCCCGTCGGGTTGACGTAGACGAAGTCGCGCTCGTGGAGGCGCTTCTCGTCGTACAGGTGCGACGGCAGGATCGGCCGCAGGACGCGGTCGACGATGTCCGGCTTGATCAGGTCCTCGGAGCTGATCCCGTCCGAGTGCTGCGTCGAGACGAGGATGCGCTCGAGCTCGACCGGCTGCTGCACGCCGTGCTCGTCGACCTCGTAGCGAACGGTCACCTGTGCCTTGCCGTCGGGCCGCAGGTAGGGCAGGTCGCCCGCCTTGCGCACCTCCGCGAGCCGCTTGCAGATCTTGTGCGCGAGCATGATGGGAAGCGGCATCAGCTCGACCGTCTCGTTCGTCGCGTACCCGAACATCATCCCCTGGTCGCCCGCGCCGAGCTTGTCGAGCGGGTCGTCGTCACCGGGGTCGTGCTGCACCTCGTACGACGCGTCCACGCCCAGCGCGATGTCCGGCGACTGCTCGTCGATCGCGACCACGACGCCGCACGTCGTCGCGTCGAAGCCCCACTCGGAATGCGTGTAGCCGATCTCCTCGAGCTTGTCGCGCGCGGTGCGGGCGATGTCGACGTAGGTCTCGGTCGTGATCTCGCCCGCAACGACGACGAGCCCCGTGGTGATCAGGGTCTCGCACGCGACGCGGCCGTAGACGTCGTCCCGGAGGACGGCGTCGAGCACCGAGTCGGAGATCTGGTCGGCGATCTTGTCCGGATGCCCCTCGGTGACGGACTCGGAGGTGAACAGGAACTCGCGGGCAGGCACTCCCGCGGAGGCTACTTGATCGTCAGGAAGCCCGAAATGGTCGAACGGTCGCCGTCCTGCTTCGAGTAGAGCACCGTCGAGCGGAGCGGCGTGGTGTTGGCGCGCACGTCGGGCGGGACCGAGCCCGGCCCGCCGAGCTGGAAGACGTAAGGGATGCCCGACTTGAGGTTCAGATAGACGAGCGACGACATCTCGCGCGGAGCACCGGACGCGTCGAGCGCTTCCTCGTAGACCGGGTCCATGGCCAGCTTGTCGCCGTTCCCGAGGGCCTGTTCGACGAGCGTCCTGTCGTTCGAGATGAGCAGCTTCCCGTCGGTGACGACGGCGACGACCGAGAGCCCGTCGAGCAGGATCTGCTTGCCGTCGACGCCGTGGATCGTCACCGGACCAACGTGCTGGCCTCCGAGAGACGCGAGCGCGGCGAAGCGGTCGACGATCTTCCGCGCGTTCGCCTCGTCCGGGACCTGGAGCACGACGAGCAGGTTCGGGGTCTCCGCCCCACCCCGGTAGACGGCGATCGCGCCCTCCTTCGAGAAGAGCGGGAGGAGGTCGGCCTTGATCGAGAAACCGAGCGCCTGCTCGAGCTCCGTGATCTTCGTCTTCAGACCGGGGACGTTCGCGTCGCTCGAGAGCAGGGCGTTGTCGAATGCGTCTTCGAGGTTGCCGAAAGCGACGTACGCGAGCGCGTTCGCCGGCAGGACCTGATCCAGCTGCGGCGTGAAGCTGCCGGTCGTCGGCTGCCCCTTGCTCTTGTACGCGGCCTGGACTGCGACGCCGTCGTCCTCGGCGCCGGCGGAGAACGAGACCGACTCGAGCTTGCCGAAACTCTCCGAGAAGCGCTCGAAATCGCGCGCGTCGGGGCTCTGCGCGGCTTCCTGCTCGATCAGCTGGTAGAGACGCTGCCCACTGACGTAGCCGCGCAGGACCGCGTCGTCGGGCTGGTGGCTCATCGCGTCCTGGAACGCCGGTTCGTCGGCGAGCGTGTCGCCGGACTCGCGGGCCTGCTCGAAGTTGTCGAGCGCCCGGCGGTTGTCGGCGAAGACGGTCCAGCCGTCGATCTCGCGGTGCACCTGCGGGTCGTTGCCGGTCTCTAGCAGGTGGTCGAACTTGGCCTGGTCCTTCGGCTTCGTGAAGAAGACGTAGTTGTGCTCGGCGTCCTTGAAGTCGAGCAGCGCGAGGTTGAGCTCGGTTCCGAGGGCGGGCTTCACGTCGCGTTCCCAGGTCAGGCCGTCCTTGAGCAGGTCCTTCCTGGCGCTCGCGAGCAGCTTCTCCCGTCCCGGAAAGTGGCCGAGCAGCTGGTCGGCCTTCGCCCACTGGCTCGAGGCCGGGTCGGTGACGCCGGTGAGGTAGACGGCCGTGCTCGCAGGCGCGAAGTCGGCCCCCCCGGGGGTCGAGGCGGCTCGCTGGGCGGTGCCGCAGCCGGAGACGGCGATCGCGAGGACCGCGAGCAGGGAGATCCGCAGGAGCCGTTTGACGCCCATCGGCTCCGACATCGGCTCGCGGGGATCGAAGCTTGATCGCTATTCCGCGGTCGGGCGCCTGCCCATCAGCCCGGCGATCAGGTCGTCGAGGCTCTTGCCCTCGAGGATGTCGCAGACGGCGCTCGTGATCGGCATCTCGACGCCGACCCGCCTGGACAGGTCGCGCAGCACGAGCGCCGTGGTCAGTCCCTCGACGGTGCCGATCTCGGCGGCCGCCTCCTCGGGCGAGGCGCCGCGCGCAATCAGCTCCCCGGCGCGGCGGTTGCGCCCGAGGTGCGACCAGCAGGTGGCGATCAGGTCACCCAGGCCCGCGAGCCCGGAGAACGTCTCGCCGCGGGCGCCGCAGGCCTCGCCCAGCCGCGCCATCTCCGCAAGCCCGCGCGTGACGATCCCGGCCTTGGCGTTGTCCCCGAGGCCGAGCCCGTCGACCCCGCCCGCGGCGAGCGCCATCACGTTCTTCGAGGCCGCCGCGAGCTCGACCCCGACCAGATCCTCGTTCACGTAGACGCGGAAGATCAACGAGTTCAGCTCGTGCTGGAGCCGTTCGGCGAGCGCCACGTCCGCGCTCGCGATCACGGCCGCAGCGGGCAGGCCGTGGCCGATCTCCTCGGCGAAGTTCGGCCCCGAGAGGACGGCCACGGGGCGGTCGCCGAGAAGCGTCGAGAGCCGGTTCCCGGTCGCGGGATCGAGGCCCTTCGTGAGGCTGAGCACAGGCCCGTCCTCGGGCAGCGCAGCGACGACGTCCGAGAACGCCCGGCTCGGGACCGCGATCACGACGAGCTCCGACTCGCTCAGCGGCGCGTCGTCGAGCGGCGCCGCCGAGATTCCCTCCAGCGACACGTCTGCGAGGTACCGCGGGTTGCGCCCCGTCTCGGCGATCGCGCGCGCCTGCTCGGGATCGCGGGCCGCGAGCGTGACCTCGTGTCCCCGCTCGGCCAGCACGCGGGCGAACGCCGTCCCCCACGCTCCAGCACCGACGACGACGGCCTTCACGAGCGGCGCACGAAGTCGATCGCCACGGGCACGCCTTCGAGCTCGAACCGCTCTCGGAGCTGGTTCTCCACCCAGTAGCCGTAGTCCCGTGTGATCAGGCCGGGGTCGTTGACGAAGAAGCGGAAGCGCGGCGGGCGCACGGTGGTCTGGGTTCCGTACAGGAGGTTGAGGCTCTTTCCGTTTCGGGACGGAGGCTGGCGGACCTGCCGCAGCTCGCTCAGGAAGCGGTTCAGCTCGCCGGTCGGGACGCGCGAGGTGTATTTGCCGTAGAGCTCCTCGACCTTGTCGAGCACCTTGCCGACCCCGCGGTTCGTCTTCGCCGAGGCGGCCACGATCGGCGGACGCTGTCTGAGGCGAGGCGCGAGCCGCTCGCGCACGTCCTCCATCCCGACCTCCGCGATGTCCCACTTCGAGAGCACGACGAGCGTCGAGGACATCGACTTCCGGGCGACGTCCGCAATCGACAGGTCCTGCTCGACCACGCCCTCGCTCGAGTCGATGAGGACGAGCGCGACGTCGGCCCGTTCCGCCGCCTGGAGGGCGCGCAGCTCCGAGTAGTACTCGATGCCCTGTCGCTGCCTGCGCTTGCGGCGGAGGCCGGCGGTGTCGACGAGGACGAACGTCCGCTCGCCGCGCCGGAGCACGGTGTCGATCGAGTCGCGGGTCGTTCCCGGCTGCTCGGAGACGATCACCCGCTCTTCGCCGAGCAACGCGTTCAGGAGGCTCGACTTGCCGACGTTCGGCCGCCCGAGAATCGCGACGCGGATCGCCTCCTCGCTCGCCTCGGCCGGCCCGCCTCCGGGAAGCCGGGCGACGATCGCGTCGAGCAGGTCGCCGGTCCCGTGCCCGTGCACCGACGACACGGGGACCGGGTCGCCGAGCCCGAGCCGGTGGAACTCGAACGCCTCGGCCTCCCGCCCCGGCTCGTCGATCTTGTTGGCGATCAGGAAGATCGGCTTGCGCGAGTGGCGCAGGATCGCCGCCAGCTCCTCGTCGCCCGGAGTGATCCCGGCCCGCGTGTCGAGGACGAAGAGGACGAGGTCGGCCTCGGCGATCGCGCGTCGCGCCTGCTCGGCGACCTGCTGCGTCAGCGGCGACGGGTCGGCGACGTCCACGCCGCCGGTGTCGACGAGCAGGAAGCGCTGGCCGGCCCACTCGCAGACGACCTCCTTCCGGTCGCGCGTCACGCCGGGTGTCTCGTGGACGACCGCCTGGCGCGAGCCCGTCAGCCGGTTGACGAGCGTCGACTTGCCGACGTTCGGGAAGCCGACGACCGCGACCGTGCCGAGCAGTTCCTCGCTGCTCACGGAGGTGTGGCGAAGTCGGGGCGGCCGTTCTCGTGCAGGCCCCCGAGCCAGCGCCAGAGCCGGTGGATCTCGTCCTGGATCAGCGCCGAGCCCTCCCGGTAGCCCTTGCCCGAGCGCGGGATGCCCTCGAAACGCATCGGCTCGCCCCAGGCGATGGACACCGGATGGAAGTTGCCGAGCGTCCAGAACTGGCTCCCGTAGATCGCGGCCGGGACGACTGGAACGTCCTCCTGGAGGGCGACCATGGCCGCGCCCGGCATCGCCTCTCCGGGCATGCCGTTCTTCTGCCGCGTCCCCTCGACGAAGAGGCCGAGCGCATCTCCATCACGAACGATCTCGCGCATCGCTCTAATCGCTTCGCGGTCGGACTCGCCCCGGCGCACGGAGCGGGCTCCGAACGCGCGGATCAGGTGCCCGAGTCCGAAGTGGCTGTGGATCTCGCTCTTCGCGAGGTAGTGGATCGTCCGCGGACAGGTCGACCCGAAGGCGGGCGGGTCGATCCACGAGAAGTGGTTGAAGGCGAGGACGACTCCGCCCTCCAGCGGTACGCGCTCGGCTCCGTAGTTCTTGAGAGGCGCGAAGAGCCTCGTGAGCGGCTCGATCGTCAACCGCCCGACCGCCCAGACCGCGTCGACGTTGCTCATGCGGGCCTAGGCACCGCTTGCGGTGCCGTCATCAGGACGTGCGGGCTCTGCCCGCTCGTCCGTCGGAAATGACCGATCGACCCCTCCGACTGGAAGGGACCGCTCCGAGCGCGATCGTACGATGGCCTCGATGCGGTCGACGACGTCGTCGACGTCGAGGTCGCTCGTGTCGATCTCGAGCGCATCCTCGGCAGGTTGCATCCGGGCGCGGTCGCTGTCGTCGCGCGCGCGAAGATCGGTGGCGAGAGCGTCGGCGCCGATGTCGGGCCGCTCGGCCTGGCGACGCTCCTCTCGCACGCGGCGCTCGGCGACGAGATAGACCTTCACGTCCGCGGTCGGGCAGACGATCGTCCCGATGTCGCGCCCCTCGATGACCGCGTCGCCGAGCTCGGACAGCTCCCGCTGCCGCTCGCGCATCACCTCGCGCACCTCCGGGTGGCGGGCGACGACCGGGACCATGCGGTCGATTCGGGACTGCCTGATCGCCGAGGTCACGTCGCTGCCCGCGATCGAGACGCGGCCCGACTCGTCCAGCTCGACCCGGTCCTTCCGCGCCAGCTCGCCCAACCGCTCGCCCTCGCCGAGGTCGATCCCCTCCTGCATGGCGAGCCAGGTCAGCGCGCGGTACATGGCGCCGGTGTCGAGGTAGCGGAAGCCGAGGCGCTCCGCGAGGCGGCTTGCGACCGTGCTTTTGCCGGCCCCTGCGGGCCCGTCGATGGTGACGATCATCTCTGTGCGATCGACTCGAGAAGGTCGAAGAATCCGGGGAAGCTTATCGCCACGGCTTCGGCGCCCTCGAGGCGCACGCCTTCACGCGAGACGAGACCGGCGATCGCCCCGAGCATCGCGAGCCGGTGATCGCCGAACGAGCCCATGCCCCCACCCCTGGGGCGGGATGGGACCCCTCTCACCCTGAAGCCATCATCGCTGGCCGCGATGCGCACGCCAAGGGCTTTCAGCGAAGTTGTCACGGTTTCGATCCGGTCCGTTTCCTTTACCCGGAGCTCCCCGGCGCCGCGGACGACCGTCTCGCCGCGGGCCAGCCCGGCGGCGAGCGCGACCAGGGGCAGCTCGTCGATCAGGCTGGGCACCTCGTCGGCGTCGACCTGAGTCGCGGTCAGCGGCGCCGAGCGCACCTCGAGGTCGGCGACCGGTTCGCCGCCTTCCGTCCGCCGGTTGAAGACGGCGATGTTCGCGCCCATGCGCTCGAGGACACCGAGCAGCCCGGTGCGAGTCGGATTGACGTTCACACCCTGGACGAGCAGCTCCGACCCGCTGAGCAGCGTCGCGGCGACGACGAACGGGGCGGCCGACGAGAAGTCGCCAGCGATCCGCACGTCGACCGGCGGCAGGCTGTCGACGGGCGAGACGGAGATCTCGGGGCCGCGGCGCCGGACCGCCACGCCCAGCTCACGGAGCAGCCGCTCGGTGTGGTCGCGAGTCGGCTTGCGCTCGACGACGCGGGTCGGGCCGTCCTCGGCGAACAGCCCGGCGAGCAGCACCGCCGACTTGACCTGCGCGCTCGCCATGGGCGGCTCGTAGCGGATCGGCTTCAGCTGCCCGCCCTCGATCACGAGCGGCGCGTGGCCGTCGGTCGTCTCGATCACGGCGCCCATCTGTCGCAGCGGCTCGGCGATCCGCTCCTGCGGGCGGCTCGAGAGCGACTCGTCGCCGACGAGCTCGAAGCGGCCCTCCTGGCCGGCGAGGATTCCGGCAGTCAGGCGCATCACGGTCCCGGCGTTGCCGAAGTCGAGCGCTTCGTCCGGTGCGCGCAGCCCGCGCAGTCCGACGCCCCGAACGCGAACCGTCTCGGAGCCGTCGTCGTCGACCTCGGCCCCGAGTTGCTGTACAACCGAGATCGCCGTCTCCGTGTCGGCCGCACGCCCGAAACCGTCGATCCGGCTCTCGCCGTCCGCGATCGCGCCGAGCAGCACCGCACGCTGGCAGATCCCTTTCACCCCCGGCACCGCGATCGCGCCCTCGATCGACGCCGCGGGCTCGATCTTCATTCGTCGAGGATCGGGGACACGACGACCCCGTACCCCTGCTGCTCGAGCAGCTCGGCGGCCCGGTTCGCCTCCCGCTCGCCGCTGATCAGCAGCATGAGCACGCCGCCGCGCTCGGGCGAGAGGTGCTGCAGCTCGAAGTCCTCGATGTTGATCCGCTCCGCGCCCAGCCCCTGCGTGATCGCCGCCAGCACGCCGGCCCGGTCGGGCACGTGAACACGCAGGCGCTGCAGCGCGCCGGGGTCGGAGTACGCGACCTCGAGCATGCGCCGCCGGTTCCCGGACGCCTCGCCGATCCAACGCGCGACGAAGCCGGCATCGCCCGCCGCGAGCGCCTCCTCGAGCTTTTCGATCCGGCGCCGGTGCTCCGCGAGCGAGTCGCGTAGCGGCACCGCATTGTCGAGGAAGATGTCGACCCAGATGCGCGGGTTGGCCCCGGCGACACGCGTCACGTCGCGAAGGGAGCCGCCCGCGGACAACAGCGGATCGTGACCCTCGACCCTCGTCGCGCCGGCCTGGTTGACGATCAGGTTCGCGAGCGCGTGTGGAAGGTGACTCGTCAGCGCGACGATCCGGTCGTGCGCCTCGGGGTCGACCGCGACCGGCGTCGCGCCGAGCCCGGAGACGAACGCGTGCACGAGCCGGTAGCGCTGGGCATCGGTCTCGGGGAGCGGGGTCAGGAACCAGGTCGCACCCTGGAAGAGCTCGCCGCTTGCGTGGTCCGGCCCGCGCGCCTCGGAGCCGCAGACGGGATGCCCGCCCACGAAGCGAGGCGATCCGTTCGCGCCCGAGCAGACGGCTGACTTCGTCGAGCCGACGTCCGTCACCGTGCACTCGTCCGGCGCGGCCGCGAGCACGGTCTGGACCTCGCGGGCGAGCTGCGCGACCGGTGCCGCGACGACGGCGAGCTCCGAACCCCGGAGCGCGTCCTCCCGCGACGGAGCGGCCTCGTCGACGGCGCCCTTCTCGACCGCGCCCTGGAGCGCATTCGGATCGGGGTCGAAGCCGACCACCTCCGCGCCTGCCCTCTTCGCAGCCAGCCCCACCGAGGCCCCGATCAGCCCCGTCCCGACGAGCGCGACGCGCACTACCCGATCTCTTTGCCCATCAGGGCGACGATCGCGCCCACCTCGGCTGCGAAGTCCGCGAACTGGCTCGTCGGAATCTGCTGAGCGGCATCGGAGAGCGCCTCCTCGGGATGCGGGTGCGTCTCGACGATGATCCCGTCCGCTCCAACGGCCGCGGCCGCGCGCGCGAGCGGCAGCACGAGGTCGCGCCGGCCAGCGGCGTGCGACGGGTCGACGATCACCGGCAGGTGCGTCTCGTTCTTGAGCACCGCCACGGCCCCGAGGTCGAGCGTGAAGCGGGTCGCCGTCTCGAAAGTCTTGATCCCGCGCTCGCAGAGGATGATCCGGTCGTTGCCCTCCTTGGCCACGTACTCGGCGGCCATCAGCAGCTCCTCGACCGAGGTCGACAGTCCGCGCTTGAGCAGAACGGGCTTCTCGGCTCGGCCGACCTCCGAGAGCAGAAGGAAGTTCTGGCTGTTCCGCGCGCCGATCTGGATCACGTCCGCGGCCTCGACCACCTCGTCCACATGCCGCGGGTCCATCAGCTCGGTGACGATCGGGAGCCCCGTCTCCGCCTTCGCTTCCTTGAGCAGCTCCAGCGCCTCGATTCCGAGCCCCTGGAACGTGTACGGCGAGGTGCGCGGCTTGAACGCTCCGCCGCGGAGCATCGTGGCGCCGGCGGCGGCGACGACCCGTGCCGTCTCGAGCGTCTGCTCGCGGCTCTCCACGCTGCACGGCCCGGCGATCAGCCCGAAGTACGTGTCCCCGATGCGGCGCCCGTCGACCTCGATCACGGTCGGGTCGGCGGCGAGCTCACGCGCGACGAGGCGGTACGGCTTGATGATCGGGACGACCTGCTCGACCCCCGGATAGCCCTCGACCGGCAGGGTCGCGAGCAGCTCGCGGTCGCCGATCGCTCCGATCACCGTCGCCTCGCGCCCGCGGGACACGCGCGCGTCGACTCCTGCCTCCTCGAGCCGCGCGACGACGTGATCCGTCTGGTCCGGCGTCGCCTCCGGGCCCATGACGATCAGCAGCTCGGGCGAGCCGTTCGTGGCCATTGCCCAGCTAGTCTAGATTCGCCGTGCCCGATGACACCGACCCAGTCATCCAGCAGTTCCGGGACAAGATCTCGGACAACGACCGCGCGCTCGTCGAGGCGGTCAACGCGCGGCTGCGCCTCGTCGCCCAGCTGAAGGCCTACAAGGAGTCGCGCGGGATCGATTTCGTCGACCCGGAACGCGAGGAGTGGATCCTCCGCGACCTGGCGCGCGCGAACCGGGGCCCGCTCTCAGCGGACGGGCTGCACGCGTTCTACGAGCAGATCTTCGCGCTCACGAAGCGCGAGGTATCGAGCCCGGAGAAGTAGTCTCCCGCGCCGTGAGCGCGACCGCGAAATCGGATTACCCGAAATCGGATTACCCGACTGCGATCAGGAACCGTTCAACCCACTCCGGCAGCTCGTCGCGACCCAGTTCCCAGCCCAAGAAATAGGCGAGGCTCTCTCCGAGGTTCAATCCACCGGTGAAGTCGGAATGATCATCGAGCACGACTACCCAGCCGTCCTCTGCAGGCCGTCGACCCTCGGCAATCGCCGCCCGACCGTCCGGCAGCACGACTCTCAACTCGTTACCCCGCCGACGATCTATCTGAAGTCCCTCGACGTGGATCCACTCGCCGGGAGCGATCTCGAAGTCGACGGCGCGAGTCTCTTCATTCGTCATGGTTGCCACTCGCAGCTAGTCGCTTCGTACTCGTAAGTACGTACTCAGGAAGTCCTCGAGCGCGCCCACCTGATCGGCCGTAAGGTCGATCATCGGCAGATCACCCTCCCACGGGGTCGGGGACGATGGTTCGAGCGTCAGCGCCAGCCGGTTGCCTTGGCCGTTCCACACCGCCAGCAATCGACCGCGCTTGATCTCGGGGTCGCGAACTTCAAACGGTGCAACGGACGGATCCTCCCGAAGAAATCGCGCAAGTTCATCGATCTGCTCCTTCGCGAACCCAACCTGCGCGACACTCCAAGGCCCGGGGATGCCGCTCATGTTGACGCTGACCGTTTTTCCAGAGCGTGAGGACACAATGCTCAGGCGATGACCGGCCGCATCGCGGAGATCGAACTGAGGCGAGCGCGTCTGGGCCACGGTCGCATTATCGGAGGCGTTCTCACCGCAGGGGCGCGTTTTGGCCACTTGACTGCCGCGTGCTCCAGCCCTACCCTGGAAACCAGATGACTCTCCCGACCTCACTCTGGGCCTGGACCTGGCGCCACGAGCGGGGCGGGAGCGTCGCCTGATCTGATTTAGGCGACAAGCCCGTTCCGCTCGAAGACCTCCAGCCGGAGGTCTTTTTGTTTGCCGAAATGAACGCAACCACCGTCATACCCACAGATCTCGTCACTCCACTCGGGGCGTATCTCCGCCTGCGCCCCGAGGACGGCGCCTCGTTCCTGCTCGAGTCCGTCGAGCACGGGCGCCTCGGCCGCCACTCCTTCGTCGGCTACGGGACGCGGATCGTCGCCTTCGAGGAGGCGGAGGCGCTCGACGAGCCGGTCGTCGGCTACCTCGGCTACGACCACGTCGCGAAGCTCGAGCCGACCGTCCCGCTCCCCGAGACCGGACCGGACTTGCCCGAGAGCCTGTTCGTCGTCGCGGACACGCTCGTCAAGTTCGACCACGTGCTCGGAATGGCCGAGATCCTCCGGGGCGACCCCGTCGAAGTGGCCGAGCGGCTCGACGGGCCGCTGACCCGGCTCGAGGCGGGCCGCAACGGGACGGGCGGCCGGACGCGCCGCTCCCCGGGCGGTTCGAGTACGTGCGCGGGCGTCGAGCGCGCGAAGCAGTACATCCGCGAGGGCGACGCGTTCCAGATCGTCCTCTCCCAGCGCGCGGAGCGGCCGACCCGGGCGTCCGGAGTCGACATCTACCGCTCGCTCCGGCGCGTGAACCCGTCGCCGTACCTGTTCCTGCTCGAGCTCGGCGAGCTGACGCTGATCGGCTCCTCGCCGGAGACGCTCGTCAAGGTCGAGGACGGTCGCGCGAGCGTGAACCCGATCGCGGGCACGATTCCGCGCGGGCCGGACGACGTCGAAAAGCTGCTCGCCTCGGAGAAGGACCGCGCGGAGCACGTGATGCTCGTCGACCTGGGACGCAACGACCTCTCGCGCGTCTGCGAAGCGGGCACGGTTCACGTCGAGCGCTTCCTCGAGCCGGAGCGCTTCTCGCACGTCACGCACCTCGTCTCCGAGGTCGTCGGCGACCTCCAGCCCGGCGTGAGCCCGTTCGACCTGCTGCGCGCCTGCTTCCCGGCCGGCACCGTCTCCGGCGCGCCGAAGGTACGGGCGATGCAGATCATCTCGGAGCTCGAGCAGTACCGGCGCGGGCCGTACGCGGGGGCGGTCGGCTACTCGCTGCCCGGCGGGGCGCTCGACACGTGCATCGCGATCAGGACGATGGTGCTCTCCGACGGCGTGGCCTACCTGCAGGCCGGCGCGGGGATCGTCGCCGACTCGGTTCCGGCGCTCGAGCACGACGAGTGCCTGAAGAAGCTCGCCGCCATCGAGCGCGCGATCGAGCTCGCGGAGGCTCGGCTGTGATCCTGCTCGTCGACAACTACGACAGCTTCACGTACAACCTCGCGCACATGATCGCCGAGCAGGGCGTCGAGGTCGTCGTGCGCCGGAACGACGAGATCGACGCGGACGAGGCCGAGCGGCTCCGGCCCTCCCATCTCGTCATCTCGCCCGGTCCCGGCCGCCCCAGCGGATCGGGGAACACGCTCGAGATCGTCGAGCGACTCTCGCGGTGGCCAACCCTCGGCGTCTGTCTCGGGCACCAGGCGATCGTGGAGGCGTTCGGCGGCGAGGTCGGGGCCGCGCGCGTGCTCGTCCACGGCAAGGCGACGACCGTGCGCGCCGACGGCCGCGGGGTCTTCCGCGACCTGCCCGAGGAGTTCGAGGCTGGGCGCTACCACTCGCTCGCCGCGACCCGGGTTCCCGACGTGCTCGAGGTGGCCGCGACCGCGCCGGACGGCGAGATCATGGCCGTGCGCCACCGCGAGCTGCCCGTCCACGGA
The DNA here is from genome assembly GCA_963850415.1 of uncultured Actinomycetes bacterium. Taxonomy (GTDB): domain Bacteria; phylum Actinomycetota; class Thermoleophilia; order Gaiellales; family Gaiellaceae; genus VAXT01. Next base: position 160,653 of record CAWKLE010000004.1, read on the forward strand.
GTCCAGTTCCATCCCGAGTCGGTGCTCACGCCTCTCGGGCCGCAGCTGATCCGGAACTTCCTGGAGGCCGCGTGATCCAGAGCGCCATCGCCGAGCTCATGGACGGGCGCGATCTGAGCCAGCGAGAGCGCGCGCGACGTGATGCGGACGATCATGGCCGGCGAGGCGACGCCCGGGCAGATCGGCGCGCTTCCTCGTCGCGCTGCGCATCAAGGGTGAGACCGCCGACGAGATCGCCGGGTGCGCCGAGGCAATGCGCGAGCACGTGCTCGTCGTCCGCCCCGCGCGCACGGACCTGGTCGACACGGCCGGGACCGGAGGCGACGGGGCCGGGACGTTCAACATCTCGACGGCGGCAGCGCTCGTGGCGGCCGCCGCCGGCGCGGGGGTCGCGAAGCACGGGAACCGCGCCGTCTCCTCGTCATCGGGCTCCGCAGACGTGCTCGAGGCGCTCGGCTTCAACCTCGAGCTGCCTCCGGAGACGATCGCCCGCTCGATCGACGAGCTCGGCTTCGGCTTCCTGTTCGCGCCGACGCACCACCCCGCGATGCGGCACGCGGCGCCGGTTCGCCGTGAGCTGGCCACGCGGACAGTCTTCAACGTGCTCGGGCCGCTGACGAACCCTGCGGGTGCGCGGGCTCAGGTCGTCGGCGTGTACGCGCCGGAGCTCGTGCCGACGATCGCGGAGGTGCTCGCCCGGCTCGGCGCCGAGCGTGCGTTCGTCGTGCACGGCGCCGCTGGTGTCGACGAGCTCTCGCCTGCGGGGCCGAATCTCGTCTGCGAGGTCGCCGACGGCCAGGTGCGGAGACGTGAGATCGACCCGCTCGACCTCGGCATCGCGCGCTGCGCGCCGGCCGACCTCGGCGGCGGGGATCCGGCTGAGAACGCCGAGACGATTCGCCGCATCTTTTCGGGCGCCGACGGCGGGAAACGCGACGCCGTGCTGCTCAATGCTGCGGGCGCGATCGCGGCCGGCGGGCTGGCGCACGACCTCGCGGAAGGCGTCGGCTTCGCGCGCGAGGCGGTCGACTCCGGCGCGGCCGGGGAGCGGCTCGAGGCTCTGATCGCGTTCTCGCGCGAACCGGTGGCGGCGGCATGAGGTTCCGCGACGCCCTTGCGCGGTCCCGGTCTCGCGGCGATCGCGGAGATCAAGCGCCGCTCGCCCTCGGCCGGCGATTTGCGGTCGGACGCCGATCCCGGAGTGCTGGCCCGCGAGTTCGAGCGCGCAGGCGCAGCAGCGGTCTCGGTGCTCGTCGACGAGCGCTTCGCTGGATCGGTCGACGACCTGCGGGCCGCGCGCGCCGCAGCGTCGCTGCCGCTGCTCGCGAAGGGCTTCTTCCGCGAGCCCGACGAACTGGCGGAGCTGAAACGAAGCGGCGCGGACGCGGTCCTGCTGCTCCTGCGCGACCTCGACGACCAGCAAATGACACAGCTGATGGCCGCCGCTCGCGAACTCGGCCTCGACGCGCTCGTCGAAGGACACGACGCCTGCGAGCTCGACAGGGCGACCGCCCTCGGCGCGGATCCGATCGGGATCAACGCCCGCGACCTCTCGACCTTCGAGATCGACCGGAACGCGCAACTCGACTTCGTCGCCCAAGCGACTTTGCAACAGACTGTTACTAAGTCGAAAAGGGTGGTGGTTGCCGAGAGCGGGATCGAGTCTCGCGCTCAGGCGGCCGCCGCCGAGCTCGCCGGCGCGGACGCGGTGCTCGTGGGGTCTGCGCTGATGCGCGCGCCCGATCCGGCTGCGAGGCTCCGCGAACTGATCGACCGCCCGCTCGTGAAGATCTGCGGGCTCACGCGCGAGGAGGACGTGGCCGTCGCCGTCGAGGCGGGCGCCGACCTCGCGGGATTCATCCTCGCCCGCGAGAGCCCGCGGCGCGCGGAGCGGGTCCTGCGCGTGCCCGAGACGATGCTCTCGGTCGCGGTCTTCGTCGGCGAGCAAGTCGACGCCGGCTCCGACCTCGTCCAGCTCTACGAGCGCGAGAACGGCCACCGCGGCCGCGACGCCGTCCTCCTGCGCGGCGACGAGCCGGTGGCCCAGGTGCTCGATCTGCCCTGGGAGCAGGACGACCCGGAGCACCACGCGCAGGCTGCGACGCGCGACGGACGCATCGTCCTCGCGGGCAAGCTCGCGCCGGAGAACGTCCGCGCTGCGATCGAGGCCGTCCAACCGTGGGCTGTCGACGCGAGCTCGCAGCTCGAGCTCTCGCCCGGCGTCAAGGACCACGACCGGATCAGAGCCTTCGTCGAGGCGGTGCGCTCGTGACCGTCGGCGTCTACGGCCAGTACGGGGGGCGCTACGTGCCGGAGACGCTCATCCCGGCCCTGGACGAACTGGCCATGGCCTGGGACCAGGTCCGGAGCGATGTCCGTTTCCGACAGGAGCTCGAGGAGCTGCTCAGGACGTACGCGGGTCGGCCGACGCCGCTCACGCTTGCTGAGCGCTTCGCCCCCGGCAAGCGGCTCTACCTGAAGCGCGAAGACCTCCTGCACACGGGTGCGCACAAGCTGAACAACGCGCTCGGCCAGGCGCTTCTCGCCCAGCGGCTCGGCAAGCAGCGGATCGTCGCCGAGACCGGCGCGGGCCAGCACGGCGTCGCCGCGGCGACCGTCTGTGCGCGCTTCGGGCTCGAGTGCGTCGTCTACATGGGCTCCGAGGACATGCGCCGCCAGCGGCCGAACGTCGAGCGCATGCGCCTGCTCGGCGCCGAGGTGCATCCCGTCGAGCTCGGGACGAAGACCTTGCGCGAGGCGACGAGCGAGGCGATCCGCGACTGGCTGACGAACGTCGAGACGACCCACTACCTCCTCGGCTCGTGCGTCGGCCCGCATCCGTATCCGGAGCTCGTCCGCGAGCTTCAGGCGGTGATCGGGCGCGAGGCCCGCGAGCAGATGCTGGAGGCGGAAGGGCGGCTGCCCGAGGTCGCGGTTGCCTGCGTCGGCGGCGGCTCGAACGCGATCGGCCTCTTCGCCGGCTTCGTCGACGACACAGACGTCCGGCTCGTAGGCGTGGAGGCCGCGGGCGCGGCCAGCCTCGGTTCCGGGCGCACCGGAGTCCTGCACGGAGCGCGCTCCTCGATCCTCGCCGACGAGGACGGGCAGGTGCTCGACGCGCACTCGATCTCGGCCGGGCTCGACTACCCGGGAGTCGGCCCCGAGCATGCGTTCCTCCGCGACTCCGGCCGCGCCGAATACGTGAGCGCGACCGACGAGGAAGCGCTGGCCGCCTTCCGGGATCTCGCCCGCACCGAAGGCATCCTCCCGGCGCTCGAGCCCGCGCACGCACTCGCACGCGCGCGCGACCTCGACGAAGAGCTCGTCCTCGTCTGCCTCTCCGGCCGCGGGGACAAGGATCTGTCCGAGGTCGTGGGCCTGTGAGCGCGCTCGTCATCTACCTGATGGCCGGCCGGGAGACGCCGGAGCTCGCCGAGGCCGCGGTCGAGGGCGGCGCCGACCTGGTCGAGCTCGGGTTCCCGTTCTCCGATCCGCTCGCCGACGGCCCCGTGATCCGGCGCGCAGCCGAGCGCGCGCTCGCAAACGGCATGCGGACCGGCGCCTGCCTCGAGTGTCTCGCCCAGGTGCGCGAACGCGTGGACGTCCCGCTCGTGCCGATGACGTACGCGTCGCTCCTCGAGGCCTACGGCTACGAGCGCTTTGCGGCCGACGCCGAGGCGGCCGGCGCGACGAGCCTGATCGTCGCCGACCTCCCCGTCGGCGAGCGTCCCGACCTCCGCCGCATCCAACTCGTCGCACCGACTTCCACCGACGAGCGCCTGGAGCTGGCCGCCGACCAGACGGACGGTTGGCTCTACCTCGTCACCCTGACCGGGACGACCGGGGCCCGCGAACGCCTCTCCCCGAACCTCGCGGGCCTCGTCTCCCGGGCCCGGGCGCTGACCGACGTGCCGCTCTACGCCGGCTTCGGCATCTCGACCCCCGAGCATGCGCAGGCGGCTGCGACCCTGGCAGACGGCGTCGTCGTCGGCTCGCGGGCGGTCGAGGTCGCCGAGGACGGGCCGAACGCGCTCCGCGACTACGTCCGCTCGCTCCGGAGCGCCATCGACGCCGCCGCCCCGGCGATAATCGACTGAATGCGGATCTTCTCCGGCATACGGTCCTCCGGCGACAAGACGCTCGGCAACTACAGCGGCGGGTTCCGGCAGTACGTCGCCACCCAGGAGCAGGGCGATGCTTTCTTCTGCGTCGTCGACCTGCACTCGATCACGACGCCGTTCGAGCCGGAGGTACTGCACGAGGCGACGCTGTCGGTGGCGGCCTGGCTGTTCGCGACGGGCCTCGACGCCGACCGCTCGACAGTCTTCGTGCAGAGCCACGTCCAGGCGCATGCGGAGGCCGCGTGGCTGCTGAGCGCGGTCACGAGCTTCGGCGAGCTGCGCCGGATGACGCAGTTCAAGGAGAAATCCGAGGAACAGGACTTCGTGTCCTCCGGCCTCTTCAACTACCCCGTGCTGATGGCCGGCGACATCCTGCTCTACGAGGCCGACATCGTTCCGATCGGCGACGACCAGCGTCAGCACCTCGAGCTCTCGCGCAACATCGCCGAGCGCTTCAACGGCCGCTTCGGGGACACGTTCAAGGTTCCAGAAGCCGTCTACCCCGAGGAAGGCGCGCGGATCAAGAACCTGCAGGAGCCGGAGCGCCTGATGTCGACCACGCGCGGTGCGCCGCAGGGCGTCGTCCGGCTGATCGACCCGCCCGACGTGATCCGCAAGAAGTTCAAGACAGCTGTCACGGACTCGGGGACCGAGGTGCGCCACGATCCTGAGGACAAGCCCGGCGTCTCGAACCTGATCGAGATCTTCGCCGTCTCCACAGGGAGCTCGATCTCCGAGGTGGAGGCGCAGTTCGACGGCCAGGGTTACGGCGCGTTCAAGGAAGGCGTCGCACAGGCCGTGGTCGAGCTGCTCGCGCCGATCCAGGAGCGCTACAACGCGCTCCGCGCTGACGAGGGCGAGCTGCGGCGGATGCTCGCGCAGGGTGCGGACAAGGCCCGTGAGGCGAGCGCGCCCATCCTCGAGACGATGTACGAGCGCATGGGCTTTGTTCGGCCTTAGCGGCCGGACCGCAGCACTCTTCGCCGGGATTCTCGGGCTGTGCGTCGTCACCGGCGCGCTGCACTACGCCGACACGGAGCCCGTCGCCATCTTCCTCACTGCAGCGGCGGCGCTGGCGGGGCTCGCCTGGGCGATCGGCCTCGCGACCGAGGCCGTCGGCTCGCGGTTCGGCCCAGCGCTGACGGGCGTGCTGCAGTCGACGCTCGGCAACCTGCCCGAGCTCTTCGTCGTCCTCTTCGCGCTCGCGGCCGGAGAGGTCGTCGTCGCGCAGACGTCGATCCTCGGCTCGCTATTCGCGAACGCGCTGCTCGTGCTCGGCCTGGCGATCGTCGCGGGCTCGCTCTCCGCGCAGGACGGCGTCATGCGCTTTCGGAAGCGGTTGCCGAACGACACGGCGACGCTCCTGCTGCTGGCCGTCTTCATCATTGTCCTGCTCGGGCTCTCGAACACGGTCGGCGACCGTGCGAGCCAGCATGCGGTCGCGATCTCGGCCGTCGGCGCCGTGTTCCTGCTCGCCGTCTACGGCGTCTGGCTCTGGGGCTATCTGCGGAGCGATCGCGGCGAGCCCGCGCTCGCGGAGGGCACCCACGTTCCGTTCTCGTTCGCGACCGGCCTCGTCGTGCTCGCGGTCGCAGGCGTCGGCGCCGCGTTCGTGTCCGACTGGTTCGTGAACGCGCTCGATCCCGCCGTCAAAGCGTTGGGGATCTCGAAGGCGTTCACCGGGATCGTCATCGTCGGGATCGCGGGCAACGCGGTCGAGAACATCGTCGGGATCACGCTCGCAGCCAAGGGGCGTTCCGATCTCGCGATCTCCGTGATCAAGAACTCCGTCGCACAGATCGCCGCGTTCCTCTTCCCCGTGCTCGTCCTGCTCTCGCTCTTCTTCGAACACCGGCTCACGTTCGTGCTCTCGCCCGTCTACATCGGCGCGCTCGCGCTGACGGCGATCGCGGTCTGGCAGATCACGGGCGACGGCGAGGCCGTGCCTTTCGAGGGCCTCGCGCTGGTTGCGATCTACGGCGTGATCGCGGTGCTCACGTTCTACGAGTGAGCTCGCGGAGCGACGCGACTTCCCCTTCGGTCAGCTCGCGCCAGCGCCCCGCTTCGAGGCCCTCGACCGTGAGCCCCACGTAGCGGCTGCGGTGCAGGCGGAGCACCGGGTGGCCGACTGCCTCGAGCATGCGCTTGACCTGGTGCTTGCGGCCTTCGTGGATCGAGAGCTCGATCAGCGACGAACCGAGGCGGCGGGCGCGGGCCGGCGCCGTGGGGCCGTCGTCGAGCTCGACGCCGTGCTCGAGGGTGGCGAGCGCGTCGTCCGAGGGCTCGCCTTCGACCTCGGCCTCGTAGACCTTCTCGACCTCGTAGCGCGGGTGCGCGAGCCGGTGCGCGAGCTCGCCGTCGTTCGTGAGCAGGAGCGCGCCGGTCGTGTCCGCGTCGAGCCGCCCGACCGGGACGACGCGCGACTCGTGCTCGACGAGGCCGACGACCGTGGGACGCCCGTGCGGGTCGCTCGCCGTCGTGACGACGCCCGCCGGCTTGTGCAGGAGCACGTACGCGAGCGCCTGTGGCACGAGAAGCCGCCCGTCGAGGTCGACGACGTCGCCTTCCTCCACGAACGTGTTCAGCCCCGCGTACACGCCGTTCACGCGCACGCGGCCCGTCTTGATCAACTCGTCGGCGCCGCGCCGGGAGGCGACCCCGGTGCGCGCGAGGTAGGCGTTCAAGCGCATGTCGAAAGTTTCACTCCTGGCACGGTCCCGTCACCCATGCGTACGGATTTCCCGACTAGGATCGCATTGGGGAGGAGGTCGGGGGTACCGGACTCGAGAGGAACGTAAAATGATGGTGGGGCTGGCAATGAGACGCACGAGCAAGACGATGCTTCTTCTCGGCGCCTGCGTGTCAACTGCTCTCGTCGTGGCGCTCGTCCTCAGCACGGCAGGCCACAACCGCTCTCCCGCGCCAACGGGTTTCGGGCAGGTCGAGAACCAGGTGAGTTGCGGGTCCCAGGTGGGACTCAGCGCGGCGCAGAGGCTGTACCACCCGTGTCTGTATTCGCAGCCTCTCTCGTCCCTGACCGGCCGGTCTCCGGTCGGCGAGCAAGCGCCTCGGAGCGGGCGCGGCCACTGGAGCCTCGTCGTGCGACTCCAGTCGACCGCGTAACTGCTCGGCGTCGCCTCGCGGGAACCCGCCTCCGAGGCGTGTTGCACGGGAACGCCGCTGCGCCGTACAGTCGCCGAGTGGATCCCCCGCGGCGCACCACCGCCGACCTGGACGACTACCCCGACCTCGTCGTCATGTACCTCGGCATGCGCGTCGAGGAGCCGCGGGGAGCCGAGACGGTCGAGCGTCTCGCGCCCGAGATCATGGCGTCGGTCGAGGCACGCCCGGACGGCCTCCTCCTGCACGAGGAGGTCGTCTTCCCCGAAAGCGATCCCCCGTACTTCGGCATGCGCCAGTACTGGCGCGACTTCGAGTCCCTCGAGGCCTGGGCGAACTCGCTCCCGCACAAGGCCTGGTGGACGGACTACCTGCGCGACCGCGGTGGCACGTCCTTCTGGCACGAGACGTACTCTCGACGAGGCGGAATCGAGAGCGCGTTCGTCGACGTCGCCGACGGCACGCTCGGCCTGAACCGGTTCGCGCCGATGGTTCGATCCGAGGGGCCGATGCTCTCCGCGCGGCGCCGCCTCGAGCAGGATCGGAAGAGCGCGAGAAGTTAGGCCGGACGGCGCTCGGCCAGCGACTCTAGCCGTCCCCGCAGCTCCTCCGCGTCGCCGCCGAACTCGTCCAGTCGCGGCAGCGCTGCGAGGCTCTCCAGGCCGAAGACGCGCTCGAACAAAGGCGTCACGCGATACCGCACCGCGCCGAGATCCCCCCGGCCCGCTTCGGCGATCAGGCCTCGCTCGACGAGCCCGGCGACCACCGAGTCGACAGCGACGCCGCGCCAGCGCGCGATCTCCGGCCGCGAGCACGGCCCCATGTACGCGACCACCGCGAGCGTCTCCAGCGACGCCTGGGAGAGGTTCCGCTCCACCGGGCGCTCGAACAGCCGCCCGCACGCCTCAGCCGCCTCCCGCGACGCGCGAAACGCCCAGCCGCCCGCGACCTGCTCGAGCACGATCCCGCTCCGCCCCTCGCGGTACCGGTCTCCGAGCAGTCCGAGCGCCGTCTCGACGCGCTCGACCTCGTCGGCGCACGCCTCCGCCAGCGCGTCCACCGTCAAAGGCTGCGACGCGACGACGAGCAGCGCCTCGATCGTCCGTGCGAGCGAGTCGAGCGGATTGGCCTGGATCAGGCGGAGTGGGCGTTCCATGCGACCTCCTCGTCGACGACTTCCCGAGACACGCGAATCGGCGCGAACGGCGCCGCCTGCTCGAGCGTGATCTCGCCGGCCCGCCGCAGCTCGAGCAGGGCGAGAAACGCAACCGCCTGCTCGACCCGCGTCAGCCCGGCCACCTCGTGGTCGAAATCGAACCGCTGGCGCCGCCCCAAGACGGCCCGGAACTGCTCCAGGAACCGCGACACCGGCGGAAAGCGCAGCTCGAGATGCGCGAGCGAGACCTCGGGCGGCTCGGCGGCCAGGGCCCGCAACAGCGCTGCGAGCGCCACCGGATCCTGCTCCGCCAGCCGGCGCTCCCCGCGCGGCGCCAACGGAGCCGGCCCGAGCCGGAAGAAACGGTCGCGCTCCGACGCGAGCCGCTCGGCCAGCCACTCCGCCGCGCCCTTGATCCGCCGGTACTCCTCCAGCCGCCGCGCGAGCTCCTCGGCGGCCTCACCGGGCTCCAGATCCTCGAGCTCCGCCTCGCCCGCGAACAGCCCCCTCGCCTTCAACTCCAGCAGCGCGGCGACGAGCACGAGGAACTCACCGCAGGCGTCGAGATCGAGCTCTTCCCGGTCGGCGAGTCGCTCGACGAACGCGAGCACGATCCCCGCCACGTCCACCTCGGCCAGCGGCAGTTCCTCCCGCAGGACCAGGGTCAGGAGCAGGTCGAATGGGCCCTCGAACGCGTCGAGGTCGAGCTCGAGCTCTCGGACGCTCATTGCGTGCAGAACGCTAGTTTCCGGATCGGACGCGACCACGTGGAATGGCCATCTTCGGCCCGCGGTCGCCTTCTTCCTCCGGACTGCCCGATTTCCGGCGCCACGACTTGAACTTCCCGCCGAAGAACTGCCACCAGATGAAGAACGCAGTCGACAGCACGAACAGGATCAGCGACACCCACGCGTTCAGCCGCAGCCCGGCGACGTGGTGCGCGGGATCGATCCGCAGCAGCTCCTCGAAGAACCGCCCGAACGTGTAGAACGACACGTAGAGCGCGAACAACCCGGGTGCGCGAATGCGCCACCGCCAGTCGATCAGGAGCAGCACCCCGACCATCGACACGTCGTAGATCAGCTCGTAGAGAAAGGTCGGGTGGAAGGTCGAGTACTGCTCGTACCCTTGCACGCGGTGGTCGATGTCGATCTTGAGCCCCCACGGCAGGTCGGTCGGCTTCCCGTACAGCTCCTGGTTGAACCAGTTGCCGACCCGCCCCACGCCCTGCGCGAGGAGCAATCCTGGGGCCACGGCGTCCATCATCCGCGTCACGCTCTCGCCGGCCCGGTGGACGACGATCGCCCCTGCGATGCAGCCGAAGAGGATCCCGCCCCAGACGCCGAGGCCGCCCTTCCAGACCTCGAAGATCCCCTTCCACTTGGGGTCGGGCACCTCGTTCCAGCTCGTCACGTCGTGGTACAGCCGGGCGCCGACGATCCCGGCCGCGACGCCCCAGACCGCCACCCGGAACACGAGGTCCCAGTCGCCGCCGCGATTGACCCAGCGCACCCCGGTGAGCGCGACGCACCCCGCGATCGCGAGGAGGAGCATCAGCCCGTACATGTGCAGCACGAGCGGACCGATGTCGATGGTGCCGGTGTGCGGCGAGGGGATCGAGGCGAGCACGGGCAGTGATTCTGCCGTGCTGCCTGGATGCCTGCTGGCTAGAGCAGGATTCTGAGGGCCAGATCCGCTGGGCAGCCGCGCTTCAGCAAGTCGACTGCGACATGAAGGTCAACGTCATGCCTCACCGCAAGTCGACCGGCTGCGCGGGGCTCGTACCCGGCGCGCTCGAGCTCTTCCGCTCGCCATCGCTCGATGCGCTCCATCTCAGTTGGATCCGCCAGGATGATGTCAGTGACCGCCACGCTGTCCTTTCTCGCCGATTGCCCTCATTGTTCGGTCAGACGACGGGAGCGGATCTCCCTATAGGGGGTGATCTTGACTTTTCACAAAAGCTTTACGAGGCGGTCCGCGCAATTCGCAGCGCTTCCGCCTCGGTCAGGCGGCCTTCGAGCCGCAGCGTGACGTCGCCGTCCTGCCAGACGAGCGTGCTCCCGGCCAGGCGCGCTTGGCTGTCATGGAACCGGCCATCGCGGTCCTGGAACATGACCACGTGCGGGCCCTGGAACCAGGCGCCGGCGCTCCCGATGTCGACCCGCTCGACCTGCGAGTCGCCGCCGATGATCTTCTCGATGTAAGCGCGCCCGGTGACCTCGGCCAGCAGCAGTCGCACGTTCGACGGCGTCCCCCAAAGGAGGGAGACCTTCCCGCCCGGAAGCGATTGGTTCAGCCAGACGCTGTCCGGCTCGCTGTCAGGGAGAAGGAGCCACGGCGCGCGGCGCTGGGCCTCGTCGAGGGTGATCCGGCTCCCGAGGTCGAGTCGTCCCTGGGCAGGCACCACCGGCAGCTTCTCGACACGGATGACGCTGACGTTCCGCAGGCCGAGCCAGTCGAGGATCGCCGAGCGCGACTGCGGCACCGCGAGCACAGCTGCGATTGCAGCCACGACGAGGACCGCGAGCGCGATCGCCGCGGGACGTCGCCAGAAGCGCTGCGGCCGTTCGAGTCGTCCGCGGATCGCCGGCGCCAGATCGGGGGTCGGCGGGAACGCCACCTCATGGCCGAGCTGACGAAGCGCCGTCTCGAGCTCAGCCATACGCCTCCCTCAGATGCTCGAGCGCCCGCGACGTGCGCGACTTGACGGTGCCGCGGCAAACGTCGAGCGCTGCGGCGGTCTCCTCCTCCGACAGCTCGAGAAAGAAGCGGCAGGCGATCACGAGACGCTCCTCCTCGCGCAGCCCGTCGACCGCGGCCAGCAGCCGCCCGCGATCCTCGCCCGCCAGCACGACGCCCTCGGGGGACGGAGCCGCGCCCCCCGAGGCTTCTTCGGCTGCGGCGCGCAGCGAGAGGGCCGCGCGGCGCCCGGCGGAGCGACGGCGATTCCGGGCCTCGTTGGCCACGATCCGGAGGAGCCACGGCCGAAACGGCGACCCGCGACGGAACCGCCCCAGAGCCCGATACGCCTTGACGAACGCGTCCTGGGCGGCCTCTTCCGCGTCGCTCGCATTGCCTGCGATGAGGTACGCGGTGCGGAACGCGATCCCCTGGTGTGCACGCACGAGCTGCTCATAGGCGTCTTCGTCTCCGCGGCGAGCCCGCTCTACGAGCCCACTCTCGTCAGGTGGTCGGCTCACCACTTTCACTTTTGTTGGAACTACACCCCGATCGCGGTTAGGGTTCCAGGCAATGTTCGCCAGAGTCGCACGGTACGAGGTCGAACCCAGCCGGACGCAGGAAGCGATCGACGCGTTTCACGCCGCGGTGGCCGAGCTCGAAGGCACGAACGGGCTCGAAGGGGGCTACGTGTGCGTGGACTACGAGGACGGCGCGATCATGTCGATGACCCTGTGGCAGAACCGCACGGCGATGGACGAGAGCGAGCGCAAGGCCGCGGGCCTGCGCCAGGAAGCTGCCAAGCAGGTCGAAGGCAGGGTCGTCTCAGTGCAGTCGCTCGACGTCGCGATCGAAATCGGCGTAGGCGTCCGCAGCTAGTCGCGCACGACCGGGACAGCGGCACTCAAGCGTTCGTGTACTCGAACCTCGAGTACACCGCGTGGCGCTTTGCGAGGTCCCAGCTCATCTCGGGCAGGTCGACCTGGAACCGCTCGCTCTCGGCGATCTCACCGTCGCGCCAGATGAAACCGCTCGTCTTGACGATGCGCACCTCGGTCTCGTCGCCTGTGACCGGGTTCGTGAGCGGCGTCATCCGGTTCTCGGTCACACCCGCGATTGCGATTCGTGAGCTCCGACCGTCGAGGGTGAGGTCGATTGCGGCGCGCTCGACCGTGGTCGTCTCGTCGAGGGTCGAGTTGAAGATCTCGAACAGCCCGTAGCCCTCCTCCCCGCGCCAGATCCGCGCGAGGACCTCGTATTGCTCGTCGTTCAGCGCATCGACATACGCGTGGCCGCGGCCGCCCTTGTCGTGGATCGGGCCCGGCCACCAGAGCGCCCACGAAACCTTGGCGCCCGCGAGGTCGAGCCCGTCCGTCGAGCCCTCCTCGATCACGTGGCTGATCACGGCCTGGCAGTTGCCCTCGGGCGAGCTCGGGAGCCCGCGGAAGTTGCAGCCGCAGCCGGGGTCGCAGTTGCAGAACTCGAGGTACGTGCCGCGGATCCGCCACTCGGCCACAGGACGATTATGACTCGTCCCCGACGAGGCTTTCCCGGTTTCCTGGCGCGTCGCTGAGCGCCTTGTATGCGAGCGGAACAGTGTTAGTCATGGGCCGCTCGCAGGAAGGGGGTCAGCGGCGCTGGCCAGGGAGACGGAAGGCGCGACCGCTCGCTTCCCACCCCGGCTTGGCCCTGAGGCCTCACGGGCTAACAGCCTCGTCCGTCGCGCCGAGCTCAGCTTAGCGGGCGTTCAAGCGTGACCCGAGCCCACCGAGGAGGAGCTCGACGCCCGTCCAGAAGACCTCGTCCCACCCGAGCTTGGCCGCGTAGGGCGCGATCTCGGCCATGCGCGGGTACGTGCCGCGATCGACGGTGCGGCTGATGCGCTCCCAGCCCTTTCCGGGCGCGTACGTCTCGCGCGGCCACTCGAGGAGCGCGCCGTCGAGGAACGAGATCACGGTCTGGTACGCGAGCGCTGCGCCGGCCTCGTCGAAGCCTGCGGACCGGAGTGCGTCTAGGAGCTCCTCCGTCGTGCGGCTGACCTTCTCCTTCGGGCCGCGGTAGACGAGCGGGAAGGCCCCCGGATGGCGTTCCTGCATCGCTGCCCAGCCCGCGACCGAGGCGCGCACGCGCTCCTGCCAGGTGCCTCGGCCGGGGAGGTCGAGGTCGAGCACGTCGAGGACCCGGTCGCCGATCGCGTCTAGGAGCTCGTCCTTGTCCTTGACGTACGTGTAGAGGGCTGGCCCTTCGACGCCGAGTTCGCGGCCGAGACGGCGCATGCTGAGCGCGTCCACGCCTTCCGCGTCGACGAGCTCGAGCGCCTTGTCGACGACGCGCTCGCGGTCGAGGCGCGGCGGTCGCCCTCTTCGTGGTGCTTCTTTTCCTAACACTGTATAGTTAACAGTGTAAAGTAGAAGGAGGACGTCATGAGAATCGCCGTCACAGCCTGTCTTCTCGCCCTTGGCATCACCGCAGCCGCGCCTGCCGCCGCAAACTACAGGCGGCCGACTGCGCCGGTCGTTCGGGGGGCGCGCTTCATCTCTACCCCGGTCGTGCATCTCAGGTTCCAGGCGCGTGAGCGCGGTGTGGCGGCGCGACGGATTCGCTTCCGCTGCGCACTCGACGGGGGCCGGCTCAAGTCGTGCCCCGCCTCCTTCACCGCCCGGCTCGCGGTCGGCGCCCATTCGCTTCGGGTGCGCGCTGTCGATCCCCGCGGCCGAACCGGCCCGATCACCCGTGTGCGGATCACCGTCCGGCCGAGCGGGCCGTCCGTGAAGTCGATCCCCGTGAGCGGGTCTCCGGTGAACCTCGTCTTCGCCCAGGACGCGGTCTGGGCATCGAGCTCCGACGGGAGCGTGTCCCGGATCGAACCGGCGACGAACAAGGTCGCAGCGCGGATTGCCGTGGGCACCGGCCAGCTCGGGGGCGTCGCGTTCGGTGACGGCTCGCTCTGGGTGGCGAACTTCGAGGGCGGCGAACTCGACCGGGTCGATCCCGGCTCGGGCTCGGTCGTGGCGCGCATCGCCGTCGGCGGCCAGCCGGTCGGGCCGGCCGTGGCCGGGGATGGAACCGTCTGGGTTTCGAACTTCGACGGCTCCGTCGAGCGGATCGACCCGGCCAAGAACACCGTCAGCGCGCGGATCGTCGTCGGCGGCAAGGCCGAGGCGACGGCGATTGCCTTCGGGCTCGTCTGGAGCACGAACAACGACGGGACGATCGCGACGATCGACCCTGGCACGAACCAGGTCGTCGGCCCGCGGATCGGGGTCGATCAGGACGTCGACGCGATCGCGCCGGCGGCGGACGGCGTCTGGGGCTGCACGTACTACGCGGGCACGGTCGCGTTCGTCGACTCGGCGAGTAGGCAGGTCGCCAAGCGGCTGAGCCTCGGCGACAACTGCTCGGGCATCGCGTATGCGGCGGACTCCGTCTGGGCCAGCGAGACGCAGCGCGGCCAGATCGCTCGCGTCGACCCGGCGAGCGCGAAGGTCGTCGGCGTGATCAAGGTCGGCAGCCGCCCACGAGACATCGCGTTCGGCGCCAGCAGCCTCTGGGTTGTGAATGAAGGCTCGGGCTCGATCTCCCGTATCCCGCTCTCCTGACCGTGTCCACACGAGCCATGTCGGGTGCCTGGCACCGGCCGTGGCTCAGATGGACGTGTCGTGCAGCCCGCAAACCCTTTCGGTTAAGCAAACGACAACGCGAGACCGGGACATGTCCGGTGCCTGGCACCGGTCGTGTCTGGAAAGGTCAGGTGATGGCGGCTTCGCCGAGGAGGGATTTGATCTCGGCGAAGAAGTCCGGCTCCGGCTTGACGCGGTAGTCGGGGCCGAGGGCGAGCGTCGTCTCGCCGTGCGAGGTCGAGATCGCCACGATCACCGGGATCTCGCCCGGGAACTCCCTCACGACCGACGCGAGGTTCCGCACCAGGCCCGCAGGCGCCCGCGTCGCGTCGACGCGCAGCACGACCTCGCGCCGCTCCGGCGTCGCCTCGAACGGCGTCACCTCGAGCGCGATCATCTTCGTCTCGCCCTCCTGCTTGTGGTCGACACGCCCCTTGACGACGAGTACCTCATCCACCTCGAGCAGATCCCGCGAAGCGCCGTAGACCGAGTTGAAGACGACGACCTCCGTCGAGCCGGTCAGGTCGTCGAGCCGCATGAACACCATCGGCTCGCCCTTCTTCGTCGTCAGCTGCTTGATCGCCCCGACGATGCCGCCCACGGTCACGACCTCCCCGTCGCGCCGGCGCTCGATCTCGGCCAGCGGAGCGTCCGTCTTGCGCCGCAGCTGCTCGCGGATCGCCTCCAGCGGATGCTCCGAGACGTAGACGCCGAGGGTCTCCTTCTCGAGCCGCAGCAGCTCGTTCTTCTCGTACTCCTCGCCGGTGATCGGCGGATGCTCGACCTCGAACATCGACTCCTGGCCGAACATGAGGGCCTCCTGCCGCGCCGCGCCCGATCCCAGCGCCTGCTCCAGCGCGTCGAACATCCCCTTCCGCGACGCGCCCGTCGAGTCGAAGGCGCCGCACTTGACCAGAGCCTCGAGCGCCCGCTTGTTCACGACCTGCGGATCGACCCGCTCGGTGAAGTCCCAGAGCGACGCGAACGGCCCCGACTTCCGCGCGTCGACGATCCTGCGCGCCGCCGTGTCCCCCACGTTCTTGACCGCGTTCAGCCCGAACCGGATCTTCCCCTCGACGACCGCGAAGTCGCACTCCGACTCGTTCACGTCCGGCGGCTCGACCTCGATCCCGAGCTCGTGGCAGGCGCTCACGTAGAACGGCACGCGGTCCTTCGTGTTCATCACGGACGAGATCAGCGCGGCCATGTACTCCCGCGGGTGGTTCGCGCGCAGCCAGGCCGTCCGGTACGCGATCAGCGCGTAGCAGGCGGCGTGCGACTTCCCGAACGAGTAGTCCTGCGACGACTCCATGTCCTTCCAGAGCTGGTTCGCCACCGCGGGCGTCGTCCCGGTCTGGGCGCAGCCCTCGAGGAACTTCTCCTTGAGGGACGCCATCAGCGCGTGGATCTTCTTGCCGATCGCCTTGCGCAGGTCGTCCGCCTCGGCCGGCGAGAAGCCGGCGATCCGCTTCGCGATCTCCAGGTACTGCTCCTGGTAGATGCAGATCCCGTGCGTGACCCCGGTGATCGCCTCGAGCCGCGGGTCGATGAACGAGACCGCCTCCTGCCCGTTCTTTCGTTTCGCGTAGGCCGGGATGTAGCCCATCGGGCCCGGCCGATAGAGCGCGACGAGCGCGATCAGATCCTCGAACTCCGTCGGCCGCACCGAGCGCAGCGCCTCGCGCATGCCCGACGACTCGAACTGGAAGACGCCGATCGCGTCCCCGCGCGCGAGCATCTCGTACGTCTTGCGGTCGTCGAGCGGCAACTTCGCGATGTCCAGCCCGCCGCCGATCAGCGCAACCGCCTTGTCGATCACGTCGAGGTTGCGCAGCCCGAGGAAGTCCATCTTCAGCAAGCCCAGCTCCTCGACGTCCCACATCCCGAACTGCGTGACCGTCTCCTCGCCCTCACCCTTCCGCTGCAACGGAACGACGTCGGTCAGCGGCCGGTCCGAGATGACGACGCCGGCCGCGTGGATCGAGTCCTGCCGCACGAGCCCCTCGAGCGGCTTCGCGAGATCGACGATCTCCCGCACCTGGGGATCTCCGTCGTAGGCCGCCTTCAGCTCGGAGCCGGGCTTCAGGCAGTCGTCGAGGTAGACCTTGACGCCCTCGGGGATCAGCTTCGCGATCTTGTCGACGGTGCCGTACGGAACCTCGAGCACGCGCCCCGCGTCGCGCACCGCTGCGCGCGCCATCATCGTCCCGAAGGTGATGATCTGCGCCACGCGGTCGCGCCCGTACTTCTCGGCGACGTAGTTGATCACCCGGTCGCGGCCTGCGACCGAGAAGTCGATGTCCATGTCCGGCATCGACTTGCGCCCCGGATTGAGGAAGCGCTCGAAGAGCAGGTCGTACTTCATCGGGTCGACCTCGGTGATGTCGAGCGCGTACGCGGCGAGCGAGCCGGCCGTCGAGCCGCGGCCCGGGCCGACCGAGACGCCGTTCCGCTTCGCGAAGTTGACGAAGTCCCAAACGATCAAGAAGTAGTCCGCGAAACCCATCTCGCGGATCGTCTTCAGCTCGAACTTGAGCCGTTCCTGGATCTCCGGGGTCACGTGGTCGTACCGCTTCTGGAGCCCCTTCTCGCAGAGCTCGACGAGGTAGTCGAACGCGTCGCGGCCCTCGGGCACCGGGTACTTCGGGAGGCGGATCGCGCCGAGCTCGATCTCCACCGAGCACCGCTCTGCGACCTCGAGCGTCATCGCGAGCGCGGCCGGGTACTCTGAGAAGTCCTGCGCCATCTCGGCGGGCGTCTTGAAGTAGAACTGGTCGGTGTCGAACTTCCAGTGATTCGGGTTCTTCAGCGAGTCGCCCGACTGGATGCAGAGAAGCGCCTCGTGCGCGCGCGCGTCTTCGTGGAGCAGGTAGTGCACGTCGCCGGTCGCGACGAGCGGGAGACCGGTGCCCTGCGCGAGCTTCGCCAGCTGCGGGTTGATCCTCGCCTGCTCGGCCAGCCCGGCGTTCTGGATCTCGACGTAGGTCGACTCGCGCCCGAACACCTGCACGAGCCGGTCGAGGTCGGCCGCGGCATCCGCCTCGCGCGACTCCTCGAGCGCCTTCGAGACACGTCCGGACAGGCACCCGGAGAGCGCGATCAGCCCTTTCGCGTGCGTCTCCAGCAGCCCCCAGTCGACGCGCGGCTTGTAGTAATAGCCCTGCAAGTAGCCCGCCGATGCGAGCTTGATCAGGTTCCCGTAGCCCTCGTTCGACTCGGCGAGGAGCGTCAGGTGCGCGTAGCCCTTCTCCTGCTTCGAAGCGTCGTCGCAGACGTAGACCTCGCAGCCGATGATCGGCTTCACGCCCTGCTTCAAGGCCTCCTTGTAGAGCTGCACCGAGCCCGCCAGCGAGCCGTGGTCGGTGAGCCCGACCGCCGGCATCTCGAGCTCCGCGGCGCGGGCTGCCAGGGCCGGGACCCGGCAAGCGCCGTCGAGGATCGAGTACTCGGAGTGGACGTGCAGGTGGACGAACTCGGCAGCCAAGGACGGCCCATTCTAGGAGCCGCCCAGGACGCCTCGGCGCTCGTCAGCCGCCGAGGCACTCGGGGTCGCGCCGCGTGAAAGCCCGGCTCCCCTTGTTCCCCTGCGCGCGCACCGAGTAGCGGTCGCACGCTTGAACCGAGAGACGCAGGAAACGCGCCGTGAACGCGCCCTTCCTGGTCGCCCGGACCGTCCGCACGTGGTCGTGGGCCTTGTACACGACGACGACCCTGACGAGCTCGGAGCGCTTGAAATGCGTCCCCTTGACGACGAACGGGCTCGCCGTCGACACCTGCACCGCCGGAGCCCTTGTCGCAGCCGTCACCGCCGCGGGCATGATCGCGAGCACGAGGACGCCGGCCGCAACGAATCGTTTCATTCCTTCGAAGTATGGCTCGAAAATCTCGTTGGGGGCCACCCGAAGGCGACCCCCAACGAGGTAGTTACCAACGAGCTAGTGGCCCCCGTGGCCGTGCCCGAGCTGAAGCTTCCACGCTCCGAGCCCGTGTGACGCGGCGTAGAGGATCCCATCGCCGTGATGCCCGTGCCCGTGCCCGTCGTTACCCGACACGAGGGTCAGGCCGGCGACTTCGACGTTCGGCATCCCGGAGCCCGCGGGCGTCCACTGCCCCGAGCTCTCACGCTTCAGGACGCCGAAGTCGGACGACACGTAAGCGGTGCCGTCGTTCACCGCGACGTCGGTGAGCGGCAGGTCGCCCAACGTGCTGTCGAGGCTGGACCATGTCGCCGTTCCCGCGCCCGGGTCGTAGGTCACCGAGAAGATGTGACCCGGAGTCGCGGGAGTCGCGGCGGTGAACCCGCTGTACGAGATCCAGGCGTGGTTCGCGTTGTCCGGGTCGATGAAGATCCCGGTCACGTACCGGTCCGGATCGTTCGAGGCCAGCGAGTCGAGCCGCACGAATGCGACCGAGCTTGCCGGATCGGCGTCCGCGTTCGAGGTGATGAACACGCGGCCGTTCGTGGTTGCGGCCCACAGCGTCGACGTGTCCGTCGTCGCCCGCTCGACCGCGGCCATTGCGCCACCGGCCCGGTCGCCCCAGCCGGCCGCCGTCAAAGCGGTCGTCCCGAGCTCGGTCCAGTCACCGCATGGAACCGCGAAGTCGCCGGTGTTCTCGTTGCAGTGCTGCCGGAGCTCGGCCAGCGTCATCGAGCCCATGCCCTGCGTCTTCGTCCGGACGACCGTGTTCCCACCCGACGTCGCCGTCCCCGCTCCCGCGTACATCGTCCGATGGACGACCGGGTCGGAGAGGATCGCCACGTAGAACTGGTTGCCGGTCCCGTAGATCGGGTCGGCGATCCAGTTCCAGTCCGCGATCGCTCCGTCGGAGAAGTTCACGTCCGGCGACGCGTCGAAGTACGTGTGGAACCGGAAGTGCGGGTCGGTCGCGTCGAACCCCGACTGCCCGCCGTCGCCCCAGTACGTCTGGAGCCACGTGTGGGTGCTTCCGTAGTTCTCCCACGTCCCGTTGTCCTGGGTGCCGCCCTGCAGCTCGCGGCTGTCGAACGGGCTCACCGAGAGGCTCTGGAACTGGAGCGTCCCGAGGCCACGGTTCATGCTCTCCAGCCGCGTCGGAATCGCGGACAGGAGCTCGTGGCAACGGCTCAGGTACGGCTCCGCGAGCCCTCTCGAGTCGCAGTCGCTCGACCTGTCGACGAAGTCACCGGTGTTCCGGATCATCCCGCCGTCCGAGGCCTCGAAGAACTGGTCCGGATTCTGCGGGTTCGTCACCAGCCGGTGCTCGTCCGGATGCATCCCGTTCGGATGATCGACGTCGGTCGCGTCCATCGTCATGTCCGTGAAGGACTCGCCTGCGTTCGTCGAGCGCATGACCGCCCGGTGGTTCGCGACGTACGGCAGGGTCGCGCCGTTCTCGTCGTACTGGTACGAGCCGCCGATGTACACGATGTCCGGATGCCCCGGCGGCGTGTAGACGAAGTTGTCGTACCAGCACTGGCCGGTGCAGAAGTTGAACGTGTCCCAGGCCGGCGTCGACGGGTTGTCGCTCGTGATTTGCGTGAACACCGGCGATCCGGTCGCGACGTCGTCGCTCCGGTAGAGCCGGCTGTACTCGGTCGCACTGGTGTGACCCTCGCCGACGTACATCCTCGTGTTGCCGTTCGGCAGTGTCGTGACGGCGATGTCGGGCCTCGTGGTGCCGATCGCCGCGTTCAGCGACGGCTTGATCTGCGTCCACGTCGTCCCGTTGTCGTTCGAGCGCCAGACACCGCGCGCGTACGAAGCCGCATAGACGGTGTTCGGGTCGCTCGGGTCGATCTCGACGTCACGCACGCCACGCGGTGAGCACGGCGTCGTGTTGTTCGCGATTGCGGCGATGTCGGTGCCGCAGTCGGCCGGGCTCGTGGAGCCGTTGTGGACCAGCGTCCACGTGTTCCCGCCGTCTGTGGAGCGGTAGAGGCCCCACTGCGGAGCGCCCGGGATCAGCGCCCGGTACTGCGTGATGCCGCCGTAGCAGCACACGGACGAATGCCCGCGCACGGCAAACGACGACCCGGCGTAGATCGTGTTCGGATCGCCGGGCTTGACCTGGATCGTGCCGACGCCTCGCGAGTTGAACGCCGAGGAGCCGTACGGCCCGGACCAGTGGTTCCCGCCGTCGGTCGACTTGTAGAGGCCCACGCCCGCGACGCAGCCGCTGCCGCACGTGTTGCCCTCACCGGTGCCGACCCAGAGCGTGTTCGAGCTCGGGTCGTTCGGGTCGATCTCGATCGAGCCGACCGCGTTGATCCCGAAGCTGCCCGACAGGAACTTCCAGTTCGGGTGGCGCGCCAGCGCGTTGTCAGTGCGCCAGACTCCGCCGCCGGCCGGTGTGATCCACATTCGGCAGCGACCCCCGTGGCGGCCGCCCCATGCTTGATGCGAGCCGCAGTTCGGATCGATCGCGAGATCGGTCGTGCGCCCGGCGGCCGCGTACTCCTGAGGGACGTACGAACGGGCGGTCCGGAACGGTGTGAACTGGTAGAGCGCCGTGTCGGGACCAACGTGATCCCAGCGCAGGCTCCGGCGTCCCGGGCTTTGCACCGAACGCGCCTTGAGTGTCGCGAACGCGTGTCGAGCGGCCTTGAGGCTCGACAGCGGGATGTCCTTCTTCGGATAGGCCATCTGGGCGAACTCCTCCAGCCCAGCCGTCGAGCTTCCCGGTGCGTTCCCGCTCGACTCCCCGGCGGGCTCTCCACCCTTGCCAGGGATCGTCTGGCCGAGTTTCGCCAGATGCTTTGCCAGAGCGACCGGCAGGTCGCCGTCGCTGCTTCTGGCAGCGACCTTCGCCGTGCTCCGGTTCGAGGACCCGCCCGCGGCGAAGACTCCACCGACGGCGACGAGCCCAACTGCGGCCAGCGCAAGCGCCAGCCGCGTCCGTCTCTTTCGCACAGGTTCCTCCTCCCCTTGCTTAAGAACCAGTAGGTATGGCGGCGCGAGGGAGTATAGGAAACTTGCTTTTTCCCTGCTAGCGGCCAGGAAGACGCAGGTCGAGCCGCCAGTCGTTGCAGTGTAGGACGGTTCCGCTCCCCTTCGGGTACTCGAAGTCGTGCTCGTCGAGGAGCTCGAAGCCGAGCTTCCGGCAGATCGCGTTCGACGGGCCGTTCTCGACCCCCGGGAACGCGTGCAGGAAGCGGTGCTTGCCCTCGGCGCGGACGAGCTCGATCACCTGCGCGGTCGCGATCGTGGCGATCCCGCGGCCCTGGAACTCGCGCGAGGACCGACCAGCCGGTCTCGTAGACGTGCCCGCCGAGCCAGTCGCGCTCCCAGTAGCCGACGGAGCCGACGCTTTCGCCGGTCGCGGCCTCGACGATCTTGAACATCCTGTCCGGCCCCTCGCCCTGGAGGCCGATGTACCGCTCCTGCCGCTGGGCGATCTTCTCGGGGCTCTCGGGGCCGCCGAGGTGCTCCATCATCGCCGGGTCGCCGAGGAGCCGTTCCAGGAGCGGGAGGTCGCCCTCGCCCCAGGGCTCGATCCGAAACTCGGGCTCGCTCAATCGATCAGCTTCCGTTCCATCGCGTAGATCGCGATCCGCCACATGAGGAGCGCGAACATGACGAGAAACGCAACACGTGCCAGATCGACCCAGTCGAATCCGAACAGCACCGCGCCACGGACCAGCTCGACAGTCTGGTGCAGTGGGTTGAACGCAGCGAGCACCTGAACTACCTCCGGGAAGCCGCCCAGCGGGAAGAACGTGCCGGCGACGAGGAACAGCGGCGTCAGCACCGCGCTGACGACGTAGTTGAAGTTCTCGAACGACTTCGCGAAGCCCGCAATCATGATCCCGAAGCCCGCCCAGCCGAGACCGCTCAGCCAGGCGATGAACGGCACCGCGAGCATCCCCCAGGCCGGCTCGAGCCCGAACGGAATGGCGACGAGCATCGGCACGCACCCGTAGACGCCGGCACGTGTCGCGATCCAGAGCGTCTCGGCGGTGACGAGCTCCTCCGTGTCCACGGGCGCAGCGAGAATCGCGTCGTAGGTGCGCTGGAACTGGTACTTGACGAACGTCCCGAACATGGCCGCGAAGGCCGACGAGAAAAGAACAGCTGTCGCGACGATGCCCGTGCCGACCCAATCGACGTAGTCGTAGCCGTTGATCGTGCTCACGAGCGAGCCGAAGCCGAAGCCGAACGCGAGCAGGTAGATCGTCGGCTCGACCGTCGACGAGAAGGTCGCCGAGCGCCAGTACGACGAGAAGTTCACGATCTCGCGGACGAGCACGCCCGTCAGTGCAGGCCGCTCGAGCCGGCCGAGGCGTGCGGTCCCCGTCTCCGTCGCCATCAGCCGATCTCCTCGCCGGTGAGCAGGACGAAGACGTCCTCGAGGTTCGCCGGACGGCGCTCACCCTCGAACCCGTGGTCTCCGTTCGAGTCGACGCCGAGGATCGAGATGCTCGTCCCGGTGCGCCGCGTCTTGAGCCCCGCGGCGCCGGCCTCGGACTCGACCTCGGCCAGGCGAGCCGGCGGCCCGTACACCTCGACCACCTGATGGCCCGCGTGCTCCAAGACGAGCTCGGACGGCTTGCCGCGGGCGACCCCCTGGCCGTGGGACATGATCAGCACCGTGTCGGCGAGCCGCTGCGCCTCCTCGATGTAGTGCGTGGACATGAGGATCGTCGTGCCCTCGGAGCGCAGCTGGTCGATCAGCGCCCACAGCTGCTGGCGCACCTGCGGGTCGAGGCCGACGGTGGGCTCGTCCATCAGCACGAGCCGCGGCCGGTGCACGAGCGCGCGGGCGATCAGCAGTCGCCTGCGCATCCCGCCCGAGAGCTTGTCGACGCGCGTGTCGCGGCGGTCGACGAGGTTCGCCAGCTCGAGCGAGCGCTCGATCGCCTCGTGCCGCTCGTGACGGCCGATCCGGTACAGGTGCGCGAAGACGAGCAGGTTCTGCTCGACGGTCAACGTGACGTCGAGGTTGTCGAGCTGCGGCACGACGCCGCACTCGGCGCGCGCCTGCTTCGAGTCCTTCGGAAGCTGATAGCCGAGGACCTCCAACTCGCCCTCGTCTGGGATCGCCTGCGCCGTGAGCATGCGCATCGTCGTCGACTTGCCCGCGCCGTTCGGGCCGAGGAGTCCGACGCACGTGCCCGCCGGAACGTCGAGGTCGAGCCGGTCGACGGCCGTGATCTCCCCGTAGCGCTTGACGACCCTGCGCAAGCGGATGGCGAGGTCCTCGCTCACCGGGCCAGGATGCCAGCAGGCGGGCTCGAGGCGCTAGCGACCCGCGCGAGGACGCCGACGGGCACGTCGAGAAGCGGACTCCTCGACGAGAACGCTGCCAACCGCTTCACGGGTCTCACCGGTCGTGGCGACGTCGAACTCGACGGGCAATCCGGCGCAACGCCCTTTCGGCGCATTTCCGTCGACGAAACCCTGCTGGGAGACGTAGAGCCGCTCTCCCGTCTCCGTCGAGATGTAGCCGTGGCCTTTCTCTTCGTTGAACCAGACCATCGTGCCGCGCATCACGACTGTTCCGTCCCTTCGGGCTGTTCCGTGGCTTCGGGCTGTTCCGTAGCTTCGGGCTGTTCCGTGGCTTCGGGCTGTTCCGTAGCTTCAGGGCCTCGGAGTGTGTCGTCCGGGCCTCGAAGGTGTCCGTACATCTCTTCGTGTGCCTTCGCCTGACGCTCCCGCGCCTTCGCGTACTTCTTCTCGAGCTTGAGGGCGGCCTTCTCCTTCACGGCCTGCTCGCGGTTGCGTTTCGCCATTGTCTGCTGGCGCTTGCTGGTTGATGCCATCGGCTTCCTTCCTTTCGGAGATTGAGTCTCGACGAAGGCGGAAGACGCCGAGCGCGACCGAATTCGCGTCTGACGAGCCCATTCTAGCTGGGCGGCTCCAAATGGCCTGTCTGAAAATGGGCGGCTGCTACTGTGTTCGCACGGGTCGGCAATCGCGCCGCCCGGTGAGATTCGCTTCTCGTTCCTCCTTCGGGTGTTTCGAGGTCGGCAAGTCTCGAACCCGTAAAGGAGTCGAACACAATGTCCAAGTCATTCCGCGAGCTCGGCGTGTCGCGCCCTGTCGTCGACGCGCTCGCAGCTCGCAAGATCGAATCGCCCTTCCGAATCCAGGAGCTCGTGCTCCCGGACGCCCTCGCCGGGCTCGACGTCCTCGGACGCTCGCCGACCGGCTCGGGCAAGACGCTCGCGTTCGCCGCGCCGATCGTGGAGCGGACGTCCCGCGACGCCGGCTGTCCGTCGGCGCTCGTCCTCGTACCCACCCGCGAGCTCGCGGCCCAGGTGACCGCGGAGATCGAGCCCCTGGCCAAGGCCAAGGGCCTGACCGTGGTCGCCGCGTACGGAGGGTTGCCCCTGCACGCCCAGGCCAAGCGCGCGAAGCACGCCCACGTGCTCGTCGCGACTCCGGGCCGCCTGGAGGATCTCGCCCAGCGCCGGCTCGTCGACCTCGGCGGAGTCCGGATCCTCGTCCTCGACGAGGCCGACCGGATGCTCGACATGGGCTTCAAGCCACAGGTCGACAAGCTCGTGCGGCGCATGCCGCAGAACCGCCAGACGATGTTCTTCTCGGCCACGCTCGATGGCGAGGTCGGCTCGCTCGCACGCGCGTATACGAACAGCCCGTCCCGTTTCGAGGACGACGCGCTGCCCGAGGATCCGGGCGAGATCGAGCATCACTTCGTCGCGGTCACGACTGATACCAAGGTGGAGACGCTCGTCGAGCACCTCCGGGGGTCCTACTCGACCCTCGTCTTCGTCCGGACGAAGCGGGGCGCGGAGCGGCTCGTCACCAAGTTGGCACGCCACGGAGTGAAGGCGTCCGCGATGCACGGGGACATGTCCCAGAACGCGCGGCAGCGGGCGCTCAGGCAGTTCGAGTCCGGCAAGGTCGCAGTGCTCGTCGCAACCGACGTCGCCGCCCGCGGGCTCGACCTCGACGACATCACGCACGTGATCAACTACGACCCGCCCGCCGAGGACAAGGGCTACGTGCACCGCACGGGCCGCACCGGGCGCGCAGGCCGGAGCGGAACGGCGATCACGCTCGTCCTCCCCGACCAGCAGGCCGACACGAGCCGCGTCGCACGGCGCCTCGGCCACAGCGAGCAGTACGAGCAGAGCGGGCTCGAGTCCGCACGCGCGAAGGTCGTCTACACGAGCCGCAGGGGCCGCCGCTCCAAGTGGTAACCGGCGGCTACCGGAGGCCGACGTCCTCCGGGAGCACGACGAACCGCAACTGATCGTCGCGGAGCCCTTCGCGCCGGAAGCCGGCTTTCTCGATCGCCCGGATCGAAGCCACGTTGTCCGCCGCAGCTTCCGCGACGACCCGCCTCAGGCCGAGCTGACGCAGACCCCAGGTAGCGGCGAGTCGCATAGCCCGTGAGGCGATTCCGCGTCCGCGCTCGTCCGGGAACACCGAGACGGCGAGCGTCGCATCCTCGCCGAACTGCAGGTTGACCAGCCCCAACGCGCGGTCGTCGGCGGCATCTGCGATCACGAACGGCGCGGCGCTCCCGGTGCGCCACTGCTCCTCGGTCCGCGCCACGCTGCTGAGCTCGCGCTCGGGAGTCATCGGCTCGTCGTCCATCCTGCGGCGAGTCTCGGGATCGTGCGAGGCGGCCGCGATCAGGGGGACGTCCTCGGCACGCCGCGCGCGCAGCACGATCTCGCCGTCCGTCAACGGCGGATCAGGAGGAACGAGGCGGTTCCCGGCCAGGCTCGGACGCTACAACGCCCTAGAAGCTGCTGGAGCCGGAGTCCTTCTTCGCCTTCTTCTCCTTGCGCTTCTCCTTCAGCGACTTCTGCGGCACCTTCTTGCCGAGCTTCTTCGGTTTGTCTTGGCCCTTCATAAGCTCGAATCCTAAGCTGCCCGGATGTTCTCGGGCCTGGGCCTCGCGCCGCTCGTCCTGATCTTCGCCGTCGCCGCGGGTGCCGTCTGGGTCGCAGGCATCCACCTCTCCCGCTCGACGGACGTCCTCGACACGAAGCTCGGCCTGGGCGAGGCGCTCGGCGGCGCGATCCTGCTCGCGATCGCGACGAACCTGCCGGAGATCGCGATCGTCGTCTCGGCTGCGCTCTCCCACAGCCTCGGGATCGCGATCGGGAACATCCTCGGCGGGATCGCGATCCAGACCGTCGTGCTCGTCATCCTCGACATCTCGATCGGCCGGGAGGCGGCGCTGACCACGCGGGCCGCGTCGCTCGTGCTCGGGCTCGAGGGGCTGCTCGTGATCCTCGTGCTCGCGATCTCGGTCATGGGAGCGCAGCTCCCCGGCAACGCGCTCTTCGCACGGATCGAGCCGGCGGCACTCCTGATCGCCGTCTTCTGGGTCGTCGGCGTCTGGCTCGTCAATCGTGCGCGGCGCGGGTTGCCGTGGCATGACACGACCGGCACCGCGCCAGACGGGCAGGAGAAGCCCCGGGGCCATTCGAAGTCGGCGGTTGAGATGTCGCTCGCGCGAGCGAGCACTGTGTTCGGGATCGGCGCCGCGGTCACGCTCGCCGCAGGCGTCGTCCTCGAGCAGAGCGGTGAGGAGATCGCCAACCACCTCGGCATGACCGGCGTCGTCTTCGGCGCGACGATCCTCGCGGCGGCCACGTCCCTGCCGGAGGTCTCGACCGGGATCGCGGCGGTGCGGCTCGGCGACTACCAGCTCGCCGTGTCGGACATCTTCGGCGGCAACGCGTTCCTGCCAGTGCTGTTCCTCCTCGCGGGCCTCCTCTCCGGCTCCGCGGTGTTGCCCCAGGCGCAGGCGACGGACATCTATCTGACCGCGCTCGGGATCGTGCTGACCGTCGTCTACCTGTGGGGTCTCGTCACGCGGCCGCATAGACAGGTCTGGCGGATGGGCATCGACTCGGTCGCAGTGCTGCTCCTCTACGCGGCTGGAATCGCCGGCCTGATCGCCGTCAGCAACAGTTAGGCGATGACGTCCGACGTGCGCCGGCGGGCGCGGCTCTTCCGCATCGGGAGGATCGCCGTCCTCGCGATCGTGATCACGTACTTTTTGCTCCCCTACGGCGTGCGGTCGTGGTTCCCGGTCTGGCTCCTGTTCCTGCTCGCGCTCGGACTCGAGATCGACTTCTTCGTCGGCGGCTGGCTGCGGGCGCGCGGCGCGCCCGTCGCCGCCGAGGCGGCGGATCGCGGGCCGCAGGGGCGCGACCTGTCCGAGCTCGGCAGCTGGGGCTACTGGGACCCGTCCGAGCCGACGCCTCCGATAGCGGCCGAGCCCACCTTCAGCTGGCTCCACGTCGTCGAGGCCGTGGCCGCGATCGCGATCGTCGGCACCCTTCTCTACTTCGCCGCTCGCCCGAGCGGTTGGAACGCGGTCTCGTCACAACGCCGGGCGCAGACCGAGGCGATCCTGTCCCGCGAGGCGAGCGCGATCGCCCGCCATCCGGCCACGGTCACCTGCGACGCGAAGGGCGACTACGTCGGCTTCGTGCAGGACGCGGACGGGCTCGCGGAGGTCGGCGGTAGCCAGGCGTTCCTGACCCCGGAGATCTGCGACACGCTCTACCAGCTCGCGATCAAGCACCGGGTGCAGTCGTTCTCGCGAACCGCGCGAGCGATCGCCGTGCTCGGCCACGAGTCGTGGCACCTGCGGGGCGAGGCGAACGAGGGCCTGGCGAACTGCTACGGCTTCCAGAGCGGCGTCGGCATCGGCGTCAACCTCGGCCTCTCCGAGAGCAGGGCGAGGGCGATGATGCGCGAGCAGCTCGCGACGAACTCGTCCGACTCGGGGCCGAACACGCAGTATCGAGTCCCGAGCGGTTGCCGGAGCGGAGGCGCAGAGGATCTGCGCCCGGCCGCTCCGTTCCCGTAGCGGTCTACTTCTCTGTCGCGGTCTTCGGCGCCCTGAACGGGGTGTCGATGGCGCGCACCGGGCGGAAGCTCGCGCCGTGACCAGAACGCCAGAGCGGCCTGGTCATGAACCACAGGATGCCCAGAACGACCAGGCCGAGCAACCCGATGGCGCCCGACGATATTCCAGGCCCGCCGATAAACATGAACACGACGATCCCTGCGCTCCAGAGCACGAGCGCCCAGGTCATCTTCCGCCAGTTTCGGAATCTCTCCATGGCAAAACCACCTTTCTCGAATGACTCTCCTGGAGAGCGGATGCTCTCCCCTTGCACTAAGGCCCGGTTTGGGAGTCGAGGAGGTAGTGCGGTGATGCCTCGGCGGCTACCGCGCAAGGTCTACGCGCTTACGTAAGCCTATCACGTTTTGTGACGCGTGTTACACATAGCGCCTACAGAGACTGACGCCGGCGGCCCTGGATCAACGCGTGGTTGAGCATCGTCGCGTGATCGTCCTCCCGGGCGATGACGACGGCCTTGTGCCAGACGCCCGGGTACTCGACTCGATCGTCGTACATCTGAGTCCTGAAGCCCTCGTAGGTCTCGGGAAGCGCGTCCCCGGGCCCGTACATGCGCCGGCCGCCGTCGCTGCCACGGATCACCGCGACGAGCTCACGTGACTCCTTGTAGTCGTCGGCCGCGAGAAACTCGGCCAGCGGCTTCTGCGGCGCGCCACTGCTCAGGAAGGCGACGACGTACTTTCGGTCTCGCCCCCACTTCTTCTTGCGGGTGGTCTCGCCAAGCCCGATGTGCACAACGCCTTCGGAGCGTGTCGTGCCCATGAACACGCGGTACCGCGAGTAGCGTTCGCGCGCCTCCGGCCATTGATACGACTCGCCCTCCCGCTCTCGTACGAGGCTCCAGTCATCCGGGAGATCGGCCTTTCGCACTCGAGCAGAAGCGGCTGCCTTGCGAGATCCGGCCCGCGTGCGAACCGGCTTGATGAGCGGATTCTCGAAACCCGCATCCGCGAGGCGCGTGAGGAGCGGCCCGAGCTCGCGATCAGGAACGTGCTCCAGGGTGACTGAGAACGGAGACAACGTATAAAAACGTAGACACGTCGTCACACGTTGTCAAGAAGTATGTTAGGGTTCGATGTGCAGGAGAGCTCGACCGAGCTTTCCGCCCTGAACGAAAGACGTTAGGAGCACAGCTTTATGCATGCCACTATTCGACGGTACGAGGGCATCGACAAGGCCCGCACTGAAGAGCTGACCACGAAGGTCGACGAGACCTTCCTCCCCCGCATGAGCAAGTTGGACGGCTTCCGCGGCTACTACCTGATCGAGACGAACGACGGCGTCATGAGCTCGATTAGCTTCTTCGACACGATGGCACAGGCCGACGAGTCGACGCGCCTCTCAGCCACTTGGGTGCGCGATGAGAAGCTCGACACGATCCTCCCGAGTCCGCCGAAGGTCACGGGCGGAGAGGTGATCGTGAACAAGGTTGTCGAGAAGGAGCTCGTCCACGCGTAAGAACCGCGAGGACGTACGTGGAGGGGGCCCGCTTGCGGGCCTTCTTTGCGTTCCGGGTCAGATCGACTCGCGGAGGGCGTTCGCCGCGGCCTGCAGACGATCGCTGACCTCGGCCAGCTCTCGCGCTGCGAGGTCGATCCGCTCCTGCTGGACCTCCGAGCGCTCTTGTTGTTCATCCGCACGCTCCCGCTCGCTGTCGGCACGCTCGCCGAGCGCCTTCAGCTGGGCGGCCATGCTCTCGACGGTCCGGGTGAGCTCGGCCAGTTGGCCGGCGATGATCTCCGTGTCTTCTTCCATGGCGGCGTCCCAATCTTACGCCGGTGGATCGGTCTCGAACGGCTCTGACTCGAGAATCCAGATCGTCCCGTCGGCGGTTTCAACCGCCGGCGAGCCGTCGCCCGGATCGGTGAGGAGCGTGCGCGTCACCTTCACGCGCTTGCCGTCGAGCTCGGCGAACGGCCCCTGCACCGGGCCCATCCCGAACGCGTAGTTCCACGCCCGCACCTGGTTGTGGATCTCCCGAGCCGTCTGCGACGACCAGTCGATCGTCGCGTAGTCCTCTTCGAGCATCCCGCCCCAGGACGCGCCGTCGGTAGGCTGAGGCTCGCCGGGATCACCGGCTGCGAGGCGCTCGAACACCTGCGGCAGAAGAGCGAGCCCGACCGGGACCAAGCGCGGACCGGTCTCGAACATGGTCGTCTCCTCGTCGAGGATCGGGATCGACGTCTGGGCCAGGATCGGCCCCGTGTCGAGCTCGGCGTCCATCCGGTGCCAGGTGATCCCGAAGACGGGGTCACCCTCGCGGAGCGCCCACGAGAGCGGGATCGGCCCGCGGTGCCGCGGCAGCAGCGCCGGGTGCTGGTTGACGGCGCCGTAGCGGGGTACGTCGAGCGCCTCCTGCGGGATCTTCCAGGAGAAGCCCCAGCAGAGAAGGACGTCCGGCTCGAGGCCGCGCAGGAGCGGCGCCAGATCGGCCTTGTCGCGCGCCCAGATCAGGTTCGCGCCCTGCGGAGCCGTCTTGTCGCCCGTCTCACCCCACGGCGGCGGCGGCATGTCGACGTGCTTCGGCCGTCTCTGCATCATCCAGGCGACGACGTCGTGGCCCATCCCGCGGACGGTTTCGATCAGCGGCTCGACGATCGGCAGCACGTTCGCGATGACGACGACTCGCCAGCCCTGCGGCTGCTCAGCCATCTAGGCCGGCTCGGTCTCGAGGATCCAGATCTTCCCGTCGCCGGCGTCGACCGCCTGCGAGCCGTCGCCCGGGTCGCTGAGGCTCGTGCGGTTGACCTTGACCCGCTGGCCGTCGAGCTCCGCTATCGGGCCCACGACCGGGCCGCCCTCGAAGGAGAGGTGCCACGCGCGCACCTGGTTGTGGATCTCGCGACGCGGCTTCGACCAGTCGACCCTCGCGTAATCCTCGTCGAAGAACCCGGCCCAGGACGCGCCTTCGGTCGCCTGCGGATCGCCGGGATCGCCGGCCTCGAGCCGCTCGAAGACCCGTGGGAGCAGCCCGATCGAGGCCTCGAGCATCTTCGGTCCCATGTCCCAGATCGTCTCGTCCTCGTCCAGGATCGGCACCGACGTCTGGGCCAGGATCGGCCCCGTGTCGAGCTCGGCGTCCATCCGGTGCCACGTGATGAAGAACTCGCCGTCGCCCTCGCGCATCGCCCAGGACATCGGGATCGGCCCGCGGAAGCGCGGCAGGGGCGCCGGGTGCTGGTTGACGATTCCGTGGCGCGGGACGTCGAGCGCCTCCTGCGGGATCTTCCAGCCGAAGCCCCAGCAGAGAGCGACGTCGGGCTCGAGCCCGCGCAGGAGGCCGGCGAGGTCGGCCTTGTCGCGGACCATGAGCAGGTTGATCCCCTGGGGGGCGGTCTTGTCCGTGACCTCGCCCCACATCGGCGGCGGCTTGTCCTTGTCCTGCGGGCGCCTCGCCATCAACCAGGCGACGACGTCGTGGCCCATCGCCTGCAGGCTCGCGATCACCGGCTCGGCGACCGGCAGCACGGCAGAGATGACGACGATCCGCCAGGGCTTCATGCGATCAGTGTTCCGGAAGGACGAAGAACGCGACCGCCGAGTACTGGCAGGCGACGGCCGCGATCACGAGCACGTGGAAGACCTCGTGGAACCCGAAGACGGCCGGGCGCGGGTCGGGCCGGCGAAGCGCGTAGACGAGCGCTCCGGCCGTGTACAGGAGCCCGCCGGCGAGCACGAGCAGCATCGCGCCGACCCCGATCTTGTGCAGCAGCTGCGGGAAGACGACGACCCCGATCCAGCCGAGCGCGACCCCGATCACGGCCGAGATCCACGTGGGCGCGTCGAGCCAGGCGAACTTGAAGACGATCGCCGCGAGCGCGCTCGCCCAGACGATGCTCAGCACCACCCAGCGCCAGTAGCCGCTGAGTGCGAGTAGGCCGAATGCCGTGTAGGTGCCGGCGATCAGCGCGTAGATCCCAGCGTGGTCGACGCGGCGCAGCCAGCGCTTGGGCGCTTCGGACCAGTTCGGAGAGTGGTAGAGCGCGCTGGCCCCGAACATGGTCGCGACCGTGGCGGCGAAGACGATCGCCGAGAGCCGTCCGCGACCGGTGTGCGCCTCGAGGATCAGCGCGAGCCCGAGGGGCACGGCGGCCACGAAGGCCACGGCGTGGGAGTAACCACGGAGGCGTGGCTTGAGCGCCGTCACTGGCAAAACCTTAGCCCGTCCTTGACCAGCGCACCGTCCCCGTCCGATACTGCGCCGCGTGACAACGGACGGCGACGACCGTCTGCGGCTCGACTACGACCAGACGACGCAGCTGCTCCGCATGCTCACGGACATCCGCTTCAAGCTGATCGCGTTCGTCCCGACGATCGCGGCGGCGTCGGTCGGGCTCTTCGGGAAGCCGCGCCCGGCGGTCGAGCTGCTCGCGATCGGCCTGCTCGGGCTGACGGCGACGGTCGGGATCCTCGTCTACGAGCTGCGGAACTCGCAGATCTACGCGGCGGCGGCGAAGCGGGCCGAGGTGCTCGAGAGGAAGCTCGGGTTCGAGGGCGGGCTGTACAGCGACCACCCGCCCGCGACGATGCGGGTCCTCGGCGTGTTTCCCGCGACGCGCCTGGCCGGGCTCGGCCTCGTCTACGGAGCAGCGCTGGCCGGGTGGACCTACCTCGTCGCGTGGGGGCTGCTGCACGCAGTCGGGCTCGGCGAGGCGAGATCCGTCGGCCTGATCGTCGGCGCGGCCGTGGGAGCGGGCGTCGCCGCGGAGGTCATGCGGGTCCACTGAAGTCGATGCGGGCCGCCCATTCCGGATGGTCGATGAATGGGTTCCGGTTGCCCTGCCGCTCGAAGATCGCGGCGTTGCGGTGCCGCTCGTATTCGGAGACGGGCTCGGCCTCGTCCCACTGGAGGAGCGTCGCGATCGCCCCGTCCGAGTAGGGCCGCAGCTCGGGGTAGCGGAGCAGGAAGTAGAAGGTCGCGCGCGCGACGGCCCCTTTGCCGGCCGCTGGCTCGAACAGGTCCGTCTCCCTCTTGCCGCAGCTCTCGCGAACGACCTCGAGGTAGTCGGGAAAGTCGGTGTAGGGCGCGTTCCCGCGGAAGCTGTTGCACTTGCGCTCGCAGGTGAAGAGGTGGTGCAAGTCCCCGCGCATCGGCTCGGCGTGGTCGAACCAGGACTGGCAGACGACGTGCTCGCAGTTGTAGGGCTTCAGCTCCTCTACGGCGGCCTCCGACGCGGCCGTCGCGCGAAGAGAGTCCCGCTCCTCGTGGATCCGAGCCGCCTCCTCGATCAGTTCAGCGGGGTCGTAGTCGTCCTGCGTGTAAATGCTCCGGACATTCCGGTCGGGCTGGAGATCGACCCAGGGGTAGAGCTCGGTCGCCGGGTTGTAACGCGGTCGCTCCCGATGCGTGTCGGCGAGCAAGCGCGAAAAGGATTCCCGATCGCTGCCCGCGTAGTAGCGGCCCGCAGCCTCGTCATCCGCGGGCGCGTCGAAGTACGGCTTCTCTTCCCCCGCCGCGAGACGGCTCAACCCCTCGGAAAGCAGATCCACGGGAACAGACTACGACGCGATTACGTCTCACGACGTTCGCCTATCTCAGCCGCAATCCGTGCGCCCAGCCGAGCTGGACGGCGAGCTCCACCAGTTGTGCGCGTTCTCAACCGAGCAGGATGGGGAGCACACGCGAATCGCGCGGCCCAGCCGCCGGCTCTAAGGAGGGCACCGCCACGAAAATCGAGCCTGATGCGTTGGTCCGAGGCGTCTGGCTTAAGTGACACGTCACGACCTTCGCGCCACCTTCGAACTGGTCTCGCAACGACGGTTGACCGGCCCTTGCGCGGCACAGTCATGCGGACGCTTTGGCTTTCGGCACCCGAGATAAGAGGATGGCGAACGCGGCACTCTTCGCTCAGAACAGCTCCGTCCTCGTCTTCAAGCCAAGCGCGGACCCGGCGAGCATGACTGAGTCCGACGTTCGTAAGCCAGAGTTCCACCTCCCACTGGTCGTCCGGTCGCAGGGTGATCTCGCCCACGTCGACGGCAATTCGAGCCTTGCGCCGATCTCCGAACTCACGCCAGCGGAGAACTGCTTGCCAGATTGAGATCCCCAGCGAGGCGATAGCTAGAACCAAGGCGGTCGCAGAGAGGGTGGTCGATTCAGAGGACACCTGAGCGATTGTCACAGCCAGCGCTGACGGCAACCCGTCCTGGCAGAAACGATCGGACGGCTCCTCGCCGCTCGTCCGCGCCGAGCAGCCGTGATCTAGAAGGCTCTAGCGTTGACGCTCAACGTCGAGGGCATCGATCAGTTCCTGGCTCTCGGGCGCCTTCGTTGTTGGCTCGACGAGAGCGTCCTGGATCTGCGCGGCCAGGTCACGAAGACTCTCGAGAACTCGCTGCTTGCGCTCCTCGAGCATCTTCGCCTCGCGCTGGAGCGTCTCGTACCGCTGGACGACCGTTTGCTCAAGCTCGTCGGCCTTCGCTTGCGCCGCGTCGAGCTGCTCCTTCGACTTCGCCTCCGCGTCGGCGAGAAGCCGACGGGCTTCCTCCTCGACCGTGCGGCGGTGCTGCGTGCCGTACGAGTCCGCGGCTTCGGTCATGTCGCGCGCGTACTGGTCTGCTTCGGCCTTCGCATGGGCCGCCTCGCTGGTCAGTTCCGTGATCCGTTCCGACGCCTGCTGCTCCGCCATACGCAGGATGTTGTGCGCCTCGAGGCGCGCCTTGTCGGTGATTTCCTGGGCGGCCGACTCGGCCGCCGCGATGATCGCGTTCACCTTCTCGCCGACGGACGGCTGGGCTACTGCCTGCTCTTCCGCTGGACGATCACTCATCGATCCTCCTTTGTTCGAGCCACAGGGGCGCCGAGGTTAGTGGCTCCACGCACGATTTGCAACTTGTAACGCGGAAATGTCGCGCCGGAGTCATACGATCGAGCCGTGCGGCCTCCGCCCCACCGGCTCGATCGGCTCCCGCAGCAGTACTTCACAGCGCTCCTGGCGAAGGTCTCCGAGCACGCCGCGCTCGACGGGGAGCCGCTCGTCGACCTCGGGCGCGGGAACCCCGAGGTCGGGCCGCCGCAGCACGTGATCGACGCGCTCGCCGAGGCGGCGAACCAGCCGTCCGCTCACGGGTACCCGCCGTTTCGGGGGTTGCCCGCGATGCGGGAGGCGATCGCGGCTCGCTACTCCGAGGTCTACGGCGTCGAGCTCGACCCGGACACCGAGGTCACGATCATGCCCGGGACGAAGACGGCGATCTGCGAGCTCGCGCTCGTCACGGCTGAGCGCGGGCAGACGATCGTCCTCCCCGACCCCTACTACCCCGACTACCCGTCCGGGCCCGCGCTCGCCGGGGCCGCGACCGGATACGTGCCGCTCGATCGCGAGGCCGGCTGGGCTCCCGACTTCGACGCTGCGCCGCGCGACGACGTCGCCGCGGTCTTCCTCAACTTCCCGTCCAACCCGTGCGCGGTCTGCGTGCCCGACGGGACCTTCGCGGCCGCGGTCGAGTACGGGAACCAGACTGGCGCGCTCGTCGTCCACGACTTCGCATACGGGGACATCGTCTTCGACGGGCGGCGGCCGCAGAGCTTCCTCACGGAGCCGGGCGCGAAGGAGGTCGGCGTCGAGATGTTCTCGATGTCGAAGACCTACGGGATGGCCGGCTGGCGGCTCGGGTTTGTCGTCGGCAACGCGGAGATCGTGTCGCGGCTCGACCTGCTCGCCGACCACGCTCGCGTCGGGATCTTCATGCCCGTGCAGCAGGCGGGGATCGCGGCGCTGACCGGGCCGCAGGACTCCGTCGCCGAGCGCGTCGAGACGTACCGCCGCCGCCGCGAACGCGTGCGCGAGGTTCTCCCCCACATCACGTCCGAGGGCTCGTTCTACCTCTGGTGGGAGCTGCCCGACGGCCTCACGCCGGAGCGGCTGCTCGAGCACCGGGTCGCGGTTGCGCCGGGCGAGGGCTTCGGCCCGCGCGGCGCTGGCTGGGCTCGGCTATCGCTCGCGGTCACGGACGAGGTGCTCGAGACCGGGCTCGAACGGCTGAGGGGCGCAATCGGCTGAGCAGCCGTTCGCTACGCTCTCAGCGGTGTTGACGAACCGTTCTGCACCCCCCGCCACCGTCACTCCGGTGCTGGTCTACCCGGACGTGCGAGCCGCCGTGGAGTGGTTGGAGTCCGCCTTCGGATTCGCGGAGCGGGTGCGGATCGGAGACGCGCACCGCGCTCAGTTGCGTGTTGGATCGGACGGTGCCGTCGTCGTCGCCGATGTCCACGGCGATCACGTGGCGCCGGGTGCGGGCGTCGTCACGCATGTCCTCAAGGTGCGCGTGCCGGACGTCGACGAAGCTTTCGCTCGGGCCCGCGATTTCGGCGCCCGCGTCCTCCAGGAACCACGAACATGGGAATACGGCGAGCGTTCGTGCTTCATCGAGGACCTGGGCGGTCATCGCTGGGAACTGAGCCAGACGGTGCGCGATGTCGAGCCCGAGGAATGGGGCGGCACGACGGTCGCACCCTGGTAAGTGACCCGGTTCGTCGTCGATTGCGACACATTGCTGGGGATTGCGGCTGGCGAGATCGAGGTCGCCGCCGAGCACAAGCTGGTCGCGCCGACGCTCGTCCGCTCGCAGGCGCTGGCGGCGCTGTACGAGGCAGCCCGCCGGGGTGAGCTTTCGGCCGCCGAGGGGATCGAGCGGGTGACGCGGATCAACTCGCTGAAGGTACGCTTCCTGGGCGACAAGGTGCTACAGCGGATGGCGTGGAGGGTCGCGGACGAGCTGGGTTGGGAGACGACGTACGACGCCGAGTTCGTGGCGCTGACGCGGCTCCAGGCGGACGCCTTCGTCACGTCCGACCGCGGTCTGGCGCAGGCGGTCTCCGGGCTGGTCGAGACGGCGACGATCGACGCACTGCGCACGGCCTGAACGGCTAACGTCCGGCTGTCCGAGATACGCGACCAGGGGGAGCCATGACGACACTCGAGAACCGCCCGAACACCGCACTGCTCGTGATCGACGTGCAGAACGGCGTCGTGGGCGAGGCCTACGACCGGGACACCGTCGTCGCGAATGTCGGCGCCGTCGTCGAGAAAGCTCGCGCAGCGGAGGTTCCGGTCGTCTGGGTGCAGCACTCGAGCGACAACCTCGCCGAGGGAAGCGAGCAATGGAAGATCGTCCCGGAGTTGAGCCCGGACGACAGCGAGCCGCTCGTCCCCAAGCGGTATCCGGACTCGTTCGAGGAGTCGACGCTCGAGCCCGTGCTCGCCGACCTCGCCGTCGGGCGCCTCGTCGTCGTCGGCGCGCAGACGGACGAATGCGTTCGCTCCACGCTACACGGCGCACTCGTTCGCGGCTACGACGCGACGCTCGTCAGCGATGCGCACACGACCGAGGATCTCTCGACCTGGGGCGCGCCGCCGCCGGAGCTCGTCATCGCGCACACTAATCTCTATTGGGGCAACCATGAGGCTCCGGGGCGGACGGCCGGCACGGTCGAGGCGAAGGACGTCGACTTCGCAGCGTCCTGACCTGTTTGGGCCAGGCCTTACAGTTACGCCATGGAAGGCTCCACGCGCGAGACCGACTTCTTCGCGCTCGGCAAACCGGGGTCCGAGGCGTTCGCCGGGCTCGAGACTTTCCCGAACCCCGGCGTCTCGCACGTCGAGATGACGTCTGATGAGCTGACCGCCCTCGGGCCGGTCAATGCTCAGCCCGATCTCTACGTCGCGAAGCTCGAGTACTGGCCCGGTCCGCTGTGCATCGAGTCGAAGTCGCTCAAGCTGTACCTGAACGGCTTCCGCAACGAGGAGCAGTTCGGCGAGACGCTGGCCGTCCGCATCCGCGACGACGCGGCACAGGCGCTCCAGCTTCCGCCCGACAAGGTTCGCGTCACTCTGAGACAGAAGTCGCGCGGTGGGATCGTGATCACCGCAACCGCCTGAATGCGGCCTCGATGAGCGCTGCGCGCCGGCTCGCGCTCAGCCGGCTCGCGTCGCTGACCGCAGGCTCGGCGGCGTACATCGCGCTGATCTCGGCGATCTACAACGAAACCGGGTCGGCGCTCTGGGTCTCGGCGGCGCTGTTCTTCGGCGTCGTCGGCTCGGTGGTCGGGGCGCCCGCCGCCGGGTGGATCGGCGACCGGTTCGAGCGGCGGCGCGTGATGGTCGGCTCCGATCTCGCAGCGGCTGTGGTGGCTGGAGCGATGGCGCTGACGATCGACTCCGCGCTCGCGCTCGTCCTGCTCTTCGGGCTGCTCGCGGTCGTCGAGAGCCCGTTCGAGCCTGCCTCGGCCTCGGCGATGCCGAACCTCGTGCCGCCGGAGTCGCTCCCCCGCGCGAACGCGCTCGTGGCCGCCACGTCCTCCGCCTCGTACCTGCTCGGGCCGCTCCTCGGCGGGCTGCTCCTCGGTGCGGGCGCGTCGGCACCGCAGCTGCTCGCTGTGGATGCGGCGAGCTTCGTCGTCTCGGCCGCGCTCGTCGTCTCGATCCGGCGCCCGTTCGGGCTCGGCGGCGGCACGGAGTCGGAGCCGGGAGTGTGGGCCGGCGTGCGCCTGATCGTGCGCGAACCCGTCCTGCGCGTGCTGATCGCGGCGTCGATCGTCTCGCTGCTCGGGATGGGGATGGTGAACGTGGCGAACTACCCGCTCTCGATCCACCTCGGCGGCGGCACCGAGGGCTACGGCGCGCTGGAGGCGCTGCTCGGCGGAGGCGGGCTCCTTGGCGCCGCGATCGCCGCGCGGATGCTGAGCGCGAGTCGCGCGCCGCTGATCGTCACGGTCACGTTCGCCGTCTCGGGCCTCGGTCTCCTGCTCGCCGGGCTCGCGCCCGTGCTGGCAGTCGCGCTCGCAGGGATGGCGATCGCGGGCGCGGGGCGCGGGCTCGGGGATGTGGCCGACACGACGCTCGTTCAGGCCCGCACGGACGACGCCCGCCGCAGTCGCGTCTTCGCGGCTCAGGACGGCGCGGCGCACGCGGCATACAGCGCGGCAATGCTCGCCGGCGGCCTCATCGTGGCCACTGCGGGTGCGCGCGCGGCCGTCGTCACGGCAGGCGGATGCGGCCTCGCGGCGGCGCTGGTTGCAAGCCGCATGCTCCGGGGTAGGAGAATTGCGACGTGAACCGCCTCGAGGAACGCCTCGCGCCCCTCGACGGCATTGCGGCCGTGATCCTCTGGGTAGCCGGTGTCGTCGTCCTGCAGGGCCCTGCCCACCAGCCGCACTCCGACGCTTCGGGTGCCCGTGCGCTCCAGTTCTTCCAGGATCACACCGGCACGATCCTCGCCGGGACGACCCTCTTCGCGCTCGGGACGCTCTTCTTCCTCTGGTTCCTCGGGCTGATCCGCGCCCAGCTCGGGCCGGCCGAGGGAGGGACGCGACGGGTGAGCTCGATCGCGTACGCCGCCGGGATCGTGATGGCGATCTCGCTGCTCCTCGTCTCGGCGGCGCACGCGGCCGGGGCGATAAACAACGTGCACCTCTCGCCGGATGCGGCGCAGGTCTACCTCGGGATCTCGGCGGGCTTCTATTACGCGGCCGGGCTGTCCGGCGCGGTGTTCCTCCTGGCCACCGGCCTGACCTCCCTCGGGACGGGCGCGTTTCCGGTCTGGCTCGGCTGGGCGAGCATCGGCCTCGCGGTCTGGCTCCTGATCGTGCCGATCGCCTGGATCGCGCTCGTCTACGTCTTCCCGCTGTGGCTGATCGCGGTCAGCGTTCTGCTCTGGACTCGATCGAGAAGCGATTCCCGTCAGGATCCCGCGCATCGAACACCCTGAGGCCCTGGGCCGGCTCGCGGATCTCGGTCATCTCGACCCCTGCTGCTGCCAGCCGCTCGCGCTCAGCATCGAGATCGCCGGTGAGAAAGGTCGGGTCGGGCGCCTCCGAGCCGGCGTGCAGGGCGAGGGTGCAAGCGCCGGTGCGGAAAGTCGTCCAGTGCTCGCTCTCGTACTCCGGCTCGAGGCCGAGCGTGTCCCGGTAGAACGCGGTCGCGCCGGCCATGTCCTGGGTGTAAACGACGACCTCGACTAGCTCCATGCGCAGGAGCCTACTCAGCTCGCCGGGCCGCTCGACATCGACCTCATCGGGTTGAAGCCCGCGAGCGGGCACGCGCCCCAGAGGCCCTTGCCGCCGGACTTGGCCTCTCCTGCAGCGCGAAGCAGCTGCTCGGCGTAGCGACCTCGCCGGCCGTCGAAGAACCAGACGCCTGCGGCGCCATCGCGGACGAGTGTCAGGTTCACGTCCTCGTCGCCCTTCCAGACGTACGCGAGCTTGCGGCGGTACTGGTCGACCTGGTCGAGCTTCGGATCCTGCTCGATGCGTACGTGCGTGCCGGCGGGAATCAGCCGGCGCGTGAGCGCGCTCGCCTGGTCGCCGTAGCACTCGACGTGCTTCTCGGGCGTGTCGATCTGTACGAGCCGGACGCGCTGGCCGCCGACGAGCTCGATCGTGTCCCCGTCGATCACACTGGCCACGACGGCGTTCTCCTTCGAGCCGCCTCGCGTGAGGAAGGCGAACGCGGCCAGCGCGAGCACGCCCAGCAGGACAGCGGCGACGAGGCCTCGCGACATGCGTCTGAGAATCGCAGAGAGACAGGCGTTCGACCGCTCTCATGCACGTTTTGGCGCAATCTAGAGCTATTCTCGATGCATCGCCGCCCGAGCCCTGCACCCGACGCCGTCGCTGATTCCGGCCGCCGCCGCGCTGATCTACGTCGCCAGCCTGACGGTGATCCTCGTCCAGGAGTGGAACGAGCCGAAGCTGCTCGTCGTCGCGTGCTTCGCGCCATCGGTGCTCGTGGGCCTCGTGGTCAAGCGCTTCTCGGCGCTACTCCTGCCGCTGGCCGTGATCGCTATCTCGCGGCTCTGGGTCCCGCTCGTCGACGAGGACCCGATCATCGCGATGCTCGGTGGCCTGCTCGTCGGCGTCGTGCTCGCCCGCGTCCGCGAGCGGACGCCGCGGCCGGCGCAGGCCGAGTCGGCGCAAACCGACGCGCGGGCGCACCGCTCGCCGCGGCTCAAGCGCGTGGCGAAGCGGCTTGTGTCCCGGGAGGGCATCGACTCGGTGCTCGACCACATCCGGTTCCGCATCGACACGTTCCCGCACGGCATCTACCAGCCCGTCGCCTCGCTGCCCCGGATTCGGGCGACGCGCGGCGGAGGCTCCGAGTCGCGCTGGGAGGCGATCTTCCCGGTCGTGCGGGAGCAGGCCGTCGAGACCGCGGTCGACATCGGCGCCTGCGAGGGCTACTTCTCGATCATGCTCGGCGAGGCCGGAATCACGACGATCGCGCTCGAGGGCGACCCGGCCGTGGCGCGCACCGCCGCGTTCGCGGTTCGCCGGAGCGGGCTCGAGGACGTCGGCGTGCTCGCGCTGGCCCTCACCCCCGGCAACGTCGTCGCCGTTCCCGCCTCGGACTGCACAGTCTGCCTCTCGATCTGGCACCACTTCGTGCGCTACTACGGGCTCGAGGCCACGACCGGGATGATGGCGACGATCTGGAACAAGACCGGCAAGGTGCTCTTCTTCGACACGGGCGAGACCGAGATGACGCCCGAGTACGGCCTGCCCGAGATGATGCCCGACGCGCGCACCTGGCTCGCCGCCTATCTCGCGGAGACCTGCGAGGGCTCGCGCATCGAGCACCTCGGGACGCACGCGGCGTTCGACCCGTCGGGTCGGACTGTCGAACGGAACCTGTTCGCGGTCATCCGCGTCTGAGTACGAGCGCCAGGATCGTTCCCGCGGCGATCAGCTGAGCCCAGGCGGGGATTCCGCCTTCTCGGTGCCAGCCCGGGATCCGGTGGCTCGGGAAGAGGTCTCGCTCGCCCAGCCGCGGCAGGACGTGCTCGAGGTCGGGCGCCGAGGCTGCGAGGGCGCCGATCGTCTCGGCGCTCGTCGGGCCGTGGCGCAGTGCGACCCCGAGTACGCCTGCGACCCCGCTCGCGACCTCGAAGCGCCGCGACGGAATGTCCTGGTGCGGGATCGCGTCACCGGCCGCGTGCAGGACGGGCCCGAGGAGGGCAGCGGCGAGCCGCGAACGCGTGAGCGCGCCGGCAGCGGCGCCTGTCGCCACATGGAGCGAGACGATCAAGAGCGCAGCGGTGCGTCCTCGAGCCGCGGCGCGGGATGGCCGTTCTCCACACGCAGCCGCTCGATGAGCTCGGAGGCAGCCCCGCGCGACTCCGGGAACTCTTCTCCCGTCCGCTCGCAGAGCGCCGCTGCAAGCGCA
This sequence comes from uncultured Actinomycetes bacterium, assembly GCA_963850415.1. GTDB lineage: Bacteria > Actinomycetota > Thermoleophilia > Gaiellales > Gaiellaceae > VAXT01. The sequence continues at coordinate 203,350 of CAWKLE010000004.1, forward strand.
TACACCTGCCGAACCGTGGGCTTGCCGGCCTTCTGCACCGTGGCTATCAAAGCAGCCGACGCTGGCAGGCGTGTGCCGAGACTGCTCCAGGATTCGATCGGCGCTTGCGTCAGCTGCGAACTCGCTGGCGACGTACTCCCTCGCGGGCACGAGTGCCTGACATCGCAGGCCCTTCGACGTGGTCGGGCGCGCCACCCGTCAGCCGGCGCAATGGTTGGCCAGGCGCGGCAGCCTCGACTGAGTTCGTCACACTCTGCTGGTGGGGAGAGTCCAGAGGGCACGCGAGTGGCTGCAGGCCCACCGTTGGGTGGTCGTCGCGATTCAGGTCGCGGCGCTCGTCATCCTCTTCGCCTTCTTCTACTGGGCGTTCCGCGACGCCTGGCACCAGGCGAAGCCGCTGCTCCGCGAGGCCGACCTCCGCGATGTCTTCGTCTCGATGGTGATCCTCGCCGCCTACTACCTCCTGTTCGCGGTCGCCTGGCAGCGGATGCTCGCCGCCTGGGGGCTCGAGATTCCGTACCTGGTCGCGCTCCAGGCCGAGATGGCGTCGATCCTCGCGAAGTACGTGCCGGGGACGGTCTGGATCCCGGCCGCACGGATTGCGGCGCTGCGGCGGTTCGGCGTCCGTAACACGCCGCTCGTGCTGGCCTCGATGCTGCTCGAGGCCGGGCTCTCCGGGCTCGCGGGCGTGCTCGTCTTCTTCGTCAGCCTGATCTCGGTCGGTTTCGACGAGGCTCCGGTTCTGCCGCTGCTGCTGCTCGGGGTGATCGCGGCGGTCGGGCTGCATCCGCGGATCTTCACGCCGGGGATTCGCCGGCTGCTGCGCCCGTTCGGCGGTTCGGATCTGCCGCCTCTCCCCTACTCGACGCTCGTCGGCCTGCTCGGCTACTACTGCCTGACGTGGCTCGTGGGCGGCGTGGCGGTCTTCTTCCTGATGCGCTCGCTCGGAGCGAATCCGTCGCTCGCGGACATTCCGTACCTGGCCGGCGTCGCGGCTGTCTCGGCGATCGCCGCGGTCCTGTCTTTGATCACGCCGTCTGGGCTGGGAGTGCGCGAGGCATCGATGTACGGGCTCCTGCTCGCGATCACGACGAAGGGCGTGGCGCTCGGCGTGACCGTGCTCAACCGCTTGACGATCACGCTCGTCGAGGGTCTGCTGCTGCTCGCGGGGGCGTTGGCGTGGCGGTTCTTGCCGCGGCCGGAGCCGGAGCCGGAAACCGATCCCTGATGACGCTCCCTAGCGCAGGTTCGTGCCGCTCAAGCGGCCCTCACGATTTCTTGCCCACCGGGCAGGAAATCGGACCATAAAAATTCGCCGAGCCGGTTGCGCTTTCGTCCACTCAACCGTCTGACTTTGGGCTTCCGCCTACAGCCTTGCGGTTCAGTTTCGATCTACTTGCGCTCCGTGCTCGGCGCAAGCGGCAACCTATGGGGTCTCGGGTGCTCGTGCAAGGCCCTCCGGGACGAAAGTTCTCGCTCTTTGCGAGATCGCGAAAATCGCGGTCGACGAACTTGTCGCAAAGAGCGAGGTTCAGCTCTCGTCGTCCGGACCGGATCGGTGCCGCAGGAACCACAGGACACCGCCCACGGCTGCGATTCCGGCCGCGACGGCGCGCTTGCTCGGCACGCGCGAGTCGTCGGAGCCGCCCGCGGACTTCGCCTTCTGCTTCGCCGCCCGCTTCGTCGCCGTCCATACGGCCCAGCCGAGGAGTGCATTACGCCTGTTCACGAGTCCCATGGCTCGAGCGTACCCGACCTCTAGTGGTGCTGCGGGAGCGGGAGCGGGAGAGGCGGCGGTGGCAGCGGGACGGGTGGCGGCGGGAGTTGGAGCGGCGGCGGCGGGAGCGGCGGGAGGTGAACCGGAAGCTCCGGGAGCCGGACAGGCGGCGTCTGTACCGGCAGGCGCACGTGGAGGGGCGGCGGTCCTTGCGCCGGCGCCTGGGCCTGGCCGCTCGATCCGCTCGGGGCGGTCTCGATCGCACCGGGCTTCGGCTTCCCGGGCTCGACCGTGCGCGTGCGGACTTTCCCGGGCGCGTGCTTGCGGGCGTGCCGCATCTTTGGCCGCTCGAGGCGCGTCTTTGGAGAAGTGGCGCGAGAACGCCCTGTTTGCGCGGGAGCCGTGAGGCGATTCGCCGCGGGCGCGTGCACATCGGTGGCGCGTGCGTTGAGCGGCTCGTGCCCGGTGCTCGTGACGACGAGCCCGGCTGCGAGCACGGTCGCGACCTTGAGGCCGATGCCGATTCCGCCGCCGGCTGCCCCTCCTGTCGCTCCGCCTCCGACGAACGACGCGAGCGACGCTGGGAGCGGGACCGCTCCGAGGTGATCGAGGGCGGCCCGCTGGGCGCGCTGGCGACGCTCGAGGGTCGCACAGCTCTTGCACTCGCGTAGGTGGGCTCGGAGCGCGCCTCGTTCGGCGCTCGGGAGCTTGCGGCTCTGAAGTCGCGAGAGGGTCTGCTCTGCGTCGTGGCAGGTCAGGCCGCCCTCGAGTTGCTCGCGGAGCGCGCGGCGGGCGCGGAACATCAGGGTCTCGACCGCGGCAATCGAGACGTCGAGCACCTGGGCGATCTCGGCGTAGGAGCGGCCTTCGAGCTCGCGCATGACGAGGGCTGCGCGCTGGTTGAAGGCGAGGAAGCCGAGGGCGCGGCGGAGCTCGGTCGCAGTGGGCACGTCTGCGCTCTCGGTCGGCGCGGTGGCGAGCGAATCGTCGAACTCGACCTCGCGCGGGCGGCGCGACGAATCGCGGAAGCGCTGGCGGCACACGTTGTGCGCGATCTTGATCAGCCAGTTGTGGGGTGTGCGGGGGCGCTCGCCCCGCTGGAAGGCCCGGTACGCGTTGAGGAAGGTGGTCTGGGTTGCGTCCTCGGCGTCGGCCTCGTTCTGGAGGACGGCGAGTGAGTAGCGATAGACGGCGTGGACGTGCTTGCGGTAGAGCCGCTCGAAGGAGCGGTCGCCGGCGGGGCGGCGTGTTTCGAGGAAAGGGGTCACCGCCGGCTGGATGCCGTTCGTGCGCCGTTCTTGCGGTTTGCGCCTGGACATGGATGTCGGTCGGTTGGCCGCTTTGTGCGGGCTCGGCCGTCGTGCCTCTTCTTGTTCCCAGTTGGCACAGACGTGTAACTCCTTCGGCGGTAGGCTCGAAGCCGGGTGGCGGGTGGAGCTCTCGATCCCCTCCCAGGGTGGGGACGTGGGAGTGTTGGTTCTGGGAGAGTCGCCCGAGAGAGAGGTCGCCCTCGCCTCGAGAGAGGAACGCGCCTAGGTCGCGGCGGTGGCGCGGCGTTTCGGGGGCAGATGGATCGCCCGCCCCAGCGCGACGAGACCTGCTTCCTTGACCGCCTCCGACAGCGTCGGGTGCGCGGCCATCCCGTCGGCGACCGTCTCCACCGTCGCCTCCGCGTCGAGCGCCACGACGCCCGCCTCGATCAGGTCGGTCACGTGCGGCCCGACCATCACGATCCCGAGCAGCTCGCCGTACCGCGTCTCGTGGATCGACTTCACCCAGCCGACGGTCTCGTTCTGCATCACCGCGCGAGCGTTCGCGACCCACGGGAACATCCCGGTCGCTACGTCGTCACCGTACTGCTCCCGCGCCTCGGCCTCGGTCAGCCCGACGCCGGCGATCTCGGGATCTGTGTAGATCGGCCGCGGCACCCCGCGGTTGTCGACCACTGCGTCGTGACCCATCGCGTTCTCGGCCGCGACCTCGCCCTCACGGAACGCCGTGTGCGCGAGCTGCCAGTACCCGGCGCAGTCGCCGACCGCGTAGATGTGGGGCACGGTCGTCCGCCGGTGCTCGTCGGCGGCGATCCCCTTGCGCCGGTCGAGCTCGACGCCGATCTCCTCGAGCCCGAGCCCCTCGACGAGCGGTCCGCGCCCGACCGCGACGAGCATGAGATCCGCATCGACGGTCTCGCCGTCGCCGAAGTGCACGCGCAGCCCATCTCCGGTCTCCTCGACCTTCGTGCACTGCTTCTCGAGGTGGAGCGTGATCCCGCGCCGCCCGAACTGCTTCGCGAGCTCCTTGGCCGCATCGTCGTCCTCGGCCGGAATCAGCTTCGGCAGCATCTCGATGATCGTCACCTCGGTGCCGAAGCGGTTGAAGATCGACGCGAACTCGCAGCCGATGATGCCGCCGCCCAGCACCACGAGCCGGCGCGGCACCTCGGTCTGCCCGAGCAGGCCCTCGGAGTCGACGCAGCGCGCCGAGTCGAGCCCCTCGATCGGCGGGCGCAGCGGGAACGAGCCGGTGGCGACGACCGCGCTCTTGAAGGTCACGTCCTCCCCACCCTCGACGGCGATCGTGTTCGCGTCCTTGAAGCGGCCCAGGCCCTTGACCCATTCGACGCCGTTCGCCTTGAAGAGGCTCGCGACGCCGTTGACCATCTGCTTGACCACGCCTGCCTTCCACTCGTTGGCGGTCGCGAAGTCGAGCTGCGGCGCGCCGACCTGGACGCCGAGCTTGGCGAACGTGTGCTCGGCCTCCTTGATCGCGAACGCGGTCTGCACCCAGGCCTTCGTCGGGATGCAGCCGATGCGCAGGCACGTCCCGCCGAGCTCGGGCTCCTTCTCGATGCAGACCGTCTTCGCACCCAGTTGAGCTGCGCGAATCGCGGCCGTGTAGCCGCCCGGGCCTCCTCCGAGAACCGCGACGTCGCAGTCCATGCGCTCGATCCTATCGATCGAGGGGCGGCAGCCCGAGGACCTCGATGGCCCACGGGAGCGCCACCTCGAGCTGGGCGAGCTGCACCGCCCGAACCGTCGGCGCCCCGGTGGGTGGCGGCAGTCCCGCGATCGGCGCGAAGAAGCCGCTCACGACCGCGGTCAGATCGCCGGCATCGGGCATGAGCTCTGTGCGGGCCGGTCCGCCTTCGAGGCTCACGGTCGCCAGCCAGAAGGCGAAGTCGACGCGCGGGTTGCCGAGACTCGCCCAGTTCCAGTCGACGAGCTTCGCGCCCCTGATCGACGATGCAGATGTTGTCGCTACGCACGTCGAGGTGGACGAAGGCCTCGCCGCTGATGTCGCAGCGATCGGTCGCAGCGACCAGCTCAGGCAGCGCTCGCTCGAGCCACTCCGCGGAACAGAGACCGAGACCCAGGAACGGCGTCGGGTCGTCTCCGACCTCGCGCCATGTGTGGAGGTCGCTCCACACGAGCCTTTGCAGACCATCCGGTGGCGACAGCGCATGGATCTCCGCCAGCGCCGCTCGCACGAACTCCACATCCCCTGGACGCCAGGGCGGCGGCCAGTAGACGCCGGTCAGGTCCTCCAGCACCAGGATCGGGCGCACGCCGTCGTCGTCCCAGCGCACGAGCCGCGGCATGAAGGAGCCCTGGATACTCGAGTAGATCCGCTGCTCGTCGCGGAGAAACCCGGCTGTCGGCTCGTCGACGGCGACCTTCGCGAACGCGCGCGTTCCGTCGGCCAGCTCGACGAGCCAGTGCTCCATCAGCGTGTAGCCGCCGCCGAAGATCCGGCGCACCGGCTGCGCGCCGAGCCGCGCGGCTAGAAGGTCGCGCGCATCGTCCATGCGCCGTCGCGCTCGTCGACCTTCTCGAAGCCGTAGCGCTCGTAGAGGTGCACCGCAGGGCTGTCCGAGGCGACGCTGAGGCTGATCGCGTGGTACCCCTCGGCCCGGGCCCGGGCGAGGAGCGCGTCCATCAGCTCACCGCCGAAGCCGTGGCCGCGCCGGCTGGGGACGACGGCGATCGCGAGCTCGGGCGTCTGCTCGTCGACGAACCCGTAGCCCGGAGCCGACTGCTTGAACTGGCGGTACCACGCCGCGCCGACCGGGAAGCCCTCGTCGAGCGCGATCACGGCCGCGTCGCCGGGACGGCCCCAGTTCTCGACGTAGCGCATCGGGTGCAGCCCGGTCTCGTCCTCGTCCTGGCCAGAGCGCCAGTAGTAGGCGTGCCGCAGCATGTCGCGGAGGAAGCGGGCGTCCTGCGGCGTGCCCGGCCGGATCATGGCGTGAGTCTATGTAGTGTCGAATCGTGTCGAGACCGGTGACGATCCGGCCGTTCGAGGAGCAGGACGCGTCCGCGTGCCGCGCGCTCTGGGCCGAGCTGACGCGGTCGCACCGCGCGCTCTACGACGATGCGACGATCGGCGGAAGCGACCCCGGCTCTGGGTTCGACGCCTACGTGGTCGAGTTCGCCGGCGCGCGCAAGTGGGTCGCCGAGCGCGGCGGCTCGGTGATCGGCTTCGTCGGGCTGATCATCCGCGGGAAGCAGGGCGAGATCGAGCCAGTGGTCGTCTCGTTCGACGCGCGCGGCCAGGGGATCGGGCGCTCACTAGTGCAGACGGCCGTGGACGCGGCCCGGGCCGAGGGCGTCGACCAGCTCAAGGCGAGCCCGGTCGCGCGGAACTCCCACGCGATCGACTTCTTCCACTCGCTCGGGTTCACGGCGCTCGGCCACGTCGACCTGCTCATGGACTCACGCCACCCGGCGAGCTATTGGCAGCGCGGCGAGCGACTCGCCGGCAGCGACTTCGACATCTAGCCGTCGCGCAGCTGTTCGACGAGCTGGAGCCGGTTCCCGTCGGGGTCGTAGACGTCGACGATGCGGACCTCCTCGTGCAGCTCGAGGACGGTGCCGATCTCGACCTGTTCTTCGCGCAGGCGATCGGCCTCGGCCTTCACGTCGACGACGTCGATGCTCGCGACCGGCCCGTCGAGGAACGGCTCGCCTTCCGCGAGTGCGATCTCCATCCCGCCCCGCTCGAGCTCGGCCCAGTCCTCGGCCGCGGCGGTCTCGGTGAAGCCCAGCTTGCCGGTGTAGAACGCCCGCGCCGCGTCGAGGTCGGTGACGCGGTACCAGATGCGAGTCAAAGCGTCAGGCCCGGCTCCTCGAGCAGCGTCTTCAGCTCGCGCAGGAACTCGGCGGCCTTCGCGCCGTCGACGGCCCGGTGGTCACAGGTGAGCGTCATCGCCATCAGCGGGCGGGAAACGAAGCCTCCGTCGTCGACGACCGGCTTCTCCTCGATCGCGCCGACCGCGAGGATCGCGGCCTGCGGTGGGTTGAGGACGGCCGTGAAGATCTCGACGCCGTACATGCCGAGGTTCGAGATCGTGAACGTCCCGCCATCGAGGTCCTCCTGCGAGAGCTTGCCCTCGCGCGTGCGCTGGACGATCTCCTTCCGTTCGGCGGCGATCTGGACGAGCGACTTGCGCTCGACTTCGCGCTGGACCGGGACGATCAGGCCGCGCTCGGTGGCGACCGCGAGCCCGATGTGGGCGTTGGGGAAGATCCGCAGCTCGTCGTCGGCGAAGTGCGCGTTCACCTCGCGATGTCGAAGGAGGGCGATCGCTGCAAGCTTCGTGAGGATGTCCGTCACGCTCACGCCCTGCTCGCGAAGCCGCGCGTGGAGCTCCTGCGCACGCGTCATGTCCGCGGACATCGAGATCTGGAACGCGGGCGCCTGCCAGGCTTCGGTCAGGCGGCGCGCGATCGTCTTGCGCAGCGACGTGAGCGGAACGACCTCGGCCTCGAGCGGCGCGGCGCCTGCGGGTGCGTGCGCGGGAGCTGCCGCGGCGCGCTCGACGTCCTCGGCCACGATCCTGCCGTCCGGGCCGGTTCCTCCGAGGCTTGCAAGCTCGATGCCGCGCTCGCGCGCGATCCGTCGCGCCAGCGGGGACGCCTTGATCCGCCCGTCCGCGCGCGCGGTTTCCGCGGGCTGTGGCTCCGGCTCCTCGGCCGAAGCCTCGCGCCCGCGCTCTCGTTCCTCGGCGCGGGCAGGCCCAGGCGAGCCTTCCTCATGCTCTTCGTCCTGGACTTCCTCGGCCGCCTCCTCGTCCGCGGGCACCTCTTCGCCCTGCTCGCCGATGACCGCGATCCGCTTGCCAACCTCGATCTCCTCGCCCTCGCCGGCGAGGATCTTCAGCAGGACGCCCCCCGCGTCGGCCTCGACCTCCTGCGTGACCTTGTCCGTGTCGAGCTCGTAGAGCGGCTCGCCCTTCTCGACCGTGTCCCCTTCGGACTTGAGCCAGCGGACGATCGTCCCGGCCTCCATGCCCTGGCCGAGCCGCGGAAGGCTGACATCAGTAGCCAAATTGTTCCACTTTTTTAGCGGGGTCTGACCCCGTGGTTCGGCGGAAAACGGCGTGGTTGACCCGAGCACCTTGTTCGAACGGGGTCAGACCCCCGCCCGGCCGGCGGAACGCGGTCATGTCCCGTTCCGCCCGACGGTGCGCATGATCGCCTCGTGCACGTCGGCCGCGTGCGGGACGACGAACTCCTCCATCACCGGCGCGAAGGGCAGCGGCACGAACTTCGCCCCCACGCGCTCGACCGGAGCGTCGAGCCAGTCGAACGCCTGGTGCTGGATCACCGCCGCGACCTCGGCCCCAAAGCCCATCCGCGTGACGGCCTCGTGCGCGACGACCGCTCGGTTCGTCTTCTTCACGGACTCAACGATCGTCTCCTCGTCGAGCGGCTGCAGCGTGCGCGGGTCGACGACCTCGACCGACACGCCGTCCTGCTCAGCCTGCTCGGCTGCGGCGAGCGACTCGTGGACGAGGCGACCGGTCGCGATCACGGTCACGTCCGTGCCCTCACGATGCACGCGCGCCTTGCCGATCGGGATCGGCTCCAGCTCCTCGGGCACGTCCTCCTTGAGCCCGTACAGCGTCCGGTGCTCGAAGAAGACGACCGGGTTGTCATCGTAGATCGCCGACCAGAGCAGGCCGCGGACGTCGGTCGGCGTCGAAGGGAACAGAACCTTGAGCCCGGGGATGTGCACGAACCAGGCCTCGAGCTGCTGCGCGTGCTGCGCGCCCGGAGACCAGCCCGCTCCGCCCTGTGTGCGAACCGTCAGCGGCACCTTCAGCTGTCCGCCCGACATGTACCGGTGCTTCGCCGCCTGGTTGACGAGCTGCTCGGTCGCGAGCGTCAGAAAGTCCTCGTACATGACCTCGACGACCGGCCGCATGCCCTGCATCGCGGCGCCGATGCCCGTGCCCACGAGCGCCATCTCGGAGATCGGCGTGTTCCGCACGCGCTCCGGCCCGAACTCGTCGAGCATGCCCTGCGTGACGCCCATCGAGCCGCCCATCTCGGCGATGTCCTCGCCCATGATGAAGACGTCGTCGTCGGAGCGCATCGCCTGCGACAACGCGTCGCGAACCGCTTCTCGGTAACTCAGCTCAGGCATGTCCCGTCCACCCATGCCCGGGGACCTGGTCCCAGGACACGGGCGCTTTGGACATGCCTCGGGACCAGGTCCCAGGACAGGTCTGCGTTGGCCTAGGCATAGAGGTTCTTGAGCGCGTCCTCAGGCCTCGGGTCGGTGCCCGCCTTGGCGAACTCGACGGACGCCTCGACGAGCTCGTGCGCCTCGCGGTCTGCCTCCTCGAACTCCTCGTCCGAGAGGCCGAGCTTCTCGCGCAGGTGGGTGATCGGATCCTGTGTCTTGCGCAGCTCCTCGACCTCGCCCTTCGGCCGGTAGACCTGCGGGTCGCCGATGTAGTGGCCGGTCAGCCGGTACGTCTCGAGCAGCAGGAAGACCGGGCCGCGCCCCTCGCGCGCGTGGTCGAGCGCAGCGTGTGCCGCCTGAAAGACCTCTTCCACGTCCTGGCCGTCGACCCGCATCGCCTCCATGCCGTATGCGGCAGCGCGCTTCGTCAGGTCGTCGATCGGCAGCTGCTGGCGCGCCGGCGTCGACTCGGCCCAGTGGTTGTTCTCGCAGACGAAGACCGCTGGCACCTGCCAGAGCTGGGCGAGGTTCAGCGACTCGTGGAACGTGCCGATGTTCGTCGCGCCGTCGCCGAAAAAGGCGACCGCAACGCGCGGCTCGTCACGCATCTTGAACGCGAGCGCAGCGCCGACGGTCGCAGGCAGGCCGCCGCCGACGACCGCGTTCGCGCCGAGGTTCCCGCGCTCGACGTCGTACAGGTGCATCGAGCCGCCGTAACCGTGGGAGGTGCCCTCGATCTTGCCGTACAGCTCGGCCATGACCTCGTTCGGGTGCGTTCCCTTGGCCAGCGTGTGCCCGTGGGCGCGGTGCGTGGACGCGATCACGTCGCCCTCCTCGAGCGCGCGGCAGACGCCGACCGCGCACGCCTCCTGGCCAATCGCGACGTGCAGGAACCCGGGCAGCTCGCCCGCGCGGAAACGCTCCTCCACCTTCTCCTCGAACCGGCGGATGAGCAGCATTTCCCGGAAGAACTCGCGCAGCTGCTCCTCCGAGACGGCCCCCTTCTTCTCGACCTTCGCCACGGGGTTGCAGTGTACGCTCGGGCGGATGAGTCTCGCCGCCGACTGGGACGAGCTTCAGCAGAGCCTTCGCGAGGACTGGGGCGCTGCCCAGCTGCGCCTCACGCTTGCGGACGAGGGCGAGTCCGAGCGGGCAGCCGCGCTGCTCGGGCCTGCGAATCCCGGACGGCGCGGGAACGTGATCCGGTTCTACGCGGCGCGTCGCGGCGAAGGGCGCTCGCCGGACATCATTCGCAGGCTCCTCGAGGGCATCGACGCCGAGGGGATCCGGGGCGAGCTCGAGCTCGTGGGGGCCGACGAAGCTGAGGCGACCGAGCAGGTCGTCCCACCGAAGCTCGTGGCCGCGTGGGACACCGCCGTCGCCGGGCTGCCGTCCGACTGGAGCGACCTCTACGTCGAGCTGGAGCTCGAGTCGAGCGACTGGCTGGAGCGCGCGGCGCTGCTGATGGCGCCGGTCAACCCGGCACGCTACGGCGAGGCGCCCGGCTTCCGGTTCAGGGTCGCGAGCAGCTTCGGCTACGGGGCGTCCGAGGCGATGACCCGGCGCTGCCTCGAGCGGGTGGACGCGGAGGAGCTCCGCGGAGAGCTCGACATCCTGCGCGTGCTCTCAGACACGCACCCCGTCGCGACGCAGGGGCCGGTCTGGTACGTCGAAGGGCGCTCGGTGTGAGCGATCCGGTCTCCTGGTTCCTGATCGAGCCGGGCTGGGAGGTCGTCGGCGCGGACGGCGAGAACGTCGGCAAGGTGCACGAGGTCGTCGGCGATCCGCAGCGCGACATCTTTGACGGCTTGCAGGTAACGGCCGGGATCCTCGCCGAGGCGCAGTACGTCCCGGCAGAGGAAGTCGGTCGGATCACCGAAGGCCGCGTTCAGCTCACTGCACGGTGACCGGCACGCGCTGCAGCGCGTTGTTCACGTAGCCGCCCGTGTTCCACTCGGCCTCGTCTGGCTGGGTGTTGCCCGCTGCGTCGGTCGCCCGTGAGCAGAGCTCGTGCTCGCCGGGCTCGGCGTCCCACTGGAACGACCAGCGTCGCCACCCGTAGTCGCCGGTCGGCTCGCCGAGCTCTGCGTCGCGCCAGGTCTCGCCGCCGTCGGCGCTGACCTCGACGCGCGCGATCGGCGCCCAGCCCGACCAGGCTCGGCCCTCGAGGAGGCAGGGGCCGGGCTCGAGGAACCGGTGGCGCTCCGGGAAGTCGGGGATGCCGGGCGGGACGAGCAGCGAGCGCGGGTGGATCCTCGTCACCGGCTCGCCGCGGTCGTCCTCGGTTCGCTTCACGCGGTACTGCTTGGCCTGCTGGAAGCCCTCGAACGGCTCGGTGATCGCGGTGATCCGCTCGAGCCACTTGACATGGGCCATGCCGTACCAGCCGGGGACGATCAGGCGGAGCGGGAAGCCGTGCTGCGGTGGCAGCGGCTGGCCGTTGATCTCGTAGGCGAGGAGCATCTCCGGCCGGAGCGCCTCGTCGACCGGGAGGCTGCGCTCGTACGCGTGCTCGATCTCGGCCTGGACGCCCCGGTCGAGGCCCGTGAAGAGGATCTCGACGGCGTCGGCTCCGATTCCGGCTTCTTCGAGCAGCGGCGCGAGCGGCGTGCCCGTCCACTCGGCGTTGCCGATCGCCTCTTCGAGCCACGGCTGGCTGACGGGGCGCGGCGCGAGGCGGGCTCGGCCGTTGCCGGCGCACTCGAGCGTGCAGGCGACGGTCGCTCTCGGGCGCTCATTGAGCTCGTCGAGGGAGAGCGACAGCCGGCGGTCGACCTCGCCTCCGATCTCTAGCCGCCAGGTGGCGGGGTCGACGAGGGGAATGTCGAAGTGGATCAGGAGGTAGTGGAGCCCGATCGGCGTCAGGTCGTAGCGGAGCGACTCGAGAGGGAGGCCGTGGTTGCGAGTCGCGAGCGCGAGCTCGACGGTCGAGAAGTCGTCGACCGCGGACTGCCTCTCCGATTCGACCGCCATGCGAAAGAAGCTACGCCCTCAGGCGCAGCCCGGCAACCCGAACGGACATGTCCAAGCGCCAGGCATGGGGACATGTCCGGTGCCAGGCACCAGCCCTGTCCGAGACGGACATGACCGGCGATGGAGGAAAGCTGATTGGCGGTGCGCCGCCACGTCTAGCGTGGCCGTGTCCGGTGCCAGGCACGGGACAGGTCTCGTTGGGCTACGTGGCGGCCAGCTCGTAGTGGATGCGACGCAGGCGCTGGTTTCGTTCTCGGAAGACCTCCACCACCTGCGGGTCGAACTGCTGCCCGCTCTCGCCGATGATCTCGGCCGCGGCATGCGCCCACGTGCCCGCGCGCCGGTACGGGCGGTCGCTCGTCATCGCGTCCAATGCGTCCGCGACCGCAAAGACGCGCGCGCCGAGCGGAATCTCCACCTCGCCGATCCCATCCGGGTACCCGGCGCCGTCCCAGCGCTCGTGGTGGTGCCGAACGACCTGCAACCCCTGCCCCTGGAGCAGCGCGACCCCGCTCATCAACTGCTCCCCGAGCACCGTGTGCGTCTCGAGCAAGCGGCGCTCGGACGCGGACAGCGAGCCCTCCTTCTGGAGAATCTTGTCCGGGATCCTGATCTTCCCGATGTCGTGGAGCAGGAACCCGTACTCCACGCTCGGATCCTCGAGCAGCGACGGCTCCAACCCCCGCGCGAGCTCGACGGCGTACTTCTGCACTCGCTGAGAGTGCGCCACGGTCCCAGTGTCCTTCAGCTCGAGCGCCCCGGTCAGCGCGCTCACCGTCTCGCGGTAGGCCCGCTGGATCAGCGAACGCTGCCCGCGCTCGACCTCGAGCAGCCGTCGCAGATCCTGCGCGTAGAGGATCAGCTGCTCCTCAGGCGGAGCCGCCGCCGACCTGTACGGCCCCTCATAGAGACCGCCGGCGACCCGCTCGACCGCGTTCAGCAGCTCGAGCGGGCTGAACGGCTTGCGCAGGAACGCGTCGGCGCCGCTCGCCTGGGCCGCGAGCTCGGTCCCGCCTTCGGACCCGGTGAGCAGCACGACGCCGATGCTCGCCGTGGCCGGGTCGGCTTTCAAACGACGGCAGAGCGTCAGGCCGTCCGTGCCCGGCATGTTCACGTCGAGCACGACGACGTCCGGAGGTTGCACGGCAATCCGCTCCAACGCGAGCTCCGCCGAGTGCGCCTCCTCGACCTCGATGTCGACTACCTCGAAGGTCGTGCGGAGCAGGATCCTCAGCGCAGGATCATCGTCCACGACGAGCAGTCGAAGCCCGCGCTGACCCCTCGCGGGATCGGACACGAGCCGAAGCGCGGCCGGCGCCTCGGCCTCCTCCCGCTCGCCGTTGAACGTCTGCACCCGGTTCTTCCCGGCCAGCTTTGCCGCGTAGAGCGCGATGTCGGCCTTCCGCTGCAGGTCGACGGCCGAGCCGGCATGGTCGGGAATCGACGCGACTCCCGCGGAGACCGTCGGCAGCCGATGACCGCGCCGCTGCTGGCCGACGGCGATCCGTAGGCGGTCGGCCAGCTCGGCGGCCAGGCTCGACGGGCCTTCGACCACGAGCGCGAACTCGTCGCCGCCGACGCGGAAGATTTCGTCCTCCGAGCGGACGACGCGCAGGAAGACGCGCCCCGCCTCGCGGAGGATCTCGTCGCCGGCGACATGCCCGTGCTCGTCGTTCGCGCGCTTGAAACCGTCGAGGTCGAAAAGCACGAGCGAAAGGGGGCCGTCGGTCGGCCGTCGCTCGGCGAGCCCGCCCAGGAGCTCGTCGAAGGCGCGCTTGTTCGCGAGCCCGGTTAGCGCGTCTCGCCGCGCCTCAGCGTGCGTAAAGGCGATTCTGCGCTCGTTCGCCAGCGCGGCCGACGCGAGATCGGCGACCGCGGACACGAGCTCGGGATCGCCTCTGGCCTGCACGCTCGCGGGCAGGGCGACGAGGAGCGCGCCGAGGACCTGCCCGTCGACGACGAGTGGCGCGGCGATCGCCTCGCCGCACGTGGCGCCGAGCCGGTAGAGCTCCCCCAGCTCGTGCGTGTCGGCCTGCGCGAGTGCCAGCTCCGAGAAGGCTCGCTGGACGACTCCCGGCGCGGAGTGCAGCGACTCGGGAGCGCCCGGCCCGGAGAGAGCCGCGAGCGAGAGCGAGGTGTCGGCCGAGCCGAGGTACGTCGCCGCGAACGACGCGCCTGTCAGCTCCGCGAGCTCGCGCGCGACGAGCTCGGCCGTGCCGCCGCCGTTGACGGAGCGCGCGATCGCGTGCGCGAGCCGGACGAGCGGGTCGCTGGCCCCACCCACGGCGCGCTCGAGCTCCCAGAGCGGCGCGCCCTTCAGGCAGTACGCGTCGGCGCCAGCCTCCATCATCGCCATCACGTCGCCGGCGTCGTCCGAGCCGGCGTAGGCGACGATGCGCGCCTTCGGGAGCAGCTCACGGATCCGCCTCGTCGCGGCCACCCCGTCGAGGACGGGCATCTGCACGTCCATCAGCACGACATCCGGGTGATGCGCGAGGGCGAGCGAGATCGCCTCCTCGCCGTTCTCGGCCTCGGCGACGACCTCGATCCCCGGCTGGGCTGCGAGGCTCGCGCGCAGACCCTCCCGCGCGTCGGGCGCGTCGTCGCAGATCAGCAAACGCAGCATCGACCCACTCCCTGACGTTGGCGGCCTCCAGAACCTGACGGTGTAATCGACGTTCCACTTCAAATGTTGACACGCAAGAAAAGAGCAGAATCGAGTTGATTCGGCGCCGTTTTCTGCGCGAAACGCCCTGATCCGCAGCGCAGAGCCGCCGAAAGATCACCCCATAGGGTGAAAGAGCCTCAGCCGACGAGCTCGTCGAGCTCGCGGGCGAGCGCGACCGCGTCCCGGTTGCTGCGCGCGATCGCGACGCAGGTGTCGTCACCGGCGATCGTGCCCACGATTCGCGGGTGCTCGAGCCGGTCGAGGGCGCGCGCCACGGCCGGCGCCGAGCCGAGCTCGGAGTGGACGACGACGATGTTCTGCGCGGCCTCCACGCGGCGCCCGAACTGCGAGAGCACGCCTGCCAGAGCGTCGCGCGGATCGGTGCTCCGCACGGCCTGCGGCGCCACGTAGCGCGGGCGGCCGAGCACGTCGTGCGTCTTGTCGAGGCCGAGCTCGCGGATGTCGCGGGAGACCGTCGCCTGCGTCACGCGGCAGCCGGCGCGCGCGAGCGCCTCGAGGAGCTCGTGCTGCGTCCCGACCCGCCTGCGCGTGACGATGCTCGTGATCAGCCTCTGACGCTCCTCTTTCTCCAGCGGTTGCATACGGGAAAGCATAAATATGCGGCGCTTCGCCGTTTGGCAAAGCCAGCTTCGCGGTACGCTTCGATTGATGCTGCGCAAGCTGATGTGGACCGGTCTCTACGCTTCGCTCGCCGCTGTTGCCACGCTGGCGGCCCGCAAGGCGGCCTCGGCGATCTGGCGCGTCGCCACCGGCGAGGAGCCACCGGCGAAGAAATGACGACGAAAGCCGATCAGGTCGTGGACAAGGCCGCGGACCATCTCCAGGAGATGGCCGACAAGGCCGCCGCCGAAGGCGGGGTCGCAGCGAAGGTCGCGCAGCCGCTGGCCGACGACGCCCAGTTCCTGCGCAAGCTCAAGCCGAGCCTGATCAAGGCGCGTGCAAAGGGCATGGCGCCGACCAACCAGAAGCCCGTCCAAGGAAGCGTCAACCCCACCGGGAAGCGCTCCGGCAAAGGCCGCGGCCCGAGCCCGTTCCTGATCATCGGCATCGCCTTCGCCGTGGGCATCGCCGTCGCGAAGATGATCGACTGGAGCAACGATGCAGACGCAGGAGACTGAGCAGAACTCGGGCCTGGGGGCGGTTGCCCGCCAGGTCGCCGAGCACACGAGCTCGCTCTTCCGGCTCGAGCTCGAACTGGCGCAACTCGAGCTCAAGAAGAAGGTCACGAACCTCGGCGTGGGCATCGGCCTCGCGATCGGCGCCGCCGTCTTCGCCTTCTACGGCCTCGGCTTCCTGTTCGCGACGATCGCCGCCGGGCTCGCGACCGCGATGTCGACGTGGCTCGCAATCTTGATCGTCACCTGCGGCCTGTTCCTCGTCGGCGCGGTCCTCGGCCTGATCGCGGTCAACCGGATCCAGAAGGGAACGCCGCCCATCCCGGAGCAGGCGATCCGCGAGGCGAAGCTCACGACGGAGGCGTTCAAGTCCGATGGCGACTAGCACGAACCACCGGACGCCCGACCAGGTCCGGAACGAGATCGAGACCGAGCGCGCGCAGCTGGCCGGCGCCGTCGACCACCTCCGAGACGAGATCCGCGAGGCGACGGACATCGGAGCGAAGGTGCGCGCGAAGCTGCCCGTGATCACCGCGGGAGCGCTCGCGGCCGGCTTCGTCATCGCCGGCGGGATCGGCGCGACGATGCGCCTGATCGGCCGGCGCCGCTGACGGCACCCGGCTCGGAACGCCTGAGCGCCCGCGACTGGCTCGCGGTCTTCAAATCGAGCGGCAAGGAGTTCCTCGCAGACGACTGCATGGGCCTCTCGCAGCAGGTTGCGTACAGCTCGCTGCTCGCGTTCTTCCCGGCGATGATCTTCCTGATCGCGTTCCTCGACCTGATCGGGGCCTACGGGGCGCTCATCGATTTCCTCGACCCGGTCGCGCCGAAGTCGGTGACCAGCATCATCCACCAGCTCGAGCGCGACACCGGCAACGCCACTGCCGTGCTCGTCGTCCTCGGGATCTTCGGCGCGCTCTGGGCGGGCAGCGGGGCGATGAGCTCGGTGGTCAAGGCGGTGAACCGCGCCTATGACCGGGACGAGACACGTCCGATCTGGAAGGTGCGGCTGATCTCGCTCGTGCTCGTGCTCGCGTCGGCGACCGTCCTGGCCGGAGACCTGCTCCTGATCATCCTCGGCGGGAAGCTCGGCGATGCGATCGCGGCGCGGGCGAACCTCGGCGCCGCGTTCACCTGGTTCTGGAACCTCGCGCGCTGGCCGATCGCCTTCGCGGTCGTGCTCATGCTGTTCGCGCTCATCTACTACATCGGGCCGAACCACGACGAACGGCGCTGGAGGTGGATCAGCGTCGGTTCTCTCGTGGGGAGCCTGATGTGGCTCGTCCTGTCCGGGCTGTTCGCCCTGTACACGTCCTTCTCGAGCTCGTATTCGCGGACGTACGGCTCACTCGCGAGCGGCATCGTCCTGCTGCTGTGGCTGAACTACAGCGCGTGGGCCGTGCTGTTCGGCGCGGAGCTGAACAGCGAGCTCGACCGCCGCCGCAGCCCGATCTAGCCGGCGGCCTTGACCGTGAACGAGCCGTGCAGCTTGCGGCTCTTGTCCGAGCGGTACGTGTACTTGCCCGGCTTGAGCGTGAGCGTCCAGGTCGCCTTCGCCTTCGCGGCGACGCCGGTCTTCTTGTTCACGCCCGGCCCCTTGAGGTGGAAGTTCTGGGTCTTGGACGTGTCCGAGACCGTGAGCTTGTACTTGCTCGCGGTCAGCGTCCGGACCTTCGAGCCGGAGCCCGTCTTGAGCGTGATCGTCTTCGTCGTCACCTTGCCGTTCAGCTTCGCCGCAGGCGGCGGGGGCGGCGGAGGAGGCGGCACGTTGCCGGCCGTGAAGCTGCCCTTCATCTGCGTCGGATGGGCGTCGCAGATGAACGTGTAGGTCCCGTCGGTGATCGCCACCGTCCAGGTGACCGTGCCCATGAGCTCGACGTCGGTTTTCTGATCGACTCCGGGGCCGCTCAGGTGGAAGTTGTGCTCGATCGAGTTGTCCGTGACCGTGATGTCGTAGGAGCCTGGATCGAGGTGTCTCACGCCCGTGCCGTCCGCGTTCTTGAGCGAGATGTTGAAGCCCGGCCCCACGACGCCCGTGAGCGTCGCGTTGGGCGAGCCGGTCGCCGCCGCGGGAATGGACACGGCCGCGACAGCCACGATGCCTATGAGCAGCGTTCGAAACATCAGACCCTCTCTTCGCCTTCTTACGCGCGGGCGCGCGATTCGGTTTTGGTTACGCGGGCGGGCTGCCTGCAACGATGAATGCCCCGTTCAGCGCCTTGTTCCGGTCGGAACGGTAGCTGTACGAGCCCGGGCTCAGGTAGACGGACCACTTCCTGGTCGTCCGTGCCGCGATTCCCGTCTTGGCGCTCACCCGCGAGCCGAGCAGGTGGAAGTTCTGCTTCACGGTGCGGTCGTGGACGACGAGCAAGTACGTGTTCGGCTGGAGCACGCGCACTCGTTTGCCGTCGGCGCCGACGAGCGTGATCGACTTCGCGGTCACCGTCGCGGTCAGCTGCGGGACGATCGGACTCCCGCTCGCCCCCAAGGGCAACGCGAGCACCGCAAGCAGAGCCGCTCCTAGTAGCAGTCGCAACATTGTCGCCTCCTTTCTACCACGATTGTTGTACCCGGTCTCGCCGCTTTAGACTCCTCCTGATGCAGTTGCGGAAAGACGCCAAGGTCGCGTTGATCAAGGAGATCCCGCTCTTCAGGCACTGCACGCGCAAGGAGCTGGGCGAGATCGCGGCGATCGCGGACGAGCTCGACCTCAAGGAGGGCGCGATGCTCATCCACGAGGGCAAGGGTGGCCGCGAGTTCGTCGTCATCGTCGAGGGCAGCGCGGACGTCGTCAAGAACGGCAAGCGGGTGAACAGCGTGCATGAGGGCGACTTCATCGGAGAGATCTCACTCGTCACGGGCCAGCCGCGGACGGCGAGCGTGCAGGCGACCTCTCCGATCCGGGTGCTCGTGATCACGAGCCGGAACTTCGGCAAACTGCTCGACAACTCGCCGGAGATCCAGCGCAAGATCCTGCGCGCGATGGCCGAGCGCCTCGCGAGCGCTACGCCCTGAGCTCGGCGCCGAACCGCTTCTCGAGCGCCTGCACGATCCTCTCGCGCAGGGCGGCCGCGTCCTCGTCGGAGAGCGTGCGCTCGGACGACTGGAAGCTGACCGCGAACGCGATCGACTTCCGCCCCTCGCCCACCTGGTCGCCGTGGTAGACGTCGAAGGCGCGCATCGTGCGTAGCTCCGGGCCGGCGGCCTTCTGCGCGGCGGCGACGAGATCGCCGGCCGCGACCTCGTCGGGCACCGCGAACGCGAGGTCCTGGCGAACCGCCGGGTACGTGATCACGTCGGTGTAGCGCAGCTCCGTTGTCGCCTCGAGGAGCCTGGCGAGGTCGAGCTCGAAGACGCCCCAGGTGGCCTCGAGCACGCCCGGGTGGAGCTCGCCGACGATGCCAGCCCCGACCGAGGCCGCCTTGCCGGAATGGAGCAGCTCGTCGGCCGTCCGCTCGAAGACGGGCTCGACCTTGAGCGCGGCGTAGAGCGCCTCGACGATTCCCTTCGCGCGCCACCAGCCGCCCTCGACGATGCCCGCCGCGTGCGTGTGCTCGTCGGGGAGGTCCGAGCCTGGCAGGTAGACGTGCGCGATCTCGAAGAGCGCAACGTCCTCGGCGCCCAGCTCGGTGTTCCGCCGTGCCGCCTCGACGAGGCTGGGGAGGAGCCGGGTGCGCAGGACCGCGAGCTCGGCCGAGACGGGCTCCGGCAACGTCCAGGCCTGCGGGGCCGGGTCCTCGGCGCGCAGCGAAGGCGTGTACGTCTCGGCGAGGCCGAGGCCGGCCAGGACGTCCTCGACGCGCCGCTTCAGCTTCTGGATCGGCGTCAGGGCGCCGAACATCTCCCGGCGCACGGGGAGCGTGAACGGGACGTCCTCGAGCCGTTCGCGCGCGACCTCCTCGACGACGTCGACCTCGCGCGTCACGTCCCGCGAGCGGAACGTGGGCACGACGACCTCGCCGTTTCGGCCGTCGAACCCGAGCCGCTCGAGCCAGCGCGTCTGCTCCTCGGGCGGGGTCTCGAGGCCGATCAGCTCGTCGGCTCGCTCGGGACGGAACGAGATCACGGGGCGCGCGGGAAGCTCGCCCTGGACGTCGACGTGCCCGACCCACTCGGCGCCGGCCGTGGAGACGATCAGCTCGGTCGCGAGCCTGGCCGCCTGCTCGGCCAGGTGCGGGTCGACGCCCTTCTCCCAGCGGTTCGAGCCTTCGGTGCGCAGCCGCAGGCGCTCGGAGGTGCGGTAGAGGCCGGTCGGCTCGAAGTTCGCGGCTTCGAGCAGGACGTCGCTCGTCCCCTCGCCGATCTCCGTCTCCTCGCCGCCCATGATCCCGGCGATCGCCACGGCCCGTTCCGCGTCGGCGATCACGAGGTCGGACTCTTCGAGGCGGCGATCGACGCCGTCGAGTGTTCGGATCGACTCGCCCGGCTGGGCTCGGCGCACGATGATATTCCCGCCCGCAAGCGTGCTCAGGTCGAACGCGTGCAGCGGGTTTCCAAGCGCGAGCATGACGTAGTTCGTGGCATCGACGACGTTCGAGATCGGGCGCATGCCCGCGGCATTCAGGCGCGACTTCAACCACACGGGCGAGGGGCCGACCGAGACGTTCCGGAAGAGCCGGCCGATGTAGCGCGGACAGCCCTCGAGGTCGTCGACCGCGATCTCCACGGGCTCGTCTCCCGCCGGCTCGGGATCGACCCCCGGCGGAGGCGCGAGCTCGAGGTCGTAGAGCGCCGCCACCTCGCGCGCGATCCCGTACACGGAGAGCAGGTCGGGACGGTTGCCGGTCGACTCGACGAGGAGGACGTCGTCCGCGAGCGGAAGCACGTCGACTAACGGTGTCCCGGGCTCGGTCTCGGGCAGCAGCATGATCCCCGAGTGGTCCGTGCCGAGCTCGATCTCGTCCTCGGCCAGGATCATCCCGTTCGAGAGCTCGCCGCGAACCTTGCGCTGGTCGAGCTTCAACCCGCCGGGGAGGACCGCGCCGGGCAGCGCGACCGCCACGGTCGCACCCGCGCCGAAGTTCCAGGCGCCGCAGACGATCTGGCGCGGCTCGCCCTCCCCCACGTCGACCCGGCACAGCTGGAGCCGGTCCGCGTTCGGGTGTTTCTCGGCCGCCAGCACCTTGCCGATCCGGAACAGGCCGAGGTTCCCGTCCTCGTCGGACACGCCGCGGCGCTCGATGCCCTCGATCTCGGCGGTCGAGACCGACAGCCGCGTCGCGAGCTCGTCGAGCGGCATCTCGATCGGGACGTAGTCCCGGAGCCAGGAGACCGGGACTCTCAAAACTGCCTCAGCACGCGGAGATCGCCGTCCCAGAGCGGGCGGATGTCCGGGAAGTCGTACTTCAGCTGCGCGACGCGCTCGATGCCGCAGCCGAACGCGAAGCCGGACCACTCCTCGGGGTCGATGCCGACGTTCGCGAAGACGCGAGGGTCGACCATGCCGGCGCCGCCCATCTCGAGCCAGCCCGAGTGCTTGCACGTGCGGCAGCCCTCGCCGCCGCAGATCCCGCAGGAGACGTCGGGCTCGATCGACGGCTCGGTGAACGGGAAGTAGTGCGTACGGAAGCGGACGCGCCGGTCCGGCCCGTACAGCGCGCGCATGACGTGCAGGAGCGTCCCCTTGAGGTCGGCGAGTGTCAGCCCGCGGTCGACGGCGAGTCCCTCGAACTGGTGGAAGATCGGGTAGTGCGTCGCGTCGATCGCGTCGCGCCGGTAGCAGCGGCCGATCGAGACCATGTAGATCGGCGGCTCGCCCTCCTCCATGGCGTGGATCTGCGACGGAGACGTCTCCGTGCGCAGGACGTGGGTCTCGTCGAAGAAGAAGGTCGCGCGGTGGGAGCGCGCGGGGTGCCACGGGTCGAAGGCGAGCTTGTCGAAGTTGTACTCGGTCGTCTCCACCTCGCGGTCGTCGCGCACCTCGTAGCCGAGACCGAGGAACGCGTCCTCGATCTCGCGGCGCGTCTGGGTGATCGGGTGCCGGTGGCCGAGCGGAAGCGCCTGCCCGGGGAGCGTCACGTCGACGACGTCCTCGGTCAGCGCGCGGTCGAGCTCCGCACGCTCGAGTTGAGCCTGGCGGGTAGCAACCGCTTGCTCGATCGCCTCGCGGGCGGCATTCAGCGCCATGCCCGTCTGGCGGTCGCGCACCTCGCGGAGCGCGAGCTTGAGGTCGCTCGAGCGGCCGAGGTAGCGGACGCGCAGGTCCTCGAGCTCATCGGCGTTCGATGCGCCTTCGATCGCGCTCAGGGCCTCGCGTTGGAGCGCTTCCGCGTCCACGCGCGCGACTGTATCGCGTGGCTCAGTCACGGCCTCGACTTTCTGCTGAGGATCCCGCTGCGCGCTAGCGCCGGTCCCCGGCAGCAAGCCGAGGCCCGGTAAAGAAAGAACGTGCGCGCGTGGCCATCAGCCACACGATAGCCAGAATGGAGCCATGGACGAGTACGCGGCCTTCGCGGCCATCTACGACGACTGGGCCTCGCACATGACCGAGGACGTCCCGTTCTACCTCGAGCTCGTCCGCGAGGCGGACGGGCCCGTCGTCGAGCTGGCTGTCGGGAACGGACGGGTCGCGGTGCCGATCGCGCAGGAGACCGGCAGGAGGATCATCGGCATCGACCGCTCGCCGGCGATGCTCGCTCTGGCGCGGGAGAAGGCCGCCGAGACAGGGGTCGACCTCGAGCTGCACGAGGGCGACATGCGCGACTTCGAGCTCGACGAGCCGGCCGCGCTCGTCTACTGCCCGTTCCGCGCGATGCTGCACCTGCCCACCTGGAGCGACAAGCGTCGCGTCTTCGAGCGGGTCGCGGCGGCTCTGGCTCCCGGTGGCCGCTTCGTCTGGAACTCGTTCGTCTTCGATCCGCGCATCGCGGCGGAGAACGACGGCAAATGGGCCGTGGAGCGCGGCATCCGGCACCGGGTCGACCACTTTCCCGCCGACAACCGCCTCGACATCACGCTCGAGTCCGGCGGCAGCGTCTCGCTCTGGTGGGTGACGAAGAGCGAGTGGGAAGGGCTGATCGACGTGTCGGGGCTCGAGGTGGAGGCGCTCTACGGCGACTTCGAGCGCGCGCCGTTCGACGAGCAGAGCGGCGAGTTCGTCTGGGTCGCGAGGAAGCCCCGGTGAAGGCGAGCCCGTACGACCGGATCGCCGAGCTCTACGACCCGTGGAGCCGGAGCGTCGTCGAGGACGTGGGCTTCTACGTCGCCGAGGCGCGCAAGTCGGGCGGAGCCGTGGTCGAGCTCGGGATCGGCACCGGGCGGATCGCGATCCCGATCGCCGAGACCGGGAAGCGCGTCATCGGGGTCGACTCGTCGCGGGAGATGCTCGCCGCATGCCGCCGACGGGCGGAGGAGGCAGGCGTCGCCGAGCTGATCG
The DNA here is from genome assembly GCA_963850415.1 of uncultured Actinomycetes bacterium. Lineage (GTDB taxonomy): Bacteria > Actinomycetota > Thermoleophilia > Gaiellales > Gaiellaceae > VAXT01. The sequence goes on from CAWKLE010000004.1 coordinate 226,689, forward strand.
ACCTGCGGCTGGGCGACCTTCGGCATCCGCCGCTGGACGAGCAGGTGCCGCTCGTCATCTGCCCGTTCCGCTCGTACCTGCACCTGGCCGACGACGGCGACCGATCTGAAGCCCTGGCCGCCGCCCGCAATGCGCTGCTTCCCGGCGGGCGCCTGATCTTCGACGTCTTCGCGCCCGGAGACGACGACATCGAGGCCACCCACGGCCGCTGGCTCGAGCGCGAGCCGGACATCTACGAGCGCGCGTACTGGGACACGGACACGCGGACGCTGACGCTCTCGGTCAAGGGCCCCGAAGGCGCCACGACGATGGCGCTCTCCTGGATCTCGCGCCGCGAGTGGATCGACCTGCTCGAGGAGGCCGGCTTCGTCGTCGAGGCGTGCTACGGCTGGTTCGACCGCTCCCCGCACCGAGGCGGCGAGGACATGATCTTCGTCGCCAGGCGGGGCTAGAGCAGCTCGATCTCGTCGCCGACCGCGACCTCGCCGCCCTCGACTACTCGCGCCAGCATCCCGCGCTTGCCCTCGAGCTCGGTGCGCAGGCCCTGGCGCAGCTCGTCCATGCGGTGGCACGGATCGCAGACCATCGTGATCTCGAAGACGGCCTCGCCGGCGCGGACACGCTGGCCGATCGGCCACTGCTCCACGTCGTCGCCCTCGACGGTCAGGTTCTCGCGGATCGCGCCCGGCTCGACGCCGACCGAGTCGAGGTGCTCCTTCGAGACGAAGAGCACCTCGCGCTTCGGCGGGTTCGCGTGCGCGCAGCCCTCGAGCCCCTGGCCGGCGATCGCACGCCGACGCTCGTGCCCGTCCGAGCGGCCGCTCTTGCGGGCGGGTGAGGTCCAGACACCGACGATTCTGGCCATGGCTCGACTCTACCGAGGGCGCCGGTGCTCGTAGAGCGCGATCGCGCCCGCCACGGCCACGTTGAGCGACTCCGAGCCCTCGGCCAGCGGGATGGTCGCGGTCTCGTCGCAGGCGGCGACGACGTCCTCCGGCAGACCCTCGCGCTCGGCGCCGAGGACGTACGTGACCGGGACGCCCGGGTCGAGGCCCGCCAGCGGTGGCGCGCCGTGCGAGACGAGCGCCACGCGCTTCCCGGACGGCTCGTCGAACCCGGCCAGCGGAACGCGGAAGATCGCACCGGCCGAGGCCCGGAGCGCTTTCGGGCCCGTCGGGTCGGCGCAGCCACGTGACAGTGCGACCGATGCTCCGAAGGCGTCCGCGGCCCGCAAGATCGTGCCCAGGTTCCCCGGGTCGGCGACACGCCAGAGGGAGAGTGAGAGCGGGTCGACGCCACGCGGCAGCGACTCGTGCCGGAAGAGGCGCCATCACGCGCGGCGGGTGCCCCATCGTCGACACCTTCGCCAGGAGCTCCGGCTCGACGTCCTCTCCGGCGCGCAGCACCTCGACCGGCTCAACTCCGGCGTCGTCCGCGGCCTGGACGAGATCCTCGCCCTCGACGACGAACAGCCCCTCCTTCTCGCGCTGGCGCCGCGACTCGAGCAGCCGGTGGATCAGCCGCAGCTTCGGATTGTGCGCCGAGGTGATCAGCGGTGTGCCCCCTCGGGCCGTGTCTCGGGACCTGGTCCCACGACATGTCCCGTCCGCACATGCCCCGGGACCAGGTCCCGGGACTTGGCTGTTTCGGCCGCGTCTGTGGACCAGGTCCCGGGGCATGGCTCCTTCGGCCGCGTCACAGCTCCCATTGCAGCCAGGAGCCGTGGAAGTCGGCATGGCCGGCGAACTCGCGCTCCCCGCCCGGCCAGTAGACGAGCCGCAGGCCCCAGCAGTGCTCCTCCGGGTCGCGCGGCTTGCCCGTCGAGATGAACGCAAGCGGACCGCTCCCGGCCGGCCTCCTCGAGCACCGCGCGCACGCGGGCGCGACCCTCGTCGCCGATGTAGCCGAAGGATGCCGTCTGGAAGACGACCGTCAGGCCGTCGCGGGGCTGCCCGGCAAGCACGTCCGGCAACTCGTCGACGTAGTCGCCGGTCACGAGCTGCGGCGGATCTTCGCGAAGCGCCTCGATCGCCCGGTCGAGGCGCTCCATCCGCCCCTCCTGTCCGGCCCAGACGAACGAGCGCAGCAGCCGCGCGCCCTCCTCGGTCGTGACGTCGATCGGCGAACGGTCGATCCCCGTCCGCCCGCGCACCTCCACCTCGAGGCCGAGCAGCTCGCCCGGTACAGCACGGCGCTCCTCGCCCTCGAAACGGAGCACCGCGTCCTCGCGCCCCCAGTCCCCCGCCTCGTAGCGGTAGCGGTAGCGGTCCCAGACGAGGTTGAGCCCCGCGCTCGGCCCGAGCTCGACGAGGTCGAACGTCTCGGCGCCCGTCCGCTGCGCGACGCGAAGGAGCAGCGGGACGAGCACCCAGGATCGCTGCACCTCGTTCGTCTGCACCCCCTGCGTGGCGACGAACTCGCGCAGGAACTCTGCGTGCTCGGAGAGCGGATCGTCCCAGCCCGCCTCGCCGCCCAGCACGAGGTAGTGCAAACCACCGATCAGCCGCAGCGGAGCGTCCCAGGCCGGATCCGGCCCGACGAGCTCCGCGGCGACGGGATCGTCCGCCCACGCGGTCAGCAGGTCGACGTACAGCTGCGAGCGGCCCTCGGACTGAGGCCGCCTGGTTCAGAAAGACCTGACTACTCGTCCGAGTCGGAGCCAAGCGCCGACTTCGCGTGCTCGGCGATCTTGCCGAAGGCCGCCGGATCCTCGACCGCGATCCCGGCGAGCACCTTGCGGTCGAGCTCGATCCCGGCCTTGCGGCAACCGGCCACGAACTGGTTGTACGAGAGCCCCTCGGCGCGCGCGGCCGCGTTGATGCGCATGATCCAGAGCCGTCGCATGTCGCGCTTGCGGCGCTTGCGGTCGCGGTACGCGTGGACGAGCGCGTGCTCGACCGCCTCGTTGGCGACCTTGTACCGGGAGTGACGCGTGCCGACGTAGCCCTTCGCCGCCTCGAGCACCTTCTTGCGCCGCTTCCGCGACGCGACCGAGCGCTTGACGCGAGCCACTAGCTCCCACCCCCGAGCAGGCGCTTGACCTCGCGGGCGTCCGAGGGGTGCACGTCCTGCTGCTGGCGAAAACTACGCTTGCGCTTCGCGGACTTCTTCCCGAGCAGGTGGGCCTTCGGCGCCTTGCGGCGGAGGAGCTTCCCCGTCCCGGTCACCTTGAACCGCTTCTTCGCTCCGCTGTGTCTCTTCTGCTTTGGCATCTTCTTTGGCGACTCCTGCGTTCTTCGTCGGCCCGAGCATCATGACCATGTTCCGTCCGTCGAGGAGCGGCGGCGACTCGACCGACCCCGATCTCCTTGACGTCCTCCGCGAGACGCATCAGCAGGTCGCGTCCCCGCTCCGGATGGCTCGTCTCGCGCCCCCGGAACATGATCGTGACCTTGACCTTCGCCCGCTGGTTCAGGAAGCGGACGACATGGCCTTTCTTGGTCTCGTAGTCGTGATCCCCGATTTTCGGCCTGAGCTTGATCTCCTTGACGTTGATCGAAATCTGGTGCTTCCGAGCGAGCTTGGCCTTCTGCTCCTGCTCGTAGCGGTACTTGCCGTAGTCCATGACCCGCGTGACCGGCGGATCAGCCTGAGCCGCGACCTCGACGAGGTCGAGATCCTTCCCGTGCGCGTAGTCCAGCGCCTCCTGGATCGGCTTCACCCCGAGCTGGCCGCCTTTCTCGTCGACGAGCCGGACCTGCGAGACGCGGATGTCTTCGTTGATGCGGCTGTGCGGGATCGTCGGCCGCGAGGGCTCGACGCGACGTCGTGGCCTCAAAGGCGCTTCACCAAGCTGTCAGCTTCCTCCTTCTTCGAAACGACAAAACCGCTGCGCAGCAGCGGCCTCGAACCCTCCAACCTTCTCGGTTGAACCCCCGACAGGCCTTGAGCCCCGGAGGTGAGGAACGTGTCGCCCCTGCTTTGCAGGTCTCAAACAGTAGCAGCCTGACGAAGCTCGCCAAGAAGCTGGTCGAGGGACTTCGTGGACTGCTCTCCGCCGTGCGTGCGGACGGCGATTGCGTCCTCCGACTCCTTGTCGCCCCACACGACCACGTACGGGATCTTCTCGACCTCCGCGTTGCGGATCCGCTTGCCGACGGTCTCGTCCGAGTCGTCGACCTCGACCCGGAACTCGCCCAGCTTCCCGGCGAGCTCACCCGCAGCCTCGCGGTGATCGTCCCCGACCGGGACGATGCGCACCTGCACCGGCGCGAGCCACACGGGGAAGGCGCCGCCGTAGTGCTCGATCAGGATCCCCATGAACCGCTCGAGCGAGCCGAAGAGCGCACGATGGACGACGTACGGCGTGTGCTCCGCATTGTCCTCGCCGATGTACGTCAGGCCGAAGCGGGCCGGCATCTGCGAGTCGAGCTGGATCGTTCCCATCTGCCACGACCGGCCGAGGACGTCGGTCATGTGCAGGTCGATCTTCGGCCCGTAGAACGCGCCGTCGCCCTCGTTGATCGTGTAGTCGATCCCGCGCCTGTCGAGCGCCGAGCGGAGCGCGCCCTCGGTGAAGTCCCACTCCTCGTCCGTGCCGAGCTTGTTGTCCGGTCGCGTCGAGAGCTCGAAGCGCGCCTCCATCCCGAACAGGTCGTACAGGTACGAGGCGAAGTCGAGCGCGGCGAAGATCTCCTCCTCGATCTGTTCCGGCGTGACGAAGATGTGCGCGTCGTCCTGCGTCACGTGCTGCACCCGCAGGAGGCCGTGGAGCGTCCCGCCCCGCTCGTTCCGGTGCAGTGTCGACGCCTCCGCGTACCTCAGCGGCAGCTCGCGGTAGCTGCGAAGCGCGTTTCCGAACAAGAGCATGTGGCCGGGGCAGTTCATCGGCTTCAACCCGAGCGTCCGCTCCTCGCCGTACGGCAGCAGGAACATCTCGTCCTTGAACTTCTCCCAGTGGCCCGACGTCTTCCAGGTCTCGACGTCGTACATCAGCGGCGTCTTGACCTCGACGTACCCGCGCCTGAGGTTCTCGCGCCGGCGGAGGTCCTCGAGCACGTTCCAGAGGACCATCCCCTTGGGGTGCCAGAACGGCATCCCCGGCGCGTGGTCGGAGAGGTGGAAGAGGTCGAGCTCGGTCCCGAGCCGGCGGTGGTCACGGCGCTTCGCCTCCTCGAGGCGCTCGAGGTACGCGTCCAGGTCGGCCTGCGAGTAGAAGGCGGTTCCGTAGATCCGCGTCAGCTGATTGTTGTGCTCGTCGCCGCGCCAATAGGCGCCGGCGATCCCCGTCAGCTTCAGCGCCTTGATCGGCTTCGAGTCCTGGAGGTGCGGGCCACGGCAGAGGTCGGTGAAGTCGCCCTGGGTGTAGAGCGAGATGTCGCCCTCGGCCGTGTCGACGAGCTCGACCTTGTACTCCTCGCCCTCGTCCGCGAAGAGCTTCTTCGCCTGCTCGGCCGAGACCTCCTCACGCGCCCACTCGCGGCCCTCGTCGAGCTCGCGCTGGATCTCGGCTTCGATCTTCTCCAACGCCTCCTCGCCGATCGGTTCCGGAAACTCGAAGTCGTAGTAGAAGCCGTTCTCGATCGGCGGACCGATCGCGATCTTCGTCCCCGGGTGGAGCCTGCGGACGGCCTCCGCCAGGAGATGCGCCGACGAGTGGCGCAGGACGTACAGCGCGTCCGGGTCGGTCGTGTCGCGCGTCGTCAGGATCTGGATCGGCTGCCCGTCCTCGAGCGGCAGCCTGAGGTCCTGGACGCGCCCGTTCGAGCGGACGAGCACGGCCTGCTCGGCCAGCTTGGGGCCGATCGCTGCAGCAGCGTCGAGGCCGGTCGAGCCGTCTGGAAGTTCCAGTTCCGTCGAGTCGGGAAGAAGCACGCGCATGGAACGAGAGGATACGGCCCGACGGCGTCCCACAGGCCGAATCGCCGCCGCCGACGTCCTGCGCGACTGGAGCGAAGGGCTCTGCTTCGTGACCGACCTCACGCCCGTCGCGATGGCCCATGCGATCGGCGCGCCCGACCCGGTCATCGACGGGCTCGGACACGGGCGCATCGAGCCGCCGCCGACCGGACTGGCGTACGTACTGCTCATCGGCGGCCCGGTGGCCCACGTCGACATCGGGCTCGAGCCCCGTGCCGTCGACCGGGCCGCGCTTGACGCTCGCTTCGGCACCGGTGGAGCCACCCCCCGCGTCGACCACGACCGGCCGTACGTCCTCTCGTACCAGGTCTCCGTGGTCGGGGCCCCTGCGGGCTGCTCCGTGTACGGCCGCTTCGACGACGCACCGGCGACGGGAATCGTGGAGGCGAGCGGCGTCACCCTGCGGATCGATCCGCGCTGAGGCTCCAACGTGACGGGTGGCGGGGCAGGTCCGCCACCCGTCAAACCCTCACGGCCAGACCGGGCCGTAGGCGAGCAGCGCCGAGAGGGCAGCGATCGCAGCGCCGAACAGCGCGTACCGCAGCTTCATCGGGACCTTCCTTTCATTGTTGACCGCTTCGACAGGCCCCGAGCGCTCGCGTACGCCTACTATAGAACGATCCCGCGTCATGCCACGACGAAAGTCAACACATGTCGACAACCCGGTCGAGGTCGGTAAGAGGCTCCGCGAAGCCCGCGAGCGTGCCGGTCTGAGCCAGCGCCAGCTCTCGTTCCCGGGCTGCTCGCCGGCGTACATCTCTCGCATCGAGGCAGGCGACCGCATCCCGTCGCTCCAGCTCCTGCGCGAGATGGGCAGGCGGCTCGGAGTGAGCGAGGACTACCTCGCGACCGGCACCGAGCGCCACGACGAGAACGCCGTCCTCGTCGAGGCCGAGATCAACCTGCGGCTCGACGAGCGCGAGGCGGCCGCGAAGCTGTACGGCGAGGCCCTCGAGCAGGCGGCGACGAGCGACGAGCGGGCCCGCGCCCTCGCCGGCCTGGGGCAGCTCGCCTACCGGGAAGGGAGGCCGCGGGACGCGATCGCGCGGCTCGAAGAGGCGCGCGCCGTCGGGCACATCGATCTCGCCGACTACCCGGGCTGGGCCGACACGCTCGGTCGGGCCTACGCGTCGGTCGACCAGCTCGACGCGGCGATCAGCCTGTTCGAGAGCTCGCTCAGGTCGGCCGAGGAGCGCAACGACGCGGTCGAGGCGATTCGCTTCGGCGTGCTGCTCGCGAACGCGCTCATCGACAAGACGGACTTCGACGCCGCGGAGCGGCTACTGGCCAGGATCGTGGAGCTGACCTCCGACTCGAACGACCCAGTCGTCCGCGCCCGCCTTTACTGGTCGCAGTCGAGGCTGGCCGCAGCGCAGGAGGACCACCACCGGGCCGCCCGCTACGCGAGGCACGCGCTCGACCTGCTCGAGCTGACCGAGCACACCTACTACACCGCTCAGGCGCACCAGCTGCTCGCGCACATCGAGCTCGACCGGCAGCAGCCGCGCGACGCGCTCGACCTGCTGGAGAAGGGGCTCGACCTGCTCTCGGACAGCGGCACACCGGTCGACGTCGCGCTGTTCAGGCTCGAGGAGGCCCGCGCACTGATCCAGCTCGACCGGCCCGAGGAGGCCGCCTCTCTGGCGCTGGACGCGACCGGCCTGCTCAACGACGCGAGCCCGTACGACGCGGGGCGCAGCTACACCGTCGTCGCCGACGTCTACGCCGAGCTCGGCGACACGTCCAAGGCGATCGAGCTCTACGAGCTCGCGACGGAGCGCATGTCCTCGCACCCGAGCCGGTACCTGATGGAGACCTACGAGAAGCTCGCCGCGCTGCTCGAGGACGACGGTCGCAAGGACGAGGCCCTCGGCGTCCTGAAGAAGGCCGTGGCCGTACAGACACAGCCGGCCTAACGAAATCTTCGCAATTGCGCTGTAAGGGTTCCCGCGCGGATCCGGGTACCCATTGCGTGAGAACAGCACCTTTCCTGACCGTGCTCGCGGCAGGCCTGGCCGCGGGCGGCATCGTCGTCGCCGCGCTTCCCGGCGCGACCTACGCCCCGCTGCCGCCGATCCACGCCGTCCGCGCGAAGGCGGACGCGTACGTCAGCGGAGCGAAGCGCAGGGAGAACTTCGGCCACGCGACCGGGCTCCGCGTCGATGCGGCGCCGGTCACGCGCGCCTATCTCCGCTTCAACGCCGACGTGCGCGCCGGCGACGTCGCGCACCTGAGCCTGCTCGTCTACAGCCGCACCCGGTCGCAGACGGGCTTCCAGGTGCGTCTCGTCTACGACCGGTGGTGGGAGAAGAAGATCACGTTCCAGAACGCTCCGATGGCGTCGGCCGACTTCGTCAGCTCGGGCCCGCTGAAGGCCGGCAAGTGGAACGTCGTCGACCTCACGTCGCTCGCCGATCAGGCGGCCATGGGCGACGGGGTGAGCCTCGCCCTGACGACGCGATCGCGGAACGGCCTCGACCTCGCCAGCCGCGAATGTGGTGTCCGGGGGCCGCGCCTCGTCGTGGAGCGGGTCGCGGGCGAGAGCGGTGGGCCCGCGACGACACCGACCGAGCCCCCGCCGGCGCCGGTCGATCCGGCCCCGGTCGGGTAACGCCTAGGTCGGAGACTTCTCCGGCCTGATGCTCCACTCGGCGAGGTCCCTGATGCTGACGATCCCGACTGCGCGCTCGTTCTCCACCACGGGCAGGTGGCGGAATCCCCCGTCGAGCATGATCTGAACCGCCTCGACCGGGTCCGTCGCCTCGGAGACGACCTTCGGATCGGCGGTCATCCATTCGCGGACTCGGGCCTCGCTGGAGTGGACGCGGCCGGCGACCGCGCGCGTCAGGTCACGTTCGGTGACGATCCCGATCAGGCGGCCGCCGTCCGAGACGACGATCGCGCTCACGCCCTCGGCGACCATCTTCTCGGCGGCGTGCCCGATCGTGTCGAACGGCTCGATCGTGATCACATCGCGCGACATCACCTCGCTCAGCGTCGCCATGACCCGAGCATACTTGGTCTCGCTTCCCTGACCGGCGCGGGCTCCCACCGGGCAGAGCCCGGCTCCGACCCCGCCTCGCGCTGCTGAGCGCCCTCCTGCGAGCGGGCCGTGTGTCTAACACTGTCCCACTCGCATACGGACGCTCAGCAACGCGTCAGGAAACCGAGCCGCAGGTCAAGTGCCGTGGCTTAGCGATCCGAGTAGAACGAGCTCTGGACGCGGCGCACGTAGGCGTCGAACTCGCTCTTGCGCCGGTCGACCTGCTCCTCGCGCCCGGCCAGCTCGGCCGTCAGCCGGTCTAGCTCGCGGCGGGCCTCGATCAGCTCCGCCTCGCGCTCCTCGACGGAGGCCTCGCGCAGCTGGGAGCGCCGCTCGAGCTCCGTCACGTGGACGGCGCGGCTCTCGAACCTGCGCTTGTCCTCGGCGGTCTGGCGCTCCACGACCTCGATCTGGCGCTCGCGCTCGTCGAGCTCGGCTTCGCGGGCCCTGAGGCGCACGTCCGAGCGCGCCTCGAGCTCCTGCGCGAGGTTGTCGAGCTCGGCCTCGCGGAGACCGAGGTTGCGCTCCAGCTCGAGGAGCCTGCTGTCCGCGTAGCGGAGCTCTGCCTCGCGGCCCTCGAGCAGCTCGATCCGGCGCTCGACCTCGCGCTCGCGGGCGGCGAGCTCGTCGCGGAAGGTCTGTTCGCGTTCGGCGATGCGGACCCGCTCGACCTCGAGCTCGGCGGCCATGCGCTGTTCGCGGTCGCCCGCGTCGTCCGCGGCCTGGACGAGCTCCTCCTCGAGCTCCGCGATCCGCGCGCGGGCCTTGTCGAGCGCTGCGTTGCGGTTGTCGAGCTTCTCGACGAGCTCCTCCATCTGCCGCTCGGCTTCCGCGGCGCGGGGGCTGTGGCCCTCGATGTCGTGCAGGACCTCGGCGAGCTCCTTCCGGCGATCGTCGGACAGATCGTCGACGACGTCGCTGGTCTGGCGGACGACGTAGTTCTCGAGACGGTTGCGCAGCTTCGACATGGCCGGTACCCCAAGAATCGGCCGCGTGCGGAGAAGCTTTAGCGGCGACCGACGACGAGCGTGACGCGGAAGCCCCGGGGCTTGCGCGCTCCGGCCTGCGGGCTCTGGCCGATGACGCGGCCGACGAGCCGTGAGCGCGCGCGTCGCACGCGTCCGACCGCGCAGCGGGCGCTGCGGATCTTGGTCTTCGCACGCGCGAGTCGGAGCCCGATCACGCGGGGGACGATGCAGCGCCGCCGCGGGGGCGGTGGCGGTGGCGGCGGCGGAGGTGGTGGAGGCGGCGGAGGCGGCGGCGGTGGTGGAGGCGGCGGCGGAGGCGGCGGCGGAGGTGGCGGCGGAGGTGGCGGCGGCGGAGGCGGCGGAGGCGGCGGCGGCGGAGGCGGCGGCGGAGGCGGAGGCGGAGGCGGAGGCGGCGGCGGCGGAGGCGGCGGCGGCGGAGGCGGAGGCGGCGGCGGAGGTGGCGGCGGCGGCGGCGGCGGCGGAGGCGGCGGCGGAGGCGGCGGCGGCGGTGGAGGCGGCGGTGGAGGCGGCGGCCGGTGACGGTGAACGTCCCGAACATGAACCCTGGTGCGGGTCGCACTGATACGTAACCGAGCCGCCGCCGTGTGAAGTTCACGGTCCAGGTCTCGTGCCCGGTGTTCTGGACGTCCGAGGCACAGCTCTGCTTCGGGACGCAGGAGACGGATCCGCCGGTGCAGATGGAAGTTGTGGACGATCGAGTTGTCGTCGAGCTCGAGCGTGTACGCGCCCTCGGGCAGCGTTCCGCCGTCCAGGTCCTGGCCGTTCGGATCCTTGAGCTCGATCGTGAAGTCGTCCTCGACGTGGGCGGTCAGAACGGGCAGGTTGTACCGCGGGATGCAGAACTGCGGCCCGGCGGGTTCGTCTGCCGGATCCGCCAGACGTTCGGGCTGCCGCACTGCCCTGCCACGTACACGTGGCCGCACGAGTCCTCGCCGAAGGAGGTCGTGTTGCCCGCATCGAGCCCGGTTGGAGCGTCGCCTTGCGCGTCCGGGATCGTGAAGGATGTTCGAGTAGATCGCCCCGTTGCAGTAGTCGCTGTAGACGTACCGGCCGAGGAGGCTCGGGACTTCCTGGTCCTGGACGACGTATCCGCCGGTGATCGAGCATGCCTCCGGCCCGAGTGGGTGTACTCGAGAACCGGCGCGACGATCGTTCGGCGGCGGCGGGTTGCAGTACGTCGTCGTACGAGGTGCCGGCCCTCGCAGCAGATCCAGCCGAAGTTGACTCCCCGCCCCCAGCCGACGCTCGACCGGCCGGTAGTCGATCTCCTCGTAGGTGTCCTGACCGACGTCGCCGATGTTGAGGTCGGCCGGTGACGCGGTCGAACGAGAAGCGCCAAGGGTTCCGCAGGCCGTAGGACCAGATCTCCGGCTTCCACGGCGGCTGGCCGACGAACGGATTGTTGGCGGGCACCGTGTACGGATCTGCCCCCATCCTGCCGCGGGTCGATCCGCAGGATCTTCCCGCGCAGGACCTGGAGGTTCTGCGCCGCACGGTACGGATCGCCTCCGCCGCCACCGTCTCCCGTTCCGATGTAGAGCATCCCGTCGGGGCCGAACTGGAGTTGACCGCCGTTGTGATTCGACTGGGTTGAGTGCGGAATGGTGAGGACCGACCGGCGTGTGCTCGGATCGGCGATGTTCGGGTCGCTCGCGTCGCGCTTGAACTCGTCGACCTGGATATTCCCGGGACCGACGGTGCTCGTGTAGTAGACGTAGAAGAGGCCGCTCGTCGCGTAGTCGGGCGCAAATGCAATCGAGAACAGCCCGCGCTCGTTGCCGTCGTACGAGACGAGCAGGTGGATGTCCAGGAACGGCGTCGCCTGGACGACGCCGTTCAGGACGAGCTGGATCTTTCCGGCTTGCTCAACGACGACAAGGCGACTCGTGTCACCCGGCGGCGAGGCGATGTACGTGGGGGCCGAGAATGCCCCGACCGGGTCCAGCAAGAGCGCGCTAGGGGTGGTCGCGGCGCCACCGTTTTGCCCGAGCAGCGCCAAAGTCGCCAGTCCGACGGCGAGCGCCAGTAGACCTCCCCGAGTCCCCCTCATCGCCGGGAGAATACGACTTTCGCGCTATGGAAGAAAGCTGGCCACCCGGTCAGGCGACTGCCTCGGCGACGAGCTCCTGGAAGCGCGCGACGAGCTGCTCGCTCTCGCCCAGAAGCCGCCCCTCGGCGACGATTCCCGACCGCACGCCCTTCTGGACTCGCTCGACGAGGACCCGGTCCTCCGCGCCCACCTGGCGGTCGAACTCGAGCAGCTCGTCGACCCACGCCGGCTCGGCGTCAGCCGTGAAGAAGTAGTCGAGGAAGCCGGTCGCGCGCTCCGGGCCGGCTGGCAGGACCGGCCCGATCGAGAGGTTCGGCCGTCCCGCGAGCACGTTGATCTTCAGGTTCGGCCAGACGAAGTGGAAGTGCCCCTCCCCCTCTCCGCGGAACGGCGCGAACTGCGAAAGGACGTGGTCGGAGCTCCGCACGAGCCGGTACTCGTCGGGGTCGACGTCGTACGCGGCGCTGAAGCCCTTGTGGGCGACCGGGCAGTGGTAGCACTCGAGGTAGTTCTCGCACGCGATCTTCCAGTTCGCGGCGAGGTCGTAGTCGTCTCGCGAGTGGAAGACGAGATCGTCGACCGGGACGAGCTCCGTGACGGGGCCGAGCGTGTCCGCGAGCGGCGGCGCCTCGTCGTCCGGGTTCACGAACAGGAACGGACCCCAGGTTTCGATGCGCAACGGCACGAGGGACAGGCCCTCGGGGTCGAACTCCGGCTCGCGGTCCGAGCGCGGAGCGGCGCGGAGCGTCCCGTCGAGGCCGTACGTCCACGCGTGGTACGGGCACTGCACCGACTTGCCGGTGCCCTCGCCGTCGACGAGGAGCGACCCTCGATGGCGGCAGACGTTGAGGAACGCGCGCACCCCGTCCTCGGCGCGCACCACGAGCACCGGGATCTCGCCCGCCCAGGCCGCGAACCGGTCGCCGACTTCCCGGACTCGTCCCGTATGGCCGACGTACTGCCACGAGCGTCGGAAGATCCGCTCCTGCTCGCGCCGCAGGACGTCCGGGTCGGAGTACCAGCTCCAGGGCAGCGACTGCGCCACACGGCGAATGTAACTACTCCGCGAGCTCGGGCAGCTCGCGCATCTTCGGGATCGGCGAGGGCAGGAGCCAGAGGAAGCCCGCCGCCGCGCCGACGACACCGATCCAGAGCGTCGTCTGGAGCCCGATCGCGGTTCCGAGGAAGCCGCCGATCAGCGACCCGATCGGCCGGATGCCGTTGTTCACGACCATGTACGCGCCGGACACGCGCGACCGCAGCCGGTGCGGAACGAGCGCGGCGAAGATCGACGCGGCGCTGATGTCGAGGATCATCACACCGAGGCCGGCGCCGAACTCCGCCAGGAAGAGCATCGCCAGGATCAGCCAGTACGGCCCGCCCGCGAGCGGCACGAGCACGAGCGGCACCGGAAAGACGATGCAGCCGAGGATGTACGTCGGCCCGATCCCGAGCCTCCGCCCGAGCCGCGACGTGACGACGGAGCCGATCAGCCCGCCGATCGCGCCGGCCCCGAGGACGATCCCCAGCGTCGCCGGGCGCACGTGCAGGGAGCGGACCGCGTACAGGATGAAGAGCGCGTGGAAGACGAAGTTGAAGAGGTTGATCGTCGCCGTCGCGAGCAGCGAGGAGCGCATCACCGACGACGTCACGAGGTAGCGGACGCCGGCGACGACGTGGCCCTTCTCCGCCTCCTCGGTCTCCGGCTCCACGGGATCGATCGAGGCGAGGAACCCGGCCGAGAACAGGAACGAGACCGAGTCGACGAGCAGCGCGTACGGCGCCTTCAGCACCTGCACGAGGATGCCGCCGATGCTCGGCCCGGCAACGAACGAGAACGCGCGGCTCCCGGCCAGCAGCGAGTTCCCCTCGACGTAGTCGTCCCGCTCGACGAGCGCCACGAAGAGCGACGAGTAGGCGACGAAGAAGAAGACCGTCATCGTCCCCACGAGGAAGGCGACGACGTACAGCTGCTGGATGGTGAGCGCGCCGAACGCGTACGCGAGCGGAATCGTCACGAGCAACGCGGCGCGGGCGAGGTCGGTGAAGATCATCGTCCGCCGCCTGTGGCCGCGTCGGTCGACCCAGGCCCCGGCATGCAGCGCGAAGAAGAGGTTCGGCGCGAGCTCGGCGGCGACGAGGTAGCCCATCTGCTTCGCGTTCGCATCGAGCACGAGGACCGCGGTCAGCGGGATCGCGATCAGCGAGATCTGGTCGCCGAAGAGCGAGATCGTCTGGCCCGACCAGACGCGCCTGAAGACGAGGTTCTCGCGCAGGACGCCCGGGATGAAGCGCCTCACCGGCCCGCGCACTAGCGCCGCTCGGTGGCGAGCCGGAGCCCGAGCGCTACCAGCACGGCCCCGGTCGACGCCTCGATCGCGCGCTTCACCCAGGAGCGGCTGAGGAAGTCGCCCGCCCGCGCGACCGCGATCGCGTAGGCCGTCAGCCAGAGGAGCGTCAGCAGGCAGAACACGAAGCCGAGCGCGACGAGGGCCGAGAACGAGTGCGCGAACTGCGGGAGCAGGCTAGGGAAGAACGCGGCCATCTTCGGGTTCCCGAGGTTGCTCAGGAGGCCCTGGCGGAAAGCTCTGCCCGGCTCGAGCGGCTTCGACCGGGGCGCCTCAGGCGCCCGCCGGCCGCGGATCGCAGCCACCAGCGCCTGGAGGCCGAGCCAGACCAGGTACGCGGCGCCCGCGATCCTGACCGCGAGGAATGCGGGCTCAGAGGCCGCGAGCAGCGCCGCGATCCCGACTGCCGACGCGAGCGTCCACACAGCCTGGCCGCACGAGACGCCGAGCGCCGTGAACATGCCCGCGCGGCGACCGCCGAGCAGCGAGCTCCGGATCGTGAGCGCCGTGTCGGGCCCGGGCGTCACGATCACGATCGCCGAGACGCCGAGGAACGCAGCCAGCTCGGTCACGCCGGGAGTCTCGCAGTTCCGTATCGTCGCCCTCAGATGCGGGCCGGACGGACGTTGACCGTGGTCGGCTGCCACGCGGGCGGCGAGATCGGAAACGTGATCGTCGGCGGCGTCCTGCCTCCACCCGGGGCGACGGTCTTCGAGCAGATGGAGTCGCTCCGCCGCGACGGCGACTGGCTGCGCCGCGTGCTCCTGCGAGAGCCGCGCGGGAGCGTCGCGTGCCACGCCAACCTCGTGGTGCCGCCGACGCGCGAGGACTGCGACGCCGGGTTCATCATCATGGAGCCGACCGAGTACCCGGCCATGTCCGGGTCGAACACGATCTGCACGGCGACCGTGCTGCTCGAGACCGGGATGGTGCAGATGCGCGAGCCGGAGACCGTCGTGCGCCTCGAGGCTCCGGGCGGGGTCGTCGAGGCGCGTGCGGCCTGCCGCGACGGCAAGTGCGAGAGCGTCGAGCTCACGAACGTGCCCTGCTTCGTCGAGCAGCTCGACGCGGAGCTCGACGTCGAGGGTCTCGGCCGGATGAGCGTCGACGTGGCCTACGGCGGCATGTGGTACGCGATCGCAGATGCGAGCGCGCTCGGCTTCGAGCTGGTGCCCGAGGAGGCGCGCGAACTCTCGCTCGCGGGCGAGGCGATCCGCATCGCGGCCCGCGATCAGCTCGAGTGCGCACACCCCGAGAACCCGGCGATCGCCGGCGTGAGCATCGTCCAGATCGCGGAGGCCTGGCGGGGCGTCGGCGAGGTGACGCGGAACGCCGTCGTCGTCGCGCCCGGGAGACTCGACCGCTCGGCCACCGGCACGGGCCTCTCCGCCCGGCTCGCCGTCCTCCACGCCCGCGGGCTGATGCGGCCGGGCGACTCGATGAGCCACGCCTCGCCGCTCGGCTCCACCTTCGAAGGGCGGATCGTCGAGGAGACGCTCGTCGGCGGCCGTCCGGCGATCGTCCCCGCGATCCGCGGCAGCGCCTGGATCACGGGCGTCACGCAGGTGCTGATCGACCCGGGCGACCCGTTCCCGGAGGGCTATCTGCTCTCGGACACCTGGGGCGTGAGCGGCCTCGACAGCCAATAGCGTCCGCACCGCCCGGGACACTCTTCGGACGTGATCCGCGCGGAGTTCCAGAACCTGCGGGGCTGGCAGGCCCACCACCACCGGCTCGTGGCACGTCTCCTGTTGATCCTCGTCGGGACGGTGATCGTGGACGTAGCCGGGACGATCCTCATCTTCTTCGCCGAGCGGCACGCGCGCGGGACCGACATCCACACGCTCGGCAACGCGTTCTTCTTCACGACGGTGCAGCTGCTCACGGTCTCGTCGCAGATCAGGAACCCGTTCACGACGATCGGACGCGCGATCGACATCGCCCTCGAGATCTGGGCCGTGCTCGTCGTCGCGGGCTCTGCAGGCGCAATTGCAGCTTTTCTGCAGGATGCAGACCGGCCGCGCTAGACTCCGGCAAGCAATAGAACGTGTACCGGTGGCGCTCCGCCTCCTTGTGCGTGTTCGTGAGTGGTAAGGGAGGTGGAATTAGATGGCAACCGGAACCGTGAAGTGGTTCAACGATGCGAAGGGGTACGGATTCATCACGCCGGAAGACGGCGGTAAGGATCTCTTCGTGCACTTCTCGAACATCTCGGGCGACGGGTTCAAGACCCTGACCGAGAATGCGAAGGTCGAGTACGAGCCCCGTGAGGGCGAGAAGGGCCCGGAGGCGACGAACGTCGTCCTCGTCGGGTAATCACCGAAACGAACTCCCCCGCGTCGCGAGCTCAGGCTTGCGGCGCGGGGATCGATTTAGGAGCAACGAGAATCGCAGGCAAGGAAGACAAGATCGAGTTCGAGGGGGAGGTCATCGAGGCCTTCCGCAACGGCATGTACAAGATCCTCCTCGACAACGGCCACGAGACGCTCGGGTACACCGCCGGCAAGATGCGGCGGTACAGGATCAAGATCCTTCCCGGCGACCGGGTCAACGTGGAGCTCTCTCCGTACGACCTTTCGCGCGGCCGAATCGTCTACCGGCACCGCTGACCACCTGATTTACTAGCGCCCGATGGCGGTCTTCTTCGTGTTGGCGTGGGCGGCCAACATCGTCGCGCTCGCGGTCGCGGACTGGCTCTTCAGCGGCGTCTCGATCGACGGCTGGGGGCCTCTGCTGATCGGCGCCGCGGTGCTTGCCATCGCGAACACGATCGTGAAGCCGATCCTGACGCTGCTCACGCTGCCGCTCGTGATCATCACGCTCGGCCTCTTCCTGTTCGTGATCAACGTCGCGATGCTGGCTCTCGCCGAGTGGATCGCGCCGAACTTCTCGATCGACGGGTTCTGGACGTACGTCGGGGCGACGATCGTCGTGTGGCTCGTGAACTACCTCCTGCACGGCCTGTTCGGGCTCCGCCGGGGCTCCAGGGCGCCCCGCTACGCCTCCTAGAGGCTGAACCAAGACTTTGCCTTCGCATAGCCCGCGCCTAGGGCGGCCGGGACTACCTTCCTGACGAAGCCAATCTCAAGGAGGCAAGTCATGAAGCGCACAGTCATTCTCACCGCCTCGCTCCTCGCGCTGACGGCGCTCGCCGTTGCCGCTCCGGCGGTCCAGGCGAAGAACGACCCCGGCACGCGGATCGCGCTCAAGTCATCGGGAGCATTTCCGGGTGCGAGCGGCAAGGCGAAGTTCCAGACCAAGGACCAGCGCGAGCTCGAGATCGAAGTCGAGCACGTCCGGCGGCTCGCCGGCAAGCGCGTCAACTTCTTCGTCAACAGCACGAAGGTCGGGTCGGCCCGCGTCAACGGGCTCGGCGCAGCGCAGATCAACCGCCGCGGCGCGAGCTTCCCGTCGATCAACGCAGGCACGCGGATCAAGGTCAAGACCGCCGCCGGCAAGCTGATCGTCTCCGGCAGCTTCTAAAAGCCGACAGGTCCCTCAAGAACATGCCCGGTGCCTGGCACCGGGCATGTCTCGTTGGGGCATGAGTAGGCTCTCGCCCATGGACGAGAGGGAGCGCCGGCTCGCGCTGAACGAGGCGATGTTCCGCGAGGTCAACGAGCGCGTCGAGGACATGACGAAGACGTTCGACTCGCAGACGGCGACGATCGAGATCTTCTGCGAGTGCGGCAATCCGGCTTGCACCGAGCGCAACTCGGTGCCGAAGGACGTCTACGAGCGCGTACGCGCGGACGCGACGCACTTTCTGCTCCGCCCCGGCCACGAGGACCCGACCATGGAGCGCGTGATCGAGACGCACGACTCGTACGTCATCGTCGAGAAGGAAGGGCGCGACGTGGAGCGCGTCGTCGAGCAGACCGACCCGCGCTCAGGCCCCGAGTAGACGGCCGGGAGGCCGACGGCGAGCGCCGGCCTCCCGTCCTCGGTGCCGTCTACGACGCGGAACCGGGCTCGTGCTCGCCGACGTGATTCGCCGGCGTGGCCTCGACCTGTCCGAGCGACGAGTTGCCGCGGGCGCGGACCCGGACGCTGATCCGGTCGCCGACGGTGAGCTGGCTCGGAGAGATCAGCTCGGGCACGCGGCCCACCCACTTGATGAACACCGTGCGCCGGCCGTAGGAGAAAGCCTGGTCCTGAGCCTGACCGAGCATCGCCTTCAGGGCACGGTGGTTGCCGTCCATGACATGGACGCTGAGGTGGCCGTTCGCCGCCGGGGCGTTGAGCGTCCCCTGGAACAGCCAGAGCGGCTGCCTGGCACGGCCGGGATTCGGCCCGTGATCGGCGACGACCTTGGCCGCCGAGGCCTCGACCTGCGGCAGGGTCGAGCCCCGCTGCGCGCGGATGTGGACGACGAGCTGGTCGCCCTCGACCAGGTTGCTCTGCTGGACGACGGTCGGAACGCCGTGCACCCAGCGCAGGTACTCGGTGTTCGAGTCGACGGCAAAGGACTGCCCGGACGGCTGGCCGACCATGAGGCGCAACGCTCGCTGGTTGCCACCGGCCACGTCCAGGAGCAGCGAGGCGGAGTTGGGCGGCGGCGTGGCCGCCAATTCCCCTCGGAACTGGTACTCGACGAGACCGTGCTTGCTGGCCGCGATCGAGCCGGTCGCCCCGAGGCCGACAGCGGCGACGGCGGTCAGGGCGAGGAAGAGCATGCGGAACCTCATTTGCACCCTCCTTGGGCGTTGGAGACGTCCCGCCAATGGTCGGTCGCAAACGTCAGCGCACCGTGGGCCACACGTAAGAAAGCGGTAAAGATCCACGGTCAGGTTTCGCTCAGGTTTTTCGTTGCACTCTGAGCCGCATGGCGAACGAGCAGCTACGCGCCGACTTCCGCTGGATGCTGAACAAGGTCCCGGAGATCACTCTCTACTTCTGGGTGATCAAGGTCCTGTGCACGACGGTTGGCGAGACAGCGTCGGATTACCTGTCCGAGAACGTCGGCCTCGGCCTCACCAAGACGACGTTCATGACCGGCGCGCTGCTCGTCGCCGCCCTCCTCGTCCAGTTTCGCGCGCGCCGCTACATCCCGGGCGTCTACTGGCTCGGCATCGTCCTGATCAGCGTCGTCGGGACGCAGATCACGGACAACCTGACGGACAACATGGGCGTGTCGCTCGTGACGACCACGATCGTGTTCTCGATCGCGCTCACGATCGCGTTCGCCGTCTGGTACGCGCTGGAGCGGACGCTCTCGATCCACACGATCTACACGATGCGGCGCGAGAGCTTCTACTGGGTGGCCGTCCTGTTCACGTTCGCGCTCGGCACCGCGGCGGGCGACCTGCTCGCCGAGCGGCTCAGCCTCGGGTACCTCGTCTCGCTCCTGCTGTTCGGCGCCACGATCGCCGCCGTCGCGGTCGCGCACTACCGCTTCAAGCTGAACGCGGTCGCCGCCTTCTGGATCGCCTACATCCTGACCAGGCCGCTCGGCGCCTCGCTCGGCGACTACCTGTCGCAGTCGCGCGCCGACGGCGGGCTCGGCCTCGGGACGACCGTGACAAGCGCGCTCTTCCTCGGCGCGATCGTCGTCGTCGTCACCTACCTCACGCTGACGCGCACGGATGAGACCGAAACGCGCAACCACTCGGCGCCGACGCACGCCGACGTGCTCGTCGTCGCGCACGAGACGGCCGCCACGCCGGCGCTCGTCCAGGCAGTCCGCGAGCGCGCGCGGCGCGGGCCTGCCGCCTTCCACCTCCTGATCCCGAACCTCGCCGAGCACGCCGCTCTCACCGAAGCCGAGCGGGAGCACCGCCAGGCCGACGGCGAGCGCATGCTCGAGCTGGCGCTGCCCGTGATCCAGGACGCGGCAGGCGGCGCGGCCGAGGGCTCGGTTTCGTACCGGCACGACCCCATGGACGCCATCGAGGAGGCGCTGCACGACGGCGACTTCCACGAGCTCATCCTGTCGACGCTGCCGCACAGCGTCTCTCGCTGGCTCCATCTCGACCTGCCCCACCGGGCTTCGCATCTGGGGCTCCCGGTGACGACGGTCGTCGCGCAGGAACGATCCCGACCGCCGCGGAGCTCAAGCCGGCCCGCGCATGAGCTCGGCTGATCAGCGCCTTCGCGGGCATCATTGTCGAGTCTCCGCGAGGAGTGAATGACACAGGCGATGACCTCAGGGCGAACCGTTCTGCTCGTCGAGGACGATGACGAGCTGCGCGGCGTGCTCGGACGCGGGCTCCGCGAGGAAGGTTTCTCGGTCGACTCGGCCGCGACGGGGGCGAACGCGCTCGAGGCGGTGGAGCGGTCGGTGCCGGATGTGCTCGTGATCGACATCGGTTTGCCGGACGCGGACGGACGCGACCTCTGCCAGGCGCTTCGTGCGCGCGGAGTCCAGACCCCGGTGCTCTTCCTGACGGCGCGCGACGCGGTCGTCGACCGCATCTCCGGCTTCGACGCGGGCGGCGACGACTACCTTGCGAAGCCGTTCGCGTTCGTCGAGCTGGTCGCGCGGCTCCAGGCACTCCTCCGCCGTGCAGGCTCGGACGGCGCGCTCGAGTCCGGCGGCCTCAGGCTCGATCCGCTGACACATTCGCTCGGGGACGGGACGAAGGACGTGCCCCTGACGCCGACCGAGTTCCGCCTGCTCGCGAAGCTCTTCGCGGCCTCCGGCCAGGCGGTGCGGCGCCGCGACCTCATCCGTGCCGGTTGGCCGCACGGCGCGATCGTCCGCGAGAACACGCTCGACTCGTATGCAGCCCGGCTGCGGCGCAAGCTCAAGCTCTTCGAGCAGGCGCCCGAAATCTCCACCGTGCACGGTGTGGGATACCGACTCGGATGACACTCGGGATCAGGCGACGGCTACTGCTCGTCGTGATCGCGGCGGTCGTCGTGTCGGTGGCCGGGCTCGTCGCAGGCTTCAACATCGTCCTCGGACGGAGCCTCGACCGTGACTCCCGCGACCTCGTCCGCTCGCGCGCCGCGGCGGAGCTCGGCTCGGTCGGCGTTCGACGCGGCCGCCTGACGGCGAGCGAGACCTCAGACGCTCGGGCGAGCGACGCGTACATCTGGGTCTTCGAGGGCTCGCGCCTGCTCGAGCGGCCACGCACGGAGGCAGCCGTCGACCAGGCGGCGCGCGACCTGGCCACCGGGCCCTCGCGCTTCCGTGACGTCCCGGAGTCGGACGCGCGGCTCTACTCCGTTCCGATCGTCGACGGAGGCAAGCGGGTCGGCACCGTCGTCGCGGGTGTCTCGCTCTCACCGTACGAGGCGACCCGCGGCGCGGCGCTGATCGCGTCGATCGTCTTCGGGATTCTCGTGCTGCTCGTCGTCGCGGTCCTCGTCCGCTGGCTCGTCGCAGCCTCGCTCCGGCCCGTCGTCCAGATGACGCGGCAGGCCGCTGAGTGGAGCGAGCGCGACCTCGACCAGCGCTTCGCCCTCGGTCCGCCCCACGACGAGCTGACGGAGCTCGCGGCCACGCTCGACGGGCTCCTCGACCGGGTGGCGGCCAGCCTGAGACACGAGCGTCTCTTCTCCGCCGAGCTCTCGCACGAGCTGCGCACACCACTCTCGCGCGTCCTGGCCGAGTCGGAGCTCGCACTGCGCCGCGACCGTGAGCCGGAGGAGTACCGAGAGGCGCTCGATGTGATTCGCCGAAGCGCGGACCAGCTCTCACGCACTGTCGACGCTCTCGTGGCGGCGGCGCGCTTCGAGGCCGGCGGAGACGTGGGCCTCGCGAACGCGGGCGAAGTCGCCGCGAGCGCCGCAGCTGCCTGCGCGGGGCTCGCCGCCTCGCGCGAGGTCGCCGTCGAGGTCGTGCCGCACGCGGGAGCGCTCCGCATCGGCGTCGACCCGGATCTCGCCGAGCGGATCCTCCAGCCCGTGGTCGAGAACGCGTGCCGCTACGGCTCGAGCCGCGTCCGGGTCGACGTCGCGCGCGAGAACTCGTCCGTCGTGTTCGCGATCGACGACGACGGCCCGGGCGTGGCGGACGACGAGCGCGAGCGCATCTTCGAGCCGGGCGTCCGCGGTCAGGGTGCCAACGGCAGCGCCGGAGCCGGGCTCGGCCTCGCGCTCTCGCGCCGACTCGCCCGCACCGTGCACGGCGACGTGTACGCGGAGACGTCCCCGGACGGCGGGCGCTTCCTGATCCGCCTGCCGGCCGCCTAGGCGCTCACTCGACCGCGTACAGCCGCCACTCCTCGGGAACGCCCTTCAGCTGCGCCACCCCGCGCTCCCGGAAGCTCAGCCCCGAGCCAGCCACGAGATCCTTGACCGTGCTCGACACGAGCACCTCGCTCGGCTCGGCCTCCTTCGCGACCCTGGCGCCGATGTGGACCGCGATGCCGCCCACCTTGCCGTCCACGAGCTCGCACTCGCCCGTGTGCAGCCCGGCGCGGACCTCGATCCCGAGCTCTTGAACCTCGTCCGTGATCGCGGTTGCGCAGTGGATCGCGCGCGCCGGCCCGTCGAAGCGCGCGAAGAAGCCGTCGCCCGCGACGTCGAGCTCCGACCCGCGATGCCGCATCAGCTGGCGGCGGATCAGCGCGTGGTGCTGCTCGAGGAGCTCGCGCCAGGCGCGGTCGCCCAGCGCTGCCGCCTTCGAGGTCGACCCGACGATGTCCGTGAAGAGCACCGTCGCGAGCACCCGCTCCGGCTCGGCTTCTTCCCAGCCTCCTGACCTCCAGACATCCTCGACGAAGTGCTGGATCTCGGCCGAGATCGGCTCGGTGAACTTCCCGAACGCGAGGTGGCCCGCTCCCGGGATCTCGACCACGCGAGCGGTCGGTATCCGCGAGGCCATGTACAGCGGGACCTCCGGCGCCACGACCGTGTCCTCGGATCCGCGCATGATCAGCGTCGGCACGTGCACGGACGGAAGCACGGCGCGCACATCGATCTCCCGGTTCATCCGGTGGAGGGCCTCGACCGCGCCGGGGCTGGCGCCGTAGCGGAGGTAGTCGACGAAGCTCGACAGCTCGTCGTCGTCGAACTGACCGAGCTCGCCCACCGCCTTCTCGGCCTCCTCACGCGAGCCGAAGATGCGCAAATCCCGCTCGACCTCGCGCCGGAACTGCTCCTCGGTGCTGCCCCATGGATAGTCGGGCGCCCACATCCTCCGTGGAATGGCGCTCCGCACCACGAGAGCCGCCGTGCGCTCGGGATACGTGGCGGCGAAGAGGATGGCCATCGCCGCGCCCTCGGAAAGGCCGTAAAACGCCGCCCGCGTCGAGCCGGCCGCATCCATGACCGCGCGGACGTCGTCCATGCGCGTCTCCAGCGACGGTGCATCGCTGACCCGGTCCGACATGCCCGTCCCGCGTTTGTCGAAGCGGATCAGACGGCAGTAGGTGCTCATCAGCTCCAGGAACGGAGCGAAGGTCGGCATCCTCCACGCGAGCTCTAGATGGCTGACGAAACCGGGGACGAAGACGAGGTCGAACGGCCCGTCGCCGGTCACCTGGTACGCGATGTTGACGTCGCCGCTCTTCGTGTACTGGACGTCGGCCATGCTCAGCCGTCCAGCCGGCCCGCGGCCCTGAGGATGCGGAGCGCGTTCAGCGTGGTCAGCTCGCTCGGCCCGCGCCCGCCCCAGTCGACGACCTCGACGTTGCTGCCCGGTGAGCCCGGCTTGCGCCACCAGGCCGGGCCCTTGTGCCAGCAGCCGTCGCTGCGCTGCAGGCCTTCGAGGAGGTCGAGCCCATCCGCGGCGCGTGGGTCGTCGAGCTTGTCCATCCGGGACAGGATCAGCAGCGCCTGCGGAACTTCGTAGTGCCAGTACGGCGGGTAGTGCGCGACGAGCCAGCCCCCGTGGATCGGCTCTCCGGTCTCCAGGGCGCGGAAGAGGTCGTGCTCGAGGAAGAGCTCCGCCGTTCGGTCCGCGGCTTCCTTCGCCCAGGCCTCGTCGGTGGCGAGCCAGTACTCGTGCAGACCCCACATCGGCGGGAGCGATTCGTTGAAGGAGGAGCGCCGCCCGGTCGCCTTCTTGTCGCAGTTCCAGCCTCCGTCGGGCCACTGCCACTCGGCGAGTGAGGTCGCCAGGAGCTCGACCCGCGGATCGCGGGCCAGGCCGAGCCGGCAGCAGACCGCGAGCGCGTTCCCCTCCTGCGACGCACAGCGCCGTGTGAGCCCGTCGATGACCTGAATCCTGTTCCGGTGCCCGTCACCGGTGAGCCAGGCCAGGACGGGCTCGACGGCCGCGAGCAGGCGATCGTCCGCCGGCGCGCCGAGCTCGACGAGCGACACGAGCCGCCAGTGCGCGCCGCCCCACTTCTTGTACGGATGGCCGCCGAAGCCCCCGTCGCGCTGCTGGCCGCGCAGGAGCCCACGCACGAGCGGCCCGGAGAGGACCTCGTCGGGGTCGGCGTTCACGTCCTCGCCGACGACGTCGCGCCGCGTCAGGAATCGAATCGCCGGCTCGCGCGACCCGAGCAGGAAGTCGATCGCCGCCCTGGGCAGAACGCCGGTCGGCGCCGAGGTCATCTACGCCCAGGGAAGGCGGTCCCAGTCCGGGGGCCGCCCGGGCCGTGCCCGCTCGAAGTCCGCGTACGCGATCTTCGGGTCTGAGGTCTCTTCCTTGGCGCTTGCGCCGTACTGCGCCGCGAGCTCGGAGACCGGGTAGAGCAGCTGCTCGTCCGGTGTTCGGGCGCCGGCCATCAGGATCGCGCACGGCGCGTCTCCGGCCCCCACGAAGACGTGCTGCGTGCCCGCGGGGCAGTGGAAGAAGTCCCAGGGCTTGAGCAGCCGCTCCTCGCCGTCGACGAGGAGCTTGCACTCGCCGGACAGCACGAGGAACGCTTCCTGCTGCGACTCCGAGTGGTACAGGCAGTTCGGCTCGCCCGGGCCGAGGACGCTGATGTTGATGCCGAACTGTGCGAAAAAGTTGTCGCCGCTCTCGAAGACGCAAGCGGAGCCGGTCTCGTCGGACGTGATCCACGCGGTGTCGCGCACGTTGACGACGAACCAGCCTTCACTCACGGGCGCGAGGCCGGAGCCGGAGTCGTCGAGCCTCGCCTCGGGCACGGAGCGAGTCTAACGACTGCGAAACGGGCTGAGCCGCACGCTCAGCCGTGTCACGAGCGCGGTGTCGCGATGCGAAGCCTGTTGCCGTCGGGATCCTCGAGCTCACACTCTCGCCCGGCGAGGCCTTCCTCATCGACAGCCACTCCGAACTCCGTCGCTATGTCGTCGACGTTTGCGACATACAGGTGAACGAGCGTGTTCGGTGTGGCGTCGCCGTCGTGCTCCGAGAGATAGAGCCGAACCTCGCCGCGCGCGACCGAGACGAACCAAGGGAAACCCGGCTCGAACTGGTGCTCCCACTCCTTCTCGAAGCCGAGCCGGCGGTACCAGTCGACGGCGCGAGCAGCATCCGCGACGCGCAGAACCGGTACGACGTGCTCAACCATCTCTGCCGGACTGCAGTTCCCACGCGGCGATGACGGCATCTTCGATCGCATCTCCATTTCCGTTCACGAGATCGGCGACGACCATCATGTGCTTCGCGTATCGCTTCGGCACCGAGAACGTCTCGGGGAACGCCTGGAGCAGAAAATCTCGGACGTCGAACGACGCGCGAATGACGATGTGGCTGTCGTCGAGCTGACGGGCGATCAACCGTCCGCGATACCGCCAGTCGAGCAGACCGTCACGGCTACGCTCGGAGATACCGTCGAGCTGAGCGGCCAGCCGGCTGAGGTCCGCAAATCTCATCGGGGGCACGATGCGGCAAGCGGCGGATGGAAGCGCGAGTTGCGCCCCCATCCGCCGCTTTCGATCACGGGAGGACGATCGGGACGAGCGTGTCGCAGTACGTGCTGTTCGGCCCGAAGGGGCCGTCGCACTCCAGCGTCTGGGCGAACTGGTCGACGCCGCCCAGGTCGTTGATCTCGTTCGGGAAGTTCGTGCCGTAGTGCACCCCACTCGAGCCCTGCGTGAAGAACGGGTAGGTGCAGAACGGACCGCCGTAGCCCGTGCAGTCGGTGGGGCCGACGAACGAGTTCCCGAGAATCTCCGCCTTGCCACCGGTATCGGAGACCGTTGCCCACTGCGTCGGGTGTGAGCCGTCGCCGAAGGTGACCGACTTGATCTGGATCGGCGAGGTTCCAGCCCAGGCCGGCTCGTTGAAGGACTGGCAGATCGGATCCCCAGGAATGCAGAACTGGAAGGCCGGGTGCGAGAACGGCGACGTGTGGCCGATCTCCCACACGAACGAGTTCGGGGTGTCGTGGACGAGACCCCAGCCGAGCGAGTTGCCGATCTCCTGCTTGTCGAACGCCGGCAGGAGTGGCCCGCCGGCGCTGTTGAGGACGATCGTTCCGGAACCTCCGGTCGTCTCGTCGGTGACGTCGATGTGCCAACCCTCTTGCTGCGAGACGACGTGGAAGTGAATGTCGATCGTGTCGCCCGCGTGCATGACGAGCGGCTGGTGCCTGGGGCCGGTGGTCAGCATTGCGTTGAAGGCCGCCGGCTCGTGGAACACCGGTTTCTGCCCGGTCGCGTGAATGCTCCAGACCGGTGAGCAGACGGTGTACGTGTTCGGCTCATAGGAGACGACAAAGCCGCCGTTGGGCGTGCAGTTCCGGACGATCGAGTCCGGATAGAACTGCACTTCCAGAAATGACTGGCCGAACAGGCTGTTCGGGTCGTTGACGGTGCCGCCGAACCAGAACACCGGGCCGGGCGTCGCCACCTGGAAGGCGCCGTCGCTCGGCAACACGAACCTCCATGTGAGGTTCTGTGCAGAGTGGGGCGCGCTCGAGACCGGATCGAGCTCGGGCTCGTCGTGGCCCGAGCAGCCGGCCGCGTACTGAACCTCGAACGCACCCTCGACGTAGTTCGGGTGGTGCGCGACGCAGCCGGATCCTTGTGCTCCCGGGCTTGCTGAGCTCGCCTGCACGATCCACCCGACCGCAGCGAGCACGACGAGGAACGCCAGAAAACGCCGCAAGGTCATGTCAACTCCTCCTCTCCCTTTCGGAGTCGCAGCGTTATAGATCGCGAGTTGTATCCGAAACCGCGGCGACACGGCAGGTGCAACGGAACGTCTATGTCAGCGACCGGACTTCGGGTCGGCAGTGGAGAACATGACCTCGTCGTCGAGCTCCCACAGCCCGGCCGCGGCGGCGGGCTTTGCCCGTCGCCGCACACTTCCGTTCCGGATCGAAAGACGAACCGATCGAAGTCGTCATGGCCCGCGCAGCGGGCCGGACTTCGATCGGGAGTGGGCGGTACTGGGCTCGAACACAGCGTTCAGGCGAGAGCACACTCGCCCAAGCAGCGTTTTCCGGTTCGACGGCGGTCAGGGAAACTAAGAGGCATGTCTCCTGAGATGCGCTACGCCCGTAGCGGCGATGTCAGCATCGCTTACCAGGTGCTGGGCGATGGGCCCTACGATCTCGTCTGGACTCCGGGCGCGCTCTCGCATCTCGAGCTCAGGTTGGAGGACGAAGGCGTGGCCCGCTTCTACCGGGCGCTCTCCTCCTTCTCCCGCCTGATCGTGTTCGACAAGCGCGGGACCGGGCTCTCCGACAGGGCGGCCGGGATCGCGGACCTCGAGACGCGCATGGACGACATCCGCGCGGTGATGGACGCCGCGGGGAGCGAGGCTGCCGCGGTCTGCGGCGTCTCCGAGGGCGGCCCCATGGCGCTGCTCTTCGCTGCTACCTATCCCGAGCGCGTGCGGGCACTCGTGAGCTACGGCTCGCTGCCGCGGTTCGTGCGCGGGCCGAACTTCCCTTGGGGGGAGCCGAAGCACGAGTACTTGGCCGAGGCCGAGGCGGAGGCCGAGGCGTGGGGAACGGAGGAGATCGCGCGTGAGTTCCTCGTCAGTCAGGGAATGGATGCGTCGCCGGAGGCGGTGCGCGAGCGCGCGCGGAAGGACCGGCTGACGATCAGCCCGGGGGCGTATGTGCAATTGGCGCGCATGAACGCCGAGATCGACGTCCGCCCGATCCTTCCCACGATCCGCGTGCCGACGGTCGTTCTGCATCGCCGCGAGGACCACATCCCAATCGACGGTGCGCGCTGGATGGCCGAGCAGATTCCCGGCGCCCGTTTCGTCGAGCTGCCGGGCGGCCCGCACATGGCGTACCTCGGCGACTGGGAGTCCGTGGTCGCCGCGATCCGCGAGTTCGTCGAGCCGATCTGCCTCGAATCGGCCCACCCATACGACAGCGTCCTCGCCACAGTCCTCTTCACCGATCTCGTCGGGTCGACGGCAAAGGCGGTGGAGCTCGGCGACCGCCGCTGGCGGGAGCTGCTCGAGCAACACCATGCACGCATACGTTCGCAGCTAGCGCTCTTCCGGGGAATTGAGCTCGACACCGCGGGCGACGGCTTCTTCGCCCGCTTCGACGGCCCCGCCCGCGCGATCCGCTGCGCCTGCGCGATTCGAGACGCCGTGACCGATCTCGGGCTCGAGGTACGGGCTGGGTTGCATACGGGCGAGTGCGAGGTCGTAGACGGCAAGGTCGCCGGGGTCGCGGTCTCGATCGGAGCGCGCGTCGCCGCCCACGCGGAATCGGGCGAGGTGCTCGTCTCGCAGACCGTGAGGGATATCGTGGCCGGCTCGGGGATCGAATTCGACGATCGCGGAACCCACGAACTCAAAGGCATCCCCGGCGAATGGCACCTCTACTCCGTCGCCCCGTGAGGCCTCAGCGGGTGCGCCGCTCAGGGGTCATTCCGGAACACTCGCCCAACCTACGCCTCTGTCGCCTGATTGGCAGCGCCTGAGTACGTTTGGGCGATCGCGCGAGCCCTGCGCGCGCATCGCGGCCTTGACATCGGCTTCGCCGCGCTGTGTCACTGCGATGGCGCCCGGTCAGAGGATCCCCGCCCCCGCCATCCCTCGGCGCATCAGGTCGCCTCTGACGCGGCCTGCAGCGGCGGGGATTTCGTCGGCAAGAGGGGGTCGGGTATCCGGTTTCCGAGTCGAAGGAAGCCGGCTCCCGTCAGTGCCAGCGCCAGGGCGCCGCCCCACCAGATGGTGTCGGGTGACGTTCCGAGCAGCACGCCGCCGACCGCGGGGCCGAGAGCCACGCCGACCATGAAGCTGAGCTGGTAGAGCGACATGTAGCGGCCGAGCAGATGCGGCGGCGCGATTTCCGCGACTAGCGGGCCGAGCACGATGAACTGGCCACACTCAGCGATCGCGATCAGGATCGCGACGCCGGCCAAGACGGTGGTAGCGGCGAGCGTCGAGTGCGTGAGCGTTGCGAGCAGGACCGCGAGCAGGCCGACTGCGAATATGGCGCTGGTGGCGAACAAAGCGTGAGTGCGGCGCATCCGCGCCACCACCCGTGTCGCCGGTACCTGCGCTACGACGATGAAGAAGGTGTTGATGAAGACGACGACACCGATCCCAACGGGCCCGACAGGTGTATGCGCCTCCGCAAACGGCGGGAGGATGAAGGAGAAGAACGCGCCGCCGATCATCACAAGCGCGAGGTTGCCCGCGATCAAGGCGAGCAAGAGCCGATCCCGAGCAACAGCTCGGAAACCCCGTGCGCCCTCGCTCGCCGACGGAGCATCCGCGAGGCCAGGATCCGGGATCCAGACGAGCACAACCAGCGCGAAGACGACGAACGTGACTGCGTCGAAGAGGTAGAGGCCCTGGAACGCCTGGAGGTGATGATGGGTGGCCGCGACGATGAAGCCCGCAACCGTCGCGCCGAGGCCGAGACCGAAGTTGCCTGCGACTCGTCGGAGCGCGGTCGATGCGGCGCGCTGCTCCGCCGGGACCAGGGTCAAGGTCAGGACTTGGCCGGCGGTTCCCACGAATCCGAAGCCGGCACCGCCGACGGCCGAGCAGACGAAGCCTTGCCAAGGACGGTCGACAAACGCCAAGCCCCCGTAGCCGAGTGCGTTCACAACATTGCCCGCGATCAGGATCCGTTTCGCACTGAAACGATCGAGGAGCGCACCCGAAGGGAGCGTTACCACTGCGGCCGTGCCCATGACCGTCGCCAGCACCAGCCCCGCGGTCGCCGTCGAGAAGCCGCGGACCGCGTGGAGGTAGATGATCTCGAAGGGAAGGATCAGTCCGCTGCCGAAGTAGTTGAGCGCGTTCCCGCCCTGAAGAACGAGGACAGGCCTCGGTAGGCCCGTACGCCAAACGGCGAACACACGTGCGAGCGCGCTGCTCACTTTGCGGGCACCCAACGTTGCTTCTGCATCAGCTCATCTCCGATTCGCGGTTGTGCGGACGTCAAAGACACCGCGATGCCGCGAAACGGACCGCCGGTCCGTTTCCGACGGACCTGGTGTCATTGATGCGATGACCGTCGATCTCGAGCGGGCCAAGGGAGGCGACGAGCGCGCGTTCGCGTCGCTGGTCGAGCCGTTCCGGCGCGAGCTTCAGCTGCATTGCTACCGGCTACTCGGCTCCGTGCAGGACGCCGAGGATCTCGTCCAGGAAACACTGCTCGCCGCCTGGCGCGGGCTCAACGGCTTCGAGGAGCGGGCGTCGCTGCGCTCCTGGCTCTACCGGATCGCAACCAACCGGAGTCTCAACGCAATTCGCGAACGCGGGCGCCGCCCCGCCACGGAGAACACCATGAGACCGTCAAGAACCCGCCGCGCCGTCGAGCCCAGCTGGCTCGAGCCTTACGCGGACAGCGCGCTTCCGGATCCCGCTCCCGGACCTGAAGCACGCTACGAGCAGCGCGAAGCGATCCAGCTCTCGTTCATCGTCGCGCTGCAGCAGCTGCCTGCGAAGCAGCGCGCAGCGCTCGTGCTGCGCGACGTGCTCGGCTTCCACACCGACGAAGCCGCCTCGATCCTCGAGACGACGCCGCAGTCGGTCAAAGCCGCGCTCCAACGCGCACGCGCAACGCTCGACTCGTACACCGTCGAACGCCAGCAGGCGCCGCTTCCCGACTCGCCGACCGAACGGAACCTTCTCGCCACCTTCAGCGACGCCGTCGAAGCCGGCGACACGGCGCGCCTCCTAACTCTGCTGAGCTCCGACGCTCGTGTGACCATGCCGCCGCAGCCGCTCGAGCTCATCGGACACGAAGCGATCGGCGTGTTCCTCGACGACCGCGCCGAGGTTCGCGGGGCCCCGCTACAGCTACGCCCGACCCGCGCCAACGGCCAGCCGGCCTTCGGCTACTACCTGCGCTCGCAGCCTCGGGGCATGATGGTGCTCACCTTGAGCGGCAGCAAGGTCGACGAGATCACCTTCTTCGCCGACCCCGCGCTGCCCGGCCGCTTCGGTCTTCCCGAACACATCTAGCCGACAAGGATGGGTTCGACGTGAAATGGAAGCCGCCGTTCAGGGGTCATTCCTGAACACTGGCCCACACTGCGTTGGCCTCGTCGCCACCCTTCATCGTCCAACCGGCTCAGGGTGTCGATGTGGCGGTAAACCGGAGACGACCTCAGAGACACCGAAACCCGCCTAGTGGAGCGGGTTTCGGCTTATTTAGAGGAGTGGGCGGTACTGGGCTCGAACCAGTGACCCCCAGCTTGTCGAGCTGGTGCTCTCCCAACTGAGCTAACCGCCCTGGCCGGCGGATTGTAGCTTCGTGGCGCGCGGAGGTGGCCGGCCGATTGGCGACGGAGCGGCGAACGGAACCGGTCGCGTCCGCCGAGGGACGGCCTATTCTGCCGAGAGTGAGCGAAGCGCCCGACACCGGCTGGGCTCGCCTGTCGAGCGTGCGGATCGGCGCGGTTGTTGCGATTGCGATTGCGGCCGCCTTCGTCGTCTGGCTGCTCGTCCGCGGGAACGACGACTCCTCCAGCTCGTCGAAGACGACGACGGCTGCGGAGACCGCGAAACCGATCGGCCCAGTCGCGGCCACGCCGGCCACGCTGCGCTCGGCCTCCACGCAGGCCAAGCGCCCGATCTACTGGGTCGGGCCGCGCTCGGGGCAGACCTACGAGTTGACCCGGACGGCCAGCGGGCGTGTCTACATCCGTTATTTGCCGCCGGGCGCCAAGATCGGCAACCGGCGCGCCGACTACACGATCGTCGGCACGTACCCGACGAAGGATGCGCTGAAGGTCCTGCAGGACCTCGCGAAGCAGCCCACCGAGAAGAGCGTGCCCGCGCCGGGCGGTGGCATCGCGGTCTACGCCACGAACGCTCCGACGAACGTCTACGTCGCCTTTCCAGGCTCCGACGAGCAGATCGAGGTCTTCGACCCCTCTGCTACTCGGGCGCTGCGCCTGGTGACGTCGGGCCGCGTCGCGCCCGTCGGGTAGCCCTGGCCCTGTTCGTCGCCTGGGCCGTCTTTCCGCTCGTCCTGGCGGGGCTCTCGTTCGGCTGCGGACGGCTGGTCGAGCTGGCCGCCGGCGTGCGCCTGCCGGGAGCGCTCGTGCTTCCGCTCGGGCTGGCGCTCGTCATCCTCGCCGGCGAGCTTGCGACGCTGACCGACGCGACGGCCGAGCTGGCGGCGCCGCTCGCGGCCGGGCTCGCGATCGCGGGACTGCTGCTCGGGCCGATCAGGCGGAGCCGCCCGGACCTGTGGGCGCTGGGCGCCGCCCTCGCCGTCTTCGTCGTCTTCGCCGCGCCCGTCGTCCTCTCGGGCGAGGCGACCTTCGCCGGCTACATCAAGCTCGACGACACCGCGACGTACTTCGCGATGACCGACCGCGTCATGGAACACGCGCGCGACCTCGCCGGGCTCGCGCCGTCGACGTACGAGGCGACGCTGGCGACCACGCTCGCGGTCGGCTATCCGACGGGCGTCCTGATGCCGATGGGGATCGGGCACGCCCTCGTCGGCTACGACCTCGCCTGGATCTTCCAGCCGTACATCGCGTTCCTCGCCGCGATGCTGGCGCTCTCCCTGTACGCACTGCTCGAGCCGCTCGTCCCGCTGCGGCCGATGCGAGCATTCGCCGCTTTCGTCGCGGCGCAGCCGGCGATCCTGTTCGGCTACTCGCTGTGGGGCGGGATCAAGGAGCTGGCCGGAGCCTGGCTGTTCGCGCTGCTTGCGGTGCTCGTGCCCTGGACGCTCGGGCCGCGCTCGTCCGCGCGAGCCGTTCTACCGCTCGCAGCCGTGTGCGCGGCGATCGTCTGCGTGCTGAGCCTGCCTGCGGCCGCGTGGCTCCTTCCGGCGGCCTTGGTCGCCGTGGTGCTCCTGGTGCGCCGTCCCGTCCGGTCGGTTCCGCTCAAGCTCGGGGTCTTCGCGGCGGGCGTCGTCGTGCTCGCGGTGCCGGCAATCGTCGCGGCGATCGACTGGCTGCCGAAGGTGTCGTCGTTCCGGGCCGAGACCGAGCTCGGCAACCTGTTCGGGCCGCTGAGCAAGCTGCAGGCGCTCGGGATCTGGCCCGTCGGCGACTTCCGCGTCCGTCCGCACGACATGGCGCCAACGTACGTGCTGCTCGCACTCGTGGTCGGCGCCGGCCTGCTCGGGCTCTGGTGGGCGTGGCGCCGCGGAGCCTGGGAGCTTCCGACCTATCTCGGCATCGTCGTGCTCGGCTCGGGCGCGGTCGTCGCCGTCAGCTCCCCCTGGGTGAGCGGGAAGGCGATCGCGATGGCGGCGCCGGCTTTCCTGGCCGCGGCGCTCGCAGGGTGCGCGGCGCTCTTCGGGCTCGGGCGGCGCGTCGAGGCGGCGGTGGCGGCGATCGCGATCACGGGCGGCGTGCTCTGGTCGAACGCGCTCGCCTACCATGACGTCTCGCTCGCGCCCCGTGGGCAGCTACACGAGCTCGAGACGATCGGCCATGCCTTCGCCGGCCAGGGGCCCGCCTTGATGACGACCTACGAGCCTTACGGGGCGCGGCACTTCCTGCGGCGCGAGGATCCTGAAGGCGCCTCCGAGCTGCGCAGGCGGTTCGACTACCTGCGCAACGGCCAGATGCTCGACAAGGGCGAGTCGGCGGACATCGACCGGCTCCGGCTCGACGACATCCTCGCCTACCGGACGCTCGTGCTCCGGCGGGGGCCGGCGGCTAGCCGTCCGCCCTCGGTCTACCGGCTCGTGCGGAGCGGGCGCTACTACGAGGTCTGGCAGCGTCCCGAGTCGGGCGGGCCGACGATTCTCGAGCACCTGTCGCTGGGCGACGCGACGCAGGCCGCCGCGGTGCCCCGTTGCGCTGACGTGCTGCGGCTTGCCCGGAAGGTGGCGTAGCTTCCGGCTACCTCGTCACGGCGACCAGGCCGCAGGCGATCCCCGTCGTCACCCCGTCGCTCTCCGGAACGGTCTCGACGAACATCACCGCACCGGAGGCGGGCCGCTACACCGCCTGGCTCGCCGGCGACTGGTTCGGGCGGTCGTCGGTCGAGGTCGACGGGCACGAGGTCGGCGCGAAGCGGGCGGAGTTGAACTGGCCGGGGCTCTACACCGACCTCGGAACAGTCGAGCTCGGAGCGGGCCCGCATCGCGTCGCGCTCACCTACGACATGGGCGGCCTCCATCCGGGGAGCGGCGGGCCGCCGTTCTCGTTCGGCCCGCTCACGCTCAGCCGTGCGGATGCGCGCGATCCCGTCCAGACGCTAGCACCGTCCGCCGCGCGCGCTCTCTGCGGTCGGCGACTGGACTGGATCGAAGCGGTTCGTTAGCTCTCGACGCTGCCTAGGGCAGCGGAATCGCCATGATCGTCCGGTTTCCGAACGCGCAACTGGCAGCGCCGCCGCCCGAAACCTTGTACTTGGCCGTGAGGGTCGTAGCTCCCGGGTTTAGCCCGATCAGGACTGCGTTTGCGCTGGCGCGCTGCTGAGCGGAGCCTGCCTCGATCAACGCATTCGCGTCCGACGGAGTGATGGTGTTGGCACCTGTGCCGGCGAACGACATGAAGCACGAGGTCGAACTGGCGTTCCCGACCACGGCAGAAGTCAGCGAGATGAACACTCTCCCGGAAGCGGGGATCGTCACAGTCGTTGTTGGCCCGATCGTCGTCAGGTCGACGTAGGCAAGCGAGGCGGTCGATTCGGTCGCGGCGGTATTGGCGGCGACAGCGCCGGCCGTGCCACCCGGCCCAGTGGGTCCGCGTGCTCCAGTGGTGCCTTTTGCCCCTGTCGGGCCCCTGGCGCCGGTCGGGCCTCTCACACCGGTCGGGCCCCGGCTACCGGTGGCGCCGCGTGCTCCTGTAGGTCCACGCGGGCCGGTCGGACCGCGTACTCCGGTCGTTCCATTGGTGCCGTTCTGTCCAGTCGCACCCTGAGCGCCGGTCGCTCCGCGCGCGCCGGTCGGGCCTCGCGCTCCTGGCGGACCTGTCGCTCCGCGGGCACCGGTCGCGCCGCGTGCTCCTGTGGCCCCGGGCGCACCGGTGGCTCCTCTAAGTCCTGTCGCGCCTCTCGCACCGGTCGCTCCGCGGGCCCCGGTCGGGCCGCGTGCTCCGGTAGGACCGCTGGCGCCTCGCGCTCCGGTTGCGCCGCGAGCCCCCGTTGAACCGCGTATACCAGTTGCGCCGCGTGTTCCCGTGGCTCCAGTCGCCCCGCGCGCACCGGTGGTCCCCGTCGCGCCTGGGGCGCCGGTTGCGCCACGCACGCCCGTCGCGCCGGTTTGACCCCTGGCACCGGTCGCGCCTCGCGCGCCGGTCGGCCCCCGTGTGCCCGCTGCACCCGTGGCTCCGCGGGCACCTGTCGCGCCCGTCGCTCCAGTCGTTCCCTTGGCCCCTGTCGCACCCGTCGCACCTGTTGCTCCGGTCGTGCCCGTCTGACCCGTGACGCCCGTCGCACCCCGGGCGCCGGTCGACCCCTGCGCACCTGTCGTACCGGTCGCTCCACGGGCCCCGGTCGCACCGGTCGTGCCTGCAGTCCCGGTGGCTCCGGCCGCGCCGGTAGTTCCCTTCAGTCCTGTCGCGCCTCTCGCGCCGGTCGCGCCGCGAGCGCCGGTCGGGCCGCGTGCTCCCGTCGGGCCGCTGGCGCCCCGTGCTCCGGTTGCGCCGCGAGCCCCAGTTGCGCCTCGTGCTCCGGTCGCGCCTCGCGCTCCGGTCGCGCCGCGAGCCCCGGTTGCGCCCTGGGCCCCCGTTGCACCACTGGCTCCCGTTGCCCCACGCGCACCGGTCGGGCCGCGCACACCGATCGGCCCCGTCGCGCCGCGGGCGCCTGTCGCACCCCTTGCGCCTGTCGCACCCCTGGCCCCGGTTGCACCTCTGGCTCCCGTCGCTCCCCGCGCGCCGGTCGGACCGCGTGCGCCCGTCGGGCCGCGTGCACCGGTTGCGCCGCGGGCTCCTGTCGCGCCCCGTGCGCCGGTGGCACCCCGTGCGCCGGTTGCGCCGCGAGCTCCCGTTGCGCCTCGTCCCCCGGTAGCACCTCGCGCGCCGGTTGCTCCGCGGGCTCCTGTCGCTCCGCGTGCGCCCGTAGCTCCACGCGTTCCGGTGGCACCGCGCGGACCCGTGGGACCGGCGGGGCCGATCGCTCCAGCCGCACCCGTCGAGCCCTTGGCACCCGGTGCGCCCGCAATACCCTGCGGGCCGGCGGGACCGGCGGGACCCACCGCGCCGCGCGGGCCTGTCGCCCCACGACGAGCCTTGGGAAACGGTACGAGTTTCTCGCCACGAGGACACCGGCCATGAGTCCGGAGCTTGATGTCGCGCCTCGTCTCGAGGTTCCCGTGCAACTCGACGCAGATGACGTTGATCGACAGCCGCTCGGACGCGCCCTGGGACGCCTGGCCACGCCCGCCAGAGCTCGGGAGCACGACGACGAGAGCGACCAAGGCGATCGCTCCTGCAGTGAGTACCCGGTGGGGCCGAGGAATTCGCACTCGACTCCCATCTCCTTCCGGGCTACCCACGCGTGTCCTCCTCCGTTTGCGTCAGACCGCAAGAGCCGCAGGAGGCTGCTCGGGGAGGCAACCCTGCCAAAAGTGTACCTCAGTCGCCAGCCCGCGACCAGAGGGGTTATGAACGCCTCAGCGGTCTACTGGACGCAGAGGACGAAGACCGTCCAGGGGCCGGTCTGGGAGCCGTGGTAGACGACCCGCCAGCCGTTGGCGTTCGTCGAGCCGTTCGCCGGCAGGTTCGTTCCGCTCCCGGCGATCGCGAACGAGGAGTCGAGCTGAGCCTGGTTGCCGCTGCCCGGAGTCTGCGAGCCGCCACCGACCGCCCGCATCACGGACGCTGGGTTGTTCTGGCAATTGACCGATCCTGCTGTCGTGGTCGCCGGGATCGTGGCCGAGTAGACCGTGACCGTTCCGGCTCCGGCCGCGCCTGTCGGGCCGCGGGCTCCGGTCGTGCCCTTGGATCCAGTCGTTCCCTTGGATCCAGTGGCTCCCGTGGATCCGGTTGCGCCCTTCGATCCTGTCGGGCCGATGGCTCCGGTCGGGCCCTGAGCACCCGTCGGACCGCGCATGCCGGTCGGGCCTTGCCCGCCGGTCGTGCCGTTGACGCCGCTCTGGCCCGTCGGGCCCTGGGCTCCGGTCACACCGCGAGCGCCGGTCGGACCCTGCGCGCCCGCCGGGCCGGTTGCGCCCTGCGCGCCTGTGGCTCCGGTCGTGCCCTGCGCGCCCGTCGCTCCGGTCGTGCCCTGCGCACCGGTCGATCCCTGAGCTCCGGTGGCGCCGGTCGACCCGGTTGCACCTTTGGCACCGGTTGCGCCGGCCGCACCCGTGGATCCGGTCGAGCCGGTCGTTCCCTGGGCGCCCGTTGCGCCCTGGGCACCGGTCGCCCCGGTGGCGCCCGTCGGGCCGCGCGCGCCGGTCGGGCCCTGCTCGCCGGTCGCGCCCTGGCTTCCGGCCGCGCCGGTTGCGCCCTTCGAGCCAGTGGCTCCGGTCAAACCTGTTGCGCCCCGCGCTCCGGTGGCACCGCGTGCGCCCGTGGGGCCCTGTGCGCCTGCCGGGCCGGTCGCGCCGCGTGCTCCTGCGGCACCGGTCGCACCGCGCGCACCTGCGACACCGGTCGCGCCACGGTCACCCGTCGCGCCCTGAGCACCTGTAGCGCCCTGAGCACCCGTTGTGCCCGCGAAGCCTCGCTCTCCCTGAGCGCCGGTTGCGCCACGCTGACCCGCCGGGCCGGCAAGACCCGTCGCGCCCCTCGGCCCTGCACCGCCGGGCACGCCCTGGGCGCCTGCGGGACCGGTCGCACCGGGCGCACCGCCGGGGCCGGCCGGACCTGCAACTCCGGCGAAGCCGCGCTTCCCTCGCAGGCCGCGTGGGAAGGAGATCCTTCGCTCGCCCCGCTGGCACCGGCGCTTCCGAGCCTTGACGTCACCGCGCGTCTCGTAGCCGCCGCGCGTCTCGACACACAGCACCTTGGCGACGATTGCGCGCTGACCCGTGCTCTGGGAGAGACGGCCGCCGGAGCTAGGCAGCACGGCGACGAGGGCGCAGAAGACGATCGCAGCCGCGACCAGACTCTTGGGGTGCCGCAGAGAGAGCATTGAAGTTCATAGTCGCCATCTGGCCGCTTTCGCCTCTCCCCCGTCCGAGGGAGTTTCTCGGTCAGCCCGCGGCGAGTGCGGCGCGGGCCCGGCGACGTTCGACCTTCCGGGCAACCATCTCGCGCGGATCCGGGATCGGCACCGACGTCAGAAGCGTCTTCGTGTACTCGTGCACGGGTCGCGTGTAGACCTCCTCGGCCGGCCCGGTCTCGACGATCTTCCCGGACTGCATGACGGCGATCTCGTCGCTCATCGAGCGCACGACGGCGAGATCGTGGGCGATGAAGAGGTACGTGAGCCCGAACTCGTCCTGGAGATCCTTGAGCAGGTTCAGGATCTGCGCCTGGATCGAGACGTCGAGCGCGGAGACCGGCTCGTCGCAGACGATCAGCTTCGGCCCCAGCGCGAGCGCGCGGGCGATCCCGATCCGCTGCCGCTGGCCGCCGGAGAACTCGTGCGGGTAGCGGTTCGTGTAGGTCGGGTCGAAGCCGACGACGTCGAGCAGCTCGCGCACGCGGGCCGCGCGATTGCGCCGTGAGCCCACGCCGTGCACGATCAGCGGCTCGGCCACGATGTCGCCGACGGTCATCCGCGGGTCGAGCGACGAGTACGGATCCTGGAAGACGATCTGCATGTCCCGGCGCAGCTTCCGGACCTGGCCGCGCGGCAGCTCGGTCAGCTCCTTGCCCATGAACCGCACCGACCCGCTCGTCGGCTTGATCAGCTGGAGCACGCAGTAGCCGGTTGTCGACTTCCCGGAGCCGGACTCGCCGACGAGCCCGAGTGTCTTGCCCTCGGGAATCGCGAAGCTGACCCCGTCGACGGCCTTGACCGCGCTCACCGAGCGCTGGAAGAGGAGGCCTTCGCGAACCGGAAAGTGCTTCGTCAGGTCGGAGACGACGAGAAGCGGCTCGCTGCTCATTTCGTGGCCACCGCCGGCTCTCTGGCGCGCTCGGACGCCGGGTGCGCCGAGCGA
Source organism: uncultured Actinomycetes bacterium (assembly GCA_963850415.1). Classification (GTDB taxonomy): domain Bacteria; phylum Actinomycetota; class Thermoleophilia; order Gaiellales; family Gaiellaceae; genus VAXT01. Next base: position 266,201 of record CAWKLE010000004.1, read on the forward strand.
ACCCAGTGGCCTGTCCGGATCTCGCGGAGCTGCGGCGGCTCCTTCGCGCAGGAGTCCTCCCGTTCCGCGAACGGGCAGCGCGGCGCGAAGCGGCACGCCTTCGGCGGGTCGGACAGGTCGGGCGGACGGCCCGGGATCGCGGTCAGCCTGCCTTCCCGGATTCCCTCGCCCTCGATCTGCGGCAACGCCCCGAGCAGCGCCTCGGTGTACGGATGCTCCGGGTGGTCGAACAGGTCGAGCGACGTGGCCTGCTCGACGATCTGACCCGCGTACATGACGACGATGTCGTCCGCGGCCTCGGCGACGACTCCCATGTCGTGCGTGATCAGGATCATCGCCATCTCGTGCTCGCCCTGGAGCTCGTCGAGCAGGTCGAGGATGCCCGCCTGGACGGTGACGTCGAGCGCCGTCGTCGGCTCGTCCGCGATCAGGAGCTTCGGGTTGCACGAGATCGCGATCGCGATCATCACGCGCTGGCGCATGCCGCCCGAGAACCGGTGCGGGTAGTCGTCCAGGCGCCCGGCCGCGTTCGGGATGTGCACCTCCTCGAGCAGCTCGATCGCCCTCGCGCGCGCCTGTTTCCGGTCGAGCCCGAGGTGGCGCTCCATCGTCTCCATGATCTGCGTCCCGATCTTCAGCGTCGGGTTCAGCGAGGTCATCGGGTCCTGGAAGATCATCGCGATCTCGCGCCCGCGCACGTCCTCGAGATCCCGGTCGGACAGCTTGGCGAGGTCGAAGCCCTCGAAGCGGACGGACCCGCCGACGATCTTCGCGGGCGGCTGCGGGAGGAGGCTCATGATCGAGAGCGCCGTCACCGACTTGCCGCAGCCGGACTCGCCGACGATGCCGAGCGTGCGGCCCGGCTCGACGGTGAAGCTGACGCCGTCGACCGCGCGCACGACACCTTCGCGTGTGAAGAAGTGCGTCTGGAGGTTGTCGACCTCGAGGAGCGCCACTAGGTCTCCTTCGTCCTCGGGTCGAGCGCGTCGCGGAGCCCGTCGGCGATGAAGTTCGCGCAGAGGACGAGCGTGGCGATCGCGATCGACGGGATCAGGATCACGTTCGTGTGCGTGCGGTACACCTGGCGTCCCTCCTGGGCCATCGAGCCCCACGAGGCGTTCGGCGGGTTGATCCCGAGACCGATGAACGAGAGGAACGCCTCGCCGAGGATCACGCCGGGCAACTCGAGGAAGATCGCGATGATCAGCACCCCGAGCGTGTTCGGGACGAGGTGGCGCGCGAGGACGCGGTACCAGCGGGCGCCGACCGCCGTCGCCGCACGGACGTAGTCGTTCTCCTTGAGCGTGATGATCTGGCCGCGGACGATCCGGGCCGAGGTGAACCAGCTGGCGATCGACAGCGCGATCACCATCGTCCAGAAGTTGACGGTGCCGACGATCGCGAGCGTGATGATCGCGAACGGCAGGTAGGGCAGGCCGTAGAGCGCGTCGAGGAAGCGCATCATCGCGTTGTCCAGCCAGCCGCCGACGAAACCGGAGATCGAGCCGTACGTGAGCCCGATGACGAGGATCGCGAAGGTCGCGCCGAAGCCGATCGCGATCGAGATCCGCCCGCCGAGCGCGACGCGGGTCATGAGGTCGCGGCCGAACTGGTCGGTCCCGAACGGGTGCGCCAGGCTTGGCGGGAGGTAGGCGTCCGAGAAGTTGACCGCATTCGGGTCGTACGGCGAGAAGATTGGGACGAAGATGCAGAAGGCGAGGACGGCGAGGAAGATGGCGCCGGCGGCGACGGCGCCCTTGTTGCGCATGTACCGGCGCCTGGCGTCGCGCGAAAGGCTCGACTGGCGGATCGGGGTTCCCGCCGCGACCTGGAAGTCGCCAGCATGCGCCGGATCGGGCGCGCGCATGCGCTGCTGTTGCGGGGAGACGACCATCAGCTACGGGCCTCGCGGGTGCGCGGGTCGAGGACGCCGTACAGGATGTCGACGACCATGTTCGCAAGCACGACGATGACCGAGAGCAGCACCGTCAGCCCCATGACGACGGAGTAGTCCCTCGAGGAGACGGCGGTGATGTAGTACTTGCCGATCCCTGGGATCGCGAAGATGTACTCGATGATGAACGAGCCCGTGATCAGGAAGCCGAGCAGCGGGCCGGCCGCCGTCACCGCCGGCGTCAGCGAGTTCTTGAGCACGTGGACGAGCAGGATCCGGTGCGAGCGCAGCCCCTTCGCCTTCGCCGTCCGCACGTAGTCCTGCTGGAGCGTCTCGAGCATCGTCCCGCGCACGAGCCGCGCGAAGTAGGCCATCGGGCCGAGGCCCAACGCGATCACTGGCAGGATCTTCGACTGCCACGTGTCCCAGCCGCTCGTCGGCAGGCCGAAGATGTCGCCCCACTTGAGGGCGAAGAAGTAGATGAGGAGCGTCGCGATCAGGAAGCTCGGGACCGCGAACCCGACGTTCGAGAAGAACATTGCCGTGTAGTCGAAGACCGAGTTCGGGCGTAACGCCGCGATCACGCCCAGCGGGATCCCCAGGACGACCGCGAACACCATGGCCAGAAACCCGAGCTCGAGCGACTTCGGGAAGTGCTCCTTCACGATGTCGTTCACGCTCTGGTTGCGCAGGACGAGCGACGGCCCGAGGTCGAACGTCGCGACGCCCTTCACGTAGAGCAGGTACTGGACGTACCAGGGCTTGTCGAGGTTGAACTTGCGGTCGAGGTTCGCCTGGATCTCAGGGGAGACCGCGCGCTCCGAGTGCCGAAACGGGTTGCCCTGGATGTGCCGCATCATCAGGAACGTCATCAGGATGACGAGCAGCAGGACCGGGATCGTCCAGAGGAGCCGTCTGATGATGAATCCGACCACGACGTCTACGCGGCCGGCCTGGGGTCTTGCGAGCCAGGCGGGGTGACCCCGTCCCCGCCTGGCTCGCCGAGCGCGCCTGACATCGGCGCTACTGCACCTTGACCTTGGTCAGGTCGACCTGGTCGAGGAGATTGAGGTTGTACGTGTCCTTGATCGAGGTGCGCTCGAGCTGGACGTACGTGTACCAGTAGAGCGGGATGATCGGTACCGCGCCGTTCTCGCCGAGCAGCTTGTCCTCGAGCTTGCCGTAGAGCTCGTAGCGCTTCTGGTTGTCAGGCGTCTGCCGCGCCTGGGCGACCAGCTTGTCGTAGCTGGGGTCGCAGTAGTTCGTGTTGTTGTTGCCCGAGTCGCACGTCCACTGCTCGAGGAAGTTCATCGCGTCCACGTAGTCGCCGATCCAGCCGAGCCGGAAGGCATCGACGGACTTGTTCGGCGGCGGGCCGAGGAACTCGAGGTACTGCGCGAACTCCTGCGCCTTCAGCGTCACGTTGATGCCCAGCTGCTTCCACATCGACTGGACCGCGATCGCGATCGCCTTGTGCGCGGGATCCTCGTTGTACCAGAGCGTGATCGACTTCTTCGGGTTGGTGGCCTTCGACATCAGCTGCTTCGCCTTCTCGATGTCGCCCGACGCGGGCAGCCACGGCGAGCTCGGGTTGAGCGTGTCGAAGCCGGGCATGCCCTTCGGCGTGTAGCCGGTGGCCGGCTCCTGGTCGGCCTGGGCGATGTTGTCGATGATCGTCTGGCGGTCGATCGCGAGCGCCATCGCGCGGCGCTGGTTCACGTCCGGGATGTTCTTGGTGTTCAGGCCGTAGTAGTACGTCCCGAGCGCGTCGTACTTGTCGTACTCGGGCGTGTCCTTGAGGCGCGGGATCTCGTCCGGCGGGAGCGAGGCGGTGACGTCGACCTCGCCGGCCTCGAAGGCCTGCACGGCCGTCGTGCCGTCGGAGATCATCCGGCCGTTGACACGCTGGAGGCTGACCTCGTTGGCGTTCCGCCAGTCGGGGTTCTTGACGAGGTCGATGCGCGAGTCGTGCTGCCAGCTCGCGAGCTTGAACGGCCCGTCGGTGACGATGTTCTTCGCCTCGGTCCACTTGTCGCCGTACTTCTCGACGGTCTTGGGGTTGACCGCGAGGAACGACGTGTGGGCGACCTGCTGGACGAACCACGGCTGCGGTGAGGTCAGCTTGACCTGCAGCGTGTGCGGGTCGAGCGCCTTGACGCCGACCTTGTCGCGCAGCGCGTCGCAGTTCGACTTGCAGGAGTTGTACTCCTGTGCGCCGACGATGCCGAAGAACTGGTACGCATAGTCGGCCGCGAGCTCGGGCGAGATCGTCCGCTTCCACGAGTACTCGAAGTCGTTCGCGGTCACCGGGTCGCCGTTCGTCCAGCGCCCGTCCGAACGAAGCTTGAACGTGACGGTCTTGCCGCCGTCCGACTGCGACCAGCTCTGCGCCAGGCTCGGGATCGGCTTCAGGCCAGGCGCGGGGCCGAGCTTGACCAGCGGATCCATGATGTTCTGGAGGATGTTGGCCGACGTCGTGTCGGTTGCGAGCCCTGGGTCGAGCGACGGTGGCTCGGTGCCCCAGTTGACCGTGATCGTGTTGTCGCCGCCCTTTGGCTTGCTGCTGCTGGAGCTCTTACCGCCGCAGGACGCGGCGAGGAATGCCAGGGAGACGAGGAGCACGGCCGAGCCGAAGCCGAGGCCGAGCTTCCGTGCGCCCAGTTTTTTCATCAGACCCCTTCACCTCTCTCTGGAAATTGCGGTACGAACCGTTGTACCCACGACCCATTCCCAGTTCGTAAGTCCCCAATCAGGAATCGGTCAGGTTTCGATGAACGGGCCACGCGATTTGCGCGGCCTTGTGGAGGTTTCGATAGGTCTCAGGCGAGCGGTTACGGTGCGCCTGCGTGCGACGAACGATCTCGGTCCTCCTGGGCTCGGCTCTGATCGCCGCGGGCGTTTCGGCCTGCGGCGGCTCGAGCGGAAACGACGGCGGCAGGCCGCTCAAGGGCGCAGGCTCGTCGCTCGTCTTCCCGCTGGTTCAGGCCTGGATCCCTCAGCTGCGCAGGCGCGGCCTCGACCTGTCCTACAACGCGATCGGCTCCGGCGGGGGCATCCAGGCGATCACGACGCGCACCGTCGACTTCGGCGCCTCGGACGCTCCGCTCACGCCCGACCAGGCCTCGTCGTGCAAAGGCTGCGTCCAGATCCCCTGGGCGCTGTCGGCGACGACCCTCGCGTACGACGCCAAGACGCTCGGCCGCGGCCTGAAACTCACGGGGCCCGTGATCGCCGACATCTACCTCGGCAAGATCACGAACTGGTCCGATCCGCGCATCGCCGCACTGAACCCCGGCAAGGAGCTGCCCTCGCGCGGCATCGGCGCGATCTTCCGGTCCGACGCGTCGGGGGACACATTCGCGTTGACCTCGTACCTGTCAAAGGTCTCGCCCGAGTGGAAGGAGAAGGTCGGGGCGAGCACACTGGTCGTCTTCCCGGTCGGCGCAGGCGGAAGAGGCAACTCGGGCGTCGCGGGGACGCTGGGCCGCACTCCCGGCGGCATCGGCTACATCAGCGTCGCCTACGCCGTCCAGAACAAGCTTGCGGTGGCTTCGATCGAGAACGCAGCGGGAGCGTTCGTCCGCCCCGACGTGAACGGGATCGCGGCCGCTGCGGAGGCGATGGGCAAGCCCGCTCCGGACAATTCGATCTCGATCGTCGACCCGCCGGCCTCCGCCGCGGACGCCTATCCGATCTCGACGTTTTCGTACGCGATCGTCCCCAAGAGCTCCTCGAAGGCGAGTGAGCTCAGGCAGCTGCTCGACTACGCGCTCGGGCCCGGGCAGCAGTTCGCGCGTCGCTGGGTGTTCGTCCCGCTGCCCGCCCGGGTCGTTTCGCTGGGCAGGAAGACGACCGCGTCGCTCGGAACGGACTAGATCCGTTCGAGCGGGGCGTACTCGAGGATCAGGCGGCGCTCGACGCCGTCGGCGAAGCGGACCGTGACCACGCCGCCCGCGTCGATCGCGGTCACCACGCCCTCTCCGAGGGTTCCGTGGCGCACGTTGTCGCCCGTTGACAGATCCGGGACGTCCGTTCGCGGGGCGATCGTCCGCCGGCCGTAGTTCGACCAGGAGGCGGGCCGGAGCCGCTCGCGTTCCACGCCCTGCTCGGGCAGCTCGTCGATGAAACGCGACGGAAGGTTGTAGTTCCTGGCACCCCAGAGCGAGCGCGCCGAGGCGTGCGTCAGGGTCAGACGCTCCCGCGCGCGCGTCATGCCCACGTACGCGAGACGGCGCTCCTCCTCGAGCATCGCCTCCTCGAGCGAGCGCGAGTGCGGGAAGATCCCCTCCTCCATCCCGATCATGAAGACGGCCCGGAACTCGAGCCCCTTCGCGTTGTGCAGCGTCATCAGCGTGACGAGGCTCTGTTCTCCGCGGAGCGCGTCCTGGTCGGCGAAGAGCGAGATCTCCTGGAGGAAGCTGGACAGGTTGGGCTCGTCGGCCGCTGCCTGGTACTCCTGGGCGACGCCGACCAGCTCCTGGAGGTTCTCGAGCCGCCCCTGGGACTCGATCGTGCGCTCCGCCTCGAGCGCGTCCGTGTAGCCGCTCCGCTCGAGCACGCGCTCGACGAGTCTCTGGCACCGTCAGCTCCATCGCGCCGGCCATCAGCGACTGGAGGAGCGTGCGGAACGCCTGCACGGCCTTGAGCGGCGCCGCCCCCACTCCGGCCTCCTCCGGGAACTCCGTCGCCTCCCAGAGCGAGATCCCGTGCGCATCCGCGTACGTTTGGAGGCGTGCGATCGACGTGTCGCCGATCCCACGCCGCGGCCGGTTCGCGATCCGCATCAGCGAGACCGCGTCGTACGGGTTGTCGATCACCTGGAGATACGCGATCACGTCCTTGATCTCGGCCCGCTCGTAGAACTTCGGCCCGCCGATCACCTGGTACTGGATCGCCTGGCGCACGAGCACGTCCTCGAGCACGCGCGACTGCGCGTTCGTCCGGTAGAAGACCGCGACCTCGGAGCCGCTGAAGTCCTCCTCGACAAGCCGCGCGATCTCGGCCGCGACGAACCGCGCCTCCGCGTGCTCGTCCTCGACCTCGATCACGTGCACCGGCTCGCCCTCGCCGAGCTCCGACCAGAGCTCCTTCGGCTTGCGCTCGCGGTTGTTCGCGATCACCGTGTTCGCGCCGCGGAGGATCGTGTTCGTGGAGCGGTAGTTCTGCTCGAGCGGGATCACGCGCGTCCCGGGAAAGTCGGCCTCGAACTCCATGATGTTGCGGATGTCAGCCCCACGGAAGGCGTAGATCGACTGACTGGTCCGGATCGCCGACGGCGAACAGGTTCTTGTGCTGTTCGGCCATGAGCTGGAGGAACCGGTACTGCGCGTGGTTCGTGTCCTGGTACTCGTCGACGAGGATGTAACGGAAGGCCGTCTGCCACTTCTCACGCGCCTCGGGGAAGTTCTCGAGCAGCTGGACGGTGAGGAAGAGCATGTCGTCGAAGTCGAGCGCGTTCGAGGCGAACATCCGGCGCTGGTACAGGTCGTACACGTCCGCGACTGTCTGGTCGTAGAAGGACGAGACGCGTTGGCGGTACTCCTCCGGCCCGACGAGGTTGTTCTTCGCGGTCGAGATCTGGGAGTGGATGCCGCGCGGGACGAAGCGCTTCGGGTCGCGCTCGAGCTCCTCGAGGCACGCCTTGGTGAGCCGGATCTGGTCGGCCTGGTCGTAGATCGTGAAGTTCGTCCGGTAGCCGAGCCGCGGCGCCTCGCGGCGGAGTATCCGGCCGCACGCGGAGTGGAAGGTGAGGATCCAGATCGAGCGCGCGACGCCGCCGAGCATGTCCTCGAGGCGCTCGCGCATCTCGCCGGCGGCCTTGTTCGTGAACGTGATCGCCAGGATCTCCTGCGGCTTGACGCCGACCGCGTTGATCAGGTGCGCCACGCGGTGGGTGAGCACGCGCGTCTTTCCTGAGCCCGCGCCTGCCACCACGAGCAGCGGCCCTTCCGTGGTGAGGACGGCCTCGCGCTGAGCTGGGTTGAGGTCGGCGAGATACGCCTCCGGCGACTGCACTGCCATAGGTGGCGATGCTAGCGCTAGTGCCGCAGGCCGAGATAGCGGCCGAGCGCCGCAAAGCCCGCGAGGCACGCGAGCGTCTCCGCGGCGCCGTTGAGGGCGCCGTCGAACGGATCGCCCTGGACGGCCGCGACGAGGAAGACGACGAGCCCGAGGCCGACCGCCACGCGCCGCGCGAAGCGCCACGGATCGGCGCGGAAGCCGAGGTCGTCGAAGAGGTCGCCCGCCGGGCCTGCGATCGCAGGTCGGTAGCGAGTCGCACCGAGAGCCGCGCCCGCGGCGAGCACCAGCAGCAGTCCGGCGACTGCCGTCCCGCTCAACGTGAGCGCGACCCACCACGAGGCGACGTCGTGCCTGAGCTCGAACGCGATCAGCGCGAGCGCGACCATCGTCACGAGACCAGACAGGAGGGCGAGCCCCGTGCGACGGTTGAGCACGGACAGCTCGGCGCTCGGAAGCGTCTTCTCCCTGCGCCGCAGCGCCCGCAGCAGGGCGAGCGAGCCGGCAACGAACGCGACTTGCGGCGCGACGATCGCAACCGGAAGCGCGAGCTGGGCCAACACGGGCCAGGTGTCGGGGGCGGATTGGCCGGCCAGTGCGGCGCCCACGAACGAGAGCGCGTAGACGGCTCCCGCGGCGCCGAGCGCGAGAAATGCGCCGACCGCGGCTCTGCGCGAAGTCCGCGCGCCGAAGCTCGGCGGCGAACGCGTTCGCGAGCTCGGCCGGGGCGCCGAAGCGCTCGACGGCGTCCGGATCGGACCGCAGATGGTCCTCCGACTCGGCGAGGATGCGCCGACGGAGCCGCCCACGGACCCCGACGTTCCCGAGCTCGCTTCCCAGCTCGTTCAGGTAGGCCTCGATCACGTCACCACCGCCTCGACGGCGTACGTGAACGCCCTCCACTCCTCGCGCTCACGTGCGAGATACGTGCGGCCGCGCCTCGTCAGCTGGTAGACGCGGCGGCGCCTCGCCGAGGCCGTCGTCCACTTGCTCGAGAGGAGCCCGGCAGCTTCGAGTCGATAGAGCGCCGGATAGACCGTTCCCTCTGCAAGGTCGAAAGCGCCTTCGCTCGCGCCGCGCAGCTTCTCGACGACGCCGTAGCCGTGCAGCGGGCCCGCGCGCAACGTGGCCAGCAGCAGGAAGTCGACGTGGCCCTTCAATACCTCGGATCGCAAAGTATCGCGATCCTAGGCAGGCGGCCCTTGCCTGTCAAGGACCGTAGACGTTGGCGACCATCGCGTCGGCCCACTGCTGGCGGTACGCGACGTAGCCGGCCTCGCTCGGATGCAGGTTGTCGCCCGAGATCAGGTTCTGATGGGTAAAGAAGAACTGCCAGAGATCGGGGCCGTGGACGACCTGCGGGAAGGTCGCATAGAGCTGCTGGATCTTCGCGTTCAGGCCGGGGCCGCAGTTCTGGACGTCCTGCGTGCGGGCCCACGGGATGGTCGGCACGATCGGAACCTTGCCGACGTTGATGACCGCCTGCACCATCGTGACGTAGTTGTTGTAGAAGCCGGTCGGGCTCATGCAACCGTTCGCGTCGTTCGTGCCGTAGGCCAGGCCGACGTAGCGGCCGGGGAAGATCGACAGCCACGAATTGATGTGCGAGACGCCGTCGCCCGACACGAGGCCCCCGATGCCACCGTCCTCGTACGCCGGGAAGTACGCAGGGCGCGCCGTGTTGATCAGCTGGCTGAAGTTGGGGCTCGACCCGCTGATCGGCTCGTGCGGCATTCCGTCCTCGGTGATCGAGTCGCCGTAGAAGATCCAGCTGTCCGAAGCACCGTCCGCGCTCGCGTCATGGACGTCCATGTTCATCTCCGCGTCGTTGTTTTGGGAGGAGCCGTCGGATGCGGTGACGTTGATCCGAAGCCAGTTGTTGCCGGTCATGTTCAGGAGATGCGTCCGCGAGTGGTAGTGGTTGTTCGTGACGGTGGCGAGCGTCACCCAACCGTTGGTCGGGGGCTGTCCGCCGCCCGCGGCCGGGTTGACCTGGATCGTGTAGGTGCCCAGGTTGTTGTAGCCCACGTCGCCCGTGACGGTGTGGTCATACGGGGTCGTGATCGGGTCGTTGTACCAGCCGACGACGACCTGCCCGCGATGCCCGGCCGGCACTGACGACAGGTCGTACGCGAGCCACGCCGGGAGGGCTCCGCTCGAACGCCAGTACGTCGAGTAGCTGGAGTCGTTGGCGCTGCTGGCCGTGCCCGAGGAAGCGAAGGCGGGCTTGCCACGGCTGATCACCGGCATTGGAGCAGGAGCACCCGGTGGTGGTGGTGGTGGTGGTGGTGGTGGTGGCGGCGGCGGTGGAGGTGGTGGTGGTGGTGGCGGCGGTGGAGGTGGTGGTGGTGGTGGCGGCGGTGGAGGTGGTGGCGGTGGCGGAGGCGGTGGCGGTGGCGGTGGCGGAGGTGGCGGTGGCGGTGGCGGAGGTGGTGGTGGCGGCGGCGGAGGTGGTGGTGGTGGCGGCGGTGGTGGCGGCGGTGGCGGCGGCGGCGGTGGCGGTGGCGGCGGAGGCGGAGGCGGCGGAGGCGGTGGAGGCGGAGGCGGTGGCGGTGGCGGAGGCGGTGGAGGCGGCGGCGGATGCGGATGTGGCTTCTTCCCCTGCGAGACGACCTTTGTCATCTTCGAGTGCGCCCAGGCTGAGCCCGAGCCGTTCCTGGCCTGGATCAGCACGCGGAGCCGCGCACCGACGTCGCCCGCACCGACGCGGTAACCCGCGCTGCGCGCGCGGCCGAGCCTCACGCGCCCGAATGTACGGCAGTTTCGTCCCTGCCGGCCGCAGCGCTGCCAGGCGTATCGGAACCTCGTCGGGGAGCCCGTCCAGCGACCGCGCGAAGCGGAGATGGTTTGCCCGACGACAGCCTTGCCGGCGATCTTCGGCGGGGAGACGATCCGCGGCGCACCGTTGGGCCGCGCGCCGGCGGCGCCGTCCAGCATCAGGGCGGCGGCCAGAAGACTGAGGAAGAGGGGGACTGCTCGGCGGCGGTTTTGCAAGGCGGGACCTCGTACGTTGACGTCGAGATCGGCCGGAGCGGCGGGTTCCTGAATCCCCAAACGGGCTACCGCCGCAGACGGCCGGCTCGCTCCTTCAGACGGGATTCGGCAGCTTATTCGATGCCGCTAGCGTTCGGGCGTGGGCTACTCCTTCGGGTCGATCGACCAGATGGGCGACGGCGTGTTCCGCAAGGTGCGGCGCGAGCTTGGCGTCGCGGCCTTCGGCGTCAACGCGCTCGTGCTGGCGCCCGGCGTCGTCAGCCGCCCCCACTTCCACGACGAGCAGGACGAGCTCTACTTCGTCCACCGCGGACGCGGGCGCTTCGACGTCGCCGGGGACACGTTCGAGCTCGGCCCGGGCGGGGTCGTGCACGTGGAGTCGACGACGCCTCGACGCATCACGAGCATCGGCGACGAGGACCTCGTCCTCCTGGTCGTCGGGGCGAAGGGCGGCTACGTCGGCCGAGACGGCCACCTCGCGCCCACCGACGCGTTCTAGCCGGTCGCCTCCTCGAGCGCCTGCTCGAGCCAGGCGACGGCCGCCTCGAGAGCGGCCGGGTCCGCCGACTTGACGACGACCTCGACCGTCGCGCCGTCCTCGTGGAACTTCGGGTACGAGCCGACGAGCACGCCCGGGTAACGGTCGCCCATCGCCTCGAGCACGCCGACGATCTTCGCCTCGGTCGTCTCGTACGTCCTGCGCCACGACGTGATCGGCTGCTCCGTCTCCAGCTCCGGCGTGACCGTGACGAACATCGCCTTCATCTCCGCCGGCAGCCCGGGCATGACGTAGACGTTGCCGACGACGAAGCCGGGCGCGCCGCCGAGCGGGTTCTCGAGCGGGCGCGCTCCAGCCGGGAGGTTCGCCCAGCGGGCCGCGTACTCCGGGTCGGAGGGGAAGCGCGAGCGCAGCCTGGCGGCCAGGTCCTCGACCTCGCCCTGCGGCGCTTCGAAGGCGGCGGCCATCGCCTCGCGTGTGATGTCGTCGGGCGTGCCTCCGAGGCCGCCGGTGACGAGCACGATGTCGGCGCGGTCGGACTCGGTGCGCACGAACTCCGCGACGCGGTCGATCTCGTCGGGCAGCGACGCCATCAGCGTGACGACGACGCCCAGCTCCTCGAGCTGCTGCGCGAGCCACGCCGCGTTCGTGTTCACCGTGTCGCCGGAGAGGAGCTCATTCCCGATCGTGACGATCGATGCGGTGACTCGGCCCCCCATGTGGCGAGCCTAACGAAGCGGAAACGGCTTGCGAGCGAGCGCGGGGAGAACCTGCGACGTGACCCAGACGGGTGTCACGGCGTAGCGCTTCGAGTACCGGTAGCTCCCGTCGGCGCGGCGGAGGCTCGTGAGATAGCGGAAGGCTCTCGGGCCGGGTTCCTTTCCGGTTGCGAGGAAGGCCTGGATCGCCCACGCCGTGGACTGGGCGTCCGAGGAGCGGCCCGGAACGAGTGCGAACCCTCCGTCCGGCCGTTGGAGCTTCCGGAGATAGGCGAGCCCGCGTTTGATCATGCGCGCGCGGGGGCCGACGCCTGCGGCACGAAGGGCCTGGATCGCCGCGGCGGTGTCGTTCGAGTCCGGCGCTCCGCGCGGGTACCAGGACCAGCCGCCCCCGGCGCGTTGAGCGGTCTTCAGGTAGCGCACGCTCGGCCCCGCCGGACGCCCCGTGGCCCGCAGCGCGAGCACGCCCCAGATCGTCGAGTTGACGAGCGTGCCGATCCGCCCGCTCGGGCCGCGCATGCCGTCGAGCCGGTCGGCCAGGTCGCGCGTGTCGCGGCCGAGTGCCCGCAGCGCGAGGATGCGCAGCGCGAGGTCGTTCGCGCTCGCGGCCGGAGCGGCGCCGAGGTAGTCGGCGGGCGAGTGGTCGGGCGTCGTCCCCGCAGCGGTCAGGCCGAGAACCGCCCAGGCGGTCAGGTTCGCGTCCGAGCTCTGCCCGGTCTCCGCAAAGCCGCCGTCGGGCTGCTGATGCGCTGCGACGAAGCCGGACGGCGACGCCGCGAGAGCGAGCGCAACAGCCGCGACGACCGGGTTCAGGCCCATACGACCTCCGTCCGCATCCGACGGGCATAGCGTTCGAGGAGACGGCGCAGCTCGGGCCCGATCGCAAGCGCGATCACGACGTTCCCCACGGCATGCGCCATGTCGAACCAGACGCCCTGCGCGAAGACGACCGTGAACGCCTGCCAGGTGTGCGGCCAGAAGCTGACCCAGAGCCAGACATCCATCAGCGCGCTGAATGCGAAGCCGAGCACGAAGCAGAGGGCGGCGAACGGGATCCGGCCGCGAATCGCCCGCGACAGGACCGCGCCCGCGACGCCGCACGCGCCCCAGGCGAGCATCTGCCACGGCGTCCAGGGCCCCTGGCCGAGGAAGAAGTTCGATGCGAGCGCGGCGACCGCTCCGGTCGCGAAGCCGGCACGCGCTCCGAGAGCCGCACCGGCCGCGATCGTGATCACCGTCACCGGCTGCACCCCCGGCACGGCGACGAAGAGCACACGTCCGGCGGCTGCGACCGCGGCGAGCGTTGCCACGAGCGCGATCTCCTTCGACGCGTTGGGGCCCGTCTCGAGCCAGGCCGCGCCTGCGACGAGCAGCCCCGTTGCGGCGAGGAGCAGCGGCAGGCCCGCCTGGGCCGGGTCGATCGCCACCCAGGTAGCCGCGGCGAGAGAGGCCGCACAGGCCCCGAAGGCGGCCAGCCTAGGCACGCGCGAGCTCCCGGGACTCAAGCTGGACGACTCGATCGGCGACCTCACCGGCGAAGACCAGGTCGTGCGTGACGACCAGCGTCGCGCGGTTCGCGGACTCGCCTCGGAGGATCTCAGCGAGCGCGCTCTTGCGCGGCGGGTCGACACCCCGCGTCGGCTCGTCGAGGACGAGGACGTCCGGTTCGGCGACCAGCACGCTCGCGAGGGCGAGCCGTTCCCGCTCGCCGCTCGAGAGGTCGCGCGGGTGGCGCCGTTCGAGGCCCGCCAGACCGACGCGGGCGAGCGCCGCGCGTGCTCGCACGAGGTCGCCGCCGACCGCCAGGGACGCCTCGCGCTCGGCACGCTCGGTGACGAGGTAGCGGCCGGGGTCCTGGGCCAAATAGCACACGCTGCCGTGCCGCTCGACGGAGCCTGCCTCGGGCTCGAGGAGCCCCGCGACGAGCTTCGCGAGCGTCGTCTTGCCCACGCCGTTGCGACCCGTCAGCGCGACGATCTCGCCGCGACGAAGCTCGAGCGATGCGGCGCCGAGCGCCCGGGAGGGTCCATACGAGTAGCTCGCGCTCTCGACGCTGACGAGTAGCTCGCCCACTCCCCCACCTTGGGCGGGAGGCAACGCTGCAGACCGCGGCAGGTACGCCGAATCGAGCCGGGCCAGAGCCTCGTCGCGGGGAGCGTCGAGCAGCACACGGCCGTTCTCGACGAAGAGCACGCGGTCGCAGCGCTCCAGCGGAAGCGTGGGCCGTTGCTCCGAGACGACGACCGCCGAGCCCAACTCGCACGCGAGGTCGAGGATCGCCTCGGCACCGTCCGGGTCGAGCTGCGAGGTCGGCTCGTCGAGGAGGAGCAGCGAGGGACCGATCGCCAGGACCGCCGCGAGGCACACACGCTGGAGCTCGCCGGCCGAGAGCGTCTCCGTGCGCCGCTCCGCCAGGCGCGCGATGCCGGCGTCGGCGAGCGCGCCGTGCACGCGCGGCCAGATCTCCGCGGGAGGCGTGCCGAGGTTCTCGAGCCCGAACGCGACCTCGTTCTCGACGCGGCCGAAGACGATCTGGTCCTCGGGGTCCTGGAACAGCGAGGCGACCTCGTCGGCGAGGTCGGCCGGGCGGAAGCGGCGCGTGTCGCGCCCGGCGACCTCGACGCGGCCCTCGAAACGCCCGCCGTGGAAGTGCGGAACGAGCCCAGCGAGCGCGCGCAGGAGGGTCGACTTGCCGGAGCCGGACGGCCCGAGCAACGCCACGATCTCGCCCGCCTCGAGCCGAAATGAGACATCGGACAGCGCGGGCCGATCCCCGTCCGGATACGAGAACGTCAGCCGCTCGACCTGCGCTAGAGCCATACGGCCCCCACGCAGAGGAGAACCGCGGCGGCGAGCGCCAGGCGGTCGAGGCGGGTCCACGGTGGTCCGGGCGCGCGCGTTCGCCCCGCCCGGCCGAAGCCGCGCGCCTCCATCGATTCGGCGAGGCTCAGTGCGCGCTCGAGCGAGCCGGAGAGGACGGGCGAGAGCAGGCGGGCGTGTCCCCGCATGCCGTCGACGTGCACACCGCGGCCGCGCAGTGCTTCGACGAAGCCGGCCGCATCTCGTTCGAGCGTCGGCACGAGCCGCGTCGCGAGGCCGACCGCCAGCACGGAGCGCCTCGCGAAGCCCGCCGCCTGGAGCAGGCGGTCGAGGTCGAGCAGCAACGCGTACGCGGCGAAGGCAAGCCCGACTGCCGCGAGCCGCAGCGCCTGGATTCCCGCCGCGGACAGCTCCTCGCTCGTCACGTCGAGGTAGCCGAGCACCGGGATCCTCGGGCCTTCCCAGATCACGTGCGTGCCGACGTGCGAGACGAGCGGGCTCAGCACGAACACCGAGAGGGCCGAGACGAGGGTCCCGGTCAGATAGATCCAGCGCCTGCCCCGTGGGGCGGTCAGGCACGCTGCGAGCAGCCCGACGGCGATGGCGGCGACGACCCAGCCCCGCTCGGCGATCAACGCGACGGCGGCGAGCGCGGCGAGGAGCGCGGCTGCGGGGACCGGGCTCACGGCACCTGGTACCGGTAGCGGAAGCGGTCCGGGTGCTTCGCGAGAGCTGCGGCGTCGCCGGCGAACACGAAGCGCACCGGCGAGCCGGCGTCACCCGAGTCGCGCAGCGAAGCCGTGAATCGATCCCTGCCTCTTACTGTGTAAAAGACATTCGCGTCCTCGGGAGACGGGTCGGAAAGAGGCGCGACCGATGCGGCGCGGAGGAGGCGTCCGATTGCTCGGGCGCCTGCGCGCTGTCCTGCCGCGTAGCGCACGGCGACGGGTCGCACGTGACCCGCGTAGCCGTGCAGGAACGGTTCCGGGAACGCGCCCACGACCACCGGCTCGCGCATCTGGCCGTGCCACGAGCGGAAGTCCCACCATTCGACGTCGCCCGCATGCAGGCGGTAGTCCGCGGCGCTGCGGTCGGCCTCGATCCCGTTCAGGAACCAGAACCAGTCGCGCTGCTTCGACGCGTCGCCGTCGATGCCCTGGATCGACTGCACGAACCGCCCGCCGTACCTCGTCTTCACGTCCAGCTCCCGGTCGAGCGCCTGCATCGCCGTCAGACCGGCCGGCACCGTGCGCGCCGCGAGCACGGTCGCTCCCCGGTCGCGCGTGACCCACAGCGTGGCGCTCCCCGAGCCCGTGCGCTCGTGCCCGCAGCCGGGCAGCAGGACGAGCGCAAGGGCAGCGAGGCAGACACGCCTCACCTGAGCGCGTTCGAGCGCACCGCGTTCGGCAAGGTCGCGCGGACGAGGCCGCGATGCTTTCCAACGCAGGCGCGGCCGGCCTTCGTCTTGACACTCCGACCGTCGACGAGCAGCCGTGCGCCTACCGCCGGAGTCGAGACGCCCGTGTCGTTCTGCGACAGGACCGTGTAGCAGTTCCGCGCCTTGCGCTTGCGCAGGAGCAACGTGGGCGAGCCGCCCTGCTCGGTGAAGGTCGACCAGTACCAGAGCACCGTGTCACCGTCCTTCAGCGTCGCCTGGTCAGCCCCAACCGGTGGCGAGGCGCCGTTGACCTTGTAGCTCCAGCCGCTCGCGCCCGCGCCCGGGTAGAGGCCGATCTGGTCGACGAACGGGCCGAACGCGGTCGACCGCACGTGGTAGTAGAACTCGCCGGCCACGCTCGCCGCATCGAGCGCGGACAGCGCGTTCGTCCCGGTCGTCAGGGTCGGCTCGGCGGAGCCGAAGATCGTCGTCGTCTTGCCCTCCACGCGCACCTTCACGCGCAGGGCGAGCGCCGGAGCGGCCAGTGCGCACGCGAGCAGCGCGACGCCGGCCAGAACGATGAGTCGTCGAAACACGAATCCTCCTTCCGCGAGGGGTTCGGGGTTGTGCGGCGGCGCGGAAGGTCTTCTGACTCGGGGCTCCCCCCTCCGCCACCTTCCCGGCCTCGCGGCCAGTGGTCTTCGACGGAGGAGCAACTCCCCTCACAGCGGCGGGACCGTGCCGGATTCACACCGGCTTCCCTTACCGCGTGCCGTTCGGTCGACCCTATCATGGGCCTGTGCCGAGCTCGCGGGCTGTTTCGCTCTGGCTGCCCGTGATCGTGTGGGCGGCCGTCATCTTCGTCTTCTCGTCCATCCCGAGCCTCACAACCGGGCTCGGAACCTGGGACCTGATCCTGCGCAAAGGGGCACACATGACCGAGTACGCGATCCTCGGCTTGCTGCTCCTGCGGGCGCTCGGCCGGGAGCTGCCCGCCCTCGCCGTCGGGATCGCCTACGCGATCACGGACGAGCTCCACCAGCACTTCGTCCGCGGCCGGCATGCGTCCCCGATCGACGTGCTCATCGACACACTCGGCCTGACCATCGGCATCTTCGTCGTCAGCCGTCTGCTGCAGACACGGCCGGTGCCTGGCACCGGACAGGTCCGATGAAGCCGGTTGCGATCGACCTCGACGTGCTCGGCGACACGCGGCCGCTCTGGAACGACTGGCTCGCGGACGCGGCACGGCGCTTCCGCTCGATCACGCCGTTGGACCCCGCCGTGCTCCCGGAGGACCGCGCCCTGGCCGCGGAGGAGCTCGACGCGTGGGCGGAGCACGGGGTCGGCGACTGGCGGGCCGCCCTCGGACGCTTCGCGGAGGACCGGGCTCCGGTCTACTTGAGGCCCGACGCGGAGATCAGCGCCGCTCTGCGCCAACTCGCCGCGCGCGGCGACCGGCTCGGTGTGTTCACCGACGCGCCCGAGCCGCTGGCGCGAATCGCTGTCGCCCAGCTCGGAGCCGACCGAAGGATCGAGGCCCTCGAGACCGGAACCGGCGCGCTCGAGCGCCTGCTCGAACGATTCGGCCAGGACGCCCTCCTCGTCCGGGAGCGCTCCGACCTCCCCTTAGAATTCGCACCATGAAGGAGAACGAACTCGGCGATCGCCAGCTCGACGCCCTGCTCGAACGCCTCGACCGGATGAACGCGGAACTGCACGCCCTGAACCGGAGGCTCGACGCGGGCGAGCACCTGGCGCCGATCGTCTACGAGATCCGCGCGCTCGGCGAGTCGCTGCAGGCGCTCGCGTACGCCGCGCTCGGCCAGACGGCGCCGCAGGTCCGGCGCAGACGAACCGGCTAGCCGGCCAGCCTGTAGACGTTCCCGCTCTGGACGGAGGCGAGGTAGAGCTCGCCGCGCGCGTCCTCGCCGAAGGAGGCCAGGCCGTCGACCGTGAACGGCTCGACCCGCGCCTGCGTCCCGCCGCCCGCGGAGACGCTCTGGATCCTGTTGTCGCAGTTGTCGCCGAAGAAGTACCGCCCCTGCGCAGCGGGCACGGCCGTTCCCCGGTAGACGTAGCCGCCGATCACCGAGCAGTACGGCGGATGCGGGAGCGTCACGTACGGAAAGACGAGGTGGCCGGCCGCATTCGGCGTCTGGCTCGGCGTGTACCGGGCCTTCCCCTCGTAGACGCGCCAGCCGTAGTTCTCGAGGCCGGGCGTGCCGCGCTTGGTGTAGTCGAGCTCCTCCCACTCGTCCTGCCCCACGTCGCCGATGTACAGGTCGCCGCTCTGACGGTCGAACG
The DNA here is from genome assembly GCA_963850415.1 of uncultured Actinomycetes bacterium. Taxonomy (GTDB): domain Bacteria; phylum Actinomycetota; class Thermoleophilia; order Gaiellales; family Gaiellaceae; genus VAXT01. The sequence continues at coordinate 284,830 of CAWKLE010000004.1, forward strand.
AGAAGCGCCACGGGTTCCGGAGCCCGTAGCCGACGATGAGCGGCTGCGGATGCCTTCGCGCGACGTTGAACTTCAGCAGCTTGCCGAAGGTCGACCTCAGGTTCTGCGCCCGGTTCTGGGGATCGCCGCCGGAGCCGCCGTCGCCGGTCCCGGTGTAGAGGTAGCCGTCCGGCCCGAAGACGAGGTTCCCGCCGTTGTGGTTTTCGTACGGATCGTTCTGGAAGAAGATCTGGCGCAGCTTCTTCGGCCTGCGCGACAGCCCACGCGACTTGTACTCGACGATCCGCGCGTCGCCGCTCCGGTCGGTGTAGTCGACGTAGAAGTGCCGGTCCTTCGCGTACTTCGGGCTGAACGCGAGCCCGAGGAATCCCTGCTCGCCGTTGTCGAGGACGAGCGAGCGGATATCGAGGAACGGACGCGCGCGCAGCCGTCCGCGGACGATGACGCGCACCCGGCCCACCTTCTCGGCGACGTAGACGTTGTTCGGCTCGTTCCGCGGAGCCGTCACCGCGACCGGCTCCGTGAGGCCGCTCGCGACGCGGACGATGCGCAGCTGGCTCCGCTCCGGGCCACCGCGGGCGTTCAGCGCGACAACGGCCGCGAGCGCGGCGAGAGGAACGACGACTAGGGCGATGCGTCGCATTGGGCTACTTCTTTAGCAGAACGCGGCGGAGCTCGTCCTCTTTGCCCGGCTCGAGGATCGCGAGCACCTGGTCGCCGACCTGGAGCTCCGTCTCGGAGTCCGGGATCTCCGCTCGGCCTTCGCGCATGACCGAGATCAGCTGCGACCCGCTCGGCAGCTTGAGGCCGGAGATCCGCTTGCCAGCGGAGGGAGAGCTCTTGTCGATGTGGACCTCGACGATCTCGAGGTTCTCCTTGCGCAGCTCGAGAAAGTGGATCAGCTCGTGCTCGGGCACCTCGTGCTCGATCAGGGCCATGATCGTCTGCGTCGCGCTCACGGTCGGCGAGATTCCCAGCAGGTCGAAGTGCGGCTCGTTGCGCGGGTCGTTCACGCGCGCGATCACCTTCGCGACGCCGTAGCGCTCACGCGCCATCTGGCAGATGACCATGTTGTCCTCGTCGTCTCCCGTGACGGCGACGACCAGGTCCGGCGGCCGCGCGATCCCTGCCCGCTCGAGGACGAAGATCTCCGTCCCGTCGCCGACGATCGCGGCGTGCTCGAACTCCTCCTCGAGCTGGGCGAAGCGGTCGCGCCGCTGCTCGATGATCGTCACCTCGTGGCCGATCCGGCGCAGGGTGCGCGCGACGTTCGAGCCGACCTTGCCGCCGCCGGCGACGAGGACGAACATCACGACGCGGCCGCGGGCGCCCGCAGCGGCTTGGCCGAGCAGGACTTGACGGCCTCGGTCAGCACCTCGATCGCGGTCGATGTCGGCGACATGGTGCGCAAACCAAGGGTCGCGTAGACCTCTGCGCGGGCCGGGTCGAGGATGCGGACAACCGTGCACTCGATCCCGAAGCGCTTCTGGGCGACCTGCCCGACGACGATGTTCGTGTTGTCGCCGTTCGTGGCCACGACGACCGCGTCCGCCTCCTCGATCCCGGCCTCGCGGAGCACGTTGACGTCCATCCCGTGCCCGACCACGAAGCCGCCCGACCAGTGCTCGCCGAGCCGGGCGAGGGCCTCCTCGTTCTCGTCGATCGCGGTCACGTCCCAACCGCTCTTGGTGAGCTTCTTCGCAACGGCAGAGCCGACCCTGCCGCATCCGACGACGATCGCCTTCATCTCGGACTCAGATTAACTCACGCCAGGGCTTCCTCCAGAACGCCCTGCGGGTAGGCGATCACCATTACCTCGCACGGGGCTTTCCGGAGGACGTAGTCGACCGTGGGGCTGAAGAAGCGAGACTGGCGGCGCCACCGCGGAGCCGAGCCGACGACGATCAGGTCGACCTCGTGGTCGGCGGCCTCGTGGACGATCGCTTCCCCGATCGCGCGGCCGCGGACGATGTGCACCTGGATCGGGATCCCCTGATCCGCCGCGAGGAGCCTGGCCTCGGCGAGCGACGCTTCGGCCTGTTCCTCGGCGTCGATCATCTCCGCGTCGATCGGCATGTCGAGGGGTACCCGGATCACGTGCAGGACGTGAACCTCGCAGCCCTGCTCCTCGGCGAGGCGGAACGCGGTGCCGAGGACCTCCTCTCCGATCAGGCCGATCTTCATCGGGACGAGGATGCGCTCGTAGACGCCCTCGAGGTCCGGGACGAGGTCGCCGATGGCCGGCGTGACGCGCCCGAGGACGCGCTCCCGCGCGCTGAGCCGGGAGCCGATGAAGACGAGCGCGCCGAACGCGAGCCAGATCGGGCCGGCGATGCGCGCCGCATCGTGCGTGAGGAAGGCGAAGACCCAGATCACGAGGGTGAGCGGTGCTCCGATCAGCGCCGCGACGGGCACCTCGGTCCCGCGGATGCGGATGTTGCCCGGCGCGCGGTACGGGCGTTCGAGATCCGGCTCGGTGAAGCGGAGCCGCACGACCGCCACTTGCGCCGCGGTGAACGCGATCAGGACGCCGAAGCTGTACAGGCTCGCGAGAAAGCGCACCGGGTCGTTCGCGGCCTTCGCGATCAGGAGGATCCCGGCCGAGATCGCGGCCGTCGAGACGATCGTGGCCGGCGAGATCAGCGTCGTGCGGTTGAGGCGTCCGAACGCCCGCGGCAGCATGTCGTGCCGCCCGAGCGAGTACGCGAGCCGTCCGGCGCCCGAGAACGAGGTCGTGATCACGGCGACGAGGATCACGACCCCGGTCAGGCCGATGAACACGCGCAGCACGTCGACGACCCCGTCTGGCAGGTGGCCCGTAAACGCGTCGGCGACGCCGACGAGCGGCGCGCGCAGCCAGCGGGTGCCGAGCTTGGTCTCGGGATCCGCGGGGTACGCCGAGAGCGCGACCAGGGCGATCAGGAACGAGACGGCGACCGCGGCGCCGATGCCGACGAACAGGCTCCGCGGAAGCGTGCGCCCGGGCTCTCGCGTCTCGGCGGCCAGGTTCGCGACCGTCTCCAACCCGGTGTAGGCGAGCATCGCGACCGGGATCGCGAAGGCGATCGACCCCCACGTCGGCGCCGTCCCGAGATCGGTGCCCTTGCTCAGGTTGTCGACGGAGAAGAGGAGCGGCATGCCGAGGACGATCAGCAGCAGCAGGCCGACGAACGTGATCCCCGCGATCACGATCGCGAGCCGGTACAGGCTCGGCCGGCGGACGAAGCGCACCGCCGCCATCACGCAGATGACGCCAATTCCGACGAAGAGGTCGGTCGGGCTCGTCGTGAGTGCATTCCAGCCGACCGCGTTGCCGAGGTAGTGCGGCACGAAGAGCGCGGCGAGCGCGATCACGATCACGTAGTCGAGGAAGATCGCCCAGCCGGTGAGGAACCCGAGCTGGTCGTTGAACGCGCGCCGGACGAAGGTCGCGGCGCCGCCGGTCTCGGGGAGTGCGGCGGTTCCCTCCGCGTACGAGAGCGCGACGAGGACGAACAGCGAGCCGACCGCGAGCAGCACCCAGGGCGTCAGGCCGAGCGCGTCGAGCGCGACGATGCCGAGCGCGAAGAAGAGCGACGACGCGATCTCGCCGTAGGCGACTGCCGCGAGGGAGGGCGTCGCGATGACCCGCTGCAGACCGGGGAGTTTCCTAGCCACGGACTCGGGTCGAAAGGTACAACCGCAGGACGCCCGCGACGATCAGCAGCGCGCCCAGGAAGAGCCCAAGCCCCCCGCCGACACCACCCGCGATCGTGCGCGCGATCAGGCCGATTCCGAGCACGATCAGGATCACGGAGAGGGCTCGCGCGACCACCGGAGCGTTCTACGCGGCCCGCTTGCCGGCGACGACGGCCACCCGCGTCGGCGCGTTCCGCAGCACGTAGTCGACCGTCCGCCCGAAGATCGGCATCCCGCCCTTGACCTTCGCGCGCGCCGCTCCGAGGATCACCACCTCGGCCTCACGGCGAGCCGCCTCGTCGACGATCGCCGGCCCCGCGCTCCGCGCGCGCTCGAGCCGGCTCGTGATCTGGACGCCCGCGTACGTCTCCAGCAGCGCCTGCGCCTCGTCGAGTATCTGGTCGGCCACAGCCTGTCGCTCGGGCAGGTCCGCGTCGAGCGCCTGATCGAGCGGCACCTCGAGCACGTGCAGGATGACGATCCTCGCCCTGCGCTCGGAGGCGAGCCGCGCGGCTGCGACGAGCGCCTCCTCCGACTCCGCGGTACGCAGGACCGGGACGAGAATCGTGCGGTACTCGACCTCGAGCCCCAGCACGATCGCGGGCGCGCGGACGGTCTGGCGCAGCGGCAGGTGATGCCGCTTGCGATAGAGCGTGTAGACGACGAAGCCTATTGCGAGCCAGCCGAGGCCCACGAGCCGCGTCGCCTGCTCCTGGACGACGATCACGATCCACGCGGCCGCAGTGCCGAGGCCCCCGAGGATCGCGAACAGCGGCCAGTCGATCCCGCCGAGCCTGAGGTTCGGACGCGCGCGGTACACGAGCTCCTCGTCCCCTCCCTTGACGCGGAGCGCGACGACCGCCGCGTGGGCGATCGTGAACGAGAGCATCGCGCCGAAGGCGTACATCGTCCCCAGAAACTTCGTCTGGCCCGGCAGGATGACCGCGATCGAGGCGAACCCCGCGAAGACGACGAGCGCCAGCCATGGCGTTCCGAACCTCTTGTGCAGCCGGCGGAAGACCTCGGGCAGCTGCCGGTAGCTGGCCATCGCGTACGTGATCCGTGAGGCGCCGATCACGCCGGCGTTCGTCGCCACGAGCAGGATCGTCGCCGCGAGCACGCCGACGTAGATCTCGAGCCCGTGCTCGAGCGCGCCGTGCAGGTTGAGGTTCTTGACGAGCCCGAGCACCGGGTCGTTCGCGTAGCCGCCGTCCTCGGGCGGGAGGCCGAGGAGCGTCTGGTACTTGCCCTCGACCTTGTGCACCGGGAGCGCCGAGAGGGCGATCAGCGGCAGCGTGAAGTAGATCGCGAAGACCGCGATGGCGACGAGGCGGATCGAGCGCGGGATGTCCCGCGGCGGGTCGCGCGCCTCCTCGGACAGGTTCGAGATCGTTTCGATCCCCGTGTACGCGATCATCGCCACCGGGATCGCGACGAAGAACGAGCTCCACGTCGGCGCGACGCCCCAGTGGACGTTGTCGACGAGGATCGTCGGGCTGAAGATGAGGACGAAGCCGATGATCACGAGCAGGAGCTGCGTCGCGAAGTCGACGACCGCGAGCGAGATGTTCAGTCCCGCAGCCTCCTTGATCCCGATGATGTTGAGGCCGACGAGCAGGGTGATCACGATCGCGCCGCCGACGACGTCCCACGGGTTGTCCTTCAGCGGCTCCCAGAAGATCGACAGGTAGTGCGGGACGAAGAACGCGGAGATCGCGATCGTGATCACGTAGTTCAGGAGCTGCGCCCACGCGGCGCCGAAGCTGACGAGCTCGTCGAACGCGTGGCGCGCGAAGCTCGAGGAGCCGCCGGCCTCCGGGTAGCGGACGGTTCCTTCCATGTAGGTCAGGGCCGTGGCCGCGAAGATCAGGCCCGCGATCACGAAGACGACCGGGGTCAGGCCGAGCGCGAAGGCGGCCGTGACTCCAAGCGCGTAGTAGATCGACGAGCCGACGTTGCCGTACGCCGTCGCAAAGAGCGCGGGCGTGCCGAGAACGCGCTCGAGTCGCTGCTCCCGCCTGCGGCGGCTCTGGGCGGGAGCCGCTCCGATCGCTTCGGATTCGGACGTGCTCACGGCGGCAGGCTAAGCCTTCGACCGGCTATGGGGACGAGCGAACAGGCGCTCGCCAAGTACGACCACCTGCTCTTCCCATCTGGAGCGGCGACCATTCGCCGCCGGAGCCGGGCTTGGCCCGGCGGGAGGCAAACCATGGAGAGGAGACGTCGGACCCGCGCCACGAGCGACGGCTCCTGAAACAAACGAATCACGCCTCCGCCGGCAAGGAGGGGGCTCGTGGGGGAACCAGGGGTTCCCCCACGGCTATTAGCCGTGGATCGAAACGATCAACGGTATGAGCAAGATCGCGACGATGTTGGCGATCTTGATCATCGGGTTGATCGCCGGGCCCGCGGTGTCCTTGTACGGGTCGCCGACCGTGTCGCCCGTGACCGCGGCCGCGTGCGCCTCGGAGCCCTTGCCGCCGTAGAGGCCGTCCTCGATCAGCTTCTTCGCGTTGTCCCACGCGCCACCGCCGGAGGTCATCGCGATCGCGAGGAAGATCCCGGTCACGATCGTCCCGATCAGCAGGCCGCCGAGCAGCTCGGGCTTGATGATTCCCGCGACGAGCGGAAAGACGATCGGAATCGCCGCGGGCAGCAGCATCGCCTTGAGCGCCGAGCCCGTGACGATGTCGATCGAGCGCCCGTACTCGGGCCGGGCGGTGCCTTCCATGATCCCCGGGATCTCCCGGAACTGGCGCCGCACCTCCTCGACGACCTGGCCGCCCACGCGCCCCACGGCCTGCATGGCCAGCGAGGCGAACAGGAACGGCATCAAGCCGCCGAGGAACAGGCCCGCGACCACCCATGGATCCGACAGCGAGAACGTGATCGTCTCGAGTCCGCGATCCCGGAGCCCGCGCGTGTACTCGTCGAACAGGATCAGCGCGGCGAGGCCGGCCGACCCGATCGCGTAGCCCTTCGTGACCGCCTTCGTCGTGTTCCCGACCGCGTCCAGCGGATCCGTGATCGCCCGCACCGACTCGTCGAGGTTCGCCATCTCGGCGATGCCGCCCGCGTTGTCGGTCACCGGGCCGTACGCGTCGAGAGCGACGATCAGGCCGGTCATCGAGAGCTGCGCCATGACCGCGACGCCGATCCCGAACAGCTCCTGCCCCGCGGCGTAGTACGCCCCGACGATCCCCATCGCGATCACGATCACCGGCAGCGCCGTCGCCTGCATGCCTACCGCGAGCCCCTCGATGATGTTCGTCGCGTGCCCTGTGCGTGACGCGCTCGAAATCGACTTCACCGGGCCCCAGCGCGTCCCCGTGTAGTACTCGGTGATCGCGACCAGGAGGAACGTGATGCCGAGGCCGATCAGCGCCGAGCCGTAGAGGTTCCAGAAGCTGAACGTGGCGCCGTCGAAGGCCGCCGTCACCGGGATGAACCCGATCGCGGAGAGCAACGTGGCGACGATCACGGACTTGTAGAGCGCGTTCATGATCGAGCCGTCGCGCCCGATCCGCGCGAAGAACGTGCCGATGATCGAGGCGATGATCGAGATCCCGCCGATGCCCAGCGGGTAGAGCCACAGCTCGCTGGCCGGGAACGCGCTCGCGAGCAGCATGACCGCGACCGCCGTCACGGCATAGGTCTCGAAGAGGTCGGCGGCCATGCCCGCGCAGTCGCCGACGTTGTCGCCCACGTTGTCCGCGATCACGGCCGGATTGCGGGGATCGTCCTCGGGGATGCCCGCTTCGATCTTCCCGACGAGGTCGGCGCCGACGTCCGCCGCCTTCGTGTAGATGCCGCCGCCGAGACGCGCGAAGACAGAGATCAGCGAGCCGCCGAAGGCGAGGCCGATGAGGTCGTCGATCGCAGAGTCAGGCGAGTTGCCCAGCCAGCCGGTCAGCACCCAGTAGTAGCCCGCGACGCCGAGCAGCCCGAGCCCGACGACGAGCAGGCCCGTGACCGATCCGGCCCTGAACGCGACGTTGAGCGCCGGCTTCAGGCCCTTCTTGGCGGCCTCGGCCGTCCTCACGTTCGAGCGCACCGCAACGTTCATCCCGATGAACCCGGCAGCGGCCGAGAGGATCGCGCCGATCAGGAAGCCGATCGCCGTGCCCCAGCCGAGTTGGTGGTAGAACCCGATCAGCAGGAACGGGGCGATCGCGACGATGGCGATCGTCTGGTACTGGCGGCGCAAATAGGCGGAGGCGCCCTCCTGGATCGCCGTCGCGATCTCCCGCATCCGCTCGTTGCCCGCGGGCAGCCGGAGCAGCCAGATCGTGAGCCCGATTCCGTAGGCGACCGCGAGCAAGCCACACAGGAGCGCGAACAGGACGGCGTGATCTCGGAAAAAGCTCATTGCGGGCTTTACGTAGAGGGCGCCGAGGATTCCCGGCGCGCGGAGTTTCTAACACACATCAGCGGTGCGCGGGTGGCCAGTTACGGGAAGGAGGGTTAGCGCCGGCCGATGGCGAGCTTGACCGGGAAGTTCCTGCGCTTGATGGCGCCCGGCCTCGGGTTCTGCGAGACGACGCGGCCGACCAGCGATCGCCTGGAGCGAACGCGGCGGACGTTGCCGACCGAGCAATGCGCCCGCCGGATCTTCGTCTTCGCGGCTGCGAGGCGCAGTCCGAGGACGCGTGGCACGCGGCAGCGGGTCGGGGGCGGCGGCGGAGGTGGTGGCGGCGGCGGAGGTGGTGGCGGCGGAGGTGGTGGCGGCGGAGGTGGCGGAGGTGGAGGCGGAGGTGGTGGCGGCGGAGGTGGCGGCGGAGGCGGAGGCCCGCCGCTGTGGATGTACGTGAGATCCGTGTTCGGGGTCACGTTCGCCTGGTTGCAACCGAACTGCGTGAACGGGCCCGTGCCGGCCGCCTGGACGCCTTCGGTCGCATTCGCACCCGCCTGGGAAACCGCGCCGTAGATCACGTGGATGTCGTCGCTGCCCTCGGTGAAGACGACCTCGAAGTTCGCGCTTCCCCCGCCGGAGACGAAGCCGGTCTTGTACTGGATCACGAACCGGTGCGGGCTCTGGAGCTCGGCCGTGAACACACCCTGGCCGCTGCCGTTCGTGAGCAGGTCGTCCCAGAGGAGGAGCACGGAGGCGCCCTCGATGCGGGAAGGCAGGCAGGCATTCGCCCACCAGAGGTTCTCTCCGGTGAAGTTGACCACGCCGTTCGCGCTCACGTCCGCCTCGGTGTAGGTCTGGTTGTAGAGGTGGACGGGGAACGGGAAGACCACGTGGCGCCAGCAGTCGTCGCAGTGGATGCCGAGGTCGGTGGTGCCCGGAATGATCGTCCCGGCGCTCGTGCTCGTCGTGTACGCGCCCGGCGGAGGTGGTGGCGGCGGCGGCGGGGGCGGCGGCGGGGGCGGCGGTGGAGGCGGCGGCGGCCCCGGGGGAGGCCCGCACTCCGGGAACTTGAACGAGCCGATGCGCGTCTGCCACGGCGTCGCGCCCGTCGTCTGGATGTACTCGGTCGTGTACCAGAAGGTGCAGTCGTCGACCGGGTCGACGGACATGCCCGAGTAGTCGCCCCAGCGGTTCGCGGTGCCCGTCTGCGAGCCGGCGCCGGCAATGAGCTGCTGCTCGGTGCCGAGCGTGCCGGGCGGGTCGGTCGCGAGGCGCGCCGCGTACGAGATGCTCGGATAGTTCGGCGCAGTCCCGTTCGAGGTCGAGTAGCCGACGGCGATGTCTCCGCTCTTGTCCATCGCGGCGGACGGCATCCAGCGGTTGAGCGCGTCGGCCGGCGCGAACGTGCCCTGGTCGTGCATGTGCCAGTCGCCCGAGCCGATCTTCTCGATGCTGTACCAGCGCGCCCCCGCACGGTCGCTGCCGACGTCGACCGAGTGGCTCGTGACGAGGGTCTGCCAGCCGCCGAAGTTTCGGTACTGCGCACGCCACATCCCGCGGTCGGACAGCGTCTGGAGCTTGACGGTCGTCCCCGGCTGCGGGATGCACGCGCCGAAGTCGCAGAGATTCTCGTCGTACGGGGCCGCCTGGATGTCGGTGTCGTGCGTGATCGTCATCGTCGGAGTCCCGCTCCAGTCGACGGTGGCGTTCGTGATCTGGATCTGATCCTGCGGGAGGCCCGACCCGTCCTGGTTGATCGAGACGAACGGGGCGGGCGCGCCGTCGGGCGGCGGTATGTCGCCGTCGGCGTCAGCGGGAAGCGTCGCCGGGAAGTACGGGTCGATCGCCTCCATGTCCTGGTACACGAAGCGCGCGGTCTGGCAGTTCAGCATCGCGTCGCGCTCAAAGGCCCAGATGCCGACGCCCGCGTAGCTGGCGCCGAGCAGGAACTGGTTCGCGGTCATCGTGTACGAGTGCTGGCTGGGCCAGACCCCGATCTTCGGGTAGTCGTTGAACTTCGTCTGGTGCACCTCGAACTCGTATCCGCACCAGCTGCCCGTCGGATCGCTCGTCGCCGAGACCGCGGTGCACTCCCAGTACGGAGGCGTGCCGCCGGAGCCGACGAACGCGAACTGCGAGATCACGAAGCGCTGCGCGAACTGGTCGTACACGACGACCGGGTCGCCGCGGTTGAGCGACCCGCAATGAGGCGTACCCGGGAACAGCGTGTTGATCGTCGTGGGCGGCACGACCTGCGTGCCGGTCTTCGTCCAGGCGGCGAACTGCGCGTTGACGACCTGGACGTAGTGGTTCTGGCCGGCGGCTCCATTCGTGTCCGGCGGGTAGCAGCCGCACGCGTTGCTCATGCCCTCGAAGTTCTGGTCCGGCGCCGGCGTCCTCGTGCCGTTCGCCCGGGTCTGGAGCGCACCGTCACCCTTCGGAAGGCCGGCGAGCGGGACGCGGAGGAACGCCGGGCCTTCGTTCTCGACGTTGCCGGGCTGCGGGCCCTCCGTGTACGGCGCGGACTTCATGTCCCGTAGCGGCGGTGTGCGATAGGCGCGCGACACGCCGACGTTCGTCGCCGGCGATTTGACCGTCGACACGTCGACCTTCGCCGCGCCGCCGTTCACGCCGGGCGCCGCCATCGCGGGGCCGAGGACGGCACCCTGCTTGACGTCGCTCCGGTTCGAAGAGAGGGCAAGCGCGGCTAGACCGACGGCACCGGCCGTTGCAACAGCAAACGCAATACGAACGCGCCCTCCCCTCACGTGGGGCGATTCTTACCACGTCGATAGCGAAAACTCAATAGGCCGGCCTCGCCGGGGACGCCGAGCTGTTTCTCTCGGGCGCGGCTAGCGGCGGCCGACGGCGAGCTTGACCGGGAAGTTCCTGCGCTTGATCGCACCCGGCCTGGGGTTCTGCGAGACGACGCGTCCGATCAGCGACCTCCGGGAGCGGACGCGGCGGACGTTGCCGACCGAGCAGTGCGCGCGGCGGATCTTCGTCTTCGCGGCGCCGAGGCGCAGGCCGAGGACGCGCGGCACACGGCAGCGGGTGGGAGGCGGCGGCGGCGGAGGTGGTGGCGGCGGTGGCGGAGGTGGCGGTGGCGGAGGCGGAGGTGGCGGAGGCGGAGGTGGCGGGGGTGGTGGCGGCGGCGGCGGCGGCGGCCCGGTCGGCGTGTACGTGAGCTCGAGCCCCGGATTGTCCAGGTCAGCCGTGTTGCAGAGGAACTGGTCGCTGCGAGTCGGGCTGTCCTGGAGCCCGACGGTCTCGGACAGGCCGTGGTCGGCATCGACGCCGTAGCGCATCCGGATGACATCGCTGTTCTCGGTGAAGATCGCCTCGAAGTTCGCATTCCCGGAGCGGTTCGCGTACGTGGTGCGCCACTCGACGATGTACTGCCGGTTCGGCGCCGACCCGGTAGTCGCGGTGAAGACGCCGCCCGAACCAGTCGTCAGCAGGTCGTCCCAGTAGACGACGAGCGCGGTTCCGAGAGCCCTCGTCGGCAGGCAGTTGTTGATGAATGCCGTGTTCTGGGTGCCGCCGAACTGCAGGTTTCCGTTCGAGCTGGCGCGCGCGTCCGTGTACGTCTGCCCGTAGAGCGTGACCGGGAACGGCAGCGTGATCGGGGTCGTGCAATCGTCGCAGTGGTTCCCGATGTCGGCCGTCCCAGGGATGATCGGCTGGCCGGTTGCGCTCGTGATCCCGTAGCACGAAGGGCCGCCCTGGACGGTGAAGTCGACCGGGAAGGCGCCTTGGGCCGTCGTCACGTCGAGGTGCAGCTGGATCAGCGTCCCGCAGGGAAGCGCACTCGTCGCGACGCCGGCGAAGTGCGTCGTGTTCGTGCCATTGCCGCCCTCGGCCATGTCCGGATACGCGGAGTTGGCCTGCGTGATGTTGATGCCCGGCGTCGCCGAGGAGAGCACAGCTGAGACCCCGGTCGCCGTCGCGTGCCCGGTGTTCACGAGCCGCTCGTCGACCTGGAAGCTCTCACCCGGCTCGACCTTGCCGTTGCCGTTTCCGTCCGTGAGCGTGGTCAGGTCGTGTTCGAGCGCGGGCGCCGGAGCGAGGTTGTAGTCCTTCGTCGTCGTCTGGTTCTGCGAGACCGTGACGTTCATCTCCGTCTGAGTCGTGAAGCCGTGCGCGCTGACGGTGACCGTGTAGGTGCCGACCGGCAGCAGCATCGAGTACTGGCCCGACGGGTTCGTGGCGACGCCGCGGTTGCCCGGGCCCGCCACGTGCACCTCTGCGCCGCCGATCACGCTCATGTTGTCCGCGCGCCGAACCGTCCCGGAGAGCGTCCCGGTCGGTCCTTTCGGCGCCGCGGTGACGGCAGCGAGTGCGTCGAGCTTCCCTTCGCCCCACGTGTTGTTGTTCCCGGTCGTGCCGCCACAGGGGCCGGCCGTGTCGACCGCCGTCTGGTTGAGCACCGCCTCGGTGGCCGGGATGTTCCCGCGCAACTCGGGTGAGATCGACCAGATCAGCGCCACCGTGCCGGCGACGTGCGGCGACGCCATCGACGTCCCGCTCAGGAGCCCGTACGTGGCATCGCCTCCGCTCGTCGACGACCGAACGTTGACGCCCGGCGCCGCGATGTTGGGCTTGATGATCCCGCCGAAGGCCGACGGGCCGCGGGACGAGAAGCCCGCGATGTTGCCGTTCTGGTCGAACGCGCCGGCGGCGTAGGTCTCCGGAAGGTCTCCCGGAGAGCCCGCGGTGCCGCAGGCGGGCCCGCTGTTGCCGTTCGAGAAGGCCGGGAAGATGCCCGCTGCGATCCAGGCCTGGACCTCGGGCTGGAAGAACGGGTCGCCGGAGCCGCCGCCCCACGAGTTGTTGACGATGTCGGGCCGGAGGTCCGGCCGCGGGTTCTGGCCGTTGAGATCGGTCGGGGCGAGGATCCACTGCCCGGACGAGATCAGCGCGGTGTCGAGACAGCAGCCCTTGGCCAGGATCCACTTCGCGTGCGGCGCGACGCCGATCTGGTTCGTGCCGGGGTCGCCGTCGTCGCCGACCATCGTGCCCATCGTGTGCGTGCCGTGGGTGTCCGTGTCGCACGGGTCGCCGGTCGGGCACTCGTGCAGGGGATCCCACCAGTTGTAGTTGTTGTCGAAGTTCCCGCCGCCCTCGTTTCCGCGGTACTTGCCGACGAGCGCCTGGTGCGTGTATCGCACTCCGGTGTCGATGCTCGAGACGACGATGCCCTCGCCGCGGTCGTTGAACGTCGACCAGACGTCGGGCGCATGGATCGCGTTCAGCCCCCACTCGGTCGTCGAGGGCTGAGCTCCGTTCGCGGAAACGACCTTCTCCTTCGGGATCGGGTACGAGTGGTTCGCGCGGATCTGCTCGACATCCGCGCGCGCGGCGAGCGAGTCGACGATCGACGCGCTGGCCGACTTGACGAAGATCGCGTTGACGATCCAGTACGACTGGTAGCGGATGCCGTGCGCGTCGAGCCACTCCCGGACCGGGGCCTGGCTTTCGCGCGCGTACGAGGTCAGGCGCTCGTAGACGAACTCGCCGCGGCGGCTGTGGTTGTGGATCGAGGCCGCGGGAGCGACGTTCGCGTTGCCGTGCAGCACGACCCAGAACGACGCGTGGCCGGTCCTCGCGAGCTGGCGCGCAACCTGCGCGTCGACGGGAGCGCTACCGGGGCTCGCCGGTCCGCCGGCGGCGGCGAGCGACGCGCCGCCCAGGGCAACGGCCAGGCCGACCGCCGCCAGGACACGCCCAAACCTTCCCCCTCCCATCGCCGCGGATTCTCACCTGTTCCGACGAAAAAGCCAAGTGGGCAAGGCGGCCCTCTTAGGCGTTTCTTAGAAGTCGCGGTAGAGAGCGGGGCGCCTCCCGGCGCCCCGCTCGATCAGTGGTCTGTCGCTCTGACTAGGGCCTGCCAACCGCCAGCTTGACCGGGAAGTTCCGGCGCTTGATCGTGCCGGGCCGCGGCGACTGGTTCACCACGCGGCCGCGCAACGAGCGGCGCGAGCGAACGCGTCGCACCCTGCCGACCGAGCAGCTCGCCTTCCGGATCTTCGTCTTCGCAGCGCCAAGACGCAGCCCGAGGACTCTCGGGACACGACAGCGGACCGGAGGAGGAGGCGGTGGAGGTGGCGGAGGTGGCGGAGGAGGAGGCGGTGGTGGAGGCGGAGGTGGAGGTGGCGGAGGCGGTGGTGGAGGCGGCGGTGGTGGAGGCGGAGGCGGTGGTGGAGGCGGTGGTGGAGGCGGCGGAGGCGGTGGTGGAGGCGGCGGAGGAGGAGGCGGAGGTGGTGGCGGAGGAGGAGGCGGAGGTGGTGGCGGAGGAGGAGGCGGAGGAGGAGGCGGAGGAGGCGGTTCACCGACGGTGATCGTCCCCGTCATCTGCGCGTGGATATTGCAGTGGTACGGATAAACGTCCGAGCTGCCGAACGTGAACGAGAACGATTCGCCTGGCGCCAGGAAGCCGGAGTCGAAGACGCCGGTGTCCGAGGTGGCCGTGTGCGTGATCTGGCCGTTGTTCGTCCAGCAGACCGTCGCTCCGACGGGGACGCCGATGTTCGCCGGGTCGAAGAAGTCGTCCCCGATCGAGATCTGGATCGAGCCCGAGGGGCAGCCGGGCGGCGGTGGAGGCGGCGGCGGTGGAGGAGGAGGCGGTGGCGGTGGCGGCGGAGGTGGAGGAGGCGGCGGTCCCCCCACTGCGGCAGCGACAGCGGCGAGCGCATCGAGCCTGCCCTCGCCCCAGGTGTTGTTGTTCTGCGTCGTGCCGCCACAGGCTCCCGCCATGTCGATCGCCGTCTGATTGAGGATCGCCTCCGTGCCCGAGATGTTCCGCCTCAGGCCCGGAACGGCCGACCAGATCAGGGCCACGGTCGCGGACAGGTGAGGCGTGGCCATCGAGGTGCCGCTGAGGATCTGATAGCCCCCGCTGTTCCAGGACGAGCGCACGTTGACGCCCGGCGCGGCGATGTTCGGCTTGATGATCCCGCCGATCGGGGACGGGCCCCGGCTCGAGCTGGACGCGATCACGTTGTTGATGTCGAACGATCCGACCGCGTAGCTCTCGGAGTAGCTCCCGGGCGACCAGACCGTTCCGCAGCCCGGTCCCGAGTTCCCGCTCGCGAACGACGGGAAGATCCCGGACGCGACCCAGGCCTGGACGATCGCCTGGTAGAAGGTGTCGCCCCCGTTGCCGTTGCCCCACGAGTTGCTGACGATGTCGGGTCGCAGGTTCGGCTGCGGGTTCTGGCCGTTGAGGTCGGTCGGCGCCACCATGAACTGGCCCGACGACAGGAGCGCGTTGGTCGAGCAGCTGTTGGTCTCGCAGCCCTTGGCCGCGATCCACGTCGCGTGCGGGGCGACGCCGATCTGGTCCGGGCCGGGGTCGCCGTCGTCGCCGACCATCGTGCCCATCGTGTGCGTGCCGTGGCCGTTGTTGTCGCACGGGGCCGCGCCCCCGCACACGGCAGAGGGGTCCCACCAGTTGTAGTTGTGGTCGAAGTTGCCGCCCCCGAGGTTGCCGCGGTACTTCGCGACGAGCGCGCCGTGGGTGTAGAGGACACCGGTGTCGACGTTGCCGACGACGATGTTCTCGCCGCGATCGTTGTACGTCGACCAGACCTGCGGTGCGTTGATCCGGTCGACGCCCCACTCCACGGTGCTCGGGGTCCGCTCCCGGGTGCCCCGGGCATCCGGCGGGATCTTGAAGACGACGTCCGGGATGATCCTGGCCACCTCCGGGCGCTCGGCGAGCGCCTGGAGAACCGTGCTGCCCCCCGTGACCTGAATCGCGTTCAGGATCCAGAAGGACTCGAACGGCACGTGCTCTTGCCTGAGGTAGGCCTTGAGCGACCGCTGCGTGCGGTTCGCGGTCGTCGTCAGCGTGTCGTAGACATAGCGCCCTCTCGGTGCCGGGCGCATCGAACGGGCCGGGCTCAGATTCGCCTGCTCACGGAGAACGACCCAGAACGTCGTCTGGCCGTGAGCCGCGATCTGCCGGACGACCTTGGCGTCGACCGAGGCTCCGCTAGGCGGTGTCGTACGTCCGAAAGCAGACGTCCCCGCAGCGAGAGCACACACGAGCATGCCGGCGGCGACCGCCGTCACAATCCTGTACATCTCACTCCTTCCCCTCCCCTCTCATCGGCCCGGTTCCGGGCCGCCCTCTGCGCGCGCGATGCTAGTTCAGAGTCGCCGCTCGGACAAGACGACGGATTCCGGGGTCTGACTAGCCGCGGCCGACGGCCAGCTTGACCGGGAAGTTCCGGCGCTTGATCGCGCCGGGCCGCGGTGACTGGTTGACGACACGGCCGCGCAGCGAACGCCTGGAACGAACGCGGCGGACGTTGCCGACCGAGCAGTGCGCCCTCCGGATCTTCGTCTTCGCAGCGCCCAGGCGCAGCCCGAGGACGCGCGGGACGCGACAGCGCACCGGAGGCGGAGGCGGAGGCGGCGGAGGCGGAGGCGGCGGAGGCGGCGGAGGTGGCGGAGGTGGAGGCGGTGGTGGCGGCGGAGGCGGAGGTGGAGGTGGAGGTGGAGGTGGAGGTGGAGGTGGCGGCGGTGGCGGTGGCGGTGGCGGTGGAGGTGGCGGCGGCGGCGGTGGCGGTGGCGGAGGCGGAGGTGGCGGCGGCCCGCCGCAGGTCGGGAACCTGAAGCTTCCGATGCGAGTCCGCCACGGATTGCCACCGGTCGTCTGGAGGTACTCGGTCGTGTACCAGAACGTGCAATCGTCGACGGGGTCGGTCGTCATCATCGAGTAGTCGCCCCAGCGGCTCGCCGTACCCGTCTGGGAGCCTGACCCGTTGAACATGCGCGCCTCGCCCTGACCGAGCGTGTTGGGCGGATCCCCGGCCAGCCGGCCGGCGTACGCGATGCTCGGATACGTGTCGGTCCCGTTGCCGATCGAGTAGCCGACGGCGAGGTTCCCGTCCTTGTCCATGGCCGCGGAGCCCATCCAGCGGTAGAGGCCGTCGCTCGGGCCGAACGTGCCCTGGTTCTGGATCCCCCAGGAACCGGTCGTCTTGCGGAGCTCGTACCAGCGGACGCCCGCGCGGTTGCCGGACGGCGCATCGGCGTCGACGGTGTGATCCCAGGCCAGCGCCTGGAAGCTGCCGAAGTTCCGGTAGGCGGCGCGGTACATCGGCCGGTTCGGAAGCGCGTCGACCTTGACCGACGTGCCCGGCTGCGGGATGCAGGTGCGGCCGCCACCGCAGCCGACGTCCTGGTCGAACGCGGCCACCGGGAGGTCGCCCTCGTGGGTGAGCGTGATCGACGGGCTCCCGCCCCACGTCATCGTCGCGTTCCAGATCACGATCCGGTCGGACGGGAAGCCGGCGCCATCGTCCTCGTCGGTGACGATCGGCTGCGGCGTCCCGTCGGGCGGCGCCACGGGCCCGTCGGCGTCGGCCGGCAGGATCCGCGGCAGCGCCGGATCGAGCGAGACCATGTCCTGGTACACGAAGCGGGCGGTCTGGCAGGCGATCATCTTGTCGCGCTCGAAGCCCCAGACTCCCTGGCCGCCGGTCGAGTTGAACTGCGGCGCGGTCATCGTGTACGAGTTCTGAGCCGGCCAGATGCCGAACTTCGGATAGTCGTTGAACTTCGTCTGGTGCACGAGGAACTCGTACGCGCACCAGCTCCCGGTCGGGTCGCTCGAATTCGAGACGGCGATGCACTGGTAGAACGGGCCCTGGCTCGTGCTGTTGAAGGCGAACTGCGAAACCATCCAGCGCTGCGCGAACTGGTCGTAGAGGACGATCGGGTCGCCGTTGTTGTGCGAGCCGCAGAACGGCGTGCCCGTGAAGATCGTGTTGCCCGGGGTCGGGGGCACGACCTGGGTGCCCGCCTTCGTGTAGACGGCGTAGTGGGCGTTGACCCACTCCATGTAGTGGTTGGGGCCGACGTCGCCTTCGGTGTCGGGCGGATAGCACCCGCAGAGGTTGGAGATGCCGTCGAAGGTCAGGTCCGGGCTCGGCATCCGGTTCTTCGGCGCCGCCCGCTGGACGACCGTGTCGCGCGTGCTGCTGCCGGGCCGCCGCGCCGGGTAGCTCTCGAAGTCGGTCTCCGGGACCGGCCCGTACTTCGCGTGCCTCGCCTTCAGCGTCCGGAGCGGAGGAATGCGCACCGGTTGGGCGATGCCGACCATGTGGGTCGGTGAGGCCTTGACGCTCGAGGCCGGAGCACCGAGGGCAGGCGCGTCGGGCGAGCCGTTGGCCGCGGCGGCAGGCTCGTTGTTCGCGCTCCTGGTCGCAGCGAACACGACGGCAGCCACGAACAGCCCCGTGGCCAGCACAAGCGCAAGCCGGACGTACCCTCCCCTCACGAACCTGATTGTTACAGGCTCCTAGGAGATTTTCAAAGAATCCGGGTTCGTGCCGGGCCGGCTAGCCGCGGCCGACCGCGAGCTTGACCGGGAAGTTCCGGCGCTTGATCGTGCCGGGCCGCGGCGACTGGTTCACGACACGGCCGCGCAGCGAGCGCCTGGAGCGAACGCGGCGCACCTGGCCGACCGAGCAGTTGGCCCGGCGGATCTTCGTCTTCGCAGCTCCGAGGCGCAGTCCGAGGACTCTCGGGACGCGACAGCGGACCGGAGGCGGTGGCGGTGGCGGTGGCGGTGGTGGTGGCGGTGGTGGCGGCGGCGGCGGTGGCGGCGGTGGCGGCGGAGGCGGTGGTGGTGGTGGTGGTGGAGGAGGCGGAGGAGGCGGAGGCGGAGGCGGCGGTGGCGGCGGAGGCGGAGGCGGCGGTGGCGGAGGTGGCGGCCCACCGCAGGACGGGAACTTGAAGCTCCCGATCCGCGTCTTCCACGCGCTACCGGTCGTGGCCATGTACTCGCTCGTGAACCAGAACGTGCAGTCGTCGGCCGGGTCGGTCGCGAGCATCGAGTAGTCGCCCCAGCGGTTGATGCCCGTCTGCGAGCCCGTGCCGGCGATGAGCGTCGACTCACCCTGCGACAGCTCCCCGAGCGGATCGGTCGCGAGCCGACCGGCGTAGCGAACGCTCGGGTAGTTCGGCGCGGTCGAATTGCTCGTCGAGAACCCGACAGCCATGTTGCCGTCGTGGTCCATCGCGGCCGAGCCCATCCAGCGGTTGACCGTCGTGTCCGGCTCATACGTGCTCTGCTGGTAGATCGACCAGTTCCCGGTCGTCTTCCGGAGCTCGTACCAGCGCACGCCCGCGAGGTCGGCGCCGTTGGTGTCCACCGAATGGTTGACCACGAGCGCCTGGTGGTCGCCGAAGTTCCGGTACGCCATCCGGTACATCAGGCGGTCGTTGAGCGTGTCGAGCTTCTGCGACGTGCCGGGCTGCGGGACGCAGGCCGCGAAGTTGCAGAGGTTGCCGTCGAACGGCGCCGTCGGGAGCGGCCCTTCGTGCGAAACGTTGATCGTGCCGCCCCCCGACCAGTCGACGGTCGCGTTCCAGACATCGAGCCGGTCCTGCGGGAAGTGCGCCGGATCCCACTCTTGCGCGTCGACCTCGATCAGCGGCGCAGGCGCGTTATCGGGCGGCGGCGTCGTGCCGTCGGCGTCGGCCGGGAGCATGCCGCCCCAGAGGTTCGGTTCGACCGTGAACATGTCCTTGTAGAGCATCCGCGCACTGCCGCAGCCGCTCATCATCGCGTCGCGCTCGAGCGCGAAGACGCCGACGCCGGCCCACCCGTCGCCTGGCTCGGCGAACTGGTTGACCGTGATCATGTACGCATGCTGGGCCGGCCAGACGCCGAACTTCGGGTAGTCGTTGAGCTTGTGACTGCAGGGCGACGAACTGGTAGGCGCACCAGGTGCCCGTCGGGTCGTCCGTCGACGAGTAGGCGACGCACTGGTAGTACGGCCCGGGGCCCGGATAGTTCGGATATGCGAGCTGGGACGCGATCCAGCGATGCGCAAACTGGTCGTAGACGACGATCGGGTCGCCACCGTTCCCGGACGGGGTTCCGCACACGTTCTGGCCGGTGAAGAGCTGGTACCCGGGCGTGGCCGGCGTCGCGGGCGTCCCGTCGCGATGGTAGATGCGGAACTGGAGGTTGACCCACTGCATGTAGTAGTTGGGCCCGATGTCGCCCTCGGTGTCCGGCGGTGAGGCGCCGTTTGCGCCCACGCCTTCGAAGTTCGCGATCGGTGCCGGCATCTGGTTCTTCGGAGCGCTGCGCTGGACGAGCGCGCTGCCCTGATGTCGGTCCTGCAGCACGGAACTCTCACCACGTGTGTGCTCGGCCACCTTGTTGAACATCGTGTTCCAGTGGCCCGGCTTGGGCTTCATGCTCCGGACTGCAGGCGTCAGCACGCCATGCGCGACCTGGACGGTCGGCACGGCAGAGGAACTGGGACGGGAGCTTTGCGAAACGGGCGCGCCGGCTGCCACAGCCCGCCGAACGTGCAGCTGCGACGACTTGCTGTCAGACGAGCCGCCGAGGACGGCGAGGCCGACGCCGATCCCCCCGATGAGGACCGCGCAAAAGACGGCGAGCCCGAAACGCATGCGACCAGATGTCCTCCCCCCCATGATCCGAGGCGGAGTTCTATCAGCTTTGATCTTGGATCGCATATGGCAACTGTCGGCAGAAGCTCCGACACGGTTTAGGGCCCACCCCTCACCTGAGTAGTGTCCCGCCGTGAGCCTCGTCGTCCAGGTGATCGTGACCGGCCTCGCGGCCGGGGGCGTGTACGGGATCTTCGCGGTCGGCTACTCGCTGATCTACCGGCTGACCGGGGTCGTCTACTTCGCGTTCGGCGACCTCGTCGCGTTCGGCGTCTTCACGACGCTCCTCGTCGCCGCGGGCACGGGGCCGGTGAGCCAGACGAGCCTCGGCCTCGGCCGCTTCCTGTTCGCGCTCGCCGTCGGGCTCGTGCTCTGCATCGGCGTCGGAGCGGCGACGTACGTCCTCTTCATCGAGCCGTACCTGCTGCGCGGGTCGACGGTCGGGTGGGTCGCCTCGACGCTCGCGATCGCGTTCGCGCTCCGCGGCATGATCGGAGCCGTTTTCACGCGCCCGGCGTACGTCTTCCCCGACCCGTTCCACTTCGAGAACGTCGGCCGGAACGGGGTCGTCTCGATCGCCGGCGCCAGCGTCCAGGTGCGGTCGTTCTTCGTGATCGGGCTCGCCGCTGCCCTCGCCGGGCTCGCCGCGTGGACGCTCGAGCGGACGCGGCGCGGGCGAGCGCTGCAGGCGATCTCGTCCGATCCCGAGGCCGCTCGGTTCGTCGGGCTTCCGGTCGAGACCCTGGTCGCGCTCGCGTTCGGGCTCGTCGGCGGGCTGGCCGCCCTCGCCGCGGTCGCGGCCGCACCCTCCGCCCCGTTCACGGTCGACTCGGGAGCACTGCTCGGGTTGAAGGGCCTCGTTGCGGCGCTGATCGTCCGCTTCGGGTCGCCGTGGGCCGCGTTCGCGGCGGGACTCGGGGTCGGCCTCGCCGAGGCGGCGATCGACAACCTGCGGATCGGCGGCTTCGGCCTCGGGCCGCAGTACGGGGAGCTGATCCCGCTCGGGATCGCCCTCGGCGTGATCGCGTACCGGTCCCTGCGCGCCGAGCCGGTCGCGAGCGCGGCATGAACGCCGCCTCGGGGCTCGGCCAGACCCGTGCGGAGCTGTCCGCGGTCGTGCACGACGCCCGCGCGGCGTGGAGCTGGACGACGACGCTCTGGCTGCTCGCGTTCCTGGCCGCACTCGTCGCCCCCGCGGTGCTTCCGCTCTCGGGCCGGATGCCCGACCTGGCCGAGTTCGTCTACCTCGCGCTCGCCGCGGTCGGGCTCGCGTACGCGGTCGGGCTCGCGGGCATCCCCTCGCTCGGCCAGGGCGCGTTCCTCGGGATCGGCGCCTTCTCGGAGGCCCTCCTGCGGACGAAGGCCGGCTGGCCGCTCCTCCCCTCGCTCGTCGCCGCTGTTGCGATCACGACGGTCGTCGGCGTGCTGACGGGGCTCGCGACCGGACGGCTGCGTAGCGCCTTCGTCGCCGTCAGCACCTGGATCCTGAGTTGGATCCTGCTACTCCTGCTGACCTCCTTCCCGGGGCTCTCGGGAGGAGCGCAGGGCGTCGTCCTCCCCGAGGCCACAGTGTTCGGGCGGACGGTGACTCCGACCGCGCACTACGTGCTCGGGGTCACGCTCCTCGCGCTCGCCGTCCTCGCTTTGGCCGTGATCGCCCCGCGGGCGCCGGGGCTCGGCCTCGCCGCCGCCAGGGATCAGCGTCGCGCGGCGGCGGGGCTCGGCGTCCCGGTCGCGCGCGCACGGCTGGGCGTCTTCACCGCCTCGGCCGTGATCGCGGGAGTCGCGGGCGCGCTCGGAGTGGAGCTCGTCCAGGTCGCGGACGCGTCGTCGTACGGACCGGGCGTCTCGTTCAAGCTCTTCGTGGCGGTGATCCTCGGCGGTGCGCGGCTCCCGCTCGGGCCGATCGTCGGGCTGCTCGTGATCAGCGCGTTCTCGAACGCCGCCGAGCAGATCGGCGGCCTCCGGGGCCTCCCGCCCGGGCGGCTCGAGGAGATGCTCACCGGCTACGGGATGCTGCTCGTCCTCGGCCTCGGCGGCGCGGGGCTGCTCCCGGCGGCGCGCGGCTGGTGGCGAGCGCGGATTCCGCCGAGGCACGTTCCGAGACCGAGCCCGCCTGCGCGTGAGCTGCCTCGCGTCGAGGCGCCCGAGCCGCTGCGGGCGCGCGGCCTCACGAAGAGCTTCGGCAGCCTCGTCGCCCTCGACCGCGTCGACCTCGAGGTCGCGCCCGGACGGGTGCACGCGCTGATCGGGCCGAACGGCAGCGGGAAGACGACGGCGCTCAAGGCGCTCGTCGGCGAGCTCGTCCCCGAGGAAGGAACCGTCCGCGTCAACGGTACCGAGCTGGCCGGGCCCCCGCGTGCGCGCGTGCTCCAGGGAGTCGTCGGCACGCAGCAGGCGACGGCCGTCTTCCCCGAGCTGACCGCGCTCCAGAACGCGCTCGTCGGTGCAGGTCTTCGCCTCGAGCACGACGGCCCGTTCCGAACGGTGTTCCGGACGCCCAAGGCGCGTGCGGACGAGCGGCTCGCCGAGCAGAAGGCGCTCGGCTCACTCGAGCTCGTCGGCCTGCACGACCCCGATCGCCCGGCGTCGGAGCTGACCGCCCACGAGCAGCGCCTGCTCATGCTCGCCTCCGCCCTCGCGACCGAGCCCCGCGTCCTGCTCCTGGACGAGCCTGCGGCGGGCGGGTCGGCCGCCGAGCTCGACCGCCTGGCGGTGCTCCTGCACGAGCTACGGGACAGCGGCCTCGCGCTGCTCGTGATCGAGCACAACCTCCGCTTCGTCCGGCGCGTCGCCGACGAGGTGACGGTTCTCGAGGCAGGCCGTCGGATCGCGTCAGGCACACTTGCGCAGGTCGCCTCCGACGACGCAGTGAAGATGGCCTACCTGGGACGACAGAAGCTTTCGTGAGGCAACTCGTACTCGTCCTCGGGCTCTGCGCCGTCCTCGCCGGCTGCGGTGGGAAGCAAGCGCTCGGACAAGAGCAAGACGGTGACGATCGCGGTCAACGCCCCGTTCTCGCGGACGCCGTACGTCGGTCAGACGATCGCCGACGGCGCTGCGCTGGCCGCCTCGAAGGCCGCCGCCGACGTGAACGGCGTCAAGTACCGCTTCCGGATCAAGCGCTACGACACGGGCCTGTCCCCGAGCACCGCGGCCCGCAACGTCCGCAAGGCGATCGCCGACGGCGCGGTTGCGATCGTCGACGAGGGTACCGGGGTCGACGCCTCGTGGCAGTTCGCGCGCGACGCGGACATCCCGCTCGCGGTCACGTACCAGGGCGGCGAGGGGCTGATCGACCCGGCCAAGCGGCCGAACGTCTTTCGCATCGCGCCGACCGACCACGGCATGTCGTTCCGCCTCGCCGAGTACCTGATCCCGAAGAAGCTGAAGGTCGCGCTGATCACGGACGATTCCTCGTACGGTCAGGAGGGCGCGAAGGCGCTCGACGAGGCGTTCTCGCAGAACCCCGATTCGGTGGCCGCCAAGCTGACCGTCCCGGCCTCGGCGCCGGATCTGGCGCCGCAGGTGCTCCGCGCCCGCCGCGCAGGAGCGACCGCGCTTCTCGTCTGGGCCCAGCCGACGACGATCGCGAGCGTGCTCTCGGCGGCGCGCTCGTCCGGCTGGAAGGTCCCGGTGTACACGTCGCCGACGGGAGAGGACCCGCTCGTTCGCCAGCAGCTCGCGAACCATCCGGACTGGGTCGACGGCCTGACGTTCGCATCCGGTCGCCCCACGGCCGAGGTGGGCGCGGGCCCGTTCCTGACCTTCCAGCGCGACCTCGAGAACCGCTTCGGCGTGCAGCTCGTCGGAGTGAAGACGCCCGACGGTGCACAGGTCGTGCAGCCGCCCGACTACGCCATGTACTCGTACGACTTCGTGAACGTGCTCGCGGCCGCGATCCAGCGTGCGGGCGGGGTGGCGGACAAGAAGAAGATCCTGGCCGCCCTCAACCAGGTGACGGTCGCCGGCGCGAACGGGGACAACCGCGGGTTCAACGAGCGCAACCACGAGGGCGTCGTCGACGACGACGTCTACTTCGCGAGGTTCGAGGGCATGACGTACAAGCCCGTCAAGGACGATCCGCTATCGGCGACGCTCGTTCCGATCGAGCAGCGGCGCTGAGCCGGCGGGCGCTCGTCGGCGGGCTCTGCGCGGCCGCGCTTGTGGCTCCCTGTGCCGCAGGCGCCCGGACGGTGTCGCTGCCCTGGCCTCCGGAGGTGCTCCCGCAGACGCCGCCGCTCGCGCCGCAGGTGGCCGGCCCGCTCCCGCTCCAGCCGCGCTTCTTCCGCCGCGCCTCGAACCACGAGCGCGTCGTCGTCGGGCTCGACGAGGACGGCACGCCGAACGCGATCCGCGTCCAGCAGACGACCGTCCTGAACAGGCTCGGCGACTACGTCTTCGCGATCCCGGCGCCCGTGCGAACCGTGCTCCCGGGGCCAGGTACCGAGTCGCCTCCGGGCCAGCGGACGAACCAGATCCTCTGGCAGGGCTTCTCGCCCGGAACGCGCCGGCTGTCCGTCGTCGCCGACCTCCGCGTCGACGAGAGCGCGCCGATGCTGCCGGTCAAGGTGCACTTCGAGCCGGCCGGAGCCGCGACCGCGGTCGTGATCGAGAACGTGACCGGTGTGACCGCGAGGTCGTACACGGCCGACGTCGAGCCGGTCGGACTGGGCCAGGTG
Organism: uncultured Actinomycetes bacterium; assembly: GCA_963850415.1. Lineage (GTDB taxonomy): Bacteria > Actinomycetota > Thermoleophilia > Gaiellales > Gaiellaceae > VAXT01. Next base: position 309,988 of record CAWKLE010000004.1, read on the forward strand.
CTGGGTCGCATTCGCAACGCGATCAGGCGCAATTTCACCGCGGAAGGGCTGAACGTCGACATCCGAGGCGCCCGGCGGCCCGTCGACGTCCGCGTGTCGGCGCCGCTCCTCGTCTCCGGCGCGGTTCTGACGGGAGGCGTCTCGCGGAGCTTCAAGGGCGTGCTCGACGGAGTCCGTCGGAACGAACTGCGGGTCCTCGTGCCCGGCCACCGGCCCCCGAAGATCTCGATGCGGGTGCGCACACTCGCCGTCCCGGATCGCGTGCGGGCGACGGACAGCGTCGCTGCACAGCTCGCGAACACGATCGACCTCGAGTTGAGGTACGCACGCAAGCGCCAGTACGACCAGTTCATCTCCGGCGCGGACCCGACCGGTCGCAGCTCGACGATCTACGTCTACCGCACCGCGCCTCGCGCGATCGCTGCTGCTCCGCTCGAGAGCAGCGGCTCTAGCGGCAACACGATGGGCTGGATCGCGCTCGCGGTGCTGCTCGCGGCCGCGCTTCCGGTCGCTGCCGTGGTCTGGGCCCGCTCCTAGGAGCCGGCCTCTTCGACCGCCTTCGCGTAGGCGAGCTGCAGGTTCGCGGTCGCCTGCTCGAAGTCGTGCACGACCTCGTCGGGCACCGATCCGGCGAGGACCGGCGTCAGCGCCCGCAGCGCTTCGATCGCGAGCTTCGCCTGCTCGAGGTCGCGGCCGTCCGGCTCGAGCTTCGCGTAGCCGAGCTGGGCGACCGTCGGGAGAATCGAGAGCAGCAAGTCCGACACCTTCAGCTGCCGGATGTGCTCGAGCAGCTCCTCCTGCGAGAGCTCGCCCTCGTCAGCCACCCACAACCTCCTTGGGGCGAACTTGCTCCGCATAGATCTCCTCGAGCGTCGCGCCCTCTTCGAAGCGGGCGATCTGCCGCTCGGCCGCGTTCGCCGCCGGCACGGCGAGGTACTCGGCCGCGCCGAGCTCCTCCGCGACGGGCCGCATCCACTCGATCAGCTCTTCGAGGGCGGCGCGGGCAGGTCGCACCTCGCGCGTTCGAAGATCGATCAGCTCGCCGGACAGCCCCCAGCGGATCGCGCGCCAGAAGTTCTCCTCGATCTCGCGGTTCGGCGGGTCGAGCAGCTCCTCGCCCTCGTCCAGCGCACGGGCGATCCGCGCCGTCAGCGCATACGCGAACGCCGCCAGCGAGATCGAGTCTTCCTGAAGCGGCTGCGCGTCGCAGATCCGGATCTCGACGGTCGGGAACGCGAGATGCGGGCGTACCGACCACCACATCTCCGTGTGCTCCTGGATCGAGCCCGTTGCGAACAGGAAGCGGACGTACTCCTCGAAGGTGCGCCAGTCCCCGTAGGCGTCCGGCACGCCGCAGCGCGGGAAGAACCGCGTGAAGATCTGCGTGCGCACCGAGTGCAGTCCCGTGTTCACGTGCTCGAGGAACGGCGAGCTCGCGGAGAGCGCGAGCAGCTCCGGCAGGTAGGCGCGAAGGGCGTCGCAGACCTGGACGGCGCGGTCGGGGCCGTTGATCGCGACGTGGACGTGGAGGCCGAAGGTGTTGTTCCGCCAGACGACGTAGCGGAGTAGCTCGTCCCGCACCCGGTAGTGCGGCGTGTCGATGATCCGCTGCTCCTGCCACGGGCTCCAGGGGTGCGCGCCGGTTGCCCCGAGCGTGAAGCCGAGCCCGTCCGCAAGTTCTTGCAGCTGCGCACGCCGTCTGGGAATCATCGCCGCAGCGTCAGCGAAGGTCTCGCAGCGGCCGGTGCGGACCTCGACCTCGGAGGCGATCAGCTCACCGACGAGGTGCGGCTCGAGCTCCGTGCCCTCGGCCGCAGCTTTCAGCCGCTCGAAGCCGTCGGTCAGCGCGAGCGTGTCCGGGTCGAGGATCGCGAATTCCTCCTCGACGGCGACCGTGAAGTCGGTCGCGGACTCGAAGTGCTCGCGGCCGAGCCGCAGCTGTTCGTCGCCACTCAGGACGCGCTCCTCGGCCACGGCGAGAGGTTAGTGAAAAGGCTCGAGTAGCCGCCGCGCGACGCCGGCCCAGCTCCAGCGCTCGACGACCGCGCGTCTCGCCGCTTCTTGCAGCCGCGCCCGCTCCTCGGGGTCGAGCGCCAGGAGCCTGCGCAGCTTCTCGGCCAGGTCCGCGGGGTCGCCCGTCGTGAAGCTCGTCAGGTCGCGGTACCGCTCCGGGTACTCGGCGGCGACTCCGGCGGCGATCTCCGCGAGGCCGGAGTGGTTCGCGACGAGCGGGAGCGAGCCGGCGGCGGCCGTCTCGGCGGCGACCATTCCGAACGCCTCGGGGAAGATCGACGGGACCGCGGTGACGTGCGCCAGGGGGATCAGCTTCGCCAGGTGCCGGTGCTCTAGAGGCCCGGTGAATAGCGTGCGCGGCGGAGCCGTTCGCTCGAGCTCCTCGCGGTAGTCGCCGAAGCCGACCACGACGGCCCTCGCGTCGACGTCCCGCAGGGCCTCGAACAGGACGTGCACGCCCTTGTTCCGCAGGAGCTTGCCGAAGTAGAGGACGGTCGGCTCGTCCTCGGCGAGGAACGACTCGAGCCGGTCCGCGTTCCCCTCGTCGGGCAGCCGCTCGTTCGCGTTGCCGGGGTTCGGCGGATCGGCCCGGCTCTCGGCGATCAGGTCGCGCAGCGCCTCGTCGCGCGGGAGTGGGACAAAGGCGTCGACGTCCACGCCCGGCGGGACGACGTGCACGCGGTCGACGTGGCCGACGACCTCGTCGAGCACCCTGCGGATGTGCTCCGAGCCGACGAACACCGCCTCGGCGTCTGCAAGCGACTCTCTCCCCCAGCGCGACAGCTCCTCGTTCCCACGCATCGAGTACTCGAGCTCCGAACCGTGCGCCTTGACCGCGTACCTGGCCCCCGTCGCCGCCGCCACGGGCCCGCCGAGCACGACGTGGTTCGCGAACACGAGGTCGGCCGGCAGATGCGCCCGGAGCGCTTTGGCGTTCGCCGTCACGTAGCGCTCGCGTTCGTCCGCGGTCAGGTCCTGCACGAGACGTACATCCATGCCCTCGTACTCGTCGAGCACGAAGGTGGGCAGCAGCCCGCCGATGTCCGGGCGGACGACGGACGCCCCGCCGAGGTCGTATTCCTCTGGGCGCGGCTCCTGCGCGAACACGGTCACGTCGTGGCCGGCGCGGCTCCACTCGCGCGCGAGCGAGCGCGTGTACACGTTGGACCCGGTCCCGCCGAGCAGGTACCCGTGCCAGAGCAGGATGCGCATCGGGACATCTTCACACCGGCCATGTCCCAGGACCAGGTCCCGAGGCATGGCTAATCCGGACGCCTCCCAGCACCAGGTCCCGGGACGTGGCGGATTAGGTCAGGTGGAAGTAGAGCGCGTAGAGCAGGTCGACAGCGGGATTCGACGTGTGCACCGCGACGTCGGAGGGGACGTCGAGGAGCGCCTCGGAGTAGTTGAAGATGATCTTCACGCCCGAGCCGGCGAGATCGTCGGCGGCCTGCTGCGCGCTCGTCGCGGGCACGGCCAGAACGCCGACGATGATGTTCTTGTCGCGGACGAGCTCGTTCAGCTCGCCGTAGTTGCTGATGTCGATGTCGCCGACCTGGCGGCCGACCTTCTCAGGGTCGGTGTCGACGATGGCCGCGATGTGGATCCCGTGCTCGGCGAAGATCGGGGAGCTGACGATCGCCTCGCCCAGGCGCCCCGCCCCGACGAGCATGATGTTGTGCTGGCCCTGTGTCCGCAGGATCTTGCGGATCTCGCCGAGCAAACTGTCGATGTTGTATCCGACCCCGCGCTTGCCGAACTTCCCGAACGCCGACAGGTCGCGGCGGATCTGGGTGGCGTTGATGTTCGTGTAGTCCGAGATCTCCTGCGAGGAGATCCGGGCCTTGCCCATCTTCTTCGCCTGGGTCAGAACCTGGAGGTACCGGCTCAAACGGGCCGCGACACCGACCGTCAGCCGGTCTGTCGGCGGGCTCTGCGGTGGAGCTTGTAACACCACACAAGGATTCTTGCATTTCGGCACCCGCTCTTGCGTCCGGGTGTCACAAAGTCGGGCTTCAGACGTCCGCTTGTGCGAGCCGGCGGCGCAATGCGTCAGGCGGCACGAAGTAGACGAACGCCCGCTCGCCGTCGATCTCGAGGACCGGCAGCAGCTCGCGATAGCGGGCCTCCAGGTCCGGGTCGCCGTCGATCAGGACCTCGTCCAGCTCGAAGCCGAACTCGTCCCGGAGCGCGACGACGGTCTCGCGAGCACGCTCGCAGAGGTGGCACCCCTCGGCCGAGTAGAGGACGACCTCAGGGATAGAGGCCGCGCGTCGTCGTCGCCTCGGCCACGCGGTTCACCGCCAGCCCGTACGCCGCCATCCGCATGCTCGTGCCGCGGCTCTCGCGGGTCGCCCAGGTCTCGTTGAAGGCGCGGGTCGAGATGTCGTTCAGCCGCGCGTTCACCTCGTCCTCCTTCCAGAAGTACTCCTGGAGGCCCTGCACCCACTCGAAGTACGACACGACGACGCCGCCGGCGTTGGCGAGCACGTCCGGCAGGACGAGCACGCCGCGGTCCTCGAGGATCTCGTCCGCGGCAGGCGTCGTCGGCCCGTTCGCGCCCTCGCAGATGATCTTCGCCTTGATCTTGTCCGCGTTGTCCGAGGTGATCACCTGCTCGAGCGCGCACGGGGCGAGCACGTCGCACTCGAGAACGAGCAGCTCCTCGTCGGTGAGCTTCTCCGCGTCCTTGAGGCCCTCGAGCGAGCCGGTTTCCTGCTTGTGCGCGATCGCGGTCTCGACGTCGATCCCCTTCGAGTTGTGGACACCTCCGGACGAGTCCGAGACGGCGAGCACGATCGCGCCCTCCTGCGCCAGGAACCGGGCCAGGTACATGCCGACGTTGCCGAACCCCTCGACGACCACGCGCTGGCCCGCGATCGTCGCACCCTGCTTCCGGACGGCCTCGCGGATGATGTAGAGCGCCCCGCGGGCCGTCGCCTCGAGCCGCCCGAGCGAGCCGCCGATGTTCAGCGGCTTGCCGGTGACGACGCCGAGCACCGAGTGGCCCTTGTTCATCGAGTACGTATCGAAGATCCAGGCCATCACGCGCCCGTCCGTCCCCACGTCGGGAGCCGGGATGTCCTTCTCCGGGCCGATCTCGTTGATGATCTCCGAGGTGTAGCGGCGCGTCATCTTCTGGAGCTCGGTCTCCGAGAGCCGCTTCGGGTCGCAGGCGATGCCGCCCTTCGCGCCGCCGAACGGGATGTTCATCAGCGCGCACTTCCAGGTCATCCACATCGAGAGCGCCTTGACCTCGTCGAGCGTGACGTCCGGGTGGTAGCGGATGCCGCCCTTCGACGGGCCGCGGGCGATGTTGTGGGTCACCCGGTAGCCCTGGAAGGAGTTGACGGTGCCGTTGTCCAGGACCACCGGAATGGAGACGACGACTGCCTTCTTGCACTCCTCCAGGACTGCGATCAGGTTCGGATCGATCTTGAACGTGTCCGCGACCCGGTGAAGCTGCTGCTGGGCGATCTCGAACGGGTTCTCGCGGAGATGGGAGACGGGGGCCGCAACGGTGGTCACGAAGTCACTCCTTGAATCGGCTGCAAATAACGGGAACTTCCGGCGGCGAGTATAAGCCGGGGCGCACGGGTTACCGAATCGTGAACGGCACGATCGCCTCGGTGGGCGGCCCCTGTCCCGTCGGATACGCAGTCAGGAGGAGCCGGTACTTGCCCGGCTCGAGCGTGTCGCCGTTCGCGTCGCGCCCGGTCAGCCCGAAGGCGAAGCGTCCGGGCAGGAGGTCGCGGAGCTGGGCGAGGTTACCGAGCCGCGAGCCGTCGCTTCGCCGGAGGTGGAGGACGAGCAGGGCAACCGGCTCGAGCTGGCCCCCCGAGGCGATTCGCCCGGCCTGGAACGAGAGCACGGCCGGTGCGCTGTCCGACGGACGGAACGCGCTGCTCGATAGGCGGATCGACGAGAGCAGCTCGTCGTGGCGCGGCCGCACCGTGATCAGCCAGGGCACATGGATCGCGTTGCTCCCGCGGGGCCGGATCGTGAGCAGGCCCTCGATCGGGTCTCCGAGCGGTGCGAGGGCACGGGCGGCGACGTAGACGGTCGCGATCCCGTGCGGCCTGATCCTCACCTGCGACGGCGCGAAGGCGAACACCAGCGCGCGTGCTCCGCCCCGGTCGCGCCGGTCGGACGCGAGCTCGACCGTCAGCCGGCGGGACGACAGGTTGCGCACCACGATCCTGCGGGTCGCATGCCAGCCCTGGCGATCCGGCGCCCGCCCGAAGCTGAGCGTCGTCGGCAGCGCAGCGACCTCACCCGCCGAGGTGGCTCCGATGTCGAGCAGGCCGTTGCCCTGCGCCGCCACCGACTCGCGCGGGAGCGGCCTCGCCGACCCTGCGAGCAGGCCTTTCAGCGCCGAGGCGTCGAGATCGGGCCTGGCCTGCGCGAGCAGCGCCGCCGAGCCGGCGACGAGCGCCGACGCGGCGCTCGTGCCACTGATGCTCGAGTAGCGGGCGGAGCCGTCCTCGGCCTTGCCGGGGTCGGCGGTCAGCAGGCCGACGCCGGGCGCGACGAGGTCCGGCTTCACGAAACCGTCGAACGCGAGCCCCTGGGACGAGAACGGCGCGACGCCGCCGGCCGTGGGACTCGCCTCCGAGCTCGGCCGTCCGATCGACACGAGCACCGTTCGTCCGTCCGCGAGCAAGGCGGCGAGCTGCTTGCCGACCGCCGACGGCAGTCCGACGACCGGAATCGTGACGCCGTCGTCGAGGCCGATGCCGCCGCCGGGCAGCGAGTCGCCGTAGAGCACGACCGACGAGGCGCCCGCCTTCGCGGCCTGCGCCGCGGCGTACCCCGGGTCGTTGCCCGCGGGGACGAGCGCCGCCCGGCCCGCGACGAGGCTAAGTCCGCCCATGGTGAAGAACTCGTCCAGGCTCGGCGGCGCGCCCTGGGCGAGCTCGGGCGGCCCGAGCCGCGGAACGCTGAGCGGAAGCGTCTCGTCCGAGCTCGGCGCGACGGCTCCCGCGAGCGGGATGCGGCGGTCGAACAGCACGCCGAGGCCGACCCGAGCCACGACGCGCACCGAGGCGGAGGAGTCGCGAAGATCGGCCGCGCCGACCGTCAGTGCCGCGCGGGATCCGCCCGGGCCCGAGATGCTTCCGTAGCCCGGCCCGGCGAGGCCGTCATTGCCGGCGGGCGCGACCACGAGCGTGTCCAGCCGGAGCGCCCCCGCGACTGCCCTGGCGGACGGGCTGTCCTCGAAGGCGGCGAACGGCTCGGCGACCCCGACGAGCGCGATCCGGGCCGCGTCGAGCGCGACGCCGTCCAGGTTCGGGTCGACTGCGCGCTCGAGCCCCGCGATCAGCTGGTCGGTGCGCCCGTAGACCGCCCAGCGCCCGCTCGCCTCGCGCTGCCAGCCCGCGACGCGAATCGGGAGCACCGTCGCCCCCGGCGCGACCCCGTTCATCTTGCCTGGGCCCTGCGAGCCGACGAGCAGACCGGCCATCTCAGTTCCGTGCCGCTCGAGCCGCGTCGGGTCGTCAGGGCTCGGGCGCGCGGTCGTGTCGCGGGTGTTGCCGACCAGGTCGTACCCGCCGGAGACCTGGCCGAGGACGTACGGATCCTTGGCGTCGACGCCCGTATCGAGCAGGGCGATCGTCACGCCGCGCCCGCTGGACCCGGGCAGGCTGACCTCGGGACGGCTCGCCACTCCCGGCGCGAGGCCGCCCTTCTCGATCAGCGTCGACGAGACCGAGGCCGGATACGTGACGCGGACCGGATAGACGCCTGCGACCTCGGGAGCGCGCTCGAGGAAGGCGACCGCCCGTGGGTCGAGCGCCGCCGAGAAGCCGGTGAGGACGCGCGCGTAGCGGTGCTCGGGCCGCACGCGAACGCCGTCCTGCGCGAGCCGCGCGATCAGCAGGTTGTCCGCGGCGAGCGCGGCCGCTGTCCAGCGCCGCTGCTGCGCCTCGGTCGCCTGACCGCCGGCCGCCGCGACCCGATCGGCGAGCGACGGGCTGTTCAGGACGACGATCACCCGCTGGCCCACGGCGACCTGCTCGCGCGGGCTGCCCACGAGGCCACGCCACGACGAGGCCGCGAGAGTCTCCTGCTCGTGCCCGGCTCTTCCGGCTCCGGCGCCGACGGTCAGGAGCGTCGCGGCCAGCGCGAGGGCCGCGAGCAGGCCGAGCTGCAGGGCTTCACGCCGCCGTAGACGCATACGCATCCAAAGCAAGATAACGAGCAAACGGGATCGCCTCGACGTACCTGCCCGCTGAAGCGATCATCGCCGCGTTGTCGGTGCAGAGCTCGAGCGGCGCGAGCGCGGCGCCCGGGAGCGCGGCCCGCAGCTCGGAGTTCGCAGCGACGCCACCGACGACCGCGATCCGGTCGGCTCTCGTTTGCTCCGCCGCGGCCTCGGCCCGCTCGACGAGGGCCGTGACGATCGCCCGCTGATAGGAGGCCGCGAGGTCTGCGCGACGCCGCTCCAGCTCGTCCGCAGGAAGCTCGCGCACCGTGTACAGAAGGGCGGTCTTGAGCCCCGAGAACGAGAAGTCGAGCCCCGGGACGCGCGCGATCGGGAACTCGTACGCCTCGGGGTCGCCGTCCCGCGCCAGCCGGTCGATCGCAGCGCCGCCCGGATAGCCGAGCCCGAGCAGGCGCGCGCCCTTGTCGAACGCCTCGCCGGCCGCGTCGTCGAGCGTCGTCCCCACGACCTGGAAGCCGCCGTGATCCCGAACGTCGAGGAGCAGCGTGTGCCCGCCGCTCGCGAGCAGGCACAGGAACGGCGGGTCGACGGGCTCGGGTTGGAGGAAGAGCGAGGCGACGTGGCCGTGCAGGTGGTTTACCGGCGCGAGCGGAAGCCGCAGCGCCCACGCGAGCGCCTTCGCCGCCGACAGCCCGACGAGCAGCGCGCCGATCAGCCCGGGCCCCTGGGTGACGGCGATCCGCTCGATCCGGTCGAGCCCCAAGCCGGCCTCCTCGAGCGCCTCGCGCAGAACCGGCGTGACGAGCTCGAGATGCCGCCGCGAGGCGACCTCCGGGACGACCCCGCCGTATTTCGCGTGCAGCTCCGCCTGGGAGGAGACGACGTTGGCGAGGAGCTCGCCGTCGTCCGTGACGACGGCCGCGGCCGTCTCGTCGCAGGACGTCTCGAGCCCGAGGATCAAGCGCTCGCCGGTTCGCGCACGGGGTCGCGCCACATGATCAGCGCGTCTTCACGGTTGTCCGTGTAGTAGCCGCGGCGAATTCCTCTGGCGCGGAAGCCGAGCGCTTCATAGAGGCGGATCGCCGACTCGTTGGAGACGCGCACCTCGAGCGTGTAGCCGCGCCTGACGTCACGCGCCGTCACCTCGAAGAGGCGCTCCATCATGCCGCGCGCGATCCCGCGCCGCCTGTACGCGGGGGCGACGGCGATGTTCATCACGTGCCAGGCGTCGACGTAGCGCGAGATGATCAGGTAGCCGACGAGGTCGTCGCGTTCCGAGTCGACCGCCCCGAGGCAGATCGAGGACGGCTTCGCGAGCTCGCCCGCGAACATCGAACGCGACCACGGCGTCGGATACGAGGCGCGCTCGATCTCCTCGATCGCACCGAGGTCGCGCAGCTTGAGCTTTCGGAACTCGATCGTCATCACCGCTTCCGGTCGGCGTCGGGAACCCTGACGTAGATCGGCTCCACGAGCTCCGCCGGCCCGAAGTCCGTCGCGAGCCGCGCGTGCACGCTCGCGCGCGGGACGTGCAGCTCGCTGTCGTCGGGCGGAACCTCGGCGCCGGCCGCCTCGAGCACCTCGCGGTACCGAACCGCCCCGTCGCCAACGCAAGCTCTTCCTTGTAACAGACTGTTACCAAGTTCATTGGGAGGCGTTGCGACCGGGCTGGCGTCGATCAGCGTGAAGACCTCGCGGCGGCGCGCATCGATCACCGGGAGCGCTCCTGGAGCGCCGGCTGCGAGCGCCTCGAGGGTCGAGACGCCCGCGACCTGCGCGTCGAGCGCGAACGCAAGCGCCCTGCTCGCGGCGAGCCCCATGCGCAGGCTCGTGAAGCTGCCGGGCCCGGTGCCGACGACGATCCTGTCCAGCTCCCGGGGCTCGGCATCCGCGCTCGTCAGCAGGTCTTCGATGTCCTCGAGCAGGCGGGCCGGAGTCCCGGTTCGCTCGCCGAGCAGCCTGCCGTCCTCCAGCAACGCGCTCGTGGCGACGTTCGTCGCAGTGTCAAACGCGAGCGTCAGCACGGTCGATCTCGATCATCCTTCGGTCTCCTCCGGCGTGGCGAAGCCGGACGCGGAATCGAGGCGCCGGCAGCTCGTCTCCGGCGGCCTCGGGCCACTCGACGAAGCACACGGCTCCGTCGAAGTACGGCTCGAGATCGCCCCACTCCGCCGGCGAGACGCTCTGGAACCGGTACAGGTCGAGGTGAGACACATCGACGACACCAAGGTACCGATGGCCGATCGTGAAGGTGGGGCTCGTCACGTGCCCCTCGACACCGAGCGCCCGGCACGCTCCGCGGACGAACGTCGTCTTGCCCGACCCCAGGTCGCCGGAGACGGTGACGACGTCGCCCGGCTCGAGCTCCGAGGCGAGGTCCGCGGCGATCCGCTCCGTCTCCTCGGGCGAGGCCGACTCGTGCTCCTCCACCCGGCGCAGCACGGCCTCGATCAGCTCGCTCTTGTCGAAGCCGCGGTACCAGCGCCCGCGCTCGAGGAGTGTTCGCTTCAGCTGCTCGTACTCCGCGGCCAGGGTCCGGTCCGTGCGGAGCGCCTCCCGGAACCGCAGGAACTCGTTCCACTTCGCGCCCTGCCACTCGACGACGTGCACGATCACCTCGCGCGGAACCTCGTCGCCCCGGACGAAGCGCACCTCCCACGGCCGTTCGTCGTCGGGCAACGGCGCGAACCCCGCCGCGGCCATCCGTTCGACCTGGCTCGGCGACAACCCGTTCGAGCCGACTCCGACCGCGATGTCGATCGTCGGCTTCGCCGCCAGTCCCGGGACGGACGTGCTGCCCACGTGCTCGATCCGGCTCGGGCTTACACCGAGCGCGTCGGCGATCACGGCGGCCTCGTCGTGGAAGCGACGCGCCCAGGCGGGGTCGTGCTCGGCGAGCTTCGGCTCGGCCACGAGTGGAAGGCTAGAAGAGGCCCAGCTGAACGGCAGGCTCGGCGGCGAGCAGCGGCTCGGGCTCCGGGGCCGGCTCGATCACGCGGCCGAGCAGCTCGGGAATCCGGGCGAAATCCTCCTGGAGCACGCTCAGCATCGCCGGCGTGTAGAGCGCGGCTGCCGGGTGGTAGAGCGGATAGAGCAGCACGGCCCGGCCGCCCAGTTCGACCTGCTGCTCCTGGCCGTGGACGCGCGTGATCCCGGTCGGCTTCCCCGAGAGCAGCTTCGTCGCGAAGTTGCCGAGTGTCCCGACGAGCTTCGGCTGGATCAGCTCCACCTGCCGGAACAGATGGCTCTCGCAGGCCTCGATCTCGTCCGGCATGGGGTCGCGGTTTCCGGGCGGGCGGCACTTGATCACGTTTGCGATGTACACGTCCTCGCGGGACATGCCGATCCCCCCGAGCAGCTGGTCGAGGAGCTTCCCGGCCTGGCCGACGAACGGGTAGCCCTGCTTGTCCTCGTGGAAGCCGGGCGCCTCGCCGACGAACATCAGCTCGGCCTCCGGGCTCCCCACGCCGAATACGACCTGGGTGCGTCCCTGGGCAAGGCCGCAGCGCGTGCAGCCGGCGACCTCGGCCGCGTACTGGTCTAGCTCAGTGCCCGCAGCCACAGCTCCCGCCGCAACAGCCGCCCGACGCTGGACCGCCGAATGAGGGCTGCTCGGCGGTGCCGTGAGTCGCGAACACGGAGAACTGCTTGCGCACGTTCGAGGCGTCGCAGTCGGGGCAGCTGATCGCTTCCCCGTTGCGGACGAGCTCCTCGAAGTGCGACTCGCACTCCATGCACACGTACTCGTAGATCGGCATCGCCGCGAGAGTTTAGGCATAGATGCGGACACTCGGGGCTACACTTCGACCTGCCCGGTATCCGCTACGGAACTGGAGCTTTCTGGTGGTGAAAACGATCCGGATCATCGGCTTGGGCCGAGTCGGCTCGGCAGTGGCCGCAAGGCTGCGCGAGCGCGGCTTCGACCTGACCGACGGCGATGCGGACCTCGTCCTGCTCTGCGTGCCCGACCGGGCGATCGCGGAGGTTGCGGCCGGTGTCCCGACCGGGCCGTGGATCGCGCACACCAGCGGGGCGACGCCGCTCTCGGCGCTCGATCCGCACGAGCGGCGCTTCGGCCTGCATCCACTTCAGTCGTTCACGCGCGCGCGTGGACCCGAGCAGCTCGACGGCGCCTACGCGGCGGTGTCAGGGGAGAGCGCGGAGGCACGCGAAGTCGGTTCGTGGCTCGCACGGGAGCTCGGGCTCGAGCCCTTCGCGCTCGACGACTCGGAGCGGGCCCTCTACCACGCTGGGGCTGTCGTGGCGGCGAGCTACCTCGTCACGCTCCACCAGGCAGCGGCGGATCTCGTCGAGGCCGCCGGAGCTCCGCCCGCGGCGCTCGTTCCGCTGATGCGGCGCGTGATCGAGAACGACTTCGAGCTGACAGGGCCGGCCGTGCGCGGCGACTGGGAGACGGTCGAGGCGCACCTGGAAGCGATCCGGGAGCGCCTGCCCGAGCTGGAGCCTCTCTATCGGGCCCTGGCCGACGCGACTGCGGAGCTGGCCGTCCGGTGAAGATCATTCGGACGATCGCCGAGCTGCCGGAGAGCGACGGCACCGTCGGGCTCGTCCCGACGATGGGCGCGCTTCACGCCGGCCACCTGGCGCTGTTCGCGGCCGCTCGCGAGGAGAACGACGTCGTCGTCGCGAGCCTGTTCGTGAACCCGGCGCAGTTCGGCCCGGCCGAGGACCTCGACCGCTATCCGCGCGATGAGGAGCGCGACGCGAAGCTTGCCGAGGAGGCCGGCGTCGACGTCCTCTTCGCGCCGAACGCAGAGGAGATGTACTCGGACGGCTATGCCACCTGGGTCGACGTGGGCGAACTCGGAGACCGACTCGAGGGCGAGTTCCGGCCCGGCCACTTCCGCGGCGTGGCCACGGTCTGCCTGAAGCTCTTCAATATCGTCCGCCCGACGCGCGCCTACTTCGGCCAGAAGGACGCGCAGCAGGCCGCGGTCGTCAAGCAGCTCGTCCGCGACCTGAACCTCGAGCTCGAGATCCGCGTCGTCCCAACCGTGCGCGACGAGGACGGGCTCGCGCTCTCATCGCGGAACGCGTACCTCTCGCCCGAAGAGCACGAGGCGGCGCTGGCCCTGCCGCGCGGCCTGTGGGCAGGACGTGACGCTTTCGTGACGGGGTCAGACCCCGCCAAAGAAGCGCAACGATTTCTCAACAGCCTCGACGTCGACTACGTGGAAGTGGCAGACCTGGACGGACAGAAAGTCCTGGCCGCAGCCGTACGCGTTGGGAAGACGCGCCTCATCGACAACGTCGTTCTGGAAGGAGAGACGAAGTGAGCACACCGCCCAAGGGAAAGCTAGCCCTGCCTGAGCTTCTCGCCATGAAGCAGCGCGGCGAGAGGATCGTCATGGTCACCGCCTACGACGCACCCGGCGCCCGGTTCGCCGAGGACGCGGGGGTCGAGATCATCCTCGTCGGCGACACGGCCGCGATGGTCGTCCTCGGCTACGAGGGCACGACCGTCCCCGTGACCATGGACGAGATGCTGTTCCTGACGCGCACGGTCGCGCGCTCGGCCAGGCATCCGATCGTCGTCGGCGACATGCCGTTCGGCTCGTTCCAGGTCTCGGACGAGAAGGCGCTCGAGAACGCGATCCGGTTCGTCAAAGAAGCGGGGGCCGACGCGATCAAGCTCGAGGGGGCCGGGCCGATGGTCTCGCGGGTGAAGACGATCGTCGAAGCGGGCATCGCCGTCATGGGTCACGTCGGCCTCACGCCCCAGTCGGCGACGCAGCTCGGCGGGTTCAAGACGCAGGGCAAGACGGCCGAGGCCGCGACGGCGCTGGTCGAAGGCGCGCTCGCCCTGGAGGAGGCCGGCGCGTTCGCGGTCGTCCTGGAGGCAGTCCCCGCGCCGGTCGCCGCCGAGGTCACGCGGCGGCTGACGGTGCCGACGATCGGCATCGGCGCAGGCCCGGAAACTGACGGCCAAGTGCTCGTCTACCACGACCTGCTCGGGCTCTCCGAAGGCCACCTCCCACGCTTCGTCAAACGGTATGCGAGCCTCTCCCGGGAGATCCGCGACGCGCTCGAGCACTACGCGGAGGAGGTGCGCGACGGCACCTTCCCGGGCGACGAGCACACCTACGCGATGCCCGAAGAGGAGCTCGAGCTCTTCCGCAGCTCGATCAACCCGAGCGCGACCAGGGCGAACGACCATGCGAACGAGCCGACGATGAGCAGCTCGAAGAGCTTGTCCCCGGCGCCCGCGTCCGACCCGCCTCTGCGGAAGACGTCCTCCCCGTAGACCGCAAGCCGGACCGGCCACACCGTCAGCAGCGAGAGCGCGACCGGCGCCATCGCGAGCCCGACGACGTGCCGCGCCTGCCGGTACGAGGCGCGCGCACGCACCGCGGCGGCGATCGCGTAGACGAGGAGCCCGCCGAGCCAGAAGACGACCAGCCCGTAGAACGCGCCGCCGAGGAAAGCCCAGAGGGCGACGTTCAGCCCGTCGAAGTTCGGATCGTCGAGCAGCCGTCCGGCCAGCGACGTCGTGAGGATGCCCGCAATTCCGGCCAGGATGACGATCGCCATGATCGGCTCCTGCCGGGCCTCCGCAGCCTCATCCGAGCCGTCGCGCAACGCCGCGAACGTGCCTCGCGGGCTCGTGAAGACTGCGAGCGCGCGCAGCCACCACTCCTTCTGGAGCGACCGGGTCGACTCCACGGTGGTACTCACGCCGTGAGCGTACTGTCTGCTGCGTGCCTGAAACCGCCCTCGTCGTCACGGTGCCGGAGGCCGAGCCGCTGGTCTCCGAGTGGCGCGCGCAGCACGACTGGTCGGCGCAGCGCGGTGTCCCGGCCCACATCACGATCCTGTACCCGTTCGTCCCCACGGAGAAGGTCGACGAGGGCCTGCTCACCCGGCTTCGCGAGCTGTTCGCGGCCGAGCCCGCGATCTCGTTCGAGCTTGCTCGCCTGGCCCGCTTTCCCGAGGTCGCGTGGCTGGCACCCGAGCCGTCGGAGCCGTTCAAGGCCCTGATCGAGCTGGTCGCGGCCCGCTTCCCCGACTACCCGCCGTACGAGGGAGCCCATGACGTGGTGATTCCCCACCTGACGGTCGCCGAGGGAGGGGTCGAGCTCCAGGACCGCGTCGAGGCGGCGGTCTCGGGACACCTTCCGATCCGCGCGCACGCAGGCGACGTCGCCTTCCTGTTCGAGGACGACGAGGGCCTCTGGCACGAGGCCCACCGCTTCGCGCTGTCCGGCTAGGCCGCGGCCTTCGCGGCCGGCTTGGCCGACGCCTTCTTCCGCGCCGCCTTCTTCGGCAGCACGTCCCGCAGGTACCTGCCCGTCGCCGACTCGTCCACCTCGGCCACCTGCTCGGGCGTCCCGGTCGCGATCACCTCACCGCCGGCCTCGCCGCCCTCGGGCCCGAGGTCGATGATCCAGTCCGCCTGCTTGATCACGTCGAGGTTGTGTTCGATCACGAGCACCGTGTTGCCGGAATCGACCAGCCGCTGCAGGACCTCGAGCAGCTTCTCGATGTCCGCGAAGTGCAGGCCGGTCGTCGGCTCGTCGAGGATGTAGAGCGTCCGCCCGGTCGCGATCTTCGACAGCTCCGAGGCGAGCTTCACGCGCTGCGCCTCGCCGCCGGAGAGCGTCGTCGCCGGCTGCCCGAGCTTGATGTAGTCGAGCCCGACGTCGTGCAGCGTCTGCAGCCGGCGCCGCAGCTTCGGGATCTTGGCGAAGAACTTGAGCGCCTCCTCGACCGACATCTCGAGCACGTCCGCGATCGACTTGCCCTTGAAGCGCACCTCGAGCGTCTCGCGGTTGTACCGCCGCCCGTGACAGGTCTCGCACGGCACGTACACGTCCGGCAGGAAGTGCATCTCGATCTTGATCGTCCCGTCGCCCTTGCACGTCTCGCAGCGGCCGCCGCGCACGTTGAACGAGAACCGGCCCGGCTTGTAGCCCCGCACCTTGGCCTCGGGCGTGAGCGAGTACAGCTCGCGGATGTGGTCGAACAGCTTCGTGTACGTCGCCGGGTTCGAGCGCGGCGTGCGCCCGATCGGCGACTGGTCGATGTCGATCACCTTGTCGAAGCGCTCGATGCCCTCGCAGCTCGCGTGCTCCCCCGGCTTGACGCGCATCCGGTGCAGCCGGTTCGCGAGCGCCTTGAAGACGATCTCGTTCACGAGCGTTGACTTCCCCGAGCCGGAGACTCCGGTGACGGTGATGAACTTGCCGACCGGGAACTCGACGTCGATCGACTTCAGGTTGTGCTGCGTCGCGCCGCGCACCCAGAAGGAGCCCTGATCCTCGGTGCGCCGCTCCGGAATCGCGATCACCCGCTTGCCGGACAAGAACTGGCCCGTGACCGATTCCTTGTTCTGCTCGACCTCCTCCGCCGTGCCCTCGGCCACGACGTAACCCCCGTGCTCTCCGGCGCCGGGCCCCATGTCCACGAGATGGTCGGCGGCGCGCATCATCTGCTCGTCGTGCTCGACGACGACAACCGTGTTGTCGAGGTCGCGCAGCCGCTCGAGCGTCCCGATCAGCTTCCCGTTGTCGCGCTGGTGGAGCCCGATCGACGGCTCGTCGAGGATGTAGAGCACGCCGACGAGCTGCGAGCCGATCTGGGTCGCGAGCCGGAGCCGCTGCGCCTCGCCGCCCGAGAGCGTCGCCGCCGCGCGATCGAGCTGCAGGTACCCGACGCCGACGTTGTCGAGGAACGTCAGCCGCTCGCGGATCTCCTTGATGATCCGCGCGCCGATCAGCTCCTCGGTCTGCGTCAGCTCGAGCGAGTCGAGAAACTCGATCGCCCGCGTAACGGACATCTTCGAGAACTCGTGGATGTTTCTCTCGCCGATCGTGACCGCGAGCACCTCGGGCTTGAGCCGCGCTCCGCCGCACTGCGGACATGGCCGGAAGCTCATGTACTCCTCGATCCGCTCGCGCTGCTGTGACGAGTCCGTCTCGCGGTAGCGCCGCTCGAGGTTCTTGACGATCCCCTCGAAAGCGAGCATGTACGAGCGCCGCCGGCCCATCCGGTTGCGGTACCGGACGTAGATGCGCTCGCCGTCGGTGCCGTACAGGAAGAGATCCTGCTCCTCGGCCGTCAACTCCTGCCACGGCTTGTCGAGGTCGATCTCCCACTTGTCCGCGATCCCCTGGATGACCGCCTCGTAGAAGCTCGAGCTGCCGGTCGACCAGGGAACGAGCGCGCCCTCGCCGATCGAGAGCGTCGGATCGGGGACGAGCAGGTCGGGGTCGATCTCCTGCTGCGCGCCGAGGCCCGTGCAGCGGGGGCAGGCGCCGTGCGGCGAGTTGAACGAGAAGATGCGCGGCTGGAGCTCAGGCAGGCCGACGCCGTGCTCGGGGCAGGCGAACTTCTCGGAGAACGTCAGCTCCTTGCCGTCCTGGACGTCGATCACGACGAGCCCGTCAGCGAGCGAGATCGCGGTCTCGATCGACTGCGCCAGCCGGGTGCGCAGGTCCGGCTTCATGATCAGACGGTCGACGACGACCTCGATCGTGTGCTTGAACTTCTTGTCGAGGACGATCTCGTCCTCGAGCATGCGGATCTCTCCGTCGACCTTCACACGCGTGAAGCCGTCAGCGCGGAGCTCATCCAAGACGTCCTTGTACTCGCCCTTGCGGTCGCGGACGACCGGCGCGTTGACCGTGAACTTCGTGCCCTCCTCGAACCGCAGCACCTGGTCGACGATCGCCTCGATCGACTGCCCTGCGATCGGCCGCCCGCAGATCGGGCAGTGCGGCCGCCCGACCCGGGCGTAGAGCAGCCGCAGGTAGTCGTAGATCTCGGTCACGGTGCCGACCGTCGAGCGCGGGTTGCGCGAGGTCGTCTTCTGGTCGATCGAGATCGCCGGCGAGAGGCCCTCGATCGAATCCACGTCCGGCTTCTCCATCATCTGGAGGAACTGGCGCGCGTACGCGGACAGCGACTCCACATAACGGCGCTGCCCTTCCGCGTAGATCGTGTCGAAGGCGAGCGACGACTTCCCGGAGCCCGAGAGCCCGGTGATCGTGACCAGCTTGTTCCGCGGCAGGCGGACGTCGATGTCCTTCAGGTTGTGCTCGCGGGCACCGTGAATGACGAGCTCGTCGGAAGGCATAACCGACCCATCCTACCCAGGCGGGTCGGATCGAACAAGTGTTCGCTTTAGCTCAGGACGCGAGCCGTTCGACCAGGTCGCAGACGTCCCCGGGGTGCGGGGTGTGGCGGACCGTGAGCGGCCCGACGAGCACTGTTCCATAGCCGAAGAGCTGGCCGAGGAGCGACTGGTCGATCTCGACGGCCTCGATCTTCTTCAGGTGCACGGCCTTGGCGCGGCGGTGGAGCGTTCCGTTCAGCAGGTAGACCTTCTCGGTCGTCACGACGAGGTGCGTGCGCTCCCATTGCCAGACGGCGCGGAGCGTGAAGAAGGCGCCCGCGGCGATCAGGACCGCCCCGACCACCGCGGCCGGCGTGAACGGCACGATCAGTGCGGCGATTCCGAGCGCGACGAGGAGCGCCGAGCGGAAGAGCGGACGCGCGAGCACGGCCCCGTGCAAGCGGGCGTCCAGGTACACCTCCTCGTCGCGGCGAGGGCGCATGAAGCGGCGCTTCAACGGGCGAATCGCGTTTCCTGCAGTTTGCGAAGACGCGCAACCGGCGAGAACCATCCTCATGAGGCAATCGGCCACCCGCGTCGCCCTGTGCACCCTCGTCGCCGTCGGCATCGTCGTCGGCGTGCTCGCGCTCTGGAAGCTGAAGGTGCTGATCGCGCTGCTCTTTCTCGCGTTCATCGTCGCGGCCGCGATGCGCCCGAGCGTGGAATGGCTGCGACGACACCGGGTTCCGCGCGGAATCGGGATAGTGCTCCACTACCTCGCCGTGGCCGGGCTCCTCGCGCTGCTCCTGTGGCTCGTCGTGCCGCGGGCCGTGAGCCAGGTCGAATCCGCGGTCGGCGGCAACACGCTCCGCGTGGAGGCGCGTCACGAGACCGGCTGGAAGCACGACGCGCTGCTCTCGCTCGACCGCTGGCTCCACGACTTGCCCAGCACGGGCAACGTCGCGGGACACGCGCTCGACGCGACCGTGCTCGGCTTCGAGATCCTGATCGGCGCCTTCTTCGTCCTGGCCGCCGCCGCGTACTGGATCTTCGAGCGAAACCGCGCGATCGCGCTGGTCGTCTCGGTCCTGCCGCGCGACAGGCGACGGATCGTGCGCGACACGTGGGACCTGATCGACCTCAAGCTCGGCGCGTACGTCCGCGGGCAGCTGATCCTGATCTGCGCCGTGGCAACGGTCCTCTCGTCCGCGTTCTTCGCAATCGGCCTCCCGTACTGGCTGCTGGTCGGAGCGTTCGCGGGAGTCGTCGAGATCGTTCCCGTGATCGGGCCGCTGGCGGCCGGGGCGCTCGCGGTCGGCGTCGGGCTGACCGTCTCCTGGCACCTCGGGCTGGCCGCGGGCCTCGTCGTGCTCGCGGTTCGCCTGCTCGAGGACTACCTCGTGATCCCGAACGTGCTCGGCGACGCGGTCGGGCTCTCGCCGCTCGTCGTGCTCGTCTCCGTGACCGCAACCGCGATTCTCTTCGGCGGCTGGGCCGTCCTGCTGGCGATCCCGCTCGCAGCCGTCCTGGCGACGCTCGTCAGCGTCGTCGTGCTCGAGAAGGATCCCGCCGAGGAGGACGTACCCACGGTCCTCTTCCCCGCGAAAGACGCCGAAGGCTAGGCCCCCGCGCAGCCGGGGGCCTGCTTCTGTGTCCATTCACTAAATCGAGCCGGAGAACGTGTCGCAGGCCGCCGGCTTGCCCTGCTCGTAGCCGCGCGAGAACCAGCGCCGGCGCTGCTCGGACGAGCCGTGCGTCCAGGTCTCCGGGTTCACCTGGCCCTGCGTCTGCGCCTGGATCCGGTCGTCGCCGATCGCGGACGCCGCGTCGAGCCCGTCGTTGATGTCCGCCTGCGTCAGGTCCTCAATCAGCCCCGTCTGCACGGCGTTCGCCGCCCAGACGCCCGCGTAGCAATCCGCCTGCAGCTCCGAGCGGACGGCCTTGCTCTCCGGCCCCTGGCGCGAGCCGCGGATCCCGTCCAGGACGCCGAGCTGGTCCTGCACGTGATGGCCGTACTCGTGGGCGATCACATAGGCCTGGACGAACGGGGTGTTCGCGGCGCCGAAACGCGACGACAGCTCGTCGAAGAAGCCGAGGTCGATGTACACGAGCTTGTCGGCCGGACAGTAGAAGGGCCCTACGTCGGAGCTCGCGACGCCGCAGCCCGTCTGCACCTGGCCCGTGAAGAAAACGGTGTTGACGTCGTGGTACTGCTTGCCGCTCCGCTGGAAGACGCCGCCCCAGAAGCGCTGGACGCTGTTCACGACCCCGACGATGCGGCAGTCGTCGCGCTGGTTCGCGGACTCGCTGGTCTGGCATTCCTGCTGGACGTCGCTCGGCACTGCGCCCTGCCCGACCTGCGTGTTGTCGAGCGGGCCAAGCTGCCCGAGACCGCCGTTGCCCCCGGACAGCAGCGTGATGAGCAGGAAGACGACGAGGCCCGCGACTCCGAGACCGCCGCCGCCGACCGCGAGCCCGCCCGGGCTCATCGGGCCCGTGCGACTCCCGCGGACGTCGGTGACCTGGCCAGGATCGAGTTGCTGCCCGCGGCGAAAGCGCATGGTGTCCGCCCGATACTAGGTGGCCTTGCGCCAGCGGCCGAACACGAGACCGCCCAGCGTGAAGCCGATGGAGAACGTCCCGATCCCGAAGGCACCGATCGTGACCGCCTTGCGCGCCGTGGACAGCGCATCCCAGCGACCGAGCGCCTCTTCCTCCTCCATCGTCAGCGGCTCTCCGCGCCGTTTCTTGCGCAGCGCGCCGCCCGCTCGCAGACCGAGGTAGAGGTCGTCGAAGATCTCTGTAGGCTCGTCCGCCATCGACATGAGTGTACCCCGAGGTTCGGCTCCAGTTCCAAGGCTCCTCCACGTCTCGGACCTCCATTTCGGGGCCGGGGACGCGCACCGGGACGGGGAAGGGCTGCAGGCTTTGATCGAGCGCACGGCGCCCGAGCTCGTCGTCGCGAGCGGCGATCTCACGCACCGCGGGCGACCCGATCAGCACGCGGCGGCGGCGTCCTTCCTGCGCTCGCTCGGCCCGCCGGTGCTCGCGATCCCAGGCAACCACGACATCCCGTACACGTTCCCCGGACGGTTCACCCGGACGTTCACCGAGTTCGAGCGGCAATGGGAGACGACCGAGCCCGTCTTCCGGTCGCCGGCGCTGCACGTGGTCGGCCTCAACTCCGTGCGCGCGTGGCGCCACCAGTCGGGCGGGATTCGCGACTCGCAGCTCGATCGCGCCCGCAATCTGCTCGCCGAGTCACCGGACGGAGCTCTTCGGGTCGTGGCCATGCATCACCATCTGATCGGGGCGCCGTGGCGGTCGCGCAAGAAGCCCGTCGCACGCCGCTCCCACGTGCTCGCCGCGCTCGTCGAGTCCGGCGCGGAGCTGATCCTCGCCGGGCACATCCACCAGGCCGCGGTCAGCGAACGGCACGAATTCGACGTCATCGCCGCTCGCGGAACCGTCGTCTCGATCGCCCCCGGCCTCGGACAGCCTCGGCCCAACAGACGGGGCGAGGCGCGCGGTCTCCAGGTGTACGAATGGGACGCGCGCACGATTCGGGTCGAGACGTACGTCTGGCGCGACGACGACTGGGGGCTGACGGCGGTGCGAACGTTCGCACGCGGCCGCGAGCCGCTCCTTCCCCGCGGACACCGGTAGCGGTTCGCCGCTTTTGGGGCAGGCGAACAGGCCGGGCGGAGCCCCGCTCGGCTAGACGCGAGCGACGCCTAGGGAGCTGTCGCCGGGCCCGTACGCGACGCCATGAAGCGCCCCACGAGCCAGACCAGGATGATCGCGATCACGACGCCCACGACGAACTGCAGCCAGCCGCTCGAGAAGATGAGGCCGGCAACGACCAGCGAGGCAATCCCGATCAGGATCGTCACGATCCATCCCATCGGGTCGCGGCCGGGATGGAACAGGCGGCCGAGCGCTCCGACGAGTGCTCCCACGATGATGAGCCATACCCAGTGCATGCGCGGAAGAGTACCGCGCCGGCCGGCCAGAAAGCGGATTTTCGACTCGGCTACGCGGCTTCGAGCGTGACGGCAGCCTCCTGCCGGCCGCGACGGGGCGCGTAATTAGGCGGGCGCCTCCGCGGCGGCCTGGAGCTCACGCCGGAGATCCTTGATCTCGTCGCGGAGCTTGGCCGCGTATTCGAACCGGAGCTCCTCGGCCGCGGCGAACATCTCCTCCTCGAGCGTGATGGCGAGCTTCTCGATCTCCTCCATGCTCATCCCCTCGACCTGACGCGAGCCCCGCCGGCGGCGGCCGGGGACGTGCGGCGCCTCGAGCGACAGGAACTCGGCGATGTCGGACACGCCCTTCTGGATCGACGCCGGCGTGATCCCGTGCTCTTCGTTGTAGGCGAGCTGGACCACGCGCCGGCGGTTCGTCTCGTCGAGCGCGCCGTTGATCGCCTCCGTCATCTTGTCGGCGTACATCAGCACCTTGCCGTTCGTGTTCCGGGCCGCGCGGCCGATCGTCTGGATGAGCGCCGTCTTCCCGCGCAGGAAGCCTTCCTTGTCCGCGTCGAGGATCGCGACGAGCGACACCTCGGGCAGGTCGAGCCCTTCGCGGAGCAGGTTGACGCCCACGAGGACGTCGTACTCGCCGAGCCTGAGCTCGCGGATGATCTGGATCCGTTCGAGCGTGTCGACCTCGGAGTGGAGGTAGCGCGCCTTGACGCCGGACTCGAGCAGGTAGTCGGTCAGGTCCTCGGCCATCTTCTTCGTCAACGTCGTGACGAGCGTTCGCTCCCCGACCTCCTCGCGGCGGCGGATCTCGTTCAGCAGGTCGTCGATCTGGTTCTTCGTGGCGCGGAGCTCGACCTCGGGGTCGACGATTCCGGTCGGGCGAATGAGCTGCTCGGCGATTCGCGTCGAATGCCGGAGCTCGAAGGGCCCTGGCGTCGCGGAGACGAACACCATCTGGTTCACCTTGTCGAGGAACTCGTCGAAGCGCAGCGGCCGGTTGTCGAGGGCCGACGGCAGCCGGAAGCCGAAGTCGACGAGCGTCTGCTTGCGCGAGCGGTCGCCCTCGTGCATGCCGCCGAGCTGCGGCACCGTCTGGTGCGACTCGTCGACGAAGACGATCATGTCCTCGGGGAAGTAGTCGAGCAGCGTGAACGGGTGCGACCCCGGCGGACGGCCCTCGAGGATTCGCGAGTAGTTCTCGATCCCGTTGCAGAAGCCGAGCTCCTTCATCATCTCGAGGTCGTACTCGGTGCGCTGCCGGAGCCGGTGGGCCTCGAGCAGCTTGCCCTCGGACTCGAGCTCCTTGACGCGCTCTTTCAGCTCGTGCCGGATCTCGTCGACGGCGCGCTCGATCGTCGGCCTCGAGGTGACGTACTCGGTGGCCGGCCAGATCGCGACGTTGTCCAGCTTCGACAGCACCTCGCCGGTGAGCGGGTCGAAATGGGTGATCTGCTCGACCTCGTCGCCGAAGAACGAGACGCGGTACGCGCTCTCCTGGTTCGCCGGCTGCACCTCGATCACGTCGCCGCGCACACGGAAGCGCCCGCGGCCGAGCACAGCGTCGTTGCGGACGTACTGGCTGTCGATCAGCTTGTGCAGGACGAGGTCGCGATCGTGCTCCTCCCCCACGTCGAGGATCAGCACGCGCTCGCGCCACTCCTCCGGCGAGCCGAGGCCGTAGATGCACGAGACCGACGCCACGACCACGACGTCGCGGCGCGTGAAGAGCGCCGAGGTAGCGGCGAGCCTGAGCCGCGCGATGTCGTCGTTCTGGGACGAGTCCTTCTCGATGTAGAGGTCGGCCTGCGGGACGTACGCCTCGGGCTGGTAGTAGTCGTAGTAGGAGACGAAGTACTCGACCGCGTTGGTCGGGAAGAACTCGCGGAACTCGTTGCAGAGCTGCGCGGCGAGCGTCTTGTTGTGCGCGATCACGAGCGCAGGGCGCTGGACCTGCTCGATGATCCAGGCCATCGTCGCCGTCTTGCCGGTGCCGGTCGCGCCGAGCATGGTCTGGAAGCGCTCGCCGGCGTTGATGCCCTCGGAGAGCTCCGCGATCGCCTGCGGCTGGTCGCCGGTGGGCTGGTACGCGTCGGATGTCTGGAGAGCCGTAGCCACGAAGGACAGGCTAGCGATGGCCTCCGTTCGT
Source organism: uncultured Actinomycetes bacterium (assembly GCA_963850415.1). Taxonomy (GTDB): domain Bacteria; phylum Actinomycetota; class Thermoleophilia; order Gaiellales; family Gaiellaceae; genus VAXT01. The sequence continues at coordinate 334,371 of CAWKLE010000004.1, forward strand.
GATTGCGCTCCGCCGGTCGGCGAGCGCCAGGAGCCCGGACAGCGGCGCACACACCTCGCACGCATACGTCCTGACCGTCCCGTCCTCACCGGCCGTGAAGACGTGGTAGCCGCCGCGACCGAAATCGGCTGCGGCCAAGGGCCCGGCATGGCCGCGCAGCAATGAGAGCAGTCGTCCTGTCCGCACCTCCCACAGGCCTGCTGTGCCAGGCCCCGCCGTGACGACCCAGCGGCCGTCCGAGCTGAAGGCCGCGTCCTGAACGATCGCGCCGTGCCCTCTGAGGAGCACGCGCATACGCCCGGTCCGCGCGTCCCAGACTCGGGCGTCGTGGTCGGCGCTCGCGGTCACCACGAGCGTTCCATCGGGACTGAACCGCGCCGACGTCAACCGGTCGCGATGCCCGATGAGGACGTGCTCGAGCCGGCCGGTCGCGACATTCCAGAGCCGCCCCTTCCCGTCCATGCCGGCCGTCACCAGATGATCGCCGTCGGGACTGAATGACAGATCCACGGTCCCGCCGCTCGAGCGGAGCGTGCGCTCTCGAGCGCCGTCCGCGACACGCCACAGCACGACGCCCTCGGCACCGGCGGTCGCCAGACTGCGACCGTCCGGGCTGAACGCAACCGCTTCGGCCGGCTTTCGCGTGCGAACCACGAGTCTCGGCCCACCGCTGGCACCCCAGATGCGCACGGCGCCGTCGGCCGAGGCTGTCGCGACGAGGCTGCCGTTTGCACTGAGACTCGCATCGCGGACCCCGCGCACGGGAAGTGTCCGGGTGGGGGAGCTCCCCTCCCAGATGCGCGCGATGCCATTGGCATCTGTCGTCACGAACCGCCGGCCGTCGCCGAAGACGTCGAGACCCGTGAAGGGCGCCGGCTGCCGAGCGAGCACGCGCAGCTCGGCCGCAGTGCCCGAATCCCAGATGCGCGCAGTTCCGTCTTCCCCGAACGTGAGAACACGGCGCCCCGTCCGGCTGAACGCCGCACCGAGGACGTCGCCGTCGTGGCCAGCGAGGACGGCAATCGGGTTTCCTCGATCGGTCTTCCAGACGCGCGCCGTGCCGTCGCGACTCGATGTGACGAAGAAGAGGCCGCTGGGGCTGAACGAGATGCTGTGCAGCTGGTCCGTGTGGCCCGTGGCGATCGCGGTCAGCGCGCCCCGTCGGGTGGCGACGTTCCAGATACGCGCCGTGCCGTCTGCGCTCGCGGTCCCCACGAACTGACCCTGCGGGCTGACCGCCACGTCCACGACGCGCCCGTAGTGCCCGCTCAGCCGGTACGCGGGCCTGCCCCGGCGGAGATCCCACGTCTGGGCAGTCCAGTCCGCGCTGCCCGTGACGAGCATCTCCTTCCGGCGGCCGAACGCAGCGGTCAGCACCTGGCTCGAGTGCGGCAGCTCGAAGATGAGCGCACCGCTCGGAAGGCTGTACACGCGTGCGTAACGGTCGGCGCCGACCACGGCGAGGTACTGGCCGTCATTGCTGATCACGGCGTGCGCGGGCGCAGGCGTGGCGATCGTGCGGTGCGCCCTGTCGGGACCGAGACCCCAGATGTGCGTCGTCCCGGCGGCGGTCGTCGTGACGAGGACGCGTCGGTCGGGCGAGAACACGACGTCGACCACGGGCGACTCGTGCGGAAGCGACCGGATCAGCTTCCCGTCTCGGGTCCAGAGCTTCACGGTCCGGTCGCGGCTCGCCGTCGCGACGATCCTCCCGTCGGGACTGAAGGCCGCGTCCGTGACTGCGCCGCTATGCCTCAGGACGGCCACCTGCGCACCCGTGGTCGAGAAGATGCGTGCGGTGCCGTCGCCGTCGGCGGTGACGACGAGCGTCGAGCTCGGGTCGAAGGCCGCCGCGTTCACCCGGCCCTTTCCAGCCTCGAGGATCTTGCGAACGCGGGAGGCCGCGAGCGCGTCGCGGAGGGCGGTCTCCGCACCCGGAGTCGGATCGAGTCGGGCGGCTTGTGCCGCCAGCGCGATGCTCTGCAGCGGATCTTGCCCGAGCAAGGCCGACGAACGGGCCACGAGACCAGACGAACGAGCCACGAGCTCACGTGCCTGGGCTCTCTGCGCCGACCGCCGGGCATCACGTCGCTGGGACAGCGCATAGATCGCGACGGCGGTCATCGCAGCGAGAGCCACCAGTGCGATCAGGGCGACGATCGCCAATCGCCGGTGCCGCCGCTCAGCCGCTCGTCGTTCGCGTTCGAGCTCCTGCTCGCGGCGCCAGGCGAGCACCGCCTCGCCGAGCACGTCGTGGAAGATCTCGTACCGCGCTCCGTTGGCTCCCGCGCCGTCGACGGTGCGGACGATCCGCTCCCGGCCGAGCGTCGAGAGCACGGGCACGAGCCGTTGCTCGTCGACCGAGGCGTACTCGGCGAGATCCCCGACCCCGTGGGCGATCTTCGTACCGGAGGGCGTGACGAGGAACCGGAATACGTCAGCGGCCACGTCTCGTTCCTCGGACGAGAGCTCCTGCACGGCACGGCGCAGGTGGGCCTGGACGATCGACTGCGCGCCGCCGAGAGCAACGAGAGTCTCAGCGCGAAGCCGGTCCGATCCCGCAGCTCGCTCCTCGTCCCAGATCCGTTCGAGGACGAGTTGGAGATAGGCGGCCTCGATCCGGCCCGAGCTCGACTCGTCGGGGGCAATCCCGCGCCCGGCCTCGCCGAGGTCGACCCGGCCGGCCGCCGTCTGGTCGAGTACCCCTTCGACGAGGTCCGGCTCGACCTCGATCGACTCCCCGGTGAGTTCGTTGAAGCGCTCGACGGGCCGAACCACGGCTTCACGGCCGGAGCGACGATCAAGATGGTCGAGCCGCAGGTAGTTCGCGAACAGGTTCGGAATCCGGCCCTTGAAGCGGTCGAGCTTGGAGAGTGCATCGTCGCGAAGCGACAACAGGACGTGTACGCGGAGACCCGGCTGGGTGACGAGATCCGGCAGCTCGAGAGCGAACCCGCTCTCCGCCTCGTGGTAGAGGAAGTACTCCTCGGCCTGGTCGAGGATCAGCAGCAGGTCGCAGGCGAGCGCGTCCGTCCATCTGCCCAGCGTCTCGGCGAGCGGCTCATCGTCTTGCTCGTCTAGCAGCGCGGAGCCGAACTGCTCGGCGAGCTCGTTTCGCACTGCCGTGCGGAGGCTTCCCGTCGGCTCGTCGCTCCAGCCGTCGAAGACCACGACGACGAACTCAGGATGTCCGCGTTCCTCGACGTTTCGACGCGCCTGCTCGCGAAGGCGGTGCGCGACGCCCGCCCTCAGCACGGATGTCTTGCCGACGCCGCTCGGCCCGTACAGCACGGTCAGCCTCGCGGCCAGGAGGTTCTCGCCGATGATCGCGCTCTCCCGCTCGCGCCCGAAGAACAGGAGCGCATCGAGCACGCCGTCCTCGAACGGGACGAGCCCCTTGTACGGACTGTCTGGATTCACGTCGGTGCGACCTCGGCCAGACGCCGCTCGAGATCGGCCACGAAGTCCTCGAGCGGGACGTCGTACAGGTCGACGCCTCGTCGGCGCCAGAACTCGCGCTGGATCGGGTGCGCGCCCGGGAGGACGGCCCACGATCGATAGCTGATCGGCTCGTCGCCGAACACGCGGTGCAGGAAGACGCGGAGGCTCCACTCGACGACCGGGTACGAGATGAAGAGCAGGTGACTGCGCCGGAGCTTCGCGGCCAAGGTCACGGGGACGACGTTCGCCAGCTCGCTCTGCGCGAGGTACCCGATGTAATCGTCCTCGCTGACGACGAAGCTCTCCCGGTCTCGATCCGGCCGCGGATCGACCCCGCCGTGCACCTTCAGGATCACGGGCCGCTCCGCCAGCGAGAGCTCCGCGTACGAGTTCGGGACGGCGACGACGGTCTCCGACCCGTCCGGCGCTCGATGCAGGAACTTGCCCCGGTTCGGGCCGAGCGCGACGAAGGAGACGACGTCCACTTCTTCGCCGCGATCCTCGAACGCGCGCTCGAGCGCACCGCCGTAGGCAGTCGTGACGAGCAGCTGGTGCTCGGCCCCACGAGCCCGGGCTAACTCGGGCAGGCCTGCCAGGAAGCGCTCGACCGGGCCGGGATCGTCGCCCTCGGCAAAGAGATCGTGCAGCTGGTCGTACAACGGGCCGACTCCCTGGGTGACCGCCACGTACTGCGAGACTCGCGTCAGGTCGCCGCGGTGCTCTTCGGGCAAATCGAAGGCCTCGGCCAGCCGTCCCGCGAGGCTCTCTCCGTTCTCCGAGGAGGGACCCGGGCCGAGTACGTGGACGAGGCGGCCGGAGAGCAACGCGCGCGCGACCTCCCCGAGCCGGTCCTCCCCCGCCCCGGGAACGGCCTGCGGCTGCAGCGCGGACTCCTGGCGCAGGATCGACGCGTGCAACTGCTGCAGGGATGGCGTCGGCTCGATGCCAAGCTCCTCGACGAGCATCTTGCGCGCGTCCTGGTAGGCCTGGAGCGCCTCCGCCTGCCGCCCACTACGGTAGAGCGCGAGCATGAGCTGACCGCGCGGACGCTCGCGCATCGGGTTCTCGCGAACGAGCTGCTCGAGCTCGCCGACGAGGCTGGCGGCGCCGCCGCCGTCGAGCTCGGCCTCCATCCGCTCCTCGATCGCCGTCAGGCGAAGCTCCTCGAGCCGTGCGGCCTCGTTCTGGGCAAACTGCTCGTACGGAAAGTCGGCGAGCGGCGGTCCGCGCCACAGTTGAAGCGCTTCGGCCACGAGCCCTGCCCGGCGATCTGCTTCCGCCGACCGCGCCTCGTTCACGAGCTGCTCGAAGCGCCGAGCGTCGACCGCGTTCTTCTCTGCATTGAGCGCGTAGCCGGGAGAACGGGTCTCGACGACGTCCGCCCCGAGCGCCTTGCGAAGCTGTGAGACCGCGTTCTGGAGCGAGGTCGCCGCCGTCGGCGGAGGGCTCTCGCCCCAGAGGTAGGTGATGAGCCGCTCGCTCGGCACGACCTCTCCGACGTGGATCGCGAGCAGCGCCAGGACCGCACGCTGCCTCTGCCCACCGAGGTCGAGGATCTTCTCTCCGTCCCACACCTCGAGCGGGCCGAGGATCCGGAATTCGAGCATGTGCAGTTTGTAACACCTGTCTCGCACGATCAACGCTCGACAAACGCCGTTAGCGGCCGGTTGGCGCGCCGTGAGGGAGCGGTTTGGGCTCCCTCCGAGCGTGGCCATATGGCTACTTACACACACATCTCAGTTCGCGGCGCACAGCGCCGCACCATCGTCGTCTTCGCCGTCGCGACCGTGCTGGCAGCGGTCGGCCTCGGCAAGACGGTGACCACCTCGAACGCCTCCGGCCGCGTCGAGGCGCAGGCGTCGTACCACTGGCCGGTCAAGCCGTTCGACACGCAGCATCCAGTTCGCGGCGGGTTCGGCGACCCGCGGACGGTCTTCAAGTCCTCGCCGACTCTCCGCGGCGTTCTCTCGGGCGCCTGCTCGTGCTCCCTCCACCGCGGCATCGACGTTGCAGCCCCGGACGGCTCGGCCGTCTACCCGGTCGCGTCGGGAACCGTGACGTACAGGAACGGCGAATGGATCAAGGTCGACTCCGGCGGCGGCCGCGGCTTCGAGTACTGGCACATCAACGCCTCGGTCTCCGTCGGCGCGCACGTCGACGCGTACCAGACCGTGCTCGGCCACATCAAGCGTGGCTCGGGCCATGTCCATCTCACCGAGCTCGAGGGCGACCGCGCGGTGAATCCGCTGGCGCCCGGCCACATCGGGCCGTATTCGGATCACACCACGCCCCGCGTGGCCTCGATCTCGTTCCGGCCGACCGAGACCGGCCGCGACGAGCTGCCGAACCTGATCCGCGGCCGCGTCCTGATCGTCGCCGAGGCGGTGGACGATCCGACCATGGACGCGCCGGAAGGCTGGAAGGGCCTCCCCGTCTCGCCCGCTCTGCTCACCTGGGAGATCCGCTCCTGGACGGGCAAGGTCGTGCTCGGACGCCAGATCGCAGTCGACTTCCGCGGCGCGCTGCCCGACCGGAGCTTCTCGAGCGTCTACGCACGCGGGACGTACCAGAACATGGCCGTCCTCGGACACCACTATTCGTGGGCACAGCCGGGCTCGTATCTGTTCAAGCTCGGGCCGGCTTTCAACACGCGGCAACTGCGCAACGGGGCCTATGACCTCGTCGTGACCGCAACTGACATCCGTGGGCAACAGCAGCTCGCTGGCCCGCAGGTTCACGGTGAAGAACGGGAAGTAACAATCAGACGTGTGTGGCGGTAGGGCCACCTTCACGGGTGGCCTCGCCGCGCTCGGCTACGTCGAACCGGCCGGCACGGGCGTCGCGGCCTCGCGCGGGCGCACCCAGAGGCAGGCCAGAGCGGCGAGTCCCATCATCAGGGTCTGAATGACGGCGAACGCGATCATCACGGGCTCGGTGCCGAAGGTGTCCAGCACCGGCCCGACGACGAACAGCCCGATCGGCTGCAGGATCGTCCAGGTCAGCATCATCGTCGGCAGCACCGTCGGGCGCAGCGCGGGCGGAACCCGGAGCGTCATCGTCGCGTGCAGCGGCGGGTTGACGATTCCGTTCGCGATTCCCGAGACTGCCAGCGCGCCCGCGTAGGCCGCCGCCGGGAGCTGGAGCGTCAGGAGCCAGAGCGGCAACGCCTGGCCGAGAATGAACGTCGCGATCAGCTGCGTCCCCTCGATCCGGCGCGCGACCCGGTACGAGATCGCGTTGCCGAGCAGCGCGCCGAGCCCGAACGAGGCGAACAGCCAGCCGACGATCCGCGGGTTCGAGTCGAACCGGGCGACGACCAGCACCGGCACGGCGACGAAGAACGCCGTCCAGGCCATGTCCCCGATCGCGAGCGCCGGGCCCCAGATGCGAAGCAGCGGCTCGCGGACCAGGAACCGGACCGCAGTCTTCACCGACCGGCCCTCCTCCGGCGCTTCGATCGGAGGCCGGCGAGGGACGAACAGGGCGACGAGCAGGAACGAGACCACGTAGCTGGCGCCGTCGACGAGGAGCACGGCCGGAGCTCCGATGAGGCTGATGAGGACGCCCGCGACGACGGGGCCGAGCAGCAGCGAGGCGCGGCTCGCCGCCTGGGTCAGCGCGTTCGCCTCCGTGACGAGGTGCTCGTCCTCGCCGAAGAGCTCCGGGAGCATCACCTTCTGCGCGGCGAACGAGGGCGCCGTCAAGGCTCCGAGCGCGAAGGCGATCGCGAGCAGCAGCGGGAACGAGAGCGCGTTCGCCCAGTTCAGCAGCGGGATGAGCACGATCAGCGGAGCGCGAGCCGCGTCGCAGATCATCATCGTGCGGCGGGCGCCGAGACCGCCGAGCAGCCGCGACCCCGGAAGCGTCAGGAGCCCCATTCCGATCACCTCGGCGGCGACCACGACGCTCATCCGGGTCGCCGAGCCCGAGGTCGTGAGCACGAACCACGGCAGCGCGACCCAGGTCATCTGAGAGCCGGTCGTCGAGATCACCTCCGCGGCGACGAGCGCGCGCAGCGGGCCGCTTCTGAGGACGCTGGAGACGTTCACGCGAGATCCTCCTCCCGCATGCGCGGCATCGGCGAGGCCAGGAGGAACAGGACGCCGAGCAGGCAGCCGAGCACCGCGACCCACAGCGTCGCCCGCAGCCCGATCGCGGCCCCGAGCACGCCGCCGAGGAGCGCCCCGAACGGCCTCGTTCCGTAGTTGAAGAACCTCGAGACGCCGACCACCCGGCTCCGCACCTCGTGCGGGATCAGCATCAGCATCAGGCTGTTCTGGTTGACGTCGAAGATCATCACGCCGACGCTCGCCAGGAACTCGCCCGCCAGCAGCATCGCGCCGCTCAGCCAGTGCGACCCGTGCGCGAGCGGGAAGAGCGCCATCGGGGCCGGGAACAGGACCGAGCCGACGACGACCGCGCGGCCGATCCCGAGCCTCCGCCCCACGCGCGGGGCGATCAGGGCTCCCGCGAGCGCGCCGAACGAGGCGGCGCCGAGGATCAGCCCGATCGCGCCGGCGCTCAGCCCGAGCGTGCGGCTCGCGTAGAGGACGAAGATCGCGAAGATGAAGAAGCTGAAGAAGTTGATCGTGCTCGTGCAGGCCACGCCAGCTCGCAGCACCGGCTGCCCGGCGAGGTAGCGGAAACCGTCCTTCAGATCCGCCCGCGCGCTCGAGTCGTTCCGCTCCACCTCCGGCTCGCGCACCCGGACCCCGCGCAGGGCGAGCGCGGAGACGACGAACGAGACGGCGTCGGCGGCGATCGCGACCGGCGCGGTGAGCGCCTGCACGAGGAAGCCGGCGGTCGAAGGCCCGGCGATGTACGAGAGCGAGCGCGTCGTCGAGAACTTGCTGTTCGCGTCCACGTACTGCGACCGGTGGACGAGCGCGACGAAGAACGATGCGCTGGAAAGGTCGAAGAAGACCGTCAGCGCACCGACGGCGAACGCGACGGCGACGAGCTGCCACATGGTCAGCGCGCCGAGCCACCAGGCGACCGGAATCGTCGCGAGTGCGGCGGCGCGGAGGACGTCGGCGACGATCATGTTCCGGCGCCGGTGGGCTCTGCGGTCGATCCAGACGCCCGCCGGCAGCGAGAAGACGAGATGCGGCAGCCACGTCAGCGCGGTCAGGATCCCGACCTCGAGCGCCGACGCGTGCAGCGCGAGGATCGCCGTCAGCGGGATCGCGAGGGCGCTGATCTGGTCTCCGAAGACGGAGATCGTCTGCCCGGCCCAGAACCGCACGAAGAGCGGCTGCCGGGTCAGCGGCGGTGGGGCTTCCTCCCGCGCCGGGGCGGGGCGTGTCTCGACCGCGACGGCCATCGTCCTACGCGCGCTTGACCCGGATGTCGCCGCTCATGGCGGTGGCGCGGACCTCGACCAGCGGCCCCTCGCCGTCCATCGGCGCGTCGCCGAGCTCGAGCTCGGACGTCGTCTCGCCGCTCATCGACTTCGCGTCGATCCACAGCTTCGAGCCCTGCTTGATCCCCAGCTCGATGTCGCCGGAGGCCGTCGTCAGCGAGACCTCCCCCTCGCGGACGCTGTCGACTTCGACGTCGCCCGATGCGGTCTGGATCTTCAGCGAGGAGTCGGCCTCGTCGATCGAGATGTCTCCCGAGGCGGCTCGGACCTTGCCCTCGCCCTCGATCCGCCCGATCTCGACGTCCCCCGAGGCGGTGTTCACCGTGAGCGGCCCGTCGATGCGCCTGATCTCCACATCACCGCTCGCCGAGTTGACCTGAGCCTCGCCGCCGACGTGCTCGAGGGTGATGTCGCCGGAAGCGGTGTTCACCTTCGCGGCGCCGAAGTCTCCGCGCGCCTCGACGTCGGCGGAGGCCGTCGAGAGCTCGACCGCGGCTCCCGGGGGAGCGGTGATGCGCAGACGCACGTCGTCGCGGAACGAGCGGAAGAGGCCCGAGCGCTTCTCGATGACCACACTCACCTCGTGACCGTCGCGCTTCGGATGGAGCTCGATGCGGGCCTCCTCCTCGATCTCCGGGCCGGCGCTGAGCTCGACAACGGTCTCGGTGCCGTCGACCGTCTGAAGATCGACTTCACCGGTCGGGACCCGCACGTTCAGCACGAGCGGGCCTGGGGTGTCGAACGCCTCGCGCCTCATCGCTTTCTCCGAGGGCGTGCCGGCTTCGCTGGCCGACTGTCGACGCGCACCTCTGCGTGTCCGAAAGGCAGTGGATAGAACTTGGTCGCCATCTGACTCTCCCTCCTTCTCAGCTCTGGCCGTAGCCTCGGAGCCGCTTGCCGGATCGCTGGACCCGACCGCCCGCGCCCCGTGAAAGGGCGCGGACGATCAGGCTGTTCACGGAAATTCCTTCGCGAGCCGCATCCGCCTCGAGCGAGGCCTTGAGCGACTCGGGGAGACGGAGCGTGATCCGCGACGTCAGCCCGTCTTCGGCCGCCGGCTCCGGAGGCGCTGCCTCCTCGCCGACGTACACCAGAGCCGGGTCCTGGCCGACGAGGCGCACCTCGATGTGCCCCTCCGGCAGCTGCGCGCTGATCTCGAGCGCAGCCTCGCCGAGGGCGTCGAGCAGGCGCAGGCCCGCGGAGCCGCGGATCGCCTGCAGCACGCGTTCCGCTGCTGCGCGGGTCTGCTCGTCTCCGATCGCGGCCACTGCGGCCACGTCGGCTGCGAGCGAATCGACGAATCGTGCCATCTCCATGACGTCATTATGACATCACACTAGCGTCTGTCAAGTGTCTTTTGGACGTCACGGAGACGTCGAGGTCAAAACCTCATGAGAAGGGCTTCTGGCCGCCGTCTAGAGCCCGTAGGCCCGCGCGTAGACGTGCTTCAGATGCTCCACCCGGTCGACGTACGCGCGCGTCTCCGGGAACTGGATGCCCTTGCCCTCGGCGCGCCACTCGTCGACGTTTCGCTGACCCGCGTTGTACGCAGCAAGCGCATCCTTCTCGTCTCCGTACTTGTCGAGCAGGTGGCGCAGGTACCACGAGCCGTAGCGGACGTTGATCTCCGGGTTGTAGAGATCGGAGACCTGGAAGCGCGACCCGCCGGTGCGGATCGCGATCCCCTCCGCGGTGTCTGGCCGCAGCTGCATCAGCCCGATCGCGCCCGAGCTCGATTTCGCGTCGGCGCGGAACTTGCTCTCCTGGTAGATGACCGCAGCGACGAGGGCGGGGTCGAGGTCGTAGTTCTTCGCATGGCCGCGGACGATCTGCCCGTAGCGGAGCGGATAGCGGATGCGGTCGACGAAGGTCGGCTCGCCATGGCGGAAATAGACGAGGCCGACCGAAACGGCAAGGACGAGAACCGCGACGGGGACGACTCTTCTCACGGCACTGTGAGCCTACGAACGACGTCGGCCACGAAGGCGTCGAGCTCCTCGAGCGAGCCGTCGTTGACGTAGGCGAAGTCGGCGCGGCGCACCTTCTCCTCGTCCGGGAGCAGGCGCTGCTCGCGCTCGTCGAGGCGGTCGCCGGCGCGGCCCGCGCGGAGCTCGCGCGGCGCGGTGATCACGACAACGGCGTCGAAGCGGCCCTCTGCGCCGGCCTCGTAGAGGAGCGGGACCTCGTTGACCGCCAGCTTGGGCGGGTCCGGGAGGTGCGAGAGCTCGTCGCGCCAGGCCTCGGTGCGTTCGATGACCCGCGGATGGAGGAGGCCCTCGAGCCAGATGAGCGCGTCGCGGTCTCCGACGGCCTGCTTCCCGATCTCGCGCCTGTCACCCGTCCCGAACCGCTCGACGAGCGCGGCCTGCACGTCGGAGTCGTCGTAGAGCTCGTGGACGACCTCGTCGCTCGAGATCGTCGCCGCGCCGTGGCGTGCGAACGCGGCCAGCGCCTCGCTCTTGCCCGCCCCGATGCCGCCGGTGATCGCGACCGCGAGGGGCCGGCGAGGCCTAGCTCTCGGGCTGCTCAGCCTCGTCGGGGGCGTACGGGGCGTGGCCCTCGGAATCGCCCGGCCCCTGGTGTGTCGGGTCGACCGCGTCCGCCTCGATGTCGATCTTCGCCTCGGCGTCGTCCGCGGCAGGCTCCTCGGACTCGCCGGCCTCCGGAGCGACCTCGGCGACGGGCTCTTCGGGCTCGTCGGCCTCCGGAGCGACCTCGGCGACGGGCTCCTCGGTGGGAACCTCCGGAGCGACCTCGGCAACGGGCTCCTCGGGCTCCGGCTCCTCGCTGGGAGCCTCCGCGCCGGCCGGCTCCTCCTCACCTTGTAACAGACTGTTACTTGGTTCTTCGGTCTCGGCAGCCTGCGGCTCGTCCGCGAAGACCTCGTCCGAGAGGTCGATCTGCGGCGGCGCAGGCGTCTCGAGCGGCTGCCCGTCGGCGCGCGGCTGCACGTCGTCGCCCTCGTCGACGCGCTTCAGCGACAGCGAGAGGCGTCGCCGGTCGGCGTCGACCTCGATGATCTTCACGTTGACGACGTCGCCCTGGGAGACGACCTCGCGCGGGTTCTCGACGTGGTGCTGCGCGAGCTCGGAGATGTGCACGAGCCCCTCGACGCCGGGCATGATCTCGACGAACGCGCCGAACGTGACGACCTTCGTCACCTTGCCCTGCACGACGTCGTTCTCGTTGTACGCGTCGACGACCTGCTGCCACGGATCGGACTGCGTCTGCTTGAGGCCGAGCGAGATCCGCTGGCGGTCCCGGTCGATGTCGAGCACCTTGACCTGCACGTCCTGGCCGATCTCGAGCACCTCCGACGGATGGTTGACGTGGCTCCACGAGAGCTCGGAGATGTGGATCAGGCCGTCCATGCCGTCCAGGTCGACGAACGCGCCGAAATCGACGATGTTCGAGATCTGGCCCTCGACGACGTCGCCGGGCGAGAGCCGGTCGAGGATCGCCTGGCGCATCTCCTTGCGCTCGTCTTCCAGCACAGCGCGGCGCGAGAGGACGACGTTGTTGCGCGACCGGTTGAGCTCGATCACCTTGCAGCGCAGCTCCTGGCCGAGGAACTCGTCGAGGTCCTGGACGCGGCGGATGTCGACGAGCGAAGCCGGCAGGAAGCCGCGAACGCCGAGGTCGAGGATCAGGCCGCCCTTGACGACCTCGATCACCCTCCCCGTCACGGCCTCGCCGCTCTCCGCTGCTCCCTCGATCGCCTTCCACGCGATCTCGAAGCGCGCGCGTTTCTTGGAGAGGATCAGCCGTCCGTCGGCGTCCTCCTTCGTGAGCACGAGCGCGTCGATCTCGTCGCCCAGCTTGACCTCGTCCTCGGGGTTCACGGAGCGCCTGATCGACAGCTCCGCGACCGGGATCACGCCTTCGGACTTGTAGCCGATGTCGACGAGCACCTCGTCCTTGTCGACGCGGACGACCTGGCCGTGCACGACCTCGCCCTCGTTGATGGTCGGGAACGTCGCCTCGTAGTTCGGAATCTGCTCTCCGTCAGGGCCTGTCGTCCAGACGTCCTGCTCGGCAAGCGTCGTCGTGGTGTTCGTATCAACCGTGTCGTTGGTCATGTGGAGCCGCGCAGTATAGCCCTGGAAGAACGGTCCCTACGAAACGCGCCCTGTGGCTCAGCCGCAGTTCGAATTGGTTGGTGGAGCGGTCTGGACCGTCGTGTCGTTCCCCGGCGGATCGCCGTCCATCGCGGTCACCTTCGCCGACCAGAGCTTGTAGCCGCCCGCGAGGTCGACCGGGCCGACGTCGAGGGCCAGGCCCCGGCGCGTGAACTTCTGCCTGTACGAGCCCGCGATGTCCGTTCCGGTCACCGTGATGATCGCGGTCGCACCGAGGTACTGGATCGCGTGGTAGTCCGGCTTCCAGACGAAGTGGATCCGCATCGAGCAGCCCTGGACCTGCGTTTTCGGGGCGACGGCCCGCAGGTAGTAGACGTTGGTTCGCTCCTGGACAGCGGTCGTGGTCGGCGTCGAGGACTTGTCGCTTCCGCCCAAGAGCGCGACTGCAGCGCCTGCGGCGACCGCGACGAGAACGACGATCCCCGCGCCGATCGCGAACGGCTTCCAGCCAACGCGCTCGAAGAACATCCGGATGCGCCACATCAGCCGGCTACCTCGCTGAGAAACGTCGTCACGGCGTCGACGTACGGCTCGGGCGTCTCGACGAAGCTCATGTGACCGACTCCGGGCAGGACGACGAGGCGGCTGCCCGCGATCCCCTGGTGGAGTGCCTTGGCGGCCCGTGGCGTGGTCGTGCGGTCGTGCTCGCCCACGATCACGAGGGTTGGCTTGGAGACGCGGTGCAGATCGGACAGGTAGTCGAAGTCGCCGTAGCCGATGTTCGCGAAGTGCCGGAGCACGTCGGGCGTTCCGAGCGTCTCGTCGCCGAACCCGGGCGGGACGTCGCCGGCGAAATGGAACGGCATCTGCACGCGCAGCAGCTCCCTGAGCTCGTCCTCGGTCGCGACCGTCTTCTCCTGCTCCCAGCTGGCTGCGATCGGCACTCCCGCCTCGCCCATCGCCTCCAGAGACGCGGCCACGTCCGCCCCGAGCGCCGCGCTGGAGTCGCCGCCGCCAGAGATCACGTATGCGTCGGCGCTGCCGACCTCGATCGCGTGCCTCGTCGTCACGATCGCGCCGAACGAGTGGCCGAGCAGGGCAAACCGCTCCAGCTCGAGCGCGTCCGTGAGCAGGTCGACGTCGTGCGCGAAGACGTCGAGCGACAGCGTTGCCGGGTCGACGCGCTCGCTCCGGCCCTGGCCCCGCTCGTCGACGTAGAGCAGCCGGAACTCGTCACCGAGCCGGTCGAGGTAGGGCCGAAACCCAGTGTGGTCGAGCCCCGGCCCGCCGTGGAGGACGATCACCGGAAGGCCGTGACCGACCTCTTGCACGAAGAGCGACACGCCGTCTTGAAGACGCACCATCACGTCGCAGAGCTTATGCAGGCGGCGTGTAACAATCAGCACTGAATGAAGCTCCCATTCGGTTTCCGCCGTGCGGTGGCGGTCTGCGCAGTCGCAACGATCTTCTCGATCTGCGTAGCAGGCGCAGGTGCTGACAGCTCGACGTCCTTCCCCGATCGCGTCGGAGATGCCGGGTCGGACATCGACATCACCGGGCTCGACGTCGAGAGTGCGTACGGATTTCTCACGCTCCGCGTGAACGTCGCGGGCACCTACGACTGGGACCAGGGCGACGGCGGGGCGATCGTCGCGCTCGACATCGATCAGAACCCGGACACGGGCAGTGCCTTCTACGGGACCGAGCTCGAGTTCGTGTTCCAGGGCAGCTTGTTCGATTCGCACGCAGCGCTCTATCGCGCCAACGGGTGGGACTTCCAGCCGGTCAGCCCAGCTGTTTGGTTGCAGTGGGGAATGGCCCCGCACTTCCTGGAGTTCACTGCCAGCCTGTCGGATCTCGGGATCGCGCCGAATGCAGGCTTCAACGTCGTCGCGGTTGTGCCGAGTGCGCACACCGACACCGCACCCGACCGCGGCACGTTCAACTTCCAACAGGTCCCGGGCACCCCGCCGCCGCCGATCGGACCGGACACCCGTGCGCCGCATGTGTCGGCGTTCCCTTCCCGTGCGACGCACGGGAAGGTTGCAAAGCTGGCGTACTGGTCGCTCGACGGTCGGGGCCGGACTGCCGAGACGGTTCGCGTTTACCGCGGATCTCGCTTGCTGAAGACGATCCACGTCCCTCTGTCCGACTCGAACCCGTTCGTGACCGGACGCGTCACCTGGCGGGTACCGTCGAAGCTCCGGGGCCGACTGCGGTACTCCGTGCGCTCCGTCGACGCAGCGGGCAACCGGAGCACGCTCAGCTGGGCGCGGATCGTAGTTCGCTAGTCGCCGTCAGCTCTTGGCTTCGGCCCAATCGTCGCCGGTGCCGACATCGACCGCGAGCGGCGGATCGAGCTCGTACGCGCCGACCATCTCCTCGCGCACGAGATCCCGGACCGCGGAGACCTCGACCTCGGGCACCTCGAGCAGCAGCTCGTCGTGCACCTGAAGCACGAGCTTGGCGCCTCTCCCCTCCTCGCGCAGCCGGTCGTGGATGCGAACCATCGCCACCTTGATGATGTCCGCGTTCGAGCCCTGCATGACGAAGTTGACCGCGAGCCGCTCGCCGAGCGAGCGGGTCTGGCGGTTCTGGGCGCGCAGCTCCTGGACGGGCCGCCGCCGGCCGAGCAGGCTCGTCGCGTAGCCGTCGCGTTCCGATTGCTCGATCGTGCGCTTGATGAAGTCCTGCACGTGCGGGAAGCGCGCCAGGTAGGCATCGATGTACTGCTGCGCCTCCTCGCGCGGGATCTCGAGATTCTCCGAGAGGCCGAACGACGAGATCCCGTAGACGATCCCGAAGTTGATCATCTTCGCGACCGAGCGCTGCGCCGAAGTCAGCTCGGCAGGCTCGACGCCGAGCACCTCGACGGCGGTCGCCGTGTGGATGTCCTCGCCGCGCGCGAACGCCTCGCGCAGCTTCGGCTCGCCGGAGACGTGGGCGAGGATGCGCAGCTCGATCTGCGAGTAGTCGGCCGAGAGCAGCTTGTTCCCCGGCTCGGCGATGAACGCCGAGCGGATCTCACGGCCGAGCTCGGTGCGGATCGGGATCGCCTGCAGGTTCGGGTTCGTCGTCGACAGTCGGCCGGTCGCGGCCACGGCCTGGTTGATCGTCGTGTGCAGGCGGCCGTCCTCGGCGATCATGCTCGGGAGAGGGCCGAGGTACGTGTTCAGGAGCTTCGAGTACTCGCGCCACTCCTCGATCACGCCGACGAGCTCGTGCTCGCCGCGGATCGAACGCAGGACGCGCGTGTCCGTCGAGAAGCCCGTCTTGCCCTTGCGCCCGGGGGTGAGGCCGAGCTTCTCGAACAGGATCCGGCCGACCTGCTGCGTCGAGCCGAGCACGAACTCCTCGCCGGCGAGGTCGTATGCCCGCGACTCCAGCTCCTCGACCATCTCGCGCAGGCGCGCCGTGATCTCGCCCATGCGGTACTCGTCGATCTTCACCCCGGTGTCCTCCATCGCGGCCAGAACCGGAGACAGCGGGAGCTCGACGTTCCGGTAGAGCGGCTCCATGCCCCGCTCGCGCACCCGCTCGAGGAGCAGGTCGCGGAGCCGGAGCGTGGCCGCCGCGTTCCGAACGAGCGCGGCGGTCTCCTCCTCGGCGGGCGGGTCCGGCTCGAGCTCGAGCCCGTACTCGGCTTCGAGCTCGTCCAGCGGATACGCGGGGCGCGACGGCTCGATCAGGTACGCGAGGAGCAGCGTGTCGTCCTTCGCCGGGACGCGCTGCGCCTTGGCATCGTGGACGATCAGCTCGCCCTCGAGGCGTTCTGGCCGAGGTGAGACGACGACGCGCTCGGGGACGGCGACCGCGATCCGGTCCGCCTCGGCCGCTATCGCCACCTCTCCACCTAGTAACAGACTGTTACTAAGTTCCTCGCTCCAGGGGACTGCCGTCTTCTCGAGCAGCATCGGCGCCGCCGGGACTGCATCGTCGAGCTCGTCGACCCGGTGCAGGAGGTTCCGGAACTCGAACTTGCGGAAGATCTCCTTCAGCTGCGAGCGGTCCGGCGCCGCGAGGACGAGCTGCGTCACGTCGCAGTTCAGCTCGAGGTCGCGGCGCATCGTCGCGAGCTCCTTCGACTGCCGCGCCTGGTCGGCGTGCTCGATGATGTTCTTCTTGCGCGCGGGCGAGAGCTCCTCGGCGTGCGCGATCACCTCCTCGAGCGACCCGTACTGCGAGATCAGCTGCCCCGCGGTCTTGTCGCCGATACCCGGAACGCCCGGGATGTTGTCCGACGTGTCGCCCTTGAGCCCGATGAAGTCCGGCACCTGGTCGGGCCGGATCCCGTAGCGCGCCTCGACGCGCTCGGGCGTGTAGACGTTGACGTCGGACACGCCGCGTGGGGTCATCATCAGCGCGACGTTCTCCGTGACGAGCTGGAATGCGTCGCGGTCGGTCGAAACGACGGTCGTCTTGATCCCCGCCTCGTCGGCCTGCGTGGCGAGCGTGGCGATCACGTCGTCGGCCTCCCAGCCCTCGAACTCGAGGTTCCGGTAGCCGAAGGCCTCGACGATCGGCCGGAAGTGCGGGAACTGCTCGCGCAGGAGGTCCGGCATCGGGCGGCGCTCGGACTTGTAGTCCTCCGAGACGGCCGCGCGGTGAACCGGGCGCGTGTCCCACGCGACCGCGACCCCCTTCGGCCGGTAGTCCGCGAGCAGCTTGAAGAGCATGTTCGTGAAGCCGAGCAGGGCGTTCGTCGAGAAGCCCTCGCTCGTCGCCAGCTCCTCCGGAAGCGCGAAGAAGGCGCGGTAAGCGAGGTTGTTGCCGTCGACGAGGAAGAGCTCAGAGTCGCGAACCGGCCCGTCGTCCAGCTGCAGCTCCGCTCCCGTCAACGTCTTGGGCATGGGTCAACGGTATCGTCCTGCGGCGATGCCGGCGCCGGAGATTCAGGCTTTCTCGGAGGAGCACATCGAGGGTGCAGCAGCCCTGCTCGAAGAGCGCCACGACCGCCAGCGCGCCGTCGAGCCGAGCCTCCCCGCGAACGTCGACTACCGAGCCGAGATCGAGGGGCTATGGGCCATGGACGAGCGATCGGGCACGGCCGCGACCCGGAACGGCGAGCTCGTCGGCTACCTGCTCGGAGCGCATCGAGACGTCGAGAGCTGGGGCTCGAACATCTGGGTCGAGTACGCCGGCCACGCGGTGCGTGAGCCCGAGGTCGTTCGGGATCTCTACGCGGCCGCAGCCGAGAAGTGGGTTGCCCGGGGCCGCGACGCTCATTACGCGCTCGTGCCCGCAACCGACCCGGAGCTCGTCGACGCGTGGTTCCGCCTTTCGTTCGGCGCACAACATGCGGCCGCGATCCAAGAGACCCCCGACTCGTCGGACAGCCCACCTGCGAATGTCGTCGTCCGCCGCGCGGTCGCGGAAGACGTCGACGCGGCGACGGCGCTCGATCTCGAGCTGCCACGTCATCAGGACCGCTCGCCGGTCTTTTCGAGGATGCCCGCGCCGACCGGAATCACCGACGAAGACCGGGCGGAGTTCCTGTCCGACGTCGACGACGCGGAGATCGGGCTCTTCGTCGCCGAGATCGACGACAAGCTCGTCGGAGAGCTCCTGATGGTTCCGGTCGAACGGTCTTCGATGCACGTTGGCCTTGCGCGGCCGGAGCGTGCCGCGTTTCTCGGCTTCGCGGCGACGCTCCCCGAAGCGCGCGGGTCGGGAGCAGGCCTCGCATTGACGAACGCCGGGCTCGCCTGGGCGCGCGAGCACGACTATCCGGTCACGGTCGTCGACTGGCGCGAGACGAATCTGCTCGCGTCGCGCTTCTGGCCGGCGCGCGGGTTCCGCCGGACCTTCCTCAGGCTCTACCGCTCGATCCCTTGACCCGGCTGCCGCTCGCGTACGGCTCGCGGCTCGCTCTCGTCGAGGCCGATGAGGGCGCGGTCGTGCTGGCGCCTCCGCCGCCCGTCGAGCGGATCGCCGATGTCGCGGCCGCCGTTCGCGACGCGCTGCGCTTTCCGCTCGCCGGGCAGCCGCTCGAGGCGCTCGTGTCGCGTGGCGCCCGGGCGACGATCGTCGTCGAGCCTCCGTCGCTCCCGATCCCGGGCTCCCCCGGCGATCCCCGGCGCACCGCGATCGCGGCGACGATGGCCGAGCTCGACCGGGCCGGAGCGACGTTCGACCGCCAGACGCTGCTCGTGGCCGGCGGACTGGGCCGTCGCGCGGGACACCGCGACCTCGAGCTCCTCGTCCCGCCGGAGTTCGCGCGCCGCTTCCACGGGCGGGTCGAGGTCCACGATGCCGAGCGCGAGGATCTCGTCGAGATCCCCGACGCCGATCGCCCGTTCCGGGTCCACCCCGCGCTCACCGAGGCAGACATCGTCGTCCCGGTGACCGCCGCCGAGACCGTGCTCAACGGCGGAGCGGCTGCCCTGCTCGCGGCGTCCGACCCGCACGCCATGCGCACGGCCAACGCCTACTCCCTGCTCGAGACCTCGGGTTCCGGAGGATGGCGCCTCGCGCTCGGCCTCGAACGTGCCCTGGCCCAGCGGGTCGCTTTGCTCGGGGTCTCGCTCACGCTGAACACGCCCGCGCTCGGAGGCGTCCTCCACGGCTACCCGCACGACCGCGAGACCGTCGACCGCATCGCGAACTTCCCGCTCCGGGGGCTGTTCGGGCTCGTGCCCGGGCCCGTGCGCCGTGGTGTGCTGCGCCGCCTGCCCAGCGAGCTGTCGGCCGCAGCCGTCTTCGCCGGGCCGCCCTCGGTCGCCCACGCCGAGGCCCTCCTGCGCGGTGTCGAGGCGAAGGCGATGAGGCTCGAGGAGCGGCTCGACGTGATCTGCATCGGGGTGCCGCACACGACCGCGATGCTCCCGCGCGAAGCTCCGAACCCGATGTCGGCCGCGTACCTGGCTCTCGGCCTCGCTCTCCGTCTGTGGCGCGACGAGTTCCCGGTCAACGAGGGAGGCACGGCGATCCTCCTCAGCCGCTTCACCAAGCGGTTTCCGCACCCGACGCAGCAGCCGTTCCGCGCGCTCTTCCAGGCGGCGCGCTCGAGCGGCGCGCGCGACCCCGAGGATCTCGCCGAGGCGGAGCAGGTGGCGGGGGCGGACGATCGCGCGGTCGCGTCGTACCGCGCGGGCCGCTCGTGTCACCCGCTGCTCCCGTTCGCCGAGTGGTCCGCCTGCCAGCCCGCGATCGAGCGGCTCGGGGCGGTGCTCGTCGCCGGGTGCCGGGACGCGACCGCAGCACGCCAGCTCGGGTTCGTGCCGACGCACGGGATCGGGCCCGCGCTCGGGATGGCGCACGGCCGCGCCAGCGGCCCGCCCCGCATCGGCTACCTCCTCTCGCCGCCGTATTTTCCGCTGCGCGTCGGCGCGGGCTAGTCGACCCCGAGGTACGTCTGTTTGACCTTCTCGTTCTCGCGGAGCGCCTTCGCGTCGTCGGAGAGCGCGATCGTGCCCGTCTCCATCACGTAGCCGCGATCGGCGACGTCGAGCGCCATCAGCGCGTTCTGCTCGACGAGCAGGATCGTCGTCCCCTGCTGGCTGATCTCCTGGATGATCTCGAAGATCTTCTCGACGAAGATCGGCGCGAGCCCCATCGACGGCTCGTCGAGCATGAGCAGCTTCGGCTTGGCCATCAGCGCCCGGCCGATCGCGCACATCTGCTGCTCACCGCCGGACATCGTCCCGGCCTTCTGGTTGCGCCGCTCGGCGAGGCGAGGGAAGAGCTCGAACACGCGGTCGATCGACTCCTTGATCTCGCTCCGGTCGTTTCGCTGGAACGCCCCCATCTCGAGGTTCTCGATCACGCTCATGCGCGGGAACAGCCGCCGGCCCTCTGGCGACTGGCTGATGCCCATCTTGACGACGCTGTGCGGGGAGTCGTTCGTGATGTCCTTGCCCTGGAACGAAATCGTGCCGCTGCGCGGGTGATTGAGCCCGTTGATCGAACGGAGCGTCGTCGACTTGCCCGCGCCGTTCGCACCGATCAGGGTCACGATCTCTCCTTGGCGAACGTCGATCGAGATCCCTTTCAGCGCCTCGATCGAGCCGTAGAAGGTGTGGACCTCCTTCAGCTCGAGGATCGACCGCCCGGCGTCGGCGGTCGTCGGCTGCCCGGTCTCGGCGGCCGCCATCAGGTCACCGCCGCCGTTCCCAGGTAGGCCTCGATCACGCGCTCGTCGCGCTGGACCTCCTGTGGAGTGCCCTCGGAGATCTTCTCGCCGTAGTCGAGGACGGTCACGCGCTCGGAGATCCCCATCACGACCCGCATGTCGTGCTCGATCATGAGGACCGTCAGGCCCTCCTCCTCGCGCAACTTGCTGACGAACGCGGTGAACTCGGCCGTCTCCTGCGGGTTCATGCCGGCCGTGGGCTCGTCGAGCAGCAGGAGCTTCGGCTCCGTGCCGAGCGCACGTGCGACCTCGAGCCGCCGCTGATCGCCGTACGCGAGGTTGCGCGCGTACTCGTCGTCGCGGCCGCGGAGGCCGCAGAACTCGAGCAGCTCGTGTGCTTTCTCCCGCGCGGCGATCTCCTCGCGCTTCAGCGACGGAGGCTTGATCACCGCCCGCAGGACGCCGCCCTTCAGCCGCGAGTGCATGCCGACGAGCACGTTCTCGAGCGAGGTCATGCTCTGGAAGAGCCGGATGTTCTGGAACGTCCGTCCGATGCCGCGCTCAGTGATCGCGTGCGGCGGCTTGCCCGTCACGTCGTGTTCGTCGAAGACGATCTGGCCCGCGGTCGGCTTGTACACGCCCGTGAGCATGTTGAAGAACGTCGTCTTGCCCGCGCCGTTCGGCCCGATCAGGCTGACGATAGTCCGCTCCGGGATCGTGAAGTCGACGTCGTTCACGGCGACAAGGCCGCCGAACTCCTTGCGCACGCCCTGGGCAACCAGCAGATCGGCCACGCTACGCGTCGTCCCGGTCAGAGAGAAACTCGTCGTGGTGCTCCACGTCGTAGAGATACTCGTCGTGGACGCCCTCGTGAAACTCGAGCTTACGTCGCTCGCTCGGAATGAGCCCTTCAGGCCTGAACAGCATCGTCAGCACGAGGATCACCCCGAAGATCCCCGACGTGTAGAGCGGTACGTCGATCTGCTTGCGAAACACGAAGTCGCTGACGCCGTTCGCGTTCATCCAGGCCCCGATGTTCGCGAGACCCTCCTGGTTCAGATAGGAGAGGAAGGCGGCACCGACGATCACGCCCCAGACGTTGCCCATCCCGCCGAGGATGACCATGCACAGGATGAACACGGAGATGTTGAAGTAGAAATCCCCGGGAAAGGTGCCGCCCTTGAAGCTCCCGTAGTAGGCACCGGCGACGCCGCCGAAGAACGCACCCGACGCATACGCCCAAGTCTTCGTCCGCATCAGCGGGACGCCCATCGCAGCGGCGGCCGTCTCGTCCTCGCGGATCGCGACCCAGGCCCGGCCGAGGCGCGAGTCGCGCAGCCGGATCGAGCAGAAGACCGTGACCAGGACCAGGAAGAGCGCGGTCCAGTAGAAGAGCCGCGTCGAGTTCGTCGAGCTCAGGTAGTCCGCGGGGAGGCCGACGGTGTTGTGCAGTGTGTTGCCGAAGCCGGGCGGGTCGATCGGGTTGATCCCCTGCGGGCCGTTCGTGATGTTGTGCCCGAAGAGGTTGTCGCCGTTGTTGGCGATCTGGGGCATGATCTCGCCGAAGCCGAGCGTCACGATCGCGAGGTAGTCGCCGCGCAGGCGCAGGGTCGGGAACCCAATGAGGACTCCTGCGATCGTCGCGAAGACCCCGGCGATGATCACCACGAGCCAGATCGAGATGTGAAAGCCGGGCGTGTTCGGCGCCACGCCGACGCCGCCGACGTGCACGTTGACGTTCGAGAAGTGCTGCGACGCGAACCACGCGACCGTGTACGCACCCATGGCGTAGAACGCGACGTAGCCGAGGTCGAGCAGGCCGGCGTAGCCCACGACGATGTTCAGGCCGAGGGCCATCATGATGAAGATCATCATCGTCACGCCCGTGTCGACGCTCGGGAAGTTGCCGAAGACGACCACGTCGAACAGGTTCGGCTGGTAGAGCGGATAGAGCACCGCGAGCAGGATCACGCCGAGCGGGACGATCCACTTGCCCAGCGGAAGCGCGTTCCAGGCCGGGATGTACAGGGATCCGAAGATGAGCGCGGCGGCGATGAGGCCCAGCGAAGCCGAGCCGGTGACCGCGAGGACGAAGAACGCCGGGATCCCGACCATCGCCGCCCGCTTCGCCCGGGGCATGGTCTGCCGCTTCAACGCGGGTGTGCTGTCGCGAACCGCCTGTATCCCCGGTGCCACTACGCGCCCTCCGGAGTGCGCTCCCCGAGCAGGCCTTCGGGCCGGAAGACGAGGATCAGGATCAGGATCGCGAAGATGATCGACTGGGTCCAGTCGCTCCCCGGTGCATGCCAGCCGAGCCCGTTGTTGAAAGACTCGACGAAGCCGATCACGAGCCCGCCGAGAACGGCTCCCGGCAGGTTTCCGATCCCGCCGAGCACCGCGGCCGTGAAGGCGATCAGACCGACGCGGAACCCTTCCGTGTAGCGGATGTTCGTGATGTAAAGCGCGTAGAGGAGCGCCGCCGCGCCGGCGAGCGAGCCGGCGAGGAAGAACGTGAAGGAGATCGTACGGTTGACGCTGATCCCCATCATCGCGGCGGCCTCACGGTCCTGCGCGGTCGCACGCATCGCCTTTCCGTGCCGTGTCCGCTGGACGAGCCACACCAGCGCCAGGAGCACCGGAATCGTGAACAGAAGGACGATGAAGCGGTTCCACGTGTAGGGAACGCCGGCGATCGTGAACACCGCGCCGTGCGGCAGGATGTCCGGCACCGAGGTCGGTCGCGCTCCCTTCCAGACCAGGCCGATGTTCTGGAGGATGAACGACATGCCGATCGCGGTGATCAGCGGCGCCAGCCGCGGGGCATTGCGTAATCGCCGGTAGGCGACGATCTCGATCGTCGTGTTGATGGTCGCGCAGAACGCCATCGCGATCAGGAGCATGAGGAGGATGAAGAGCCAGAGCACCGCGCCCGACTTGTTCATGAGCGCCCAGTTCGTGGTCATCGTCGCGACGAGCATCCCGCCGAGCATGAAGACGTCGCCGTGCGCGAAGTTGATCAGCTCGAGGATGCCGTAGACGAGCGAGTAGCCCAGCGCGACGAGCCCGTACACGCACCCGTTCGTCAGACCGATCAGGAACAGGTTGTAGAAGTCCGCCGGGGCCTTGATGAAGTTGATCAGCAGCCAGAGCCCGACGGCGGCCACGAACAGCAGCCCGATGATCGAGAGCACGTCGGGCCGCTTCGCCGGACGCGCCACGCGGATCCTCGCCTGCTCGGTCGCCATTGCCCTCCTGGAACGCCTTCCGGGAACGCGCTGGGGGAGGATCGTGTCCTCCCCCAGCCTGGATCGAACTGATCTTGCCTTACCCCTTCACGAAGCTCAGCTCAGGCGTGATCGTCTTCAGGAACACGCCTTTCTGGCCCTTGACCTGCCAGACGCTCACCGTGCCGAGCGTCGTGTCGCCGTTCTCGTCGATCTTGAAGTTGCCGAGGATGCCGTCCTTCACGTCCTGGTTGAACAGGTGCTGTGCAACCTGGCCTCGCTCGCCCTTGGCGTCGTCGATCGCGGTCAGCAGGACGTCCGTTGCCTGCGCGGCGTAGTTCGTGTACGGATCCGGCTCCTTGCCGTTCGCCTTCGCGAAGTCCTCCACGAAGGTCTTGCCGGCTCCCGACAGCTGGTTGGACGGGATGCCCGGCTGGGTGATGAACATGCCCTCGGTGGCCGGGCCGCCGGTCTTGATCGTCGCCGCGTCAATCGGAGTGAACCCGTCGGGGGCGAAGAGCGTCACGTTCGAGCCCAAGCCCGCACGCAGGTCCTTGATCAGCTTGCCGCCGTTGTTGCAGATGATGCCGCCGAGGAAGACCGCGTCCGCACCGGATTGCGCGATCTTGGTCGCGACCGCGTCGTAGCTCGACGCGTTCTTGTCCCAGGCGGCAGGCGTGCTCGGAACGGTCGCGATCCCGAGCTTCTTGGCATAGGTCTGGAACAAGGTGGCGATGCCGTTGCCGTACGTCTCCTTGTCCGACAGGACGTAGACCTTCTTGAAGCCCTGGTCCTTCGCGAACTGCGCGTCGGCCGCGCCCTGGAACTGGTCGTTCCACACGACTCGTGCGTAGTTCCGCTTGCCGGTCGGGTAGTAGACGTCCGGCTCACCGGACTCGGTGCCCGGCCCGCTGATCGTCAGGCCCGGATACGTGTTCGCCGGACTGACGTACGCGAGCGGACCGCTCGGCGCGCGGTTCGCGATCGGGATCTCGAGCTTCGCGCAGCCCGAGTTGAACGTCCCGATCACGCCGATGACGGCCGTGTTGTTCGCATAGGCCCTGGCGTTCGAGGTGCACTTGGCCGAGTCCCAGCTACCGGCCTGGGCCGTCGAGTCGTCGCAGGACTGGAAGCCGATCGTCTTGCCGCCGGCCTTCCAGTCGTGCTGCTTGAGGATGAACTCGACCGCCTGAGCCATCTCGGTCGTCAGCGCCCGGTTCGATCCCTGAAGTGGCAGGTCCGAGGCGATGAGCGTCTCGGGCTTGCCGCTGCCCTCGTACTGAATCGGCTCGCACCCTGCCGATGGCAGCGCCGTTGCTTCGCTGCCCCCTCCGCCGCCACCGCCGCCTCCGCAGCCTGCCGCGAGCAAGGCAAGCGGGATTGCGACCAGTAGCGCTGCTACTAGCAATCCAAGTTTCTTCACCTGCTGTCCCTCCTCCGTCACGGTTGCTCCTCGGCGGATCGACAGCCGTAGCCAGGGGTCGGCCCGCGAGGGGGCCAAGTATTGAGGGAAACCCCCGCGCTTTCAACTCTCAATCGCCCGGGTACGATGCGCGCTCGGGCCGAAGTGGCGGAACTGGTAGACGCGCCGGACTCAAAATCCGGTGGGGCGCAAGCTCCGTGTGGGTTCGACTCCCACCTTCGGCACACACGGAATGCGAGTCGGAATCCTCACCGGTGGAGGCGATTGCCCGGGACTGAACGCGGTCATCCGAGCCGTTGCTCGGCGCTCGCAGGTCCGTGGAGACGACGTCGTCGGGATCCGGTCCGGGTGGCGCGGTCTCGTCGACGGCACGTTCGAGGCGCTCGGCCCGCGCGAGATCTCGGGCCTCCTGCCGCGCGGCGGAACGATCATCGGCACCTCGCGCACGAACCCGTACAAGGTCGAGGGCGGCGTCGACCGCGTGCTCGAGAACTTCCGCGCGGAGAGTCTCGACGCGCTCGTCGCGATCGGCGGCGAAGACACGCTCGGCGTCGCGGCCAAGCTCTATGAGGAGCACGAGCTCCCCGTCGTCGGGGTACCGAAGACGATCGACAACGACCTGTCCGCGACCGACTACACGTTCGGCTTCGACACCGCCGTCTGGATCTGCACCGAGGCGATCGACCGGTTGCACACGACCGCGGAGTCGCACAACCGCGTGATGGTGCTGGAGGTGATGGGCCGGCACACGGGCTGGATCGCGGTCATGAGCGGGATCGCCGGCGGCGCGGACGTGATCCTGATCCCCGAGCAGCCGATCACGGTCGAGCAGGCCTGCCGCGAGATCCAGCACCGGCACGAGCGGGGCAAGGACTTCTCGATCGTCGTCGTCAGCGAGGGCTACGAGCTCACGTACGAGTCGGGTGAGCGCCGGCTCGTCGCACAGGAGCCGGACGCTGACGAGTTCGGGCACATCCGCCTGGGCGGCGTCGGTCATGCGCTCGGCGCCGACATCGAGGAGCGCACGGGGTTCGAGACGCGCGTGACGGTGCTCGGCCACGTCCAGCGCGGAGGCAGCCCGACCCCGCGCGACCGCGTGCTCGCGACGCGCTACGGGCTGAAGGCCGCGGACCTCGTCGCCGAAGGCCGATTCGGACGCATGGCCGCGCTGCACGGGGACGAGATCGTCGACGTCTCGCTCGCGGAGGCAACCGCCGAGCTGAAGACCGTCCCGGAGGACTGGTACGCGGTCGCGAAAGCGTTCTTCGGCTAAGTGAGTGGGCACATGAGCTAGTCCCCTGGCTTCGCTCGGGGCTTGTCTAGAGCTCGACGAGTGGGAACGCGCGGTGCCGCCTCGGCGGGACGAGGAAGTTCTGCCGATGCGTCGTCTTCAGGATCGAGTTGAAGCCCTGCCCGGGCGCGCGCGGAACGAACTTCAGCTTCTCGCCGCCGGGCATGTGCCCGTCCATCGCGAGCCGGTTGCGGTGGAAGTCGTCGCTCGTCGGGTTGAAGACGACGAAGTGGAGACCAGCGGCCGGTCCGTCGCCCATCCGGTCGCGCTTCGGGTCCGCGCTCCAGAAGAACGGGTTGTCGAGCGTGTTGAAGTCGGCGCGCTGCGGAATCGCGGTGCCCGTCCGGTAGAGCGTCCCGTCCGAGCCCCGCACGTCGTGCTGCAGCCTCGAGGCCGGCTGGAGCGACGAGCTGTGCCCGATGATCCCGAAGCGTTCGTAGTCGCGGCGCACCTCGCTCTCCGACGAGACACGGCTCGGCGGTTGCGCCACGGTCTGCGTCCCGGGCCGCACGGGCAGCCTCGGCCGAAACGTCGTGTTCACGCGATCGCGGAAGTCCTGGTTCAGGTACCACGCCTCGAGGTCCTCGAAGATGTGCGAGAGGTGCATGTGCGTGCCGCCGTGGAAGTACGAGCGCGGCCCGAGGTCGACGAGGCCGAGCGTCTCGAAGTTGACGATCCGCTGCGGGCCGAGCGCGTTCCGCTGCGTCGACGTGAAGCCGAGGAAGAGCTCCGAGCCGTCGGGGATCAGGTCGGCGCCCGGGACACCCGCGGCCGTCGCCATCTCCTTCGGCAGGCCCTTCCCGCCGTCCATCTGGCCGGCGAAGCCCTTGCGGATGCTCGTCACGGCGAGCGCGCCTTTCATGCGGTCGGCGATCTCCGTGGCCGCCGCCCGGATGTGCTCCTCGTTGTCGCTGCGGAAGAGGAACGCGACGTCGTTCTCCTCGAGCAGCGTCTCGTGAGGGTCGCTCGGAAAACGGATCGCGTCGATCAGCGCGCGCTTGTTCGCCCGGAGGTCGAACGGCAGGTGCACGTCCGCGGCGTCCGCAACGTGCGTCCGGAAGTACGGCAGGCCCCACGCGACCGTGATCGAGAGCCCGTCGGGCGTGCCCGGATAGTCGGCATCGAGCTTCGCCAGGACGGCTGCGAGTTGGGCGCGCGCCTCGAGGAGCTGGTCCTGCGGCGCGACGACGCGAGCTGTGACCACCTCGTGATGCCGAAGCGGCACAACGACCTCGACGCCTTCCTGCTTCTCGACGCGCATGCCGTCGACCAGGTGCTGCTCGGGCTCGCGGCCCTCGCCGAAGTGGCCCGGCGGCGAGTCCGCGAGCTTGTCCACGAGCTCGTAGATCCCCGCCGCGCCGAGGGCGGCGCCCGCGGCTCCACCGAGGAGCAGCTCCTTCCGGGTGAGCTTCATCGCGTCAGGCTGCCGGCTTGACGCGAACGAGCCCGCGGACCATGCGGCCGAGGTTGCTCACGACCCTGCGGTAGGTGAGCGGCTTGATCACGTGCTCGCTGACCGCGTAGAGGCTTCCGTGGTCGTGCCACGCGTAGAGGATGTGCCACTGGTCGACGCCACGGTTGACCGTGTACATCGTCGCCGTGATCCCGCCGAGACGGCGCTTCCCGTGCGGGTCGCTGAAGCACGGCATCGTCGTCCGGCGCACCTTGCCGCCGACGATCTCGGTGTCCTCGCAGCGCGGGATCTTCGTCCGGCCGGGGTAGCCCCGAAAGTTGACGTGGACGTCCTGGCTCGGCGGCTCGTGCCAGAGGAAGCTGACGAGGTAGCTCTTGTCCTTCTCGACCGACACGCCGTTGTCCCACTGGCCGCCCATCTTCGCGTCGAGCGGGCTCGGCATCCAGGTCGGGCAGTAGACGACCGCGTGGATCCGGTTCGCGAGCCGCTGCCAGCCGGACTTCCAGCTCTGCGGGCAGGTGGCGGGCTTCGTCGCGGCTGCCGCAGCCGGCTTGCTCTCGTTCCCCGAGCAGCCGGAGGCGAGAAGAGTCAGCGCTGCCAAAACCCCTGCTCCAGCCAGTCGAAGCATCAGGAGCACGTTATAGCCGGTAAATCTCCAACCACGGCCCGCCAACGTCGCCGTGCGGGCGAATGGAGTAGACACGCGGCTCGCGTCGGAGGCTGTCGTAGAACCGGGTCTCGCGCGGGTAGTGGCTCGCGGCGGAGAGCACGCGGTCCTCGACGGCGCCCGTGACGACGACGTAACGGACTCCCTCGGCGCGGAGCCGTGCGAGGTTCCGGTTCGGGTCGTGCGGCTGGCCGGGCCTCGGCAGCTTCAGCGCCAGGACTCGGTAGCCGGGGAAATCCGGGGTCGACGGGTCGGCGGCGAGGTACGCGCCGCGCGGCAAATGTCCGACGACCCAGTGCTCGGCGACGACGCGCGCGTCCGTCTTCGTCAGCTCGCGGGCATCGCGCACGCTCCACGTCAGCGGGACGACGAGCATGAGGAGCGTCACCGGCGCGAGCGCCCGAAGGCGGCCGGCGAGCGCGGCGAGGGCGGGGACGAGCGGAAGCACATATCGATCGAAGTGCGAGTGCAGCAGGAGCAGGTTCGCGAAGTAGACGAGGACGAACGTGCCGAGCACGAGGTCGGCGCGCGTTCGATGCACGAGAGCGACGACGAGGCCGGCGACGGCGATCAGGAGCGCCGGCCCGAAGCCGTCCCAGAGCCTCCCGGCGAACGCGATCGGCGCCGCGTGGTCGTTCTCGAAGCCGAGCCAGCCCGTGTGCGCCCAGCGATCGACGCGCCACGCGTCCCCGGCGGCCTGCCGGAAGTCGATCAGCACGTACGGGCTCGTGGCCGCGAAGGCGACCACCGCGAGCGCGACGCCGATCGCGAGGCGTCTCCATCTCCCCCACGCGGCCGCGACGAGCGGCGCGAGAAGGATGATCCCCGGGTATTTCGCGCTCGCCGCGAGCCCGACCGCGAGCCCGGCGAGCTCGATCCGGCCTGAGACCATCAGCGCGAGCGCGACCGTGACGCCGACGGTCAGCGGCACGTCCGTGACGGCCATGCGCGAATAGGCGACGTAGGTCGTCTCGACGACGACCGCGGACGCGGCGACGAAGCCCGCGACCGGCCCGTACGCGGCCCGTCCCAGCCACCACGCGGCCGCCACCC
This sequence comes from uncultured Actinomycetes bacterium, assembly GCA_963850415.1. Lineage (GTDB taxonomy): Bacteria > Actinomycetota > Thermoleophilia > Gaiellales > Gaiellaceae > VAXT01. The sequence goes on from CAWKLE010000004.1 coordinate 364,396, forward strand.
CGCCGAGCGCGATCGCGACCAGCACGATCCTGGCCGTCAGGTACGACGGCTCGTGCTGCCACGCCTGGAACGGCGCGAGCAGGTACATGACCAGCGTCGGATAATCGAACCAGTGCGGGTCGAGACCGCCGCCGTGGGTCATCGCCCACGCGCGCGGGACGATGTTCCGCTCGTCGGGATTCAGCAGCGGGAAGGGAAGGCCGTACCGGATGCCGACGACGCGGATGGCCGCCGCGAGCACGAGCAGGGCCGCGAGCGCGACCCACGGACCGCCCCATCTGCTTAGGGCTTCCTCAGACTTCGGGCGGGGCCGCACGAACCAGGCCTGCGAGGTTGTGCGTGGCGACGATCACGGCGTCCACTCCGGCGCGCTCCAGCTCGGCGATCTCGTCTTGGGTCGTGACCTCGACGTCGGCGATCGCGAGCTTGCCGGCCGGGATGTCGGGCAGCAGGTCGAGGACGCTCTCGAGCGGATCGTCGGCGTCGCCGCCCTCCCGAGGCGCGAGCAGGAAGATCTCCGGGTCGAGTCGCTCGAGGGCGAGTTCGAGCTCGTCCGCGTCGCGCACCTCGACGACGCACTCGAGACCAATGCCGTGGGCCTCCTCCCAGCGCCGCTCGACGTGCTCCGCGTCGTCTTCGAGCGCGCCGGCAGCAAGCAGGAGCGCGTCCGCCCCGGCCGTGAGCGCCTCGCCCGGCGACGCGTCGACGCGCCAGAGGATCGGCAGCCCTGTCGCGTCACGGACGTCGGGGATGTTGAGGTGGAGCACGACGCCCTCCGCCCCGCTGCGCTCGGCCGCCGCGGCCGCGTCCGCGTCGGCGGCGGGCGTGATCAGCGAGATCCCGTCACCCTCGGAGATCGCCTGGCTCAAGCGGCGCTGGCCGGTCATGGACGGAGCATCGTAACTAGACGCCGATCGGATGCCAGACGGTCTTCAGCTCGAGGAAGGATGCGATCTCCCACGGGCTCTGATCGTCGGCTGCGCCTCGGACGACGCGCTTGACGTTCTCAGCCGCCAGCCGCTCGAGCTCCTCGACCTGCCCGTCCGCGCCCGCGAGGTCGAGCGCGTTCACGTCCATGTGTCCCGCGAGCCAGGGCGCGAGCTCCTCGCGGAAGCCGGTCAGCAGGTTCACCACTCCGCCCGGGACGTCGGATGTGGCGAGCACCTCGGCCAGCTCGACCGCGGCCAGCGGGTGCGTCTCGGACGCCACGACGACTGTCGTGTTGCCGCCGACGATCGCGGGCGCCACGCGCGAGACCAGGCCGGCGAGGGGCGGCTCGTCGGGGGCGAGGATGCCCACGACACCGGTCGGCTCGGGAACCGTGAAGTTGAAGTACGGGCCGGCGACCGGGTTCGAGGAGCCGAGCACCTGTGCGAGCTTGTCCGCCCAGCCCGCGTACCAGACGAGCCTGTCGATCGAGCGGTCGACCTCGTCGGCGCCGGAGCTCAGCTCGGCGAACTCGCCGCGACGCGACTCGAGCATCTCGGCGATCCGGTAGACGACCTGGCCGCGGTTGTAGGCGGTCATCGTCGACCACTTGGGAAATGCGGCGCGGGCGGCTCGGACAGCGTCGCGGAGGTCCTTGCGGGAGCCGCGGGCGACGTTCACCCCCTCGGCCTCGTACGTGCGCCCCGACTCGGAGCGCGGGAATGCGCCGCCGATGTAGAGCTTGTACGTCTTCTGGACGGGGAGCCGGCTCACTCGGTCGCTCCTGCGTAGACCGGCGCACCGAGCTGCTGCATGAGGCCGAGATCGTCGCGGTGATTCCAGAGCTCGACGACCTTCCCGTCGGAGAACCGGAACACGTTGATCGCCGAGAAGCGCATCGGCTTGCCGGTCGGTTCGACGCCGGCCCACGAAGCGAGGTGCGTACCGGCGGCGGTCCAGCGGCCCGCGACGAAGTCGCCGTCAGCGAGGATGAAGTCGATCTCGAAGGAGAGGTCTGGGAAGGCTGCCCTAAATGCGCGAGCGATCTCCTTCTGTCCCTCAGGTCCAGGCGTCGGGTCGCCCGCCCGGAAGTCGTGGCGCTCGTAATCGTCGGCGAACAACTCATCGGCGACGTCGAGGTCGCCACGCCCCCACGCTTCCTCGTAGAAGCGCTGGACGAGGGCCTTGTTCGCGTCTTCGCTCAATCGAACTCCAGGTACGGCTCGAGCCCGTGGCGCCCGCCCTCGCGGCCGAAGCCAGATTCCTTGTAGCCGCCAAACGGTGACGCGGGGTCGAAGCGGTTGTACGTGTTCGCCCAGATCACGCCCGCCCGCAGCTGCTGCGCCATCGCCAGGATGCGAGAGCCCTTCTCCGTCCAGACGCCCGCCGAGAGCCCGTACGGCGTGTTGTTCGCCTTCTCGACCGCCTCGTCCGGCGTGCGGAACGTGAGCACGGAGAGCACCGGCCCGAAGATCTCCTCCTGCGCGATGCGGTAGCTCTGGGCGACGTTCGTGAAGACGGTCGGCGCGAACCAGTAGCCCTTCTCGGGCAGCCGGCACGGGGGCTGATAGATCTCGGCGCCCTCCTCCTCGCCCGCCGCGACGAGCTCCTTGATCTTGTCGAGCTGCTGCTTCGAGTTGATCGCGCCGACGTCCGTGTTCTTGTCGAGCGGATCACCGACGCGCAGCGTGGTCAGGCGGCGCTTCAGCTTCCCGATCAGCGGCTCGTAGATCGACTCCTGCACGAGCAACCGCGAGCCGGCGCAGCAGACGTGGCCCTGGTTGAAGTAGATGCCGTTGACGATTCCCTCGACGGCCTGGTCGAGCGCGGCGTCGTCGAAGATCACGTTCGCCGCCTTGCCGCCGAGCTCGAGCGTCAGATGCTTGCCGGTGCCCGCGAGCTGCCGCTGGATCGACTTGCCGACCTCGGTCGATCCGGTGAACGCGATCTTGTCGACGTCGGGATGTTCGACGAGAGCGGCGCCGGTGCGGCCGTCGCCGGTGACGATGTTGACGACGCCCGGCGGGAGCTCGGCCTGCCGAAGGACGTCCGCGAAGAGAAGCGCCGAGAGCGGCGTCGTCTCCGCCGGCTTGAGAACGACTGTGTTCCCGGCCGCGAGCGCGGGCGCGATCTTCCACGAGAGCATCAGCAGCGGGAAGTTCCAGGGAACGATCTGGCCGGCGACGCCGATCGCGCGCGGCTTGCGGTTCGGGAACGCGTACTCGAGCTTGTCCGCCCAGCCGGCGTAGTAGAAGAAGTGCGCCGCGGAGAGCGGGAGGTCGACGTCACGCGACTCGCGGATCGGCTTGCCGCCGTTCAGCGACTCGAGCACCGCGAACTCGCGCGAGCGCTCCTGGAGGATGCGCGCGATCCGGAACAGATACTTGGCGCGCTCCGCCGGCGAAGTCGCGGACCAGCCGTTGTCGAACGCTTCACGTGCTGCGCCTACGGCCTGGCCGACCTCTTCGCGCGTCGCCTGCCCGATCTCGGCCAGCGGCTCTTCGCTCGACGGGTCGATCGTCGTGTACGCCTCGCTCGGCTCGAGCCACTGACCGCCGACGAAGAGGCCGTACCGCTCGCGCAGCTGGACGAGGTCGCGAGCCTCCGGCGCCGGCGCGTAGTCCCAGGCTGCCGGAACGGGCGCCCGGTCCCGCTTGCGCTCGAGCTCGCTCACGACGAGCCCCGGGGGCTACGCCCACCACCCACCCCCCACCCAATGAGGGTGGGGCTGGACGGTAGCCGTCGGCTCCGCACGCGCGTGTGCCGATTTCGGGCCGAATCAGTCAATGGTGAAGTAGTCCGGGCTCTGGTACTTGCCCGTCTTCTCCTTTCGGATCTGCATCAGAACGTCGTTCAGCAACGAGGACGCACCCATCCGATACAGGTCTGGCGTCAGCCACTCCGGGCCGAGCGTCTCATGCAGCTGGACGAGGTACTGGACCGCCTGCTTCGCGTGTCGGATCCCGCCCGCCGGCTTCATCCCGACGCGCCGCCCCGTCTCCTCGTACACGTCGCGAATCGCCTCCAGCATCACGAGCGTCACGGGCAGCGTGGCGGCCGACGGAAGCTTCCCGGTCGACGTCTTGATGAAGTCCGCGCCGGCCGCAATCGCGAGCAGGCTCGCCCGCCGCACGTTGTCGTACGTCCCGAGCTCGCCGGTCTCGAGGATCACCTTCACGTGCACATCGCCGGCGGCTTCCTTCACCTGGACGATCTCGTCGTAGACCTTCGCGTAGCGGCCCGACAGGAATGCGCCCCGGTCGATGACCATGTCCACCTCGTCCGCGCCCATCTCGACGACGTCGCGCACCTCGGCCACTTTGACGCTCGTCGGCACCTGACCCGACGGGAACCCGGTCGCCACCGACGCGACCTTCACGCTCGTCCCGCGCGTGCGCTCGACCGCCGTCGGCACGAGGTTCGGATAGACGCAGATCGCGGCGACCGACGGAACCGTCGCATCGGACGGATCCGGCCGGATGCCCTTCGACGTCAGCGCCGCGACCTTCCCGGGCGTGTCCGCGCCCTCGAGCGTCGTCAGATCCATCATCCGCACCGCCAGGTCGAGAGCGAACAGCTTCGCCTCGCGCTTGATCGACCGCTTGGCGAGCGTCGCGGCGCGCTCCTCCAGCGCGACCGCGTCGACCGAGCCGATCCGCGGCAGCCGCGGCTCGAGCGGGAGCTCGAATCCCGTCGCCAGCACCGGCGCCTTGGCCATACGAGGAGTCTAGCCCTGCACCGGCAGCTGACCGGCCAGCGTGTACTCCCAGCCCTCCTGCCACTCGAACGGCGCCCCGATGACCTCCTCGAGCGGAACCCCGAGCAGCAGATGCTGAAGCGCCCAGCGGTTCGCCGAATGCGCGATCAGCAGGACGCGCGAACCGTCCCGGTCGGGGAAGAGGTCGTTCAGAAAGCCAGTTGTGCGCTCGACGACCTGCCGGTAGCTCTCGCCGCCAGGGAACGGCTCGTCGATCCGGCGCAGGCGCTCCTTCTCGTCGAGCTCCGCGGCCGCCTTCCCGTTCCGCTCGCCGTAGTTGCACTCCCTGAGCCGCCAGTCCTGGTGAACAGGCAGCCCCGAGCCTGCAAACGCGATCTCCGCGGTCTCGACGGCGCGGCCCAGATCGGACGTGAAGACCGCCGCGAGCCCATCGTCGCGCCGCCGCCCGCCCAGCGCCCCCGCCTGCGCGCGGCCCATCTCCGACAACTCGCCCTCGAACCAGCCGGTGGCGATCCCCGTCTCGTTGTCGACTGTCGTCGAATGCGTCTCGTAGACGAGCTCGATCGCCATCAGATTCCCAGCCGTTCGAGCAGCCGCTCGTCCCGGCGCCACTTCGGCTTGACCTTGACCTTGAGCTCGAGGAAGACGGGATGCCCGAGCAGGTGCTCGACCTCGGGCCGGGCGCGCACGCCGATCTCCTTCACGACCGACCCGCCCTTGCCGACGACGATCTGCTTCTGCGACTCGGTCTCGACGTAGAGGCTCGCGCGCACGACCTTCTCGTCGACCTCCTCGACCTCGACGGAGATCGCGTGCGGAACCTCCTCACGCGTGAGCGCAAGCGCCTTCTCTCGGATCAGCTCGCCGACCTCCTCCTCGGCGGAGAGGTCGCTTCGCTGGTCCGGCGGGAAGTACGCCGGCCCCTCGGACAACAGCTCGACGAGCTCCTCGCGCAGCTCCGCGACGCCGTCGCCCGTCTTCGCGCTCACCGGGTGCAACGCGTGGAAGTCGCCGAGCTTGGACGCCGTGTCCATCTGGGTCGCGACGTGCCCGGGCTTGAGGCGGTCGACCTTGTTCAGCGCGATCACGACCGGCACGCCCAGGGAGAAGACCCGCTTGGCGATGAAGCGATCGCCGGCGCCGATCCGCTCCCGCGTCGAGAGCACGAACAGGACCGCGTCGACGTCCTCGAAGGCCTGGTCGACGGTGCGCTGCATGCGCTCGGTCATCGGATCGAGCGGGCGCTGGAATCCCGGCAGGTCGACGAGGACGAGCTGGTAGCCGTCGCCGTTCACGACTCCCGAGATCCGCCGGCGCGTCGTCTGCGGCTTGTCGGAGACGATCGCGACCTTGCCGCCGGCCAGCGCGTTCACGAGCGTCGACTTGCCCACGTTCGGACGTCCCGCAACCGCGACGAACCCGGATTTCACAGCTCGAACGTCTCGGGGAGCAGCTCCGCAGGTGTGCGCGTGACGACCTCCCCGGCCTCGTTCTTGAACGTGACACGGTCGAATCGGAACTCGTAGATCCACTGCCTGCACCCTCCGCAGGGCGACGCGGTGATCGCGATCTCCTCGAGGTCGCCCGGACGACAGCCCCCGACGACAGCGCAGGCGATCGCCGTCCGCTCGGCGCAGATCCCGAGCGGATACGAGGCGTTCTCGACGTTCACGCCCTCGAACAGCCGGCCGTCGCGCGCCTGCACGACCGCTCCGACGTGGAAGTTCGAGTACGGGGCGTAGGCGCGCGCGGCCGCGGCCACGGCCTGGTCGTACAGCTCTCGGCTCATCCGAACACCTGGAACATGACGAGCACCGCCAGCGACCCAAGCAGCCCCCCGTAGACGACCTCGAGGAACGAGTGGACGCCGGACTCGATCCGCGTCTGCGCGACGAGAACCGCCATGAGAAAGGTCAGCGAGGTGATCAGGAACCAGTGCTGTGAGTCGCCGACGACCTGCGTCACGGCCATCCAGCCCCCGAACGCAACCGCGGCATGTCCCGACGGGAGCCCGCCGCGCAGCGGCGTCCCGCGGCCCGTGTACGCCTTCGTCCCCAGCACGAGGATGATCGTGAGCACGAGCGCGATCACGGTCAACTCGGACGGCGCGTCGCGGAGCCGCTGGATCAGGCGCGAGCTGCGGTTGACGAAGACGTCCGAGAAGATGAGGTAGCCAACGGCGACCGCGTTCACCGTCGCGATCAGCACCGCGCCCGCGGCGATGTCCTTCGCGAGCTTGGCGAGCGGGTCGAAGGACGTCGTCGCGACGTCGATCCCGGCCTCGAGCGCCGAGTTGATCATCTCCGCGATCAGGACGAACGAGATCACGATCAGCAGCGCAATCAGCTCGATCCTCCCCACTCCGACCGCGACCGCGGCGATCAGCACCGCGGCGGCGATCGCGAAGTGGATCCGCATGTTCCGCTGCGTCCGCAAGACATGGATCACGCCCTCGAACGCGAAGTTGAAGCTCTCCAGGAGCGAAGGGCCGCGGCGCGTAGGAGCAGCCATCAGGCCAGCTCCGCCTCGCGCCGTTCCATCTCGACGCCGTGGTCGTAGCCGAGCAGGTGGAGGAGCCCGTGGACGAGCGGCGCCCGCCAGCTCTCGCCGACGACCTGCGGGCAGAGGACGGCGTCGCCCAGCTGGCGCGGCACCCCCTCGGGCAGGTCGTCCCGGCCGTCGATCGGGAACGACAGGACGTCGGTCACCTCGTCCTGGCCGAGGTGCTCGCGCTTCAACGTGCGCATCTCCTCCGGCCCGACGAAGAGCAGCCCGAGGTCGCCCTCGTCGATGCCCTCGGCCGATAGCACCCGGCGCGCCAGCGCCTCGGCGCCGCGCTCGTCGACGTCCGCTCCGCTCCGGTTCTCGATCTCGACCGTCACCAAAGCGTCACTTCCGACGCTGCGTGCCGGTCTCCTCCGCGTGCTTGCGGTACGCCTCCACGATGCGCTGGACGAGCTTGTGCCGGACGACATCCTCGTGGCCGAAACGGACGAACGCAACGCCCTCGAGAGGGCCGAGGATGTCCTGCACCTGGATCAGCCCGGACGCCTGCTCTCGCGGCAGGTCGACCTGGGTCACGTCGCCGGTGACGACGATCTTCGAGCCGAAGCCGAGGCGCGTCAAGAACATCTGCATCTGCTCAGGGCTCGTGTTCTGCGCTTCGTCGAGGATGATGAACGAATCGTTCAGGGTGCGGCCGCGCATGAAGGCGAGCGGCGCCACCTCGACGATGCCCTTCTCCATGTACGAGGCGAGGCGGTCGGCGTCGAGCATGTCGTAGAGGGCGTCGAAGAGCGGGCGCAGGTACGGATCGACCTTCTCGAGCATCGTCCCCGGGAGGTAGCCGAGCCGCTCGCCGGCCTCGACCGCCGGGCGGGTGAGGATGATCCGGCCCACTTGGCGGTCGGCGAGCGCCGCGACCGCAAGGGCCATGGCCAGATACGTCTTGCCCGTTCCGGCAGGGCCGATCCCGAACGTGACCACGCAGTCGCGAATGGCGTCGACGTAGCGCTTCTGGGTCACGGTCTTGGGCGCGATCTTCTTGCCGCGATGCCGCCAGACGACGTCCTCGAAGACCTCACGCACGTCCTCGACCTGATCGAGCGCCCCGAGCACCGCGTCGACGGTCGACGGGCCGATCTCGTGTCCACCCTCGGCCAGCTCGACGAGCTCGTCGACGACCGCGCGGGCTTCCGTCACGCGCTCATCGTCGCCCTCGATGGTGAGCCGATTCCCGCGCAGGCGAATCGTGACCCGGAGCCGCTCGCGAAGCGCCTCGAGCACGCCGTCGCCGATCGCGGCGAGCTCCGCGGCCACGTCGTTCGAGACATCGAACACCTGCTGCATGGACCGAAGTGTAGGCGCGGCCACCTCGATCCGGCCGCGACGCTTTCGGCTCGAATCCGGCACAGACACGTGCGCTCTTCCCCGATACGATCGCCGTGGGGAGGAGGTTGGGGGTACCGGATCAGGAGGCGCCGGAGCCGGGGCGCTCAGGCGAGCTTCTCGCGGACGAGCTGGCTCACCGCCGACCCGTCGGCGCGGCCCGCGACTTGCGGCATCACGTCGGCCATCACGCGGCCCAGGTCACGGATGCTCGTCGCGCCGCACTCGGCGATCGCGTCGTCGATGATCGTCTCCAGCTCCTCCTCGGAGAGAGGCTCGGGCATGAACTCCTCGATCACCGTCAGCTCGTCCTCCTCGGCCTCGGCCCGCTCCTCTTTGCCGGCCGCGCGAAACGCCTCCGCCGCCTCGAGCCGCTTCTTGCGCTCGCGCTGGAGCACCTGGAGCTCCTCCTGGTCGTTCAGCTCGCGCTGCAGCTCCTTCTCGGCCGAGCGCAGGTTGGACAGGATCAACCGCAGCGTGTCGCGCCGCGGGGCGTCGCGCTCGCGCATCGCGACGGCCAACTCCTCCTCGATCTCGGCGATCAGGCTCATCCGGGAATCCCCATCATCTCCCCACCGAGCAGGTGCCAGTGCAGGTGGAAGACCGTCTGCCCGCCCCCGGGACCGACGTTGACGACGACGCGGTAGTCCTGGAGGCCCGCCTCGCGCGCGGTCTCGGCGACGAACTCGAGCATCCGCTGCGTCTCCTCCGCTGGAAACTGACCGATGTCGCGGAACGTCTCGACGTGGCGCTCGGGGATGACGAGCAGGTGCGTGTCGGCGCGAGGATTGATGTCTGCGACGGCGACGAAGCCGTCGCCGGTCCGGACATGGTCGCCGTCCGTGTAGAGCTTGCAGAAGAGGCAGTCAGACGGCACCGACGATCCCCTCCTCCGCGACGCCGACGGCACGGACGGGAACGAGCTCGCCAACCGGAAGCGCCGCGTCCACGAGCCACGGCGAATAGTCGTCGCCGTAGCCGCGACCGGAGCGGTCGACCAGCACTTCGTCGGTCGCCCCGAGCTTCGAGCGCCAGCGAGTGAGGCAGGCCTCGTGCGAGTCGGCGCGCAGCCGTGCGCTGCGGAGTTTCTTGGCCGAGGCCGGAACGGGGTCATGACCGGCGGTCGCCGTCCCGGGCCGGGGCGAGTACGGGAAGACGTGCACCTTCGTCACACCCGCGGCGGCGAGCACCCGGCGCGTGCGCTCGAACGCCCGCTCGTCCTCGGCGGGAAAGCCGACGATCACATCGGCCGTGAGATTGAAGTCAGAGAGGGGCTCGAGGCGGCGGAGATACGTAGCGGCCGTGTAGCGCCGCCCCATCGCGCTCAGCACGCGGTCGTCGCCCGACTGCAACGGCACGTGCAGATGCCTGCCGACGGCCGGCGTCTCCCGCAGCGCTTGCACGAGCTCGTCGTTCACGTGGTTGACCTCGATCGAGGAGAGGCGGAGACGCTGCAGCCCAGGCGTCGCTCCCACCTCGCGCACGAGCCTCGGGAGCGTGTAGCCGCGCTCACGGTCGCGGAAGCAGCCGAGGTTGATCCCCGTGAGGACCACCTCGCGATGCCCCTGCTCGACCCGCTTGCCGACCTCCCGCAGAACTGCGTCGGCGCTCCGGCTCCTTGAGGCCCCGCGGACGAGCGGGATCACGCAGAACCTGCACGAGAAGCTGCACCCGTCCTGGACGCGGACGAACGCACGGACCCGGTCGAGCCGCGCGTCGGCCCGGACGCACCCGATTGCACCGACGTCCCCTGCGACGAACGCCGCCGTCTCCTCGGCCCGTCGCGAGACGACGGTCACGTTCTCGGGCAGGCCTGCGAACGCGCGCTCGAGGTTGGCCGCGCACCCGGTCACGTACACGCGCCGGTGGGCTCGCGCGGCCCGAGCCGCGGCCTGACGGGACTTGCGCACGGCCTCGTTCGTCACGCAGCACGTGTTGACGACGGCGATCTCGCCCCCGGCGCGCTCCTCGTGGCCGTCTCGAAGCAGCGCCTCGCGGATCGCGTGCGCATCCGAGTGCGAAACCTTGCAGCCGAGGAAGCGGACGGTGAACGTCGCCACGGGAGGCGGATGCTACTCGCGCCTGAACAGGTCGGCCGCCCACTCCTCCTGCACGCGGCGCTCGGCGTGCTCGAACCTGGCGACGGCGGGCCGGTCCCGCTCGTAGTAGCCAGAGGTCACCAGCACTCGGCATCGCGACGACGGCTCGAGCCCCGAAATCGTTTTCAGGTCGATGTTCGCAACCGCGATCTCGGCGTCGGGAAGCGCGTCGGTGCAAGCGTCGAGCAGCCTCGTGTCGACGACGACGCCGTTCGCCTCGGTGTTCCGTTTCGTCGCCTCGACCGCCGCCTCGTCGACGTCGACGCCGATGACCGGCTCGTAGCCGAGCTTGCACGCCGCGATCGCGAGCACGCCCGATCCGCAGCCGACGTCGAGCAGGCTCGTCCGCTCCAGCGACTCGATCAGCTCGAGGCAAAGCTGCGTCGTCGGGTGCGCGCCGGTTCCGAACGCGAGCCCGGGGTCGATCACGACCGGCACGAGACCGGGCGCGGGCCGCTCCCACGGCGGCCCGATCCAGAGCGAGCCGACCTCGACCGGGCGGTGGAAGCGCATCCACTCGCTCTCCCAGCCGTCGGGCACTGGCTCGACGCGGATGTCGCCGAACCTCGCCCGCAGCCGTTCGGCTCCCGCGCCGTCCGTGAAGGCGACGAGCTCCGTCGCCTCCGAACCGGGAAGCTCGGCAAACCCTTCCGGAAACAGCTCGAGCATCGCGGCCGTCGCCTCCTCGACGAGCACGCCGGGAACGACGACGGAAGCGCGCAGCAGGCTCAGCGGAAGGCGCTCTTCAGCTTCTCGAAGAAGCCCTCGTCGGGCTTGTACGTCTCCTCGTTCGCCGTCTGCTCGAACTCGCCGAGCAGCCGCCGCTGCTCCTCGGTCAGCTGTCGCGGGACGATGACGTTGACGAGAACGCGCTGGTCTCCCCGGCCAAAGCCCTGGAGCACCGGCATGCCGCGGCCGCGGAGCACGCGAACGGAGCCGGGCTGCGTCCCGGCCTCGAAGTCGATCTCCTCCTCGCCCTCGAGCGTGGCGATCGTCGCCCGCGCGCCGAGCGCCGCCTCGGTCATCGTCAGGTCGACGGTCGAGTAGACGTCGTCGCCCTCGCGCACGAGCCGCTCGTGCGGACGAATCCTGACGAGCACGTAGACGTCGCCCGCCTGTCCGCCGAGCGCGCCCGCATGGCCCTCGCCCGAGAGCCTGATGCGCTGTCCGTCATGGATGCCCGGTGGCACCTCCACGTCGAGGCTTCGCTCGTCGAGCGTCCGCCCCGCGCCGGAGCAGGCCTTGCACGGATGCTCGACGATGCGCCCGCTCCCGCCGCAGCGTGCACACGGCTGCGTGCGGATGAACTCACCGAGCGCGGTGCGCGTCACGTGCTGAAGCCGGCCGGCGCCGCCGCAGTCTTCGCAGGTCGAGACCGGAGTGCCGGGCTGGACGCCGTCGCCGCCGCACTCCGCGCAGCGCAGCGCGACCTGAACCGGCACCGAGCGCGTGACGCCCGTGGCCGCCTCCTCGAGGTCGAGCTCGAGCTCGGCGGCGATATCGGCCCCGCGTGCACGCCGCGGCCCTGTCGCCACGCCGAAGACGTCGTCGCCGAAGAAAGCCGAGAAGATGTCGGCCAGGTTCCCGAAGTCGAACGCGGTTGGCCGGAACCCGCCGCTTCGCAGGCCTGCGTGCCCGAAGCGGTCGTACAGCTCCCGGGTCTCGGACTTCGAGAGCACCTCGTACGCCTCCACGATCTCTTTGAAGCGCTCGTCCGCGTCCGGCGCCTCGGACACGTCCGGGTGCAGCTCGCGGGCGAGCCGCCTGAACGCGCGCTTGATCTCGGCCTCAGTGGCCGAGTGCCCGATGCCGAGCACCTCGTAGTAGTCGCGACCGGTAGTCGCCATCAGTTCTCTTCGTACACCGCTTCGACGAAGCGAGAGAGCTCGTGCGCGGCCGCCCGGACCGAGCGGATCGCCTTCTCGTAGTCCATGCGCAGCGGACCGACGAGGCTGACGGCCCCGAGCGTGCGCGTCGAGAGGCCGTACGAAGCGCCGACGAGCGCGACGTCGCGGAGCGCCGGGTTGTCAAGCTCGACGCCGACGCGGACGAACGGCCTTCGCGAGCCGAGCGTCTCACCGAGCAGCTCGAGGATCGCCGCCCGCTTCTCGAGCGCCTCGAGGAGCCGCTGGCAGGCCTCGAGCTCGTCCGCTCTCACCTCCGCGAGCAGGCTGGCGGCGCCTCCCACGTAGAGCCGCTGCTCGTCCTCGCCGGTGAGCTCGGTGAAGGCGGGTCGCAGGAGCTCCAGGAATGCGCGCTCGCGAGCGGACAGCGCCGGGTCGTCGAAGCGTCGGCGCAGCGCCGCGCTCCCCAGCTCGAGCCCGGCGAGCTCTTCGTTCAGGTACTCCCCCGCCCAGAGGGCGAGGCCCATGTCGAGGGCGTCTGCCAGCGCGAAGAGCCGCTTCGACACGCCGCCCGTCGACGTGATCATCACGACCATCAGCACCTGCGGCTGGAGGATGAGCACTTCGATGTGGCGCACGGTCGCCGTCTGCAGCCGTGGCGCGGAGACGAGGGCCAGCAGACGCGTGGCGTGCGAGAGGGTCTCGGTCGTCTCCTGGAGCGCCGCCTCGAGCTCGCTGCGCGCGGCCGCGAGAGCGAGCGGGAATGGGCTTGGGCGCGGCTCGAGCCGCTCGAGCAGGAAGTCCGCGTAGAAGCGATAGCCCGCCTCCGTCGGGACCCGCCCGGCCGAAGTGTGCGGATGGGTGAGCAGGCCGGATCGCTCGAGCTCGGCCAGCTCCGCCCGCACCGTCGACGGCGAGACGGTCATGGCCGCGCGCGCGACGAGATGCTTCGAGCCCACTGGCTCGCCGCTCGCGACGTACTCCTCGACGACGCGTCTCAGGATCTCCGCCTGGCGCTCCGTCAGCGTTGTGCTCGCTTCAGTCATCTTTGTGCAGGGAATTTTAGGCGAGCAGCTCTACGGTCACGGCGCCGCCGAGGCGCCTCCCGCGCGGCGTCAGGACCAGGGACCGCTGTCCGTCCCCGTCGGCGCGGAGGGTTGCGAGACCGAGCCGCTCGATGCGACCGAGCGCGGCCGGATCGACCGAGCGCCTCGCCGCGGCCAGCGGCAGTCCCGTGTCGAGCCGCAGGCCGAGCATCAGCCGCTCCTGGTCGCGTGTGAGCGCGTCGAGCTCCTCGACCTCCCGGGGCGGCACTTCGCCGCACGCCAGCGAGCTCACGTACGCGTTCAGCCGCGGCGTGTTCCGCCGACGCTCAGGGCCGAGCGTCGAGACCGCACCGATCCCGAGCCCGAGGTAGTCCCGCCCCACCCAGTACGCGAGGTTGTGCTGCGCGCGCAGGTCGCGCCCTCCCGCGTGATCGGCCGCAAGGCAGAAGTTCGCCGTCTCGTACCAGCGATAACCGGCCCCGCTCAGCCGCTCGACGACGAGCTCGAAGTACCTCTCCATCGCCTCGGCCTGGAGAGCGAGCTCCGCCCCGTGCGCATGGGCGAACCTCGTGCCCGTCTTGGCTTCGAGCTCGTAGTACGAGACGTGCTCCGGTGCGAGCGCGAGCGCTTCGTCGATGTCACGTTCGAGCGCGGCGGTGCTCTGGCCGGGGATTCCGTGCAAGAGGTCGAGCGATATGTTGTCAAAATTGGCATCACGAAGATGGTAGAAGGCGCGCCGGACGGCCTCCGGCGAGGCCCTGCGCTCGAGCACGTGCAGGAGCTCCGGCTGGAAGCTCTGCGCACCGAGCGAGACGCGCGTCACTCCCGCCTCACGAAGCAACCGCGCCAGCGCGGCCGTGACGGTCTCCGGGTTCGCCTCGACCGTCACCTCGCCGGCGACGGGCAGCGCCTCGAGGAGCCGCCGCAACTCGTTGCCGTCGGTGAGAGTCGGCGTGCCGCCTCCGAGAAACACGGTCTCGACCCGATCGTCGAGCCGGCCGCTCTCGAGCTCGAGCTCCGCCAGGAGCGCGTCGACGTACCGGCCATGCCAACCCTCGCGGCCGACCACGGTCACGAAGTCGCAGTAGCCACACCGGTGCGCGCAGAACGGCAGGTGCACGTACAGATGTCGAACGCCCCCGCTCATCGCTTCGTGTCGTCCAGGTTGAGCACGGCGAGGAACGCCTCCTGCGGGACCTCGACGGCGCCGACCTGCTTCATGCGCCGCTTGCCCGCCTTCTGCCGCTCGAGGAGCTTCCGCTTGCGCGTGATGTCGCCGCCGTAGCACTTGGCCAGCACGTCCTTGCGCTTCGCCTTGATCGTCTCGCGCGCGACGATCCGCGAGCCGATCGCGGCCTGCACGGCGACGTCGAACATCTGGCGCGGAATCTCCGCGCGCAGCCGGTCGACCAGCGTCCGCCCGCGCGAGTACGCCTCGTCGCGGTGGACGACGAGCGACAGCGCGTCCACGGGCTCTCCGCCGACGAGGACGTCCAGCCGGACGAGCTCTCCCTCGCGAAAGCCGGCGAAGTCGTAGTCGAAACTGGCGTAACCACTCGTCCGCGACTTCAGCTGGTCGTAGAAGTCGAAGACGATCTCCGCGAGCGGCAGCTCGTAGATGAGCAACACGCGCTCTGGCGACGGGTACTCCATGTGGTCGAAACGGCCTCGGCGGTCGTTGCAGAGCTCCATCACCTGGCCGACACCGTCCTTGGGAACGACGATCGACGCGCGGACGTACGGCTCGTCGACACGCTCCCGCTCAGGTGGCATCTCGGCCGGGTTGTGCACCTCGACCACCTCGCCCGTTGGGGTCGTGACCTTGTACGCGACCGTTGGTGCGGTGACGAGCAGGTCGAGGTCGAACTCGCGCTCGAGCCGCTCGCGGACGATTTCCATGTGCAGCAGGCCGAGGAAGCCACAGCGAAAGCCGAAGCCGAGCGCTTGTGAGGTCTCGGGCTCATACGACAGCGAAGCGTCGTTCAGCCGGAGCCGCTCGAGGGCGTCACGGAGCTGTGGGTACTCGTCCGAGTCCGTCGGGAAGAGCGCCGCGAAGACCATCGGCTTCACGTCCTTGTACCCGGGCAGCGGCTCGCTCGCGGGGTGCGCCTGGGTCGTCAGCGTGTCCCCCACGCGCAGCTTCGCCACGTCCTTGAGGCCGGTGACGATGTATCCGACCTCGCCGGCGCCGAGGGTGTCGGCCGCCTTCATCGTGGGCGAGAAGAAACCGACCTCCTCCGTCTCGAAGCGCGTGCCCTGCGCCATCGCGAGCACGTTCTCGCGCGCGCGGAAGTGACCGTCGACGACGCGGACGAAGGCGACAACGCCGCGGTACTGGTCGTACGACGAGTCGAAGACGAGCGCTCGGGCCGGCGCATGCGGGTCGCCGATCGGCGGCGGGATGCGCTCGACGATCGCGTCGAGCACTTCCTCCACCCCAGCCCCGGTCTTCGCCGAGACCCGAAGCACATGATCAGGCGTATCGCCGACGAGATTCGCCAACTCACGCGCGGCGCCCTCCGCGTCCGCCTGGGGAAGGTCGATCTTGTTCGCGACGGGCAGCAGCTCGAGGTCGTTTTCGATCGCGAGGTAGGCGTTGGCGACGGTCTGCGCTTCGATTCCCTGGGCCGCGTCGACGACAAGCACTGCGCCCTCGCACGCCTGCAGCGCGCGCGAGACCTCGTACGTGAAGTCCACGTGCCCGGGCGTGTCGATCAGGTTCAGCTCGTGGCCCTTCCAAGTCACGCGCACCGCCTGGGCTTTGATCGTGATCCCGCGCTCGCGCTCGAGGTCCATCGAGTCGAGCACCTGGGCGCGCATGTCCCGCCCGGTGACCGTGTTCGTCAGCTCGAGGATGCGGTCGGCCAGCGTCGACTTGCCATGGTCGATGTGGGCGATGATCGAGAAGTTGCGGATGCGTTCTTGGTCCATGCGAGTTCAGCCGCGGTGGAAGCGGCTCCGCAACGATAGCAACGCGTCCAGCTCACGAACTCCCAGCAAACGGCAGGAAATCAGGTACACGCCGAAGCCGGCCACGAACGCCGAGCCGAGCGACACGGTCTGGGCGAGAACCGAGCGGCCGAGCGCCTGGTCGAGCGCGTACCACACGGGATACGCGACCAGGGCGAGCGCGACCGAGGCGACGGTGACGCGTAAGAACGAGCTCGCCGTTCCCCGGAACTCGATGCGGCCCAGCCGATGACGGAAAACGATCAGCAACACTGCCGAGCCGAAGATGTTGGCAAGCGACGTGGCAAGCGGAATGCCCCACGTCCCGACGTGGTAGAGCGCGGCCGCGAGCACTGTGTTGACGACGAGGTTGCCGACCGCGACTGCCGTCGGTGTCCATGGCGTCTGGAGGCTGAAGAAGGCTCGGTTCACCATCAGCATCACGCCGTTGAAGGTCAGCCCGAGCGAGAAGGCGGCCAGGGCGCTGGCCGTGACCGTCGTGTCCTCGACGGTCCACTTGCCGTGCTGGTAGACGAGCCGGACGATCGGCGTGGCGAAGACGGCGCTGAACACGCTCGCCGGGACGAGCGTGAACGCAATCTGGCGCACGCCCATCGCAACGGTCTGCCGGAAGCCGTCGAGGTCCCGGCGCGCCGAGAGTCGGGAGAGCCGTGGGAAAAGCACCGTCGCGATCGCGACCGAGAACATCCCCTGGGGCAGCATGTAGATCCGGAAAGCGGCGTCGATCGCGCGCGGTGCGAGGAGCGGGTCGATGAACCTCGACGCAAAGAGCGTGTTGACGACGAGGTTGAAGTTGATGAGCCCCAGTCCGATCGTCACGGGCAGCATGAGGACGAACACGCGTCGAACCGCGGGGTCGCGCCAGTCGAAGGCGAGCCGCAATCGGTCGTCGAGCCCGTACAGCCACGGGAGCGGCAGCAGCACCTGGATCACGGTCCCGATGACGATCGAGACCGCGTAGACGTAGAGCTTCGTGTCCAGCGTGTGGGCGCGGGGCACGCCGAGCACGAGGCCTGCAATGATCGCGAGGTTCCAGAAAACGGGCGTGAGCGCCGGCACCGTGAACTGCTCGTAGCTGTTGAGAATCCCGACGACGATCCCGGAGACGCCGAGCAGGACGACGATCGGGAACAGGATCCGGGAGAGCGTGATCGCGAGCTGCTTGTCGCCTCCGGGGTCCCCGAAAGGCGCGATGATGAGCGGCGCGAAGACGATGAGGAGCGCGGTGATCGCTCCGAGGCCGAGCAGCAGAAGCCAGAAGAGGGTCGAGGCGACGCGCCAGGCGCGTTTGCGCTCGCCCTTCTCGAGCAGCTCGCTGAAGACGGGGACGAACGCGGACGAGAGCGCGGCATCCGCGACGAGCGAGCGAATGAGGTTCGGCACCTGGAAGGCGACCGTGAAGGCGTTGATCTTGCCTGTGGCGCTGAAGTAGTACGCGGCGACGATTTCTCGGACGAGCCCGAGGATGCGGGAGAGACCCGTCGCGACCGAGAAGACCGCGGTCTTCCAGGCGAGTCGCCGGCCGCCCGAGGCCCGCTGGTCTACGCGGCCAGAGGCCTGCTCATCCACGCGGCGAGTATAGGAACGCCGTCTGTCGAGGCGGCGCGTAGCGCCTGACCCCTAAGCGGACGAGGGGGCACCGGCGAGCTAGGAGGTTCCCCTGCGACGCGAGGCGGTCAAAGGCCGGGCGGACATGTCCCGCAGCGACAGCCACCCTGGTACCCAAGACCTCCTCCCCACTGCGAGTCTAGTTTCGAAAAGCGCACACGTGGGTGACGGAAGCGTGGCGGTTGTGTGCCAAAACCTCTGGTACCATCGCCCGAGCCCGCATCCTTGCGGGCCTTTCTACGGATGCCGAACATCAAGCAGCAGAAGAAGCGCGTGCGTACCTCCGCCGACGATCGCGGAGACAACCTCCGCTACCGGTCGACCATGAAGACGATCACGCGTCGGCTCGAGGCTGCTGTCGAGGCCGGCGACAAGGACACGATCGCGGCCGAGCACACGTCGCTTCAGCGCTGGATCGACCGGGCGGCAGCCCGAGGCGCGATCCATCGGAACACCGCCGCGCGCAAGAAGGCGCAGGCCGCGCGGCTCGTCGCGAAGAGCTAGCCCGCCGGGACCGGCTGTTCAGACGTCACGGTGACGTCGATCAGTGCGCGGAGCAGCTCGAGCTCGGACGACAGCCTCGACGCGCCTTTGATCGCGGCGTCCAGGTCGGCCAGGCGGACGAGCGCGGCATCGAGCTCGGCCCGCGAGTAGCGATCTGCGTGCTGGAGCGCCTTGCGGGCGGGGAAGTCCTTGATCTTCAGCCGAACGGCGACGTCACGCGCGCCGAGTCCTTCCTCCGCCATGGCCTGGGCGGTGCGCACGCGACCGACGTGCGATGCGAGTCTGACGGCGAGGAGAAACGGTTCGTCGTTGTTCTCGAAGGCGAGCTCGCACGCTTCGAGGAGAGTCGGCAGATCGCGCGCGCCCCAGGCGTCGGTCAGCGCCCACGCCGCTGACTCGCGCGCGGGCGCGGCCAGCCGCTCTACGTCAGGGCGCCCGATCGGCTCTCCCCCCGCCCACGCGCCGAGCTTCAGGATCTCGTTCGAGAGCGCCATCGTGTCCTCGCCGACGATCTCCACGAGCGCTCGGGCCGCGTCGCCGTCGGCCTTGATGTCCAGGCGCTTGAACTCACCGGCCACCCAGCGGTGGAGGTTGTTCGGCTTCGGGACGTTGTAGTCGAGGACCTTCCCGTGCTTCTCGACGAGATTGGTGAGCGTCGAACCGCGCAAATGCCCGTCCGCGAACAGCGCGAGGACCGCCCCCTCGACGGGGTTCCGAACGTAGGACTCGACCGACTCGAGGTCCGCTTTCCGCCACCGCTCGACGCCTTCGACGATGACGAGTCGGCCCCCGTCATGCCCGCCGAACAGGCCGAGGGCGTTGCATGCGGCCACCGCATCGGCGCCGGACGTCGACTCCGCAGAGAGCTGCTCGACGGCCTCCGGGCCGAAGCGCGCACGCAACCGGCGGAGGGCGCGCAGATGCTTCGGACGGTCGCTGCCGGTGAGGAGATAGACCGACAGCAGCGGCTCGGCGGACATCGCGCCAAGCATAGTCAGCGGCTCGTCCGCACCGAGATTCGCCGCCCGTCGGACTCGACCACGACCCGGCCGCTCAGGTCGGTTCGGTAGACCGTGAGACCAGGCACCGCACCGAGTGTGGCCAGGGTCGACGGAGTCGGGTGCCCGTAGTCGTTGCCGGCGCCTACGGAGATGACCGCGATCCGCGGCCGAAGCTGTTTCAGCTCATCTCCGAGCCCGGCGTCGGCGGATCCGTGGTGCGCGACCTTGAGGATCTCGACCGGTGGGAGCTGAAGGCGACCGGTGACATCGGACTCCGCATCCGCGGTGAACAGCGCATCGGTCTGTCCGTACGAGGCGACGAGCACGACGGCGTGGTTGTTCGGGTCGTCGCCCGGTGTCCCCGGCCCGTCGGGCCAAACAATCCGGAGCCTGAGCGCGCCGATCCTGAACGCCTCCCCCGCGCGCGCGACGATGATCTTGACGCCGCGCTCCCGCGCTGCGGAACGGGCCGCACGCTCGTCCGGGCTCTTATTCGGGATCGCCGGGTCGAGCACGGCGCCCACGCTCAGCTTCTTCAGGACCTGAGCGGCACCGCCGATGTGATCCCGTTGCGGATGCGTGAGGACGACGAGCGAGAGAGTCGTCGCTCCGAGGCGCTGTAGCTGTGACGCCATTTCCGCCTCGGGCGGCCCTTCGTCGACGAGGACAGCTCCGCCGGGAACCTGGATGAGCGCTCCGTCTCCCTGTCCGACGTCCAGGAACGTGATGCGCAGGCCGTGCGGTGGCGTCGGCGGTGGCGCGCCGTGGAGGCGCCAGCCCCCCGCGACCAGGGCCGCGGCGAGAGCGATCGCCGCGTACGCCCGCCCTCGTGGACGGCCGAGCCGGGTCACGAGATACGCGGCGCCGAGAACGACTGCGGCAATCACCACCGCAGCCCGAGCCGAAACGGCCGCGTACGGCAACCCGCCCACCACTCGAGCACACGCGGCGAGATATACCGCCAGCCAGCCGTTGACCCAGGCGAGCACGGCCGCGAGCGGTGGCGCGACCGGAGCCACGATCGCCGTGACGAGCGCGATCCCAAGCAGCGGCGCGACGACCGGGGCCGCGAGCGCATTCGCCGGAATCGAGTACAGCGGGACGACCCCGAACTGCGTGAGCAGGATCGGCGCGGTCGCGACCCCGCAGGCCCCGGAGACCGCGACGACCTCGGCGAGCGAATGGGGGACCGGGTACCCGGCGAGCGTCTGCTGAAGCCGCGGGACGACGACGAAGATCGCCGCCACGGCCGCGAACGAGAGCTGGAATCCGGCATCGAGCAGCGAGTACGGGCTCCATGCCATCAGCAGCGCCGCGCCGAGAAGCAGGAAGTACCAACGGTCGCTCGGCCTCGATGCCAGCCACGCGAGCGAGGCGAGCGCGCCCGCGACGCCCGCCCGGACAACCGACGGCTGCCAGCCGACCGCAAGAACGTAGCCGCCAATCGCCGCGAGCGCCGCGAGCTGTCCGACGAAGCGCGAGAGACCGATCAGGTACGCGAGCAGAATCGCGCCGCCCGCGATGAGCGCAACATTCTGCCCCGAGACGGCGAGCAGGTGGTAGAGCCCGGACGCGCGGAAGTCGGAACGCAGACCCTCCGAGAGACCCTCGTCCTCACCGAGCACGATCCCCGCGATCACGGCACGCCGCTCCCCGTGGAGACCTGGAGCCATCCCCGCCGCCAGGTACGCGCGCAGCCGATCTGCGAAGCCGGATAGGCCGCCACGGCGCCCGACGATTCGCCACCGGTCCGCGCGAACGACGACGTGCACACCGTGGTGGCGGAGCCAGGTCCGCTCGTCGAAGCCGTTCCTCGGGCCGCGCGGCAGCTGGATCTCCGCGATCAGGTCGAGGATCGCTCCCTGTGGAGGCGAACGCCCGGGCGGAAGACGCAGCAGCACGGGCTCACGAATCTCGTCGCGCCCGAAGCGCCGCATCTGCGCCGGAACCCGCACGTCGAACTGCGAACGCCGTGCAGGGCCCGTCACCGCGACGAGAGCTCGCTCCGCGGTCCCGACGCGGGGCACGAGAGCACTCCGGTCGAGCGCGTCGAGCCGCGCGCTGCCCCACCACCAGCCGGCAAGCGCAAGTGCGACTCCGAGCGCGGGCAACCTCCAAGGAGAAGGGACGGCCGCAGACGCTGCGACCATGGCGACCGCCGCCACGACAACGGCCAGCGAGGATGCACGCGCAAGGTTCGCTCCCGCCAGACCGACGCAGAGGCAGGCGACCACCAGGTGCGGCCGCGCCCGCAGCAGGCGCTTCACGGCGCCGCCACGTCGCGAAGCTGTTCGATGCGGGCCGGCCCGATGCCGGGAATGGCGTCCAGCTCCTCGAGCGAGCTGAAGGCGCCGTGCTTCTGGCGATAGTCGAGGATCTTCTGCGCGGTCACCGGCCCGACTCCCGGAAGCGAGTCGAGTTGCTCGAGCGTGGCGATGTTCAGGTGCACCGGCCCGGCCGGGGCGGTCGCGCCGGCGGCCGTGGCGCCGGCGGACCCGGTCGGAGCCTTGACGGGGACGACGACCTGGGTTCCGTCCGCGAGCGGCGCCGCCAGGTTGACGAGCGTCAGGTCGGCGTGACGGGTCGCACCGCCCGCCCGCGCCACGGCGTCCGCCACCCGCGAGCGCGCTTCGAAGCTGTACAGCCCTGGTCGATGCACGGCACCGACGACGTGGACGACGAGCGCAGGGCCTGCGTCGGCTCGAACGGGCGCGATCGGAACCGGAGCCGCCTGGCTCGCCGTCCCCGCACCGAGCAGATGCCGTGCCCCAAGCACGAGGACGACGACCAGAAGGAGCGCGCCGGCGACGAGTCGCCGGCGCGTCGGGGGGAGGGTGTCCAGCACGTCGTCAACTGTGACAACGAAGATCTGACGCGTGGGTGACGGAATTGCGTCGAAACTGTGTCAACGAGCGATGTGACGAAACGACCTGCAGCGGCGTATAGGGAGATGTGAGCGCGGTGCCGACCTCGTGGCCCACCGGCAAGCGAGCGCTTCGCGAGAAGCGGAGCTTCGCCGACGTCGCCGAGGAGCACCTCGACGACGTCTACCGCTACCTCCTGTACATGACCGGGAACCCTCACCTCGCCGAAGACCTCGCCGCAGAGACGTTCGAGCGAGCGCTCCGGCGCTGGCGCCGCTTCGACCCCCGACGCGGAGCCGCCCGCACGTGGCTCTGCCAACTCGCGCGAGGCGCAGCTCTCGACCATTTCCGGGCCGATCGCCGGCGGCGCAAGCGCGAGGGTGTGTACGCGTCGGACGTCCCCGAGATCGACGAGCCCGCTTTCGGCGAAGGGCTCTCGCCCACGCTCGACCGCGCGGTTCGCAGCCTCTCAGCAGCGGAGCGCGAGGTCGTGGTGCTGCGCGTCGTGCTCGAACTGGACGGAGAGACGGCCGCGCGCGTGCTCGGGATCAGGCCCACAGCCGTGTCGACCCGGCTCAGCCGGGCCTTGCAGAAGCTCGAGGAGAGGATGGTGAGCGATGTCCGAGGCTAGCTACCTGACCGAACTGCGCGAGGCTGCGCCGCCTGCGCCCGAGCGGCTACGTGAGCTCGTCATGACGTTGCCGGCTCCGAAGCCGCGGGTATCACTAAAGCCGCGTCCGGCGTTGTCGGCCGCGCTCGGCGTCTTGCTCGCCGTGGGCGTGGCAGCCACGATCATCGGCGGCATCTCCGGCTCTCCTCCGGCCAGCGAGAGCGACGCCGCTTCAAGCGGCGGTCACGCTGCTCGTGCTCGCACCATCCTTGCCCCAAAGGCCTTTTCTTCCGCTGGCGAGCACAGCGCTCAGGGGGCGTTCGCACCGACGCTCACCGCGAAGTCGCGCCTGCAGCGCCAGGATGTCTCGATGAGCCTCCGCGTCAAAGACCTCTCCGGCGCGACCCAGAGCGCGGTGCGCACGACGCGGCGGCTCGGCGGGTTCATCGCCGGCGCCGACTACACGACCGGCTCTAAGGAGGGCAGCTCACGGCTCGCGCTCCGCGTCCCCGTCGCGAACCTCCAGAAGGCGATCGCCAGCTTCACGCAACTCGGGACGATCCTCTCGCAGCACATCTCGGTCGCCGACCTCCAGGGCGGGCTCGACCGGCTCGACACGCGCATCGCAACCGCGCGCCGTGCGGGTCACACACGAGCCCTGAAGCGCCTCGAACGCAGGCGCGATGCCCTCATCCGCGAGGGCACATACGCCCGTGTGTCCCTGCAGCTCACGACCGCGAAACCTGCGGCGCAGCACGTGGCGCCGAGCCGGTTCGACCGCTTCTGGGATACCACCGGCAACATTCTGGGTAAGGAACTGATTGCAGTGCTCTACGTTCTCGTCCTGGCCGGTCCGTTCGTGCTCATCGCGGCGCTCCTTTTCCTCGCCGAGCGCACGAGGCGCAGGCGTGCCGACCACCGACTGCTCGAGGAGGCCGGATGACGAAGCTCGTCGCGTTCGGCGCACTCGCCGCCCTGGCCATCGGGTGCGGCTCGGCCGGTGGCGGGACAGCGACCGGCTTCCGCGGCTACGTCAAGCGCGGCCCGACGATGCCCGTCTGCCGCGTTGGCGTGCCCTGCACCGCGCCGGCACGAGGGGTCAAGCTCAGGTTCTCGCGCGCGGGAAAGGTCGCCGCGACGGCGACGACGAACGACCGCGGCTGGTACCGCGTCGTTCTCCGCGCCGGCCGCTACACCGTGAGCACGAATGCAAAGGGATCGGCATTCGGACCGCGCTCGGTCACGGCGCAGACCGGCCGCATGACGCGGCGCGACTTCCTGATCGACACCGGGATCCGCTAGCCGACCACGAGGTTCACGAGCTTCCCGGGGACGACGATCTCCTTGCGGATCTCCTTGCCGTCCAGGAACTCCTGAACCCGTTCGGACGCGCGCGCCTGGGCGATCAGCTCGTCCTCCGACAGGTCGGAGGAAACCTCGACCCGGTCGCGCACGCGGCCGTTGACCTGGATCACGAGCTCGAACGTCTCCCGCTCGAGCAGCGCAGGATCCGCCTCGGGCCAGGGCTCCTCCCAGAGCCGCTCATGGCCCAGCCGCGACCACAGCTCCTCGGTGATGTGCGGCGTGTATGGCTGGAGCAGCGAGACGGCCGTCTCCGCGGCGAACCGCGCGCCCGGATCCTCGGGTGACCGGCCGAGCTCGTTGACGAGCTCCATCACGGCCGCGATCGGCGTGTTGAACTGGTAGCGGCGGCCGATGTCGTCGGTCACCCTGGCGATCGTGCGATGTGCGGCGCGCGTCAGGTCGGTGACCTCCTCTGCGCCGGCCGCGTCCCGCTCGGCGACCTCGTGGACGATCCGCCACAATCGGCGCAGGAAGCGCGAGATGCCCTCGACGCCCTCCTCGGTCCACTCCATGTCCTGGTCGGCGGGCCCCATGAACAGGATGTACGCCCGCACGGCGTCCGCCCCGTAGCGGTTGGCCAGCGCGTCGGGGCTGGTGACGTTGCCCTTCGACTTCGACATCTTCGTCCCGCCCTGGCGCACCCAGCCCTGGTGGAACAGGCGCTGGAACGGCTCGCGGATGCCGAGCAGGCCGAGGTCGTTCAGCGCCTTGACGAAGAAGCGCGAATACAGCAGGTGGCCGGTCGCGTGGTCGATGCCGCCGATGTACTGGTCGACGGGCATCCAGTAGTCGACGATCCGGCGGTCCCACGGCGCCTGGTCGTTGTGAGGATCGCAGTAGCGCAGGAAGTACCAGGACGAGTCGACGAACGTGTCCATCGTGTCCGCCTCGCGGCGCGCCGGCTTCCCGCACTTCGGGCACGGGACGTTCATCCACTCCTCGTTGGCGGCGAGCGGCGCCATGCCCTTGGGCCGGAAGTCCTCGATCTCCGGCAGGACGACCGGCAGCTGATCTTCGGGCACAGCGACCAGGCCGTCGTCCTCGCAGTAGACGATCGGGATCGGGCAGCCCCAGTAGCGCTGGCGCGACATCGACCAGTCGCGCAGCCGGTAGGAGATCGCGGGGGCGCCGCGGCCCTTCTCACGCAGCCACTCGACGATCTTCCCGATCGCCTCGTCGGCGTGCAGGCCCGTGAACTCGCCGGAGTCGATCAGAACCTCGGTCTCCTCCTCGATCACCGGCCGAATCGGCAACCCGTATGCCTCTGCGAATTCGCGGTCGCGCTCATCGTGCGCGGGGACGGCCATGATCGCGCCCGTCCCGTAGTCCATCAGCACGTAGTCGGCGACCCAGACCGGCATCCGCTCGTCGTTGACCGGGTTCACCACGTAGTGGCCGGTGAAGACGCCGTCCTTCTCCTTCGTCTGCCGCTCCTCGACCGAGCGCGCGCCGGCCGTCTCCACGTACGCGCGCACCTCGTCGTTCGCCAGCTTCTCGATCAGCGGGTGCTCCGGCGCGAGCACGAAGAAGGTGGCGCCGAACAGCGTGTCCGGCCGCGTCGTGAAGACGGGAATGTCGATGTCCAGCTCCCCGTCGCGGAACAGCACCTCCGCTCCCTCGGAGCGCCCGATCCAGTTGCGCTGGATCGTCTTCGTCTTCTCGGGCCAGTCGATGAGATCCAGGTCGTCGAGCAGCTGGTCGGCGAACGCGGTGATCCGGAAGAACCACTGCACCATGTTCCGCGCGATAACCGGGGTGCCGCAGCGCTCGCACTTGCCGTCGATCACGTACTCGTTTGCGACGACCGTCTGGTCCTTCGGGCACCAGTTGACGGGCGCCTCCTTCCGGTAGGCCAGCCCGGCCTCGAAGAGCTTCAGGAACAGCCACTGCGTCCAGCGGTAGTACTCGACCTCGTGCGCGGACGCCTCGCGGTCCCAGTCGATCACCCAGCCCAGGCGCCGCATCTCGGTGCGGATGTGCGCGATGTTGCGCTCGACGATCTCGAGCGGATGCCCGCCCTCGCGGATCGCGGCGTTCTCGGCGGGGAGGCCGAACGAGTCGAAGCCCATGGGGCGCATCACGCTCCAGCCGGTGCGCCGCCGGTAGTGCGTGATCACGTCGCCCAGCGTGTAGTTGAGAACGTGCCCCATGTGCAGCGTCCCGGAGGGGTACGGGAGCATCTCGAGCATGTAGAACTTCCGCTCCGGCTCGCTCCCGGGCTCGGGGTTCGGGGTGTAGAAGGCCCGCTCGGCCTCCCAGACCTCCTGCCACTTCTGCTCGATTGTGTCGGGGTCGTACTGGTCCACGCCTGCCTCCGGATACAAAAAAGCCTCTCAACTCTGAGAGGCCGTGGGAAGCTCCGCGCGGCTCTCGCCGCGTTGGCTTCCTGCGCTAGGGAAGGAGCTCCTGCTGCATTGCCCTCTGACTGTACCAAGCTGACAGAATCAGCGCCATGAGCGAATACACGATCGTGAACCTGAAAGAGGTCGAGGACCAGGCGCCGAACTTCGGCCTGGCGCCCGACTTCGAGGCGCGCTTCGCACGCGTCGCGCTCGAGGCCGAGCTGATCGGCCTGACGTACCAGCGGCTGGCGCCGAACCTGACCGTGCCGTGGGGGCACACGCACAAGACGCAGGAGGAGGTCTTCCTGGTCCTGAAAGGAACCGTCGAGGTGAAGGTGCCGGACGGGATCCACGAGCTCGGGCCATGGGATGCGATCCGGGTCGCGAAGGACACGCCGCGCGGGTTCAAGGCCGGCCCCGAGGGCGTGGAGCTGATCGCGATCGGCGCACCCGGCGGGCCGGGCGACGCGGTCAATATCGAGAACTTCTGGGACGAGTAGGGAGCCAGCGCCTGACGCGACCGCGGTAGTCGTCGTACTCGTCTCCGAAGCGGCGGCGTAGCTGCGGCTCCTCGTAGAAGGCCAGAAACGCCGAGAAGATCAGCCACGCGGCGAGGGCCCACGCATAGAGGATCTCGCGGCCGAGCAGGAGCGCCTGACCGATGACGAGCAGGAGCACACCGAGATACATCGGACTGCGCACGAACCGGTACGAGCCGCGCTCGACGAACCTCTCCGGCGGAGCCCACGGCGCAGGCGTCCCACGGCCCTGGAGCGCGAAGCGTGCCGTCGTCTCCAGGACGAGCGCGCCTCCGCAGATGAGGAGAACGACGCCGAGGGTGCGCAGCACGAGCGACTGCGAGTCGGCGCCCCAGCGCGTCAGCAGCCACGGAACGATCCCCGCCACGATCATCGGTCCGCCGAGAAAGACGAAGCCGACGCTTCCGGAGATGACGCGGGCCCGGGAGCGCGACGTGGCTAGCTGCGGGCCTTGAGCAGCCCGCCGAACGAGATCCAGCGGCCGCTGTGCCAGCGCTGGAGTCGCGCCTGATCCATCGGGTAGTGGTCCGTCGCCGCGGTGCGGACCGTCATCCCCGGCAGCACGAACGGGTTGTTCCGCTCGTTCAGGTGCGTGGCCGCGCGCATGAGCGACGCCCTGGTCGGGCTCTTCCCCGCGTGCTTGAGCGCGTCCACGAACGTGAACGCGGCGGACATGCCGTACAGGTTGTAGACGTCCTTGACGTTCCCGCTGCGGTTGTAGCGCTTCATGATCTTGCGGTAGAGCAGGACGGCCGGGTCCTTCTTCCACTTCGGGTCGTTCGGGTCCTTGAGGAAGACGATCGAGATCGAGCCCTCGACGCGCTTGTTCTGGCCGCGGCTGGACGAGAGCACCATCACGTTCGAGGCGCTCGAGACGGCGTTGACGACGATCTTCGGCTTCCAGCCCAGCCCGTTCACGTACTGGTAGGCCTGGATCACGAACTTCGGCGTCGCGAACAGCATCAGGACGCCCGCCTTCGAGGAACGCAGGCGCGCGATCTGCGACTGGACGTTGTCGTCGGTCGCCGCGTAGCCGACCTTGGAGACGATGTTGCCCTTCTTCGGGCCGAGCCCGCGCTGGAGGCCCGCGATCAGGTCGGCGCCGTAGCTGTCGTCCTGGTAGAGGATCGCGATCTTCGCCTTCGGCATCGTCCTCCGCAGGTAGGTGCCGTACATGGCTCCTTCCGCGATGTAGGTCGGCTGATAGGCCATCGACCAGGGGTACTGCCGGTAGTCGCGCCCGAACTCCGTGGCGCCGGTCGCAACGAAGAGCTGCGGCACCTGCTTCTGGTTCAGGTAGGGCCGGATCGCCTCGTTCTGCTCGGTGCCGAGCGAGTTGAAGATCGCGAAGACGTCCTTGTTCTCGACGAGGTCGCGCGTGGCGCGGACGGTCTCGGACGGGATGTACTGGTCGTCTTCGTACTCGTAGTTGATCTTGCGCCCGTTCACGCCGCCACGGGCGTTCACGTACTTGAAGTACGCGTTCGCGCCCTCCGCGACCGAGCGGAAGCCCTGCGCGACCCCGGTCAGGGGCGCCGTGCCGCCGATGTGGATCGACGTCGGCGTGATCCCCGGGTCGGAGGTCGTGCCGCCGAAGGCGACGGGGATTCCGAGGACGAGGAGCGCAGCTGTCGCGATGAGGAAGAGCCGGGCCACTGGAGCTAAGACCGAGTGTATAGCCGACTTGTTAGCGGGGAAGCTGCGCGCTTGAGCAGGCCCGCGATGCCGGCCGGAAGCAGGAGCACGATCAGGATCAGGGCCGCCCCGTAGATCGCATCGGGCACGCCGGGCGCCTTCGAGACGTGCACCGAGACCACGGGCAGGAACTCGACGAACGCAGCGCCGAGGAGCACGCCCCACAGCGACCCGAGCCCGGCGATGACCGCGCCGACGAGGATCGTCAGCGACAGCTTCGCGGGGAAGGACTGCGGGTCGGCGAAGGCGACTGCGATCACGAGCAGGGAGCCGGCGACTCCGGCGTACGCGGCGCCGATCGCGAACGCGACCGTCTTGTAGGCCGCGATGTTGACGCCTGACGACGCGGCCGCGATCTCGCTGTCCCGGACCGCGCGGAAGGCCCGGCCCGGCGCCCCGCGCAGCAGCAGCCAGGCGAGCACGAACAGGACGAGCGCGAGCGCCCACGTCAGGTAGTAGACGGCGCGGTTGAACGAGAGCGTGTGCCCCAGGAGGCTCACGTCGTTGAACCCCTGGCCGAGCAGATGCTTGCTGCCGAAGAGCTGGATCGGCTTGCCGCCGCTCGTCACCGAGCTCAGCTTGTCCCACGCGATCAGGTCGGGCATCGCGACGGCCAGCCCGAACGTGACGAGCGCGAGGTAGAGCCCCGAGAGGCGCAGCGCCGGGATTCCGAGCAGGAAGCCGAACACGCCCGCGAGGAGCGCCGCGATCGGGATCGTCCAGAGGTCGCGGACGCCGTGCATGACGAGGAACGCCGTCGTGTAGCCGCCGACCGCCATGAAGGCGCCCTGGGCGAGCGAGATCTGGCCCGTGTAGCCGGTGACGATGTTGAGCCCGACGATCGCGATGAAGTACGTGCCCATCTGCGCGCCCTTGATGTCGCCGACCTTGTCCCAGTGCGGGGCAAGCACGATGAACGCGATGCTCGCGGCGAAGGCGAGCACGGCCGCGACCGTCCTGGCGAGAGCGAGCCTAGACACGGCGCACCGCCTGCCGTCCGAAGAGGCCGGTCGGCCGCGCGAGCAGCACGATCAGGATCAGGGCGAGCGCGATCGGGAGCCGCATGCGGTCGAGGTCGAGACGCACGTGCGTGTCGTAGGTCGCGATCAGGTTCAGCACGACGCCGATCACGAGCCCGCCGATAACGGCGCCGACGGGGCTCTCGAGACCGCCGACGACCGCGGCCGCGAACGCGTAGATCAGGACCGGCCGCATCATGTTGGGGTCGAGCGGCGGAGCGGCCGCGGCCGTGAAGAGTCCCGCGACGGCGCCGATTGCTGAGGCGAGCCCCCAGCCGAGCCCGAGCATCCACCCGACGCGGATCCCGACGAGCCGGCTCGCGACCGGGTTGAGCGCCGTCGCCCGGAGCGCGAGCCCGAGCTTCGTGTACCGGAAGAGCGACCACAAGAGGGCGAGCAGGACGAGCATCACGACGAGAATCCCCGCGTCCTGTTTCGAGACCGCGACGCCGCCGAGGTCCCACGCGCTGGTCGGGAACGGCCGGCTGGGCGGGAACGAGCGCACCTCGGCCTTCCAGATCCAGTTCGAGAGGCCGCCGAGGAGGATGAAGAGCCCGATCGTGAGGATGACGGCGTTGATCACGGGCTTCCCCTCGACCGGGCGCACGACGATCCGCTCGAGCGCGATTCCGCCCACGAACGCGATCAGGAGCGTCAGCGCGAACGCGCCCCAGTAGCCGATCCCGCGGTCGACGAGCGTCCAGGCGATGAAGGTCGTGAACGTGGCCATCTCCCCCTGCGCGAAGTTCACGACGCCGGTCGAGCGGTAGATGATCACGATCGCGAGCGCGAGCAGGGCGTAGATCGACCCGGAGGCGAGACCCGCGACGACCTGTTGCAGGAACTCGGTCAAATCAATACCCGAGGTAGGACTTGCGGACGGACTCGTTCTCGGCCAGCTCGGAGCTCGGGCCTTCCAGCGCGACCCGTCCGACCTCGAGCACGTACGCGCGGCTCGACGAGCGAAGAGCGAGCTTGGCGTTCTGCTCGACGACGAGCACGGCGAGGCCCTCCTGCTCGTTCAGGTCGCCGAGGATCCGGAATATCTCGCGGACGACGAGCGGCGCCAGCCCGAGGGACGGCTCGTCGAGGAGCAGGAGCCGCGGTCGCGACATGAGGGCACGGGCGATCGCGAGCATCTGCTGCTCGCCGCCGGAGAGCGTGCCGGCCTGCTGCTCGCGCCGTTCCTCGAGCCAGGGAAAGTGGCCGCGGACCCGCTCGTAGCCCTCGGCGAACCCGCCCCGGCGGAGGTAGGCGCCGAGGCGCAGGTTCTCCTCGACCGAGAGCTCGCTGAAGATGCCCCGGCCCTCGGGAACGTGCGCGACGCCTGCGCGGGCGACCCGCTCGGGCGCGGCGCGCGTGATCCGCTGACTCGCGAGCCGGACCTCGCCGGAGGTCGAGACGAGACCCGAGACCGCCCGCAGCGTCGTCGTCTTGCCGGCCCCGTTCCCGCCGAGGACGGCGACGACCTCGGCCTCCCCCACGCTCAACGAGACTCCGCGCAGCGCCTGCACCGGCCCGTAGCGCGCGTGGACGTCGTGGAGCTCGAGGAGCGGGGGCATCAGTCGGTCGTCCCCAGGTAGGCCTCGATCACGGCCGGGTCGCGCCGCACTTCGGCCGGCGTGCCCGCGGCGATCTTCCTGCCGAAGTCGAGCACGGTGACCGAGTCCGAGACCCGCATCACGAGGTTCATGTGGTGCTCGACGAGGAGCACGGTCAGGTCGTAGCGCTCGCGCGTACGCGTGATGAACTCGCCGAGCTCCTCGACCTCCTCGTGGCTGAGGCCGCCCGCCGGCTCGTCGAGCAGCAGCAGGCGCGGCTCCGAGACGAGCGCGCGGGCGAGCTCGACCCGCTTTCGCGTCGAGTAGGGCAGCCCGGACACCGGCCGCTCTGCGAGCTGCTCGAGCTCGAGGTACTCGAGGATCTCGCCCAGCCCCGACCGCGCGGCGCGGCGCGAGTGCGCTCCGACGAGGACGTTCTCGCGCACGGTCATGGACGAGAACAGCTCGACGTTCTGAAAGGTGCGCGCGATCCCGCGCCGGATCACTCCGTGCGGCGGCGTCCCCAGCAGGCTGTCGCCGTCGAACGTGACCGTCCCCGAGTCCGGCTTGTAGAGCCGCGTGATCACGTTGAAAGCCGTCGTCTTCCCGGCGCCGTTCGGCCCGATCAGCCCTGCGATCTCACCCCGCTCGACCGAGAGCGAGACGTCGTCGAGCGCGACCACGCCGCCGAAGCGCCGCGTGACGTGCTCGAGCTCGAGCAGCGGCAAGGCGCTAGTGCCCCTTCCGGTAATGCCGTCGAGCTCCTGGGTCGCGAGCACCAAGCCAGAGGCCGCACTCGCTCGAAGCCAATGCTGAATGAAGCATTGGTGAGAGCGAGGGTGGACTCTGGCGCCGCGTGATCGCGGGCCAGGGGCCGGCATGCATTGCTGGAAGGGGCACTTATGCCCGGCCCTGGACGAGGTCGAGCAGCCGACCGAGGACGCGGGTGCCGTTCGCGCGCAGCCCGTCGTGCTCGTACTCGTTCGTCACCCACGGGCGGAGGCCCCGGATGGCGGCGGCGGTCTCCTCCGAGAACTCGCGAGGGACGTACATGTCCTCGGCGTAGATCGCCGCCGCAGCGGGAACCTCGTTCGCGGCGAGCCGCTCGACGTCGTACAGCGCCGGCCACTCGTGTTCGGCGAGGATCTGCGCCGTCTCGGCCAGCGGCTCGAGGGCGCCGTACTCCTCGACCATCCACGGATAGACGTGCTCGCCCGTGAGGAACGTCGGGTCGTCGCGCAGCTCGTCTGGAAAGACGCGCTCGG
The DNA here is from genome assembly GCA_963850415.1 of uncultured Actinomycetes bacterium. GTDB lineage: Bacteria > Actinomycetota > Thermoleophilia > Gaiellales > Gaiellaceae > VAXT01. The sequence goes on from CAWKLE010000004.1 coordinate 397,241, forward strand.
CCGACCAGCGCGTCGCGGCGCCCGTCGCGTAGCACGCCTCATGGATCACGGCGTAGAGGGGGTTCCGGGGGTACGACTGCAACAGCTCGACGTCGTGCAGGAACGCGGGCGAGCCGAAGGGGAGCTCGACGATGTAGTGGACGGTCTCGGCGCCGTAGCTCATCCCGAGCACGTGCCCGACCTGGCGGAAGCGCCGGCCGGTCAGCCGGTCGCCGGAGGGGAGTCGGACGTCTTCCGCCTCGAGCCGCTCGACGATCTCTGCGGACGCGCTCGCGATCCTCGGGGTAGCGCTCGTAGTAGGCGGCGTTCTTCGAGCGCGTCCGCTCGTACGTCGCGCGATAGACGTCGTCGGGATGCCTCTCCAGCGGAGGCAGCCCACCGGCGATGAACGCCTCGGCCAGGCCCTCGGGCGCCTGGGAGAGGTAGCAGACGATGCAGAAGCCGCCGAAGCTCTGGCCGAGGACGCTCCACTTCTCGACCCCGAGCTCGGTGCGGACGGCCTCGGCGTCCCGAACGATCGAGTCGGCCCGGAAATGGGTCAGGTACTCGGCCTGCTCGGTGGCCGACATGTCCGGAAGCGCCCCGACCGGAGTCGAGCGGCCCGTCCCGCGCTGGTCGAGGAGCAGCAGCCGGTAGTCCTGGAGCGCACGCTCCCACCAGGTGTCGTCGATCAGCTTGAGCAGGCGAGGCGCCTCGAACCCGGGGCCGCCCTGGAGGTAGACCAGCCACGGCAGGTCGTCGTGCTCGCGCTCCGGAGTGACGACCTCGCGCGCGAAGACGGTGATCGTGGGGCCGCCCGGCTGCGCGTGGTCGAGCGGCAGCTCGAACTCGTGCTCGGTGAAGACCAGGTTCGGCGCGCGGTACGTGGCGACTCGCACCCCGCCATTCTCATATGTCGCGGCGCGTTTAGAAGGAGCAGCCGACGATATGGCGCGTGAGCGTCTGCCTGCGCGAGTCGCTCAGCGTCGTCAGCGCCTCGAGCAGAGACCCGTCCGGCTTCGCGAACCGCTTCGGGACGAAGACCGTGAACGGTGCCCGGCGATCCCGCTTGAGCAGGTGCCCGTCCAGGTAGAACGCCGTGTTCGCGATGCGTCGCGTCGACGGGCCCCCGACCCTCGCGAAGACCCGCGACGCGCGGCAGCCGCGACCGCTGCGCTGCAGGCGCGTGCCCAGCGACAGCTGAACGCCGCGGCGGCACACAGCGCCCTTGCACTGCCGCAGCCGGGCGAGACGCTGCGCGAGGTTCGCCTCCATGCGGTCGTACTCCGGTTTCGTCTGCAGGCTGTTCAGCTCGTCGCGGTCGCGCGCAAGGTTGTACAGCTCCTTCTCGCCGGTCACGTGCTCGGCGTAGAGCCAGTTCGGCGAGCGGACGCCCGCGTACGTCGGCGTCTCGAGCAGGATGTCCCGCCCCGACTGGAGGAGCTTGTCCTTCGCGAACGGGATCACAGATCGCCCGTCCATCACGCGCCCGGGCTGTGCGCCCGTCGCCTGGACGATCGTGGGCGCGAGGTCAATGTTCGCGACGAACTGCGAGCGGTGCCGGCCGGCGGGGATCCCGGGCCCGCGGATGACGAGCGGGACGCGGATCGACGGCTCGTAGAGGACGACCTTGCCCTGCTGGATGCGGTGCTCGCCGTGCATGAAGCCGTTGTCCGACGTGAAGATGATGTACGTGTTGTCGAGCTTCCCGATCGCGGCGAGCTCGTTCACGACCTTGGCCACAGCGTCGTCGACCGCCAGCAGCGACTCGAGCCGCTGCTGGTAGTTCTCACGGATCGCGTTGATCCGGGCGGGGCCGATCAGCCCGCGACTCCTGATCGCGGCGGGCTTGTCGGAGACGTCGGCCTCGTTGAAGGACGGAGGCATCGGCAGCGGCTCGTTCGCGAAGTGATTCCTGTCGCGCGGCGCCGGCATCGGCGTCCCGAGATTGGCCGGGTCGTCGGGGTCGCGCGGGCCGCCCGCGTGCGGTGCCAGGAATGTGAGCCACATGAAGAACGGGCGCGGATCGGCGGCCTGGCGGGAGATGAGGTCGACCGCGAGCCGGGACTCGACGTCGGTCTTGTAGTCGGCCGCGGCCGTGCCGAAGTGGACGAGATTCCCGTTCTCGTTGATGTCGTAGTTCAGGTACCGGTACGTCGAGGGATCCGGCGTTCCGTACCACTGGCCCCACCCCGGCGGGATCTCGCGCGGGTTCCTGGTGCCGTACTGGTTGAGGTACTTGCCGAGGAGGATCGTCTGGTAGCCGGCGCGCTGCAGCCAGACGGGCAGCGTGTTGGTCGAGTCGAGCTTGTAGTAGCCGCCGTTCGGCGCCGCGTTGCCCCACACGCCGTGGTTGTGCGCGTACTGGCCGGTGAGAAAGGTCGAGCGCGACGGGCAGCAGAGCGAGTACGAGACGAAGTTGTTGTCGAACGTGACGCCCTGGTCGGCGATCAGCGTCTTCACGTTCGGCATGACGCGCATCGACTCGACCGTCTGGTCGTCGGTCTCGAGGACGACGACGTTCGGGCGGACGGCAGAGGTGGCCTTCGACTTCCCTTCAGCCGAGCCGCCGAGCGCGGCCACGGCCGTGAGCCCCGCAGCCAGGGCGGCCAGGACGATCCATCGAGTCGAGGCTGCCATCGCGGGGAGTCTCCCGCCGGAGCGTGAGGTCTTTGTAAAGGCGCTGTGAACGTTTCGTACGACTGGAGGGTTTGGCGCGATATTGCTCGTCGCCGGGGTGCGATGGTCGTTCTGCGGCCGCGGACGCAGGAAGCCCCGGTAATCGCCATTACCGGGGCGACTGAGACCCGGCCTCGGGGCGAGCAGCGCGGCCCGGCGGCTCAGTCCATATTGCGCCAAACCCTCCTAAAGCGCGCCCGCGTCCGTGACCGGCGCCTGGCACGCGAAGCGCTCGCAGACGTAGACCGCAGGTTGGCCGTCGACGAGGGTCTTGCCGGCAAGGAGCGGGATCTCTTCGGAGGGCCCGACGGCCACGACCGTGTTCGGCTGAAACGGCGCGAGCGCCGCGCGGGCGACCGGTGCCTCCACCGGACCGACGATCGCGAGCTCTCGGGGCGGCGCGAAGTGGAGGTCGAGCGCCGTCAATGCATGCCCGAACGCGGACGGCGCGCGGGTGACGGCTCCGTGGACGAGCCGGAAGACTCCGACCGCGCGGCGCTCGAGCTCGTCGTCGCCGTAGATCCGCGCGAGGCGCAGCAGCACCGAGGCGAGCATCGAGTTGCCGGACGGCGTCGGGTGGTCCTCGAGGTCCTTCTTGCGCGCGACGAGCTCCTCGCCGTCGGCGGGCGAGAGGTAGAAGCCGCCGCGCTCCTCGTCTGCGAATAGCTCGACGGCAAGGCGGGTGAGACGGTTCGCTTCCAGGAGCCAGCGGAGCTCTCCGGTCGCAACGTGCAGCTCGAGCAGGCCGTGCGCCGCGTCCGCGTAGTCCTCGAGGTAGCCGGTGCCTTTCGACCTCTCCGGCGCGGAAGGTGCGGTGCAGCCGCTCGCCGTCGGAGAGCGGGCCGAGCAGGAACTCGCCGAGCCGGCGCGCCGCGTCGAGGTAGTCGGCCCGCTCGAGGCGCCGGCCCGCTTCGGCCAGCGCAGCCAGGGCCAGTCCGTTCCACGCCGTGATCGCCTTGTCGTCGCGCAGCGGCTTCGGGCGCTGCTCGCGGAGCTCGAACAGCCGCGCCCGCTCGTCGTCGCTCAGCTCACCCCGGATCACCGATCGCCCGTGCTCGAACGGCTGAAGCAGCTCCTCGCGCACGCCCTCGCCGGGCGTCCACGTGAACGTCGAGCCCTCGACGCCGTCCGTGTCCGCGTCCTGCGCCGAGGCGAAGCCGCCCTCGGGCAGGAGCAGCTCGCGAAGCATGTAGTCGAGCGTCTCCTCGGTGACGCGCCGGTAGCGCTCGTCGCCGGTCACGACCCAGCCGTGGAGATACGCCGCGGCCAGCAGCGCGTTGTCGTAGAGCATCTTCTCGAAGTGCGGGACGAGCCACTCGCGGTCGACCGAGTACCGGTGGAAGCCGCCGCCGACGAGGTCGTACATGCCGCCCGCGGCCATCGCGTCGAGGGTCTGCGTGACCATCGGCAAGGCGTCGTCGTCGCCGCGCAGGTGCATGCGCAGGAGGAACTCGAGCGTCGAGGCGGGCGGGAACTTCGGCGCGCCGCCCCAGCCGCCCCACTCCCGGTCGAACTGCCGCTCGAGCGCCCGCGTCAGCCTCGCCGAGCATGCTCTCGGTGAGCGGATCGGTCGAGGGCCGGAGCTCGGCCGACTGGCGCACGGCGTCGACGATCGCAGACGCCTGGCGCGAGACGTCTCCGCGGCGCTCGCGATAGGCGTCGGAGACCGCAGTCAGCACCTGCTGGAAGCTGGGCAGCCCGTGCCTCGGCTCGGGCGGGTAGTACGTCCCCCCGAGGAACGGCTCACCCTCGGGCGTGAGGAACACGGTCATCGGCCAGCCGCCGTGCCCCGTGAGCGCGACGACAGCGTCCATGTAGAGCGAGTCGACGTCGGGCCGCTCCTCGCGGTCGACCTTGACGCTGACGAAGCGCTCGTTCATCAGCGCGGCCGTCTCCTCGTCCTCGAACGACTCGTGCTCCATCACATGGCACCAGTGGCAGGCGGCGTAGCCGACGGAGAGGAGGACCGGCTTGTCCTCGGCGCGCGCCTTGGCAAACGCCTCGTCGCCCCAGGGGAACCAGTCGACCGGGTTGCCCGCGTGCTGGAGCAGGTACGGGCTCGTCTCGGCGGCTAGACGATTGGCCATCTCGGCACGATAATTGCGGCGTGAGAGCTGCCGTCTTACTCGCAGCGCTTGCGGTCTCCGTGACCTTCTGCTTGTCAGGCTCTTCCGTGGCTCGACCCGCACAGGCCGCCCGTGAGACCGCCCGGAGGGCCTGCGTCACGTCAGACCTGCATCCGACCCTGTTCTTCCAAGGTGCGACCGGCAAGCTCCTGGGCGGTGTCCGATTCCGATTGACCGCACGGACGCCCTGTTCGATCTTGCCGGCTCCTCCGCATGTGCGGCTCTTCGGAACTCGAGCCCCGGTCAAGTACGACCTCATGCCACCCCAGCCTCGCCATGGGACGCACGGTCGCATGGCACTTCGGTCGCTCCGTACCGGTGACCACGTGGCTTTCGACCTCGAATGGAGCAACTGGTGCGCTCGACCACCGACAGTGCTCGAGGTGACGTTCGCGGTCGGTCATGCGGTGTTCTGGCTCCGGCTTCCGCACGGAACGCCCGCGTGCCTGTCCAGGGCCCACCCGTCAGAGATTCGGGTGAGCCGCTTCGTCCCGCTCGACTAGCCGGCGCCCGGCCAGGTCCAGAGCTCGACGACGTTGCCGTCGGGGTCCGTGACGTAGAGCGCCTTCGTATCGCCGAAGTCCTCCTCGTGCACCTCGAGGCCGTGCTCTCGCAGGCGTGCGACCGCCGCGTCGTAGTCCTCTTCGTCGACGTGCATCGCGTAGTGGACGTGCGCGCCGCCCCGGCCGCCGGCGATCCCGAGTTGCGGCGTCCAGAGCCCGATCCGCGAGTGTTCGCCGACGAGGAACCACGCCCGAGTGTCGGAGCGGCTCAGTTGCGGTAGGCCGAGCGTCTCGCCGTAGAACCGTGCGGCTTGGTCGAGGTCGGCGACCTCGAGCACGAGCTCGTTGAGACCGGTGACGGGAATGCCGCTCAGGTCTGCGGGAGCTCGACAGCGCCTGGCTGAGCGACTTCTTCGCGCCGGACGAAGATCAGCGACGCGAGCAGTCCGGCGGCCCAGATCCCGGCAGCGACCCAGAAGCCCCATTGGAACCCGCCGGTCGTCGCTACCCCGGGCGGATCGCCCTGCTCAACGAGAGTCCTTGCGTGCGTGAAGGCGACGGTCGAGAGCACGGCCGTGCCGATCGCGCCGCCCACCTGCTGAGACGTGTTGATCAGCCCGGATGCGAGACCCGCTTTCTCATGGGTCACGCCTGCGAGCGCAGCGATCGTGACCGGGATGAACGCGAACGGGATGCCGATGCCGACGGCGACGAAGCCCGGGAACAGGTCCACGAAGTAGCTGCCGTCGGCGCTGATCTGGGTGTACCAGAGGCAGCCGGCGGTGAGGAGCGCCATGCCCGTGACGAGCACCGGTTTCGCGCCGAAGCGCGTCGTCAGCGCCTGCGCGGGGGCGGCCATCACCACAGCCGTGCCGGCCGTGGCCAGGAAGGCCACTCCCGTCTGCAGCACCGAGAGGTGAAGGACCTGCTGCATGTAGAGGGTCAGCAGGAGGAACGTCCCGTACATGCCGCCCGCCAGGAGGAAACCGACTGCGTTCGCGGCCGCGACGAGGCGGATCCGGAAGATCGAGAGCGGCATCAGTGGCTCCTCCTCGCGCCATTCCCAGATCAGGAAGAACGCCAGCAACGCGCCCGCGGCCACGATCAGGCCGATCGTGCGGAAGGTGCCCCAGCCGACCACCGGCGCCTGCGAGATCGCGTACACGAGGAGGATCAACCCGGAGGTGACACTGATCGCCCCGGGCAGGTCGTAGTCGTGGACGACGTCCTCGCGGCGGCTCTCGCGCACGTAGATCGGCGTCAGGATCAGGACGATCGCCGCGACCGGCACGTTGACCCAGAAGATCCATTCCCAGCCCAGGTACTTCGTCAGGACACCGCCCATCAGGACGCCCGCCGCGGCACCGCTGCCGCCGACCGCGCCCCAGGCGCCGAGCGCCTTGTTCCGCTCACTGCCCTCGGTGAAGGTGACCGAGATGATCGAGAGCGCCGCCGGGGTCACGATCGCCGCGCCGAGCCCCTGGACGCCGCGTGCGATGATCAGCATCGCCGAGGACGTCGCGAGACCGCAGACGAGCGACGCGGCGCCGAAGAGCGCGAGCCCGATCATGAACATGATGCGCCGCCCGATCAGGTCTGACGCGCGCCCGCCGAGGAGCAGGAAGCCGCCGTAGGTCAGCCCGTAGGCCGTGATCACCCACTGCAGATTCCGCTCCGCGAAGTGCAGGTCGGCCCCGATCGACGGGAGCGCGACGTTGACGATCGCGATGTCGAGCACCACGACGAAGATCGCGGTGCAGATCAGGATGAGCGCCTTCCAGCGGCGAGGATCCGGTGCGACTGCGTTCATCGCCTCTCGACCCTACACTCACGCACCATGGCGACGCTTCCGGGAGGCACCGTCACGTTCCTCTTCACCGACATCGAGGGCTCGACCCGGCTGCTCCAGGAGCTCGGGGACGCCTACGGCGACGTCGTCCGCGACCACCGGCAACTGCTCCGCGAGAGCCTCGGCGACAAGGGTGGAACCGAGGTCGACACCCAGGGCGACGCGTTCTTCTACTCCTTCTCGCGCGCACGGGATGCCGTCGCCGGGGCGGTCGCCGCCCAGCGCGCGCTCGCGGCCCACGAGTGGCCGGGAGGGAAGGAGGTGCGCGTGCGAATGGGCCTGCACACGGGCGAGCCGTCGGTCGGCGAAGAGGGGTATCTCGGGCTCGACGTCGTCCGCGCGGCGCGCATCTGCTCGGCGGGCCACGGCGGCCAGGTTCTGCTCTCCGAGACGACTCGCGCGCTGCTCGGCAACGACCTCCCCGAAGGCGTCGCGATCGTCGACCTCGGGCAGCAGCACCTGAAGGACGTCCAGCACGAGCGGATCTTCCAGCTCGCAGTCGACGGCGACGAGAGCTTCCCGCCCTTGAAGACGGACGCGCCGAAGAGCGCGTCGGACGAGCTCGGCGACCGGATCGAGCGTCACGTCCTCGACATGGTCGAGGCGTCGCTCAGCGCCGGGAAGGGGAAGGGCAAGGCCAAGGGGCAGGTCAACATGCTCCGGTTCACGGTCATCGGGCTGATCGAGCTCCTGCTCGTCGTCCTGACGCTCGTGATCATCGTCTGGCTCGTGAAGACGATCCTGTTCTGAGTGAGCCGCCGGGCCGGACGCCCGGCGGCCCACTCGAGATCACTAGGCGGCCTGCTCGAAAGCGGGCTCGACCTCCGGAACCTCCTCGGTCAGGTCGCTGCGGCTGACCACGAAGATCGAGACGAGGACGCCGACGAAGGCGATGATCGCGCCTGCGATGAACGCGTCCTGGAACCCGTTCGTGAGCGCGAACGCAGGAGTCGTCCCGCTCGAGAGGTCGCTGGTCGTCGTCGAGGTCGTGATCGCCGAGAGCGCGGCGATCCCGAGCGCCCCGCCGATCTGCTGTGAGGTGTTGAGCAACCCCGAAGCGAGACCAGCCTCAGCCGGCTGCACACCGGCGAGCGCCGCGATCGAGATCGGCACGAACGAGAAGCCGAGCCCGACTGCAACCAGGAGCAACCCTGGGAACAGGTCGGTCCAGTACGAGCCTCCGACCGAGACCTGCGAGAAATAGACGAGGCCTGCGGTCAGCGCGGTCATCCCGACGATGAGCACCGGCTTGACGCCGAGCCGGTTCACCAGCTGCGCCGCGATGCCGGACGTCACGATCGCCGAACCAGCCACGGCCAGGTACGCGACGCCGGTCTTCATCGCCGAGTACCCGAGCACCTGCTGCATGTAGAGGGTGAGCATCAGGAACATCCCGAACAGGGCCGTCCCCAGGATGAACCCGGCGATGTTCGCTCCGACGAGCGTGCGCAGCCGGAAGATCGAGAACGGCATCAACGGATCCTTGGCTCGGGCCTCCCAGCCCAGGAACCCCGCGATCAGTGCGCCGGCCGCGACGAAGAGGCCGATCGTCGTGGCCGAGCCCCAACCGAAGTGGTTGGCCTGGGTGATGGCGTAGACGAGCGTCACCAGCCCGCTCGTGACGAGGACGGCTCCGGGCACGTCGTAGCTCTCGGCGGTCGCATCGCGGCTCTCGTTGATCAGGAAGGGGGCGAGCACGAGCCCGAGGATGCCGACCGGAACGTTGACGAAGAAGATCCAGTTCCAGCTCAGAAGGTCGGTGAGGACGCCTCCGAGCAGGACGCCGGCGACGGCTCCGAACGCCCCGACGCCGCCCCAGGCGCCGAGTGCCATGTTCCGTTCCTTCCCCTCGGCGAAGGTCGTCATCAGGATGGAGAGCGCCGCAGGCGTGATGATCGCCGCGCCGAGCCCCTGCATGGCGCGTGCGCCGATCAGAGGCCCTTCGCCCCAGGCGAACCCGGAGACGAGCGAGGCGGTGGTGAAGAGGACGACTCCGACCAGGAACATCCGGCGGCGTCCGAGGAGGTCAGCTGCGCGCCCACCCAGCAGCAGGAAGCCGCCGAAGAAGAGCGCATAGGCGCTGATCACCCATTGCAAATTTTCCTGGGAGAAGCCCAGGTCGATCTTGATTGAAGGCAGCGCCACGTTCACGATCGCGATGTCGAGCACGACCATGAACTGCACGAGCAAGAGCAGCGCGAGCCCGAACCACTTGCGTCGAGCAGATGCGATCACGGTCTCTTCCTTTCTTTCTCCGTTAGCACTCACTAGCTTGCAACCTAGCACGGGTTACTTTCTTTTTGCAAGTATCCACTTCTCAACTACAAGTACGTGCGCTATGATGCGTTCGCAATGAGCAAGCCACGGCGCTATGACCAGTACTGCCCCGTCTGTCATGCGCTCGAGCTCGTCGGCGAACGGTGGTCGCTCGTGATCGTCCGCGAGCTGCTCAAGGGGCCGAAGCGGTACACCGACCTGATCGAGGGCATGCCCGGAGTCGGGACGAACATCCTCGCCGCGCGCCTCCGAGATCTCGAAGCCGGCGGGATCGTGCAGAAGCGCAAGCTCCCACCGCCCGCGGCCTCGACCGTCTACGAGCTGACCGAGTACGGCCGCGAACTCGAGGAGCCGCTATACGCGCTCGCCCGCTGGGGCGCCCGCTCGCTCCCGCCCCCGGACGAAGGTGAAGACTTCTATCCCGACTGGGGCCTGAACGCATTCGCTGCGTTGCTCGATCCGCAGGCGGCGCGCGGGCTGGCCGCGACCTACGTCGTGCGAGTCGCCGACGACGTCTACACGGTGCGGCTCGAGGACAGCACCGTCCATGTCGAGGTCGGAGCGACGGACGAGGCGGACCTCGACTTCGCAACCGACCGGGAGACGTTCTTCGGCCTCGCCTCGGGTGAGCTCGATGCTCGCGCTGCGGTCTCCGCCGGCAACGTGACAATCGCGGCCGGAAAGCCGGCGGACCTCGAGCGCTTCTTCTCGGTCTTCAACTTCACGCAGCGCCAACAGGTCGCCGTCTAGGCGTGGAGCTCGAGACGGAGCGACTCGCGCTCCGGCCGCTCTCGCTCGACGACCTCGACGACCTGGCGCGCTTCCTGTCCGATCCGGAGACGATGCGTTACATCGGCGCGGGCGGCACGCGTTCCCGTGATCAGGCGCTCGACACCCTCGAGCGCATGATCGAGAGCTATCGGGCCCGCGGCTACGGCCAGCTCGGAGTCGAGCGGAAGGAGGACGGGGCGTTCCTCGGCCGCTGCGGGCTCCTCGTCTGGGACCCCACGACCTGGACGATCACCGAGCAGGTCGACGGACCGCTCGAGGTGGAGATCGGCTACCTCCTCGGCCGTGAGCACTGGGGTAACGGGTACGCGACCGAATCTGCGCTGGCGGTTCGCGACTGGGCGCTCGCGGAGCTCGGGCTCGAGCGGCTGATCGCGCTCATCTATCCGAGCAACATTCGCTCCGTCCGCGTCGCCGAGAAGCTGGGCATGGAGCCGGAGGGTGAGATCGAGATCTTCGGGAACCGAGTGACGCTCTACTCGCTCGGAAAGCGTCCCGCTCTGTAGAGCTGGCCCTCGAGCGACCTCCCGAGCACGCCTTCGAGCCACTCCGAGATGGCGATCAGCGCGTCCAGGTCGGCGCCGGTCTCGACGCCGTCGCCCTCGAGCATGTAGACCAGGTCCTCGGTCGCCACGTTGCCGGTCGCCTTCGGCGCGAACGGGCAGCCGCCGAGGCCACCGATCGACGAGTCGAGGGTCGTCGCGCCGGCCTCGAGTGCGGCATAGGCGTTCGCGAAGCCGGTGTTGCGCGTGTTGTGGCCGTGGAAGCCGGACGCGCCGCTGTCTTCGACCAGCCGTCGCACCTGGCCCGGGGTCGCGACACCGATCGTGTCCGCAAGGACGACGTCGTCGGCGGCGCCGAGCCGTTTGGCGAGCTCGACCACCACGCCCGGGTCGACGCGGCCCTCGAACGGACAGCCGAACGCGACGCTGATCGTGGCCGTCGAACGGACGCCGTCCTCGCGCGCGCGCGCGAGAACCTTGTTTGCTACGTCCAGAGCCTCGTCGACGGACGCGTTGGCGTTCCGCCGGCTGAAGCTCTCTGTCGCGGCGAGCGCGAAACGAACCTCGTCGAGCCCTGCCTCCCGCAGCCGGTCGTAGCCCTTCTCGTTCAGCGCGAGCCCGGCGTAGACGGTCCCGTCACGCCGCTCGAGCCCGCCGACGACCTCCTCCGCGCCGGCCATCTTCGGAACGCGCTCGGCGCTGACGAAGCTGACCGCCTCCACCACCGGCAGGCCCGCGGCGGCGAGCCGGTTGACGAGCTCGGCGCGCGTCTCCGGCGGCAGGACGTCCTCGCTCGTTCTGCAGGCCGTCCCGCGGCCCGACCTCGCAGATCGTGATCAAGCGATCCGCTCGGGCGTGACCCGGACGATGACCCTGCGCTCGCCGGGGCGGTGGCTCTGGAACTTCGGGTTGCCGGTGTATTTCTCCGACAGCTTGTCGATGTGCCGGTCGGCCGCCTCACCCTCTTCGAGCTCGACCGTCCCGGTGACGGTCACGTAGTCGTACGGGTCGTCCTGCGAGTAGACCTCGATCGTCACTCTCGGATCGCGGCGCATGTGGTGCCACTTCGCCCGGCCGGTCGCGGTGTTGAAGACGACATGCTCGCCGTCGTAGTCGATCCAGACCGGCGTCACGTGTGGCGTCCCGTCCGGGCGGATGGTCGCCACTGCGCCGAAGTTCTTGCCTAGAAAAAGCTGTGCCTGCTGCTCGGTGAGCCTGACCACGCTTGAGTAGGCTACCGAGCGATGGCTCCGTCGATTCTGGTCGGCACTCGCAAGGGGCTCTTCCTCCTGAAGGGCGACGAAACCCGACGCAAATGGGAGACCGAGGGGCCGTACCTGGCCGGCTGGGACGTGTTCCACGCGATGAAGGACGAGGGGTCGATCTTCGCCGCCGCGAACCATGCCGTCTACGGCGCAACCGTCCAGCGTTCGGACGATGCCGGCAAGACCTGGGAGCGGAGCGAGGGGCTCGGACTGCCCGAGGATCACGAACTGACGCTCGAAAAGACGTGGCACGTCGAAGCAGGCCCAAACGGGATGCTGTGGCTCGGCGGCGCGCCGGGCGTGCTCTTCCGCTCGGCCGATCGCGGCCAGAGCTGGGAGCCCGTCACGAGCCTGATCGACCATCCGACCCGTGAGCGCTGGAATCCGGGCGCCGGCGGGATGTGCACGCACTCGATCCAGTTCGACCCGGAGAACGACCAGACGATGTACGTGGGCATCTCCGCGGCGGGCGTCTTCCGTAGCGAGGACGCCGGCGCCTCGTGGAGGCCTGCGAACAAGGGCACCGCGGCCGACTTCATGCCAGACGACCCGTTCCCCGAGGTCGGCCAGTGCGTGCACAAGGTGCTCGTCCACCCGGCGAAGACCGACCGCCTCTGGCAGCAGAACCACTGCGGCGTCTACCGCACCGACGACCGCGGCGAGAACTGGGAACGGCTGGAGGACAACGGCCTGCCCAGCAGCTTCGGCTTTCCAATCGCCATCCACCACCGAGATCCGGACATGGCCTTCGTGATCCCGGAGGACTCGGCGCGCGGTTCGGCGGGCGAGGTCGGCGGCGGGGACAGGGTCACGTCGGGTGGACGCCTCGGCGTGTACCGCACCCAGGACGGCGGCAGCAGCTGGGAGCTAGCCACGAACGGGTTGCCGGAGCAGGCGTGGGTCGAGGTGCTGCGCGAGGGAATGTCGTCCGATCGGCTCGACCCTGTCGGGATCTATTTCGGCACGAAGAGCGGCTCGGTCTTCGTCTCCCCGAACGAGGGTGACGAGTGGATCGAGGCGGCGCGGCACCTACCAGCCGTGCTGTCGGTCGAATTCGCCGAGTGGTAACCGTGTTGCTTCCGGGCCTGCTCGCCGACCAGGCGGGCGGTCGGAAGCAGTTCGAGCTCGACGCACCCACGGTCGGCGCCGCGCTCCGCGCCCTGCCCGTTAGCGACCTGCTCTTCGACGCGCGCAACGAGCTGCGTCCGCTCGTGAACATCTACGTCGACGGGGAAGACATCCGCGGGCGCGGTGGTGTCGATTCGAAGCTTCGCGGAGGAGAGACGGTGAGGGTTGTCGCAGCCGTGGCGGGAGGCTGACGATCGGGAGAAGGCGCTAGAGGAAGCGCTGGAGCTTGCCGCGCTCGAGAACGAGCTCGATCTCGCCGGTCAGCTCGTCCACCTTGCGGATCGCGGTCGCCGGAACCAGGAAATGACGATGCCAGAGACCGTCTGAACGGATCGCCAACGCGTCGGGGACATCAGGCGAAGTCCCGTAGAGAGAGCCCTCGACCTGTCCGACGTGCCGCCCAGTCGAGTCGCGGACCGTGAAACCGCTGGTCTCCTCGATCTCGAGCATGTTGCAACTCTCTTAGAGGCCGGCTCGGTCCTCATCCGCGCAGACGCTGGTCACGATCGGTACTTGCTACTGACGGCGACTCAAGGTTGGTGCCGATGCGGCTCGGAGGAAGAGCGGACAGCATCACACTGCCGCCATTTCCTGGCTGAACGGGGGTGTCCAGACGGGGGCGGCGGAAAGGAGAATCATGTTCCAAGCTCCACTCATTCGCAGTGGGAGCGGGCGACGCGTGCTGACATTGCTGGGTACGGCACTCGCGTCGCTGCTCCTCTTGTCAGGCGCTCAGTCCGGCGTGCAGGCTCCCGGCGCTGGCTGGTATTCAGGCAATCCGTTGCTGGGGCCCTCGACTCTGACGAGCCTCGCTTCCGCGGCAGGGACTACCTACGCGGCGGGAAACGAAGGCGTGCTGCTGAAGAGCACGGACGGAGGGCTGACCTGGTCGGGAATCGCCACAGGCATCCAAGACAACCTCAGCCTTGTCCGAATCCTGGGCGGCGATCCCAACTCGATCGTCGTCGGCGGCGCCACCTTCCTCCGGCGCTCCGACAACGGCGGCAAGACGTTCACGCGTCTTCCCTTCGCACGTGGCTCTGCGAGCCTAGTGACTGCCGCATTTCCATCGAGCGAGATCGGTTACCTCGTACTTTCGAACGGGTTCGTCCTGTCCACCGCTGACGGTGGACGAACGTTCACCCGCAGGACTGCGATTCCGGGCGGGAAGCCCACTGACATCATCGCCACCTCGGTGACCACCGCCTTCGCGGTGACCGAGGGCGGCACGATCCAACGGACGAGCGACGGAGCTGCGTCCTGGACGCAGGTCGCGACGGCCCACGCCGCACTCAGGGGAATCGAAAGGGCCGACGGAACAACGATGTACGCCGTCGGCAACGGCTTGACTCTTCTCAAGAGCGGTGACGACGGGGCGACCTGGGAGGCGAAGCCGGTCCTCGAGGTGCCCGGCGGCGACCTGACCTCGATTCGAACGGCCGGACCCGATGTCGCCCTCGTGACGACCGCGGCCGGCAACCAGCTGCTGCGCACCACCGACGGCGGCGACACGTTCGCGTCGATCGTGCCTTCGAGCGACGCATCGTTCGGGGTTGTGTTCGTCACTCCCTCGCGAGCCGTAACAGTCGGCGCCTTCGGCAGTGCGCAGGTCTCGGACGACGCCGGCGCGAACTGGCAGACGGTCGGATCGCGGATCCAGGGTCCGTTCACCGTCCTCCACGCCGTGTCCAGCGTGACCGCATTCGCCGGAGGCTCGCAAGGCGTGCTCGCACGAACGGTCGACGGGGGCCAGACGTGGGCGAACATCAGTCCACCGACCAGCGCAGCGATCGTAGGGATCGCCGCGCCCACGCCCACGACGCTGTTCGTGCTCGCATCCGACGGCTCTCTCCAGCGCTCGGACAATTCGGGGGTCAGCTATCGGATCCTCAATACGGGCACGACGCGCGCGATCAGCGCGGTCGTCGCTCTCGATACCCAGACGATCCTGCTGATCGGCCCACGCGGACTCCTGCGCTCGACGAACAGTGGCGAGGAGTTCAAGGCGGTCGCCGGCAAGATCGGACAAAGCGCGCTCCTTCGCGCAGGCGAGGTCGTGAAAGGCAGGTTCTACGCCTACGGAGCACGCACGCTCGTCGTTTCTGCCGACGGCGGTAAGAGCTGGAAAGCGATCAAGACGCCGGCCAAGCGATCGATTCTCGATGTTTCGTTCGTAAGCGTCTCTACCGGATACCTCCTCGACACGCGTGGAGAGCTCTGGCGGACGCAGAACGGGGGCAGGACGTGGGACGAGATCGAATGCCTGGGGAGTTGGCGCCTGAACGGGGTCGACTTCGTCGATGCGAGCCATGGCTTCGCACTCGTAAAGCCGACCGGGCGATATGTCGCAGGCGGATACCTTCTCCGCACCGACAATGGCGGCAAGAGCTGGCACCCGCAGTTCGTGAGCGGGGGACCGGCGAATGCGATCGAGTCCGCCGACTCGACCAGCTATCTCCTCGTCGGTGACAGCGTTCTCTACGCCACGAAGTCCGGCGGCGACATGGGTGCGACGAGGAAGCTGACGTTCTCGGCCAAGCCGAAATCCCTCACGAAGACGGCAACGGTCAAGATCAACGGCCGCCTGAGTCCGGCGCAAGGCGGCGAGGACGTCGCCCTCTCACGCTACATGGCGGGCAGTTGGACGGTGAAGCACGTCACGGTCGCCTCGAACGGGGCGTTCAGCGCCCGCTGGCCTGTCACCAAGACGGCAGTGTTCGTCGCACAGGCCTTCGGGGATGCAGATCACGTCGCCGTTGGGACTGCTGCCCTCACTGTCAAGCTCGTGCCCAAGAAGCGGTAACGAGAAGGCTGCTTGGATCGAAGGACCGGCACCCGCCGGTCCTTCGATCCCATCCGGCGCTACGTCGACGAGCGTGCAGCGGTGACCGTCAGGAGCCTCTCTCTCTCCCAACGGCTAGGTGATCGCGACCATCCGGTCGATCGCGCCTCGGGCGCGCGCCGCGATCTCCGGGTCGACCGTGACCACGTGCTTCCAGTCGCGCAGCGAGTCGCGGAGCTTCTCGAGCGTGATCATCTTCATGTACTTGCAGATCGCCTTCTCGGAGATCGCCTCGAACCGCTTCTCCGGAGCCTCCTTGTTCAGGCGATGCAGGATCCCGGTCTCGGTCGCGACGAGGAACCGCCTCTTCGGCGACGACTTCGCGAAGTTGATCATCCCCTCGGTGGAGAGGATGTGCGTGCGCTCGTTGCCGAAGGCCATGCACTGGCTGGCGCAACCGCACTCGGGGTGGACGAGCAGCTCTGCGTCGGGCGCCTCGTCCTGCCAGCGCTCGATGTCGGCGGGCCGGATGCCCGCGTGCACGTGGCACTCGCCCATCCAGATCTTCAGCTTGCGCCCGGTCGCGCGCTCGAGCCAGACGCCGAGGAAGAGATCGGGGAGGAACAGGATCTCCTGATCCTCGGGAATCGCCTCGATCACCGCCTTCGCGTTGCCCGACGTGCAGCAGTAGTCGCTCTCCGCCTTGACCTCGGCAGTCGTGTTCACGTACGAGACGACGACGCCGCCGGGATGCTCCGCCTTCCAAGCGCGCAGCTGATCGGCGGTGATCGATGCGGCCAGCGAGCAACCGGCGTCCAGGTCGGGGATGAGCACGGTCTTGTCCGGGGCGAGGATCGAGGCCGTCTCGGCCATGAAGTGGACGCCGCAGAAGACGATCGCCTCCGCGTCGGTCGCCGCGGCCTCCCGGGACAGGCCCAGGGAGTCGCCGACGAAATCGGCCACGTCCTGCACCTCCGGCACCTGGTAGTTGTGCGCGAGGATCACGGCTTCCCGCTCCGCCGCGAGGGCGCGAACCTCCTCCTGAAGCGTCGAGATCTCCAACGTCGTCATGCGAGCTCCAGCGACACGTCGAGGGAGCGGGCCGAATGGGTCAGCGCGCCGACCGAGACGAAGTCGACTCCGGTCTCGGCGATCTCGCGCACGGTCTCGACCGAGACGCCGCCCGAAGCCTCGAGCGACGCCCTGCCGGCGACGAGCTGGACGGCCTCGCGCATCAGCGCCGGAGACATGTTGTCGAGCAGGATCTGCTCCGCGCCGGCGGCGAGCGCCTCGCGCACGTCGTCCAGCGTCTCGGCCTCGACCTCGATCGGCAAGCTCGCTCCGGCCCGGCGAAGGAGCTCCACCGCGGGCACGACTCCGCCCGCTGCGCGCAGGTGGTTGTCCTTGACGAGGATCCCGTCGTCGAGGCCGAAGCGGTGGTTGCGTCCGCCCCCGCAGCGCACGGCGTACTTCTCGAGCGCGCGGAGCCCCGGCGTCGTCTTGCGGGTGTCGAGGATCTCCGCGCCGGTGCCTTCGATCGCGTCCACGAAGCGGCGCGTCAGCGTCGCGATCCCGGAGAGGCGGCCGAGGAGGTTGAGCGCAGTGCGCTCCCCGGTCAGCACGGCGCGCGTGCGGCCGGTGATGCGGGCGAGCTCGGCCGGCTGCTGGAAGCGATCACCGTCCGCCGCGGCGGGCTCGAAGGCGAGGTTCGGATCGAGCGCGCAGAAGACGGCCTCGGCCGCAGGCAGGCCGGAGACGACGCCCGCCTCCTTGAGCAGCAGCGTTGCGGTGCAGGTTGCGTCCTCGGCGACGGTGGCCTCGGTCGTCAGGTCGCCGCCGCCGACGTCCTCGGCGAGCGCCGCGAGCGCGATCCGCTCCAGATCGAGCTCCTGGGCTACGACCATCGTTCGAACACGGGCTCCTGCCCCGGTCGGTGGACTACATGGCCGGCGAGCTCAGGATCCTCGGTCGGACAGTCGGCGCGGAAGTGCGCTCCTCGGCTCTCCGTTCGCGTGAGCGCGCCCGCCGCGATCAGCCTCGTCAGGAGGTGCGGGGCTCCCCGTAGCTGCTCCAGCCCGGCCGCGTCGCGGACGAGACCGGCGTCCTGCCACAGCGCGCGGCGAAGGTCGGGGGTGACGGTTTCGAGCGGTTGCGGGACGGGCGGAGCGCCGAGCCGAGCCGAAAGGCCGGGCTCCTCGAGCGAGGCGAGGGCAGCCCGGCGGCCGAAGACGAGGCATTCGAGCAACGAGTTCGACGCGAGCCGGTTCGCTCCGTGAACGCCCGTGCAGGCACATTCCCCGGCCGCGTACAGCCCCGGCAGCTCGGTCCGGCCGTCGAGGTCGGTGACGACGCCGCCCATCGTGTAGTGGGCCGCAGGCGCCACCGGGATCGGCTCGACCGCGGGGTCGAACCCGGCATCCTCGAGCGACCCGATCACGGACGGGAAGCGGTCCCGATCGACCGGGCGGAGGTCGAGCAACGCCGTGCCACGCGCTCCGATCTCACGCGCAACCACATCGCGCGGAGCGAGCTCGTCGGTGAAGCGGTGGCCGCTGTCGTCGAGCAGGAGCGCGCCGGCGCCGCGCAGGGCTTCGCTGAGGAGAACGCCCGAGCCGCGCAGAGCAGTCGGATGGAACTGGATGAACTCGAGGTCGGCGACGCCGGCTCCCGCGCGGTAGGCCATGGCGATCCCGTCTCCGACCGCGCCCGCAGGGTTGGTCGTTCGTTCCCAGAGCGCGGCCGCGCCCCCCGTTGCGAACAGCGTGGCCCGCGCCGTGATCGCACCGCCGTCCGCGATCACGCCGACACAGCGTGAGTCCGTCGACCAGAGCCCGAGCGCCCGCTCCTGCCGGACCGAGATCCGCGGATGGGCGAGGACGCGCTCGGCGAGCGTGTGCGCGATCTGGCGTCCGGTGGCCGCGCCGCCGGCGTGCACGACGCGGGCACGCGAGTGTCCGCCCTCGAGACCGAGGCCCGGGTCGAACTCGACGCCCAGGTCGGTGAGGTCTGCGACACGCGCCGGAGCTTCGCTCGTCAACACCGAGACGGCGCTCGGGCGGCTGAGGCCGCGGCCCACCGCGATCGTGTCCTCGGCGTGCAAGGCGGGATCGTCGTCCGGGCCGATTGCCGCTGCGACTCCGCCCTGTGCGAGATAGCTCGCCGTCGTCTTGATCGGCCCCTTCGTGAGGACGACCACGTCGGCCTCGCTCGCGGCGCAGAGAGCGGCATAGAAACCGGCCACGCCACCCCCCACGACGAGGAGATCGCAGTCCGCCTGTTGTGGTCGACGTCTCACGTTTCGCATCTGCCTCTGCTAGTTTTCGCCTCAGAGTCGATAACCGTGGATCAGTCTAACAAAGTTTCCGCTTCTCGGGCGAAAACGTCCGCCCACGTCACGCTGGCGGTCGTTTTCCAGGTGCGCGCGGGACAGCTCCAGGTGCTCCTCTGGCAGCGTGCGAAGGAGCCGGATGCCGGCGCCTGGTCCCTCCCGGGCGGGTATCTCGACGCGGACGAGACGCTCGAAGACTCGATTCGCCGGCACCTCGCGGCCAAGGTCGACGTCCGCAAGCTCTCGCATCTCGAGCAGCTGGAGACGCTCAGCGAGCCCGGGCGGCACCCGCGGGAGCGGCAGCTGGCCACGGCGTACCTCGGCGTCGTCCCGCTCGGTGTCGATCCCGCCCTGCCGCAGGACACGAACTGGCACTCGGTCGATCGGCTGCCGGAGCTGGCGTTCGATCACCGGGAGAGCACGCTCGCCGGCCGCGAACGCCTGCGCGCCAAGCTCTCGTACACGAACATCGGCTTCGCGCTCGCGCCGGAGACGTTCACGCTCAGCGAGCTGCGCGACCTCTATGCGGCGGCGCTCGGGCACGACGTGTCCGCGACGAACCTCCAGCGCGTCCTGCTCAGGCGCGGCGTGCTCGAGGCGACGGGCGAGCGGCGCGAGTCCGGGCGGAGCGGTGGACGGCCCGCGGCGCTCTTCCGGTTCAGCACTCCGAAGCTCGAGGTCACGGACCAGTTCGCGGTGCTCAGGCCCCCCGAACACTGAGCGGGGCGCCTTTCGGCGCCCCGCCCGATCTCTCGTCTGTTGCTCTGATCAGCCTCGGCCGACCGCCAGCTTGACCGGGAAGTTCCGGCGCTTGAACGTGCCCGGCCTCGGCGACTGGTTCACCACACGGCCACGCAACGAGCGGCGCGAGCGAACGCGTCGCACCCTGCCGACCGAGCAGTGCGCCCTCCGGATCTTGGCCTTCGCAGCGCCGAGTCGCAGCCCCAGGACTCTCGGGACACGGCAACGGGGCGGAGGCGATGGTGGCGGAGGTGGCGGAGGCGGTGGTGGCGGTGGCGGTGGAGGCGGTGGTGGAGGCGGTGGTGGAGGCGGTGGTGGAGGCGGTGGTGGTGGCGGCGGTGGTGGTGGTGGCGGCGGCGGTGGCGGTGGCGGTGGAGGCGGTGGTGGCGGATTGCCAACCGTGATCGTGCCCGTCATCTGCACCGGGTGGAACATGCAGTGGTACGGGTACGAACCGGCGTTGTTGAACGTGAAGCTGTAGACGTCACCATGCTGGAGTGAGCCGGAGTCGAAGACGCCGGTGTCCGAGGTGGCCGTATGCGTGATCTGGCCGGTGTTCGTCCAGCAGACCGTCGTTCCGACCGGAACGGTCACGTCGACCGGGTCGAAGAAGTTGTCTCCGATCGTGATCTCGGTCGAACCGGTCGGGCAGGTGGGCCCGCCGACGCCCAGCGTCTCGGTCGAGGCCGTCGACGACGCCCCGTCGTAACCGCCCGCGGCGACCAGCGTCCCACCCACTGCCGCGCCCGACGGGAACGAGCGCGCCAGGTTGAGGGTCGGCTCGTTGCTCCACGAGTTCCCCGCCGGGTCGTAGCTGACCGTGGATCCGGTCGTCTCGGGGCTCAGGAACGCGCTCTTCAGCCGTCCGCTCGGCAGGAACGGGTTGCCGCCGCCGAACAGGTACAGCTTCCCGCCGGCGGCACCGCTCCCCGGAACGTTGTTCGCGGAGGGCAGGTTCGCGCACGTCGACCACGAGTTGGCAGCGACGTTGTAGTCGTAACAGAGGTTGATCACCGTGTTCGTCGCATCACGCCCACCGGCCACATACAGATGGCCGTTGACGACCCCGTACCCGGGCCCGCCGACCGCATGCGGAAGTGGAGCCTTCACCGTCCACGTGTCCGCAACCGGGTCGTACTCCCAGGTCGTGTCCTGCGCGGAGTCGACCGTGCCCGTGTTGTAGCCGGCGACGACGTAGATCTTCCCGTTCCCCGGGTTGTAGCCCGAGGCGGCGAAGCTGCGCACGTCCGGCATCGGCGCCCCTGCCGTCCACGTGTCGGAGGCGACATCGTAGATGCGGGTGTTGTTGAAGTTCTGCCCGGTCTCCGGATCCTCGCCGCCGAACACGTACAGCTTGTTCGCCGGCGGGTAGTACACGCCCGAGGCCATGATGTTCGCGTCGGGCATCGAAGCGAGCTGCGACCAGGTGTTGGTCGCCGGGTCGAACTTGTACAGCGTGTTCAGTGCATCGACCAGGAACGAGTAGCCGCCCGCGACGTACGCCACCGACCCGTCGGAATCGGCCGCGCCCCCGTACTGGTCGACGGGCATCGCGGCGCGGATCTGCCAGCCAGGTGGTGGAGGCGGTGGCGGTGGAGGCGGCGGCGGCGGCGGTGGAGGCGGTGGAGGTGGAGGTGGAGGCGGAGGCGGAGGCGGAGGCGGCGGCGGAGGCGGCGGCGGTGGCGGCGGCGGACCGCCCCCGCAGAGCCAGTCGAAGGCGTTCGTCATGACCAGCGCGAACTGACCGTTCCACGACGCTTCCACGCCGATGTACGCATTGATCGCAACCACGTCGTTCTTGAATGCGATCAGCGGAGTGCCGGTGTTCCACGCCGCGACCTGTGTCGCCCCCGACGCGACCGCGAGCTCCTGGCCGAAGTTGCTCCCGAGGGCCGTGACGCCCTGCATGAGCGGATGGCCGGTGTCGTACGTTCCCAACGTTCGGTCCTGAAACCAGACGTCGGTCGAGTAGTCGAACGGTGAGTAGTTCCCGCTACGCCAGCGCCCGTCGATGGTGTAGCCCGAGTCGAAGAAACTGAAGACGAGCGGGATCACGAGGCCCACCCCGGAGTCCTCATAGTCGGCGAGGACGTCCCCCATCGCGTTCGGGTCGGCATAGGGGTAGTTCGTCCAGGTCACGACGAGGTTGTAGGGGTTGAGCTGGGCCAGCGTCGGTGTGCCGACACGGGCGTCGAAGAAGTCGACGCTCGCCACGCCCGGCTGGGCCGCGAGGTCGGCCGTGAGCTGGTCGGGCGTCCCGCTGTCCGAGTAGACGATGAGGATGTTCTTCGGCCCGCACGGGGGCGCAGCTTTCGCGATGCCCGGCAGCGCGAGCCCGATGCCGACGAGGACCGCGATGCACGCCCCTCTCAAGGCTCCCTTGGTCATGTGACTCCCCTCCCGAAAGCGTTTGTGGCGCTCGTTGCTATGCGCCTTTTACCAAGCGCGGAGGCGAATGTGAAGAGCGGCGGCCGCGACCGCAGCTACAGGCTGACCGAGCTCAAGTCGCCCGGCGGCGTGTCGCCGGCCGCGACGAGGCAGTCGCGGCCCATCCGCTTCGCCTCGTAGAGCGCCGCATCGGCGCGGCCGACGAGCTCCTCAGCCGTCTCGTGCCCGTTCCAGCACACGACTCCGGCGGAGACGGTCTGGCCCCCGGGCATCGCGACCCGCAGACGCTCGACGATGTCCTTGGCGTTGTCGAGCCGGCAGCCGCGCAGCGCGACGCTGAACTCCTCGCCTCCGTAGCGGGCGAGGATGTCGGTGTCGCGGAGCTCCCGTTCCCAGGCCGCCGCGCTCTGCTTGAGTAGCCGGTCGCCCGCCTGGTGGCCGCCCTGGTCGTTGTAGTTCTTGAAGAAGTCCAGGTCGAGCATGGCGACGCAGAGCGGATCGCCGCTGCGCAGCGAGCGGGCCAGCTCGCTGGGCAGCTTCTCCTCCCACCCGCGCCGGTTCAGTAGCCCCGTCAGGTCATCGGTCCGCGCCACCTTCTCGAGCCGCGCCAGCAGGTCGAGGCGCTCGAGCGCCATTGCGGTCTCCGCGGCGAGCATGCGCATCGACGCCGCGATTCGACCCGTCTCGTCGACGGCATGCGTCCAGCCGACGACCAGTACGGCGACCGCCTCCTCGTTGCGTAGGGCGGGCTCGAAGTGCATCGACACAGCGCCCGTCGCCGACACGACGCGCTGCGAGAGGCGATCGTCTCCCCGTGCGTCCTCGACGAAGAGCGGCTTCTTCGAGAGAAAGACCGCGTCGGCACCGGACGCTTCTTCGCCGAGTGGCACCGTCAGCGGCGGGCTGCTCTCGAGCCCGTGCTTGGCGGTCATTACGATCTCCCCGTCCGGGCTTCGCTCCATGAGCTTGGCGAAGCGGGCGCCGGTGACCGTACAGGCGGCCGTGCAGATGATCTCGCGCGCCACCTTGGCGTCAGGTGTGCGGGCCAGCTCACGGGTCGCCTCGGTGACAGCGGCCATGCTGACGACGAGCTTGCGGGTCTCTTCCTGGCTGACCTGGAGCTCGTCCGCGCGGCGCAGGTTCTCCTCTGCCCGCTTGCGCTGCTCGCGCACGAGCGACTGCACCGTGAACCCGATGATCGGAGCGACGCACAGCCACACGAGCGCGCGCGTCCATTCGCTCGGCGGGTAGTCCGGAGCGCCGATCAGGAAGACGGGCACGACGAACACGGTTGCGAGGCCCGCGAACCCGACCGCGAGCTGCTGCGGGCTCCCGTAGAGGGCGAGCCAGAAGATCGGGAGCATGAGGAGCGCGCCGTAGGACGAAGAGCCGCCGCCGTCGGCCTGGCGCAAGAGGGCGATGACGAGCAGGTAGGCGAGCGGCGGGAGGACGCCGGCCATCGGCCCCAGTCGGCGCCAGGGGACGATCAGCACGGCGACGAGGATGATCACGTTCAGTGCGACGGCCGTGACGAACGCGTCCGAGTCCCCGCCGTTGGGCGGTAGCGGGTAGATGACGAGCGCGAGCCACATCGCACCGATGAACGGCGCTGCTCGGCGGAGCAGACCGGTCCGGTCGAAGGGCTGAAATGTGGACTCGTCGCCCATGGTGTTCAAGGCCGCCTGCTATGTGGTGTCGGCAGGGAAGGGCCGGAACTAGAGAGCCCAGAGCAGGTACTCGCCCGCATCACGGGATCGCACCCGGCCCTCGGCTGCGAGCCGGTCGAGCGCCGCGCCCGCTTGCTTGCGCGTCCCTCCGAGCACCGCGGCCACGTCTGCGGCGGACACCTCGCCCGCCGAGCGCAGGATCGTCTCCGCGAGAGTCGCCCGTGCCTCGTCCGCGTCCGGCAGGATGCGGAGCCGGTCGGCGTAGCGCCTCGGCAGGATGTCGAACACGACCGAGGGCCAGCCCCGCTCGTGTTCCTGCCGTCCCGCGGACGTGACGACGAGGCGCCGCTGCAGCCGGAGGGCCGCCGCGTTGACGCGCTTCCGCTCGTGGCCGGCGAGGCTCGGTAGCTCCGCACTGCTGATCGGGCCGGACTCGAGCACGGCTTCGGCGACGTCCCGCTCGACGGGTGAGAGGTCCTCGTCGCGAAAGTCCTCGGGCCGCCCGTCACGGCCCGTGAGCGCATAGAGGACCGGCAGGAGCTCGAGCGAGACCAGCGAGGCGCGGCCGCCGAGGTGCTTCCCCGCGCAGACGAGCTTCCTTTCCGGGAGCTCGTCCTTCCAGCCCCAGACGAGCCCCACGTCGGGTGCGAAGTCGCGGTCGACCACGGGCTTGCCCGTGGCCGCCTCCCAGAGCGACGGCAGGACGAGGTCGTCGGTCGGAAAGAGCGCGGCGAGCCCGACCCGGTCGACCCAGGCGGCCGCACCGCGAACGGAGGCGATGCGCCGCCTACCCGGCGAAGACGTGCTTCTCGGCGTGGTCGATCACCTCGCGCGGCTCGGGTGGCGCCAGCATCATCTCGACGATCTGCTCGACGTTCGGCTGACCGCTCGCCCGGAAGCGCTCGACGGTTCCGTCGACGTCGTACTCGGTGCGGCGCAGCTCCACGTCCGGCCCCAGGAGCGCCCAGTACGCGCCCTGCCTGCCTTCATACGGGAGGCCCACGCTGCCCGCATTGACGCTGCGAATCCCGGCCGCCTCGCGATCGAACTGGATGTGGACGTGCGCGCTGACGATCACGGTCTCGTCGACACCGGCGCTGAGCTCGCGGACGCGCTCCTCGGGCGTTTCCGGCGTGACGCACTCCTCGTCGCTGCGCGGCGAGCCGTGGCAAAAGCGCACCCGCCCGAGCCCGTCGACCTCGACGACGACGTTCTCCTCGAAGCCGCCGAGGAACTCCCGCATCGCGTCCGTATGGTGCGCCTGCATCCACTGCTCGCGCTCGGTCTCGGAGACGCCTTCGAGCACCGCCCGGTCCGCGTTCCCGCGCACGAACCGGGCGTTCAGGCCGCGCGCCAGCTCGTACGTCTGCTCGGGCAGCGGCCCCCAGGTCAGGTCGCCGCAGGAGACGATCAGGTCGGCTTCCTCGCGTTCGATCTCGTCGAGCACGGCGGCGAACGCGGGCGCGTTGCCGTGGACGTCCGCGATGACGGCGACCTTGCGCACGGGCGTAGCTTGTCAGGGCTGGCCTACGGGGAGGCCCTCCGCGCGGATCTTCTGGTTTGCCGCCAGCACCTGTTGCTGGAGGTCGTTCAGGTCCAGCGGGTCGGCGGGATCGCCGGTCGGCCTCGCCAGCAGCCGGTCGCGAAACACCTCGGCGCGCCACGAGGTGATGCGGTCGACGGCATCGCGGAACGCCTCCATGGGTGTCGGCGGCCTCGGCTGCGCAAGGGTCAGCACGTCGCCCAGGTGGTTCGCGTTCTCGACCCGCGCGCCCATGTTCGGGATCTGGCCGTTCTTCTGGCAGAAGCGGAGCAGGATCGTCTTGATGATCGACGTGTGGTCGTAGACCGTGTTCGAGACGCTCGTGCGCTGGGTGAACGGCGAGACGACGAACGCGGGGACGCGCACGCCGTACGTCCGGAACGCCGGCCTGTCGTCGTGCGCTGCGGGCGGGAACACGTGGTCGAAGAACCCGCCGTGCTCGTCGTACGTGACCACGAGCATCGTCTTCTTCCAGTTCGGGCTGTTCACGAGCGCCGTGTACGTCTTCAGCACGAGCTCCTGGCCGGCTTTGATGTCCGACGGCGGATGGTCATCGTTCGACCCCGCCGGACCTACGAACGAGACGTCGACGAAGTTCGGGTCGATCCACGAGACCGCCGGCAGCTTCCCGTCCTTCGCGTCGTCCATGAAGTTGCGCGGCGCGAGGATGCTGCGGCGGTCGAAGTACGCGAACTTGTCGAGAAAGCCGACCCGGAACCTGCTGTCGGTGAAGCGGAGCGTCCCCACGTCGTGCGTGTACCAGCGCCACGAGACCTTGTTCGACTCGAGGTGGCGCACGAACGAGGGCACGTCGTAGACCGGCACCTTCTTCGGGTCCTTGCTCCCGGCCGCCTGTCCGCAGAGCGCATAGAGCCGGTTCGGCCACGTCGCGCCGGGCACCGAGCAGTACCAGCGGTCGCAGACGGCAAACTCGCGTGCCAGATGGTCGTACGTGGGCAGGTCGCTGCCGTTGTAGTAGCCCATGACCACGTCGACGAGCTTCGCCTTCTTGCGCTGCTTCGCGAAGTTGGCGACGAAGCCGCCCATGTTGTTGCTCGACCTGCTCGGCGATGCACGCGCCGCCGTGGCAAGGATCCTCGTCCTTCGTGAGCGCGGTTCGCTGGAGATGCCGGACCTTGTAGTTCTTGCCCCGGTACATGTTCGACATGCTGGCCTTGAGCCCGTCGACGTCGGTCCGCGCCGCCTCCAGCGTCAGGTACCCGAGCATGTGGTCGAACGACCTGTTCTCGAGCATGAGCACGACGATGTGGTCGATCTTGCGAAGGTTGGCGAGGGTCGGGTCGGCCGCGGCCGCGACGGCCGATGTGCGTCGCGCCCTAGCCACGGTCAGAAGAGATCGGATACATGGTCGGCTACCTCCTTGGGAAGGTTCTTCTCCGCGGCAAGGGTGTCCACGAAGTGCGCGTCGTCGAACACCGTGAGCGGGTCGAGGGTCAGAGGCACGAGCAGGTCGGCCAGCGGTGTGGCCGCGGCGAAGCCGTCCAGCATCCCCGTGAGCTCGCCGTCCGGGCCGGGGAGATGCGGGCGGAGGTCGGCGCCGTCCTCCTCCTCATGGTCGAGCACGAGGAACGTGTCGTCGGGACCGACCTTCTGCTTGTCCATCTCCTTCGCGAGCTCCGGGAGCCGGTGCAGGCCGTCGGCGAGCAGGTCGGTCGCCTCTTTCAGGGTCACCTTCCCGACGACCGGGTCGCCGGTCGCCTGCGTCAGGAAGAGGAGGCGAGCCCTGCCCCCGGCCGAGCCCGCCTCCGCCTGCGCCGCAGCTTCGCCCAGCAGCTTTCGCATGACCGTGCTCGCGCCGTAGCGGGGGACGCCGTTGACGACGACGAGCTCCACGTCGTGCTCGCTGCGGGTGAAGAGATGTGCGTGCGCGTCGCCGCCTGCCCCGGAGACGACGAGCAGGTCCGCGCGCTTGCCGGCCTCGATCGATCCGAGGTGCCCGTCCCAGCGCAGGATCTTGGCGGGGTTCCGGGTGGCGAGCGCGATCAGGTCGACGTCCGACAGGCCGCCGCCGTTGACGCTGTCGACGAGCCTGGCCACCTTCAGCTCGCCGAGCAGGTTCTTGCTCCCGCTCGGCGACCAGTCCGGCCCGAGCGCCGTCAGGACTCCGGCGTCGTGCGCCAGGCTCGTGTCGGCCGTCTTCCCGTACAGGAGCAGGTTGCTGAGCGGAGACCAGACCATCGACGCTCCGGCCTTCGCGAGCACCTCGAAGTCCTTCTTCTCGAGCGCGACGCAGTGGATCCCGGCCAGCGAGCTGGTGACGGCCCATTCTCCCGACGGCGCCTGCAGCGCGAGAAAGTGCTCGTGGGCGGCCTTGTCCGTGCCTTCGCTCAGATGGAGGAGCAGGCAGTCGAAGCTCTCGAGGCGTTTCAGGAACTTGGCCCAGTCCTTCGCGGCGACGTCGGCGATGTGCGTGCCGGCTTCGGGCAGCTCGTCCTCGTCGGTCTGCTCGACGTTCCTGACGATCCCCCTGTAGAAGCGCTGGATGCCGGAGTAGCTGGAGAGCGCGATCCCCTGCGACGTCGTCGTCCCCGCGACGAGGCACTTGGCCTCGACGTAGCGGACGATCGCGGGCACGTACTCGGGCGTGTGCGCGAGCACCTTCATCGGGCCGGTGACTAGCTTCCTGTACGTGTCCCCCTGGGCCCACTGGTCGCGGTTCGTGTACAGCTTCGGCACGTCCCAGAGCTGGAGCGCGTTGTAGCTCAGGTGGTCGTGGAGGTCGATCAGGCCCGGGTAGATCGTGCCCTTGGTCTCGAGGACCTTCACGCCCGCGAACTCCGGCGGCGGGTCGGCGTTCGCCGTCTGCACGGCGGCGATCGAGCCGTCGCGCACGTAGACGACGCCGTCGTCGACGACCGAGTCGTGGCCGTCCATCGTCACGACGCGGCCGCCGAGCACGAACGTCGGGCCGTCCATCGGGTCGACCGGGGTGCCGAGGTACTCGCTCAATCGTCCGGCGCGGTCCAGATCAGCGTGTGGCCGTCGTCCGGAGTCGGGCGGGCCACCGAGTTGTTGTGGCGCGGATGACCCTGCCTGCCCGCGGCGTCGTCGCCGAGGAAGTCGGGCACGCCGAACGGCAGGTCGCCTCTCGGGATCGCGGCGTAGTCGGCCTCCTGGAACGAGGAGCCGTAGTTGGGCCCGTCCGCGTGCCCGTCGGGATCCGGCGTCACCTTCTGGCGCAGCCGCTGGATCGCCCCGTGCCAGGCCTGCAGGAGCGCGCCCGCGTCGCGGCTGCTCGGGTGCGGGACACGCTCGACCGGGACGTTCGGCTTCCCTGCCCAGAGGTCGAGCGCCTGCTGCGCATTCGTCCCGAACGCGACGATCGCCTGCACGTCGTCCGGCTTGACCGCGTCGTAGAACTGGTTGCGCCACTCCTTCTGCGCCGGGTCGGCGAGCAGCTCGTCGGCGGACATGCCCCAGCTCGGGTGGAGCGCGTACGGGAACGCGTTCACGCAGAGGTACGACTTGGTCAGCCCGAGCTTCGCGAGGAAGCCCTGCACCCGCTGGCCCGCGTCGCCGACGAGCGTCCGGTGGGCGATCCGCTCGGTCGGCCCCGGGTCGGACGCGATGCACAGGAGCCGCGCCGACCCGTCGAGCCGCCCGCGGTAGAAGATCGGCCCCCACGCCGTCCAGAACGCCTGTGGCTTGCCGGGCAGGGGGCAGCGCAGGCAGATCGAGGCGATCGCCTGCGAGGGCCCCCGGTCGTACTCCGCGGCCACGTCAGCGCTTGGCCGCTGTTCGCTTCCGCGTCGTCGTCCTCTTCCTGGCCGTCGTCCGCCGCCGCCTCGGCTTCGCAGCGGGCGCGTCCGGCTCGACCGAGTAGATCGCCCAGAAGTCGCGCGCGAGCTGAGGGTCGGTGAGGTAGCCGTACGGCATCGTGCAGTAGCCCTTCTTGCCCCACTTCTTGCCCCACGAGTTGCGCACGATGAAGCGCTGCATCGCGTCGTCGTAGCCCACCGCCACGACGGCGTGGCCTCCGATCAGCTGCTCGCCCCGCGGCGGGAGCGGCACCTCGCCCGTCGCCGCCACCTCCGGGCTCATGAAGCTCTCGTACACCGAGAAGCCGAAGACGATCGGAAGGCCGGCCGCAAGGCAGCCCTGGAGCTGGTGCAACACCGGAAGGACCCGCTTGTAGAGCAGCGCCTGGTGCTTCTTCGCCTCGGTGTACGCCTTGGTCGGCGGCTTCTCCGTGAACTTCGAGATGTCGTACGCCCAGGTGTCCTCGGCGCAAACGCCGAGCGTGGCGACGCTCTTCATCCCGTCGCGGATCATCGCGCCGCTGTCGGTGTCGATCGTCCCTTCCATCGCGCGCTCGTTGTAGTAGATGAACAGGCGCGAGGGCATGAAGTCCTTGAAGCCCTCCTTGGCGAGGTCGAACTCGAAGGCCGCGCCGATCGCGTTGGCCGTGCAGCTGCCGAGCTGGCCCTGGTCGTACACCGCCGGCATCTTCGACGTGAGGTTGACCTTCTTCGGCAGCGTCGTCAGCACCGACTGCGGCGCCGAGAACATGTAGTCCCGGGCATCGGGCAGGTCGGGAACCCACCCGAAGCGCTCCACGGGCCGGGTGCGAAGGCCCCCGTTGACAGAGTTGCTCACTTCGTACCTCCTGATTTGGTCGCCTCCGCAGCAGCGACGTTGACCGTCAAGGCGTGAGCCGCGATCGGCGCGACGCCCTCCTCCCACGCCCGCCGCTGAACGAGGCGGACGGCTGTTCTCCCCTCTGCACGACCCCGCACGGTCAGCAGCTCGTTCTCGCCGAACGTCGGTCTCCCGGCGCTGTGGGCGCCCTCGAACTTCGTCGTGACCTCGGCCACGGTCTCGTCGTCGGCCGACGCCTCCCACACGTAGCCGGCGCCGGCGCTGCTGGGCAGGAGCAGCGTCTGCTCGTCACCCGGCTGGAGCGAGATCTCTTCCGGAAGGACTGGGTGCTTTGGCACGACGCTCTCGGGCGCGGCGGTTTCGCCCGCCACGCTCAAGTGCTACCTCCCGCCGCGTTGCCGTTCTCAACCTTCCGCCGGCTGCTCGGCTGTGGCTCCTCGTCCGCGGGCGGGCCGCCTCCTCCGAGCATCCTCTCCGCACCGCCCAGGATGACCATCGCCTTGCGCTCGCTGAAGCCCGCGATGAAGGCGAAGGTCGCGTAGAAGTAGATCGAGACCGGCTGCGTTCCGGTCGACAGCTGGATGATGCCGCTCTTCAGGGCGAAGTAGACGACGACCCCGAAGACCGCGCCGATGATCGGCCGGAAGCTCCCGACCCGGCGGAGCGAGGGCCGCCCCACCTCGTAGTCGATGAAGCCCGCTCCGCCCTTCGCGGCCATCCGCATCATCACGCTGACGATCGCGCCGACCGCGCCCATCACGTAGCAGACGAAGAAGGTCCTCGGCGCCTCACTCGAGAGGGAGTGGTTCCCGAAGATCTCGTACGCGACGGCCGCCGGGACAGCGAGCAGCGCCAGCATGAGGATCCCGATCAGCATGCCCCAGAAGTAGACGAGCCGCCCCGTCTTCTCGCCCGCGCGGTCGTAGTAGGACTCGACTTGGGCCAGCTCGGCGCGCGCGCGATTCGCCGCTTTGGTCATTTCCTGGCGATTGGTCCTCTTCTCCTGACCGTCGACGATGCTCAGCAGGTAGCCGCCGATCGAGAGCAGCCATTGCATTGCGATCCTCTCGGCCGTTCCCGAGAGGACCTCGCTGACGCGGATCGCCAGGGTCTCGGTGGTGTGCAGCGCATGGCCGATCTCCTGCGCGTCGCGCGTCGCCCAGTCGGTCGCCGCGTGGAAGCGGATGTTGGGCCGGCGGCGCCACATGAACCTGAGCCCGAGGACCTTGTCGCCCTCCTTCTCGGTGATCGCGACCGCAGACGCCTCCTTCGTGCACCAGTAGGCGTTGATGATCGGGCCCTCTTCCTCGACGAAGCGGTCGAGCTGTGACCGGAACTCGTCCTCAGCCGGCCCGTGCAGCTGGTGCTCGTCGTGCAGCTCTTTCTGGCGGAGGTAGTGCGCCCACACGACCTCCGGAAATGCGACCGATTCCGAAGCCGCGACCTGATCGCGCCCTCGGGCAACCGGACGCTGGAATGCGATCGACGGTGCCGCAGGAGTCGCGCCTGAGCTCGACATCGGACTCCCTTTCTGGCGGGCAACCGCGGGCCGCAGACAACGGATCAGCCTGCCCTTCGTTGTCTGGGCACAGCTTGCGCCAGCCGCGCGAGGAATGTCAAGCCCCAGGGGCTAACCGGCCGAGGCGAGCAGGATGCAGGCCGCCTCGTGCCCGCGCGAGGCTCCTGCCGGCCGCTCGAGCGCCGGGTCGGTCACGCTGCACTCGTCGACCGCGAGCGGGCAGCGCGGATGGAAGCGGCAGCCCGTGGGGATCCGAACCGCGTCCGGTGTCTCGCCGCGGAGGATCTGCAGACGCTTCCTCTGGCGCGGGTCCGCCCCCGGCACGACCGAGAGGAGCGCCTTGGTGTACGGATGCTGCGGCCTCTCGATCACGTCGCCGGCAGGTCCGTGCTCGACGATCCGGCCGAGATACATGACCGCGATCCGGTCCGCGAAGAGCGCGGCCGTGGAGAGGTCGTGCGTGATCATGAGCACCGCGAGCCCACTCTGGCGCAGCCCGTCGAGGAGCTTTAGAACTCCCGCGCGAACGGAGACGTCGAGCATCGACACCGGCTCGTCGGCGACGAGCAGGCGCGGGCCGAGGACGAGCGCCGCCGCGATCGCCACCCGCTGGCGCTGTCCGCCCGAGAGC
Source organism: uncultured Actinomycetes bacterium (assembly GCA_963850415.1). Classification (GTDB taxonomy): domain Bacteria; phylum Actinomycetota; class Thermoleophilia; order Gaiellales; family Gaiellaceae; genus VAXT01. Next base: position 429,558 of record CAWKLE010000004.1, read on the forward strand.
TCGTGCGGATACCGGTCGAGGAAGAGATCCGGCGGCGACAGCTCGACGCGCTGCAGCGCCTCCCGGACCCGCTCCAGGCGGTCCTCCTTCGAGTCGCCGAGCCCGTGGATGAGGAGCGGCTCCTCGACCGCGGCCCGCACGCGCAGGCGCGGGTCGAGCGACTCGTAGGGATCCTGGTAGACGATCTGGATCTCGCGCCGCAGCGGACGGAGCGCCCGCGGCCCGAGCGCGGTGATGTCGCGGCCCTCGTAGCGAATCGCCCCCGAGACGGGATCGACCAGCCTCAGCACGGCCTGGGCAGTCGTCGTCTTGCCGCAGCCCGACTCGCCGACGAGCGCCACGAGCTCTCCCTCCCGGAGCGAGAACGTGACCCCGTCGACGGCGCGCACCGAGAGCGCCTCGCGGCGCGCAAGCGACCCGAAGAGCCCGCGCGGCAGCGGGTAGCGGACGACGAGGTCCTCGACCTCGAGCAGCGCGCTCATGCCGGCGCCGGAGCCCTGTCGTTGAGGTGGCACGCCGCCGTCTGGCCCGGAGCAACGTCCCGGAGCACAGGCCTCTCCGTCGCGCACGGCTCGAACGCGCTGTCGCAACGCGGCCGGAAGGGACAGCCCGTGAGCGGCCGGTCGAGCCGCGGAGGAGCGCCAGGAATGGAGGCGATCCCGCCGTTTCGCGTCGTGAGATCCGGCGTCGCGGCGAACAGGAGCCGCGTGTACGGGTGCCGCGGAGCGTGGTACAGGTCGTCGATCGGCCCGCTCTCGACGATCTCGCCCGCGTACATGACGGCCGCCCGGCTGCACAGCTGCGCGACGACGGGCAGGTCGTGCGTGACGAGGACGAGCGCGAGCCCGAAGTCGCGGCACAGGCCGTCCAGGAGCTCGAGGATCTGAGCCTGCACCATCACGTCCAGGGCGGTCGTCGGCTCGTCGGCGATCAGCACCTTCGGGTTGCAGGAGAGCGCCATCGCGATCGCCGCCCGCTGGCGCATGCCGCCGGACAGCTCGTGCGGAAAGCGCTCCCCCCGGCTCCCCGGGATCCCGACCGACTCGAGCAGATCGACGCTCTGCGCGCGGGCGGCGGAACCGGTCGCGCGTCCGTGCAGCTCGAGCGCCTCGACGATCTGGGAGCCGATCGTGCGCACCGGGTTGAGCGCGTTCATCGCACCCTGGAAGACGATCGCGATGTCGACCCAGCGGTGCGGACGAGCACTCTCCTCGCCGTCGGCGAGCAGGTTTTCCCCGTCGAGGAGCACCTTCCCGGAGACGCTCGCGTTCGGCGGCAGCAACCCGAGCACCGCGAGGGCAGTCGTCGTCTTGCCGCATCCCGACTCGCCCACGAGGCCGAGCCGCTCGCCGGCGCCCAGCGCGACGCTCACGCCCTGCACCGCGTGCAGCTCGCCGGCGCCCTCCTCGAGCTCGAACCAGACGTTGAGGTCCTCGATCTGGAGGAGCGCCGTCATACGGCATCCGGAGAGCGGCCGACGAGCGGGCGGAGCCGGAACGTGCGCGCTCCGAGGTGGGAGGCCCGCAGGCGTGGATTGAGGGAGTCCTCGAGCGCGCCGCCGATCAGGCTGCAGCTGAGGATGATCAGCGCGACCAGGATGCCCGGCGGGACGATCGCCCACCAGGCGCCCGACGAGATCGCGGCCCGCTCGAATGCGTTCTCGATCACCTTGCCCAGCGAGATCGCGCTCGGGTCGCCGAGCCCGAGGAACGACAGCGCCGTCTCGTCGAAGATCGCGACCGCCACGGTCAGCACCGTGTTCGCGATCAGGAGCGGCGCCACCTGAGGCAGCACGTGCCGGCCGACGATCCGCCAGTGGCTCGCCCCGAGCGCCCGCGAGCGTTGAACGTAGACGCGCTCCCGCACGCTCTTGACCTGCGCGCGGAGCACCCGCGCCGTGCCCGTCCAGAGCAGGACCCCGATCACGATGATGATGTGGCCGATGCTCGGGCCCCAGATCGCCGCGACGACGATCATGAGCGGGACGTCCGGGATGACGATGAAGTAGTCGGTGATCCGCATCAGGACGGTGTCGACCTTGCCGCCGAAGTAGCCCGCGGTCAGGCCGACGGTGCCGCCGATCAGGATCGACACGACCGTCGCCGCGAAGCCCACGAGGAGCGAGATCCGCGTCCCCCACATCAGTAGCGTGACCATGTCGATGCCGCCGTCGTCGAGGCCGAGCGGGTGAGCCGGCGAGGGCGGCCCGAAGGGCGGGCCGACCTGCTCGTGGAGGCCGTAGGGCGCGATCCACGGCGCGAGCAGGGCCATCAGGACGATGAGGGTCAGTAGCACGATCCCGACGATCGCCGAGGGCCGCCGGCTGAGCGTCCGCCGAACGACGCCGCGCCGTACCTGCCGAACCTCCGTCTCCTCGACCACGCCGGGCTCGTGGAGGACGACGCTCACTCGGTGATCCTCGGGTCGAGCTTGAAGTAGAGGAGGTCGGCGACGAGGTTGAAGAAGACGACCGACACCGTCAGGACAAGGAACGCGCCCTGCAGCATCGGGTAGTCGCGCTGGAGCACGGCGTCGTACACGGCCCGGCCGATGCCCGGCCAGGAGAAGACCGTCTCCACGAGGATCGCCCCGGCCACGATGTAGCCGAGCGAGAGCGCGATCAGCGTCGTCACCGGCAGCAGCGCGTTCCGCAGCGCGTGCTTGCGGACGATCGTCCACGGGCTCAGCCCCTTGGCGCGGGCCGTGAGGATGTAGTCCTCGCCGAGCGTCTCGAGCATCGCCGAGCGAACGATCAGCGTGTACTCGCCGAAGAGGACGAGCCCCAGCGTGAGCGAGGGCAGCAGGATGTGACGGGCCAGGTCCTGAGCGTGCTCGGCGAACGACGGGTTGATCAGGAACTCGTCGGACATCCCGCCCGTCGGCAGCGTCCCCGCGAAGAGGATGACGAGCATCAGCCCCAGCCAGTGCGTCGGCATCGCGTACAGGGTCAGCGCCGTGCCGAGGGTCATCCCCTCGGTCGCGGTCCCGCGGCGCCAGGCCGAGATGACGCCCGTCAGCGTCCCGAGGATGATCGCGAAGAGCGTCCCCAGGAGCACCATCGGGATCGTGTTCTTGAGCGCCGTCGTCAGATTGGACGAGACCGGCTGCTGGTTCGCGAACGAGATACCGAGGTTCCCGTGCGCGAGCTGCTGCAGATAGAGGACGTACTGCTCGCCGCGCGACTTGTCGAGGCCGAACTCCTTCCTGAGTGCCCTACGCGTCTCGGGCGTCGCGTGCGGCACGCGCGAGAGGTTCGAGACGGCGCTCCCGGGCGCGAGCCGGAAGAGCGCGAAGTTGATCGTGATCGCGACGAAGACCGTGACGACCGCGAACAGGAAGCGCTTGATGAAGTAGTCGGCGCCTCTCACCGGACCCCCCGGGGAGCGGCCTCAGCCGGCTTGGTGGACGCTCGTCAAGCTCAGCTTCGACAGCGAGTTGAACGGCCCCTGCGGCGAGTCGACTAGATCCGTCCACTTCGTCGACACCGCACCGACGTGGTCGAGCGCGGCGAGCCAGAGATACGGCTTCTTCTCCTGCAGGTACTTCTGCGCTTGCCAGACGACGTCGCGGCGCTTTGTCTGGTCGGGTGTCAGCTGCTGCTTGGAGTACAGCGCGTCGTACTTCTTGTCGCAGAAGCCGGTGTCGCTCCAGCCGCTCCACTGGTCGCAGGTGGTGACCGAAAGCATGAAGTCGGGGTCGACCAGCCCGGTCCAGTCCCAGAGCGCGAGGTCGAAGTTCGCGTACTTGCCGTCGGGGGCGGTCATCGCGTCGAAGGCGGCCGACGAGTCGAGCGCCTTCTGAGTCAGCTGGACGCCGATCTTCCTGAAGTCCGGCTGCAGGATCTCGAACGTCCGGTTGGCGCTGGAGAGGTCGGTCGGGGTGATCACCTCGTACGACATCTTCTGGCCGTTCGCAACCCGGATCCCGTCTCCGCCCTTCTTGTAGCCGAGGCCGTCGAGGATCGAGTTCGCCTTGTCGATGTTGAACGCGGTCGGCTGGACGCTCGGATTGGCCCAGTCTCCGGTCGCGCTCGGGATGATCGAGCCGGCCGGCTTCGCGGTCCCGAGGAAGACGACGTCGACGATCCGCTTGCGGTCGATGGCGTTGTCGAACGCCTCGCGCACCTGCAGGTTCTGGAGCTCCGGGTGGCTCTTCTTGTTCGGGCTCGAGTTGATGATGAAGTCCGTCTGATCCGTGCCCGGCACGTCGGTGACGTCGAAGCCCGCCTTCTTCAGCGTGTCGATCGCGGTCGGCGGCACCTCTTCGATCGCGTCGATCTCGTGTGCCTTGAGCGCAGCCACGAGGGCGTCGTCGTTCGAGAACATCCGCAGGCCGAACGCGTCGATCTTGGCCTTCGGCCCGTAGAAGCCGTCGTACCGCTGGAACAGCGCGATCTGGTCCTTCTTGAACTCCTTCAGGGTGAACGGGCCCGCGCCGACGATGGGCGCGGCGTTCGGGAACGTCTTCAGGTCGTTGCCCTTGTTCCCCGTGTGCGAGGCCCAGATGTGCTTGGGGATGATCGGGTACTGCTGGAACTGCCCGAGCACGTTGCCCGCCGGCGCCGCGTAGTGGATGACGAGCGTGTCCGGGTCGGGCGCCTCGGCGCGCGTGATGTGGGCGATCAGCCCCGCGTCGTTCGCGGCGCCGGTGCTCTTGTACTTGATGTCGGTGTTGATCCTCCAGGCCGCGTCTTCGGCGGTCAGCGGCTGGCCGTCCGACCACTTCGCTCCGTGGACGGTCTTGAACGTCCAGGTCTTGCCGTCGGCGGAGGTCGACCACGACTTCGCGAAGTCGGGGATGAACTTGGCGTTCGCCTTGTCGTACTGGATGAGCGTCGGGTAGATGTACTCGAAGGTCGAGTACGCGTCCTGGTTGAAGGCGACGTACGGGTTGAGCGAGTCGATCCGGGAGCTCGTGCCGATCTTGAAGGTCCCGCCTTCCTTGCTGCTGCTCGAGCTCGATCCGCCGCAGCCCGCGGCCAGGACCGCCAACAGGAACAACGCCGCCGAAGTCTTCCTCACCAGTCCGCCCTCCCCCGGTTCACTCCCTGAACGCGGGCTCGTCCACGCTCAGGCTCCGCATGTCGGCGTCGAGCGTACAACGAACCCCCAGCGGGAGGGAAGCGAGGTGCTTCCCGTGGCCGAGCGGGAGCTTGTAGAGGACGGGCACTCCAAGCGGCTCCAGGTACTGCTCGAGCACGTCCTCGAGCGTCCGTGACCGCGGCCACTCGGAGGACTCGCGCATGTCTCCGTAGTCGCAGTCCTTCATCTCGCCGACGACGACGCCCGCCACCTGCTGGAGCTTGCCGGCGTCCCTCAGCTGGTTGAGGAAGCCGTCGAGGAAGTAGGGCGGGAGCTTCACGTCCTCGAAGAAGAGGATCGCGCCCTCGAGCTCGATCTCCCACGGCGTGCCCATGGTCTGGATCAGGAGCCAGAAGCAGCCGCCGACGAGGGGCGCGGTGACCTTGCCGGGGCCGATCGCGCGCACGTAGGGGTCGTCGGGGTCGCGGGGCACCTCGCCGGTTCCTCCGGTGCGCAGCACGTCGAGCAGGCGGTCGAGCGAGAACAGGGTCGACTCGGCGTCCCCCATCCCGGCCAGGCCGTAGCCGTAGAGGGTCGCGAGGCCGGTCCGCTGCCGGATCGCGACGTGGAGCGCCGTGATGTCCGAGTAGCCGATGAACGGCTTCGGGTTGGCGGCGATCACGTCGAAGTCGATGTGCGGGATCAGCTGCGCCGAGCCGTAGCCGCCCTGGAGCACCTGGACGACGTCGACCTCCGGATCGGCAAAGAGGGCATTCAGGTCGGCGGCCCGCTGCTCCGGGTCGCCGGCGACGTAGTCGTCGATCGCAAAGACACCGTCGCCGAGCTTGACGTTGAACCCGTGGGACTCCCACCACTCGACGCCGCGGTACACCTCCGACTTGCCCTCGTGCGGGCTCGCGGCGGCGACGACGCCGATCGTGCCGCCGTCGGGGAGCGGTTTCCCGAAGATCGTCGCCTCGATCATGCTGCGCTTTCTACACCGCGCAGGAACTCGAGCACGAGCGGTCCGAGCGTCTCGAGGTCGTAGCCGCCCTCCTGGACGATCACTGTCGGCAGGCGGAGAGCGCCGACGATGCGGCCGGCCTGACGGAACCCGTCCGGGCTCACGCGCAGCGGGCTCTCGGGATCGGTGGCGGACGCATCCACGCCGAGCGAGACGACGAGCGCCTCGGCGTCGACCCACTCGGCTGCCTGGTTGACGGCGCTGAGCCAGCCATCGTCTCCGGTTTCGGGCGGGAGCGGCAGGTTGAGGTTCGAGCCGGTCGTCTCGTCCGCGAAGCCCAGGAAATGCGGGAACCAGCCGGCGGCCGGATCGACGTGGACCGACGCGACCCGGACGTCGTCGCGGTCCCAGAAGATCTCCTGCGTCCCGTTCCCGTGGTGCGCGTCGACGTCGAGGACAGCGACCCGGGCCGCGTGACGGCGAAGCGCCTCGGCTGCGATCGCGGCGTTGTTCAGGTAGCACGAGCCTCCGAAGGCGGCACGGCAGACGTGGTGCCCGGGCGGACGGCAGAGCGCGTACGCGTGGGGCTCGCCCGCGGCGACGAGATCCGCGGCGGTGAGCGCGGCATCGACTGCTCCGCGCACGGCGTCCCACGTGCCGGGGCCGATCAGCGTCATCGTGTCGTAGGCGTAGTAGCCGGGCCGCGCCCACTCCGCGGCCGGCACCCTCCGCGCACGGATCCCCTCGTGTGCGAACACGTACGGGACGACGCGCCCCTGTCCGGGATTCTCCGGGAGGCCTGCGGCGCGCCACGACTCCCAGGCCGACTCGAGGAAGGCGACGAGCTCCCGGTCGTGCACCTGCAGCAGCACCTCGTCGTCGTGCGGCTCGGCCGGCACGGTGTCGCCGAGCGCCGCGAGCAGCGCGTCGGCGCGAGCGGGCACCTCCGTCCCGGGCGTCGCGAGGCCGACCCAGATCTCCGCGCCCGGTTCGTGAAGCCGGCAGCGCTCGTCCCACACGATCGGCATCGCGACCATCGCGGCCGACCATATAGTCGCCCGGTGAGCGAGACGCTCCGAGACCACGGCCTGCGCATCGGCGACCTCGACACCGGCCCGGGCAACTCGATCACGGACGTGCCCGGAGTGGTCGTCGGCCAGGTCACGGTCCGGCGTGACGACCCCGCCGTCGCCCGCACGGGCGTCACCGTGATCCTGCCCAAGCCGGTCAAGGAGCTGCTCGAGCGCCCCGTGCCCGCGGGAACGGCGGTCCTGAACGGCGCCGGAGAGCTGACGGGCTCGATCCAGATCCGCGAATGGGGAGTCCTCGAGACGCCGGTCTACCTGACGTCGACGCACGCCGTCGGACGCGTAATGGACGCCGCAGTCGAGGTCGCCGTCGAGGCAGACGAGTCGGTCGGCACGGACGACGTCGTCATCCCCGTCGTCGGCGAGTGCGACGACAGCTGGCTGAGCGACGCGCGGCTCGTGCACGTCACCGCCGACGACGCGAAGCAGGCGGTCGCGACGGCGAGCCAGAGCTTCGACCAGGGCGCGGTCGGCGCGGGTACGGGCATGTCGTGCCTCGGGTACAAGGGCGGAATCGGGTCGTCGAGCCGCGCTGTGCCCGAGCTCGACGCGACCCTCGGCGTGCTCGCGCTCACGAACTTCGGCGGGAGCCTGCGGATCGACGGTGTCCCCATCGGGAGGCTGCTCGAATCGGCGCCTCCGCCGGACGAGGCCGGCAGCTGCATCGTCGTCGTCGCCACCGACGCGCAGCTCTCCCCGCACCAGCTGGAGCGAGTCGCGCGCCGCGCCGGGCTCGGCCTCGCCCGCACCGGCTCGGTCGCCTATCACGGAAGCGGCGAGATCTTCGTCGCGTTCGCCACCGGCGACGGGCGCTCGGTGCGCGACGACGACCTCAACCGCCTGTTCGAGGCGACCGTCGACGCGACGGAGGAGGCAGTCGTCAACTCACTCTGGGCCGCGCAGAGCGTGACCGGCCGCGACGGGCGCCTCGTCGAGGCGCTCCCGCACGACGACACGCTCGAGCTGCTCGCTCAGGCGGGCCGGCTGCCCGGCCGCGGCCGGTAGCGGCCGCCGTACATCGGCAGCTCGAGCTCGCTGCCGTGCCGGTCGAGCTGCTCGAGCAGGCGGTTGAGCCCGAATGCGCCACGCTCACGGACGAGCGCGACCGCATCGAAGTCGATCAGCGCGGTCACGACCTCTTCACCGCCTCCGGCCTCGTACAGCACCGTCCCCTCGGGATCGACGACCACGCTCCGCCCGTTGCCGACCGGCGCCGCCGCGTTGACGTTGACCAGGTAGACCTGGTTCACATAGGCGTTCGCGCGCGCGACGACGATCTCGGCCGCGCGGTCGCTGGTCGGCGTCAGGCTCACCTGGACGATCGCCTCGGCGCCGTCCCACATCAGCTGGCGGAAGACCTCCGGGAACACGCCGTCGTGGCAGATCGCGAGGCCCACGCGGCCGATCCCGTCGATCTCGAACCCGACCACCTCGCGTCCGGGCAGCACCGCCTCGTACGGCTGCCACGGAAAGCACTTGCGGTAGCTCGTCACGAGCTCGCCACTCGGCGAGAAGACGAGCGCGGTGTTGTAGACCCCCTCGTCCGCCTGCTCGTAGACGCTGCCCGGGACGAGCCAGAGGCCCGTCTCGCGTGCGAGCGCGCCGAGCCGTTCGGTGAGCGGCCCGGGGACCGGCACCGCTCGCTCCCCCGGCGGCCCCTCGTCCCCGAGCAGCGGGGGCAGCGCCATCAGATGGAGCTCGGGGACGACGACGAGCTGCACACCGTCGAGCATCGAGGCGAGGGCGCGGACCTGCCGCTCGAGCTCGTCCAGCGTCGCAACGGGATCGTTCGGGACGCCGGCGGACTGCAGCCCGGCGACGAGGAGGGACCGCCTGCCCACGGGACGATCTTACGGCTCGGAGCGCCTTGACACAGGCTGCACGACCGGTCTTAGATCTTCCACCCCGCGGCGCAAAGAGGAGGAGTGATGACGGACCTAGCGGCCCCCGAAATCCCGGACCGGGTATCAGACGAAGACGCGCGACTCGCGAGCCTCGGCTACGAGCCGCAACTCAACCGCGTGCTCGGATTCTTCGAGAACTTCGCGGTTGCGTTCACCTACCTGTCCCCGATGGTCGGCATCTACTCGCTCTTCATCCTGGGCGTGGCGCTCGCCGGCCCCGCGTATCTCTGGCTGACGTTCATCCCGCTCATCGGGATGCTCTTCGTCGCCCTCGTCTTCGGTGAGCTCGCGAGCCACTACCCGGTAGCGGGTGCCCTCTACCAGTACTGCAAGTTCTCGGTCGGCCCCGCCTACGGCTGGTTCGTCGGCTGGTTCTACGGAATCGCCCTGCTCGTCACCGTGGCTTCGGTCGACACGGGTGTCGTCAGCTACGTCACATCGCTCTCGCACAACTGGTTCGGCACGAACTGGGATCCGACGAACCACGAGACCATCCTCCTGATCACGATCGTCCTGCTCGCGATCCAGACGACACTCAACATCACCGGCGCGAAGGTCATGGGCCGCGTCGCGCAATTCGGAGTCGGCGTCGAGATCATCGGGACGTTCGGGATCGCGATCATCCTCGCGATCCACGGGTTCCACCATGGCCTCGGCTTCCTCTTCTCGACGCAGGGGGCGACACACGCCTCGACCAACGTCTACGGCGTCGGCTTCGGAGGGAGTTGGCTCTCCGCAGCGCTGATCGCCGTGCTCGCGCCCGTCTATATCTTCTACGGCTTCGAGTCCGCCGGAGACATCGCCGAGGAGACGAAGGACGCGGGCCGGAAGATCCCGGGCGCGATGAGATGGGCGCTGATCTGGGGCGGTATCTCCTCCCTCGTTCTCACCGCCGCGCTCCTGCTCGCGATGCCCAAGAACGATCCGATCAAGGCCACGTTCGACGGCGGAGGCGTCCCGGCGATCCTCGGCCAGCTCTCGAGCGGGATGCAGGACTTCCTGCTCCTGCTCATCATCTTCGCCTTCTTCTCGTGCGGCACCTCGATCCAGGGCGCGGGCAGCCGGCTCGCGTTCTCGTTCGCGCGTGACGGCGCGCTCCCGGCCTCCTCGTGGCTCTCGTCGGTCAACAAGCGATTTCGGACGCCGGTGAACGCGCTGCTGGTGGGCGCCGTGATCTCCCTGCTCTTCGTATTTCTCGTCTACTACACGCCGTCCAAAGACGTGCACATCTGGTTCATCACGTACCCGGCGAAGATCAACGCGCTGCTGTCGCTGATCTCGTTCGCGGTGAGCGGCATCTACCTGTCGTTCCTGCTGACGGTGATCGCGGCGATCGTCGCCCGCGCGCGCGGCTGGGTGCCCGAGGGGACGTTCAAGCTCGGGCGCTGGGGCTGGACGGTGTCGATCATCGCTGCGGCCTATCTCGGTCTGATGCTGCTGAACGTCGTCGTCCCGACCGGGTTGACGAGCGCGCGTGGGCTCTTCAACTACGACTGGATCACGCTGTTCGTGATGGTCATCATCGCGGCCGTCGGCGCGGTCTACTTCCTGATCGCGCGGCCGGACCGGAAGGTGGCGGCGCACGTCCACGACCAGCTCGAACCGACGGGAGCGGAGCGCCACGGCTGACACGATCAACGAGCGGCCGCGCCACGACGGCCCCATCGTGCTCGTGGACTACGACGACGCGTGGCCCGTGCGGTTCGAACGCGAGGCGCGTCGGATTCGAACGGCTCTCGGCACGCGTGCCCTGCTGCTCGAGCATGCCGGCTCGACGTCGGTCCCCGGCCTCGTCGCGAAGCCGATCATCGACGTCGTCCTCGCCGTGCCCGACTCGACGGACGAAGACGACTACGTGCCCGCGCTCGAGACCGAGGGCTACACCCTGCGCATCCGCGAGCCCGACTGGTACGAGCACCGCATGCTCAGGAAGGTCGATCCGAGCGTCAACCTCCACGTCTTCTCCGCCGACTGCCCGGAGATCGACCGGATGCTCGCGTTCCGGGACCACCTGCGGGCGGACGCGGCCGACCGCGAGCTCTACGAGCGCACGAAGCGCGACCTGGCCGCCCGCGAGTGGGCCTACGTCCAGGACTACGCGGACGCGAAGACCGAGGTGGTCGAGGAGATCGTCGCGCGCGCCCGGGCGTGAGGATCTTCCACTCAGCCGGGGGCAGCCGGGCTTCTCGGGTGTGGCTACACTGGCCCCTCGCGGGGCTATAGCTCAGCTGGGAGAGCGCCTGGATCGCACCCAGGAGGTCGCCGGTTCGAGCCCGGCTAGCTCCACTACCGATCGAAGTCCGGCCCGCTGCGCGGGCCATGACGACTTCGACCGGTTCGTCTTTCGACTCGCGGCGTGAGTGAGCAGCAGTGGGCAAAGCCCGCCGCCGCGGCGCAGGTCGATGTTTCTGAGTTGTGACACGGAACCCCTTGACAGCAATGGGTGTCTGACTCCGCCTCGTCTGCAGGACGGGCCGGGAACAGTCGTCAACGCGTGAGGGAGAATCCGGGGGTGCCGCTTCAACTGCCACTCATCGACGAGCGCGACTACGAGCAACTTCGGGACGAGGCGGTCGAGCGGATCCCCGTCGACGCCCCCGAGTGGACCGATTTCCAGGACAGCGATCCCGGCGTCACGCTAGTCGAGTTGTTCGCGTTCCTCGCTGACACCCTTCTGTGGCAGATCGACGAGCGGCAGCGGCAGCGCCGTCGCCATCGCCGCCTTGCCCTCCTCGTCGTCGGTATGGCAGGGCTGGGCGCTCTCTGGTCGACCTCGAAGCTGTGCTCGCGTCACGAGCGGTACCCCCGCGAAGGTTCGACTTGACGGAGCCGATCGACGCATAACGCCACGCCGCCCGTGGCCGACAAGCAGACGGCACGACGTCAGGACGGGTTGGCGTCGCGGTCGCGCTTGCGGCGCGAGGCAATCGACTGGCGCTTCGTCGCTGAGAGCTCGGCCTTCCGCAGGCGAATGCTCTTCGGCGTCACCTCGACGCACTCGTCGTCCCGGATGAACTCGAGCGCCTGCTCGAGAGAGAGCGGACGTGGGGGAATGAGCCGGACGAGCTCGTCCGCAGTGGAGGAGCGCATGTTCGTGAGCTTCTTCTCCTTGGTGGCGTTGACGTCGAGATCCTCGCCCCGGGCGTTCTCTCCGACGACCATGCCCTCGTAGACCTCCGCGCGCGGGCCGATGAACAGCGACCCACGCTCCTGGAGCGCAGCGATCGCGAACCCGGTCGCGTCGCCTCGCCGATCGGCGACGAGGCTGCCGGTCGGACGGGTTCGCAGCTCGCCGTGCCACGGTTCCCAGCGCTCGAAGACGTGGTGCATGATCCCGGCCCCGCGCGTCTCAGTGAGGAACTCGGTCCGGAAGCCGATCAGCCCTCGGGCCGGTACGAGGTACTCCATGCGGGCCCAGCCCGTGCCGTGGTTGACCATCTGCTGCATCCGGCCCTTCCGGAGCGCGAGCAACTGCGTGACGACGCCGATGTACTCCTCCGGGACGTCGATCGCGACCCGTTCCACAGGCTCGTGCTTCTTCCCGGCGATCACGCGCGTCAGCACCTCAGGCTTGCCCACGGTGAGCTCGAATCCCTCGCGCCGCATGATCTCCACGAGGACGGCGAGCTGGAGCTCTCCACGCCCCTGTACCTCCCAGACATCGGGGCTCGTCGTCGGTTGCACGCGCAGCGAGACGTTCCCGACGAGCTCGCGCTCGAGGCGGGCGATCAGCGCGCTGGCCGTCACCTTGTCGCCCTCGGTGCCCGCGAGCGGCGAGGTGTTGATCCCGAGCGTCATCGCCAGGGACGGCTCGTCCACGGTGCTGACCGGCAGAGGTCGTGGGTCGTCGGCGTCCGCGATCGTCTCGCCGATCGTGACCTCGGCGAGGCCGGCGAGCGCGACGATCTCGCCGGGGCCGGCTTCCTCGGCGGGGACCCGGTCAAGCGCCTCGGTCACGTAGAGCTCGGTCACCTGCGCCTTCTCGATCGTCTCGTCGGCGCGGCACCACGCGACCTGCTCGCCCTTGCGGATCGTCCCGTTCAGAACGCGCAGCAGGGCCAGCCTCCCGACGTAGGGTGACGCATCGAGGTTCGTGACGAGCGCCTGCAGCGGATGATCCGGGTCGTACGAGGGAGGCGGAACGGTTGCGAGCAGGGTCTCGCGGAGCGGCTCGAGGTCGGAGGCGAGCGCATCTGGCTCGAGGCCGGCCTGGCCCGCACGCGCGTTCGCGTACACGATCGGGAAGTCGATCTGCGTCTCGTCCGCGTCGAGGTCGAGGAACAGCTCGTAGACCTCGTTCACGACCGCTTCGGGACGGGCGTCCGGCCGGTCGACCTTGTTCACGACGAGGACGACGGGAAGCCGCGCCTCGAGCGCCTTGCGCAGGACGAACCGCGTCTGGGGCAGGGGACCCTCGCTCGCATCGACCAGTAGGAGCACACCGTCGACCATCGTCAGGCCACGCTCGACCTCGCCCCCGAAGTCGGCGTGGCCGGGGGTGTCGACGATGTTCACCTTCGTGTCGCCGATCTGAACCGCCGTGTTCTTGGCGAGGATCGTGATGCCCTTCTCGCGCTCGAGGTCCATCGAGTCCATCACCCGCTCCGCCACGTCCTGATTGGCGCGGAACGAGCCGGATTGCCAGAGCAGGGCGTCGACGAGTGTCGTCTTGCCGTGATCGACGTGCGCGACGATCGCGACGTTTCTCAGGTCGTCGCGGTGCGCGAGGGATGGAGCGCGGGTAGGCACGCGACTCACAGTAACGGCGGTACCCTCCGCGGCATGTCCCGCGACAAGCCCGAACCGATGACGCCCGACCAGAAGCAACGGCTCGAGTCCGAGCTCGCCGAGCTGGAGGGACCGCGCCGCAAGGAGGTCGTTCAGGCGATTGCTACGGCCAGGGGTTTCGGCGACCTGTCCGAGAACTTCGAGTACCACGCGGCGAAGAACGACCAGGGTCTGCTGGAGGCCCGGATCAGGACGATCCGCGATCGCCTCGACCGCGCGGTCGTCGTCGACCACGCGTCGTCGGCAAGCGGCGAGGTCGGGATCGGGTCGACGGTCGAGGTCGAGGACGAGAACGGCGAACGGATGACCGTCGAGATCTCCAGCGTCGGAGGCGTCTCGCCCGACTCCCCACTCGGCGGCGCCCTCCTTGGGGCAAGCCCTGGTGACGTCGTCGAAGTTGATGCGCCGCGGGGCTCCTGGCGGGCGCGCGTCATCGCGATCTCGGACCCGGGAGGCCCCCGGCTCTAGCGCTTCAGACGGAACAAACCGGTTACCGCGTAGGCCGGCGAGCCGTTGGCGGGAACCGCGATGCGACACGTTGGTTTCTTCCCGTGGCAGTCGCCGCCCCATCGAGCGAAGTACGTTCCTCGTCGGCGGACCGCATGGAAGACGTACGTCTGTCCGAGGTACGAGAAGTCCCGGCAACGTCGACGCGGATTCGGCGCTCGCCCACAAGAGACCCTCGGTAGGGACATGACGAGCCCCTTGCCCGAGACGGTCACGTCTAGGTAGGCGACATTCGGCGGCGGCGGCGGAACCGCGGGCTGCGAGAACGGAACGGGCGGCGGCGGGAGCGTCGCAGCGGCGACATTCGTCGCGGAATCGACGACCAGTCGGCAGCGCAGCACGAATCCCGAGCATCCGTCGGCCCACTCGGATCCGGAGTTCATCATCAGCGTGACCAGCGTCCCCGACTGAAACGAGGTGCTGCACGCTGGGGGGCAGTCGATGCCGCTGGGCTGACTCGTCACATGGACGGATGGCCCATACAGCGTGACCGTGAGCGGCTGTTCTCCGGGGCTCGGGGATGCGTGCCCGAAGGCTGCTGCAGTCTCAACCGCGTTCAGGACCGGCAACGTGCATGGACCGGTGCCGGCACCCGCGCATGGCCCATCCCACCCGGCGAAACGCCCGCCGACCGCTGCCTCTGGGGTCAAAGTGACCGTCGTGCCGTATGGAACGGATGTGCCGCATGAGCTGTTTGGTCCCCCGCAGCTGAAGTCCGAGCTCACGATCCGCCCAGGCCCTCCTACAGACAGCATGAGCGGCGTCGGCTCCCCAACGAACGACGCGATCGCCTGTTGCTTCCGATCGAGCGCGACCTCGCAGATGGCCGCAGTTCCGATGCAGTCGCCCTCCCACTTCACGAACTCGAATCCTTCGCGAGCCGATGCGGTCAGACGCCTGACACTGCCTTTCCGGTACGAGGCCACGCATCGAGTCCCGCAGTCGATTCGACCATCGCTGCTGGTGATCTGCCCACCACCGACGACGTGCACGCTGAGCACTCGTCCAGCCTCCGGGCCTGCCGCCGCTCCAGAGACCGTCCAGAGCGTCAGCGCGACGCAGATAGCTGCAAGCAACGTGCGTGGCATCGCAACGACGCAGTCGAGTTTCGATCGACGCCGTACTCTCTGTCAACCAACCCGGTTGTGGCGCCGAGCTACGGCCTCCTGCCCCGGACGCCACGGCGGCCGCGTCATCCCATCGGGACGATGTCCTGATGCGCTCTACACGACGAGACTGTCCGCATGACTATTGCGCCCACGCGTCGGATCTTCGGCTGCGGAGTCGTGACCCTCGCGCTGGTTGCGGCATTTTCGGGCTGCGGGGGATCCGGCGGCGGGTCCGGATCGGGCGCGGGCGGGACGACGTCCGGCGTCACCACGACGACGACCGGAAGCGCCACGGCGCTCGACGGCTGGGCGACGGGTCTCTGTCAGGCCATCGCGTCGTGGCAATCAACCGTCAAGACGACGAGCGCGAAGATCGACAATTCGCAGGCCGACTTCAACACCGCCTCGCAAGCGATCAGCTCCGCGAACCAGGCGCTCACCGGAAGCCTGGGCGGGCTCGGCACTCCGCCGGCACCGGCTTCGACCGATGCGACGAATGCAATCGACGAGCTCTCGACCAACTTGCAGAACGAGAGCGCTGAGATCAAGCAGGCGCTCAACGGAAATTTCTCGACGCAGAGTCAGATCGCGACGGCATCGGCGAAGGTGCGCGCCTCGATTTCGAAGATGAACGGGTCGATCTCCAAGACCGTGGCCGACCTGAAGGCCCTTCCCGACAAGGAAGGCTGGAAGAAGTCCTTCCAAGAGGTCCCGGCGTGCAAGATCGTCGCCAACAGCTAGGCGCCTAGTCCAGCGTTTCGGCGTCGTTCGACTACGCCGAGCTACGGTAGGCGCGTGGACGCCATCCTTCTCGACAACGTCCTGCAAGAGCAGGGAGAGCCCGCCTACCGCGCGCGGCAGGTCTGGGAATGGACCGCCCGCGGGGCGGAGTCCTACGACGCGATGACGACGCTTTCGAAGCCGCTCCGGGCCACGCTCGCGGAGACGGTGCCGTTCTCCACGCTCGAGCTCGTCGCCAAACGGGAGTCCAAGGACGGCACCGTGAAGGCGCTCTTCAGGACGGCCGACGGTCACCCCGTCGAGGCCGTCCTCATGCGCTACCGCGACGGGCGCCGGTCGCTGTGCCTCTCCTCGCAGTCGGGCTGTCCCCTGACGTGCACCTTCTGCGCGACGGGCGCGATGCGCTTCGGGCGCAACCTGACCGAGTCGGAGATCCTCGACCAGGCGCTGCACTTCCGGCGCCGCGAGCCCGTCAACCACGCCGTGTACATGGGCATGGGCGAGCCGTTTCTCAACTTCGACGCCGTCCTCGCCTCGGCGCGCCGGCTGCCCGACCTCGGAATCACACATCGGCGAACGACCATCTCGACAGTCGGCTGGATGCCCGGCCTCCGCCGCTTCGTCGACGAGGTGAAGGAGCCGATCAGGCTCGCTCTCTCGATCCACGCCGCCGACCCGGCGAAGCGATCGCAGCTGATGCCGGTGAACGACCGCTATTCGCTCGCGGAGGTGCTCGCCGAGTGCCGCCGGTACGCGGAGCTGCGCCGACGAAGGGTTTTCGTTGAGTACGTGCTCCTGGCCGGCGTCAACGACTCGCCCGCGGACGCCCGGCTCCTCGCCGAGCTCCTCGGCCGGGAGACATACAAGGTCAACCTCATTCCCTACAACCCGACCGGCCGCTACGACGGCTCGACTCGGACGGTGATCGCGGCGTTCAAGACCGAGCTCGACCGCGCGCGCGTCCCGGCCACGGTGCGGCTCACGCGTGGGCGCGACATCGATGCAGCGTGCGGCCAGCTTGCGGTTGCCGGCGGTGAGAAGACTCTCCCTGTGACTTGAAAGAAGCGCTGCGGGGCGGGCGGCTGGAGCGACCCGCCCCTGCGCTTGTCCTCAGCGAGACTCGCTAGTCGTCCTGACGGAATCTGTACGTCCCGTCCCAGGCCCAGTCGTACCCGCTCAGATACGAGACATCGACGCGAGCATGGATGCCGTCGAGCGTCCCTGTCCCACCGGAGAGCGTGCACTGCCCGACGCCGGTCTGAAAATCGAGCGCGCAGTGACCGGTAGCGGTGTTCCCCGACCCGACGTAGACGATGATGTCGCTGTCCAGCGAGGTCGGACCAGCAGCCTGTGCGTAGAAGATCTTGCTGCCGACCGTGATCGCGGGGACATTCGACGACATGACCGTGCAGTAGCCCCCGATCTGGCCCTGGTACTGGTCGGGGGGACATGTCTTCGTCAGATGGAACGGTCGGGCTCGATGGTTGGCCCGCGCTCCCGACTGAGCGGAAGCTGTGACCGCGAGGACCGAGGCAGCCACCACGAGGAGCGAGGCGGCGACCACGAGAACGCGTGTCGAGGCTCTGTTCATCTTGAACTCCTTCCTTGGGTCGTAGCCCGAGGTGTCACTGCTTCACTGCTCGGACTCGCTTGTGGAGGGCCGACGCCTGTTCGAGCTTTCGGCCTGCCCGCTCGAGGTGCCAGCTGACGGTTCGTTCGTCCAGGCCGACGACCTCGGCGATCTCTGTCTTGCTCCGGCCTTCCGCCAGGAGCAGGACGATCCGCTCTTCGGTGAGCGAGAGCTCGGGAACCGGCACAACCCTCCCTTCCGATCGCTTACCGGGCGAGTGTGTCCGGGGCCGCTAACGCGAGGCTTACGCGGGGCTCGACTGCCTGCGTGAGACAATTGGCACGAAGTGGAGTTCCGGCTGCTGGGCAGGTTCGAGGTGGAGGCCGACGGCGTCGATCTGACCCCGCCTCGTCGGCAGCACCGCGCGCTGCTCGCTCTCCTGCTGCTGCACGCCGGCGAGGTCGTCGCCACGGACGATTGCGTCGACGCGCTCTGGGGGGAGCGCCCGCCGGAAACCGCACAGACGGCGCTCCACGGCCATGTCTCAGCGTTGAGGAAGCGGCTCGGCCCCGAGCGGATCGAGACGCACGGTCCCGGCTACCGCCTGCGGCTCGCGGCCGACGACGAGGTGGACATCCGTCGCTTCGAGCGCCTCGCAGGAGAGGCGCCTGCAAAGGGCCGGGTCGACCGGTCGGAACAACTCGGAAAGGCGCTCGCTCTGTTCCGTGGCGAGCCGCTGGCCGAGTTCCGCTACGACGCGTTCGCCAGCCAGGAGGCGGCCCGGCTCGACGAGCTTCGTCTGGCGGTGATCGAAGAGCGGATCCAAACCGAGCTCGAGCTCGGGCGCCAGGACGAGGTCGTGCTCGAGCTGGAGCGGCTCATCGCGGAACATCCGCTTCGCGAAGGCCTTCGCGCACAGCTGATGCTCGCGCTCTACCGCGCGGGACGGCAGGTGGATGCGCTGGAGACCTTCCAGGAGGCGCGGTGCGTGCTCCGCGACGAGCTCGGCCTCGACCCCAGTCCCGCGCTGCAGCGGCTCGAACGCCAGATCCTCAACCAGGACCCCGAGCTCGCAGCCCCCGATGCGTTCGCACCTGCGCGCCATCCGGCGCCGCCGACCAAGCCGTCCGGAATCGTCACCTTCTTGTCGACGGACGCTGAGCGCTCCACCCGCGAGCTCGTGCGAACGGTCGTCGGTCAGCACGGCGGCTTCGACGTGCCGACCGACGGCAGGTCCGTGCTCGTCGCCTTTGCCCGCGCGCGGGACGCAGTGGCTGCCGCGGTCGGTGTTCAGCGGGCGACGAGAAGCCTTGCGCGCCTCGGGGTCGGCATCAGCTCGGCCGAAGCGGTCGCCACGGACGAGGGGTACACGGCGTTGGGCGTCCGGGGTGCGGAGTGCATCCGAAGAGCCGCGCATCCGGGCCAGATCCTCCTCTCGCAGACGACGCGCGACCTCCTCCGCGAAACGCCCCTGGACACGACCGAGGTGCTCGACCTGGGCCAGCACCGTCTGACGGACCTCACGGCGGCCCAGCGGTTGTTCCAGCTCGTCGTGCCGGACCTGGAAGTCGAGTTCCCACCTCCGCGCAGTCTCGAGACCCGCCCGACGAACCTGCCGCTCCAACCGACCCCTCTGATCGGCCGCGAATGCGAGATCCGGGAAGTGGCGGAGCTCCTCCGCCGACCGGACGCGCGGATCGTCACTCTCACGGGGACCGGCGGCACGGGCAAGACGCGGCTGGCCGCACAGGTTGCGGCCGAGCTCCTCGACGACTTCCCCGATGGAGTCTTCTTCGTCAACCTGGCGCCGCTCGCGAATCCCGGCCTCGTCCTGCCGACCGTTGCTCGTACCCTCGGCATCCCCGACACCGGTGGTGACGCCGGCGACGCTCTTGCCCGCCATCTGCGCGACCGGCGGTTGCTGCTCCTGCTCGACAACTTCGAACATGTGCTCGAAGTCGCACCTGCGATGGTCGCCGCGACGACGTCGGCCGTGAAGCTCCTCGTCACGAGCCGCACCCCACTCCATCTGGCGACGGAGCGCGTCTACCCGCTGTCACCGCTCCAGACGCCAGACGCGACCGACGACGTCGAGCGCCTCCTCCAGTGCGAGTCCGTCGCACTGTTCGTGTCGCGCGCCCGATCGGCCCGGTCGGAGTTCGCCGTCACCGCAGGGAACGCACGACCCGTTGCCGAGATCTGCACGGCCCTCGCAGGCCTGCCGCTGGCAATCGAGCTCGCCGCCACGCGGGTCGGCGTTCTCCCGCCGGCGGCTCTGCTGGAGCGGCTCGGCCGGCCTCTGAACCTGCTCAGAGGCGGCGCGCCCGACGCACCGGAGCGACAGCGCACCATCCGGGCGACAATCGAGTGGAGCTACGAGCTGCTCGAGCCGCACGACCAGAACCTGTTCCTGCGGCTCGCGATGTTTGCAGGCGGCTGCACGCTCGAGGCGGCGGAAAGCGTTTGCGGGGACGGCCTCGACGTCGTCGACGGGCTCGCGTCCCTGACCGACTGCGGGCTGATCCGCGTCGAAGGAACGGACGAAGCACCGAGGTTCGCGATGCTGGAGACGATTCGCGAGTACGCGGCCGAGCGGCTCGAGGAGTCGGGCGAGGTCGAAGAGCTGCGGCGGCGCCACGCCGACCACTTCCTGGGGCTCGCGGAGGAAGCGGAGCCGAACCTGCGCGGGAGCCCCGGAGACTGGCTCGACCGCCTGGAGCGCGAGCACGACAACTTCCGAGCCGCTCTCGACAGGCTCGAGGAGTCGGGCGCCGCCGAGACTGCTCTCCGGTTGGCAGCCGCACTGTGGCGGTTCTGGTACCTGAAGGGCCACCTCGCAGAAGGCCGCCAGCGTCTGGAGTGCGTCTTGCTCACGGACGGCCGTCCGACGACGGCCCGAGCGAAGGCACTCAACGGAGCAGCCGTGATGGCGGTCAACACCGGGGACGCCGCGGCGGCGAGGGTTCGGGCGGGCGAGGCGCTGGCGCTTCATCGCGAGCTCGGAGACGCATGGGGAGCGGCTTACTCCGTCTTCATGCTCGGCGCGGCCGAGGACGATGCGGCTACGGCGCAGCAGCTCTACGAGGAGAGCGTACGAGTGTTCCGTGAGCACGGCGACGAGCACTCCGCTCTGCTGGCCAGCCGCAACCTCGCGGCGATCTATGCCGACCTCGGCGACGGCGTGCGAGCTCGAGCGCTCTACGAGGACAACCTCCACCGAGCGCGGGCAACGCACAACGACCGCCTCGAGGCGAGCACGCTGGGCGTCCTCGCGATGATCGCGCTCGACGAGGACCGCATCGAAGATGCCGCCTCGATGCTGAAGTCGAGCCTTCGTCTCCACGACCAGCTCGGCGATGTCCTCGACACTGCAGTCGACCTGTGCCGCTTCGCCAGCGTGCTCGCACGCCAGGGGAGAGCCGACACGGCCGCCCGCCTCCTCGCGAGCCTCGATTCTCTCGGCGACGAGGTCGGGGTCAGACGCTCCCTGATCGTGGAGATGAACGAGACGACACTCGCCGCCGTCCGCGCGCAACTCGACGACGACGCGTTCGCCGAGACGTGGGACCAAGGCCTCCAGCTCACGGTTGGCGAAGCGGTGACGCTCGCCCTCGATCAACCGGAATAGCGAGGCGCAAAGCGCGGGCTCCTTTACGGTTTGCAAGGAGGAAATCGGCGTTGAGACGCCAACCCCGGTCGGGTGAGCCGTCTACCGCTCACGGCCGCGGCCGCTCTGGCCGCCTTCGCACTCGCGCCCACGGCCGGCGCGTTCAACCCACAGATCGCCGGCCTCCAGATCGCGCTCCGCCAGCACGGCCTCTACCGCGGGCCGATCGACGCCGTCCAGGGGCCCAGGACTGTGCGCGCCGTCCGCGTCTTCCAGCGGAGGCATGGGCTCGCAGTCGACGGCCTGGCGGGCCCGCGAACTCGAGCCGCACTCGGGCGACGAGGGCGACCCCTCTTCGGAGCCCGGGTCATCCGGCGCGGCGCGCGTGGCTACGACGTCGGCGTGCTCCAGTTCCTGCTCCGGCGCCACGGGCTGCGAGTGGGCCGGCTCGACGGGAGCTTCGGGCCGAGGACGGCCGCCGCCGTGCGCCGGTTCCAGCGGCGAGCGGGGCTGACCCCGGACGCGATCGTCGGCCCGCGCACGACGCGGCGACTCTGCGCGCTCGCCGTGTGTGCGTCGCGCGTGGGCTCGCGAAACACAACGCCTCGCCTTTCCGTGCAGGGCGCGATCGAATACTGGTCGAGGACGTACGGCGTCGACGCTCATCTCGTCCGGGCCGTCGCTCTCTGGGAGTCCGGATACAACAACTCGCTCGTGTCGACCACGGGCGCCCGGGGCATCATGCAGGTCACGCCCGCGACATGGGACTACGTCGAGACCGTGCTTGTCGGGCGGCGGATCCCGCGCACGGCGAGCGGCAACGTCCACGTCGGCGTCGCCTTCCTCGACCGGTTGCTGCGCGAGTTCCGCGGCGACGTCCGGCTCGCCCTCGCCGCGTACGTCCAGGGCCCACGCTCCGTCCGTCGCAGGGGCCAGCTACGCGAGACCCGGCAGTACGTCGCCGGAGTGCTCGCGCTCAGCCGGCGCGTCTAGGCAGTGATCACGACCTTCGCCCTCGCGTGACCCTCTCCGAGGTAGGCGAGCGCAACCGGCGCTTCGCTCAGCTCGTAGGTCCGGTCGATCACCGACTTCAGCGTCCCGGACTCGAGTAGGCCGGCCAGGAACGTGAGCTCCTCCGTCGTCACCTTGGCGACGAAGAACGCCACCTTCTGGCTCCGGAAGCGCGACTTGAGGAGCGTGCCGCCGAGATGCGGCAGCGGGCCAAGCCCGCGGTAGGTCATGCGGCCGCCGACCATGACGACGGTCGCCTCCGGGGTGAGGACCTTTCTGACGTCCAGGAACGAGCGGTTGCCGGCGATGTCGAGCATGAGGTCGTGCCGCACGCCGAGCTTGGTGAAGTCCTCCTTCGTGTAGTCGACCGCGCGGTCCGCGCCGAGCGACCGGGCCTGCTCGACGTTTCCGGTGCTGCACACCGCGGTCACGTCGGCGCCGAACGTCTTGGCGAGCTGAACGGCGAACGTGCCCACGCCTCCGGAAGCGCCGTTGACGAGCACCGTCTGGCCCGGTTGCACCTGCCCCTTGTCGCGCAGGGCCTGGAGTGCCGTGACGCCCGCCACGGGCACCGCCGCGGCCTCCTCGAACGACAGGTTCGACGGCTTCCTGGCGAGCCGGTCCTCGCGGGCGAGCGTGTACTCGGCCCAGGACGCGCCCGAGACGCCGAACACCTCGTCGCCCGGCTCCAGGCCCTCGACCTCCCGGCCGACGGCCTCGACGGTTCCCGCCAGGTCGGCGCCGACGGTCTGATCCTTGGGCCGGCGCATGCCGTTTCCGATGCGCGCGAAGTACGGCCCGCTGACGCCGTACCACTCGACCGGGTTGACGGACGAGGCGTGCACGCGCACGAGCACCTGGCCGTCTCCGATCACCGGCTTGTCGACGTCCCGCAACTCGAGGACATCCGGCCGGCCGTAGCGTTCGTGGAGGATCGCCTTCATGCCGGGCGGTGCGCCAGGGGTGCCGTGTCGATCTGGCAGCGGCAGGCGTGGCGGCGGATCCACTGGACGGGGAAGCGCCGCTTCCCGGCTGCGCGCCGAATGAGGGCGTTGTCGTCACGGAGACGAGACGCGTGCTCGCGGGCGAAGCTCAGTGTGTCGCGAGAGTCGATGAGGTACATGGTAGGGCCTCCTACGCCGTAAGCGTACAATGTAAGTGTACGGCGTAAGCTAAACGTACAGCGTAAGCTTGTCAAGAGCAAAGAAAAGGGCGCCCGCTCGCACAGGCGCCCTTTCGTGCTTGCTACCGGGTCTGGACTAGCCTCGCCCGACCGCCAGCTTCACGGGGAAGTTCCGGCGCTTGATCGTGCCGGGCCGCGGTGACTGGTTCACGACACGGCCGCGCAGCGAACGCCTGGAACGAACGCGGCGAACGTTGCCGACCGAGCAGTGCGCCCTCCGGATCTTCGTCTTCGCAGCGCCCAGGCGCAGGCCAAGGACACGCGGGACGCGACAGCGCACCGGAGGCGGAGGCGGCGGAGGCGGAGGCGGAGGCGGAGGCGGAGGCGGAGGCGGTGGTGGTGGAGGCGGAGGTGGTGGTGGTGGAGGCGGCGGTGGTGGTGGAGGCGGTGGTGGTGGAGGCGGCGGAGGTGGCGGTGGCGGCGGCGGCGGAGGCGGAGGTGGTCCGCTGCTAAGCGGCGAGACGTAGGCGCCGCGGCCGCGCGTCCATGCAGAGAGAGTCGTCCCACCGCGATCGACCTGCATGTCCCAGATCATCGCGTGCGGCATGCCGTTCTCGTACCTGAACCACGTCGGGTTGCTCGCCGTGATGTCGTCCGTGTAGTAGACGCCCCAGTCGGTGCCGGCGAAGACCTGCGACGCGTTGGCCTGGTTGACGATCACCGAGTCGACGGGGATGTCGGGCAGGTTGCCCGACTTGTTCGCCCAGGTGAACGTCGCGCAGTTCGAGGTGCACGTGACCTGGAAGACGTGGCCCGGCTGCGTCGGCGTGTTTGCGTTGAAGCCGCCGACCGCCGCATAGCCCGTCGCCAGGTCCCTCGTCGGCGAGGCCGCGTCGAGCGCGATCCCGAGCACGGGCCGGTTCGGAAGGACCGTGTTGTTGTCGGTCACGTTGACCCAGTTCGCCTGGGAGGCGATGCCCGTCCCGAGATTGAAGCCGATCCAGACGTTGCGCGTCGTTCGTGCCGACGATCGCCTGGCTCGACCACTTGGGCGAGTACTTGACCTGGTTGATGAACGAGCGGTTCCCGAGCGACTGCTTCGTCATGTTCTGGGTCGACGGGTTGTTCGTGACGTACCAGCTCCCGGAGTTCATCGTGGCGTCTCCGGCCTTGACCGTCTCGAAGACGCGAGTCGTTCCGTCGACGATGTGACCGCAACCGCCCGGTGTTCCGGCCGCTGCGCAGTCGTCGCCTCCCGGCACTCCGCCGTGGAAGAGGTCGAACGGCTGGGTGAACGAACGCGTGTCGCCGCCCCACGGCCCGGTGACGCTCTGGTAGCCGCCGCCGCCGGCGAGGCAGTTCGAGACGCAGCGCGACATGCCGCCGCTGTTGTTGCCGACGAAGTAGCGCGGGCTCGAGCCGGTTCCGACCGGGTCGATCCGGGCGTAGAACCCGTCGCCGCCGACCGTCATCTGCCACTGCGCAGCCCCGGCCGGGTAACCGCTGAAGCCCACGACGCTCGGCGCGTTGTCCTGGGCGCCGCCGGCCGCGGACGGGGTCGGCGAGGTCGCGAAGTTGCCGCTGATGTCGCCCGAGTAAAACTCGATCGTGTTCAGGCCGGTGTCCATGTTCACGAACGTCGGCGTCCCGGTCCCGGCGATGTCGGCGTTCGAGGTCGAGAACGCGCCGCCGTCGCTTCCGATCAGGAGGATGCTCGACGAGCCCGGCACGAACGCGAGCGCGTGTTGGTCGACGTGGACGACGTGGCCGCTCGTCCCGTTGTACCCGCAGGTCAGGTCGGTGAACGTGCTCCCGTGCGGGTCGCGAACCAGACGTCATAGGTATCGACGAAGAGCCGGTCGGGGTTGTTCGGGTCGACCGCGAGCCCCTGGTCGTACCAGTTCTGCGGGTAGTCGAAGCCGCAGGCCCTGGAGCGTTCGGGCCCTGCGAGCCCTGCATGTACGTCCAGGAGGTACCGCCGTTGTTGCTCTGCCAGACGCCGAGCTGGCACCCGGCTGCCCCGCCGCAGTCGCCCGTGTTCGCGGCGATCGACTGCACCTGTGCGTAGATGACGTTCGGGTTGCCCGGGGCGACCGCGATGTCGATGCGACCGAGCTGATCGCCGGTCGTCGGGTTCGAGTACGGCGTCCCGCTGCCGGCGTTCATCGCCGCGCCGGTCGTGTACGGGCTGCCGCGAAACGGCGGTGCCGTAGACGAAGCCGTTAGCGTTGGTCGCGATCGAGGTGAAGCTCGGGCAGCCGCTCGATGGCACGGTGGCGCTGTACAGCCCGTTGGCGCCGTTGTTGCCCAGGTCGTACTGCACGGTAGTCGCGAAACCGCGCACGCCGACGGCAGCGATGATCCGCGTCGTCCCGCTGCCCAGGTCCGTCAGCTCGAGGCCCGTGATGTCCTGGCGCTGGGTCGGGAAGCTGTTCGTCGAGCAAGGGCCCGTCCAGTTCGTCCCGCCGTTGTAGGAGATGAACATCCCCTTCTTTGTTCCGGCCAGGACCTTCTGGCTGTCGTTCGGGTCGACGCGCACCTTGCCGACCGCGTCGTACTGCGGGAACTGGCCGGCGGGCTCGGTGTACGCCGGGCCGAACACATCCGCGCCGATCACCGTCCAGTGTGCGCCGGCGTCGGTCGACTTGAGGATGCCCTGGCTGCCCATCGAGAAGGAGCCGTAGTTGAGGTCACCCGTGCCCGCGTAGACCGTGTTGTGGTCGTTCGGGTCGATGTTGAGGGTGTCGATCGCGAGCGTGGAGATGAGGGGGTCGTCGGTCGTGACGCTCCAGGCGGTGGAGTTGCTGCAGCAGTTGGTCGTCTTCCAGACCCCGCCGCCGACCGTGGCTGCGTACGCGACGATCGAGCCCTGCGTGGTCGTCGTCGGATCGACGGCCATCGCGTTGATGCGGCCCTCGGTGAAGCCGTAGTCGTAGCAACCCGTACAGCCGGTCATCTTCTCCGGCTTCGGGCCCAGGGCCGTCCAGGAAGCCGGAGCCTCGCCGCCGAAGCGCGGCCGGCGGCTGGCGATGCGCGCGTCCTGTGTTTTCGCGGCGCGCAGCCAGGCCGGGTTGAAGTGACCGGTCGGATAGGTCAGCCGGTCGTTCCAGTACGTGTCCATGGCGCCGAACTGCTCGCCTTCTCCGCTGCCGGGAACCGGCATGTACGCGGCGGCGGACGGCGGCGCCGTCGCCCGTGTCGAGTGATGGCCCGGTGCCGCCAGCACGACCGCTCCTACGCCAAGCGCGATCAGGCCGACGACCAAGGCCGAGACAAACTGCCTTCGTTTCATGCGCCCCTCTCCCCTCCGAGCCCGCAGCGTCTCTTGCCGCCGACGAGCGTAGTGGCCTCTTCTACAAGTAACCGAAGCTTCTTAGCACCGAAATAGCGGAAAATCAATTTTGTACCGGGTCAGCCCCGGGGCGGCTAGCGAGAGAGCCTCGCCTCGATCGCGTCGAGGCGTTTGGCCAGCGCCGCGAGCGCCTCGTTCGCCTGCTGCACGGAGTCGATGATCGTCTGCGTGCGCTGCTCCAGGTGCTCCCGGTCGGCTCCGCGGCCCCTGGCCTCTTCGCGCTGGATGACCGTGCTCGTCACGCCCGCGGTGACGAACGTGATGAAGGCGATGCCGAGCACCATCTCGACCCCGCCGACGAACTGCCCGAGCCTGGTCGTGGGCACGATGTCGCCGTAACCGACCGTGGTCACCGTCTGGAGCGCCCACCAGGTCGCCGACCCCAGGGTCGGGAAGTTGTGCGGGTCGAGGATCCTCATCACGACCGCACCGGCGACGGCGAGCCCGATGAAGGTCAGCGCCAGGCCGAAGGTGACGGAGCGGGCGCTGACGATCTTCCGGACGCGGCGCTCGATCAGCGACGGACCCCCGCGGGGCATGGCTGCGCGGTCGCTCATGCATTCGGAGTTCAACGACCAGGTTCACTCCCCTTGCCCTGCGACTCGTGGAAGGGTCATCTGAACGGCGGGTGGAGCGGCAGCAGGACCGGCGGTCTCGGTTTCTGGTTGAAGTCGAAGTCGCGCACGAGATTCCCGAGGATCGGCGCGTTCTCACGCACGCTCGACCTCGGGTCGGGCCGCCCGTCGGTCTTCGGGTCGAGCCGCGAGCCGCCGAGGAAGTCGTCCTCGATGAACTTGGCGTACGCGTCGAAGCTGAGCACCTGGTGATCGACGTAGCCCTGTCGCGCATAGGGTGAGATGACGAGCCCCGGCACCCGCAATCCGTAGCCGTTGCGGTCCACCTTCGGTGGAGCGACGTGGTCGTAGAAACCGCCCCAGTCGTCCCAGGCAAGGAAGATCGCCGTCGAGGGCCAGTCCGGGCCCTGCATGATCGTGTTGATCACATGCGTGACGAACGTCTGGCCGAACGAGATCCGGGTCGGCGGATGCTCGCTCACACGGTTGTTCGGGATCACCCACGACACCGCGGGCAGCGTCCCGCCACGTGCGGCGGCGAAGAAACGCGAGATCGACGTCACGTTGTCGAGCTGATGGTCGCGCCTGACCGTCGTGAAGTACGGGAGCGGGTTCCAGAGCCCCGGCGTCTGCGCGCGCTGGAGCACCGGGCTGCAGGACATCGCGCCGGTCTCGCAGTCCGGCTCCTGACCGGCGAAGACGTAGTAGCGCCAGGAGACGTGATGCTTGTGCATCAGGTACGTGAGGTCGGTCCAGGCGTAGTACGGGCATGCGGTCCGTCGGGTTCAGCCCCTCGTGCGGCGGCGACATCGGCTTCTCGACCGAGTTTCGACAGCTCCGAGGGTCACCACGGCGGGTACAGCGCGCCGACCACTCGGAGACCATGAACAGGTGGGCCGGGAGGCTCCAGGACGTGTCCGGTTGGAACATGTGGTCCTGGAGGACGAAGTTCCGCGCGTAGGCCCAGTAGTTCGGGATCTCCCGCCGGTCGTGGTAGCCCATCACGGCTGAGGGCCGGATGCGGCGGATGCAATCGGGAGAGTCGCGCCGGCAGTCGGCTCGCTCGGCGAGGAGCGCGCGACGGATGAAGCCGTCCATTCGCCCGTGGTCGATGTCCCCCAGGGCGTCCGCGTGCTCGTGCGGCCCGCCCCGGTTGTGGTCGGCCGCGTCGTGGTACGGCTTGACGCACGTGTGCAGGTGCGGGTCCGGGAGGCAGACGGTGGGGACGCCGTTTTTCAGCGGGATCCCGTCCGCCCCGGGATAGGTGCCGAAGTAGGAGTCGAAGGAGCGGTTCTCCTGCATGATCACGACGACGTGCCGGATCTTGTGGATGCCGGCCGGCGAAGAGCGCGGGTGCGCGTCGTGCGTGATCGCGAGGGCGCCAACTGCCCCGGCGACGATCAGCACAACGGTCAGAAGGGGCCGCCGCAAGGCGGCGAAGTGTAGGGCCGCGCCGGTTCGTCCGGTTCGGTTCTCTCTGTGTGCGGGCCACGTGGTGCCGATCGTGAACCGGCCCCGCGAACGAGTCCGAGTAGCGTTCGAGCCTTGGAGATTCGAGCTGCGACCCTCGACGACGTCGAGCGCCTGGCCGCGTTCATGGGCCGCTGCACGCTCACGCACCAGGGCGTGCGGCGCGCGTCGGGGGACGAGATGCGTCAGCGGCTGACCCAGCCGGGCACCGATCCCGCGCTCGACACGTGGCTCGTCGAGGACCGTGACGAGGTCGTCGGCTTCGCGCAGGTCTGGCCGGAGGACGCGGCGGTCGTCTGCTACGTGCGCGTCGATCCGAAACACACCGGCCGCCGGATCGGCAGCACGCTCCTCGAGCGCGGATCGGCCCGTGCTCGCGAGCTCGAGGAGTCGAGCGTCGTCCACGCGACGAGCTGGCCGAAGGACGAGGCGGCCGCGCCGCTCCTCGAGGGTGCGGGGTTCCAGCCGCTTCGCTACCTCTCGCTGATGACGATCGAGCTCGACCGCACACCCGAGCCGCCGCTCTGGCCGCCCGACGTCCGCGTCCGGTCGCTGGACGACGACAGCGACCTGCAACCGATCCACGAGGCTCAGCAGGAAGTCTTTCCCGATCGTCGAGCCGACCTCGACAGCTGGCTGCACGAGTACGAAGGCTTCGATCCATCGCTCTGCTTCGTCGCCGAGGATGCCGCGGGAATCGCCGGGTTCGCGCTGTGCCTGCCCGAGCTCGCCGAGGATCGCCAGGCGGGCTATGTCAGCGAGCTCGGCGTTCGTCTGGACCGGCGGGGCCGGGGGCTCGGCCTCGCGCTCCTGCGGCAGACGTTCGTCGAGTTCCACACGCGCGGGCGCGCCCGTGTCTCGCTGCACATCGACGTGGACAACCTGACCGGAGCGGTTCGGCTCTATTCAAAAGCCGGCATGCGGCCAGACCCGCGGCTCGTCGTCTGGCAGCGGCCCTTCTCAAGGCCGTGAGCCCGGAATAGACTCTGGCCGCATCTAGACAGTGAGCTAGATGGGAGGGGGACAATGACCGGCTCGAGCGATCAACGCCGCGGTTCGCGGCGAAAGACCAGTGCGCGCCTCGCCACCCTGATCGGGCTGGTTCTGGCTGTCGCAGCCTCGGCGACGGTTGTCGGGGCCAGCACCGTGCATCGCCAGGCGGTCCGGCCCATCGACGTCCACGGCACGAAGGCCTTCTGGACGAGCGCAGCGAAACCCGTCGCCGCGCCGGGAAGGACGGTCGCGGTCCACGCGGCGCGGTTCCGATCGCTCAGATTGGACACGGCCGCCATGAGTTCGGCACTCGCGCTCGCTCCCCGCGAGAACACGTTGCGCGCGGAGACGAGCCCGCTCGTCGTCTCGCTGCCTGCGCCGAATGGATGGTTCCAGCTGTTCGCGCTCCGCCAGTCGGCCGTGATGGCGCCGGGGCTCGCGGCAAAGCATCCCGGGATCAAGACGTACAGCGGGCTCGGGCTCACCGACCGGGCCGCGACGATCCACGCGGACCTGACGCCGCTCGGCTTTCACGCCTCCGTGCGGTCGGCGCGCGGCACGTGGTACATCGACCCGTACTTCCTCGGCCGCGCGCCGACGCCGTACGCGAGCTACTACGCCCGCGACGCGAAGAACACCGACGGCGTGTTCGTCGAGCAGGCGCGGGTCTCGGGCCGGAGCTTCCGCGGAGCCGCGCCGGTCATCGGCGAGCAGCTCCGCACCTACCGGCTGGCGCTGATCACCGACCCCGGGTACTCCGACTACTTCGGCGGCCCGCCGAACGTGACCCCGGCCAAGGTCGCACTCATGAACCGGGTCGACCAGGTCTACGAGGACGACATGAGCATCCGGCTCCAGCTGATCGCGAACAACGACCTGCTCAACCTGGACACGTGGGACCTGGCGACGGCGCCGAACGGCCCGTGCGGCGCGGCGGCCTGCTTCACGCAGTCCGCGGTCACCGGTTGCAACGACCCCGATCGTGCGCAGTACGTCATCGGCCAGATCATCGGCGCGAGCAACTACGACATCGGCCATCTCGCGCTCGGCCAGCCCGGCGGAGGCGTCGCCAACCTCGGCGTCGTCGGCCGCTCGAACAAGGCCGGCGGCTGCACGGGCGTCCCGACTCCCGTCGGCGACCTGTACGCGATCGACTACGTCGCGCACGAGATGGGCCACCAGTTCGGCGGCAACCACACGTTCAACGGCAACCAGCTCAACTGCTCGGGCGGCAACCGCAACGGGGCGACCTCGGTCGAGCCCGGCAGCGGCCAGTCGATCATGGCCTACGCGGGCATCTGCCTGACCGACGACGAGCAGCCGCACAGCGACGGCTACTTCTCTCAGCGGAGCCAGCAGGAGATCAACGCGTACGTCTCCTCGAGCCAGTCGCCGATCAACGAGGTGCAGACCGTCTCGCTGCGTCACTTCGGCGGAGGAAACGAGACGCAGGTCGTGACCTTCGGCACCGGTTACTCGCAGGTGGCCACGATCACCCCGCTCAACGTCACCATCAACCCGCCACCGAGCTCGACGTCGCGCGGCGGTGCCGAGGAGAACGGCACCACGGTCACGATCGCGAGCAGCGCGGCTCACAGGCTCCAGGTCGGCGACACGGTGACGGTCACCGGCGTCGCCGTCGCGGGCTACAACGGCACGTTCACGGTGACTGCGGTCCCGTCCACACGGTCCTTCCAGTACACGAACGCCGTGACGGGCCTTCCGGTCTCAGGGAGCGGAACGGCCACGCCGGCGATTGCCGGCGCGAGCTCGTCGGGGACGACCGCGACGATCAAGACCGCCGCGCCGCACAACCGAGCGGTCGGCGACATGATCACGATCTCGGGCGTCAATCAGTCCGGCTACAACGGCACATTCGCGATCACCGCCGTGCCGAGCCCGACGACGTTCCAGTACACCATCGCCTCCCAGCAGCCGAACGGAGGCGGCGGCACAGCGACGTACTACTCGCCGTTCCAAGTCCGGATCGACGGCAACGACTCGGCCGTCGTCGGAGGTTCCGGCCTTCCGTACAACAACGCCAACCTGACCGCGGCGATCAACGCCATCTCCGGGTTCCCAGGAACGGTGGCCGTGAGCGGCGCCGCGGCGCCCGGTTTCACGATCGCCTACAGCGGCGCCTCGGCCGGCCTCGACGTGTCCAATGTCGAGATCGTGAATCTGAGCTGCGGCGGATGCTCGTCCTCCGTTCAGGAGACGAATCACGGCGCGGGCTTCGACTCGTTCAGGCTGAACTACGACGGCAATGTCTCCGGCGTGATCACGAACGGAACGAACTACACGGCCGCCGCACTCAAGGCCGCGATCGAAGCACTTCTGCCTACGGGCAACACGGTCACGGTTGCCGGTTTCGGCGGCGCAACTTTCAACAACACGGGCTTCCAGGTCACGTACAGCGGCGGCTCGCTGGCGCACACGAATGTCCCCGTGCTACTCCAGACTCAGGACTTCACGCCGGGGGCGTCCGGTTTCACCGGCGAGACCGACAAGGGCGGCCCGGTCGACAACGGAGGGACGGTCTCCGCGACGGGCGACCACGCTCCGGTGGTCACGGTTCCCGGCGGCGCGACGATCCCGCTGCGGACGCCGTTCGCCCTGACCGGGAGCGCCACCGACGAGGACGGCGACCCGATCTACTACTCATGGGAGCAGAACGACCCGGGCATCGGGGCGGGGATCTCGCTGCTGAGCAACACGAAGGCGAACGGACCGCTGTTCGCGATGTTCCCGCTGTCCGCCCCGGTCAGCGACCAGGACACGCTGCTCTACAACTCACCGCACGAGAACCACATCACGACGATCCCGACGCGCGTGTTCCCGGACCTCGACCAGATCGTGGCGAACAACACGAACGCGGACACCGGGTCGTGCGCTGCGGGGCCGATCGCGCCGCCCGTGCCGATCCCGGTCAAGGAGTGCTTCTCCGAGTTCCTGCCGACCTCGGACTACACGCAGAGCGCGCTGCACTTCCGTCTGACGGCGCGCGATCTCCAAGGTGGGAACAGCTTCGGCGACGTGACCCTGACTCTCGCACCGACCGCGGGCCCGTTCCGCGTTACCTCGCCCGACACGCCCGTCACGTATCCGCCCGGCTCTCAGCAGACGGTCACGTGGAACAAGGCGAGCACCGACGTCCCGCCTGTCTCGACTGCGAACGTGGAGATCTCGCTCTCGACCGACGGCGGGCACACGTATCCGACCGTGCTCTCCGCGAGCACGCCGAACGACGGATCGGAGCTCGTGACGCTCCCGCAGACGGAGACGACGACCGCGCGGGTCAAGGTCGAGGCGGTCGGGAACGTCTTCTTCGACGTCTCGAACACGAACTTCACGATCTCGGCCGGGCAGCCTCCGCCGCCGCCACCACCACCACCGCCTCCACCTCCGCCACCGCCACCGCCGCCACCTCCGCCACCTCCGCCTCCGGTCCGCTGTCGTGTCCCGAGAGTGCTCGGGCTGCGACTCGGCGCCGCGAAGACGAAGATCCGGAGGGCGCACTGCTCAGTCGGCAACGTGCGACGCGTTCGCTCCAGGCGTTCGCTGCGCGGCCGCGTGGTCAGCCAGTCACCGCGGCCCGGCACGATCAAGCGCCGGAACTTCCCGGTCAAGCTGGCGGTCGGCAGGACGTAGCTCAACGCGAACTTCAGAGGGGCGTCGGCTCGCAGCCGGTGCCCCTCTCCGCTACGCCCGTGTAGCCGAGATATAGGTCCAGCAGCATTCGAAGGTCGGGCTGCCCCCGAAGACGACGGCGAGCGAGTCCCGGAGGAGTCGCAGGCGATCGGCGGCAGCCTCGCTCGAGGCGCCTTCACCGTCCACCTTGACCGCGCCTCCGACCCAGCCCAGCACAGCATCGGCGTAGGCCGCGAGGAACTCGTACCAGTCGTCGACCTCGGCCTCGATCGTTCGCTCCGTCACCTCTGCAACGTCGAATCCGGCTGCCCGCAGAACGTCGAGGTAGTACTCGAGCGGCCGCGGCGCGAGGAAGACGCGGTCCCGGTAGTCGAGATACGCGCGCAACCGCTCCTCGTCGTCCAGCACCGCGCGGTAGGGCGCGTAGCGATCGTCGGCGCGGACGATCCTGCTCGCAGCCTCCTGGACGAGAAAGACGGTGTCGTCGATGATCCACTCGTTCTCACGCGCTCGCGGATTGCGGATGTTCCCGGAGTTGATCCGCGCAGTGGCTCCCGGCCGAAGCACCCGTGTCCAGGCGCGGAGCGTGCTCTCGAGGTCGTCGTAGAGGTGAATCGCGTTCGTCGAGACCAGCGCGTCGGCTGCGAAACCGGGCGGCAGGACTTCGTCGAGGTACTGGAGGCGCCGCTGCTCCTTCAGGTAGCGGAGCCTGCGAAAGGCGACCCGTTCGTCCGACCGGAAGCGGTCGAGCGCGATGCGCAGGAACTTCGGCGAGCTGTCGACGATGACCATTCCGACCGGGCGGTCGCCAATCTGCAGCCGCAGGCGGTCGAGCAGGATGCCCGTTCCGCCGGAGTAGTCGATCAGGACCTGACCCTCCCGGAGGTCCCGCGAGAGCTGCTCCACGGTGAGATCCAGGTTCCGGTACCAGCCGTGGTTCTCGACCGTGTCGTAGTGGAGCCCGAACGCGTCCAGGGGTTGCGCCACCCAGTCCTCGTCCGGGATTCGGTCGAGGCCTCCCCAATCGAAAGAACTGCGCTCTTCCAGACTCACTCGGGGCATTCTCGCCCGAGGCCGGCGACGGGGAGGGCGGCCGGCGGACGAGCGCGACGCTCGCCGCCGGCCTGTGGAGGGATCAGCGAACGGTGACGGTCAGGCGAAGGACGTTGTCCTCGCCGGTCGTCTTCATGTGCGAGGCCCACGAGTAGTCCTCGCCGGCCTTCGTCTTGAACTTGTAGACGCCCGCCTTGGTGAAGCGCATCCGGGCGGTGGCTCCCGTGTGCCGCATCGCAGGCGTGAGCACCTTCAGCGCCGGGCCCGACGTTCGCACCAGCTTGTGCGGCATGACGTCGTCGTTCCGGATCGTCAGGAGCTCGCCGCGTGTCAGCTGGACGTTCAGCGTCGCCTTGTACGCCCCGTTGTCGTACGACCAGGCGTGACAGCCGTGCGTCTGGTGCCGAATGGTGACGGTCGGCGTCCCGTGAGCCGAGGCGGACGACACGACCAGGACCCCGGCCATCGCTGCCATCACCGCGACCAACCGACGAATGCGCTTCCTCTTGCGTGACATCTGTTCCACTCCTTGAATTCGATTTCACTCAGTCTTGGCCGGGCAACTTGGAAGGAAATCGGCGGCCCCACTGATTCGGATAGCGGCTTTTTCCCCAATGCGAGAGGGCGGCCCGGGGGCCGCCCTCTGCTTCCGAGCGGAGTCGCCGCTCAGTTCGTGGCTGTCGCGGCCTTCGGCGCCGCATCAGGTGCAGCAGCAGCCGCCTCCCGCTCCAGTGCCCCACCCAGCGTGAGAACCAGGAATCCGATTCCCGTCAGCAGGAGGGCGATGCCCATGACGATCCCGAACACACCGACGCGCTCCGCGAAGTACGAGACGTTGAGCGCTGTGGCGAGTGAGGTCTCGGTCACCCAGAGGTTGCGAAGGCCGTTTTCGACCGGCTGCCCGGTCTTCGGATCCTTTGCGGCCTTCGTCTCGTCCGAAGTCGGATTGCCCTTCGCATCGAGGAAGCGCCCCATCTGGGCGTATGTCTGTCCACCGGTCGCCTCGAGCGCATGGATGCGCATGTAGCTGGCGAAGCAGTGGGCCTTGCTGCCGGTGTCGACCGACTGGTTGGCGACGCTGCAGCTCGGATACGTGACTCCGGTCAGGCCGGCCTTCTGACCCTCCGCCTTGATCGCGGCCGGGGTCATGTCCGGCGAGCCCGAGATCTGCTCGAGCTTCAGGTTGTCGCGGACGTTGTTGATGCCCCAGGCACCGAGTCCGATCGAGACGGCACCGAAGACAATGAGAACCACGCTGGCGGCGATCCCGCCGTACTTGAAGAGGTTTCTCATGGCGACTCCTTTCTCGGTTTCGTTCATGCGGCTCACTCTCGGCGACCTGCGCTCGACCGCCATCGGTGACCGACCGCCGAGCCGGTGCGGGATTCCCGCAGTCCGTCCCGGGGAAGACCGCAGCGCTACACGCCTGCGACTGCGGCCAGCGCGAACATGACGAACGCCCCGGCGAGGCTCCCCGCGCCCGCACGCAGCCAACGGCTCTGGCCGAAGGCCTGCGGCACGAGCTCGAAGGCGACGAGCGCGAGCATCGCGCCGGCGGCGAAGGCGAATGAAGCAGGCAGGAGGCCGCGCACGTGCTCGACGACGAGGAACGCGAACACCGCGCCCACCGGCTGCGGCGCGCTCGTCAGCACCGCGGCCCAGAACTGGCTCTTGCGATCGAATCCCGCCTCGGCCATGGGAATCGCGACGCTCGTCCCCTCGGGCACGTTCTGGAGCCCGATCGCGAGGATCACGAACAGGCTCAGCCCTGCCAGCTCGGAGGCGTACGCGGTCCCGATCGCGAGCCCCTCCGGAAGGCTGTGCACGAACAGCACGCCGAAGACCAGGACCGAGAGCCGCACTCCCGCTCCCCGCAGTTCGCCGACGTGCACGTCACGCCGACCAAGCAGCCGGCGCGCGGCGAAGAGCAGCAGGACACCGGCGAGCAACCCGACGACGATCTCGACGGTTCCGCCCTCCTCGATGGCCGGCTTCAGCAGACCGAGCAGCGACGCGACGGTCATCGCGCCGATCGCTGTGCCGAGCAGGATCGGCCGCAGGAGCTCTGCCCGTGAGCCCATGAGGAAGACGGGCAACGCACCGAGGCCGGTGGCGAATGCCGTCGCGGTCGCGGCGAGCGTCAGCAGGAGGATGTCCATCCCCGGCGGGAGCGAAATGCGTCAGGCGGCGACGGGCTGCCGGACCGAGCGCTTCTTCGCGATCAGGACGGGCACGCTCGCGTGCTGCGCGACTCCGCTCGAGACGCTTCCGAGCAGCGCTCCTGCCAGGGCTCCGCGCCCCCGCGAGCCCATCACGATCAGGTCCGCGCCGTCGTTGTCCGCGAAGCTCAGGATCTCGTCGACCGGATCTCCCTCGAGGATCTCGCTCTGCGCGTCGACCCCGATCTGCAGCGCCTTGCTCGTCGCAGCGTCGATCGTCGCACGTGCCCGGCCGAGCTCGGTGCTCAACAGGCGCTCGTAGTACGGATAGCCAAGCAGCGACGAGGGCGGCTTGCGGACGAACGCGAACGTGACGTGCGCGCCGACCTCCTGTGCGAGATCGAGGGCTTCGTCGATTGCGGCGTTGCTCCCTTCGGAGCCGTCGATGGGAACCAGGAACTGTTTCATCTCATCCTCCTTTCAATGGTCGAAGCATCGAGGCGGAAAGCGCCGTCCGGCATCGGGGCTGCGACCGATCGGAAGTGCGGGTATCCCGCACCCACGCTCCGGCCCCGTGCGGATCTCGCGACCGCTCGCGATCCGCAATGATCCCGACAGGTCGACATGCCGACGACCAACGTCCTCATAGCCGGAGCCGGAGTTGCGGGGCTCGAAGCAGCGCTCGCTCTCCGAGCGGTGGCCGAGGATCGGGTCTCGGTCGAGATCGTCGCGCCGGACACGGAGTTCGTGTACCGGCCGCTCTCCGTGGCCGCGCCGTTCAGCCTCGGAGAAGCTCGGCGCTTCCCGCTCAGCCGGCTGGTCGACGAGTCCGGCGCCGAGCTGAAGGAAGGGAGCCGTTCGGGCGGTGCATCCCGCCGAGAAGGTCGTCGAGACCGCTGCGGGAGACGAGCTCGCGTACGACCTGCTCCTGCTCGCGCTCGGCGCTCGGCCGGTGCCGGCTATTCCCGGCGCGGTCACGTTCCGTGGCCCGGGCGACGAGGCGGCCCTCGGCGAGGTCCTGCGCGACGCCAGGGAAGGACGCGTGCAGCGGCTGGCGTTCACCATGCCGGCCGGCATCTCCTGGCCGTTGCCGCTCTACGAGCTCGCCTTGCTGACGGCCGTTCACCTCGCCGACGCAGGCGTGGAGATCCCGCTCCAGCTCGTGACACCGGAGCCCCGGCCGCTCCAGCTGTTCGGTGACGCTGCCAGCGAAGCCGTCACCGAGCTCCTCGCCAGGCATCGGATCGAGCTCCGGACGAGCACCATCCCGGGCGCCGTAGAAGGGAACGTCCTTCGGTTTGTCGGAACCGGCGAAGTCGAGGCGGACCGGGTCGTCGCGCTGCCGCGCATCGAGGGCCTGCGCCTGCCCGGCGTTCCGCACGACACGAACGGCTTCGTCCCGATCGACGACCATGGCCAGGTCCGCGGCGTGGACGACGTCTACGCCGCCGGCGACCTGACGAGCTTCCCGATCAAGCAAGGTGGGCTGGCAGCCCAGCAGGCAGACGCCGCAGCGGAGGCGATCGCAGCCGCGGCCGGAGCGGAGATCACCCCGACCCCGTTCACGCCGGTCCTCCGCGGCCTCTTGCTCACCGGGCTCGCTCCCCGCTTCATGCGCTCCGAGGTCGGCAGCCTCGAATCCGAGCTCGACACCGAGCCTCTGTGGTGGCCGCCGGGGAAGATCGTCGGGCGCTATCTCGGGCCGCTCCTCGCCGCCCAGCTGCACGTCTGGCAAGCGCCTCCCGGCTCCAACGCCGTCGAGGTCGAGGTCGAGGTTGACCGCGGACCGAGCGGCGAGTGGGCGTCGATCTGAGCTCTGCTCAGTAGAAAGCCGCGCAGCGAAACAGCGTCGTCACCGACGGATTGCGGGCCTGTCGGCTGGAGACTCGAGCCATGAAACCAGCAACCTGTCATCTCCTCGCAGCGGTCGACATCGTCGAGCCCTGCCCGGGCGATCAGTGTCCTTTGTGGGACGAGACGTGTCTGCTGACCGGACTGCGGTCGGACCTCGCGTCGAACCCGCCGCTCGTCCAGTTCCTCCTGGGCCTACGGGAGAAGCTCGAAGACGGGGCCCGGCCGTTCGTCGCCCGCGAGCCGGGCTTCGACTAGGGACCTCACCAGCCGTCCCTTCGGCCCCTCGGGGCCGATTCGGCGTGGTCCGGCGCTGCCAAAGACTGCGGTAAATCGCGGAATCGATATCGGCCTCTCCCCGATTCGCGCCTCGGTAGTCGCTAGCAGAGTGAGTCGCGACGGAAACCAAGGAGGTGCAGAAGGATGAGACACAAGAGCACACTACGAATTGGCGTAGTGATCATCGCCGCCATCGCAGCGGCCTTCGCATTGTCGGCAGCCGCCGGTGCCAAGCCGGCCGCCGGGCCGAGGGCGACCCACATCGCCTACATGAGCAAGGTGGACGGCCAGGCCGACATCTACTCGATGACCACCGAGGGCTTCGCGGTGACAAATCTCACGCACGACAAGACCATCGGTCTCAGGGCCGACTCGGAGCCTGCGTGGTCGCCTGACGGACAGTGGGTCGCGTTCCAGCGAACGGGCATCAAGGCCCCGGGCACGCGGCTGTTCGTCGTCCGGTCGGACGGCTGGGGCCTGCACGCGCTCGTACCATCGAGCGCTCTCGCAGCGTCAGAGATGCATCCGAACTGGTCGCCCGACGGACGGACGATCGTGTTCTCCAGCAATCGAACCGGCCACTTCGAGCTCTACATGGTCAAGGTCAACCCGGGCATCACCACGCAGCGGACCGTCAGCGTCCCGATGCAGCTGACCTTCACGAAGCTCGGCGTCGACAACCTCGAGCCCGCGTGGGCGCCTGATGGCAAGTCGATCGCGTTCGTGCGCCACGACTGGAGCTCGTTCGGCGAGATCCCCTCGTTCCCGACCGATTCGATCTACGTGCTCCGGCTCACGTCGAGCACGACGCATCAGACGTATCGGATCACGAATCCGGGAATCGGGAACAGCGATTGCCAGCCGGCCTGGTCCGGCGACGGCAGCCAGATCGCGTTCGAAAGCAACCGCACCGGCACCGAGGACGTCTTCGTCGTCGACCAGAAGGGCAACGGCCTGAGGCGGATCACGCCTCTGGGCAGCAACGAGTTCCACCCGTCCTGGGCGTCGCTCGGCCGCCAGATCGTGTTCGTCAGCGATCGGACCAAGGCAACCGAGATCTACACGCTCACGGTTCCGCTTCTGGGCTCGCTGACTCCGATGCCCGCGATGAAGCAGCTCACCTTCGACAAGGCGCCGAAGGCGAATCCAGCCATGGAGCGCATCACGTTCATGGGCCTCAATTGAACCGCTTCGCACACCGCGACCAGAGGGCCCGCCTACGCGGGCCCTCTGCGTACTGTGACGCTGGGAGGGCGTGATCCCGGAGAATGAAATCGTTGCCGGACCAGACTTCTGACACCGCCCGCCCCGGGCAGCCCCAAATCGGAGAGAACCGGTTCGTCGACGTCATCCTGCGCGACGGCGGAACGCTGAGGCTGCGGCCTCCCCGCAGCGACGACGCCGGCGCGCTCCTCGGGTTCTTCAGCGCGCTCTCGGAGCGGAGCTTCTACCTCCGGTTCCACGGTGCGCCCACTGTGCGGGAGTCGCTCGTCGAGCCGTTCCTCGATCCGGACTGGATGGCTCGAGGCGCCCTCGTCGGGACACTCGCGGGCGGCGACGGCTCGCACGTCGTCGCGCTGGCGAGCTACGCGCGGCTGCGCGACCCGACCACGGCGGAGGTGGCGTTCACCGTCGCCGACGACCAGCAGGGGCGAGGAATCGGCACGCGCATGCTCGAGCAGCTGGCCGAGCGCGCGGCCGCGGTGGGGATCGAGCGCTTCGTCGCAGAGGTGATGGGCGATAACGCGGCCATGATGCGCGTCTTCGAGGATGCAGGCTTCGGTGTCTCGCGCGCGCTCGACCGGGGCATCTTCGAGGTCGCCTTCCCGATCGAGGCGACGGACGCCTACCGCGGACACGTCGAGGAGCGCGACCACCTCGCCGTCGTCGCCTCGCTGCGACCGTTCTTCTCTCCCGCGAGCGTCGCCGTGATTGGTGCGTCGACCCGGCGCGAGGCAATCGGCGGCATCGTCTTCC
This sequence comes from uncultured Actinomycetes bacterium, assembly GCA_963850415.1. Taxonomy (GTDB): domain Bacteria; phylum Actinomycetota; class Thermoleophilia; order Gaiellales; family Gaiellaceae; genus VAXT01. Next base: position 470,351 of record CAWKLE010000004.1, read on the forward strand.
GGAACGTCATCGGCGCCGAGTTCAAGGGCGCCGCGTACCCGGTCAACCGCACGGGCGAGCCCGTGGCGGGCGTCCGGGCGTACACGTCGATCGAGGAGTTGCCCGAGCAGGTCGACCTCGCCGTGATCTGCCTACCGGGCGCCAGGGTCCTGGACTCCGCGCGGTCCGCGCTCGAGTCCGGGATCCGCGCTGTCTGCGTGATCTCGGCTGGCTTTGCGGAGATCGGCGAGGAAGGCCGCGAGCGGCAGGAGCAGCTCCTCGCGCTCGTACGCGCGCACGGCGGCCGTCTCGTCGGGCCCAACTGCCTCGGCATCGCGGTCGCCGCCCCGTCGCTGAACGCGACCTTCGGGCCGCGCGCGCTCCCTCCGGGCCCGATCGGGTTCTCGTCGCAGAGCGGCGCGCTCGGGCTCGCGCTGCTCGAGAAGGCGTCGGAGCGCAGCCTCGGCTTCTCGTCGTTCATCTCGATCGGCAACAAGGCGGACGTATCGTCGAACGACCTGCTCGAGTACTGGGAGGAGGACGAGAGCACGGAGCTGATCGCGCTCTACCTCGAGTCGTTCGGCAACCCGCGCCGGTTCGGCCAGATCGCGAGCCGCGTCGCCCGCAAGAAGCCGATCCTCGCGATGAAGAGCGGGACGTCGACCGCGGGCGCACGCGCCGCCGGCTCGCACACGGCCGCGCTCGCCGGCTCAGAGAAGGCCGTCGAGGCGCTGTTCCACCAGGCCGGCGTGCTCCGGGCGGGGACGCTCGAGGAGCTGATCGACGCAGCGGCGCTGCTCTCGACGCAGCCCTTGCCGCGCGGCCGGCGCGTCGCGATCCTCACGAACGCGGGCGGGCTCGGAATCCTCTGCTCGGACGCCTGCGAGGCGGCGGGGCTCGAGCTGTCGGAGCTCTCGCCGGAGACGACGACGCAGCTGGCCGAGCTGCTGCCCACCGAGGCGAGCCTGGCCAACCCGGTCGACATGCTCGGCTCGGCCACCGCGGCCAGCTACGAGGCGACCGTGCCCGTCCTGCTCGCGGATCCCGCCGTCGACTCGGTGATCGTGCTCTTCGTCCCGCCGGCGACCGCAGGCGCCGAGGACGTCGCGGAGGGCCTCGCCCGGACGCTGGAGTCGGTGTCGACGGACAAGCCCGTGCTGGCCGCGCTGCTCGCCGCCGAGGGGATCCCGGCGACGCTCCGGCGAGCTCCGGCGCCGGCCGCGCTGTTCACCTACCCGGAGTCGGCGGCCCGGGCCCTCGGGCTGGCCGCCCAGCGTGCGGAGTGGCTTCGCCGGCCGGCTGGAGCGGTTCCCGACGTCGAGGGGATCGACGCGGCCGCCGCCGCCCGGATCGTGTCGACAGCTCTCGCCGCGTCGGCTGACGCCTGGCTCACGCCCGCCGAGACGAGAGAGCTCTTGACCGCATACGGGGTGCCGCTGGTCGATGAGCGGCTCGCAGAGACGGTCGAGGCCGCGGTCGAGGCTGCGCGCCGGCTCGGGTTCCCGGTCGTCGTCAAGTCGGCCGTTGCCGGAGCACACAAGACGGAGACCGGCGGCGTGGCGCTCGATCTCGGCGACGACGCCGCGGTGCGCGAGGCCGCCGAGCGAATCGGCGCGCCGGTGGTCGTCCAGCAGATGGTCAAGGGCCGCACCGAGCTCCTGGCCGGCGTCGTCCAGGACCCGACGTTCGGCCCGCTCGTCGCATTCGGCCCCGGCGGTGTCCTCGCCGAGCTGATCGGCGAGGCCGGCTTCCGCATCGCTCCGCTCACCGATGCCGACGCGGAAGAGCTCCTGAGCCAGGAGAAGACGGGGTTGCTCGTGGCCGGCTACCGCGGAGCTGCACCGTCCGACCGGGCCGCGCTCGCCGACCTCCTTCACAGGCTCTCGAGGCTCGGAGAGGACCTGCCCGAGGTGGCCGAGCTCGACCTCAACCCGGTGCTCGCGGGGCCGGGCGGATGCGTCGCCGTCGACGCGCGCGTTCGCGTGAGACGTCCCCCCGAGGGCCGCCTCGTCAAGACCTGGTGACCGCTAGCCCGCCTCGTGCGGACGTGAGAACACGACGAGAACGCTCAACCCTTCGTACCCGATGAACTTGTGGTCGGCACCGGCCGGGACGAACGCCGCCTGCCCTTCGCTCACCTCGATCGACTCGTCCCCGACCGTCAGGACGCCGCGTCCCCCGAGAACGACGTACACCTCGTCGTCGACATGCGGCTGCTGGCGGTCGGGCTCGGGCGCGACCAGCACGTAGACGCCGATCTCGAGCCCGGGCGACTCGTGGACGATCTCGTAGCCGCCGCCGGACTCCTCCAGGCGGCGCCTGGTCGTAGCGATGTCCAGCGCATCCACGGCGACGAGCCTACTCGGCGGAGCTAGAAGAGGTCGCCGCCGTCGCTGTCGCCCTGGCCCGGTGTCGATGCGAACGAGACGTCATCGGGCACGTGCGACCTCAGCCAGGAGTAGACGTCGTCGGCTAGCCGCGGCGGTCCGGCGACGAGATCCTTCCAGGCAGCGGCCGCCGACCAGAAGCTCTCGTTGGCCACGAGTCGCTCGGCGGCACCGGAATCGTCGGCCTCGAAGAGGAACACGGCTTCCTGAACCGTGAGGAACACGTGGTGCCGCTCGAGGCCGACCTCTTCGGGGTCGAACGGCGGGCCGTTGCGGAGCAACTCCGCCGCGCGCTGGCTCGCGCCTTCCTGCAATGGAACGATGATGACCGCGCGGCTCATGAAGTGCTCCTCTCTCCGAGTTGAGACGCAAGATGCTCTGCAAGCTCCGAGATGATGCCCGGATGGACGATGCTCGCGATGCGGATCGGCTCTCCCGTACGCCTTTCGAGCACGAGGGTCTGGCGGCCCGAGATCCGGTCAGCGGGCGAGCGAGCGACTCGCACCTCTCGCAGATCGCCGATGTCTACGGTCTCCGAGGTCACACCGGTCGCCCCCGCACCCTCGAACGAGAGCCCACGCGGAAACAGCTCGAGGCGGCCGGAGCGTACCTCCTGATCACCCTGCTGCCAGGTCACGGCATAGCTTGACATGCGCGGAATCATCGACCGGGCAGAGCGCTTCGCCCTCGGTGACCACCCTCATCTGGCTGCGGAAAAGCCGCAGCGTGCGGGACGCTACTCGGCGGGCTCTTCCAGGAGGCCCTGGTCGATCGCGTACCGGACGAGCTCCGCGCGCGTCGTCAGCCGCAGCTTCTGCATGATGTGCGCGCGATGCGTCTCGACGGTGCGCACCGAGAGGTACAGCATCTTGGCGATCTCCTGGTTCGTGTGGCCGAGGGCCAGAAGCCGCAGCACCTCGCGCTCGCGCTCCGATAAAGGGTCCTCGTCGGCCTGAGCCCGCTCCTCGGCTTCGGCCTGGATCAGCCGCGCGCCGAGCGCCGGATGGACGTACCGTCCCCCGTTCGCGACCTCGCGCACGGCGTCTACGACCTCAGCATCGACGGCCTCCTTGAGGACGTAGCCGCTCGCGCCGACCGAGAACGCCTCGCGCACATAGTGCGGGTCGTCCTGCATGGACAGCATCAGCACCTTGGCGTCCTTTGCCTCCTTCAGGACCGCCGGAGTGGCCTCGATGCCGCTCGCACCCGGCATGACCACGTCCATGAGGATGACGTCCGGCTTGTGCGCGCGCGCTTCGAACACGGCCTCCCGGAGATCGCCTGCTTCGGCGACGACCTCGATGTCGTCCTCGGCCTCCAACACGTGACGGAGGCCCGACCGGACCACTGCGTGGTCGTCGACGACGAGGACCCGGATCGTCACGCGACCGGAACCTCGGCCGAGAGCGTGGTGCCCGAACCGGGTGAGGATTCGACCTCGAGCCGCCCGTCGACGAGCGCAATGCGCTCGCGCATTCCGAGCAAACCGAGACCGTCCGCGCCGGCTTCGGTGATACCGCGGCCGTCGTCCTCGATCACCGCTGCGACACTCCCGTCACGGCGGGTGAGCACGATGCTCACGTGCTTGGCCTGGGCGTGCTTGACCACATTCGTCAACGCCTCCTGGGTGATCCGGTAGAGGGTCGTTTCGATCTCGCGCGGCAGACGATCGCTTCCGAGCCGTGACTCGACGTCGACCTCGATGCCTGTCTGCTCGCGAAAGGTTCCCACAAGACGCTCGATCGCGGGGACGAGGCCGAAATCGTCGAGCGCCTTCGGGCGTAGCTCGACCGCGAGGCGCCGGACGTCCTGGAGCGTCGCGACGACGATCTCTCGCAGCTCGCTCGTCGCCTCGGCGAGGCGTTCGGCGTCGCTGACATCCTCGACGCTCTTGAGCTTGAGGAGGATCGAGGTCAGGGCCTGTCCGGTCTCGTCGTGCAGCTCGCGCGCAAGTCGCTGCCGCTCGAGCTCCTGAGCGCTCACGACCCGGCGCAGAGCGTCGCTCGCGACGCGCTCGGAGAGGTCGACGGCGACGGCTGCCCGGGCTGCGAACGCTTCTGCGAGGCGCACGTCCTCATCCGTGAACCGCACGTCGGCGCCTTCCTTGTCGTGGACGGAGATGACGCCGATCGCCCGGTCGCGCAGCATCATCGGCACGAAGACGCCCGACCGGGCGCCCATCTTCCTACCCGCTTCCTGATCCATCTCGATGTCGTCGATGAGCGAGTCGACCCGTTCGCTTCGCCGTCGCTCCAGGACGCGCCCTGTCTTCGACGTTTCGCTCTCGAGACGCATACCACTGAGCTCATCCGACCCGTCTCCGTCGGTGGCGCGGATGACCAGGCTCCCGTCCGCGACGGGAAGCGCGATCAGGACGAGGCGGGCATGCATGAGCTCGCGGAGCCGCGCGGCGATGAGGTCGAGCAGGCGCGAGAGGTCGACCTCGGAGGCGAGCGCGTTCGAGATCTCGTTCAGGGACTCGAGCTGCTTCAGCCAGCGGGTCGCCGCCTCGTACAGCCGCGCGTTCTCGATCGCGACAGCAGCCTGTGACGACAAGAGGATCGTCAGCTCCTCGTCCTCGTCGGTGAACGGGGCGCCGTCCGCCTTCTCGGTCAGGTACAGGTTGCCGTAGGCGACTCCCCGCAAGAGGATCGGGACGCCGAGGAACGAGCGCATCGGTGGATGGTTCGGCGGGAAGCCGACCGAGCGAGGATCGTCCGCGAGGTTGTCGAGGCGCAGAGGCTTGGCATCGTCGATCAGCGCGCCGAGGATGCCACGGCCTCGTGGGAGCTCGCCGATCGCATCCTGCGTCTCGGGATCGACGCCGGTAACGATGAACCGCTCGAGCGCCTGGCCAGTGGGATCGATGACGCCCAGCGCTGCGTACTGCGCACGAGTCAGCTCGGCCGCGGTCTCGACGATCTTCTTCAGGACGGCATCGAGCGAAAGCTCCGAAGCGAGCGCGACGCCCGCGTCGACGATGGCGCGCAGCCGATCCATGTCCGACACGTTGCGTCAATTATCAGCACGGATCAACTGCCGCAAGCCTGACTCGTGTGACCGGCGGTAACCCGAACGAGAACCGGGACCGCAGCAAGTCGACCCGTGCTCTCTCGCGGAAAGCACGGGTCGGCTCTCGAATACCTCAGGCGACGACCTCCACCGGACTGTGCACCTCGCGGACGATCAGCACCGGACGCTTCGCGTCGCGAAGAACCGCTCGCGAGACACTGCCGAGCAAGACGCCCGAGACTCTGCCCAGGCCACGAGACCCGACGACGATCAAATCGGCGTCGACCTCGTCCGCATAGGCGACGATCTGCTTGGCGGCATCGCCGGCCAGCAGTTTCGTCTGCGCCTCGATGCCTTGCTCTTCAGCGATTTCGTACGCCTCGTCGAGGGACGTTCGGTCGGCCTCGGCGAGCTCGTGCGGCACCGAAACCGGGCCGGCCATCGCGAAGCCGGCGACGGGGAGCACGTCCGCCGCAGGGGCGACGTGCACGAAGATCGGCTCCGCCTGGTGCTCCTCGGCGAGCTCGAGCCCGAACTCGACCGCCTGCAGCGCCGAGGACGACCCGTCGGTTGCGATCAGGATTTTCTTCATCTTGGCCTCCTTGTTGCACCGATCGTCGGCCCGGACCCAGGAGGTCGCATCGGGAATCTCGCCTATCCCCGCGTGGGCAACTACGGATCCGGTATGCGCGCCGGCTCCGATGCCGAATCGACCTGAGAGACGGACGATCTGGGTCAGATCTAAAAGAGAGGAGGAGCCATGGCACCGCACGGCAGAAACGGCGCTGCTCCGGTTCTCGAGCTGAAGCCGCGCTCCACGAACGGCTTGCGCCGAAGGGCTCCCGGAACCGTGCTCTCCCCGGTCGCGGAGGTGCATGAGACGCCGACCGACGTGATCGTTCGCGTCCGTCTCCAGCAAGGCGCACTCGAGCTCAGCGTGCCGAAGCGCGCGCTGTGCGATCCGCGCACGGGCAGAAGCGTCACTCCGGGGACGAACCCGGACGCGACTCCCTGCTGAGTCGCAGAAAGGAACCACCATGAGCTTCGGTCCCGCAGATCGGGGCCGAACGGGCAGGTCCGCCAGCCGAGGTGGCATGAACTGAACGACAGAACGCGTGGGCCGGGCTTCCCGGCCCCACGTGACGAAAGGAGTGGAGCGATGCGCAAGGTCATCATCATGGGTGCGGGAGGCCGTGACTTCCACAACTTCAACACGGTCTTCCGCGACGATCCGAACACGGAGGTGGTCGCCTTCACCGCGGCGCAGATCCCCGGCATCGACGACCGCCGTTACCCGGCCGCGCTCACCGGGCCGAGGTACCCGGACGGCATCCCGATCAGGCCCGAGCACGAGCTGACCGACCTGATCAAGAGCGAGTGGGCCGACGAGGTCGTCCTCGCCTACTCGGACCTCTCCCACGAAGACGTCATGCACAAGGCGTCGACCGTCCTCGCGGCGGGCGCCGACTTCACCCTGCTCGGGCCGAAGGCGACGATGATCGAGAGCACGAAGCCGGTCGTCGCGGTCTGCGCCGTCCGCACCGGCAGCGGCAAGAGCCAGACCAGCCGCAAGGTCGGCCGGATCCTGCTCGACGCCGGTCTGAAGGTCGCCCTCGTCAGGCATCCGATGCCGTACGGCGACCTGGAGGCGATGCGCGTCCAGCGGTTCGCCTCGATCGAGGAGATCGACTCGACCCATCCGACGCTCGAGGAGCGCGAAGAGTACGAGCTCCCGGTCGAGATGGGCATGGTCATGTACGCGGGCGTCGACTACGAGGCGATCCTCCGGCAGGCCGAAGAGGAGGCCGACGTCGTGATCTGGGACGGGGGGAACAACGACATGCCCTTCTTCCGCCCCAACCTGCTCATCGTCGTCGCCGATCCCCTGCGGCCCGGGCACGAGCTCCGGTACCACCCTGGAGAGGCGAACCTGCGCATGGCCGACGTCGTCGTCATCAACAAGGTCGACTCCGCCGAGGCGCACAACGTCGAGCAGGTGCTCGAGAACGTGGAGGCGGTGAACCCGATGGCGCGGGTCATCTTCGCCAAGTCGCCGCCGAAGCTCGATTACGGGCCCGACCTGCTCGGACGGCGCGTGCTGGTCATCGACGACGGCCCGACCCTGACACACGGCCAGATGCCCTTCGGCGCCGGGCTCGTGGCCGCGCGCAACGCCGGGGCGGGAACGATCGTCGACCCGAGGCCGTATGCCGTGGGCTCGATCAAGGAGACTCTCGACAAGTGGCCGCAGCTGACCAGCGTCCTGCCGGCCATGGGCTACGACGATGCTCAGCTGAAGGAGCTCGAGGAGACGATCAACGCCGCGGACTGCGACGTGGTCGTCACCGGCACGCCCATCGACCTCGGCCGGCTGATCACATCGAAGCACCCGATCCGCCATGTCCGGTACGAGCTCGAGGAGGTCGGCACGCCGACGCTGACCGAGGTGCTGGAGCCGATTCTGGCCGACAAGCGGGCATTCGTAGCCGCGCACTGAACGATGAGCCGTGGGGGTCGCCTCGAGCGGCCCCCACGGCTCCCTCTCCGTGATTCCCCCTACGCCGTATCAGGCCAGGCTCGGATGCCTCCCTTCCGCGCCACTCGCATGCTCTTGGTGAAGAAAGGAGGCAACGTGCATCAGTGGATGAGACTGTTCGACTGGACGTGGATCGGCGCGATGATGATCGCCTGGATCCTTCTCATCGCCGTCATCGGCTACGCAGCGGTCTTCGTGGCGTCGCGTCAATCGGCTCGGCATCCGGTGCGGCACGGTCGCCCGAAGAGCGCCTGACCGGCGTCCGACCGTGGCGATGGCGCACCACGATCCGGTGGACCGAGCGGCGCTCGGCGTCGACGTCGATCCGACCGAGCTGACCGACCTCCTCTTCCGCCATCTCCGTACGAGCCGCAGGGGCCTTTCGACGCGTGAGGCCGCCCGCAGGCTCGTCGCCTACGGTCCGAACGAGCTCCGGCGCCAGTCCTCGAGGCGCTGGCCGAGAGAGCTCGTCAAGCAATTTGTCCACCCGCTGGCGCTCCTGCTTTGGCTGGCCGCGGGACTCGCGCTCGTCGCCGGCACCGTCGTCCTCGCCGCCGCGATCGTCGCGGTGATCGTGCTCAATGCGCTGTTCGCGTTCGTGCAGGAACAGCAGGCGGAGCGCGCGGTGGAGGCGCTCGAGCAGTACCTGCCCCTCCAGGCGTTCGTCCTTCGAGACGGGAGACGAGCCGTCATCGAGGCGAAAGAGCTCGTGCCGGGCGACATCCTCCTCCTCGAGGAAGGAGAGCGAATCTCGGCCGATGCCCGGCTGCTCGAGGGCGCTCTCGAAGTGGACATGTCGACGCTGACCGGCGAGTCGGTGCCGGTCCTGCGGACCGCTGCCCCCGGTGAGCGGGGCACGAGCCCGCTGCGTGCGCGCGACCTCGTCTTTAGCGGAACCTCCTGCACGGGCGGGGAAGGGCGAGCGGTCGCCTACGCCACAGGGATGCGCACCGAGCTCGGCCGAATCGCCGCGCTTTCGGAGCGAGTGGAGCGGGAGGAAAGCCCGCTCGAAAGGCAGGTTCGCCGCGTCGCCTGGCTGATCGCGGTCGTCGCCGTCGTCGTCGGCTTCGCGTTCGTTCCGCTCGGCATCTTCGGAGCCGGGCTTCCGGTCGCCGACGCGGTCCTGTTCTCGATCGGGCTGCTCGTCGCCAACGTCCCCGAGGGTCTCTTGCCCACGATCACGCTTTCCCTGGCCGTCGGCGTCCGGGTGCTCGCCCGGCGGGGCGCGCTCGTCAAGCGCCTGAGCGCGGTCGAGACACTCGGGTCCACGAACGTCGTCTGCACAGACAAGACGGGGACGCTGACGGAGAACAGGATGGACGTCACAGGTGTCTGGACGGCAGCGACCGGCCCTGTGCATGTGAGCGACGAGTCGCAGCCGTTTCTCGGCCCGGTCGCGCACACTGCGAGCGCGTGCAACAACGCCGAGCTGGGCACGGGCGACGGCTCCGCTTCCGGCGATCCGACCGAGATCGCGCTGCTCCGCGCCGCAGCCGCGCTTGGTGAAGACGTCCGGCTTCTGACCCGTGAACGCTCGAGACGCCGCCGCTTCGCCTTCGACCCTGCGCTCAGGCTGATGTCGACGGTGGACGAGTCGCCGGAGGGCCTCTGGGTGCACGTGAAGGGCGCGCCCGAGGCCGTGCTCGAGCGCAGTGTCCTCCTCCAGGACGGCGACGCCGAGGTCCCCTTCGACGCCGATCGGTCGGGACAGGTCGTTTCCGCAGTGGACGCGTACGCCAATCGTGGGCTCCGGGTGATCGGACTCGCGCGCCGGGCTCTCCGCAACGGTTCGCTGCCGGACCAGCGGGAGGACGCGGAGCGAGACCTGACCTTCCTCGGCCTCGTGGCGATGTTCGACCCGCCCCGGCCCGAGGTGGCCGACGCCGTGGCCCGCTGCCGCGAGGCCGGGATCAGGATCATCGTCGTCACCGGGGACCACGGGTTGACCGCGGCCGAGGTCGTGCGCCAGGTCGGGATCGCTGATGAGAGCACGACGATCGTCAACGGCGACGAGCTGGACCGGATGGACGAGCCGGCGCTCGACCGTCTTCTGGCGGGCTCCGACGGGCTGATCTTCGCGCGCACCTCGCCCGAGGCGAAGCTGCGAATCGCAGACGCCCTGCGCGACAACGGCGAGGTCGTCGCGATGACGGGAGACGGCGTCAACGACGCGCCCGCACTGAGGCGCGCGGACATCGGCATCGCAATGGGACGAAGCGGCACGGACGTGGCGCGCGAGGCCTCTACGATGGTCCTCACGGACGACAACTTCGCGACCATCGTCCGCGCTGTCGAAGAGGGCCGGCGGGTCTACGACAACGTCCGGAAGTTCATCTTCTACATCTTCGTCCACACGACCCCGGAGGTCGTGCCATTCCTCGTCTTCGCACTCTCGGGCGGCCTAATCCCGCTTCCGCTCACGGTCACGCAGATCCTCGCGGTCGATCTCGGCACGGAGACCCTTCCGGCCCTGGCGCTCGGGCGTGAGCCGGTCGAGCCCGGCACGATGCAGCGTCCTCCGCGCGGTCGGTCCGAAGGCGTGATCCGCCGGTCGATGCTCGTTCGTGCCTGGCTCTTCCTGGGGATGATCTCGGCCGCGCTCGCGATGGGCGCCTTCTTCTACGTGCTGCTGCGCGCCGGCTGGAGCCCCGGCGACTCGGTGTCGGCCGGCTCCCCGCTCCACGAGGCGTACACGAAGGCGACCACGATGACGTTCCTCGCAATCGTGGTCTGCCAGATCGGGACCGCGCTGGCCGCGCGCACCGAGCGGGCGTCGCTCCGCTCCGTCGGCCTCTTCACGAACCCTCTGCTTCTCTGGGGCTTCCTCTTCGAGCTGGTGTTCGCCGCGGCTCTCGTCTACCTGCCCCCGCTCCAGGCCGCCTTCTCGACGGCCGCGCTGGGACCGAGCGAGCTCGTCATCCTCCTCCCCTTCCCGTTCATCATCTGGGGAGCCGACGAGCTGCGCCGCCTATTCCTGCGCAAACACGTACAGAACGAGCCGGAGAACGGCGGCTAGGCCGATCCGCACTTTCCCGCGTGCGCTCTGCGGCCGGGCGCGGATGGCAGTCGGGATACCTGCGCTGACACTGGTTCCATGACTGCAACGACTGCGCCGGACCCGGAGTTCACCGAGCTGCGGCCGCCGCTCGGCCGGACCGAAGCGGTGCTCGAAGCAGACCGCTGCCTCGAGTGCGGCGGCCCCCATGCCCCCGCACCGTGCGCGGTTGCATGCCCGGCTGGAGTCGACGTCCCTCGTTTCATCGCCGAGATCGCAGAGGACGACCCCGGCGCCGCAGCCGCGACGATCTTCGCCGAGAACATGCTCGGCGGGACGTGCGCGCGTGTGTGCCCGGTCGAGGTGCTATGCGAGGGCGCGTGCGTCCTCGATCACGAGCAGCGGCCGCCGATCGCGATCGGCGCACTCCAGCGGTATGCGACCGACTGGTTCTTCGAGCAGGGCCTGGCGATCCGCACGCGGGCTCCCGCGAACGGGCTCCGTGTCGCCGTGATCGGCGCCGGCCCCTCCGGGCTCACGTGCGCGGGGGAGCTGGCCGCGCGCGGCTACGACGTGACGGTCTACGACGAGCGCGAGGAGATCGGCGGACTCGTCCGCTACGCGATCGCGCCCTACCGGCAGGTGCGCGACCCCTTGCCCGCCGAGGCTCGGGCGCTCACGGAGCTCGGGGTCGACCTTCGGCTCGGACGGAAGATCGCAGGCCGCGAGCAGCTCGCCGAGGTGGCGCTCGAGGCGGACGCGGTCTTCCTCGGGGTCGGCCTCGGCGCTGACACGGCGGTCTCCTCTCCCGGAGACGACCTCGCCGGCGTCTGGGAGTCGCTCGTCTTCATCGACGCGCTCAAGACCGGGGGCCGGCCGATCGTCGGTCGGCGAGTCGTCGTCGTGGGCGGAGGCAACACCGCGATCGACGTCGCCCGCGAGGCCCTCCGGCTCGGCGCCGACGAGGTCACGCTCCTCTACCGCAGGACCGAGGCGGAGATGCCCGCGTACCCGCACGAGGTTGCAGAAGCTCGCGAAGAGGGCGTGCGTTTCGAGTTCCTGGCGGCGCCGGTTCGGTTCCTCGGCCGGAGGCGGCTGGAAGCGATCGAGTGCCGGAGAATGGCGCTCGGCGAGCCCGACGAGAGCGGTCGGCGCCGACCGGTGCCGCTCTCTGGATCCGAGTTCACCCTGCCCGCCGACACGGCCGTGAAGGCGATCGGCCAGCAGTCGCGCGACGAGCTGCACGACTGGATCGACGGGCTCGAGCTGGATCGGGGGAAAGTCGTGGTCGACGAGGCCGGGCGGACCGGAAATCCCAAGTTCTTCGCCGGCGGAGACGCGATCAACGGCGGCGCGAGCGCCGTCGAGGCCGTGCGTGACGGAAAGCGCGCCGCCCGGGCGATCGACCGGGAGCTGAGATGCCGGAACTGACCGAGATCCGCTGGCACGCGCGCGCAGGACAGGGCGCGAAGACGGCCTCGCAGCTACTCGCGCTAGCGCTGCTCCGCTCGGGCCGGAGCGTGCAGGCCTTTCCCGAGTACGGGCCCGAGCGCCGGGGAGCGCCGCTTCGCGCGTACACCCGAGTTTCCGACCGGCCGATCAGGCGTCACGACGCGATCGAGCATCCCGACGTCGTCGTCGTCCTCGAGCCGTCGCTCGTCCGCGAGGGACACGTGAGCGAGGGTCTCGACCCCGACGGCTGCGTCCTGCTGAACGCGGAAAGGGCGCCCGACGAGCTGGCGGGGACACGAGTGCTCTGCGTCCCGGCCTCGCGGATCGCCGCCGAGCAGGGATCGAGCTTCGGCAACATCGTCATGGTCGGCGCCGTCGCGGCTGCGCTCGGCGAGCCGCCGCTCGAAGACGTCCAGGAAGCGGCGGTCGAGCTCCTGGGCAAGAAGCTGCCGGCCGACTCCGTGCGGGCGGCGGTCGAGGAGGGGTACCGATGCCTCAGCTGACGAAGTGGAACGAGTTGCGGAGCGGCGGGATCGTCGTCCCCGGCGAGGCCGAGCGCCCCCAGACGGGCGGCTGGCGAACGGGCGTCAAGCCGGAGGTCGACCTCACGAAGTGCGTGAACTGCCTGCTCTGCTGGCTCTACTGCCCGGACTCGGCCGTCCTGCTCGACGGGACCTCCTTCACCGGCTTCGACCTCACGTACTGCAAGGGCTGCGAGATCTGCGCCGAGGTCTGCCCCGTCGACGCGGTGACGATGGTCCCGGAGGAGGTGGCGTCGTGATCGCCGCCGCGCGCAGGCTGATGACCGGCGGCGAGGCCGTCGCCGAGGCGATGCGGCAGATCGACCCGGACGTCGTCCCGGTCTATCCGATCACGCCGCAGACGCCGATCATCCAGGGGTTTGCAAGTTTCGTCGCGAACGGGAGGGCTCACGCGGAGCTCGTGAACGTCGAGTCCGAGCACTCCGCGATGAGCGCCGCCGTCGGAGCCGCTCTCGCCGGGGCGCGCACGATGACCGCCACCTCGTCGCAGGGGCTCGCCCTGATGGCCGAGATCGTCTACATCGCCGCCGCGATGCGAGCGCCGATCGTGATGGCGCTCGGCAACCGCGCGCTTTCCGGCCCGATCAACATCCACTGCGACCACTCCGACTCGATGCTGATCCGCGACTCCGGCGTCGTGCAGCTCTTCGCCGAGAACGCGCAGGAGGCGTACGACCTGACGGTGATCGCGCCGCGCCTGGCGGAGCATCCCGACGTGCTGCTGCCGGTGCTCGTCTGCCAGGACGGCTTCACGATTACGCACTCCGCCGAGCCGGTGGAGTTGCTCCCGGACGAGGACGTCGCCGAATTCGTCGGCGAGTACGCCGTGCCGTATGCGGTGCTGGACACGGACCGCCCCGCGACGCAGGGCCCGTTCGCCATGCCCGACTACTACTTCGAGCTGCGGCGCCAGCAGGCGTGTGCGCTCGAGTCCGCTCTCGAGGCCTTCACCGAGGTCGCGGCCGAGTACGACCTGCTCTCGGGCCGGAGTTGCGGCCTGGTCGAGGCGTATCGGCTCGAAGGCGCGGAGCGCGCGATCGTGGCGCTCGGATCGTCGGCCGGGACGATCAAGGACGTCGTCGACGACCTGCGCGACGAAGGTGAGCCGGTCGGCCTGCTCAAGATCGTCTCCTTCCGCCCGTTCCCGGCCGAGGCGGCCGCGGCGCTCCTCGGCGAGGTCGGCTCCGTGATCGTCCTCGACCGCGCCGATTCCCCGGGCGGGGCCGCCCCACTCCACGCGGAACTGGCAGCCGCCCTCTACGGGCGCGGCTCCGAGCTGCGCGGACACGTGTACGGACTCGGCGGCCGCGACCTGCACCCGGAGGACGTGCGCCGGGTCTTCGCCGGCGACGTCGGTCGCTACGTGGGACTGCGAGGTGAGACGTGTCCCGCCTGAAGACACTCGTCCGCAACGAGGCCGGCGTACCGCCGCTCGGAAGCGGCCACGCTCTCTGCCAGGGATGCGGCGTGCCACTCGTCGTCCGGACCGTCCTGAACACGTTCACGAAGCCGGTGGTCGTCGTCAACGCGACCGGCTGCCTCGAGGTCGCGACGACGCGCTTCCCCGCGACGGCCTGGAACGTTCCGTGGCTGCACGTCGCGTTCGAGAACTCCGCCGCAGTCGCCAGCGGCGTGGAAAGCGCACAGCGTGCTCTGCGGCGCCGGCATGCGCTGCCCTCGCAGGACGAGGTCGCAGTCGTCGTCTTCGCGGGCGACGGCGGAACGTACGACATCGGTCTGCAGGCGCTCTCGGGTGCCCTCGAGCGCGGCCACCGCCTGCTGTTCGTCTGCTACGACAACGAGGCCTACATGAACACGGGCATCCAGCGCTCCGGCGCGACGCCCTTCGGCGCCTCGACGACGACGAGCCCGAGCGGCGAGGCCAGCCTCGGCAAGGCGCAGCAGCGCAAGGACATGACCGCGATCGCGGTCGCCCACCACGTTCCGTACGCGGCTCAAGCAGTCGCGTCGCACTGGCAGGACCTGAGCGAGAAGGTGGAGCGGGCTGCGAGCGCGGACGGGCCCGCGTTTCTCAACGTGCTCACCGACTGCCCGGTCGGCTGGGGCCACGAGCCGCGCCTGTCGCTGAGGATCCTGAACGCTGCCGTCGACAGCCTCTTCTGGCCCCTCTACGAGGTCGTCGACGGGCACTATCGATTGACCTACCAGCCCGAAAAGGTCGTGCCCGTCGAAGACTGGCTGCGATCCCAGAAGCGGTTCGCGCACCTGCTACGGCCCGAACATGCCCCGGTCGTCGATCAGATCCAGCAGCGGGTCGACGCCGACTGGGAAGACCTGCTACGCCACTGCGAAGGAGGTGATCCGGAATGACGAGGACGTTCGTCGTCACCTGCAGCGTCCCGGTTTCCGATCTCGACGAGCTCGAGTTGAAGCACGCCGATCACACGATCGCCGTCACCGGCCCGAACGGCTACCGGCACGAGCTCGAGCTGCCCGACAACGCCGACATGGAGCGTCTCGAGATCGAGCTGCACAAGCACTTCCTCGAGGTCCGGGCGCCCTTGCGGCTCAGGTAGAGAGGTCGCGGCGCGCGAAGAAGACCGGAGCGAGCGCGAACGCGGCGACGGCCACCGCCAGGAGCACGGCCAAGTGGCCGGCGGAGATGCCGTGGCGGAGTGGGTCGCCGGCGGCGTAGTGGTAGAAGGGTGAGAGCTTCTGCGGCACCTTCAGCGCATGGACGAGGGGAGCGAGGCCGTTGACGAGGTAGGCGGCGACTCCGGCCGCGGCCGTCACGCCGATTGCGAGCGCCCGCCTGCCGGTGGCCGCGCCCAGCAGGATCGCGATCGCGCCGTAGGCGAGCGCGAGCAGCACTGCGCTCAACGTCGCCGCGGCGAGGTGCCACGCCGAGATGTCCATGCCCGTCGCGACGGCGCCGACCCAGAGCGCAAGCCAGAGCACGACGCCCAGGCCGGCGAGCTCGAGCCCGAGCGCGACCGCCTTCTCGAGCACCACTCGCGTCCGCGAGACGGGATTGGCGAGCAGCAGCTCGAGCGTGCCGCGCTCCTCCTCGCCCGCGATCGCGCCGGCGCCGGTGCCGATGGCGGCGACGAGCAGCAGCAGCGGCACCATCAACGAGAAGAGCTCGATCCCGAGATACCCGGCGGCCGACGAGTAGTCGACGGCGCCGCCGAAGGCGATGAACGCCTGCAACGCCTCTGGATAGTCCTGGGCCAGCTTGTTCAGGCTCGGATTCGAGTGCACCGTCGGGTAGACGGAGACGATCAGCGAGACGAACCCGATCAGTCCCAGGCTCCACCAGAGGAATCCCCGGCGGATGTCGCGCAGGCTCTTGAGGGCGACGCTACGCAGCATCCGGCTTCTCTCCGCGGTACCGCGCCAGGAAGACGTCCTCGAGGTCGGCCTCGTGGACGTCCAGCGCCTTGACGTGGAATCGCGCCAGCGTCTTCAGGAGCGGGTCGATCTCCCCCTCCAGGCCGAAACGGATGACGTCGCCGTGCCGGTCGAGCAGGCGCACTCCGGGCAGGCCCTCGAATGCGTCCGGCGGCGGCGGCTCCGCAAAGGTCGCTTCCACGGTCGTGAACGCCCGGCCTCGCAGGTTGTCGACCGTGTCGACGAGCTCGAGCCGCCCTTCGCGGATGAGGCCGACCCGATCCGCCACGTGCTGCACCTCGGACAGGACGTGAGACGAGAGGAAGACCGTTCCGCCGCGCGTGGTCGCCTCCGAAACGAGTTCGTAGAACGTCTCCTGCACGAGCGGATCGAGCCCGCTCGTCGGCTCGTCGAGGACGAGTAGGTCGGGGTCGTGCATGAACGCCTGGACGAGGCCGACCTTCTGCCGGTTCCCGCGCGAGAGCTCCTTGATCCGGCGGTCGAGATCGAGGTCGAGCCTCGCGGCAAGCTGCTCGGCGCCCGAGAGGCCGCGGACGCCGCGCAGGTGCCCGAAGAAGCGAAGCAGTTCGCTCCCCGTCATCCGCTCGTACAGGCGCAGGTCGCCGGGCAGGTAGCCGAGCCGGCGGCGAATCGCGACGCTGTCCCGCCTCGAATCGAGCCCGAACACGCTCAGCCTGCCGCTGGTCGGCCTGATCAGGTCGAGCAGGAGGCGGATCGTCGTCGTCTTCCCCGCGCCGTTCGGGCCGAGGAACCCGAACACCTCGCCGGCCTCGACCGAGAAGTCGACGCCGGCGATGCCACGGTTCTGCCCGTAGTTCTTGGTCAGCTGCTCGGCACGGACGACCTCGGCCACGCAGAGAGCATCACACGCGTTATGCGGCAGTCGCCACCTCCAGGCGCAGCCTCCCGACGTCCGCGGGCCGATTCGAGGCTAGGGCGGCGACGAGCTTCCCACCGGTGGCCCGGTAGCGCGCGACGAACGAGTCCTGCGAGCCCTCGACCTCGACCTCGTCCGCATACGTCGTGTCGCCGACCAGCTGCAGCCGGAGGCCGAACTGATCGGACCAGAAGAAGGGCGGCTGGCGTGGGAGCGGATCGAGCCCGAGCAGGCTCCTGGCGGTCTCGACGGCCTCCGCGGCAGCGCCGGTCCAGTGCCCGTGGCTGCCGGCGTTGTCGCCGCACGTGTAGATCGGAGGCTCGGTGCCGCGGCCGAGCTCGTGCGCAGGCGCGACGCCCACGGCCACGAGCACGACGTCGGACTCGATCACGGTCCCATCGGTGAGGACGACCGCATCGACGCGTCCGGCGGACGTCTCCCGGAACCCGGCCGCGGCCGTCTCGGTACGGATGTCGACGCCGTGGTCGCGATACCTGCGCGCAAGCCGGCCGCCGAGCTCCGGGCCGAGCGCCCGCTCGAACGGAGCCGATCCCGCCTCGAGCAACGTCACGTCGACTCCGAGCGAGCGGGCGGTCGAGGCGACCTCTGCGCCGACGAAGCCGCCGCCGACGATTGCAAGGCGGGCTCCCGGGAGCAGCTCGTCACGAAGCGCCTCGGCGTCGGCCAGCGTGCGTAGGACGTGCACGCCCGCAGGCGACGTGAATGGAAGCTGCCGCGGCCGGGCGCCGGTGGCGAGGACGAGCGTGTCCCAGCCGAGCTCGAGCCCCGAGCTCGTCGTCACGGTCCTTCTCGTTCGATCGACAGAGTCCACGCGCTGTCCGAGCACGAGCTCGATCCGTTGCTCGGCCCAGAACGACCGGGGACGCAACAGCAGGTCCTCGGCGTTCTTCGAGCCGGCGAGGAACTCCTTCGAGAGCGCGGGCCGCTCGTAGGGCGCGACGGGCTCCTCGCCGACGAGCACGAGGTCGCCGTCGAACCCCTCTGCGCGGAGTGTCTCTGCGCAGCGCGCCCCCGCCAGGCCCGCGCCCACGATGACGACCGAGCGACCGTTCATCAGGCCGCCTCCGCCTCTTCCTCGATCACGGTGATCGCAGCCATCGGACAGGCCGCCGCCGCATCGAGCACGGCCGGGTCGTCCGTCACTCCGACGCGAGCCGTTGCGTTTCCGCTCGCGTCGAGCTCGATCACCTCCGGGGCAAGGTCGGCGCAGGCGCCGAAGCCGCTACACAGTGAGCGGTCGATCTGAATTCGGTACATGGTTTCCTCCTTTGGTCGCTGGTCGAACGGGACGGTTGAAAGCGCGCCACGCGGTCGCGAAGACGACCGAGCCGACGGCGCCGACGTAGAGCGCGAAGGCCCACGGCGTCGGCGTGTCGGTCCCCGCGGCCAGGCCGTGAACCGTGGCCAGCGCGAAGATTCCGAACGTCGCCCAGTGCAGGCGCCGCCAGGCACGCATGCCGATGCGCTTGCGCAGCGGAAACGAGACGATGATCAGAGCCATCAGATTCGCGGCCACGACGCCGAGCGCCGTCCAGAGCGGCCGGTACGGCGCCAGCCCCGGCACCAGGAGCGCCGCCAGGCTGATGTGCACGGTCGAGTCGAGCACGAGCGTGAGCCCGTGCAGGGCTACCGCGCCGAGTCCCAGGAAGGCGAGAAAGCGGTGCGTGTCCGTGACCGCGGCGGCGCTCAGGGCGCGCCCGAACGGCCGGGACTTGAGGACGAGGCCGGCGAGCACGGACATCGTCAGCAGGACGTAGGCGGTCAGGCCGCTCGCCCGCGCGAGGATCCAGAACGTCGGGTCTCTCATCGGAGGCCCCCTGCGAGGCGGGTTCGCCCGTCCGCCGTCACGAGCACACACGGCAGCCCGCGCTCGTCGGCCTCCTCGACCGCCTGCTCTTCGCCGACGAGGAAGAGCGCCTTCGCCCACACCTCCGCCTGGATGGAATCGGAGGCGACGACGGTCAGCCGCAGCAGATCGCTGGCCGACGGGTCGCCGGTGTTCGGGTCGATCAGGTGGTGGAGCTCCCGGCCGTTCCTGCGCCAGCGCCGGCGATCGCGCCCCGAAGTGGCCAGCGCGCCCGAGGCGAGCTCGAGCGTGAGAGACCCGTCGGCCGTCTCCACGCCCACGGGCCACGTGCCGCCGTTGACGGCCACGTCTCCGCCGGCGTTGACGAGCGCCGGGCCCGCTGCGCCCAGCAACCGAGCCGCCCGTGCAGCCGCGTAGCCCTTGCCGATGCCCCCGAAGTCGAGCCGAACCCGGGCGTCCAGCTCGATCCGGCGCCCGTCGACGCGAACGGAGCCGCCGCACGAGGAGCCGACGACCACGGCCGTCCCGTTCTGAGGCACCTGCTCGAACGAGCGGTCGTACCCGGCCGAGACGACAGCGTCGTGGACCGTGGGGTCGAAACGGCCGCCCGTCTCTTCCCGGGCCTCCAGCGCGAGAGCAACGATCTCCCGCAGCTCGGGCCCGGCCTCGAGCGAGCCCGCCTCGTTCAGACGAGAGAGCTCCGACTCCGGGCGGAAGCGGGAGAGGATCGCCTCGAGCCGATGGAACTCGTCCTCGGTGGCGGCCAGAGCCTCTCCCGCTTCTGCAGCGTCGACCAGGAGCTCGATGTCCGTGCCCATCGCCCGGAACCGCCGCGCCTCCATCACGAGGTCCTCGTGATGGTCAGGGGCGGGAGGCTGACGACTCGGACAGAAGGAGCCGCTGCGGCGGCCAGTTGCGCCTTGCGCGCAGTCGCGATCTGCGACTGCCGCTTGCGAAGCTGGACTTGGTAGACGGCCCAGCGGTGCCGCACGAGCCGTTGCACCACGGCACCCTCGTGCCGGAGGCGCTGCTCGCGGGCGGCCAGAGCGGTGAGCCGCGGATCCTTCTGGGTCCCGCTCGCCGCCCAGGGACGCGCTCCGATCGTCGCCCACACCAGGAAGAACACGAACAGGGCGAGAGCGAGCGAGTACAGGCGGGCGACGTGGCTAGTCATCGCCGCCCTCCTGCTCGTGCTCGGACTCGTGGTGGCTGTTGTGTCGCACGACGACGACCGGAGCCGGCCGCTGATACACGATCCGCGGAGCCTGTGCTCCGCTCGAACCGTGCGCCGCCGGAACTGCCGGCAGGGCCGGAGGCTTGTCCCGGCGAGCTCGCGCGATCTGTCGCGCGACCTTGTCGAGCCGGTGCGCCCGCGCGGAGATGGCCGCGCTCGAGGCGCCCGGCTTCGCCGACGTGGTCTGGAGCCCGGCCGTGCGGGTGGCCGCGGCCACTCCGAGCGCGCCCGAGACACCGAGGATTAGCGCTACGACTGTGACGTGGATCTTGTTCATCTCGAACCTCCAGTGCTTGACGCTTTCGACGGTAGGCGGGCGCGCCCAAGCTGCGGGTTACCGGTCGGCAAAGGTTCGGCAGGCCCCGGCAAAGGTTCGGCAAAGTCGGCAAACCGACCGGGCCGGCCACACGTATGGCGTCCCGAGCGGCACGTCCCGAAGGCGATGCTGCGGAAAACCCGCATCTCGATCCGCCCCGCCACCGATGCCGGGACCGGCGTTCAGGGCGACAGTCAGGGCATCGACACGCAGGAGGTTCCGATGAGCATCACCAAAGATTTCCGTTACGAGGTCGGCGTCGCCTGGGAAGGCGACCGGATCACGAGTGTCACGTCGCCGGAAAAGCCGAAGCTCACGGTGGCCACGCCGCCCGAGTTCAAGAACGGCGTTACGGGCGTCTGGTCACCCGAGGACCTGCTCGTCGCCTCTGTCGCATCGTGCTATGCCGTGACGCTGGTTGCCGTCGCTGAGCGACGCGATCTGCCGCTCCACGACCTGCACGTCAGCGGCACGGGCCATCTGACGAAGCGTGACGACGGTCGCTTCGGCTTCGTGGCGATCGAGCTCACGGCCACGATCCGGACCGACGAGCCGGCCCTCGACGCGATCCAGCGGACGGCGCGGTACGCCGAGCGAGCGTGCCTGGTCACGATGGCGCTCGACGTTCCGGTGCACATCGAGGTCGTCGTGCAGCCGGTGACCGCCGCCCACCCGGTGGTCGCGTAAGGGCTGCGCCTGAGGTCAGACCAGGCCGACGACCCGGCCGTCGGCGTCGAGATCCATCCGCTCCGCGGCGGAGTGCGCGGGGAGCCCGGGCATCGTCTGCGTCTCGCCGCACACGGCGACGATCCAGCCGGCGCCGGTGTAGGCGCGCAGCTCGCGAACCGGGAGGACGAAGCCGCTCGGGGCGCCGACCAGCTCGGGGTCGTGCGACAGGGACAGGTGGGTCTTCGCGACGCAGACCGGGAGCCTGTGCAGCTCGGCCGGCAGGCGCTCGAGCGTCTCTTGCGCCCGCGGGGAGAACTCGACCCCTGCGCCGCCGTAGATCTTGCGGGCGAGAGCGTCCAGCTTCGCTTCGAGCGGATCCTCGAGCTCGTAGAGGAACCGTGCCTTGGCGCCCCGGCCTGCTGCTTCGACCACGATCTCGGCAAGCGCGCTCGCCCCGGCGCCGCCGAGCTCGTAGGCGTCGTTGACCGCCGCGCCGAAGGCGCCGTGCTCCAGCGCCAGGGCCGTCACGGCTTCGAGCTCGACGGGCGTGTCGCCGGGAAACTTGTTCACGGCGACGACGGCGTCGAAGCCCAGCTCCTGCACGATCCGCAGGTGCGCGGCGAGATTCGCGGCGCCCCGCTCAAGCGCCGGAAGCCCGCCGTCCGGATCGCCGCCGTGCCGCTTCAGCGCCTGCGTCGTGGCGACGAGGACGACGGCGTCGGGCGAGACCCCGCCGGCCCTGCAGACGATGTGGATGAACTTCTCGAAGCCGAGGTCGCTGGCGAAGCCTCCCTCGGTGACGACGTAGTCCGCGAGCTTCAGGCCGACGAGGTCGCCGATCAGGGAGCTGTTCCCGTGCGCGATGTTCGCGAACGGCCCGGCATGGACCAGCGCCGGCTGGCCCTCGACCGTCTGCACCAGGTTGGGCTTGATCGCGTCCTTGAGCAGAACGGTCATCGCGCCGGCGATGTCCAGATCCTCGGCGGTCACCGCGGATCCCTCGACGCTCGTTGCAACGGTGATCGCGCCCAGGCGGTGTCGCAGGTCATCCCGGTCCCGGGCCATCGCGAGGAGGGCCATGACCTCGGACGCGGCCGTGATGTCGAACCCACTTTCGTGCGGGAACGGTGCGTCCTCGCCGACCCCGACCGTGATCCGGCGCAGGACACGGTCCTCGATGTCCAGGCACCGGCGCCAGGCGATCGTGGTCGGATCGATGGCCAGCTCGTTTCCATGGATGAGATGCGCGTCGATCGCCGAGGCGAGCAGGTTGTTGGCGGCGGCGATCGCATGCAGGTCGCCGGTGAAGTGCAGGTTGATGTCCTCGCGGGGGACGACCTGGGCACGGCCGGCTCCGGTGCCGCCACCCTTGGCGCCGAGCGTCGGCCCGACGGAAGGCTCTCGGAGGCAGACGAGCGAGCTCTCGCCGATGTGGCCGAAGCCCTCCGTGAGAGAGACCGCGGTCGTCGTCTTGCCCTCGCCGGCCTTCGTGGGCGTGACCGCCGTGACGGCGATCAGCTTTCCATTGGGGCGCGTCGCGAGCCTGTCGAGAACGGACAGGTCGATCTTCGCCTTGTCGCGGCCGTAGAGCTCGACCTCGGCAGGATCGAGGTCGAGGCTCGCTGCGAGCTCGGAGATCGGACGCAGCTCGAATTCGGCCAGCGGGCCGGCCTCAGCTTCCGTGGCCATGGCTCAGCTTATGCGCACGGCGGCCGGCAGCGCCATCGGTGTCGACGCTGAGCGGTGCGCGGATAACCCGAAACCCTTCTCGGGGCGCCCTCCGATGCGAGCCGGTCGCCCGGGCCCGAGCATCTGGGCGAAAGGAGGAGACATGACATCTCCAGCAACGATTGCGCGCAAACGCGCCGGCGCCGCGCAGCTGCATCGCGTCTCCGCGGGCGAGGCGATGCACCGCGGCGTGCTCAGCGTGCCCTTCCAGACTCCGCTGACGAAGGTCGCCGAGATGATGGCGCGCTACCGGATGCACTGCGTCGTGGCGCTCGACGAGCGCGGCGAGTATCAGACCCGCTACTGGGGCCTCATCCCCGCAGCCGAACTGGTTCGGATCGCGACCACGCAGGACCTCGAGGACCGGACCGCAGGCGGCAGCATGACCTCGCAGGTCGTCACCGTCGAGCCGGCCGACTCGGTTCACGACGCCGCCGAGCTGATGAGCGACCACGAGGTCGACCATGTGATCGTCGTCGACCCGGTCTCCGATCGGCCCGTCGGCGTCATCTCGACGCTCGACGTCGCGCAGGTGCTCGCGGGCGAGCGCCCGCACACGCCCCGCGGCGCGTACCGCGTCGCGCAGCTGATGAAGAGAAACGTCCTCACGGTCGCGCCGAGCACCCCGCTTCGCGAGGTCGCCCGGCTCCTGTCCGAGAACGGCATCTCGGGGGTCCCCGTCGTCGAGCACGGGAAGGTGCTCGGAGTCGTCTCCGAGACGGACATCGTCGCCAAGGAACGAGGGCCCGTCGTTCACCGTGGCCGCCGCGCAAAGTGGTTCGCCCGAGAGCCGAAGCGCGCCGATACGGAACGCTTCGCGGCCCGGACCGCAGACGAGGCGATGACCGCTCCCGCGATCACGATCGAGTCCTGGCGCACGGCCGCCGACGCCGCCGCCCTCATGCTCGACAGGCGCGTGCATCGACTCCCGGTGCTCGAGGACGGCAAGCTCGTCGGGATCGTCTCGCGCGCCGACCTCGTCAGCGCGTTCTCACGTTCCGACGAGGAGATCGCGCTCGACATCCAAGACGACGTGCTGCTCGGGTGCTTCTGGATCGCTCCGGGAGACGTGGACGTCTCGGTGCGCCAGGGTGAGGTCACCCTGCGGGGCGCCGTCGAGTCCGACCTCATGGTCGAGCTCGTGTCGGAAGCCGTTCAGCGGGTCCCGGGCGTCGTCCGTGTTACCTCGAAGCTGGGCGCACGACCGACCGACGGGCCTCCGGCCGAGGTTCGACGGCTCTTTCCGAGCGCCTAGACGGGGTCGGCGGGCGGCCTACCCCACTGCGGCGGGGAGGCCGCCCGCGGCCCGTCGATTGACTGCGTCGAGGGCGTGCGCCGTTGCCCGAAGAAGGCGGCGCGCCCGGACGCTCGACAGCCGCTCGCAGACGAAGTCCCAGTGCAGGGAAACCCAGTCTCCGGCCTTCAGGCCCTCTGCGAACGTCAGCTCGTCGGCACGCCAGCCGACCTCGCGCGGAGCCCATGGCCCGAGCTTCAGCTCCTCCCCGGACCACGTGAGGAGCGGAGCGACGACCTGGGCCCGGTCGCCCTCGACCGTCTGCACCTGGGCCGGAGTCGTTCGGCATTGGTCGAGGACGCGGAGCGGCTCGTCGACCACACCCGTCCGCATTAGCCCGAACCAGGGGTAGACCGCGAAGACGTGGAACGAGTGGTGAGGCACCGCTCCGGCCGCAACCGCATCGAGGATGTCCTGCCAGCCGCGGCCGACGCGCCCCCGAAAGCGATCCTCGACGTGCCGGGCCAGAGACTGCGGCGCCACCTTGTCGAGCAGCCCGTTCCCGACCCAGTAGGCGTCGACCACTCGGGGATCGAGCGGATCGTCGATCCGATTGGCCGTCGCGATCAGCGTCAGGTACGGCCAGGCCCCCTCGAAGGAGCGCGCCAGCTCCGCGAGCCCCGGGTCGGACGCCTTCGCGTCTCCGTACTGGAGGAGCGTGCGCGGCTCGTCGGCGCCGCAGTACCCGAGTGCGTTCGGCGCGTAGGCGTACTGGGCGAAGAGGAGCGGGCCGGCGGTCATGCGGGTCCCGGCGAGACGCGTCTGCGGGCCGGGACGGCGATCAGGATCGCACCCAGGGTGATCAGGGCCACGGCGCCGAGGTCGAAGGTGACGCCGTCCGCCCAACGTGAGAGCAGGGCCGTGACCACGGCTCCGAAGACGAGCACAGCCGTCACGTCGACCGCCTGCGCCCGGGCGAGCGCCGCGAACCAGATCGCCACGTAGCCGGCAAGGATCAAGCCGGTCAACAGGATCCAGCTCCACTGGTCCCGGGACAGCGAGACGAGCTCGTCCCCGCGGCCGGAGACCACGACCCAACCGATCAGGACGATCGTCCCCAGGGCCATGCGTGCCGCGCCGGCGACCCGGGAGTCGAGGTCGGCGAGCAGCTTCTTCGCGACGATCACCTCCACGGCCCAGAGCAGGGTCGCCGCGAGAATCATCGCCTCCCCTGACCGGAAGACGACCGTGCCGGCGTCTCCCACCAGCCACGCCTGTCCGACGACGAGCATCGCGATCGCGGCGAAGTGCGGCCACCCGAGCCGCTCGTGGAGCAGCGGCACGGCCAGGATCACGACCCACACGACTAGCGTCTTCTGGATGAAGGCGGCCTGCGTCGCCTCCGCGCGGGAGAGACCCTCGAAGAAGAGCACGAACGGCACGCTGCCGCCGATGACGGCGATCGCGAGCAACCCGAGCCGGTGCCCGCGAATGCTTGGCAGCGCACTGCGCGGGCCGCCCAGAAGCGGGGCTGCGAGCGCGAGCAGCAACACGCCCGCGACGGCGTTCTTCGCCGTCGTGTAGACGGTCGCGTCCCCGAAGTGCCTGACGGCGTGACCGTTGACGAAGATCGCGACGCCGCTGATCAGCGCCGCGACGAATGCCAGTGCGATGCCGGTCGCCCGGGTCGAGCTCATTCCAAGCCTCCTTCGGTTCGCAGTGCCAACGCTTCCTCGGCCGCCTTCGGCTCGAGGACCTCGACGGGGATTCCGAGGTGGACGAGCACGTAGTCCCCCGGCTGGATCTCGGGCACGAGTGCGAGCGGGACGACCTTCCCGCAGCCGAGCCGGCCCGTCCTGGCCCCGCCGTCCTCCCAGGCCTCGTCGAGCACGTCGATCGAGCCGAGGCACATCAGGCCGTCTCCTCCAGCTCGACGCTCTCGAGCACGACCCCTTGCGCGTTCGGAGCGGTCGTGTTCTCGTCGAGCACCGCCTCGACGACGGCGCCCTCGGCGATCGTGCCGCGCGACGAGTCGCGGAAGTGCTCGCGGAAGTGCTCGGGGGTGAAATGCGACAGCGCGCCGAGCCGGACGGACACCTTCGTCACGCCGGTCGCGCCCTCGGACTCCGCGAGCGTCACGATCCGCGTCATCAGGTCGCGCATCAGCGCCTGCTCGTGCATCCCGCCTCCTCCAGCACCAGCTCCACAGCACGCTCGACGCCCTCCTGCGCGGGGCCGCTGAGCTCGGTTCCGGAGCCGAAGACCTCACCCTCGATCCCGAAGACGACGATCCGCGCAGGCAGCCGGCCGATCGCGCGCGCAAGCTCGATCGTCTCGCCGATCCCGAGCGCGTGGGTCGAGGAGCGGAACTCCCGGCTCGGGAGCGCCTCCGAGCTCGCGTCGAACCGGTGCACCGTGCCCGGCTCCGCCTCGGAGGAGACTGCATCGACGACGAGAGCCGCATCGGCTCCCTCCCAGGCGTCGATCAGCCGCGTCGGCTCGAGCCCGCAGACGACGACGTCGACCTCGTCCGCTGCGCGTTCCTGCACGCGCCGCGCGACCTCGCGGCCGGCGGCGTCGTCGCCGCGGTAGGCGTTTCCGATCCCGATGACCACGGTCCGGCTCACTCGCGCACGATCTCCAGGTCGAGAAAGTGCGTGGCGCAGGAGATGCACGGGTCGAAGTTGCGGATCGCCTGCTCGCAGACATGACGGAGGTCGTCGTCGGAGAGCTCGTGGTAGCGCTCGACGACCTGGCGCAGGTCCTCCTCGATCGCGAGCTGGTTCTGAGAGGTGGGCGGGACGATCTTCGCGTCCAGGATCGTGCCGTCGGCGTCGAGCTCGTAGCGGTGGTAGAGAAGCCCGCGCGGCGCCTCGGTCGCGCCGTGGCCGACCCCGGCGCGTGGCTCGACCTTCGCTGCCGGCTCGTCCGGCTCCTCGTACTCGCCGATCAGCCGGAGCGCCTCGTCACAGGCGTAGACGAGCTCGACGCTGCGGACGACGATGCTGCGGAACGCGTCGCGGCAGGGAACCTCGAGGCCCACCTCGGCGGCGGCCTCGCGTGCGAGCGGCGAGAGCCGGTCGGCGCTGAGCGCGTAGCGTGCGAGCGGGCCGCAGAGATACGTGCTTCCGTCCGTGCGACGGGAATGGAGCGCGTTCGAGCGCTCGACGTGCTCCTCGAAGAAGTGCTGCTCGTACTCATCGACGCCGACGTCGAGCCCCCGGTCGGAGACGACGCGCCCGCTCTCGATCGCGTAGGCACCCGGCTCGGCGAGGGCGACGAGCTCGCACTCGACGGCACGCTCCGGAAACTCGAAGCCGGCGGTCCAGCGAACCGTCTCCAGCGCGGCTTCGCGCGCCCGCTCGAGCGGCTCGACGAGCTCCTGCAGCTCACGCTTCCTGGGCGCTCGGTAGAAGCCGCCGACCTTCACGTTCACGGGATGGATCTCGCGGCCCCCGATGACGATCATCAGCTCGTTGCCCGTCTTCTTCAGGGACAGACCCCGCTGGACGATGTCGGCGTGCTCGCGCGCCATCTCCACGGCCCCGGCGTAGCCCAGGAAATCGGGCGCATGGAGCATGTAGACGTGCAGCGCGTGGCTCTCGATCCACTCGCCGCAGTACAGGAGCCGCCGCAGGATCCGGATCGGCTCGCTCACCTCGACGCCGCAGAGATCCTCCATCGCGTTGATGGAGCTCATCTGGTAGGCGACCGGGCAGATGCCGCAGATCCGCGAGGTGATGTCCGGGGCCTCCAGGAAGGAGCGTCCGCGCAGGAGCGCCTCGAAGAAGCGCGGCGGCTCGAAGATCCGCAGCTCGACCTCGTCGACCCGGCCGTCGACGATCCGGACCGACATCGCTCCTTCGCCCTCCACCCTGGCGAGGTAGTCAGTCTTGATCGTTCGGCGCGTCGGCGTGCTCACGCTTCCTCCGGAAGGCTTCCACGTTGAAGGTCGATAGCGCCCGCTGAAGGCCTTGCTCGTCGACGCCGAGCTCCCGCCACCAGGCCTCGAGGGACGCCATGTTCGGGGTCTCGGCGGGGCCGAAGCAACCGAAGCAGCCCCGGTTGTACGCGGGGCAGATCGCGCCGCAGCCGGCCTGGGTGACCGGCCCGAGGCACGGAATGCCGTGCGAGACCATCACGCACGGGATGCCCCGGCTCTTGCACTCGACGCAGACGGAATGGGTGGCGATGTTGGGGCGGCGTCGGTGCAGCATCGCCGAGACGAGCTCGACCAGCTGCTGCTTGTTGATCGGGCAGCCGCGGAGCTCGAAGTCGACGTCGACATGGTCGGCGATCGCCGTCGAGGTGGCGAGCGTGGAGATGTACTCCGGGCTCGCGTACACGGCGGCTACGTAGTCCTCGATCTGCGCGTAGTTGCGGAGCGCCTGGATCCCGCCGGCGGTCGCGCAGGCCCCGATCGTGACCAGCATCCGCGAGGCGGCGCGCACCTCCTTGATCCGCTCCGCTTCCTCGGGAGTCGTGATCGAACCCTCGACGAGGGAGACGTCGTACGGCCCCGCGACCGTCGCGCTCGACGCCTCGAGGAAGTGCGCGATCTGGACGCTGGCGGCGATCGCCAGCAGGTCGTCCTCGACGTCGAGAAGGCTCAGCTGGCAGCCGTCGCAGGAGCTGAACTTCCAGACCGCGAGTGTCGGCCGCTCGTCCATCTCAGAGCTCCCTCACCGCGAGCCACCCGCTGACCTGCTCCCAGGAGAAGACGGCCCCGTCGCGACAGATGAGGAACGGCCCCAGCTGACAGTGCCCGCAGTGACCGATGCCGCAGCTCATGCTGCGCTCGAGCGAGACGTACGTGCAGTCCGCCGTCACGCCACGCTCGAGGAGCGCGGACACGCTGACCCGCATCATCACCTCGGGCCCGCAGACGAGCGCAACAGCGGAATCGGGGTCGAACGTCATGTCCGTCAGCAGGTCGGAGACGAAGCCGACGCGGTCCAGCCACGAGCGAGTGCCTGCGTCAACCGTCAGATGGACCTCGAGGCCGTCCTCGCGCCACGCCTCGAGCTGCTCGGGATAGAGAAGGTCGCCGGGGGTGCGTGCGCCGTAGAGCAGCAGCAGTCGGCCGTACGACTCACGGTCGGCCAGCAGAGCCTCGACGGCGGGTCGAAGCGGCGCGAGCCCGAGCCCGCCCGCGAGGACGACGACGTCTGCCCCGGTCGCGTCCTTGACCGGCCAGGTCGTCCCGAACGGCCCGCGCACCCCGATCGTTCCGCCGCGCGGCGCGCGACAGAGCTCCGCCGTGACCGCACCGACGTCGCGCACCGTGTGCACGAGCGAGCCGTCGGCGCCGCGTCCGCTGATGGAGATCGGCGCCTCGCCGACGCCGTACGCCGTGAGCATCGCGAACTGGCCCGGCTCCAGCTCGATCGGCGCGCCGGCGGACGGGACGAGCTCGAGCGTCCACGTGTCCGCGGTCTCACGCGCTCGGCTCCTGACCACGTAGGGCATCGGCACCATCGGGCCGGGCGCGATCGAGTGAGGCTCAGCGGCCACCGCTGCCTCCGTAGAGATCGGCGAGCCGCAACCGCGTCGCGTTGAGGCGCTCGAGGAGCACCGCGGAGAAGCGCTGCATCAGCTCGTAGCCGAGGGCCGGATCGTCGTCGCACTTGCCCCTGATGCAGGCGCCGTCGACGGCGACCGCCCGCACGGGCGCAACCGCTCTCGCGTCGAAGTGCCACACATGGGGCGCGAACAGCCACGACCAGCCGACGACCGAGCCGGCCTCGATCGTCTCGATGGTCAGGGGGCCACGGCCGGGGACGTACAGCTCTAGGGCGACGCGGCCGCGCCGGACGACGTAGAAGACATCTGCGGGCTCTCCCTCTCGAAAGAGCGTCTCGCCGGCCTCGAACCCGATCGTCCGCGAGCAACCCGCGAGCTGCTCCGCGTACAGGTCGTCCATGCCGGAGAAGACGGACGACTCCAGCACGAGCCGATCAAGAGTTCTCATCGGAGACTCCTTCCTGGCCGCGGATCGCGGCCGCTTCCTCCGTGATGTCTATCCCGACCGGGCACCACGCGATGCAGCGGCCGCAGCCGACGCAGCCGCTCGTGCCGAACTGGTCGTGCCACGTGGCGAGCTTGTGGGTCATCCACTGGCGGTAGCGGGAGCGCCCGCTCTGACGGACGCTGCCGCCGTGCACGTAGGCGTGGTCGAGCGAGAAGCAGCTGTTCCAGACCCGCTCGCGCTCGACCGTCTCTCCGGTCAGGTCGGAGGTGTCCTCCACGCCGACGCAGAAGCAGGTGGGGCAGACGAGCGTGCAGTTGCCGCACGAGAGGCAGCGGTCGGCGACCTCGTCCCAGCGCTGATGCTCGAGGTTCTGAAGGATGTCCTCCTTCAAGCCTTCGGTGTCGAGTGTCCGGCCCATGCTCGCCCGTGCGTTCTCGACGAGCGCATGAGCGGCGTCCCGATCGGTGGCGTCCGCGTCGCCGTGCTCGACCTCTCGCATCACCTCGGCGCCGCGCTCGCTGCCGATCCGAACGAGGAACCGGTGCTCGCCTTCGAGGAGCTCGGTCAACGCGAGGTCGTACCCGCTCTCCGCCGACGGGCCGGTGCCCATCGAGTCGCAAAAGCAGAGCCGGCCCGGCTCGGCGCAGTCGACGGCGACGACGAAGATCCCCTCGCGGCGCGCCGCATAGTCATGGTCGACGTACCGGCCACCGGTGAGCACGCGATCCTGTATCCCGATTGCGGCCAGGTCGCAGCTGCGCGCTCCTAGGAACGCGAACGGCTTGTCGGGCGGCGGCTCCTCCTCGACGTCCGTGACCTCGCCGTTCCGGCGAGCGCGCCACAGCCGCACACGCGGCGGGAGCAGGAACTGCTTCCACGAGTGCGGCCCGACGGTGAATCCGAAGCGCGCCTCGTCGTCGCGCGGCTCGACGCGGTACGAGCCGGGGTCGTGGATCTCGGTCCAGCCCGCCGGAAGCTCGTCGGCCGATTCGAGCTCGTCGTAGACGATCGCCCCGTCCCGGAGCGTCGGGCCGACGACCCGGTAGCCGCGGACCCGAAGCGCGTCGACGAGCTCGTTCAGCCCCTCGAGGGGGATCACGCGCTCGGCTGTCCTCGGCCCGCTCATTCTTGCGAGAATCGTCGCTCGGGAACGCTGCGAGAACCTCGGTGCAGACTCCCACTGTTCATGCGGATTTCCCGCAACGAGAGGAGTGGCAATGCTTGGCTGGATCGGCGACATCGAGCGTCAGACGCTCGACAACACGACGTTCCGGACCGTCGTCTTCACGGGCGAGCACACCCAGCTCACCGTGATGAGCATCGAACCGGGCGACGACATCGGCCGTGAGGCTCATCACGATCGCGACCAGTTCATCCGGATCGAACAGGGAACGGCACGGGTGGAGCTCTCCCGGACCGAGGAGGCGATCGACGAGACGCACGATGCGGAGGCCGACTGGGCCATCATCGTCCCGGCCGGAGTCTGGCACAACGTCGTCAACACCGGAACCGAGGCGCTGAAGGTCTACTCGCTCTACTCGCCGCCCGAGCACCCGGACGGCACGGTCCATCGCACGAAGGCGGACGCGGCAGCCGCCGAGCACCACTAGGAGGGTTTGGCGCAAAACCCACTGAGTCGCAGGGCCGCGCTGCTCGCCCCCTCGACGGCGTCCTCAGTCGCCCACGTACCTATGGGTACGCGGGCTCCCTGCGTCCTTGCGAGGGAACGACCATCGCACCCCTGCGACGAGGAGTTTCACACCAAACCCTCCTAGGACAAAACCGCATCGCGCTTGCGCGACCTCCCCGATGCGTGCGGGCCGCGCGCGTCGGAAGCTGGGTCCGACCACGGACTTGGAGGAACTCATGTCTACGACTGCGAAGGAAGCGGACCTCGCCGGCCCCGGGATCGGCAGCTACAACGAGCTCGAGGGCATCCTCCCGGACGACTACCGGCCGCTGATCGACCCCCTCGAGACCATGCGCGCCCTCTACGGGGCGAAGCGCCTGATCGAGGACCGGCTGTGCGAGGAGCTCAACCTGACGATGGTGCAGGTCCCGCTGATCGTCGACTCGGCGAGCGGCGTGAACGACTACCTCGACCGTGACGGTTCGCGAACTCCGATCCAGTTCCACATCGCGAACGACCACGGGCGAAACCCGATCGACGCGGAGGTCGTCCAGGCGGCGACGAAGTGGAAGCGGATGGCCCTGCGCGAGTTCGGGCTCGGCCCCGGTGAGGGGCTGCTGACGGACATGCGCGCCGTACGCAAGGACTACTTCCTCGACCACGATCACAGTGCCTACGTCGATCAGTGGGACTGGGAGCGCGTCGTCACGCCCGAAGAGCGGACGCTCGAGCTCCTGACCGAGGTCGTGCGCGCGATCTGGAAGGTGCTGAAGGAGGCGGAGGCGCACGTGCACGAGCTGCATCCCGTGCTCGCCGAGGCGTATCCGCCGCTGCCCGACGAGCTGGCCTTCATGCACGCGGAGGAGATCCTCGACGCCTATCCGGACCTGCCGCGGAAGCAGCGCGAGACGGAAATCCTGCAGGAGGTGCCCGCGCTCTTCATCTACGGGATCGGCTGGCCGCTCGCCGACGGATACCCCCACGAGCTGCGGGCCGCTGACTACGACGACTGGTCGACCGAGACCGTCTCGGCAGACGGACGCCCGATGCACGGCCTGAACGGCGACATCCTCGTCTGGAACCCGGTCACACGTCGCCGGCACGAGCTCACGTCGATGGGGATCCGCGTCACGAAGGAGGGTCTGAGGCGCCAGCTGGAGCTGTCCGGCCAGCTCGACTTCCTCGAGCTTCCCTACCACCGGGCGATCATGGCGGACGAGATCCCGCTCTCGATCGGCGGAGGAATCGGCCAGTCCCGGACGATGATGCTCCTGCTTCGCAAGGCGCATCTCGGAGAAGTGAGCGTCACGGTCTGGCCGCAGGTGCTCAAAGAGCTGTGCGAGAAGCGCAACATTCACGTTCTCCAGTAGCGAAGGCGCAGGAGGCTCGGCCGAGCGGGCCGGGCCTCTGCGCGTAGTTCTCCGAAGGAAGCTCCGAGGAAGCCCCGATGGCCGCAGGGCCGGCCGGCGCCAACCTGAGCCCATGGCGCGCAAGCGGATCGTCATCCTGGGCGGCGGCACGGGCGGCACGATGGTCGCCAACCGGCTGCGTCGGCGCTTCGACGCCGACGAGGCCGAGATCCACGTCGTCGACCGTGACGACCGCCATGTCTACCAGCCGGGGCTGCTCTTCGTCCCCTTCGGGCTCACCTCGCTCGACGAGATCGTCCGGCCGCGCGCGCGGCAGCTGCGGAACGGGATCGTCTTCCACGAGCTGGAGATCGACGCGACCTGGATCGAGCGGGACGAGCTCCTGCTCGACGACGGCACGATCCTCCCCTACGACGTGCTCGTCGTCGCCACGGGATCGCGTCTGCAGCCCGAGGAGACGGAGGGGCTCACCGGCCCCGGCTGGAACGAGCGCGCCTTCACGTTCTACACGCCGGAGGGAGCCGCGGCGCTCGCGACGGCGCTCGAGCGCTTCGACGGCGGCCGCGTCGTGGTCAACCTCGTCGACATGCCGATCAAGTGCCCGGTCG
This sequence comes from uncultured Actinomycetes bacterium, assembly GCA_963850415.1. GTDB lineage: Bacteria > Actinomycetota > Thermoleophilia > Gaiellales > Gaiellaceae > VAXT01. The sequence goes on from CAWKLE010000004.1 coordinate 504,091, forward strand.
CGCCGCTCGAGTTCGCGTTCCTCGCCGAGTGGTACTTCCGCGAGCGCGGGATCAGGGACCGGGTCGACCTCGTCTTCTCAACGCCACTCGACGCGGCGTTCACGAAGCCCGTCGCGTCCGAGCACCTGGCCGGCCTGCTCGACGAGAAGGCGATCGAGCTCGTCACCGAGTTCAACGCAGGCGAGGTCGACGCGGGTCGCGGCAAGCTGATCTCCTACGACGGTCGCGAGCTCGACTTCGACCTGCTCGTGACCGTGCCGCTGCACGGCGGAGCGGCCTTCGTCGAGCGCTCCCCGGGCCTGGGCGACGCGCTCGGCTTCGTTCCGACCGACAAGAGCACCCTCCAGTCGATGGCGTCCCCGAACGTGTTCGCGCTCGGGGACGCGGCCGACCTGCCGACGTCGAAAGCAGGCTCGGTCACGCATTTCGAAGCAGAGGTGCTGACCGAGAACGTTGCCCGCTTCCTCGGCGGCAAGGAGCTCGAGCCGGGCTACGACGGCCACTCGAGCTGCTTCATCGAGACCGGCTTCCACAAGGCTCTCCTGATCGACTTCAACTACGAGACCGAGCCGCTGCCGGGCCATTACCCGGCCGCACTCGGGCTCCCACTGCTGCGCGAATCGCGCGTCAACCACCTCGGGAAACTCATGTTCCAGTGGCTGTACTGGCACGTGCTGCTCCCGGGCCGTGACCTGCCGGGGCTCGGGCCGACGATGCCGACAGCCGGCAAGAAGCGCGACCTGTCACTCACCGGCTAGGAGGACGACATGACCATGACCTTGATCGCCGATGCCCCGGTCGACGTCGACGCCGAGGGCTTCATGACCGACCCCGGCCAGTGGAACGAGCCGATCGCCGAGGCGATCGCCCGCCAGAACGGCATCTTCGAGCTGACCGATCGACACTGGCTCGTCGTCAGGTTCATGCGCGAGCGGTACCTGACGACGGGAGCCGCGCCGTCCATTCGCGCGCTCGGCAAGGAGTCCGGAGTTCCGATCAAGGAGCTCTACGCGCTCTTTCCCAAAGGGCCCGCGAAACTCGCCGCCAAGGTCGGCGGCATCCCCAAGCCCAAAGGCTGTATCTAGGAGGAGGACGAGATGACGACCATGTACACACCGGACCACCTCGAGCTCGAGCTCCGAACCGCCCCCGAGCCCAAGACGATCGAGAAGGTCTCGATCATCGTCTCGAAAGGCTCCCTCGAGGGAATCTACCCCGGCCTGATCATGGCCAACGGCGCCCGCATGGAGGGCATCGAGGCCGACCTCTTCTTCACCTTCTTCGGGCTCGACGCGATCCGCAAGGACCGGTACGAGAAGATCAAGCTGGCGACGGTCGGCAACCCGGGCCTGCACATGCCGACGCTGCTCGGCGCGATCCCCGGCTTCTCCGCGGTCGCCACGAAGATGATGAGCCGGCAGATGGAGAAGATCGACATCCCGCCGATCCCGGAGTTCATGGAGCTCGTCTCGGACTCGGGCGTCCGGCTCTTCGCCTGCAAGGCGACGGTCGACATGTTCGAGCTGACGATGGACGACTTCATCCCCCAGGTCGAGGGCATCATCAGCGTCGGCGAGTTCTACGAGCGGGCGGCCGGCGGCGAGATCATCTTCACGTAGTCGAGCGCAGTAAAAAGGGCCCGCTCTTCGCGGGCCCTTGTGACCTTCGTGGAGCCAGTTTCGCTTTCGTCCGCTCCAGGGGAGAGGAGTTCGGAGGGGTTCTGCCTACTGCGCCTCTCGGTGGAGCTTCGTTCTACTTGCGAACTGTTCTCTGCGCACCTCGCATCGTCGCCGAACGCAGGAGCTGAAGCATCCGTGCCTTCGCCGATCCGGCTCCGTAGTTCTCCGCGCAGGTTTGCGGATTGGTCAGGACGCACCTGAGGGGCCGCCGACCTAGCCTCGGCGTACAGCATTCGACCAGGAGAAAAAGATGGCCTCTCACCCTGCCTATGCCGATTACGAACCCGAGAGCGATTCCGGCGCGTTCTTCAAGGCGGCCGCCGTGCTGCTCGGGATCGCGGTCGGAATCGTCGGTTTCTTCGCCCTCATGCTCTGGAGCGACGCGCGCAACGCTCGCGACGACGCGCAAGCCGCGTCGGCCGTTGCGCAGCCCGCTGCTCAGGAGCACGCCGGTGCGCTGCCGCTGAACAGCTTCGCGGGCGTCGTCCCGCCGAACGCCCAGGCTCTCGCCGAGGCGCACAAGGCGTACGACGCGACCCTCCCACCGGCGGCAGCAGGCCCCGTCGCGAATATTCACCTGACGCTGAAGGACATCACCGTCCAGATCGCGCCGGGCGTCAAGTACAACACCTGGTCGTTCAGCGGCCACGGCGCCCCGGGCCCGATCCTGCACGTCCGCCAGGGGCAGCTGGTCAAGATGACGCTGACGAACGGCGGGACGATCCCGCACTCGATCGACTTCCACGCCGCGCGCATCGCGCCGAACATCGCCTTCCGTGACGTCGCTCCAGGCAAGTCCTTCTCGTTCCAGTTCCGGGCCGGCGACCCGGGGGTCTTCATGTACCACTGCGGCACGAAGCCGGTGCTGATGCACATCGCGAACGGGATGTACGGCGCGATCGTCGTCAGCCCGACCAAGCCGCTGCCGCCGGTCGACAAGAACTACGTCCTCGTCGCCAGCGAGTGGTACATGACGACTGACGGCATCAAGCAGCCCGCCAGCTTCGACATGGCCAAGGCGCACTCGATGGAGCCGGACTGGACGACCTTCAACGGGTACGCCAACCAGTACGTCACGCATCCGCTGACGGCGGACCCGGGCGACACGGTTCGCCTCTGGGTCGTCGCCGCCGGCCCGACTCTCGACACCGACTTCCACGTCGTCGGGACGATCTTCGACCGGGCGTGGCCGAACGCGAACATCACCGGCACGCCGCAGCACGGCGTGCAGACGGTGCTGGTGCCCGCCGGCGGCGGAGGCGTCTTCGACGTCAAGATCGACCAGGCCGGCCTCTACCCGTTCGTGTCGCACGCATTCGCCCACGTGGACCTAGGTCAGGTCGGGCTGCTCAAGATCGGGAACCCGCCCGGGACGATGTCGCATTGAGCGCGTACGTCGTCAACGACGGGCGCCCCGCAGTGCACCCCTCGGCGTCGTTCAGCGCCACGATGCGCGTGCGCCTCGAGAACCATCCCGGCGCGTTCGCGGCGCTCGCCAAGGCGATCGGCGACGCCGGCGGCCTCCTCGGCGCGATCGACCTCGTGCGGGTTGGACATGGCCACAAGGTGCGCGACGTGACGTTCCTCGCGGCCGATGCCACGCACGTCGAGCAGATCCTCGAAGCCGTGCGGCAGGTGAATGGAATCGAGGTCGAGCACGTCTCCGACCGCACCTTCCTCGCCCATCTCGGCGGCAAGCTCGAGGTGACCCCGCGAACTCCGCTCAAGACGCGCGACGACCTCTCGATCGCCTACACGCCGGGCGTCGCGCGTGTCTCGTCGGCGATCGCTGCGGATCCCTCGAAGGTCTGGTCGCTGACGATCAAGCAGAACACCGTCGCCGTCGTCAGCGACGGGACCGCGGTGCTCGGGCTCGGCGACATCGGCCCCGAAGGAGCACTCCCCGTGATGGAGGGCAAAGCCGTGCTGTTCAAGGAGTTCGGAGGCGTCGACGCGTGGCCCGTGTGCCTGGCGACGAAGGACGTCAACGAGATCGTGAGCACGGTGATTGCGATCGCCCCCGTGTTCGGCGGGATCAACCTCGAGGACATCTCCGCTCCGCGCTGCTTCGAGGTCGAGAGCCGGCTCCGCGAGGCGCTCGACATTCCGGTCTTCCACGACGACCAGCACGGCACCGCGATCGTCGTCCTCGCCTCGCTGATCAACGCGCTCCGCGTCGTCGGCAAGGAGCTCCCGGACGTGCGCATCGTCCTGACCGGTGTCGGCGCCGCGGGCACCGCCGTCACGAAGACGCTGCTCGCCGCGGGCGCACGGGACATCGTCGGCTGCGACCGCCAGGGAGCGCTCTTCGCGGAGCGCGCCGGCCTCGCTCCCGCCAAGGCCGAGTACGCCGGGCTCACGAACCCACGCGACCTGCGCTGCTCGGCCGACGAGGCCCTGGTCGGCGCAGACGTCTACATCGGCCTCTCCACCCCCGGCGCTGTCAGCGCGACCGCGATCCGGAGCATGGCCGATCGGCGCGATCGTGTTCGCGATGGCGAATCCTGTTCCCGAGGTCATGCCGGAGGAGATCGAAAGCGACGTCGAGGTGATCGCGACCGGCCGCTCCGACTACCCGAACCAGATCAACAACGTCCTCGCCTTCCCGGGTGTGTTTCGGGGCGCGCTCGACGTGCGCGCCAGCGAGATCACGAAGGAGATGGAGGTCGCTGCAGCCCGCGCGATCGCTTCCGTCGTCAAGCCCGACGAGCTCGAGGCGGACTACATCGTCCCGAGCGTCTTCAACCGTGAGGTCGCGCCGGCTGTCGCGGAGGCTGTTGCTGAGGCGGCGGACCGATCGGGAGTGGCACGGCGAGCGCGGCGCGGCGGAGAGCCGGATCCGTCCGAGCTCCGGGTCGACCGACCGAACCTGCGGCGATCTGGGGGTCGGTAGTTTCCCTCAGGCTCGATCGGGCCGGATCCCGATGACTTTGCCTGGGACGAGGCCGATCCTTGGAGCATGGGCGCGCCCCCGTGGAAGATCAAGGTCGTCGAGCCGATCGAGCTCGTTGCTCCCGAGGCCAGGCGCCTGGCGCTCGAGCGGGCCGGATTCAACACCTTCCTGCTCCGTTCGGAGGACGTCTACATCGACCTCCTCACGGACAGCGGCACCTCGGCGCTCTCCCAGGAGCAGCGGGCCGCGATGGAGCTCGGGGACGAGGCGTACGCAGGGTCGCGGAGCTTCTTCCGGCTGGAGAAGACGGTCCGGGAGGTCTACGGCTACCGGCACCTGATCCCCACGCACCAGGGCCGTGGCGCAGAGCACCTGCTCGCCAGGCTCCTCGTCGAGCCGGGACAGGTCGTCCCCTCGAATCTCTACTTCACGACCTCGCGCGTCCACGTCGAGCTCGCCGGCGGGATCTGGGTCGACGTGGCCGTGCCCGAGGCGACCGACCCCGGCGCACGGCTCCCCTTCAAGGGGAACATCGACCTCGACGCGCTCGAGCAGGTGCTGTCCGCCGCGACGACCGACGGCGTCGCGTACGTGCGCCACGAGGCCTGCGTGAACATGGCCGGGGGTCAGCCCTTCTCGGTGGAGAACCTCGCCGACGTGCACCGCCTGGCGCGCAAGCACGACGTGCCGCTGATCCTGGACGCGACGCGGCTCTCCGAGAACGCCGTCTTCGTCAAGGACCGGGAACCGGGCTGGAGCGAGTGGCCGCTGCCGAAGATCATCCGCGCGATCACGGACCTGAGCGACGGCGCGGTCTTCTCGTCGAAGAAGGACCATTTCGTTCCGATCGGCGGCTTCCTCGCGATCAACGACAACCAGCTGGCCGAGCGCGCGCGCGAGCTCGTTGTCGTGTACGAGGGCTTCCCGCACTACGGCGGGCTCGCCGGTCACGACATGGAGGCGCTCGCGCAAGGGATCCGTGAGTCCGCCGATGAGGCGACCGTGCGGCACTACGTCTCGCAGGCCGCATACCTCGGTGGGCTGCTGGAGGAGGCCGGCGTGCCGATCGTCATCCCGGTCGGGGCCCACGGCGTCTTCCTGGACGCCAAGGAGTTCCTCCCGCACGTGCCCCAGGATCAGTTTCCCGCCCAGGCGTTGGCGGCGGCGATCTACCTCGCGGGAGGCGTACGCTCCATGGAGCGCGGAATCGTCTCCGGCCAGCACGGCTCCGAGCCCTACGACGGCCTCGAGCTCGTGCGGCTGACGATCCCGCGCCGCGTGTACACGCAGGAGCACCTGGCGTACGTGGCCGACGTCATCGCAGGCGTGTACGAGCGCGCCGACGAGGTACACGGACTGCGGATGACCTACGAGCCGGAGCACCTTCGCTTCTTCCAAGCGCAGTTCAAGCCGCTCGCCCCGCTCCTTCAACTCGCTCCGACCTGAGATGGGAGCGCGTCCGCCGCAAACTGCACGGCGCCTCGTGCTGATCGGCGTCGCCGTCTCGCTCTGCGCGACCGCGCTCCTAGCTATCGGGATCCTGCTCTTCGGCAACTTCGGCGAGACCGAGGGCCGGATTCTGGGGACGACGCTGATGCTTGCCGGATACGGGCTCGTCGCGCTGCCCGCGGGCTTTCTCCTCGATCAGTCGCGTCACCGTCCGCTCGCAGGAGCGGTGATCGCGCTCGCTGCCACGGGGCTCGCCCTCGCCCTCGTCAGCGTGTGGTCCGGCAGCGGATCCGCAACGCTCGGAAAGACCGTCGGAACAGTCACGTTCTTCGCCGTCGCCGCAAGCCAGACCGGCGCACTCGCCGCACGGCGGCGGGAGGCCGACCCGCCCTTGGTCGGCGCACTATTCGCGTTCTCGTGCGCGCTCGCCCTTCTGCTGGCCGTGATGGCGACGGCGGCCATGTGGGCCGAGCCTCATGGCCAGGTCTACTTCCGCATCCTGGGAGCTCTGGCCGTGCTCGACGTCCTGCTCGTGGCGCTGCAGCCGGTTCTGGCGCTCGCACGGCCCCGCGGTGACGTCTACCACCTGCGCGTCGGCCTCGAGCGCGGCGAGGAGCTGGAGACGGATGTCGAGGCCCCCGATTTCGCGGCCGCGGCCTCACGCGCCATCCGCGAGACGGAGCGGAGCGGTCGCCGGGTGCGCCGGGTCGCGCGCGTCTAGGCGACGAGCAATCCGGCTTCCTGGCCGACCCGTTCGAAGGCAGCGAGCGCGCGATCGAGGTGCTCGGGCTCGAGCGCGGCCGACATCTGCACCCGGACCCTGGCCGTTCCTTCGGGAACCACCGGGAACCCGAAGCCCGTCACGAAGACCCCTTCGTCCAGGAGCCGGCGGCTGATGTCGATCGCGAACGAGGTCTCACCGACGATGATCGGGATGATCGCCGCCTCGCCCTCGAGCGGGCGGAAGCCCGCCTCCGCAAGCCGTCCCCTGAAGCCGCCCGTGCTCGCACGCAGCTTGTCGACGAGGCCCGGCTCGGAGCGCAGTGTCCGGACCGCCGCGAGCGCGCCGCATGCGACCGGGGGCGGGATCGCGTTCGAGAAGAGCTGCGGCCGCGAGCGCTGAGCCAGAAGGTCGCAGACCTCGTGCGACGACGCGACGAAGCCGCCCGCGGCGCCTCCGAGGGCCTTGCCGAGCGTGCTCGTGATGACGTCGATCTCGCCGAGCAGGCCGTGGTGCTCCGCGACGCCCCGCCCGGTGGCACCCATGACGCCGGTCCCATGCGAGTCGTCGACGATCACGATCGCGTCGTGCTCCCGTGCGAGCCCGACGATCTCGGGCAGCCGCGCGACGTCGCCCTCCATGCTGAAGACGCCGTCCGTCACGACGAGCTTCCGCTGGCCGGCGTCTGCGGCGCGGAGCGCATCCCGAAGCGCGTCCATGTCCGAATGCGGGAAGACGACCTTGCGCGCGGGCTTGGCCAGGCGCATGGCATCGACGATGCTCGCGTGGTTGAGCTCGTCCGAGATCAAGACCGTATTCTCGTCGGTCAACGACGGGATCACTGCCTCGTTCGCGTTCCAGCACGAGGCGTACGTCAGCGCCGCCTCGGTCCCGACGAGCTCGGCCAGCTCGGCCTCGAGCTCGAGGTGAGGCTCGAACGTGCCGCAGATGAACCGCACCGAGGCCGTGCCCGCTCCGTAGCGGTCGAGCCCCGATTTCGTCGCTTCGATCACAGCCGGATGGGCGGCGAGCCCGAGGTAGTTGTTCGACGAGAGGACGATCACCTCGCCCCGGCCTTCCATGTCGACGACGGGCCCCTGCGGAGAGCGGAGCGTCAGGAACGTCTTGTACGTGTTCGCGGCGCGCAGCGCGTCGAGCTCGGCGGAGACCTGTTCGCGCAGGAGATCGCTCACGCAGGCACCTGCGCCTCGACCGCGACCGACTTGTCGACGGCTTCGACGCTGTTCGGACTGAGGACGACCTTGCACGCCCGGCCCGCATCGAGCTCGGCGAGCCCCTGCTCGAAGCCGGCCAGTGGATACCGATGCGTGATCAGCGGGCGCAGGTCGACGACACCGTGCTCGAGCAGCCACCGTGTCGTGTACCACGTGCCGAAGACCTGGCGGCCGCTGAGAGCCGACACGGTCAGGTTCTTGAAGATGAGCGACTCCGCGATGTCCACCTCGACGGGGCGGGACGGGATTCCGAACAGCACCACGTGGCCTCCGTTCCGCACGATTCGAAACGAGTCGCCGATCGCGTCCGGCGCGCCGGACATCTCGAACACGACGTCCAGGTGCTCGCCCTCGTTTCGATCGACGAACCAGGCCGGGACGTCCTCGACCTCGTCGACCTTGACGGCGTCCGTGGCGCCCATCGTGTACGCGAGCGCGAGGCGGTAGGGGACTTGATCGGAAGCGAGCACGCGCCCGGCTCCCGAGGCGCGCGCAATCGCGATGGTGAACAGCCCGACCGGTCCGCAGCCGAGGATCCCGACGGTCTTCCCGGCGAGGTCGTGTGTGCTCGTCGCGAAGACCGCGTTCCCGAAAGGCTCCTGAAGCGTCGCGATCTCGGGCGCGAGCTTCGATCGGTCGTTGAGCCAGATCACGGACTCGGGCACGGCCACGTACTCCGCGAAGGCGCCGTCGCGGTCGACGCCGAGGATCTGCGTCTGCTCGCACATGTGCGCCTGGCCCGTCCGGCAGTGGAAGCACATGCCGCACGTGACGTGGCTCTCGGCCGAGACGTAGTTCCCGGGCTCGATGTGGCGCACGTTGCGGCCGACCTCGACGACCGTCCCGGCGAATTCGTGGCCGAGCGTGACCGGAGGCTTGATTCGATTCGCGGCCCAGTCGTCCCAGTGGAAGATGTGCAGATCGGTCCCGCAGAGGCTCGCCGCCTCCACGCGAACGAGGACGTCGTCGTCGCCGATCGTCGGCACGGGCGTCTCCACGAGGTCGAGGCCAGGCTCGGCGCCGAGCTTCCGGATCGCCCACATGTGGTCTCGCTCAGCTGTCGTTGTCATTCCCGTCGTCGAACTCTACGACGTCGCGCGAAGCGGTTCCGTCAGCTTCTGCGCCATCGGCTCAAGGTTCGCCGGACGCGCAGGCGACGTCATCCGCGCCGAGCACGGTTCGACCTACGGGTTTTCCGAAGTCGGTACTTGCCCGAAGAGTCGATCGGCGCCTCTCCGGATGCCGAACCGGCGCCCGCGGACGACGATTCGGGCATGGGGACATCTGAGCTCACCCCCGGACCTCCGCGACTCGTCGGCGATCTCGAGTCGCCGGTCGAGCTGATCGCGATCGTCGGCTGGGGGCAGCAGGCCAACCGCGATCTCGCAGGCGAGTGGTCGAAGCTCGGCATTCCGGCCGTGCTCCTGTCGCCCTCGGAGGCGGTCAACTTGCTGGGACCGGGAGACACGGCGCTCGTTCGGCTCGACGTCCTGCCGACGCTGGACGGTGTCGAGGAAGGTCTCGACGAATGCACCGAGCTCGGCCGTCACGGCGTTCGCGTCCTCAACCGCCGGTCGGCGCTCCTCCGGGCGCACGACAAGCTGTTGACGGCCCAGCACCTCGTCGCAGCTCGTCTTCCGCACCCCAAGACCGTGCACCTGCCTCACGCGGGTGCCGCCATCGGCCTGGCGCCGCCGCTCGTCCTCAAGCCCCGCTTTGGCAGCTGGGGAGTCGACGTCTTCCGCTGTGACAGCGAGCGCGAGCTCGATGCCGTCGTCCATGCCATCCGCGATCGTCCCTGGTTCCGGCGGCACGGCGCCCTGCTCCAGGAGCTCATCCCCTCCTCCGGGCACGACATCCGACTCCTCGTCGCGGCCGGCCGCGTAGTCGGCGGCGTCCAGCGGGTTGCGCCGGCGGGCGAGTGGCGGACGAATGTCGCGCTCGGCGCGACACGGCTGCCGGTGTCTCCGTCTACCGAGCTCAGCCGCCTGGCGATCGCAGCGGCAGCTGCAATCGAAGGAGACTTCGTCGGCGTCGACCTGCTTCCGGTCGACGACGGGTTTACCGTGATCGAGCTGAACGGGGCTGTGGAGTTCGACCGCAACTACGACCTCGACGGGCAGAACGTGTACGAGGAGCTCGCACTCGCGCTCGGGGTGCGGCAGGCGACGCTCGGGTCGGGCCGATGACGCCGACGCAAGAAAGCCTGTTCTCGACCGACTCGGAGTACGAGACGGTGACTCGCGCGCTCTCGGTCGACGCCCTCTGGGAACGCGTGTTCACGGTCTCCCCGCTGGTGATCGTCGGCTCGAAGGACACCGACGGCACCTATGACCTCGCGCCCAAGCACATGGCGATGCCACTCGGCTGGGGACGCGGGTACGGCTTCGTCTGCACGCCACGGCACCGCACTTACCGGAACATCGAACGGCACGGTGTCTTCACGGTCAGCTTCCCGCGCTCGTTCCAGATCGTGCAGGCGGCCCTCGCCGCCTCGCGCCGTGAGCAGGACGGGACGAAGCCGGCCCTCGCCGCGCTGCCCACCTTTCGCGCGCGGGACGTGGACGGCGTGCTCGTCCACGGCTGCTATGCCTTCCTCGAGTGCAGGCTCGACCGGTTCGTCGAGCTCGACGACGCATCGCTCGTGATCGGACGAATCGTCGCGGCCTCGGCAGTCGAGGAGGCGATCAGGGATCCCGATCGAGACGACGCCGAGCTCCTCCACCACGTGTCGCCGCTTGCGTATCTGAGCCCGTCGCGCTTCGCCACGATCGAGGACTCGCACTCATTCCCGTTCCCGGCCTCTTTCACCAGGTGATGGCCCTCACAACAGCCGGGTCCGAGCTCCTGGACTGGCTCGGTGAGCGCGAGGAGCAGATGACCGATCTCCTCGAACGACTCGTCCTGGCCGAGTCGCCGTCGCTCGTTCCAGGCTCGGAGACCGCGGCTCTCGAGCTGCTGTCCGACGCGCTCGGGCGGGCCGGTATGCGGACGCGCATGGTCCCGGGGCATATGAGCGGCGACCACCTGCTCGCGTGTCCGCGTGTCCGGCGAAGGAGCGGCCGCTACCAGCTGATCCTGGGCCACGTCGACACGGTCTGGCCGCTCGGCACCGTCCGCGGAAGGCGAACGGGCCGGGACAACGGCCGCTTCTACGGGCCGGGGACGTGTGACATGAAGGGCGGCCTCGTCCAGGTCGTCTACGCACTGGCGGCGCTGGACGACCTCGGTCTCGAACCGGCCGTGGCACCCGTGCTGTTCGTCAACTCCGACGAGGAGGTCGGAAGCATGGACTCGGCCCGGTACATCCGCCTGCTCGCACGGGGAGCGGCACGTGCCTTCGTCCTGGAGCCGCCCGCGGGGCCGTCCGGATTGCTGAAGACTCAACGCAAGGGAGTCGAGCGCTTCGAAATCGTCGTCACCGGCCGAGCGGCCCACGCAGGGACGCATCCCGAAGAAGGCGTGAGCGCGATCCTCGAGCTGTCGCGCCTCGTACAGGAGCTCTTCGCGCTGAACGACGCCTCGCACGGCGTGACCGTCAACGTCGGAACGATCGACGGCGGCCTCAGCGCGAACGTGGTCGCCCCGCAGGCGACGGCGCTCGTCGACGTCCGCGCTCCCAACGAGACCGCTGCAACCGCGGTCGCGCACGCGATCCGCTCACTCGAGCCCGCGAAGCACGGGACGACGGTCACCGTCACGGCCGACGCCTTCCGGCCGCCGATGCCCGCCACGGACCGCAACCAGGCCCTCTTCCGTCGCGCCCAGCGGCTCGCCCTGAGCCTCGGGCTGCACGTCGACGAGGCCCCGCTCGTCGGCGGGGCGTCGGATGCGAACCTGACGAGCGGATTGACCGCGACGCTCGACGGGCTCGGCGCGGTCGGAGACGGAGCTCACTCGGCCGACGAGCACGTCCTCGTCTCCGCGCTCCCGCAGCGTGCGGCTCTGCTGGCGCTCCTCCTGCTCGAGGACGCCTTGCCGAATCCGTAGTTTCCCCGGCCGTAGAATCGCGGTCGCCGCCGATGCGGTCGGCACCTTCGCCTGTGACGCTGAGGAGTGCCAAGGAGGTGCGGGATGACTCTGCAGACCACGAGACCGAGGCCGGCGCCGCCACCGGCCGCCACCCGGGGTACCGTCGAACCGAGAGAGCGAGCGCCTGACTCGCGGCGGAAGCGACACTGGGCCTGGCTCGCCGCCGGCTTTCCGTTCGCGTTCAGCGTCCCGTTTCTGCTCGCGGACCAACTCGATTTGAACCGCGATCTCTTCTACGGCCTCTATGCGCTGGCCGTCGCAGGCTTCGTCGCTGCCTGGGCGCGCGACACGCGGCTCACCAGCCGGGACTTCACCCGGAACTGGCGCTGGGGGCTCGTGCTCGGAGCCGCCGCCGCGGTGCTGCTGGCGTTCATCGTCCTTCGCACCGAAGACGCGACCGCTCGCCCGGGAGGCATCGGGCTCGCCGCCGCGGTCCTCTGGCGCGGGGTGCTGTACGGCGTCACCGACGGCGTGCTGCTCTCCGTCTTCCCGATTCTCGCCGTCTTCGCGGCCTTCGCCGGCACCAGGCTTCGACGGCGGGTCGCCGGCAAGGTGCTGATCGGGACGATCGCGATGGTCGCCTCGATCGGGATCACAGCCTCGTACCACATGGGGTACTCCGATTTCCGGTCGGGGAAGGTGCGGAAGCCGATCGTGGGTGACGTCGTCTGGAGCGCGCCGACGCTCCTGACCCTGAGCCCGCTCGGAGCGCCGATCGCGCACGCAGGGCTGCACGTGAGCGCCGTCCTGCACAGCTACGAGACCAACACGTTCCTGCCCCCGCACGCATCCAAGCAGGCACCCGCGAATCCGTAGTTTCCACGGCCGTCGAATCGCGGTTGCCGCCGATGGCAGGGCGCCCGTCCTGCACGAACCTTCGACGTGGACAACGAATGGGGGTGCGAGATGGCTGTTGACGTCGCAGCACGACCGAGACCGGCACCGTCAGTCGAACGGACGCTGCGGAAGCAGATCGTCGAAGCGCGCGCGGTCTCGAAGACGTACGACACGGGCAAGGTCGAGGTCCACGCTCTGCGCGGAATCACGCTCGGCGTGGGCCGCGGCGAGATGGTCGCAATCATGGGGCCGAGCGGCTCCGGCAAGACGACGTTGCTCAACTGCCTGTCCGGGCTCGACTCGATCAACGGCGGCGACGTCCTGATCGAGGGCGTGTCGCTCGCGGAGATGTCGGACCGCAAGCGAACGGACTACCGGGCCCGCCGGATGGGCTTCGTCTTCCAGTTCTACAACCTGATGCCGGTGCTGAGCGCCGTCGAGAATGTCGAGTTGCCGCTGCTCGTCGCCGGGATGTCGTCGAAGGAGGCGAGGCGAAAGGCGCTCGGCGCGCTCGAGCTCGTAGGCCTGCGCGACTGGGCAGAACACGTCCCGGACGAGCTCTCCGGCGGGCAGCGCCAGCGCGTGACGATCGCTCGCGCGCTCGTCAACGACCCGGCGATCGTCTGGGCCGACGAGCCGACGGGCGACCTCGACAGCGAGAACGCCGACGAGATCGTCGCCCTGATGAGGCAACTGAACAGAGAGCACGACCTGACCTTCCTGATCGTCACGCACGACATCGGCGTCGGCCGCAAGACCGACCGGATCGTGCGGATGGTCGACGGCCGGATCGTGAGTGAAGAGAACCTGGAGGTGAACCGATGATCGCCCGCGCGACAATGGCCGAGATCGACCCGGTGCGGATGAGCGTCGACGACGCCGTCGAGCTCTTTCGCGAGTCGGTTGTTCCCGCGCTGCACGAGCAGCCGGGCTACGAAGGCGTGTACGTCCTCGTCTCGCCCGAGGGACAGGCGCTCGTTCTGACCTTCTGGGAGAGCGAGGAGGCCGCCGCGGCAGGTATTTCAGGCGCCCGGAGCTTCTACAGCGAGCAGGTCGGGAAGTTCGTGACGATCTACGCCTCGTCGCCCGGCCGCGAGACGTACGAGGTCGTGCTCGCGGAAGAGCCGGCCACCGTCATCTAGGGGGTCGACATGAAAGAGCTGTTCGGCATACCGATGGACACGCTGGCGGCTGTGCTCGCGGTGCTGGTCGCGATCGTCGCCGGTTCGCTCGGCGCGCTTGCCCTGCGCCACCGCGTCCTGCTCAAGCTCGGAATCCGCAACCTCGGGCGCCGCCGCGCGCGGTCCGCGCTGATCGTGGTCGGGCTCATGCTGGGGACGACCATCATCGCCGCCGCGCTCGCGACCGGCGACACGATGAGCCACACCATCCGTGCGACGGCTACTCGCCAGTACGGAGACACCGAGGAGATCGTGGCGGCCAAAGGAGCGGCCAACGACATCGCGGGCGAGCTGGGAGCCGCGACGGGCACCGGTTACTTCCCCGAGAGCACGGTCGCGAAGGTCCAGCGCGCCCTCGCCGGCAAGCATCTCACCGACGGCGTCACGGGCGCGATCCTGGAGGACGTCGCGCTCCAGGCCCCGATTCAGCGCCAGACCGAGCCGAGCGTCACGCTCTACGCGCCCGATCCGGCGGGCATGGCCGCGTTCGCGCCGATTCGCAGCGTGCGCGGCGGCACCGTCACGCTCGACGAGCTGCAGCGCGGCCAGGCGTACCTGAACAAGAAGGCTGCCGACGCGCTCAAGGTCCACGCCGGCGACCCGATGGTCGTCTATGCCGGCGCGAAGCCGGTCCGGATGCACATCCGCGACGTCGTGCGCTTCAACGGCGCGATGACCGCGGACACCGCGATGCTGCTTCCGCTTCGCGAAGCTCAGCGCCTCTACGGCAAGCCGGGTCTCGTGAAGGGAATCGCAGTCTCGAACCGAGGCAGCGGTGACGCGGCCGTCGCGCGCTCGGACGCGGTCGTCCGCACGCTGAAGCCGGTCGTGACGCCGCTCGGCCTCGAGACCTCGACCGTGAAGGCTGATGCGATCGACATGGCCGACAAGGCCGGCAACGCGTTCATGTCGCTGTTCACCACCTTCGGCACGTTCTCGATCAGTGCCGGGATCCTGCTCATCTTCTTGATCTTCGTCATGCTCGCGACCGAGCGTCGCGGCGAGCTGGGAATCGCCCGCGCGGTCGGGACGCGCCGCGGGCACCTCGTCCAGATGTTCACGTTCGAGGGGGCTGCGTACGACGTGATCGCCGCTGCGGTGGGAGCGATTCTCGGTGCGCTCGTGGCGTACGCGATGGTGCTCGGGATCGCGAGCGCGTTCGGCGCGGCCGACGAGGACGCCGGGCTCCAGGTGCAATACGCGGTCACGTTCCGGAGCCTCTTCGTCGCCTTCGCGATCGGAGGGCTGCTCACGCTGCTCGTCGTGGCCTTCTCCGCCTGGCGCGTGAGCGTGATGACGATCTCGACCGCGATCCGCAACCTGCCTGAGCCGCAGGTCCCGCACCGTCGCCGACAGCTCGTCCTCGCGCTGACAGGAATCGGCCTTGGCGCTCTCCTGACCGCGAGTGGAGCCGGCTCGGCCTCGGCGACCGCGCTCATGCTCGGCATCTCTCTGATCCTCATCGGCCTCGTCCCCATCCTCCGTCTGATCGGCCTGTCCGAGCGGCTCGCCTACACGAGCTGCGGGCTCGCGATCGCGGTCGCGATGCTCCTGCCCTGGAGTGTGTGGGAATCCGTGTTCGGTCAGATCTCGATGGACTACTCGACCTGGATCATCTCCGGCCTGATGACCGTGATCGGCACCGTGTGGGTGCTGGTCTACAACGCAGACATCATCCTGCGCGCAGTCTCGTACGTCCTCTCGCGCTTCGGATCGGCGGCTCCGGTCGCGAAGATGGCGATCACCTACCCGCTGCGGGCCCGCTTCCGTACGGGCGCGACGCTCGCGATGTTCACGCTCGTCGTCTTCACGCTCGTCACCGGGACGGCGTCGTCCGGCTCGTTCCAGAAAGCGCTAGCGAACGCCGACCAGTTCGGCGGAGGCTTCCAGGTCCGGGCGGGCACCTCGGCGACGGCCCCGATCGAGAACATGCAGGCTGCGCTCCGGAAGGCGCCCGGCATCGACCCGGCGAACTTCACCGCGGTCGGGAGCCAGTCCGTCCTCTCGGTGAAGGCGCGCCAGCTCGGGACCGGCCGGACTGCCGAAAGCTACGTGGCACGCGGCCTCGACAGGTCGTTCCTCGAACACACGACATTCGGCCTCGGCGCGATCGCGCGCGGCTACGGGTCCGACGAGCAGGTCTGGCATGCGCTGGCGGCCCACCGCGGCCTTGCCGTCGTGGACGCGACGGTCGCACCGCGCAGGGACAACTTCAACTTCGCGGTGCTCCCGGACTTCCAGCTCAGCGGCTTCAACTTCGAGGACGGCGTTTTCGATCCCATCCCGCTCTCGATCCGCGACCCGCAGACCGGGCACCAGCTCCGCCTGACGGTGATCGGCATCCTGAGCGACGCGGCCCCGCTCGAGATGGTCGGGATCTCCAGCTCGCAGGCCACGTACCAGCACGCGTTCCCGGGACGGTTCGACCCGACGATCCACTACTTCGCGCTAGCGCCGGGGGTCGATCCGGCAACGACGGCGACGAAGCTCGAGTCGGCCTT
Source organism: uncultured Actinomycetes bacterium (assembly GCA_963850415.1). Classification (GTDB taxonomy): domain Bacteria; phylum Actinomycetota; class Thermoleophilia; order Gaiellales; family Gaiellaceae; genus VAXT01. The sequence continues at coordinate 520,619 of CAWKLE010000004.1, forward strand.
CCTCGCGAACGGGATGCAGGCCGAGTCGATCCAGAAGGTCGTCGACGACGCGCTCGCCGGCAACCGCACGTTCAACCGGTTGATCCAGGGCTTCATGATGCTCGGGCTGGTCGTTGGCGTCGCCGCCCTCGGTGTCATCAGCGCCAGGGCGGTCGTCGAGCGGCGGCAGCAGATCGGCGTCCTGCGGGCGATCGGCTTCCGCCAGGGGATGGTGCAGGCCGTCTTCCTGATCGAGTCGTCGTTCATCGCCCTGACCTCGATCGTGGCGGGCACGATCCTCGGCCTGATCCTCGCCGAGAACATCGTCCGTGACACCGCGAAGCAGCCGAGCTGGGCGAACTTGACGCTCGACGTGCCCTGGGGGACGTTCGCGGTGATCTTCCTCGTCGTCTACCTCGTCGCGCTCGCCGCGACCTTCGTCCCTGCGGTGCGCGCATCGCGGATCCGGCCCGCCGAGGCGCTTCGATACCAGTAGGCCGGGTAGTGTCGGGGGCGTGAGGACGCTCGACGGCGTCGGAACCGAGCAGGGCCCGCTGGCGCCCGAGGAGCTTCGGCTCATCGACGCGTACTGGCGCGCCGCGAACTACCTGTCGGTCGGGCAGATCTTCCTGCTCGCCAACCCGCTGCTCCGGGAGCCGCTCGCGGCCGAGCACGTCAAGCCGCGGCTGCTCGGTCACTTCGGCACGACTCCGGGGCTGAACCTCGTCTACGCCCACCTGAACCGGGCGATCAAGGCGCGCGACCTGCAGGCGCTCTACGTGACCGGGCCGGGCCACGGCGGGCCGGGGCTCGTCGCGAACGCCTACCTCGAGGGCACCTACAGCGAGGTGTACCCGCGCGTGAGCATGGACGAGGAGGGTCTGAGTGAGCTCTTCCGCCAGTTCTCCTTCCCGGGCGGGATCCCGAGCCACGTCGCGCCGGAGACGCCGGGCTCGATCCACGAGGGCGGCGAGCTCGGGTACGCGCTCACCCACGCGTACGGCGCGGCGTTCGACAACCCTGAGCTGCTCGTCGCATGCGTCGTCGGCGACGGCGAGGCCGAGACGGGGCCGCTCGCGGCGAGCTGGCACTCGAACAAGTTCCTGAATGCGAAGACCGACGGGGCGGTGCTGCCGATCCTGCACCTGAACGGCTACAAGATCGCGAACCCGACCGTCCTCGCGCGGATTCCCGAGCCCGAGCTGGTGTCACTGCTCGAGGGCTACGGGCACCGCCCCATCCTCGTCACGGGCGGCTTCGACGGCGAGGCTCCAGCCGCTGTCCATCAGCGCTTCGCCGCCGCGCTGGACGCTGCCCTCGCCGAGATCGCTGCCATCCAGACGCACGCCCGCGAGACGGGAGCCGAGCCGAGGCGGCCGCGCTGGCCGATGATCGTCCTGCGCACGCCGAAGGGCTGGACCGGCCCGAAGGAGGTCGACGGCCTGCCTGTCGAGGATTCGTGGCGGTCACACCAGGTTCCGATGACCGACGTGCGCGACAACCCCGATCACCTCCGGGTACTCGAGGACTGGCTGCGAAGCTACGAGCCGGAGGAGCTCTTCGACGAGAACGGGACGCTGATCGCCGAGCTCGCCCAGCTGGCGCCGACCGGCGAGAGCCGGATGAGCGCGACTCCGTACGCGAACGGCGGCATCCTGCTCCGAGAGCTCGTCCTGCCCGACTTCCGAGACTACGCGGTCGAGGTGCCCGAGCCCGGCACGACCACGAGCGAGGCGACGAGGGTGCTCGGCGCGTTCCTCCGCGACGTGATCGCGAAGAACCCGGACAACTTCCGGCTCTTCGGCCCCGACGAGACGGCCTCGAACCGGCTGGGCGACGTGTTCGAAGTGACCGGCCGAACCTGGCTCGCCGAGACCAAGCCCACCGACGACGGCCTCGCACGCGAGGGTCGGGTGATGGAGGTCCTCTCCGAGCACCTCTGCCAGGGCTGGCTCGAGGGCTACCTCCTGACCGGCCGGCACGGCCTGTTCAACTGCTACGAGGCCTTCATCCACATCATCGACTCGATGTTCAACCAGCACGCGAAGTGGCTGAAAGTGACGAGGCAGATCCCCTGGCGGCGCCCGATCGCGTCGCTCAACTACCTGCTCAGCTCCCACGTCTGGCGGCAGGACCACAACGGCTTCTCGCACCAGGATCCCGGCTTCGTCGACCACGTCGTGAACAAGAAGGCGGAGATCATCCGCGTCTACCTGCCGCCGGACGCGAACACGCTCCTCTCCGTCGCCGACCACTGCCTCCGCAGCCGCAACTACGTGAACGTGATCGTCGCGGGCAAGCAGCCGGCGCTCAACTACCTCTCGATGGAGGATGCGGTCATCCACTGCACGCGCGGACTCGGGGCCTGGGACTGGGCGTCGACCGATGAGGGCGGCGAGCCGGACGTCGTGCTCGGCTGCTGCGGAGACGTGCCGACGCTGGAGACGCTCGCCGCGGCGGCGATCCTGCGCGAGCACCTGCCGGAGCTCAAGGTGCGGGTCGTGAACGTCGTCGACCTGATGCGGCTGCAGCCGGAGAGCGAGCACCCGCACGGCCTCTCCGACGCCGAGTTCGACTCGCTCTTCACGACCGACCGCCCGGTCGTCTTCGCCTATCACGGCTACCCGTGGCTGATCCACCGGCTCACCTACCGGCGGGCGAACCACGGGAACCTCCACGTGCGCGGCTACAAGGAGGAAGGCACGACGACCACGCCGTTCGACATGGTCATGCTCAACGACCTCGATCGCTTCCACCTCGTGATCGACGTCATCGACCGCGTGCCGGGGCTGGCCCCACGCGCGGCGGGCCTCCGGCAGGACATGGTCGAGGAGCGGTTGCGCTGCCGCGTGTGGACGCGCGAGCACGGCGAGGACGAGCCCGCGGTGCGCGACTGGGCCTGGCCGCACTGAGGCGTTGAGCTCCGTCCTCACGGTCAACGCGGGCTCGACGAGCCTGAAGCTCAGCCTCGTCGAGGGCGAGACCTCGCGACCCGTGGACGGCTTCGAGCCGGCGGACGCGGTCGGCCACCGCGTCGTCCACGGAGGGTCGCGGTACACGGAGCCGGTGCTGATCGACGACGAGGTCGAGGAGGCGATCGACGAGCTGTCGCACATCGCGCCGCTGCACAACACTCCGGCGCTGCGCGCGATCCGCGAGGCGCGCGCCGCCCTGCCCGACGTGCCGCACGTCGCCGTCTTCGACACGGCGTTCCACGCGACGATTCCCCCCGAGGCCTCGACCTATGCGATCCCGGAGCGCTGGCGCGACTGGGGCGTGCGCCGCTACGGGTTCCACGGGATCGCCGTGCAGTCGGTCGTCTCGCGGCTCGACGCCACGCGGATCGTGGCCTGCCACCTGGGCGGCGGCTGCTCGGTGACCGCGGTGCTCGACGGGCGCTCGGTCGACACGACGATGGGCTTCACCCCGCTCGAAGGCGTGCCGATGGCCACCCGCTCGGGCTCCGTCGATCCCGGGGCGTTGATCTACCTCCTCCGCGAGCACGGCCTGACCGTCGACGACCTCGACGCCGCGCTCGAGCACGAGTCGGGGCTCGCCGCGCTCGGAGGGCTCGACGACCCGCTCGGCTTCTCGGTCTACACGTACAGGATCGCGAACGCGGTGGCGCAGATGGCGATGGCGCTCCGCGGCCTCGACGTGGTCACGTTCTCGGGAGGCGTCGGCGAGAACCGGACGGACGTGAGAGCTGCGATCGTCGAACGCCTTCTGTTCCTCGGCCACTTCAGCGTCGAGGTCCTCCCCGCGCGCGAAGACCTCGTCATCGCGGATGCGGTGCGCGACCTGCTCCGCTAGGGCGTCTGCCTGCGCAAGGTCGCCGCGCCGAGAGCGAGCGCGAGCAAGGTCACGGCGAGGACGATCACTACGTCCAGCGCCAGGCGGGCGTCGATGACGTCGTCGCCGACCCGATGCAGCGCGTCGTAGGCGTAGGTGAGCGGAAGGAAGGCGGACGCGATCTCGAGCGGCCGGGCCATCTCCTCCCGCGGGACGATCAGGCCGCAGAGCAGGATCTGCGGGAACACGAACGCCGGCATGAACTGCACCGCCTGGAACTCGGTGCGTGCAAAGGCGCTGAGGAGCAGCCCGAGCGACATGCCGAGCACCGCGTTCGTGACCGCGAGCACGACGACGAGCCAGCGAGGACCGGCCGTGTGCAGGTCGAGGAGCCCGAAGGCGACGAGCGAGACGAGCAGCGCCTGGACCGCGGCCACCGCGGCGAAGGCGATCCCGTACCCCAGGAGGAGATCGAGCTTCGCGATCGGCATCGCCATCAGGCGCTCGAGCGTCCCGGTCGTCCGCTCGCGCAGCATCGTGATCGAGGTGACGAGAAACATGGCGATGAACGGAAAGAGGCCGAGCAGCGGGACGCCGATCCGCTCGAACACGCCCGGGCTGTCGATGAACATGTACTTGAGGAGCGTGACCAGCGCGACGGGCACGACCATCAGGAGCGCGATCGTCCGGGGGTCGCGCCGCAGCTGGGCGAAGACCCGGATCGCGGTCGCCCAGGTCGCCCTCGGGCTCACGGCCGCTCCTCCTCGATCAGGCGGAGGAAGGACTCCCCGAGGTCGTCGGCGCCCGTGCGGCGGCGCAGGTCGTCCGGCGTCCCGGTGGCCAGCAGGCGCCCTTCGCGGATGAGCACGAGCTCGTCGCAGTGGTCGGCCTCGTCCATCACGTGGCTCGAGACGAGCAGCGTCGTCCCGTCGGCTGCGAGAGCACGGAACATCTGCCAGAGGTCGCGGCGAAGCACCGGGTCGAGGCCCACGGTCGGCTCGTCGAGCACGAGCAACTGCGGCCTGCCGACGAGGGCCGCCGCAAGCGAGACGCGCGCGCGTTGACCGCCCGACAGCCGGTCGACGACGCGGTCTCGCTCGGCCTCGAGCCCGACGGCCTCGATCACTTCGCCGATTCGCTCCGGCGGCTGATCGAGGACGCGGGCGAAGTAGCGGAGGTTCTCCTGCACCGTCAGGTCGACGTAGACCGAAGGTGCCTGGGTCATGTAGCCGATGCGGCTGCGCAGCAGCAGGCTCCCCGCCTCGAGACCGAAGACGCGCACCGAGCCCGACTCGATCACCTGCACGCCGACGATCGACCTGATCAGCGTCGACTTCCCGCTCCCGCTCGGGCCGAGCAGCCCCGTGACGGCCCCCGCCCGGACCGTCGCCGACAGATCGTCGAGCGCCTTGCGACCGCCGCGGACGACCTGCAACCGCTCGCAGAGGACAGCCGGCTCGACGGACACAGGCGCTTTCTAACGCACGAGAGCCCGGACGGCGCCGGGCTCTCGTGTTCGGGGGAGGGTCTATCTACGGGCCGGACTGCGTGCCGACGACGTCGAACGCCTTGTTCACGTAGACCGTGACCCGTGACCCGTCGCTCCGGGTCATGTGGGCCTCGTACGCGGCGTGGCCGTCTGCGTCGGTCTCGACCCGCTCGATCGTGCCGCCGCTCACCTTCGCCAGCGCGGCCGCACGGACCTTCGCTTCGGTGGTACCGGTGAGAAGCGTCTCGTCCGGACGCTGGGGCGGCAGCCCCGCCTGACCGGGCCCGCCGAACTGGGGCCTGGACGGGGCGCTGTTGTTACGGCTGCCGTTGTTGCTCGATCCCCCGCCCCCGGAGGCTGCGCCGGCGATCGCCGACCCTCCGAAGGCGAGTGCCGTGATCGATAGGACGATCAGCAGCAGGTTCTTGACTCTGTCAGTCATAGGTCTCCTTTCTGTTGGGAACGAGCGGACTCCCCCAGCAGACCAACGCGACGTGAGAACGTGCTAAGCCGGGCCTAAGACGTTCTTCTGAATCCGATTAGGCTCACGTGAAGTGACGCGCACCCTCACCGTGCGGGAGCTGAACCGGGCGCTGCTCGCGCGGCAGATGCTGCTCGAGCGCGTGCAGGCGCCGTTGCCGCGCGCGCTCGAGCGCATGGCCGGGCTCCAGGCGCAGTACGCCCCGTCGATGTACATCGGGCTCTGGACGCGCCTCGAGGGCTTCGCCCGCGAGCAGTTGACACGAGCCCTCGAGCGGCGGAGCGTCATCCAGGCGTCGATGATGCGGGCGACGATCCACCTCGTCTCGAAGCGGGACTACTGGCCGTTCGTCGTCGGGATCCGACGGGCGCAGCGGACCTGGTGGCTGCGGACGCACGGCCGCGACCTCGACCCGAGGAAGGTCTCCGCGAACGACCGCAAAGCTCGGCGCGCGTTCGCCGGCGGCACGCTGACCCGGGCGGAGCTCGAAGCCGTCCTCGACGAGCGGCTCGGCGCCGCCGGGCTGTTCCTCGACCTGGTCCGCGTCCCGCCGTCGGGCACCTGGGAGCGGCGGCGGGCCGATCTGTACGCGCTCGCCGAGAACTGGGTCGGCCCCGAGTCGGCGACCGAGGCGGACGGGATCGAGCTGCTCGTCCGTCGCTACCTGCAGGGCTTCGGCCCGGCGCGTCCGGCAGAGATCGCCGACTGGGCGAGCCTCGACGTGAAGACGGTCCGCCAGGCGCTCGAGCGCCTCGAGCTGCGGCGCTTCCAGGACGAGGACGGCAGAGAGCTCGTCGACCTGCCGCGGCTGCCGCTGCCCGACGAGGACACGCCCGCTCCGGTGCGCTTCCTGCCCGCCTGGGACGCGACGCTGCTCGTCCACGCGCGGCGGACGCAGATCCTTCCCGAGCGCCACCGGCCTCGTATCTTCAACGTCCGCACCCCCCACTCCGTGAACACGTTCCTCGTCGACGGCCAGGTCGCGGGCACGTGGCGCTACGAGCACGGCCGCGTCGAGGTCGAGCCGTTCGGCCGGCTGCCGAAGCCCGTCCGCGCGGAGCTCGAGGACGAGGCCGAGCGCCTCGCGGCGTTCCACGAATGACTGCGAATGTGGCCCTCCTCGGGTACGGGCTCGCGGGCTCCGTCTTCCACGCGCCGTTCATCTCGACGACTCCCGGGCTTCGGCTGTCGATGGTCGTGACCGGGAACGACGATCGCCGCGAACAGGCGCTCCGTGAACACCCGGGCGCGGCCGTGGTCGGCACGGCCGTCGAGGTCTGGGAGCGCTCGTCGGAGCTGGACCTGGCCGTGGTCGCGACGCCCAACAGCACCCACGTCCCGCTCGGGCTGGCCGCCCTCGACGCGGGGTTGGCCGTCGTCGTCGACAAGCCCTTGGCGCGCAACGCGGCGGAAGGCAGGACGCTCGTCGACGCGGCCGCCGAGCGCGGCCTGCTGCTGACCGTGTTCCAGAACCGTCGCTGGGACGGAGACTTCCTCACGCTGCGCCGCCTGTTGGAGACGAACGAGCTCGGGAGAGTGCACCGCTTCGAGTCGCGCTTCGAGCGCTGGCGGCCGGACCCCGGCGACGGCTGGCGCGAGCGGGCCGGCGCCGACGAAGGCGGCGGGCTGCTCCTCGACCTCGGGAGCCACCTCGTCGACCAGGCCCTGCAGCTCTTCGGTCCCGCGACCGAGATCTACGCCGAGGTCGACACGCGTCGCGAGGGCGCCGTTGTCGACGACGACGACTTCATCGCGCTGGAGCACGAGTCGGGCGTCCGCTCCCACCTCTGGATGAGCGCGCTCGCCGCCGATCGAGGCCCTCGTTTCCGCGTGCTCGGCGATCGCGCCGCCTTCACGAAGGACGGCATCGACATCCAGGAGGAACAGCTCCGCGCAGGCCTCTCATCGGGCGGGCTGACCTGGGGACAGGAGCCGCAGGAGCTCTGGGGCCACCTCACCGTCGACGGTGTGCGGCGCCCGATCCCCACGCAGCCGGGGTCCTACGGGGCGTTCTACGCCGGCGTGGCGCAGAGCCTCCGCGACGATCGGCCTCCGCCGGTCGACCCGCTCGAGGCGGTCGCCGCGCTCGCAGTGCTAGACGCCGCCCGCGAGCGTGCGAAGGCTCTACGCCTCCCGGGCGCGTAACCGTTCGCCGTTCGAGAAGTGCTCGAGCACGTGCGCGAGCAGCTCGAACGAGTGCAGCACGTGCTCGCGCGCGAGAGCTCGTGCGCCCGCTCCGTTCCTCGCGCGCAGCGCGGCGATGATCGCCCGATGCTCGTACTCATTTCGCTCGTAGAGGGCGTCGGTCTCGGAGCCCCCGGGCGCCCACACGGCGTGACCGGAGAACGAGCGGCGGGCGCTCTTCGCCAGCCGTTCGATGAGCGGCGCTTCTGCGACGCGGTAGATGACGTCGTGGAAGCCGTGGTTCGCGACGACCCAGTCGTGCGTGAGCCGCCAGCGGTCGGCGTCCTCCTGCGGCTGCGCCCGGAGCGCGTGCGTCGCCTTGCTGAACGCCTGCTCGGCCTCGTCCAGCTCCTCGAGCTCGTCGCGCGTGAACTTCGGCGCCGCGATTTCCGTCGCGAGCGACTCGAGCTCGGCCCGAACGAGGAACGCTTCGCGGAGCTCGTCGAGCGTGATCGTCCGCACGCGCACGCCGCGGTTCGGCACGAACGAGACGAGCCCGAGCGCCGCGAGCCGGCGAAGCGCCTCGCGCACCGGGGTCCGGCTGACCGCGAAGCGGTCCGAGAGCTCCTCCTGCCGGAGCACGCGACCCGGTTCCAGGTCGCCCGAGACGATCGCCTGCTCGAGCACGAGCGCGATCTCGTCGGCCTTGGTGGTGTCGCTCATCCCAGGCGATCGTAAGCCGGGAGCGTGAGGAACTCGACGAACTCGTCCGCGAGCGTGACCTCGCGGAAGACGTCCTTCGCGTCCTGCGTGCCCTCCGTTCGCTCGATCTGCTCGAGCACGCGCTCCCGGGCGACCCGGCCGTGCGCCACCCACTGCCAGAGCTGAGAGCGCGAGATCTCCGCCGTCGCCACATCCTCCATCAGGTTCTCGATCGCCGCCGCACCGACACCCCGCAGCCACGAGTCCAGGTACGCGATCCCGACGCGGACGTTGGTCGCCACACCCTCGTCCGTGACCTCGCCGCCCGTCTCGGGAACCGACAGCAGCGCCTCGGCAGAGGCGACGACGTCTTCGCGTTGCCGATCCACCTGGTTCGCGCGCTCTCCCAGGACGGAGTCGAAGACCTCGGTCGCTACGGGAACGAGGTCGGGGTGCGCGACCCATGTCCCGTCGAAGCCGTCGCCCGCCTCCCGCTGCTTGTCCTCGCGGACCTTGGCGAGCGCGACCTCGTTTACGGCCGGGTCTCTCCGTGAAGGGACGAATGCGGCCATCCCTCCCATCGCGTGCGCACCCCTTCGATGGCATGTGGCGACGAGGAGCTCCGTGTAGGCGCGCATGAACGGAACGGTCATCGTCACCTGCGCCCGGTCCGGCAGCACGAACTCCGGCCGCGAGCGGAACTTCTTGATCGCGCTGAAGATGTAGTCCCAGCGCCCGGCGTTGAGGCCGGAGGCGTGATCGCGCAGCTCATAGAGGATCTCCTCCATCTCGAACGCGGCGAGCACCGTCTCGATCAGTACGGTGGCGCGGATCGAGCCCTGATCGATGCCCAGCTCGTCCTGCGCGAGGACGAACGCGCTGTTCCAGAGCCGAGCCTCGAGGTGGCTCTCGAGCTTCGGCAGGTAGTAGTACGGGCCCGAGCCGCGCTCGAGCAGCTCCTTCGTGTTGTGGAAGAACGCGAGTCCGAAGTCGAAGAGGCTGGCCGAGACGGGCTCGCCGTCGACGAGCACGTGGGCCTCGTGCAGGTGCCAGCCTCGTGGGCGCACCACCAGCACCGCGGTCTCCTCGTTCAGTCGGTAGGTCTTGTCCGGAGTCTCGAGCTCGATCGTGCGGCGAACGGCATCGGCGAGGTTCCGCTGACCCTCGACCACGTTCTGCCACGTCGGCGACAGCGCGTCCTCGAAGTCGGCCATGAAGACGCGCGCGCCCGAGTTGAGAGCGTTGATCATCATCTTCCGCTCGACCGGGCCCGTGATCTCGACCCGGCGGTCGAGGAGGTCCTGTGGCGCCGGAGCGACGTCCCAGGCCGCCTCGCGCACGCCACGCGTCTCGGGCAGGAAGTCCGGGAGGACGCCCGCGTCGAGCTCCGCCTGGCGCTCGCGCCTGCGCTCGAGCAGCTGCCGGCGGATCGGGTTCAGCTCGCGCTGCAGCCTCGCGACGAAGTCGAGCGCCTCACGGGAGAGGATCTCGTCATCGCGCGGCGCCAGGAGCTCGACCGCGCTCGGCTTCGTCCACAGAGTCACGCCGTGAACTGGGCTTCTTCGGTCGATCCGGACAGGGCAAGCGTCGAGCTTTCGCCCAGTGCTCCCAGGATCGCGTCGAAGTAGCCCGCGCCGACCTCGCGCTGGTGGCGCGACGCCGTATAGCCGTCCGTCTCCAGAGCGAACTCGCGCTCCTGAAGCTCGACGTACGCGGACATGCCGTGCTCCCGGTAGCCGCGCGCGAGCTCGAACATCGACTCGTTGAGCGCGTGGAACCCGGCGAGTGTCACGAACTGGAAGCGGTAGCCGAGCTCGCCGAGGTCGTCCTGGAACGTCGCGATCTGAGCGTCGTCGAGGTGACGGCGCCAGTTGAAGGAGGGGGAGCAGTTGTAGGCGAGCAGCTTTCCTGGGTGGCGCTCGTGGATCGCCTGCGCGAACTCCCGCGCCTCGCCCATGTCGGGAGTCGACGTCTCGAACCAGAGGATGTCGGCATACGGCGCGTACGCGAGCGAGCGCGCGATCACGGGCTCGAGCCCTGGGTGGATCCGGAAGAAGCCCTCGTCAGTGCGCTCGCCGGTGAGGAACGGCTCGTCGGCCGGATCGACGTCGCTCGTGAGCAGCGTTGCGCTGAGCGCGTCGGTGCGTGCAATGAGCACGGTCGGCACGTCCGCGACGTCCGCGGCGAGCCGGGCAGCCATGAGCGTGCGCGTGAACTGGCTTGTCGGGACGAGCACCTTGCCGCCGAGGTGACCGCACTTCTTCTCCGACGCGAGCTGGTCTTCGTAGTGCACTCCGGCTGCGCCGGCCTCGATCATCCCGCGCATCAGCTCGTACGCGTGCAACGGCCCGCCGAAGCCGGCCTCTGCGTCTGCGACGATCGGGAGGAGCCAGTCCGCCTGGCTCCCTTCGGCGGCCTCGACCTGCATCGCGCGCATGAGCGCCGCGTTGAGCCGGCGAACGAGCGCCGGTGCGCTGTCGGACGGATAGAGGCTCTGATCGGGATATGTCTGGCCGGCCACGTTCGCGTCGGCGGCGACCTGCCAGCCCGAGAGGTAGATCGCCTCCAGGCCCGCTTTCGCCATCTGCACCGCCTGGCCCCCGGTCATCGCGCCGAGCGCGCGGACGTGGTCGCCCTGGCCGAGAAGCTTCCGGAGGCGCTCCGCGCCGAGCCGCGCGAGCGTGTGCTCGATCTTCACGGGGCCGCGGAGGCGCTCCACGACGTCCGGGGTGTACGGGCGCTCGAGCCCGTCGGTCGAATCCGGCGAGTCGCCGTTCGATGAGCCGGTCACTTGAGGCCTCCTAGTCGGTCTCGTGGTCGCGTTGGCACGGGTCGGGGCACGTGCACTCGACGAGCTCCGCGGTCGGGATCGCCCGCTTCTTCGTCTGTGGCTGCTCCTTGCGCCGCGCTTTCCGCAGTTTCGGCCGTTCTTTCGTCAAAATGGATCCAAGATCGCGCATTCCCTCCTTGTACTCTAGCAATAGAGCACCGAGGGTCTAGGTTTTGGATCCGAAAGTCTAGGTTCGCGTCACCCTGGAGCCGCCGAGGATCGCCTCGCGCCCGTCGGCGAACCGCACGAGAAGCTTGCCCTTGCCGTCGTAGTCCGGCGAGTCGACGAGAATCGTTATGTCATCGCCGGCGACCTGGCCGGGCTCGTCCGCACCGGGCTCGACCCCCCGCCAGTAGCGGACGAACGGGTTCTGCTCCCATTCGCGGCCGATCGTCGTCTCGTCGGTGTGGCCTGGGAGCACGCGCGTCTCCGGGGCCAGCTTCATGAGCACGTCCATCACCGAGCTGCGAATGGCGGGAACGTCGCTCCCGCCTCCGACGGCGTCCTTGAAGAGGATGTCGCCGGAGAAGCAGAGCCCGCCGTTGACGACGAACGCGAGGTGGTCCTCCGCGTGTCCGGGCGTGGGGAGCGCCTCGATGCTCAGCCCGCCGGCCTCCAGCGAGCCGGTGACGACCGCGAGCCCGAGCTCGGTCTCGTGCACGACGTGGTCCGGGTGCCCGTGCGTGCGCAGGACGTGCTCCGGGTGGACCCGCCAGCGCTCGGCCGCCGCGAGCAGCGGCTCCAGCGGCGCGCCCGAGTCGACGTAGACCGCGGCCCCGCCCTCCTCGTCCGCGACGAGGTACGCATTCGAGAGCCAGCCCGGATCCATGCTCCGCTCGACCAACATCAAGGCACCGCTTGCGGTGCCGTCCTCAGGACATGCGGGCTTCGCCCGCGTGCCCGTCGGAACTGACCGGTCGACACAATGGAGGAAAATCGCAGACGCAACTGGCCGTTAGGCTACTGGCATACCCAAGAGGAGGACGAAGTGGCAGGTCTATGGGATCGCACGATGACCGTTTTCAAGGCGAAGTGGAACAAGTTGCTGAACCGCGCAGAGGACCCGGCGGAGACCCTCGACTACTCGTACGAGAAGCAGCTCGAGCTGCTCCAGAACGTCAAGCGCGGCGTCGCTGACGTCGTCACGGCGAAGAAGCGGCTGGAGCTCCAGGCGGGCAAGCTCGAGACGAGCGTGCCGAAGCTCGAGTCGCAGGCGCGCGAGGCACTCGGCGCCAACCGCGAGGATCTCGCGCGGATGGCCCTCGAGCGGAAGACAGCGGCTCAGGCCCAGCTCCAGGATCTCGACCGCCAGGTGGACGAGCTGAACCAGCAGCAGCAGAAGCTCGAGGCGAACGAGAAGACGCTCTCGGCGAAGATCGAGTCGTTCCGCAGCCAGAAGGAAGTGATGAAGGCCCAGTACTCGGCCGCCGAGGCTTCGGTGCGGATCGGCGAGGCGTCGACCGGCATCGGCGACCAGATGGCCGATACCGGCGCCGCCATCCAGCGGGCGCAGGACAAGACCGAAGAGATGCAGGCGCGCGCATCGGCGATGGACGAGCTGATCGCGTCGGGCACGCTCGAGGACTACACGTCGGGCGGCGACACGCAGCTCGACCGCGAGCTCGCACAGTTGACCACGAAGTCGAAGGTGGACGATGAGCTGGCGAAGATGAAGGCCGAGCTCGGCACCGGCTCCGGCTCGGAGCAGAAGGAGATCTCGCAGTAGCGCACGTCTCCCACTGGGACGAGGTCGAGCCTCACCGGTCCGAGAAGGGCGAGATGGCGGCGAGCCTGCAGCGGCTCGGCGACGCCGTCGGCTGCACGGGAGTCGGCGTCAACCGCGTTCGGATCGACCCGGGACGACTCTCGACTCCGCCGCACTCGCACGGCGCGTCGGAGGAGCTCGTCTTCGTCCTGGGCGGTTCGGGCCTGTCCTGGCAGGACGAGCAGGTGTACGAGCTACGGCCCGGCGACTGCATCGTCCACCTCGCCGACCACGAGGAGCACACGCTCCAGGGCGGTCCTGAGGGGCTCGACGTCCTGATCTTCGGCACGCGCCATCCGACCGAGATCGGCTGGCTCCCGCGCTCGAGGGCGATCAGGTTCGGCTGGCCGTGGGCGGAGGGACGGACGGACGATCCCTGGGACGTGGAAGCGGCTTCGGAGCCGCTCGAGCTCGGCGAGCCGGCGCCGCGGCCGTCGAACATCGTCAACGTCGACGAAGCGGCCAGCGTCGCGTACAAGGAGTCGGACTGCGAGGTCGAAATCCGGTATCTCAGCCGCGAGGCTGGCGCGGTCAAGACCGGACTGCGCCACGAGCTGGTCGCGGACGGGAAGCTGAACTGCCCTCCGCACTGCCACGGCGCCGAGGAGGAGTTCTTCCTCGTGCTCGACGGTGAGGGGACCTGCCTCCTGGGAGACGAGGAGCTCCCGATCCGGCGCGGCTCGATCGTCGGCCGACCGCCGGGGACGGGCGTCTCGCATGCCTTTCGCGGGCCGCTGACGCTGCTCACGTACGGCACGAGGGAGCCGAACGACATCTGCTACTACCCGCGGTCGAAGAAGATCGGCTTCTGGGGCGTCGGCGTCGTCGCCCGCGTCGAGAGCCTCGATTACTGGGACGGCGAACCCCCGTCCTAACCAGCCAAGTCCCGGGACCTGGTCCCGGGCCGGGTCTCCGCGAGCCATGTCCTGGGACCAGGTCCCGGGGCATGGCTCAAATAGTCGTTTGAAAGGAGCCCTAGTGTTGCGCTGCCGCGATCGCGGCTTCGATCGCCGTCGGGTCGCTCAGGGACGGGAACGACACCTTGCGCAGCGGGCCGCCCGACTTCCCGACGAGCACCGTCGGCGTTTCCGTGACCTTGTCCTGATCGGACTGCGCATCGAAGGCCTTGGCCTGAGCCGAGACCGTGGCCGAGCTCCGGTCGCTCAGCAGCCGCGGCACGTCGAGCCCGGGAATGCTCGCGGCCGCCGCCTTGATCATGGTGTCGTTGAGCCAGCCCGTGTTCTCGACGCCCTGGTTGAAGTAGAGGAGCTGGCTGAAGTTGAAGAACCGGTTCTGCTTTGCAGCCGCCAGCGCCGCCGCGCGGCCGGTCTGGGAGTCAGGGCCGATGAAGGCGATCGGCCGCGCCTCGACCTTCACCTTCCCGGTGCGGACGTACCGCTGGATCAGCTGAGGCATGGCCTGGGTCTCGAAGGCCTGGCACGCCGGGCACTGCAGGTCGATGTACTCGGCCAGCGTGACCGGCGCGTTCGGCGACCCGAGAACGTTCCCGCTTTGCGGGATGCCCTTCAGGTTGTCGTTCACCTCGGCCGCGCTCGGCAGCGCGTTCACGAGCGACCCGCGTGCCGGGGTCGAGCCCGATGACGACTTGCCGCCGGTCAGCACGAAACCGAGCACGATCGCGACCACGATCAGCAAGACGACCACGCCTGCTCCGATCAGAACCTTCGGCGAGGCCTGGCGGCGCTGTCCCGGCGCCCGTACCGGCGGTGGCGCGGCCTGCGCTTCCCGCCGCTTGCGTCTTGTCGCCTTCGCGCTCGTCATTGCGCCCCTGAGGGTAGCCGCGACTCGAAGGCCGCCAGCAGGAGAAACGCGAACACGAGCGCGAAGCCGGTCAGAGCCAGCGTCGGGATCGTCACGTACCCGTACTCGTCGATCCACTTGATCGCGCACCCGCCCGGAGCCGAGATCCGGCATCCCTGGCTCTCGTGCACAACGCCGTTCTCGACCAGCAGGTGGTAGACGGAGAAGCCGGCGCCGATCACCGGCAGCGGCAGCAGGTAGCGGGCGACCCGGTAGTCGTTGGCCAACGCGGCCAGCAGCGTCAGGAGCGCGAGCGGGTACATGCAGATCCGCTGGTACCAGCAGAGCTCGCACGGAACAAAGTGGGCCACCTCGGAGAAGAACAGGCTCCCGGCCGTCGCCGTCGCGGAGACGGCGAAGGCGAGCCAGAGCTCATAGCCCCAGACGGCTCGCCGAAGGGCTGCCAGGGGCCCGCGCACGCCGACGAGAGCCGCGAGCCCGACGACGGCGAGGCAGACCGCGAGCACCTGCCCGGCGATCCCGAGCAGAGCCAGAGCGACGATGACGTCGTGCGTCAACCTAGATCGGCGCGTCGAACAGGGCCAGCCAGCGCGTCAGGTCCTGCTCGATCGGCAGCTCCTTCTCGAGCTTCGCCTTCAACTCGAGCTCCTCGGAGTTGTCGCGCCCCTTGCCGTCGCCGGTCGGGACGAACGGCCAGTACGCGCCCCGCTTGAAGCCGTAGATGAAGTAGACCGGGTGATCCGCGCCTGAGAACTTGAAGGCCGCCGCGAGCAGCTGCTCGCCGAACCCGTGCGCCGCGAGCTCGGACGCGACGAGGTGCACGCCCGCCACGAGCTCCTCGAAGTCGTTGTCGCGCACGATCAGCCACTCGAAGCCGAACTCGTCGCCGCGCCGCTCGACCTTCGAGTGCGACTCCTGCGCGACCGAGTCGAGCAGCTCCTGGAGCTCGTTCTCCGCGCGCACGAACTCGGCCGCCGACAGCGGCTTGAAGACCACGGCCGCGTCCCCGGTCGGCTTCAGCCCGAGCTCGGTCTCGAGCGTGATCCGCGCGGTCGAGATCGCGAAGAGCTTCTCCTGCTGCGCCTTCGGAAGCTTCTTCCGCCCGAACAGGACGTCTGTCAGGCCCAACGCCTAGAACGAAGCCGGGTCGACCGGGCGCCCCATCTCGCGGGCGATGTCGGCGAGGCGGGCGAGGCGCTTCTCGAGCGGCGGGTGCGTCTGGAAGAGCTCCGACGCATTCTTCTTCCAGCCGGCCGGGAAGATGAAGAACGCGTTCATCCCCGACACCTCGCGCAGGTCCTGCTGCGGGATCTGCGTCATGCGGCTCGCGATCTTCTGCAACGCCGACATCAGGTGCTCGGGAGCACCCGTGATCAGCGCGGAGCCGCGGTCGGCCGCGTACTCGCGGTAGCGCGAGATCATCATGATCAGCACCCAGCTGACGACGTAGGTCAGCAGCGAGACGGCGAACATGATCAGCCAGACGGGCGCGCCCGAGTTCCGGTCGCGGTCGCCTCCGCTGAACATTCCGCCCCACAGGCCGAAGCGGGCAAGGGTCGCCGCGACCATCGAGAAGAAGCTCGCGATCGTCATTACCGCGACGTCACGGTTCGCGACGTGCGTCAGCTCGTGAGCGAGCACGCCCTCGATCTCCTGTGGCTCGAGGCGGTTCCAGAGCCCCTGCGTGACCGCGACGACGGCGCGCTTCTGGTTGCGGCCGGTCGCGAACGCGTTGGGCACGTCGGTCGGGATGATCGCGACGCGCGGCTTCGGCAGGTCGGCCATCGCGGCGAGGCGCTCGACCATCGCGTGCAGCTCCGGCGCCTCGTCGGGTTGCACCACCTTCGCACCGGAGGCGAGCAGCGCGATCTTGTCCGACGTGTAGTACTGGACGAACGCGAGCACGCCAATAATCAGGACGACGGCGACGATCCCCACGTTGAGGACGTTCACCATGACTACGAAGAAGACGACGTACAGCAGTCCAAGCGTGAACATCGTCAGGAACATCCGGCTGGAGAGGCCGAAGTCGCGCCCGTAAGCCTTGCGTTTCATCGAGAATCGCGCTCCTTGAAGCGGTGGGGTAACAGACGGAGTTTAGCCGTGGGCCTCGCGGTGACCGCGCTCGTGGCGGCGCCGTCGGCCTGGGCGGACCATGTTCGGATCGTCGTCGGACAGCCTCCGGCGGCGGGCGCGCAGGGGTTGCTGATCGCGGGGCGCGGGAAGACCGTGAGCGGGGCAGACGCCGCACGCGTGCTCGCCAAGGTGCCGAAGGGCCGGTGCCCGTGCCCGATCACGGTCTTTCTGACGCTGCCCCGGGAGCGCGTCCACAACGTGCGGCGCTACCGGATCGCGATCGTCGGCGGCGGGTACCACGGGCTCCTCGTCTCCGACCGGACGAAGGTCCCCGGCCTCGTCTCGATCTACGACCTCGAGCCGACCGTGAAGGCGCTCGATCGGGGCAAGAATCCACCGCTGACGTCGCGCTCGGACGCGAATCCGGAGATGACGCTGATGAAGCTCGATCGCCGGTTGACAGCGGTGCACGACTCCCGCGGCGCCGCCGCGTACGTCGTCTTCGGGCTCGTCGCGCTGTTCGCCCTGCTCGCACTCGCGCTGCGGTCGGCGTTCTGGGGACGGGCGGCGCTCGTTGCGGGGCCCGTCGCGCTCGCGGCCGCGCTCGCGCTCAGCGGGCTCGACGTCACACGGCCGCGCTCGGTCGGCCTGGCCCTGCTCGCGATCGTCGGGCTCGCCGCTCCGGGTCTCGCCGCGGTCACGCGCTCGCGACTGGCCCTGGCCGCGGCGCTGCTGGCGGTCTTCGCCGTCTACGCGGGCGTGCTCGCGTTCTCGACCGAGACGAGCTCGCTGGCGGCGCTCGGCCCGCACCCCGACGGCGGCGCCCGGTTCTACGGGATCTCGAACCAGGTCGAGACGCTGCTGCTCGTCCCGGGGCTGCTCGGCGCGGCGCTGCTCGGAGTCGGACTGCTCCCGCTCGTGGCCGTGTGCGTGCTCGTCGTCGTCGGAGCGAGCGGGCTTGGTGCGGACGGGGGCGGCGTGCTCGTCTTCGCCGCGGGCTACCTGCTCCTCTGGCTGCGGCTGCGCGGAGTGGCGCTCACCTGGCGCAACCTGGTCCTCGCGGGCGCCGCGGCGATCGGGGCCGGGCTGCTCCTCGTCGGCCTCGACGCTGCCATCGGCGGCTCGAGCCACGTCACGCGCACGATCGGCGACGGCCCGGGCGCTCTCGCCGGTGAGCTCGCACACCGCTGGCGGGTCTCACTCGACGGCTACGTCGCCGGCTGGCAGGCGACGACGATCATCACCTTTTCGCTGCTCGTGCTCGTCTGGGTCGCTCTGCGGCGCCCCCGCTTCGCCACGGTCGACGCGGTCATCGTCGCCCTCGCCGTCTCCCTGCTCGTGAACGATTCTCCGCGAGACGTCGTCGCCTACGGCGCCCTCTCGTGCGCGGCGCTGCGCTTCTGGGAAGAGACCCGGCCCGTTCAGTAGACTCGCCGCACATGGCCCGGGCACTCCTGATCGCGCTCGCCGTCCTGCTCGTCGCGGGCTGTGGCGGGGAGAAGACCGTCGAGCCAACGGGGCCCGTCGTCGGCACGCTGCCGAAGGCCGGCAAGGCAAACCCGGCCGCCGGCAAGAAGGTCTTCGCCGACAACGGCTGCAGCGGCTGCCACACGTTCCAGGCAGCGGGTGCGACCGGCTCGATCGGACCGGACCTGGACAAGGTGCTGAAGGGCAAGAACGCCGAGTTCATCAAGGCGTCGATCACCGACCCGAACGCCGAGATCGCGCCGGGCTACCAGCCGAACGTCATGCCCCAGGGCTACGGATCGCAGCTGACATCGCAGCAGATCAATGATCTCGTTGCGTTCCTCCAAACCGGGTGATCGACCTCAAGGCTGCGCGGGCTGAGCCGGAGCGCTTCCGGGCCGCCGTGGCGCGCAAGGGGGCGGGCGAGGCGTTCGACCGGCTGCTCGAGGCCGACGCTCGCTGGCGTGAGTTGATCCCCCAGGTCGACGATCTGCGCGGCCGGCAGAAGATCCAGGGCAAGCCGACCCCCGAGCAGGTCGACGAGCTGAAGCAGGTCAAGGAGCAGCTGCGTGCGCTCGAGGACGAGCTCGCGGCCGCGGAGACGGCGCGCGACGAGCTGCTGCAGCAGGTGCCGAACCCGCCGCACGAGTCGGTCCCGGACGCGGAGGAGGACGACTCCGAGGGGCACATCGAGCGCCTGGTCGGCGAACCCTCTCCCCCGGGGCCCGAGCATCTCGAGCTGGGCCGGTTCGACATGGAGCGAGCCGCGCGGGTCTCCGGGTCGCGCTTCGGCTACATGATCGGTGACACGGCGCTCCTCTCGCTCGCGCTCTACCGCTGGGCACTCGATCGCGCGGCCGCCGCGGGCTTCAAGCCGGTCCTCCCGCCCGTGCTCGTGCGCGAGGAGGCGATGTACGGCACCGGCTTCTTCCCGGCGGAGAAGAACGAGTACTACGAGATCGGCGAGGACGGCCTCTACCTGACGGGCACGTCCGAGGTCGCGCTGGCCGGGCTGCACATGGGCGAGATCCTCGAGGCGGAGCAGCTGCCGCTTCGGTACACGGCGTTCTCGACCAACTTCCGGCGCGAGGCCGGCGCTGCGGGGCGCGATACGCGCGGCATGTTCCGCGTCCATCAGTTCAACAAGGTGGAGCTGTTCGCCTACACGCTCCCGGATGAGTCCTGGGACGAGTTCGAGCGCATCCTCGGGCTCGAGGAGGCCAACGTGCAGGAGCTCGGTCTTCCCTACCGGCTGGTCAACATCGCGGCCGGCGAGCTCAGCTCCGCGGCGGCGAAGCGCTACGACATCGAGGCGTGGTTCCCGAGCCAGAAGCGCTACCGCGAGCTCACGTCGGCGTCGAACACGACGGACTTCCAGGCGCGACGGCTCAGGATCCGGTACCGCCGCGACGGCTCGACCGAGCAGGTGCATACGCTGAACGGCACCGCCGTCACCGACCGGTGGGCGCTCGCGATCCTGGAGAACTTCCAGGGCGAGGTGCCGGACGTGCTGAGGCAGTACGGCGCCCCCGGCACGATCGACCCCAACTGACTTAGTAACAGACTGTTACAAAGGATGCCCGGCGGCTAGGATGGTCGTCCGGCGGGGTGCCGGAGCGGTCGAACGGGGCGGTCTTGAAAACCGTTGAAGGGCAACCTTCCGTGAGTTCGAATCTCACCCCCGCCGCTCTCACGCCCCGGCAAGCCGCAAGGAATGGCGCTTCGAGGCATCGGTCTTGGGGCCTTGATTGTCTGTGGCCGTATCTTTGAACGGCTCTCGCCCGTTGTTCTCGCAGTGAGATCTCTGTTGCGGCGCCGTGTGGTCCAGGTCGCCCTGATGGGCGTGGGGCTGATGGCCGGGTGGGTTGCTTCTGCGGGCGCGGACCTGCCGCCGCCGATCACGCTGCCCACGACACTGACCCTCCCGACGGTCACACTGCCGACGATCACGCTGCCGACGGTGTCGACGCCGACGGTCACGGTGCCGCCACCGGCGCCTCCGGCTCCTCCGGCGCCCCCCGCACCACCGGTGCCGAGCGTCCCCGGCGTGACGCTCCCGTCGGTGCATCCGCCGCCGTTGCCCGGTCAGGGCCAGGGGACGAGCGGCGGCGGAAGCCAGGGCAGCGGTGGCTCGAGCGGCGCAGGCTCGGGCGGCGCAGGCCAGAGCGGCGGCGGGTCGAGTGCCGGCCGGGCCGCCGGGACGGGCACGAGTCGCGTCTACCGGCTTCGCCTGGCTCGCGACTGGATCTCCCGCACCGGGCCGCACCGGCATCGCCGGACGACGCTCGTCTTCGTCCTCCGCCGGCCGGGGCTCGTCGAGTTCGTGCTCGTCCAGGT
This sequence comes from uncultured Actinomycetes bacterium, assembly GCA_963850415.1. Classification (GTDB taxonomy): domain Bacteria; phylum Actinomycetota; class Thermoleophilia; order Gaiellales; family Gaiellaceae; genus VAXT01. Next base: position 541,443 of record CAWKLE010000004.1, read on the forward strand.
CTCTCCGGTCTGTCGGCGCGTCGGAACCTTCCGTGTCCGGGGCCACAAAGGCGTCAACCGCGTCCGGCTCGGCGACCGCGTCGGGCGCCACCTGCTCGGCCCGGGCACGTACAGGATCGTCGCCCGGCCGCAGCTCGACGGCCAGGAGGTCACGCGACTCGTCGTCGTCCGGAACGCGAGCGGAACGGAGATCCGGGCCGCCCGCAGCGCGAACGCCTGCCCAAGCGGTGCAATGCTCGCCCTCGCGGCCGGTTCGTCCGGGAGCCCACGCCTCGCAGCGCCCAACGTGCGGCGCTCGACCACGGCCGGAGCGAAGAAGACCTCGGACCCCGGCCGGCACAGCGGCATCCTCGGGGCAAGGTTTGCGACCAGGACAATCGACGCGGCCAGGGATGTTCCGCTGTGGCTCTACGGCCTCGTCCTCCTCTCGATCGTGCTGCTGGCGGCCGGGGCGTTCCTCCCGAAGGCCGAGCCCCGGAGCCTCGCCGCGTCGATCGCCTTCGGGCTCAGCGGCGCCGTCGTCCTGCTCGTCGCGACGATCGCCTACGCCCTCTTCTGACGCAGCGGTACGGCTGTTGAAGAGGTGCGTCGAGGAGCGGCGCGACTAGCGCCTAGGCGGCGCGGAGCGAGTCGAGCTCGCGGTCGAGCGCGAGCCGCTCGAGCGCCTGGATCTCGATCTGCCGCACACGCTCGCGGGTCAGTCCGAGCGTCTTCCCGATCTGCTCGAGCGACATCGGGTTCGGGTCGCCGTCGAGCCCGAAGCGGAGCTTGAGCACCTCCTGCTGGCGGTCCGGGAGCTCGGCGATCGCGCGGCGCAGCGCATCCGTCCGGAAGCTGACCTCGAGCTCCTCCTCCGGCGGGACGTCCTCGCCCGAGAACAGGTCGCCCAGCGACGTGTCGCTCTCGGAGCCGACGGGCCGGTCGAGGCTCGTCACCGCGCGCGCCGCGTTCTGCACTTCGCGCACCTGCTTCAGCGGCAGCTTCGCCTCCTTCGCGATCTCCTCGAGGCTCGGAGCGCGCCCGAGCTTCGTGTGCAGCTCGCGCTCGGCCTTCGAGATCTTCCGCTCGCGGTCGACGATGTGCACCGGCATCCGGATCGTCCGCGCCTTGTTCGCGACCCCGCGCTGGACGGCCTGCCGGATCCACCACGTGGCGTACGTCGAGAACTTGAAGCCCTTGCGCCAGTCGAACTTCTCGACCGCGCGGATCAGCCCGATGATCCCCTCCTGGATCAGGTCGAGCAGCGAGAGCCCGTGGCCCTGGTACTTCTTCGCGATCGAGACGACCAGGCGGAGGTTCGAGTTGATCATCCTGTCCTTGGCCTCTTTGTCACCGCGCTCGATCAGCTTCGAGAGCTCCACCTCTTCCTCTGCCGTCAGCAGCGGGTAGCGCGCCATCTCGTTCAGGAACAGCTGGAGGGCGTCCGTCGTCGCGTGTGCCAGGTCGCCGTTGATGTACGTGCTCTCGACCTTCTCGCGCCCGCAGTCGTCGTTGACGTCGACGTGGTGCTCCTCGAGCTGCTCGTAGAGGTTCGCGACCTCCTCGTCGCCGAGGTGCAGCGTGTCGACGAGCTCGTTCAGCTCGGAGATCTCCACGCAGCCGGTTTCGGCTCCGTGCTCGACGAACGCTGTGATCTGGTCGGTGCTCATGCTCCGCGTCTCACTTTAAGGCATGGACGGTGGCCGCCATACGTCGTGACCGTCGTATGCTGCGCCTGAATGGACGATTCCCCGGAGCGCGCCTTCCTCGCGCAGCTCGAGGAGCGGCTTGCCGAAGGCAACCAGGTGGACGTCGAGGTCTCGCTCGTCCTGCTCGCGGGAAGGGGCGTCGACCTCGACGAGGACGAGCTCCGCGCCGCCCGCCGCCGCGCCGTCCAGCTGCTCGCTGCGGGCGGAGATCCGCGCCGCGAGCTCGATCCCGAAGGGCGTGCGGTGACGGCTCTCGCCGGCGACCTCGACACGCCGTCGCGCCGGGCCGCGCTCGGCTCGGGACTGGAATCGCTCCGGCCGACGGTCGACGGCCTCACGCACGTCTCCGCGCGCCGCGAACGGCTTGCCGAAGACGATGCGCTCGCCTGGCGCTGGTTCTGCTGCACGCTCCTGGGCGAAGTGCTCGTCGAAGACTGAGCAGATCCCTCGTTTTCGGGGCGCATCGGCTTTTGTTGCGATACGGTGGATCCGATGTAGGAAGCCAGGCCACTTCCTACCCCGGGGTTTCTTTGTGCATCGCCGTCTGATCGTCAGTCTCGCCGCCCTCACCGCAGTCGTCGCTGCGCCTGCGCCGGCCTCCGCCTCGCAGACGATCGCGCGCAACGCGACCCACGTGCGCCTGGCGGTGAACCGGAACCACGTCGCGCTGCTCACCTACCGGAGCGAAGGCCGCCTGCACCACACGCTCGCCTGGGGCGCGATCAACGCGCGCACGCCCAGCCGTCGGTTGCGACAGGTCTCGTTCAGGCTCGACTACTCGGGCGGCTGGGGCTCGCATCGCAAGGACCTGTGGCGGGGCTTCAAGAACGTCTGCGGCCCGTACCAGGGCCCGGAGCTCCACTATCTCGTCGCCGCGTGCACAGCGCCTGACGGCTCGCACTGGGTCGTCCAGAAGTGGCGCCGTCTGCTGCCCCCGTTCGGCCTGCGCCCCACGTTCGAGCAGCGGGCAGTCGAGGTGCAGCTCTCCCACTTCTCCGGCGACCTGCCCGAGTTCGTGGTCAAGGTCGACTGGGTCTACCGGAACTACGACCATCTCTACGGCTGGCTCAAGTACAAGGGCACCGGCGTGTACGGGTTCCGCGCGACGAAGTACGGATCACCCCTCGACAAGTGGGGACGGAACGTCTTCGTCGACACGTACGACTCGCGGTACGGACGAGGCTGGAAGCGGGAGAACGGCTTCCTGACGCATCGCGCGAGCGGCGGCTTCTGTTACGGCTTCTACCCGCACGGCAACCGCCCGGTCGGCAAGGGTCGTGAGTACCGGGCCACCGTGATGGGCCCCGGTGTGACGCCGATCATGTTCTGGCAGGGCGCCGCGCCCGGCCCGTTCGACCCGGCGCTCGACGAGCTCGCCAACCAGGAGCAGCGTTCGATCTTCACGAACGCGAAGTGCCGCCACCGCTAGCAACGACGGCCTGCACCAGAAATGACGAGGGCGCCGGGTTGTCCGGCGCCCTCGGTTTCTCAGTTCAGTTCGACGGTTCTAGCCGCGGCCGACCGCGAGCTTGACCGGGAAGTTCCGGCGCTTGATCGTGCCGGGCCTCGGTGACTGGTTCACCACGCGGCCGCGCAGTGAGCGGCGCGAGCGAACGCGTCGCACGTTGCCGACCGCGCAGTGCGCCCTCCGGATCTTCGTCTTCGCGGCGCCGAGTCGCAGCCCGAGGACTCTCGGGACGCGGCAGCGGACCGGCGGAGGCGGAGGAGGAGGCGGAGGCGGAGGTGGTGGCGGTGGCGGAGGCGGAGGTGGTGGCGGTGGCGGAGGAGGAGGCGGCGGAGGAGGAGGCGGAGGCGGCGGCGGAGGCGGTGGTGGAGGCGGAGGTGGCGGCGGCGGCGGCGGAGGCGGAGGCGGCGGCGGGCCAGCCGCCACGCACGCGTCGTCGATACCGATGTAGTTCGAGTTCGCCCCGTCGGGCCCGCCGTCCTCGACGAAGTACCGGAATGCGAAGCGTCCGGTCATGGCAGTCGGAACGTCGGAGACCGTCGCAGTGAAGGCCGTCCAGACCTCCGGATATCCGTGGGGCTGATAGGTCGGGTTGATGTCGAGCAGCAACTGCGTGAAATCACCGACATCCGTGGACGAAGTACCAACGTTGATGCTGTCACCCGCCGTGCTGGCGCGGACCTGGAGCCGGTCCGGGTAAATGGTCGCCCCAGGCGTCACTGTCCGCGTCCAGAAGGTAATTTCGGCCCCGTTCTGAATCGTCACGACCGGGGTCAGCAGCCAATTGCTGATCGTGCCGTCGGACGTGTTGTTGAAATTCGCGCCGATGTACGACGTCGTGGCGCCCGAGTGAGCCGGGAACACCGCGTCGTTCCCCTGGAACCAGTCGGTCACGCCGAGCGGTTCGCTGTGGTTGATCATCGCCCAGTCGGGCAGGTTCGTGATGTCGTCGAACCCCTCGCTGATGGTGCAGGTCCCACTGGGCGCCCTCACCCCGTGGGCCGAGGCGGACGAAGCCGGCGACTTGCCCCCCTGGGCAGTCGGCGACACCCGCTTGCTCGCGGCACCGGCGCCCGTCGCCGCGATCATCATCACGGCGAGGGCGATCACTGCGGGAAACGCGAGCAGCAATGCAAAGCGCTTCTTCGATTGCCCCAAGTTCTCTCTCCCTCGTCTCAGGGGCGCGACTATCGCGCCCGAGCACACTTTCTTATCACTTTCCAGACGCAAAACAAAACCCGTTTCGGGCATAGGATTGGCTCGTGCCGGGCGACGACCTCCGAGCTCTGTTTCGCGAGGTCCCGTCGCCGGTCGGCGTCGTCACGGTCGTCGTTGGAGGCGATTCCGCAGGACTTACCGTCGACTCGGTCGTCTCGCTGTCGGCGGACCCGCCGCTGGTCGGGATCGCGCTCGGACGACACGCGGCGCTGCACGAGCTGGTGCGCGAGGCGGGCGCCTTCGCGATCAGCATCCTCGCCTCGGGCCAGGAGCACGTCGCCCAGCATTTCGCCCGCGGCGTGCCGCCGATCGCGCACTGGACGGGAATCGAGACGACGGCCGGCGAGCTCGGCGCTCCGCTGATCGAGGGCGCGCTCGGCTGGGTCGAGTGCCGACTCGCGTTCGACCGAGAGGTGGGCGACCACACGCTGTTCGTGGGCGAAGCGGTCTCCGTACGGCACGGACCGGGACGGGAAGCCCTCGTGCACCTGCGCCGGGCATACACGTGATCGAGGCGGTCGTCTTCGACCTCGACGGCGTCCTCCTCGACACCGAGGAGCTCTGGGACGAGGCGCGGCGCGAGATCGCCGGCGAGCGTGGCGGGCGCTGGCGGCCCGACGCGCAGCGGGCGATGATGGGCATGAGCTCGCCCGAGTGGTCGCGGTACATGCACGACGTGATCCGCGTGCCCGACCCGCCCGATCGGATCTCGGAGGAGGTCGTCGAGCGGCTCACGGAGCTCTACCGCCGGCAGCTTCCGCTCGTGGACGGCGCGGTCGAGGCCGTGCGGCGGATCGGCGCGCGCTGGCCGCTCGGGATCGCCTCCTCGTCGAACCGGCCCCTGATCGACCTCTTCCTCGAGCTCACCGGGACGCAGGAGTTGTTCCTGGCGACGGTCTCCTCGGAGGAGGTCGCGCACGGGAAGCCGGCGCCGGACGTCTATCTGGAGGCGGCCGCCCGTCTCGAGGCGCCTGCCGAGCGCTGCGCCGCGATCGAGGACTCCGAGAACGGGATGCGCTCGGCCTCGTCCGCCGGGATGCGCGTCGTCGCGATCCCGAACCGTGTCTTCCCGCCCGGGGCGGAGGCGCTCTCGCTGGCCGGCGTCGTGCTCGGATCGCTGGACGAGCTCACGCCGGAGGCGATCGAGCGCGGCTAGCGGCGGCCGATGACGAGGTTGACGCGCGAGCCGAGCTCCAGCGACCGGCCTGCGCGCGGGCTCTGAGCGAGCACCTTGCCGCGCTTGCGGCGCACGGAGTGCCTGCGCGCAACCCGTCCCACGCGGCAGTGGGCGCGCAGGATCAGCGTCGCCGCGCGGCCCAGAGTCCTCCCCACGACGTTCGGCACGCGGCAGCGCGTCGGCGGCGGAGGCGGTCCGGTGGCCGGGGCAGCGCTGCCGTGCAGGCGGAACAGCTCGTCCGGGACCGCCGCCGAGCCCTGACACAGGGCGCGGCGCGACCACGCAGGGCAGTTCATCTGCCAGAGATCGCCGGGATTCCGCCAGGCCGCTCCCTGGTACGCCTGGACCGACCTGTGGTGCCAGAACCACTGGCGCGTGTCGGTCGACGATCCGTAATCGAGCCGGGCCTGCACCGAGATCCACCAGGTTCCCGCGCCGAGCGTGACAGGCGGGCTCAGCGTGATCTGCACGTCTCCCGGTGACATGCCGAGGCTCGTGTACGCCTGGTTCAGCCGTTCGCCCCCTGGCGCCGGGGCCGAGGGCAGGTTCGTCGCCGGGTCGTTCGCGTAGAAGCGCACGTTGAACCCGTCCGGCACCGGGGTCTCGCTGTCGCGGCTGAAGTATTCGCCGTCCACATCGATGCCGTCGATCGTCCACTTGAGCCCGGCCTGAAGGGTGAAGTCGTCGGCGGCTTCGGAGTCGGCCGCGTCGAGGCTCGTCTCGAAGTCCTGTGAGGTGATGTCGTACGGGGCGCCGCCGGCGGGGTTGTCGAACTGGTCATAGAGGACCGGCCCGACCGAGGCGCTCGACGGGCCGGCGGCCGAGCTACCGGCAGCGGACAGCGTGGCGATCAGGGCGATCGCCAGCGGGAGGACTGCTTTGCGCAGCGCCGGCTACCTGCGGCCGATGGCCAGCTTGACCGGGAAGTTCCGGCGCTTGATCGTGCCGGGCCTCGGCGACTGGTTCACCACGCGGCCGCGCAGTGAGCGGCGCGCACGGACGCGTCGCACGTTGCCGACCGAGCAGTGCGCCCTCCGGATCTTCGTCTTCGCCGCTGCAAGGCGCAGCCCGAGCACCCTCGGGACGCGGCAGCGCACAGGCGGAGGAGGCGGGGCGGAGGCGGAGGCGGTGGAGGCGGTGGAGGCGGTGGCGGTGGCGGTGGCGGTGGCGGTGGCGGTGGCGGTGGCGGTGGCGGTGGCGGTGGCGGTGGCGGTGGCGGTGGCGGAGGCGGAGGCGGTGGAGGCGGCGGAGGCGGAGGTGGAGGTGGAGGCGGCGGAGGCGGAGGCGGAGGTGGCGGTGGTGGCGGAGGAGGCGGCGGACCGGTGTTGACCGTGATCGTCCCTGTCATCTGGACGGGGTGGACCATGCAGTGGTACAGGTACACGCCGGCGTTGTTGAACGTGAAGCTGTATGTGTCCCCGTTCGCCAGGAGACCGGAGTCGAAGACGCCCGTGTCCGAAGTAGCCGTGTGCGAGATCTGGCCGGTGTTCGTCCAGCAGACGGTCGTTCCGGTCGTAATCGTGACGTCGGCCGGGTCGAAGAAGTTGTCCCCGATGTTGATCAGCGTCGCCCCTGCCGGACAGCCGGTCGGGACGTAGTTCACGCGCAGGCCGCTGACGAGCGTCGCGTCGCCGCAGGAGAACTGCGTGAACGGCCCGTTGTCGGAGGCCTGGATCCCGCTCGTCTCCTCCGAGCCGTTGTCCGCCGTCTGCCCGTAGATGACGGACAGCGTCGCCGAGTCCTCGGGCAGGATGACCTCGAAGTTCGCCGTTCCGGTGCGCTGGAAGTACGTCGTCCGCCACTCGATCACGAACTGCCGGTGCGGCGCGCTGCCGGTCGTGGTGGTGAAGATGCCGTCGTTGCTCTCGTCCGTGCGCAGGTCGCCCTGGTACGGGATCAGCGAGAGGTCGAGGCCGTTGATCGGGAGCGCGAAGCAGCCCGACGAGGAGCCGCCGTTCGACGTGAGGAACTGCAGGCTCCCGTTGTCCGTGACATAGGCGCTCGTGTACGGGCTTCCGTACACCGTGACCGGGAACGGGAAGTTGACGAGCGTCGCGCAATCGTCGCAGTGGTTCCCGACGTCGGTCGTCCCCGGGATGATCGACTGGCCCGTCTGCGTCGTGGTCAGGTAGTTCACACCGCCGGCCGAGGCCAGGCTCGGCGCAGCTAGCGCCACGACAGTGACCGCTGCTGCCACGACCGTCAGGCAGAGCACGCGCCGGCTACGAGTCTTCAATTCCCTCCCCTTCCTTGGCTCCCCGATTCGCCCCCCGAAGGGCGGCTCTCGCTGTTTCTAGCACCAATTCGATCCTAAGTGAAGCGTCCTAGCGGCGGCCGACGACCAGCTTGACCGGGAAGTTCCGGCGTTTGACGGCGCCGGGCCGCGGCGACTGGTTGATGACTCGGCCCCGCAGCGAGCGCCTCGCGTGGGCGCGCCTGATCCGGCCGACCGAGCAGTGCGCCCTCCGGATCTTCGTCTTCGCCGCTGCGAGGCGCAGTCCGAGCATTCTCGGAACTCTGCAGCGGACCGGAGGTGGTGGCGGCGGAGGCGGCGGTGGTGGCGGCGGAGGCGGCGGTGGTGGCGGCGGCGGCGGAGGAGGCGGCGGTGGCGGAGGCGGAGGAGGCGGCGGCGGCGGCGGCGGCGGAGGCGGTGGCGGTGGCGGCGGCGGCGGCGGCGGCGGAGGCGGAGGCGGCGGAGGCGGAGGTGGCGGCGGAGGAGGTGGCGCATCCGTGCTGATCGAGAGCGACCAGCCGGTGATGTTGCCCACGTCGGCCCCAGCGTCGTCCACCACGTACAGCGACCACGTCCCGTTTGGATTGCCGCCGTCGAAGGTCGACAGGTTGACGGCGCCGCTCGGTGTCGGCGCCGGATCCGGGAACGGGTCGCCGGGCTCGTAGTTCGCCGGCATGTAGTCGCCGGGGCATGCGAGCTGGTCGCTGTCCGGAAGCACGTCCGGAGCCTGGTCGTCGATCGTCAGGTTGCAGTCGACGACGTCGAACGAGCCACCCGCATCGGACATGAAGATCGCGTTCTGGCCGCCCGGTGCGACGAGCAGCATGTCGATGTCGTCCGGATAGGTGTGGCTGAGGCCGTTGATCTGCACGTTGACGTCCGTGATCGCTCCGCTCAGCCCGGAGACGTCGCAGGTCGACGGGTAGGGTGTCGCGGGGCCCGCGTCGTTGATCGTGATCCCGCTCGCGTTGGTGCAGGGCGGAGGCGGCGGGGGTGGCGGAGGCGGAGGTGGCGGAGGCGGTGGCGGACCTACGTTGCCGCGCAGCCGGTAGACCTGATCCGGCGCGCCGGCGTCGGGACCACCGATGCAGGTCGCCCGGGCACCCCACGTCGTGCAGCCCGTCCCGAAGCCGTTGCCCGGGTTCTGCCAGGAGGCGTTCATGTTCGTCTGCACCGTCCGGTCCCTCCAGCCCCACTGACCCTCCGGGATCAGGTTCTGGTTCGCCTGCACCGAGACCCAGTAGGTGCCGGGGCCGAGCGAGACCTGTGGCGTGAGCGGGATCGAGAAGCTCGGGCCGTTCGTGAAGCTCTGGTTGGGGCGCGCCTCGAGCAGCGTCCCCGGCCGGTTGCTGCCGCTGTTCGAATAGAAGTTCACGTTCACGTTGTTGGCCGGCCCCGGGCCGTTGAAGTACTCACCGGAGACGTCGACGGTCTGGATGTTCCAGCCGACGCCGCCCGGGATGACGAAGTCGTCTGCGAGCTGATCGTCGTACTGGTTGTTCGAAGACTCGAAGTTCTGGGAGCTCGAGGAGAGGTTGCCGGCGTTGTCGTACTGGTCGTAGATCACGTCCGGAGGCGGAGGCGGCGGGGGAGGTGGCGGCGGCGGCGGAGGCGGCGGAGGTGGCGGAGGCGGTGGTGGTGGCGGCGGTGGAGGAGGTGGCGGTGGGGGACCGCCCGCCGCGATCGTCAGCGACCAGCCGGTGATGTTGCCCACGTCTGCCGCAGCGTCGTCCACGACGTACAGCGACCAGGTGCCGTTCGGCGGGCCGCCGTCGAACGTGGACAACGCCACACTCCCGCTCGGCGCAGGCGCCGGAGCCGGGAACGGATCGCCAGGCTCGTAATTCGCCGGCTGATAGCTCCCCGGACACGCGATCTGCGACGCGTCCGGAAGCACATCCGGAGCCTCGTCGTCGATCGTCAGGTCACAGTTGACAAGGTCGAACTGGCCACCCGCATCGGACATGAAGATCGCGTTCTGGCCCCCCGGCGACACGAGCAACATGTCGATGTCGTCCGGATACGTATGACTCAAGCCCGCGAGCTGCACGTTCACGTCCGAGATCGAACCGCTCAGCCCCGAGACGACACAGGTCGACGGATAGGGGGTCGCCGTCCCTGCATCGTTGATCGTGATCGCCCCGCCCGAGCAGTCGGCCGTGGGCGTCCTGGACGGGACGGAGCGGACGGATCCGCGCGAGGTGAGCCGTGGCGTCGCCGCGCTCGTGCCGGCTCCAGCCCGGACTGCGAGGACTAGACCGAAGAGCACGGTCCCGATCGCCAGAACGGCAAACAGCGTTGCTCGTCGGCCCAGCGGGCGCGCAGCCGTCATTCTCCCCTCCCCCACGCGTTGGTTACCGGACGTTCTTACAACGTGGAGCGGGCCAGTTCAAGTCGCCACGGCGAAATTGCGGGGCGCCCGCTTCGGCGGGCGCCCCGATTCGTCGTTGTGGGCTCTGTCAGCGCCGGCCGATGGCGAGCTTGACCGGGAAGTTCCGGCGCTTGATCGTGCCGGGCCGCGGTGTCTGGTTGACGACGCGACCGCGCAGCGAACGCCTGGAGCGAACGCGACGCACCTTGCCGACCGAGCAGTGCGCCCGCCGGATCTTCGTCTTCGCCGCCGCGAGGCGCAGCCCGAGCACCCTCGGGACACGACAGCGGACCGGAGGCGGAGGAGGCGGCGGCGGCGGCGGAGGAGGCGGCGGTGGTGGTGGAGGCGGAGGAGGAGGAGGTGGCGGCGCTGCCGCCTTGTACACGTGCTCGTTCAGGAACGCGAACGTCGCGCCGTTGATCCCGCCGGTCGACCACACCTCGCCGCCGACCCGGCCGGTCGAGAAGAAGCCGGCCTCGTTGCCCTGGCGCGGGCTCGGAAGCGGATCGGCGACCGAGGCCCACGAGCCGCTCGGCCAGGCGCTGACGTCGAGGGAGTCGACAAGGTTCGTCGAATCGAAGAACCCGCCTCCGGTGGCGTCGCCGCCCAGCGCGTAGAGCGTGTTGCCCGAGGCCGCGAGCCCCTCGTCGGCGCGCCCGGGCGTGAACGTCGGCCCGAGCGTCCAGGTCCCGGTCGCCATGTCGAGCCGCATCGTCACGCCGACGTTCGCCGTCGGGCTCGCCGAGTTGAAGCCACCGGCGACGTAGAGGTACTGGCCGATTGTCGTGTAGCCCGAGAGGAAGAACGGCACCGGCGCGGGAGCGCCCGTGGTCCAGCTGTTCGTGGCGGCGGTGTAGATCGACGTCGTATCCGTCGCGCCGGAGCTTCCCCCGCCCACGACGTACACCTTGCCGCCGAACGCGCCGGCCGCAGCGCCGTAGTTGTCGGTGTATCCGGGGCGCGGAGGACCGGACGACCACGTGTTGGTCGCGATGTCGTAGATGTTGAACGAGTCGCCGGTGTCGCCCTCGGCGAGGTAGATCTTGCCGTCCAACAGTGCGGCCGAAGGCGCTTCGCTCGCTACCGGAACCGGAGCGATCGAAGCCCAGATGTTCGTGGTCGCGTTGTACCTGTTCGCGGTCGTAACGCGATTCCCGTCCGAGACGCCGCCGAGCACGTACAGGTCCTGGCCCGACTGTGCGTGGGCGTAGCGAGTGATGGTCGACGGGTACACGGCCCCTGCCGCCCATGCGGTTGGCACGAACGGGCCCTGGACGCCTGCGGGCGCCGCGGGCCCACCGAGCCCGAGAGCGCTGCTCGGGGAGCTCTTCGCGAGCGCGCCGAGCGGAAACGTGAGAGCCAGAGCTGCGACGAGCAGCAGGAAGCCCCCCAATCCCCAACGCCGAGCACTCCGGCGCTCGCCGGAGCACCCCGCGGACTGTCGTTGCAGCATGTGCTTCTCCCTTTCAGTACGGGTTGGTTTCCGCAGCACTTCTACCACCCCAAACTGCAAAAACCTTCACCTAGAAGGGGGAAGTCTCAGCAAGAGAAAGAGGGACGCCCGCTGGTGCGGGCGTCCCTCCTGTTGCGTTGTTTCGTCGTTACCGCCGGCCGATTGCCAGCTTCACCGGGAAGTTCCGGCGCTTGATCGTGCCGGGCCGCGGTGACTGGTTGACCACACGGCCACGCAGCGAGCGGCGCGCGCGAACGCGTCGCACCCTGCCGACCGAGCAGTGCGCCCGCCGGATCTTCGTCTTCGCGGCGCCGAGTCGCAGCCCGAGAACCCTCGGGACACGGCAGCGGACCGGAGGCGGAGGCGGCGGAGGCGGTGGCGGTGGCGGCGGTGGTGGCGGAGGCGGAGGTGGTGGAGGTGGTGGTGGCGGAGGTGGTGGTGGCGGAGGTGGTGGAGGTGGTGGTGGCGGAGGTGGTGGAGGTGGCGGAGGTGGTGGTGGTGGTGGAGGTGGTGGTGGTGGCGGAGGTGGTGGTGGCGGAGGAGGCGGAGGCGGAGGCGGAGGCGGAGGTGGTGGTGGCGGAGGTGGCGGAGGTGGCGGAGGTGGCCCACCTAGCGCGCGGTAGAGATGGTCGTGCAGGAACTGGAACGTCTGTCCGTTGATCCCGCCGGTTGACCAGATCTCGCCGCCGACTCGGCCTGTGCTGTAGAAGCCGGCCTGGTTCGCCTGCCGTGGCGGAGCCGGGAGGTCGGGCGGCGAAGCCACCCATGTGCCCGACGGCCACGCGCTGGTGTCCAGCTCGTTGACTGTCTGCACGGAGTCGAAGAAGCCAGCGCCTTGAGCGTCGCCGCCGAGGGCGTAGATCTTCGTTCCGTCAGAAGCCAGGCCGAAGTCGGCACGGCCGGGCGTGAACGTCGGCCCGGTCGACCAGACGCCGGTCGCCATGTCGAGTCGCATCGTCATCGTGCTGTTCGTCGGTGCGGACGGAGTGAACCCGCCGACCACGTACAGGTACTGCCCGACGGTCTGGTACCCCGCCAGGAAGAACGCCTGCGGCGCCGGGTTTCCTGTCGTCCAGCTGTTGGAAGCGACGTCGTAGACGGACGTGGTGTTCGTGCCTAGCGTCGCAGCTCCTCCACCAACGACGTACACCTTGCCGTTGAACGCTCCGGCAGCGGCTCCGTAGTTGTCGCTGTAGCCCGGACGTGGAGGCCCGGACGCCCACGTGTTGCTAGCAACGTCGTAGATGTTGAACGAGTCGCCGGTGTCGCCCTCGACAAGGTAGTACTTGCCGTTGAGGAGAGCTCCCGCCGGTGCTTCGCTCGCCACCGGGATCGGTGCGAGTGGCGTCCACGTGTCCGAGGTCGCGTTGTACCTGTTGACGTCGGGAACGCGAGTGCCGTCCGCGACGCCGCCGAACACATACAGGTTCTCGCCGTTCTCCCCGAACGCGTATCGCACGTCGTTCAGTGGGTACGGAGCGGCTGGATTCCAGCCCGGAGGCGGCGGTGGTGGCGGTGGCGGTGGTGGTCCTCCTCCACCGAGTGTCTCGGTGGTGGTCGTCGTGGAGGCGCCGTTGTAGCCACCCGCTGCAATCAGCGTGTCACCAACATTGGTGCCGCCCGGGAAGGAGCGAGCCTCGTTCAACGACGGCTCATTGCCCCACGAGTTCGAGCCCGGGTCGTAACTGACCGTCGCCCCGGTCGTCAACGGACTCTGGAACGCAGCCCGCATCCGGCCCTGCGACAGGAACGGATTCCCGCCACCGAACTCGAAGAACCGCCCTGACGAGATACCACTGCCAGGAACGTTGTTCGGAGACGGCAACGACGTGCACGTCGACCACGAGTTCGCAGCGATGTTGTAGTCCTGACAGTCGCTGATCACCGTGTTCGTCGCGTCACGACCACCGGCCACATACATATGGCCGTTGATGATCGCCGAGCCCGCACCACCAACAGCATGCGGAATCGGCGCCTTCGTCGCCCACGTGTTCGCGACCGGGTCGTACTCCCAGGTCGTCGGCTGAGCCGAATCGACCGTCCCCGTGTTGTACCCGGAGACGACGTAGATCTTCCCGTTGCCCGGGTTGTACCCAGACACCGCGAAGCTCCGCACGTCAGGCATCGGAGCACCCGTCGACCACGTGTTCGAAGCCACGTCGTAGATACGCGTGTCGTTGAAGTTCTGAGCCGAAACCGCATCCTCGCCGCCGAACACATACAGCTTGTTCGTCGTCGGGTAATACACGGCCGAAGTCATGATCGCCCCCGACCCCGGGAACGGAGCCAAGGTCGACCACGTGTTCGTCGCCGGCACGAACTTGTACAGCGTGTTCAACGACACACCAGAACTGAACGAATACCCGCCGGCAATGTAGCCAGCAGTCGCATCAGCACTCATCCCGCCGCCGTAGAAGTCCTGCGGCATCGGTGAGCGAATCTGCCAACCCGGAGGCGGTGGTGGCGGAGGCGGCGGAGGAGGCCCACCCGTGCTGATCGAAAGCGACCAGCTGGAGATGGTGCCGATGTCCCCGCCCGCGTCATCCATGATGTACAGGCTCCAGGTCCCGTTCGCGTTCCCGCCGTTAAACGTCGACAGGGCGACGTCGCCACTCGGCGTCGGTGCAGGCGCCGCGAACGGATCACCGGGGTCGTAGTTGGCCGGCGAGTAGCTCCCCGGGCACGTGAAGCCACCCGAGTCCGGCAGCACCGTCCCCGCCTGATCATCGATCGTCAGGTCACAGTTGACGGCGCCCGTGAAACCACCCGCATCCGAGAAGAAGATCGCGTTCTGCCCATCAGGCGAGACGAGCATCATGTCGAGATCATCCGGATACGTGTGGGTGAGCCCATTGATCTGCACGTTCACATCCGAGATCGCACCACTCATCCCGGACACGACGCAGTCGGACGGATAAGGGGTCGCCGGACTCGCATCGTTGATCGTGATCGCACCGCCCGAGCAGCTCGGGCCGCCGCCGCCAGTCGTGCCGCTCAGGCGGAAGACCTGGTCGGGCACGCCGGGGTCGATCCCGCATGTCGTGCCGCGGGCGCCCCAGGACGGGCAGATGGCGAAGCCGCCGCCTGGGTTCTGCCAGGCCGCTTCGTTGTTCGACCCGACGGTCCGGTCGGTCCAGCCCCACTGGCCGCCGGCACCGAGGTCCATGTTCGCCTGGACGGAGACCCAGTAGTGGCCTGCGGGCAGCGAGACCGCCGACGGGATCGCGATCGTCAGCGAGCCCGCGGTGTCGCCGACGGTCAGGCCGGGCCGTGTCGCCACCTGGCTGCCGGGCAGGCCGCTCGCGTCGGAGTAGAAGTTGACGTTCGCGCTGGTCATCGGGCCAGTGCCGTTGAAGTAGACGCCCGCGACGTCGACCTGGTTGACCGACCACGTCTCCCCGTTGGGGACCACGAAGTCGTCGCCAAGCTCGTCGTCGAACGCGTCAAAGGCGGCCTCGAAGTTCTGCGAGGACGTCGACTGTGCCCCGGCATTGTCGTACTGGTCGTACAGAACGACGTCGCCCCGTTTCACAGGAGGCCTCAGCAACGCGTGGCGCTTGAGGCCTGTCGCACGCGCGTGCGTCGTGATGCCTGCTGCTGTTCCTCGAGCCTTGCCGGCTGATGCTCGAACCAGCGAGCCCGGGTTCGAGGCCGAGGATGCGGCGCTCGCGGCCGCGAGGCCCACACCGAGCGCCACCAACAGCGCCCAGCCGAGCACCCTCGGCCGTCCCACTCTCGATTCCTTCACCCTACTCCTCCCAGTTGGATGACCCGCGCAGGGGGACAGGTCGCTGCCCCCTGGCGCAATGCGCCCCTGAGTCACGCATTCAGAGGTGTTTCTAAATCTTTCAACGCGTAAATGCAATAGCCCGGCCCAAATCATTTCGAGGCTCGCCGCGAACGCACGACCGGGCGTCGCCGCCCGACGCGAAACGACGAGGGGCCGCTAGCGGCGGCCGACGGTGAGGCTCACTCGGGCACCGGCGCGGCGGACGACGCCTGCGCGCGGGCTCTGCGCGATCACCCGTCCGACGCGATTCGCGGCTGCGCGACGACGGCGAACAGCGCCGACGGCGCAGCGGCTCGAGCGGATCTTCGCCTTCGCCCTCGTGAGCTTCAGCCCGATCACGCGGGGCACGCGGCACCTCCGAGGCGGTGGCGGTGGCGGTGGCGGTGGCGGTGGCGGTGGCGGTGGCGGTGGCGGTGGCGGCGGTGGAGGAGGCGGTGGCGGGGGCGGCGGTGGAGGAGGCGGGGGCGGTGGAGCGCCGATCGTCCCGGTGAGCCGGAACACCTGGTCGGGTGCCGCAGCGTCACCGATGCACGCCCCGCGGGGAGCCCAGCCCGCACAAGCCGTCCCCTGGCCGCCGCCCGGGTTCTGCCAGGCGGCGGGAGCGGTCGCCTGCTGGGTGCGGTCCAGCCAGGCCCACTGCCCTGCGGACGAGAACGTCTGGTTCGCCTGCACCGAGATCCAGTACCGCCCCTCGAAGAGCCCGATCGACGGATCGAGGGTGATCACGAAGCTCGGGTCGCCGGTGAAGCTCTGGTTCGGGCGTGACGCGAGCAGGGTGCCGGGCAGGTCGCCGGAGCTCGCGTAGACGGCGACGTTGACCGAGGTCGCGGGGCCCGGACCGTTGAAGTACGCCCCCTGCACCTCGACGCCCGTCACGTTCCAGCCCGGGCCTGCGGGGACGTCGAAGTCGTCGGCGGCGGCGTCGTCGTACTGGTCGAGCGCGGCTTCGAAGTTCTGCGAGCCGGCGCCGATCGGTCCTGCCTGGTCGTACTGGTCGTAGAGCACGTCGCCCGGTGACCCGGCGGCGGTCGCGCAGAACCCGAGCGCGGCGAGGACGAGTGCGGCGATGGTGACGGCGGGTGGCTTCACGGCGTTCTGCTCGAGGAGCTTCTCACGAACTGCTCCGAGATGAAAAGGGGACGCCCGGTGGTGCGGGCGTCCCCTTTTGGTCGCGTTGGTGTTGGGCCTAGCCCCTACCGACCGCCAGCTTGACCGGGAAGTTCCGGCGCTTGATCGTGCCGGGCCTCGGTGACTGGTTCACCACGCGGCCGCGCAGTGAGCGGCGCGAGCGAACGCGTCGCACCCTGCCGACCGAGCAGTGCGCCCTCCGGATCTTCGTCTTCGCGGCGCCGAGTCGCAGCCCGAGAACCCTCGGGACACGGCAGCGGACCGGAGGCGGAGGAGGCGGAGGCGGTGGCGGAGGTGGTGGCGGAGGTGGCGGAGGCGGTGGCGGGGCGGTGGCGGTGGCGGTGGAGGCGGAGGTGGTGGAGGCGGTGGAGGTGGAGGCGGTGGAGGCGGTGGAGGCGGAGGGGGCGGCGGAGGCGGAGGTGGCGGCGGAGGCGGAGGTGGTGGCGGAGGCGGAGGCGGCGGAGGTGGCGGAGGCGGAGGTCCACCGGCCGTGATCGACAGCGACCAGCTCGTCATGTCGCCGGTGTCGATCGCCGCGTCATCGACGACGTACAGGCTCCAGGTCCCGTTCGGCGAGTCTCCGTCGAACGTGGACAGTGGCACGTTGCCACTCGGCACGGGCGCCGGAGCCGGGAACGGATCGCCGGGCTCGTAGTCCGCCGGCTGATAGCTCCCCGGGCACGCGATCTGCGATGCGTCCGGAAGCGGTGTCGGAGCTTCGTCGTCGATCGTCAGGTCGCAGTTGACGACGTCGAACGAGCCGCCCGTGTCGGACATGAAGATCGCGTTCCGACCGCTCGGCGAGACCAGCAGCATGTCGATGTCGTCGGGATACGTGTGGCTGAGCCCGTTGAGTTGGACATTGAGATCGGTGATCGCTCCGGACAGGCCGGACACGACGCAGGTCGACGGGTACGGCGTTGCCGGTCCGTCGTCGTTGATCGTGACCGCCCCGCCGCTACAGGTCGGCGGCGGTGGAGGTGGCGGAGGTGGCGGAGGCGGTGGTGGCGGAGGCGGAGGTGGTGGTGGCGGCGGAGGTGGGGGTGGCGGAGGTGGCGGCGGTGGCGGTGGCGGAGGCGGCGGAGGAGGAGGAGGCGGAGGCCCGCCGCTGGTCGTGATCGAGAGCGACCAGCCGGTGATGTTGCCCACGTCTGCCGCAGCGTCGTCCACGACGTACAGCGACCAGGTGCCGTTCGGCGGGCCGCCGTCGAACGTGGACAACGCCACACTCCCGCTCGGCGCAGGCGCCGGAGCCGGGAACGGATCGCCAGGCTCGTAATTCGCCGGCTGATAGCTCCCCGGACACGCGATCTGCGACGCGTCCGGAAGCACATCCGGAGCCTCGTCGTCGATCGTCAGGTCACAGTTGACAAGGTCGAACTGGCCACCCGCATCGGACATGAAGATCGCGTTCTGGCCCCCCGGCGACACGAGCAACATGTCGATGTCGTCCGGATACGTATGACTCAAGCCCGCGAGCTGCACGTTCACGTCCGAGATCGAACCGCTCAGCCCCGAGACGACACAGGTCGACGGATAGGGGGTCGCCGTCCCTGCATCGTTGATCGTGATCGCCCCGCCCGAGCAGTTCGGTGGTGGAGGCGGTGGAGGCGGTGGAGGCGGAGGCGGTGGAGGCGGTGGCGGCGGCGGTGGCGGCCCGGTCGTCGGGATCTTGTCGTAGAAGACGTCCTGCTGGGCGACGCCGCTGATCGGCACGCGGCCGTCGACCCACGTCGTGTGGATGAGGTTGCTCACGCCGAAGGAGCGGTCGTAGTCGCCCGTGTAGCAGGGCTGCACGTTCGGGTCGGGCTGCGTCGGCACCGGGTAGATGACGTCGCTGACCGCGGCCGGCGGCTCCCACGTAGCGCCATTGTCGGTCGAGAGGCGACCGAAGCGCTGCAGGTCGTTGTTGGCCGTGTTGCGCTGGTCGTACCAGCTGACGAACACGTGACCCTCCGGCGTGACCGCCACGGACGGCTGCCACTGACCGCGCGTCCCACCGTCACCATCCAGGCGCAGCGGGGCACTCCAGGTGGCGCCGTTGTCGGTCGAGCGCACGTAGTAGATGTCGCCCTTGTCACTCCCCGTACCGTGCGACGCATACGCGTAATGGACGGTGTTGTTCGGACCGACAGCGATGTCACCCCAACCCATATGCCGCCAGTACTGCGGATACATCATCGCGAAGTACGTGTTCGACGAACACAGGCCGACGCCCGGGCCCGGGAAGCCCGGCCCCATCGTCACCGACGACCAGTTCACGCCGCCGTTCGTCGAGATCCGAACGATGTTCGTCCGCGTCCCCAAACCACCGCCGCCCTCGTCCATCGTCGCCACGAACACATGCCCATCAGGGCCGACAGTCACCTGGACGTCGCGGACGAAGCTACCCACGACCGTCACCGGTGCTGTCCAGGTGGCTCCGCCGTCGTTCGACCACGTCACCTGCACCGCTCCGCCGCCCACAGCGAAGTTGTTCCAGGTGATGTAGGCGCGCCCATAGAACGGGCTCGACGGGTTGTTGTCCACCCAACCCGACTCACGATCGTCCGAACCGCCGCTATGCGCACACGGCCCGGTGCCCCACGTGACGCCGTCGTTCGACGTCCACACGCCGAGCCCCTGACCCCCACAACCGGAAGCCAGGAAGACGGCGATCCACTTCGAATGCATCGCGTCGTACATCACGACCGGATCCCCGAAGCCCGTGCCGTGGCCCGTGCAAAACGGCCGCGTGTTCAGGTTCGACCACGTCGAGCCGCCATTCGTTGAGTAGGAGCCGCCCGAGTAGCAGCTAGGCGCTGTGCGCGAGTCGTTATACGCCGAGACGACCGTGTTCCCCGCCGCCCACACCTGGGTCTCCGACTGGGTCACACTCGGGAAGGTGCCCTCGCCGCCCGTGATGATGTTCACGTCCGTCCCGCCGTAATCACGCGGGCTCTGCCGAAGTTGAGCCAGCGACGAAAACCTCGAGTTCAGCTGCTCCTGGCTCGCAGGCGTACGCCCACAGGCAGCCAGGATCTGCGCCGCATGCGCGTTCACCTGCTTCTGAAGCTGAAACGTGCCGATCGTCGCGCACACCCCGTGAGCCGACTTACCCGCACTTGCGCCCGCGGCCACCGCGCCGGTCAGCACGATCGCCAGCGAAGCGAACGCGGCCAGCCACGGCCAGCGCGCATGCTGTCGCTTCTGCACAGACAAACCTCCCCTACCCGTGATGGTTCGCTCCTCCAGTTCGGAGCTTAGGGCGGGTTCTACAACTTTGAGCGGCGTTTTTCAATCCGCCCGGGCCCGTTCATCCGGGCTCGAGTGGACCGGCGCGCGGGAGGTGCGCTAGCGCTTCTGGACGAGCGTCATCCCGTCACGGACGGTGAGCATCACCGACACCACTCGGTCGTCGCCCGCGACGCGATCGTTGAAGGCCTTGATCGCCTCTGTGGACTCGTCGCCGTCGGGCTCGACGACCCGCCCGGACCACAGCACGTTGTCGGCGATGACCAGGCCGTTTTCGGCCAAGAGCGGCAGCACGGCCTCGTAGTACGCCTGGTAGTTCGGCTTGTCGGCGTCGATGAAGACGAGGTCGAACGGGCCCTCGAGCGCCTGGATCGTCTCCAGCGCCGGGCCGAGCTTGATCTCGATCTTGTCGCCGTGCCCGCTCTCGTCCATGTAGCGGCGCGCGATCGCGGTCGCGTCCGGGTCGACGTCGCAGGTGACGATCCGGCCGTCCTCCGCGATCGCCGAGGCCATGGCGATCGACGAGTAGCCGGTGAACGTTCCGAGCTCGAGGATGCGCTTCGCGCCGGTGAGCCGGACGAGCGCTGCCAGGAAGCCGCCCTCGATCCGGCCGACCATCATCTGCGGGGCGGTCGTCTTCTCCCGCGTCTCGGCCGCGAGCCGGTCGAAGAGCTCGTCCAGCTGGCTCGTGTGCTCGGCCGCGTACTCCTCGACCTGCTCGTTGACGATGAAGGCCATCTCGGCCCGAGAGGCTAGCGCTTCTTCAGACGCGGCCGAGCAGGACGCAGCCGTTGTGGCCGCCGAGGCCCATCGCGTTCGAGAGCGCCACGTCCACCTTGGCCTGGCGCGCCTCGTTCGGGACGTAGTCGAGATCGCACTCGGGATCGGGGTGCTCGTAGTTGATCGTGGGCGGGATCGTCCCCTCGTGGATCGCGAGCACGCATATCATCGCCTCGATCGCGCCGGCGGCTCCGAAACAGTGGCCCATCATCGATTTCGTCGAGGAGACGGCCAGCTCGTAGGCGTGGTCTCCGAACACGTCTTTCAGAGCCTTCGTCTCCGCCAGGTCGCCCAGCGGGGTCGAGGTCCCGTGCGCGTTGACGTAGTCGACGTCGGCCGGGTCCACGCGCGCGCGCGCGAGGGCGGCCCGCATCATCTCGCCCACTCCGACCGAGGCCGGGTCCGGCGCGGCCATGTGGTAGGCGTCGTTGGAGGCGCCGTAGCCGAGCACTTCGGCGTAGACCTTTGCGCCTCGTTTGCGTGCAGCGTCGAGCTCCTCGAGCACGAGGACGCAGGCGCCTTCGCCCATCACGAACCCTGCTCGCGTGGCGTCGAAGGGCCGCGAGGCGCGCGGCGGATGCTCGTCCTCGGCCGCGAGCCCGCGCATCGCGCAGAAGCCGGCCAGGATCAGCGGGTGCATGCAGGCCTCGGTGCCGCCCGCGAGGACGACGTCGGCGTCGCCCCGGCGGATGAGCTCGGCTCCCTCGCCCACCGCGTGCGACCCGGTCGCGCAGGCGGAGACCGGCGCGTAGTTCGGGCCGCGCATGCCGAGCGAGATCGCGATCTGACCGCTCGCCGAATCGACGAGCACGCTCGGGATGAAGTACGGCGAGACGCGGTCGGGCCCGCGTTCGTCGAGGACGTCGCTTTGCTCCATGATCCCCAGGAAGCCGCCGATCGCGGAGCCGAACACGACGCCCGCCCGGGCCGGGTCGAAGCCGTTCAGGCCGGCATCGTTCTTCGCCTCTGTCGCGGCCGCGACGGCGAGCAGCACGTTGCGATCGAGCCGTCGCGCTTCCTTGGGATTCACGAGACCGGACGGATCGAAGTCCTTGACCTCGGCGGCGACCCGCACCGGGAACGCGCTCGCATCGAAGGACTTGATGAAGTCGATGCCGCTCTCGCCCGCCACGGCGGCGCGCCAGGTGGTCGGCGCGTCGTTGCCCAGCGGGGTGACGGCGCCGAGACCGGTGACCGCGACTCTCGTCATTGCGGCTAGCTTAGTGCGCGCATGCCGGGTCGAAACGTCCCGTTCCCGCCGATGGAGGCCGAGCTCGTCGCCGAGCTCCCGACCGGAGACTGGCAGTACGAGCCGAAGTGGGACGGCTTCCGCGGGATCCTCGAGAACGACGGCGGGGAGCTCGCGCTGTGGTCGCGCAACGAGCGCCCGCTGCTTCGCTACTTCCCCGAGCTCTCGCCGCTCGGCAAGCTGCTCCCGCCCCACTCCGCGCTCGACGGCGAGATCGTGATCTCGAAGAAGGGCAAGCTCGACTTCGACTCGATGCAGCTCCGGCTGCACCCGGCGGAGAGCCGGATCCGCAAGCTGTCCGCCGAGATCCCGGCGCAGTTCATCGTCTTCGACATCCTGCTCTGGAAGGGCGAGAAGCTGCACAGGCTGCCGCTCGAGAAGCGGCGCAAGGAGCTCGAGCGGAAGGCGAAGCGCTTCCAGCTCTCGCCGTACACGCGCGACCCGGAGGAGGCGGCGCGCTGGCTCGACCGGATCGAGGCGGCGGGGCTGGACGGGGTGGTGGCGAAGAAGCTCGGCTCGCCGTACCGGCCGGGGTCACGCGACGCCGTCGCCAAGGTCAAAAAGTACAAGACGGCGGACTGCGTGATCGTCGGGTTCCGGTACAGCGAGAAGGCGGAAGGGCGGATCTCGACGCTGCTCCTCGGGCTCTACGACAAGGACGGCGAGCTCGATTTCGTGGGCCACTGCTCCGGAATCACGGCAGCGCTGCGGAAGCAGCTTGACGCGGAGCTGCCGCAGCTGGAGGTGCCCGGTTTCGTCAGCGACAAGCGACTTCCCGGCGGTCAGAGCCGTTGGTCGCAGGGTCGTGACCTCGACTGGCATCCGGTGCGGCCCGAGCTCGTCTGCGAGGTGCGCTACGACAAGCTGGAGCGGAACCGCTTCCGGCATGGGACGCGCTTCCTTCGCTTTCGCCCGGACAAGGACCCGAAGGACTGCACGTGGCGCGAGGTCAGGCGGCCGCGCCGCCGGGGCGACCCGACAGTCGAATCACTTCTTGGCGCGGCCTGAGCGCCGCTGCGCTGGGCGACGGGGCTGGCCGCCCTGCTCGCTCAGCCAGCGCTGAGCTGAGCCGCGGCGTCGGCCCGAATCGAGCTTCGTCGGATCCGCCGCCTCGAGGTCGAGCTTGGGGAAGAGTGGGATCAGGCTCCGCTTGTACCGCCACATGCCCTTGGTCAGGTCGCCGACCTCGTCGATCCGCTTGCGCATGGTCGTCAGCGTGAACCGCTCGGGCTTCACGGTCGCCACCTCGTCCCAGCCGAGCGGGGCCGAGACCCGCGCGTCGGGGACGGGCCTGATCGAGTAGGCGGACGCAATCGTCCGGTCGCGCGAGTTCTGGCCGTAGTCGACGAACACGCCGAGCCGGTCGGCCACCTTCCAGGTCGTCGTCGCCACGCGCTGGTCGCCGATTCGCCGCTCGACCTCCTGGGCAACCGCCTTCGCCAGCCGTCGCACCTCCGGGAACCCGAGCTCCGGCTTGATCGGCGCGAGAACGTGCAGGCCGGTCGACCCGGAGGTCTTCGGGAAGCTCTTCAGGCCCAGCTCGTCGAGCACCTCTTTCGCGACGAGCGCGATCTTCCGGACGTGCTTCCACTGCCCGTCGAAGGTCGGGTCGAGGTCGATGAGGAGGTAGTCGGGCCGCTCGATGTCGGGTACGCGCGAGTGCCACGTGTGCAGCTCGATGCACCCGAGGTTCGCGACCCAGGCCAGAGCCGCGGCGTTGTCGACGATCGCAAACACGGTCGAATGGCCGCTCGGGAATTCGACGTACTGGTCGTCGACGTAGGACGGGTGGTTCTCTGGAACCCGTTTCTGGTGGAAGAACTCGTGGTCGACGCCGTTCGGGAACCGCTTCATGTGGAAGAGACGCCTGCGCAGGTGCAGCAGCGCGCACGACGCAACGTCGACGTAGTACTCGACGAGGTCGATCTTCTTCAATCCGCGCTTCGGGAAGAAGACCTTGTCCGGATTGGAGATGTCGACGTCGTGCCGCCCGACTCGGAGCTTCATGACGGGAGTATCCGGAAATCACCCTTCGGGGGCATGTGCCGGGCCACTCGCGGAGGCGAGAATCAGGTCGCCGGCTCCCCCTCTCGAAGCCCGGCACTCATGCGGCGCCCGCCCTACGAACTGCGGCTCCACGAGGTTCGAGGCGGGCGTTGCCCTTTCTGGATAGGTCGGGCCAAGCGGCTATCCTGTGCTGCTCCGGAGAAGTGGCCGAGTGGCTGAAGGCGGCGCCCTGCTAAGGCGTTAAGGGGGACATTTCCTCCTTCGAGGGTTCGAATCCCTCCTTCTCCGTTCTCGCTTCCCTGAGCGGCGACGGCTTCGCCGCCGCCTCGCGCCGCTGACCGCCTTCCTGCGAGCGGC
Source organism: uncultured Actinomycetes bacterium (assembly GCA_963850415.1). Lineage (GTDB taxonomy): Bacteria > Actinomycetota > Thermoleophilia > Gaiellales > Gaiellaceae > VAXT01. Next base: position 565,593 of record CAWKLE010000004.1, read on the forward strand.
CCGTGCGGTCTAGCACTGTTCCGCTCGCATACAGGCGCTCAGCGACACGTCAGGAAACCGAGAACTCCTGGGCTACTCTTCCCCCGCACCGGAGGGGTGGCAGAGCGGTCGAATGCGGCGGTCTCGAAAACCGTTCGGGGCGGTTACGTCTCGCGAGAGTTCGAATCTCTCCCCCTCCGCTTGACCAGCCAAAACCCACGTGAGCAAAGGAGCCGAGGGGATCACCTTGATCCCCTCGGCTCCTGCGCGCGGCGCACGGGGACCTCTGGAGACCTCCTGAAACCCCCTCGGACCGGCGCGCGACCGGCGCGCCTCCGCTGGAGAAGAGCGCGCCGAGCGGAGGCCAGGCAGGCCTTCGGAAGCGACTCCGACTCTGATTGTCGATCTCCAACCTGAGAGAGAGTGCAGTGCGACACCCGACAGGCTGGCTGATCTAGCGGAAACCTACGTTCCGGTTGCGCTTGTCAAGAGAGTCTTGTTGAACAGCGACAGGACGCGCTGCGCGTACGTGATCGGATGGTCTTGAAGGCCCTTCGTGTGTGCGCTTGTCGGCAGTTCCCACAGCTGCGCCTTGCTGCCGCGCGTGTAGATGCGATCGATTTCGCGTTCGAAGGAGACGGTTGCGATCAGCAGCAGTGGTCGCGTGCCCGCTACCTCGTGCACGACGACGATCAACGGTCTCGGTTGCGCTTCGCCGCGCGCAAGGCGGATCTCGAGGCCTGCGAGGACGAAGCTGGGCTCGATAGAGATTCGATCCCCGAACGGAAGGTGGCTGGCGTCGGCGGCGGTGCGGGCCTGCAGGCCGTCCGCAACGACCGCTTCGACACGCTTGTCTGATGCAGCCTCGGTGACGACCGCTTCGGCGCCAGTAGACAGACCAAGCAGGCCGATGTGGTCGATGCCGCGGCTTGTCAGGAAGGAGACGGCACCGCGTACGTCGCGGTCCCATTGCCAGCCGGCTGCGTTCTCCTGTCCGCCGCTCTCGCCGCGGCCGCGCGCGTCGTAGAGGAGCACGCCGAAGCCCGCCTTCGCGAGCATCCGTGCGTGGAGGATCGTTCCCTGGCGGTCGCCGCCGCCGCCGTGCACGAGCACGATCGCAGCGCCGTTCCGGGAAGGCACATACCAGCCGGACAGGCGAATGCCGTCGTCCGCCGGGAAGGTCACACGCGCGTGCGGCAACCCCAGCGCCGCCTCATGGATCCGTGCGCGAGGCTTGGCGAGCAAGTCGACCGCGAAGAGCGTCGGGAACACGACGAAGAAGCCGACAAGCACCGCCGCAACGACTGCGAGGAGGCGATTCACCCAAGCGCGCCGGCGGCGCCGACCGCGGTTCACGCCCCAGCCACGACTGATGCCGGCAAGTAGATAGAGCACTCCGGCGACGATCAACAGCTCTCTGCGGGCAATCAGACCCGCGCCGAGAGCGAGTACCCCAAGCAGGAGCGCAACGCCAGCCGCGGACGGACGGGAAAGTCGGTGGTTCATCGCGCCGATCGCAAGAGTGGGCAGTGCGACGACGATCAGGAGCCGTGGTCCAGCCCCAAGCAAGGTGAGCGCGACAAGAACCGACGCAAGCGGAAGAAGGAGCGGCTGTAGCGCAACAACGCGCGCCCAGTTTCCGCGGCGGAGTTCAGCGGCGGGAGTGAGGGTCGCCATGACAATCACTCCGGCGAAATCGTCTGCGGGAGGCGGTCGCAGTGGACGTAGCGAGACTGCGCGTATGCATAGGGATGGTTGAACGCGTCCAGGGCCAAGTGGCCGGCGATCGGGAGCCGGAAGCCGCTGTCGTCGAGTTGATCGATGACCTCGACAGAGACTTCGTTGGAGCTGGGATTCCAGAGGAGCGTTACCTCGAGGCCGTTCTTGTTGCGGTAGGCAAGTTCTCTGCTGGCAGCGTGCAACATCGGGGTTCCTTTCCGGTGGCTGACCTGCGACTTCATTCGCCGATCATGCGTCTCGGCCGGTGCCGATCGCGCCCGGGGCGACCCCGCTCGTACCCCTGATGTTTTCTGGGCGCGGGCCCTGGCGTCACTGCACTCAGGTGGTCGGCCGTCCCGCTGCGGGCGTTACTTCACCGCAAGAAGGGCGGCCCATCTCGTCGCCGCCCTTCGTCTGCTTCGTTCGATGAGTTAAGGCGAGTGCGTCGGCGCACTGCCCGCTTTTTGCCCGGAAGGACGAGATGCACACAAGCGCGAGCGCTCGCCGTCGATTTCGGGTGTTGCCTTGAACCACGTGGTCGTTGCGTTCGGCATCGGTTACCTGATCGTCGTTCGACGTGCGCGCGACTCCTCGATCATGCGCGGCAGAACATCCGAGTAGCGCAGGGGACACTCCCAACCCGGATCTTCTTACGCAGGCGGTGCGGTTCCCGCCGACCCGCCGAGTGCTGCCCCGAGCTGTCTCCGTGAGCTGATGTCGAGCTTGCGGTAGGCGCGGCCCAGGTGCTGCTCGACGGTCTTTACGGTGACGAAGAGAGCTTGCGCAATCTCCTTGTTGCTCAATTCCTCTGCTGCCAGCTGCGCCACTCGCCGCTCGCTTGCAGTCAGCGCGTCGACACCAGTGAGCAGGATCGTGCGTTTATGAGCGCCGGTCGCGGCAAGTTCATCGTTCGCGCGCTCGACGAGCACACTCCCGCCGCATGTGTGTGCGAGCTCGACGCCTTGCCGCAACAACTGCCGAGCCTCACTGCGGTTGTTGCCACGCCGCAAAGCCGCGCCGAGGTCGATCAGCGCCCGCGCATGCTCGAGCCGGGCCGGCGAATCCTTAAGCACATCAACTGCCTCTCGCAACAGCTGCTCGCCGACCGATCCACCCTCGACGAGACCGAGGACACGCAGCGAAACCCCGACCGTGCGCGGTGCGCCCCAGCGACGCGACAACTCGAGTTCCTCGCCCGCAAGCGCCTTCGCTTCGTCGGTGCGTGATAGCTGGTGGAGCGCGAGCGCCGATTGCGACCGCCACGGGATGTAGGCCGGGTTGCAGATGTCGACCGACTCAGCCGCCTCTCCCGCCGCGATGAAGTCGGCCAGAGCCTGCTCGGGAGCGCCGATCGCGAGCTTCACGCGGCCTCTTCCGTGAAGAGTTTGGATCCGGTGGCCCGGCAAGAGCTCTTCGACGGATACGGCGCCGACGATTGCCTCCGCCTCGTCGATCTTGCCGCGCTCTAGCAGGACGTGCGCGAGGAAGCCGGCGCGGTAGGCATTCGGCAGCGAGAGTGCCCAGAAGGGGGTCGGCTCCACAATCGCGAGCGCGTCTTCGGCGAGCAGCAGCCTGCCGGCCTCGTAGTACACCAACCCTCGCCAGAGCTCGTGAGTCTGCGCGGCGAGCTGATCCCCGCGCCGCTGCCCGACCTCGATCACACGTGCGAGACCGGCGAGGGCTTCATCGACGTCGCCGGCGAGCGCGAGCGCCGCGACCGCATTTACGAGCTCGAACCTGTCGGCCGTGTCGATGAGCTCACTCGCCATCGCCTTGCGGGCCAGCGCTGCTGATCGAACACGATTTTCGCCCAGACGCGCCTCTTCGATCGCACTGACGCTGAGCAGGAAACCGGTGCGGATCTCTCGCTTGTTGACGCGCTCCCATTGGGCTTTCACGATCCCCTCCTGAGCCGGGTCGAACTGACAAGTGATGATCAACAGGGCAGCGATGTGCTCGCTGAGCTCGTCATGACGGGCACCGACTCGTTCGCTCAGCCGCAGTAGCAACTCGGCCGATTCCCCTGCCCGCCCAGCTGGAATGATCGTCAGCATCCGCGCGTAGGCGAGCACGACGTCCGGTCGTATCTCGACGTCCGCGACCTGCTTCAACGATGCACCCAGGCGTGATGCCGCGCCGACCACATCACTATGCGTCTCGGCGATACCGAGGTCGCCAAGGACGTGAGCGCGCTCCTCATCCGGCGGCGGCTCGTCCAGCGCGCGCTGCAGATAAGCGGCGGCCGCCTCCGGCGCACCCTGGGCGAGAGACCGCTCCGCCGCATGTCGCAGCGTCGTGACGACGAACGGATCACCGGCGGGAATCGTCCGGATCAGGTAGGTGGCTCCTTGTTCGGGTAGGGCCCCGCGCTCGAGAAGGATCTCGGCGGCGCGCCGGTGTGCGTTCGTGCGTTCGTCGGCGCTCATGTCCTCGAGGACCGCGGTGCGGACGACGGGATGTATGAACTCGAGCGGATTCTCATTCCTGAGGAGGTCGCTCTTGACCAGGGCGCTGGCGGCGCGCAGCGCAACTTTCGGCTCCAGTTCGGCCAGGGCAGCGGCGAGTGAAAGCTCAGTTCGATCGCCGAGCGTTGCTGCAGCCCGCAAGAGCCGCGCCGCCTCGCCGGGCAGACGCGCAAGGCGCGACGCGATTCCACGCGCGATCGCCTGTGGCCCGAGCTCGATCACATAAGAGGCCTGGTCCGCGGTCGGGCTGATCTCGTCCCGCCAGAGGGCGTCGAGAAGCGCGACCAGGAAGAGCGGGTTGCCGCCTGATCCTGTCTGCAGGGCAGCAGAGAAAACCGGGTCGGGCTCGAGCCCTAGGCGATCACGCGCGAGCGTTGCAGCAGAAGCCTGACCGAGACGGCCGGGACGGATCGTGAGCGCCCCCGGATCCGACAACAGTTCCGTGACGAGGGCCGGCATGTTGGCCTGCTCGGGCGGCCGCGTTCCGGCGAGCAGAACGATCGGCAACCCGTCGAGCCGGTGGGAGAGATACGCGAGCCAGCGCAACGACGGTTCGTCGGCCCAGTGCAGATCGTCCACGACGACCAGCGTCGGCAAACGCGAGGCGAAGTTCGCAGCCAGCCAGTAGAGGCCGTGCAGCATCGCGAACGAGGACTCGGCGCCCTCACCGGACGCGGTCGTCGGCGCCGATTCGAACAGCGACGCGCTGAGCCCGGCTGCGCCGCTCAGTAATTCCGCACGCATGTCCGCTGTCGCGGCAGCGAGCGGAGCCTCGAACAGCTGCCGCACGATCCCGAACGAAAACTGTCCCTCGAGCTCGCCGCCGCGCGCGGTCAGAACCTCGAACTCAGCCCGGGCAGCAAGCGTGCGCGCCTCGGCCAAGAGCCTGGTCTTCCCGATCCCGGCGCTGCCCTCGACGAGAACCAGCCGACCGTCGCCCGACTGCGCGGCACCGAGCATCGCCTCCAGCGCGGCCAACTCCGCCTCGCGCTCGAGCAGCATGACGGGGGCGGTCGTCTGTATGAGTTGGTTTGCCGGCATCGCGACCTTTGCGCCCCCGAGCCGAGGGGGGGTCGGAGCGGAATCTCCACTCCGGAGGACTCTCGCGACGGACACGCTTTGCAACCAAGGCTACTTCGCTCGCCAGCGCACCTCAAGGTCCGCAGGCCCGACGACCTCTACGAGCAGATGTGGGGTCGAGTGTGGGGTCGCCTCGGACGCGAATGCACGGGTTGCGGGCGCAGAGTCGGTGCATGCAAACCGACCCGGAAGGAGTACGTGCCATGTCCGTCCCTCAGCTTCAGTCCGACGTGGGCGTTGTGCCCATGCCTGTTCTCTCACCGACCGTCGTCTCTGCCAGCGGCCTCGTGCGCTGCTACGGCGACGGCGATACGGCTGTGAATGCACTCCGTGACGTCTCGATCGAGATCGAGGAGGGTCGCCTGACCGCGATCATGGGCACCTCGGGTTCGGGCAAGTCGACGCTGATGCACATCCTCGCCGGGCTCGACAAGCCAAGTGAGGGCAGCGTCTCGATCGCCGGCGTCGAGATCACCGGCATGAACGACAAGCAGCTGACCCGGCTTCGCCGCGAGCACATCGGCTTCGTCTTCCAGTTCTTCAACCTGCTGCCGATGCTGACGGCGAAGGAGAACATCCTGCTGCCGCTCTCGATCGCCGGCGAGAAGCCCGAGCGCGAGTGGCTCGAGGAGCTGCTCGAGACGGTCGGGATCGCCGACCGCAGCACGCACCGCCCCTCGCAGCTCTCCGGTGGGCAGCAATACGAACTGAGCCAGTAGACTAACAACATCGCCTCCTCCCATGACCGCCGATGGGCCTCAAACGTCCACCATTTGGACGCCTCAGTCCCGTCGGCGGACTGGGCATCGGATCGCCGAGCTCTGCGAGCGGCAATACGGACTGATAACCCTTCCCCAACTTCTGGACACGGGCTTGGTCGCCAGCACGGTGCGAGGTCGGGTTGAAGCAGGGTCTCTGCACCAGATACATGAGGGCGTCTACGCGGTGGGCCATGCGCTTCTGGGCCGCGATGGGAGATGCATGGCTGCGGTACTTGCATGTGGACCTAATGCGGTCTTGTCGCATCGATCGGCGGCGGCGATGTGGAGTCTCCGAGAGGATCGGAGGACCTCAATCGACGTGACAGCACCGAATAGACGCGGTCGAGCCCCCAGGGGGATCGACGCGCATCGGGATGGCTCGCTCGCCCAAATCGACCGAACAACGCGGGCCGGTATCCCGTGCACCACTGTGGCGCGCACCCTGTTGGACCTCGCGGGCGTCGTTCCCGTTTGGGAGCTGAGAAAGGCGTTATCTGAGGCCGAGGTGTTGCGGAGGCTCGACCACTTCGCCCTACGAAGGCTCATCGATCGTAGCCGGGGGCGCCGCGGCGTTGCCCGCCTGAGGATGCTGTTCGACGAGATACGCCCGGATACGAAGCGGACCCGGAGTGAGCTGGAGAGGCAATTCCTTGGTATGTGCGAGCGAGCCGGCATTCCCGCTCCCGAGGTCAACGTCCGACTCGATGCAGGCGGTGTGAGCCTGATGCCGGACTTTCTGTGGCGCGATCCTGGCCTCATCGTCGAAGCTGACAGTCGTCGCTTTCACGACACCGACTCTGCGTTCCAACACGACCGGCGGCGCGAGCAGCGCCTTCAGCTTGCGGGCTGGCGAGTGTCTCGGTGCACCTGGGAGCAGGTCGAACGCGAACCCCGTCGTCTGGCCGCCACGATCAAGGGACTCTTGGCACAGGCCGGACCGCACTGAGCCGATGGGCCTGAGACGTCCAGTATTTGGACGTTTGAGGCCCATCGGCAGGTCAGGGAGTGGGGAGTTGGGGCCGGCGGTTTCGGCGGCTTCGGTGGCAGCGGCGGCAGGGTGCCGGCGTTGTATTCGGCGCTCGCGAGGAAGTTGGCGCGGCGGATCTTGAGCCGCAGCGTGTTCGTCGTGCGCGGGTAGAGGCGCAGGTCGTAGTGGTTGCCGGCTGCCGAAGCCCTGGTAGTAGACGAGCATCCGCACCCGCGGGCGCTTCACGATCCAGGCGATCAGCTGCTTGACGAAGCGCGGTTCGTCGCCGCCGTAGACCGCCCACTCGTTGATCGCGACCGGCTTGCCCTTCCACTGCTTGCCGGCGTAGAAGCGGTTGAGGTCCTTCCAGACCGGATACTGCGAGTAGAAGTCGGTCCCGACCCAGTCGACCCAGCGGCGCCCCGGCCAGTAGTTGCCGGGGAAGTTGCCCTTCACCCGCGGCGAGCCGCCGGGCAGCGGGCTCCAGATGATGCTCACCGGAGCCGCCGGCAGCACGGTCGGGTTGGGCCCTTGGTGCGGTTCAGCGGCGGCAGGCCGATTTCGGCCAGGGTGGCGTTGATCCCTTCCAGCGTCTGGCCGCCGCGGACGATCGCGGCGATCCGGCGGAACGCCTGCTTGTACCAGACAGCTCGTGTGTTCGCCGCCTTTCTGGCTGCCGTCGCAGTTGACCGCCGACCAGGCGTTGAGGCAGCGGTTGGGCTCGCCCAGCGGCCGGATGTAGGCCGGCAGGCCGTGTGTCGCGAAGAAGTCGTTGAGCTGCAGAGGTAGTCGTCGCCGCCGCCGAGCGCGATCTGCTGCGGCGTGATCATCTCGGCCAGGGTCTGGTCGTTGGCGGTCGAGATGTGGAGGATCGGCCGGGTTGCCGTTTCGCGCCAGCGTTCGTAGGCCTCGTTGAGGCTGTTGCCCCAGGGGTGGAAGGTCTGCAGCAGCGCCGGGTGCTTGCCGGTCAGTTCGGCGAATTCGTTGAATTCGCTCGTCGTGCCGCGGTCGCTGACGCCGAGGAAGACGTCGGGCTTGGGCGGGACCAGCGTCAGCGCCGCGCCGGCCCGGCGCCAGCAGCGCAGCCAGCGCGACCGCGACCAGCCGCGAGCCGCGAGCCGGCGCGTCGGCTAGCCCTCCTCCAGAACATCGCTCATCCTCCTCGGCTCGACTCCGAGCGCCTTGGCGTCGGCGGTGCCGCGCGCGGTGGTCATCGAGACCTCCATCAGCTCGGCCTCCTCCCAGGTTGCAAACACGGACTCGCCGAAAAGGGAGCGGAGCGCGAGCAGCCCGGCGCGGATCAGCGGCAGCGGCACGTGGACGAGGGGACGCGGCCGGCCGGCGACGCGGCTGACCAGGTCGGACATCTCGTCGTAGGTGAGGGTCTCGGGGCCGGCGAGCTCGTAGCGCGTCGCCCGCTCGCCGCCGCGAGCGCGCGCGACCACGCAGCGGGCGGCGTCGGCCGCCCAGATCGGCTGGAAGCGCGCCTTGCCCGTCGCCGGAGACCGGCAGCACCGGCAGGAAGGAGAAGCGCCGCAGCAGCGTCACCCAGGGGTCGGAGCGGTCGTAGACGATCGAGGGGGCGAAGACGGTCGACTCCAGCGGCGAGGACTCGACCGCCTGCTCGGCCAGCCACTTGGCGCGGAAGAAGCGGGTGCGCTGCGCGGCCGAGGCGTCGAGCGCGCTGAAGAAGACGAAGCGCCGCACGCCGCTGCGCTCGGCCGCCCGCAGCAGCCGCACCGTCGCCAGCCCGTTCAGCTCCTCGATCCTGTGGGGCGGCTGGTCGCGGATCGTCGCCGCCAGGTGGATCGACGGTGTCGACCCCGCGCAGCGCCTGGCGCACCAGGTAGGGGTCGGACATCTCGCCGAGGTCGCCGAGCGCGATCTGCACGTCGACCCGCCGCTCGCCCAGCCGCCGCGGCTCGCGCACCAGGCAGCGCACCTCCTCGCCCTGCTCCAGCAGCAGCGGCAGCAGGCGCGATCCGATGCTTCCGGTGGCCCCTGTCAGCAGCAGCATCGGCACATCATCCCAAGCCGCATACCGATCTTCCAGGCCGCATACGCGGGATCGGCCGCCAGACTCTAAAATGTCCGCTCGCGCTTGGCGGGGGCTCAGCCTCGCGGCGCACTGACAAACGACTTAGGAGAAAGCATCCGAATGACCTACGTCATCGCCGAGCCGTGCATCGGCCAAAAGGACAACTCGTGCGTCGAGGTCTGTCCGGTCGACTGCATCCACCCGACCCCGGACGAGCCCGACTACGACTCGGTCGAGATGCTCTACATCGATCCCGACGAGTGCATCGACTGCGATGCCTGCGTCGAGGCCTGCCCGGTCGACGCCTGCTTCGCCGAGGACCAGCTCCCCGCCGAGTGGGCCAAATACGCCGAGATCAACGCCGAGTACTACAAGAAAAGCGCGGCCTGATCACTCGCAGTGCGCACTCGAGCTCGGCGAGGGCTCGCGCCTCCGCCTACTCGATGAGAGCGACGCGCCCGAGCTTCACGCGCTGATCGAGGCCGACCGCGAGCGGCTCGCTCGCTGGCTCCCATGGGCTGCGGCCCAGGGGCTCGCGGAGACCCGCGGCTTCATCGATCTGACCCGCGAGCAGGCGGCCGCCAACGACGGTTTCCAGGCCGCGATCGTCGGCGACGGGCAGATAGCCGGGATGATCGGCTTCATCTCGGTCGACTGGAGTTCCCGATCGACGAGCATCGGCTACTGGCTCGGCAGGAAGTTCCAGGGGAAGGGGACGATGACCGCGGCGGTCCGCGTCCTCACCGGTCATGCGCTGGTCGACTGGGACCTGAACCGGGTCGAGATCCGGGTCGCGTCCGAGAACAGGCGCAGCCGCGCCATTCCCGAGCGTCTCGGCTTCCGTGAGGAGGGGACCCTGCGCCAGGCCAAGCGGTCGGAGACCGCTACGTCGACCTGGTCGTCTACTCGATGCTCGCGGCGGACTGGACGGGTTAGCGTGGTCCTGATCCTCACCGGGCCGCCCGGCGTCGGCAAGACCACGGCAGCCCGGGATCCTGACCGCGCGAACCGATCGCGCCGTCCACCTGGAAGCCGACGCGTTCTTCCGCTTCATCCGCAGCGGCTTCGTCGAGCCCTGGCGCCGGGAGTCCCGAGAGCAGAACGAGGTCGTGATGCGGATCGTCGCCGAGGCCGCGGCCGGCTACGCCTCGGCGGGCTACCTCACGGTCGTCGAGGGGATCCTGATCCCCGGCTGGTTCTTCGAGCCGCTGCGGGACGCGCTCCAAGGCGCCGGCCACACCGTCGCCGACGCCGTGCTCAGGGCGCCGCTCGAGGTCTGCCTGGCGCGGGTGCAGGAGCGCGAAGGCGAGCCGCCCATCGACGCAGCTGCGATCGAGCAGATCTGGCGGAGCTTCGCCGACCTCGGCGACCTCGAGGAGGACGTGATCGAGGTCGGGGACCTGGGCTCCCCGGAGGTTGCGGACCTGCTCGAGCGGATATTCGGCGGCGGCCGCGAGATGACGGGTGAGGCACTCGCGAATCACGGCCGCGCGCACCCTATCCCAGCGGTCCTTCATAGACTGCCCGCCGATGGAGACGACCATGACACCCGGCACCTACGAGATCCCGCAGGAGTCCCGCGACCTGCGCGACATGGTCCGCCGGCTCGCGCAGGAGAAGATCGCCCCGCGCGCCGGGGAGATCGACCGCGAAGGCGAGTACCCGTGGGACGTGCGCAAGCTGCTCGCCGAGCACGACATCCTCGGGCTGCCCTTCGCCGAGCGAGTACGGCGGCACCGGGACCGGAACGCTGGTCCTGCAGATGGCGGTCGAGGAGATCGCCAAGGCCTGCGCCTCCTCGGCCCTGATCCTGATGATCCAGGAGCTCGGCACGCTGCCGATCCAGCTCTTCGGCTCCGACGAGCTGAAGCAGCGCTTCCTGCCCAAATGCGCCAGCGGCGAGTGGTCGCCGGCCTTCGCGCTCTCCGAGCCCGAGGCCGGCAGCGACCCCGCCTCGATGCGGACCACGCCGTCCGCGACGGCGACGAGTGGGTGATCAACGGCCAGAAGAACTGGATCACCAACGCCTGCGATCGCCGACTTCTACGTCGTCTTCGCCGTCACCGATCGCGAGAACCACCGGATCAGCGCCTTCGTCGTCGAGAAAGAGCGCGAGGGCTTCGACCCCGGCCAGCTCGAGCACAAGCTCGGGATCAAGGGCTCGCCGACCGGCTCGCCGTCGTTCACCGACGTCCGCGTCCCGCACGAGAACCTGATCGGCGACCGAGGGCAAGGGGCTCGGCGTCGCCCTCGGCACGCTCGAGCGGACCCGGCTCGGCGCCGCCGCGCAGGCGGTCGGCATCGCCCAGGGCGCGACCGACTACGCCAACGACTACTCGAAGGAGCGGATCGCCTTCGGCAAGCCGATCAACGCCCTGCAGGCGATCCAGTTCAAGCTCGCCGACATGGAGACCGGCACCGCCGCCGCCCGCGAGCTCCTCTACAAAGCCTGCTCGATGGCCGACCTGCCCGAGCGCCCCGCCGACCTCGGCAAGTGGACCTCGATGGCGAAGCTGTTCGCCTCCGACAACGCGATGCGGGTCACGGTCGAGGCGATCCAGGTGCTCGGCGGCTACGGCTACGTCAACGAGTACCCGGTCGAGCGCATGCTCCGCGACGCCAAGATCACCCAGATCTACGAGGGCACGAACGAGATCCAGCGCGTCGTCATCGCCCGCAGCATGGGCGGCTAGCCCGCTTCAGCTCCCGGCCGTCTCTTTGCCCCGCCGGGGGAGAGCTGCTGCCGCTGGGCTCTTACTGAGCGGTGAGGATTTTTAACTTGCAAACGCCACTGAGCTGTGGAACGTTTTGTCTGCACTCAGGAATCGGAGTGCCGTCTGGCTGGTGTGCGGGGACGAGTAAGTCAACACCGTCATGGCGACAAACCTAGGAGTCGGGAGGCTCGTCTGATGTCAACTGCTGATCTCGCCCTGTCCAAACCTCTGCGGAACCGCGGCTGCGGGTTGCTGGCCGCGACGTTCGTCATAGCTCTGCTTCGCGTGGCGCCGGTCGATGCCGCCGAGCAGCAGGACTCCCTGGCGGTCGACGAATATGCCCGCACCTTCGACGTCAACCCGGTGGAGGCCGGCGACCGTCTCGAAATGCAGGCCAAGGCCGCCGGCATCGCGAACGCGCTGGAAGCAAGGTTGGGCGCAGGGTTCGCCGGCGTCTGGTTCGACAACGCCGACGGTCAGTTCGTCGTCCCCATCGTCGCCGACGAGGATCGCGCGGCGGTGGCCAGGCAATTCGAGGGGTACGGCCTCGGCCAGGACGATTACCGTGTCGCCCTGGTCGATTCCACCGTCGCGGAACTCGAGAACGCCGAGGCGCGGCTGACCGAAGCGGTCGAGGACCTTCTCGCCGACGGCAGGGCGACGGCTCGGCCTCGACACCAGCATCAATTCGGTTGTCGTCGAAATCGCCTCGAATGCCGACGCCGAGCAGCGGGCCGACCTTCGTGCGCAGGCGGCGGCGATGCCGGTGAACGTGAAGATCGTCGAAGCCGAGCCCGCCGAATTCGACGATCAAGCTGCCGCCTGCACCTGGAACTCCGAACTGCGTGCGTGCGATCCGCCGTTCCACGGGGGAGTCGAAATCCACGGTCCAACGATCTGCACCTCAGGATTCGCGGCGACCGGGAACGTCTACGCCAACACCTTCGTGATCACCGCCGGCCACTGCCTGACCAGCACCGCCGCGTTTTGGGCAGAGACCGCCAACGGATACGAAAACGAACTCGGCCACGAAGAAGGCCATTACTACGCTCAGGGCCAGTCCGACGGCGGCCTGATCAGGGTCAAAGACACGAACTGGTGGGTCAAAAACTGGGGCTGGCGGGGCCACGTCGTGGTCTGGGGACCGGCCCCCCAGTATTCGATCCAGAACCCCTCCAACCCGATCTACGGCTCGGCATCGAGCTACGTAGGCGAGTACGTGTGTCACAGCGGCAGGTCGACCGGTTCGAGCTGCGGAACCGTTCAGCAGATCAGCGCCAAGGTGACGTACGAAGACGGCAGCAGCTTGACCCACATGACGAGAGTGTCCGGGGCCTGCATCGACAAAGGCGATAGCGGCGGTCCTGAGTACGACGGCAACTACGCGGTCGGCATCTTGTCCGGCGGGCAGATCGGCTGCGCCAACAGCTACTACACCGAGGTCAAAGAAATCGAGTCGATCTACGGCGTTCACGTGACGCCATGGTGAGGCTGGCAACTGTCCTCACCGCGCTCGCGCTGGCTCTCTGTGCTTCGCCTGCGCTTGCCGCAGAGGAAGCCGTCCCGGCCGGTCCGCCCGCCTGCTCGGTGCTGATCGACAACTCATCGGGCGGAGCCGGCAAGCCCTGGCTGGCCGACCTTTGGGTCCAGTGCAACTACGAAGTCACCGAATTCGCGGTGAGCAGGGCCAATCGGAAGCTGAAGAAGGTCACGGCCGAATTGCCGGGCGCGAGGCCGACGGACTCGATGAGCTGCCGTCTGTCACACGCCCAGCGGATCGCCTGCAAGGGCCGCCTGGCGGCGCTGGCTCGCTTCCATGCCCGTATTCGGGTCGACGAAGCGGTCTGCAACGCCCCGCGAATGCGGCTGACCGTTTACGCGTTCGGCGGCCCGACCTGCGAAGGGATCTGTCCGCTGGTCGGCTTCGCGACCCGAACGACGAGTGCGGCGGACCGGCGGACGATGGGCTGCTTTGGAAGCTAGGGCCGAGAGCCTTCTTCGCGGCCGCCACGTCTACCTCCGCGCCGTCCTTCCCGACGAATACGAGGACCTCTACCTGCGTGAGACGAGTGGCGCCCTGGCGAGCAGGGGTGGTCTGGAGGGAACGACACCGGCCTTCGACGAGTGGCTGAGGCAGAGGTCGGCGAGCACCCTGGCGCGCTTCGTGGTCCTCGGCGACGCGGACCACCGCCGGCTGGGGCTCGTGTCCCTGTTCAACGCCGATATGCGCAACGGCCACGCCCACCTCGCGCTCTCCAGCTTCGATGCGACGAGGCCCTCGCCCCTGGTGATGATGGGCTGTGGGCTGTTCATCGAGTACGCCTTCTCCTGCTGGCCGCTCAACAAGCTCTACCTCGACGTCGCCGACTACAACCTGGAGCAGTTCTCCTCCGGCGTCGGCAGGCTGTTCGAGGCGGAGGGCAGGCTGAAGGATCACCACTACCTTGACGGCCGGTATTGGGACCACCACATCCTCGCCATCTCGAAGGATCGGTGGCAGCCGTATTGGGGCCAATACGCCGCTTCCGTTGTCGCGGAGGCGGCGGCCTGATGCCGGAGACGCTGGAAGGGCTCGAGAAGTTCGCCGCCGAGGTGGCTGAGATCCTCGAACTCGATCCCGCCGAAGTCTCCGCGGAGAGCCTGCTCGTCGCCGACCTCGACTTCGACTCGCTTGCGTTCGTGGAGCTGGGGATCCTGCTCATGGAGCGCTACGGATCTCAGAACTTCATGGCGGCGGTCGCCGACGAGATCGACGCGCAGGCGCTCACCGTCAGGTCGGTGTTCGAGAACTACGCCAGCCGAGGCAGAGCGCTAGGCCATCGGCAGCGGCGTGCCGCTGACCGGCGGCGGCTTCGGCCGCCGGCGGGGTCGCCTGCAGGACCGGCAGCTCCTGCGGGGTCGCGGCGACGATGCCGCGGGCCGCCTGGCGGATCGCCTGCGAGGCGGGGGAGTCGGGCTCGGCGGTGACCAGCGGGGTGCCGTCGTCGGCGTGCTCGCGCAGCGGCTCGGAGAGCGGCACCTTGCCGAGCAGCGGGATGTCGAGCTCGTCGGCGAGCAGCTGGCCGCCGCCCTCGCCGAAGATCGTGAAGCGCTCGCCGTCGGGGGTGGTGAAGCCGGACATGTTCTCGATCACGCCGAGCAGCTCGAGGTCGAATTTCGCGCGCCATGTCGGCGCCGCGCTTGGCGACCGTCTGCGCCGCCGGCTGCGGGCGTGGTGACGATCACGAACTTGGCCTGGGGAAGCAGCTGGGCGAGCGTCATCGAGACGTCGCCGGTCCCCGGCGGCAGGTCGAGCAGCAGGTACTCCAGCTCGCCCCAGGCGACGTCCTCGAGGAACTGCTGGATCGCCTTGTGGAGCATCGGGCCGCGCCAGACGACCGCCGCGTTCTCCTCGACGAAGAAGCCGATCGACATCACCTTGACCCCGCCGGCGCGCCTCCAGCGGCAGGATCTTGCGCTCGCCGTTGACCTCCGGTTTGCGGTTGACGCCGAGCATGCGCGGGATCGAGTAGCCGTAGACGTCGCAGTCGAGGGCGCCGGCGGGGTGGCCTTCGGCGGTCAGCGCCGCGGCCAGGTTGGCGGTCATCGTCGACTTGCCGACGCCGCCCTTGCCGGAGGCGACGCAGATCACGTTCTTGACCTGGGCGAGCGCGCCCTCGGGCAGCTTGCCGCGGCCGAGCGTCTGCTGCAGGTCGCCTTTCTCCTCGTCGGAGAGGACGTCGAAGCCGACCGCGACCTCGGTCACCCCGTCGAGCTCGGAGACCTGTTTGGCGACCGCCTGTTCGAAGTGGGAGCGGATCGGGCAGCCGGCGGTGGTCAGCGAGACGACGACCTCGACCCGGCCGCTCGTCCTTGACCTCGATCGAGCGCACCATGCCCAGCTCGACGATCGAGCGGCGCAGCTCGGGGTCGATCACGGCGCGCAGCTTCTCGGTGATCTGATCCTGCGTCGGAAGCGCCATCGGGGCCATTCTCGCAAAGCGCCGCTCGGCGGCGGCGCGCCGGCGGCAGGGGGGAGAGATCGCGGCCGCTGCGCCTTAGCCTCCGAATGCCGTCGAGCGAAGGAGGGTGCATGTCGGGGACGCGCGGGCGGCCGCGGCCGGATCGTCGCGATGGGGGTCGGGCTGGCGCTGGCGCTGCTGCTGCTGGTGGCGGGCGAGGCGCAGGGCCGGCAAGTACGCGGTCGCCCAGTGCGGCTGGCACGTCGGCGCCGACGCCGACTGGGCCGACACGACCGGCGGGGCCAAGTTCCGCCCCGACTCCTACTGCGTGACTCCCGCCGGCGCCGACCCCTTCGACGGCGCCCACCTGAAGAGCTTCACCCGCGACGGGCAGCCGACGGTCTCCGGCACCCGCTTCGCCCGCTGGCGCTGGACGGCGCCGCCGGCGACCGGCGATCACCCAGGTCCGCGGGACCTGGTGGCACGCCCTCCACGACGGCATCGAGCAGCGGCATCGGCGTCGACGGCCGGGCGGCGGCTTCGACGCCTTCGCGGCGGCCGCCGACGACCGACGTCACCCCGCGCGATTTCGTCGCCGGCTTCTCCCGCCGCGTGCCGGCGCTCGAGGACCGCCTGCTCTGCGCCCGGGCCGAAAGCAAGTGGTGCAGCCTCGAACCGGGCTCGTGGTCGGCGCTGCGGGCGCTGACGATCACGCTCGAGGACGACGCCGCGCCCGGCCGCGGGCGATCGGCGGCGAACTCACCGCCGGCGGCTGGCGCCGCGGCGCCCAGGGCGTCTGCAGGTCTGGCGGCGCCGACGCCGGCGGCGGGGTCCGCTTCGGCGAAACCTGCTCGACGGCGCCCGGGTCGCGCCTGACCGAGTACCCGCTGCGCGAAGGTCGCTGATCGGCGGCGAGTGGCGGGCGACGCGGATGCGGCCCTGCGAGCTCGGCGTCTCCGGCGTCGCCAGACGATCGACACCACCGCGCTTCAGCGACGGCCCGCACAGGCTCTCCCACTGCGTCACCGACTTCGCCGGCAACGTCGGCTGCACGCCGGCGCAGCACGGTCCTGATCGACAACAACCCGCCGGCCCACCCGCGCTCGCTGGCGCTCGCCGGGCGGCGACGGCTGGCGCCGGGCCAACGACTTCGACCTCGCCTGGGAGAACCCCGACCAGGGCGTCGGCCAGCCCGATCGGCGGCGCCTCCTGGCGGATCGTCGGGCCGGCCGGCTACGACACGGGCGTCCAGTTCGCCGCGGGCCGCGACATCGCCGCAGCTCGCAGCGACCTCACGGTGCCCGCGCGCGGGCGCCTACTACGCTCGCACGTCTGGCTGCGCGACGAAGCCGGCAACGAGGCCCCGGCCTCCGCGGTCGACGGTGCCGCTGCGCCTCGACGACGTGCCGCCCGGCGTCGCCTTCGCCGCAGACGCCGGCGACGGCTGTCCCGACTCGGTCCAGCGCCGACGTCTCCGACGAGCACTCCGGGCCCGGCCGGCGGCGAGATCCACTACCGCCGCCTCGGCACCGAGCGCTGGATCGAGCTGCCGACGAAGCTCGTGCCGGCGGGCGCCGCCCGGACACGGCGCAGCTCGTCGCGCCGCTGCCCGGCGCTTGGCGCCCGGCACCTACGTCTTCCGCGCCGACGCCGTCGACGCGCGCCGGCAACACGGCGTCCACGACCCGCCGCGCCGACGGCACCGAGATGGCGCTGCGCAAGGCCGGCGCCGGCCGCTGGCGCGAGACCCGCAGCGCCGCCGGGCGCCAAGACGCGGCTCTTCGCCCGGCTCGCGCTGGCGCCACCGCCACGGCGACCGCGGTGACGGTGCCCGTTCGGCGCCGCCGGCGACGCTCAGCGGCCGCCTGCTCGACGCCGACGGCGCCGGCCTCGCCGGGCGGCGGCTGCGCGTCGTCTCCCGGCCCTCGCGCGGGGCTCTCGTGCCCGCCGGCGAGTCGCAGCGTCGAGACCGGCGCGCACGGGGGCTTCGAGCTGCGCGCTGCCGCGCCGGCCCCTCGCGGCGGATCACCGTCGCCTTCGCCGGCGACGGACCGGCTCGACGCCGGCCCGGCGCGGCCCGCTGCTCGCCTGCGGGTGCGCGGCGGCGTCCACTTCGACGCCGCGCCGCTCGCGCTGCGCACCGGCCAGGCGGTGCGGCTCTGGCGGCCGGGTGCGCGGCACGCGGCGCGCCGCTGCCGCGGCGCGGCAAGCTGGTCGCGATCCAGTACCTGGAGAGCGCGACGCGGCGCTGGCGGCCGGTGCTCGTCACCCGCAGCGACCACGGCGGCCGCTTCCGCGCCCGCTACCGCTTCCGCTACGTCAGCGGCGCGGCCGCGATCCGCCTGCGGGCGGTGGCGCTCGCCGGAGGAGCGCTGGCCCTACGCGCCCGGCGCCTCGCGGCCGCTGACGGTCAGGTCAACGGCTGAGCCGCGCCGATCGGTGTAGGGTTGCGCGCCGATGTCGCAGGCAACCCTTCACACCAGCGCCGGGCCGATCGTGCTCGAGCTGCACGACGAGGACGCGCCGAAGACGGTCGAGAACTTCCGCAAGCTCGCCGCCGACGGCTTCTACGACGAACTGGTCTTCCACCGGGTGATCCCCGACTTCATGATCCAGGGCGGCTGCCCGGAGGGCAGCGGCCGCGGCGGCCCCGGCTACACCTTCGAGGACGAGTTCAACGACCACAAGATCGTGCGCGGGGCGCTGGCGATGGCCAACGCCGGGCCGAACACCAACGGCTCGCAGTTCTTCATCGTCACCACCGAGGCCGCGCCCTGGCTCGACGGCAAGCACACCGTCTTCGGCAAGGTCACCGACGGGATGGATGTCGTCGACGCGATCGAGTCGACGCCGACCGACGCCGGCGACAAGCCGGTCGAGCCGCAGACGATCGAGCGCGTCGAGCTCTCCGACTAGGCCCTAGGCGCGGCGGCTGCGGCTGCGCCGGGCTCTGGCCGCGGCGCTCGCGTCGGCGCTGCAGGCGCCTCGCCGGGGCGCCAGAGGCTGACCAGCCCGGCGACCAGGGTGACCAGGAAGATCTGGCCGATCATCATCTCCAGCCCGGCGATCATCCGGCCCGGCTGGCCGCCGGGGACGAGGTTGCCGTAGCCGGTCGTGGTCAGGGTCGTGTAGCTGAAGAAGAGGAAGTCGAGCCGCCCGGAGTGGGCGATGCCTTCGAAGAAGGGCGCCGCCCTGGATCCGGTCGATCGTCCCGTAGGCGAAGGTGAAGAGGATGCCGAGCACGGTGTAGACGCTGATCGCGCCGAGGATCGTGCGCGAGCCGACCTCGGCGCGAGGTGACGACGCGGCGCAGGACGGCGAGCCATCGCGACGGTCGAGCAGCGCGATCTGGATCACCGAGGCGACGTTGAGCCAGTGCGTGGTCGTCCGACGCGGCGGCGATGGCGGCGAGCGCGATCGTCAGCGCGGAGAGGGCCAGCGCCGCGCGCACGACGCCTGGCACGGGCGTGCGAGCTGGTCAGCGCGACCACCGAGGTGGCGCTGGTGGCGACCGTCAGGACCACCGCGGACCAGCCGCGGTTGCCGAGCAGCGAGGTCAGCACGTAGGTCGATCAGGACCAGGACGAGGACCAGCCCGAAGGCGTCGCTGACCCGCTCGGCGCGCTGCAGCCAGCGCTCGCGCCGGCGGGCTCGACGCGGGCTCCGTCTCCATCCCCGCTCGTTCGGCCGGACAACGGCCTTTCCTGCACGTCGCGGTGCCGTCAGAGAAGCTCCGGGCGCTATATCTAATTCGCACTCCCGATTGCGTCTCGGCTTCGTCGCCGGGATCCAACAGCGCAAGAGGATCGATCTTGAGCCGCCCGGCAATGCGCTCGACGGTTTTGAGTGTCAGGTTGCGCTCGCCACGCTCGACGCCGCCCATATAGGTGCGATGGACACCAAGGACCTCGGCGAACGCCTCCTGGCTCAGTCCACGAGCGTTGCGGTAGGCACGCAGATTGCGACCCAAGGCTCTTTGAAGATTTCCCTCTATCGCAGCACGGCTTCCCTGTCGCTTCCACCTCGTCCCGCTGGCGGGCAACGTACCGTCCTGCTACTTGACAGTCTACATACTGATAAGTAGCATTCAAGGTTCAACGACCGACGCCGACAGGCGCCTTGACGGCCTATGGATCAGTCCCGCAAACAGGGCAGCACCTTTCCCATCGATCCCCAGAGCGTGGCCGATGCCCGAGCCCGCCTGCGGGAAATGGTGCAGGGCATTCCGATCGCCGAAGCGGCCGTCGAGGGCTTCAGCGATTGGCAGGTGATCGAGGCGATGGAACGCCTCTGGGCAGCGGGTGTGTCCGAGCCCTGCCCACCGACCGCCGGTGGCGCTACCTGAAGCAGCGGAGGGGGTGGGATTCGAACCCACGACCGCCTCGCGACGGCTACCGGTTTCAAGCATGGAATGTCCGCGTCAATACGAAATCAAGAGCCATCCGTTGGCCGTTGCATAGCGTTGCCGCTTGCGTGGGGCACGTCTGCCGAGCCGGATGGAGAATCCGGCGAATCGATTTGGCAAACCGACACTTTGGGCGTAGGCTCGATACTGGTTCTACCAAGGCGACTGGGAGATCAATTGAGCGCAAAGCTGCGCAGCAAGCTCACCTACTCGAACGTAGTCTCGACGTTCTGCTTGTTCCTGATCCTCGGTGGCGGCGCCTACGCTGCGACGAAATTGCCGAAGAACAGCGTCGGTACCAAGCAGCTGAAGAACGGCTCGGTTACGGGCCAGAAGGTCGCCGCCAACACGCTCACAGGGGCAAATATCAATGTCTCCACGCTCGGCTCCGTGCCCAATGCCACCCATGCAGCCAATGCGGACAACGCTGCGCATGCGACGAGCGCCGACACCGCGACCACGGCGAGCAAAGCGATCTCGCTGGGAGGAATCGGTCCGGGCGGCTTCGTGCCGGCAAGCAAGTTCTTCAGTTCGGGGCTGGTTCAGCTGGACCCGGAACCAGGGACCCCGACGGAAGCGGTCTTAATCACCGATGGCCCGCTGAGCCTTGTCGGCGTCTGCAGCGTCGACGGAGCCGGATATGCCGTGGGCGACGTTCTCATCGCGACCACTGAAGACAATACGACCTGGAGCAACGGCAATAACGGCAACTTCACGATCGGCCCCTCCACGGAAGCGTCGAAACGAACGATCCTGGAAGTCGGACCCGCCATATCCCAGGGATATGTGGCGGGAAAGAGCTTCGGGGCTGTCACGGCGAGTGGAACGACGCTCAACGGATTGGTATCCGCCGGGCTGTACGTCCAGACTGCCGAAAAGCCCTGCCTGTTCCACGTTGACGCATTCGGCTAGCTGGCACCTCGTCCTGCTCAGTCGCGACGCTCGCCTCAAACTGGCATTACAGCAGGCGGCCCCAATGCGATCAGTTTGCGATCGGCGCCGCCCCACCCCGGCGGTCGCTAGCAGCGTTGACCGGCAACGCCGATAGCTCCGGAAGGGTCGCAGCGCCGCGCGCGATCCCGCTTGGGGCTACGGAATCCGCTTGAAATAGCGGAGGGGGTGGGATTCGAACCCACGAGCCGCCCAAAAGACGGCTACCGGTTTTC